>NZ_CP041332.1:0-3485889 GCF_013394185.1 Vibrio sp. Scap24 | reverse complement strand
CCTCATTCTGAGAGCCTACTCTAAGCTTAAGGGCTTGAGAGTGAGGCGGACCATATAATTAAGGCGCAGATGATCCGCGCCTTTGGTATTAGTTTGTCCTTTGGAACTTACGACGTCTTGAACTGCGCTACGGCTTGGTCCATATCATTCGCTTGCTCTGCAACTTTATCGACTTCAATCAAACAGTGTTGAGCTGAGGCGTTGTTGTCGTTCGAGATGGTGTTCAGCTCGGTAATCGAATCACTTACTTGCGCCATTACGGCACCCTGCTCTTCAATCGCTGATGCGATACGTTCAGAGTTACCTTGAATGCTCTCCATGTCACTTAGGATCAGCTGTAGGCTGGCATCTAGCTCTTCAGAATCTTTCAGAGTTAATTGGCCTTGTTGGTTACACTCGCCAATCTCGGTCATTGAAGCGTTCATTTGGCTTTGGATCGCAGTAACAACACTGGTGATTTCAGTAGTTGATTGATGCGTTCTGCTCGCCAATGCACGTACTTCGTCTGCTACAACGGCAAAGCCTCGGCCTTGCTCACCCGCACGCGCTGCTTCGATCGCTGCGTTCAATGCCAGCAGGTTGGTTTGTTCTGCAATACCTTGGATGATGTTTACTGCATCGCCGATTTGATCAACATGATGGTTCAGTGAGCTGATTGAGTCTTGGCTGCTTGATAGACGTTCAGACAACTGAGTAATGTTGTTGATGGTGTCGACAACCACTTCACGGCCTTTATCGGCATTCACTTTCGCTTGATGAACCCCTTCAGCTGCAACCGATGTGCTTTCCGAGATCTCACCAATCGTTAGCACCATCTCTTGTACGGATGTGGTCATAGTCGAGGTGTGGTTTGCTTGAACCTCAAACTGCTTGATTACCGACTCTAGCTCATCATGCATGTTCGATGTGCTTTGAGTTAGCTGCAGAGATTTTGACTGAGATGCCGCAATCAAACCTTCAAGCTGATCCAACAGTTGGTTGAAGTACTCGCCTAGTGTACCCAGTTCATCTTTGCCATTTTCAGTTGAGCGGATAGACACATCGTTTGAGTCAACAATATTGCGAATCACAGAAAGTAGCGACTCAATCTTACCGACGATAGAACGGACAATTAACCAGCTAAACAAGATGATCGATGCCAATACTGCAAAGCATAAGATGTTGTTGATTAAAGAAAGTCGGTCCATCAGCTGTTGGGTTTCTTGCTCAAGCACCGCAGAGAACTCTTTGAACTGAGTTTCAATTGCATGAGAGCCAGAGCGTGTTTCACCCAATAAGCCAACGTTGTGTTTTAAACCGATAACCTGTTTCTGTTCGACAACTTGCTTTGCCGCTTCTATTAAAGCGCCAGAGTTCGCAGCCATTGCGCTTGAAGTAAGAGAAAGAACACTCGGATCAAACTCACCCTTTTCGATCAGATCGTTAAACAGATACAACTCAACTTTTTGGTCGCCAGTGACTTGCGTACTGATGGTATCTAAAATCTCGTGGAATTGACCAAGTAGGCCCTTATCTCTTGCTAAACCATACACTTCCGTGGCTCTTACTAGATTCACGAAGCTTGTGTGGTAGGTTTCGATGTCTTCACGTAAATGCGTGCTGTTGACCAAATCCAAGTCACTAAGAATGGTGGCGAGCTGAGTTTCAGACACTAAGAATTTGTTGTAGTTTTGGTCAAATTTATCAAGGTATTTCATGTCACTACGTAATAAGAAATCCTTCTCATTGCGTCGCAGGTTTAACAAGCGAACCTCTAGTTCTTTGGTCACTAACTTGGCTTCGCTCATTTTAGCGCTAGTGTCTGCAAAATGTGAGGTGGTGAACAGCAATGAAACCATGCCGAAAATGGAAAACATTCCCAATGAATAGAGCTTTTTCTTTATATCCATAGATGTGACTCGTCTTTACTAAATTTAGGTATCTAAGGCAGGGCAACTAACTATGTTATCTCGCCCATGCTATTTCGTTATTTTTATCGTATTTACCAATAATGCGCGCTTTACAGGGAGAATAGCTCCTCTAAATCTCACCATTTCACATTTATAAAAATTGCCAATGGGAGGGCTCACTAAAGTTAAAATTATCAATAACACAAATTAATACGATGTACATTAGCAAGATTATAAAATTGGGATACAAAGGTTTCTCATGTTTGATACAAACGATAAAAACTGCCCTGACACCCTTTAAATAAAGGGATTGGGTTATTTTCTCACCGCCCCTTTTGTTTATATTGCTTCTAATTGATAAGTACTTAATTTTAAAGAGCAAGTCGCAAGTCAATGATCACCATACCCGTTCACCAAATAGCAAAAAGCCGACATCAACTGTCGGCTTAGTAAATTCATCTTGTGACACACAAATTCGCAAGCCCTTAAATACGAGCTTATAACCTGCAATTCATTAAAAAGCTTTCACCATTTGGGTTAAGCACTTCAATAGCACCGCTTTGTCTTGTTCTTCTATGCCTTGCGTTAACTCATTAACAAGGTTCAAGTGAAGTTGGTTATGATGAACGTGGATCTTCTGACCTTCATCGGTCAAGGCCACCACAATCGCACGACGATCCGTTGGGTGCTCATGGCGCTCGATCAGTTCTGCCTTAACCAGTTTCTCAATTTGAACAGTTAGTGTGCCAGTAGTAATGCCCAGCTTTTCTGCCAGCTCTTTCATTCTTAACGCACCATGCATACCAAGCACTTCGATGGTATGCACTTGCGCTAGGGAGTAACCCGTTTCTTTGACAACAGATTGCTCCCACGAAGACATTTTATCGTAGAACTCAGTCAGTATTTGATTAAGCTGTTCTATATTTTGCATGGCCGTTTGAGTGCACTTCAAGAGTAAGATGATTAATCTTATCAAACTTGGCGAGCATTTGTTTATATTCAGAGACGCTTTTGTCGCTGTTTGATTCAAGAGTAATCGCCGCTGAGTAGTGATACCCGCTCACCTTCCACATGTGTAAGTCGGTTACGGCGGCATAAGGCGCTAAAGCTTCAGTTATACCGTTACGGTACTCATCGTCAATATTCTGATCGAGTAAGATTGGACTTGTCTGTTTCATGAGGTTCATTGTCCATTTGGCAATCACAACCGCACCAACCATACCCATCGCGGCATCTAACCAATTCCAACCGTAGAACTTACCAAACAACAGAGCAACAATCGCCAACAGAGAAGTCAATGTATCGGCCAATACATGCATGTAGGCCGCACGCAAGTTGTGATCGTGATGGTGCCCTTTGTGCTCGGTGTGTTCTTGATGCCCATCATGTTGATGATTGTGGATGTGTCCCTTATGTTCAGAATGAGAGTGTTCATGTCCGTGGTCATGATGATGATCCCCTAGCAAAAACATACTCACGACATTCACTGTCAAACCAATACACGCAACAATAATCGCTTCATTAAACTGAATAGCCTGTGGGTTGAGCAACCGATGTACTGACTCCACCAGCATCAACAACGCCACAACACCCAATGCAATCGCGCTGGTGTACCCGCCTAATACGCTGACTTTGCCCGTACCGAAAGAGAAACGTTCACTGTCAGCATGCTTCTTCGCATAACGGTAGGCGAACAAGGTGATACCGAACGCTGCTGCATGTGTTCCCATGTGCCAACCATCAGCAAGTAGCGCCATAGAACCGTAAATAGTACCTGCAATAATCTCGACAACCATGGTGACGACAGTTAACAAGAGAACGTAGAAAGTGCGTTTTTCACCTTGTTGATTGTGTGCAGAGAAGTTGTGTTGATGACGTGTTGGAAAACTCAAAATGGCGTCCTTAGATTGTGTGAGTAGCTAGACGATCTTTCTTAATAAGATAACTTTGACTAACAAGTAATTTGACAATCAAAGTAATTACTTGAAATTTAGTTTGATAATCAAACTTTGTCAACGATGAATTTTGAGCCTCTGATTTACAGAAGGAATGGATGGTGAGAGCTTTAAGTTATTTCTATAGCCTATTGCTCTGAGCAAGAACGGGGCTTTACCGACACAAAAAAGCCCACACGCGGTGGGCTTAGATAGATCTAACTGAAAGATGGAATTATTGGTTTTGCAACAGGGTAATCTCATCATTCACCCAGCCTAACAGTTGCTTGGTCGCTTTAGACAAGACTTGGTTTTGTCGAACAATATAACCAAGGCTGGTGCTAGAGAAGTTGGTCAATGGTGTCACTTTCGATTTGAGGTGCTGCTTGGTGGAAATCGCAAACTCAGGAATGATTGCCACACCAAATCCCGCTTCTGCCCAGTCGATTTGAGCGTCCACGCTCCCTACTTCCATAACCCTGTGGTTCGGTAGATTCAAACTTGGTAAACCTTCATCGATGAAGTCACGTGTTCTCGTATCATGACCCAGTAGAATCAAAGTGAGTTCGGGTTCTACACCGTCATCTTTTAGATCATTTTCTGACGAACGATCAAAGTCGTGGATATCCAAACCATCGCCAAGTGCACACCATGAAAGCTCTTGCAGTTTAGTAAAATAAAGCGACTCATTTTGCTGTTCTTTCGCAATCACGAACCCAAGATCTGCCTGAGCGTTCTTAACTAAACTCGATGCCTGAGATGATGTGGTGTTCAGCAAAGTTAAGTCGATACCCGGATATTGCGCTTTGAACTTCTGGAAAGGACGAATCAGCAAGAATCGAGAAATGATGTCACTCACGGCAATGGTTAATGTCCCTATTTTAAGGTCGTTAATCGCATTAAGATCAGCCTGACAAATCTGAAGTTCGAGTAACGTTCTTTGGCTTGTTTCTAATAACCGCTCGCCTGCTTGAGTCAGTTGAAATGGGCTTCTCTCTATCAACTTAATGCGTGTTTGTTGTTCTAACTGCTTCAAATGCAAACTCACATTAGGCTGCGTCATGTGCAGTGCATTCGCTGCTTTCCCGAAATGTTTATACTCCGCGAGCGTCACAAACGTCTTCAGCAAATTAATATCGAGCATCATGTCCTCTCTCTTGTCACTTACATCCCCCTCTAAAGCGAAGGATACCCCCAGCTCGTCATTCCTTACAGTGAGGAACGAACGTGATAGGGAACCTCACTTGTGGTTTGAGATTCCTGATACCTCGTTCCTCGGTTCTGGAATGACGCCAAGAAACCGTGCCAACGTTAGGTTCGTCACTTTCGACTGCAAGGAACTACAATCGCATCGAATTCCACTACAAGGTATATCCCGCCCCGTCATTCCCTACAGTGAGGAACGAACGTGATAGGGAATCTCGCTTATGGGTTAAGACCTTAAAGGTATATGGAATCCTTATCAAGATAATAAAGATAATTAATTTCTCTTATTTTTATTGCAGGACTAACATGATTTCTCAATCAGTCAGGAGAAAAATTATGCCATCTATTGTTGTTGTAGGCGCAAACTGGGGCGACGAAGGCAAAGGCCGTATCGTTGATTTTTTAGCAGACCAAGCTTCTGCTAGCATTCGCTTTCAAGGCGGAAACAATGCTGGCCATACCGTAGTAAACGACTTCGGTACGTTCAAACTGCATCAACTGCCTAGTGGTATTTTTAATCCTGATTGTACGGCGGTCCTTGGCCCTGGCATGGTGATAAGCCCAGCTGCGTTAGCTGAAGAGATTGCAGAAGTACAAGCGGCTGGTATCAAAGTTAAGATGGCGATTTCAGACCGCGCGACACTATGTCTACCCTTGCACGCACTTGAAGATACACTTGAAGAAGAACGTTTAGGTGACGGCGCTTACGGTTCAACACGTCAAGGTATTGCACCAGCGTACGGCGATCGCGTGATGAAGAAAGGCATTCTTGTCGGTTGGTTGAATCAGCCTGAGATTTTAGAGCAGCGCATTCAATTCCTGCTTGATTGGAAAATGCCTCAGCTAAGAGCGCTATACCCTCAATGTGACTTCACTCAAACCGCTTCTGAAATGACAGAGTGGCTACTTGAAGTGACTAAGGCTTGGCGTCCGTTCATTTGCAACGTGACTGAACCACTTAAAGCACTGCAATCACAAGATGCAAACCTATTGTTTGAAGCTCAACTAGGTGCAGGTCGTGACCTTGTCTACGGTGAATACCCTTGGACGACGTCTTCTAATGTAACTGCAGCTTACGCAGGTATCGGTAGTGGTTTACCCGCCCTTCGCCCTGAACGTGTTATTGCCGTGGCTAAATCATTCAGCTCGTCAGTGGGTACTGGCACGCTAGTGACTGCAATGGAAGAGCAAGACAGCTTCCGCGAAAGCTCTAACGAATATGGTGCAACAACGGGTCGCCCGCGTGATATGGGCTACTTTGATGCGGTAGCAACTCGCAACGGCGTTGACCTGCAAGCCGCGACTGAAATCGCGCTAACTAAGATTGATTGCCTGTCTGGTTTATCTGAACTTAAGATTTGTACGGCTTATTCAGGTAAGCACACAGAAAACCCAATTTGGCCGCAAACTGCCGAGCTAAAACCTGTTTATGAAGATATGGCAGGTTGGGACGAGGACATCACGGGTTGCCGCACATTTGAGAGCCTTCCTCAAGCCGCACAAGATTACGTAACTCGTATCGAAGAATTAATGGGCGTGCCAATTGTAATGGTGTCGGTCGGTCCTGAGCGCGAGCAAATGATCATTCGAGCTTAGTATAGAAAGCTACGACATCCTCTACATCAAAGCCCACATCCAGTGGGCTTTTTTACAGCTGTCATCAACATCTAAATTTTATTCTTCTTATTGAGGTACATGTTCTCATCGGAAGACTTTATTAGATTAATGATGTTGAAGCTTCGTGAATCCGCGATACCACAACCATATGAAAAACCGAGCGGCACTTCATCATCACAACGAAAACCTTCAATGAAATCATGAAATTCAGCGTGAATGTTACTGACCAACTCAGAAGCATAACCCGGCTCTTCTGAGTGTATGACGACAATGAACTCATCCCCACCGACTCTTGCTGAGATACTGTTATACGTTGAGTTGTTTTTTATGCACGATGCAAACCCAGAAATATAATCATCACCTTTGAAGTGGCCATACGTATCGTTAATGTACTTCAAATTATCCAAGTCGAAATACAAACAAACGATCTCACTACCGCTGATGTTTGCTTTGTTGAATTCATGGAAGAAGCCTCGTCGATTGAGAAGCGTCGTCATGATATCAAAATGACTGTTCTTGTATAAAATCCGACTCTCTTCTTTTAGTAGGATCTCAGAACGCAGCAAGGTTGATATGTTTTCAATCAAGTTAACTTGGCTTTGCGAATACGTTGTTGGTCTTAAATCGAACACCAAAAGAACCGCAAACACTTCACCATCGACATCCCTTACAGGGACTCCGCAAAAAGACTTGTAGGCATCCGCTCCCTTTGCAGTCGTCGATTCTCCATCAGAGTGGCCACTCAAATAGACTGTGCGATTTTCGTTATGTACATATTCACAAAAGCAGCTTATTCGGCTCTTGTGTTGGTTGCACGATATGTTTGAGGAGCTCCAAACACTTTCAGAACCAGAGCAACTCAAATCAGAGATCATAATGATGCCTGCGTTAGACGCGTCCATTATGTCTCGTATGTTATCCAATATAGATACCCAGGTATCTATATCGATATTTTTTTCCATCCCTTCAGAAGAGATTTTATCAAAAAGCATTAATATTTCTTTAGTGTCAGACAGTTAAACTTGATTGAATATTCATTAGAGTACGTTGTAACAAAATTCTTAAACGATAATTTAGGGCAGTTATTACCTAGAACTAAGAACTAAGAACTAAGAACTAAGAACTAAGCAAGCACCAAGTAACAACCAAACCCAATCGCGCATCTTAATTTTCTAATTCGACGCTATCGTTTTCAGAAGCCCAAATCTCGGAGCGTCTATTCTTCGCTCTCCCCTCTGCCGTTGCATTAGAAGCTATAGGCTTACTTTCACCAAACGAACGAATAACAAGGCGTTTTTTCTCGACACCATCAGCGATTAAACCATTCGATGTAGCCAGCGCTCTTTGTAGCCCGAGCGCTTTGTTGTAACCTTCTGCGCCCGTGCTGTCAGTGTGACCATCTACCGTAATTGAACTGCCATTAGTCTGTAATTCATCTGCTAATTGGCTCAATGCTTTGCTGCCCATTGGCGTTAAGTTGTGTTGGTCAAAACCAAAATGAAGGCGTGCCAACAACCCTTTACGCTCTTGGTTACTGATCCAAGTCTTACAACCTGATTGACTCATACCCAAATTGGACTGGCCTGCTAACGCTTGTTTTAGCTCGCTGCTGTCAGACGACTGCTCTATTTGTAAAAAGCCCTGCCTATGCTGTGCAATACCGACGATATCATCGACTCTTACACTATGTTGGTACTCACTGAATGCCGTGTCGCAATAAACACTGATACCTTCTTCCGCATGGGCGATAAAACTAAGTTGCAATGTCGATAGGACGATTGAACTGATCATTAACTTTTTCATATTTTCCTCTAATACAACTTAGTGATTCCGCTTGTTTTTGAGCCTTTACGGATGAGTTCTTCTATCTTTTCAATCAATTCATCTAGGTTAGATACATCGATGATGTCTTCATTTGGGTCTTCCACGCAGTCTTGAAAACCACTTTGTTGGGATGCTCGGAAATCGATACCAATAACACCTATGTATAAGCCCGGTATATCTTCTCTTGCTTTGTCACACATTCCTCTATCGACTAACCCTCTGAGGATGCCGTTATCAGGGCTTTCTTGCCCATCACTTAAAATGAGCAGCATCTTGATTTTCTTGTTGTAGGCTTGCTGTTCTTCTTGATCAGCGCTGTTCGGGTCACCGTCATGCAAGATTTGCGATCCTCTCAATATGCCTTGAAAGGCCGCGGTTCCCCCGTCTGCCCACATCGAATTAATCGGATTCAAGTCTGAGAGTTTGTTAGATAGGCGAATGTTAGAAAACTGCGATGAGTTTGAAGAACCATGCGCGTTAAATAGCTTTGTTCCACTCACACCATAGAAATCAGGCTGTAACCCCGACTTATCAGAAAACATGGTCGACACTGATGTCGATAAATCAACATAGTTGTATACGTCAGCAACTCGGTAATTATCTTGATAAATCACATCCTGAATTCGTTTGGCGTACTTTTGATTGTCCGATTTTGGGTTAGGGCAATATGATTTCCAGTACGCACAATCAAGCACATAATCTTGCGAATACGTGCGCCAGTAATCCCAGTCGACATCGTTGTAGGAATAAGGCGACACGTTGGTTTTATAGTTATCTTTGTAGCTAAGTTGGCTTGTCGCGTTGGCTTTATTACCCGAGACGATTTCCCTCGTTCGAACATTAAAAGGCACAAAGCCAACTCGGTTAAGCAGCTTGTCTCCTGTGGTATCTTCTCCCGGCTCGTCACACACATCTTTCAATTCTCCATCGACATTCTCTTGTTCAATCGATGTACAAAGAATTTTGCTGGATATTTCATCGATGGCGGTTTTCAGATCGTCGATTTTTATGTGTCTACTTGAACCCCACCTTTCGTTCATTGAACCGGAAAAGTCCGACACAAAAACAATGTCGATGTTGTTATCACCTAAGTAAACCGGGTACTTTCGAGCCAATGAACGCCCTGCGAGATCTTGCTGCTCATCAAAAGACGGGATAAAGCTACTCGCAAACCAAGAGTCATGTGTCGTCTTGGCATTCACCGTGTATTGGATGTATTCAAGAACCCCTGCGCCCTCATCTTCTGCTTGGTGGAAACGGTCTGCAGAAAGGTTGGTTGATTTGATATCACGCACATAGTTTTCGACATATTTAGTCGCTAAGCCACGAGCCTGATCAGGCTGATCTTCAATGGTCACCGCTATCGCAGCGGCCTCTGCTGAATCTCGTAATCGACTGGTCTCTTGAACATAACGTGTGCCTTCAACTGCCCAAAAGGTCATGCCCATGATTGGAACAAGCAATAAGCCCATCCACACCGCGGCAACCCCTTGTTGTCTTTGGAGACTGATATGCTGGCGATTGATTTGACGCTCATGCTGCATTTTCATTTCACTATCTCCCTGGCATTATTGAAGATGAGGCAACCTTAACCGTGGTACTCGTGCCACCGTTGAAGAAAGGTTTGAACCAAGAGCTCTCCTCTTCACAAAGACTGATGCGGTACAACGGATATACGACTCCCTTCTCTACGGGCGCCAAATCTGCATGATCGAGAATCGAATCGGTTTGGCAATTTAAGCTTCGATACTTGCTGGTTGAGAATTCAGCGACATTAACTTTATTAGTCAGTGACTCTATCTTGATCGCCACGTTATCGACGGGTGTATTGAGCATTCGACTTGCCACTTTCGCCATATCTTCTAACTCTGTATTGGTCACGGGTAGGTTTTGCCCTGCCAGTACGTCGGCTTCAAAATAGCGAGTGCGCTCTTTGATCACATTGACTAAAGCAAAGCTGGATCGATCGAGCTTGGCGCGTACGAGCAGCTGATAACTCAGGTCTGCAGCAAACAGGTAAACGCCCCATAAAGCCACAAGGATGAAAACTAGTTCAATGGTGTAAGAACCTTGTTGGCGACGTTTCGAAAACATCCCTTGATTACAGAGCATCATCTGCCCACCCCTCGTGTTCTAGGTTCAAAACCATGGTGCGTGAAATATCTCTATCTGCGGCACCGGCCAACTTAATAACTGGGGTATAACGGTAGGTCACGGTGATCTCGGCTAAGTCGTAATTGAAGTTCAAGCCTTGATCTGAGTGTCCCCTGTTCGCGATAAAGTCGTCATAGGTTTTGAAGTACTGACCCGCGATAGAAAAACGAGAGCTATCAATTAAGAAACTCCACAGGTTGTCATCGTCTTCAATTAACGACCTAAACTTATTCTCGTACTGTTCGTTGATCCCTTTACCTTCATAGATTTTGGTATTCCTGATAGTTTCTCTCAGCGAATACTCGGTCATGTTCACAACGTAGATTTGGTAACTCGATTCGAAGATCGCAAAGGTGGCAAAAAACAGAACAAGCGCACCTAATACAAACTCAATCGCCGTCACGCCCTTCTGCTTGTTAAGACGCTTCATCATTAACTCCCAATTGAGTCAATTCAGCAGCGATGTTCTGAATCTCTTCTGCTGAGAAGTCACCTTTGAGCAACTTTTTTGCCGAGTCAATTTGCTGAGTTTTCATCAGAGCAATAGCCAGATTCGCTTTAACGGTTTTATTCGCTGGGTCTTCTTTTAAAACCGGAGCCAATGTTTGAATCGCTTGTTGGTACTCGCCATTGGCCATTTGAATCATTGCGATGTTGTTCTTAACGACGACATCGTCATAACCGCGTAAACGTGCTTGGTTGAGCTCTTGTTGTGCTTCATCGTATTTCCCAACTTTGGTGTAAGACACACCAAGCAAGACGTGAATTTGCCCTGTTCTATTTCCTGCCTCGATAGAAGTTACATATGCAGCAATCGCACTTTCAATGTCATTTTTTGCATCAAACACTTGCCCTTCTAACTGGTACAAGTTGGGATTTTCGACCCCCTCTTTTTGCAAGTGTTGGACATAAAAGTCAGCTGACTCGATATCCCCTTTATGGAAGTATGCCCAAGCCAGTTTCTCTTTTACTTCTGGGTCTTCGGAGCCTTGTTCTAGCTGGGATTTGTAATAACTAATCAAGCCATCATAGTTCTTCACTTTTTCCATGCTCGTGACGTCGCCAAGCTGTAAGTCTTGTTGTGACGGTGCCGATTGACATCCCGCCAACACACTCAGCGTTAGCAAAATGAAGCCGATACGTTTTCTAGTCATTCGTAATTCTCCCTAGATACTGAGCGTCATTTGCATGATGCTCGGCGCAAGAATCAGGATAACGATCGGGAACATGATGAAGAGGATCAAAGGCACGCTCATCTTCGCTGAGAGCTTACCCACCTTTTCCTCGACCGTAAGAATTTGGACTTTTCGCATATCTTCTGCGAGATCACTTAACACATGCGCCACGGATGTACCGTATTGCAAGTTTTGAATGATGGTCAGTACAAAACTTCTAACGGGTGGCGTAGGAATACGTTCACTCAGGTCATTGAGCGCCTTTTCTAGACCGTGAATTTTCGCAGAGTCGGAGGTGCGCTTGATCTGGTAACAAAGGTCGGAATCAAATTCAGCCAACTCTTTGCCCAAATAAACTAGCGCCGCTTCAATAGTCATACCGGTTTGAACACATACAGACATCATATCGAGCAAATACGGCAGTTGAGCTGAGGTTCTGCTGATCAACATCTTGCGTCGCATTTGTAGCAAGGTATCTGGCACTACGATGACGGCAATCAACGAGAAAATAACCACGAGCAGTTTGTTGGTTGATGTCATATCCCCTAATAACACCAACCCTGAAATCAACGCTAATACCAATAACTTGGCTGGGAAATAGAATTTCGCCCACTCGGTGTTGTAATAGCCGGCCTCAATCATTTTTTGCTCAAGCTCGTGTCGATGTTCTTTACCAAAACGAACAAAAAAGCGGTTTACACGCGAAGGTGCGCGAACAGCGTCGTCTCCAATGTAGAGTGCAACTTTCTTATGTCGTTGCTCTTTACGAATCGAGTCGACAATTAGAAAGAGTAACGAGAAAAACAACACAATAAGGGAAGCCAGTAACATCATGCGCGTACTCCTCTTACTAATAACCAAACAATGAACAAACCAAAAAGCTCACTCCCAAGCACGTAAAACAATATGATTCTTCCCTCTGGGTCATAAAGAACAAAATCCACATTAGCGGGATTAACATAGTTGAGAATAATCATAAAAATCAGAGGAATGGCCGCAACGATTTTGGCGGAAATACGTGCCTCCGACGTCATTGCCATCTTCTTTTTTTCGAGTGTTCGAGAGTCGACCAAAACCCTAATCAGACGTGCTAATACACCCTTTAGTTGACCACCTCTTGCGATGTTCGCCCTGATCGTCACGGTAAAGAATAGAAACTCTGGGTACGGGTAGTTTTTGCACGATCGCTGAAGAACCACTTCTGGAGACTCACCGAGCTTCAGTCGCTCTCCCATTAGCTTGAACTCACGACCTATCGGGTTGTGCATCACATCGCCAACATAACTGATGGCTTGCATTAAGCTGTCACCCGCAGTAACCGCACTCATCAGAATATTCAGCGCATCAGGGAAGGTGTTTTCAAAATCACGTCGTCTTCTGGTCACCAGAAAACGATACCCAAACAAGGTAAACATCAAAGAAGAACCAAGCACCAACCAAGAATTAGTGATTGAGAGTAGATCGGTAACGATATACCACGATGCAATCAGGCTACCCGTAATATATAACGCGATGTATAACGTCGAACGCGGGCCCAACACCATCAATGTCGGTGAAATGGAGTCTTTGAACTTTTGCCAGCCCTGCTTTCGCACTAAAGATTTAACATTGATAGCGTTAAAGTTTTCCGCTTCCGCTTCTTCAATATTGAAAAACTGGTGAACATTTTTGACCTTTGAATCTCGGACCAAAAGCAGCACAAACGCAAACAGGATTAATGAAACCCAAAGCATGTTATGCCCCCTTAAACGATGCGATAAGCTCGTCATAGAGCCCAAAGAATTGCGCTTTTTTGACTAGCTCAGAACGTTGCATGATGCCGTCAGTAACAAACTCGCCTTTAACGTTTTCTCCGTAATGCGCGTCGTCATAACGAAAGCGATAGATCTCTTCCATCACTACGCTCTCACCTTCCAAACCAACGATTTCAGAGATGCTCGTGATCTTACGAGACCCATCACGGAGTCTGTTAACCTGAACAATCATTTGAACGGCACTGACGATCGTTCTTCGAATCGCATCTAGAGGCTGATTCAAGTTCGCCATCATCACCATGGATTCAACACGGGCAATCGCGTCACGCGGTGTATTGGCGTGCAATGTCGACATTGAGCCATCGTGACCGGTATTCATGGCTTGCAGCATTTCGAACGCTTCAGCGCCACGACACTCACCCAAGATGATTCGGTCTGGACGCATACGCAGCGCATTGATCACCAACTCTCGCTGGGTGACCGCTCCGGTCTGTTCAACACTTGAAGTACGTGTTTCCAGTCGAACTAAGTTGGGTTGCTGGAGACGCAGCTCGGCCGCATCTTCAATCGTGACGATACGTTCGTCTTCAGCGATGTATTGAGACAAAGCGTTGAGCAACGTAGTTTTACCTGAGCCGGTACCGCCAGAGATCAGTACATTGATACGACAGCGCGAAGCTATCATCAGCACTCGCGCCATGTCTGGAGACATAGACCCAAAGCCAATCAAATCTTCAAAGCCGATGTTTTGCTCTCTGAACTTACGAATGGAGATCGATGTACCATCCAAAGAAATCGGAGGAATCACGATGTTCACACGGCTGCCGTCTTCCAACCTAGCATCGACCGTTGGAGAGAGTTCATCAACACGTCTCCCGACGCGTGATGCGATACGCTTGGCAATAGCGAGCAGCTGCTCTTCATTCACAAACGATACTTCGGATTTTTTGACCTTGCCGTGTCGTTCGAAAAAGATGTTGTTTGGCCCATTCACCATAATGTCGGAGATAGACTGGTCTTCAACCAAAGGCTGTAAAGGACCCAAACCAAACAGCTCATCGATAAGGCTTTTCACCAAACCTGACTTCATCATCGAAGTGATAGGTCTTTGGTAGCTGTTCGCCAGCAGATCAACCGCTGCTTGTATCTGGGATTCTAGGTCTCGGCGACTCATTTTCTGAACCGCTTCTGCGTCTAGGGCTTCAAATATCTGACCACGAAACGCGAGGTATAAGTCTTTATTAGAACTCATTTAGCACGCACCTTTTTCAGCCAAGAATTCATGCCCTTCTGATCCATAGGTTGACCATTAATCAGCTTCACCAGTTGTTCCATTGAACGACTGATATGGCGGTCATGCTTGTGCCCGCGTTTACCATCTATAATGATGTGCGCTAACGCTTTGCAGTAATCCACTTCTAGATCGACATTGGCACCTAAATACTTAGTCAGGTCGGGCTTTTGTAAAACGTAAGCATTTTCCGGACGGTGGTAATTCACCACAGTGATCACGCGCGTACGAGAGGATAACGTAAGCTGTAAGCTCGAGATCTTTTCAAACAGTCTCTTCGCACTTCTAACGGATGACACCGACGCATCCAGCACCAACACAACCACATCAAAGTTTTCTACCAAGAGTTGAGGTTCAACTTTGAAATCCACACCACCGGAAAAATCTTCAATAATGAAGTTGGTGTTTCGCGCCAATAACTCACACAATGTTTGGTTATAATTCAAAACATCGTTTTGGCTCATGTCGCCATCGATAGCCAACAGACGTAAGTTTTTACGTGCGTTGAATAGATAGCTCAACGCCCCTTCTTCATCCATTTCATGCAATGGTGCAGTGAACTCATCAATGGTTCGTGGCTTAAAGTCTTTTAGCCCGAGCAAAACATCAATGTTGGTATCGGCATATTGATGGTCGACGAGAATCGTGTCTGAACCTTGTGTCGATAGCAGTGAGCTCACTTCGGTTGCTAGAAATGATGCGCCTACGCCACCTTTTGAACCTACGATCGCGACTCGCTTAGCTTTACGTTTTTGGCTCACGCCAGAGAAAGTCTTTAGGTTCTTGCTCACGTGAGTTAAGAAGTCCGCAAATTCCTGCTTGTTCACCGGCCAGAAAACGTAGTAAAAACCCATATCTTTAAGTGAACGCAGCGTAGAAATTGCGTCCTCTTTGCCAATCACCACTACCCCTTTGTGTGTGGGCAGTTTGCTAGCGAAGGATTTAGCATCTTCAACCACATTGGTTGATTCGTTTAGCTCTAGAATCACAATATGACTGCTTTGTTGCTCTGTGAGTTTGGTCAAACCCGCTTTGGCTTTAACACAAGCAGGATCATTCCATCCTTCAAATCGAAAGACTTCTTGAACAAGGTCTAAACACTCTTGAGATTGATAGAACAATGTACATCCTGCAACCCCAGTAGTTCCGGTCTGAACTGGCTTGGCTTTGGTTGTTAACGCTTTCGTCAGATCAAACATTATTGTTCTCCTACCAAACGAGACTTGTAAGCCACTTGCTTCAAACGCATCGATTCAACAAAACAATCTTGCTGTCTTAACCGCACATGAATCTGCGCGGGTTTGCATTCTTGAGTCTTCAAACGCGTTAACGTCACGTGAATATTTAGATCGCTAGGCAACAATTGAGCGTTTCGATACGTCACTCTTTGTGGTGCAATAAGGTGTGAAGGATATTGTTCGAAGATCGCCTGCAACATCTGTTTGCTGCGAGATGATTTGTAATCCACAACATAGGTCGCTTCTTTGTCCATCGACTCAATATCTTGAATCAAGGCCGTAATCTGCTTGAGCGTTTCAGCACGGTTTTTCATCGCAAACTCAAAACTGTGGTGCTCTTTGTACACCAAGGCTTCAGAACCCTGTCCGACAAAGTATTGCTCAGAGGCACAGCCGAAAAGTGACGTGGTAAATAACGCCATCAATAATAATTTCTTCATTGGATAAACCCTCCTTGCGACAACAGGCGAATCGTTGCATCAGAAGACGTCACTGATTTGCTATCCCAATCGACGTTAAGCCAACGCGCTAATGTAGAGGTCTTTTTGATGTAAGGCAGTTGGATGTCTTTCGGTTTAATCGGTTCAACAAGATTCACCGTTGCAACGATGATCAACTCGGTTCGCTTTCTCTCAGTAGTTGCTTTTCGGAATGCAGCGCCAAGTACTGGAATATCGCCAACGAAAGGGATCTTTTGCATTTTTTCCAAATCATTACTGCTCATCAAGCCACCAAGAACGAAGCTGTCGCCATCGGCAAGTTCAACGGTTGTCATGGCACGTCGTGAAGCCAATTGTGGGACTTTGATGCCTGCGGCTTCGACATAACCCTCGACTTCGCTCACTTCTGGCGCTAACTGCATGCGGATCTTGTCTTGGCTAAGCACTTTGGCAGTCAGGTCGAGTTTGATGCCGAACTCTTTAAATGAAATGTTCACGTTGTTATTAGTAGACACAATAACCGGCACTTCACCACCCACAAGAAAGCTTGCAGATTCACCGGATAGCACGGTTAAGTTAGGCTCAGCCAACACTTCTGCAATCTGATCGTTGCCTAATGCAGTGATTAGTGTGCTTAGGTTAGCCGCATCGAACTGGTCGAAAACAAACTCGCCAACACTTGAGCCCACTGAGCTCCAATCGACACCAACGGTTTGGCCAAACGATTCAGTTACTTGAGCCACAGATATTTTGACGTTCACCTGCTGGGTAGTCGCGACTTCAATACGTTCGATGATCCCTTCCCACGTCATATTGCGCGCAAAGACCATACTTTCCGGCTCTTCATAATCAGAGTTGTCGGATTTAAACTCTAGCTTCTGAGTTTCATCCCATTTCTCGGTTTTTTCTCGTCCTAGCAGAGTGGCAACTAAACGATAGATGTCGTCACGCGTCGCTTCCGAATCGACAAGGCCACTGACGGCAACTTGCTCACCCACTGACTGAACCTTGACCTTGGCATCAGGGAAATGAAATTTGAGTTGACGCCTAATATCCGTAAGATTCAAATCAACAATGATGCGCTCGGAAAGCAACACCTCGTCATCAATTCCGTAAACGATCAGACGTGATTGCCCAATGCTATTGGCGAAGACGACCAGGGTGTTGTCGTTAATTACTTTGTAGTCAACGATATCAGGGTTATTAATGAACACTTGGCCAATCGGGCTTTTGAATTTGATGTGCTGTCCGTCGTTGAGCGTGATGGAACGATCGGCGGCAAAAGTGTTTGTTATAGAAAGTAAGCCAATCAACGCTGCTAAGATGGAAACACGCAGTGCTTGCTTGATTCGATGATGGAGCATCATTACAAAGCCTCTCTAGAGTTATTCTCATTACCACGTAGCTCAGCAATACCGGTATAGTTATCGATAATGTTGCGTACCTCCGCGACCTCAGGTTGCGTATAGGTTTGGCTTCGATAAATTTCTATATGCATTGTGCGTTGTGCTAGCGCGAGTTTTGGTAATTCATCAGGCTTAACTTCGATGACCACCGTAGTCAGACCGTCCTCTTTGCTCGGCGCTCGGGCGGTAATTGAACTATCGCCAGTTTCGTCATTTCCGATGTTGAGGACTTTGACATTTTTTAGAAACATCGAGGCCTTCACTCCTCGAAAGCGCTTCGGCTTATCGATATTTCCAGCCAAATTGGCATTAGGAGAACTCACTGTGAGGATATCGATGTGCGAACCTGGTCGGATGTAATCGTTGATCAGGTTTTTGTCACTCACTTTTAGTGGGTATAACGTCATGCCTTCCGTGACTAAAAGGTCGATGTATCCGGGTTGGCCGGGGGTCACTTGATATTCAGGCAGTATAACCTCACCTGCGTTGAGGCTTCGATTTAGCAAAATGGAGGGTGAAAAGCTGATTTGTGCGTCTTCTCTGACACCAAGCGTTAATGCTTCACTAAGGGGTAGTTGTTGTTTGACGACACCTTGCGCATCGATCGCACGTCCTTTTTCATAAGGTTCCGTGGTCGTCCAAACGGCAACATGCTCTTCGTTCTTTTGTTCCACCACTTCAGCGGTCGTTGTAGGTTGAGGTTCACTCTTCAACAAATCGACAACGCCTAGCGCGCCAACTATTAAGGCAGCAATGGCAACAAGTAATACCAGTCGAGATCTCATAATGTTCTCATTCTTGTAGGTTTATATATGTGGCGTGTTTTGAGTTAAAATTACCAAGTAGAATCCAACGCTAATCGCTATCCCATATGGAATACCTTGTTGACCGTTCGACGTTTTTCTTACTAGCCTTTTACTTATCAGCTTGTTGTATACGAGATAAATAACGGCTAGAAATCCACCGGCGAAAGCCGTCATAACAAACGCCCAAGGTAGATCATTGAGAGGTATGGTAAATGATAGAACCGCGGCATATTTAATATCGCCAGCTCCAAACCAAATCAGGGCGAAAACAATCAACCCTCCCCCTAACACCAGCAGAAAGCTCATAATTTGAATGTCAAACGGTGACAAAAAGCATTGTAAAAAAAGCAATATCAACAAGGTGTGATTTTTTATCTTTCGATAGAGAAAATCGGTAGCCGATACATATATACTCAACGCTAACAGAGTCACCAAATACAATTCATGACTAAAAATTGGAGATACCACCTAAAATTTATTACAAAAATCTTATTTCACTCCGTAAATTAATCAAGCCAGACCAATGTAACCATAGGTCTGGCGCAAATATCTTTCGATAATATTTATATACGAAGTTGGTTTTAGTGCGTTTAATTAAGCACCAGTAGAGGTATTAATCGTAGTAGCAATTTTTGCAAATGCTGCTTTAAGCTCACCAATGAAACCAGTACTATTTAATGCCGCAGCTAACAACACAGCCATAGCGACGCCAATAAGACCATATTCAATTGCAGTTACGCCGCGCTCATCGTTCTTGAATTGTGATAAAAACATGCTTGTTTTCACGTATAGCTTAGTAATCATTATTTGTTCCTATAAGGGCTGTTGAAAATTCGTCGCCATTATAATTAGCCCTCCCACTTCGGGGAAAATACCCCCTATCTACTTTATCAATAGGTAGAGCGAAAATTGTTCAAAATAAAAACAATAAAATCAAAAGAAAACGCAATAAATTCTTTCAAAACAAATAGTTACAGCGAGAAACGCCATCAAAAATCTATATTAATTTAAATTTATAAACTTGAAAAAGTAAGATGTAGCTCAATATTTTTTGTTATATACAACTTATATAACCTTTAGATATAACCAAATTGATAATTTATTAGGCTTTATTATTCATTATAAAACCTGTTGAAATACAAGTATCATCACGCTATTGTTCTTCGAATCAACAAACAATAATAAATATAATTTCTTTGTGTCAAAGGTTAGTCGAATCATGAAGCTACATTTCGAAAATATTGTTTCGTTCATAGCAGTAGTTGAAGAAGGTTCATTTAGCTCTGCTGCACGCAAGCTTGGAAAATCACAGTCAACAGTTAGCACAGCTGTTCAAAACCTCGAGTCAGACTTAGGTTTCAACGTATTTAATAGAGAGCACTCTAAAGTCTGGTTAACAGAGAAAGGGGAACGCCTATTCCAATTATCTTTACCTGTGGTATCAAAATATCGGGAATTAATCACCGTTGCCCAGCAGATGAATATATCTGACCAGATAGTTTACCGCGTGGGTATTGATCCATTGGTGTTCAATAAAAACGTAAAGAAGACACTATTAGCATTCTCGGAAGCATTCCCGAATGTAGACTTACTTGTCGTAACGAAACCCAGCTTCGTGTTAGGTAACTATATAAATGAAGGGAAGATAGACCTAGCGTTGGGTAATCCGTACCACAAGACCAATTACGACTTCAACATCGAGGAGCTATTCCACGTTAACTGCTGGTGGGTGGCTCATGAAGACTTAGTGACCTTAAAGTCTCAAGCACCGTCACAGCGAGTGCTATTAATGGACGGTTGTGAAGAGCTACTTAACTTGTCTAACATCGCAGCATATAACCTATGGCGACTGGATGATTTAGGAACCATCATCGATTTATGTAAAGCTCAAAAAGGCATCGCTTTTGTACCGGGGTTTCTTATTGAAGGTAATATCAAAGAACATAAACTTAAGGTTATTACCGATCACCCTGACTTTTTTGGTAAACGAGTTATTGCATCCCTTTTCTGGCAAATACATTCTGACTTTAGCTTGTTTAATCAGTGGATCAAAAAGGAGCTACAAACCAGTACTCAATATAAACAAACATTTGTTGCTGATTTAGCTCAATAACGCTCTCTTAAAATCTGGAAATCACGTTTGGCACATTAACCAACTTCGGGATTGATACTAATAAAGCCATACATCTTGATATAGTTCCGAAACGATATATAGATAATAAGTATAATTAACGTCGTTATATTTTGTTTATTCTATAGCTCACCAATTAAAACTTAACGACAGCTATAACCTCTCATTGCTTCGATTTAATTGATAAAAATAACTTCAGAGTATTTATCCGCTTATTCGTCATTTGCTGATCGCGAAATCTGGGGGGGATAAGAGCTTGGTAGTAATTCGAGGAAATGAGTCGGGATTGTCGATTAGTCATCTACAAGCTCACTAGTGGGTTACTTAGGTGAATATCCGTCTCTAGTCACCTGAGGTGACTTAGCTTTCGCCTAACCTCATACAAGCGATATAGACGAGTAAAACTAGGCTGATGGTTATTGACTACATTCCCCCCCTTGATGCAGATACACAGGGGCTTATAAGAACTGGAAGGCTGTATATAGAATATGAGAGGAATTTCAGACACAAAAAAGCCCACGCTAGGTGGGCTTTTTTGTTTGTTCATGAAGAACGAATTTGGTGCCCGCTACTGGACTCGAACCAGTGACACCTTGCATGTCATGCAAGTACTCTAACCAACTGAGCTAAGCGGGCGATGTTCTAATTTCTTATTACTACCATTGTGACAAACTCAATAGTTATGCAATAAAAACTAAAGAAGGAATGGTGCGTCCGAGTGAACTCGAATCACCGACCCCCGCCATGTCAAGGCGGTACTCTAACCAACTGAGCTACGGACGCATTCCTTTAGAATGAGGAAGATATTAACGACTGATTTATTGTGGCGCAAGTAGAAATTACACTTGAATCAACCGTTTGCTCTTATTCGCATCAATACGTTGAATTTTTAGACGTGAAACGTAAATAAAGTTGAGTTACATCACACTCAGAGATGCGCCCTACTTTGCGCTATTCGTCATCCACATCGAATACAACGTTATAGTTTTCGGTATAAGTACAGTTAGGTTGGCGGCTACACGTAAAGAAGCGTCGGCCTTTATAGTCACCCTGGCTTGCGAGCTTAATGATCATCGGACTGCCACACTTCTTACAGAATCGAACCTCTTTGGCAGGCTCGATCAGATCAATGTGCGTCGCGAGCAGTCTCTTCAAACGGCTCACTTGGTAGCTGTGTTTTACTGACGCACCAATGAGCGGCAAACCTGCAGACTTACACACATGAATAAGTAGTTTTTCGCGGTCAACTTTGCCTTTGCTTAACTCTTTGCCGTTATCCAGTTCGATGATCACTCGTGGTTCTAATGTTCTTGGATCGCAGACCACAAAATCAAAATAGCTCCGTGATATCTTGTTATTGGCAATAAACCAGTTCTTCTTGGTGTTTGTCTTGGCTGGCGCGAGTACATTCGCCATATTCACCTTAGCAAACACAACACCATGATGACCTACGGCCGAAGTCAACGCATTGTAAAAAGTGGCTTGCTGCATATTGAGCAACGCCCCTTTCTTTTGATAAGCATGGTCTTTAGTGTCGTCATGTTTGAATACGTACTTCTGGATGAAGTAAAAGAAGACAACAAGCACCACTACAACGATAAAAATATTAGTCATTTCTGAACACGGTCACGTAAATAGGGAGATAAAAAGAGTTTGTAGCCTAAGTAGAAAACGACCAAGTGGCAAGAAAAAGAGAATCAGTTGTTAACGCTAATCACGCCCTTTGAACAATACCAATTCACTAAGTGCTTGATTGTAAGTTTTGAGATCTAGACGTAGCTCTCCAATTTGAACATTCTTCGATGATTCAACTACCAAATTGATTTAGATCAAATTACGTCAATTTGTAATCAATTAGCCTGAAAAACGTTAGCCAAATGTTAATAAGGAAATTGATATGGAACTCAAACAAGACCCAAGATGTTATACCGACGTATGTGTAGATGGTAAGTGGTTCCACTATGACCACTGTGGTACCCAAGCTTATATGTTAAAAGGCGGATCTTCTGCGGTGATTGAACTCGCGAAAGAGCCAACAACAGAAGGTGAACTGGTTGAATTGTTGCAAGGTATTGCTAAGTAATTCAACTCAACAAGTACGTAAAGACTAAGAGACATCGCAAATTAGCCCCTTATTTTACTCAAACTTTGATAATTGCGATTCCAAAACACATAGAAGCCATTCTTATCTTCCCCATGATCAGAATGGCTTTTTTATACCCGCTACATAGTCTCTCATTTTGTAAAACGCAACGAATTATACTGAAAGCTAAACGTATGACAGTGCTAAATATAAAACGGAGTACCAGTATCAAAATATAAAACTAAGATTTAAGAGAATTCTAGCATCGACATATGGAATGACGCCCCATATAAGCGTATAGTTTTTTCTTCACTTTCTAACAAAGACTTTCCTACTCATGGCTAAGCGCAGTAAGGTCGACACCAATCGCACTATCCAATTCATCCTCGATAACGCCAACCAACAGTTATTGACTGTCGGCTATGAAAACATGTCATACACAACTCTTAGCCTCGCAACTGAATTATCGAGAACAGGGATAAGCCACCATTTCCCAAAGAAAACGGACTTTCTAACCGCTTTAGAGGGACGTTTTTTAAAACAGTTAATTGATCGTTTGATCATAAATGAAGGGAGCAGCCAGTTAGAACAGTCGTGGCATAAAGCGCTTCTGAATAGTGAGTTCAGTGCAATTCTCAAATTGGTTTTTCATCACTCTGTGATTCGCTCTGAGCACTGCTTTTTCTCTCAGCGATTGATGACCAATCTCAGTAACGTTGTCGCTCTTCATCTTGGGGAGAGTGCGCACAGACAAGTAGAACATCTATTGGGTGTTAGCCTCGTCCACATAACTAATCAGAGCACCACTGTTAGCACAGAAGGCACGCCAGACAACGTCTAATACAGAACAAATTGACTCTCTGCTATTGAGCTAACATCGCATTCTAGAAGCTAACTGCCTTTTTTATTCTGATGAGTTAGCTCTTACTCGCACTATTCGTTAATTCTTAAAAGACACGACTTGGTTTCGACCTGATTCCTTCGCTTCATAAAGCGCATCATCTGCGGCTTTCAAGTGCTTTTTATAGGTATCACTATTGAGTTGCTCAGGAGTGATACTAATCGAAGCCCCTATCGAGGTAGTAATGCTTAGGGGTTTAGAGGACGTATCCACCAGCGTTTGAGCAATCGCTGAACGAATGATTTCTAGCTGCTGTTCAGGATCTAGCGCTCCCGACAGCAGTAAAACAAACTCTTCTCCGCCCCAACGAGCGACAACATCATTGGGGAACAAATGTTGTTGAATACGCCTTGCAACCTCAACCAATACTTGGTCACCAACATCGTGCCCATAGGTATCATTAACTTGCTTAAAGTAATCAAGGTCGAGAATAGCTAGGCTGATGCCAAACGATGTCTCGTTAAAAGGCATGGGGTCGGCCAGCAATTGCTCCAAGTAGCGTCTATTGTATAACCCGGTTAACTCACATGTCGTCGATTGAGCCAACAACGCCTTGTTTGCCCTCTGTATCGACCGCAGCCTAACCATCAACAACGCAGCGCTAATACCGATCATAATGATCAATGCCACTACAATACGGTTTCTGAGTTGCTGCTTTTCTAGCACTAACTTATTAAGGTCTTTTTCTGTATTGAGTAGCTCATTTTCTTGCTCAAGGGTAGCTTTTGCGAAGTCTTGCTCTAATAGGAAAATATCGCTCTGGCGCTTGTCGAAAAGCAACGCTTTGTTACCATGGTAATATTGTTTGAAGTAATACAGAGCGGTTTCTAGATCACCTTGAGATTCGTAGTATTCACCGAGTGTTCTTAAGCCCAACACTTTCCAACTCCGGCTACCAACAACTTCAAACATCGCAAACGCTCGCTCAAGATCATTGAGTAGAAGTTCACCTTGATTCAGCCTCATTTTCGTCAATGCACGGTTCAGATAACACTGACCATTTTGAAGTGTGTACTTTTCAATGCCCGTCGAATGAAGGCACTTATTCGTTATTGCTAATGCGGTATTGAAGTTCCCTTCCGAAAGCAACACATCACTATAGGCTCTGAGCAAGAGGATTTTATAGCGATTGCTGACTCTTTCACTATTGAGCGCTTCTGCTTTCTCATAAGCAATACGCCCTTTTACGACATCCCCACTACTGAGATGACTGAATGACTCATTGATATAGAGTATTCCAATCGCTTCATCTTCAAGTAAGCCACTGTCGAAATAAAGCTTTTTAGCTTTCTCTATAAGGCGCAAAGCCTTAGGCCAATCTTCCAAATAGATGTAGAGCAAAGCCATATTCGACATCAGCTTGCTGTTATAAATATGCTTGGGATACTGCTTACCTAGTTGTAGGCCTTTATGGAAAAAGTACTGTGCATCCTGTAGGTCGTTGCGCACATTGTTAATCGCACCAGCCGTGTTATAAGCTTTAACCAGCAGCTCATCGTAACGAATCGATTCTGCTATCCCTATCGCTGATCGAATCTGGATTTCAGCGGCTGCGAGCTGCCCTTCTTTCAGATATTCAATCGCAGATTCAACCAATGATTGTGATTTCAACCACTGCATTCCTTCCTGATCTGCCAGCGTTCTGATTTGATTTAGGTATGTCATTACAGCTTTAGCATCTTGTTGATGTTGCGCCACATTGGACAAGATCATGAGTCGGTAGGCTTGATAAATGGCTAAGTCTTCAGCAGCGCTTAACTTTGGCAGCTTGTTAAGCTCTTTTGAGGCAAAAAGAGGGTCACTGCGTGACAACTCGAGGAGATGAATCAGCTTTTTCCCATATTCTGTTTGGGAAAGCTCTTTCTCAGGGGTGTAGACAGAGGTGTCATGGACTTGAGGCTTGCTCAAATCAACCTCGTTTAAAGGATACAAAAGATAAAGACCAAGCACGGCACTCATTGTAACAACGAGCAGAAACGATCCTAAAACGTTGTTTTTATTCATTTATCAATGCCGTCATAGATTGCATGCTTATCTTAAGGCTCACTTATTGAAATTGGTTATGCAGTATACCCGAGCAATATACAGATTAAAATGTTGTCTATTGGTCGAACTGAGTCGTGTTTTTCTCATTAATTGGAATAATCAGGCGACTTTCTTGATTTAACTCAGACAATCATCCTACAAAAAGGCGTTATAGTGATTTTCCTGTTCCTATAGCCGTGACTTCTAAGGAAAGAGCGGAACCATAATGAGAATTAACAATGACCCAAATTAATGAACAACGTCTTGTCGACCATTTCTGCGATCTTGTGAAAATCGATAGTGAATCACGCAACGAAAAAGCTATCGCTGAAGCGCTGGCTGAGCAGCTAGGCGAACTAGGCTTTGACGTACATAAACTGGCTGTTCCAGAAGAAGTATCAAACGGTTTCAACATCTACGCGCGCTTAGATGGCACACTTCCAGGTAGCACAGTATTCAGCTGCCACATGGACACAGTAACGCCAGGTATCGGTATTGAGCCAATCATCGAAGACGGCATCATTCGCTCAAAAGGCAACACAATCCTAGGCGGTGACGATAAGTCTGGTATTGCGGCTATCATGGAAGCGGTTCGCGTAATCCAAGCTGAAGACCAAGCGCACAAAACCATTGAGATCGCGTTCACCGTATTCGAAGAAGGCGGTCTATTCGGCTCTTTGAACTTCGATATGTCTTACATCCAATCTGAGCACGCTATCGTACTAGATACAGGCGGCCCGATCGGCACTATCGTAAATGCAGCACCTGGCCAACAGAAAATCGTTGCGAAGATCAAAGGTCGCCCTGCTCACGCTGGTCTAGCACCAGAAGAAGGCATCAGCGCAATTCAAGTGGCAGCAGACGCTATCACTAAGATGAACCTGCTCCGTATCGATGAAGAAACAACAGCAAACGTGGGTATTGTTGAAGGCGGTCAAGCGACTAACATCGTAATGCCTGAACTTAAAGTGGTTGCTGAAGCGCGTTCCCTAAACGGCGAAAAGCTAACTGCACAAGTTGAACACATGATCTCGACTTTCGAAGAAAGCGCGAAGCAATTCGGTGCTGAAGTAGAAATCGAATCCACTCGTGCTTACGATGCATTCGTCATTGCAGACGATCACCCGCATATTCTTTCGATCAAATCAGCATTCGAGAAGCTTGGTGTGACTGCAAACACCAAACGCACTGGCGGCGGTAGCGATGCAAACAACTTCAATGCTAAAGGTCTAACAACCGTTAACCTATCGACTGGTATGGCAAAAGTTCATACCACTGAAGAGTACATCGCAGTGAAAGACATGGTCGCTATCACTGAGTTTGTTGTGGCTTACGTAACTCAATAACCTTACTTGTAAGCTAGATGGTGAACATCATCTAGCTGATATCAAAAAGCCGAGTCCACATGTGACTCGGCTTTTTATTATCTGAATTTAACCAGAAGTTCGAGCCTAGAAACCTCTACGTTTCCAAAACTGGCCTTCGTCTTTCGCTACTAAGTCGAATGTCTTGTCGGCAATGATGTTGCCTTTTAGCTCGACGGTCATACGCCATTTACCGAGCTTGTTTGAGACAGGTGCCCAAATGGTGTCACCTAGGTAGAAATCCCAGTCGTTATTGCCAACGTATTCTTCGCCATCGAACGGTTCAAGTACTTCGCCTTTGTCGGTGGTGATGTTCGGATGGTAGATGCAGTAACGGATCTTTTCGCCTTTTGCTTTTTTGATATTCAGGATATAGCCAAACTCAACGTCAATTTCAGCATCAACGGTAGTGGTAAATTCTTGGATTTTTGGGAGGTCTTTAGATTTAGAATCCCATGTGGAGTAGATACCATAAGAAGTCATATCAACCACAACAGAGCGCTTTGCCATTTGAATCGTTACCTTGGAGTTGTTCTATTAATTTAATCTATACGCCATTAAGCCACGCAAGCACGAGGCTATTCTTGCCAATCTTTCGCCATTCGCTTAATCACTGAAGGTTCAAGGTCGTGAATAGTGCCATATTGCTCTCGGCATACTTCTATAACCAAATCCGCTTTGTATTTCAGCGCAAGTTGGCGATAGGCTTTCATTTCCCAATGTTTGATAAAGGTATTTGAGACCACAACATCAAGACCTTGCTTCAAACCATTTTCAGCCGTGTTCTGACACCACTCATGAGCCTGCTGCAACTGCCTAGGATCGAAACGGTACTCACCTTGTTCATTCACATAATACATGTCCGCCTCGACATGCAATGCATCGTAGGTTTTCGCTTTTGTGGACTTACCCGAACCGGGCAACCCTCGAATGAGTATTAACTTCATCAATCACTTTACAGGCTAATTTGAAAACATGAGTTTATCTTAATTAGTAACGGGTTGCTCTGAAAACTGCCACTATCCCAACCACATAGCAACTCTCTGGGCTTGAACCAAATCGACAAATAACGTGATGATATGCCTTGAAAATCGATGTGTTGCTTCTGATAAAAAACACAAATAATTTACAACTATCCATTTTGTATATCGACAAGCGTATTAAACTACTATAGATTTAGATGTATAGACGTCTACATATCTAGCTTAGGGAGAAAGCTTTGCCTATTCGCATTCCAGACCAATTGCCAGCGTCCGATGTTCTTCGTGAAGAAAACATCTTTGTTATGCCGCTATCAAGAGCATCGACACAGGAAATTCGTCCACTTCGAGTCTTGATCCTCAACCTAATGCCGAAGAAGATTGAAACCGAAACTCAATTCTTACGCCTACTATCAAACAGCCCATTGCAAGTGGATGTTGAGCTGTTACGCATTGATGATCGACCAAGTAAAAACACACCGACTGAACACCTAGATAACTTTTACCGCCAATTTGAGATGGTAAAAAACCGTAACTTTGATGGACTGATCATCACGGGTGCGCCATTAGGTTTGGTTCAATTTGAAGATGTTATCTACTGGGATCACCTGAAAACCATCATGGAATGGGCTAACAAGCACGTTACTTCCACACTCTATGTGTGTTGGGCTGCTCAAGCGGGCTTAAAGCTGTTGTATGATTTGCCAAAGCGCACTCGCAAAGAGAAGCTGTCTGGTGTTTACAACCACGAAATTCATAACCCTTACCACCCTATTTTGCGTGGTTTTGATGATACCTTCTTAGCGCCACACTCTCGATATGCAGATTTCTCACCAGAGTATCTAGCAGAGCATACCGACCTTGATGTGCTTGCGACTTCAGACGTGGCTGGTGTATATCTGGCGGCAACCAAAGACAAGCGGAATGTGTTTGTGACGGGTCACCCTGAATACGATGCTCATACGCTTCACAATGAATACATTCGTGATTTGGGTGAAGGCATGGAGCCTGTGATTCCAATTAATTACTATCCAAACAACAATCCAGACAACAAACCAGTTGCGAGCTGGCGAAGCCATGGACACTTGCTGTTCTCAAATTGGCTAAACTACTGCGTTTACCAACAAACGCCTTACGATTTGGATCACTTCAGCGAAGAGAACTTCACTAAAGACGATTGATAACAAGCTTTTTAATCCGTCTCTTAAAGCTGCGCTCGGTAAGCTATTGATTAGTTTAACTATAACAATAGCCTATCGGGCGCAGCTTTTTTATGGTGAGTGGGTCGCATTCCACCATTGATTTACCACCTTATGTTAGCCAATTTCATATGATTGTCTGGTGTTCATAAGGAGCTTCACATGCCTGCCAAGTCATTGTTTTCATATTCCCGATTATCAACAAGTGTTGCACTACTTGCCTCTCTAGCAATAGTTGGCTGTGTTTCTGTCACCGAAGGCCCGCCCAAAATAGAAAGTGACCCTATCGCGATGTCTGAATCTCGTATTGAATTAGGTTTAGGCTACATGGGGCAAGGAAATATGGTCAGAGCGCGCGAGAACCTCGAGCTTGCCATCCAACACGCACCCAGCTATTACCGTGCACGACTCTCCATGGCACATTACTATGAAAAAGTTGGCGAAGTCGATGAAGCAAGATCCAC
This sequence comes from Vibrio sp. Scap24, assembly GCF_013394185.1. Lineage (NCBI taxonomy): Bacteria > Pseudomonadati > Pseudomonadota > Gammaproteobacteria > Vibrionales > Vibrionaceae > Vibrio > Vibrio sp. Scap24. Next base: position 3,456,008 of record NZ_CP041332.1, on the reverse strand, counting down.
TTACCGAAAGGCGCTGAGTCTCGATTCAAGAAACGGAAATGTATTGAATAACTACGGTACGTTTTTGTGTAAACAAGGCGAGTATGAGCAGGCTGACAAATACTTCAACCGAGCCATCGACCAACCCTATTATTATTTAGTCTCTGCCAGTTATGAGAATGCGGCCTTTTGCGCGTTTAAAGCTGGGAATACTGACCAAGCAAAGTATTACTTCACACGTGCTATTGACCACGACCCGAATCGAGCAAAGTCGATATTACAGCTATCAAAGATTGAAGTAAGTGAAGCAGATTATAACGACGCGAGACTTCGTCTGTTCAAGTTCCACCAGCGCTATGGCTATCAAATTCCATCGCTTCTAATATTGGTAGAACTGGAAAATAAAGCCGGAAACAGTGCACTTGAGAAGAAGTACCAAACCAAGTTAGATGAGTTGCTCTCTACTTAGAATCACTAGAACATAAAAAACGGGCTTGTTGAATGAACAACAAGCCCGTTTTCTTAGTTAAGCTATTAGGTACTTTCGTATTGGAGAGTTATTTAAGTGCAATCCACTCTTGTCTTTGCTCATCATCCATAAAGGTCCACGCTACAAAGCGACTCACCTTTTGGCCTTGCGACATCTCTACCACTTTCACTTGTTTCGCTCTCAGCTTACCAAGCTCTGAACGAATCATGTCTACGTTGTCTTTCTTAGAAATCAGTGTCGTAAACCACAGCACTTGCGTTGCAAACTGCTGGCTCTCTCTCGCCATTTTCATAATGAAAGCCGCTTCACCACCTGGACACCATAGTTCCGCTTTTTGACCGCCAAAGTTTAAGGTTGGCTTGTCTTGCTTCGCCTGCGATTTTTTAGATTCTGGCTTGAATGACTTGCCTGCTTTCTTAGCTCGGTTTGCTGCTAGATTATCAAGCTTACGCTGTGACCCTTTTTCCGCTTCTTCTAAAGAACCGTGGAATGGAGGGTTACAAATAGTGACATCGTAACGTTCATTATCCTTAATCACGCCTTTAAAGATAGCTTCAGAGTCTGCTTGCAAGCGCGCTCGGATCTTACCTTTTAGGTTCGCATTACTTTCTGCAATGAAGTTTGCAGTTTTGATGGATACAGGGTCAACATCTGTCCCCGTACAACGCCATTTGTATTCTGTGGTACCAATGATTGGGTAGATACAGTTTGCGCCGACACCAATATCCAACGCCTTCACAGAAGCGTGATTATAAGGTTCGCCTTGACCATCGCTATTAAGAATGTCTGCCACTCTATGGATGTAATCTGCTCGGCCTGGAATTGGCGGACACAGGTAACCCGCGGGAATGTCCCAATGCTTAACGCCATAGTGATGTGCTAGCAATGCCTTGTTAAGTAGCTTAACCGCCAATGGGTCCGAGAAGTTGATCGTATCTTCACCAACAGGGTTCTTAATCAAGTGCTCTTTCAATTCAGGTAACGCAACAACTAGTAACTCGAAGTCGTAGCGACCTGTGTGTTGATTTCTAGGGTGCAACCCACCCGCAGGTTTAGCATTATTCTTGTTACGTTGTGAACCGCCCGTTCGCTTCGAGCCAGAAGGCTTTTGCGAACCGCTCGATCTTTTTGGTGCGCTCTTATTCGAAGTGCCTTTCTTAAACGGTGCTTTACCCGCTCCGCCTTTATTACTGGTTGGCTTACCAGAAACTCGCTTGGCTTTATTCTGTCCAGCAGCTTTTGAATCCCCATTGTTACGGTTTTTATCAGAGGCGCTGTTTTTCGACAGGCTTAGCGTGGTTCTATTTTGTGATTGGCTCATTGGGCTACTTCTTTAAATCTAAATACATCATGAATAAACGGGCATCCAACTCAAGTTGGTGATATTCCGGTTCCATGTGACAGCATAGTTGGTAAAAGGCTTTGTCGTGCTCTTTCTCTTTGATATGCGCCAGTTCATGCACGACCAGCATTCGAAGCAAAGGTTCTGGTGCATTTCTAAAGACACTGGCGATACGAATCTCATTCTTCGATTTAATCTTGCCACCGTGATTCTTGGCAACGTAAGAGTGAAGGCCTAATGCATTATTGATTAGGTGTATCTTCCCGTCGTAAATTACCTTGCTGATCGGTGGTGTTTTCTTCATGTAGCGATTTTTAATCTCAATCGCATAATCAAACAGGGCCTTCTCGCTTTTTATTTCATGATTATTTGGATAGCGAGCTTCAAACCAAGGCACCAATTTACCTGACTCTACAAGTTGAGTCACAGGGTCGATAATATGCTTAGGATAGCCTTGAATATAGCGCAAAGAAGGATGCATTCTGAAAGACCGTACAAGTTACGCCACGACAATACGTTGTGGTCTTGAAAATTGAGCCGCATAGTGTAACTGATCACACTTTTCTAATCACCTAGGATTCGTTACACTTTAGCGGGATTCACCAAGAGAATGAAAAAATGAAACGTGTTGTATTGTACGTCGCAGACAAATGCCCACACTGTAAAGATGCCCAACGCTATTTGGACTCTAAGAAAATTGTTTACCGCCTAACGAATGCAAAAATGCAACGTGGCCGTAAAGAGTTACAGGCAATGGGTGCTCGCTCTATCCCTGTACTGAAAATCGGCGACCAAGTGATGGTCGGATGGAATCAGAAGAACTTCGATAAGATGTATAACTCTAAGAACACCTAACATGTTCTGAATCAGTCATACTTCTATACGACAAAGCCCGCAGGTCCCAATATGGATCTGCGGGCTTTGTTTTATACTCTTATAAAAGCCAGTTACCAACCTTGAGCAACGTTAACCTTTTACTCTTAAACACGCACCGCAAGCAGCGCACTTGTACCTTTCTTTAATGCCCAAAAACCTGTCCAATATTGTTCGGTGAACTCTAACGAGCCTTTGATCTTTACACGTACATTTCATTGTTCTGTGATTACCAAATTAATAACTGATTGGTAAACAATATGTCTTAGTAAATCTCAGATAACCATATCGCAGGACACACGTTTTTCTGTAAATAATATAACTAACATTAGAGCTATTACGTGAAACAAATCTTGGAGCTACTTACCTTAAAAAAAACATTAGGTTAGACGATAGACTAATGACAAATCGATGAGGACAACAGGTGAAATAGGATGAATGTAATTTGAAGGGTTTGAATTAGATTTGAATATAAATCGACTAATCGACAACCAAACACACTTTAGACGACAAATGCGGGACTGTTCGACAACGGAAAACACCAGACCCGTTAGATACAGGCCTATATGACAAAGCGAAGATAAAGACTGATGTGTACTAGCTTTAAATCGGATTAAGTATTAGCCTTTAATTTTGAAGACCGTACCACAATTGACACATTGGTATCGCCCCTTAATACCGAAGAAACGATCCATAAACGTTCGATGAATCCTAACCAGTTTTTGCTCTTTACATTCACATTTCATAAAATCAGTATACCATACTCAAAAGGTATTGTGATTATTGAGTATTACGCGTACCTAGTAAATTATAAGCCGTTAATATTTAGGACTTAAATCGTGACATCAGTCGCAACTCACTCATTAAAATGTGATACTGGTTCAAATTACTGACTCATTTGATAAGAATTCATCACACATACTGCTTTACGAAATCAATAAAGGTTCGGTCTGCCTTCGATAGATACCCTTCCTTTCTCCAAGCTAGAGAGAGATTAAGTTTAACAGGATCTTTGAATGGTACACCGACCACGTCTTCTTCATACTCTGTCACCAAGCTAAGCAGTGCGGTAATCGCGAATTCTCGTTTCACGATAGATAAAATCATCGGTAGCAAGTTGGTCTCGAATGCGATGGTCATATCTAGATTGTATTTCTTACAGGTCGCATCAATAAAGTCTCGGTGAAAGTAACCCGACTTGAACATGATCAGCTCTTGAGTGAAAAACTCTTCAAAGGTGATGGATGGTTGTGATGCTAATGGATGTTCTTTGCCTACAACGGCTAACATCTCAGAACTGAGTAGATGGTCGGTTTCGAGATCATCTGGCACATTTTCATGATTGATAACCCCAATATCGAGTTCACCGTTTAATAGCATCTCCCTTATCGACGCCGTACCCGCATCAATCAGCGTTAGTTTGAGGTTGGGGTATTGGCTTTTAAAGGCCATAACGACTTGTGGGAAGAAGTAACTCCCCATCATGCTTGGCGCACCTAACCGCACTTCTCCTTTCTCTAACCCCTTTAACTCGTTCATCGCAAGCTGCGCATCATCAAACTGTTGGGCGATTCGCTTGGCATGCTCAAACAACACCTTTCCCTCTTCGGTTAAGGTGACAGATTTGTCTCCGCGACGAAATAGAACTAACTCCAACGTTTGTTCGAGTTTTTTTATGGAGATACTCAATGCAGGCTGTGCAATATGCAACGCTTTAGCCGCCTGCGTGAAGTTGCCAAATTGAGCAACGGCTAGAAAATGTCGAAGGGGTTTTGATTCAAGCATATCAATATATTAAATATATAGAGGTGATATTTTTAATATATTTCTTTAATCGTCATTGTACTGATAACTTGTTCACAAATAGCTTAATTACTCGTACAGGCGCTACGTAAATGTTTGATAAAGGCAGTTCTCAATACAAACGAATCACCCAATCATTGGCGATTGGTTCGTTTATCATTTTTTGTAACCTCTACCTTTTCCAACCTATCTTGCCGCACATGGCAGAACACTTCCAAGTATCAGAAACCCAAATCAACTGGTTGTTTGCTGCTACAACACTCGGCCTTTCGATTAGCTTGGTACCTTGGGCAATTGCCTCGGAAACCTTTGGTCGAAAACCCATTATTCTGTTCAGCCTATTCGCTATCCCATTAATAGGGTTAAGCATGGTGTTCACGACTACCTTGCTGCAACTGGTTATTGCCCGCGCATTTATGGGCATCGCTGTCGCGGCCTTTGCTGGAGTGGCAGTTGCTTATATGGTCGAAGAGTTAACACCCAAAGCCTTTGCTGTCGCGATTGGTGGCTACATTGCGGCCAACTCATTAGGTGGTATCTTCGGGCGTGTATTAGGCGGCTTAATCACAGACTATTTCGATTGGCATGCAACCGTGTTGTTTTTCGTTGTCGGTTCATTGCTTGGTGCACTCTTTATTGCCTATCGCCTGCCTGACCAACAGAACTTCAAACCTCAAAAAGGGCTGTTCTTTCATCACAACCGCTCAGTTGTAATGCACTTAAGAAACCGTACCTTGTGGCTTGCCATGTTGATTGGCGGCGCTAACTTCGCCCTGTTTGTTAACCTGTACTCTGTAATGGGCTTTAGACTGGTATCCGAACCACACTCAGTACCTGTTGGTTTGGCCTCACTCATATTCCTATGTTACTTGGCTGGTACGGTAAGTTCTAAGCTATCCAACAAGTGGACACTTCGCTTTGATCCTTTAAACGGAATTTTAATGGGCGTGTGTATCAGCTTAATCGGAATGTTGGTTTCTGCTGTTGATAAGGTTCCGTTCATGCTCGCTGGTTTATTACTGATTAGTGGCGGAGCCTTCTTCGCACACACCCTTGCCTACTCTTGGGTGAGTCAAAAAGCCCCGATTGCTAAGGCTACAGCGACCGCGCTCTATCTGGTTCACTATTATATTGGTGGTAGTTTAGGTGGATTCTTGCTCTTGTACTGCTGGCAGTTGTTTGGTTGGAACGGTGTGATAGCGGGCGGTTCTATCTTCTATGTCGCGATATTTGCATGGGTCTATCATTTAAAACAGTTGCAAGTATCGACTTCTAAACTAGCCGAAGCTTAACTAAGCAAGGTATCCAATGAATTATTGCTTTTGATTAACGTCCGTTCTGATATCCTACGCAAAATTTCATTTCGGAACCTGTTATGTCGAACACTCAAAGCACAGATCTTCAAACCATCCACGACCAAGTAAAGCAATGGTTAGACGATGTTGTTATTGGCCTGAACCTGTGTCCATTCGCAGCCAAACCACAACGTAATAAACAGATTAAGATCTTTGTGAGTGAAGCGAATACGGAAGAAGCGTTACTGGAAGACATCATGACGCATTTCGTAGAGCTAGATAACACGCCAGTTGCTGAATTAGAGACGACCTTGGTGGTAGTTCCTAACATGCTGCAAGATTTCTTCGACTACAACATGTTCATTGATTGGGTTGAAGCGTTGATCAAACAGCAAGACTGGGAAGGCGTTTACCAAGTGGCGACGTTCCACCCTGACTATTGCTTTGGTGGTGCGGATCCAGAAGACGATGAAAACCTAACCAATCGATCTCCATATCCGGTTTACCATTTGATTCGTGAAGCAAGCATGGAAAAGGTACTCAAGCACTACCCTAACCCTGAAGCGATCCCAGATACCAACATCGCAAGAGTTGAATCCTTAACGCCTGAAGAGCGTCGTAAGCTGTTCCCTTACCTATTTAGTTAAGTGATTCCGAATCGGAAAATGCAATACGTTTTCCGTATTTACGAACTTGCACGTTCTTGATGATATGGACGAGATACAAACTGATCTCGTCCATTTTGTTTGGCGATATATAAACACTCGTCAGCCACTTTAATCAGAGAATCGAGTGCAGACATCCTTTCCCCTTTGCTATCACCCGTACTCAATTCAAAATGACACGCCCCGATTGATACCGTGACAGGCTTTCTATCGAGTGTAATTTTCTTCATATCTTCCAAAAGCGACCTGAACTTGTCTTCAATACCACTTGGATTACTATTTGGGTACCAAAGAATGAACTCCTCTCCGCCGAAGCGTGCGACAAAGTCATCCTCTTGAGTGTTGTTGCTCAGAACATTGGCAACTTTCTTCAACACAACATCACCCATTTGGTGACCGTAAGTATCATTAACCTGTTTAAAGAAATCGATATCAACAACCGCCAAAGTTCCCTGTCCTAAAGAGCCTTTAAGTTGCTCGACTTCTGCATTTAGCGTTTTGAACAAACAACGTCTATTCGGTAGATGTGTGAGAGGGTCATATAAAGCTTGGTATTCTAGCTTCTCGTTCAGCTCTTTCAGCTTGTGCTCTTGTTGTCTTCGAACCAATTCCACTTCGATCCATGACGCCATCAACTTCATTACATCAATATCAAACTCTTTAAACTCGCGATAATACGGGTTACCACTCGAAAAATTTAGAGTGCCATAGAGCTCGTCGTCGACGAAAATGGGAATGCCAATGTAAGATTCTAAGCCAAAGGATTGGTAAGCAGGATGTCTCGCGTAGATTTTGTGTTTACCGCAGTGTTCAATGCAGATAGGGCTACTCGATTTGCAGGTAATTTCGCAATAGGTCGAACGGTAGTCAAACATGTCACCGCTTTTTAAGTCGACACCTTCTGGAGTCACACAATGTTCAACTAGATAAGTGTTGCCATCTACTTTAGACAGAATACCAATATCTAAATCGAAGCGCTCAAGCCCCATGATAAGCAGCTGAGCGATCTGAATATCGAAACCCTTTCGATAATCATTGGTGATTTGGTACAAGCGTCGTATAACAATTTCACTTTCACTAGCTTGGTGCATACTTGGGATCCCACTGCTGCCGAAGTTAGTGACAACATCAATATTTGGTATATTTAAAAGAGTAAAGTGTAAATAAACATAATAATCAATTAGTTTATGTGCAAAATACCTCATTGATCCAATGAATAAAAGTCGACTTCCTCCACTTTGCGTTAGCACCCTATTCCCAGCTTTGATAAAATAATCCATTAACGAAACAGAATGGATAGGAAAATGAACCTTTCTCAACTAAGCCAAGAAATCTACGATCACCTTTACCGCGACATTGAAGAGTTCCGCAGTACTTTTGATCTGCCTGTTGCTGCTCCCGAAACAATGGACGAAAAAGGCGATACGCTACATACCTCTCTAGCGATCGAAGAACTGACAGAACTTGCAGAAGCTGACTCTAAAATCGAACAAGCGGACGCTATTGTAGACAGCGTTTATGTTTTGATGGGACGTTTGGTTCACCTTGGCCAAGCTAAGGTAGAAGACAACCTAGCAATCAGCTACCTGATTGACCTACTGTTAAATGTTTCTAAAAACCGTTCAATCGACTTTCTGCCTTGCTGGGACGAAGTACACTCAAGCAACATGAGCAAAGTGTGCCGTAACGAAACAGAATACGCAGAAACTGAAGCTTTCTATGCTGAACAAAACATCAAGCTGATGGCTGTTCAAAAAGGCGAATACATCATCGCTAAGTGTGCGGAAGATTTCGTATCTGAAGGCAAAACCGTTCGCCAAGGTAAGGTACTAAAATCAGTACACTACCGCCCTGCGAACCTTGAGCCTCTTACGGCTTAAGTAAGGTTAAAGCTGAAGCGCTGCAAAGCATCAGTTAACTGAAATAGAAAACGCCACGTTCTGTAACGTGGCGTTTTATTATCTATTAAAGAACTCTAGCTGTGTTAGCTATAGCCGTATGTTACAAACCGAGCGCTATACCAGTCGAGCCATGTGATAAGCCGCCACATATTCGCCATTTCTGAAAGCGAACCCTGCTGACTCCCCTTCAATAACGAAACCAAACTTCTTATACAGACTAATCGCTCGTTCGTTATCCGTATAGACCGTTAATTCCAGTCGCTTGATGTTAATCCAGTTATCGCACAAGTCGATCGCGGTCGCGAGTAGTTGGCTGCCGACGCCTTTGCCTAATACATCGTCTTTAACACCCATACCGAATGAAGCAACATGACGCCTTCTCGGGTTTACACACACTTCCATTCCTAAATTGCCGACAATTTCTCCATCAATTAACGCGACATAGGAGTACACGTTATCAGGAATATTGGAGATTCGTTTCTGCCAACTTTCCAGTGATGGATTTGGGAGTTGCAGCGTACCAGTATAAGCATTAGTGCATTCGTAAACTTCTTTGATTCCCTTTGCATCTGACGGTTCAGACCGTCTCACTATAATACTCATCGCAACTCCTACTATTATTCTTCACTAATTGTGATGCACATCCTCAATGTGCATCTAGACACACTATCAAATAGTAAATATTTAACAATAGGTTAGATGAAAATGTTTCAAAATATATAATTAGCAAGTGGAAGGGAAATAGTATTTTGACGAAGGCGTGTTAATAGTATGGTGTTACTTGTAGTGGCTAACAAAAGAGTTTCAGATGGAGAGACCAAGGGATAAGTTATTATGTTGGTGTGATATGGACACAAAGATATGTGCCCATATTGTTAAACTAGCTCTCTTGATTAGTCACGCTCACATTGAACTTGGAGCACTTTAAGGTCGGTCGCATTTAGCTTCTCGGCTAATGCCGCGCCTTCTTCATTACATTGTTCAAGAGTCGTAAATTGGGTATTAATTTCCATTTCAGCCGTGCTGTCAGCGCCACCCATCATTAGGCTTAAAAGTAGTGTTAGTTCGTACATTGATTAATCCTCTTTCGAGCTTTCAAAATATCCATTCGAATTAGATAACGTGACTAGCTTCAGCCCTAGTTCACTTGTTTCGTTTGAGATAATTCTATTCATTCACTCGGTTCGAGTCTTACCATTTTGTGCCAAGAGCTAACAAAGTAAGTACACTTATTTTACTTTGCTTAGTTGATACTGAGTAAACGCCCTCGTTCGATATCTTGCTCAAGCACCTCTGGTGTCAAATCGCCATGTCCATGGTGGTCATGATTATGGTGATGCCCATGATCGTGACCTTGGGAATGACCTTGATGTTCATTTACTCTCTGAGCTAACTTGTCTGAGTCCAAATAGGTATCAGTCAAATCAGCACAATAATCTTCGGTCCATAAACGGCGAGCCTCATCATCACTCATGATTTGCTCGGCTTTAGGGCCCAACTTGTCCATGTAGAACATCCCTAACTCCTCTCCTTCCACATTGGCGTGGTTGATAAGGTTCATGAAAGCAGGTTCTTGGTTTTCATCAGAGAGATGACCATTTTTGTAACACACAGTTAGACCAATAATGTCATCACCAAGTTGTTCTAGTGCAGGGTTGAAATGATTGTGACTGTGATTATGTTCAGCAGCGGCTACAAGCATTGGAGTAAGTAAAACACATGCAATAGCCAGTAGTTTAATAGTGTTATTCATGGATAGACCTTCTAAATTTGAGAGAACAATTTGATTAGTTGCTTGGCTTAACTTCTGGTGAGATGAGCGGATGGGAACGTCAGGACTATTTCAGCCTGAGCGCCTCTTCATCTCACGACAAATAATCAATATGATTAGATAACGAGGCTCGATATAACAAGCGTTCTGAAGACAAGAATCACTTATCAACCACGATTCTTGCTGGCGCGCTAGTGTAAGCCATCTGCTTCATCTCCCATTCCCCTTTTGTTTCCAAGGCAACCGCTAATGCTTGCGCCTCTTGACATACCTTCGCTGGTTTTCCATCAGCCCAGAATGAAGGACCCGAGGTATATCCACACATAACAGAAAAAGCGTGTTGGCCATCCTTTATTGTGTATTCCGTCATAATGCCTCCACCTTCACCGTGCGTTATTTTTAGTGAGCCTTCATCGGCAACATGCATTGCATCGGAAGGGTTCGGTTTGACGTACGTTGTGTAGGTGCCGCCATCTGACATGTATTGGTTATCGTACATGGTGTAGCCTTCTTTTTCTGAAGGTAAGGTCAGTTCGTAGTTAGGATCAATGTCCGCTAATCGTTCTGAGTTATTCGTCGCACCAGGTTGATAGTTGTGAGCATTTGACTGTCCGTTAGCGAAAACAGACCCTGCCACTAAAGAAAGGATAACGACCGCTAAAATTGATTTTTTCATAATGAACTCCAGATATTCTAAGCAAAGAAGTTGTAAGCAATAGCTTTATGATTGAGTAAGAGAATGGGTTTGTTTACCTAACTTTTTAGGATGTGAGGGCAATATCAGCCCTCACTGCAAATACCCTATTTGTTATCGGTTCCTGCTCCTTCACCAGGCTCAGTTGGACGACTTACCGACTTGCGCTCAAGATTGTGGTGAGCACGCACTCTATCCATGTATTCTTGCTTGGTGTTCATACCTTGCTTCATTGCTTCTGGTACTTGTTCAGCTGGGATCACGATGTCACGGTCGACTGGCCACTCTGTTAACAGCTCTGGGTGGTAGCCTTCTGGGTAGTACAGTTTTGGATCCAACTCTAAATCACGAATCTCTTGTTCTTGTATGTCTTCACGGCTGTTTTTCGGCAACGGGATTCTAAAGTCAGACCCATCTGCCATATCAAATTGTGGCGCTCGCGCATTCGGGAAATCAGGTAAAATACCTTCACGAACCCACGCATTATCTTTAGTCATGTTAACGACAATGCCATCTGGCGCACCGAAGTGGTAAGGCCCTTGCCAATGGTGGCGAACCTCAGCAACGGTTTCCTCATTGAGATATGGGTCGAATGTCATGTGCGTTGTCATGAACAAGCGCGGTTGTACTTCATTCGCCACATAACCCGCCGCGTACGCTGGTGTATGGTGAGTATCAACGGTGTAACGTGCTAAGAATGGCGGCACACCTTGAATAATCGAAGACACACCAAACGTTTCGGTTTGCAGTTCAGTAATGAACAAGTCTGCGCCTTTTGCGTATTTCAAATCCAACTCGGTTGGGCGACCGTCTCCTGTCCAAACAAACGAAAGCACTCGACCGTCATCTTGAGTCCAATTCAAGCGGTAACCAGACGCGCCATCTTTTGCGTGACTGCGTCGCCAGTGAATCACTTCCACATTGTCTTGGTCATAGATAACGCCACCGTCGTCGCGGAAATCAAACTCGTGTACCACTATGTCGTTGCCTGATGGGAACACATCAAATGCATCGGTGTGCCAGTTCAACATTTGCTGCATGCCTTCAATCATATGACGAGTGCCATATTCTGGAGTCGCACCACTCGGGCCATAAATGTTAAGCGGCTTTTCCCAGCGACCATTCCAACCACCAAATTGATACAGGTAAGGTAACGAGCCGTAATGGTCTACGTGTAAGTGAGTAATGAAGATATGGTCGAGTTCATTCATCGCGACACCCGCCGCTACGTAGTTCGCAATTGACCCTTCACCTAAATCAAAGACAAAGTTAGAGCCGTTACCCAATTCTACGTATATTGAGGTGTTTGCTTGCCCCGGGCGAATCATTGGTGATGTCCCCATGAACGTGACACGCATTTCATCCGGTTGAACTTCTTCAGTTCGTGGGAACCAGTTGGCGCCCGACACCATGTGATCGCCATAAGGTGCAATGCCCTCAAACATCAGGCCTTCTTTCCAACCTGAATTGGTTTCTTTGCGATAGTCACCATTGTTTACACCGCCCATTAACACAGAAAGGACCTCTTCTTCTGAAGAGTACAAGTTCCCCTTAGGTTGAGTGCTCAGATACTCTTCAAGGGTTTCACCCTCGTGATATTCAAATTTCTCGAGTTTTTGAATATCAGAGTTGGTCTGCTTGGTGTTGTATTGCATCATTGGGTCAGCAGCAAAAGCGGTTGTCGTGATGATCATTGCTGTCGAGATGATTGATAATTTTGCAAAAGTTCTCATAGTTTCACCTATCGGTCTGAGTATTTAGTAAATGAATGAAGTTCCTTCCTCACTCCGATGCAAACAAGTTTATTAATAAACAGAACCTTGATATATAGTGTAAACTTTACTTAAAACCTCCATTTCATTTATGAGTTAATAACGATTCCACCATGATTTGGATGAGTGGCAATAAGAATAGAGGGAACTGAATTTGGACCTTAATCTACTGACGACATTTTTGGCCGTTTACAAACACAGCTCTATCACCGTGGCATCAGAGCAGCTCGATATTTCTCAACCCGCGGTAAGCGCGGCTATTAAGAGACTCGAAGGGGTCGTGGGCAAAGCTTTATTTGTGAGAGAAGGACGAGGTATCGCGCCCACTGGAGCTGCGGTATCACTCGCTAACAAGATAGAAGACCCATTGAACATCATTGGAACGGTTGAGCAGCAAAAGAATGACCTTAAAGTCTATTGCACAGAGAGCTTGCTTCATTTCGTTAGCCAGGTTGAAGGCGTAAGCTTTACGGAAGCGCCGCTCGAAGAGGAAGAACTGTTTGATGCGCTTACTGCACAAAAAGTGGATATCGTCATTGATGTACTTTCGAGTAAGAAACACTCATTGATTGAAGAAACCATCGTCGATGAGGAGCCCGTGTGTCTGACTCGAATCAACCACCCTCGAATTGGTGAGACACTGAGTAAAGAGGAGTATTTCCAAGAGGAACATATTGCACTCAAGATCAAACGCGCCAACATGAACACGGTCGAGTTTTTATCAGAGAGCGATATCGAGCCAAGAAAAGTCAGAATTGAAACCAGCTCAATTTCAAGCATGCTGATTTTGGCAAGCACGACAGATTACATCGCCGCTTCTACTCGTTCTTTTGCAGAAATGCTCGCACCAGCGCTTGGCTTACGCGTTCACCCTATCCCCATCAAATTAAAACCGCTCACGTTTCGAATGCTCTATCACCGCCGTTATGCTAACGACGAGCAACACATCAAAACCCGTGAAGCAATCAAATCGGCATTAAGAAAACATAAATGAAACTGAGGTTTTAACTAAAGTTAACCCTATTAATATAAATTTGGTTTCATCACATACTCTCCAGCAAGTTAATTCAATAGAACAACACTGGAGAATACATGAACAAACTTAACCTTATTGCACTACCACTTACATTACTCAGCAGTGCAGCGTTTGCGACTTCGACTCAAGTTTACATCGAACAAAACGTTGCCTCTAATGCTGCTGATAACGGTGTCTATACCACCGAAGCTGGCGCATTAATCGACACCTCAGAAAATGGACAAGTCTATATAGGTTTTGATGACCAGGGTTGGTTGGCAGCGGGTTACGGCCACGACTTTCACATCAGCGAATCCTTCACGTTCAACCTATACGGTGAGCTTGGTAAATGGGACAAAGGTGAAGAGTTACTAATCGAAGGTATTATCGATTACCAAGTGAACGATAATTTCAATGTATTCAGTGGATTGGGATATAACCAGTCAGGCCAAGTACTCGAGAATGTAAGCGACACCACGATTAATACCAATAAGTTCATCGCCGGTGCGGGGTACTCACTCGCCGGTTGGGATTTAGCTTACCAATACACTCACGAAAACAGTGATGGCTCCAACGGCGGATTTACCCATGACGGTGACAATGTCTATTTTCATCAAGGTGACTACCGTACCAATGAACACGAAGTCGTTCTCTCTAAGAGCATCGACGACTGGACACCCTACGTGAAATACACCTATTTCAACACCAACGAAGGTGACCTTTACTTGAACGGCCAATCGATGGGCCCGATCGACAACGACAGCATCATCACACTTGGTTTGTCTTACGACTTCTAAACATCTCAGATTCAATTCTCATAGGCAGATGGATTTGCCCACCTTTCGAGGGCACTACTATGAAAATGACTCCTCAACGTAACAAAGTCATTAATATCGCTGCAGCGATCAGTATCGTTTTGTTTTCCGCGATTCCCACCTACGCGAGTGCTGATCACTTAGATGTCCATTATCTAGAATCGAGTTATCTAGAAACCAGATTTCTAGACTCCTCCTTCTTCGAATTCATGACACCAGATTTTGGTCAGGGGTATCTTAACGATGAGATTAAAGAAAACCTTATTCTGGAATAATTCGCTAACACATTACAAAACGCAAAAGCTGAGGCTTGGATACACTCGATTGAGTAGTAAATGGGAACATCGAAAAAACCAGCCGTTAACCCAATGTACTCTTTAGTCAGACTTGAACTAATAAAGATAAACACAATTCACTTCACAGTCGACCCAGTACTATTATTTTCATGGCGATATCGCATCATGCTTTACTTATACCCCACAAAAAAGCACCACACTTATAAAGCATGGTGCTGATGTTACTGTGTAGTTTTGACTAAGCTAATTAGTATCTTTAAAACAAAGACTAGTTAGCTGGACGCCAAACGCCCCATTTGTCGTTGTCGTATGTCGTCTTAGGATTTTCACCGCCCTGAACCCACCATTGTGCTTTCCATGACTGGTTAGAGTAAGTCACGATTTCACCACCAAGGTAAACCTTAGACGAGTCCCACGAGCCTAGGTCTGGGTCAGGTGTAGGATCAGGATCCGGCGTTGGATCTGGGTCAGGAGTTACACCACCATCTTCAGCAATCACTTCGAACGTGAAGGTTTCTACACTTTCGCTTTCAATTGAGCTAGCAATGAACGACAAAGTTTCGTTCGCTGTAATCGCAGTCGTATCGACAACAATTGAAGCCGTTCCGTTGTTTTGAATGCTAACGGCAGAACCTTGAGTCTGAGTTAGGTTTGCTGCTTCGCTCGTCGCAATCACAACTTTGTCGCCAGCATTAACGACATTGTCACTTTTCACTAATTCGTAGATGTCGCCTTTTAATGGCTCAACACCGCCGTCGCCACCTTCAATCAACGTTAACTGACCAGATGCACGGCTATCTTTTGAGTTAAAGAAGTTGCGTGATGGATCGTTTTGGAAGTACATGTAGTGCTGCATTTCAGCGTGCCAGTCACCAATGAAGATCGCACCGTCTTTAAACTCTTCGTGCCAACCATTAATTTCCGACGCTAACAAGCGAGCCCAATCGTTCACGTTGCTCGCATCAATCACGATGTCGAAGCTACGTGCGATTTCACCATACTTGTTGATGATGTCGTACTTAACGGTGTCGCCAATTTCTGGTGTACCAAACTGGTCAGATACAAACAAGTCGCCACGTACTAGATCAGGTTGTGGTGTAGGCTCAGGCGGAGGTGTTGTACCACCTGTAATAGTGATGTCTGAACAGTTGTAGAAGCCTTCACCCGCTGCATCGTTACGCTGCCAGCGTACATATAGGATCGCGTCACCAGAACGGTCAGATGGAATCGTCACATTGATACGGTATTTACCACCGCTTACAGGAACATTGCCCACTTCTTGGATAAGATCTAAGTCACCCCACGCTAGGCCTTTGCTCAAGTCTGCGTTTGGTTT
Organism: Vibrio sp. Scap24; assembly: GCF_013394185.1. Taxonomy (NCBI): domain Bacteria; kingdom Pseudomonadati; phylum Pseudomonadota; class Gammaproteobacteria; order Vibrionales; family Vibrionaceae; genus Vibrio; species Vibrio sp. Scap24. Next base: position 3,439,961 of record NZ_CP041332.1, on the reverse strand, counting down.
CGTTAGGTAGAACTCCCAAAATGAAGGATTGTGTGGTGCAGTCGCGTTGAATACATATTCAAACGTGCCTGTACTTAGCTCGGTACGAGTCCAACCAGTATGAGGCGCCCCCATACCGCGCTTTTGCGAATCGTTGGCATAACAGAGCGTGCCATCAGGAATCGCTGCTTTCACTGCGTTGATGTTGTTGAAATCCTGAATGTTTTTTGCATATTCGTTACGTTGAACAAACGGGTACGAGCCAGAAATATCTTTCGCTTGAGCACATGCCGCATTTGGTGGTGTACCCGACCAAATACCACCTTGCTCGTAACACGTGTTCTGACGTGCGCTTGGAAATTCAGACCAACCATGAGCGTTTGCCACTGACGGCACACTCGATAGCATAGCCATACCTACTGCTACTTTTAGAATATTATTATTTATTGTTGTCACTTTCCCACTCTCTATTATTTTACCCTGTGCACAACTTTAATTACTCACTTACCAATCAATATTGCACTTCGAGGGTTTATAGTTTTTGTTTAAAGAACAACGAAAAATATATACGTCAATTTTATCAATAACAGCGGGTTTTATATTGATAGGAATCAGAGTCACACAACTCATAGAAATGCGTTGTCGATAGATGATGTTGCTTCGAATTATTGGATCTCAGTATTCCATCTTGATTGAGGAAACAATATCCAAAGTGAATAAAAAGCGGCTTAATGAGTAAGCCGCTTTTGGGAGGTACATTAGATGTACAGTAGAAGATGTACTCAGATAAATAGTGATTAGCGGACTAATAGCGGCTATTCATACCCATGCGATGTGACATGTCGTCGTCCATGCGACCGCCCTTCCAACCGCTACCACCTAAAAGGTTTAGAACGTCGCGTGCGTTGTAGCTTTCACCACCAAAGAAATCGTTAGACACATCATTTCTCAGTAATTGAATAGTGGATGCCAATTCAGCATCGAGATCTTGTGGATCAGCAAACAAAGCCAATGCAATTTGTTGTTGGCGCTTACTCAGCTCCTTAGAACTGGTTTCGACTTGTCCAATAGAGAAGAAATCACGGCTCCCGTAACTCTTAACCATCTTTGCAGACAGGAGTTTGATTACCTTTTTGATTCTTCGACGCTGAATGTACCTTAACACCTTGATTCCTTTTCTAATCTACAAAAGTCACGTGACATATTTATAAGATATGGCAGGTGGTTAGGATGTCATTCTTTGCTTACGCGCTCAATAAAAAAGTCAGCAATAAAATTGCTGACTTCAACGTTGTTTTCGAAGGTTATCTAATCCACATGCACTAGAAGCACTTTCGTTTTACCTGCCCAATAAATGGAACAAGGAAGATAAAGCGCCCAACATAAAACAACGTGAATGCTAACCACAAACCGTGATTGCCCCACGACTGCACAGCAAAAAACTGTACCACTAAGAACACCACCAGCGTAATGAAACTTGAGTTTCTCACAGGGCGAGTGGTTCCCGTTCCGGTAAAAATACCGTAGAAGGTTAAGCCGTAGCCCGCAACCAATGGGAACACCAACAGCCACGGACTCATTGATAAGTAAATCTCGATCAGTTCTGGCAGTGAGGTGAAAATCATGACGACTTGATGCTTAAACATCACGGTAAGCAGCGTCATCACGAGAATGAATGCCGTTGTCCACTGCGTGTTTAACCTAATGACATTATTAAGCAAGCTTGGGTTTTTCTGCCCTACCGCTTTACCCGCAAACACACTCGATGCATTCGCAATACCATCAAACATGTAGCTAATGATAAAGGTCACTTGCATTAAGATTGCGTTTGTCGCAAGTACGTCCGAACCCAATTGAGATCCCACACGTGCCATCATGTTGAAGAACACAAGGATACAAATCGTACGCAGTAGCAAGTCCATGTTCGATGACACGATGACCTTAAAATCTTTAGACGAGATTTTAAGTGAGCGTGCATGTTCCCACAGAGAAAACTGACAAGTATGGAAGACAAAATAGAGACCGATAGCGAACGTGGTGATCTGAGCGATTAAGGTCGCAATGGCAACACCTGCAATCCCCATATCAAGATACATAACAAACACGATATCGAGCACGATGTTCAGCACATTACCGACCACTTGAGTAAACAGGGTCGCTTTCGCTTTCGCCTGCCCCATTAACCAACCAATGATGGTGTAGTTAATCAGAACAAAAGGCGCACCAAAGATCATAATATCGAAGTATATCTTGGCGTTAGCACCCACCGCGGCTTCCGGCTCTATAAGCCACTCCGCACCTTGCCAAATCAATGACTGCAGAAGGATAAAAATAACGCCAACACATAACGCGAGTAACAGTGGTCGAATTAAACTGCTTGCCTGCTCTGCATGGTTGTTTCTTCCCAATGCAATAGCACTTTGCCCTGTTGTGCTTACGCGGAAAAAACCGAATAACCAATACAGGGTATTCATGATAACAGCGCCAATCGCCACACCACCAATAAGCTCAGCAACGCCAAGCTTACCAATAACGGCGGTATCTACAGCACCCAATAAAGGTTGAGTGACTGTAGAAACAATAAATGGAAACGCTATTTTAAAGTAATCGTTATGAGTCAGTTTCATTGTGGGTCAAACTCAGTTTCAAACGGTATTTCTAGATAACTAGCCGCTTCTAACAAACTCTTGGTGTAAGGGTCACGTACGTGTTTCAGATTTCGCATATCATCGACTTGCTCGACGATTTGGCCGTCTTTGAAAAACATTAAACGATCACAAAGAAAACTCGCAACAGCAATATCGTGAGTGATAAACAAATACGAAATCTGACGCTCTTGTTTGAGTTTTTGCAAGAGGTCGAGAACTTGTACCTGAACGGAGACATCTAACGAGCTCACCGCTTCATCAAGCAAGATAAACTTAGGATTTGGCGCTACTGCTCTGGCAATACACACACGCTGTAATTGTCCGCCACTGAGTTGATGTGGATATCGATCAAGCATGTCTGCATCTAAGCCCACTTCTTCAAGCAACAGAACTAAATGGGACTCTCGCTCTGCCTTACCGACCTTATCGTTAATCAAAGGCTCATTGATGATCTCTCGAATCGTCAGTCGCGGGTTTACCGAGGTGTTGTAGTCTTGAAATACCACACTCATTACTTGGTGCATTGGTAGGTTTGAAATGGCGTTACCAAGTACCACCTCACCACTGTCAGCCGCTTCTAGACCGAGTATGACTTTCCCTAGTGTGCTTTTGCCACTGCCCGATTCGCCAACTACGCCGACACACTCACCTTCATTAACCGTGATAGAGACTCCATTGAGTACGTTTTGGTAGCTAGGGAATAACCAACTATCGTCGTTTTTGAATGCCTTAGTGACGTTCTTTACTTCAATCAACATTAGCGGCTCTCCATGACAGATTTAAATCGATTTACTAATGCCATACGAGTATCCACTAAGTAACGCGTGTGTTTGCTTTCTGGCTGAGTGAACACCTTGCGAGTTGCACCATACTCAACGACTTTGCCTTGATTCATAACCATAACGTTGTCTGCGATGAGAGAAACCAAACTCAGATCGTGGCTAACGAAAATCAAACTGGTACCAAACTGCTCTCGAACAAACTGCAGTTCCTTAACCACTTCTCGTTGCGAGATATAATCAATCGCTGTTGTAGGCTCGTCTGCGATAATCAGCTTGGGTTTCAGTACCAACGCCAAGGCGACCATAATTCGTTGCAGCATGCCCCCACTAAGCTCATGCGGGTATTTCTTAATTAAATCGCGGACTGATTTCAGATTAACGCGAGTCAGTACGTCGCAGAACAAGTCAACAGCCTCTTTAGTGCTCATTGACTGGTGTTGCTTTATTGTTTCCACGGCTTGATTGCCGATGGTGAACAGTGGATTGAACGCCGTCATTGGGCTTTGCATGATCATCGAGATCTTTTCTCCCCGCAATTGACGACGCTGCTTTTGGGGCATATCAAATAGATTCTTGCCTTCAAACAGCGCATCACCCGAAATAGAGAAAGAGTCGTTCAACAACCCATTAATCGCATTGCAGGTCAGGCTTTTACCGCTACCTGACTCACCCAAAATACCCAAACATTGATCTTCTTTGAGTGTAAAGTTCACATCAGAGACCAGCTCTCTGTGTGTCGGTTTATGTAGCGTGACGCTAAGATTTTTAACTTCTAACATCATCTTTGCTCCGTTCTTGGGTCTAATACATCACGTAAAGAGTCGCCAAGTAAGTTACAACACGCCACCACTACCATGATTGCGATCCCGGGGATGATCATCTGTTCAGGATTAGAGAAGAGAACTTCTTTAGCATCACTCAACATAGCGCCCCACTCTGCTGTTGGCGGTTGTACGCCTAAGCCAAGGAAAGACAGTGTTGAGATGCTCAATATAATCCAACCTAAATCTAGGGTTGCAAGAATGATGACCTCAGCAGCGATGTTCGGTGCTAAGTGCTTACGAAAGATAAAACTTTGAGGTGTTTTAACCGTTCGTGAGTACAGGATGTAGTTTTGGTGATTGAACGAAATCACGGAGCTTCGAACAATACGCACATACCATGCGATTTTCGCGATAAAGTTCGCAATAATGATGTTGAAAATACCCGGCCCCATAATGCCCACAATACTCAAAACAATGATTTCATATGGGAATGACAGCATGACTTCGCAACCACGCATGATCAATGAATCGACCTTGCCTCGCATGTAGCCAGAAACCACACCAATGAAGCCGCCAACAACTGCCGTAATCACCATGGTTAATAGTGAGTAATACAGCGTGGTACGAATACCAAACAACAAACGAGAATAGATGCATCGACCCAAATGGTCAGTGCCGAGTGGGTACTCCATCGACATCGGCATCATAGAGTTAATCACATCCGCCAAGTTAGGATCGTGCGGCGCAAGATAAGGCGCAAAAGCCCCCATTAAGCAGATAGCCGTTAAGATAAACAGGCAAACAACAACGGTCTTATTGGAAAGTAGACGTCTTATCATGAGTTCTTCGCTCCTGACTTGAGACGGGGATCGACCACCGTATGTAAAATATCAATCAGTAAATTAGACACAACAAACAAGCTACCCATCACCAAGATATAAGCTTGGATAATTGGGTAATCACGATTGAAAATCGCAGCCAAAGCGAGTCGACCTAAACCAGGTATCGCGAATATGCTTTCTATAACAACGGTGCCCGCAATCAAACGGACGATGCCGATGCCTAGTGCTGTCATTGAGGTTTGCAGTGAGTTTTTAAGAAGATGCTTCCAAACGACACTGTGCTCTGAAATACCACGAGCGCGCGCGTAATTCACATAGTTGTGATTCATTGAATCCAACATAGAGTTACGAATAAGACGAATGTAGGTAGCAACGTAAGCCATACACAGAGTTACTGACGGCAATATGAAATGGCTAAAAGTGGTCGCACCGCTGCTTGGCAACCAATATAGATTGATTGAAAACACCCAAATCAAAATAAAGGCCAACCAGAAGTTAGGCATTGCGGTACTGGCGAAAATGAACACTCGGACAATGCGATCAAACCAATGATCTTTATACACAGCGCTGAGCACACCCATCGGGATACTGACACACACCAACAAGATGAGTGATAACCCTGCAAGTTTCAGCGTGTATGGGAAGCTTCGTGCAAGTTCTTCAGAAACTAGACGATTGGTATTGGTGTACGAGATGCCAAAGTCGCCTTGTACCGACGATACTAGCCAATCGGTATAACGGACTAAAAACGGACGGTCTAACCCAAGCTCTAAGCGAATTTCTTCAATGGCTTCAGGGCTCGGTGTCGTGTCATTGACACGCAGTGCCACTTCAGCAGGGTCTGCTGGAATAATATTAACTAAGGCGAACGCGATAAAAGAGACAAAAAACAGTGTCACACTCGCACTCAGTAATCGCTTTAGGATGTATTTAGCCATTCGGTTACTTTCTTAATGTAAAACAGTAAGCAAAAAGACTGACACCCCAAAAAGAGTGTCAGTCAGTAAGCTAGTCAGTAGTAAAGGAAACAGACAAGGGTTATCTATTTCTTACTTTACAGACATACGTTGTAGCGGGATTTCAAACTGAGACGGGTTAAAACCAACACCTTCTACACGCTTGTTGAATACCGCACGGTTTTGCTCGTAGCTGATCGGAATGTAGATCGCTTGCTCGTGCAGTGTTTTCAGAACATACGTGTAATGCTCTTGGCGCTTAGTCTCATCAATGGCTTCCAACGCTTCTAGGATGTGATTATCAATCTCAGCCTTTTGTGGAATGCCTTGTTGCGCAGCGTAATCGCCATATACTGGCTTACGCATACCGCCAAGGAACGATTGAGGATCGTAAGGTGTACCCCAAGAGATATTGAACGACAGATCAAACTCACCTTGTTTCAGACGATCTCGGTGTGCTTGTTCTTCTTCACCAACGATGTTCATCTTCAGGCCAACCTTCGACCATTCACTTTGTAGATACTGTGCGATAGTGCGCTCTACGACCTTGTCACTGTCGTAAGAAAGAGTAATTTCAAATGGTTTGCCGTCTAATTTACGAGTCTTACCATCCTTCTTCCAACCTGCTTCATCCAACAGTTTTTCAGCTTGAGCAACGTCATATTGGTATGGCGTCAATTCGATATCAGCGTAAGGGACATTCTTCGCAAGCAAAGTATCTGCCGGCTTTTCTAAGCCCAACATGATGCGGTCTGCGATGATTGATTTGTTAGTTAGGTGACTCAGAGCCTGACGAACACGAGTATCACTTAGGTTTTCGCTGGTCGAGTTCAAAATCAACATACGTGTCGATACTGGCTCAGATAGCTCAGTGCCAAAACGCGGATCTTTTTCAAACTGTTTGTATGACTGCGCGCTCACTAGTTGCAGACCATAAACCATATCGATTTCGCCACTACGTAGTGAAAGCAGACGCGATTGATTGTCTGGAATTACTTTTGCCACAATTTTGTCGACTTGAGGTTGCTCACCCCAGTAGCTTTCATTGCGCTCAAACGTCGCACGTTGATCAACCACGTTATCAGTCAGAACATAACTGCCGGTACCTACGTAACAGTTCGCACCATTCTTGGTTGTTCCGTCTTTAAAACATTCAGGAGAAAGGAAACGAAACGGACGTGTTACACCAAGCTCAACAAGGAACGGGTAGTAAGATTCAGCAAACTCAACTTGAACCGTGTGGCTATCCACAACTGTCACACTCTCTTTGCCTGCCTTTTCAATTTCCACCATCAAGCGGATAGATTCCAACCATGTGTGACGGTTCGCGTTATCCAGCAATGCATCGAAGTTCGCTTTCACGACATTAGCGTCAAACGGCTTACCATCAGAGAACGTGACGTCATCACGTAATTTGAATGTATAAGTTTTACCATCCTCTGAAGTGCTCCAACTTTTCGCAAGCCAAGGTTCAAGAACACCGCTCTCACCAAGGTGCACCAACCCTTCAAAAATAAGGTTTTGTGCAAAGATCTCACCACCGTAAAGGTGTGGGTTTAGGTCACGGATATCACGATAGTTCGCAAAAGTAAGTGTACTCTCCTCAGCAAACGCGCTTTGGACAGGAATAACAGCAGAAGCAGCAGAAGCAGCAACGGCTACAGTAGCGATAAGTTTTTTAAACGGCATAAACAAACCTTAATGGTAATGATAATTATTATGATTTACTGGTTAAATAGTACTATAACGATAAATATCATCAAGAGTTAGCGATATATTCATTTTTGTTATTGTTTGTTTCAACAATAAGAATGATGTTGAAAAAGAGGTCAGTGAAGATCGTTCAATCGACTAAGCGGGCGTATGACAGTAAGAGGTGTGTACCTCCCTTCTTTGCCAAAAACACATTAGTATCCGTTGCCACACGCAATCATTTAGCCAATTGGTAGCCTATAGACGCGTACGCAAACAGATGAAAAGTTAACGATATTCAGGGGTTAAGCGAGTGGAGGTGAACGTGTACGAGGCAGTTCGAATAGGGAAAGTGATACCGCAAAGCGCGTTAACTTTTGATAAGTCGGCGCTTGAGTCTTAGTTGTGATGGGGAAACTGCTGCTATGAACGGCACTTTGCACCGCGTCATAAATACCGCAATGATGCTGAGCATGTACCTCTTCTCCCATTTCCAATTCGTGCACGATCGACGATATGTTCAAGCTTAAAGGAAGCATGAATAACGACAAAATCAACAATGTGCGTTTCGCAGTGCGAGAGAAAAGGTTCAGAGTTTAGGCCCTATCGAGGTAGTGCTAAGGAGACTACCACCGATAAACATGCCATTTATGTATCTAGATCAAAGTAATATCACTAATCGAAATCATTCTCATCACTATATAAAATGAGAGCAATGACAAACCAAAATCAACGTAAATGATTCTAATCATTTATAAATTAGTGATATGGGATAGAAGAGTATTCGAGCGAATACAACAGGAGTTACTCGAAGACTAGATAGGTTTGACCATCTACAGAGATGCTTTTCACCTGTGTGTTAAACACAGACTCAAGTTGCTCTGGAGTCAACACTTGAGCCGCAGCACCAGAAGCTTGTAAAACGCCCTTGTCGAGCAGCAGCACTTGGTCAGCATGTCTTAGGGTTCGGTTAAGATCGTGATTTGCCATGATCACCGCAATGCCCTTCTCTGCCACTCGTTCAATGAGCTTGTAAAGTAAGGCTTCTTGAGCAATATCCAATGGCGCTGCTGGTTCATCGAGAATCAACAACTTCGCGTATGGGTTAAGTGTCGGCCAAATTTGCAAACACATGCCCGCCAAGCGAACGCGTTGCCACTCACCGCCAGACAAAGCTTGAATAGAACGATGAAGCTTATCCGCAATGTCGAGCATCTGGCTGATTTCTTCCAAAGCAGCGTTGATTTCAGTATCAAGACCTTGTGAAGAACTTGGCAGAGACAACGCAAGGTATTGGAACACTTCTAAGTTGAAAGCCGGTCTCGCGCTTTGACACAAATAAGCGCGATGCAGTGACAAGTCTTGCAGCGATAACTCTGATAAGTCTTGTTCATCAAGCTTAATATCGCCCTTGTAACCATCACCAATACCCGAAATAGCCTCAAGTAAGGTACTTTTACCACTGCCATTGGGGCCGATAACGTGAGTCACCTGCCCTTGCTTGAGCTCAAATGAGAGTGGTAATAAACGAGCGCCGACGCTCAGGCTCTTAATTTGAATCATGATTTTTAATTAACATCCAAATGAAGATAGGCGCACCAATACTTGTGGTCATCACACCCAAAGGTAACTCGGCAGAATCCAATAAGGTACGCGCGCAAATATCAGCAAACACCAACAATGCAGCACCCGCAACAGCAGACAAAGGAAGCAGGTATTTGTTATCAGTACCAATCGCTAAACGAAGTAAGTGTGGCACAACCAAGCCCACAAAGCTGATCACGCCGCCTAATGCCACGGCACAGCCGACCAAAATAGACACAGCGAAGATCAAGCGCCAACGTAACTTGGGCACATTCACGCCCAGTTGCGCAGCGTGTGTCTCACCTATCATCATTTTGTCTAGCTTACTGCCTTGCAAGCACAACCAAATAATCACCGGGATCATAACTAACGTGAGCGAGTGTTGATACCAAGTCACGCCACCCAAACTGCCCATTAGCCAATACATCAATAAACGAAGGCTAAGGTCGTCACTAAAATAGAAGGCCCATGTCACCATCGCGCCAGAAAGAATGCCTAACGCAACACCCACCAGCAGCAGTTTGGCAGTGGTCAGTCGCATCGCTTTTACCATGCTCACCAAAATCACGGTAAAACAGAGCGAACCTAAAACGGCGGCAATCATGAAGAGTTCTGGAGTCGGCGCAAACGGCAAGAAGAACAGCACAATCACCATGGCTAAGCTTGCACCGCCAGAAATGCCGAGCACACCTGGCTCTGCCAATACGTTACCTAATAAGACCTGTAAGCTTGCGCCAGATACTGCTAGCCCTGCCCCGATAGCAATAGCGGCCAATAATCGAGGTAAGCGTAAATCAATCAGTAGTTTTTGTTCTAACGTGGACAAGGTGCCCAGAGGGGAAATGAAGAGATCGCCAACCATTAGGTAAATTGCACTCAGCGCGACAAGCAGTGCTGCCATCAGATAAATGGCTCTCGCCCATTTGCGCTGTTTTTGGTGAAGAAGTTGTTGGAAATCCATATCAAGCTACTTTGAAAATGTTCGCGTAACCTTACCTGTATCCCCAAATAAACTCAAGGCTCACACCGTAATGTGAACCTTGATATTTCAACCAGTTGAGCGGTTGTTTTCGTCGTTTAAACCCGAGTCGATATTAATCGTACACAAGCTGACCATGGTCGAATCGCGTTTCAACTTCACACACCATTAAGGCCGCTCGTTGACCGATAGCAACATTACGATTTGGGAACACCACCGCTTCGTTTTCATTCTTCGCCATTAACGGTTTATCACCGTCATGACCGAATACTTCACCGTGCTTGAACGCGGTAAAGTTCTCTACTGAATCTGAGAACATGAAATCGAAATCATCATGTAAACGAACAATGGTTCGGCTCACACGATAAGTAATGGTTCGCTTAGGTAAATGCTCTGGTTCAACTTCAGCAATCAAGTTACGCATCGCCAAGTCAAAAGCCGTTAGCTTATCAAGTTGGTTCTCACCAATTCTCGCGACCTGCCCTAGCTCCATTGTCAGTGCTTGCGCTTCGAAGTTTTCAGCGCTGTACCAACTGAATGTGCTGGTTGGCGCATTTGACAACAACACTGCTTCAACGTGTGCACTGTTAATGAAATCAAACAGCTCTTTGCTGCGCACTTCATGGCGAACCTTAGGGCTCACTGCGAACGAGTAATGCTTAGATAAACGGATTGCACAGTGCAGATCTAGATGCCAACGAGTGGCAGGTTCCGTTTCTTTGTAAAACTCAGTCACCAAGAACTTTAAATTCTTCGCGATATCCACTTCTCGATTGCTCTCGTACTGCTTTTCATCAAACAGACGATTCATGTTCACATCAAGAAAACGAGTATGCGCGTTGGTGGCTTCTGGGTGAGCGACGATAAACAAGCATCTCGCGTTTACTACTTGGAAGCCTGTTTCAATATCCTCAATGAGCTTATCGATCAGCTCCATTGGTGAAGTTTCGTCGCCATGAACACCGGTTGAAAAAATGATGTTCTTGGTTTCAGAATTAAAATCCGCGGGAATCACTTCCAAGACACCGCGTTGATGAAGCTTAATTTGAACACCGTTACTCAGTACGGTCTGTCCTGCAAACACTTCTTGCTCAAGATCTAGGCTGTCAAAAAGAAATGATTGGCGAAAGAGGGTCTTCGTCATGCGCTACTCCTTAATTGCACGGCCGTATGTTAATAAATTGTACATAGAAATTGTGTTGCTAGGATCGCACTTATCAACAGAAACTCCGTTATCACTCACAAATACTACCCATATATTTTTTATATTACCTGCTGACTTTACTAACCGACATCTGTTCCAAATAACTTTCTCTATTTAAAGAGACTTTTGGCTGTTTCGGCTTTTCTCAGGTTATGTCAGCAAGATAAGAGCCACGTAAGCTAACACAGCTCTTACCTGCCATGAACAGATTGAGATCAATTAATCTTCCTGATCGAGCAATCTTTCAAATTCATCGATTTGAACTTTGACCATGTCGATGCTTTGTTGCCAGAAATCAGCCTGAGTCAGATCCATTCCTAAGTGCTTTTGAACCACTTCTTCCGCCATCATGCTGCCCGTATCACGCAGTAGAGAAACATAATCACCGTAGAGCTGCTCGCCTTTCGCGTCACGCTGAGCGTAAACACCTTTGCTGAACAGGTAGCCGAACAGGTATGGGTAGTTGTAGAAGCTCACCTGCGAAATACTGAAGTGCAATTTGCTCGCCCAGAAGTAAGGGTCAGCTTCTGTCATTGCATCGCCGTACCACTCTTTCCAAGTGCTTTCCATCAGGTCACACAACTGTTGAGCCGTCAGTTCACCTTTTTCACGCTGCTCGTAAAATGCTTTTTCGAATTCGAAACGCACTGGGATGTTGACCATCAGAGCCAATGAAGAAGACAACTCTTCCCACAGCATTTCAAGTTTCTCGTTACGTGTTTGGGCTTGCGTTAACAAGTGATCACGAACGATGTTTTCCGCAAAAATCGAAGCCGTTTCTGCTAGCGTCATTGGGTAGCGTGTCTTACACAACGGCATGTCTTTCATTACCCAGTTGTGGAACGCGTGGCCCAGTTCGTGTGCCAGTGTCATTAGGTCAGAGCGGCTGCCACTCCAAGTCATAAATACAAGCGGTGTGCGTGTCGCGGCAAACTTAGTGCAGTAAGCACCTAAACGTTTGTTGGCTGCTGGTGCGGCATCAATCCAACCATTCTCAACCATCAAAGCAACGAAGTCAGCCATCTCTGGATTCACTTCAGCGAAGGCGGTTTTGATCACTTCAATCGCTTCATCAAATGGGTAAACCTTAGATTCAGCGTCACCAAGTGGCGGCATTGCAGCTAAGTGATTCCATGGCTTCATTTCATCTAAGCCGTGAACTCTTGCCATCAACAGACCCGCTTTCTGGCCTACTGCGCGATTGGCTTTCGCCACAGACATCATGGTGTCTAGTGTTTCAGGCATAATTCGGCTGCCGTGCAGGCTTGGATCTAAGAAATGCACATCTGCGATTTTCGAGCGCTTTTTGTTTTCAGTCAAACGCCAACCTGCAAGCGCATTTAGAATCGAAGCGAATGACTCTTGATGCGTTTTCATAGCACCTTGAACCGCGCGCCATGCAGGCTCTTGTTTGTCGAATTCGCTGCCGTACAACAAGCTCGCAGCCTGTGAGAAACCAAGCGCTTCTTCTTCACCATCAAGTTTTAGCGACAGTTTCAAAGAGCCGGTTAGGTTATCGTATAAACGCCCCCACGCATAACGGCCATCGACTTTCATTGCTGCTAAAAGCTGCTCTTCAGCAACACTAAGTCGGCTGCTTGATAACTTACGTGAGCTTTCAATCGCGAAACGTTGGCCTGCAACATCTGCACTCTCGTGTTCCAAAACCGCGTCAATAAACTCTGGTTCAGCGTGAATCAGGGTGTCTTCATAAGGGCTGAATGCTTGAGACATTTCAGAGTTCAGCTTTGCGACGCGGCCAAGCAGCGCTTTAGCTTCTGTGTGGGTCGCGTCTACCGAAGCGTGGCAGTTAGCAAAGGTGTTAATTGTGCTCAGTAACGTGCCTGCCGCTTCTGAGGTCTGGATTGCGTTTTGCATTGCCAGAATGATGTGACGCTTTTCAACATGCAGGTACAAGAGTTCGATACACTGTTGAATGAGTTCAATATCCTGTTCAATTTTTGCATCATCAAGATCGCGATAAGCAATGCTTAGATCCCAACTCGGTGTTGTCATGACTAAATTCCTTTCACGTAGGTAGTAGTGCCAATCTGGCACAGCGGTTATCGACACCGCTTTATACTTCTAATAATTTTTCTGCTTACAGTTCTAATTAGATGTTAATTCTTAAAACTGTGTTTTTGAACACTCAGAGAATAGGCAGCCCTATCGCTTTAACGCTGATAAAGCTCTGTGCAAACTGAGTGACTTGAATATGGGTTATCGATGCATTCTCTATCGATAACTTCGAGTACAAGCTCGGATTTTTCCAATCAATATCAAGGCAATGCGCCAATAACATTCGAATTACGCCACCATGAGTAACCAGCAATAGATTGTCACTTGGGTTATTCAAAAGTTGCGACCAAGCTTGAGTTACTCTGTCGTGGAAGCTCTGTAAACTTTCTGCACCAGTCAGTTGATGATTTGCAGGGTCTTGCCAGAAGGTGTCTAGCATCGCCCACTTATCTTCAAGCTCATCAAATGCGATGCCGTCCACCTCACCAAAGTTCATTTCTTGAAATTCTGGTGCAATCGACAAAGGTACAGACACGCGCTCTGAATATAAGTTTGCTAGGTCGCTGCAGCGCCTTAATGGCGAGGCAACCACACCATCAAAAGCCACATTATGCTGCACCAAGGCTTCACATATTTGTTGTTGAAGCTCTGGGTTGACCAACACGTCAGATACACCATTCAGCGCCGCCTTCCCTTCCACCTTGCCGTGTCTTAGCAAATAGATATTTTTGGTTGTTCCATTGACCATGTATGTAACCTAGCCTTGAGCATCAAACGAATGATTTGAGGGTTTTAAATTCAGTGGTAAGCCTGCCGCTATCAGCGTAACTCGTTCGACAACGCGAGCAAGCGCTTGGTTCATTCGTCCTGCATTGTCGACAAACAAGCGCGATACTTTACCCAGAGGAACAACGCCTAAACCCACTTCGTTAGAGACCATGATGATGTGTGCAGGGCTTTGCTTGACGCTTTTGGCCAATACTTCAACCACGGCTTCAACCTGTTCATTGGTTGCGTCGTCACCCAGTTCAAAGATAATGTTGTTGAGCCAGAGTGTGAGGCAATCAATCAGCACCACATCTTCTTTCTCAAAAGACTGCAATTTTTCGGCTAATTCGACGGGTACTTCATGCTCAATCCATTGCTCGCCACGACGTTGTTGATGGTGCGCGATTCGTTCACGCATTTCATCGTCTAAATAGGTCGCAGTCGCTATGTAATGCAGACGCCCATTTGAACATGCTTCAATTGCACATAATGCTTGTTGTTCTGCAAAACTCGACTTACCTGAGCGCGCGCCACCTAAAACAAGGTGGCGATGACTCTGATACGTTTGATTATTGGTTGTCATATGTTGCCTCTGAAATCCTGAATGAGTCACATCAAGCCGTTATAAAAAGCAACGGCAAACACAACGTAGATCAGTAGTTCCATCAACTGTTGAGCCGCGCCTAAACAATCACCAGTAAAGCCACCAATGCGTGCAATTAGCCACTTTTTGAAGCTCACTCTAAACAGGTAAGCAATCACAGCTAAAACACACGTAAACGCTAACCCAAACCACAAGCTTGGTAACAGGCCAACCAACATAAGGAAGACAAGTTCACCCTTGGTTTGTTTGTTAGCTAAAGGCTTACTCTTGCTCGTGTCTAAGTCGCTGACATAAGGCATGTCGTAAATAAGGGATGCCGCAATCGCTCGGCTAAAGGTGTAACTCGTCACGATGACCATGAACAATCCAGTCATGCTAACGAGTTCATTAAGCAGAACCCATTTACCTAACAAAGCCATGATCAGCGCAGACGCGCCGTATGTGCCTATGCGACTGTCTTTCATGATGGTCAAGCGGCGTTCAAGTGTCATGCCGCCACCAATACCATCCGCCATATCAGTTAAGCCATCTTCATGGAAAGCGCCAGTGAGCATTAAGCTGAAACTCATCATCAAAAAGATGGCAATCGAGCTTGGTAACACAGTATCAAGCAGTAAGAACAAACCACCACACAAGGCACCAAGCAACAAACCGACTGTTGAGAAATAACGACCAGAACGGTTCATACGCTCTTCTGAATAAGGCGTATTCTTCGGCATCGGCAAGCGAGAAAAGAAGCCCATTGCCAACGAAAAAAGCTCCCATTGATAAGCAGCGCGATCTTTCCAAGATTTTCGTGGCGTATCACTCATTAAACTGTAACTCCGGCGCTCTCGAAGCTCGCCATGTTGTTATAGAACTCAGCTGCCGCTCGGATGATCGGCATAGCTAAAGCTGCGCCCGTGCCCTCGCCTAATCTCAAGCCAAGGTCGAGCAACGGTTCAGCGTCTAGCAACTCTAATAAGATTTTGTGCCCTGACTCTTCAGAGCGATGTGCGAAGATCATGTAGTCACGGCAATTCGGTTCAATTAAGGTCGCGACATACGCAGCGACTGACACGATAAAACCATCGACCAATACAGGAGTTCTGTTTTGATAAGCACCAAGGAAACCACCCACCATTTGCACGATCTCGTAACCGCCGACTTGAGCCAAAACCGATTTAGGATCAAGTCCTTTGCAGCGAGCTACTCCCTGCTCAACCACAGCCACTTTATGAGCTAGTTGTTCGTTATTGATGCCTGTACCTAAACCAACACACTCCGCTGCAGTTCGGTTTGTTAATGCACTTAAAATTGCTGATGCGCTGCTAGTATTACCGATGCCCATTTCACCAAACATGATGATATTGGTGCCATTTGAAATGGATCTAGATACAAGCTCTGCGCCCAATTCAATCCCACGTTCAACTGTTTCTATGCTCATCGCAGCTTCGTTGGCAAAGTTATTGGTTCGTCTACCCAAACGCTGGGAGATCAACATTGGGTTATCAGATTCGATTGGTAACAAAATCCCAGTATCCACAACCGTAATATCGATGTTGTTCACCGCACAAAAACAGTTAATCGCCGCGCCGCCGCTTAAAAAGTTCAATACCATCTGTTGTGTGACGGCACTCGGGGCAATACTCACACCTTCATCAGCAATACCATGATCACCTGCAAAAATGATGATGCTCGGCTTGTGCAATTCGATATGTTCAACCGCAGACTCTTTACCTTGGCTTTGAATCAGAGCCAGTTGATGGGCAACCTTTTCCAGTAAACCAAGAGCGCCTAACGGCTTAGTTTTTTGGTCAATGCGATGTTGGATGTACTGCGAGTATTTTGTATCTAACATAATATTAGTGGCACTTAGATTGAGGAACGGGTTTTAACGATCTTATCCGCTGGAGCTAATTAGTTAACGCTTACTTAGGACGAGCGACAGAGAACACATTGGACAGCGTGGCGTATTCGCCTCCGCCCAGTCGAGATAAAGGATCAAGTGCTAGTGCATCAATCTTCAAGCGTTCGCTCTCTTTATCGATCACACTTTCAGAGATATACACCTGTTCAACTTGAGCAAAGACAAGGCTTTGCGGTACTTCACCGACTTCTTTAACTTCATACAATGTGCAACCAAAAGCCACAGCGCACTCCTTCACTCTAGGTAAAGAAAAACCTTCAAACTCAACCAACTCGATATTATTCGCGGTTACTTCAGACTCACCATGCTCGAGCGTGGCTGCTGTCGCTGTCATCACTTCTGCAGAACTGGCTGACGCAATATGAATGACCAACTTACCGGTTTCAAGGGCATTACGAGTGGTGTCTTTGATTTCGCCCGATGGCTTCTTCCCGACCGATAACATCAGTAGCGGCGGATTGCTGGAAACAGGCGTGAAATAAGAGAAAGGCGCTAGGTTATACTCTTGTTCTGAAGATTCCGTCAATGCCCACGCAATCGGGCGAGGAACGACGGTTTGTGTCATCAGGTGATAAATCTGAGTGGGAGCGAGAGTATCAAACTTGAGGTTCATAGCACGTCCTTGGTCTATGTGAATTACGACTCAGTTTACGTGTTAAGCAAAGCTGTATCTATGCCTAAGTAACAGAAACCTCAGAGAGTGTTCTTAATTTAAACAGTTCCTGACCGTTTTTTCTCAAATTGAGAATCAAAAAGACACGAGTTCAATTCCAAATCCCTGCTAGGACGAAAGATCAACAACTTACGTTTTGGCATCGTTTATGCTTTATATAATGTAACTGACTAACCTCTCCTTAGTGAGTTAAGCAATAAGCTTTTCAATCTCTCTCCATTGTAAAGTTAGAAACAAAGTAAGTTCAGTAAGACGTGACACAAAGTGATTGCCCTCACTTAGCAACAAATAGTCGACTACTAGTAAGAACAAAAGAAAGATTTAGGAGGTGTAATGATTCCAAATTCAAGTAAAAGAAAGCCAAATAAATCCGGTAAGAAAGCTAGCAAAAAGGTAAGGAAAATCCCACTGTCCTTTACCTGAAAAGTAACAAAGCAAATAACAAGCCCGTCGCCCAGCGGGCTTTGTTATGTTTGGAGCTAAATTAATACCGGACTCAGAACTCTACTCTCCAACCACACCATTAACGACCAAGTCTTAGCCCCTCATTTATCAAACTTTTATTAGCTTAAAATTCAAACACTGTTTATATTAAACAAGCACTTGCAAACGGGTTAAGGACAGCTATGAGCATTTCTGGAGACAAAACATCAGTTGTAGTGGCTGGTGCTACTGGGCTAATTGGTCGTCATGTGATGAGCCTACTCATCGATGAACCCGCAGTTGATCATATTTATGCCTTATCACGAAGAGCATTAGATTCACAGTTTCATTCCGACAAACTCCACACGCTCATTCACAGTGATCTGCAAGTCACCAGTTGGGACGATACCCAAGCCACTCCTAACCTCGGAGTTATCTGTTTAGGAACGACCAAGAAAAAGGCAGGGTCGAAAGAAGCATTGCGTAAAGTCGATGTAGAGTTGGTTAGCCATGTGGCTCAATCGATGAAGTTTCTTGGGGTTCAGCGCGTTGCGGTTGTGTCCAGTTACGGCGCGTCCGTTGATTCCTATTCGCACTACCTCAAGTGTAAAGGGCAGATGGAGCAGAACTTAAAACGTATTGGTTTTAAGCAACTGTTCATTGCGCGTCCTGGGCCATTAGTTGGCGAGCGAGAAGAACCAAGAGCCGACGAAAAACTGCTACAAAGCATCTTTCCTCTGCTGTCGCCATTTATGTTTGGCAAATTCAAAAACCTGCGTCCGATTCAGTCGAAAGACGTAGCACAAGCCATGTTGTTCCGATTGTTCGAAAATAATTTCCAAAATATCGAAATTTACTCGTCAAGCGACATGCTTAATTTATTGGCAAAATATCGCTAAAAAGCTCATCTATTCACCACAATGTTGGATATCCACTCATTCTATTCAGTGGATATTACCTATCGTTCTATTTAATTACTTTTCCTTATTTTACGTTTTGTTACAGGTCGCTACTGTAGCTAACAGTATTTGCGCCCATATATCTAAGCGCCCTATCGATTTAAAGAAATTCATAAGGAAAACAAATGTCATTTTCAGCTATCGCTGCCTTAGCGGTATTTACTGGTATCCTCTTCTTTCTCTACGGACAGCAGAAAAAAGAAAACACATTATCGCGCTTAGTTCTATTAGGTTTAGTTTTTGGTAGTGCTTTCGGCCTAGGTCTTCAGCTGCTATTTGGTGAAGGCAACCCGGTTATTAAAGAAACGCTAGACTGGGTAAACATTGTTGGTCGTGGTTACGTTGGCCTACTGAAAATGGTGATCATGCCATTAGTATTGGTTTCAATGATTGCTGCGGTAGTGAAGCTTGAAAAAGGCGGTTCACTGGGCAAAATCTCTGGCATCACAATCTCTGTATTGTTAGCAACCACAGCGATTTCTGCGATTGTTGGTATTGTCGTAACTCAGGCATTTGGTCTATCTGCTGAAGGTTTGACAGAAGGTGCTCGTGAAACAGCACGTATCGCAACACTAGAAAGCCGCATTGGTACGGTTTCTGACTTAACGATTCCACAAATGCTGGTTAGCTTCATTCCAACCAACCCATTTGCAGACCTAACGGGCGCTCGCTCTACGTCTATCATCGCGGTTGTTATCTTTGGTGTGCTAACGGGTATTGCTGCTCGTAAAGTAATGGCAGAGAAAGAAGAGCTAGAATCTCCAATTCGTACGTTCGTTGAAGCGGCTCAATCTATCGTGATGCGCTTGGTTAAGATGATCATGGCACTAACGCCATACGGCATCGCAGCATTAATGGCGAAAGTAGTAGCAACATCAAGCGCTTCTGACATCTTAAGCCTACTCGGTTTCATCGTAGCGTCTTACGTTGCAATTCTACTGATGTTCGTTGTTCACGGTGTGTTGGTTTCTTTTGTTGGTGTAAACCCGAAAGAGTACTTCCAAAAAATCTGGCCTGTTCTAACGTTCGCTTTCACTTCGCGTAGTTCTGCAGCAACGATTCCACTGAACGTTGAAGCTCAAATCACGAAGCTAAACGTGCCACCAGCAATTGCTAACCTATCTGCATCTTTCGGTGCGACAATTGGTCAAAACGGTTGTGCGGGTATCTACCCTGCAATGCTAGCAGTGATGGTTGCACCTACGGTTGGTATCGACCCAATGGACATCAACTTCATTCTTTCTCTGATTGCAATTATCACAGTAAGCTCATTCGGTATCGCAGGCGTGGGTGGCGGTGCAACGTTCGCGGCACTTATCGTACTTCCAGCGATGGGTCTTCCTGTAACGATTGCAGCACTGCTTATCTCTATCGAGCCACTTATCGATATGGCTCGTACAGCGCTTAACGTATCTGGTGCGATGACAGCCGGTACAATCACAAGTCGCCTATTAGGTAAGAAAGACAAGCAACAAGATCTGGAACAAGCGAACGCTTAGTTCTGAATCAAACAGCTCGACCAACAAAAAACCGATGCCTGTGCATCGGTTTTTTATTATCTGGCTTATGTCAGAGCCACTGTGTAAACAGTAGAACTTAAAGCACTAATCGAATTACTTTCTCAGCTAATGCTTCATCGTCGTCTTCACTCAATCCGCTGATACCAATAGCGCCAATCACCTGCCCTTGATGTTCAATTGGAACACCACCTTTGAAGCCAGTGATCTTTGAATCGGTCCAGTAACTGAGGTCTTTGCCTGTTTCTCTTGCCCAAGCGCCCAAGTTACCACTCGGTTGTCTGTCTCTAGCAGAGGTATAAGCTTTATTTTGTGCCAACAAACCCGCTTGCACGCTAACGTTGTCCATTCGGGAGAACGCCAGCAGTTCACCATGTGTATCACATACACTCACAGCGATGGCTTGGTTGTTGTGCCCTGCGATGTCGAGTGCGCTGTACACGAGTTGCTGTACGATTTTTTGATTCAACATATTCATCCCCTATGGCAACGCCTGACCACGTGAGTACACGTATAAGTTGTACCACTCTTCACGAGTGAGATTAATCTGAGTCGCAACCGCAGACGCCTTAATTCGATCTAGGTTAGTGGTGCCAATAACAGGTTGAATACCAGCAGGGTGACGAAGTAAAAACGCCAACACAATCGCTTCACTTTCTAAGCCATATTGATTGGCTAACTGCGCGACATAATGCGCGGTCTTTTTCACGTTCTCGTGTTCTGAATACAAGCCTTGCTCTGCAAAACGACCTTGTGCCAAACAGCCCCAAGCTTGCAATTGAATGCCCTTCATTTGGCAATGCTCAAGCGTGCCTGCAGCAAAATCAGATTGATGATGCCCTTGCGAGTTAATCATCACGCCGTCATTAAGCCAATCAAGCTTTGCCAAGCTCATTTCAATTTGGTTCGCGACAATAGGCTGGCCAAGCGCCGATTGTAGGTACTGAATTTGGTGACTGTTCATGTTAGACACACCGAAGAAATCCACCTTACCCTGAGCTTTCAGGTTCTCAAGCGTTCTTGCCAGTTCATCCAACTCCATTAACGGATCAGGGCGATGCAAAAGCAACACGTCGAGCTTTTCTGTATTCAGACGGTTCAGAATGCCTTCTACTGATTGCCCAACCCAATTTGCAGAGAAGTCATAACGGCCCACGTTACCTTCACCCTCAAAGCGGATACCACACTTGGATTGAATGAACATCTGATCGCGTAATTCAGGGGCTTGTTGTAACGCTTGACCAAAAGCTTGCTCTGCCTTACTGAAAGTATAAATGTCAGCATGATCAAACAAGTTGATTCCCGACTCCAGTGCTGTGTCAATTACGCTGCGTGTTTGAGCTACATCCGCAGTCGTTACTGGGTTGTCGTTCCAGCCACCTCCAAGTCCCATGCATCCATAGGCGATTTGCCCAACACCTTCTAGATGGTTTGATAGTGGGATGTTCTTTTGATTATCGTTTTTGTTTGTTGAATCAATGCTGTTCGTCATACCTGATCTCGCTTAGAAGGTTTGAAGCCAATAAATATGCCTCTATCATATTGTTCTTTTTAAAAAACAGAATATGCTATTTACGAAATGATTGTTTGGTATAGCGAACAATAAAATTAACAGCTTTGAAGGAATACGCGAATGAACGAGCACAAAAGAATAGAACGTTTGATCCTATTTGTAGAACTTGCTCAACAACTTAACTTTACCAAGGCAGCGGAAAAGCTTGGCATATCCAAGAGCTACCTTTCAGAGCAAATCAAACGACTAGAAAGCGATTTACAGTGCCCACTGCTTGTAAGAACCACGCGCAGTGTTCGACTAACCCAAGAAGGCGAACGCGCACTACAACAAGGCTTAACGATTCGTTCGCAAGTATTGCAGCTTGAGCGCAGCGTTTCCGAGCAACATGACATCGTAAAAGGCACTTTACGCCTTACCGCACCAAAGATGTTTACAGAGGTGTTCCTGTTCGATATCTGCCAGCAATTTAGACAGCAATACCCTGAGGTTCGCTTTGACATTAATAGCAGTTACACCAACTTTAATCTCAACCAAGATGATATCGATATCGCCTTTCGTGCCACCAATACCCCACCAGATAACATGATCGCGAAACGATTGATTACCTATCAGCACGATTTGGTTGCAACTCCCGGATATCTTGACCAATTTGGTCGCCCCACCAGCGTGAATGATTTAAGCAACCATCAATGTTTAGCGACACTGCATCAAACCGAGTGGCCTTTAAAATCGGCGAATATCGATGTGTCAGGCTGGCTCTCAAGCAATGACAATCACTTACTCAAGCAACAAGCCATGGTAGGAAGCGGTATTATTCGTATCGCAAGTTATTACGTTGACAAAGAAGTAAAGCGTGGTGAGTTAGAGCGAGTATTATCTGACGAGTGCCTACAACAAGGGAACAGTATTTATCTGTTCTATCCTCAAGTCATTTACCCTGCTAAAAAGCATCAAGTGTTTATTAAGTTTGTTCAGAATTACTTTGAAAATTTGAATCGATAAATGATGGGTAGCGATTGAAGGCAAGCGAAAGTAAGTGATTTAAATAACACGAAATAGGGTTTAAATAATATCTTCGGTTTATATACCTATATTTTAAGTGGAATTATTGAACAATAATAAAGCGCTTTTAGTCGTGCTCCGATTAGTTATCTTATTTAATCGTAATAAATCGTGCATTTGTTCAATAATACAATGAGTTAACTATGAAGCATCATCATGATTGATATATGATGCAACACCTCAATATGCTGCATCAAATTGACACCAGTTCGGTAACGGGATCACCATGAGCTTTATTATACTTTTACTTCTTCTACTCTTCGTTTTCATAACACGCTTACTTCAATGGCGAGCAACTTCCACTTTTTTGTCTCTTGTTCTCATATCGTCATTTGTGTTGATTGGTTCAGGTTTTATCCCTCGCTATTTATTAGATGACCTGCAAGCGAATTACGAAAGTAAGCCAAATATCCAATGGTCAGATAATAATGCGATTGTTCTTCTGGGTGCAGGAACGCAGTTAATTAAAAGTACACAAGAGTTCGAGCCAGCCTTTTTCTCTTATGGCCGAATCAGTGAAACGGCAAGCCAATATAAAGAGTGTGCAAAAACACAAAATGCATGCAAAGTGATCATCAGTGGTGGTGACGCTCAGAATAACGGTGTCACAGAGGCTGAAGTTTACGAGCAACAACTGCTTAGACTTGGCGTCCCAATGGACGATCTTATCCAAGAGCCAAACAGCGTCAACACTTGGAAAAATGCGCAACTGACCAGCGACCTGATGAAACATCACCAATTCGACAACATTGTGCTGGTTTCATCTGGCCTGCACATTCGCCGTAGTGAACTTTACTTCAACCACTTTGGATTGAACGTGATTCCGGTAAGAGCCGATTACATGGCAGCTCAAATTTCATGGCTGCCACTGTGGTATAACTTTGCGGTAACAGACTTTGCTCTGCACGAACAAATCGGGTTTGCTCGCTACAACATCTACAACTTTATGGGCTGGAATAGCAAACGTGAAAAGCCAGGGGATGCTTAATCGCGTCCAATTAACTTAACTCGATCGATACATAAAAATGCAGCAACAATCGAAAGGTTGTTTGCTGCATTTTTTGATCCTGCCTATCACAACATCCTTTCTTATTTAGGCTTACGCCTCCACTCTCCATCCCGTAAACAATAATTCTTTCTAATAAATCTTGCTGACCTATTTTTCCAAGCCATACACTTAATAACAAAGTTACAGAAACACAAACGTTCAACAATTAACCACCCATTAATTGGATGGTTGAAAGTAATTGAAATCAATCAAGATAAGTCTTTATCAAACGACAAGTTGATCAGTACAACCCTCTGATATATATAAGTATTTATTTTCAATTCATTTCAGTACTTTTGGCTTTGTTTTATATGACAGAGTACACCCCGCTAGAGATCCTCGGCTTTAAACAATACTCATAACAACACATATAAATCGCATCTAAAAACAATAGCCAAATAATGGCACCTAGGAATTTATTCATGCTCAACGTCAGTAAAACCATTCTATTTAGCACTGCCCTATCGTTAATACCTTTGACGGCTCATTCAAAAATATATTCAGACCAAATTGTCTTAGACAAACTTGGGGAGGATGTGTGTCGCTCCGACTATCGCCCACTAACACATACCGAAGCACAAGAGCACAAAACAGCGCTTATCTCTCGCATGAACGTGTGGGATATAGCAGGCCTTCAAGATAACTGGGTAATCATGGGCTCAGGCTATCACGGCCTCATTAAACAAGACCAAGACAGCGACGACACATGGTGTTATCCCAACCACCCAGACGCAGGTTTGCCTTACTATCAAGAACAGGCCATTGAAGAGCACAACAACGTTGAGGTTCAACGATCCTTAGTCAGCGATAATGCGAGCTTTATTCGCCCATTAAGTTACTTAGCACATAACCTTGGTTACGCTTGGGTTGGCGGCGACAACGGACGCTACGTCGGCCAAGATATGGGAATCAAACAACTTAACGATGGCTGGGAGATAAAGGGCAACAGCGATGGTTCATGCTCTGGCGAACGCTGTGACGAAAAAACAACAATCAGGGTGGATAACTTCTCTTACACACTTGATAGCACAGCATTCTCGCATGGTGAGGTTAACGAACCAGAACAAGCGCTGATTAATACCGTGTCGGCTTACGCGATTAATGACGGCGATGAACCAAAGCAGATCATCGTTGACCTTCATTTCGAGCAATCCACCCAGTGGCGCAAAACCAACAACTTTGACCTCTCAGAATCAGTAACGATCAACGAGAACTTTACTTGGCCTCAGGTTGGGAAAACAGATGTAACGGTAGTGCTTGAACAAGACCAACGTTTCTCTGACACCAACAATGGTTCTCGCTCTGAACCCACAGAGCGACAAGCCATCATTACAGTGCCTGCTAATTCTGTTTTGCCGTTTAGAGTCGAGTTTTATCGCTCAAGTATCTCTTACCCGTACCGCATCAAAGCGAACGTGAGCTACGACGTCAATTTCACCGGCTTCTTACGCTATAGCGGCAATGCACTAAGTTCACACCCAACAAACCGCCCAACAATCTCACACACCTTCACCATGGGTGCTAACAGCGAAGAACAAGCGAACATTCGCTATCAATGGGATCACCGTTATATTCCTGGTGAAATGAAATGGTGGGATTGGAGCTGGGCGATTAACGCGAATGGCTTAAACAGCATGCAATATGCCGCGGGAGCAAGTGTGCGCCCCTTCTGCACTCACGTAACAGGCCAGTTTAGCGCTGAGTCTCAATATTCAGGTATGATCGATATTGGCGAGCAGCACCCAGTGGATTCATTTGATGTTATAGCAACGCTTGGTGACCACACAACCTACCACGCTGGTGAGATTGAGGTCGTGACTGACTTCGACCCAGAAGCTTTAGCACAACTTGGGTACCAAGATGCTCAACTGATGATTAACCCTGTTCAGCAATAGTTGGATTAAGCTTTAGATTCCTCTTGATGACTCAATAATGGCTAACATGCGTCTAATCATCACGTTCTCGAATGGGTTAACACTGACTTAAAAGTGAAATCACAACGACACAAAAGTTTGAGTTAATGAAGCCGGCTAAAGACAGAGATCCCTAACAGGAGGAGCTATGAAATACTGTCCATGTTGCTCAACAGAGCTCATCTCACGAGATGATGTACACATTTGTCCACGTAACGAAATCGGTGACTGCTATTTTGACGGGTATGAGCAATCTCATATTGAATATCATCAGCTCAAAGACTACCCACAAGATTCAGCGTTCGATACTGCCGAGATTATTGCTGATTAACGCTTAATACGAGAGAAAATTTAAAACACATCTCAATTAAAGAGCGTAAGCACACTGACATGTCGGCTAAAATTAAAAGGCCCTGATGGTACTACCATCAGGGCCTTTTATGATCTTTCTACGCCATAAAGTACAGCGGATCCAGAAGTAATTAGTTAACCATTACCACATTAGATCATCTGGGATCACGAAATCTTTGTACGGGTCATCTTCGTCTACTTCATCAGATGTTGCTGCTTGAGTATCAACGATTGACTCTTCATCGCGCATCGCAATCTTGTTCGCTACAGATGTTGGGATAACAACATAGCTCTCGCCTTGACGTGCAATACTTAAGATACCTTTACTTAGTTGCTTTTGAGTCAGCTCTTCTACGTATAGGTATTTCACCAAAGTACCATCGGTGAAGTTATATTTGATATCGCCATCTTTTGATTCGATTTTGTTCATCTCAATCAGCTGTTTCACTTGAGCTTTGATTTCTTTGCTCAACTGTTGGTCTTTCAGCTGTTGGTTTAACTCTTTATCTTTCGCTTGCTGCGCCAGTTTGGTTTCTTCTGCTGCCGCTTTTGCTTCACGAGCTTGAACGCGAGACTTTTTCGAGCCTTTCTTCGCCTTCTTTAATTTTTTCTCATTTACCAAGCCAGCTTTAAGCATCTGCTCTTGGAGTGTTAACTTTGCCATGACTTTCCCAGTTCAGGATTAAAAACGGCACCATCATACCTTTTTTTGAGGTATCTGTTTACTGAACAATGGCAAAATTTCTATTGATAAAGCTAGGCTGCCAGCGTTATCTCTTATCGTAAATCACAGTATCCACATGTGACTACTTTCCGACCTATGATTTCACAAAGAACACACCACCAATAACCAACCTAAAGCTTGAAAGTGTTCCTCCTTTGTTTGCGTGCGCGCGTATCACTTATCATTCCGACAAAGCAATATGTTAGTTTTCAATGATTAATGGAATTTATAAAACCATGGCATATATCTAATATTTGGATAATTCTGATAGAGTTATAACTCCAATGTCATAACTCTTTACTACGTTATTCTTTAAATCAATCAGTAAGGATAACGTGAAAATGAAAACTCAATGGACTTGCCTGAGTGCATTACTTGCATCAGCTTCATTCATTTCAACCTCGGCAATTGCAGATACCGATGTGTACCTGACCAATAACACCAACCAAGTGATGACGATTCAAGCCAACCATACTGGAACTGATCTACTTCAACTTGGCGACGAGTGGCAACAACATGTTGAGCAGATTGGCCCGTGGGAAACGAAGAAGCTGATCAGTTTTAATCGTTGGACAGGCGTAAAATCCGGCAAGACGTACGAGTTTGACACCGTAATATCGAACTCTATTGGCGAAAGCATCACGCTCAATCAAACCATGAAGGGGCACTGGTACAACTCAACACTACAACACGGTTTGAGCGCGGCAGACGTCGACTTAACACTGCATGATGATCGTAATATTCATCGTAGCTCGACCAATGCTTTTGATGTAAACACTGAGCTTGCCTTCAAAGCTGACAACACCGCTCGCTACGATGATATTTACTACACCATCACTCCACAAAAAGTAGATGAACAGCCAGAGCCAGACGCCAACACACTGAAAGTCATGACCTACAACATCTGGGCCCTCCCCGCTATCGCTTCTCACATTGGTGATCGTTACGACCTCATCCCTCAATACGTTAAGGGCTACGATGTGTTAGCGCTTCAAGAAGTGTTTGCCAACGGGCGAGATGAGTTCTTACGTGAACTCGCAAAAGAGTATCCTTACCAAACTAAAATGCTCGATAAAGATGGCATCAACATCTATGACGGCGGCGTGATCATTGTGAGCCGCTACCCTATCGTCAACGAGGCACAGTACGTATTCCCTGATTGTACGGGCACAGATTGTTTTGCCGATAAAGGCGTGAATTACGCTGAGGTCATCAAAAATGGTCAGGCTTACCATGTGTTTGGTACGCACACCGCCTCATTCGATACGGACACGGCGCGCGACTACCGTCAGCGTCAATTTAAACAGATGCGTGAGCTCGCTCAATCGCTGAACATACCATCCTCTGAAACGGTGATTTACAGCGGCGATTTCAACGTGAACAAGCTTAAGTTCCCAGGTGACTACCAACAGATGTTCGCCAACCTGCAAGCCACTGAGCCTGAATACTCAGGTTATACCGCTTCGACCTTTGATCCTCGCATCAATAACTTTGCTGGTGAACCTATGTCTGGCGGGGAAAACGTCGAATACTTAGATTACGTGGTGGTGAGCTCGGAATACGCGCAAAAAGCTCACAACAATAACCGTGTTGATGTTCCTCGCTCTACCAGCAGTGAATTATGGAAGCACTACAACCTTTCAGACCACTTCCCTGTTAGTGCTGTCATCAAGTAGCGCGGTGAACGGATAATGCATCGAGTTATATTAATCCTAATGCTCGTCGCTGTGACGAGCATTGTTGGCTACTCATGGTCATCAAAATCGATTGAAACACCGCAATCTTCTGTCCAACACACAGAAGCAAAACAGCGGGTTTCTAAAACGATTGATGAAGATAGTCCCACACCAAATACGGCAAGCTTTTCAGGCAATCGCGTTTCGCAAAGCAAACAAGTCCAAGCTGACAACCTGCATGGAAAAGCGTATGCAGAAAACCTAATTGACCTTGAAGGTAAAGCGCTGTTAGATGAGCTCAATGAGTTTTGGATGCTTTGCCAACAAGTGGGCAATTGCACTGAACAACTCGCGCAGTTGAAAACTGAGTTACCGATGGAATGGTTTGAACTATTAAGTGATTACCCAAAGCTTTCTGCCGATTGGCGAGCAAGGGAAAGCACAATCCCACTCGAATCTGTAGACTCTTTAGAAGCGCGTGTTGAGATGTTTAAGCAGTCTGCACAAGAGGTATGGGGAGAGTTAGCCCACCAGCTGTTTGCCGACCAATTTGCGCATTTGGATTTTACGCTTAGCGCAAACACGCTTGAGGAAATCGAACCCACCGAGTTTGTCTTACATTTCCAAGATTTGCTCTCGGAATGGGAAAGTAAATCGGGAACGTTAAACGCAGAAACTCCAGCTCAACAATACGAGCTTGCTGTCTCGCTGCTGCCTAACAGCTATAGCTCTACTGAATTAGCGACTATCAAAGCTGAACTTCAAGAAACATATTTGGATGCAGCACAGGCCGATAATATCGCCGCGCGTGAACAACAAGTGGCGCAACAACAGAAGACTGTGATGACGTATCACGAACTACTGGCTCAATTGAAATCGACCTTAGACTCTCAACGTTCTGCAAATCATGCTAATTGGGATACACAACAATGGAACGACTACTACCAACAGCAAATAACAGAATTTCGTGAGCAGTTCTTTGAATAATATAGGTTCAGACAATCAACCTAAGTTAGACCGTCACGAAACTGCGCGGGCGTTTTACTCAGCCACCCTTTAAAAGCCCTTCTGAAATTTGCAGGATCGCTATAGCCAAGCCTTTCACCGATGTCATCAATACTCATGCTTGTGCCGAGTAATAACTCTTTGGCTAATTCGACCCGAACTTCAGTAAGTAATGCTTGATAACTGGAATTATGAGAAACCAGTTCTCGTCTGAGTGTGCGAGAACTGCAACCGAACTCTACTGCGAGTTGCTCTATAGTCGGGAAGCGACCTGCAGTTTGATAAAAGATCGTTTTGATCTGATTCATTATTAGATGCTCAGAGTCCAACGTCTCCACTATCGACTGACAAGAAGTGAGGTAACGTTTTAGCGTTGCGGCATCATGGGTGGCTAATGTTTGTGATAAAACCGAGGCGTCAAATCGCAGCTCACAAGCGTTGTCTCCGAACGTCACCGGACACTGAAAGCGTTCATCATAGAGCTTGGCATAACTTGGTTCAGCATAAGGGAAAGACAACGCTTTAATTGCCAATGCATCGCCAGTTAATTCTTGGAACAAAGAGAGGATTGAGCTTAAGAAATATTCGTTGCAGAACGGAAGTAGATCCCCCACCTCCAAGGTGTTTTCAATTTGAATTACCGCGTGTTTATCATCAACAATCAGCTTAACCGAGAAGATAGGCCCGTTTAAACGCAGGTATTTAAAGCCCGATTTAATAGCCTCGCCTACATTCTGACTGGTCGACAGTGCGTAACCCAAAACACCGAAGTGGCTCAAGCTGGCATGCTCTCCCAACCATAAGCCCAAACCATCGTGTGGAAAGCTCTGGTTAGCCGCACTGAAGATGGACAGTTTATCCGCGTAAGTTAGCTTCCCATTTGGGTTTTGCCAATCTAAGCTTTCTAACCCGGCACCAGCAAGCAGTGTTTCAATATCCACGCCTCTTTGCGCCAGTGTATTCAGTAACAACGCGACATCCAATGTGCCCAATTGGTGGCGATGCTCCGTTGGCATGTACTCCGCGATAACTTCCAATTAAATTCCCCTATACTGAACCTATTCCCACATTCATGACCATACAGCTTCAACAGCCCAAGCTAACAAAATCGTGATTGATAACCTGCTCCTGTCCGATTATGACCTCCCAATTCTACGCTACTCG
This sequence comes from Vibrio sp. Scap24, assembly GCF_013394185.1. NCBI lineage: Bacteria > Pseudomonadati > Pseudomonadota > Gammaproteobacteria > Vibrionales > Vibrionaceae > Vibrio > Vibrio sp. Scap24. Next base: position 3,409,200 of record NZ_CP041332.1, on the reverse strand, counting down.
TCGCACAATGCTGCTAGTTGTTAAATTTATGTGAACCATCGCAATGATAAAAACCATCCCGTCTCCACACAGTTTGATTAATTCTAATGGTCAACCGACGATTGGGCATTTCGATGGCATCCCAAAACATCTCAACATAGAAAAGTTCGACTATCGAAACACCATGGATACCAAAGCCAACCCGTGGCAAAAACACTTCCATTACAAGCAATTTCAATTTGTCAGCATTGTTACCGAGACTCACATAATCGGCGTAGCCATTGCTGACATTCGTTACCTGAGTTCGGCGTTTTGTTACGTCTACGACATCGAGAATAACGAGTTAGAAGAGAGCTCATGGTTACGCCCACTGGGGTTTGACAAACAAGCAACGAACTCCCCGTTAGAAGGCATCACACACATCGCAGGGCAAAGCATTGTGTTTGATATTGAGGACGGAAAATGGAAAGTGTCACTCAACACGAAACTTATCAAAGCCAAGGTTTGCCTGGAGCCAGAAAGCGACAGCTTACCCATGGCGATGTGCAGCCCAACGGGTTACTCGGGGTGGACCTACACACAAAAGCATAACGCGTTAAAAGTAACGGGCAGCATTGAGATTAACCAACAACCTATTTCCTTAGACCAAGCTCGTGCTGGGTATGATTTCTCAGCGGGATACATGAGACGTGAAACTAGCTGGCGCTGGGCAAGCATCAACACACAATCCAATAAGACCGATATTGGCCTCAATCTCGCAGCGGGTGTCAATGAAACCGGAGGATGTGAAAACGTATTGTGGATAAATGGCACCAGACACTTGCTCAATACGGTGCAGTTTACGTTTAGTCGCCAAGACACGAATCTACCTTGGAAGATAACCTCGCAAGATGGTCGTATTAACCTGACTTTCACCCCTCTCAACAAGCGCAGTGAAAAACTCAATTTATGGCTGCTGAAGAGTAACTTCCGTCAGTTTGTCGGTCACTTTTCAGGTTCGATTCAAGACAACAATGGCATCACTCACCAACTCGATAATGTTCTCGGCCTGACCGAAGATCATTTCGCTCGTTGGTAATACATTCCAGTGCTGGTTCTCAAATGCAGCTGGCTCTTAAATACAGATAGTGGAGATAGGAACAACAAATGAACATCGACGCATTAATCAATCACCCAGAATGGCTACTATTGGTCTTGGCTCCGTTGTTCATGATCTGTATGTTGGCCGAATATTTCATTGGTCAGAAGCAAGGCCAATTGCCAGACAATTCAAGTTACAAGCTATCGGAAGTCATGTGTAACTTCACGCTAGCAGGCATGCATCAACTCTCCGATTTGTTAACCGGGCTGCTGATCGTTCAGCTCTATCTGTGGTTGTTTGGTTGGCGCTTAATGGATATTGAAATGGGCGTGTTGAGCTTCATTGTATTAATGGTTCTACAGGACTTTTTCTACTACTGGTTCCATAGAGCAAGCCACCGAGTACGCTGGATGTGGGCAGCGCACGTAGCCCACCACAGTTCGGAACGCATGAACTTCAGTACCGCATTTCGCCAAAGCCTAATGTACCCACTTGCAGGGATGTGGCTATTTTGGGTGCCACTCGTCATCATAGGTTTCGACCCTAAATGGGTGATCTTTGTGGTACTTCTGAATTTGGGGTTACAATTCTTTGTGCATACTCAGTGGGTACGAAGCCTAGGTCCTCTGGAATACCTTTTTAATACCCCATCCCACCACCGTGTTCATCACGGCAGAAACCCGCAATACATTGACAAAAATTACGCGGGCGTTCTTATTATCTGGGACAAGTTATTTGGGACGTTTGAACCGGAAGTGGAAACAGTGCGTTACGGCGTCACTAAGCCTGTGGAGAGTTTCAACCCGATAACGGTGACCTTTCAAGAGTGGAAAACCATATTCAAAGATCTGCGAAACCAAACGCTAACCATGAAGCAGAAAGTGAAATTAATGCTCTCACCACCTTCTGACTAAATAGCCTACATAAAATAGATTGTTCATCCTAGTACACTTTATGGAAGTCGATAAAATTAAAGGTGAGATCGCTTACCCAAAAGTCCCCATCCAAGTCGGCACCTTGAACGTATCTTTTGTCGCCCATCTCTAAGGTGATAATGTACTTTCCAGCGATCAGCCCCTCTACCATGTAAAAACCGTCACTCTCGATTTCGCTCGAATATTCCGTTCCTTTCTGAATATGTTTGAAGTGCAGATACGCATTGCTCTCGATAGCGCCCTCCACTGTGCCATCGACCCCAAATGACACCACCATTTCGATGTTCGCATGAGTTAATCCAACCTGCTTGGTATTAACAAACACAGGGTTTTGAATCGGTGTGAGATTCAGGTCTAGTGCCCCTTCATCAATATAGATAGGCAGATTGCTTCGAGCGGGAACACTCGAAAATTCAAAACGCCCTTTTGCATCACTCACCGCACGTTGGTCGAGTATCTGCAGGCTCACTCCAGATATGGGTTGCTTGTGGTGATCATAAACAACCCCAGTCAACTTAGAATGATTGTATCGGTTCCATTCGACAAACTCACCGATGTCCTCATCGAAGTAGGTTTTAGCCCCAAATTCCGTCGTCATTTCCACGCCGTATTGGTCCTCTGTTCCTTCCAACTTAAACAACAGATAAGGATTCACACGCGCCTCTAAAGAGGCAGTAAAAGATACATCTTGTTTCTGGTAGCGAGCAGATACGTTGGTGGTGAGTTCTTGGAATACATTAAGAGGATCAAGTACACACTCTTTACATGCATTTCTTAAAGAGAGCTCTGTGCGTTCATGATGACCAGAGCCATTAACCGTGCCAGAGATGTTCCACGAGGTATCAGAAAAACCACTTTTGGCGAGCTCGACTGTGTGTAAGTAGGTATCTTCATGGCTGTCCTTTGCGTATTGATAATCGCCTGCATAAGAGAGAAACAGATTGCTCGACACTTTGGCGTTCACTTTTGGCTCGACACTAAGCTCGTCTTCATCGTCTCTCACCGTTAAAAAGGCCGTGAGATTTGCAAGCGACAAGTTGTATTTGAATACGTCATACTCCATCGACTCTGAATCCAGTTCATCAGTTTTATTGAGCTCGATTGACGCAGATTGGTCGCCGCCGAGTAAGATATCAAATTCCATTGGAAACCGATTAAAGTCGGGCAACCAACCGATATGACCTGCAAACCAATGTGTCGGTAAATATCGTCCCTGAAAGCCAACCAAGTCCTTGCCATGTTGCCTCCTAAAAGCGCTACCCACAGTAAAGTAATCAGCAAGTCCATACTCCAGAGACACAGCGCCCGCTCTGTCTGCACCTTCATTCCCAACCACCTCAACGCCCCACTCGTTTCGTGGCAAAAAAGCATCTTCTAAACCGGCGACGGTAATCTCTTCTTCCTGCCAAACACCTTTCGATAGGTAGTAGCGAAACTTAATGGTGTCACCGGGTGAAATGTTGTCTTCTTCAACAACAAAGCGTCCAAACTCATCAGAACGATACGTAGTTTGATAGATGCCATTAACCAATACATCGATGCTGATATTGGGCTGAGTAGTACGTTCCAGTTGTAAGTTGCCAAACTCTGGCTGACGTTTTCGGTTGGTGTAATAAAGCCCATCTTCGAGTGTTTGATTGACGGTAAATACGCTGCCATCTAACAGCACGTGCCCAATTTCTAGTGAACCTTCTCTATCATGTGCTTCAACCGCAATGTTGTAATAGACAATGGGCTGATCTTCTCGCGAATCAATAGACAAGCGAGATAAGGAGTGTTCGGTGCTTAGGATGGTGTCGGAAATGGCGTAAACATCGCCGCCGGTTTCACTGTCGTGGTAAACAGAAGCCGCGACTCTTGTTGCCAAACCCACGGTCGCAAGTGGCTCTATGGCCGGAGTATTACTGGCTCGCTTCAACTCTTCTGCTTTTTTACGGGATTCATTTTTGATCTTAGAGATCACCGCTTCCAACTCGGTTAACGAGCTGAACTCAGGAGAAACGGTTAGCCGATAGTCATCAATGTCCCATCGGACTTTGGCGGGAATACAGGCTTGCAAGCTGTACCAATGAATGTAGGTTTCCGAGTCAATCACTTCAAATTTGATTAACTGGATATTGTTGTCATCGCGATAACAGACGGCTTGCTCGGTATCGACAATATAAGGAGGAGACTCTCGCCCAACATCTTGCGGCAAGTAGATCTCACAATAGCCGTTGTCATCGCATTGCCCATTCATCTCTAACAGAGAAAACGCGGCATTTGATATCGAAATAAACGGCTCTTCGTAATCATCCATCATGACACGATAGAAACTATCGCCAACTTGCCCGACTCGAACTTCGATATGAGCTGGATAAAGTTCAGTCGCCTCGTCTTCCCTTTCTGGCTGCGAATGAGCGACAAATGGAAACAAGGAACAGAGCAAGGCAACTCGACAAACCAAATGTTGAAACATGGATGTTGTCGTCACTCAGTCGAGTGCGCAATCACTGTTAACACACAGTTCAAGCTACAGAACACATTCGTACAAAGGCTGGTCGTTTTGCACCAATGAAATCTTTGAACCCTTCGGTAACGGTTTGGTTAACTCTGCATTGCGAAGTAACACCACCTTTTCGCTGTGTTCGTCGACATTCAATTTAGCGCTGAATTGGAAATTACCGTCATTCGTGATCTTGAGGTTCTGCTCATCACATTGAAACTTCACATCTTGTACCTGCTCACCTTTTTGTACGTAAACCGGTACATAACTGTTGATATGAAAGTTGAGTTGAAACGCTGAACCGTTGTTAGAACGAACCTTTCTGGATAAGTCTGGCGGGGAAGCTTCAGCAGCCTTCGCAATAGGTGAAAACCATAGGTAAGCTCGGTATTCACCATCTGGCATGTCGTCTGGCAATGCGTTCATGCGTAAGCGAACGGTGCGTCTTTGGTTGGGTTTCAATTCACGAATAATCGGTGGTGACACTTTAATCCAGTCGGCTATATTTTCAGACTCAGCGATGTTTGCGTCAGTACGAACTAATCCACTGGCCTTGACTGGTCGATAGATAGGTTTGATCTCCAATCGAATCGGTTCGTCCGAATTGTTCTCCACCACGATTTTTTCCGTCACAGAGGTATCAGCATCTAAGACAAAACGAGTTGGAGCGATTAGGAGTTGAGCAGAGGCTTGTGCCGTGAAAAGTAAGCCGAGAACACATGAGATAAACAACTTCATTTATAATTAACCTCAAAAGGAATTGTACTGGTATAAACGCCAGCGGGATGATTAGCGCCGATTTTCACTCTTGCACCAATGCACAGTAATTTGCTTCTTCCATTGCCTTTGATCTTGGCTCTGCCTCGCTTTGATAAGCCGCAACCAAAATAGAACTTTTTAATACGAAGACGTTTGGATTTACGAGAATGGTTGAGGTACTGCTTAGAGGGGAGCGAAACCACGATCTTTTTACCCGGTTCGCCTTCAACATAAAAGCGAACTACGTAAATCTGACTATTAGCCGGATTAGCATCAGCATTTTGCCCCGATCCAGAGATATACATACCCGGAAATTTCACCTCCATATTTTCAGGAATAATTTCCAGAGCATGAAACGGGCTTGAATAAAAAGTCAGACCGATATAAATCGCGTATTTGAATAGAAACTTCATCGTAAAAATGGCTGCTCTACAACAGCCATAATATTATACTGGTTTCATTTGATTACTGGTAAGTCACATCTACTGCAACGTTTGCAGTATAAGTACCAGCAACTAATGTTGCACTTGAAGTACGTGCAGTGCCGCCAATATTAAGATTCGCATTACCACCCGTTAGGGTTATAGCGCTATTAAAGTCGAATTCAGCCGCAATCGTATTTGCACCGTTAACTAAGTTAGTGTTAGAAATACTTACTGTTACTGCATCACCAGACTCTCCAGAAAGCGTAAACGCCGCAGCTCCCGCATCACCTTGAGCGATAACAACATCAGTTGTGTTATCTGAAGTGATGATACCGAAGTCCAAATCACTGGTTTTTGTCATTGTAATTGCTTGTTTTACTTCTAGTGTTGCATCAAAAGTGTCACTCACAGCGAAAACGTTCGCTGAAGAGATAGAAAGTGCAGATACCGCAACAACCTTAAAGACTTTGTTCATTTCTTTAATCCTTTATATAAATTCGGCTTTATTATTAGGGTTACCTAATAGTCAATCAGAGTTAACAATTAAGTAACAACAATCCTATTTAGAAAATATATATATTGACACTTATTTATAAAGAAATGAGGCGCAGTGAGAATAAGATCACGCAAATTGATATAAATAACACTAACAAAAATAGTGGTATTTAGGTGTTTTTATTAATTAGATATAAAACTGGTTTTACACTTAATCCCTTTAATTTTATACGTCATTATTTTTATAAAACCCGCTTTATTAAAATATCTGTAAAATAAACCAAAGTAACAACCAAGCATTTCATTTAAATTAATCACTATATAGATCACCGTGTTGCAATATAGTCTCAAAAATGAAACAAACCAGTATTAATGTTAAGTTGTAATAAAAGTGAAATAATAGATTTTCGTATTAAGAATTTTAAACCTAAGATTTAAACATGGGTTTAAAACATAGCCTTTAAACAGTATTAAAAATGAGACACGTAGATCTATCCAACTTAATTCCCCCTGCAATCATAAATACCCAATGACTCATCAAAACTAAGTGAATTATATTGCCGAAAGACGACTAATTTGGGGAGAGCATTAGACATTAGGATATGACGGTTTAAACGGTCGTCTGATAGCTTAAACATCTGCACCTTGATAGTGACCCTGACTCTCCACCACCGCCGCTCATGTAAACCGTAAACAGGTAGAACCGTTACGAAGAAATCGCCACAATTCGATTCAAAAGCTTCCTTGTCGACTCGATTGAATAGTAAAGCACCGTTTTCCGGCAATTTATTTGTGATCTGGGTTGCACGCGTACCGCATACTATCAGATACTGAACAAAACTAACCTTCAGCCACAGTAAACGTAATCCGCTTACTGTTCAGGAAATTCAATGAGTTCAGATAATCAGCCTACCTACTTCTTTTTCGATTACGAAACATGGGGCGTGAGCCCAGCGAAAGATCGTCCGAGTCAATTCGCAGGTGTTCGTACCGACCAAGATTTCAATGTTATCGGAGAGCCTTTAGTTATCTACTGCCAACCTCCTGCTGATTATCTTCCTGCACCTGAAGCTGCGCTAATCACTCGCATCACACCGCAAAAAGCCATGTCTCAAGGCCTACCTGAGCCTGAGTTTATCGCCAAGATTCATGCAGAGCTTGCAAAGCCAAACACCACAAGCCTTGGCTACAATAGCATTCGATTCGATGACGAAGTAACGCGATACACTTGTTATCGCAACTTCATAGACCCGTACGCATGGAGCTGGCAAAACGGTAACTCACGCTGGGATCTACTTGACGTGATGCGCGCCGTACACGCACTTCGCCCTGAAGGTATTGTTTGGCCAGAGAATGAAGAAGGTTACCCAAGTTTCAAACTGGAACACCTATCTGTGGCAAATGGCATTGAACACGAAAACGCGCACGACGCGATGGCCGATGTTATTGCGACTATCGAATTAGCGAAAAAGCTGAAAGCCGCACAACCTAAGATGTTTGATTACCTCTACAACATGCGCCACAAGCGCAAGTTGAACGAATTAGTCGACATCGTAAACATGACACCTCTTATGCACGTGTCAGGCATGTTTGGTCGTGATTGCAATTACACAAGCTGGATTGTTCCTATGGCTTGGCATCCGACCAACCAAAACGCCGTTATCGTGGTGGACTTAGCGAAAGATCCTAGCCCACTGCTTGAGTTAGATACCGACGAGCTAAGAGACAGACTCTATACCAAGCGTAGCGAGCTAAATGAAGATGAGTTGCCAGTGCCGATTAAACTGGTACAACTCAACAAGTGCCCTATTCTCGCACCAGCAAAAACACTCACGGCTGAAAACGCGGAAACGATCGGTATCGACCGTCAGCAGTGCTTAAAGAACCTTGCACTATTACGTGAACACCCAGAGATTCGTGAAAAGCTGATTGGCTTGTACTCACAAGAACGTGAATACGAAAAAAGTGATGATGTAGACACACACCTTTACGATGGCTTCTTCTCTCCAGCAGATAAGACCGCGATGAACATCATTCGTGAAACTGACCCGAACAACTTGGCTGCTTTGGACATCACTTTCAGTGACGAGCGTATTAAGCCGCTGTTGTTCCGTTACCGCGCTCGTCATTTCCCATGGACACTTGATGAAGCTGAGCAGCTGAAATGGGCGAACCATTGTCGTGAGTTTTACGAGAGTCGCTTAGAAGAGTACATGCTGAATCTAGAAAACCTCGCACATGAAAACGAAAGTGACGAGAAGAAAATGGCTATCTTGAAAGCGGTTTATCAATACGTAGAAAAGCTAGCTAGTTAATTCATTATCAAGAGATGTGACACTTTGAAAGAAAGATTGATCAAACTCGTTTACTGCTTAATCTCCTTCACCTTAATTATAGGTGCTCTCACTGCAGGCAACGCGTTACAACAATATCTAGAGACCTCAATTCCAGGCAGTATTTTTGGCATGTTGATTCTGTTTACTGCCATGGTGATAGGTATTGTTCCATCACACTGGGTACAACCCGGTGCCAGTCTGATTATTCGTTTGATGATCTTATTGTTCGTCCCAATCAGTGTTGGGTTAATGGATCACTTCGACATGCTTATTGCCAATGCATTGCCAATCATGGCCAGTGCCGTTGGCGGTACGCTCATCGTATTGGTGTCTTTATCATGGTTCTTAGACCGCTTGCTTTCGAGAGGTAAATAATCATGTGGATTCTACTGACCATCGTGGTGTTCCTGTTTGCTCGCTGGGTAAGCCAAAAAGTGAACTCACCCCTGTGTAACCCGTTATTGATCAGCATTGGCATCATTATTCCCATTCTGTTGTTCTTCAAAGTGCCTTTCGAGACTTACTACGCAGACAACACTTGGATTACTTACATGCTTCAACCAGCGGTTGTGGCTCTTGCTTACCCTCTTTACGAGCAGTTGCCTCAAATTCGAGCTAACTGGCGCATTATTACCTTTGCCTGCACGTTAGGCAGTGTGATGTCGATGACAACCACAGCAATCATTGCGGTAGCTTTTAAAGCCGACCTTAGCTTGATTGCGAGCCTGTTAGGCAAATCGGTGACGACGCCGATCGCGATGGAAGTATCGAGTCATTTAGGTGGTGAGGCAGCCATTGCGGCAATATTGGTTTTGATCGTAGGTCTGTTCGGGGCGATCTTTGCTTATCCTATCTATAATCTGATTGGTATTAAGAGCCCAATTGCCAGAGGTTTAACCATGGGTACGGTTTCTCACGCTTTGGGCACCGCGACCTGTGCGGAAAAGAACCAAGAAGACGCCGCATTCAGTTCGCTGGCTTTGGTGCTCTGTGGCGTTATCACCTCAATCATTGCGCCTAGTGTGTTTTCAGTTGTGATTTGGTTCTATTCTTAACCTAAACGATCACTACGCGATTCAGCCCAACCAGAATGCTGTTTATTACAGTGTCTGTTTGGGCTTTTTATTCGCATTTATTTAGCAATAGCAGTCAAGTCACGGTCTTTTACGTGCAATAAGTGCGATATCAGCTGTATAAATAGCTCTTGTAATCGATTTCAAGTGTGACCTCACTCTAATTATGTAAACCAATGTAACAACAACAATTCAATGGTGATCTTTATCACAGAAAATTCCTGAGTATTGCATAAACTTAAAGCCTAAGGTCAATTAAGGATTCAACATGAACAGTCGTATTACCCTGGCGCTGGAAAGTGCTCCATCATCAATGAAAGCGCTTTTGAGTGACATCGTATTAGCAGACAACTTTGACGCGACATTGTCTCCAGAACAATTTGCCAACCTACTACAAGTAAGTGGTTTAGCGGATGACGAACTACGTATTGCACTACTTCCTTTTGCCGCAGCGTATTCTTACGCTCCATTATCTGACTTTTATGTTGGTGCAATCGTGCGTGGTTTGTCTGGTACCTTGTATTTTGGTGCAAACCTTGAAATCGCTGGTGCGCAACTTGGCCAAACCGTACACGCTGAGCAATCTGCAATCAGCCATGCATGGATGAAAGGCGAGCAAGGCATCTCAGATATTACTATCAACTTCAGTCCTTGTGGTCACTGTCGTCAGTTTATGAATGAACTGACCACAGCGAAAGAGCTTAAAGTTCAGCTTCCACAACGCGATGAGATGTCACTACAAGAATACCTTCCAGACTCTTTCGGCCCTGCTGATTTAGGTGTGACGACTGGGCTAATGACTAAGCTTGATCATAAGTACACGACTGAAGAAACAACTCCTATTGTTGTAGAAGCACTAGCAGCACTTAACCGCAGCCATGCGCCTTACACCAAAAACCTAAGTGGTGTTTCACTACAGCTGACGTCGGGTGAGGTTTTCACCGGTGCTTACGCTGAAAACGCAGCATTCAACCCGAGCCTACCGCCTCTACAAGTGGCATTGATTCAACTCAAACTGGCGGGCTTCGACTTTGAACAAATTGAAAGCGCTGCTTTGGTTGAAATTGCTGAAGGTAGCATCAGTCACCTGGCGGATACGCAATCTACATTAGAAGCGATTAATCCCGACATTCCAGTGACTTACTCAGCAATCTAAGTACATCTGGTTAACAAAAATTTAAATAAGCAGCCCTATTTAACGGGGCTGCTTTTTTTATACTTGTAATTAACGCCGCAAGTTGCGCAAACGTTTGCTTTTGTCATTTAAATAAGTATGATCACCCCGTTTTCAATCAATCGTTCAAAAGATCGGAAGGAATTTCTATGTTTGGTACTGCTACTCGTGAAAATGCTACTCGTGTACTTCTATTAGGTTCAGGTGAACTCGGAAAAGAAGTTGCTATCGAGTGCCAACGTTTAGGTTTAGAAGTTATTGCTTGTGACCGTTATGCAGACGCGCCAGCAATGCAAGTTGCGCACCGTAGCCATGTATTAGACATGTTAGATGGTGATGCACTTCAAGCTATCATTGAGCTAGAAAAACCAGATTATGTGGTTCCTGAAATTGAAGCTATTGCCACTAGCAAGTTAGTTGAACTTGAAGCACAAGGCTTGAATGTCGTTCCAACGGCTAATGCAACCAAACTAACGATGAACCGCGAAGGTATTCGCCGTTTAGCAGCTGAAGAGTTGAAACTAAGCACTTCACCTTACCGCTTTGCAGACACCTTTGAAGATTTTGCCGCTGCTGTTGAATTCGTGGGTATGCCTTGCGTTGTTAAACCAGTAATGAGTTCTTCAGGCAAAGGCCAAAGCGTTATCAAAACTGTAGAAGACATCCAGAAATCTTGGGACTACGCACAAGAAGGCGGTCGTACTGGCGCGGGTCGTGTGATCGTCGAAGGCTTCATCGACTTTGATTACGAAATCACACTGCTTACCGTTCGAGCAGTCGACGGTGTTCATTTCTGTGCGCCAATCGGTCACCGCCAAGAAGACGGTGATTACCGTGAATCATGGCAGCCACAAATCATGTCAGACAACGCACTGAAAGCGGCGCAATACACGGCAGAGCAAGTGGTTAACGCACTAGGAGGTCACGGCATCTTTGGTGTTGAACTGTTCGTTAAAGGCGACCACGTGATCTTCAATGAAGTATCCCCTCGCCCACACGATACTGGCTTAGTGACTCTGATGTCTCAAGAATCATCGGAATTTGCACTACACGTACGCGCATTTACGGGTATGCCGATCAAATCAATTGCTCAGTATGGCCCTTGTGCCTCTGCGGTAATCCTTGGTCAAGGCACATCAACGAATATCCGCTTTGAAGGCCTTGCAGAAGCGCTAGACGCACCACAAACGCAGGTTCGTCTGTTTGGTAAGCCTGACATTGATGGTCGCCGTCGTCTTGGTGTGGCGCTAACTCGTCGTAATAGCACAGAAACAGCAATTGAAGATGCCATTGAAAGCGCTTCAAAAGTAAAAGTGATTTACTAACCCGCTATTCAATTCTGAACAATCGCGAGTTCAAATCTGAACAATAAAAAAGACGGGCTATCGAGCCCGTCTTTTTGTTGGTGTTATCTGTTGGCTTAACTAAGCAGACTGAACTTAAGCGTCTGACTCAATCAAATACACTTCTTCACAGAAGCGAGACAAACCTTTCTTCGCAATCTTAGGATGTTCCTCGTCTGCGATGTCCTGATTCAACAATGTGATCTTATAACCTTCGAACAACTGATCAATTTCTAGCTTAGGCACGCTAAACGGAGGCCCAGCCATTTCGCTTTGGTCATAATCCAGCGTCACCAGAAGGATCTTACCGCCCGGTTTCAGTAGTTGTTTCAAACGCTCGACATACTGCACTCGCATCTCTTCAGGCAATGCCACTAAAGAAGCGCGGTCATAAATAATGTCAACAGGCTGAATAGGCGCTGTGAAGTAGTCACCCGTGTAAACACTCAGTTCATCGAATTGGTAAAGCTCATGCTGACCATTAATTTGAGTCACAGTCGGCGTGTAAAAATGCTCTGAGAAAAATGCGCGTACCGCGATCTGGCTAAGCTCAACCCCTTGAACCTCTTCATGCTTAGACGCTAACCAAATCAGATCTTCGCTTTTGCCACAAAGTGGGACAAACACACTCTTTTCGTAGTTAGGGTCGGTTTTTTTCCAAAATTCAATCAGAAGTGGGTTTACATCTTCAAGGTGGAAACCAATTTGGTTGGCTGCCCATTTATTGTGCCAAAATTCAGGATTATTCATCTTTCGTTCATGTTAAACAGTCATAATGCAAGGGTACAGTATAGAGAGGTAAGAGCAACCTTAGCTTGGTTTAAAGTTCCAAATTGGTTTCAATAAAATCAGAAACTGGCCGAGTTCAAAGTTCTTAAAATTCGGGAACAAACGCTTGAATTATTTGTCTATATGTTCACATTTTAAAGCAATATTAAACGTTAGAGTTGGTTTCTGCCTTAGCTAGCCCCATTTAATATGTAGTGAGTTTAGTTAAGCTGCTTTTACTCTTATGCGTTACTGGTTACCCCTTTTGACTACCCGTTTTTGTAACCTTGTATTTTGGAGTTTGAATGAGTGTATTTCTCCGTACGACGGCCCTAATGCTTCTAGTATTGAGCCGAGCGCCTGCATTCGCAGCAGCACCTGTTTCAACGAGTTCAACTGATCAATCGCGCACTCCAGCGCAAAACCAAGTTTCATCAAACGTATTCCGCCATAGCCTAAGCGGTCTATATGGCATTAAAGCATTCGACTCACGTCCGACTCAGCCTTATACCGATTTCGACATCCTTTACAGCAAAGCTCACCAAGCACAAGCTGAGCTAGAAACTATCTGTAAAAGTACTGCCCTACTAACCAATTCAGAAGCCCTGTTCGCAGGTGTTAAATCTCAAGCTCGTGCAGAAGAGAAAATTGACCTTGAGCTTGATGGCGATGTAACAAGAATTACTGACCTAGCGCGTGCAACGATTATCGCAAACGACGTAGAAAGCTTGGTTGAAGTGTATGAATCACTAAGCCGTGAAGCGGACGTTGTGAAATTGAAAAACAAGTTTAAGTCACCTGCTGATTCTGGCTACCGTGACCTTAACCTGTTAGTTCGTTTGCCTAAAACCAACATCATTGCTGAAGTTCAACTTCACTTGAAAGCGATTGCTGATGTGAAAAGTGGTCCAGAGCACGAACTATACGAAATCATCCAAGGCATTGAGCGTCACGCAATTGCAGAAAAACGTCCAATCAACGACATCGAAGCGGCGCAAATCAATAGCCTAAGACGCCAATCTTTAGAGCTATACCAACAAGCATGGCAGCCGTACATTACAACGCACATTAAAGCGGCTTAACCACTGGCTGAGTGCTTATCATAAACAAAAACGACAAAGGGCTGCATAATCGCAGCCCTTTCTTTTATCTACTGTTTGGCTTATAAAACCTCGTAGAAAGCAACTTAACTAAAGCCTCGAGAGAGTCCCATCTAATGGTGATAATACTCTTTAGTGCGGTTGTATAAATCCAATGGCTTCAACGTGCCATAGAATGCGGCTACGTCTTGTAAGTCTTCATCCGAAAGATGTTTGACCACCGACTGCATATACAAATCTTGTCGTTCATCGTTTTTAAAATCACGGAGCTGCTTAAGTATATACCCAGCTTTCTGACCTTTGATGTTTGGATAAGATTGTACGAAAGGAATAATTTTATCGCCATGACACTGGCTACATAGGTTCTGAACCAACTTTTCACCAGAAGCTAAGCTAGGCATGTGATCCTTAGCAGTGGCCTTGTTATCAACAAGACTTTCAACCTCGGTTTTAGCTTCCGAATTAAGCTTTACCGATGGTTCTGACTCTATGCCTAATGATTCGACGCGTGAGGCAACTTTGTCTTCAGTGTTCGGTTGTTCGTCGGTGCACGCCGACAACGACAAAATCACTGCAGCAGCGGCTATCGCAACAACTCCACGAACAAAAGAAGTTCGCTTTAATTGATTGATGATCATTGACCCTCTCCTGGCATAGGTGGCATCAATGCGCTATCAATAGGCTTACGACGATACTTATTCATATCGATGCCTTTATCCTGATAATAGGTACTTAGGTAATCCAGTACCGGATCCCAAGTATCAGACAGATCCCACAGACCTTGAGTGTCTACCATCCATTGAATGGTTTCACGCCATTGCTCCCTGTTACCACTGTTCTGAGCAACGATTAAGCTGGTATGACAGGCGTTACATTGCCCTTTCACTGTCTCCCAACCGGGCGCCATAATCAGACCCGATGCTTTATCTACGCCATAGTACTCTTTCGGATTCTCTGGAATGTCTCCAGCATGAACAAGCATCGATGTTAACAAACTGCACACCAACGCCGCTCTGATTATCCCTTTACGGTAACTGCGCTTACTGACCCGGTTTGAGTCTGCGTGAAATGAGTAGCCATCAATCAAATTGGTAAGTTTAGAACTACCATCAATAGGCTTATTAGAAATAGAAGGCATCACGACACTCTTACTGCGATACGGTGGCAACCATTAAACAGGTAACCTTTGGGGTTCCACTGCGGTTGCACCACAGGTTGACTATCACCTTCACTGTCGGTCGCCTTCGCCCAGATCTCATAATAACCTGTCATAGGAAGGTCTAGATCCGCTTCCCATTGTTGCCATGCGCCCTTGTTTACTGGCTTATTCAACTTTGCATCATGCCAAGTAGTACCGTAGTCGTAACTCACTTGCAGCTTCTCAACGGTTCTTAACCCTGCCCATGCATGGCCACTAACTTTGATCTTCTTACCGAGAGCAAACTCTGTCCCGCTTTTGGGAGAAGTAATCAGCGATTTCACAATCATTTCTTCTATGATTCGGAAATCTTTGTTGTCCACTTTCTCCCCCGGGGCAATTGGGTTCTTAGGTACTTGATAAGCAGGAGCTGCCATCTTATGACCATCATGGATCTTGTTACGGATACTAATGCCTGTTGTACATTTCTGAGAAACAGAAGCCGGTCGGCCACCAAATACAGTTCGTAGCGGATAACCATGGAGATAAGGGATCGGCTCACCATTCATCTCCCATGCAATCAATGCGTTATCGTTCATCGCAGCTGCAATAGGAACACCCCGCGAAATCGCCTCACCTTTACCACTCAAATGTTTATCAAAGCCATGATTACCAACATAAACTGCATCATCTTTGATACCACAATCTTTAAGCACATCGCTCAACAATACACCGGTCCACTGTGAACAATAGACACCAGCATTGTTCCATTGATTACCTTTGGTGCTTGGATAAAAATTGTTACGGCTGTTACCGCCACACTCAAGAACCAAGCTCTGGGTATGGTGCTTAAACTTAGATTTGAGCTCGGCTATCGTATAGGTTTTACTCTGTTTTACCGATTCACCTTTCACTTCGAAGGTCTAAGTATCAGGGTCCATCTCCGTAAAGTCTGGCATCAAGCCATTCCAACGAACAAAAGGAACATCTGCAGGTGTCACAGCAGGCGCAAGCATACTTTCTGGCGGATACGCATTCAAAGGGTTGGTATTTAAAACGGTGTAGTAATCCGGTAGATCTTCTGCTTTTGCCCACGTTAATGCATTGATATCCAGTGCAGCTAACCCTTCAGGGCGATTCGCGGCAAATACCCACGATACTGGCAATGCAGATACTGCGGTTACTGAAAGCGCGGCTTTAAGGAACTGTCTTCTATCTAAACTCATTGCGGTGACCCTGTGTTATTCAGTTGGTAAAAGTAATTAGCTAACTTCTTGATGTCTTCTTCTGACAATAGTTGCGCGACTTTAGACATCGTTTTGTCCTCACGTTTACCACTTTTAAAGTCAGACAGTTGCTCAGTAAGGTAGACTTGGTTTTGCCATTTAAGGTTTGGGATAGAGGGAAATGAGGTATCGTTGTTACCGCCATGACAAGCAATGCACATATTGGCGAGTTGCTGGTACTCCGCTGCCGAGGCGACAGTCGATAAAAAGAGTAACATCAAAGCTAAAGCGGACTTACGCAAAGCTTCTCCTTAGATTTAGATCAACAAAATAGATTAACTGACTGCTTATTGGTCGCATTACAGCAAATAACTCGGCGGATTTAAATTCAATTAGACTTAACCTCCGTTCAATTTCACTGAACAGATTTAGAAAACAAATAAGACAATCTGAATCAATACTGCTTAGTTGTCCATTTTAAATGTATGGGTAATAACTAAAGTCGGTCGTCGAACTATGGAAATACGTACGATATAGAATGCACGAGATGCGAGATGCGAGATGCGAGATGCGAGATGCGAGATGCGAGATGCGAGATGCGAGATGCGAGATGCGAGATGCGAGATGCGAGATGCGAGATGCGAGATGCGAGATGATAAAAGACTGAAAGAGATAAACAACAATAATTGCCAGAATCAAAACAAAAAGACCACGCTAGGCGTGGTCTATTGCTTGGCTACTTCTCGATTTTAATATTCTCGACACGGGCCTTTAGTTTTTGTCCCGGTCTAAAAGTAACAACACGTCGAGCAGAAATTGGAATGTCTTCACCAGTTTTCGGGTTACGACCAGGTCGCTCGTTTTTCTCGCGAAGATCAAAATTACCAAAACCAGACAGTTTTACCTGTTCGCCATTTTCGAGCGCTTTACGAACTTCTTCGAAAAACACTTCCACCGTTTCCTTGGCATCCCGCTTGCTGTATCCGAGTGTCTCAAACAGGTTCTCAGCCAAATCGGCCTTCGTGAGTGCCATAAAACTTTCCTCAAAGCTATGTTAAACATTGCTACCATCGCCAGTAGCGCCAAAGCATTTACCCTATTCAATCAATGAGATAAGGTCATTTACAAGGAAAGTGTATGCCAAGCTTCTGATTTTCGCCAACTTTTTTATCTGAACTATTGAATTATTCTTTCAAATCAGAAAGATAACTCGCTCCTAAATTCACACATATAGCTAAAAAACCTCTACTTCACAGCCATCAAACAGAGTTATATTCCAACCAAACCAACTTAACCAATATTTAAAACTTTAGTTTTCTAAATATTAATTTCTGAGACTTTTCTCCGATACCCAATAAAATCAGCCACTTGATTTGATATCGAACTCAACAGAGGTTACTAAATAAGCGTTATTAAATATGAGATTCGTATCATTTCAGCATTTAATTCGATTGGGTCAATATCGAATTCAGATATGTGCCGCGCTCGTCGACGTTTTAAAACGGTATTGCCCAGCTGAACCTGTGTTTCCAATCTTAAAAACGTCGCGCTTCCTTATTTCATTTAAAACTAATAATAGTCACACTTAGTACTAACAAAACCAAAAGTACGTTTCACCGCTCAAATTGTTATGTTATAACATCTCTATGTTGTTTTTAATTTAGTAGATTGAATGAGAGACGTCGAAGCGATCATTAAGCATGTAAAACAAGGCTGCAAAACCAATGGCAAACAGTTTACGGCAAAGAGGCTGTTGATACTGCGTGCGTTGGTACACGCTGACAAAGCACTGTCTGCCTATGAAATTGTCGATTACTGTAAAGAGCACTTTGATCAGAATGTTCAGGCGATGTCGGTTTATCGAGTGTTGGAGTTCCTAGAAGAGCATCACTTGGCGCATAAACTGAAAGTCTCCAATAAGTTCATACTTTGCGACCATATTCTTTGCGAACATGAGCATGGCATCCCCCAATTTTTGATCTGCTCCAAGTGCGACAAGATCAGCGAGCAAACCATCCACCCTGCCATTATTCGTGACCTTCAATCTCATGCTAAACAAGAAGGCTTCACCGTTGTTAGCCCTCAGTTAGAGATAAGCTGTGTGTGCGACGAATGTGCGAACCAAAATGAGCCTGCTTCCACTCAATGATGCTCCTACTCTCTTAAACACCCTCAACAGTATTAGCCCCATCAACAAGGAGAAAGTGAAACGCTATGTCTGCAACGCTCATAAAAAATGCCCGCGTGGTTAACGAAGGCATCGTTACCGAAACAGATGTATTGATCGTCGACCAGCGAATCGAAAAGATCGCAAACCACATAACACCAAGCCCAAACGATGAGGTCATTGACGCTCAAGGCTGTTACCTAATCCCTGGAATGATTGACGACCAAGTTCACTTTCGTGAGCCGGGTTTAACACACAAAGGCTCAATCGCTATTGAGTCACGAGCTGCTGTTGCAGGCGGTATTACCAGCTATATGGAGATGCCAAACGTAAACCCTGCAACAACAACCATTGAAGCCTTAGAAAAAAAGTTCGATATTGCAGCACAAAGCTCTCTAGCAAATTACTCGTTTTATCTCGGAGCAACCGAAGACAACCTCGAACAAATTAAACGTCTCGACCCAACTAAACACTGTGGTGTAAAGGTGTTTATGGGCGCTTCAACGGGCAACTTGTTGGTTGAAGATCCTCAAGCACTCGATGCCATATTCCGTGATTCTCCCGTTCTGATTGTCACCCACTGTGAAAGCGGGCCTGTTATCGCGAAAAACCAAGAACAATTAAGAAAAGAGAAAGCGGTTTTCACGATTGAAGATCACCCCATTCTAAGAGATGACAAAGCTTGTTATGCCTCTTCTTCCTATGCGATTGAGCTAGCCAAAAAACACAACAGTCAACTTCATGTGTTGCACATCACGACAGAAAAAGAACTCGCTCAGTTTGAAGCCGGCCCCATTCAGGGAAAACGCATTACGGCAGAAGCTTGTGTCCATCACCTATGGTTTAGCAATAAAGATTACGCAACGCTCGGTAATCAAATTAAGTGCAATCCAGCCGTCAAATACCCAAGTGATAGAGACGCTCTATTAGCAGCGTTGAGCACGGGGCAAATCGACATCATCGCGACAGATCACGCGCCACATACATGGGAAGAGAAACAAGTTCCTTACGAACAAGCACCTGCAGGGTTACCTCTGGTCCAGCACGCCCTATTGAGTCTATTTGACCACGTACGTACTGGAACTTTAACTGTCGATCAGGTGGTCGAGAAAACCGCACATAACCCAGCGATCCGTTATGCGATACAGGAACGCGGCTATATCCGTGAGGGCTACTTCGCCGATTTAGTATTAGTCGATCCACAGACACCAACTCTAGTCAGTAATGACAACAGCTTGTATCAATGTGGGTGGTCACCGTTCGCAGGGCACGAATTCTCTGCTCAGATCAAGCACACCTGGGTCAATGGTGCCAAGGTGTACAGCAATCCAGAATCCCCTGAGAAGCAGAATACGCATACCGCTGATACATCAAAAGACATATCGAGTGACATGGTCACTCCTGCAATGAGGCTGTCATTCGAGCGCTAGGTTCAGCAGTTATTACCATCAATAAAAAGAAATCAATATGTTAAGAAGAAATCCAAGCGGTCACATGCCAGAAGTATCAGAGACCGCTTTCATTGACCCGACCGCCATCATCTGTGGCAAGGTCATCATTGAAGACAACGTGTTTATTGGCCCTTACGCTGTGATTCGAGCTGATGAGGTCAACGAACAAGGCGACATGGAAGCCATCGTAATTAAGCGCGACACCAACATTCAAGATGGAGTGGTTATTCACTCTAAAGCTGGCGCTGCCGTCACTATTGGTGAACGCTCATCCATAGCTCACCGTTCGATCATTCATGGTCCTTGTCAGGTCTGTGACGACGTATTTATTGGCTTCAACTCAGTCGTCTTTAATGCGGTGATTGGCAAAGGTTGTGTGATTCGCCATAACTGTGTGGTGGACGGACACGACTTACCTGAGAACTTCCATGTACCACCAATGACCAACATCGGTTCAGGGTTTGATTTGAACAATATCTCAAAGGTACCACCTGAGTATTCTGCGTTTTCAGAGTCCGTTGTTTCGGCAAACCATACCCTTGTTCAAGGTTATAGGAGAATTGCCAATGAGCTCTGATAAAAAGCCTCTCTTGGGTATTCCAACCAATATCATTACTGGCTTTCTCGGCGTGGGTAAAACTACCGCAATTCTCAATCTAATGAAGAACAAACCCGCAGATGAAAACTGGGCTATTTTGGTGAACGAATTTGGAGAAATCGGCGTAGACGGCAGTTTGATCCAAGGTGACGACAGCAAACAACAAGTGTTTATCCGTGAAGTGCCTGGCGGCTGTATGTGTTGCGCGGCTGGTTTACCGATGCAAATCGCACTGAATCAACTGCTGTCTGAGGCAAAACCTGATCGCTTGTTGATCGAGCCGACCGGACTTGGTCACCCTAAAGAAGTGTTAGAAGTCTTGTCTTCTGAGCACTACCGTAAGGTGTTATCACTACAGAAGAACGTGACTTTGGTCGATGCCCGTAAGCTTTCTGATGCACGTTACTCTGAACACGACACCTTCAATCAGCAAATCACCATTGCCGATACTATCGTGGGTAATAAAGTCGATCTCTACAAAAGTGGCGATGAACAGAAACTGGCTGAGTACGTCGCACAGGTTTGTCACCCAGACACCAAGCTAATATTTGCCCATCACGGTAAGATCCCTTTCGATGAGTTTGATGGAGACACCAACTTTTACCATCATCAAGCTCATGGGCACCATCATCACCATCATCATGAACAAGACAAGCCACTCGCTTCAGAATTACCAATGCCAGAGAGCGGTATGATAAAGGCGAGCAATCAAGGTGAAGGGTTTGAAAGTATTGGTTGGCGATTCGCGGCTGACAAACTGTTCGACCGTCAGCAATTGCTTAAGGTATTAGTTGGACTCAAAGCCGAACGAATGAAAGCGGTGTTCATTACTCAAAGCGGCATCTTTGGTTACAACCTAACGGAAGATGGCCTAACAGAGTGTGAGTTAGATGAGTGCAATGAAACCAGAATAGAAGTCATTGGTTATAGCATCGACAACGATCTAGAAAACCAATTGTTGGCGTGTCAGATTTAGCCAGAGCTGGTTAACCCTTACCCCAACCTAAAATCAAAGCCCTATGAATTGATACATTCATAGGGCTTTTTAACTAATCCGTTATAGGTTCAACACGCTATTTCACTGAGACCAAACGCTTCTCGGCCAGTGCCATTGCAATGTTGGCTTTAGCGTAAGCACTTTCATTAATGAAATGTGGATAAATATCTCGTTCGCGCTCCCAATAGATGTCATAGCCAAAGAAAGTTGCAAGTATCGGCTCACCTTGCTTCACTACCTCGAAGTCTCGACCACAGATCGCTGGGTGCACAGTAGCAACGCGCATACCATCTGGACCAAGCGGAACATTGACCTCTTCAACATAGAAAAAGGCATCGTAGTCTTCTAACGCTTGTACTTGCTTGAGGTTGTGCTTCTCAACGTAATCAAGAACCATGGTCAGCATCTGCTTCATCAGTTTGAGAGTATCGAACTTCAGTGAGCCATGCGCCTGAGCGCCAACTTCAATCATCACTCCACACTTTCCGGCAGTACAAAGGTAAGGCTGCTCATCCCAAGGCTTTCTATCTTCAAACAGAATATTAGCTTCTGGCATTCGTTGTTTCACATACGCGCCCATTTTTTGATAGAAAGCATCATTGGAAAGTAAGATTAATGTCGCCCCCATATTGCTAGTCGTGTTGTGCAAATCCACAATCAGTTGTTGCTCTGTGCTCGCGTGTCTATCTATAAACTGTCGCGCCACTGTGTACTCAGCTAAACCTGCAGTGTCGTCGTGGTTAGCATTAGAAAACTGACGGTTTAGATCCGTATCAAGATATCGAACGTTCTGCTCTACCGCTTTAGGGTTTGCGATAACTGAATTCGTAGAGAATGTCGAACGATCGGCGGCATACATACGCTCTTTGATCAGTTTGTTTAGGTAGATTCCAGAAAGCTCGTTACCGTGAGTTCCGGCAACCAGTAAGACTTGATTGATGTTATCCATGTAATTGATTTCCAAGTATCGAAAGTGCAAGTCACCCTTGCATTAATGTTACGATATAACATAACAACAATATACCTATTTCTCCAGAAGACTTAACGAGCGAGTATCAGATAATTCAAAGGAACTATGAGAAAGCTAAACCGCAACGATATTTCACCTCGAAACCTACACATGAAAAGGCCCCGCGATTGCGAGGCCTTAGTTCCTTAATCAACACTGTAGCTTCAATGATTAGTTTACATCGCGCTTATTTACCGCGAACGACATCATGATTGCTTAGCGAGTTTTCCTGCTGATTCTTTGTCATCTAATGTTTTGGTGATCGCAGCCTTCGCAGGTTTTACGATTAAGCCAATCCCGACTAAAAACAGCACAGATGCAACCACTTGTGCGACTGACAATACTTCGTCATACATAAAGTAACCGCTGATCAATGCAAAGATTGGCACGAGCAAGGTTAACGGTGCGGTAGTGCTTAACGGATATTGGATTAACAACTTATTCCACACCCAGTAACCAAACAATGTCGTAGGGTAAGCCTGAAACAACACTGCAATCGTTGTGTTCCAATCCCATTGTTCCATCCCCTGCCAGATGATTTGATCACCATGTAACATCACAGCAAACAACACCAACGGCACTGGCGCAAACAGCATTCCCCACACATTGAATGCAAAAGCCTGCTTAGTTTTAGACGCCTTCACAATCACGCCCATTAGCGTCCAACTGCACGCTGCAATCATAATCAAGATAACGCCATTAACGGTGACATTGCCCTCTGCAGCCGAGACTAAGACCGCGAGTGCACACATGGCTAGCATCGCACCCATTAACTTACGAACCGACGCACTTTCTTTGAATACCCATACCCCAACGGCCATACCGATTAATACGTTGGTAGAAAGCAATACCGACGACAGTCCCGATGAGAGCCCTGCTGTGATTGACCATGAAGCCATGCCCCAAATACCCACACCAAACACTAAGCCGTAACTCACTAAATAACGCCAAGCGACATTCGGTCTCGCTACAAAAAATATCACAGGAATCACCGCTAACGAGAAACGTGCTGCGGTTGCCAACAACGGATGCACATTGGTCACACCCATTTTGATCATCGAGAAATTGAATCCCCAAATTGCCATCACGAACACCGCTAACAACAAATCATTTCTTTTCATACTGACCCCTCCTTTGTTTTGAAAGAGTATCCCTTGAACAATAAAACCGGTACAGATACAATTTTTACAATAAAAACCAGTACAGTTAACAACGGTCGTTGCCATGAGTATCTACAGAAAACTTGCGAATCAATTCATTGATGAGATTGAAACCGGGAAAAGACCCGAAGGTGGGCGTATGCCTTCGCTGCGTCAATTAGCTAAACAGCAAGCCATCAGCATGTCGACCGTAGTGAGCTGTTACCAAGAGTTAGAATCACAGGGTTGGATTCATTCTCGCCCGCAAGCAGGGTATTTTGTCTCGCCTCACAAGCCTGTTCATTCAACACCTGAGTGGGCACAGTTTGAGAGTAAAGTTTCCAAAGTTAGACAAACTTCATCGACTCACAACTCAATCAATGGGCCGTTAGGCGTCTCTAGCACCACTAATGATGAACAATCGATTGTTGAGCTAGAACGCAGTTTCCGCCGCTCTATCAAACGTATGGGCGACAGGCTTAATCACTACCCTGATACACAGGGCGAACCGATGCTAAGACAAGCTTTGTCCACCCACTTTGCCAAGCTTGATGTCCACTTTGCACCGGACGAAATGGTGATCACTGCAGGCTGCATGTCGGCGATTAAAGCCGCTCTTGAATCGTGTACAAAAGAAGGTGATACCATTGCGATTAGCTCCCCTTGCTTCAACGGTATTCTGGAGTTGCTCGGCAAGATGTCACGCCAGATCATAGAGATCCCGTCTTTGGATGACGGTGTCGACCTACAACAACTGGAAACGCACCTTAAAAATAAACGTGTGGATGCCGCTATCTTTTGTACCTCACATATGAATCCCCAGGGGATCAATATGTCTGCCAGTCAAAAGCAGAAACTGGCTGAATTAGCGAATTACTATCGAGTGCCCATCATTGAAGACGATGTGTATTTGGAGCTCTCATACTCATCACACACACCTCTGCCAGCAAAATACTATGACAAAGGTGGATATGTGTTGTGGTGTGGGTCGGTATCGAAAAGCCTGTCGCCAAGTTACCGTTTAGGCTGGTGCTTACCGGGAAGATACATAAACGAGTACAAGGCTCAGTTTTCTGCTGCGAGTTATGGTGTTGCCCTGCCGACTCAACTTGCGGTTGCTGACTTTATCGAGTCTGGCCAGTACGCCAAACACATTAGAAGAAGATGCTCTCAAATCCTTTCATTGCGTCAGCAATACCTCAGCTATTTAGCACAACACCTGCCTCAAGATGTGAAGGTCAGTAACCCACAAGGTGGCATGGTGCTTTGGCTACAAATCCCCAATCTAAATGAACTAGCATTTACTCAAGCGGTGGCCGCACAAAACCTTGATATCAGACTTGGCCATCTGTTCAGCACTCTTGATCTCTACAGCAACTGTCTACGCATCAATTTTGGTTATTCGCTAGAGGGAGAAGCCAAACAGCAGTTGGATGACTTGATTAAACTTATCCATCAATGTGTCAATGGTTCGACTGGTTTAAGAGCTTTCTCTCACAGCTTTAATCCTTAGTCTCTTCATCGCTATTTGTTATAAAAGAGGCGGTTATTATTCTGATTGGAATTGGGTTATAGCTCGTTACCGTAAGAAAATCCCTTCGCCTAAAAACCCTTAAATTCTGAGTTTGCAAGCACCCACAAAATTATGCAACTTGGCTAATGACACATCACTTTTTATCTTCAATATACAGCAGTCAGCGCTGGCGTTATCCTGTATTTGAAGAGAACTATTATGAGTGATAAAACCAAAAACAAACCATTACCTTCCTTTATTGAAGAACGCTTGAGCTTCTATATTCAAGACCTAATTACCCAGAACCAAAGCCAAAAACACTTGGTGTTGGGTAAACGTCCATCGCGCGACGCCGTTGTCATGCAGAGCAATGATTATTTGTCTTTGTCACACAACAAAGCAATCCAACAAGCTCACCAAGCGGCGATCAGCGACCACGACGACAATGTGGTGATGTCTGCGATTTTCTTACAAGATGCAGAATCTAAACCTGCGTTTGAAACCGAACTCGCCAACTATGTTGGAATGGAAAGCTGCCTGCTTTCTCAGTCTGGTTGGGCGGCCAATATTGGGTTACTTCAAACGATCTGCCCACCAAATACGCCTGTCTATATCGACTTCTTTGCGCACATGTCGCTATGGGAAGGTATTCGCGCGGCGGGTGCGGCAGCTCATCCATTTATGCATAACAATATGAGTCACTTACGTAAGCAACTGGAACGTCATGGTTCTGGTGTGATTGTGGTCGACTCAGTTTACAGCACCATCGGTACCATTGCCCCGCTCCGCGACATCTACGAAATGGCGCAAGAGTTTGATTGCGCTGTTATCGTCGATGAATCGCACTCATTAGGGACACACGGTGAAAAAGGTGCAGGCTTGGTGCAAGCGCTTGGGCTCACCGACCAAGTCGACTTTATCACTGTCAGCTTAGCTAAAACCTTCGCTTATCGTGCAGGCGCGATCCTTGGGCCTAAGCAGCTCTCTGATACTTTGCCGTTTGTCGCTTATCCCGCCATTTTTAGCTCAACCGTGTTGCCGCAAGAAGTGATTCGTTTAGATAAAACATTGGAGGTGATTAAAGGTGCAGATAGCAAACGAGAAGTCCTGTTTAAGCGAACACAGTCGCTTATTACGGGCCTCAAACGGATCGGCTTTAACATCCGTAGTGAATCTCAAATCGTCTCGCTAGAGTGCGGTAATGAAAGAAATACGGAGCGAGTACGCGATTTCCTTGAAGAGCGAGATGTGTTCGGCGCAGTGTTCTGCCGTCCAGCGACGGGTAAGAATAAGAACATTATCCGATTTTCAGTGAATGCCGACATGACGCCACGAGACATTGACCATGTGCTCACGGTTTGTCACGAGGCGTACCATCACCCTGAGTTAGAATTCGTATAACTCTGAACACACTAATTCTTTAACTAAAAACGGCAGGACAGAATGGACGCTACCATGTCGCTAAACAAAAAGAGCCCAGCGATTCGCTGAGCTCTTTCTTGTATTTGAGTCGCCTAGACGATGGTCGTGTAGCTCAACCTATAACATTCACTAGATCCAGTGAGCAATCTTATCGAACAGTCGGTTTTTATCAGCGGGTTTGACGATGAAATCAGACATGCCTGATGATTCCATTTTCTCCAAAGTGACCGGCGAACTGTCACCGGTATGGGCAATAATCGGAACAGAAGAGTAAGCCTTGTTGGCACTTCGAATTCGGCGGGACGCTTCCACACCATCCATGATTGGCATTTCGATATCCATCAGAATTAAGTCAATATCATCACTATCCAACGCGTCTAACGCTTGCTGACCATCTTCTTTTTGCACAACATCAAAGCCCTGCTTTTCCAGTAACATCGCGGTAAAACGGCGCAGAGATTCATTGTCATCCACCACCATAATCGTACGCTTATTCGCGGCCTCTAGCGGTTTTACTGGCACAGAAGGCATCACGTAATTGGAATCGAAAAGTAAACGGTCGATGGTCGCTTTGGTATTGAGTAGCCAAACCTGCGTTTCCACCCAAATAGGCTCGAAAGAGACGTTACGTACCCGCCTAATCGGATGATGCTCATAGAGGTAAATGATTCGAGCTTCGGTAAACGAAAGCAGTGATTCAATTCTCTCCAAGCAGCTAGCTCGTAGATCCAAGCTCTCCATATCAACGAACACCAGATCAAATTCGAACTGATATTCCTTATTTTTAAGCGCAGAGGCGACATCCATAATAGTGAGATCAAAGCCCATAAAACGTGACATCTCGGTCATTTTACTGGTCAGAACCTTCTGGTCACTGATCATCACCACGCTCTTTAACTTAGTCAGTTCGCTCTTAATCTCTTTCACTGAATTGGATGTCAGAGATGGGAACGTCATCGTGAATTGCGTCCATTGTTCCACTTCCGACTGACATTTGATTTCGCCACCAAACGAGCGCATGACCTTCTGACAAAATGGCAAACCTAAACCGTAGTTGCCCGATTGGCCTGTGGTGTAGAAGTCTTGGAAGATACGTCGAATCACATCACTTGATATGCCAGATCCGTTATCCGTCACCATGATTTGATTGGTGACTTCATCGCTGCACATCGTGACATGAATATGGAAATCTTCAGGGCTGCGATGATGGAATGCGTTCTTGAACAAGTTGTACATCACGTACTTCAACAAGGTATCGCTGCCTAAGAAGTCAAAGTCGCTTTGTACGTCTAAAGAGATTGCAGATTTATCGGCGGCGCGCTTGTAGTTGAAGCTAGCAATCGAATCCTCAACGACCGCTTGCGCCGAATGCTTTTTAAAGGTCGATCGGGATACACGGTTTTCATCAATTGAAGTCAATAACAAATCAATCGTTTCGTTACCTGAATGGATGATCTCCATCGCTTCATCACCCACTTCTCGTAGCTGGATAACATCTTCATTGCTCAGCGCATATTGCCCTTTATGGTCGCCACTTTTGGGGTTCGGCAGTATGGATTGCATGACATCAATAGACGTTAATAAACCACTTAACGGGTTTCGCATCTCATGGGCAATACCGGCACCAAAAGACTTCGCCAGTGACACCTTATTTTCATGTTCCACCTGATTACGGAAGTAGAACAAATTGCCGAACAGGTAGATAAACAAGAAGATGGGAACATGCGTCCAGTCCATTGTAATTTCTAGATAGAAGCCTTGTGCCACCCAAGCACATAAAGTCGCAATGCCGATTCCGGCAAAAGTTTGAGCGAACATAACTTTAGTGACGTGCACTAATAAAATATGCAGGAATATAGCCGACATGAAAGACATGACCCAAACATTGGACCAATTGTTCATCAGCAGCATATAAAAGAAGAAACACGGCAAGCAGAGGGTTACTGCAACCTGGTAATAAGCCGGAAGGTATTTGCGCCATTCAAATGGCACACGATTACGAAAAATAATGCCTAAGAATAATAACGAACACGCTAGACGCAGCGGTAGGTTCTCATAAGGTTGAGGGAATAAAAACTCCCACACAACGTAGTAAATGGGAAAGCCGACAAAGCCCATCCAACCCACAAGGGTGAGATTAGGTTCTGCGTATTGATAAACTTTGCGAATAGCGTTCATACGAAATACTTTGTTCTCTAAGCCCTAACGTTTACTGGTTCTATGGTTTAATTTTTATTCTTATATTTAGGCGCCGATTATATTACACATCCCCTGTCAGCAGTGAGGTTTCAATCAAATATATATGAAGGTATTTGCTTTTAATCTCAAATTTTAGGACTTGTGTTTATGCTTATAAAAACAACAAGGCCTCGTGAATACGAGGCCTCCTAATCGATATGCAATGTTAGTTCAGTAACGAGCCTAACGTATCGGTAAATAGATGTGAGTTATCAAATCGCATTCGTCCACTTCGTGAACAAGATTCACATAGTGGAAAAAGCATGGAAAATCCCTTAGTTCCTCTCCACTTTCAGGTAACCAATTTCGATACAAGTAGTAAACGGTATCACTGATTAGGTCATGGCTTCCCTTGTGAACAGCAACAGCGCATCGACCGCCAGGAATAACACCAGACTTCACACCAAAGGCATTTTTCGGCACATTGCCTTGGTGTACTCCGCAAATATCAAAACGAAACTCGTCTTCCACGGTATCAGCCGGGTCGGAATAAGGCACCCCATAAGTGTGGCTCGTTTTTACGGGAGAGAGCACTGTCGATTTTCTCCAATCAATAAACTTGGCTGCCGCGTTGTAGACAAGCTTAGGGCTTCCCTTGTGTTCAATTAAAGCGACTTGTGTTTCACAAAACTCTACGACTTTTACGTCCATTACCCTGTCTCCAATTTTCGGTGGGTTAAACTCATACTTTGAATGCCAAGATGGCCAATTTGGCTGTTTTCTAAACTGGGAGGGCGTTTGCCCAAAGTTTCTAGAAAATGCACGAGAAAACCCCTCGAGACTTTCAAAATGCGCTTCAAAGGCAACGTCTGTAACACTGTGTTCTGGCTCAAAAGCTAATCGAAAAGAAGCTCGTTTTAAGCGCGCCAACAGTACATATTGAATGGTGCTAATACCCATGAATGATTTAAAAACACGGTGAAAATGGAATTTAGAGCTCGCGCCAACAGAGCTTAACTCTTCTAAACTCAAAGCTTCATCTAAATGACCATCGATGAAGTCACATACCTTCCGTATTCTTCGTTCATGGTGCTTCACTACATTCATTTTTCTTGTACCCAGTTAAGAATTCGTAGAAATGATACCCACAGAGAACCGCATTCGCCTGACTGAGATTGCGATATTCGCTAGGTGATGTGCTTTTAACACTATGGATAAGTATATGTTTTTATAAAAACGAATGGAGGCTATGTTGATGTTAAAAGGAAATATCTCACGATGAGAAATTGAAAATAGGCTCTTTAGTCGATACGAAGCTAAAGAGCCTTACTTTTCATAGTGAACGGTCACAGTCGAACTACGCTGCTAACCAATATGCTTAGCGAGTAGAATTAAAAGCTAACTGCTCTCCAATTTCGCATTAATGCTCACGATTTCTTGCTGCCATTTCTGTTGTAGATCGGGCTTCTGGTGTTTCGCTTTGCGTGCTTGGTCTTGTGTTAGTAATTCTTCCAACTCTAACAGCCTTTCCAACAGCAACTCTTCGTCATTTTGAGCTTGCTCATGGTGTTGATTTTCAATGGCAGAAGAGCGTGATAGCACAGTGCTCGGAGTTTCCCCTCCCATCTCTAAGCTATCAGCTTGATTACCGACAGACATGGCGTCATAAACCGCGTCTAGATAAGTCATTTCCACCAGCTGACCGTCATTGATATACCAGAATCGATTACATGAACTCTCGATGAGTTCTCGATCATGGCTAACCAGCAACAGGCCGCCTTCGAAACGAGTTAAACAATCAGCCAACTCTTCCTTACCTTCAATATCCAGGTGGTTCGTTGGTTCATCAAGCAGCAGGAAATGATACTTAGCCAGAGATAGTCCGACAAACAGTAGCCGGGAACGCTCGCCACCACTCAGTTCAGCAATCTTTTGGTCGTGTCTTTCATAAGAAAAACCCGCGCTGATCAAAGCCATTTTTCTGGCTTCCTGAGAAACCGGATAAAACGGGTACAACGAATCTATCAAAGAATGTTCATCGTACAGTTGGTTCAAGCTTTGGTCGTAATAACCCACTTCAACTTGAGGATGAAAGTAACCATTATCTTCAAGTTGAGAGGCTTGATAGCTTGCCCATAGCACCTTCAACAATGAAGATTTCCCTGCGCCGCTCTTACCTAAGATAGCGACTCGGTCACCGCTCTTAACCTGCTGGAACAGAACTTCAAACAAAGGTGCTTGATCTTGCGCGGCGGCGATTGGCACCGAAGCTAGTTCAAGTAAGCGGTTCGCTTTCATCGACTCACCGGATAGGCTTAGTGTCCATGGCTCAATCGTATCCAAACGGGTCATGGTCGTTCGTAAACCTGCGGCACGTTTCTCCATGCTTTTGGCTTTGCGTGCTAGGCCTTCGTTATCGAAATCCCTGCCCCAAATAGCTAATCGCTGCGCACTCTTTTCAATCCGGTTAATCTCCTTCTGTTCCGCCTCTTGCCTTTCAGCATCAGCTCGGTCTTTCTCCTCTAAAGCCTTCCTTGCTTGTGTGCAAGTTTGACTAAAGTTTTGCAATTTTTTATCACGCAGTACCCAAGTACAGTTGGTTACATGGTCGAGTAACCTTTGGTCATGTGACACCATCACAAAAGTGCCCTTCCAATCCATCAGAAACTGCTCTAACCAAAGCAAGGTTGGCAAATCTAAGTGGTTGCTCGGTTCATCCAGTAGTAGAACGTCGGGTTCGACAATCAGGGCTCTTGCCACCAGCACTCGTGCGTATTGACCGCCACTTAAGGTGCCAATCGGCTGCTCCCAATAGCTTTCGTCAAAGCCTAAATTAGACAAGATGATTTGAGCACGCCATTGCTCAGAGAGTTGTATCTCTGTCGGCAGGTTATCGACAACGGAATCGAGCATCGACATAGTCAGCAATCGTTTAGGGAGATGCTGCTCAATAAGCGCGACTTCGGCATAAGAGGCGAATGAGACACTACCAACGTAGTCTGGTAAGTCTTTGTTTAATAGACGTAGTAAGGTGCTTTTTCCGCACCCATTGCTGCCAATTAGGCCAATGCGGTCACCCTTTTTAATGGTAAAAGAAAGCCCATCAAATAAGCGGCATGATGTTAGATCGTAAGAAATAGATGATGTAGATATTAATGTAGTCATTTGTTTACTCAAGTTTCAAGCGCAAGAAAGCGCTGTCGTCATTCGCTGACAACAACCAAGTAAACTAGAGTGAAGAAACTCTATTGAGGGTTATGTTTAATGCTTCGCTCAAGTTTTGGTTATCGCAGCACGATAGTGTTAAAACTTGAGATTTGGTCGTACCAAAAAATATGCGCAAAGTTAAATTCACACACTTTCATAAAAATCCTCCTTATATTTGTATTGAGTTGAACATTAGCGCTAAAAATAAATCACATTAATCGATGAGTCAAAGTATTTAGCCGCATTCGGCTTAGCCTGAGTTTACCCTAAACTTACGTAAGCTAGGTCACCGTAACTCTGTGCATTTTCCTTGGCGTATCGCCGTAATCTATCACCGCGTAATGCTGCGTTACCCTATTATCCCAGATCGCCATTGAGTCTTTGCCCCATTTGAAACGAACTTGAAACTCCGGGCGTCGTGCAATTTCAAACAGCTGGCTGAGTAAAGCATCACTCTCTTGGCGGTCGAGCTCATTGATATAACGCGTAAACTGTTCGTTGATATAGAGTGTTTCTTTACCGGTTTCTGGATGAACTTGAACAACAGAGTGAACGACTGGAGGATTTTCCTGAGCCGTTTTTATTAACGACTTGTGCCAATCAAGCTCAATCTGATCCGACTCTATGCCTTCAAACGCCACCAGCGAATGGGTCGCCGATAAGCCTCTCAGCTTTACTTTCGTATCTTCATCTAATGATTCAAATACAGCCGCCATCGAACACCAAATCGTGTCCCCTCCCACATTGGGTATATGCTGAGCATGCAACAGAGAAGCTTTCGATGGTAATTCGCGCCAAGTAAGGTCCGTATGCCAGTAGCTTTCCATCGACGCATTGCCACGCGTTGTTTCTATCACACTCACCTGAGGTACATGTTCGACGCGAGGAAAAAACGGATGTGCTGGTTCAAGTTGCCCAAACCGCTGTGCAATCATCAAATGCTGTTCTGGCGAAAGGGTTTGATCAGCCAGAAAAATCACTTGATGAGTTAGAAGCACCTGATAAACCTCATCAAGTTCAGTCGCACTGCATGTAGCGAGATCGACTCCATGAATACGAGCACCGATGTGAGGGGTAATGGGTTCTATTTTCAACATAAACTCACTTATTGATGATGTGACATTTCAGAGTCAATTTAGATACTGACTATTAAACCGGACAATGGCGAGTTTTCTTTCGACACGCTGTTAATACATCAAAAAAAAGAGCCCCTAAATAGGCGCTCTTTTTGTTTTTTGATACTTCCTGTATCCATAGACAAGTCCAATCTGTAGTACTTTCACCGAAAGCCAGATCATCGATATCTCCAGTTGTGTATCACCAATAAATCTAGCACACAATCATCAGGCTTTTCTGAGACACAACCGAGATAATCAACTTAGTGCCATTCCATCTCACCGGTTAGCACTTTGGCACCCAGTTCTAGATCGCCTTCCGTCGCTTCAAATTGTGGGTATACTTTCTTCATGTAATCACTAATATCAACAGAC
Source organism: Vibrio sp. Scap24 (assembly GCF_013394185.1). Lineage (NCBI taxonomy): Bacteria > Pseudomonadati > Pseudomonadota > Gammaproteobacteria > Vibrionales > Vibrionaceae > Vibrio > Vibrio sp. Scap24. The sequence goes on along the minus strand of NZ_CP041332.1, from coordinate 3,375,712 downwards.
GTTGGCTTACTTGTATTTGCCAGCGCATCTTCGATGTCAGCAACGTAATCCAATGTAAATTGAACGCCATTTGTACCCGTTGGCATTTCACCTAAGTAGTGACCTGGAATCACCACCTCAGGCTCAAGTGCTTTCATGCGTTCCAAAGATTGTGACCACTGGCTACGAATCTCTTTTGAAGCGGTATCTGCCATCCATACATGCACGCCACTATAAACCGACACACCACCAAACACGGTTTTCTCAGACGGAACCCATAAGTAAGCTTGGTGTGTGTTGATTTCTCTCACCTCGATGGTTTCACCTTCAATGCTCAGCGTGGTGTCGTTAAGAACGGTTGGCACAATGACTTTAGACGGTGCGTTGTCTTCTAAAATTGGCCCCCAATATTCGAGCTTGGCATCTTTGGTGCGCTTGATATGTGCAACAACTGCTTCACTGGCAACAACCTCGACGTTTGGAAATGCCGCCACAATCGGTTCTAAGCCAAAGTAGAAATCTGGGTCACCGCTGCTGATGTAAATCATCGATAGCTCTTTGCCAGTCGCTTTGATTTGCTTCACTACGTTTTTTCCGTCTGCGACACTAAATTGTGCATCAAACAGAATCACTTCCTTCTCTCCCGAAACCAGCACAGAGGTTGCTGGGAATATTGCATTTTCGCCCGGATTGTAATGAGTGATGTTTAACTCCGCTGCAGAGACAACACCCGATGCAGCTAGCATAGCTCCTAAACTCATTGTTCCTAAAAGCGCGGTTCTTGATAAAAGGTTTTTAGATAACTTCTTCATAGTTTTATTCCATTATTCGGAGCTGAACGCCTGCCAACTCATTGAGTGTGCAAATATCTTATTTGATTGGATTTAGATGAAATAGACATCAAATTGACTTTTACTGTTGCGGTTTTCGGACATATACTTATTTTCTGGCAGCGATTAGATTCAAAAACATTTGGGTAATAAGAACAATGGATAAACTCGAGGCAATGAATGTCTTTGTCACCATCGTTGAGCGTGGCAGTTTGAGTGCAGCAGCCGAACACCTTGAGCTTTCTCGAACCAAAGTCACGCGCTATTTGGGTGAACTCGAAAATTGGATGGACACTCGCCTGCTTCACAGAACCACTCGAAGCTTGAGCTTAACCAGTGCGGGTAAAGAGACGCTTGAAGTCGCGAGAGAACTGCTTGCTCTTGAGGCGTCGTTAGCAGGTATCAGAAATCAAAGCCGCAAGCATTTAAAAGGACAACTGCGTATTACTGCGAGTTATTCCATTGTCGACAGTTTCTTAATGGACGTGATCAGCCGCTTCATCGACAAATGGCCCGAGGTCTCAATTGATATCGTCTCTACCGATCAAACAGTCAACCTTGTTGAATCACGCATCGATTTAGCCATTCGCATAACCAACGAGCTAACGCCCAATATTGTCGCGAAAAAGCTCGGTGAATGTCGCTCAGTGATTTGCGGGTCGCCTCAATACCTAAAAGAAAAAGGCACACCCAAAGACGCGCAAGATCTAGCGCACCACAACTGTTTGTCATTCAGTTACTTTGGTAAAACCGCATGGACGTTTAATGGCCCGAATGGATTGGAATCAGTGCCGATTAAAGGGAACATCAGTGCGAATACGTCTGAGGTTCTGCTTTCTGCCACACTCAAAGGCAACGGTATATGCTTACTGCCGTTTCCTTCGGTGGAAGGCTTAATTGAAAACGGGCTATTGGTTCCTCTACTCTCTGAATGGAAACCGAAAACGCTGGGTGTGCACGCAATTTATGGAACGCGTAAACAGGTCACACCGCTGTTAAGGGCCTTTATCGACCACCTATCTAGCGAGATGGAGCAATCGACAAGTTGGTAGATTAGCCTTGTCATTAACAAAGCTGATGCGGAATAAGGATTATTCATTTTACTTATCTTCCACTCGACTCTATCGTGGTTAGATTATCCAATCCGCATCAACGAGTGCGTTAATACTATTAGGGAAATATTTATGGCTGCCATTACCGATTTAGATGTTCTTCTCAAATCGATGTCGCCTGAGCTCATCGAAGGTAATTATGTTTTCTGTACTGTCGACGGAGCGTTGGCAGACTATATTCAACTCGACCCAATCGCGACCTTTCGTGAAAAAGAAGGCTTAACCTTGGTGCTCGCTGAGGATGCCGCACGCCAAGCTCAACTCGATTTCGATGGTGTGTTTAGCTTGATTACTTTGTCGGTACACTCGAGCCTAGAAGCGGTTGGGTTAACAGCCGCCTTTGCTACTAAGCTAGGTTCATACGGCATCAGCGCCAACGTAATTGCTGGCTATTACCATGACCATATCTTCGTTCAGAAAGACAAAGCAGACGAAGCAATGAGCGCGCTTAGAGAGTTTTCAGAAGCGAGCTAACAAAGGTGCATTCTTCAGACACAAAAAAAGCGACGTAATCTACGTCGCTTTGGCTTATTGCTTACTGTTCATTCACTGATCAGGCATCAGAGAACAAGACCATTAAGCAAGCTTAAAAGTCGCCACTTTGTCACTTAAACCAGCGGCTTGGCTCTTAAGTTCGTTCGACTCAGTTAAGCTGTCCTGTGCGCCCACAACTAGGTGGTCGGTAACATCTTTAATGGTCGTCACGTTCTGGGTAATTTCACCCGTCACGTGTGTTTGCTCTTCAGCAGCCGTCGCGATTTGAGTCGCCATATCGCTAATCAAAGCAACTGCCGTATTGATCTCTTCAAGCGCATGCGAAGCTCTGTCGGCATCTTCTACTGAATGTATTGCCAGTTTAGAACTGCTCTCCATCAGCTCAACAGCTTGGGTCGTTGTGCGCTGTAGAATATCGATCGTCGATTTAATCTCTTCTGTTGAAGAGTGAGTACGTTGAGAAAGCACACGAACTTCGTCCGCGACTACCGCAAACCCGCGACCTTGTTCACCCGCACGAGCCGCTTCAATCGCCGCATTCAAAGCAAGTAAGTTGGTTTGCTCAGCAATGCCTTGGATTGTCGCTAATACTGTCGAGATCTCTTGAGCGTGCTTGTTAAGTTCGCTAATCACATTACCCGCTTCGTTAACTTCATTGGCCAAATTGTTAATTGAGCCTTTAGTGTCGACAACCAGAGCGTGACCACTGTTGGTGCTTGCCGCTGAGTCTTGTGCAGCTTTTGCGGTTTGCTCAGCATGCGATGCAATCTCTTGAGTTGCACAAGCCATTTCCGTCACCGCTGTCGCTACCATGGTGATTTCTTGTTGCTGGTGGTTAAGTTCAACAACAGAACGATTTGCACGCTGGGCACTTTGCTCCGACTGGCTGTTTAGCTGCTCCGATTGTCCACGGATATGACCAATCAACTGCTGTAAACTGCCAACAAAGGTATTGAAGTTCTGAGCAAGCTCCCCCACTTCATCCTGGTTATCAACATGAATACGTTGAGTTAAATCACCACTACCATTCGCGATTTGAGCCAATGCTTGAGATACATGATTAAGCGGACGGAATAGAATCGTACACAGTAGGTTGAACAACACAGTACATACAATGACAACCAGCAATGTCACCAACACTTGGCCAATTACTGCATCAAATAGCGGTGCGACCAAAGAGTCATGGTTAACCACACTGATGGTAATCAGGTTTGTTCCATCAATCGCACGTGCGTAAACAACATAGTCGCTGCCGTTTAAGTCGATAGAGGTATCTTTACCGCTCACCAACGCCTTTTGTACATCTGCAAAATCAAGCCCAAGTGAGCTGATATTCTTGTTCAACAGTTTGGTGTCAGCGTGCGTGTAAACCGTGCCCTTATTGGTCGCGATGAACATGTAACCTTCACCTGGAAGAATCACTTGCTCAAGGCTGTTAAGGATGTCGGTGATTTCTACATCCGCACCTAATACAACCTGCTGACCATGCAATTGCATTGCAGTACCTAGCGACACAACGTTAGCGCCCGTTGCCGCCGCAACCGTTGGGTTATCCATGAATACTTTGCTTGGGTTTGCTACAGCATTGGTGTACCAACCCCATAAACGTGGATCATCATTACCCGGTGGCAACACAACACCGTTCGCGTTCTTTTGCGAACCATCAGGAAATGCCAAGAAGACATTATCAAAAGAGGCAGAATCACGAACTTGTTTTAGGTGAGTCACCAAACTTTCTTGTTTGGACTCTTTCGACAGAGAAGTGAGCGCACGCTCTTTGGATAAGATCCAATCTGATACGTATTGGTTGTAAGAAGCTGATGCCCCTTCTAGGCGCTGTTCCACTTCTGTATCCAATCGTTGCAACGATGCACGAAATGAAAGTGCCTCGACCAAAATCCCCCCCAGGATGATGGCCATACTGGCAGAGATCGCCAGCTTATTTTTAAGCGAGAGTTTCTTTAACATAGGAAACCTATAATTTTATATAAATAACCGTGGATAACAGAACCGTTCCCATCGGGTAGCAAGCGAATATATTTTACACATTAAAATAAATAATAAAACGGGCTAACTCATTGTATTATCGTTATATGTGAACCAATAACAGATCCAGATCAATTCACAATCGCAAGAATGATATACGTTAATTGGTCGCGTCAAAGCCCCACTAAAAATGCCAAGCCTTTTGTTTCATTTCTATCGATGTAAATAGCGTTCGTATTCTCAATGCATTAATCTTATAACCTGTTAAGTACTTAGAGTTTTCCTATGTCCCGAAGTCAACGCCTCTTCGATCTGCTCCAATTATTGCGCTGTCATAAATACCCCGTGTCGGCCGATCATCTCGCTAAAGAGCTAAACGTGAGTACTCGCACCATTTATCGAGACATCGTGACACTACAAACACAAGGCGCTGAAATTGATGGTGAAGCCGGTGTTGGTTATCAATTAAAACCAACCTTCACGCTACCGCCGATGATGTTTTCAATGGAAGAGTTGGAAGCATTAAGACTCGGTGCTGAATGGGTCGCTAAGCAAGCTAATGGGGAGTTCAGTGAATCGGCTAGAAATGCGATTGCCAAGATTTCGGCCGTGTTACCTACTGATCATCAGGCCAAACGCAGTGAAGACATTATTCGTGTTGCTTCTATCATTGAAGTCGCAGAGTTAACCATGGAGCTTTCAGACATCAAGTTGGCAATTAAGCAACAGAACAAAGCCGAAATCCATTACACAGACGCAAAAGATCAGATTAGCGAAAGAATCGTTTGGCCCATGCTGATTGGCTTATTCGAACAGCATTACGTTTTAGTAGCTTGGTGTGAAACACGCAGTGCGTATCGTAATTTCAGGCTCGATAGAATTACCGAGTGGAAAATGCTTGAAGAAAAATACCAGCGTCAGCGTCATGACTTAATCAAAGACTGGAAGAACATGGAAGGCATTGCAGATAAAGTGATTCGCTACTGACAAAAACTGTCACTGACTCACGCTATATTTCTCTCAACCCAAGCGAACTCGATACAATTCGAGTTAACTTAAATCGCAACGGGTTTATTGAGAAACAACATCGCAAATCAAATTGACCAGCCTAGGAGCTACTATGTTTACCATTGATTCATTTGTTCTTTATGTCGCAGACATTCATCGCAGCATGGACTTTTATGCCAAGGCATTTGATTGCGAGCCAAAGCTTCTATCACCAACCTTCGCTGCCTTAGACTTTGCAGGCAACGTAAAAATCACACTTAAGCAAGCGGATGTTCTAACCCCAGCAAGCGACATCAAGGGTGGCGGCACTGAGCTCTCTATGCCTGTTGCAAACAAAGAGACACTAGAAAGTCTTTACCAAGCATGGAAAGAGAAAGGCATTCAGTTTGAACAAGAGCCAGAAGAATCTGTTTACGGCATCAACTTCCTTGCTGTTGATCCAGACGGACACCGTATCCGCGTCTTCGCTTAAACGAATAAGAGCAAGCTGCATTTGGTCGCTTGCTCATCTCATCTCATCTCATCTCATAAACAGCTTACTAACCGAAATCTAGTGTCAGCAGCAATCTTGTTTCTTCAGATGAGGTCACAGGCGAACGGTGGACAAGACCCGCATTTTCATTGCCACTCCAGCGCTCACCTTTCAATAGCGCTACGTCACCACTCGCCATTTGTTGAATATCAGATTCATGATTGTACAAGCCTGATGCAGAATCGGGTTGTCCATTACTTCCACGACCTAACTTGGAACGATCGACCGAATCATTCTGTAACCATTGAGTCGCGACACCGTGATAAGTGGTCACTAAGCGACAAGGTACTTGGTCGAAATGAAAACGAGGACACATTGCCTTATTTAAAACCGCGAGACGCAGCCCTACTTCCTCAAGCTCAAACAAACAACAGAACATATCCACCAGCTGCGCCATGTTTTCTAATAGCGCTTTAGAAGCCGTTCCGTCAGTCGAGAATTCTAATTTCTCGTAGGCATTGTCGGGTGACACGCTAACAGACTTACTAAAGTTTGGATTCAACGCGATAAACTCGCCAATGTCGCCGATTAAATCAGCATCAAACTTACGCTGCCAAATCGCGATGTTGATATCACTTTGATAAATATCGGCTAATACCGTGGGCTGCTCCGAAGCACTAACGCATGGCTTGTGACTCACCTGATCTTTGATACTCACAGCCGAACTAATATTAAGTGGCTGGTTACTATTGGTTGCCAAAGGCTTCGTTAACACGGCATTCATTACGTCTTCTCCTTGATACATGCTTATCGCCTCACTCTTGCTGCTACTATCATGATCTATAGCAAGAATACTTATGATACGTTATAACATATCAATTGGGGCATTTACAACTGAGCTTATAGCACTCAACTCAATAGTGATAGCATTGTGAATAATGAAATTCGTTAATAATTTCGGTTGCGTTGAACTTTACAATATATTCCAAGCTTAAATTAAAATCTGTAGGGGAAGTTCTCACCATTTACATAAAGAAGCTGAAAATAAAATTACTATTTCCAGACCCATTGTTAATAATCAAACATAATCAACCTTTATAGCGCTGAAATACCAACCTAAACATAGGTTAATATTAACATCATTAAGAAACCCGTAGAATAAAAACCACCTAACACATAACCAAATACAATTTCAATATAGAATTCACTCAATGCTAGAAAATGTACAATTAAAGCAAATACTGAGCAATTTACACTCATAAAAAAACACCAATAAAACATTGTTTTATTGGTGTTTTTTATATCGTAGAATAATGTTCAATTTTAAAAATCATATAAAAGCCACCTTAAAAAACGTCTAATGAAAACTACCGACCTTAATCTGGTTCCAATCTTTGTCGCCATATTCGAAGAAAAAAACTTATCAAAAGCCGCCAAACGTTTATCAATAACTCAGCCAGCAGTTAGTAAGGCACTATCGAGATTAAGAGAAATATACGAAGATACTCTTTTCAATCGTACTCGTTCAGGTGTGGAACCCACTAGCTATGCGTCTACGCTCTACTCCGATATGGCAGCAATAATTGACAATTTTAATGCGACCTTATCCTCGACACATAACTCGTTTTCTCCAATTAATTCAAAAAGGTCATTTTCGATCGCTTGTATACATACAGTAGACTTTTTCCTTCTTCCTGAGTTATTTACTAGGATTCAACAACTAGCACCGGGCATTACTCTCACTATTCACCCTTTGACCTCTTCGGATTACGAAAACGACCTTAGCTTAGGTAACTACGACTTGATTATTGGGTTACGCCCGATAGGAAACACGATGTTAAAACACAAAGTCATTATGAGTGATAAGCTCAAAGCTTGTTGCAGAGTCGATCATCCTAGAATCGATGGATTTAATACCAACATGCAACAATTCTATACTGAACATCATGTTTCTATCACTCATGAGATAAACAGAGACAATGTAATGTTGAATTCTGATATCGAAGCGCTCAATGCTCGTAAAATAGTTTATAAAGCATCTAGCTTCTTTGAGACACTTTCCTTAGTTGAGAAAACAGACTGCATCGCCCTTTTACCGTCATTTATGGAAAGTACTTGTAAGGACAAGTTTTCTATAAAAACATTCGACCTACCTTTTAATCTCAGCGATATAAATATGTCTTTGTATTGGCACCCACGTAAAAATGTAGACTCAGCTCATCAGTGGCTTAGAAATCAAATATATGCAACAGCTAAAAATTATAATTAGTGCATAGTTAATTTATATTTCATTATTTAATGCTCGTTTATCCATGAAGAATCATTAATTATTTAACATATAACCAATTTTCATATTTAAATTCATCATAATCCTCGCGTTTTATAGAAGTAACCTCAAAAATCACAAGGCATTATAATGAGAAAAATGAACATTGGCTCACTTAAGATGTGCGCTTTGTCAGCAGCAATTTTGGTTGGCATCACTGGGTGTAATGATGATGACGATAGCACAAGCTCTGCACCGATTGACTTCACCAGTCCTATTACGACAACACAAGGCACCTTTGTTGACGCAGCTGTTGATGGTCTTTATTACACAGATCAACTCGTAAACAGCGGATTTACCGATAACGGTGGTCAATACAGCGCGATATCAAACACGACGCTGACCTTTTACTTGGGTGGTGAAGATGGGCTCAAAGTCGGTGCTGCATCTAACCGTGATGTTTTAAGCCCCTTTGAAGCAACAGGTACTTACGAAAGAGCAGTAAACCTCGCTATTCTTCTTCAATCGGTCAATGTTGGCGACCAAGACTCAAATATCGTGTTACCCGAAACACTCTCGACGAACATCGGTGAAGCAACCATCAGTGCATTGCATAAAATCAACCTAGACGACCAAGACACGGTTATCACTTTCCTAGAAGATCATATGGGGATGAATGAAGCTGACATTGTAAGCGAAGATGACGCAGTTGCTCACATGAACAGTTCGTTAAAGGAATATAATGACCGCGGTGAAGATTCGTCTGTTCCAATGTTTCAGCGTGGTAGCGGTAACATCATTCGTGAAGTGAGTATCAATCAATATCAGTTGCATGAGTTGAATGATCATGACCCTCTTACAAATCAAAAGCAGTTTTATGTTCACGCTGACAAAACCATCGACGAAGAGACGTTTGATTTAGTTCGTAGTTCTGCTCGCTGGGATTACAAACTCTCTGGCGACGCTATCGTTTTCCTTGAAGGTAACAACGACTCAGGTTTTAGTTCGGCTTGGGCTAGCAAATACTTAAGCTGTGTTGCGTCGACAGGTGACTCTCGTAAATTCACCGTTACCGATGATGATCAAACCAAATGCGACGGCCAAGACGCAACAACTGATGAGCGGTTCAACCTTGGAAGTCAATTCTCCTACAAGTTTAACAACCCAAATGAGAGTGAACCAGAAGAGAGCATGGACTATGACGATGAAGAGATAGAAAGCTATATGCCTTATGTTCTCGCTACTTCACAGTCTCAATTGAATTCTATGATTGAGACTGAGTTATATGATGATTCAAATAATAGAGACGGAACAGCGTGGCAATACAACATTTACTCACAGTCTTATGATGCTACGACTGAAGTACTAACCATTCTAGATAAGAAGTTCAACCTAGGTTCGGAGCAAGATAAATCAGCACCATCAGTTTCGAACAAAGGTGGCGTTAGTGAGAAAATTCGTTTCATCTATCAAATCGATGACCAAGATACTGACCGCTACGTCAATTTTGTAGGTACATGGGAACACTTAGAAACTTGTAACAACGGGGAACAAGCACGTTCTGAGTATGTATTTGGTGAAACGGAAATCACTGTATCTGGCCAAGAGTGTACAGGTTCCACGCCAGTAGAGTTGGATGATGAGGGGCCTTATTCTTATGCCGACTTTTCTAACCTAGACTATTGGTGGTTTAACCAAACAGGGCGTATTTCAAAAGCGACGCTTAGTGAGCTGAATACTACTGTTCGCTTCTGTGACTCAGGTAACTACGAAATGGGAACAGAATGCCCTCAAGGTAAAGAGTACTTTGTTAAATGGTCATACATGCCAGCAGGCAAAGACTGGGATCAAGGTGTTTTAATTCGCCGTAAAATGCTACCAACTGGCGAGTCCAAGAACGTATCTACATACCAAAAAATAAACTAACCTAATACTTGTGGGGCCGTATAGGCCTCACAAGCACAACTCCTGGTTACTACCTTAGTTTCTCATTCAACTAACTGTTCCCTTTGTAACATCAAATGCTCTGCTTCTTGCGCTTGCTTCCAACAATTGACTGTTACCTATTGAGTTGCAGTAATTCTTAAGATACTGACCTAAGCTTCTATCTACACTTACCAAAGAAACTCATCTATATGGTGACCACTTATGAAAAAGCTAATACCTGCACTCGGTCTCTTTTGTACCCTTATTTCTGCGCCCTCTTTTTCAGAAACAGGCTTCACGTTAGATCCAAAGTTATCGAACGTGACGTTCGCAACCATTAAGAAGCAGTTTGTTGTAGAACCCGCATCCATGAAGCCCTTATCCGGTGGGCTGACAGAAGATGGCCAGTTTTCTATTTTGTTAGATTTGAAAAGCCTGAGTACCGGAGTATCGATTCGCGACCAGCGACTCAATGAACTCTACTTCGAATCCATGACTTTTCCTGACGTGAAGATCGCGGGAAAGATCGACCCTTCAATGCTATCTGGTGATCCACAAAATACGACTATAGCCGCTGAAGTGACTCTTCACGGTGTAACTAAGACCATCGACTTCCCAGTAATGGTTGTTCCGGCTGAAAGTTTTGTGATGGTCAATTCAACATCAACGATCATCGTCAATGGCGCTGATTTTGGGATTTCGGCAGAAAACCTCAACAAGCTTTCTGCAACCGTTGGCGGGCTAGCGATTTCCGATAAGGTTCCACTAAGTTTCAATCTCATGTTCGACCAATAATCCACCTCTCCCCACTCTTCTCTCAAACACTGAACCATTTAACATAGTGTCTGAGAGAAGAGTATTTGATTGAGCATTGTGTTTAAGAGGGTATCCACTTGTTATGCGAAATCAGCTCAACCATACAATCAAATTCAAATGATTCGGAACGTTCGACAAAATAAGACATACTAGAGCCATCTATAATGCACATCCGAACTCTCATCTATGCAACCTATTAACCTCAACGAACCGTTTACTCTTCCTAATGGTCAAGTCATCAAAAACCGGCTGTTTAAATCAGCAATGAGCGAACAACTTGGTGATAAACAACATAACCCTAAAGAGGGGCTAGCGATCTTGTACCAACGTTGGGCAAAAGGTGGCATTGGTTTGTCTATGACGGGAAACGTGATGGTTGATAGGAACGCACTGGGTGAACCAAAGAACGTAGTTTTGGATGAACTCAGTGACCTCACTCAGTTTCAAGCTTGGGCAAGTGCTGGAAAGCAAAATGGCTCACAAATTTGGATGCAGTTAAATCACCCAGGAAAACAGATCCCCAAATTCCTGTGTGATAAGCCTGTCGCTCCTTCTGCTATCTCATTAGAACGCGGATTAGAGAAAGGCTTCAATACCCCGCGAGCACTGACTGATTCAGAAATCCATGAAGTGATTGGTAAGTTTGCCTTAAGCGCTAAGTTGGCAAAACAAGCTGGCTTTACTGGAGTACAAATTCACGGTGCTCATGGCTACCTTGTCAGCCAATTTTTATCTTCAAGACACAACCAGCGAGATGATAAATGGGGCGGTTCGTTAGATAACCGACTTCGCTTCGTGCTCGAACTGTATCGCTCCATTCGTGCAGAAGTTGGGGAAGGTTTTCCTGTCGGGATCAAACTCAACAGCGCAGACTTCATGAAAGGTGGCTTTACCGAAGAAGAGTCAATGCACGTCGTTCAAGCGCTTAGCCGTGAAGGCATCGACCTGATTGAAATCTCAGGTGGCACTTATGAGAGCCCGTCGATGATGGGTTCTAAGAACAAAAACGAACCCGTTAAAGCCAGTACAGCGAAACGTGAAGCGTATTTCTTGGATTACATGGTCAAAGTAAGAAAACTAGTTAACACTCCTTTGGTGGTGACTGGTGGCTTTAGAACCGCACCGGCAATGAACGAAGCGTTGCAAACATCCGCTACCGACTTTATTGGTATTGCTCGCACCATGGCGGTTGATCCAGACTTTCCAAACAAACTCATTGAAAACCCAAGCCATGGAATGCCGTTAGATGTGCCAACCACAGGCAAACCGGCACTAGATAAAATAGCCATGGTGGGATTAGTTTGGTACGAACATCAAATGTGGAGAATTGCCGCAGGTAAAAACGCAGATCCGAAACTGAGCGCTCTTGGCGTGGTGATTAAAACGATTTTGAGTGCAGGTTGGCACGCCTTCAAAAAGCGTAGGGCATAACGCGTTTTTTCTGACAAATGGTGAGCCTGACATTCAAAAATATGCCGTTGGTGTCACATGTCGTTACATAGCATGCCCCCTTAAGGCTTTACATCTTGGGCGAGGTAAACAACAATCCCTGAGAATAAATCCATAACATAATGTATTTAGAAATTATGAGTAATACAGAAAACAAAAAATCGAGCCCTCTTTTCGAAGTCGTTTTTAACGTCTTTCTTCCTTCGTTCATCCTAATGAAGTTCAGTGGAGAAGAGCATCTCGGAACTGGCTTAGCTCTGCTTGTCGCACTCGCCTTCCCTATCGCTTACGGCGGTATGGAGCTTATCCGCAACAAGAAATTTAACTTCATCGCCGCACTTGGCTTTGTCAGCGTACTTTTAACGGGCGGCATTGGTTTCTTCGAATTGGACACGCGTTGGTTAGCACTAAAAGAAGCACTAATCCCTGGCTTAATTGGCTTGGCGGTACTTGGTTCTACCTTTACTCGCTACCCATTTATCCAAAAAGTGATCTTCACGCCCGCACTGTTAAACATCTCTTTGATTGAAGAGCGTTTAAGACAGTTTGGTAATCAAGCTAAGTTTGACCGTTGCCTAATGACATCAAATTACATGTTCGCTAGTACATTCGCTTTCTCATCTGCGATGAACTATTTCCTAGCGACTTGGATTGTAACCAGCCCTGCTGGCACTGCAGCTTTCAATGAAGAGCTTGGTAAACTGACACTTTACAGCTACCCAGCGATCGCGATCCCTAGCCTGCTTATGATGCTCGGTATTTTCTACTATATCTGGCGTCAGGTTCGTGACATGACATCGCTAGAAACAGAGCAGATATTTATCACCAAGTAACTGTTACTGATTTCGCACAGAAACGCATATCAAAGCCCAGCACATACGCTGGGCTTTTTGTTTTTGTACTCGCACCAAGGCGCCTGTTAGGTATTACCTTTGATTGATCAAATGAATCACATCTAAAATTCGAGGTCACTTTTCTCAAGTTTGCGTGAGTAACTGACTTTAAATCCATAATAATCAATGAATTCCATTGATTGAACCGACAGATGCTTTTATAGTCGATTTTGTTGGTTACTTTACAAAGCCCTACCCAATCACTGACATTATTTCAGTTGCGATTGATAAGATCACCTCAGCTAGGTGCTAAAGGTAGACGCCAGCCGTACTCAATAAGGAATATAGATTATGAACAAATCTCAATTAGTTGAACACATCGCGACTTCTGCAGACATCTCAAAAGACCAAGCAGGCTCAGCATTAAATGCTCTCGTTGAAGGTATTTCTACGACGCTTGCGAACGGTGATGATGTGTCCATCCTTGGATTTGGCAGTTTTAAAGTGAACACTCGTGCTGCACGCACAGGTCGTAACCCACGAACTGGAGAAGAGATTCAAATTTCAGCATCAAAGACGCCAGCATTTAAAGCAGGTAAAGCTTTAAAAGAGGCATGCAACCTTTAACACAGCAATACAACAAGGAAAGTTACGATGACTACGCCAAAGGAAAAAGCGAAAACCAGTCGCAGTAAGAAAGCAGGCAAGTCAACGAAAGCACAAGCCGAAGGGCCAAAGGCTCGTCAACGCATTGAAGAGCTTCTCGAAGAACGTGAATTGGCGAAGCTGCTAGAACTATAGATTGTTATCGTTCAAATGCCACTGCAGCCCTGTAGTGGCATTGTTTATTTAGAATTAACCTACTCCTTCCCCCATTATTCCTATCAATCCGATGTGATTATTAATAGAGGATTGCATAAGTTCTGAGCACAAAGTAACTGACTCAATTACATTGCAATACATACCCATACATACCCCAAAGACACTTTTCATTATCATCATCTCCCTTGTTATTTGTGAGAAGAAAGGAAGCTGTTCACGGCACTGATGTGTTTGTGTTGTGCTTCTTTGTTGAGGTGATTATGAATGTAGTTCGCATGGGAATTGACGCTAATGTCCATAAGAATAAGGGAAAGTACAAAGCGATAATTAAGTTCGCTGCTCGTGCTCTGCTTTATTATTCAGATACTAAAAAAATGAATGAGAATTTCAGCTCTGTTGAGAGAAAGCTCTTATTCAAAAAGCAGCCAAATTTCCTATCTAAGTTTGTCACCCCTTACTTGTGTACTGACTTCAGTAAAAAAGAAAAAATCGACATACTATCAATGCACTATGATTGGTTCGAAGACAAGTTCACAACAGAAGCTCGCCATAAAATATATAACGAAAGGCTTAATCTTCTAGAGCTAGAAATCGGCGAGCAAACCTACTTGCTAAACCTGAGCTTTGAAAGGAATTCGAGAAAAGAAGGTGAGCTAACTCTCTCCCTTACTGATTCCATGTTGAACAAAATGTACACCATATCATTCTCTGTTTTTAACAATGATATCTACATTGGTGGTGTTCAAGGCGGAGCAAATGACAATGGTTTCAGCCGTGCATTCACCAAGGCATTTTATGGTTTAAGACCCAAGTCCTTCATGGTCGAAACCCTTCGATTAATGGCGACCAGTTTTGGCGTTAATCACATCTATGCAGTCAACGAAACGGGACATGTATACAACGCTTCTCGCTACGGGAAAAAAGGCAAAGAGATAAGTCTTAAATACAATAGCTTATGGGAAGAACACGAAGGTCAGCAACATAACAAATGTTTTTATGCTCTGCCTATCCAGTCAACAAGGAAAGATCTTGAAGCACTTAAGCGTCAGAAACGAAAGCTATATCGTGAGCGCTACGCTTGGTTAGATCTATATGAACAAGATCTTCATAACGTCATTGGTCAGCACACTAACGGCTCTTATGTGTCACCAATGCAACTGGCAAAAGCTAGCTGATTTAATGGAACAGAACCCAGGCCTCGTAATTGCGGGGCCTTTTATTTACTCATACGAATCAATAAAGGCTTCAAGTGCTTGCTGGTCGATAATCTCTAACCCTTGTTGCCCTTTCTTGATGAAACCTTTGTCCAGCAAGTCTTTGACGGCTCTGCGGTACACCCTGCTCGATGTGCCAAAGCGTTCAGCTTCTTGGTTCACTTTATCGAACCCGCCTAACACGGTATTAGTCTGGCTTTGCACCAGTAAATCGTAGGCAATGTTGTAAGTAATCGAATGTAAAAGACGATTGGTGTAAATACCCATAGAGTCTTGATAATCTTCGGCCAGTGCTGAGGCGAAAAAGAACATCATCTCCGGCTTATCATGTAATGCTTCTGATAGTTTCTGGATACAAATAACATCAACCTGCATGTGTTCATCTGCCACTACATTCCATTGACAAGGCGTTTGAGTGAAGAACTCCATCTCGCCAAAGATATGATAGTCGCAATTCACCTCCCCCAATTGAAAACGTCGCCCGTTAGCCGCAGAAATACTCATGGAGACTCTCCCTGCTGGCACAACATAGAGGTATTGAAGCTGTTCACCTTGGCGCAGAATTTCATCATTCTTATCAAAATAGCGCGAACTGACTTGGTGTTGGTAAATGAGAGCTTTGAATTCAGAGCTTTTCTGTTCTAGGTAGTTTTTAAAACGTCCGCTTGAATATGGTTCGATCTTCATACTAACTGTCTCTCATTGCATTAACTGCTGTTGATGTTATAGCGATTGTAGCGGCTTAAACCAATGGAGAGAACAATAAAAAAAGCGACGGTCTCCCATCGCTTTTATCAGTAGTTTGTTCAAGCTTTATTGAGCAATCAAGGCTTCTAATGCCGCTAGTGACGCAAGTCGTTCACCTTCCATCATCACTTTTGCTTCATCAACATACTGTCCAACACCGTCTTTTACATCTTGTTCGTACAAGACAACATTGTTCAGGATGGAAGCTACGTTAACCCCTCTCAAGCGACCGACAGTAAACAGTGCCGATGTTTCCATGTCTGCACCTAATATGCCTTTGCCGTTCCAATACTGACAAAGCGCCTGTTCGTCATCCGTATAAAAGCTATCGTGTGAACGCACCGTTCCTAAATAGTAAGGTGTCGATTGCTGCTGCAAGAACTTGTCTAGCTCTTTAAGCAGAGAGAAACTTGCATAAGCCGGATACGACGGTTTAACGTAAGCCGCAGAACCACCCTCATCACGAACTGCACCCTCTGCAATAATCAATTCACCAAGCCCAATGTATGATTGCATCGCCCCCGCAGAGCCGACTCTTACGATATGAGTCGCACCACAAAACTTAAGCTCTTCAACCGCAATAATCATCGAAGGTGCGCCAATGCCCGTACTACAAACAGATATCGCTTTACCTTGATAGGTACCAGTGAAAATTCGATATTCACGGTTTTCAGACACCAGTTCAGCATGCTCAAGTAAATTCGCAATGCGATTCGCTCTATCTGGCTCACCACAAACAATGACTAACGGAGCAATTTGCGTTGCATCTACGCCAATATGAGGTTGCTTTGCCATTTTAACTCCTAAGAAGCCGTTGCTTGAGTCAGTGATTTATCACTGTTACGTTTAGCTGTACGAGCCCACTCACGAGTACCGTTCGCCGCAATAAACATCAAAATAGCGTATTGGACAGACATTGCGTAAACGCCCTGCGTCGCGTAAATACCAACACTGATAATGTTAATCACAATCCAAAGGATCCAGTTTTCAACATACTTACGTGTCATAAGAACTTGAGCAACAATCGATAGAATGGTCATGGTCGCATCCCAGAATGGGAACGCATCCGGTTCAAGCACTGGCTCCGCTAAATCCGCACCAAATAGGTTCAGACTATCAACCGCGATGTTTGCTAGCGCAAAGAAGAATGGGTCGATGTACATAGTTAGCAAAGCAATCGAAATCGCACACGCTGCAGCCGTTGCTACGAGCTTATTTTGGCTCAACCAGCGAACTTCTAGCGTTTCACCTTGCTCATTAGGACGTGTCCATGCGTACCAGCCGTAAATGTTAGCGCAGAAGAAAAAGAGTTGAAGAAGTAACAGTCCGTATAACTGAATTTGGAAAAAGATAACCGCAAATAAGGTGACATTCAGTAATCCGAACAGATAGTTAATGGTTTTCTCTTGGCTCGCAAACCAAATGCAAAGCAGGCCAAACACAGTGCCGAATGCTTCGATCCAGCTCATTGCATAGCCATCCCCTATTGGGATATTGACTAGAGTATTGTTGATATCAAGTAGGGCGAATAGATCCATAGGGATGTCCTTTGTTATTTGTTTTTAGTAGCACCTATCTTATTGCGCTGACAGAAACAAACAGGAGGACATTTGTCCCCCTAAGATTGCATGCGATCATAAATCAGAATAATAAATGGAAGAATCAAATTCATCGTAAAGAGCCTGATGCTTCATCGGCATTTCTGAATCTCGTTTCCATTGAAGAACAATCCACTTCCAAAAACGAAATTTTAGCTTACTGGCTTTAGGCCGATATCGCGTTGACGGTGACGTTTGAGAAGCGCATGCTTTTATTTCCAAGCAGAACCGCTCTTGGTCGTCTTAATAACCTAACTCGACGATAACTTGTTCTGTGTAACCCAACTCATTGAAAGGCTGGTCACATGAATAAAGTTATTATGTTAGTTATGGGGCTGCTTTTTACCAGCCGATTGTTCGCCAGTATCGCCCCTCATGTTAAGCAGTTAGAGCATGACGCGCCGATCCTACTTCGCTCAGCGTTGATCGTTTTTGTTGCCGCTTATGTCGTTTGGGCCGGTGTTAAACATTTCAAAAAGCGTAAAATTTCAGCGTTGGAATCAGAGCAGACTGATAGCTAATACCTTACGCTTTGTGTCGCTGTCTCTGTTAGTTATCCGCGAAGTATTCGACTAAGATTTTACGCCACTTCCTAGATTCCCGAATTTGCAGCAGTGCGCGGTTTATCTCTTCTTCATACGGGTTATTTTCCGTGATGATGAAACCATAGTTTTGTTTCTCTAACTGGTATGGTAACACCTCTAAGTCTTCAAATTGCCCTCTCATTCTGCCATTACCAATCATATATTTGAGCACCACATCATCGGCTACAATGGCGTCTACCTCCCCTTCCTCTAAAGCAGTCAACAGCCTTGGCATATCAATATAGTTCTCGTGTCTGATACCGAAGCTAGTCAATAACAGAGAGGACGTAGTCGCGACCTTGGCACCTACTTTGACATTCGCTAGATCATTAACACCTTTGATCTGAGAAGATCCTTGGCTAAGCGTGAGTTTACTCGCCAACACAGCGGTAATACTGGCGATAAAAAGCATGCTGAAAACACCAATGAACACCGTCGCAATTCGCCCTGTTAAGCTCTTGAATTCAAAGTAATTGAAGGGACCTCGGGTAATGAAAAGCAAACCGAGAATAAAGCTCTCTAGCCAACGTCCCGTGCGGCTTTTCATGGAGTAGAGCTTTTCATTTTCTCCATGTTCCAATGCATAGAAGAATGCGCCAATAGCTCCGGCGACAAAGACGATCACTCCGATAATGAGCCACAACGCAGGGTTCAAGAATATCGAATGTAACGTCTCTAGGTAGCCTTTCTTCTTCACTGCGATAGCAAGGTGGGTTTCGTAGAATGAGTGTGAGAAATCGGCGAACAGTTCACGTTCTGGCGTGATTGAGATGCAAGAGACACCAATATCGATTTGCCCCGTTTCTATCGAGCTGAGTAAGTCATCGAGAGGGTGATTTTCTACCGTGAACTCAACGCCCATGTTTTGGGCGATCTTTTCCCACAGCTCAATACTGAGTCCATCCCACTCATTATCCATTGAACTAATAACAAAAGGAGGACAAGGGTAAACACCAACTTTAAGCTGAGCAGATGAAGCAAAAGTGCTGAAAAATGGGAAAAGTAAAACGATTGAAAGAGCACAGTATCGAAGTGTCGATTTGAAGAATTTTTGCATCAGCAGCCCTCCAGAAAAGGCAGCGATGAATTGAATCGAGTGCAAAGGCTCGCCTAACGAACACGCCTTATCGTCCTCAGGAATGAAAAGAGTTTATGATAAATTCAATGCTGCCCTAGCTTTAATAGTTGTTACTTTAACTATAGAGAACCCTATTTATTCTGCAAAGAACGGGCTCAACAAAGTACGAACTACAGGACAACTCGACTCTACACTTTCAGGAAAGCAATATAGAATAAGTATTGTTTGGTCCCTCTGGTTATTCTGCTCCTGTTCCCAACAATTAAAGGTAGTTCGCAATGAAAATCGTCGTAACAAGTGTTCCCGTTGAAGACCAAGACAGAGCTCTGGATTTCTATACCAATATTCTAGGCTTTATCAAGAAAACAGAAGTCCCGCTCGGTGAACACAAATGGTTAACGGTTGTGTCTCCTCAAGAACAATCGGGCGTTGAACTGCTTCTTGAGCCAATGGCTTTCGAACCCGCTAAGCAATACCAAAATTCATTGAAAGAAGCTGGTATTCCTTGGACGTCATTTGCTGTAGATGACGTTAAGGCAGAATACGAAAGATTGGTTGCTCTAGGGGTCGAGTTCTCAATAACGCCAAGAGAAGCCGGAAGCGTAATAATTGCCGTGTTAGACGACACCTGTGGTAATTACATCCAGTTGATGCAATTGCTATAACGCTCTAACTTATTCGACTAACAGGTGCCTCCAAGAGTGTCACCTGTTGGTTGTTCTACGTCTTTCGTACTGAACAAGACTAATATAAATAAATGTCCATCCAAAAACAGGTTAACGAGCAATGTCATCCCCCCCTAAAACATTCTATGAACAAGAGCTCGACCGTTTGGATAGTGAGATAGCACTTCCAGCCAAACATTACGTGCTCATCCGACAATCGAAGCGATTCATAGAAGAGTTCTATCCAGAAAAAATAGAGTTAGATGACCTAGCCAAAGCCGCATTTATGTCTCGGTTCCACTACATTCGTGTATTTAAACAGGTGTATGGTGTTACACCTAGGAACTACCTGAAAGACATGCGCATTGCCAAAGCTAAAGAACTCTTGAAGCTGGGCCATTCTGTCACCGATGTTTGCATGAGTGTCGGCTATGAAAGCTTGGCGACTTTCTCTACGACCTTTAACAAATGCACAGGTTACTCACCCAGAGACTTTCAACGTTTGTGTAATGAAAACCTGAAATAACGTTCGATTTGAATACCCTGCCGAACTCCACCCATACACCTTCCACCAACTCCGAGACCTATTACGTGTTGGCTGACACCTAACGGCTAAAACCTAAGACATAAACTGGCTTTGTGCTGACGAACACAAGGTTCCGTTCTGAGTGATTTTGCTCTCTAAGAAGTGAATATTGCGTCTGCTTTTGACCCATTGAGCGCGAACTTCCAACTCTTGACCAATGGCGATTGGATGATGAAAACGAGACGTTAAACTCACCGTCATCGCATTGATACTGTTTTGGAACAAACAATGCAGCATCGCGCTGTCGTGTAATGTGGTAACAATACCGCCCTGCATGATGCCATCGTAGCCCTCGACTTTATCTGTTGGTACAATCTTGGCGAAAGTTTCATACTTAATTAAAGTTTCATACTTGGATTTAGCTTCATATTTAACTAGAGCTTCATGCACGCCAACGGCTTCAAAACAAATGGGGCTGTCTGCGAAAAAACCTTGGCTGCACACTTGGCAACGGCGATGATTGTGAGGCATGAAAACCTTCATACTTTCCCTTATTCCTTTTTACCCTTAGATTCTTAGAGATTGATATGGCTCGACCAAAAAAACATCGCCAGTTATGTACCCGTGCGGCTTACTCTTGTTTCAAGCCCAATGGTATTCCTATGGACGAGCTTCATAAGGAAGAACTGCTGTTAGAAGAATTGGAAGCCTTACGCTTAGCGGACCAAGAAGGCCTAAGCCAACTTGAAGCCGCCGAGCAAATGCAGGTGTCGCGCCAAACGTTCGGCAACATCATTAAACGTGCTCGAACCAAAGTCGCTAAGTGCATCGTCAACGGCCATGCATTAGTGATTCAAGGCTCATAGTCCGAAGCTTTAACTTTGCTTGTCGAAAGGCTATCAAAGAGCACTAATGTGATGGCTCAGTAATCTGATACAGCTTTCGGCTTTGCCCTTCGCACACATCCTTGCAATTGCATTCGCGCTCAATGTCTAACTGCGCGAGCCCTCCACAACTGCCTTTGATTGGCTTACGTGAAAAAATCACGCCTATTGCCATTAACGCAACCACTCCAACAAAAGCCACTAGTGTGAGTAAGAATGTCATTTTCGCACACCTCGAATAACACTGAACCGGTTCAACTGGGGCGTGAGAATCGACGTTTCTTTCTTGTGCCCTTTCTCGCCACACGTTTTCTTGCTGCATCCGCTATTTCGTGACTCTCGACCATAATCAATATCTGTCACTTCTTGCAGACTGCTGAAGTCCAAAGTCGCCACTTCCGCCTTTCCTTTAGACGCAAAGACACGAATATCGTTGTTGAACAAGTGCGCCAACATCTTCTTCCCAATGTGTCGAACCACCACAGCCTGCACATCGTAAGATTTAACGACAGACATCCATTGTTTCTTCTTATTGCACGGGCTATCTGACTCAACTAAAGGGATAAGATGCTTGATTTGTTGTCGCTCATCGACAATAGCTATCTGAGGAGAACGAGCAAAATGGTTGCCGACATGAAGGTCGCGGCAAGGTACTGCGTATAACATGGTAACTTCCTGTTATTGATGGTCAGGAGTTCAGAATACGCCCAGTTATTAGCATATGCCAATAACTATCGTGTGAAAAATTAGATTTACTGTTTGTAGAGATCTTAATAGCAAGTATGCAAAATCCGATTAAACAATAGGTTTCAATTGAATACAGCGGTTAAACTCTGCACAATCACTCAGTATGGAAACCTGATACGCACGATAAGGAAATCACTATCTCATCAACGATTCTTTGGATGATAGGCACACTGATGTCATTCAGCTTGATGGCCATCGGAGCACGAGAGCTCAGCGGTAATATCAGTACTTATCAAGTGTTGTTAGTAAGAAGCGTCATTGGTTTATGCGTGGTGTCATTTCTGATCTTCATGTCTATGCAAAAGGAACTGTTTTCAACACAGCGACTCCGCTTACATAGCCTGCGTAATGTCTTTCACTTTGGAGGGCAGTTTGGCTGGTTTGTTGGAATTGGATTACTTCCCCTGTCGGAAGTGTTCGCGCTTGAATTCACCGTCCCACTTTGGACAGCTCTCTTGGCAAGTCTCTTTCTGGGTGAAAGCCTGACACTGAAGAAAATGATGGCTATCGCATTAGGGTTACTCGGCGTTGTCATCATTGTTCAACCGACTCAAGATGTCATGAATGCCGGAGCTATTGTCGTGTTGTGCGCGGCATTTTGTTACGCGGTCGCGCATACGTCGACCAAATCATTAGCTAGAACAGAGGCTCCACTGACCATCCTGTTTTACATGTGTTTAATCCAACTGCCGATCGGTTTGATTCTGTCTTGGCAAGTATGGAAAACTCCTTCAGTACTTGAATCAGCTTGGTTGTTACTCGTCGCCCTGTCTGCACTCTCCGCTCATTATTGCTTGACCAAAGCCATGAAGAACGCTGAAGTGACTCTGGTGATGATACTCGACTTCTTTAGGCTCCCCGTTATCGCAGTTGTCGGGATTCTGCTTTATGACGAACCGTTAACGCTAGCTCTGATCATTGGTGGCGTGGTGATGTTGCTTGGTAACCTACTCGTTACCTACAAAGGTCGCCGTCCTTCGTAGCCAATAAACGATAACAGGTAAAACCGAACACTAAAGCGTAAGCGTGAAAGTGCTCCCCACACCCAGCTCAGATTTCACGTTCAAAGTGCCTTCGAGGTTCTCGACCATAGCAAGCGCCAAAGATAACCCAAGGCCATACCCCTCAACATTACTTCGACTGCTGTCGACTCGGTAAAGTCGTTCAAAAATCAGATCCTGATATTTTGGCTCTATGCCAACACCGGTATCTTGAAAGCTTATCGCGACCTTGCCCTCTGTAGTTTGCTCAACTTTGACCGTCACTTTTCCTTCGGGCTCTGTGTACTTAATCGCGTTATCAACAAGATTAACCAAAACCTGAGTCAATTTATCGGGATCGGACTGAACAATAAGGTCACGCTCACCTTCAAACACCAGCTCGATTTGTTTATCTTCTGCCACATCTTCATACCAGCTCACCACATTACCAATTACATCTGATAACTGAGTCGATACTTTCTGGCGTATTCGCTTGCCAGTCAGTTCATCGTTCAGCTTCATCAAAGCAGTTAGCATATTACTTGCCTGCATTGCGTGTTCAGAACAGTATGCCAATGCATCTTTCATTGCTTGCTCATCGGCGTTGTTCAGTAGTGCGGTTTGAGACGCCAAAGTAATACGAGATAAAGGGGTTCGAATATCATGAGCAATCGCATCAACTGTCGTATTCAAGGTTGTCGTCACGTGCTGCAATTTCGCAACCGCCGTGTGAACACTGGAACTGATGACGTTAAGACCTTGCTGTGTTTGAAGTTCGGTTTCTTTCTGAGTGCTAGTGCTGGGAAGTTCTAACTGTCCTTTTTTCAACTTATCGAGCAGATCGCCAAAGGTAATCAGTGGCGACATCGCACTGTGAATGATCTTACGAGTAAACACCGCAGTAACCGCCACAAGTGCCAACAGCGCATACAAAGTCATTAGCCATTGATTGTAAGCAATATAGTCTCTCGATCGGTTATCCAAAACCAACCAGAAATCATACTGCTCTCCTTCAATAGATAACGACATATAAGGATTAAAGATGAAGCTCTCTAGCCACGAGCGATTATCATCAATTTGGTAGCTGGAAAAAGGCTCTGTTGCTGATAGGTGTTGAGTTCCCGCAATGAATGTTCCCTCTGATGAAACGCCCTTCTCAACCTGATAAGCAGCAATGTTGTTTTCAAGTAAACGATGAGGGTTGGCTTCCAACACACGGATCAAACGTTCGCTCGAATCATAAGTCAGAATACGTTGATACTCAGTAGACATCGACGTAAGGATCTTCTTCTCGGTTTGATAGAGATCGAAAAAGAAGATAGCCCCGACAATCAACTCCACCAGCATCAAGCAGAGCAGTAAGGTCGACATAAAACGAACCAACAAATGCCTCTGCGTTTTGGCAAGTGCCTTTTCAATACTACGACTTGAGGACATAGCCAACACCTCGAAGTGTGTGAATCAGTGGCTTAGAAAAACCTTTATCGACTTTACTGCGAAGTCGGCACACGAGCACATCCACAACGTTGGTTTGCGGATCAAACTGATGCCCCCAGACATGCTCAAGAATCGCCGTTTTCGACATCACTGACTCTGGGTTTTCCAGCAGTAGCTTCATCAACATAAACTCACGTTGATTGATGGTGATCGTTTGTTGTTCTCTTTGTAGCGTGTGCTTCAGAAGATCTAGGCTTAGGGGACCATAATGCAGTTCTAATGGTTGAGATGTCGGCTGCTTGCCTCGACGCACCAAGGTTTGGCAACGAGCGAGTAACTCAGGAAATGCAAAAGGCTTCACCAAATAATCATCAGCCCCGGACTGCAGCCCTTGCACACGCTCTTCCACCGAGTGCTTGGCACTTAATATGATGACGGGCGTCGCGTAGCCCTGCCCTCGCAGCTCGGCAAGCACTTCAAATCCGTCTTTCTTAGGCAACATGATATCAAGAATGATCACGTCGTATTCTTCAGTCACGGCCTCGTGTATTCCATCAACACCATCCTTTGAGTGGGTCACCGTTATCCCTTCTTGCTGAAAACCGTTCACCAAAAATTTTGCGATATGAATGTCATCCTCAATCAATAGTATTTTCATTAACGTCCGTTTATCTGTTTGCCGTGGTCTAAACACACTCTATCAATATCCTTTCTCGAATATAACCAACATTGCAACTTTGTAATGTTCGAGAAAGTTCCTCGTAATCATGTGTTCGTTAGTATGAGCCTGTTGAATAAAAACACCCTTTCTAAACAAGCAAAAAATAGTATTCGGAACTTGAAAACGGATATTTTTGAAAACAGATGCTTTAACGGAGTAAACATGAAATCGACAAAACTAACAGTACTAGCAGCAACCCTTGGTTTTCTTAGCCTTTCTCACAATACAATGGCAGCAGAAACGCAAACAGTATCTTTCACTCAAATCTCATCAGAAGCCGCATTCAAACTTGCTCATGAAGCAGTCAATCAATGTGAAGCTGATGGCTACAAGGTTTCTGCGACCGTTGTTGATTTGTCGGGTAACGTGATTGCTCAGCTGCGTTCTGATGGTGCTGGCATCCATACACTTGATAGCTCACGCAAAAAAGCGTTCACCGTGGCAAGCATGAAGCAGCCTTCAGGTAACTTGATGAAGCTCATCGCCGATAAGCCGATCATGCAACCCTTGCAGAATATGGACGACAACCTGTTGTTCCTAGCGGGTGGCGTTCCTGTTCAATTAAACAATGCGATGATTGGTGCGATTGGTGTGGGCGGTGCGCCAGGTGGCCATTTAGATGTCGCATGTGCTGAAAAAGCAATCAAGAAGTTCTTCTAAAAATCCTTTTGTTTAGTTGTCTAAATTCGTTTAGCAAACGGCTTAAAATCTACTTGCCCAAATAGAATTGCCTCGCACTTGCGGGGCTTTTCTTTATACAAAGCAACTTAACATCCCTCTCTTAGCGCTGAACTTTAAATAACCACATATGCTAGGGGGTAGTATTTTATACTGGAGGGGAGTATAGTTTTTTTAACGATGTATCTCGTATCCCCTAGCAACCCTATTAGCAGAGAAAAGTTTCCGAATGAAAGACGTTAAGGGTGTGTTCCGCAACCTAGAGAAAATGCTACGAAACGCAAATTGGTTTGAAGATGGTTGGGAAATCTATAATCGTGGTGAGTATCTTCAACTCTATAAAGATAACTGGTTTAACCAAAGCCAAGGCGGCATTCACTTTGAGACATTCATTGAAGGTCCTCAAATTAAACAGAAAGCCTTCCCAATCTGTATGCACGCAGAAGAAGATTGCCCTGCTCAAGCTGAATTTATACGTCAGTTTAAAGAGTTGGAAAAAAGTCGCATCGAAAGTTGGAAGGGATACAAAACCCAAGACAACAGCTATGGCATTTGCCAGCGAACGCTTCCGCTAAACTTTAAAAACCTTGAACAGCGTTTGTTCGAAGAGTTCAACCGATTACGTGCTCTTGAAGCAAGTGTCGACAAAGTGCTAAACAGGCTTTAATGAAGACCGACTTTAAATAGGACAGGCTCTAAATGAAAAAACAAAAAAGCCCATGTATTGATATGTGCGACTTTTCGAACAGTAAAGGATGGTGCTTGGGGTGTGGGAGAACCCGAGAAGAATGTAAGGCTTGGAAATCGATGAAGCCTTACGCCATCAATACTCTTAAGAAAGAACTGCAGAAAAGAAAGTCACAAATGAAGGCAGATTAACCAAACCGGCTACTTGATGTAAGAGTCTAAAACCTTAAGCACGACTTCCATATCTTCTTCACGCTGAACTTTGTCATCTTCTAGTACCACATGCTCTAGCAGGTGACCTTTAATCACTTCTCGCATCAAGCCATTCACAGCACCACGAATGGCTGCAATCTGTTGTAATACATCCTGACATTGCTGTTCTTCATCATCCAACATCTTTTTAAGACCATTAACCTGACCTTGTATCTTGCTCACTCTTGCCTTGAGTTTTTTCTGATCTTTGGCTGTGTGTGACATAACGTTGTTACTCAATGTGGTTGGAAGAAAGATTTAACAAGTAATATAGCACCTTACCTATACTGGGGGGTAGTTCCTAAGCCTATCTGGTGTGTAATCCTATCGACGCGTTTAAGATCTAATCCAAGCTGCACGCCACTCAAGCATTGACTTAATTAATGCTGAGGCGAGCGTTATTCAACGGATTAATAGCGATAAAAGAATTAGACAGACAGTCATGGATTGAGACAATTTAGAAGTAAACAAACTTACATTTTGAAGTGAACAATGGTATGAATTGTTATAATATAACATTAAACTAAATAACCATTCGCTCTCATGAAACAGCTATTTATTCTAACCAACGCATTCAATCACCTACCTTCGCGCTATGTAAGCCGTTTTTCAGCGGGCTTACGTTCTATTAAGCGCTTGCCTCTTTGGTTGGCATTATTCTCTTTTGCTCCGAGCCTATCTGCTCACCCGCATTCTTGGATTGAAATGAAAACCCACATTGAGGGCGAGGATGGCATGATTACCGGATTCTCAATGGAGTGGTCCTTTGACGCCATGACATCTATGTACATGTTAGACGGGGAAGATGTCTCGCCAGAGAAAGAAGTCGAGACATACAAAAACCTTGCAGCATCTGTCATCGAAAACATGATGTACGAGCACTACTTCACCTACTTTTACGACGGTGAAGAGCCAATCAAATATCAAGTGGCTAAACATGCCAAATTTGAGCGTGACAAAGCCAAGATGGTACTGACTTTTGACCTGCCACTTTCAAAACCAAAACAAGTAACCCGAGACTCGCTTCGCGTGCTGATTTTTGATCCGAGTTACTTCGTCGATATGTCGTGGATCTCAAATAACGATGTGACTTTATCGTCTTCACTCGCAAGACAATGCCAGTTGGAGATCATTGAACCGAACCCGACACCTGAACAAATGAGCTATGCGATGTCTTTACCTGCCGATGCCGATCCAGACAACACGTTAGGCCAACTGTTTACTCAATCGGTTGAGCTTCACTGTGCTGCGGTTCCAGCTTCTTAATCATAATGAGTCGTTTCAGTCATAAAACGTCTTAACTCAAACTCATTAAACCTCACTCAATGAGAAAGGTCTCTGATACAGGTTCTTGTTAAATGCAGAAAAATCAAATCAAAACAAATTATTACCTCATTGGTATTGGCGCTTTATTGCTGGTTGCTGTCGGCGCATACCAATTGTGGTTTATGTGGCCATCATTGGTTATCTCTAGTATCCAATGGCAAAGAGAAGTTAACTCAGAACTTGCTGACCTACTCTATGAAGCCAAGTCTAACCCTTGGGGTGCAGGCAGCTACCTCATCGGATTCAGCTTCGTCTACGGCATGCTTCACTCTTTAGGCCCAGGCCACGGTAAGGTTATCGTGTCCACTTACTTAGCAACTCACCCAACTAAGGCGAAAGCGAGTCTCGTGCTCACGGTTGTCTCTGCGTTTTTACAAGCGCTGGTTGCAATCTTACTGGTGAGTGTATTGCTGTGGGGCTTTAGCGCATCAATGCGAGTGGTGGATGACAAGGCTAATATGTTTGTTTCGTTAAGCTTTGCGTTAGTCGCGGTAGTCGGTGCCTTGATCTGTTGGAAGGCTCTTAAGAACATCTACACTACAATGCGTAAACCAAAGTTGAAAGTGAAAACCATCACCACATTAGCTGCTGATACGTCTTCGCCAATGTCTGCTCGCTCGTCGATTTCAGTCCAATCACCAATGGCGCTTCGCTCATCAGTATCTCCAGGTTCAATGATGTTGAATCCATCTAGCGCATTACAACCTGCAGAGCACTCTCACGCAGATCATTCTCATGCCGACTGTGGATGCGGCCACCAGCATGTTGCCGATGCAGACGCAATAAACAAAGCTTCAACGCTCCGTGAATACGCCGGAATCATCGTTACAATTGGCGTAAGACCGTGTACAGGTGCCATTATGGTTCTGTTGTTCGCGAATATGGTCGGCTTGTATTGGATGGGTGTTCTGAGTGCATTCGCCATGGCGGTAGGTACCGCGTTCACGACCTCGACGATTGCAATCATGACACTAACAGGTAAGAACTTAGTAAAACGCTATTTGGCAGCCGGTAACAAAAATAACAGTGCGTCACTAAAAGCCGCAGGCCATTATTTGCAGCTATTTGGTGGTGTTTTACTTGTCTTAATGGGCTTGTTGCTAATGAGTGGACAAGACAGCGGTATGTCGCCTGTGTTTACTATGTAACGCTCTTAGACTTAAACGTAGAAATATAGCTAAAGGTGGTTGAGTGATAATTCGCTGAACCACCTTTTTCTATGCGCCCTTCTTTACCTAACACGACCGTAGTTAGAACATTAGATAAGAGCATTTAACGTCTGAACGTTGTGCGCCACTGAGTTGGTGAGACATGAAACGCAGCGCTAAAATGCTTCCTAAAAACACTTTCAGACCCGAACCCTGAAAGTTCTGCAATCTCTGGAATTGGGCTTAGCGTAGTTTCTAATAAACGCTGGCTTAGAACCAAACGTTGATTCAGCAACCAATGCCCAAACGTACAGCCATAAGCTGACTTGAACTGTCGGGTAAATGTGCGTTTACTCATCGCACATCGTTCAGACATCTCGTCTAACGAATAGGGTTTGGTTGGCTCTTTTCGAACACTCTCGATTACTCGGCTCAAGCTCGTCTCTTTTGGCGTGTCTACGCTAACGGGTACAGGAATGTATTGCTGCTGCCCTCCTGAACGAAAAGGCGCTGTCACCATCATTCGAGCTAAGTCGTTGGCCACTTCCCCGCCACAATAACGACGAACAATATGAAGGCAACAATCCAAGGAAGCCGCTGTACCCGCAGACGTGATCACTTGCTCATGCTCTATAAACAGTGGATTAGGATCTAGCTCGACTGAAGAGAATCGCTCTTGGAACGAATTGGCAAACGCCCAATGCGTTGTTGCACGCTTACCATCAAGAATGCCTGCACAAGCCAGAACATAGCTACCAAGGCATAAACCAACAAGCAATGCTCCCCTTTCATTTTGGCGCTTCAAAGAATCAAGAAGTTGGTTGCTGGGCTCAGGCAGAGAGTTTGGCCAACTGGGTATGATGATGATGTCAGCGTTATCCATCGCTGAAAGATCCTCTTGCACAGAAATATTAAAACCTGATCCAGAAGGAATCTCTTGCGCATCTTCTGCACAAATCTTCAAGCGAAACGGCGGCGCCTGTTGGATGAATACATCTTGAAACACCATACAAGGAACAGACAGATGAAAGGCGCTAATCCCTTCAAAGGCGAGCAAAGCGATATTGATGGTTCTTTCAGGCGTTGACATAGAATGACCATATTTGAGCGAATGATGTCTTTAGAGACAGTATTGCAGCTTTGAGTCGCGGTGTATATTTACATCATCAAAGCGAAACACATTCAGAACTAATGAGGCACCCTATGAAGATTCATCACCTAAGAAGCGCAACGTTTATTATCGAATCTGGCGATCACTATATTTTGATTGATCCTATGTTAGGTAAGAAAGGTTCTTTGCCACCGTTCTCAGTGTTTCGCGCCAAGATGCAGAAAAACCCAACCGTTGAAATGCCACACAATGCGAACGAGCTGCTTGATAAAGTCACTCACACGCTTATCACGCACAGCCAAACTTTTGGTATCAAAGCGTTGCAGCACGGTGACCACCTTGATGGCGCAGGAGAAGACTTCCTCTCAAGCCGACAACTTCCCGTAACAACGCCAAGTAAAGATAAAGCTTATCTAGAAAAATACGGCTTAAACGTCGAATCTGGTATTGATGATTGGCAGACCATCGACTTCTTGGGCGGTAATCTGACTGCTATCCCTGCACAACATGGTCACGGCTGGATTCATAAAGTTATGGCCAATGGCGTGGGTTTCTTTTTAGAGTTGCCTAATGAGCCTTCGATCTACATCAGCGGTGATACCGTACTGACTGACCATGTGAAACGCGCACTGAGTGAGCTAAAACCCGATATTACCGTGGTGGCTGCAGGGCAAGCGCAAATGGATGTTGGGCAACCTTTGTTGATGCCTCAAGATGAAGTGATGGAGTTTATTCGACTTTCACCAAACAAGGTGATTGCGAATCATATGGAAGCGTTAAACCACTGTGCGATTGACCATGGCACACTCTTGAAATCACTAGAGCAACATGACCTTGCAAGCAAAGTTGCCATTCCGGCCGATGGCGAAACACTAGAATACATCTAACCTGTTGTGCATCGCTCTAACTTCAACAAACACTGCGGTATTATTGATTTACAAAAGAGGATCAAAACCGCTAAAGAAAAGCATCGAGAAGCGATACAATGCTCAAGTTGCGATAGCGCAGCATGGATACCATTCATAGAAAGCCCATTTATAGAGAACCTTAAAGTAGTCACACATGTCTAAAGAACCCGGTTTCACCACAGAATACACTCTCGACAAGACGTTTTTTGCAGAGTGTTATGATCAAACTAGCCTTCCGACTCAGTTTCCAAAAGCCTATTTAAAGGGAATATTGTTTCTTATTTTTGGTGTGGTTCTATTAGAGTTTGAACTATTACCTAACGGCTATGTTGGTTGGTTCTTTATCGTTTTGAGTGTGATTGAAGCGTTCAGTGTGTACTGCAAAAGAACCTGGTGGTTGTGGAGACAAAAAATCAGCTCAGGCGCTGGCAGCAAAATAGTCTTTCAAGGTGATGTTAACGGCGTGAGTTACAAAAACCACAAAGCGACCAACACTATCGCGTGGACTGACATCGACCAACTCGAGCAGACCGACCTCGGCTTTATCCTTCATATTGGTAAACAGCGCCAATATGTGAGCAAATCTTGTTTAACTGATGAAGCCATTGCCTTCATGATTGAGCAACACGAAGCTTCCAACGCTCCTAAAGAACCCTAAGCAAACTAACATCAATAAATGCCTGCCAATTTGGCAGGCATTTTTCTATCATCTATGAAAAGTGAATGGGATAACCGGATAACACCAATGACTACCGTATACCAAATCAGTGACTGTCACCTTTCAGATGAATCCAGCTATGAAAACCTACGTAAAGCCTTGGAACACGTCGCTAACGACCCAACCTGTGAGAACATTTTCCTGACCGGTGATATTTGTTGTAATCCCAAACGGGGTGACTACGTTCGATTAGAAGCGTTCATTAGGCAACACATTAACGCCAAGCCTATTTACGCGATTGCGGGCAACCATGACGACTCTGCCTTAATGCGTACTGAGCTAAAAGGCTCAACGATTGTCGTCACCGATAAAGCGATTATCAATGGACGAGAATTCGTATTTCTGGACTCTAGCGACAAGCCGCTTGATAGCCGTCATCCATTAGGTTCAGGGCGTATTAATAACCGTGGGATGGCTCGTCTAAAAGAGCAACTAAGAAAAGCCGATGATCCCATCGTTGTTGTCCACCACCCTATCATTCCCGTCGGTTCTGAGTGGATGAAAGCCATCCGTCTAGAAAACGATGCCGAGGTAATGAAGGTACTTCGCAAGTATCGTGTGCGTGACGTTATTTGTGGTCACGGCCATGATGGGATAACAGCCACGCAACAAGGAATAACCCAATATATGGCACCTTCAACCGCCTATGGGTTTGACCACTCTATCAATGAATACAATCGCAGCGAAAAGGTAGGATTGAGTCGAATTCGTTTGTCGGCTAGTTCAATCGATTATCAGGCTGTGTATTTTTAACATTTAACTGAGTTCAAAAAATCAAGATTAGCTTGTGAACGGTTAAACATTATCATTCCAATTTAATACGATATATAAAGCATAAACTAACTACATAACGTTGCAGTTTAGGTGACTTGAGTTAGCGTCAAATTCGTCCGATTTTTGAATCTAAATGGTGTATAAACTTTCAAATCAATACTCCATAGGACTTTCATGATGTCAGTTTATAATTATTATTATGCTTCAAAAGATGAAATTGAAGCTCTAGAACAAGACCGTCTAGAGCTGTTAAATGATTTTAAAGAACAACTCGCTGTATTTTGCGAACATCTCTATGTAAACTTAGATCAACAGTCAATTTTTCAATCACTTAACTCACAAACTAATTCAGCTATCTTCTTTCCACATTACCAATCAAACCGTTGCGAAATTTTAAAGACACCTCTAAGCGTATATTTAAGATCAAAATTAGTTGAGATAGTCAAATCAACCGCAACAAAAACGGTCCAAAACCTCGCAATCCAAATAGCAGACTCTTCTCAGAAACTTCTTTGCGAAGACTTTAGTTTGAGGGGATCAACGGCATCAATTGCGGAAAAATTAGTGTTACGTTATTTATTCTCTCACTTGAGCTTTGATGATATTGAAGCTGTTCCAAAAGTTCCTTTGTCAAGGAACAACCAGCTGCTCGCCTTCTCCGAGTTCTACCTTCTTGATCATGTTGAAAAACGTTATACCGAAAATTATCACAAATACAAAATATGGGATGGCCGAGCCGTATCCTTGTTTTCTAGTTTACTTTTCGACCCAAAAAATGAATACCATCCTTTCTTCCACTTGCCTGACTTACGGTTCTTACTAGAAAACAACCTAGAACTAATAACAATTGAATTGTTTAAAGATGAGAGTATTGCGTGCTGGACAGCACTTCTTACAGATGGTCCAAAATATTTGTACACAGAATTGGCTTATCCGGATGATAATGGGCTGATTTTTGAGGAGTATGTACCATTAAATATGGTTTGTGAGGAAGTATGGGAGTCACTTTACGAACGATACCGAAACAAATGGACTAGCACTCTAAAACCACAAATAAATTGATATTTTTTCCCTGTAACGTTTATGAGTAAACAATAAACTAAAGGCAAATTTAAGAAATGACAGCAACAATTTCAATCAGTAAAAGTGCGATGTTTGAGTTAATAATGGCTGGATTCGAAGCATACGCAGTGAAACATCAAGCTAGTAAGAAAATATCTATAGAAACAGGCGCCCACCTTTGGGGGAGCATCAACAAGAATCATCCATTTAAATGTACAATCAACCACTTATCAGTAGAGACCTCGGCGAATCGAAAACCATCCTCCGTTTCATTTAATCAAAAGTCACTCCTAATCAAAAAAGACATCGCAAAAGTATTCGGAGAGCAATACCAGTATATCGGTACAGCCCATTCTCATCCATATTCTAGGCAAGAAGTCTCAAATGCTGCTCAAATTAGAGCGCTTAAGTTTTATCAGTTGTCTAGTGCCGACCACAATTGTGAAATAGGATGCCCAGAAATTGAGGTTGCAGGGAAATCATACAGTGTTGCTTTAATTTTAACACTCCACTCTATGCTCAAAGCAAATGATAGAAAAGATGGACAATGTTTCGGAGAGCCGCTTATTGAATTTTCTCTTGGGAATATCAAATGTTGGCTTTACGGACGTGTTTTCCAACATAAAACTAAAGCATCTCTAAGTGATGAAGAACGTGATTCGTTTGAACGTTATGGCATGAGTTTAGCGAAATTTTCTGCTGATGAAATCCTTCCGATACCTCAACATACTATGTTAGAAAGTAATATTGCGCTGGATACCATTTGCGCAGACTTTGGAAGATTAAAATTTATAGATAATGACTCTGAATACGATCTCGCTTCAGTTGCTGAAAGCCGCTGGTAAAGAGTCAAATCATCATAAAACAATACTAAAGACTAACATTTGAAGTAAGATTTTTGAAAACGAGAAAGCCCAGTTGGCCAACTGGGCTTTCTTTATCTGAATATGTTGTCATAAATCTAGTAACTAAAAATACACATTACACATTCCTCTCTATCATTATATTTACTATTACGGTGAAGTTGTAAGTAGGACAGAGCTCAGTTTAATAAAAGCTAAATTGGTGTGGCGATATTGTTTTACTCAATTAGTTTATCCATTCACAACCAGATTTCTCCTATTTTCTGACTTATCGCTAAACTTGCAACAGCGCTTCAATTTATCAATCTGTGATTGAAACCAGCACAATGTAGAAGTTTGGCGTTACACTGAATGAGACATAGCAAGTAAAGAGGGTCTATGACGTTTTCTCCTGCCATTCTGCGTAAAATCTGGTACTCCCCTTCGATTAACCTAGGGCTTCGTGCCACCAGTGCCATTGTGCTATTTTTCGGCTTAGGGTTGCTGTCGAATCACATCAATATTGCCATGACCGCACTCATGACCATGCCCGCCGCTTTGATTAGTGGGCTTGATGCGGCAGGCCCAAGGCGATGGACACGTTTTACGATTACCGCAACCGCTTGGGGAGTCACTCTCGCCGTCAGTTACGCTCTGCTGATCAGTGGGCTGCCTATATGGTTAACCTATGGCGCACTGGGTGCCTTACTTGCCAGTGCGGCGGTCAACGGTCCATTTTGGGCACGACTCGGCATGTCTAGCCTCCTGATTGCTGTCGTTACCCTATCACTTCATAATTCCAACACAGCGCTAAGCTTGTACCCTATGCTGGTACTGGGCCCTCTTACTTTTGCACTGTTTAGCTGGCTTTGGTTTGCCCTATGGAAACACTATGCGTTGCGTGTATGTTTATCTGCAATTTACGAGACGTTGGCAGACTACATCCAATATCGCCAAGCTTTCTTGTTAGGTGGCGAAAATGAAGCGCCCAAAAGACGCATCAAATACCAGCTCATCGAGTTGTTCCAACAGGCGCTTCAATCCGAATCTTTTCGCTCTAAACACGAAGATGCAAACTCGCTCCGACAAGCCTTGTTCCTTGCTCTTGATACTTTTGAAGTAATACTCAGCAGTCACACCACGAATCCAGACCTATTAAGCCAATTTCAATCCAGTAAACAAAAGCGAGATTTGTTATTGGTTTGGAGCCAACATTGCCAGCAACGATTAAGACACAAAGCCAAACAGCTGTTGCACAACACTAGCGAAGAGATGAAGCACTTAAGCTCATTAGAGCAAGAAGCCAATGACTTGATTGAAGCGGTGAAGCTTGAAGACCAACCTCGTTTTCGTTATTGGGCCTACGCTGTGAAGCACATTTCTCGTCGCATTGAGCTTAATGAACCCGCTTATGAACGCTCTTTTGAAGTGCAACCATTCGAATTGTCATTCCGTCTGCCAGGCCGAGGCAATCCAATTTGGCGTCATGTTACCCGTGTTGGTTTGATGTTCGCGCTTGGCGCAGGGATTGCCGAATACTTTGATTTGATTCGACCGGACTGGGTGTTGATTTCAATGCTCATGGTGATTCAGCCAAGCTTCTTGGCGACACGCAGTAAAACTTGGCAACGCTGTTTGGGTACGGCGCTTGGCGTGTTGTTCGCAACTTCTTTGATTCAATTAGGCGTACCAACAACCGCGATGTATACGTTAATTGTCATGCTCTTGCCCGTCGCGATGCTTAACATCATGCGAAATTACTCGCTCGCCATTGGTTGTATCACCGCGCTATTGATTTTGATTTATCAAGCCATGGCGCACCAAGGGCTCGATTTCGCAGCGCCACGTTTGATCGACAACATCGTCGGTGGCGCTATTGTGTTGCTCGGTTATGGTTTGTTGTGGCCGCAATGGCGAGGAAAAGAGATCCATAATCAAGCATTAACAGCATTGAATAGTTCAAAAAGCTTGTTTGTGTATTGCTATGAACAACTGCAAGTCGCCCCCGAACAACGCGACCACATGGACTTAACCAAGCAACGTGCTGCAATGCTCACAGCAGAAAGCGACCTTGAGCTGATTTACAATGAGATGCAGCAAGAACCAAGACACACTCGCGCTGACCCTCACTATTACGAAGATATGTTGAGCCACTATCGATTATTGAGCCATTACCTCTGCTTGCTGATTCCACTTATCAGAACAGGCACGCAATACCAAGGGACTCAACAAGTCGAACGCTTAATTCATGATGCGATGGACGCGTTGATCAATACCATTCGTGATAATCGCGTCCATGAACTACCTGCACTAACCAATAAAACCGATGCCGACCACCCAACTTCAAAAGCCGGTCAGCAATCAGTGGAAGAGATCATCTGGTTAGCACTAATGACTATAAAGCAAATGCACGACTTAGTTAGGCGTAACTTAAAGCCATAGATTTCCGCGTTATTGACTTAAAAGTCCCATCTCTGAATATTCCGAATCAGGATCCATTCATAAGTTGTTTATATTCTCAAAGGGATATGCGACACACGGTATGATCTCTTGGTTCGTAAATTTGGGCAGGATCGAAGCAGTGTTGAAGAGTCGTAACGGGTTTACAGTTATTGAACTGGTTGTGGTTATCGTTGTTTTGGGCGTGCTTGCAGCCATCGCTGCGCCGAGGTTCTTAAATCTCAGTTCCGAAGCTAAAATAGCGTCGTTACATGGATTAGGCGGAAGTGTAAAAGAAGCCAACCAACTGGTTTATTCTCAAGCGGTTATTGAAGGGCAAGAAAAATTATCCGCAGGTAGTGTGACCTTTAATGGCACAGAGGTCAAAACTCAATGGGGCTATATCAAACCTACCTACGAAGACATTGTTAAAGTGATTGATTTTT
The DNA here is from genome assembly GCF_013394185.1 of Vibrio sp. Scap24. Classification (NCBI taxonomy): domain Bacteria; kingdom Pseudomonadati; phylum Pseudomonadota; class Gammaproteobacteria; order Vibrionales; family Vibrionaceae; genus Vibrio; species Vibrio sp. Scap24. The sequence continues at coordinate 3,338,146 of NZ_CP041332.1, read as the reverse complement.
CTTCGGAGCAATTAAACAATTACTCTGATATACCTCAAGAGGAATGGGGCGTCTATGACCGGAAGCCTACTAACGAAGGCAAAAAATTCTCTACTTCACTCCCAGAGGCACCGCAAATATACCTGGAGAGATCCCTACTTATTGCATATTCCATTACTCTTTGACTGACGCTTCGATCGAACCCCAATACTACTATTCCACTCAAGGCTGTTAACCCAAGGGACTTACCCCCAACTTTCAGGGTAGCGATCCACAAAAACAAAAAAGTCCGGCGGATTCGTCGGACTTTTTGGTGTTCAATCTTAAAGCGTGTTCTTGAAGATCTTACCGTCTTTCATGATGAGATCCATTTCCGTTAGGTGAGAACCATCTTTCTTGGCATTGTTCGCTTCACCAAACCAAGTATCACGACCACCAACCAGTGTAATGTCTTCCAGTGGATTACCGTCGATAAGTAGGATGTCCGCGTATGCGCCCACTTCAATCACACCCAATTTTGCATCCGAGTATGGATCAATCCATGGTTGCATTAGCTCGGCAGAGATACGACCCGACGTCGATGTCATTGCACGCAGCGCAGAGAAGTTACCGAACATATCTGCGTTCAACCAAATCTCGTGAGCAATCTGCTTAGCACACGTATCTGCAACGCCTACACAGTCTACGTTGAAGGCACGGCGATCAAACCCAGCGTCTTCCGCGGCTTTCATCTCCTTCTGGTAGCTACCAAACGCCGCTTGTGCCGAAGCTAGCTTCTTCTGAATCAGAGGATCTTGTACCACTGGAATGGTCGCGAGATCCGGCGAAAATGCGGTGAGGTTCGTGGCAATGAACGCTCCCTCTTTATTGAACTTATCCACCATTTCCGCTTTGAACATAAAGCCATGCTCTAAAGTTTTCACACCTAGGTCGAGCGCTTGATGCATCGCTTGCTCAGAATACACGTGCGTTGCAACGTAAGAACCATAAGATTCTGCAATCGCGACCGCGGCTTTCATCTCATCGTCTAGATAAGAGTTGTACTGCCATGGGTCAAACTTCGAAGACACACCACCCGATTGGAACACCTTAGTGAACTGTGCCCCCTGACGATAGTTGTATCGAGCTTGCTCTTTAATCTCTTCAACACCATTCGCGTTACTCATTATATTGAGGATTTCCAGGTTCTGTGGTGAATCAGTAAGACGACGAGACTGTAAACCAACATCGGCATGCGAACCGATAGGTGCAATTGGGGCGCCCGATGCGTAAATACGCGGTACTTCTTTTAAGCGGCCATCACGTTCCATATCAGTCCATGAACCATCAGCACCACCTACATCACGAATCGTACCGAAGCCCATATCTAGATACATTTCTGCGAACTCTTGGCCGTGGATAGCTATCTCTGTCCAGCGCATATCATCAGTACCTAGCAAACCTTTTGGAATGGTTAAGTGCATGTGCGCATCAATTAAGGCTGGCATCAGTGTACGACCTTCACCATCAATCACTTGAGCGTCAGCTGGAATGTCTGCCTCGCCTTTAGTAATAGCGGTGATCTTATTATCTGTGACGACAACCGAGTGGTTCTTGTACAGTTTATTTTCAGTTCCGTTGAAAACATTAACGTTCTTAAAGACAACAACTTGAGGCGCTTCTGCAGCGACTGGTGCCGTTTCTTTAACGGGCGCTGGGGCAGCGATTGAGTAAGTAGCTGTCATAGCTAAAGAAGCGGCAATCAGTGTTTTCTTGAACATAAAATACTCTCTTAGTTAGTAGTGGTGCTCTGAAATCTGACGCCATATTACCCGCCAGTAGAAAGCGTTAATTGCCATTTGATGACACGCGATCACGTTCGGTTAAGCAAAAGAATGAGATTGACTTCTTGGTATCTAATTACTGTATTCACACTAGCTTCTTGTGGTTAAAATGCCGTATGGTACAAACAATCAAATATAAAGACTCGCGGCCTTTGCCACAGAGACTCTCCATTTAAACGAAAAGACTGACTATGAATTTTGATATCAATGCACTGAAACACCACCAACTGGTCGAAGATGGTCAACTAGAAGGGTGTTACATTCATCAGCCTGTACAGGGTAGTCTGCCAGACGATAAAGCGGTTTTAGCAGAGCGCCAAGCACTGGAAAAACTCGGCTATAAAGTCGTTCAAGTTAAAGCGAAAGGCGGAACAACAACCTTTGCCGAAGCGATGCAAGAGCTTGCGAAAAAGACAGGCCACCAGCCGAAATAATCAACGAATGAATACATGGAAAATCAAGCCCACATCAGACCTTCTCGCGCCATATGTTGAGTATATCTGGGCGTTGCAAGTCACTGAGCCAAGCCAACAGTCTGCTTTGCTGCTTCCTAATCCCTCAGCTAATGCCATTCTGTCCCCTTCTGCAGACAAACATGTTTACCGAAAAAGCGGATTCGAATTAGAGGTTCAAGGTGGACACTGGCTCTCTGCATACACTGAAGAACTTTATGTTGATGACTTGCATCCACGCCAGCTATTAGGTGTGAAGTTCTTTCCTGATGGTGCTTTTGGCTTAGGTTTGATGCGAGCGGAGAGCGCTAATCAGAAGCTCATTCAACCTCTCCCTTCATGTTTTCAATGGCAAGATGAAATGGATATCACTTGTCCGGACACAGCAGCCCACATCATAGAGTCACAGTTACTCTCTCTTCCACCCATTGATGATCAACGAATATGGAAAAGTGTTCATGAGGCTCGCTTGCACATCAACGAAGGCAAAAGCCTCGATTTGTTGCCAATGTCTAGACGCACATTGGAACGACAATTTGTACTAGTCACTGGTTTGTCGCTCAAACAATATGAGCAAATGGTGAGAATGGATCGTCTTATATGGGCTATCTACCAAGAGCAAGACGAGAAAATAGATTGGAGCGACCTCGCCTACCGCTTCGGTTTCAGTGACCAGCCCCACCTCATACGACAATTAAAAAAAGCGATTGGCGTAACACCCAAACGTTACTTAATCGAGAAGCACCTTTCTATAGACCTGTTTGGTGACTTCAGTAATTGATCTTGTCGCATTTGTTCAATTTTTCCAGAACCACAAAGTGTAGATTAGCCTTATGGTGACTAACGAGTTATAAAAATGAGAATTAGACAAGCAGATTTGAGTGATGCTCACTCTCTGAAAGAGCTATCCAAGCATGCAATTAGCGCGTGCTACACAAGTTTTATGGGTGAGGAAATGGTCAATGGCTACTTATCAAGTGGTGCTAGTGACGATGAAATTGACAAACATATTGGCAATACCTTTGTAGCCTTCGATGACAGCGAATCTGCCATTGGTTACGTCGTCGTTATTGATGACCTAATACACATTATGATGGTATCTCCAACACAGCAGCGTAAAGGTATTGGTGCAATGTTACTGTCGTTTGCTGAGGCGGAAATCCTCAGTAACCACCTCAAACCAACACTTGAAACCTTCGAGAGCAATACTCAAGCAATGAACTTTTACCTTAAAAATAGATGGACGATTTCTCGTAAGGAGTCGGATCCTGATTTTGGTTTTGTTCGCGTGTTTTTTGAGAAAGAAAGCTAATCGAAAAGCGTCTATTCGGGATTGCTCTATAGTCATTATCTGACACTCAAAAGGCTTCGCAAACGCGAGACGTTAGTTTTTCTATCTAGCGATGCAGCTATTCTCTAACGATTACAGCTCCCTACTTCACTGACATGGCTTACTAACCAGAGTTACTGAGTAAGTTGACTAAACTTCGGCAAGCTCTTCACAAACCTCTGGTGCACATCCATATAGGTTTGCATATAGATTTCGTCGATACGGTCGTTACTCGGGAAGCTCGATGAGAAGTCTGAGTGTTTACGATCAATCGATAACTTGGCTGCCTCGATAATATGAGCAATGAACATCCGAGGATCTTCCAACCCAATCGAAATACGCATTGTGGTCGGTTTAATACCCGCTTCATTGAGAGCCTCGTCGCTGAGCTCAGAGTGCGTGGTTAGTGCTGGGCACAGCGCGACCGTATTGGTTTGCCCTAGGCTCACTTGCATGCCAATTGCGGGCTCAAGCATATCGAAGAACTGTTTAAACCCATCTCGATTGATTGGCACACGATTACCGTTGCCTTCCATATCGATAGTAAACAGCGCGGCTGGTAGCCCCAAGTACATGTTGTTCTGGCAGTGTTCATAGTTATCGCTGTCAGGCAAAGCCGAGCACGAAACGTTGATGTCTGGGTGAGCATCAAAGATCTTCGCCAGAGTCAGTGTGTTGATGGTCTTTTGCACCACACGCATCTCATAGGTCTTCATGCCATTGAGCACTTCAAACGCTTTGTCTGCGTCTAAGAATGCACCCTTAATGTAGTACACATTCCAAAACAGGGTTTCGTTCCATGGAATGGTTGCCTCATCGCCATTGGGTTTGGTGAAAGCTACCTCCTCCCCTTTAGGGACAAACATGGTCTCATTGCGTCCAATGACGACCCCAGCCGTTGTGGTACCTGAACCTGCAAGCTCTTTGGTGTAAGAGTGAATCACATAATCTGGCCTTTCCATCACATCATCACGTTTGAGTACAGGATGAAGCAATGGCGTACCCACTGTTGAGTCGACAATCACATCCCAACCACGAGAGTGACCAGCTTTACTGATACTGGCGACATCTAACACGTAGCCATGCGGGTTACACGGTGATTCAAGGTAAACATAGATTTTTTTACCAGCAGCGAGGCGATCCGCATATTTGTCAGCAACCTCATCAAGGCGAGTCGCAAACTCATCTCCGGAGTAACCATCCACCCACTCTACCGCGACATGCAAGTTAGAAGGCTTGCCAAACCAATCTTCCAACAGTTGGTACGAACCGCCGTAGATGTTGCGTGAGGCCAACACAATGTCTTCATGCCCAAGTAAATGGCTCAACAACCCATCAATAGCCGCCATCCCCGAGTTAAAGTTCCACGCGAGGTACTCGTTGGCTCTCGAACCGGCCTCAATATCAACCATGTGATTAGCCAGTGAGATCGATGTTGGGTTAAGCAGCCTAGAGTAAATATCGTGCAGTGGCTCTTTACCGTTGAACGCATCCTCAATCCATTCAGTACAGGCAAACAGATAAGTCGCCGTGCGCGTAATCACAGGGCTTGCCGAGAAAATAGCCGCCACATTATCGAAAATCGGATACGCACCTTTAGAGGCAAAATTACCATTGTTGGTGGCAATGGATTGGTAAGTGGCACGCATCGGGTTTTGCAGGTTATCGAGGATCTTTGCGATCTGGAATGACAAAAAGCGTTTAGCGTTAAACCAAGCGATTCGGTCACTCTTATCGAGTTCTGAAAGTCCATCAACCGTTATTGCCCAAAGATCGTGTGTCTTGGTATTGGCTTTGTACAGGGTCGTCGCCAGTTCAATCAGCGTGACGCCGTAATCACTATTTGGGTCGATACCAAAATGCTTTGCTTGCTCAATGGCAAGGGCTTCCGCTTGTTCATGTTTAGTGGTTTTACGCAGCGGGCTAAGTTGAGTTGACGTATTCATAATTCCTAAGTCATTCCATGCTTGTTGTTCCTCCTTTAATTTTAGTTTTGTGCAGATGTTAAAAATTGCCATTTGCGAAGTAAGACATACACTTTGAGCAATAATATTGCCAAACTAGACCCAATATTGATGGGATATGCTAATGGATGAGATCGATAAGAAAATACTGGCTGAACTGCAAAGCAACGCTCGGCTCACCAATCAAGAATTGGCCGATCGCGTAGCGCTATCACCCTCTCCCTGCTTACGCCGAGTTCGAGCACTGGAGAAACAAGGGATTATTCGCGGCTATCACGCCAGCGTTGATCAAGAAGCGTGTGGCTTGCCTGTGAATGTGTTTGTGTTGGTGAAGCTTGAAAAGCCGACAGAAGAGAACATGCGAGACTTTGAGCAGCACATTGAAGCGATTGAAGAAGTATTAGAGTGCTTTTTAATGACAGGCAATCACGATTACCTATTACATGTGGTGAGCGAGTCACTCAAAAGCTATGAGCAGTTCATCCGCAAACAGTTAACCCGCCTGCCCAATATTGCTTCTATTGAATCCAGCTTCGCATTTGGTCAGGTAAAAACAAAGACTAAGCTGCCAGTGAGATAATTAGAAACGACTTAGTTTAACGGTTCAGAAGGCATTGGATAGTCATCTCCAATCAAACAGATAAGTGCGCCACCAAAAGCTTTGTCGTAACGTACTTTTCCGGTTGTATTAGAACTTTCGAGGCTCGTATTGCCATCAACCATCTGATTAATTTCTTGTGCCACTTTTGTTGGTACCAACCAGATACAAGCTGCTAGAGAGCAAGTGGATGACGACGATTCACAACCTGTCTCGGTGCTTCCTCGCCCCCATTGGCTGCCCTTTTCCTTAAGCAGTAGTTGCGTTGCTATGTAGTCTGGATGGTCAATGTACTGATCGCCACCTATCCAGGTATCGTCAAAAGATAGGTACGGTCCTTTCCATGTTGATAAGCCCGGATTTTCAATTAAGTGATTGATATTCAAGTAGCCGTATTTGGTGTCGGTATCGGAAGTAGTTGGAGGCAAAGAAGCATTGTCACGAGAATATTGCTCAGCGGCATCCAAGACTGTATTCAGTTGCCCGATCAAAAAGTTTGCCTCGTCGACACGGGACATACGGTTGCCAAACTGGTTGTAGATAAAAAAATGCGGTAATAAGCATGAGCAAACTAAACGCTGCAAGTTTCCATTTTTTTATCTGACGCAAAAGTTTCAACATCTAATCTTTATCTCTCATAAAAACGGTTCTAATAACGCTATGGCTTCCCTTATGGGGAAAGATTATACCAGAGTAAAATCAAGCGCTTTGTATTGAAACATACTGCCGTATTGGCCGTAAATATGCCTAACTCTTAAATGCCAATTTAGAGCTAGACCCTCCCCCCAATAAAAAAACAAAACTAAGACATGGGAATCGATTCCGAAGTGATCGTTTTATCTGACTGTCATCTAATTTTTGTACTTTGATATAACAAATAGCCAAAAAGATATTGAGCGATCGTTCAAATATCTTAACATTTCCACTATAGTTGATTGGTCAAACAACTCACAACAAGGAAAAGTTATGAATAAAAGTACCGAACCTCAATCAGATCCAACTCGATCCATCCCCCAAGAAGCATTTGATTGGTACGACGAATATGCACACGGCCTGATTGATCGCAGAGAGTTTATGGCTCGTTTATCTGGGTTAGCTGTACTTGGCTTAACCATGACAACATTAACTTCTGCATTGATTCCTAATTATGCGAAGGCAGAGCAAGTCTCTTTCAACGATCCTTCAATCAAAGCAACCTACGAGAAATTTCCTTCGCCTAAAGGACACGGAGAAGGCTATGGCTACTTGGTGGTACCAAAAAAACTAGAGGGTAATGCGCCTGTTGTATTGGTCATTCATGAAAATAGAGGCTTAAATCCCTACGTAAAGGATGTGGCAAGACGACTCGCGGCAGCTGGGTTTATTGCGTTTGCACCTGATGCACTCTATTCGCTTGGCGGGTATCCAGGTAATGATGATGAAGGTCGAGCAATGCAGAAATCTCTATCCAGAGAGAAAATCGAAGAAGACTTTATCGCCGCTGCAAACTTCTTGAAATCTCATGAAAAAAGTAACGGAAAACTAGGCGCTGTAGGATTTTGCTTCGGTGGCTATATCGTGAATATGTTGGCGGCGGTAATGCCAGATCAGCTGGATGCGGGCGTTCCATTTTACGGCACTCCTGCCGCTCCTGATTTAAGAAAGAACGTTAAAGGGCCATTACTGATCCAATTCGCTGGAATCGATAAACGTGTGAATGCAACTTGGCCAGACTATGAAGCTGAACTCAAAGAGATTGGGGCAGACTACACCGCTTACATCTATGACGGCGTGAATCATGGCTTCCATAACGATTCAACAGGTCGATATGCCGAAGAAGAAGCAGAATTAGCATGGACACGTACGCTTGAGTTCTTTAATCAAAAGCTTTCTTAATAGGCGAGATGGCCGAACCCGTTTTCTTTAAGTTCCAAGTGACTACCCTATAACTTACTCAACAAAACAAAAAGGCCTCATACGTGCGAGGCCTTTGTTTTCTCTATCTAACTTTGCTTCTAACAAACCTATTGACCCAACTTTATAAATAGATAATATAGACTTCTAGACACCTAAACGTCTTTTGGTTAATTAAATGGAGTTATCATGAACCGCTACAAAAAAATCACAGCATCCCTGTTGGCATTGGCATTCGTATTCGGCGTGACAGGATGTGGAAAAAAAGACGAGACTGTTATCAAGATTGGGGCGACAGTTGGCCCACATGCACAAGTTGTACAAGCTGTTGCCAAAGAAGCAGCAAAGCAAGGGATAAACATTGAACTCGTCGAATTCTCAGACTACATCACCCCTAACGCAGCACTCGACGATGGAAGTATCCAACTGAACAGTTACCAACATCAGCCATTTCTCGATAACTTTAATGATAATCACGATAGCAAGTTAGTTTCTATCGGACGTTCAATTTTGATGCGAATGGGCGTTTACTCGAACAAGTACACTTCGCTTGACTCTATCCCCGATAACGCACGAATCGCGATTCCAAACGACCCAACGAATGGCGGGCGCGGACTATTGCTACTTGAAGATGCAGGGCTGATTTCATTAAAAGACAACGCTGGTTTCAACGCATCTTTAAACGATATTGTTAACAACCCGAAGAACATTCGATTTGTTGAAGTGGATGCCGCTCAGCTACCCCGCTCTCTTGACGATGTAGATGCAGCAGCAATCACCATGAACTACGTAATGTCGGCTGGACTCGACCCTAAGAAACAAGGCATTTACTTAGAGAAAAAAGACGCACCTTTAGCAGTGATGGTTGTGGCGGCGCGAGAAGAAGACAAAAATAACGAAACGTATAAAAAGATCATCTCAATTTACCACTCACAAGAGATCAATGACTTTTTAAACAGCACTTTCAAAGGCACCATAGAAGCCGCAAATTAGACCAAGAAAGTCACCTTAGATTTGGCGTTGCATGTTACTCATTAAACAGCGCCAGATTTAAGTGACGTGTTCATCGATGACTCATCCCAACCCTCTTTTCTAGTTAGGGAACAAAGCTTAAGTTACTTAAATCGAGGTTGAAAACCGTATCATCAGAGCGGATTATGTAAGTATGAAATTCAATTAAATCTGGGTTCTTGGCATGAAAAAAGAAGTGATACTGTTTGATATAAACGAAACGGTTTTAAATTTGGAGTCATTACAACCTAAATTTAAAGCGGCATTCGGCAGTGAGGATGCACTGTCGCTTTGGTTCTCAAAGCTTTTGCACTCTTCAACGGTTTGCATCGCAACAAACGTAAAGTCTACTTTTTCTGAATTAGCGAATGCAGCGCTCGACGCCATTGCACAAAGGTACAAGTGTGATTTAACGGCGGAAAGCAAAGATGCCTTGTTAACTTCCTTTGCCAATCTACCACCGCACACTGATATCAAAGAGTCTTTGCTTAAATTGCGAGAGAACGGCTTTAAAACCGTCGCTTTTTCTAATTCATCCCTCGACCTAATCACTTCTCAAATCAAGAACTCGGGCTTAGAAGATTATTTCGACACCGTCATTTCCGTTGAAGAAACAGGCAGTTTCAAACCAAGCTCAGATGTGTATAAATTTGCAGCAGAAACGTTAAAAGAGCCTGTTGAAAACATTCGTCTTGTGGTTACTCACGATTGGGACACTCATGGTGCGTTATCTGCTGGCTTACAAGCAGCCTATATAGCCCGCACTGGAATGGAATATCATCCCTTGTATTTGAAGCCGGAGATTAGCTGCAGAACGATGGATGGTGTGGTCGAACAAATCATTAAGCACAATTTAGAAAAGTAACACCTCAAGGGACTTTTCTCCTGACTCGATACAAACAAAAAAGGCCTCGCACATGCGAGACCTTAGCTTTATCTACAAAGCAGTTTATCCGTAAGCAATTAACCACCAGCCCAATATTGCCTCTATAGAATCGAGTTTGCCATGCTAACCACCCTCTAAGTACCCTAGAGTTTCTTAATGTAAAAGATATCGACTCTAAATAATTCACTTTCATACAGTGAGATATTGGAATGAAGAGACTAACTTATCAATTCAAAAAATAATCGATGCAAGTACTGATAAAGAGGTGACTTCCTGTCTGTAAGACGAGTGTTAGTAGCCCAAATCGTGTCGTAACTTACAAACTCCGAGCCTTCGACTTGAATAAGATCTTCACTTAACAACAAGTGCGGCAGAACGTTTGCAACCTTTTGACGTTGCATAAGTTTGAGAGCAAAAGAAGCGGTATCGATATCGTGAGAATAATTTAGATCGATACCTTTATTATGTAGGTGGTAGATGAATTGGAACTTTTGCTCATTCCATCCGATTGCTCTTTGTTTAATAAACGGCCAATCTTTTACATCATCCCAAGTGCAATGACCGTGTTGCTTTGCTACCGCTATCACGAGTTTGTCATCAGATAATTTCTGTTGATAGATACTCATTGACCTATCGGGGTTGAATAAATGTATCCCTAAATTTACATCCCCAGCAATAATCTTTGTCTCCGTATCATCTCCCCATGAATGGATAGTAATCGGCGCATTAGGAAAGGCCATTAATAGCCGCTCATAAAATCCAATTCCAAACTTTTCCATCACTAAATCGGGTAATGCAATATGTATAGGTTCTACATATTTGGAGGGTTCAAAAATCGAGGGAACGACAGTTTCTTCTATATCTGTCAGTGCCATTTTGATTTTTGGCAGAATCGATACAGTGTAATCAGTAGGTTCAAATTTCCCTGACATCCTAACAAATAAGTCATCATTGAGTTGTTCTCGCAAGCGATTCAATTGTTTGCTAACTGCACTTTCTGTCAACCCTAAAACAACTCCAGCCTTGTTAAGATTTTGCTTTTCTGTCAGTACAATCAGTGTTTTTAACAAGTTCAAGTCGAGATCAATACGCACAACCACTCCTTTGCAAGTTGAATATCATTCAAGTAGACCTATCCTCTAAGTCTTAAAATTCCAGTTACTATATCACCTACGAATCAAAAGTTATAAAAATCACCTGCTCTTACAGAGTGGATTAATTGTAAATCTTAAGAATACGTGGAGAAGGATATGATCGGTAAAAAAACACTTTTGTCGTTGCTAGTGGCATCAACAGCCCTAAGTAGCATCGTGGTCCATGCGCAAGATCAAGCCATCACCCCTGTCACAACAAGTAACTATGTCGAGGCCGAAGTCGATATTTCTTTTGCAAACATTTTTAAAACCGCTGGCGCAAACGAGTTTAGACATGATCGAAACCTAATTGATCTGGAGCAGCAGCCAGCAGTAACGATGAACCTTGATACCGTCTACTCATTTGGCATTTTTTATGTTCCTAAGGGAACGGTCATTTCAATGCCAGAATCGAAAGACAATCGTTATCAGTCTGCAATGATCTTACAAAGTGATCATTATATCGATCAGGTCTTCTATGGTGCTGGAAATCATGAGATTGAATCACAAACAGAATTTGCAGCTATCGTAATTCGCACCCAGATTGATGCCTCTGACCCAGCCGACATTAATTACGTCAATACCTTGCAAGATCAGATCAAAGTTTCTTTTCCTGAAGGTACAGAGGTTAAGGAATATGAGCCGCGTCATTGGGATATGAATAGCGTTGACTCAATCAGAGCAGAATATCAAGTTAAAGCAGCACAGTTACCTAACTTCAACGAAACATCAGGTGCTCACGGCACTCTTGACCCAGAAAAGCAAAAAATGGGAGTCTCGGTAGCATTAGGGCTTTTGCCACCTCAAGATGCTATGTATTTATACCGTGATTACAGCTTATCAAATGACATGTGTTATAGCGCTACCTATAATGAACCAGGGTTTAACGACTTAGGATTCTACTCATTTACAATGTACGGTTCAGATAAGTATTTACATCACGGTGCGTCTAACTTAAACGATCGTACGATTCAAAAAAATGAAGATGGAACGTTTACGCTCTATTTCGGTTCAAAGGAACTTTGCGGGGATGTAACCAATCGTCTAGATACCCCAACGAATAACTGGTATCTAGGTATGCGTGTATACCGTGCTAAAGCAGATGTAATCGATGGCAGTTATAAGCTTCCTATACCAACGGCTATTGACAATAAATATACGGAGACAAATCAGTAAATTTGGTCATCTGATTGGATGTTTGCATCACCGGTATTAATCCGTTGGATGCTAATTTGGCAGAATCATTAATTAGGTTCAGACCGAAGTGGACTTACTTGATCTACCAACGTGGCTGACGACCAAATTCTATGATGCTCCAAAATATAAGAGGGCTGACGGATTAAGACTAGATTGGAGATAGAAAACAACCCGATGCAACTAGTATTACTCAACCAAGCCATTGATGGTAAGTAAAGAGCTAGCGACTTGTGTACGATATATCCTCACAAACAGTGATTACAAAAAGGCCTCGCACACGCGAGGCCTTAGCTTTATCTACAAAGCAGTTTATCCATAACTAATTAACCTATTAGCCAATTAATCAATCCACCGCTCTAAAAATACTGAGTGATGTTTAGTCCATTCGAGTAATGAAGGTTTGCTCGTCATCCACGAATGCCACGTAGTCGCCGTGATAGATAAACACTCGGCCACGCCCTTCAACTAGACACGCTAGCTGTGGGTTCAAATCTTCTTCAAGATCTTTGCTTTGATAGGTGCCGGTATCGGTAATCACACCGCGGAGAGTCGGCAAAAATCCATAGCTAAGCTTAGCTTGATCAATCAGGCTCAATTCACTGGTAGTCGAGAAGTACGATGGAATTGGACCAGCATCTTCGATAAACATCGGTTTTAGTTCTTCAAAAGCTGTAATCACCAGCCAGTCTATGCCGTTAACGTGATGGATAAACATTGTTTATAAATACCTAGATTCTCGATAATTCTGATGCGGGGATTCTATCACCATCAAAGACAGAACGTTGTAGAAATTGAATTACCCAAGATGGTAATCCTGAGATATTTCGGGCATTCACCCGATCATCTTTAAACACGTTTTTGCCCTCAGCCCTCATCAGCTGAATTTTTACTCATGGTACTTTCTAGCTCCAAAGTGCCCTTATGCGGCCTCAAAGGCAGACAAGATTTACGGCAGAAACGTATTTTATTTTGTCTTCTTACTTTTAAGAGGACGCATAGCTGATCTTCATCGCGAGTTGGACGTATAGGTTCCTTAAACAAAAAGGAAATACTATGGCCAACGTCTATGTCAGCATCGGAAGCAACATTAACCGCGAACACCACGTCTCACAATCTCTCAAAGCACTGAATGACCACTTTGCTCCCCTGCACATTTCTAACTTCTACGATTGCGAGCCTGTTGGGTTTGAAGGAGATAACTTCCTCAACCTAGTCGTTGGTTTCGAATGTGATCTGCCTGTCGCAGAGCTAGTTAAGATTCTGCATCAAATCGAATCAGAGAACGATCGCAAGCGCCAGACCAAAGCCTACGCTTCACGCACTATGGATATCGACATCCTTCTTTATGGCAATCAAGTGGGTGTTATCGATGGTGTAGAGCTACCTAGAGGCGAAATCACCGAATACGCATTTGTACTCAGGCCGTTAGTTGATATCGCCGCGCAAGAACGCCACCCCACTTTAGACATTCCCTATCAGCAGCTATGGGAAAACTTCGATCAGCTGAGCCAGAAAACCGATCCTATCCCTTTCGAGCTTAGCCTCACTTAGCGCTTGCTCGGCTACAAAGGGACCGACTGAACTCTTAATCGACTGAGCTTTAATGATCTTTTCTTAAAACAAGCACGTAACTGACTTCACTTTCTAAGGAATGGACACTGTTATGAACCACAACGCCATTATCACCATTACAAACCTGAGACTAAGAACCTTCATCGGTTTCAACGAAGAAGAAAAGTCGAAGCAGCAAGATATCGTTATCAATGCAGAAATCCACTATCCCGCTAACAACCTTTGCCTTTCTGATGATGTAGACAACGCGCTCAACTACAAAAATATCTGCAAGAAGATCATTCAACACGTTGAATCAGGAAGGTTTCTGCTTTTGGAAAAGCTGACCAGCGACGTACTCGGCATCTGTATCGATCATCCATGGGTGAAATACGCTCAAGTGAGAATCGACAAGCCTCATGCGCTACGTTTTGCCGACTCTGTTTCGCTCACTCTGAGCTACGAAGCAGACAACGACAAGAATTCATAAGGAGAGAGTCATGCTGAACACAGAAGCCGAAAAAGTAAGAGAAGCTTTGCTCGCAAAAGGACTTGAAACCCCAATGACAGCGAGCGAAATGAACCCCGACCAAAAGTACAACCGCATCAAAGGACTCTTAACGGAAGTGGTCAGTACCCTTGGATTGGATTTAACCGATGACAGCCTTGCAGAAACACCTCATCGCATTGCGAAGATGTACGTACACGAGATCTTTTCAGGGCTCGATTACAACAACTTTCCAAAGATCAGCGTTATAGACAACAAAATGTCGGTTGATGAAATGGTGAAGGTATCGGATATCGACCTAACCTCGACGTGCGAACATCACTTCATCACCATCGATGGTTTAGCGGAAGTAGCCTACATCCCAGAAAACAAGATTCTTGGGTTATCCAAAATAAACCGTATTGTTCGATTCTTTGCTCAGCGCCCTCAGGTACAAGAACGTCTTACCCAACAGATCTTAGTTGCGATTCAAACTCTGGTTGAAACAGAAAATGTGGCCGTGACGATTAAAGCAACCCACTACTGCGTTAAATCCAGAGGCGTTATGGATGCAAACTCTGAGACCTCAACAACCGCGCTTGGTGGTATTTTTAAAACTAACCCTCAAACCAGAGCTGAGTTTTTACGATGAGTGAAACGATACTAATAACCGGCGTGGGAAAGCGACTCGGCTTCGCACTGGCGCAGCAACTTCTAGCGGATGGACACAACGTGGTTGGCACCTACCGCAGCGACTATCCTCAACTGCAATTGTTGCGCGACAGTGGCGCCGACTTGCAACAGGTCGACTTTTATCAACAAAGCAGCCTAGAGGAATTTCTTCATTACGTTAGCCAAGAATATAAGACACTCAGAGCGGTCATACACAACGCTTCGGATTGGAAGCCTGAGAACAAGAATAATCCAAGCGAAAATGCCTCACACATCATGCACCAGATGATGACGATACACGCTACTGTGCCTTATCTCGTCAACTTAACACTCAAAGACCAACTGATCTCTGGCGAGCAAACTTCAGACATCATCCACATCAGTGATTACGTTGCGGAAAAAGGCAGTAAAAAACACATCGCTTACGCCGCCAGTAAAGCTGCGCTCAACAACCTGACGCTGTCGTTCTCAGCAATGTTAGCTCCCAAAGTGAAAGTCAATACCATCTCTCCAGCCATGATTAAGTTCAATGATCATGACGATGAGGCATACAAAACCAAAGCGCTGCAAAAAGCTCTGATCCCCGCAGAAGCTGGCTTTGAGGAAATAGTAGATGGCATCAAGTTCGTGTTGGCTAGCCACTACATGACAGGAAGAACCTTGCACCTAGATGGCGGCAGGCATTTGAAGTGAAGCCCACATATTGTGGGCTTACTCAACATAGAAACATAAAAGACTAGCGACTGGTGTTACTTGGATACGGCTATAAGCTATAAATTACTGTTAACTAGAAACTGCTATAACTTAGAAACTACTATAAGAATAAGGAAGGCGTTTTTCTTCATCCCAGCCTAACAACTCAATATTGATCAATGACTTGCGCTTCTCATTACACAATGAAGCGATATTGATGATAGGCAGTTGGCTGCGAAACTGCGCAGTAAGTATGACCTTTTTATTTTCACTCAGGCTGTCTCGGCATTGCGCCAAAATCGCTTCAGTATCTAACTGGTGTGCGTTCTCGATAATCTGGATATCGGCGTTCTCTTGATAACCATTTATCAGCCAAGATACGGCAGGCGCGTCTACGCTGGTGAGTACGATGACATCTTTGCTTGTGACCAGATTTTTTAGTTCAGTTTCCATAAATACTCTCATTCAGCAGCAAATACATTAAAGACGATTGCCCAGCTTAGCCTGTGCCAAGTGGTAGCCTCTGTCTATCATCTCTTGTGAACGATCGAACTCTAAGGTGCCACAAGCATTGCGTGGAAGCTCAAGCGTAATATCGGCAGGGTAAGCGGCTAATTTTTGGCGAGCAATGGTCGATTGCATCGCATCAAACGCTTGGTTGGCAATGTCGTAAGCCGCAAAATTAAAGCTCATTTTGCTTTTTACACTGCTACCGAGATTATCGATAAAATGAACCACCTTCTCATGCAGATTACTCTCTTTTGTTGGTAGGGAAATAGGTGTCACTTCCTGCTTAACCATTTCAGGTTCACCCCCTAAGTTCACAGCCAGAGTAAAGTCTGTCTTATCTCCGAAGGTAGGCGCAATCGGTACGGGATTGAGTACTCCACCATCAATCAGCGCTTCGCCATTAATAACATGAGGCGTAAAGAACAATGGCAAAGAGATAGAGGCCCGAATAGCATCAAACAGAGAGCCTGACTGCAGCCAAACCTCTTTTTCATCGGCGACGTTGGCAGCAACTGCGGTATAAGGGATAGGCAGATCTTCAATTGAAGTCTCACCGATCAGCCCGCGCAGTGTGTCGATGATCTTATCGCCTTTGAACATGCCACTCGATTGCCATGAAAAGTCCAACAACATCGCCATATCACCTTGGTCAATACTGGTGACCCACTCTTCAAATTCATCCAACTTACCCGCCGCGTAGACACCGCCGATAAGCGCGCCAATTGAACAGCCAGAGATGGATTTTATCTCATAGCCATGCTCAATTAGCCAGCGGATGATTCCAACGTGAACCAAACCTCTTGCGCCACCACTACCCAGTACCAATGAGATCGTTTTTGCCATCGTACTCATCCTTTAATTCATTAGTTCTTTAGTTCTTTCAGCAAAATCATATCACTTCGTGTCACCGTAAGCAGTGTAATGCTTTGAAAATTGTCCAACCTGTACACTTAATTGTGTCAGTAGAAAAGCGCGTCATTCCAGCAAGCCTAAGCGCGACTAGGAATCTGGTTTCCACGAACGCTTGATATAAAAAAGGTCGCTCACTTGTAAGCGAGCGACCTTTCTGTGTTCGTTCTATTAGTTCTAGATTCGAGAGCTATAACACACGTAAGCACTCTTCTGGCGGCAAACTCAAGAGTGTATTGGCGAAGTTGATCTTCTCATCTCGCCATTTCAATGCCGCTTCTCTGCTGTCTTGCGAATGTCGGTCGGCTTCAAAGTAGCTTTGTCTTGGTAGCCCGTTTGCTGGCGTCATCACCATGGATTGTTCGTTCAAACGAATCGTAAATAGGAACTGACCACGCTGCCCGGTTTGCGCAGCTGGGTGGTGTAATGTGCTATCACAGCAATAGCGCTTATCACGTAATGCGCGGCATGTGTATTCAAAAACATCTTGAGCACCACGCCCAGGGAAAGCGGTATAAATACTAATGCCATCACGTTGCAAAGACTGGTCACCCGCCGCTAATTTAACCGCATACTGGATAATCCTAAAGCCGAGCACCACGCCGCCAATGCTGTTCAACCCACTGTATTGAATTGCTCCCTCTAGGCTGAGTCGAAGTTTGTCTTCGCCTTCATAGAGAAAGAGATCAGGCGATGCCCAATCACTCTTTGGAATAAGCAGTTGAGTAATATCCGTGTGTTCCATGTTGGTCTCCGAAACAATGAGTGTGTTTGAGACCACAACATAACGTAATGAGAATTATTATCAATAAATTTGAATCGGAAACGTTACTTCCTGAAGGATTTAAGGTTCAGGATTGAAACGGCTTAAAGCTCTACTTGAAAAGACTAAGGATCTGCTTGAAAGGACTTAAAACAACAGACGCCCGTTTGGTCTTGAGTCACCTTGCATTCACTCACCAAAATAGTTTTGAGTTCTATGCGGGCGCGACGTAAACGTGCCTTCACGGCTGGTAGGCTGAGCTGGTGTTTCTCTGCGTAGTCTTTTTGTGCCATGCCGTTGAGGTCACATTGCTCTATAACATCACGCTCTTGCTCGGTGAGTTTTACCAATACTTTTGGAAGGCAACGTTGAAGCTGAACCATCGCAGGGGAAATGTCTGTGGGCATCACAAACTCTTCGATGTCTACCGAGTGTATTTTCCGTCTTAGCTGGTCAACTAGGTGGTTTCTGGTCATCTTAAACAGCCATGATTTGCCGTCCTGCAATGTACAGAAACGCTCGCTGTTTCCCATGGCTTTCAGAAACACTTCTTGCATGATGTCTTCCGCTTCGTGCGGATTTTGGGTCTGTTTTAGTAGCCAGCCATAAAGGCTAGGTTCGGCATGATTCCACGCATCCATCAAACATTTCATTCTTGAATCTCGATTATCCGTCGCGCGTGCTCATTCAAAAAACGGCACGTGCGACGATCCTTCCTTTCCTTTACGCTACAACATCTTCTTTGAGTAAATCACGAACCAGATCAACAGATGGCACCGATCCCGTGTGTTTTAACTCACCATTAATCGCAACACCCGGTGTGCTCATAATGCCAGCTTTCATTATGGCTTCTAAACTGGTGACCTTTTCAATGTCGATTTGCTGCCCTAACTCTTGTGCGATCTCGGCAAACCGTTCTGCGGTGACGAGGCAGTTCTTACAACCTGAACCATAAACTTGAATGCTTTTCATATCAGACTCCTGTGAGCATGTGCTCTACTTTGATTAATAAAAGAAATTGAACAACCAACCCGTGATGGAGATCGCCACCAGCAAGTAACCCGCGATTACACCAAGCAACCGGTATTGCATGACTTGTTTGAGCATCATGAACTCTGGCAAGCTCACCGCGACCGCTCCCATACAAAACGCCAGCGTGGTGCCCAGTGGCATACCTTTGTCTATCAACGACGCCATGATTGGCACGATGCCCGTTGCGTTGGTGTAAATCGGAATGGCACTGAGTGTTGCGAGTGGCACCGTCCACCACTGGCCGTGTGCGAGGTTTTGCTCGAACCAATCCGCCGGAACAAAACCATGAATAAACGCTCCAATACCGACACCAACAAAGACCCAAATCCAAATGCGCTTGAAGATGGTACTGGTCTCGTTCACGGCAAACTCATGGCGCTGTTTAAAGGTCATAGAGGTTGATTCAACCGGCGTTTGAGGCAATTCATCTAACTCATTGGCTTTTTGATACGCGTCGGCGAGGAAAGGTTGTAACCAACGGTGGGCTTTAAAAGCATCTAAAACAAAGCCTGCAAAAATGCCAAGTGACATACCAATCACAACGTACATGATGGTGAATTTCAGCCCGAGGACACTGCCAAGCATGATGATCACCACCTCATTGATCAGAGGCGAGGTAATAAGAAATGCGATGGTTACACCAATAGGAATACGTGCCGAGACAAAACCCATGAACAGCGGAATAGAACTGCACGAGCAAAAC
Organism: Vibrio sp. Scap24; assembly: GCF_013394185.1. NCBI lineage: Bacteria > Pseudomonadati > Pseudomonadota > Gammaproteobacteria > Vibrionales > Vibrionaceae > Vibrio > Vibrio sp. Scap24. The sequence goes on along the minus strand of NZ_CP041332.1, from coordinate 3,318,560 downwards.
GGTGTAATCGCACCAAATACAGAACCCAAGAAGTAACCTACACCACGGCGCTTGCCTTGTAGATATTGGCGAACTCTGTCCACACTCAAACTGGCTCTCAGTGCGGAGATAGCGTAAATCAACACGACCAATAAGACTAAGATCTTACTTGTGTCTTCAATAAAGAAATGAACGCCTGTTGCCATCGAAGTACTGGCTTCCAAGTTAAAAATGGAATATGTCAGCCAGTCGGAAAAGTAGGTAAAAACGTCCAACATAGTGGCACCCTCTAAACGATTTACTTCTAACACGTTTGAGGTCGCGAAAGGATGCACACTTTTCTAAATTAATTTTTGGTTTTGATTTTCAAGCTCGATTTCAGAACAGGTTAACGTGGCAGTTCGTTGTTGAAAGTGACTTTGTTGTTCCTGAGATTAAGAGCCTACAAATAAACAGACACATACAATCTACAGTGTCTAATACTCGTCGGCTTGCTCTACGACTAATGTCTAACCGACTGAGACTATTTGTTTTTTTGGGTTTGGTATAAGGTACTAACAACTAAATGTTAATGAATTTTTAATTATAAGTTGACACATTGTTTACGCCTTTGCGTGAGTCAATAACGTTTGTTGGAATAACACACCTTAGAGTGTGAACGAAAGGAATCAACATGAGCAGTACTTTAGAGTCCGTACATATACAAGCAGATAAGCCTCAAGCCAATGAGGATGAACTCACTTATGAACAACAACACAAACCAAGATCAGAATTTGATTCCCGCGAACAATATTTAGAACATGAATTACAAATCATGGCGCCTAAACGCTGGCGTCCCAATTTGCCGTTTAAAGATTATCGATTCGAGATAGAAGACACCATCCCAGCGATGGCCGCGACCATTGGTAAAGTTGTGATGGTGGGCGCGATTGCTGCCACCTTTGCGGGGGCTCTCGGATTAAATGAAGACTTCATTCTAGAAAACGTTCGTTATGAACTCCTCATCGCCTCTGTTTTCATTATTATTTTCTCTGGCTTCCTATTGCCGACCGCGAACCTCGCAGGTACACACGGCCCACTTATCCCCTTGATTCCTATTGTGGTTGCAGCAGGCGGACACCCTATGGCCTTTGGATTGCTGATTGGCGCTTTTGGCCTCATCTTAGCCATCAGTAAAGGTGGCAGCATGTTGGCCAACCTCACCAGTAAAGGCGTGTGTGGCGGCTTATTACTCTACCTCGGCTTTGTTGGAACCGCCTCTCAAGTTAAAAAGCTATTCGCTTGGGCTGAAGGAATCGGCATGAGCCATATCGCGTTTGTCGTGATCTTTTGCACCATTATCTTGTACGCGCTATTGGAACACTTCCGCAAACGTTGGTTAGCAGTACCTCTTAGTTGCTTACTGGGTGGTACGATTGCATTTGCCATGGGTGCGCCATTTGCTTTCCACACAGAGCCAGGCTTGCCTAACATGAACCCTATGTATTGGTGGGGAGAAGATACAGGTTGGATGCTAGGCCTACCGACGATTGAACATTTCATGGTGGTATTGCCGTTTGCAATTCTAGCCGTGGCAATGTGGTCGCCAGATTTCTTAGGACATCAAGTATTCCAAAAGATCAGCTACCCAGAACGTACCGAAAAAGTGCACATGAACATTGACGACACCATGACCACGGCTTCAATTCGTCAAACGTTCGGCTCTCTGCTCGGTGGTACTAACTTTACGTCTTCATGGGGTACTTATATCGTACCGGCGGCGATTGCTAAACGCCCTATTCCTGCTGGTGCATTGCTTACAGCTCTGTTCTGTATCATCGCCGCAGTTTGGGGTTACCCGATGGATCTCGCTATCTGGCAACCTGTACTTTGTGTTGCGCTGATTGTTGGGGTATTTGTTCCATTGCTAGAAGCTGGAATGGAAATGACACGTGAAGGGAAAACCACGCAGTCGGCAGCGATTGTTGTATTTTCTTCAGCACTGGTTAACCCTGCATTTGGTTGGGCTCTCACCATGCTGTTAGATAACTTAGGCTTAGTCGGTTGTAAAGAACGCAGCAGTGAACTGAGTAAAATGAGCCGTTGGGTATTGCCTGGCATTATGTTTATTGTGCTAAGTGGCGTAATGGCATTGGTTGGTCTTCTACCGGGGATTCCAGCGATTATCCCGAGTTTTCGTTAGGCTCGATTAATATTTAGTTTTAGTCGGAACACAAAAAGGCCTCGCAATCGCGAGGCCTTGTTTTCTATTACGGATTGAAACCACCCTACTTCACTAGTGTTAGTCCATTCAGGTAATAAAGGGTTGTTCGTCATCGACAAAAGCCACATAGTCACCGTCGTAGTGGTTCTGCGAATTAGCCACCACCTAGCAAATTTAATTAATAGCAATAAAAGCAATAGTTTATCAAACATCACCATAGGTCTTGGTTAACAAGATTTATGAACGTTCTCAATGACAAGTGGAAATTTCAACGAAAGAGCTCAAGTAGCCTTTCATGTATCTGAGCACTTTTTTCCTTTTTTAATCCAACCCACAGATCCTTACCTATCTCGCTTAGTAGTTGTTTAGTTAGGCCGTTAGTGAGTCACATTAACAATGAAATTTAAGTGGACCGTACGATTTGTTCTCTTATGACATCTAAAGCCGATTGCAATTGTTGGCGGCTTGATGGGCCAACCAGTGATATCCTCACAGCTTTCGGTGCGTCATACCGACCGACAGCAAACATATCTGCTTCTATCACTCTGACTCCCTGCTTTAGCAAAGCTTGGCTAAAATGATGTCCTGTCACCTGCTCAGGTAAGGGTAGCCACACATTGTAGCCAGGAACGCCGATTTGGACTTCGGGAAATACGGCCTTCCAGATCCTATGGCGGGCACTTAGTTCCATCGCGATCTCTTTGTCTACTGCTTGCATAGCTCCACTAGTTAGCCAACGACATACCAGGTCGATGATTAGAGGGCTTACATACATACAACTGGCTCTTAGCGCACGTTGTAATAAATCTTTGAAGAATATTGGTAGAATGATAAAGCCCAGCCGCAATCCACCCGCAAAGTATTTAGAAAAACTTCCCACGTATACGGTAATATCCGGAGCGATAGCTACTAAAGGACTCTTTCGATGAGGTGGTGGGCAGTATGGAGCATCGTCCTCAATAATTAGCACATTATAGCGACGGCATATCTCAATGACTTTCAGCCTTCGGTCATCTGTTAACTGAGCTCCAGTCGGATTTTGTATTCCTGGAGTAAGGTAAAGCAACTTGGGGCTATGCCTCTTACAATGCAAAGCCAGATCTTCAGGATCTAATCCATACACATCGACTTTTACTGGCACTAATTTTCGTTCGGATTGCTGACATGCATAGGTAAATTCGGGATAACACAGACCTTCGGTAAGGATGGTATCTTTAGGGCGGCTTAACGCTTGAATAATCAACGATATTCCGTGCTGCCCTCCATGTGTCCACACTAAACGCCGGGCATCAATATCGATCTGAAATTTGGTCATCAACCATTGTCGAAGAGTCTCGTTATGGCCATGAATGCCATCAGCGGAGTAGTAATCTAACACCGCTGTCTGCGCGATTTTCTCGTGAGATAATTCTTTCAACGCGTTTGCAAGAAATTTGGGTTGCGACAATAGCAAAGGCCTACAACGCGCTAGATTAATTCCTTTTTCTTCTGATACTGGATGATAAAAATGGCTCAGTTCAGTTTCTATGTTTCGAACATAAGTACCACTTCCTACTTTTGGCTCCGTTAACCCTCTTCGCTCGAGCTCCCTATAAGCTCTTGTCACCGTACCAACCGTCACATTCAACCGATAAGATAAAATACGTTGAGGGAGTAATTTAGTGTCCGGTTCGAGCTCTCCACTTTCTATCATCTCAGCAATCGCATTAGCCAGTGCCATAAATTTAGGCCCGGAACGACCGGTTAGATCAGGGACTAACATTGTATCTCTCCTAAAGGGGGCAATTAACTCTTGTACTGAGGATAAAGAAGGCCCGAATAAAAGGAAATTAAAGAATTGTCACCATGACGCATTAACTGTAGGTTTCTCTCACTTCTTACCTTTACTCTTGACTCGCTCGCATTAATTTAAGAGGAAAGGAAATGACAACATTCTGGGACTTAGTACCAACCATGAGTTTATTCGCGTTTGTTACGGCTATAACTCCGGGGCCGAATAACTTATTGCTTGCCAGCTCGGGAGCACAATTTGGTATCCGAAAATCATGGCGTCACCTGATTGGTATCCGTATTGGTATGATCGGATTAATATTACTTTGTGCGAGTGGTGTCGGTGTCGCTCTTCAAACCCATCCCAATTGGCACCTTGCAATAAAATACGTCGGTCTAGCTTACATGTTTTGGTTGATGATAAAGCTGATGTGTACCAACTCTTTTTCGGGTAGATCGTGCAGGAAACAGCCAATTAATGTCACTCAAGCTACGTTGTTGCAACTGGGGAATATGAAAGCTTGGATGGCATCAATTGCGTTGGTCACAAGCTATAGCCTACCCTCTAGCTATTGGTTATCTGTGGCATTGATTACACTCGTGTTTACGACATGCGGGCTTGTAGCGAATATAACTTGGGCCTGGGGCGGTCAAAAAGTCCGGATTTACCTAAATACCGCATTAAAACAACGTTTATTTCATATCAGCCTAGCAGCGGTAACGTTTGTATCATTGTTACCAGTGTTGAAAAATTCTATCTGAATAACAAGATTAGATTGTCGTACGTCTGAAATTATTGATTATCTAAATTCGAATTTACAGGCGTAACGCACTTTGGGGCAGAAGTATTTTAGGCAAATTATGCAGCAAACTCGTTCAAAGTCGTATTGGTTCTCGATTAAGTCATCGCTAAGACATTTAACTAGATAAGCAAGCAATGACTGAAGCTAACTGTAACGCATGTTATTTTAACTATGCGTTGATTTTATTGCTTAAGCTGGTCGAGTTGTTTACTTCTTAATCCCGAATTCTATGATTTATAATTTCAGCTAAAAGGATAAAAATATTATGTATAACGTTGGCGTTATCTTGTTCGATAATTTCACAGATATAGACTTCTTTCTCATGTATGACTTGCTTGGCAGAACCACTGATAGTTGGACTGTTAGTATACTAGGGACTAAATCTGAACATCATTCTCACCTTGGCATGAAAGTGAAAACAGATGGGCATATTTCAGAGGTGGTAAATCAAGATGTCGTTCTTATCACCAGTGGTAAACGTGGTGTGCCAGCCGCTATGAAAGATGTTGAGTTTATGTCGGCATTACGTCTTGATCCAAATAAGCAGCTAATTGGTTCTATTTGTGCGGGGTCATTCATTCTTCATGAACTTGGTTTACTGAAAGGTAAGAGGTTAACGACAAACCCAGATGCTAAGGCTGTGCTGCAAAGTATGGGAGGAAACGTTCAGGATCTACCACTCGTGATAGAAGGAAACGTAGCCACTGCCGGAGGTTGTCTTTCACTTATGTATCTCATTGGTTGGTTAGCAGAGCGATTATTTGACTCGGACAAACGAAAAATTATACAAAATCAATTAATTCCTGCTGGACAGCTAGAGCTTTTTGAAGAGCTAATTGTAAACACGATTCAAACAGCAGAGATGGAAAATTCGCATAACAAAGCTTTTGGGATTGATTCGTAACGCATGAAGTCTTAACCATGTGTTTTTTAGTGTGGTATGCAGTGACTTAAATATTGCGCTGCTGACCACTTAACAGGGTGTTAAATCTTTGAGGTAAAAATGGTACTTAGAGCATTTGAAAAGAAAGATTATGAGTTGCTTGTTGGCTGGATAGACTCGAAAAAGTTAAATTATCTTTGGGGGGGGCCAACGTTCGATTTTCCATTAGATTCCGAGCAAATTAGCCAGCACTGTTCACAAACTGAAGTGCTTCCGTTTATCTTTGTTGTTTCTGGGATAAATGCTGGTTATGTTGAACTTTTCAAAGTATCCGAGTCCCAATTTCGAATTTGTAGAGTATTTGTATCAAATGATTTTCGTGGTCAGGGGATTTCTAAGAAAATGCTAGGTCAATTACTTGAACTAGCGAAAGAAAAATACAGTGCTAGCGTATTATCGCTTGTAGTATTTAATAAAAATACAGTAGCTAAGAATTGCTACGAGTCCTTAGGTTTTGTTGTTACCTCATATGAAGTAGGTGTAAGCGAAGAATGGAGCCTTCTACATATGGAAAAAAGATTATAGCAGGTGTATAAGGTGGAATATCGTAGAGCAAGTGCTACATTCCACCTTAACTAATTTATGGTGCACATTCATTCTTTCGTTAATCTTAGAGCAATACCTTTTGTTTTTCGTAGGCCAAACACCTCCAATACTATATCTTTTTATTTCATGTATACGTCGACAAAAAATCATTTTTTCTTCTGAACTGAAAAATGGTGTTTCCTATGGAGATTAATAAATTTTTCATTATAATTTTCTGAAAAATCGGAAATATTAACAAATAATAATATTCAAATAAATCTACCTTTGTAATTGCAAGGGTGAAAAAAATAATTAATGAATACGTTTTCCAGATTTATTTCGTCAATGTTCTGATAAAAAAGTTGGCGTTAGGTGAGTGATATGTATATGAAAATTATAACCGCTACAAAAACAACCATCGATAAATTTATATTTTCTGAAAAGTTAATAGGGAATATTGTAGTGATCATTTTTGATGGTGTTATCGCGCTATGAATAAAGACTTTGTATTTTTCACCGCGAATAGCCTGTGTGTTCTGATCGCGTCTCGGTTGACTTTGTTTGCAACGTCTTGGTGGATGGTTGAAGATACGGGTAATGCTTCAGGCTTAGCTCAAATGATGGCGACGGCACTTCTGGTTGAAGTCGCATGTCGTTTTTTATTTGCAAATATAGGGGATGCCTTTAACAAGAAACATGTAGTCATGCTTACTTCTCTAGCTACAGGAATAGCTTCACTTGCCATCTTTGGACTGTTAGGGTCGGATACAAATTACATGTTGATATGGCCCCCAATTATTCTATTGTCAGTATGTAACTCTATACGTATGCCGGTGAATGCCAGCTTATTGCGTTTCATTGTGCCGGAGTCTTTTTTATCTCGTGCTATTTCTCTTAATCAAGCAGTAAATAATTTTGGTACTATGGTGGTGCCCATATTGTCTAGCGGAATGATCTCATTGCTAGGCGTAAAAATGGGATTAGCGATTTCAATTTTATCATCTGTATTATCAATAGCCTTTCTGAAATTTATCAACTATAAACTAGAGCCTATCGAAGTTAGAATTCAGTCTTTCATATCAATGCATCGTGAAAGTTGGGGCGATTTCCTAAAAATTAGGCTAGAGGTGACCTTCGCTGTAGTCTGTGCTTTGCTTAATGGCGTAATGTTCACTTTTTTTTCTGTGTTCGTGCCTTATTTTGCAAGTAATATGATGGAAGATGGCGCATGGATTATGGGAGCTCTTGATGGAGCCTTTTCAATTGGGCTGTTTGTATGCGCTTCATTTATTGTTGGAAAGACGAAGTACAAGGTGCCCCCACTTAAAAGAGCAATCATGGGGTTTGTTGGTATATCAATCACTTTTTCGATAGTTGCAACTATTGTTCTCTACCATAAGCAGATAGATAGTATTCCACTTGTCGTATTTTTGATGGCGATTCCTTTAGCTCTTGGTGGAGCTAGCTTATTTCTAATCAATAATGGTATTTCAATTGTCAGAGCCTATGCATCACCGAAGATTTCACTTTCTTCTATAATTGCTTTTTCTGCATCTGTTTCTGGTCTATTAATACCTGTTGGACTCCTCTTTGGCGGCCAAATTATTGACTCTTTGGGAATGGTGACGTTCTGCTTTGTGACGGCAGTAATTATGACGTTATCGACCATTATTCTTATTTTTAGTTCGCATGTTTCGGTTGTTGCAAAATTGGAAGAGTCGGAAATGGCCGACTTTTACACAAGAACATATCTGAAATCATGAGACTAACAGCAGGATCTATATTCAGATTTTATGTATGAACCCCATTTATACTAAGGGGGAATTATCGGCGTCGATGCTAATAAGCGACGTATACTCAGCCAAGGTAAATTTTAGGTGCTCTAACTGTAAAACTTGGTGATTTAATCACGACTGGGGTACTCATGATGCTTTATCTGTTCGCTTGTGAGCTACCTATATAGACCATCCAAGAGTTAAGTAGTATTCCCTGTACTTGACGATAGATGATGTGATGGTTCAAACAATTAAGCACAATTTAAAGAGATAAAACCTTAAGAGGCTTGTGCTAGTCCTAACTCGATACAAACCCAAAGGCCTCGCACACGCGAGGCCTTGTTTTACTGAGTTTCAACGAACGAGCAGAGAAGCCATTTACGATGGCAAACCAAATCAACTCGAGAGCCATTCATCCAGTACTTTGATGAATTTAGGGTTAATGAGATAACCGATGGAAGCGTGCGGATTGCTCTTTCCGTTACGAATATTGAGATTGTAGACTGGGTGGATGTCTTTCATTCCACCGGGTATCAGATCCAGTTTGAGCATATCCTTAAAGTCATTTCTAATTTTGCTGTCATGAGAGATAAAGTCATCTTCTGCCGATATGTTTATCCATTGCTGAATGTTTAAAGGGTACTTCTTCTCATCTTTCAAACGACTTCCTTTCAGCCTATCTTTTACGTTTTCATCGCCTAACGGTGACCCGAGCGTCAGCAATAAGTTGACCTTCTTGTCCGCACCATAGTCGTGTCTATACTCTCCGTAATGAGACAGCTTCCATAACACGTCATAGCTAATCATCGACCCGAGACTGTGCGATACAATCATCACATCATCTTGATTATCAAGCGCTTCCTTCAGTTCAACCATTAGCCTATGCCTGACATCGCTGCCAAAATAGGTATCTTCATTCCAATAATGTGCCATATCCGGCGCGACCTTCGTTATGAGTGTCTCAGCAACACCCAGCTTTCCAAATAGCGATGAAAAAGTATCGGCTAACGCCTCTTTCAGAAAACCAATTTTGGATACCTTGTTATACGTTGTTTTATTGAACTGGCTTGTCTTGTACTTTTTGAGCTCAGACAGCGCTTGCTGTCGACTTGCAGGGTCTTCCGTTGGTTTCTCTAACAATGTGTTTGATAGTTCACCGTAATAGACAAACCGTTTATCGACATCTTTAAAAGCTTGTAATGAACTTGAGGCTCCAAAATCTCGCTGCAAGCCATGTTCTATAGCCTCGTACCAAAGTGATTGAAGGGAATCTTTATCGGTTTTTTGAGCGCGACCATGAATGAATATAATTTTCTTAGCCATAGCAGGACGTCCTAAACACATAGTTAAAGTGATTATCAGTAGAAAGCACCCCTAGATTTGGTCAGCCCTTACCAAGAACAGCAGCGCTAATGACGTATCTAGAGGTGGTTGATAGAGCATTTATATAACTATGAGGCACAAGTTTAAGGACCATAAACGAGTGAACGATGCGATCATCACTCGCAAATTGAAATGAATGTAGCTAGCAAAACCTCAAACAAACAAAAAGGCCTCACACACGCGAGGCCTTAGTTTTATCTATAGAATGATTACATCCCCCCTTTATCAACTACAGCGCCCTACTTCACTGACTCCACCGCTTTCATCAACATTGTGTGAATGGTTCTGGTAAGCCAAAGCCTCCCCCTCTAGCTCCCCCTCGAATGGAGTGACCCGATCTCTTGAGATATAAGATTGAGGGGGAGAACATTCTTTGCCGTTGAACATATAGCAGCACATGCAGCGCTCGGTATTCAGTTCCTCCCCTTTCCATTACCAACAAGAGATTGGAGATGTAAACCAAGGGGAGGTTAGGAGGGGATTATCAGCCTACTCTTACGTGCAACCGCCCTACTTCACTGACTGCACCGATTTCATCAACGTTGCGTTGAACTGCTGTGGTTGCTCAAGCATTGGGAAGTGGCCTGAGTCTTCAATGTAGTAAATGCTGTAATCCTTAATGTGTATCTTGTTCGCTTCTGAATCCGTTGGCCATAGACGAGCGTTAACCAATATTACTGGCACATTCACGTTCTCATAGACGCGGTGAGCTTCGCCTGTCACATATTGGCCTAGGTAATGACGGAACTGGTTTATCGCGATAGTTGGCGGTGCTGATGCCATGTCTTGCGTTACCCAGTAAAGTAAATCCGCGTCTACGTCTTTTGGTAGCGAGTCTTTCACGAACATAGTAATGCCCGCTTGGAAATCTGCTTCAAATGGTTTGGTCATTGCGTCTAAGTCGCTTTGTGAAACCGCTAGGGCGACATTTTGCGATGTATCGACACCAATAATACCCTTCACTCTTTTCGGCATCAGTTTAGCGGCTTCTGCAATAACACCACCCGCCATGGAATGACCGACTAAGATGACGGATTCGAGTTGCTCTTTCTCGATGACGGCTTTGATGTCTTCAGCGAATGCCACCATGGTGTACTCTTCACGATTAAACGATGAGTTACCGTGCCCTGCTAAGTCCATAGTGATAACTTGGTACTGCTCTGAAAACTCACCCACTTGGTTGTGCCATAGCCTGCTGTCTAAGCTCCAACCGTGAATGAAGATCAGTACTGTATCCCCACTCCCACTTTTGCCATACGCAATTTGCTCACCATCGTGAGATATCGCAATACCGTACTTAACCGTTGAATCATGAGCCATGGCATTCATGCTACCAAGCGCCATGAATACCAAGAATGTGATGTTTAGAATTAAACGTTTCATAGTGTCTCTCTACTTACTTTGGAGGGAACACAGAAAGCGCCCCTCTCAATCAATATAGTCACTATAAAGTGTGAAGTTGTAGACGAGTCAATGATAGCTTGAAGAAAAGTATAAATAAGCTTGGATCTAAAATGATTCACCAGCTTTGGTTACACTGCTAGCTGTTTCGCTTAAAAGATTCGATAACATCAATCAATTATCGAGAATATTCCTAACTAACTCCTTGTGTATGAGCTAAAAAATCGATTGAGTTATCATAACAATAGAATCTTTTAATGGTTGATTTATATGTTACTAATTACAATGCTACTAGTTTATTAATTAGGACTCATACAAATGCAATCAAGCTTGTATCGCTTTAAAGAATTCATCCACAACTCTTATGAAGAGTTAAGTGAAGGTGAATTGAAATTTGCAAACCTTATTCTGAATAACTTTGAAGAAGTGGAAAAAATCGGCACAGCAGCAGGAAAAAGAGCAAAATATATATCTTCAATTTACGATAAAATAGCATGGCCTCCTGCGACCAAAGAAACAGCTTTTGAAGACAATCAAAACAACAATATCCAGAGACTCTCCTCTATAGATATCCAAGGATTTCGTGGTTTTGTGAACAATGAAACCTTCGACTTATCGAAAAAGTACAACTTCTTTTACGGACCTAACGGTACTGGCAAATCAAGTTTTTGCGAAGCTTTAGAGTTCTCTCTGACAGGGAAGATTAACGAAGCAGAGAGTAAAGGGTTTAAGATCAAACCGTATGTCAAAAACATGTACTGTAAATCCTCAGCAGTCACACTTAAAGTCATCAATCCTCAAGGGGACGTCGTAGATTTGACTGAACCAAAGAGTGGACACGAGTTTATGTTTATAGAACGAAACCGTATTGAGGGTTTTGCTCGTGTTTCCTCTTATACTGCATCAGCACAACAACAAAGATTGTCTCTATTGTTTGGCCTTGAAACATTCAACAATTTCTGTAATGGCTTTAGCGATTCGATAATCAATTATATCGACCTCAAAACTCCTGTCTTAGACAAGTATAAAGAAACAGTCCTCAAAATAGCACAAGCTCAACAAGCTATCAGCAGAAAAGAGCAAGAGCGACAAGAGCTTAATAACAAAAAAATTGGTCTGTTATCCGGTTACCCTATGTGTGAACTGGCATCAGACCTTATTGCGTACTTAAGCCCCGATAATGGCTTAATAAAAGAAAAACAGGACTCAATTTATAAATATAACAACATTAAGCTTCATAACGTTAAGCCTCTTGAGAGCCTACTTACTGAACTAAAAAATATTGATAATGACTTGTTAAACTATGAACGAACAAGAAACGACATTGAAAATAGTTCATCTAAAGTCGAATTCCTAAATTTGTACACCGCTATAAAAACCATCGCTTCATCCAAGGATACTGAGCACGATTGTTGCCCAGCTTGTGATACTCCTTTGCACCAAGTTAAAAACGACCCTTTCCTTAAATCCATAAAACAACTTGTTTTACTTAAAGATCTTTCTGAGAAACAATCACTAATGTTGTCTTTGCGAAAAAGAATAGAGTCAGCTTGCAATGTATCTAACCAGAAACTTTTAACTCACAATATACAGTCAACCATCGATTACGACCTTACAGCTACTGAGCAAGGGATTGTTTTTCAAAACACCCAAACCTCATTGAAAAATGCAAGATTATTGGTCCAGAAGAAAATAGAAGAGTTAGAAAATCAGAACCTTATAAATAAACCTTTGGTTGATAGTGTTTCAGCAATGACATTGGAGTTAAAAAAACTCAACCATGACTTAGGTGTTGCAAATCAATTATCAGCGTTATTTAAGCTTCACATAAAAGATATCAAAGATATTCGCGAGCAAATAGTTGTTATCGAAAAAGAAAAATCTATGTTAGAGAACAAACTACAACTTGAAGAAAAGCGTCTAGCAAAAAATAGTACCTTTATTGCAGATTACTGCACCTTTATTGGTAAGCTTAAAAAGTACAACTTAGAACTCCCGTCTGTTCTATCGGAATCTTTAAGTGAACGTGTACTGAAAATTTACAACTTAATTAATAACCACCCTTACGACCATGAAATACTTAAAAGTTTGTCTCTACCTAGAAATTCTAGTGAGAAGATAAATATAGAATTTTATGATGGGAACAAAGATGACGCCCTTCGAATTCTAAGCGAAGGGCATTTACGTTGCTTAGGGTTATCGATCTTATTGGCAAAAAACATACATGATGGGCACAACCTAATAGTTTTCGATGATGTGGTAAATGCCATTGACGATGAACACCGTTCAGGTGTTTTAGAAGCAATATTTTCCGACCCTGACTTAAGCCAAAAACAATTAGTAATCACTACACATGGTGAAGATTTCCTCAAACGATTAGAGAATCGAATCCCATCGAAGGATGTAAAGGTTAAGTTGAATCGTTATGACTTCAAACGCAACTTGGATCAGAGAACAATCTTAATAAGTTCTAATGATTTTCGACAATACATAGTTAAAGCTCAGTTAGCACTAATGGAAGGAAAAACCAAAGATGCACTGATGGAAAGTAGAAGAAGTTTAGAAGGTTTAACTAACGAACTATGGAAACATATTGGAAAACAAAGGCTAGACTCGAGTGTTTCAGTTCAGCTTCGCCAGCCCGGAGGCTCCCCTGATCTTTATGGAATTGTTTCTGGGTTGATAAAGTCACTAAAAGAATTTGAGAAAAAACCTGGATTCTTTGGATATGTTCCTATCAAACAAATCTTGATGGATATTCAGGGAATCAGCCAAAAGCACAATGTAACTTGGCAATTGTTAAATAAAGGTACGCACGAAGAAGATAGAAATGAAGAGTTTGATGAGCATCAAGCCGCTGCTCTACTGAAACAACTCGAAGCATTAGAATCTGAGATTTTGGATTACAAAAAGCCGACACCGGTAGTTTCTTAGCCAACAAGTATATTTATTGTAAATACAAATCGACTACAGAAGTCGAACTATTCTAGTTCGACTTTTTCTCACTAATCTCAGCCAAATAGACAAGTTGCTCAGTAAAAAGGGACCTCTTATATAAATTCCTGCAAGTCTAATAAAAATACACTTTATGGTTATTAACAAATAATTTCTCATTAACTAAGCATATAATATCTAAAGAGCTTCTATGTTGTTGCTATCCCAATACTTTGTGAATCCTTTGGCTGTAAACTTAATTTTCTTAAACTCCCCTCCCAAACTAGTCTCAATGGTCACAGAATTTCTATCTTTAAATTGCTGGACTATAAACTCTAGACCTTCATCGGTTTGAGGTCTGAAGTAAACTAAAGGAGGAGTTTGTTCCGTTTCACCAACACAAAAACCCGTCATTTTCACAGGTTGATTATTAAACTTATGAACTGAAGTCCCTTCAATCACATGCTGTCCTTCATTATTAAAATCTTTTGTTTTGTTATAATTACAAACTGGTCTCATTCCATCATTAATAATAAAGTAATTAAAGAACATTGTCAGATTTCCGCTACTATCTCGACTTATTTCGGCAACACTAACCTTACCAGATTCACTTTGCTCGTCAAAAGTAAACATTGTCACTCCCCCTTGACCAATAACTATCAGGTGCTTCAGTCCATGGTAATGAGGCAAAAACATTGAAACTAATGAACGAACAAAATATAAAAATTATTTTTATCATAAATAAACAGCTCTACTCTTGTACTTAAATTCGGAGTTATGGCTATTTTAACTAATAAGAAAAACCATTTCAGATAGACGTATCTTAAAAGATAGATTTTTTGTTTCAAAGTGTTTAATAACACAAAAATCATACCTTTATATTTGCTGTAGGCGCAGTAATCGGTTGAAATGCAATGTAAAGATATGCAACATGACAATTTGCAATTTATACCCAAGCAGAAACTTATCATAATATCTAAGTAATTCTTATTTCTTCAATTTTCAAAACAATGCAGTTGTAGCAATCATGAAGCAAATAAGGGGGAATTTAATACTTAGCTTCGTTGCACAAATAGAACACTATAACTATTTCTTAATGTAGAAATATTGAAGACGCGACAGGAAAAAGGCATGATTTCATTCACAATATGTTGGCCAATACAATCGATACACAACAAAAAAGGCCTCGCAATGCGAGGCCTTTGGTTTTTCTATCTATCAGAAGAGATTAGTCGCGAAGTGCTGCGCCGAATTTCTCTGAGATTGAAGCTACGATAGCATCTACTGAACCAGCGATGTCTGCATCTTCAAGAGTGCGCTCTACAGACTGTAGGCTAAGTGCGATAGCTAGGCTCTTCTTACCTTCCTCAACGCCTTGACCAACGTATACGTCGAACAGTTTAGCGCCTGTTAGGAATTCGCCACCAGCTGCGATACACGCTTCGACGATGTCGCCAGAAGCTACTGCTTCGTCAACAACTACTGCGATATCACGACGGTTTGCAGGGAACTTAGATACGGCTACTGCTTCTGGAAGCACGCGAGTGTTGATAGCTGCCCATTCGATTTCGAATACGATAGTACGGCCGTTAAGACCAAACTTACGCTCTAGTTCTGGGTGAACAGTACCAATGATACCCACTTCTTTGCCGTCTACTACGATAGCCGCAGTTTGACCTGGGTGAAGTGCTGGGTGCTTAGCTGCTTTGAAGCTGTATGCGATTTCGTTTGCTGAAAGCTCAAGAACGGCTTCTAGGTCACCTTTAAGATCGAAGAAATCTACAGTGTTAGTTGCAATGTCCCAGTGCTCTTCGCCACGAGTACCAGAGATAACGCCCGCAAGCATCATTTCTTGGCGCATGCCGTTTTCAGCCGTTGCTTCAGGGATGAAACGTAGGCCTGATTCGAATAGACGAACGCGAGACTGTTGACGCTTCTGGTTGTGAACAACTGTGTTTAGAAGACCTTGGATTAGGCCAAGACGCATTGCTGACATGTCCGCAGAGATTGGGAATGGCAGGATTAGCGGCTCAACACCAGGTACAACAAGTTTTTGCTGTTCTGGTTCTACGAAGCTGTATGTGATTGCTTCGTGGTAGCCACGGTCTACAAGAAGGTCACGAACGCGCTTAAGCGGTTGGTCAGCTTCTTTGTGGTCATTCATTTTAAGTGCCGCTTTAGGCGCTTGGTTTGGAATGTTATCGTAACCGTAGATACGACCTACTTCTTCAATTAGGTCTTGCTCGATTGCGATATCAAAACGCCAAGATGGAGACGTTGCCGTCCAACCAGCATCAGTGCTTTCAACTTCACAACCTAGGCGAGTAAGAATTTCCACTACGTCGGTAGATGGGATTTCGTGACCTAGTAGGCTGTCTAGCTTAGCGCGACGTAGAGCAACTACGTTTGCTTTAGGAAGATCAGCTTCAGATTCGCTGCCATTTACTGGCGCAACTTCACCACCGCAGATTTCAACTAGAAGCTGTGTTGCACGCTCCATTGCTGCTGCTTGAAGTGTTGAATCAACACCACGTTCGAAACGTAGAGAAGAATCTGTGTGAAGGCCGTAAGCACGTGCGCGACCACGGATGTGATCCGGTGCGAAGAATGCTGCTTCTAGAAGTACGTCTGTTGTTTCAGTAGTCACACCTGAATCTTGACCGCCAAAGATACCAGCGATTGCTAGTGCTTTGTTGTGGTCAGCGATAACAAGCGTGTTGCTGTTTAGTTCAGCTTCGTTGCCATCTAGAAGTGTTAGCTTTTCGCCCTGCTCTGCTAGACGAACCACGATACCGCCTTCGATCTTAGCTAGATCAAATGCGTGCATTGGTTGGCCTTGCTCTAGCATCACGTAGTTTGTGATGTCTACAACTGGGTCGATTGAACGGATACCACAACGGCGCAGTTTTTCTTGCATCCAGATTGGAGATTCCGCTTTCACGTTTACGTTCTTAACCACACGGCCAAGGTAACGTGGACAAGCATCAGTAGCTTTAATTTCAACAGATACTGTGTCTTCAATGCTTGTTGCAACAGTTTCAACTGTTGGCTCTGTAACGTCTGCGCGGTTTAGTACACCAACTTCACGAGCAAGGCCACGGATGCTGAAGCAGTCTGCGCGGTTTGCTGTTAGGTCTACGTCGATAGTTACGTCGTTAAGCTCAAGAAGCTCACGTACGTCCATACCTAGCGTTGTGCCTTCTGGCAGCTCAAGGATGCCGTCAGATTCTACGTCGATACCTAGCTCAGAGAAAGAACAAAGCATGCCGTGCGATGGAACGCCACGTAGTTTTGCTTTCTTGATTTTGAAGTCACCAGGAAGTACTGCGCCAACTGTTGCTACTGCTACAGTTAGGCCAAGACGACAGTTAGATGCACCACATACGATGTCTAAAAGCTCTTCTTCACCAATGTCGATCTTTGTAACTTGTAGTTTGTCTGCGTCTGGGTGCTGACCGCACTCAACCACTTTACCTACTTTAACGCCGGTGAATTCACCAGCAACAGGTTCTACATCGTCAACTTCCAAACCAGCCATAGTGATTTGGTGAGCTAGCTCTTCGCTGTTAATTGCAGGTTTAACCCACTCGCGTAGCCAAGATTCACTGAATTTCATAGTTTTGACTGCCCCGGATTACTTGAATTGTTTAAGGAAACGAAGGTCGTTCTCGAAGAACGCACGAAGGTCATTTACGCCGTAACGAAGCATCGTTAGACGCTCTACACCCATACCGAATGCAAAACCAGAGTATTTCTCAGGGTCGATGCCAACAGAGCGAAGTACGTTAGGGTGAACCATGCCACAGCCTAAAACTTCTAGCCATTTGCCATCTTTACGTTTCACGTCAACTTCAGCTGAAGGCTCTGTGAACGGGAAGAATGAAGGACGGAAACGCACTTCAACTTCTTCTTCAAAGAAGTTACAAAGGAAATCGTTAAGAATGCCTTTAAGTTGTGCGAAGTTTACGTTCTCATCAACTAACATACCTTCCACTTGGTGGAACATTGGCGTGTGAGTTTGATCGTAGTCGTTACGGTAAACACGACCCGGAGCAATGAAGCGGAATGGCGGTTTGCCGTTTTCCATCGTACGGATTTGAACACCAGAAGTGTGCGTACGTAGCATTAGATCAGGGTTGAAGAAGAAAGTATCGTGATCAGTACGAGCTGGGTGATCGTCTGCGATGTTTAGTGCATCAAAGTTGTGGAATGCATCTTCGATCTCAGGGCCAGACTCAGTGCTAAAGCCAAGCTCACCAAAGAACTGTTCGATACGCTCAACTGTGCGTGTAACTGGGTGAAGACCACCGTTCTCAATGCGACGACCTGGTAGGCTCACATCGATAGTTTCTTCAGCTAGTTTCGCTTCAAGCTCTGCACGTTGTAGTGCGTCTTTGCGAGCTGCGATCGCTTGTTGAACAGCACCTTTCGCTTTGTTGATCTCTTGACCAGCAGTGCGACGCTCTTCAGGTGGAAGTTTACCTAGGCTTTGTAGTTGAAGAGTTAGTTCACCCTTCTTACCTAAATACTGAACTCGCACTTCATCAAGTGCGACTAACGAATCTGCTGTATCAATAGCAGTCGTTGCATTAGCAATGATCTCTTCTAGATGTTGCATCATTTCCTCATCTACCAGTTGGTAGTGTCCGTATCGGATGATTAGTTTTTTTAGATAGCTACACATAGTAATCAAACACGCATCCAATGCCAAATTGAATCGCTAAAAGAACAAGTTATTGACTAAAAACACGGCAAATTTAACAGGATATTAATGAGGAGTAGGAAGAAGTGGAACAATTACAGGTTCCACTTCTTAATTTGGAAATGACCTGAAGGCTAGATCTGAATAGAACAAACGCTGTTCTTACCCGCATCTTTCGCTAGATAAACGGACTCATCCGCCGCTTTAATCAATTCGTTCATGGTTTCGAATTCTTGGGTCATTTCAGCCACACCGACACTGATACTACCAATCCAAGCTTGGTTGCCGGTTTCGACCTCTAATTCAGACACTTTCTGTCGAGTAGTTTCTGCGATGTGCATGCCCCCATTAAG
The DNA here is from genome assembly GCF_013394185.1 of Vibrio sp. Scap24. NCBI lineage: Bacteria > Pseudomonadati > Pseudomonadota > Gammaproteobacteria > Vibrionales > Vibrionaceae > Vibrio > Vibrio sp. Scap24. The sequence goes on along the minus strand of NZ_CP041332.1, from coordinate 3,299,789 downwards.
ATCGGTATCGGGGCAAATAACCAAGAACTCATCGCCCCCTAATCGACACACAATGTCATCGTTACGAAATCTGTTTTTCAGCTCGTTCGCAAGGGTTTTTAACACCAAGTCACCAGCATCATGTCCACAAGTGTCATTAATGCGCTTGAAGTGATCGGCATCGATCATAATGCAAACCAAAGGCATGCCAAGTTCTTTCGACTCTTGCCAATGCAAAGCTAACTGTTTAAAGGCACAACGACGGTTAGGTAATTTAGTGAGTGAATCGGTTAACGAGAGTTCTTCGAGCTTCTTGTTCGCTCGTTTCAATTCTGCGGTACGTTCTTCGACTTTGTCTTCGAGTACCTGATTGAAGCGTAACAACTGTTTGTTTCGTTCAGAGACTTGTTCGAATAAACCTTTAAGCGCGGCCAGTAAAGGGATGGTTGAAGAGTCTTGCTGCTTTTCTTCTGCTTCAAAGGCTTGTTGAGGTGTTGCGCCCTCTTCTATCGCGGCCACTTGTCGCGCCATGTTTTGGTCGATGCCAAGGATGTGATAAGCAAGCCAATGGATGAGGAAGTCCAGTAGCTGACGTGCTGACGCTTGATCTTCTTCCAAGATGAAGGCTTGCATGCTGTAGATGTCTTGCATAAACACGCGATGCACTTTGATGTGTTCGTCAATGTGTAAGCCATAAACGCCACGCTCTCTCATCAAAGATTCTTCTTCTTTAAAATGAAATTCGGCATAACGTGTGAGGTCAAGTAAAGCAGCGCTCATGTCGTCGATAGAGATCGTATTCTCCGACAACAAGTTTCCGTAATGGTTGATAAAACCAACAAGGTATTGATGCTGTTCATCGACAACACCAATGCCTGTCTCAAAGTTTTTATCCCAATTAAATGAGTTCATAAATCCCTTAGGGTCGATACCGCCAGCACAATTTACATGCATATTCGGAGGCTATAGATATTCGAAAAATATAACCATTCTACCTGTGGGTCTATTCGATTGTTTGATCCGTTTTATAAAAAGGCGACTTTGAACATTCTAAATATAAGTCATCTTAAATTTGAGACGCCCCCTAACGAGGACGCCTCACAAAACCAACATTAACTTGTTGGAAACGCTTATTTTTTGTAAAGACTCAGTTTTTGTAGAGACTAAAAATAGTACTCCAACGCGACTTCGACAAAATCATCCTTACGAGCAAAGAACAGCAAGTCTTCTGGAGTTTCGTTCTCAAACAACCAAGCGTTGAGTCGCCACTTGAGGTTGTTATTGATGCGGCTTGAGGCTTCTAGTTTTGCGCTGTAGACATCGCTATTGTCCAAGTCTTGAGTTATGCCTGTAAGCACTTCGGTGCCGTCTTCATCATTCAAGGCGAAACGCGCTCCAAGGAACACATCGTTTTGACCGATGGTTTGGGCGTTATTGCCTCGGCTGTCATACAGATATTCAGCGATGAAGCCGATGTCCCAGTATGATTCAAGCGCCCCAACCCATGTGTATTCAAAACCTGTTGCTACGCCTGTGTGGTTGTCGTAACTGTCGCGATAAATGCTTTCCAGCTTCCATAACCAATCACCAATAATGCCTTGTACATCGAGTCCGAAGTGTTGCATTTGCGCGTAATACGGCTTGAGTTCATTGCCTTCTACACGGTAATAAGGGTCGCGGTTTGTGCCTCCTAAGTAACTTAAACCGACATCCCAATCGCCGTACATTTGGCTATAGCGTAGTGCTACGTCTACATGCTTTTCTTCTCTCGAAGATTCGTAAAGCGCATCGTCCGAAACAGGTACCGTTGGTCTTAAGCGTCCGTCTTCGCCCGCAAAGGTACGCTCACGAAAATACGGCAGTAACATGGCGTCTATGGTTCCCCACTCCTTTATCGAGGTGAAGTGAACCATAGGCTGACCTAACTTAGACTCGCCATCGACCGATTCAATCGCATCGGTTTGGTTTACCACATCGACCAAGTGCGCCGATTCGGTTACGCCCCAAAACACCTTGCCGACACCGGCTCGCAGTTCGTAATCATCCCAATAGGTTAGGTATAAGGCTTCTCGAATGTCTCCATGAGTTCGCTCATCGTCCTCGCTGTCTAGGCGATAAAACGGCGTGAAGGTAAAGCTGCCATTGCCCTCTTCTTGTTCCCAGTAAAACTCTGGCTGCAACACCAGTGAGCTTTGTCCTTTGTCTTGCCCTTGTAAGCCATCACTAAAGAACTGCCTATGTTCGAGGTTAACCTGCCCTGCGATATCAGGACTAAAGCCAGCTGCCACACAAGGCAACGACACCTGCATAAGCCCGACTGTCGCTGCCAAGGTTAAGGATAACTGGGTTCCTGTTGCCACAATCCTTTTCATATTCTTGCCTTACTTAGCACGTTTCAGTGTGTTTTTTTGGAAGTCCTTGTCTTTAAGACCCGTCTGGAACGCTAAATCTGTTGTGGTCAATACGGTGCTCTTGCCTGTTTGATGGTTCTGCATTGCCATGGTGTGAGCACGCCAGTATTGGTTCAGATATTGTTTGTAGTCTTGGAACGATAGAGTCTTCAACAGTGCGCCTTTGCGATCGTAAAACTCAACCTGAATTGGGCGGTAATATTGTTGGTCTAGCCATACTTTTTGCATGGTGTAACCAGAGTTTTTGTCGGTCGGTACTTGTTCTAAAACAAAGGTGTCTACGCCTTCCAGCTTCGCGTCTTCAATGTAGTTGAAGGTGTACTTTTCTAGCTCAAACGAGCTTAAGTCTTCGTAAGCAAATTCACTGCCCATGAACGGGCCTGATTTGTTACGTGAAGAGATGCGCTTTACACGTTTTAATGCAGGCAGATACAACCATTGGTCATCCGATTTGGTGATGTGTGAATGGTTTAGGAAAGCTGTGCCTTTTACATCGCGTGGCTCATCAAAAATGGTTAAGCCTTTGTCGCCATCGTCATCGACTTCTAATGATTTCAATCGCATTAGTCGTGTGCTGCTTTCACCCTGTTTGTTGCGAAGTAGCATTTCCATGGTCGCGACAGAGTCGCCCCACCCGACATCAACGGCTTTACGTTGCTCGGCAATTTCTAAGCCTTTCGCTGGGTCTGCTAACGCTGGGAAAGCTAATACCGCACCCACGGTTAATGAACTGAAAGCAAATAATGTCGTAACGAGAGTTTGTTTAACGCTTTTCATAAATATCTCCTTGAGTCAGCCCACCGCAGTAGACTGACGATTCCTTATTTGGTCGATGTAGTCAGTTCGCCAACTGGACTAGATTGCTCTGCTGTAGTTAACTCAGCTTTAGAAGGCTTTGATTCGTGCTGAGGTTTATCTGAATAGTGAGTCTGTTTGTCGAAGATCATCAGTAAGCTCGGTAGCAAGATGAAGTCGACCACCAGCGCAATGAAAATCACTATCGCGCTGAGTAAGCCCATGTCGGAATTGAGTCTGAAGCTCGACATCGCCAATACAGAGAAACCCGCCACGAGCACGACTGTGGTGATCCACAATGCGCGTCCAACAGTGTGGAAGGCGTAACGAACCGCTTCTTCTGCTGATTTCCCTTCTAATCTTGCGCGCTGGTATTTACTTAAGAAGTGCACCGCATCATCAACCACGATACCCAGAGTGAGCGTAACCACCACTGACAAACCAAGGTTGATTTCACCAGAGATAAGCGCCCATAAACCAAAGCCAATAATTGCAGGCGCAATGTTTGGCACTAGGCTGATCATGCCTAAGCGAAATGAGCGCAATGCAAAGATCATCAAGCCAGAGATAAGCACTAAGGTAATAGGCAGAGTTGATAGCATGCTCGCCATGTTGGTTTCGCCAATGTGAGCAAACATCAATGATGGGCTCGACGCGACCACTTCATACTGAGGCGCATTAGCCGTAAACCATGAGTAAATGCGCTCTTCGAGTTCCACTAGCTCAACGCTGCCAAGGTTGTCGACGGTAAGTACCATTTTGATCGATGACTTATCGACGTTGATCTGGTTGTTCAAATCCAAGCCGTACGGCAGAGACATCTCATAAAGCAGCAGATATTGCGCGGCAAGTTCACGGTTAAGCGGCAGCTTGTAGTAACTCTCATCGTCGCCATGCATGTTCTTATTCAAACGCATGTAAACATCGGAAAGCGTTGCCACATGGTCAGTTTCTGGTTGAACGCGTAGCCACTCAGTAAAGTCGCCAATCGTTTGCAAGAACACAGGATCGGCAATCGCTTGAGACTCGTTGGTTTTCACTGCGATGCTGAGGGTCGTCATGCCGCTTACGGTCTCTTCCATGAAGTCCGCAGCTTGTCTGAATTCACTTGAGGTATCGAAATACTTCACCGATTCATCGTTTACTTTGTTAAGTGGAATTAATGCGGCAGCGCCGACAATCACAAGCGTTGAAACAGGCAGCAGTGCTTTACGGTTGGTTACCACAAAGTCACCCAGTTTATCCATGAAGGTCACTTTACCTGCCGCTGTTGGATTTGCTGGCAAGCGCTTAACTGGCAACAGTTTTAACAGCGCAGGAAGCATAGTCACAGATAGGATACACGCGATGATCACGCCCAATGCTGACAAGTTACCGAAATCTCGTAATACCGGAGAGTCCGACATATTCATCATCAAGAAACCAATCGCAGTCGTCACCGAGGTAATCAAAATCGGCATCGCATTAAGCTTGATGCTGTATTGAATGGCTTGTGCTTTCTCCATGCCACGTTGCATAGCTTGTCTCATGGTCACAATCACGTGAACACAATCGGCAACGGCAAGGGTTAGCACTAAGGTTGGAACGTTAACCGTTGGAGTACTGAGGAACATCCCTGCCCAACCAGACAATCCCATGGTGGCAACAATCGAAGAGATAATTACAACCAACGTGGCGACCACACTAAAGAACGAGCGCAGCATAAAGGTTAGGAACACCAGAACCACCAACAGCATTAATGGCACCAACGTTGAGCTGTCTTCTTGAGCCGACATCATAAAGGCGTTGTTCATGGCAATGATGCCCGCTTTATGGAATTCGACATTAGGGTAATCGGCTTGATACTTGGCGATCATGGTGTTGATTGCTGCAATCACCTCTTGCACTTCCGCGGTTTTATCCACTTCTGGCAATTGCACGGTCACGTTCACAATCGTCACATCACCAGAAGACGACACCAAGGCATTCTTAAGCAGAGGTTCGTTTAGGGCGATCTGTTTTACTTTGGCGATGCGCTCTGGCGTGTGCTCGTACTCTTCATACAGCAGGTCTTCTACCAAGAGGTCATCTTCAACGGCTTCCGTATGCTGATAATTGGCAAGGGAATCAACACGGCTTGAGTACGGGATTTGCCACGCATCGACCGTGAGGTTTTGAATTAAGGTGAGGGTTTCCGGCGTGAAGACATTGCCATATTCAGGCGCAACGACAATCGCGAGGTTGTCGGTTTTTGCAAAGGTGGTTTCGATTTCGTCGAATGCCATCAACTGTTTGTTGGTGCCTTCGAAGAAGATGTTGTAATCCCCTCTAAAGTAGAGGTTCTTTGCCCCTAATGCAGAGAGCATGATGATTGAAAAAGCCACCAGCAGAACGATAAACGAACGCTTGGTAGGTATTGAGTGCCAACTGTTATTTAGATCAGCGTTTTCGACGTTACGATTATCTCGATTTGGGTGATCGAAAGCAGGCTTCTGGCTGTCATGTTCCATCACAGTCTCCATTTGTGACGATTCGTCATAGTTGTGTCATAAAAAGCCAGCCGAAGCTGACAAAAACACAATGCTTAGTCATACACTCAAGAAAACCCAAACAACACTGGGCTAAACTTAAGTTTATGACGAATCGTCACAAGTGGTTATTAATAAACCCACATGAGTGGGCTTAATGGAAGCTATCGACCTACAGATTCTAAGTAAGCGATCTCTTCACTGAACAGCTCTTGTTCTACACGACGCCAAGTTTTACGGTAATCCCAATCGGTAGAAAGGGGTTGCCAGTTGAGGCCGTCTAGTAGCATGTTCGCGTTGTATAATACTGAATACGGGTCTTGTAACCGCTTAATACAATGACTGTTTGATGCGTTCTGTGACAAGGCATTTGAACCAAATGCGATTGACCAGTTAGCAAACACGATGGCATCTGAGCCCATACCAGATGGGAACTTTAGGTCACCGGCATCAACTGCTCGGTTAACCATTAAATCGGCTTGTTCAATCACCAATTCTTCCAGTTCATTCATCTCGGTTACGCGTGCACTAGACGCTTTCTCTAGTACCCACGGGCTTTTTGCCATGATCGCACACGTTGATAACACCGGCTCCATGCGAACATAGATTCGGTAAGCAACGTGTAATGCAACCACCATTTCGCGCGTGTTGCCTTCAAACTCTCCAGAACGAGCAAACATTAATGCTTCGGCCTTTAAAGAGTGAATGCACAAGGCTAAAACCACGTCTTCTTTGCTGCAAAAGTGATTGTATATTGTACCTTTCGAATAAGAGCTCGCGGCCGTTAGCTTATCCATCGTGAGGTTTCCGAACCCTTGTTCTCGAACCAGATCTTTTGCTAACAACATCAACTCTACTTCTCGGTCTGCGATAGACTGCTGCTTTTTAGACAACACGCCTTTGCAACCAAAGATACCTTGTTTATCGCCTTTACAACCAAAGCCAAACATAATTTCTCAGTCCGTATTTTAGCTTAGCTATCATCTAAGCTTCGCCAGTATTTAAAACACTCCTATCCAATATATTAACACGAATAGTAAATTCATGTAGTTAACCATTTTGTGACGCTTCGTCATTTCTGACTTATCGTCATAATAGCGTAAATATTGATCATATCAAGGTGTTTTATAAATTTAATGCGTTTTGTGAATAATTGGGTGAATGGGTGTGAGAGTTATCAATAGTCATAGCAGTGATGACTGCTCAATAAAAATGGGAAAGTAGGAGTACTTGAAAAGTGATGACTGTGTGAACATGCTACGAAAAAATTGGCGAGTCATGCTGCCTTTCTGGGTCAGACCTCTCCTTATGGTTAATATTTGTCTCACTAATGTCGTTTTCTGTTAAGTTGCTATAAATTCAGTAAGCGGTGACTTACAATAGAGTCAACGACCTACCTTTTTTGAGAACACGATATTGAGCGCCAAATATTCTTATTTAGCTTGGCAAGTGAATACTTCTAGCCCAGCAGAAAAGCTTGTTTTATTGATGCTTGCAGACGGTGCTGACGAATTCGGCTACACCAATGTGTGCCTACAATCAGCAGGTCAACTTTGTGCTCTCTCTACGTTTGGTTTAGCCGACTGCCTTAAGTGTTTAGTCGACCAGGGTTTTCTCGATAAGGTGAAAGTAGATTATCGAGATCAGAAAGAGATCCACGTTTTCAAAATGCTCATTGAGCAACAGCAAGCTGCGGTTCAGGTTGAAGCTCAACCGACCAATAGTATTCCGGTCTACTCTACGGCACCTGCACCTGCACCTGCACCTGCACCTGCACCTGCACCTAAGTTTCAGCCAGCTCCGGCACCGATGCAAAACATGCAGCAAGCCCCTCGCCCACAAAGCCGAGGCTCAATGACCAGCAACACCGTTTCAACTCATGATTTGGATGAAGAGATCATTCCAACTTGGGCGGAACGTGCGTTTAAATTCTCCGGCCTTGCTGGTGACCATAGCTTAATATGGAAAAAATTTGTCCTCTGGTATAAAGCCAAAGCCAATGAACTCATGCCAATCTCTCGCATCGAATCTAAGTTGCAGTACTGGTTAGTTAACGAGAAGCAAAATGAAAGACAACAACAGCAGAAGACCTCTCAATATTCAGGAAATGCAGGACAAGCTCAAGGAAATGGGTATCGACAAAAGCTTAGCCCATCTGAACGCTTCAGGCAGCAGCTCATTCAAAAAGGCAAAAAGCCAACCTTCTGAGCCAGCTTCACCTGTTGTTCCGGAAGTGCTGCCTAAAGATCCCGTAGTACCTGACGTTATTGAATCGCAGAACACTGAAGTAGCGACACCAAACGCTGCTAGCAGTGGTGTGTCTCAGCAAGTGCCTGTTGTTGATCAAGATCCAGCAGAACTTGAGCTAACAGACTGGTGTATTCACGTGTTCGGCTCTTTCTTGAGCGTGTACGAAACACAGTGGGAATACCAATACGGTAGTGAGCCAAGTGGTAAGTTCATTGAGTTTGCTAACTCTGTTGATTCTGATGGCCTTAACCGCGTGCTAATGCACTGTCATGAACGTATTCAGCTTGGCAACAGCTGGCCGCCGCAAATGGGTGAGCTTTGGATTCTAAAGGATTCTTTGACGGAAGAAGAACTGCTAGACAGCCGTATTCGAGTGTTGTCTCGTACTGCCGTGAACAAGATTGAAAAATGGCTGATTCAAAATAAGCTGTACGATTTGAAGCGCACTGCGGAAAACAAGCTTGATGGCCTGTTTAAGAAGTACTACTTGGAAGCAAAACGTTTAGACGAGAAAGGCATGTTAGAAACGGAATTGCCGCAATTCCTTCTTGCCGCTAACTCAGTGAAGAACTTGAACGATTTGAAACGCGAAGAGTACGAAAGCCAACATGGCAAAGCACTGAACCCGCGTATCCAACAGATTCTTAACAGTAAGAAGTAGCCTTCTAGCGCTATCTGTTATAAGAAAACAGAACAAAGACAACACGGTTAACAGATACAAAAATGCCAGCTCTTAAGCTGGCATTTTTTATGAATTCTTACGAACTCTTTAGCGACTAATCGACCGTTATTTACGATCGCCTTACTGATTAATTACAGTAGGTGGATAGTTGCGTTTAGAGAGAAAACGCCTGAGTCGTCATCTTTCATTTTGAAGTTTTGGTAGCTAGCGCCTACAGATAGTGGACCAAAGATGAAGTATTCTGCGCCAACTGCAAACATTACGTCTACATCGTCTTGCTTAAAGTTATCAGCTTTAAGCTCGTATGAGTGAAGACCACCCTTCGCGTATACATGTAGAGGACCGAAGTCGATGCTTGGTTTGATTGCTAGGTAAGCAGTGCTTGCATCCATGTTAGTTAGGTCACGATTGCCGTATTTAATGCTATCGAAAGAACCTAGATCCCAGTAACCCGCTTCAACACCGATTAATGGCAGGATGCCTGTACCCACGTGGATACCCATCGCCGTTTCTTCTTCGCTACCGAATGAGTTTTGACCACCCATTACGCCGCCGTACAACCAAGAATCAGCCATAGCTGTTGAAGATGCACCTAGCAGTGCTAGTGCCAATAACGTTTTTTTCATATTCGACCTTTTCGTCCTAGTGGCAGGCCTTGAGTGGTAATAAATTGCCACCAAGTCGCCTTGTATGTAATAACTATTCAATTACTCATGCAACAAGCAAGATTTATACCTAAATCTTGCCATTGCGTCTAACTATATTCCTTTAGCAAGCATCAATCGCGTTTTTAACACGCTTATCTGACACCGGATAAGGCGTACCGAGCTGCTGTGCGAAGAAGCTTACACGAAGCTCCTCTATCATCCAACGCACCTCTTTTACGTTTTCTGGAACCGCGATCCCTTTTGGAATCTTATTCAACAGCTCTTTGTAATCATTCATTACTGACTCAACTTTGATCATGTGTAATCGATCTTTGTTCGGGTCAATAGGCAGCTTCTCCATGCGACGTTCTATCGCCTTCATATAGCGTAGAATATCTGGCAAGCGTTTCCATCCACATTCTGTGGCAAAACCCTTAAAAATCAAACCTTCTACTTGAGCTTTTATGTCAGAAAGTGCGAATGCCATAGAAAGATCAACGCGCCCTTTCAGCTTCTTACTGATGCTGAATGCCGTGGTCAAGATGGTTTCAACCTGTTGAGCAATCTCAACCACGGTATCACCCAGCTCTGCACGCACGTGTTCTTTCAGTGCTTCAAACTGCTCTGGTTCCCAAACCAAACCACCCTTCTCTTCAATCAGCTTATCAATACCACAAGCGATACAGTCATCGATAAGATCGAGAACCTGTCCGTATGGGTTGAAGTACAAGCCAAGTTTCGATTTGTTCGGCAAGTTAGAGTGCAAGTATTTGATCGGCGATGGCACGTTCAACAAGATCAAACGGCGCTGACCCGATTTCATTGCCGAGATCTGCTCTTGCTCGGTTTCGAACAGTTTGATCTCTACGCTGTCTTTGGTATCCACCAGCGCTGGGAAGGCTTTTACATCGTAGCCACCACGTTTCTGTTGGTAGACTTTTGGTAACTCACCAAAGCTCCACGTATGCAGGTTCTGCTGTTCGATATCATCGTCTGCAACTTTAGAAAGTGTTTCTTGAACCTTGTCTTTCAGGCTCTCTTTCAGTTCATGCAGGTCTTTCTGCTCTTTCAGCTTACGCTTACGATGATCCACGGCACGGAATGTTACCTTTAAGTGCTCTGGAATCTGGTCTAACTTCCAGTCATCACGAACTACTTCCACACCTGTCATGCGGCGCAGCTCTTTCTCAAGAGAATCCAACAGCGGCGCTTCTAACGGTGTAACACGAGCCAAGAACGCATCTGCGTAGTTTGGCGCAGGTACAAAGTTACGGCGTAGCGTTTTAGGTAGCGACTTAATTAAGCTAATCACCAATTCCTGACGTAGGCCTGGGATCTGCCAATCAAAACCGTTCTGATCGATTTGGTTCAAGATAGGCAGCGGAATGTGTACCGTTACACCATCGTTGTCGTCGCCCGGCTCAAATTGGTAGCTGAGCTTCAGCTTAATGCCGTTTTGGTGCCAGAAGTTCGGGTAATCCAAATCAGTAACGTGGCTAGCATCACCTCTGAATAGCATCGACTTTTCAAAGTTAAGCAGCTCTGGTGTTTTCTGGCTGGTCTTCTTCCACCATGTATCGAAGTGACGGCCTGAAACCGCTTCTTCACCCACACGCTGATCATAGAAATCGAACAGCTCATCATCATCGATCAAGATGTCACGACGACGAGACTTGTGCTCAAGCTCTTCCACTTCTTGTAGTAGCTTGCGGTTTTGCTTGAAGAAGGTGTGCTTGGTTTCCCACTCACCTTCTACCAACGCGCTGCGCACAAACAACTCACGGCTGACTGTTGGGTCAATCGCTCCGTAGTTCACAAGACGCTTAGGTACAATTGGAATTCCGTAAAGCATCACTTTTTCGTGTGCCATTACAGCCGCTTGCTTCTTCGACCAATGTGGTTCGCTGTAGCTGCGCTTAATCAGGTGTTTCGCTAGCGGTTCAATCCATTCCGGTTGAATCTTAGCGATAACACGGCCCCACAGCTTTGAGGTTTCCACCAGCTCAGCAGACATGATCCACTTAGGCTGTTTCTTAAATAGGCCAGACGCAGGGAAGATATGGAAGCGCGCATTACGTGCACCTTGATACTCATTCTTCTCTTGGTCTTTCATACCGATGTGCGAAAGCAGACCTGATAGTAGAGACATGTGAATGCCATCGTAGCTACCCGGTTCAGTGTTCAGCTTGGTATCCAATTCGCGCATCGCTTGGTGAATTTGGAAGTACACATCTTGCCATTCACGAATACGTAAATAGTTCAGGTAATCCTGCTTACACTGTTTGCGGAACTGGTTACTCGACAGCGATTTTTGCTGCTGCTTGATGTAATCCCATAAGTTCACAAACGTGATGAAATCAGATTCTTTATCGAAGAAGCGCTTGTGCTTGTCGTCAGACGATTGTTGCTTGTCTGATGGGCGCTCTCGCGGGTCTTGAATCGATAGTGCAGACGCAATAACCATCACTTCATGCAAACAGCGATTACGTGGCGCTTCAATCACCATACGCGCTAAACGTGGATCGATAGGCAGCTTCGCTAGCTTACGACCAATCGCCGTGAGCTTCTTCTTATCGTCACCTTGGTTCTTGTTTTTGTTCGCCGACGGTTCAACGGTCGCGATCGCACCAAGCTCTTCAAGTAACCTTACACCATCTTGAATGTTGCGCTTATCTGGCGCTTCAACAAATGGGAATGCTTGAATGTCGCCTAGGCCAAGCGCTGTCATCTGAAGGATAACCGACGCTAGGTTAGTACGCAGGATCTCTGGATCAGTAAACTCTGGGCGTGACTCGAAATCTTCCTCAGAGTACAGACGAATACAGATACCTTCCGCAACACGACCACAACGACCCTTACGCTGGTTTGCACTCGCTTGAGACACAGGCTCAATCGGTAGGCGTTGTACTTTAGTTCGGTAGCTGTAGCGGCTGATACGCGCCGTACCCGGGTCGATTACATACTTGATGCCCGGAACAGTTAACGAGGTTTCAGCCACGTTAGTCGCCAGAACGATACGTCGACCAGTGTGAGACTGGAAGATTCGGTTTTGCTCACCCGCCGATAAACGAGCGTATAACGGAACGATCTCAGTATCACGTAGGTTACGTTTACTCAGTGCATCTGCGGTATCACGAATTTCTCGTTCACCGTTCATGAAGATCAAGATATCGCCAAGGCCTTCATCACACAGCTCATCCACCGCTTCAAAGATGCCTTCGATTTGGTCACGGTCTGAATCACTTTCATCACCACCTAGCGGGCGATAACGCGTATCAACTGGGTAAGTACGACCAGACACTTCAATGATTGGTGCATTGTTGAAGTGCTTAGAGAAACGCTCTGGGTCGATGGTTGCAGACGTGATGATCACTTTCAGATCAGGACGCTTTGGCAGCAACTCTTTCAGATAACCCATGATGAAATCGATGTTCAGGCTACGTTCGTGCGCTTCATCGATAATGATGGTGTCGTACTGGTTTAAGAAACGGTCGTGTTGAATCTCCGCCAGTAGAATACCGTCAGTCATCAATTTGATTTGTGTGTTGTCAGAAATCTGGTCGTTGAATCGAACCTTATAACCAACAAACTCACCCAGCTGTGTTTCCATCTCTTCAGCGATACGGTTCGCAACCGAACGCGCAGCAAGACGACGTGGCTGAGTGTGACCAATTAGGCCAAAGCGGCCACGGCCAAGCTCAGAACAGATTTTTGGTAATTGAGTGGTTTTACCCGAGCCCGTTTCACCCGCCACGATAACCACTTGGTTTTCAGCAATGGCTTTCGCGATGTCGTCGCGCTTTTGGCTAACAGGTAGAATTTCAGGGTATTCAATCGTTGGTTTTTGCGCAGCACGCTGGGTTGCCGTCATCATCGACTTGGCAATATCTAATGCGATTTCATCGAAAACAGCATGCTTAGATTGTTCGTTCTTAATGCGGCTTGCACCAGAGATACGCTTACTTAAACGGAAGCGGTCGCGCATCATGCACTCATTTAAGGCCTTACGAAGAGAGGCTGGGCTATTTTGAGATGCGCTAGTCTTGGGAGCTTGCTGCTTTGATTTTTGGTTTTGTTTTGGGTTTTGCTTAGCTTGATTAGCAGAGGAGTCAGATGTCGCGTTTGAATTCGCGTCATGGTTCTGCTTATTCGCAGTATGCTTATTTGGGTCTGCTTTTTCCGGAGACGAAGTCACAGCGTGTCCTATTCTTTCTCTTATATAAACTCGCGCGATTGTACCACAAGTATTCAATAAAAAAGCCTGAGAGCTATGTGAAAACTGCGCTAACGTTTAAAAACTCAGCAATTCCACAATGGCTATCAGGCTTCTTATCTCAGGTTCAATCAGCACCTAAATCAGTTGTTAAAACTCATATTGGAAATAAACGGTGTTGTAGTTACTGCCGCCTTTGATACGACCAAACTGAGAGGCGTTTTCAAAGATTGCCGAACGGTGGTGTAAAGAGTAACCGAACCACAAGTTGTTCAGGTCATTCTTACCAATCAAGTCGCCCACATTCACATCGAATGAGAAGTCTAGGTAGTTCAACAAGTGGCTTGCGGTGTAGCCTTTACGGTCCATCTCAGAGCCTTCGATATAGGTAATCGAATCAATGTACGACATACCTTCTGCGACACCGAATCGCCACTGTGTCGGCCAGTTGAACGTGTAGTAAGCCTTGATTGCAATGATGTATTCCGTGCTGCTCGATTGAACGTCTGAACTCCAGTGATGCGCAATACCCGGCGTTAGGTAGATATCCAACGGGAAACCAAAGATCTCATCAGTTAAAGGGTGACCATAAAAGAACGATGTGAGTTGGTTGTTGTACTCGTCTTTCTCCGCGTTGAACTTCATGATGTCGCCAATATTCGATGGCGTTGCCCAACCGTGTGCAACACGCAGGTAAGGTGCGTTACTTAACTTAGGTTTAGGTGCTTTCTCTTTATCATTGAAGAAACCAAAGCCAAGGTAGAGTTCACCTTGATAGCGGTCTTCCACAATCGCAGAATCGTAAGCATTGTCATCCAAGCGGGTTACGCTGGTCGACCCCAATAGATAAAGGTTTGAAAATACGTGATAACGCGCTTCTACGCCGACATTTAGGTCAACGCCTGCACCAATGGTTTCATTGGATGCTGAATAGTATTCGCTGTTGAAATCGGCACTCTTATAACGCAGCGTCGCGCTTGGAGAAAACTCCCAATCACCAGTTTCATACTTGGCTTTGGCGCGCAGGTTACCGTGGAAGTTGTACTCACTGTCACTCATAATTTCCGTCTCGGCAGCCCATTGGTCATCAAGTTGGTAAGTCAGTTGAGCACCGAAATCGGCGGTATCGCCCTCAATGGCATTTTGTTCTGAAGCTGGAATATCAATAAAACGCATACGAGAAATAGCGTTAAATGACCATTTTTCATCTTCGGTTTGATACAGGTAAGCGCCCATTTCTGTACCGTCGATAAACACGTAATCGTTCTTGAAGAATAACATCGGGACAAATGTGTTAACCGACTGGTCACCACCAGAGGTGTCGTAAGGAATGCTCGCAGTTCGGAACATCGCTGCAACGCCCCACTCCTGCTCTTCCGCAGCCCACGCCACGCAGTTACCTAAAAAAGCGTTACTTAATAAAACCGCCCCATACGAGATGAGCTTCGGTGAAAATTTGTGCTTCATTCTTGTGTAATTACTCTTTGTAATAAATATTGTGTAACTGAATAGACATTTATTGACCATTCCAGCCAACTAGTTTTAGGTTTGATTGGAATTGACCGTTACAATGAAGGATATTCTCGGTTAAATGAAAGTATTGTGAAAGTCTCAGAATTACAAAACATTATAGACCACTTACCCAATGATTCCGACCCAGATATCGTTATGGGTGAGGAATGGTTGCCAGAGCGACTGGTTAACACAAAGTTAGACGGTGAGTTGCTGTTTATGGAGTTCGATAATGCCCCTGAAGAAAACCAAGGGGATGACGAAGGCCGTGGCTTTGTAGAGCACGAAATTGCCATGATCCGAGAAAAGCTTGAACAAGTATTAGACGATCCTTCCGATACTAAAACCAAAGCCGATGCCTTATTGGCGATATTTCTGATGGGTCATGAACTTTCTAGCTCCGAAGTTATCGAAGTCCTTGAGATGACGGAAGATGAAACGACAGAAGGTGAGATGACAGAGCTAGAGACAACAGTGCCTGAAACTCCAGAGCTGGGAACAACAGCTGTTGAAACTCACGAGCCTGACACATCGGAACTCGACACCTCTGCGCTCGAAACACAACAACTCAACGACACACCTCCAACGATTTAGGAACCGTATTGAAACGCTCGACGACATCAACTCTTCCCTTATTGCTCGCAGGCCCAATTCTACGAAAAACCACCGCAACTGAGGTGGTACTTTGGGTAGTCACCAGTGCCCCACTTTCGGGTACAACTGAATTATTCAATGCAGAGCAAGAAACGCCTTTCTTTACGTCGCCACTGGGTGAACAAGAATCGATTCAAGTGGGTGCACACGCTTGGGTAACTTTGATTCATTTGCAGGGAGAGTTTCCAACCAACGTTCCGTTGCAGTATCAAATAGAGACCGACCAAGGTTCATTAACGGAACTGGCGCCGCACTTGGTTTACGCTGACAAGCGAACCAACAGTGACAACGCTCGAATCGAATTTAAGATATCGACAACGGCTGACTACATCTTGCATGGCTCTTGTCGTAACCCTCACCATCCAAGCAAAGACAGCCTCGTAGCGGCAGATAACAAGATCGCCACCCAAGCTGTTGTTGAGCGACCGGATATGTTGATGATGAGCGGTGACCAAATCTACGCCGATCACGTGGCGGGTCCAACATTAGATGCGATTCAGCAAGTGATTCAACTGCTTGGGTTAGTCGGTGAAAGCTTGCCGACAGACTCACTGGACAGCAAAATCAGCAGTAGTGAAGCCCTGTTTAACAGCGACTATCACCTTTACCAACGTGATCACTTACTGCCACACCACAACACATCAGATTCGCTGCTCGATAAGTTATTCCCTAAACGTGGGATCCCTATCTTCAGTTCGACAGATTGTGAGAACCATTTAGTCACGCTGTCTGAATTCATCGCGATGTACTTGCTGGTTTGGTCTCCAACTTTGTGGCAATGCATCAACCGCGAACGATTAATCGAAAACGACTTCATGCACGGTGGCCGACAATTAACGCCTTCCGAGCAGCAACAGTGGCGTGATGAGAGCATCATTATTGATGACTTCATCGCTGGCCTGCCACAAGTACAGCGTCTGTTCGCTCATATCCCAACTTACATGATCTTCGATGACCACGATGTCACGGATGATTGGAACCTTACAGTTGGCTGGGAGCACGCGGTCGATCAAAACCAGTTCGCGACACAAGTTATTGGTAACGGTCTTGCGGCTTATTGGATGTGCCAGGGCTGGGGTAACGCACCAGAGAACTTCAACCGCGATTTCATGGAACAAACCAAACAGCTTTTCTCGGAATTAGTAAGCCAAGATGTTGGTCTGGGAGACTCAAGCGAACAAACGGTTGAACTGGCAGAAACTACTGAAACGGTCATTGAGCAGCTAGAGCCAACACGACATAAACAATACATTGAGATGCTGGATCGCTTCGAAGAGTGGCACTACACCATCAACACGTCACCAAAAGTGATTGTGTTGGATACACGCACTCGTCGTTGGCGTTCTGAGTCACGCATGAATAAACCATCGGGTTTGATGGACTGGGAAGCCCTGACTGAATTTCAGCACCAGTTAATCAATCAGGAGAAAGTGGTGATTGTGTCTGCCGCACCAATGTTCGGCGTTAAGTTCATTGAAACGCTGCAGAAGATGATGACCACCCTAGGTAAACCACTGGTGATTGATGCCGAGAACTGGATGGCGCACCCAGGCAGTGCTAATACCCTCATCAGCATCTTTACTCACACCAAAACGCCAACCAACTTCGTGGTGCTTTCAGGTGATGTGCATTACTCCTTCGCCTACGACATAAAGCTTAGGTATCGCCGAAACAGTCCGAACATCTACCAAATTACTTGTAGTGGCATCAAGAATCAGTTCCCTGCTCCATTGCTGAAATTCTGCGATGTATGTGACCGATTATTGTATAGCCCGCGCTCGGTGCTCAACTACTTCACTAAACGTAAGCGCTTAAGAATCGAGAAACGTAGCCCAGACAACCAAACCTTCTATCGCCTTTCAAACCGCAGTGCGATTGGTGAGCTCAGGTTGGATAGCGAAGGAAAACCACAAGCCATCACAACGCTAAGTGGCGATGGCAAAGTCACGCGTTTTCCAGAGCCGGATTAGGGCGTGTTGATCTTTCGAGCTGATTTTTGCAGCGAATTGCTGGGGATTTATACAAGGCAGAGGCGTCGATGTGTAGCTAGCCTACATGAGAAGCCGATAACGCAGTAGAAATGACCAGCAAACGCTGCCCGAAGAGTTCGAGCTGGGCGCCCCCGCAAAAAGCGTTTTACTCTTTGTTGAGGGAGATTTGCTTAGAATGACTAGGCTACTTCCCCCTCGCGCGATTAAAACGCTTTTGACTAGGCGTCCCCATCCGAACAAAATTTAACCGCGAAAGGTCAACACGCCCTGACAACTGTTCCTTATTGCTCGCGTCTTCGTAATGTCAGTTTTAAGTAAAGACGCTTGCGATCACACTCTGTAGGCCCAATAGTAATAATATTCACCATAACTGGAATGCTCTTATGTTTAACTCACTGACCTCGTTATTTAAACAATTAGTTGAAGGCTCTGATTTAGGTAAAACACCCATTGCCTCACCTAACTTAGCTATCGCCAGCTTGTTATGTGAAGTCGCTGGTGCAGACCACGCGATCAACGAATCAGAGCAAGAAGCCAAGCTTCACTTGCTACAACGTTTGTTGAGCATAACCGAAGAAGAATCAAAAGACTTATTGGCACAAGCTGAGCCTCAAGTTGAACAATCTGTTTCTCTGTATGACTTCACTTCTCAACTGCGAGAGCTGTCGCAGCCAGTTCGCATAGATTTGATTAAAGCTATGTGGGAAGTCGCGCATGCCGATGGAGAGATTGATCCACTTGAAGATTCCGTTATCCGCAAAACTGCTGAACTGCTTTACGTTGACCACAAAGATTTCATCAAAAGTAAATTGAGCGTTCTAGGCGAAGATTAGACTCTGACTAAACGAACAAACGACAAAGCGAAAAAGCGAAAAAGCGACGGCTCAATAGGCCGTCGCTTTTATATCAAATAAGACTGGATAACTCAGAGAGCTTACAACCTAGTACAATTTAGCGAAGTGCTCGTCCATATAGAATCCCTTTCAGTTCCAGAATTTTCCCATCTTTGGTCACGTAAGCGCCACGCTGATCCGACACCATTACGCTACGCCTGTTGTTGTGATGCTGAATGAAAAAATTCTTCACATTAAAGGTCTGCTGCCCGTGAGCTTGGTCTTGTTCAATCTGATAGAAATAGTAGTGATTGCCCCAACGTAAGAACACGCCAAAAAACTGCTTGGTCTGCACGACTTGACCGTTGATATCATAGCCAACATAACGCATCTTGGAACGGCCATTCTTCAGATCTAGCGTCAGCACTTCATAACCGACGTTTTCATAAATGCCCTCAAACTGATAAGCACCACGGGTCATCACACCGGAAATGACACCAAACAGTAAAATAGCGGACAAGGTAACCACGATAGGTAGCCAAAACTTACGCTTCATCGACCGTTCCTTCTGTTGCTTGGTTTAGTCCCAGTCTATTAATGGGTTCGATCTCGAAGAGCCCGGCTTGCGCGTCGTTACAGTGCGTTAATTCAAAGCTTGAGCTGATGTCTTTCCAGCCACTTTGGTTCAGTATCACCACTTGTATGGCGCCGCAATCAATCCCCATGCGATGCAGGTATATTGCTTCGACTCCAGGTTCAGCAATCGATGTTAAGTCTTCCACCAGCATCGAATCTAAGTTGACGCTATCGTGGTACACCGCAATTCCATTGATGGACGTTCTTTCCATGAATAAACCGAGGTAAGAGAGCACGACGACTAACAAAGCACTCACAACGATACCTGCCGTTAGCGGTACTAGATGAGGTTTACCTTTGCCATTGAAAAAACCAAGCAATGAGTGATGCTTAGAATCAGACACCTCAATCGCATCGTGATCAGTCTTCAAGTCGTTAGTGATTGGGGGCTCAGAGACATCGATTACGGTTTCTGTCGTACCGTCACTTGAGCTATCTATAAGCTCATCCACATTAGCCACGTCGTTTTCAGGCGCGACAAAGCAGTATCCCTCCTTCTGGACAGTAATCACCTTACAATCAGAACCAACAGTTCGAAGCGCAGTACGAACATTCTTAACCGCTACATTGAGTGAGCTATTGGTTACCACCCTTCCCGGCCAACAATGTGTCAGCAGAAACTCTCGTCCTATGGTTTGTGCGCAGTTGTCCATCAAGTGCTTTAAAAGCAAACATTCTGACGGTGATAAAGTGATGTGCTTATTAACAGAAAGATTAAGCAATTGGCGGTTATCAAGGTCAATAACCAAGTTATATTCTTGTATTTTATTATTCATAAGGCGAGTTAAAAGTGTTAAATAACTCACCTTAGAATAGCATGAGAATTTACTTTATTTCAAAATCACAGCGCGAGTTTAAAACCTAATTCGCTGATATTTACAGTAGCGAAGCCTAGCTTAACGGCATTAAGATCGTTAGCAATTTCGAGTGCGTGTTTTTCATTTCGAGCTAACACAGCAATAGAATATATTGGCCTGATCATAGCGGTTTGATTTGGTTGAGATTCAGCAATCGCTTGGTTCTTTAAATAAGCCGAAGTAATAACGCCTTGAGCACTCCAATCGACCACTTTTTGTAAATCCACACTGATTATTTTGTCTGCAATTAATTGGTCTTCTGGCTCTTTCCAACACAACTCAATCGCATAATTGGTAAACACGACTTCCGTATCCAACCACTTACTACCAATGTCTCTCACTTCTGTTATTTCAGCTAACTCTTTAAATTGCAAAGGAAGGTTGCCAATAACACGTATTACTTCTTCTTCACTGTCTGCTTCCATAACAAATTTAATGATTGGAAATGCTTGGTCGCCAATAAAGCTTTCAGAAACAAACATGTCGTGAATTAACCCTGCATCAATCAAATTGGCGAACGCCTTTTTTTGATTCGGCATCGCATCAAATACCGCTTGGGCATCCTGTGTTTTCCACGCAACGGAAACACCATAAGCCGCAGAATAACTGCTGACGGAGAATAAAAAGCTAAAAAGAACTAAAAACAATCGTGGTACATCTTTCATTTGAACAGACTCTCAATTAATGGCGGATAACTTCGTAAAGATTAGGATCGGCAGTCACACCCTCAATATCGAGTGCTGGCAGCTGATTCCTCATCACAGAGATCGCATCTAAGAAGTGCTTCTGGCTCTCCCAATTGGCAACATTCACGTATCGATAGGTCGCATCTGCACTCAGCGAACGATGCAATGTGGTTGAGATGTATCCTGGTTGCTCTACAAGTACATCTCTAGCACTTTCCCAATACGCTAACGTTTCGGCGTCTTTGCTTGCTTCAACTGAAAATGTGTTGATAAGCACAACGGGCTGTGCAAACGCTAGTGAACTAATACTTAATAAGCTCAATGCGATGGAACTTTTAATAAACCGCTTCATAGGACCTCCGTTGGTTAGATGTTGCACACGCTAACAGAGATAAAAGAGTCATCAAGAGCCAAGCTAACGATTTAATATTAATTAAATGGCTATCCGATTATTAATATTAAACATTGGACAAACACATCCATAACAAAGCGATGAGAAATATAATAGATTTTTCACACGCTAATAATGGAACTCATGATGTTAAAAAAACTATCAAATAATAGAGAAAAAAATAACCTCACTAATAAAGTCGATTTTCTTCACTGGGGGATGTTTGGTGGGGTAATGCTAACGTTAACTCTCGGCATTATATCAAGCCGAATTCTGCCTTTCTCTGACAAGTATCCAACGATTTTAATTCATCAGATACTCGGCTCAATTGTCCTTGTTCTCATCAATATATTGATTGCAAGAATGTTAGTTAAGCCAGAGCAACGCAAGTTCACCTTGCCTAAAGTGGTTCAATTTGTTCAAGCAGTGACATTAACCTTTATCGCTATATCAGGTTTAAGCATGGCACTGATTAATACACCATTATTTAGCGTGTACTCATGGGCATTTAGCGATAGTGCAACCTCTAGAGAAGTATTTTCTCTGCTGTTTTTGATTCACGCTACTGCGATTAAAGTTTTTATATCGTTGGTAACATTACATATACTAGGGGCAGTGAAGCATCACTTTTTTGATAAAGGCGATAAGCTCAAGGTGATGTTAGGGAAATAAATCCCTTAATACGCGAACGGTGATGATTTATTTAATTCTGACAACATTCGGCCAGAAGGTTAAAAAAAGCCACCTTGTTTAGGTGGCTTTTTATAATTCGGAGCAAATATTAATATCAGCTTATTGCTAAAGCATGGTCAATGTGAGTTTCGCAAGGTTATAGGCATCGACATAACCCGAGTGCTGACGACCTTCCCACTCAATGTTTTTGGCTTCTTGAGCGGCACGATGGCCAATGCGTTTGTCTTTCAAGCGATTCTGGACACGGTAAAGCGTTGCGATGTTTAAGAACTCGCTAAACGGAGGTTCAATGCCTTTTTCTATACACTCTTTGTGTAATATAAGGTCATCACGTCCCCAGGCTGCATAGATCTTGTTTGGACCACCAAAGTTCTTGATCATCGACTTGATGACAGACTCTAGCGGGCGACCTTGCTTTTCGATCTTGCGCGGTGTAATGCCCGTGAGTTCGGCGCAGAACAGAGAGACTTCGTCTTTCTCTGGCTTAACGTAATATTGTGCGCGCTTCACGATAGTACCGGATGCGAGATCAATCTCAGCAAGACCAACTTCAATGATCTCCCCTGTTGTCCCTACACCGTCTTCGCTCCAACAGCACATTTCCAAATCGAAACACACCACTCGATTGTGATTCATACGTCGCCTAATTCTCTCGTCAAAAATTTCGTGAAATTGTACATGAGCCCAATAAAGAACTCGACCCCAGTTGTATCAAGTGCTCATTTAGCCTGCAATTGTGACTCGATTTCGGCCATTTGACTTACTTTGGTAGAGCATGCTGTCCGCTTTTTGCATGATCTCTTCAGAGTCCTCAACGCTACGAATGGCAGCACCAATACTCAGGGTACAACTAAGTTGTCGACCTTTGTGTTCACAATGAGAGTGACTCACGGTATTCAGGACGCACTCTAAATAACGATTTAAAGCTTCATGATTTGAAATGCTAGAGATAATACAGAACTCATCACCACCTAAACGGAACAGGTCGTCCCCTTGTTTAAGGTTCACAGAAATCAACTTGATGACATGAATCAACAAAGCATCGCCTGCCGGGTGCCCAAACTCATCGTTAATGCCTTTGAACTTGTCGATATCAAACCCAATCAAGCTAAAAGGCTGGTTTCGTTCAATCGCCTTATCGAGCTTCTTATTGAAAGCGCGTCGGTTATAAATTTCAGTCAGGCTGTCGTGGTCAGCTAAGAAGCGAAGCTCCTCTGTCCTTTTATCCAACATTGCATACAGGCGCTCTTTTTCTCTGATTTGCATGTTAACGATATACGCCAACAGTAAAGAGATGGTTGTGCCAACCAAAGCGATTCCGGTTAATACAAGGTAACCATAAAAAGAGATGCATGAATCGATCTTGTAGTCGATCTTCCAGTCACGATTAGTCAGTGCGATCGTTTTAGTAATATGGTGCCCAGATACCGCTTCATAACCTTCGGTTTCAAATAAGATTGGCGAATCCTCTGCCTCGAACCCGGTATCGGTAACACGAATATACACATCCATATCACCCACCGCTGACGCCAAAAGGTTTTCAAAATAATAAGTGGTGCGCACCACACCAATTACAACACCGAGTAAGTTGTCACTTTCGCCTTCAAATACTGGGTGGTAAACCAACATGCCGCTCTTTGGGGTATCTTGATCTAGGCCGTCTTGTATCAGACGCACCTTGTCTGAAATATTCGCTTCGCGGGTCTGTTTAATGTTTTCTAGAACACGTTTGAATCGCTCACGAGAAGAGTAAAAGCCAAGTACCTTGTCGTTAGCAGCAGTATTGGGATACAAGTCAGTCGCAATAAAAGCCGGCTCACCGTCTAAGATGTAGCCATAGGTTTTTGCTTCATGCTTCGGGATGGTAAACAGCTTATAGGATGGATACTTTTCTTTCATCTGAGCCGTGTGTTCAGCAATCTCATCCGGCTCCACTTTTTGCATCCACTGCAAACCGATTAGGCTCTTTGAATCATTAATGGTTTGCTGAGCAAAACGGTCGAATTTATCCCAGTTCTCAGGATCATTCGAATAGAAGAAATTGGCGCCGGAACCTATGTAAGCCACATCATTATCGATAAACGCTTCCAAGCTCAGAGTCTGGTGAGTAGCAAAGCTATTCAAATTCATATTCAGGGCGCGGTTTTGGTTCAGCGCGACTAATATAAAACACAACACAGTAATCAAAAAGCTGACCGAAAATACGACCAATGGGAGAGTTCGTCTCTTCAACCCTGTTAGAGGGTCGGTAGTGTGCGGCATAGATGTTCCAATTAGGCGTTAATGAGCTAAAAGTATATAACGGAAGGGATTCATGCTCCATTTCTGTTTCGTCTTAAAACTGACATATAACGGGCATTGTTTACCTCTCGCTTACATCAGCGGCCAATATTCAGGCAAATCTCGACTAAATTTCAAGCTAACACACCAAAAACACACTTGATTGAAAACATTAAATACCACTCTTAAGCCTTGAATATGCTAGTATCCATCCATATTTATAGCTTGAAAGTGACCATTTCGGCCTTGTGCCATTGCGTTCCTTTCCAACCTGTATATTCCTTTGAACCGACGAATATACCGTTAAATCAATTTTAAAGAGAAATCACTATGATCGTTGATTTGAACCTAATCCCACAAACGTTTGATATGCTTCACGCAGGCTTAACTGCATCAAGCGTTTTACTACTGCTTATTGCCGTTTCTCGTAAATCCAAAGTGGTTGAGAAAGTCGTAGAAAAACCAGTAGAGAAGATCGTTGAAGTTGAAAAGCCAGTTGAAAAAATTGTCGAAGTAGAGAAAGTTGTTGAAGTTGAAAAAGTGATCGAAAAAGTAGTCGAAGTTGAATCTAAACTGGCTACAGCACCAACAGATTCTGCAATGCAACTTCTGTCTATCATGCAGCAAGAAGCGCGCTTAATCGACTTCCTAAAAGAAGACCTAACGTCATTCTCTGACGAAGAAGTTGGCGCAGCAGCACGTGTTATTCACACTGGCGGCCAAAAAGTATTAGCAGACTACGTAACGCTTTCTCACATCCGCAGTGAAGATGAAGAGACTCGTATCACGGTAGCTGAAGGTTTCAACCCGCAAGAAATCCGCCTAACAGGCAATGTAACGGGTAATGCACCATTCAACGGCACACTTGTTCACAAAGGTTGGAAAGCAACTGACATGAACCTTCCAAAACTTGCTGAGAACTACGATGCATCTGTGATTGCACCGGCAGAGGTGGAGCTATAATGGAACACCAAAGTCATTCAGCTCAAGAGCTATCTTCTCAAGAGCAAATTCAGGCACCTAAGTTCAGTGTTGGTATCGATTTAGGTACTACACACTGCGTTTTGTCTTTCATCGACACAACCAATGAAGACGCTCGCGTTGAGGTGATGCCAATCCCTCAACTGACGGCTCCAGGTACAGTAGAAACTCGCAGCCAACTTGGCTCGTTCCTATACCAGCCACACGAACATGAAATGAATGCGGGTTCTCGCGTTCTTCCTTGGTCTTCTGAGCCAAAAGCCCTAGTTGGTGCGATTGCTCGTAACCTTGGTTCAAAAACCCCTATTCGTTTGGTAGCAAGTGCAAAATCTTGGCTATGCCACGGTGGTGTTAACCGTCGTGATGCATTCCTTCCTGCAGGTAGCCCCGAAGAAGTGGAAAAAGTATCTCCGCTTAAGACCACTGAACTGTACCTTGAGCACCTTAAAGATGCTTGGAACCACGCGAACCCAGAACACAAACTGGCAGACCAAGACGTAACAATCACGGTTCCAGCTTCGTTTGATCCAGCCGCTCGCGACCTAACCGCAGAAGCTGCACGTAATGTTGGTTTCACTCATCTAACGCTTCTTGAAGAGCCTCAAGCTGCTCTTTACAGCTGGATCGATAACAGCGATGACAAATGGCGCGACGAAGTTGACGTTGGCGACATCGTGCTTGTTATTGATATCGGTGGTGGTACTACCGACCTTTCGTTAGTTGAAGTAACGCAAGACGACGGCAACCTAAGCCTGAACCGTATCGCAGTAGGTGAACACATCCTACTGGGCGGCGACAACATGGACTTAGCTCTTGCTTACCGCTTGAAGATGAAACTGGCGCAAGACGGCAAGGAACTGGCACCTTGGCAAGTTCAAGCGATGACTCACGCGTGTCGCGATGCTAAAGAAGCGCTACTTAACGATGCTGAACTGCAATCTGTGCCAATCGTTGTACCAAGCCGTGGCTCTAAACTGCTTGGCGCGACACTGAAAACAGAACTGACTCAGCAAGAAGTTCAACAAACATTAGTGGACGGCTTCTTCCCTAAAGTTGCTGTGACTGAGCACCCTGTACAAAAGACGCGTGGCGCACTGACTCAAATGGGTCTGCCTTACGCTCAAGATGCGGGCATCACTCGTCACATTGCTGCATTCCTTTCTAAGCAAGCAAACGCGCTTTCTGGAAATAGCGAAGCCGCTCAACAAGATTTCAACCCGTTTGCAAACATGCCTGGTATGCCAGGTGCAGAAGCGCCTGCAGCTGACTTCATCAAGCCAACAGCAATCCTGTTCAACGGTGGTGTTCTAAAATCTAACCTACTTGCAGATCGTCTTTCTGACACTATCAACGAGTGGTTGATCAATGCTGATGCAGAATTTGCTAAACAGCTTTCAGGTTTAGACCTAGACCTAGCGGTTGCAAGTGGTGCTTCTTACTACGGCGCTGTACGTCGTGGTCAAGGCGTTCGTATCCGCGGTGGTATCGCATCTTCTTACTACGTAGGAATCGAGAGCGCGATGCCAGCAATCCCAGGTATGGCTCCGCCTATGGAAGCACTGTGTGTTGCTCCGTTTGGTATGGAAGAAGGTTCAAGCGTGCAAGTGCCTAGCCAAGAGTTCGGTCTAGTGATTGGTCAGCCAGTTCACTTCCAATTCTTCGGTTCAACGACACGCCGTGAAGATGAAGCCGGTACTCACCTTGATCACTGGGCACCAGAAGAACTAGACGAGCTTCCGGAAATCCAAGTGACGCTGCCTGTTTCTGAAGGTCGTCGCGAAGGTGAAGTGGTTCCGGTTACTTTGGCTTCTCGCGTTACTGAGCTAGGTACTCTATACCTAGAAGCGATTGCCACTGACAATGGTCAGAAATGGCACGTTGAGTTCGACGTTCGTGAAGATTCGAACAACGACTCAAGCGAAGAAGCATAATGAATCAACGGCACCTTAGCGGGTGCCGTTACTTTATCAGTACCGTTCCCAACCTAGTCCTGCCTGTATCTCAGGAATGACGTTTACGAATAACAACAATAAGACCAAAGCATCAGCAAACTGGTCATCACTCTGGAAGAATAAGGTTTTGTATGGCAACTCCTCGTTTTTTAGTCGGCATTGACTTAGGCACAACCAACACTGTGGTTGCCTACTGTGAAATCAACGACGACCTACAACACGCTCCCGTCTCTCTTTTCGATATCGATCAGCTCATCGGCCCCGGTGAAGTGGTTCGTAAGCCCCTACTTCCATCATTTCGTTACCACCCAGCACAAGGTCAAATCTCCCCTTCTGACCTGACGATGCCGTGGGAACCAAGCCCAGTAAAAGGCGATATCAAAAACGTTATCGTCGGTGAATGGGCACGTGAACTAGGCGCTAAGGTAGAAGGCCGCCAAGTATCGAGTGCCAAGAGTTGGTTATCTCACCAAGCGGTGGATCGTAGCTCAGATATTCTCCCTTGGGCTGGCGCAGCGGATGTCGATAAAGTATCGCCGGTTGTCGCGAGCGCGAGCTACCTGAACCACATTCGCCAAGCATGGAACTATCGTAATCCAAGCAACAAACTTGAAGACCAAGATGTTGTTGTAACGGTTCCTGCATCATTCGATGAGACAGCACGTAAGCTGACACTTGAAGCCGCAGAACTTGCTGGCTTAGGTAAAATTCTATTACTCGAAGAGCCTCAAGCGGTTTGTTACGACTGGTATGCTCGTCACCAACAAACGGCTGCGGAAGAGCTACAACAGATCCCATTGATCTTAGTGTGTGATGTCGGCGGTGGTACCACCGACTTGAGCTTAATTGAAGCCAAGTTCGATGCAAATAACGATGCGAGTAACGCTGGTCATAACGAGCTAGCACTCGACCGTATCGGCGTTGGCGAACACTTAATGCTGGGTGGTGATAACCTAGATTTAGCCCTCGCTCATCTAGCTGAACAGCGCTTCAATCAAAACAAGAAGCTGAATGCCTCTAGCCTCACCAAGCTGATTCAACAAACTCGCGCTGCAAAAGAGAGCCTACTTTCTGCTAATGCGCCTGACGATGTAAAGATCACCATGCTCGGTAGTGGCTCTAAGCTGTTAGGTGGCACCAAAAGTATTGGCTTAACCAAGCAAGAAGTTCATCAAATCGCTTTGGAAGGCTTCTTCCCTCTTTCTGAATTTACGGAAACACCAGACAAACGTCGCAGCGCCGTGGTTGAATTCGGCCTGCCTTACGTTGCTGATCCTGCGGTCAGCAAGCACGTTGCAGAGTTCCTAACGACACACCAACAAGTGTCTAAAGCTGCACTGGAAAACTCTGACTCTATTGAGTTCGATGACACCAAGCCTGCTATCCCTGTCGGTGTACTGCTTAACGGTGGTGTGTTTAACAGTGAACTTGTTACAGAGCGTATTACTCAGCTCCTAGGTAACTGGAACGGCGCTCCAATCACAGTACTAGATAACCCTCACCCAGATTGGTCTGTAGCATTAGGTGCGGTTGCGTTTGGTAAGGCACGCCGTGGTGCACAACTTAAAATCGGTGGTGGTGCTGCTCGTTCTTACTTCTTACATCTTCAAGAAAAGAACAAGATGGGTAAGGCACTGTGTCTGCTTGCCAAAGGTACTGAAGAAGGTCAAGAAATCCGTTTGAACAGCCGACGTTTCTCACTGACGCTGGGCGAACCGGTTCGTTTTAACCTACTGACTTCAACACACGATCAAATTGCCCATGATACTGCAATCCAAAACGGTGTGATGGTGGATGTGGATGCCGATCTGTTCTCCCCTCTTCCACCTTACATCTCGACGCTGGAAGGCTCAGGTACAGCAGCTCTTCAAGCTAACCAAAAAGAACGTGTTGAAGTGCTACTCGCCTGTCAGTTAACCGAAGTCGGCACACTGAAAATGGAGTGTGTGAGCACAGAAGATGACTCTAAACGTTGGTTGTTAGAATTTGAAGTACGAAACAAGCAAGGTGATGAATCCGATAGCTCTAAACTTCATCCGAGATTGGATGAGTGTAAGGAACTGATTTCTCGCCTGTACAGCGGCAATAAAAAGAGTGCTGAATCGAAAGAGATCAAGACTCTGTCTAAAGATCTTGAGAAACGACTCGGTAAACGCGATGAATGGGACTTCACGACCCTTCGTCACCTGTTCGATAGCTTCTCATTAGGTCGCAAGCGCCGCCGCCGCTCAGAGGCACACGAGAAGAACTGGCTACGTTTGGCGGGTTACTCGCTGCGTCCTGGCTTTGGTGATCCAACGGACTCATGGCGGATTGAGCAGATTTGGGGCCTTTACCAACAAAACATCCAGTTTAAGAATCACCAAGGTTGGACGGACTGGTGGGTATTCTGGCGTCGTGTTGCAGGCGGTTTAAACCAAGAGCAGCAAGAGACTATCTTGGCCGACATTGCGAAGTACCTTCATCCCGGAGCAATGAAGAATCCTAAAACGGCCAAAGATGCACAAGACAATGGCTATGAAGCCATGGTGCGATTGGCTGCATCGCTTGAGCAACTGGAAGTGGAAGACAAGGTACTGCTAGCAACATGGTTCTTAAGCAAAGCGATTAACCATAATCAGTTTGAGCAAGCGCACTGGTGGGCTCTGGGTCGATTGGCTTCAAGAACGCCTTTGTATGGCAGCCAACACAGCGTGATTCCTCGCGAGCAAGCAGAACAATGGTTACCCAAACTGCTTGAGCAGAACTGGCAGAAAGAGCAGATGATTGCCTTCGCTGCTGTGATGATTTGTCGTAAGACCGGCGACCGACAGTTTGATATCTCTGACGATTACCGTAATCAAGTTGTTGAGAAGCTGAAGCAAAGCAAGGTGCCAGAGTCTTGGTTAACACTCGTCAGTGAAGTAACTGAGCTTTCTGAAAGTGAGTCTAAGCGTGTGTTTGGTGATGCATTACCAAGCGGCTTAAGCCTAATCAATAACTAGGTTTAGAAACGATTAGCTTTCGTTGTTAATGGTAAAGAAGCTAACAAGAAAAGAAAAAGCCACTTTAAAAGAAAAAGCCACTTTCGATTCGTTGAAAGTGGCTTTTTTATTGGTGGCTTAAGGCTGGTATGTGTCGTTGATCATCAGCTTTCGGGTTAAGAGCCTCAGCCGCGTTGCAGTTAATCATTGTTAATGTTTCGTTCCAGTTGGGTTGATAGGAAAATCCGTGTTTTCATAAATATCGGACAATTTTTTCGGTTTCTTCTCTTTGACTCCTTTCTGAGATTGATTATGAGTTTCGCTTAAAAGCCATTCCTCATGCATTTTCGCTGAATCCAAAAAATCTGGATCCTCCATTGCTTCCTTGCGAAGTTTATTTACACGTTCGAGAGTATCCCAAATCATAATACTTCACCTCCACTAAGGCAGTACTATAAAGATAGTCCAATGGCATAAAACTTCAACTAAGCCAATGAGATAGCGATCTCAATTTCGTAAATTTCCGTTTTTAAACGAGTAGCAACTCGATTCAATTTTCAGGTTAAAACAGTGGGTATTTCGCAACGATCTTCAAAGATCCACAGGCACAAAAAAAGCGAGCTCGATGCTCGCTTTTTTCAGCTTAAAATTCGTTGTCAGATTATGCTCGGTTACCGATTTTCACGGTCCCGTTTGTTGCAAACCACAGTGCTTCTGAACGACGACGACCTAGTAAAATCGGGCCATCATCGTAGAACAAAAAGTTCTTCCAATGCTTCTTGAAAATCGCCCACTTGGTCTCAAGTACATTGTATTTTTCGTAGCAAAAATAAACAGTTACGTCATCTTGCCAATCAATGAAGTTCAAAATTTCTTCTGGCATTTCTGGCTCATCTGCTTCCCAATGTGCCATCCAGCTGATCTCTTCATTCCAGTTCGATGCTTTGCTCGGCCAGTCTTGCGAGCTTAGTCTTTCTGCATCTGGGCTTTGAGGGCTTACGTTCTCTTTCCAGAACTGAGATGCTCTTGCCTGTGTCATTGGCTTAATCTTTTCCAAGTCCTCAGCGGGTAGTGGCATCGACTGGTGAGTGAAAATCCATTTTCTTTGGTATTCGTCCAAAGTTGTGTATGACATCAAAATTCCTCAAATTTCTTCTCAGGCTTATGGATTACCATGCCTATATGTTCTTTTTGATGCAGCGGCGATTAGAGTTCGCTTGATATTCGCTGCCTTTAAATTCGTTATTAGCTTTTTTACTTAAGTGCGCTTATTCGTAAATACAACGACATCTAAGTATTACGTCTGTCTTCCCAGTTCGGGTTAACTAACGCGGTCAGTATATGGTCTTCCCATTTACCGTTAATCTGTAGGTAGTCTTTCGCAAAACCTTCGCGAACAAAACCAAGATGTTCCAACACACCAGCACTTCGCTCATTGTGAGGCATATAACCCGCCATTAAGCGATGCATGTTCTGCACATCAAACATGTAGTCCTTCGCCATGTTTAAGCCTCTGCGCATGTAACCGTGGCCCTGAGCGCGCTCTGCAAGTGAATAACCAACGTTACACGCGTAGAACGGGAAACGGGACAAGTTACTGAACGAAATCGTCCCTAACATTTCGTTAGAGTCTGCATTAATCAATAAACAGTAGTAGCCAAGCCCCATTTTATGAAGCTCGTTTAACTTAATTAGGCGCTGCGCCCAACCCGTCCTATCAAAAAACGCATCTTCGCGAATCGGTTCCCAAGGCTTAAGGTACTCTCGGTTAGTTTGAAAGTACTCGCTGATCATGTTCGCATCGTCTATCTCAGCGGTGCGTAGAATCAGGTTTCCATCGCGCTTATAAATGCGTTCTGGTGTGCTCAAATCTTCCATAATCTTGTTCTTATTCGATCAGTTCTTTCTAATACCGTAATCGCGCAGTTTGTTGGCAATTGAGGTGTGAGAAACATTCAAGCGTTTTGCTAGTTTACGGCTTGATGGGAACGACTGGTAAAGCTTCTCTAGAATCTGAGATTCATAGTCTTTCATGATCTCGTCTAGAGAACCATCTAAGCTTAGGTTCGCCATTCCTGCCGTCATAGTTTCTAACTGAGGCAAGTGGAATTGCTCAACCGTTAAGGTATCTGAATCCAACTCTGTTAGCGCGCGTAGAACCATGTTGTCTAATTGACGAATGTTACCCGGCCATTGGTAGTTACCAAGCTGGTCGATCAGCTCTTGAGTAAGCTTCGGTTTTAACATGCCTAACTGTTGTGCGTACTTAGCAACAAACAGCTCCAATAATGGTGCTACGTCGTTAGAACGTTCACGCAATGCTGGAATAGACAGAGTCAGTACATTCAAGCGGTAGAACAAGTCTTCACGGAATGAACCAGAATCGGCAAGTTCAGAAAGGCGGTGACGCGTTGATGCGATAATACGAACATCAGCGTGCATCTCTTCTTCTTCACCGACACGGCGGAATGAACCATCTTGTAAGAAACGCAGCAGTTTAATTTGTAGATGCGGGCTCATTTCGCCAATCTCATCTAAAAATACCGTGCCGCCGTTCGCTTGCTCGAAAATACCTTTATGACCTTGTTCATGGTTGAATGAACCCGGAGCATGACCAAACAATTCAGTTTCTGCTACGTCATCTGGCATCGATGCACAGCTTAGAATCAAGAATGGGAAAGACGATCGGTTTGAGCGGTTGTGGCACGCTTTAGCTAGCATCTCTTTACCCGTACCTGTATCGCCTTCAATTAATAGCGGTTGATCCAGCATCGCCAATTTCTTAGCTTGGCTGATCAAGGCCTTATGGCGATTAGAGACACCAACAAAGTGTTCAAAACCAAGGTTGTTCTGTTCTGGGATAGCATCTGGCGTGTTCATCTCTTGATTACAAGAACGAATCGTCATTACGGCACTAGCTAGCACTGCTTCGTTAACGTCGCCACCAAGATAAATAGGTAGGATCTCAATCGAGAAATCTAAACCATCCAACACCACAACTTCACGATGACGAGTCACATCGCCTTCGATCCAACGAGCAAAGTTAAAGCTAGGCACGAATGTCGATAGCGGTTCACCGATCACTTCGTCTTCTTGCTTGTTGAATAGATTTAATGCAGCGTGGTTCGCCATGTCGACTGAGCCTTTAAGGTCAATCGCAATCACAGGATCAGGTAGGTTAGCCAGCAGAGCAATCAGCTCTGTGTTATGCCTTTCGCTTGGCATAAATTGGATTTTACGTACATCCTTTACACCTGAAATTCGGCGAATTTCAGCCATAAGTTCACTAAAAGCATCAAAATCGATATCAGGGCAGTTTAGGTAAATAATGCCTTTAACATCAATTTCGATTCCTCTTAAATCAATGCTTTTTGAGGCCAAGATATCGAGCAACTCACGCGTTAAGCCGAGTCTGTCTTCACACAATACTTCAAGACGCACAAATAGTCCTATTATAGGTGTCAGGATAAGTTGACAGTAGTGTGAATTAAGGTCTGAGTTCAGTCAAGAAGAAGAGTAAACATATGTTTACTCTTCGCTCGCAAACCACTCAATGTCATACATTTTGTTTCAAAGTGGTATGTGCTATTTCAGCGTGATTCGTTTTATTTCAGAAAGGACGGCTTTTCGCATATCGGCCAGTTTTACTTTGCGCTCGTTATGCCAAGGCATTGGGCGAAGCAGTGTCATGGCTTTTAAACCCAGTCGTGCAGTCAGAATACCAACCCCTAGCCCCTGCCCTGCTCGTGCTGAGACTTTACCTGCAAGATCCATCGAAACTAAGTCCATACTCGCATCAATAGCCAGTTCACTCGCGCCCGCTGCCGCCATGTTGATTAACACCAACTTGAACAACTTAATGCGCGACCAGTAACCAAGCTCAATGCCGTACACATCAGCGAGCTTGTCTATCATGGTGAAGTTACGCCATGCCACCAGCAACATATCTGCCGCCGCTAAAGGGCTCACCGCAACCAAGGCCGCAGATTCCGTCGAGAACTTAGTCACGATTTGAGTCGCCACCTTATCTTGTTGGCTCACGACGAGTGCATCGTACATATCCAATACTTCAGCATCACTGTGTGCAGGGTTAATGCTGTTTCGCCATTTATCGTAAGCTGGAGACTCGGCAATAATGCCGCCCTGCTTAGCGATGTTTTCACAAAATGCTTTGCCTTTACCAACACTTTGGCTTTGCAGTAGCTCTTCACTCTGCACTTGCACACTGAAGTGATCTTTCAGCGAGCGCAGTTTCCACAATTCTTTGCCTATTGCGCCTAAGCCCAACGAAGCAATAGCAGCGATGAAACCCGCCCAACCTAGAGCAAGCCAGTCAGCTGATTGAATAGCTGTGATGACAGAATCAATCGCTTGCCAGCCGACTAAGCCAGAAAACGCAACCAGTAAGCCTGAGCCCAACCACTTTTTCTTTTTGCTCGGTCGAATCACTTGTTCCAATTGTTGCTCAGCTTCACCATCAAGATCGTCTTCCACTTGCGGTGCTACGGGAACAAATTTCTCTTGCTCTGTAAACAGTTGTTGAGCGCCTAAATCAGGACCAACTTCGCTCTTATCTTGCTCATCAAAAGAGGTCTTCAACGGTTCATTAAAGACCTGCTTTGTTTTTAATTCACTCATTTAAATTGCCTCAATTACTTCAACTTGTCGCCAATGAGATACTCTAAAACCTTGTCGACTCTTAAATGCTGGCAAGGCTCATCAGAGTGTTGTTCCATTGGCCTAAAGCTCGTGAAATCAAACTGGTTGGTTTCCCAATACTGTTTGTTCGGCAGCTTACGTGGCACCTCACCCGGATACATGGTTTGAGGCACGTTATCCAAGGTGACACCTTGCAGCGCAGGCACATTATCTGAACCTGAAGAGATATAACCTGCACTGGTCGCTTGAATAGACGCGATGCTCATACAGCTCATATCGATATGTTCAAACGCTGCCTGTTGCCACGCAGGGTGTACCATCTGTTGTAACAGTGACACCAAGTTTGGATGCTGATCTGGTGTTACATGGTCGGCTTTGGTCGCTGCAAACAAGATCTTGTCGATCTTCGGCGCAAACAAGCGTCTTAAGATATTGCTTCGACCATACTTAAAGCTCTTCAATAACTGCTCAAGTGCGCCACGCATATCCATGAAAGAGTCATAACCTGCATTGAGTGGCTGCAAACAGTCCACCAGCACGATTTGTCTATCGAACGTCGCAAAGTGATTCTTATAGAACGCCTTTACGACCTTCTGTTGGTACTCTTCATAACGCGCTTTTAGCACGGCATAATTACTTGTTTTCGAGAGCTTACCTTCCGGTGCAGCACACGGGAAAAACTGCAACACAGGCGCGCCTTCAAGCTCACCCGGCAAGACGAATCGACCCGGTTGTACCCAGTGCAGTCCGTTACTTTTACAAGTATGAAGGTACTGAGTGTAGCTATCGGCAATCGCGACCAGTTTCTTTTCATCGGCTTCGGCTAACAAGTCGATATCACCACGCAGAGTATTCCACTCTTGCGAATAGGTTTCTCTTTCGCCTTTCAATGCTGCGAACTGGGACTGACTCCAAGTATCGAAATCCATATCTAGCAGTGGCAAATCGAGTAACCATTCGCCCGGATAATCAACGATATCGAGATAAAGTGTGCTGTTTTTGCTCAGTAGCTTCTTTGCACCTTTAGCCGGCTTGTATTTGATCGCTAATCGAATTTCACTGACATCACGCGTCGGCACTGGCCATTCTGGTGGCTGAGAAGTGAGTGACTCCATCGCTTCATCATACGAGAAACGGGGAATCATCATGTTGTGCTGAGGGATACGCTTTGCCCCAATAATCCTTCCATCTCTCGCTGATGAAAGAAGCGGTAAATTTTTGTGAGTAGAGGTATGAAGAAGCTGGTTAACCAACGAGGTAATAAAAGCTGTTTTTCCGGCACGAGACAAACCCGTGACCGCTACTCGAATGTGAGAATCTGTTCCTCTGCTTATAAAGTCACTCATTTCTTGAGTTAGGTGTTTCATTTGAACGACTCCGTGATAAATAGGCTAGCTGATTATGATAATAGAGAGGCAAGCCTATGTTCTTTCCCTGTTGGGATTGTTTGTATGCTTTTGCTTTTCTTTTGCTTATGTTGGTGAGTATGCCATACCCATTCTTAATGCTAGATGAATAAAAGCCCCTGACTACATTCATAATCAGGGGCTTTGAATTTTTTCGTTGATGTCGGACTAATCGTCTTCTATCAGCTTGTAGATAACAAACAGTGTTATCTCAGAAATCAACCACAATACACATGTGATAGTTACGTATTTTTCGTTAAAGATGCTGATTCCGTGCAAGATCAAATCGTAACCAATGAAACTACCAATCACCACTGCCAAGATAATCTGTAGGATCTGAATAAAACGAGGCATTCCTCTCTCCTATGTTCTTATATCAAACGATGTGTTTATCACTATATCATTGATAATAAGACAAAAGTGCAGATAATGCTGCACTTTTGTCTTTAACTTTCTGTCAAAATTTGCAATTCAAACAGTGAAGCCAACATCAATTACGATTTTTTGGCTTCGTTCAATTAAGCTTTTTCAGCTTCAGCAATTTTCACTTTCCACGTGTCAGGGCCGATCTGGTGTGCGTTAGCACCCGTTGAATCAACCGCAACCGTTACTGGCATGTCTTCAACTTCAAACTCGTAAATCGCTTCCATACCAAGATCTTCAAACGCTACCACACGTGCTTTTTTGATTGCTTTCGCTACTAGGTAAGCTGCGCCGCCGACTGCCATCAAGTAAACCGCTTTGTGTTCTTTGATTGACTCAACCGTTGCAGGACCACGCTCGGCTTTACCGATCATGCCCATGATGCCTGTTTCGTTTAGCATCATGTCTGTGAACTTATCCATACGTGTTGACGTTGTTGGACCTGCAGGACCTACCGCTTCATCGCCAACTGCATCAACAGGACCAACGTAGTATATGAACTTGCCTTTGAAATCAACGCCAGCTGGTAAGCCTTCGCCGCTTTCTAGCATGCCTTGAATACGCTTATGTGCTGCGTCACGGCCGGTTAAGATCTTACCTGATAGAAGAACAGTTTCGCCTGTCTTCCACTCTTGTACGTCTTCTTTGGTAACTTCATCAAGGTTAACACGGCGTGTGTTTGCGCCCGCTTCCCAAGTGATGTCTGGCCATTCTTCTAACTTAGGTGGCGTTAGCTCTGCTGGGCCGCTGCCATCTAGTGTGAAGTGAACGTGACGCGTTGCTGCACAGTTCGGAATTAGGCAAACTGGCTTAGATGCTGCGTGTGTTGGTGCTGTTTTGATCTTCACATCAACCACAGTCGTTAGACCGCCAAGACCTTGTGCACCAATACCCAATTTGTTTACGCGGTTGAAGATGTCTAGACGAAGCTCTTCTTCTGCGTTCTCAGGACCTTTCTCGATAAGCTCTTGGATATCGATGTGTTCCATCAAAGATTCTTTCGCAAGTACCGCTGCTTTCTCAGCTGTACCGCCGATACCTATGCCTAGCATACCCGGTGGACACCAGCCCGCACCCATCGTAGGTAGCGTCTTCTCTACCCATTCTGCAATATCGTCAGAAGGGTTTAGCATAACCATCTTAGTTTTGTTCTCAGAACCGCCGCCTTTTGCCGCGATTTGAATTTCAACTTTGTTACCCGGAACCATATTAATGTGAACAACCGCTGGCGTGTTGTCTTTAGTATTAATACGCTTACCTGCAGGGTCCATTAGGACAGATGCACGCAATGGGTTATCTGGGTTGTTGTAAGCTTGACGAACGCCTTCATCAACCATCTGTTGTACTGTCTGATCCGTTTCCCACCTAACATCCATACCGATGTTCACGAAACAAGTAACAATACCCGTATCCTGACAAATTGGACGATGGCCTTCCGCAGACATACGCGAGTTGATAAGAATCTGAGCGATCGCATCTTTTGCTGCTTGGCTCTCTTCTTTCTCGTACGCTTTTTCTAGGGCTTGGACAAAGTCTAAAGGGTGATAATAAGAAATGTACTGAAGTGCGTCAGCGACACTGCTGATCACATCTTGCTTACGAATAACCGTCATTGCATGCCTCTTTATTGTTCTGGTTCCATGTGGGTTCACGGTTTGGCTTTTTATGCCGAATCGAATTAGTGGGTTTAGCTTTTTATTGTGTTGAGCTGTATTTAGTTGCTTTAGCAATCGCTTGCATAGCTGTAAACTAAACCACTTGGATTACTCCGTTCTAATCAAGAACCCATTTTATTTTCAATTTATGATACTCTTGCTTCCTCTCACACGCCATGCAGTGATCGAACTCTTTGTCACAAATTAAACAAATGAATAACAACGAATTTCGCTCTATCCAAATCAAGCCGCTTGAATATCAATCAACTTTAGCTAAACAGCTGTTTTCTCATATTGAAAGCCTGCCGTGGGCAATGCTATTACGCTCTGCCTCAGAAAGCCACGTTGATAGTCGATACGACATTTTAGTTGCTCAACCCATCGCCACCTTTGAAACGATCGGTGCAAAAACCACCGTTAATGTTAATGAGACGTGCGAGGTTTCAGAGTCTGATCCTTTCGAACTACTCGACCAATATCAGCAGCAATTATTGCCTGCAACCAAAGACCATCCTGAATTGCCATTCGTTGGCGGCGCATTGGGCTACTTTAGCTACGATTTAGGCCGGAGAGTAGAAACACTTCCGTCTCTGGCAAAGCGTGATATTGAAGCACCCGACATGGCGGTGGGTCTTTATGAATGGGCTATCGTGGTTGATCACAAGCTTAAGACAGCGTGTGTTGTTGGACAGAACATCGAAGCGCACTGGAATTGGTTATCTGAGCAGCAAGACAAGTCTCACGCAGCTGAATTTCGCCTAACGACACCATGGCTATCGAACATGAGCGAACAGAGCTATGCGGACAAGTTCGATAGCGTTCAAGAATATCTACTATCTGGCGACTGTTATCAGATCAATTTGGCTCAGCGCTTCAATGCCAAATATCAAGGCAGCGAATGGCTGGCCTATGAAAAGCTTGAGCAGTATAACTCGGCGCCTTTTTCCGGTTTTATCCGTTTGGCCGACAGTGCCATCATCAGTGTCTCACCCGAGCGTTTCTTAGAACTTAAAGACAACGTGATTGAGACTAAGCCGATTAAAGGCACACGCCCTCGTTCTAACGACCACGTGATTGATGATGCGAACGCTCAAGACTTAGCGAGTGCCGATAAAGATCAGGCTGAAAATCTGATGATTGTTGACCTACTTCGTAATGACATAGGCCGAGTAGCAAAACCGGGCACAGTTCATGTACCGAAACTGTTCGATATTGAAAGCTTTCCCGCTGTCCATCACCTAGTGAGCACAATACGAGCAGACCTAGATTACCAGTACTCAGCGACGGATCTATTGAGAGCTTGTTTCCCTGGCGGTTCGATTACTGGCGCTCCTAAAGTGCGCGCCATGCAGATCATTGAAGAGTTAGAGCCTCATCGTCGCTCTGCTTATTGCGGTAGTATTGGTTACATCAGCCGAAATGGCAGAATGGACACCAGCATCACCATTCGTACCTTAGTAGCAGAGAACAACACGCTTTATGCTTGGGCTGGCGGTGGTGTGGTGTTTGATAGTGATAGCGCTTCTGAATACCAAGAGACGCTAGACAAGCTAAGCCGTATCCTACCTGTGCTTGAAGAGTGCTAAGTTAAGGAAACGCTAAAAGCATAAGAAAGCCGAAGTCATCTAAGTGATCACTTCGGCTTTTTAGTATCTCAAATTATATATGGATACGATCAGGCGGCATTGGACGGTGTCATGCCCCATTTTTTAAGCATCTCTTTTAGATCATTTGCGGTGTATGGCTTACTTAGAATGTCATCCATCCCACACTTGATACAACGCTCTCGCTCTTCCAACGTGGTTCCGGCAGTCAGTGCCACAATCGATTTGGCGTAACCTTTCTCTCTGAGCTTTTCTGTCGCTTCAAAGCCGTCCATGACGGGCATTCTGCAATCCATAAATACGATGTCGTATTCGTTGTCTGAAGCAA
This sequence comes from Vibrio sp. Scap24, assembly GCF_013394185.1. Classification (NCBI taxonomy): domain Bacteria; kingdom Pseudomonadati; phylum Pseudomonadota; class Gammaproteobacteria; order Vibrionales; family Vibrionaceae; genus Vibrio; species Vibrio sp. Scap24. Next base: position 3,259,801 of record NZ_CP041332.1, on the reverse strand, counting down.
GCTCTAGCCCTTCGATTCCATTAGTGGCAATAGCAGGCTCTATCTCGTATTTGCGTAGCATTTGCTGGATGATGATCTGGTTCATCTTAATATCATCAACCACCAGCACTTTAAGCAGTGACAATTCCGCCTCTGACTCAAAGCCTTTAGTGACACTGTCATTCTCTGCTGGCACATCGACAACTTGAAGAGGAATCGAGATGGTAAAAGTCGTGCCTGAGCCAACAACACTGGTCACGCTAATATCACCGTGCATCAAACCTACTAGCTTACGACAGATGGCGAGACCAAGCCCAGTCCCTTCGTAGTTTCGACTACTTGAATTATCCGCCTGAGTAAAAGGTTCAAACAGTGTCTTATGAGAGGATTGAGCGATCCCAACTCCAGTGTCCTCTACGGAAAAAATAAATTGGTCTCTCAACCATTTAATCTCAACGCTCACATGTCCTTTATCCGTGAACTTGATGGCGTTTCCAATCAAGTTTACGAACAGTTGAGTAATACGCTCTAAGTCACCATAGAAATGGCTCGGTACACCTTTGTCTACATCAACATCAAACTTAAGCTGCTTTTCAAGTGCTCGATTGGTAAAGATACTATCGATAGTATTTCTCAAATCATGAAGCGCGAACTTCTTCGGTATTAACTCCAACATTCCCGCGTTGATTTTACTGTAATCCAATAGGTCATTAATGATGGTTCTGAGAAACTCTCCAGATTGACTTAAGTTGTTCACTATTTCACGTTGAGAGCTATTCAGTTCGGTATCGCTGATCAATTCGGCACTACCTAGTAGGCCATTAAGCGGGGTTCTTAATTCGTGGTTGATCATTGCGACAAAGTCACGCGTTGCTCTTTCAGATTCTTCTGCTCGTTTACGTGATTCAATGTTTCGATTGATAGCAAGCTGGTGGGTTAAGGCACTACAAATAAGGTCGGTAACTAACAACAGTTGGCTTTGGATGAATTCGAAATCTTGGTCTAACACCCTGACCTTCACAATTAACGCGCCGACTATGACTTTTTCAACCTCTAATGGCACGGTAAGGTGGTTGCCTTGCCAATGAGGCTCTTGAATATCTTGCTCTATCACCTCGACGGTTTCATCACCATAGTCATAAGTGTGTAATTGAGGGAGCAGCTTGGGAGGCAAAATCAAACGACTGGCTTCAATCAGATAACTGTTGGTCACACTTGTCGTCAATTGTGACAACATGACGTCATCAAGATCATTACTCAGAAAAGCGCGTCCGAAATCAATCAACAGGTTGTCGATTTGTTCTTGGAATTCAATGCGACGTATGTTTGCATTGGAACGCTTCTCTAACTGACGCAGTGCAAGCTCGAGTTGTTGGTTGGCCTCAAAAAGTTCAAGGCTCTTTTGTTCCAACAAAGCTTCTGCTGCTTTTCGCGCAGCAATTTGGCGTTTAAGTTTTTTCTCTAGGGCTGAGGCCGGATCCATATCACTTTTCTACTTTGAGATTAAACCTAACCACGCTCTGGTCATCATTTTGTGGCGTCATCTCCACCGCAATAGATTCACCGTGGTATTCAGCGCACCCTTCGATAAGCCCTAAACAAACATGAGACATACATCTTGCGCTTTTGTAGTCAAAAACAAGCTGTGCTTCTGTTGTGGTGATAAAGCTAAATTCTGGTGGCTCAGCGTCTGGATAGAGCTTCTTCACTTCTACGTGAATGTAGCGCTCTACGTGCTGAATAAATTGGAAGGTGGTATTGCTATGAGCAAGGCTCGCTTTATTCGGTAAAGAGGCCAGTAAGTTCTTAAATACTGACTGTCCAAACACACGCTGGAGGCTGGCCGCATCAATATCTGTTTTTTTACTGAGGTTAATGATGAGTTTTACGAGATCCTTGTGGTCGTAACTACCAACCGATGTATAGATCCCCTCATCTTCCGACATTTCTAAAACTTCTTCCAAAAGCTCTAAGCCGAACTTATCTTCAACAAGCTCTAAGAATTCGGTGAATATGATTCCTTTCATTTCATACCTTTTGATCTATTTCTTTTTAGAATGAGCCACTAAGTTGTTGTTATCAAATTCTTAATCAAAAAAGATGCGTTTTATTGCTCAATTTTATGACATTGATAACGGTTACCTACTCATATGCCCATATTGAATATAGCAAAAAGTGAGAATTTGAAACAAAAGCCCGATTCATAAGCGGTTAACTTATAAGATAGACAGGTTTTATACTCAAACAGACCCGCTTTGTTAACTAATTAGGTCTGATTTACACCAAGATTGGCGTTAGCTTACGGGTTATGCCTATACTTAAAGGCATAATAATCAATATATTGGCATGATATGAACCGAGATAACTTCCTTCAACAGTTTCAACTTAACCCAGCCGTTGGCTACCATCCTGAGTCTGTCGAGCGTGTTTCTCACATCAGTGGAGAAGAACTTCGTAAGGCAGCAGTCGTAGTAGGTTTAGTTGAAAGAGAGGATGGTTTACATGTCATTTTTACTAAAAGAGCAGCACATCTTAAGCACCACCCTGGCCAAGTCAGTTTTCCGGGTGGCAAACATGAGCTTTCCGACCCATCTATGCAATTTACTGCACTAAGAGAACTGCACGAAGAGGTCGGAATTCGATCGGATCAGGTTAAAATTGTTGGGCAATTACCCGCCTTGAGTACCATTAGTAAATTTTCTGTTACGCCGATTGTCGCATTAGTTGATCCTGACTATAAACCCATCATCGATGAGAACGAAGTGGCCTCTATTTTTGAGGTTCCTGCCACTTATGTTTTAGACCAAGCGAAATTACACAGCCATATGGTCAACTTTAAACAAATCAAGCATCGCGTTTTTGCCATGCCCTTCCAAGAGCACCTAATTTGGGGCGTTACGGCTCAAATCATCCAATCACTGCAGCAGCATGTAGTGCAACAAATTACATAGCAACTACGTTTTGTTTAATCTCTGTTAACAAATCGCAAGCTTTGTATGGAACAGAATTATTAATGCAATTTTACGCAAACGTTTACCTGCTATAGATCTATACAACCCGCCCTTTCGCATAAAAAAAACTAATGCCAAGCATAAACATAAATCACCTGTGGCACGCTATTTTCGTGATCAAAAATCCGTTTTTCGCATATCATGTGACACGCCGTTTCATTACATGATTTAGATCTATTTTTTGCAGACGAAAATTCTGCAGAATTAGCCCCGACTTATTTCCTGTTCCCAAAAAATGAGTAATTTAACATGAACACAACAACTTCTTCGGCAAATGCCGTTAAAGATTCAAGCAAGTTTAACTATAAAGATTTTACCTGGTGTTTATCACTATTCGGTACAGCAGTTGGTGCTGGCGTACTATTTCTTCCAATCAAAGCAGGTGCGGGTGGTTTTTGGCCATTAGTTATCCTAGCTCTAATCGCGGCACCAATGACTTGGTTCGCACACAAATCTCTAGCTCGTTTCGTACTGTCAGCTAAAAACCCTGAAGCAGATATTACAGACACAGTTGAAGAACACTTCGGTAAGACTGGCGCAAACATTATTACTTTCGCTTACTTCTTCGCTATCTACCCAATCGTTCTTATCTACGGTGTTGGTATCACAAACACAGTTGATTCTTTCCTAGTAAACCAAATGGGTATGGAATCTATTCCACGTCCTCTTCTTTCTGGTGCACTTATCCTAGCTATGACAGCAGGTGTTGTATTCGGTAAAGATCTAATGCTGAAAGCAACGTCAGCGATGGTTTACCCACTAGTATTCATCCTACTAGCACTTTCTTTCTACCTAGTTCCTGATTGGAACACTTCAATGATGGACGTAAGCCCAGAATGGTCAACAATGCCTTCTATCATCTGGCTTGCAATTCCAATCATCGTGTTCTCTTTCAACCACAGCCCAATCATTTCACAGTTCTCTAAAGAGCAACGTCGTGTATACGGTGAAAACGCAGTTAAGAAAACTGACGCTATCACCGGCGGCGCAGCAATGATGCTGATGGGTTTTGTAATGTTCTTCGTATTCTCTGTGGTTCTTTCTCTATCTCCAGAGCAACTAGCAACAGCACAAGCACAGAACATCTCTGTTCTTTCTTACCTAGCAAACGTACATGAGTCTCCACTTATCTCTTACATGGGTCCTCTAGTAGCGTTCGCAGCGATTACTTCAAGCTACTTCGGTCACTTCCTAGGTGCTCACGAAGGTCTTGTTGGTCTAATCAAGTCTCGCTCTGGTTCTTCAGTAAGCACTATCGAAAAAGCATCTCTAGCGTTCATCGTTGTTACAACTTGGATTGTTGCGGTAGTTAACCCAAGCATCCTGGGTATGATTGAAACAATGGGTGCTCCAATGATTGCAGCTATCCTGTTCCTAATGCCTGTATTTGCGATGCAAAAAGTACCAGCAATGGCTAAGTACAAAACTTCAGCACCTGTACAAATCTTTACAGCTTTATGTGGTCTAGCGGCTATTAGTTCTGTAATCTACGGCGCTCTTTAATCTTAAGCACTTTTTATAAGATGGCTTTCATCTTATATCGCGAGATTAGACACAAAATATAATGATAATAAATGAGCCTCCCTACTCCCCTTGGGAGGCTCTCTTTTTGAGGTAATCGCTATGATTAGTGTATTTGATATCTATAAAATCGGTGTTGGTCCATCGAGCTCACACACAGTTGGACCAATGAAAGCGGGTAAAGAATTTATTGATGACCTACGTTCAATGGGAAAATTGCGCGACATCACTAAAATCACCGTGGACGTATATGGATCACTATCACTGACAGGGAAAGGTCACCACACAGATATCGCAATCATCATGGGTCTTGCAGGCAATACTCCTGAGCGTGTTGATATCGATTCTATTGCTGGCTTCATTGCTCGCGTAGAAGAAACTGAACGCCTTCCTGTTGGCATGCACTGTCATACAGTATCGTTCCCACGCGATGGCGGTATGAACTTCCATACTAGCAACCTTTCTCTACACGAGAATGGCATGAGCATTCACGCTTGGGTTGACGACGAAGTAGCATACTCAAAAACTTACTACTCAATTGGTGGCGGTTTCATCGTTGACGAAGAGAACTTCGGCAAAGAAGAAGAAAACCCAATCAAAGCACCTTACGAATTTACAACAGCTGAAGAGCTGGTTAATCAGTGTAAAGAAAGCGGTCTTTCTATCAGTACACTGGTTATGAAAAACCAAGCGGCTTTCCACTCAGACGAAGAGTCTCGTACTTACTTCGCAAACATCTGGAAAACGATGCGTGAGTGTATGGATCGCGGTATGAATACTGAAGGTATCCTGCCTGGTCCACTACGTGTACCTCGTCGTGCTGCAGCACTTCGCCAACAGCTGATCACTTCAGAAAAAACAACGAACGATCCAATGACGGTTGTTGACTGGGTGAACATGTTTGCTTTCGCAGTAAACGAAGAAAACGCTGCGGGCGGTCGTGTAGTAACGGCTCCAACAAACGGCGCATGTGGCATCATCCCTGCTGTACTGGCTTACTACGATAAGTTCATCCAAACAGTGACAGAGAAAGACTACACTCGTTACTTCGCAGCTTCTGGCGCGATCGGTGGTCTTTACAAGCGTAACGCTTCTATCTCTGGTGCTGAAGTTGGCTGTCAGGGTGAAGTTGGTGTGGCATGTTCTATGGCTGCTGCTGGTCTTGCTGAGCTTATGGGTGGTAGCCCTGAGCAAGTATGTATGGCTGCGGAAATTGGCATGGAACACAACCTAGGTCTTACATGTGACCCAGTTGCAGGCCAAGTACAAGTACCATGTATCGAGCGTAACGGTATTGCTGCAGTGAAAGCGATCAACTCTGCTCGTATGGCACTTCGTCGTTCTTCTGCTCCTACTGTTTCTCTCGATAAAGTTATCGAAACGATGCTAGAAACAGGTAAAGACATGAACGCTAAATACCGTGAGACATCTCAAGGCGGTTTGGCTGTTAAGGTTGTTTGTTAATCATTCTGAATTAATAAACCGATAATAAAAAAGGAACGCCGATGCGTTCCTTTTTTGTATCTGAAGCTTTTGGAGCTAAAGCTTGGTGACTAGGGCGTGTTGATCTTTCGAGCTGATTTTTGCAGCGAGTTGCTGGGTATTTATACAAGGCAGAGGCGTCGATGTGTAGCTAGCCTACATGAGAAGCCGATAACGTAGTAGAAATGACCAGCAAACGCTGCCCGAAGGGTTCGAGCTGGGCGCCCCCGCAAAAAGCGTTTTACTCTTTGTTGAGGGGGATTTGCTTAGAGTGACTAGGCTACTTCCCCCTCGCCGCGATTAAAACGCTTTTATCTCGAACAAAATTTAACCACGAAAGGTCAACACGCCCTAATTATTCAACCGACCAAATTGTTGTATTAAATCACTTGCGAGATAAGCAAGAAGCAACCAAACAGCAATGAGAAAATCATCATCGGCTTGCCACCTTCCGCGCTGTATCTGTCTTCCGCGACTTTCATAAAGCGTTGCTTATGAACCATCACTAGAGGAACGAATACCGCTAAAAACACTAAGATGATACCTGCGTAGTTCAACACTTGTAGGAACTTGTCTGCAGCAAGCAATGAACCCGCTAGCGGCAGGATGAAGCTAATGCAGTAAGTCACCGCCGTGTTTTGGTTGAACATGTCTTTATTCTGGTTGAACAATGCCATCGCCACACCAAAGAAAGAAGTCAACAACGCCAAACCTGTGAAGGTAGAAAGCACATTACCCACCCAAGGAGATTGAGCTTCAAACGCCGCCATCAAATCAGAAACATTCTTAAAGCTACGGAATTGCTCTTCACTCAGGTTACCTACCACCGCAAACAACCAACACAAGTAACACACTAGTGGGATCATAGAACCAACAATCACCATATTACGCAGCTGTTTGTCTGTCGCTTCGTGGTTGTAAGACACCAAGGTAGGAATCACGACCATAAAGCCAAAGCTGGTGAACAGAATTGCGCTAGTTTTGATCAGATCAACGTGATTGTGGCTGGTTACCTGCATCAAATTTTCTTGCGTCATGCTTGGCGCCAAAAACGCCATGGTTGCAAACAAGCTTGCTAACATCACGAAGAACAATGCACGGTTCAGTTTATCAATCATACCTGTGCCACTTGCAACAACGGCACCGGCAAGCAAGGTAAACGTGATTTGGCTAGACGTTGCGGTAATGTCTACACCAAAGTTAGACAATAACTTACTCAGCAAGTCACCCGCGCCCAAAATGTAAGCCATTAATAGGCAGATTAATAACGCGTAAAGCAGGCCGTTGGTAAGCAACTGGCCTTGTTTGCCCAAGGTTTTTCGAGCAATAGAGTTCAACCCTAGACCGCCACCGGCTTTGATGGTCGCTTCTAGAAGTAATAGAGCTGCATAAGTGGTACCGAAACAGATCAGAACCATAAGCAACGTGCCGTAAAGCAATCCGAATTGAGCTAATACCATTGGGATCGCGAGCATACCAGCACCGAGAGCGGTACCAGCGATAATTAGGGAGCTACCCATCATTTTAATATTCATTATTTTTAACTTATTTGTTTAGTTTTTATAGGTGTGAGTCTTCGTGCATCAAGTGGATGACAAAGGAATTCAGATAGAAATAAAGTTATAAAACGAATAACAATAGGAGCGATAAGCGGTAAAGAAGCGTGCAGAGACGTTGTCGAACAGGGCGTTCAAAGGGGAGCTTGTCTTAAAAGAGGTAAAACGAGAAGCGTGAGTAAGCGTTAACTGATGTGGTGAACCTTCCGTAGGTTCAATAATCGGCGATGTAATCTTGAATTTCATGTATGTGTCCAATAATTGATTCACATTCCATAGTATTTGAAGCAGCGTATCCGTTGCTGCCCTACCTCTAGCATTAGAGGTCGTTTCATCTTATCGAATGGGACTCGAAACACAACGCTATAACCACACTTTTTGCTATTAAATTGAACAAAAAAGCCATTTGGACATAAATCAACCACCAAACCACATAAAACAATAATCATTACTGATAAAAATCAGAACGATAAATTCACCGACACCATTAACCACAATGCCTGTACAAAGAACATTCAAAAACACATGACAGCCGCAAAAGTGGCTTTCTTACCAAAACAATTCGCTGTCAATGACCTAGTAATTGACCAAAAGTAGACGCGAGCTAATTCAAACATCAAATGTAGAATCAATTACAACACAAACTCGCTACATCACAGAAACATAACCACAACCGGAGTGTGGTCACACAATTCACTATACCCCATAGGTAGTAGGGTCTCTTACACGTAAAGTATGCGCGTCATTATAATTAATAAAAACAAACACCTTATGCGCTCAACAATCACTTTTAAAATCCTAGTGGCCCTCGCCATCGTGTTCACTTTTTTGCTCGCAATATCGACCTATTTTCAATATTCACAGCAAAAACAGCTGGTTAATTCCGTACTGAGTGAACAGCTACACGACAAAGCGAGTAACTATTTCGATAGTCTCAATATGATGATGCTGACTGGCACCATGGCACAGAAAGAAACCCTGCGTCAGAAAGCATTGGCACAAGAAGGTATTGAAGACGTTCGTGTATTACGCGCCGATACTGTGAGCAAACTCTACGGCCCAGGTAATGACAACCAAACTCCCGTTGATGATATTGATAAGCGCGCGCTAGCTGGTGAAACCGTCATCGAACCATTCTCTGCCGATTGGGGTAAAGGCTTAGTGATTGCCCTGCCAATGAAGTCGAGCGAAAACTATCGCGGCACCAATTGTGTGGCATGCCACATGGCGCCAGAAGGTGAAGTGTTAGGTGCTATTCGCTTGGAATACAACCTTAGCCACGTTAATTCGCTGATTAACACTCAAACCATGGCCGCGATTGGCATTATGGCGGTGATCTCCTTTGCAGGTTTTGTCCTGACGATGGGGCTGATTCGTAAGATCATCGTTCGCCCTCTTCAACAGACTTCTCGTTTTATGACGCAAGTTAGCAGCGACAAAAACCTGTCAACCCGCTTACCAGCGCAAAGCAAAGATGAAATTGGTACACTCGCCAATTCGATTAACTCCTTCATGGGCACAGTTTCTGAGAGTTTAGAGAAGGTACAAGATACTTCGCACAAACTGAATGCGTCTGCCAACCAACTGACCAGCGTTGCACAAATTACCGAACAAGCGGCGAGCGATCAGCAACATGAAACAGCGGAAGTACAAAACAATGTTGAAGGGATACAAGCTCAACAGGTTAATGTAGAACAAGCGACGTTAACCGCATCCGACCTCATCAATCACACCGCCGATGTGGCATTCAAAAGTGCCACCCAAGCACATGATGCAAGCAGTGAAATCAAGAACCTAGTAACCAGCATTGAAGAAGTGAAGCATAAAATCCAGACACTCAACGAGCAAACCGGAGAAGTTTCTTCAATATTGAGTGTGATTCGTGGCATTGCCGATCAAACCAACCTTCTAGCACTCAATGCAGCCATTGAAGCCGCACGTGCCGGTGAACAAGGTCGTGGTTTTGCCGTCGTTGCAGATGAAGTCCGTCATCTTGCGTCACGCACAGCAGAAGCAACAGGCAGTATTGAATCGATTATCCATCAGTTCCAGCAAGGCAGTGAAGAGTCGTTGACCTCTGCTGACCATGTTTGCGAACAAGCACATCAAAGCTCAAGCGATATCGATGCTCTATCTGTTGAAATGAATGGTGTGGTGGAAGAGATGAAGCAAGTATTGGCACATGCACAGAACATTCAGCAACAAACGCAATCCACTACACAGGCGACTAAAGATGTTCAGCATAAAGTCGAAACCATCACTTCTCATGCGAATAACACATCACAATCTGCGGCTGATACCCGTGACATCAGCAATGACCTAGAAGAGCTGTCTGATCATCTTGAATCGCTGATCAATCAATTCACCTTGTCTCAATCAAAGATGAACTCAAAACCGATCTCGGAGACAATTATCAAATCTTAAGTTGATAGAGTTACGTGACTGCCAATCAACAAAAAAGCGCTCCTTCATGAGCGCTTTGTCTTCTTTAGCTGTCTTTGCTGAGAGTTAGAGATCGGACTCAAACCAAACAGTGACTAGTGCGTAATTGAAACCGCCGTTAAGTCTTTATGCTTATGGTACATCGCATGTTTGAAGATGAGGTTTGCACTCACAGTATCCATTCCCGAGACATCAACATAGGCTCCTTTCTTACGGAACTTGAACACCACCTTATCGAGTGCTTCAACCGAAGTGTTATCGAGGAAAGATGCATCGGTAATATCGATTGTCACCAGCGACGTTGCATTGTCGTAATCAAACAAGTCAACAAACGCATCAGAAGAGGCAAAGAACACATGACCTTTCACTCGATGAATAGTGTGCAGCTTATTAGTGACCACTTCATCCGATATAAACACCATCGATTTGCTTGCATGGGCATAAAATAATGCAGACAGAACCACGCCCACCGCAACACCAATCGCTAGGTTATGGGTAAACACCACCACAACAACCGTCGCTAACATAGTCACGTTGGTAGGAAGCGTGTGATCCTTAAGTTCAACAATAGAACGCCAAGAGAAGGTACCGATTGAAACCATAATCATCACGGACACTAATGCCGCCATGGGAATCAATCTCAACCAGTCAGACGCAAACACCACCATCAGCAGCAAAACCACACCGGCGATCATGCTTGATAGTCGGGTTAATCCGCCAGATTTAATGTTGATAATCGATTGGCCGATCATGGCACAGCCAGCCATACCACCAAACAGTGAAGCCACAATATTGGCTACGCCCTGCCCTTTACATTCGTTGTTCTTGTTGCTTTCGGTATCAGTCAGGTCATCGACAATCGTTGCTGTCATCAAAGACTCCAGAATACCAACAACAGAAAGAGCAATGGAGTAAGGAAGTATGATTTCGAATGTCTCAAGCGTGAATGGAATGTTCGGGATTAAAAACACAGGCATTGAATCTGGGAGCTTACCCATATCACCAATCGTTCTAACATCTAGACCAAGCATCAAGCTGATGATGGTAAGCACAACAATCGCTACCAGAGGTGAAGGTATCGCACGGCCATATTTAGGAAGATAAGGAAGCAGATAAATAATGGCTAAGCCGAGAACAACTAATAGGTAAACACTCGAAGGAACGTTAATTAACTCAGGGAGTTGAGCCATAAAGATAAGAATAGCGAGTGCGTTAACAAAACCAGTGATCACCGATTTCGAAACAAAGTTCATCAAGTTGCCCAGCTTTAAATAACCCGCTGCAATTTGAATAATACCAGCTAAAAATGAAGCGGCGAGTAGATATTCGAGTCCGTAGTCTTTCACTAGCGTGACCATAAGCAGCGCCATTGCGCCTGTTGCTCCGGATATCATTCCCGGCCGACTGCCAACTAAGGCGGTGACCACACAAATACAGAATGAAGCATACAAGCCGACCTTAGGGTCGACGCCTGCAATAATAGAAAATGCGATGGCTTCAGGGATCAATGCGAGTGCAACCACAATCCCAGATAATGAATCTCCTTTAACGTTAGATAACCAGTGTTTTTTTAAATAATTAAGCATGTAATTCTCTTTTACTTGTACAGCCAGTCCTGCCTTGTTCAGACATAATTTGATCGACTGTTTTTCATGAATGAGCGAGCGCTCGAAAAGTGCGGGTGTAGAGAGAATGCAGGGGTTAAGGCGGCGTAATTAACACGTGAATATTAAACTCCTCTAGTGGGTTGTTCATTGAGTTTCTAAATAAGCTGGTAGCCAGCTCAGTGATGGGAAATCGGCTTCACCGCTTAATTGGTTCAGCTCCAAGAGATGGAACTTAAACAAAGTGGGCTAAAGCCGCGCCAATATAGAGCGAGTCTGAGCCCAATCACACAGTCATTATCGAAAACAAAGATTGCGATTGTGTATCAATTCACCAGTGTGGCTCAATGTAGATTCGTGTGCATTGATTCGCCGTTAATAAGCTCTTGATTCGTTGTTTGTTCTCTTGCTTTAACACGCTGGGTATTGATATCTATTCCCTGTTTTCAGAGATAGAACCTTGTGAGATTGAACAAAAAACCAACCCTTAATGATTTTTCTCGCTTTGATTCGAAATATTTCTTTCCACAAGCAAGAATAAAGGTTGAAGCTCTCTGTATGACAGGTAATATGTTCCATTGATTTAAAAAGTTTATACAACCCAATGTTTCGACTGTTTTTTGTTCAGAATTTAGCGAACTATAAACAATCGGTTGCAAACATTGCGTTGAATTTGTCCCTCAATGGAGAATGAAACCAACATGACTTACGCGCCTGTAACAGACGTACTTGGCGGCAAGCTAGCGGTAGACAGTGAAGTAACTGTTCGCGGCTGGATCCGTTCACGTCGTGATTCCAAAGCTGGAATCTCTTTCCTTGCCATTTATGACGGCTCTTGTTTCGACCCGATTCAGGCCGTGGTCCCTAATAATCTTAATAATTACGAAAACGAAGTACTAAAGCTAACCACTGGCTGCTCTGTTGAAGTAACTGGCAAGATTGTTGAGTCTCCTGCAAAAGGTCAAGATTTCGAACTAGCAGCAACTGACGTTAAAGTTGTTGGCTGGGTTGAAGATGCTGACACTTACCCAATGGCTAAGACACGTCACTCTATCGAATACCTTCGTGAAGTTGCTCACCTACGTCCACGTACTAACGTGATCGGCGCAGTAGCACGTGTACGTAACTGTCTATCGCAAGCGATTCACCGTTTCTACCACGAGCAAGGTTTCTTCTGGACTTCGGCTCCACTTATTACTGCTTCTGATGCTGAAGGCGCAGGTGAAATGTTCCGCGTATCTACGCTAGACATGGAAAACCTACCTCGCACTGACGAAGGCAAAGTTGATTTCAACGAAGATTTCTTCGGTAAAGAAACTTTCCTAACAGTATCTGGCCAACTTAATGCTGAAGCTTACGCTTGTGCACTAAGCAAAGTTTACACGTTCGGTCCTACGTTCCGTGCTGAAAACTCAAACACAAGCCGCCACCTAGCTGAGTTCTGGATGGTTGAGCCTGAAGTTGCGTTTGCAGACCTTAACGATGTAGCAAAACTAGCTGAAGACATGCTTAAGTACGTTTTCGCTGCTGTTCTTGAAGAGCGCCGCGACGACCTTGAGTTCTTCGCTTCTCGCATCGACAAGCAAGCAATCACTCGTCTAGAGCAATTCGTAGACGCTGATTTCGCACAAGTTGACTACACTGACGCAATCCAAATCCTACTAGACTCTGGTAAGAAATTTGAGTTTGACGTTGAGTGGGGCATCGACATGTCTTCTGAGCATGAGCGTTACCTAGCTGAAGAGCACTTCAAAGCTCCTGTTATCGTTAAGAACTACCCGAAAGACATTAAAGCTTTCTACATGCGCTTAAACGACGACGGCAAAACAGTTGCAGCTATGGACGTACTTGCACCAGGCATCGGTGAAATCATCGGTGGTGCACAACGTGAAGAGCGTCTAGACATTCTAGACGAGCGCATGGTTGCTATGGGTATCGACCCTGAGCACATGAGCTGGTACCGCGACCTACGTAAATACGGCACAGTGCCACACGCTGGTTTCGGTCTTGGCTTCGAGCGTCTAGTATCTTACGTAACAGGTATGGGCAACGTTCGTGACGTTATCCCGTTCCCACGTACACCACGCTCTGCAAACTTCTAATTCGATACTTAGTCGAAATTAAAAGTTAAGAACAAATAAAAACCTCCGCAATTGCGGAGGTTTTTTTATATTCGGGATAAATTAAACGATTAAGGCTAACGGTATAACGCTGACAAAAACTAGCTATTCAGAGCTTAATTGGCATTTCAGTGCTTAGTCGATATAGCAAAGCTCAATCAACATCTTGAGCGCTAGCGTACTTTATCGCGAGACCGCAAATTGCCATCATAACGAATGGGATTGCTGCGGTTGTGTATTCTGCCCAAGCCATATCAGCGAAAGCTTTTGCGAGTAGTACATGGCCGAGGATAAGCAGAAGAGCACACACAATAGCAACGATGATTAGCTTAACTTCGTTTCCCATGGTCATTTTCAACATAACGGTATCTCCAATATTTAGTCTACCGTTATTGAATCACAACTCTCTGCTCTATAAGGCGTACAGTTACGCCACAAACAACCCGTACAGTTGCAATCATTTTCTGTTTTATGAGCGACTTAAGGTTTTACGAGTGCGTAAGTTGATGTGCAAGCTTGCCTAGTAAGATCAGGGCTTGCTCTTTCTCTTCGGTAAGCTCGTAAGAGAAGTTCAACCGAATCGCGTTCTCTACCCTGCCCTGCTCACTAAACAAGTCTCCTGACGCGACACTTATACCTTCGGCAATCGCTAATTGATGCAATTGCTGACTGTCGAATTTTTCAGAAAAACGAACCCAAACGAAGTATCCACCAGCGGGCTCTTCAATCTCAATGGAATGCGGGAAGTACTGTTTAATCACACCAATAAAGCGCTCTTTTCTGAGCAACAGGTTTTTACGCAGTTTACGAAGGTGATTATCGTAGCTTTCATGAGTAAGAAAGTGTGCAACCCCGAGCTGGACAGGCGCACTGCTTGATAGCGTAGAAAGAAGCTGAAGCTTTTGAATGGCATCGTTGAAACGTGTGTTCACCACCCAACCGACACGATAACCGGGGCAAAGGCTTTTTGAATAAGATCCACAAAGTAATACAGAGTCGGTTTTATCAAAGGCCTTTAATGGCTTAGGTTTATGCCCTTCGTAATAAAGATCACCATAGACATCATCCTCAATAATGCAGGTATTATATTGCTCAGCAATCTCCACGACGCGGCGCTTTGCTTCTTCAGTAAGGCTGGTTCCCGTCGGGTTTTGAAAGGTCGTCATTAGCCAGCACGCTTTCACGTCTTGTGTTTTTAAGGCACTTTCAAACTGTTCGATATTCAGTCCGTTAATAGGACAAACATCCACTTCAATAGGGTTAAGCCCTAACCTCTCAACAGCCTGCAAAGCTCCATAGAACGCAGGTGACTCAATCACCACATTGTCACCTGACTTAGTGACAGTCTGTAGGCTTAAGTTCAGCGCTTCCATCGCGCCTGACGTAATCACGATGTCTTGATGATTAACCGTAATTCCTTGCTGTAGATAACGCTGTGCTATCTGCCTTCTTAAGGACTCACTTCCCGGTGGCAGATTATTAATCACACTGGCACCAGTCATCTTTCTGCCTGCACTGGCTAGATTACGAGTCAACGTCGGTAAAGGGAACAAATCTGGGTCAGGAAATGCCGAGCCAAAAGGAATCACACCCTCTGCAGAGCTAGATTTCAAGAAATCGAATAAGCGATCATTGATGGCTTTCTTTTCAAGAGCTGATGGCAGATCATAATCAACACCATCCACTCTTGGCGCCACGAAATAACCCGACTGCGGTTTAGCGATGATCCAACCTTCACTTTCAAGCAGTTGGTAGGCTTGTAAGACAGTACTATTGCTGACGTTGTAATTGCGACAACTCATGCGTACCGAAGGGATCTTCTCTCCTGAACGCCATGTGTTATTAGCGATCTGAGTTCGAATATCCTTTGCAAGCTCTTCATAACGCGCCATCTAATTGTACTACCTAGAGAAATTTTGTTGGCCGGAGATTTTATCACTAACGCCATCAACTATTGCTGCTATCCATATGATTGCACCTAATTTCTATAATTGTGTGAATTAGTTCACAGATAACTTTGTAAGCTTTGCTAAGTTTGTACCCAAGGCAGGAGCTAAGTTGGCTTTCTGCCTCAATAATTTGATGTAATCCAAAAACATGCGAGATAACAATGAAAAAAATAGAAGCAGACCAATTAAGTTATAAAGGAGAGTCAAACGGTGTTCATAGTTGGACAACACCGAGCGGCCAGCCATACTACTGGCATCCAGACTGGCTACACATTGCGGAAGACGCAACGGGCTCACATCCAAAACAGAAACTCGATGTAGACCAAGACCAAGACCAAGCACCAACAGAAAAGCACGCGGTGTCTGCAATTCTAAAACACATTAACCAATGGGCAGCTGATAAATTAGCATCGCACCCTGAGATTGAAACAGGCTCAATTGAAGCTGAGATTAATCTGAAAAAGTGATTCTGTGTACTGGCTCTCGCAAGGTTAACTACTCGCGATTCCAGTAAGCACATCGACGGAATAGCCTCGTATCTCAACCGAGGCTATTCAAACCTCTTCATAATAACGCTGTAATAATCCTCACCTAGCTAACAAAAACCCAACATCAACCACTTTCTTGTATCAATCCACGAAAGCTATCGATAGAATTTCCGGTCTTATTCACGTCAGCTATACAAATTGCGTGTAATTCAACAAATCGTGAATCAGTAAAATTGTATGAATCTATAAAGTTGCATGAATCTATAACAGTTATGTAGATCTAAAAAACAAATTTTTGAACCTGAGAATAAAGGCTTATTGATGGATAATTCGAACTACAATCAATCGCTAACGACTAAGTTATATCTCATTGCTGGTGTGCTATTTGGGACTTATGGCAGTCGGGTATGCCCTATGCTCGAAAGCTTAACGACGTTAGAGATTTTTACTCAAGTTAGTATCGTCTTCGTCTTACTTTGGCTGGTCCGTCATTACCTATTAGCGCAACACACTTTAGTCAAACAAGGTCGGTTTGCTCAGCTTGATACCTTATTGTTTTTTGCTGCAAGTGTCCCTTTCGCGCTCTATTACAACCTAAGCTACGAATTCACCATTGATAGCAATTTGAAAGTGTTGTTCGGTATGAGCTTATTTGGTTTCTTTACTGGAACGATTCTTCAATTAAGCGCCAAGCTCAATCAAATGGATAAGATGGAAGCAACGGGTCAGTTTGATTTCCAACTGATTGGCGAAAGAAGCTCTCTGGTAAAGCAGATGATTGGCTTGGTGATGGTGCTTTTAGTCACACTCACAACCATGTTAACAATGATTGCCGTTAAAGATATTTTCTGGCTCGAGCACAACCCAGATCGCTTGCTTGATGGCACAGGCAAGATCAGTGTGATTAAAGAGTTTATTTATCTGGCTCTGGTACTGGGTGGATACGCGATCACCATCATGACACTGTGGAGTAAGCTGATTAAACGTATTCTCCTCAGCCAAGAGTGCGCATTGAATAAGGTAACCAATGGCGAGCAAGGTGTTCGTTTACCTATTTTCGGTTACAACGAACTTGGTTCAATGGCCTCAATGACCAACACCATGCTCGATAGCCTAGAGACGGCGCAAAACGAAGTAAAAACCACACGCGACGTCGCGATTGTCAGCCTATCTGCGCTTGCCGAATCGAGAGATAATGAAACAGGCGCGCACATCCTTAGAACCCAAGAATACGTTAAGGTACTCGCACAAGAACTTAGCAAATCGGAAAGCCATTCAGCCTTATTAACTCCAAACTATATCGAACTGCTTTATAAGTCTGCACCACTGCATGATGTCGGTAAGGTTGGTGTTCCTGATAGCGTGCTATTAAAACCGGGGAAATTGACTGACGAAGAGTTTGAGATAATGAAAGGTCACCCTGCGATTGGTGCAGAAGCCTTATCTATTGCAGAGAAGCAACTAGGAAGCAGCTCTTTCTTGAGAGTCGCAAAAGAGATTTCCCTGACTCACCATGAGAAATGGAATGGCAGTGGCTATCCAAATCAGCTGTCCGGTGAAGATATTCCACTATCGGGTCGTTTAATGGCATTAGCCGATGTTTATGATGCACTCATTTCGAAGCGAGTCTACAAACCAGCCTTTACTCATGAGCAAGCTAAACAGATCATTTTAGAGGGCAATGGGACGCATTTTGATCCGCAAGTTGTCGACGCATTTCTAGCGGTTGAACAAGCATTTGTTTCAATTGCCGCGACCTATAAAGATGGCAAAAACATCGCTAGCGAACTCGAGCGTGAAAGCCTTGTTGCTCAGCCCGCATAATCCTTTCAAAAACCACTAACTTCTTGCACCCTATAGGTTAATCCGTAGGGTGTTTTGTTATCAAATACCCTCTTTAGTCAATAAATCTGATTGAAATGGATTTTTTTTGGTCTTTCTGTTCACTTCGTATTGTCTTAAAAATTCCATACAGGTATAACTACCCATAGATACTATCCCCTCTCAATTGACATGGATGAAGATTATGTTTGAAAAAGTGTTAGCTGCTCCCGCCGATCCTATCCTCGGCCTTACTGAAGAGTTTAAAAAAGACTCTCGTGCAGAGAAAATCAACCTTGGTGTTGGCATCTACAAAAATGAAGATGGTCAAACACCAGTACTTAAAACAGTAAAGAAAGCAGAAGCTGCACTTCTTGAAAACGAAAAAACCAAATCTTACCTAACGATTGAAGGTACAGCTGAATACGGTCTAGCGGTTCAGAAACTGCTTTTCGGTTCAGAAGCAGAGATCGTAACGTCTCAACGCGCTAAAACAGCACAAGCTCCAGGTGGCACAGGTGCACTTCGCGTAGCGGGTGAATTCATCAAGCGCCAACTGGGTGACGTAAAAATCTGGATCAGTAACCCAACTTGGGCTAACCACAACGGCGTTTTCGCTGCTGCAGGTATCGAAACAGCTCAATACAGCTACTACAACGCTGAAACAAAAGACAAAGACTTCGCAGGCATGGTTGCTGACCTAGAGAAAGCTTCTGAAGGTGATATCGTGCTTCTTCACGGCTGCTGTCATAACCCAACAGGTATCGACCCAACAGCTGAAGAGTGGGAAGTACTGGCTAAGCTTGTTGCTGAGAAGAAACTGCTTCCTCTATTCGACTTTGCTTACCAAGGTTTTGCAAAAGGCGTTGAAGAAGATGCTGCTGGCCTACGTGTTTTTGCTAAGTACAACAAAGAAATCCTAGTAGCGAGCTCGTTCTCTAAGAACTTCGGCTTGTACAACGAGCGTGTTGGTGCATTCACACTGGTTGCTGAATCTGCAGACGTAGCAACAACAGCATTCTCTCAAGTTAAGAGCATCATCCGCTCTATCTACTCTAACCCACCAGCGCACGGTAGTGCTGTAGTAACTCACATCCTTGGCGATGCAGATCTACGTGCTGAATGGGAAGCGGAAGTAGCAGAGATGCGCGACCGTATCCAAGAGATGCGTGAGCTATTCGTAACAACGCTGAAATCTGAAGGTGTTGATGCAGACTTCACATTCATCGAACGTCAAAACGGCATGTTCTCTTTCTCTGGCCTAAGCAAAGAGCAAGTAACTCGTCTGAAAGATGAATTCGCTATCTACATTGTTGGCTCTGGTCGCATCAGCGTTGCGGGCATGACTAAGTCAAACATGGGTCCTCTATGTAAAGGTATCGCTGCGGTTCTTTAATCGTAAAGCTATACCTGTATTTGCAGACAAGAACCTGCACTTGCAGACCGATAGATATGCAAAAGCCAGCGATTAAGCTGGCTTTTTTGTACCTGTCTATAACGTGTTAGGTTTAACTAGGTTAGTACTCTAGGAAAAACTCAACACCCAATTCGTTGGTTCTCTCACTTCCACCTTTGCTGCCCTCGCCATCTCGGTGCTGATAAGAGCCGCCAATTGCAAATTTGTTGGTCACGAGATAACGCAAACCTAGGTGATAAATCTCTTCGTCGAACAAATCACTGCGGTTTACCTGAACGCTACCATTGGCAATCCAGCGCTTTGCAAAACCATAGTTAAGCTCTGCTTTAACGCCTTGGACAAATTCAGTATCCGATTCTAAGGTTTCATTGCTGCCGTTAAGCTCAACCTCACCTTTGGTAACACCCAACAAGTAAGAAGCCACAATATCTAAGTCTTTCTTAATACTGTAACGATACCCTGCCCCTGCCATTAAGGTATCAATTCGAGTCGTGCTTTCATCAGGGTGAATAAAGCGAGCGCTATAATCACCGAGCAACAACCAATCATCCGTCATGGTGTAACTCACCCCTAAACCAAACGAGGAGGCGTTATTATTACCACCCGCATCTTCATTCAAACTGCCCGAATGAGCGGTTGCGTATATATGGTCATAATCGAGAATATCCACACCGTCAGTGGCTGCCCACAAACTTGGAGAAAACATAAAAACTGCAGATACAAAACTAAGCTTCCACTTCGACATTCCTATCATCCTTAAACTGTCACTCCATTAATTGAAAGGTTAGTCTATCCCTAAGACTTTAAAAAGGTTTTAGCTCACAGATTGATTTGTGACGGCAAATTATTATCAAATGTTGTACCATGAAATCATACAAACTAATGGATGATCATTATGGATGCTGAGTTATTAGAGATTCAAAACTTTCTGGCACAATACCCCCCTTTCACAGAACTCCCTGAGGAGATGTTGGCGAAAGTGACCAGTAGCGTGGAAATTTCTTATTACCGCCAAGACACACCTATCATTCACTTTGGTGACCAAATTCATGACCTCTACATTGTTCGAAGCGGCGAAGTAGAAGTCTATCGCCGTAAAGGCGAACTCTATAACCGCCTCGATGAAGGCCACTTATTCGGCCAAATGGGTCTACTAACCAACAACAAGGTTCGTTTCCCAGTCAAAGCGACCGAAGATACCCTGCTCTACTGCATTCCTGAGCCAATTTTCCAAGAGCTCTATGACAACTACGACTCCTTTGCAGATTTCGTAGAAGTAGAAGATAACGCGCGTCTTCGTCAAGCAAACTCAAGTAATAACGATGCCAACGATCTCACGACATCCAAGGTAAAAACGCTGCTGACCAGCGAAGCACCGATGATCGAGAAGACTCGTACGATTCAACAAGCCGCGACCATGATGGCTGAAGACAACGTCTCTTCCCTGCTGATCATTGACCCAGAAATCGTTGAAGACGATGAAGACGACTCAACACCCGTGATCGGCATCATCACCGACCGAGATTTATGTACTCGTGTACTCGCTGAAGGCCTAGACCCGTCGGATGAAGTCTCTAGTGTAATGACACCAGAGGTTATCTCACTTGACCACAATGCTTATGTTTACGAAGCCATGATGACCATGCTTCGCTACAACGTGCACCACTTGCCTGTACTCAAAGATAAAAAGCCAATCGGTATTATCGAAGCGACTGACATCGTCCGTTATGAGTCTCAAAACTCACTGTTACTGGTAAGTAGTATCTTCCAACAGCAAAGTATTGAAGATCTGAAAGTGCTTTCCGAACAAGTGAAAGACAGCTTTGTACGTTTGGTTAACGAAGATGCCAATGCTCACATGGTAGGTACCGCAATGTCGGTAATTGGCCGTAGTTTCAAACAGCGTATTATCGAACTGGGCGAAGAGAAGTTAGGTAAATCGCCAATTCCATACTGTTTCCTTGCGTTAGGTTCGATGGGACGTGACGAACAGCTACTGGTTACCGACCAAGATAACGCCATTATTCTTGATGACACATACGACGAAGCAAAACACGGTAAGTACTTTGAAGAGCTTTCAAAGTTTATTTGTGACGGCTTAGACCAGTGTGGTTATGTTTACTGTACTGGCGACATCATGGCAACTAACCCAACTTGGCGTATGACACGTCGACAGTGGGAAGAGTGCTTTGCTGATTGGATTGATGATCCCAACCCGAAAGCTTTGTTGAACGCATCTATCTTCTTTGACTTAGATGGTGTCTATGGCCGCTTAAAATGGGCTGAGCAACTGAACAGCTTCATTGTAAGACGTGCACGTAAGAACAACCGCTTCTTAGCGTGTCTTGCTCGTAACGCGCTCAACCGTACTCCGCCTTTGGGCTTCTTCAAAGATTTCGTGATGGAGAAAGATGGCCGTCATAACAACTCGATCAACCTTAAGCGTCGTGGAACTGCACCGCTAGCCGATCTGATTCGTGTTCACTCTTTGGCTGTCGCGTCTCGTTCAAAGAACTCTTTTGAACGTTTGGATGACATTATCGACGCGGGTATTTTGCCAAAAGGCAGAGCACAAGATCTGAAAGATGCCATGGAATTCATCTCCTTGGTTCGTATTCGTCACCAAGCGCACGATGTTGATAACAATGTCGAGCCAGATAACAACATCGAACCGGAGAACTTGTCTGACTTTGAACGACGTAACTTGAAGGATGCATTCCAGATTTTAAGTAATGCGCAGAACTTCCTTAAGTTCCGTTACCAAGCTAGCAACAAGTTTAAGTAGGGCCTATGAACAAACTATTTAGATCACCTGCGGTTGACTGGCCATTTAAGTTTGCTCAAAAGCTTGAGCGTGCGAGAGATGAACGCTTAAAGCATTTTTATAGCCAGCCTCTTCCTGCGCCTGATACGCCAATTTCAGAAGTGACCTTCTTGGCTGTCGACTTTGAAACAACGGGGTTAAATCCAAACAAAGACGGCATCATTACCATTGGTTTAGTGCCGTTTACGCTCAATCGCATCTACTTGCGACAAGCGAAACACTGGACTCTTAGACCAAAGCAGAAGTTGGAAGAAGAGTCCGTGGTGATTCATGGTATTACTCACAATGACATCATTGACGCGCCCGATCTTAGCGAAGTGTTAGACGAGATTCTTGAGTCTATGGCGGGACACATCCCAGTCGTCCACTATCGTCGTATCGAACGCGACTTCTTAGATAACGCTTTAAAAGTACGACTTGGTGAAGGGATTGAATTTCCAGTGCTCGACACGTTAGAAATCGAATCTCAAATCCAGAACAAACTGGCGGGCGGCTTGTGGAATAAACTGAAAGGTAAGAAGCCAGCATCTGTGAGGCTTGGTCAGAGCCGTCGTCGCTACCACCTACCCGACTACACACCTCACCACGCACTAACCGATGCTATTGCGACTGCAGAGCTACTCCAAGCACAGATCGCTCATCACTTTGACTCTGAGATGCCGTTGAAGAGTTTCTGGCTCTAATTGAGTTAAGTAAGCTAGACATCAGTGACCTAAACGCAAAGCCCATTAACTTCCATTAGTGGGCTTTATTATTTTTACCGTCCGAGCTTATTCTGCTGTTGGCCCAACTAATCGCATTTCCCAATCTTCAACTTCACCTGTTTCAAGACGACGAGCAACGAGTACGCCCCAAGACTCAACCAATGGCAATTCCGTCATCTGACTCAGCAGTTCTTTATCTAAGCTTCCCGTGAAAACTGCGCCCATAATGCGAGCAAGCGACCAATCTGGATAAGGTCTTTCACACAGAGTAATCTCGTCGCCTTCACCAATGTCGCCTTCCTCTAATACACGGAAGTACCAACCTGTGCGAAGCGTGTCTTGTAGCCTTCTCGCCATGTCATTTTGTTGGAATCGTACGTTAAGTTTCCAACAAGGCATACGTCCCTGTGAGACTTCCAACAATGTTGAACCGATACGAATTTTATCTTTCAAGCAAATCGACTCTTCGGTTACGCCCATTGAGCTGATGTTCTCACCGAATGCACCAGCAGATTGGAAGATTGCTTTGTCGCCCAGTTCTTGTTTCCAAATTGGGTAGTGCTCGCTTGGATAGATATGAAGCGCTTTTTGGATGCCACCATGAAAGCGAGGGTCGCCTTGCTCATCATTTGTGAAACCTAGCTCTGTGGCGTGCTGACGCTCCGATAAAACCTGCTTATCAATAGCACTGTTTGCTCCATGTGCAAAAGCTACGATCTTGCCTGCCAATACACTGTTTACTACGCCTAATTTCTTCATATCCCTTCCTTCTTACTGGAAACTCTCTTACTGAAACATACTTGTTGAACTGCATGAAATAGTACGACACTGCTGCTCGGCTTCATTCATATTACCGAGCATGATAGCCTAGTCGCGCCACGTCAGAATAGGGATATAAGGACACTTAACCATGCCTACCCGCCAAATAGATTCTCACTCAGGAGTAATGACTTCAAATGAGATGATGGTCGCTAATCCTGAATCACCTGCATTGGTGAAGACCATCGACATGCCCAAAGGCTATATCGATGCAATGCACCAACATACGTGGCATCAAGTGATATTTCCAATCAAAGGTCTATTACAAACGAAAACCGAGCATTATCAGCACCTTGTTCCTCAAACTTCTGCTTTGTTTGTACCCGCGGGTATTCAACATGAATCTATTGCTTTAAGCCATACGACGTTTGTCGGCATCTATCTCAATCCTGCCTTCGGCACAGAATATGAGCCTTTAGTGCGAACCATTACATTGACGCCATTTTTAAATGAGCTATTGCAGGAGATCCGTAGGCAGTGTGAAGGGTTAGTGAGTGATGGAGAGGTGTCGCGCTTACTCTCGGTATTGCACGACCAGATCATGAAAGACAATGTTCAGACCTTTCAATTATTGCTACCGGAAGACAGACGCTTGAAGCTTATATTTGAAGAATTGACAGAGACACCAACGTTGGATTTATCGCTGAAGGAATGGGGAGAGAAAGTCGGAGCATCGGAACGAACCTTGTCGCGTTTATTCTCAAAAGAATTCAACACGTCATTCCAACGTTGGCGACAACAAATCCGACTGATTTACTCATTGTCTTTACTCGATGAAGAGCTCTCAATCCAGAGTATTGCTGACCAAGTCGGCTATCAAAATGACTCGTCTTACATCAAAGCCTTTAAGGCGACGTTTGATGTCACACCACAGCAGTTTCGCTTTAATGGTCGCCAAAGGTAGTGCGAGCCAACTATTTGCCTACTGCCGTTAGATCTTGATAATAACGACGCTTTTGGCGGTACATATCTTCATCCGCTTGAGAGAACAACTCATCGATATCTGTCGACTCTGTTGACGCGACACCAATCGAAAATCGAACCGGGATACTCACGCCAACTTGCGTTTCGACTGTTTGGTCAATTTGATCAGCATAGAGTCGTTCAGCCAGTTTCTGGGGCTCTTGCATTGGTTGTTCAGCAGGCATCAAAGTAAGAATGGCAAACTCATCACCACCTAGTCGATACAAGTTGCTTGCACCGCATAACCGGTTGCGAATGACATCCGTACAACCTTTTATCAGCTCATCACCCACCGCATGACCATACTGATCGTTGGCGGCCTTTAATCCATTAATATCAATGATAAGCAGAGACAAGTTGTCTTTGTTCTCAGTAGCGCGCTGTTTAGAGAAGTTTAAATCTTCATCGAAGGCTTTGCGGTTGTAACAGCCTGTCGACATGTTGATACGATTCATGTTTTCGAGTTCTATCCAGCCAGCCAACTGCTTTTGGTATAAGTCGAAAATCAACAGGTCTTCTTCGCTCAACAAAGTAAAATTCTGAGAATAGAAGTAGCCAATCGTTGTCTCTTTCGAGTCTTTTAAAACCCTGCAGCTGTTAGTCATGTCGCTGACAGCAATATCACTGTCAGCATTGCCGCCATCAGCAACCTCTCTACAAGATACGGAGTTAAAACTGAACTCTATTAGGCAGTCCGGAAGTAACGATTTCAGTTGTCGATTCACGTGTTCTGGAATCAATCGGTATTCAACACTTTGCCTCATGGACGCGAACTTAACGATCTTCAGAATACGGTTTTTCTGTGCCTCTTCACGAGCCAGTGAATGCGTTAATCTACTCGTCTTCTCTTCAACCGTTTGCTCTAGCTGTGTGTTAAAGCTTTCAAGCTTGAGGTTGTTCTCTTTGATCTGCTGGTAAGCGGATCTCAGCTGATCATTTCGCACTGTCAGTTCACTTAGCTGACGCTGTATACGAGACCACATTTTTTCCAACAAACGGCTGAATGTAGTGAACTCGGTAAAACGATGTTCATCTGCGTTGTGCGTAGGTGGCTGGTTATTTGAGTATGACTCTACCGAGCCAGTCAGTAGGTTAAGTTGTCTTGAAAAGGCGCGATTCAACAACAGCGCAAAGACGATCGCGACGGCTAGTGTCACAAATAGGATTCGAACAAACACAACTTGGGATTGCTGCATCTCTTGTAAACGAGCACTGTCCGACACATGATGTTTCAGCGTCAATGTTAACGCTTCTGAAAACAGCTTATTGTCATTAGTGATTAACTTAGCATCGGTTTCCGCGTGTTGCTCACTCGCGGCAGCCAAATAATCAAACTCGACAAACTCTTTGTCATATAGGAAAGGCGCTACTTTAGACTCTAATCGGTCGTACCCCATTAACACCACAAGATAGCCTTGCGGTGTATAGCTAGAACCTTCGATCAAACGATACGGCAGAATTGGGGCAACAAAAACAAGACCTGAATCCGCATTATCAGCGATCTCTGGCTCTGTGAATTCGGTATGAACTAGTTTGCCTTGCTTATACGCAGCCTGTGGGCGCTTCAAGTCTTCAAGTAACTGACTTTGTTCAAAGTGATAAAGGCTGCCTTTGCTGTCATAAATAGGCTTCCAGTGACTATCCAGAATATAAGTCGCCGACACACTATCTGCTAGCGCGTTAAAGCTATCCATCTTGTCCCAGACCACACTTGAGAAGAAGATATTGCCACCCGCTTTAATCAATGAGCGATCTTGCGAATACCACTGTGTAAGGCTGGCCGTAAGGTTGATTTGCTCCTGCACTGTTTGCTGAATACCTGCCGTTGAATTGGCAAGCTTGATCTCTTTTTGTTCAAGAGAGCTTTCATTCTGCTTATTCAGTATCAGTTGACCCGCTAGATAAACTGGGAATAACGAGCAAGCCAGCAACACCAAACCCATGGTGTATTTCAAAGAGAGTTTCAATCGCTTGACCTCATGTTCGCTGAGTAGTACTCCACAAAGTCATCGTAAAATTTGTGCAGCTCGTGCTTCGGCATGCCCGACTTATATCGCTCATAGGCTCTTGCGGAGGCTTCCCAGACAATCGCCATGTTGTAATCACTCGACATCATTTGTGATGATTGAAATTCATCGTACATGTTAGAGAAGGTGGTATTTCCTTCTTCAACACGACGTTGATTCGCTTCTCTAAATGGCGAGATCATTGCGTTTGAGTGTGCTAAATAGGTAAAGCTGTTCGACTGTAAATACTGAACCACCTCTTTGAGTGCTTCTCTTTTCTCTGGGTTGTTCATCCCTTTCTTGGTGATTGCAAAAATCTTCGCGCCACTGAACGAAGACATCGCTTTGCCACGGTAGGTAGGCAAAGAGTTGACGTGTAAATGCTCGCCGTACGCTTGGTCTAGTTCGCCGAAAGCCCAATCCCCATCAATCAAAAACTCGACCTCGCCGTCAATAAAACGCTGTCTTGCACATATCTCATTGCACGATGGTTCAATTGTTTTTGTATCCTCAAGTTTATCGATGAATTCAAAGATTGAGACTAAACCCTCTCCATTGATATTCCTTGATGAAAGCATGTCTTGTGAAAACAATTGGAAGAACGCCAGATAGAAGTACATGTTCGGATTTGGGAAAAGAACACTGGTACGCTTCGACTCAGAAGACTGTTGAATCAACTCTTCCCAGCTGATGGCATGGTCTTGTGGCTTGTTCGAATACAGGACCAACTGGTTGCCGATTCCTACCGGTAGCGCCTTAAGCTCACCATTAATCATTACGGCATCAAGAGCCTTATTCTCATAGCGCGAGGTATCGACCCATGCAGAAGGTAACGTTGCCAGTTCAATATATTCCGTCAGCCCTAAGAAATCCGAAGGCACCCAAATAACATCAGGGAAGGTATTGTCTCGAGGGTCAGCCACAAGAAGCTCAGAGCGGATGCTATTGATGTCGAATGGACGTATTTCAACACGATGCTCAGTCATCGACTCGATGTGTTCTTTGACGTAATCCGCCGTTTCGTAATTGATACCAGCCCATATTTCGAGGGTAGAAGCGTAAGTAAGCACAGGGAACAAAGCCGCTAATATACTCAAAAATCTCACACCTAATTCCTCTTGGCGAAAAGTATCATCTATTGAAGTGACGCCAGAAACCATCAAGAGTAGAGACGGTATTGGCTGTTGGAGTTCATCGTTATTTTGGGGAAAGACGTTATATAGTAAAAGGTCAATAATAAACAGAAAAACCACGCTTTCTATTGGCTATTTTTATTAGTTATTTTTATGGATGCAAAGTTGCTCTCCCCCGATAACAACTAAGCACTTTGTCATTCGCTTCACTCTGAACGACAAAGTGCAACACATCATACCCTTTATATATTCTCAGGCAAAAAAAAATGCCGCAAAAGCGGCATTCATCTCGTTTAGGACATTCGACACGATACAAAGCAAATAAGCGATGTATCAATCAAAGTCTTGTCATTGATTAAGCGTATTTCTCTTCGAAATCTTTCATGAAGCTTACAAGAGCTTGAACGCCTTCTAGAGACATCGCGTTGTAAAGCGAAGCTCTCATGCCGCCCACCGCTCTGTGGCCTTTTAGTGATTTAAGACCCGCTGCGTCCGCCAACTCTAAGAATTTACCGTCTAGCTCTGGTTTCGCTAGTTGGAATGGCACGTTCATTCTTGAACGGTTTGCTGTGTGAACGTCGTTCTTGTAGAAAGCAGAATCATCAATGGCGTTGTAAAGTAGCGCTGCTTTTTCTTGGTTAACACGCTCCATCGCTTCTACACCACCTTGAGCTTTCAACCATTTGAAAACTAAGCCAGATAGGTACCAAGCATAGGTTGGTGGCGTGTTAAACATTGAGTCTTTTTCAGCAAGCACTTTGTAATTCAGGATGCTTGGCAATACTTCGTTCGCAAGCTCCAAAAGATCATCACGTACGATGGCAATACAGATACCCGCCGGGCCAATGTTCTTTTGAGCGCCAGCGTAGATAACGCCGTACTGAGAGACATCAATCTTGCGAGACAGAATGTTAGATGACATATCCGCTACGATTGGTTTGTCCGTTTGTGGAAGCTCACTGATCTCAATACCATCGATTGTTTCATTTGGACAAAAGTGCACGTATGCCGCTTCTGGGTCGATTTTCCAATCTTTAGCTGGAACAACAGCCGCTTTGCCGTCAATTGACGTCTTAGCGTTAAATACGTCGATTTCACAGTACTTGCTTGCTTCAGTTACTGCACTTTCAGCCCAGTAACCAGCATCAATGTAAGTCGCCTTTGTTGCATCACCTAGAAGGTTTAGAGGAACAGCAGCGAATTGAGCACGAGCGCCCCCCTGACAGAAAAGCACTTTGTAGTTGTCTGGGATGTTCAGAAGATCACGTAGGTCTTGCTCAGACTCATCGGCAACTTGAATAAATTCTTTGCTGCGATGGCTGATTTCCATAACGGAAGTACCTAAACCATTCCAATCAATGAAGTCAGCTTGTGCTTGTTTCATTACCGGTTTAGGCAGTGCCGCTGGGCCAGCACTAAAGTTGAATACGTTATCTAATGTAAGTTCCATGGGGATCATTGCTCCTGCTAAATAATAACTATGCAAGTAATACCATGTTTTACCCAACATAAAAACAACAAAAGAGGTCTTAAGACCTCTTTTGTTTTGTACCGTATAAAATGTTTAAACTTAATCCGCTAAATCACCCTATCAGTATTAACCTTTGCTCTGTTTATTGAACAAAAGCAGGCATAAGTAGCGCGATTAATGGAATTTCTTGTCCATTTTCAAACACTAGGTTTCCATTTTCTAGGTCAGCACTGATTTCATAACCACTTTCGGTTTCTTTGATCATTTCCATCACGATTAACTCATCGATGCCTTCGCGAATGAATGGGTATTCTTCAACCAACTCATTTGAGAAACTAGAATGAACATTACCAGTCAGTGCAGGAACAATCATTGAAGGGTTGCTGCTGATGTTTTCTGTGCCTTCCGGTACGCTCACCAACCATTTAGATTCAAATTGACCCTTGCCCAATTCTAACGACATGTTGTTCATTGAAAGGTCGAAGCCTTTAGCAAACAGTACGTCGATGAATGGAATGATTTCAGCAACGTCTTCTTGAGTCATAACTGGATTCGATTGGTAGATCTCAAAGATCTTCTCAAACGATTGGCTGTCCAGTTTCGACATTTCAAAATCAACGTTTAGGTTATTCAGCTGGCCTTCGTTGGTTTCGATGTTTGCGATATCCAGTTTAAGGTTACTGCGCAGGCGCTTCGTCGCTTCGTCTAGGTGCGATTCAAAATCATACTTAGAGTTTTCGATCGTCATGAATGGTTGCATTGTTGAATCTGTAACCAGGAAGCTATCAATCGTAAAGTTCTGTGTACCTAGCCAGTAACCTTTCGCTTGCTGGCCTGAACCAACGCCTTTCAGATTAGACAGTGTTACCTCTTCACCCGTTTCAAAATCAATTTGAACCGATGGGATAGAAAGCTCGTAATCCACTTGGCCTAGCACAGTCGCGTGGCCAGACAGGTTCGATTTCGTGATAGACACCGAAGTACCATTCTCATCAGAACCTTGATGATTGAACTGGCTTAACTCGAAGTTGAAATCCGTGTTGCCGTTTAGTTCAGTGCTGGTAGTTAGAGTAAGAGGCAGAATGTCAGCGTTCTCAAACGTTGATAGCGCGTTTAAGCTTACTAAACCATGGCTAACCGCACTATTAATGACAAACTCACTGGGTAAGCCATCAATCGCAAGTTGCTCTTTCAGGTTTTCATCCGTCACTGTTACACGAGTGGTGACATTAGAAGACAAGTAACCTCTGTCGTATTCCACGATCTCAGCTTGAATGCTTGAATTGTTAAGCTTTGCAACGCCATCAGTAATCGCGTTTTGTCCAATTTGCCCAACCGCTAGTGGCCAACAAAGTGCCAATGAGATTGCTCCGCCGATTGCGCCAATTTTTCTTAACTGTTCCATGAGTTCTCTTTCTACACGTGTCTGTTTTTTTTAGTCTAACCCATCAGTCGCAAACAAGAAACATTGAGTTAAATCAGTCTATTGCTCGATACTTCAATTCCCTCAACAAATTAACGGCTAGCTCTCATCCTTATTGAAGACTTCTTGATAGGCTAGAAGCGTCGCTACTACTAAGGTAAAGCCGTGAATCAATACGCTGTTATTTGTTTGGACAATAATCCGGTTAGCATTGAAAGAATACGATCGGAGCTCGCTCCGTTATCTTGCGTATTCGACATTTATACTGCCGAGAACATAGAAGATGCGCACCACGCATTAGAAGATATCCATGATCATAACCAGACCGTTGCCTTGGTAATCACTCATCATCATTCTGAGTTTAATGGCGTCCAATTTCTGATTGAACTAGAGCAGCTTCCTCATAGTAATACTGCAAGAACCATCTTAGTCAGCGCCTCGTCAGACATTCAATCGATCCTGACGGCCGTAAACGAAGGTAGGCTCAACCACTGCCTAACCAAACCGGTTCAAGATCAGGTGCTCTTCAAGTCAGCACAAAAAGAGCTGACGTCTTTTGTTATTCAATACGACTCTGAAAACCTGTTGTCTTACAGCGACGCGCTCGACCAGCAGCGTTTACTCAGAGCACACATCGAACAAAAGATTCAATCGTTCCAATCTGGATTCATTCATGACTACCACCAGCTTTCTGATAATGCCCTTGCCGAGCGAGTCGTCAGTGCATTGCAGGAGGTATTCTCTAAAGACGATAAGTCCAAAGCGATTCGTGATTACTCACCAGAACATTTGTTAACAGTTGAAGGTGAAGACAACCGCTTTCTATGGTTAATCATTGAAGGCGAAGTGGCACTCTACAAAAAGGATGAGTTGGGGCAACAGAGAGAGGTAGTACGCCACTCTAAAGGGAACATTGTTGGTGGGATGTCATTCGTGACAGGCGAACCTTCGTTCTCTACTGGAATCACTCTTACCCAAACGCGAGTGATTAAGCTTGATAAAGACAGCTTTGCCCAGGTAATGCATTCCAACAATACCCTACTTCCTCTATTTACTAATCTATTGCTGCGTCACTTCAATCGACGCTTACAGCGAAGCATCACCAATAAGATCAAGCTGCAGCAAACACTCGAGTCACTGGAATCAGCCCATCAGCAATTGATAGAAAAAGAGAAGATGGCGATGTTAGGCCAACTGGTCGCAGGCGTTGCTCACGAACTGAACAACCCGATTGCAGCTATATTGCGTAGTATTGAAACTCTATCTGAACATCTAGACCAGATACTTGAGAACTCGTCACTCCCTGAATCTAACAAAGGGACTGACGTATTAGCACATTCAAAACTAGCGAAACCACTATCCACCGCACAAGAGAGACAGTTGGTAAAACACCTTACATCGACCATCGATGATCGTGCTCTAGCCAAAAAAGCAGTGAGGCTCAACTTAAGCCAAGACGCTGCGGTTTTAGATACCTTAAAAGACTCCCCTGTCGCAGGCAAAGAGCTACTCAACGACTTAGAGCATTATCATTATGTCGGGAACTCTATCCGGTCAATTAAAGTGTGTAGCAAACGTATTGCCGATATGGTCAAAAGCCTAAAAAGCTATGCCCGAGAAGATGAAGAAGTGCGTCACTACGCGGATATCCATGAAGGGCTTGAAGATACCTTAGTGATCTTTGAAAACAGACTGAAGCATCACCGACTCGAAAAGCACTACGACACCGATTTACCGCCTTTGTTGTGCCAGTCGCTTGCGCTGCAACAGGTGTGGACCAATCTTCTCTCTAATGCACTTGATGCTCTTTCGGTGCGAGGCAAAGTCTCTATCACCACGTCTCAAGAAACTAAAGGTGATGACACTTTTCTGGTGGTACAAATATCGGACACCGGCCATGGTATCGCCAAAGAAAACATCAACACTATTTTCAATCCAAACTTCACCACCAAAAAAGAAGGCAACTTTGGTTTAGGAATTGGGTTGTCCATTTCTCAACAAATCGTTTCGGCTCATCAAGGGTTTATTTTGGTGGAGTCTGAGGTAGGCAGCCATACTCACATGCAAGTATGGCTTCCATTCAAACAAGAAGGAGCACCTCATGAATAAGTACCTAATTTTATGTGTCGATGATGAACCTGAAGTTCTCAACAGTGTGCTTCAAGATTTAGCGATATTTGAAGAAAACTTTATCGTTGAAGGGGCTGAATCGGTCGATGAAGCCAATCAAGTCATTAAAGAAATGGGACAAGATGGTATCAAGCTCGCTTTGATCTTGTGTGACCACATCATGCCAGAAAAAACCGGCATCGATTTTCTTATCGAACTGAATCAGCAAGATTCGACTAAGCCAACACGCAAGCTGCTGCTTACCGGACAGGCTGGCTTGGAAGATACGGTCACCGCCATTAACAACGCGGCTCTCGACTTTTATATCTCAAAACCTTGGCAAGGCGATCAACTCAGAGACACCATTACTCAACAGTTGACTGACTATGTTATTGCCAACGACAAACAACTACTTAACTGGACGGCCATTTTAGACACCGAACGTATTCTTACTTCGATGGCAGACAAACGAACAAGCTTTGGTGAATAGCGCTAACGATGAGAGGTGTTTAATAGGCAGTGAGAAAAGCGCTATCCGATATAAGAATCGATCAAATACATATAAATTTTGGATAATTCGTTCGTCTATTTTTCTTGTTCGGCCTAAAACATGAGATCTCCGTTACAGACTGATCCTTAATTTGCTTGTTTTTTAACTAAATGAGTAAGGATTTACATTTTAATGGATTACTTTTCCGTGAGTTAGATTAAACTGTCTCAATGTTTATGGTTTGCCTGATTTTTCTCAAACCAAAGGAATTAACACTAATAAAGGTTTACGGTCGTTATGCGCAAAATACTACTTACTACCGCTATGCTATTGGCTTCTAGTCAAGCGCTAGCTGTCGATGAACAACCACAAGTAATGAGCAACTTCAGCTACGATTACTTCGAAGCACGTATCGGTGCTAGCCCAGTTACATTTGGTGGTGCGTTCAGTAAGTCAATCCACCCGAATGCTCACGCTGTAGCGCGTATCGATTCTGAATTTGAAGGCGATTACGACTCTGCTGTAGGTCTTGGTTTCCACGCTCCAATCAACAACTGGGCTGATCTAACAGGTGAAATGCTAGCGCGCATCGTTCAGCCTGAAAACTCAAGCTCTACTGATATCGGTATGGAAATCAACGTTGGTGTTCGCCAATGGCTTGGTCCACAACTAGAAGTTGGTGGTAAAGGTGGTTACGTTTCTATCGATGATAACGATGACTGGACAGGTTCTGTTTACGCACGTTTCCACTCTACAGAGCTTTTCTCTATCGGTGCTGAAGCTCGTATCAACGACTTCTACGGTGACCAGCTAATGTTCACTACTCGTTTCAAGTTCTAAGACTTAACGAGCCAGCTCCCATGAGCACTTAGTCTTTTAGTACTTAATCTTTTAAGTAATACGACTAAGACAGAAACAAAAAAACCGAGGAACATTCCTCGGTTTTTATTTATTAACAGTAATCTTAAGCATATAAGGAAGACTTCTTTAGTGGCAACTCTTTAATAATTGCTGCTTGCGTGGCTCTTGTAATAGTTTCCAGTGAATACCATCAATTGCGCCCGCAAATTTCCAAAGTAGTTTTAGGTCAACATCGTTTCCGTACGCTTTGCGAACCTTATTAAACACTTCAGGCGCGCCCAACTGCATAAACATTGAAACATCATCCACACCAGCCTTCTTAACCATGCGCTCTAGTGTAAGCTGCATGTTTGGCAGATCTCTTAATCTACGGCTTGCTGATGATTTCTTGAAGCTGCGTTGCTGAATTGAATTATCGATTGAAGTACGAATAATACTATCCAATTCAGGATGTTCGCATGTAAACAGGTCAGTAATATCGTAGTAATTTACGGTTGCTGTTGTCTGTTTTTTCACATGACGATACTTTTCACAATCAAGATCGGTCAGTTTTTTATCTAATGACTTTCCACCTCTAATGAATAAACAACCTTCACTCAATAAAGCGAACATAGCGTCATTTTGAAAGAGGCCAATACCTCCGAACATAGAACGTTTTTGATGCTCACCAAATTGATTCACGTAATTAATAAATGCTGTCTCGGTCATATCCGTTGATCCTTAATCAAATTACCCCGATTAGGTTGATCACCAGACAAGCAGCTTTTTATGCGAAAAATTTTAAATCTATTTTTTTATTCTTTAGGTGAATATTATGATTGCGTTTTTCACCTTTAAATAAATGATACTTCGAAAAGAAAAATAAGTCTGGACTTAGTTCACATCAATCAATTGTGTATTCCGGTTTTTCATGATTTACATCACAGTAAAGTATCAAACTATGATTGAATTTTGACGCTTGGTGATACACCGGTTCAAATTATTAAAGCTTACGTGGCCCGATGAGTATTGCCTCGCAGCATCGCGGCTTGTAAAATGGCAGGACATACATGTTTTTACTTTTTATATGAATCATTTATCGTTTTTCTGGCTACCACAAAATAAGGCTCTTCTCTTAAAGGGTCTAGAATCAGAGTTTGCCCAACTGGTTGGACATTCTATCTCAGCGGGAAAAATAACACTTCCTCCTATCCCCAACGTTGTACTTAAAATTCAAAAACTGTGTACCCTTGAATCCACAGGGATTGCCGAAGTTGCCGAGTGCTTACTCGAAGACCCAGGCCTAACCGCTATCGTGATTCGTGTTGCGAATTCCGTGGTCTTTAACCGACGCAACATTACGTGTGTCGATATTATGACGGCGGTATCACGTCTTGGCATATTGCGCGTGCGTGACATCGTGACGGCTCAAGCGATTGAACAGCTCAAACATTCCGTTAATCTGAGCAAAGAGTGTAATCAACTGTTGGTTCAGAGTGCTTCTGTATCCAAAGAGCTGGGCGCCACTATGGTCTTGGTGACCAACGGCTTTAAAGAGCTCTCCCCTATTGAATACCGCTACCTTGAACATGAAAAGTCTTTACTTGTAGGGTTACTCGCGGACATCGGCTTGTTCTGTTTGGTTAGTGAATATCACCTCTATCTTGAAAACGGCAACTACCTAGATCACGACATTGCCCTGCAAATCTTCCAAGGCCAATGTTCTGCAACCAGTAAGCTGGTACTTGATCGTTGGGGCTTCGACAGCGACTTCATAGACGTGTGCAGCAACACCATCAACAAACAAGAAGAACGTGAAGTGTCTTACTTAGATATTGCACGAATCGCTAACCACCTATTGATGTTCAGAAACAAGGACGAGAACATCGATGATCACGAAGTTGAACTGAACGTGACGGGTGCAGAAGTGCTTTATAAGTTAAGCAACTTGAGTAAACATGATTTTAATGCAAAGCTAAACGACGTTATCAACGCTAGCGGCTTCTAAGTCACCGTTATATATGAAGTAAATGCAATGGGGAAAGCATGTTTACAGGGATGATCTTTATATTTGCTCCACTGGTCGTGGGGTATCTGTTTTCTATTTCAAACGCTCAAACGCTCGAATTTATCAACCGCTCAACATCGCGTTTAATCTACGTGATTCTAGCCTTAATGGGCCTTAGCCTAGCAGCGCTCGATAACCTCGGCAGCAACCTGCAGACAATCCTTCTTTATACCGTCACTTTCTTTGTCTGCTTAAGCGTCTGTAATCTAATGGCGCTTCCTGCGATTGATAAGTTACTGCCACTCAAAACAGACAGCAGCAAAAAGAAACTGCCCCTCTCTTCTATGGCGATGGAATCGGCCAAGCTGATTTTAGTGGTGGGTTCTGGTCTTATTGCTGGTTTAGTGCTGCCTATCGGCCTTGACTGGGTGGATACGGCAAGTGAATGGATTCTGTTTGTGCTGCTGTTCTTTATTGGCATTCAACTGCGTAATAGCGGGTTAACACTTCGACAGATCTTGCTCAATAAACACGGCATGGTCATCGCGGTGACAATCATCATCACCTCAATGTTAGGCGGCGTTATCGCGGCTTACCTACTGGATATTCCACTGTTCAAAGCTTTAGCTATGTCTTCTGGTTTTGGCTGGTATTCTCTCGCCGGTATCTTAATGGGTGACGCGTTCGGCCCTGTTTATGGCGGTGCTTCATTCATGTTAGAGCTTTTGAGAGAGTTAGTAGCATTAGTGCTGATCCCAGTACTTATCCGCAGCTATCCATGCACCTCTATTGGCTATGCAGGTGCGACAGCAATGGACTTCACTTTACCGGTGATTCAAACAACAGGTGGCGTTCGATGTGTCCCTATCGCGATTGTCAGTGGCTTTATATTGAGTCTGCTCGTGCCTATTTTGATGTTGTTCTTTGTATCTCTTGCTAACTAGATCGCAGGAATAGCGTTTGTTTTAGATTAGAATGCATCTCGAATACCAATGCCCAAGACACCGATACAGTTACCGAAATAAAAAGACACTAAGTGTCATTGCTCAACAAATAATGATCACGGTAACCTGTAACGACAAAGTTATAAAAAGAATAAACTTACAAAAGGAACCACTATGAAACGCCTTTGCGTCGCATTACTGCTAGCTACAACTTCTACTTTCTCTTTTGCAGCAGATTCAATGTCTGAGACAAACCAGTGCCAAGCAAAAAAATATGATGCGTACATCGACGCTTCTTTAGGTTGGTATACTGACCTTGCTGCATTAACTTCTGAGCAATACCCAGAGCTAACAGAAGTAAGTGAGTGGTTCCTAGAAGGTCGTAAGCACCACTTTGAGCTAAATCGTGCAGCCGTTCACTACTACCTAGTAAACGACTCAAGCAAAGTGGCTACAGAGCAGCCTGTTGAAGGTTGGCTACAGCTGGAGCAACACGATATTAAGACGCTCTCACAGCGCGATGACGAACTAGGTAAAGTAGCAAAAACGACGTTTGACGACCGTCAATCAAAGCCTCATGCTCAAAACTACGAGCTACGCTCAGCGTTTGCAGAACTGCTTAGCCACCCTAAGCAAATCGACACAGCGCTTCAACGCTACAACCAGTCGATTGCTAAACTTGAAGCGATTAAGTGTAAATAACCACTCATTTAATATGCTTTTTTGAGAAGTTGGATTTCATAATTAAGACGGGACATTGTTCCCGTTTTCGTTTAGATTGTCCCGCTCGCGTCAATATTAGAAAAATAACTCGCTTGCTATGGTTACGGAACAAAAAACAGCAGATGTTAGCTTCGACAGTCTCCTACGTATCTTCACGGTACCGGAAGGCCCAGATTCAACACTCACTCAAATTGAAGACAAACTTTCACGAAACCTGAATCAATTCTTACGTGAACATATTGTGGCTGAAGAAAAGCCGCTGCGTGAAATTGAGAAAGATTTTTCAAATGCTCATATTCCAGAGCAGCCTGAGTTTGTTTCTGAACATACTGAGCATCTCCTCGATTCGCTCGTGTCTCATTCGGTACATACGTCCTCGCCAAGTTTTATTGGCCACATGACGTCTGCGTTGCCGTACTTCCTGATGCCGCTTTCTAAAATCATGATTGCGCTGAATCAGAACCTAGTAAAAATTGAGACATCCAAAGCTTTCACTCCCCTAGAACGCCAAGTTCTGGGCATGCTACATCGCTTGATCTATCAAGATAACGACCAGTTCTATTCTCGTTGGATGCACAGTGCAAACCACTCTTTGGGTGCGTTTTGTTCTGGCGGTACCATCGCGAACATTACGGCGCTTTGGGTTGCACGTAACAATGCACTAAAAGCACAAGGTTCGTTCAAAGGTGTAGAGAAAGAAGGCTTATTCAAAGCCATGAAGCACTACGACTATGAAGGCCTCGCTATCTTAGTTTCTGAACGTGGTCACTACTCTCTTAAGAAAGCTGCTGATGTGCTTGGCATTGGTCAAGAAGGTTTGGTATCGGTTAAAACAGATAACGACAACCGCATTTGCACTGACGACCTAAGACTTAAGATTGAACAACTTAAGCAGAAAAAGATTAAGCCTTTTGCCGTGATCGGTGTGGCTGGTACAACCGAAACTGGCAATATCGACCCACTTAAAGATATTGCTGAAGTGTGCGCAGAATCAGATTGTCACTTCCATGTGGATGCCGCTTGGGGCGGTGCGACCTTGATGTCTAACAATCATCGTCATCTGCTTGATGGTATCGAATTGGCTGACTCTGTCACCATCGATGCGCACAAACAGCTTTACATCCCTATGGGTGCAGGCATGGTTCTGTTTAAGAAGCCAGATGCGATGACAGCGATTGAACATCATGCTCAATATATCCTGCGTAAAGGTTCTAAAGACTTAGGTAGCCATACATTAGAAGGTTCACGTTCAGGCATGGCGATGTTGGTTTATGCAGCTATGCACATCATTAGCCGCCCAGGTTATGAGCTGTTGATCGACCAAAGCATCAACAAGGCACGTTACTTCGCCGACCTGATTAAAGAACAAAGCGATTTTGAGCTGGTATCAGAGCCAGAGCTTTGCCTGCTGACTTACCGCTATGTTCCTGAATCAGTTAAAGCTGCGCTGCTTAAAGCGGAGCCTGAACAACGCGTACAGCTGAACGAGTTACTTAACGAACTGACTAAGTTTATTCAGAAGAAGCAGCGTGAAACCGGCAAGTCTTTTGTGTCACGTACTCGTTTAAATCCTGAAGCTTGGGCACACCAGCCAATCATTGTTTTCCGCGTCGTGTTAGCTAACCCACTAACGGGTAATGAGATTCTTTCTTCAGTGCTTGAAGAACAACGCGAAATCTCTAAACTAGCGCCTAACTTGATGGGTAAAATTACCAAGTTGATTACGCAAATCAACGCATAGCCATTCAATTTTAGTTGCATCAAATTGAAAATTTCTTTCTTTTTGATGTAACTAAGCTGTCAGTTCATACTCAATTTGCATTCTTTTTGCTCAAACCCTCTTCCAATTCTGTAGTTTTCTAAAATTTTGTTGAGGTTTGTCATATTCTTAAGCATTCATGCCGTGTTTTTGTATTAGTAAATAGTATGTTGGGTTTATACTGACTCTATGGTGCTAGTTAGCTTGATATCTATTTGAAGCAGCAGTATTTACGATACTAAATTTAAGTTTGGTTTTGTGATTATTGATATTTGTTTCAGCCATACCCCCTGGTAAAAGATATTAACTGGCAAGTTGTTCTCTATACCCTTGTGAACACTATGAATACATTAGAAAAAATACAAAAAAACCTGGAAAATTTCAGCAAGTCTGAGCGTAAGGTAGCCGAAGTAATCATGGCTTCCCCTCAAACTGCAATCCATTCTAGCATTGCTACCTTAGCTAAGATGGCTGACGTAAGTGAGCCTACAGTTAACCGCTTCTGTCGTCGTTTAGACACAAAGGGCTTCCCTGACTTCAAACTTCACCTAGCTCAAAGCTTGGCGAACGGTACACCTTACGTGAACCGTAATGTTGAAGAAGACGATGGTCCAGATGCTTATACGCATAAGATCTTCGAATCGACTATGGCATGTCTAGACGTTGCTAAAAACAGTCTAGATGCGATGCAAGTAAACCGTGCGGTTGACTTGCTGACTCAAGCAAAACGCATTTCATTCTTCGGACTGGGAGCCTCTTCTGCCGTAGCGAAAGACGCTCAAAACAAGTTTATTCGTTTTAATATCCCAATCACTTGTTTCGAAGACATCGTGATGCAACGAATGAGCTGCATTAACTGCAGTGATAACGACGTGATCGTTCTTATCTCTCATACGGGTCGCACTAAGAGCCAAGTTGAGATTGCGAACCTAGCCCGTGAAAACGGTGCAACAGTTATCGCTATCACAGCAAAAGACTCTCCACTAGACAAAGCAAGCTCGCTTTCTATCTCATTGGATGTACCGGAAGACACAGACGTTTATATGCCAATGGCAAGTCGCGTTGTTCAAATGACGGTTATTGATGTGCTAGCGACTGGCTTTACGCTGCGTCGTGGTTCAGGTTTCAGAGAGAACCTGAAGCGCGTTAAAGAGTCTCTTCGTGATTCACGTTACGAGAAATACTCTCAGTTCTAACCTTCTAGGGTTCATACAAAGAGCCCTTAGGATACGAACCAAAAGATAGCGATTAAAAAACGGAGCCTAGTGCTCCGTTTTTGTTTATCTGTTTTAAATACTTTATGCAGCGAACAGGTCTAAAGCCGTTAAATAGTCCAACTGTTGCCTTTCTCTACCACGCTGTTTTCGGACGCGTAAGAGTTAATGATCGTGAAGCTTGATTCGACCATTGCTGACTCTTCATCTTGGTGCTTCAAAGCCCCAGCATCTCTGCTCTCAACACAATTACACTTCTCGCAAACCTTCTGCAGAATATGAATTAAACGGTCTTGGTTCAGTGGCAAAGGATTTCCTTTTATCGCGACAGATTTGAGCGCATCGGTAGACACTTCATCAAATTGAGCTTCACAGACACCAAATTCCAATAAGCTTGGAAGCTTTAACGTATCCAACACTTCAGATAGCCAAGTTATCGCCTCCTCTTCTTTCGCCTCGGAGTTATTTGTCACTATCTGAGCAATCCGTTGGTAGCGCGCTAAGATGTCGGCTCTTTGCTCTTCTTTCGCAACAGCAATGTTTTCCAACATCACGAACGGTGCTAAGCGCGCAGTAATCACACTGTGTGGCGCTGAGATTTTGCCACCCAATGCAGAGGCTAAACCATGTGCTGCTCCAAGCTTGGCATTGGTTATCGCCATCCCGCCCAGCATAGATGCGAAAGCCAAGTCAGAGCGCGCTTGAGGTTCATCATAAACGCACGCTTGAACTGCAGAACCACTCAACTTACGCAGCCCCTCTTCACAAATCATATCAGTGAGCGGGTTGGGTTCACCGCAAACATAAGCCTCCATCAGATGAGTAAAAGCATCCATCGCACCACGTCCCGACAAATATAGATTGGTGCCATGAGTTAAGGTTGGATCGACAATCGCAACGTCAGCCAACATATCTGGACTTCTAAGGCTGATCTTAACTTGGTCTTGCCCTGATTTAAGCACCGCGTTTTTAGTCACCTCTGCGCCTGTGCTGGCCGTGGTAGGAATCGCGATGAATGGAAGCGGTTTGGTTTTAAGAGGAACATTACGTCCGACAACTTCGACATAGTCGTATAAGTTGCCTTGGTTAGGTAAAACAGCAGCTAGCGCTTTCCCCATATCGATCGCACTACCTCCTCCCATGGAGACAACCATATCCGGCTTGAATCTTCGGGCAGATATCGCCGCCTCTTCGACCATTTTAATATTGGGTTCGCCGGAAACTGCGATGTGTTGATAGCGCATACCCTGGGCATCGAGGTAATCAGTGACAATTGACGTGCGTTCTAATGTATTGCCAGTCACCAATAGCACGCTGTAGCCGTATTGGTTAAAGAGAGACAATGAAGCGGAAAGTGCTCCATCACCAAAGATGATCTTTGTAGATGTCATAAATTGAAACATGGTGCCTCCTGCGCCTATGACCAAACAAAACTGCGAACTCTTGGTTTTTGGAATGTAGACTTTTTAGCTCGTTTTTTCTTGCCTTTGTAACTGCAGATTTCATAGCGGGGGTAAGAGTATGCTGAAAACGGCATATGGCTAATATAGAATATCGAACATGGTGGCTGTCCATACCTTTACACTATGCCACCTCTTTTCACTTTCGCTTCTTTCCCGCGCATCAGTATTAAGATGCCTCGTTCTATGAGTACGTTTTTTGACGAGGTGCAACTTGTCGCATTAAAGATTGATTAAAGTCCCATTCTTAGGGGTAATTCACACTCTTAAATTATGTGTACTCAACTTAGATACCCATCAGAAATCATCACGGATCCTTTTTGTGACCATTATTTGCTCTGATAGGCAAAACCTATTGTATTAAGAGGCAATTCCATCTTTATTTCCCCATGGCATTGAGGCATAGTTGGTTTTAAGAAATTTTGAGTGGCATTCATAAAAGAATAGTTAACATAAATGAGTTAACGAGCCTCATCCCGTATTTAGGAGAAATTAAATGTTTGTAGTTATTTTTGGTCGCCCTGCTTGCCCATTCTGTGTTCGTGCAAAAGAGCATGCTGAAACTCTTAAAGCTAAACGTGATGACTTCAACTACCGTTACGTTGACATTCACGCTGAAGGCATCAGCAAAGCTGACCTAGAGAAGACAGTAGGTAAGCCAGTAGACACAGTTCCACAAATCTTCATCGATCAAGACCACATCGGCGGCTGCACAGAATTTGAAGCATACGCAAAAGAGAACCTAGGTCTTTTCGACTAAACGAAGATTTCTCTTAAGAGATCTAAGGCTATAGCCTTAAACAGCTGACCAATTTTAGCGTTAGACTGTACGATTTATATGAAGCCCGCTCACTGTAGCGGGCTTAATTATATGGTCCGCCTCACTCTCAAGCCCTTAAGCTTAGAGTAGGCTCTCAGAATGAGGTGAACCATATGTCTTCTATTCATATTTTAGGTATCGACCTAGGTAAACATTGCTTCCATGCTATCGCACATAACCGTTGTGGTGTGGAGGTGCTTCGTCGTAAATTTAATCGTAACCAACTCTTAATCTTTCTTAGTAAAATAGAACCAACAACTATTGCTTTCGAAGCCTGTGGCGGTGCTCATTGGCTTGCTCGAAAATGTAGTGAGTTTGGGCATCAACCCCGACTTATTCCCCCTCAGTATGTTAAGCCTTATGTCAAAGGCAATAAAAACGATTTCATCGATGCTTCAGCGATCGCAGAGGCTGCGGGTCGACCGACCATGAGGTTTGTAGCTGTAAAAAGTGAAGAGGCTCAAGTCATCGCAGCGATTCATCGAGTCAGAGATAGTTATATCAAGGAGAGAACTGCCACTATGTCGCGGATCGGAGCGATCTTACTTGAGTTCGGCCTTAGCTTTCCCAAAGGGCATGCAAAGATGAAGTCTTTGTTTCAATGGTTAGCAGAACAAACCGTCTCATTACCAAAAAGCTTGCTATGTGAATTGATATCTATCCACGAGCATTACAAGTACCTTAATGAACAAATCAAAACTCAAGATAACAAGCTTCAAACTATTGTTAATAACAACGAAAGTGCTCAATTATTAAAAACTATCCCTGGAATTGGTGATCTTACCTCCACATTGTGTATTGCCGATGTAAGCTCTCCGAGTAACTTTACCAATGGCCGTGAGATGGCGGCTTGGTTGGGGCTTGTGCCAAGGCAATTCTCAACGGGAGGAAAGACCAAGCTACTTGGTATGAGTAAACGAGGGAATAAACACCTCAGAACTCTGTTTGTCCATGGGGCAAGGGCTGTACTCTCTAGACTAGAGACGACAGGGAAAGTGTTTGGAGAGTGGCTTGTGAATCTACGAGCCACCAAACCATTTAATGTAGTGGTAGTCGCATTAGCCAACAAGCTAGTGAGGATAGCTTGGGCGGTGTTATACCACCGCCAAGCTTTTAAGGCTGTTTAGCTATAACCAAGTTTGCAACGTCAATGAACGTGATGACAAAAACGGTCAATCGGCCAGATTAAGAACCTGACACAAAAAATAGCAATCAATGCTTTGGGCTTTTTAAGGATAATCTGGCGCGGATATCATCGTGGAGCTGGGAAGCTAGTGCTCCCAACAAGGACTCCGAATACATTAGCGCAAACCAACTCCGTTATTACTTAATTGTAGTTGCAATAACGGGGCGGACCATACATTTTTTATGACCAGTTTTCGTACGGAATAAGAATAAGGTCAAAATCAAGTAAAATAGCAAAATATCGCTTATAATTTATTTATATTTAGATACAATTCACCTCTCAAACTTACCCTGTGTTTCACGCCAATTATTGAGCGACCACTGTGAATATCGACGTTGTTTTTCTGTTAGAACAAAACCCCATTCTCCTCATCTTTGTTGTTTTATCGATTGGATTAGCCATTGGTAAAATTCGTTTCGGTAGTC
Organism: Vibrio sp. Scap24; assembly: GCF_013394185.1. Lineage (NCBI taxonomy): Bacteria > Pseudomonadati > Pseudomonadota > Gammaproteobacteria > Vibrionales > Vibrionaceae > Vibrio > Vibrio sp. Scap24. The sequence goes on along the minus strand of NZ_CP041332.1, from coordinate 3,215,090 downwards.
TCCAACTCGGCAATTCAATCGGTGTTCTGATTACTTCCCTCGTTATGGGACATCTTGGCTTTTCTTTTAACGCAGATGCACTCACCATTGGCTTCATGCTGTTTATCTACTGTGTTGGCATTGAAGCGGGTCCAAACTTCTTCGGTATCTTTTTCAGAGACGGTAAGCACTACCTCATTCTGAGCCTTGTAGTACTTTCTACCGCGATTGCCCTAACCTATTTCAGCAGTCACTACCTTGGCCTAGGCTTCGGGTTATCTGCCGGCATGATGGCAGGTGCGCTGACAGCAACACCTATCTTGGTAGGTGCGCAAGACGCTCTTAATTCTGGGCTTGCTGAAGTGCCAAGAAACATGGACTTGAGCCTGATTATTGAAAACCTTTCGGTCGGTTACGCTATGGCTTACTTGGTAGGCTTAATCAGCATGATCATGTTTGCCCGCCTGATTCCAAAACTACAGAAAGTAAACCTACACGACTCGGCAGAGCAGATAGCTCAAGAACGTGGTTTAGGTGCTTCTGGTCAGCGTAAGGTTTACCTTCCTATCATTCGTGCTTACCGTGTGGGACCAGAGCTTATCTCTTGGACTGACGGTAAGAACCTGCGTGAACTAGGTATCTATCGCCAAACGGGGTGTTACATCGAGCGTATTCGTCGTAATGGCATTCTTGCCCACCCAGATGGTGATGCAATTCTGCAAGAAGGTGACGAAATCGCATTGGTAGGTTTCCCTGACAGCCACGCACGTCTTGACCCGAGCTTCCGTAACGGTAAAGAGGTTTTCGACCGTAACCTTCTCGATCTACGTATCGTGGAAGAAGAGATCGTCGTTAAAAGTGACAGCATCGCAGGTAAGCGCCTATCAGACTTAAACCTGTCTGAATATGGTTGTTTCCTGAACCGCGTAGTAAGAGCTCAGATTGAAATGCCGATGGACTTAAACATCGTGCTTTCAAAGGGTGATGTCCTACAGGTAAGTGGCGAAAAGAGTCGTGTTCACGGCCTAGCAGAGAAAATTGGTTTCATCTCAATCCATAGCCAAATGGCGGATTTGATGGCTTTCTGTAGCTTCTTCATTCTGGGTATTTTGTTTGGTTTGATCACTATGACATTCGGTCAGGTGTCGTTTGGACTAGGTAACGCGGTTGGCCTTCTTCTATCAGGCATCATGCTGGGCTTCTTACGAGCGAACCACCCTACTTTCGGTTACGTACCTCAGGGGGCGTTAAACATGGTCAAAGACCTCGGTTTGATGTTCTTTATGGTCGGTATCGGCTTAAGCGCCGGTGGTAAGATATTTGAGCACTTAACCCAAGTTGGGCCACAGGTCATTGGTATTGCTCTGGTGGTGAGTGTGCTGCCGGTATTCTTCGCTTACTTGGTTGGTGCTTATGTGTTGAAGATGAACCGAGCGCTGCTGTTTGGTGCGATCATTGGTGCGCGAACCTGTGCTCCGGCAATGGACATCGTAAACGACCACGCTCGCTCAACCATTCCGGCTTTGGGTTATGCGGGCACTTATGCGATAGCCAATATATTGATGACCTTGGCAGGTACTTTTATCATCATCATTAGCTAGAGCCTACTGCATTAAATGCAGCCAAACTTAGATATTTCGAATGCACTAATTCACTTTGAGTTAGTGCATTTTTTATAGCCTGTTTTAAGCGGTTCAGCCTCCTTCCCCACTCTTGCTCTTAACTCTCTTCGCATCTCGCCACTCGTATCCCTTATCTGCTCTTAATCTCTTTAGTCAAATAGCAGGTAAAAAATAGGCGCTCAATGAGCGCCTATTTCGTTTAGATTCGATAACTTGAATTAGATGTCAGCAACATCAAATTCAACAGCTGGGTTAACGTCAGCTTCGTAATCAACACCTTCAACACCGAAACCGAATAGCTTCAAGAACTCTTCTTTGTACTCTACGTAGTCAGTCAGTTCTTTCAGGTTTTCAGTTGTGATTTGAGGCCATAGGTTACGACAGTGGTCTTGGATGTCTTCACGAAGCTCAAGATCATCTAGACGTAGACGGTTCACTTCATCTACTTCTGGCGCGCTGCCGTCTTCTTTGTATAGACGTTGGCTGAACATACGGAAGATCTGTTCCATACAACCTTCGTGAATACCTTCTTCACGCATCTTCTTGAACACCATAGCGATGTAAAGAGGCATAACAGGGATTGCAGAGCTTGCTTGAGTCACAACAGACTTAAGAACAGCAACGTTTGCAGTACCGCCAGTTTGGCCTAGTTTCTCGTTCAGCGCTGATGCTGCACGGTCTAGATCCATCTTAGCTTTACCTAGCGCACCATCCCAGTAGATTGGCCACGTTAGTTCAGTACCGATGTAGCTGTAAGCAACAGTTTTACAACCGTCAGCTAGAACACCCGCTTCAGAAAGAGCGTTGATCCAAAGTTCCCAATCTTCACCGCCCATTACTGTAACAGTGTCTTTGATTTCTTCTTCAGATGCAGGCTCAACACTAGCTTCGATGATAGTGTCTTTGTTGGTATCAACCGCTGTTGATGTGTACGTTTCGCCGATAGGTTTTAGAGCTGAACGAATCACTTCGCCTGTCTCTGGCATTTTACGCACTGGAGACGCCAGTGAGTACACAACCATATCGATTTGACCTAGATCTTCTTTGATCAGATCAATTGTTTTCTGTTTCGCTTCGTTAGAGAAAGCATCGCCGTTCAGGCTTTTTGAATACAGGCCTTCTTCTTTAGCTAGCTTGTCGAACGCTGCTGAGTTGTAGAAACCAGCTGTGCCCGGCTTTTTCTCAGTACCGGCTTTCTCGAAGAAAACACCGATAGTTGAAGCGCCGCCACCAAATGCAGCCGCAATACGTGAAGACAAGCCGTAGCCACTTGAAGAGCCAACAACTAGTACACGTTTAGGTGCGTTTGCGATTGGGCCTTGAGCTTTTGTGTAAGCAATTTGTTCTTTTACATTAGCTTCACAACCGACTGGATGTGTTGTAGTACAGATGAATCCGCGAATTCGAGGTTTGATGATCATATTCAACTTCCTTAAAAAATCAGGTTAAGGATAAAAGTTTCGTACGCAAATGGCATCTAATTTCTGTAAAAATGTGGTGAAAATGCAAGTGGTTGGAGCACTCAGCGAATATTTGCTGACTAAGTCACCATTTGTTAACGCGTCTATTGCGACTTCTACGACAAAAACAAAAAAAGGCACCTTATTAGGTGCCTTTTGTCATTTCTTTATCTAAGCAACGCTATTTAGCTTAGGTTTTAACTCTTTTCGCGTCAAAGTTTCACTATAGTCATGACTGAAGTGGTCAACTTGAATCGCTGCGTAGCGTAGTTTGTCTGCTGCAATGATTTGGTCAACTTCATCTTGAGTAAGAACATCTGCCGCCAGTGCTTGAGCAAGTTTGTCTTGTAGTAAGCCTTTGCGAGCTACTTTGCCCTCTTTCACTGCTTTGAAAATCTTACGCTCAAGTGGTTTGATGCTGTACATCGCATTGAACGCATTCTCCATCAAGCCAACGCTATCGTCTTCTTCCTGACCGATGTAGCAAAGGTGAGTCAGGCGTTCACGGTGTGCTCCCGGAGTCATCAAGCTTTCTGCTAGTTGTACTGTTAGGTTATCACTTGGTTTTTCAAAGTGGTTACCTACCGGGAAAACGAGACCTTTAAGTACTTTCCCAACCATCTTGTTCGGGAAGTTTCTGTACGCTTCTTGTAGCGATTTCGCCGCGTTATGGAAACAGTGTTGAACCGCGTAATGTACGTAGTCTAGGTCAGCTTGTTGACGACCTTCGTCTTCATACTTCTTAAGCGCTGCAGATGCCATGTATAGGTAACTTAGACCATCACCTAGACGTGCAGAGATAAGCTCTTTACGTTTCAGTTCGCCACCTAGTGTCAACATTGCGAAATCCGCACTTACCGCAAGCGCACGACTCAAGCGAGTCAAGTCTTGGTAGTAAGGCTTCGTTGGGCCGCTCATATCCGCTTTAATGAATTTAGAGCCTGTTAATGCCGCACCGAACGCGCCAAACGTGTTCTTAGTCGCGTGACCAATATGCTTGAACAACAAATTATCGAAGTCCTTCGCACCTTGCTTCTCATCTGGGTTTGCCGCGGCTTCCATTTCGCTTAGCACGTATGGGTGACAACGTGTCGCACCTTGACCAAAGATCATCAGGTTACGAGTCAGAATGTTCGCACCTTCTACTGTGATAGCAACGGGAATACCTAGGTAAGGGGCAGCCAAGTAGTTCATCGGGCCATCTTGAATTGCTCGACCTGAGTGGATATCCATTGAATCGTTCAGAATCGTACGCGCCATCTCTGTCATGTGGTACTTCGCGATAGCCGTTACGATACCCGGCTTCTCTTTCATATCGAGTGAAGTAGTTGTCAGCGTACGAGTTGCTTCTAGTAGATACGTTAAGCCACCAATACGACCTAGGCTCTCAGCAACACCTTCGAACTTACCAATCGACATACCGAACTGCTTACGAACATAAGCGTATGCGCCAGTTGTTCTCGCAGTTAGGTGGCCCATTGCTGTACCTAGTGCTGGTAGTGAAATACCACGACCTGCAGATAGGCACTCCACCAGCATACGCCAGCCTTTACCTGCGTAATCTGCACCGCCAATTAGCCATTCCATAGGGATGAATACATCATGACCGCGTGTCGGACCATTCATAAACGCAAGGCCAAGTGGATCATGACGCTCACCAATCACAACACCTTCGTGGTCAGCAGGGATTAGCGCACAAGTGATACCGATGTCTTCTTTGTCACCAAGCAACTTCTCTGGATCGTGCAGTTTGAAAGCCAAACCAAGTACCGTTGCCACTGGTGCTAGCGTAATGTAACGCTTGTTCCAGTTAAGCTTGATGCCTAGTGTCTCTTTGCCTTCGTGCATGCCCATACACACAGTGCCGACATCGGGGATACCACCCGCATCAGAACCCGCTTCAGGGCCTGTTAACGCGAAACATGGGATATCTGTACCGTCAGCAAGACGCGGCAGCCAGTAGTCTTTTTGGTCTTGAGTACCGTAGTGAGACAGTAGCTCACCAGGGCCAAGAGAGTTTGGAACCATGACCGAAACCGCAGTACTGATACTGCGAGTCGCAATCTTAGTTACGATAGTCGAGTTTGCGTGAGCTGAAAATTCACGACCACCGTACTCTTTCGCAATAATGAGCGAGAAGAAACGTTCCTTACGTAAGAAGTTCCAAACCTCTTCAGGAAGGTCTCGGTCTTCTTTTACGATTTGGTGGTCATCAAGCATAGCGAGCAGAGTTTCAAGCTCATTATCCATGAACGATTGCTCTTCTGCTGTCAGCTGAGGTTTTGGATATTGGTGCAGCTTAGTGAAATCTGGTTTACCAGAAAACAGCTCTCCGTCCCACCAAACACTACCTGCTTCCATCGCTTCTTTCTCAGTGCTAGATAGTGGTGGCAGTACTTTTTTAAAGAGTTTAAAAGCTGGGTCACTTACCCATTTTTGTCTTAGAGAGCTCATAGTTCAGATCCTTTTGTTCACTATTTTGGTTGTGAATGTTTCGCTTTTTATTGTTTTATTCTTCTGCTGACATGCCAGCGGCCAAGTATGGAATAAGAATATCAACCACTGCTTTGGCATCTATTCGCTTGCCGTAATCATTCTCTGCAATTTCAACGAGAGCTTGACTGGAAGCCATGGTGAAAACACAAGTCCCTAGGGTAAAGTGCAATCGCCAAAATAACTGTTCTTGAGTGAGGTTAGGGTTGGCTTTCATTACTGAACTGGTAAACAGAGTCAGTACTTCGCTGTAGCGAGTTGTAATGAACCAACGCAAGTGACCTTGCACATCCGTATAACCTCGACCGATGAGTAACATAAATCGGCTCGTACCATTTGGCCTTACATCGTTAAGTGCTCTTAGTGGCTGTCTTAAAGACTCAAACACGTCACTCATAGAATACGTTTCGTTCAAGTTTAAGTTCACTAAAGCGTCTTGCAGTGCAGGCATAAATGCTTCTAAGTATCGATTTAATACGGCACGAACCAGAGTCTTCTTATCGCCAAAGTGGTAGTTCACTGAAGCAAGATTGACATTGGCTTTACCCGTAATAGTGCGTAAAGAGGTGTCATTAAAACCGTGCTCAGCAAATAAGCCTTCAGCCACATCTAAGATTTTGTCTTTGGTTGTACTTCTTGGTGCCATTTCAATCACTCGTATTAAACAACTGTTTGAAATATACGCTTAGTACATTTATTTAACAAGCAAGCAACATCACATTTTCACAAATTGGTCGTACCAGTTAATAAAAGTCTGCACTAACCGATTGAATCGACGTGTGTTTGCAAAAAAAGGAAAAATTAATGAATTTTCTGGGAACTGAAATTGAAAAGGAGGGTCATAAATTATGTAGAAAACAGAGTATTTAGAAGTTTAACAGGCCGTCAAACTTGTTTTTCTCCCTGCTTTCTTAATTACTGCATTTTCCTTATTAACTCCTATACTTGTATCCGCCCAAACCGCTTTGGTTTGGGCTTTTTTTTCGTTTTTTTATGCTCAAGTACGATTATATCCAATATTAATCATTCACTAAGAACGCATCTCGATATACTCACAGGTACACGCTAAGGCTAAAGGTAGTTTATAAATAGCACGACGCTAGAGTTGTCAAATTGCCTAACAATGATAAGGCTCAAAGCCTATAGAAGAAGTGCTCCCTCTTACTCTACCTAGAGTTAACTAGTCTCTATACCATTCAGAGTATCACTAAGTTGCATCTCACATGTTGTCTCCAAATAGAGCTGAAACCTTTGGCACATTCTTAGTGTTGATATCGACATTTCAAACAAGCTCACGTCCTATCCTCACTTATTCGAACACTTGCTTAATAATGGCCTTAATCCAGTTCGTAAATCACCCACGCAAAAGTTGCCGACCTCGATTATTAGCAAATTAATCAATAGCAATAGCGACTTACCTTCGAAATAAAGCCCACAAACTTAGCATTTTTGTCCATATGTCCTAAGCTTCGTTTAATAGCCTTTCTCAATTAGGAAGTTAAACGCAAGTTAGGGAAAGGCGGGACATTAAAAGTAGAAGGAGACCTACTTTGAGACTGTTTAAATTATCCATCATGTGTTGCTTAGTTGTTGCAACTCCACTCTCTGCTCAAACTTTGGAACAGGCCGTCGCCATTACCTTGGCAACAAACCCTGAAATCAAAAGTATCTTCAATGAGTTTGTGAGTGTCCGAAGCCGTAATGACGCCGCAGGCGGTGCGTATAGACCAAGCATTGACCTTGATGCCGGTATTGGCTACGAAGGTATTAACCCTGCACCAAACAATGGCCCAGATACAGACTTAACACGAAAGGAAGCAACGATATCCCTCACTCAGTTGCTGTGGGATGGTTCGTCGACTCTCAACGACATTGATCGTACTGCCGCAGAAGCAGAATCGGTTCGCTTACAACTGTTAGCGGATGCTGAAGATAAAGCGCTAGAGGTCACACAGATCTACTTAGACGCAGTCAAAGCAACTGAAGTTTTAGCCCTTTCGGAAAGTAACCTTGCTATCCACAAGAAAATCTATAAAGACATCAAAAAGCGTGCTGTCTCAGGAATAGGCTCAACCGCAGATGTGTCTCAAGTAGAAGCTAGGATTGCAAAAGCGCACGGCAACTTATTAGCCGCACAGAACAATTTAATCGATACCCATACCCAATTTAGACGAATAGTAGGTCAAGAACCACTAGGTTTAGTTTACCCAAGAGCCGATATTTCTATGATTCCCCTATCATTATCTGATGCCCTTGTTGATGCACTAGACCAACACCCTGTCATCAAGATTGCTACTGCAGATGTTGATTCCGCGCACTTCCAATACAAACAATCAAAAGGTGTTAATTACCCGACCTTCTCTATTGAAGCCTCTCAGTCATGGCGTGATGATGCGGGTGGCGATGAAGGTTCGAGCCAAGAAACACTGGCAATGCTACGAATGAGATACAACCTCTACAACGGTGGCACTGACAGTGCAAACTCAGAAGCTGCGGCTTATCAACTCAATAAAGCAAAGGATCTGAGAGATCGTGCTTATAGACAAGTTGAAGAAGGACTACGCCTCTCTTGGAGTGCATTGGATCTTACGTTACAACAAAAGAACTTTTTATCTGATCACGTAGATTCTGCATCAGAAACCGTTATCGCTTATGAAAAACAATATCGAATCGGTAAACGTACGCTTCTAGATTTGCTCAACACCGAAAACGAACTGTTTGAAGCCCGTAAAGATTACTTAGATGCGCATTACGCTGAACAGTACGCGAAATACCGTGTAATGAACGCGACAGGTTCTCTATTGAATGCTCTGCTAGTCGACATCCCTGACGAGTGGACAACGGCCGTGGAGTATTAATCATGAAGATAACTTACTTACTACTTCCTGCGTTAACAATGACCTTGCTAGCCTGCTCTAGCCAACAGGAAGAGGAATATATTGAGACACCTGAAGCGTCGCAGATTTCAGATCTGCAAGACGATGATAACGATGGCGTGGTCAATGCGCGAGACACCTGTCCTGGCACACCTGAATCGTCTCTGGTTGATAATGAAGGTTGTGGCGAGACGGTTAGCTCGCAAGAAGTCAGACAGTTGAACATCCTATTTGCCAATGACTCGTTTGAAGTTAACCCGATCTTCTCTGATCAAATCACCACTATGGCTGAGTTTTTAGAAACCTACCAAAGCGCGTCGATTGAGATTCAGGGCTATGCCAGTAAAGTCGGTGCGAGTGAATACAACTTGGAGCTATCCAAGAAACGCGCTCACCACGTCGAAGATGAACTATTATCGAATGGTATCGACCCAAGTCGAGTAAGAGTTGTCGGTTACGGTGAAGAACGATTAGAGAGCGAGGGCGATGATGCGACTTCTCATGCTTTAAACCGTCGAGTAACAGCAACGGTTGTCGGACTGAGCGAACAAATCGTCGAAGAGTGGACCATATTTACCACGCTTAAAAAGTAGCGTGACATCGTCACCATGCTGATGAGGTTGGTATTGAAAATGACCTACTAGGTTGCTAACTAGCAAACCGTAAGATCAATAAAGCCGTGATAGGGTTGCCCATCACGGCTTTTTTGTTCTTTGTCGTCACATGAATCGAGGGGATGACTCTGTGACGTTTCTTGCTACTCGGGAACTAGCTTGTTACTCAGTCAGTAGGCTCCCTATTTAATTTAGCGAGCCTACTACCGATTATAGTTTTACTTCTTGGTGCTTAGTTTTCGGTAAAGAAATACTTAGCAGGAAGTAACCCAGGATTGCTGCTGTCGTTGATCCCATCAGGATACCTAGTCGAGCAAGCGTATCAAAATCTGCGTTCGTTGGACCAAATGCCAATGAAGAGATGAAGATAGACATTGTAAAGCCAATACCACACAGCACAGACACTGCGAAGATGTTCATGAAGTTCACACCTTCAGGAAGTTTAGCTACACCTGTTTTCACAGCACCCCAGCTGAATAGGAAGATACCCAGTGGCTTACCAACCAATAGACCCATTGCAATACCAAGCGGTAGCATGCCTGTTAGGTTTGAAATTGAGATACCTTCTAGCGAGATACCAGCGTTTGCAAATGCAAAGATAGGCAAGATTGCAAAAGCGACGTATGGGTGCAGAGCATGTTCTAGGTGTTTCAGCGGAGAATGTTCCCCTTTATTACCTTTCAGTGGGATAGCAAAACCAATTACTACACCTGCTAGCGTTGCGTGAACACCAGACTTCAATACTGCGAACCACAGAATGGCACCAACAATGAGGTAAACACTTAGCTTGGTAACATGCTTGTTGTTTAGCATGAACAATACACCAGTCGCGATAAAGCCAACCGTTAGTGCAAGCGTAGATAGGTCACCTGAGTAGAACAATGCAATGATAACAACAACACCTAGGTCATCGATAATTGCTAGAGCCAGTAGGAACACTTTCAAGCTTACTGGTACACGGTTGCCTAGAAGTGCCATGATACCCAATGCGAATGCGATATCTGTTGCTGCCGGGATAGCCCAACCTTGAAGCGCTTCAGGGTTACTTGAGTTAAATAGCACGTAAATTAGTGCAGGAGCTAGCATACCACCCACAGCTGCGATAGCTGGGAAGATTGCAGTCTCTTTAGACTTTAATGCGCCTTCTAAAAGCTCACGCTTAACTTCTAAGCCGATTAGAAGGAAGAAGACAGCCATTAAGCCATCGTTAATCCAGTGAGACACAGACATACCAAGAACGTAACTATGAAGTACACCTTGGTACATTTCGTTCAGTGGTGAGTTTGCTACAAACATTGCGATCGCCGCAGCGATTACTAGGATGATGCCGCCAGCAGATTCCATTTTAAAGAAGTCACGGATGACGTCGGTCATGATTTCGCCCTTATATTTATTATTTAAATAAACGAATAACAAAGAATAACCACGAGTTTATATCCAAGCTTTATCGATAGATAATCACTTCTTTGGATGTTTAACTTCGGTTTTTCCTACAAATACTAAACAATACGTCGTATATTCCATAAAGTTGTTATGCACCATAAATTAAGTATAGATGAGATCAGCGAACCTGTATGCAGAATTCATTACATGCAGAGTAAAGTGAATAGCACAAAAAAAGGCTATCAAATGATAGCCTTAGGTGTTTTTTAGTAGCCGGTTAACTGCATAAAGCCGGTCGCTTCATGGCTCCCGCTCGCCTTAATCGGCCCTTCCCAATATGGTATGACAAATGGAAGCCACATATCCCTACGTATAATACGCGTAGTCAGGTTGATATCATGCTTGGGCACGTTAATGATCCACTGAAGTGGCATTCGTCGACCATTCATCAAGGTTGTGTTTTGCAAAGGCTGAATCGAAACATCAGCTTCGGTCAGCTGGTATACCTTACCGGAACGAGTCGCTAAAGTGCCGAACACATAAGGCAACTGTTGGTTATGACGATAGCGATTAATGCTCAGCGCTGTACCATCATCGAGATTGAATACAAACCAATCCCAACCTTGTTGACCCACTCCTAATAAACCACTGCCCCACTCTTTATGTACCCAGGCTGTGCCTTCAACTTCCTTGGCGACACCGTCGAGATTCAACACACCACTCAGTGATAAGAACGGCGCACTGAAGTTATAAGACGCAACAGGTAGTAAATCGTGTTTTTTCTGATAGCCGTTCTCTCCATTAAGTACATATGGCCCTTTCGCCACTGTATCTAATTGGAGACCGAACGTATCCGTTTGTACTTGCAAGCGACCAGGAAACGGCGTGTTACCCAGCGAACGCCAATTCCAATTATCAATCCAAATTCTAAACGGACGACTGGTCATTCCCGCTTGGCCAATGCCACCACGAGCCATGCGCTGCTCTTTCCATACTTTAGATTTGGAAGAGACCACCACGTTTGAGATATAGACTTGTGGACTCTGCCATCCGGGCGTTTCACGTTCGTCTGTCGCGATACGGAAAAAGCTCCACTGAACCGAATAGTCTTTGCCATCATCCCCTTTCAAAGACGCGAAGTAGTGCCACCATTCGTGCTGAAACTCGGGATGAAACTTGAAATCTTGTGGTAGCGAAACGTTACGGTCTGGTAACACAGGTTCGAACACGTTGAAGTGTTCGCTTACCAAAACAGAGTTCACCTCATTGACCCCTTTTTCGCCAGGGTCAATGAAATAGGAGTAGTAACCCCAAACACTCAAAAAGATGCCGAAGAAACTTATTAACAGTAAAGAAGACAAAATCCGTTGCCTTAACTTGGCTGAGCTATTCCGTAGAAACATATTAAAGGGCATCCCTCAGTGACTTCATCGGCGTGTTCCGAATCATTCTCATCACTGGTAAAGCACCAGCTAGCATCAATGCTGCCATTGCCCAAGCAAATGTCTCTAAATAGTCCCAAGGGAGCACTTGTAACTCGAGTGACCACCCAAAAGACTGCTTGATAACGATATCAACGATCAAGCTCGCTAACGCTAAGCCAAGCGGAATCGCGATTAACGAGGAAATAAGTCCAAACACAAACAGCTGCAAACTGCCTGTCAGAATCAGCTCTTTCGCAGAAACACCCAAGCAGCGCTGCAGCGAGATATGCCTTTGCCGCGATACTTCACCCGCAACAGTCGCAAAGAAGATGCCGAACACCGCAATAACTAAAGTAATATTGCCTAGCGTATCTGCTATCGCGAAGGTTCTATCAAACACCCGCATCGCTTGGCTGTGAATATTGTTGTTGTCAAAGATACGTTCAGAGCCGAGCCTGAACACGCTTTCCAATCGGCTTCTAAGACCGATTGAATTGACATCATCTTTGAGTATCACGCCAAGGCCAACATTGCCCCGTCCTGCAAAGCCATACAGCCAGTTTCGATGTGACATCATCACTTGATGGTAAGGGTTGCCATAATCATAATAAACACCCACAACTTGCCAACCGGAGCCTAAGTTGTCATAGAGATCAATGTAGTCTCCCGGACGGATACCCAACTTGAGAGACATCGATTCGCTGATCAACACACCTTTAGAGTGGTGTAAGTGATACCAGTAATTTGGAATGCCGAGTTTGATGGTTAGCGCTTCTAGTTCACCTTCAGAAGGCCCAGTACTCACTACTTGAATACTGCCTACTGGAGAAGCAACATCTTTCTCCCAGCGCCACCAAACAGAATCAACTTCAGGTTGTTCTGATAGCCAACTACTCATGCGAGCAGCTGCATTGTTAGTTGGGTAAATATAGAGGTCAGCTGCCAAGCGCTGCGTTAACCACTTGTCGGTAGTGTCCCTAAAACTACCTACCATGGTTTCTACGCCAATGTTCGCCGTTAGCGCTAGCATAAAGGCCATAGTCGCTACACCACGATAGCTCATGCTTGAAGCTGCGTCTGCGAAGAACCAGCGAGCACGAACCCAACGTAATGAATAAGACAGGCTGTTAAACAGTTTCCACATTAAGAATGGCGTAAACAGAGCTACACTCACCAGCATTAGTGCGATAATCGCAAAGCCAGACTCTTGTGTTTGTGGAGCTTGATACACAGCAACAGCAGCAACCAAGAAGCCACAGCCAATCAACGCTTGCCAAGTGAACTCAGTACCCGCAAAACGCATCAAAGACAAACGAGAAGACAAACGAATCGGTTGAGACTTAAGTAAACGAACCAATGGCCATGCGCACGCTAAGAAAGCTCCAATCAATGCCATCAGTAAGCTGTAACCGCTCCAACGCCAGTTCCAGTCAATCGTTAAGCCGACGTTGGCATCGTATAAATCGCCCAAACTTGAAGATACGGCAGGTAAAAGTTGGTTCGCCAGCATCACACCAAACACATTACCGCAGATCCAGCTCAGCAAAACTAGTAGCAATAATTCTAAACAGAGCGCTTTAGTCAGCTGCCAACCAGACACACCCGTTTGTCTTAAAATTCCGACTAACGGTTGACGTTGAATAAAAGAAAGCGACATTGCTTGATAGAAAATGAACAAGCCAACCACAAACGACAGCATACCCATCGCTTTTAGGTTTAAGTGGAACGCACTGGTTAGCGACTCAAGTTCGGCTTTAGAGCTGCGCGAAATCGTTAAGCCGTTTGGCAGCATGTTTTTGAGACGTTCAAATTTCTCGGTAGACATCTCTGAGCAAGCAATCACAGATAAACCGGCACTTCGCTTGAGCATTCTCAGTAACGAAATATCCGCAATCAGCCTTGTACCATTGATAATGTTGTTCTCGTCAACCATTACCGGGCCAAGCTCAGAGCCATCCAGAAGAGGAATGTAATCACCATTGTTCCATTTCATGTGTTCAGCGAGATCATCGCTCACAAGAATCGGATACGGCGGCTTCATAAGATTTAAAGTATTAAGATCTTTTAACGCAACGCCCGGTTGCAGTTGAAGCATAGAAACTGGGTCTATACCAATCAGCATGAAGTTTGAACCGTTTTCATCAGTGATACGATGGTGATCAAAAGGAGAACACTGCTGAAAGCCTTCACGGCGAAGGTGGATATAAAAGCCTTGTGGGATTTTATTGGCGTTGTGTTTTGGTCGAATACGGTAAGGAAGAGGATTCGAAAAGAGTTTTTCGCCATGAGCATAGCTTTGCTTGGCGTGTTGGTTAATGGCAGTAACACCAACCAAAAGTGATACGCCGAGGGTTAAACCAAGCCATACCAAGATAATCTGAAGTGGGTAACGTCGATAATGACCGAGTAGTGCCTTAACTACGGGCCATAACATGCAGTTGCCCTCCTTGTAGACGGATCCGGCCATCCATGTGTAACGCTACTTTTTCACTGTGTGTCACGAGCAACAAAGTGCATTCTAATTGGCGAGCCAAAGACGTAAGCAAACGCATTACCGCTTCGGCATTACGCTCATCTAGACTACCCGTTGGTTCATCGGCCAATAAGATTTTTGGTTCCATATATAACGCACGAGCAATCGCTGCACGTTGTTGCTGTCCACCAGACGCTTCTTCAGGGTAACGACCAAGCAGTGGCATAAGATCTAAAGCAGAAAGAATCTGTCTCCAGAGCCCCTTGTCTTCCGGTAAGCCTTTTAATTGGCGGCAAAAACGAATGTTATCAGCAATATTCAATGTCGGCAGTAAATTGAACTGCTGAAAGATATGGCCAATGTTGTTTCTGCGATAAGCGGTGCGGTCACGCTCGGTAGAGTCGTGCATGTTGAAGTGAGGGAAAGCGATTTCACCTGAATCGGCTAGGTCTAAACCCGCGATAAGATTCAGTAAAGTACTTTTACCTGAACCGCTTTCCCCCATTAATGCCAGCTGGTCACCTTGGTTTAATGTCAGTTCAGCACCTTGCAAAACAGGGTGAAACTCCCCCCCATCGACATAGCCTTTACATAGGTCTGACAGCTTTAACATTAAACAGCTCGCATTAGTTAGAATTTGGAAGGAGAATCTACACTAATTCCCTGTTAGGAGGAAGTATTTTGAAAGATAGATCACACACCAACGATAAAGTGATGCGATTGGTGCGCCCGACTTCAACTTCCTATCAAGTTTTTAATCCATTTTCTTGTTTTCATGCGATAGAGCGACCCACCCCACTTAATCACTTCTTCAGTGAGGAACAGTAGGTAAACCCACTCAGGTGGAAACTTAAAGTAAATAGCGGCGATGGCTGCCAACGGAATACCGATCACCCATTGAGCAATCAGATCTTGGTATAGACAGAACTTAACGTCACCACCCGCTCGGAGTACACCTACGATCACCGTCATTGGAATAGAGCGGATGACAATACCCACGCTAAGAATCAAAATAAACTTCTCTGAAAGTGCTCTAGTTTCTTCTGTCAAAGCACTAAAGGCATTCAATATTGGCGTTTGTATGAAGTAGAGGAAAATCGCGACCACAATACTGGTCAAGAAACACAAAATCGTTAAGCCTAGCGCTTGATAGTAGACCGCTTCATTGTTCTTCGCACCAAGCTGATTGCCCACCAAAACCGCGGCTGCATTCGACATCCCTATCAATAAACTCAATGAGATAGATTCAACTGGCGTCATTACCGAAAGCGCTGCTAAACCTTGCACACCTGATTGCCCCATAATGGCGTGATAAGCGAATAAGCCCCCCGCCCAAGCCAAGAAGTTGAAGGTTGTCGGCAGAGACAATTTCAAGAAGCGAACAACTTTCTCCACCGTTGCTGCGGCTTTAATATCACAAAGTTTGAAGGCTAATAAATGTTTAGAGAAATAGAGGTAGCCAAACAAGGTCGCGACTTCAATTGCGCCACTCAGAACTGTCGCAATTGCCGCGCCTTTGATGCCAAGAGCAGGAAACCCTAAGTTACCGAAGATCAGCACCCAGTTTAAGAACACATTAGACAGGATACCGATACCACTGAAAAAGGTACTCAGCCCTGGCTTATGCATCGCTCTTAAGCCAACAGCCATGCTGCTGACACACGATACGGCTAACATGCTAAATGAGGTGATAACGATGTATTGAACGCCCAAACTGATGACTTCTTGAGAGTCGGTAGTCACACCCATAATTTGTGCCGGGAAAGAGACAAAGAACACGATGGTCAATAGCGCAAACAGCGTCGAAACCAACCAAGTTAGTGCTGTGCTTTCTCTCACACCTTGCTTATTACCCGCGCCCCAATATTGAGCGGTAAGCAACGCTCCGCCCGTGGTCACGCCCACTAGCATAATAGTGGTCACAAACATCGCACGGCTTGCAACGCCGACTGCGGCAATATCGGCTTCCCCAAGTTGTCCTAACATCAATACATCCACCAAACCTCGGCTTGAAAACATGATGCTCTGTAAGGTGATTGGCAAAGCAATGGCAATCAACCTGCGAACAAAATCGCCGCGTGTGTGATGAATAATTGAAGAGAGCAACATAGGAATACCTGAACGGAACGTGTTGATGACAAAAGGATTATTCTTTCAGTATATCAATGTTCGAATTTCAACCATACATAAATCATACTGAGGACAGCAATTTCCGTATAACGTCTTTTCACGTTTCATTCATTGGATGGCAATAAGGTGAGACTCCCAAGCCTAGGTAAGAATAAGTTTGGTAAATATAATCAATTCTCAAATTAGCCATAAAAAGTAGATATTAAACATCGTCCATACATAAAAAACTCAACTCAATCTCCAATCAGCCTAAATTGACGGAAATCAAAGTTAGTCCCGATACTTATTCCATTGAATTTGTTATCAATTTTCACACATCGGCTTAACCATATGATTTGAGTGGTTTTATTGTGTTAAATTTTAATCCATCTAATTATTCGATTAATATTCATTCCTTTTTGTCATTTCATAAATCACCTTTAATTCAATAACTTCCACCCCAGTTTCAATAGGGAGTTAAAATGAATAATAAAAAATTAATAATGAGTTTGGCAGGTGTCGGTATCTTGGCTTATTTAGGTACGGTGTATACGGTTGATAAAAACGATCAACGCATTGCTGCTGAAAGCCTCGCGCAATTTTCATCTTTGGATAAGTCCTCTTTAGACTACCAAGCAATGAAAGTACTCAGTGATAAAGGGTGTGCTTACTGCCACACCAACGAAAGTGAAATGCCCTTCTACTCTGAATGGCCAATCGCGAAAACCCTCATGAATGCCGACATACAAACAGGTATGAAGCACTTTGAAATTACGCAACTCTTCAACGGTATTCAGAATAATGAACCAGTATCCGAAGTAGCGCTCGCGCGCATCGAAAAAGTGCTCTACGACGATTCTATGCCACCTAAGATCTATAAATCCATGCACTGGTCTGCAGGCATTTCAAATGAAGAAAAGCACACCTTATTAAAATGGATACGCCAAACAAGAGCAGACATTCACCAAGACTCTCCAGTAGATGACAGCCGCAGAGAAGGTACGCTTCAGCCAATCTACACTCAGTTTGAAGTAGACGAAGACAGAGTAAAGCTGGGCAAAGCGCTCTACCATGACACGCGCCTATCAGGTGATGACACGGTTTCTTGTGCCACTTGCCATGGCCTGGATACAGGCGGTGTCGACAACTTAGTTGGCTCTGTTGGCATTCATGGTCAAGTTGGCGGCATCAATGCTCCAACAGTTTTCAACTCGGCGTATAACAAACTGCAATTTTGGGACGGCAGGGCAAATGACTTGCAAGACCAAGCGGGCGGCCCTCCTTTTAACCCTATCGAAATGGGATCAGAGGGTTGGCAACAGATCATCGATAAGCTGAGCAATGATCCTGAGTTAGTCGCTAAGTTCAATAAGACTTATGACGGTGAAATCACTGGCGACACCATCACTCATGCTATAGCCGAATTTGAGAAAACCTTAGTGACACCAAACAGCCGTTTCGACCAATACCTGACGGGTGATACCGACGCAATGGACGCTCATGAAAAACACGGACTGAAACTATTCAAACAATACAGCTGTGATACATGCCACACGGGTGAAGCCATGGGCGGTGAAACCTTTGAAACCATGGGTATGAAAGCGGACTACTTCTCAGACAGAGGAACCGACATCACCCCTGAGGACCTGGGAAGATACAACGTCACGGCGATTGAATCCGACAAGCACAAGTTCAAAGTGCCAACGCTTAGAAACATTGAACTTACTGCGCCCTACTTCCACGACGGCCATGCAGAGACACTAGAACAAGCGATCTTTGATATGGGTAAATATCAAGTGGGTGTCGAAATGAGTGATGATGAAGTGGATGCCATCAAAGCATTCCTAAAAACTCTGACCGGCGAATACAAGGGAAATAACCTTAGCCCTAAGGCGCAGCAGCAGAGCTAAGTAGCATCAAACGAAGCAATTAAATTCTGACGATAGACTTAAGCCAATAGATTCTTTCTATTGGCTTTTTCATTACTCGTGGCTCAATTGGTTTTGTAGAAAAGTTAGCGTAGTATGAACAAAGGATGGTTTGATACGCAATACATGGAGTAACGATGAAGAAAGTACTGGTTTTAGGCGCTTCTGGATATGTTGGTTCACAGCTACTTCCTCTTCTGCTAGAGCAAGGTTATCAAGTAACCGCAGCAGCAAGGCATATCGACTACTTAAAAGCGCGAACCGAACCTCATGAAAACTTGTCACTCGAATACCTCGATCTGGCTGACCAAGCGGCAACACAAGCTTTGGTTCCCAACTTTGACCTTATCTTCTTCCTTGTCCACGGCATGGCTGAAGGCCACGACTTCATTGATTACGAGTTAAACCTAGCCCGCAACTTTGTCTCTGCACTTGGCCCTAAAAACCAACATGTTATCTATCTGAGTTCACTTCAACCTCAAACCGGCGATTCTGAGCATCTTCAAGCCAGAAAGAAAACGGGTGAGCTGCTTCGTAAAGGCTCGGTTCCCGTTACTGAGCTTCGAGCTGGCGTCATTATCGGCCCGGGTTCTGCTGCGTTTGAGATAATGCGAGACTTCGTTTACAACCTACCAATCATGATTGCGCCGAAATGGGTCGACTCAAAAGCGAACCCTATCGCATTGAAAAACCTAAACCACTACTTATTAAAGCTCGCGCAAGATACCCCAAGTGAAAGCCAAACCTTTGAGGTGGGTGGGCCAGATATCGTCTCTTATCGAAATCAATTCGCGCATATTGCTAAAACCGCCGATCGTCCACTTAGGCTGTGGGCAACCTCCCTACTCACACCTAAAATCGCTTCTTATTGGCTTGGCGTGGTGACCTCTGTCCCTTCCAACATAGGTAGAGCGTTACTTGCGGGCTTAAAGCATGACTTTATTGCCAACTCGACCACTATCCAAGAAAAGTACCCACAAAAACTCGTGTCGTTCGAGAGCATGGTAGAACAAGCCATTCATGCCGAAGGTAACTTCGTAAAAAGTAACGTTTGGGGCTTTGATAAAACAGCCTTTAAACGCTGGCAAGCGGGATACGGTTACTACCCCAAGAAGACTGGCGCAAGTATCACGTCTAGTGCCTCGTTAGAGTCGCTTTGGCACGTCGCCCAACAGATAGGTAGCCCGAAACAAGGTTATTTCTTCGCTAACGCTTTATGGCGCACAAGAGAATGGTTAGATCTTCTATTTGGCGGCGGTGTACCTGTCCGACAAATGCCGGAAGGACCAAAACTAAAAGTGGGCGACAAAATAGATTCATGGAAAGTCATCCGCTGTGAAGAGAACCAATTTCTATCGCTACTGTTTGGCATGAAAGGGCCGGGCTTAGGACGACTGGAGATCACTGTTTCTGACAACGGAGATTCTCGTGAACTGAACATATCAGCTTGGTGGCACCCGAAAGGCTTTCTAGGGTTACTGTATTGGTTCGCAATGATGCCAGCTCACCTGTTTATCTTTAAAGGTATGGTGAAAGCGATAGAGAAGCAGGCACAAGAGCAGATGCGAGATTCGAGTGACGAGATGAGATGAAAATAAAAGCAGATGAGGGATTCGAGTGACGGGATACGAAAAGACTTAACAGCAAATTGGCGACATGCGCTGTGAGAGGCGATAAAGAGCGGATAATTCCGCTCTTCGTATCTCTCATCTCGTATCCCGAATCCGCTACTAGCCAATAACGCTAATTGGAATCTCAGCCAGTTGGTTGCCTTGGTTAGCTGGGTATACGATATATTCACCGTGATACTTCACTGCAGACTTGTAGTCCGTCACTTTGTGAAGCATAAAGCCCGCTTCCATCGCCGCTTGGATAAACTCGGCGTGGTTACCACGTACAAACCAGTTCATTGGCTTAACCATCAACTCACCATCGAAAGAGTCGTCACACTGCTTGCCACATAAAGCAAATGAGTGTTCACCATCGGTAAAGAATTGAATTTTGCCGCCAGTGGTTAGTTCGTCTTCGCTTGATACGCTCCAACCCATCTCGTACATCTTGTCCATAAACGCTTCAACATCGCTGTCTTTTAGCGCTTTAGGCTCTTCGCCTTCAGGGAAAAACTGACCGTAAAACGCAGAGATACGTTTGAAGGTAAAAGTTAAATCAGAGTTGTTACCCTTTGAGCGGCCCTGCTTTTGCCAGCGAACTAAGTCCGGCACAATCACGCGATCGTAAGATTGAGCCTTGATCGCTTTGGTTACCCAACGTACAAGGTAAAGGTTGTTTGCAATAGGTGCGTCAATCGCTTTACCTGACTTATGCAGAGCGTATAACTCACCTAGCGCATCGTTCACTAACTTCTGAATTTCAATATAGTATTTTGACATTATGCCTTCTTTCCTAATGTCCAATATAGTAATGCTGACAGTATTGCACATGCTGCCATCACCATAGCCATTGGCCCTGCAGTGTCACTTGGTAGCATTGCGACAATTGCGCCTACCACAGAACCAGTACCAAACCTTAATGTGCCCGCCAGCGAAGAAGCTGTACCAGCCATGTTCGGGTATCCACTTAAAAGCAGTGCCATTGAGTTACTACCAATGGTAGACAGTGTGCCGATAAACAGCATCACGAATGGCACAATACCCCATAGGCCGATGTCTAATGACCAGCCGACCAACAAACCTAAACCCGCGAACAATTGAATGGATAAACCCAACTTTAGCATCGCGTGTGAGCCCACCTTCTTCACGATTCGACCATTAATGCTCGTCATCAAGATCATCGCGACAATGTTCAAGCCAAACAGATAACCAAACAAATCAGGGCGAACACCATAGATGTCGATGTAAACGAAAGAACCTGCCGTTAAGAATGCGAACATTCCCGAGAAAGAGAATGCACCTGAGAAAATCAGGCCCATTGCCGTCGGGTTTTTACATAAACGAGCATAGTTACGAATCGTGGTTTTGAAACGCAGCGGTTGACGATTTTCCGTTGGCAGCGTTTCTGGAATCTTCATCGATACCGCTAAGATTACGATCACCGCAAATATAGCCAATACCCAGAAAATTGAACGCCAGCCGAACCACAATGCCAAGTAACCACCAATCATAGGAGCGACTAACGGTGCGACTGTCATCACCAAGGTGACGAAAGACATGGTTCTCGCGAAATCTTCACGATCAAACATGTCTCTTACCACAGCTTGAATAATAACGGCGGCGGCAGCACCAGCAAAACCTTGCGCGGTACGGATGTAAGTCAGCGCTTCAATGCCATGCGTTGTTGCACTTACCATAGAAGCAATAGCAAACAGGAACACACCAATCAACAGCACGGGCTTACGACCATAACTGTCGGCTAATGGACCGTGCAGTAACTGCCCCAACGCGAAACCTGCGGTATAAGCTGTTAGCGTAATTTGTACTTCACCCGCCGTTACACCAAGATCTTTGGCAATGGTCGGCATCGCAGGCAAGTACATATCGATCGCGAGCGGCGTCAGTGCGCCAATTGCACCGAGAATCAAAAACAGCATTAAGCCTAATTGAGGGGTTTCAGGTTGGGAGCTTGGGCTCTGTGTGGTAGATGTCTGCATGGTTCTCCGAATGTTCAACTGATAGAGCTAGGGACTTACGTGAGCACGCAAGTCAAAAGATTGGCTGAGACTTTCCTAGTACCAGTCAACATCATCAGCCGACGCTATCCATGGTCGGCTTTACAACGAAAGGGCTATTTCCTGCTAAAAGCGATGTTCTGCCATCAACAGTTTTGCTGATTTTAAACAGCTTCTAACTAAGGGTTACTTCCAGATAGAGTCGACTTCTTCCTGAGTTAGGTAACGGTATTCACCTAATTCTAAAGATTCGTCCATCTCGATTTCGCCAATACGTTCACGATGCAGTGCTTCTACCTTGTTACCAAGCGCAGCAAACATACGTTTTACTTGGTGGTATTTGCCTTCGTGAATCGTTAGTAGTACTTCGCGTTCTGCACGTACTTCAAGATGTGCAGGAAGTGTTAGGCCATCTTCGCTCTTAAGCTGGATGCCCTCTTTGAATTTTTCAACATAGTCTGGTTCTACAGGATCAACCAACCACACACGGTACATTTTTTCGCACTTGTGTTTTGGTGCTGTGATGCGGTGAGACCACTTGCCGTCATCAGTAATCAGAACAAGACCTGTTGTATCAACATCTAGACGACCTGCAAAGTGCAGCTTGTCCATTTTGATTTCATCAAGTAATTCAAACGCAGTGCGATTTGAGCCATCTTCATGCGAACAAACAAAGCCTTCTGGCTTATAAAGCATGATGTAACGTGGACCATGAACATTCAGTTCATTGCCCTGCCATTCAACAACACACTCTTCAGTTACCTTAAGTGAACCGCTTTTTTGAATGACGTCATTGACTGTCACTGCTTTTGATTTTAATAAATGTGTTGCTTCTCTTCGAGTGACGCCTAACGCATCGCACAGAAATTTATCTAAACGCATGAATACCTCAACTAATCTAAGTCGGGTATTATAGTCACCTTTGCTCAATTAGTTGAGCTATTTCACACTATTTGTTTTCCTTCTTACAAGACGCGATATGTATACACTCCGCCCGTACCAAGCTGATTCCGTAAAATCAGTGATTCATTACTTCAGAAAACACCAGACTCCGGCTGTTCTCGTGCTACCGACAGGGGCAGGAAAAAGCCTTGTGATCGCAGAACTGGCAAGGCTTGCGAAAGGTCGAGTATTGGTGCTTGCTCACGTAAAAGAGCTGGTTGAACAGAACCATGAAAAATATGAAGGTTATGGGTTAAAAGGCTCGATTTTCTCGGCTGGCTTAGGCCGTAAAGAGACCGACCAACAAGTGGTATTCGCGTCGGTTCAATCTGTGGTTCGTAACCTTGATTCATTCTCTAACCAATTTTCACTCTTAGTTATCGACGAATGCCACCGCGTGCCTGACGAAAAGACCAGTAGCTATCAGAAAGTGATCACTCACTTACGCGAGAATAATTCTGGCATCAAGGTACTCGGCTTAACGGCAACACCTTATCGTCTTGGCATGGGTTGGATTTATCAATATCACACCCGTGGTCAGGTTCGTTCGGACGAACCACGCTTCTTCCGCGACTGTATTTTTGAACTACCAATTCGCTACTTGCTTGATGAAGGCTTCTTAACTCCAGCCCGCATGATAGATGCGCCTGTATTGAGTTATGACTTCTCACAATTAAAACCGGCAAGCACAGGCCGATACAAAGAAGCCGAGCTTGATATGGTTATCGAGCAGTCGAAACGCGCGACCCCGCAGATTGTCGACCAGATCATTCATCTCGCCCAAGACAAGCTTGGCATCATGGTGTTTGCAGCCACGGTTCGACACGCTCAAGAAATCCTTGGCTTACTACCCGAAGGCGAAGCTGCGATTGTGATTGGTGATACGGCAACACTCGAACGTGACCAAATCATCAACGACTTCAAAGAACGTAAAATCAAATTCTTGGTCAACGTATCGGTTTTAACCACTGGCTTTGATGCACCTCACGTTGATTTAATCGCGATTCTTCGCCCAACAGAATCCATCAGTTTGTATCAACAAATCGTTGGCCGTGGCTTACGTTTATCTCCAGGTAAAAAGGAGTGTTTGGTTCTCGACTATGCAGGCAACAGCTATGATCTTTACCAACCTGAAGTCGGTGATCCTAAACCGGATTCAGACAGTGAAATCATCACTATCCCTTGCCCGGCTTGCGGCTTCAATAACAACTTCTGGGGCAAGCTAGACAGCAACGGCTTCTTGCTTGAACACTTTGGCCGTAAATGCCAAGGCTACTTTACCGATGAAGACACGGGAGAGCGCGAGCATTGTAACTATCGCTTCCGCGCCAAATACTGTGGTGAGTGTGGCGCCGACAACGACATTGCGGCACGTATTTGTCATGAGTGCGACGCCACCTTGGTTGACCCAGACAAAAAGCTAAAAGAGGCACTCAACCTAAAAGATGCTTTGGTGTTTGAGTGCTTAGAAATGGATCTCAACGTACTTAAAGACGATAAAGGCAAGTCGCAGCTTAAAGTCACTTACCGTGGTGAAAACCAAGCGCAAGTGCATGAGTTTTGGTCATTAACTACTAAGAAGCAGAAGCAAAACTTCAAAGACCAGTTTGTTCGCCCTCACCTTGCGGATAGACACAGGCCCTTTGAGGAAGCGTCGCCATCGAAAGTGGTTGCTCACCAACATAGATTCCGCCCACCACAATTCGTGATTGCACGTAAAGTTGGACGCTTTTGGAAAATGAGAGACAAGATATTCGAAGACGAATTACAGCAGCGTTAAGAATAAGTATTACGTTCTTAACACTTGGCCGTTAGTCTGGCGTATTAAAGCATTCGCCATTTAAGCGTTAAGTTTTTCGGTATCAAATTCTCATTATTAATCAGGTTCACTTTCTGTTCAGAATTACTTTTTTATACTGAACGCTATCAACCTTCTCTAGGA
Source organism: Vibrio sp. Scap24 (assembly GCF_013394185.1). Lineage (NCBI taxonomy): Bacteria > Pseudomonadati > Pseudomonadota > Gammaproteobacteria > Vibrionales > Vibrionaceae > Vibrio > Vibrio sp. Scap24. The sequence goes on along the minus strand of NZ_CP041332.1, from coordinate 3,190,220 downwards.
TTCGCTATGTTTAGTAAAGCTATGATTTCTTTGTTTTCTATAAGCTTAGGCTTATTTGTTTCTGCTGGCGCATGGGCTGACTCACATCATAACGGTCACGACCTAGTACAAGACGTTCACAAAGCAGGAACCCGTATCGAATTCGAAGAAGATCAAGACGAAGTCTATGAAGCGGTTCGAGAAGGCTATATTCGCCCTTTCTCTGAAATGTATGCCGCAGTAGAAAACGATCTTCATGGCCGAATCATTAAAGTCGAGCTAGAAGAAGATGATGATATTTGGGTGTATGAGCTAAAAATTAACTTCCAAAACAACATCATCAAAGTTGAATACAACGCCGAAACGTTGGACATGTTAAAAATTGAAGGCCGCAACTTTAAAAACGCAATTAAACACGGCGACTAATTAAGCATGACGAATAGTTAAGTACGACGAACAACCATTACAAAAATTAAGAAGAACAATTATGAAAATTTTAGTCGTTGAAGACGAACCTCGTTTGGGCCAACAAATTATTGAAACACTTGAGGGAGCCGACTGGGTTCCAGAACTTTCTCAAGATGGTATTGATGCACTCTACCGTGCTACCTCAGAAGAGTGGGACGCGATCGTTCTCGATTTAGGACTGCCTAAGCTTGATGGCTTAACCGTTTTAAAAGGCATTCGAGACGAAAACATTAACACGCCTGTGATTATCTTGAGTGCTCGTGACACCTTAACCCAGCGTGTTGAAGGTTTGAATGCAGGCGCAGATGATTACCTGACTAAACCATTCGAAATGGTTGAGTTGATTGCCCGTATTCGTGCTCAATTGCGCCGAGCTTCAGGCAGCGCGGCGCCAGTTCTTCAAATTGGTGATTTAAGCCTAGACACTCGCAGTTCTAAAGTTTTGTGGCAAGGCCAAGCTGTAAGCCTAACCGCACTGGAATATAAGGTTGTTGCTTACTTCATGCATAACCAAAACAAGGTTATCTCACGCACAGAACTGGTTGAGCACATCTACAAACAAGACTTTGACCGCGACTCGAACACGGTTGAGGTATTTATTGGTCGTATTCGTAAGAAAATCGCACCTAAGATCATCAAAACGGTGCGTGGCCTTGGCTACCAACTGAATGCTGAGTAGCGCCCTATCTAATTACACGAGAGGCAATCGTCAACGAGACTCAGTGTAATAGCCAATTAAATGGACAGCCTGTTCTGATCATCGAAATGCAATTAAATAACGGTGGGCAAAGGCAGGCTGGAAATGCATGAACCTAAAGAAACGAACTCTTAAAAACATCAGTCTAAAAAGCCGCTTGCTCCTCGCTGCGGCTTTTTGGCTTGGTGCGATGATATTAGCGGCAGGTGTCGGAATACCGAAACTGGTGAACGACTACCTAGTCGATGATATGAAGCAGCAGCTTTCCCTTACTATGGACGAGCTCACCGCCAATATCGAAACCAACGACAATGGCAACCTTATCATGGCGGAGCGCTTGTCTGACCCAAGGTTTAATCAACCTTACAGTGGGATCTATTGGCGCGCCTCAACCCAAGATCAAATCATTCGTTCTCGCTCTCTGTGGGACAAAGACCTCACCATCAAGCGTTCTCCTATTCACACCTCTATCAAAGGGCCTGAAAAAGAGAAGTTGATTTACATCGAACAAGATATCTACCTACCTTCACTGAGCGACCCAATCACCATCACCATTGGTATTGATGAAGATCCGTTAGAGTCGACGCTTGCCGAACTAACGGGCCAAGTATGGTTGATTCTGATGTTGTTGTTCGTGGGCGTGCTGATGCTAATTGGTATTCAAGTCAGCTGGTCTCTATTACCTCTTAGTAAGATGCAGCGCGAGTTGGTGATGCTCAGAAAGGGTGAACAGCAAGGGCTAAGCGATAACTACCCAAAAGAGGTCTCTCCGTTAGTTTCGGACCTCAATGCCCTACTCTTTCATTACCAAGAATTACTAGAACGTGCTCGTAACCACGCGGGTAACCTCTCTCATGCATTGAAAACACCATTATCGGTGATGAAAAATGAAATCGAGACGTTGCCTGACAACGAGAAGAAACTATTACAGCAACCGATTCAGCAGATCCAAAGCCAGATAGATTATCACCTTGGTCGTGCTCGTATGGCGGGTGCAATGAACATCCTTTCTGTGAAGTCGTCGCCTTGTGAACGTGTTGAAGCCATCTCAATGGCGTTTGATAAAGTTTATTCCGCCAATGAAGTCACAATGATCAATGAGCTGGACTTTGAACTTGAGGTTGCTGTCGAAAAAACCGACCTCGATGAAATGGTCGGCAACCTACTCGAAAACAGTTACAAGTGGGCGGGCAGCATTATTCGCGTTCACGCTAATGAACTGGCCGACGGCAATGTCGAGTTGATCATTGAAGATGACGGACAAGGCATTCCCGAAGAGAAACTCGAACAAGTGACCAAGCGAGGCGTAAGACTCGATGAAACCACTCCCGGAACCGGTCTAGGACTGAATATTGTGAATGAGATGGCGCACAGTTACCGTGGCAGCTTAACGCTCAGTAAAAGCTCAATGGGCGGCTTGAAAGCCTCCCTTGTTCTAAAAGTATCTCAGGCTTCTTAAACCAAGAAACTCATATCCTCATTAGCCCTTTGGTAAAAAATCAGAAGTTTGCGTATCACACGCAAACTTCTGATTTATCTTTATATGGTTACAACTCAAACTGGGTTAGCTCATCGAATGTAGACCAATGACATTGCCTTCGGTATCAATAACCACACTGATAAAACCATGCTGCCCAATCGCCATTTTAGGTACTTGCAAAACACCACCGTTCGCTGCCGCTAAACTTGCCTCGGTCGCACAGTCCTCACAAGAGAAATACACCATAGTGCTGTTGCCTCCCGCCTTTACGTCGGACATGGAACACAAGGCTCCTGTCGCGCCGTATTTTTCCATCTCGCAAGGGAACACCCACATTTCAATATCGATGCCCGTTTCGTTATCAAGCTTCTCCAACGTCACTTTAAACACAGCTTCGTAAAACGTTTTAGCTCTCGCCATGTCGTCGACGTAGATTTCAAACCAACCAACTGGATTCATTTGCATCACTTTGTCCTTAGCTTTCGCCCTTGTTCACCCTTAATTAGGATAGACAAAGTTGGCGAAGTTAGAGTTGGGGGATGACTCAAAGAGAGTGTTGGCTTCAGTCGGTATGAACAAATAAACAGAGATGAACAAGTAGAAACGACCGAACCCTGTTGAATTTAGCATTCAAACAGGGTTCGTATTTGACGGGTGTTATAAAGAGTTCAGAAAACCTAAAGGCTAGATATCATTCACCGCAACATCTAGGGTCTGTTGCTCATTACTGTACGAGCTTGCGCCAATGACCAAAATCTTTCCGTCGGTATAGTAGTCATGTTGATCATTTATTGCTTCAGCATTGGCGAGCGGTAAATTGACGAGTTCGATGCTTGGGTAAGCCGCTTTAATTTGCAGAGCCAACCTATCACGCTCTTCATCGACATTCGGATCAATCTTATGAAGTATGGTCACAATCCCAGAATACGGTGTCACTTTTAAACCATCATCGTAACTGATTGCTCCTAACCACTTGGGTTGATTGCTGTTGCTGTCTAGCCCAGCGTTCCACCAGCGTATGTGGCTTCTTTTCATCAAGTTTCCCGGCAGTTGAAACGCCATGTCTTGTGGTTGATTACGCCAATACAGGTCAGACACGGGCGGCGTCTTATCTTTAAGCAGCTCAAGGTAATGAGTCCACTCAATCTCGTTTCGAGAGAAAGTTTGGTTCTCTATCCAACCCAGTTGATTCATTAACTCACGTGGTGATTCCCCGACATACACGACATTGATTGCTTGCGCGTCATAAATAGGCGACAGCCCAGGAAATGCTTTATAAGTCACTTGTTGTAAATCGACCGTGCTCACTTGTGCCGATGTTTGTTGAGCTTGAAAGTCATCAGCTTTCCAGAAGAAATGAGCGTAGTTTGCGTAACACAACCAAGCGACTAAAAAGGCACTGGTTTTCAACGTTAGCTTTCGCCATTTAAGCTTGTAGCCGACAACAATAAAAATCGACACTGCCACTAAGCCAATCAATAAGTTTTGATGTTCAGTGAGAAAAACCTTAACTGCGCCCAGTAACGGAAACTGTTCAACGCCGTGTGCTAACAACATGCCCCAAGCGATAAATTGACCGCCACCAAGCAACAAACCTATCGAAGAGAACAGCGTAAAACTGCTCCATTTAACACGGTGAGAACCAGCGATAAAAGGCACCACCCAAGCAATCGGCCCTAACAGGCGCGCTGCGACAATAATATACATCCCCTTCTTCGCGATGAGATAACGACACCGAGCGATCAGCCTTTTGGTTTTTGGCCGAAATTTGATTAGCTTCTTTTGCGCGGTTGCGCCCCACTTTGAACCGATGAAGTAACTGAGTTGGTCGCCAATAAAGCCACCCAACATAACTAACACCAACGCCATCCATGCACCTGAATACAGTTGAAAGCCTGCAGCAATAAAAAAGGGCTCTCCCGGTACAAATAGGTTCGGGCCAATGAGTGCATCGCCTAATGCACCCAAAAACAGCCCTAGTCCATCAAACATAACAACCTCAGCCCTTACTGTTCTTTGTAGTGACCAAACTTGTAGTTCATCTCGTTGTTACGCATTTCGCCTTTAAAGAAGCGTCTTACGTTCGCTTTAAGATAAGTTGTGCCTGTTTTCACGACACCATCTTGGTCTAAACGACGTGGATCGAAGCCAAACGTCATGTTCAAGAATCTAAATCGCCATGTTTTGCTCGCTCGCTTTACGTAGTCGCAATCTTCACACAACACGATTTCCTCATCGAACCCGCCGATCTCATCATGCGCTCGTTTGGTAGAGAAAATACACGCACCAATCGCGGTAGGGAAAAAGAACTGAGTAGCAAACAGACCTGCGTTGAATAGCCCGTAGCCAAACTTATGCACCAATGGCAGCCCTTTTGAACTCATGTACACACCAGCGACTTCAAGCTTGTTCTCTTCTAGCTCATAAAGCGCTTTAGCGAGGAAGTTACGAGGCAAGCTTACGTCTGCATCCAAGAAAAGGATTCTGTTGTACTGAGCTAAAGCTGCACCTGTATTTCTACCAAGGCTTACGCCACGTTCTTGCATGTGATGGACGGTGAGTTTTGGTAGTGCACTTTCGTAAGCCTGAGCAACTTCTCTTGTGTTGTCTTCGCTGTTTGAATCAACAACAATCACTTCAAACTCTTGATGGGTTTGCACGCTCAACTCTTCCATCAAGCGGCTAATGCGTTTCTCTTCGTTCAATGTAATAACGACAATACTTACTGGTTCCATGTTTTCACCTGTTCATTCTGCTGATTAATTAACACTAAGGTTACCCAACCAAGCATTAACCAAGCCTTAGGTGAACATTCATTTTCCGTTCATTAACTTAATGATTTCGCACCAATATCAATGAACTCAAATAGCGATACAGGAACAGCAAAAAAGGGATAAACTGGGGCTAGCGAGTGTTTTATCTACAAACGAGCCAATTATCGAAGGAAATTCACTTTGTGATGGGCTTCTTACTTGCTCATATTCGAATGTGATGTTAGTATCCGCGCTCGCTTGAGCATGAACTCGTTTATGCCTAAGCATTACCACATACTCAAGGTCGCATTGAGGTGTGAAGTTAATTTTTACTAATTTGAGAGTAAAACTATGAAATTTGAAGCAGTAGTACGTACTGAACTAGGTAAAGGTGCGAGCCGCCGCCTACGTCACGCTGGTAAATTCCCAGCTGTAATCTACGGTGGTGAAGCAGCAGCTGTATCTATCGAACTTGTTCACGCTGAAGTGATCAACCAAATGGACAAGCCTGAGTTCTACGAAGCAATCACTCTAGTGATTGACGGCGCTGAAGTTAAGGTTAAGCCACAAGACGTTCAACGTCACGCGTTCAAGCCTAAAGTTGAGCACATGGACTTCATCCGTATCTAATTCCCTACCAAGGAATAAGATTGGATTAATCCAGCCTTCTGCATAGAAAAGATAATCGATCTTACCAGTCGAGAAATCTAGAAATTCGAAACCCCGATGCTACCAACATCGGGGTTTCACCGTTTTTGAGCCCTCAAAAACGTCGTAAATCTCGCGCAATACACTGAAACTAATAAACTTTCCTCTCCCCCACTTTATCCCAATCTTGCTTGGGTGGATTAAGGGTGGACGAAAGGTGGACTTATACAGTAGTTTTTCTTGATTAAAATACTAGGCGTATTTCTAACTAAATTCAACTATGGGAAAAACTATCTCAGTAGCTTTAGGACACAACTTGGCATCTAGTTGCGCTGATATGCACGAACCCAAACACATTAGAATAAAAACAAGTAATCCATTGTTTTTTAAGAGTTTAAACTTCCAAATCGTGTTAGTTTAAGTTAAAGTTCGCAATGTGATGCATATCTATTACTGACAACAGTATGGCGCCAGTTTTATCAGATGACCCAACTGCCGCATAAACAATGATGGTATCGAGTTAGTAGATTAAGAATTTACACCATGAATAGCTGTTGTGAAGTATTAATAAAAACTTTATCAGTAACCCGATGATGCACTACATGTCTCAAGCTTCAACTAAATCGAATACCCAGATAGTACAAAAAATTAGATATCGAGTATGAGCAGCTCCCGAACTTAGGTCGAGCCTCCTGGTATTCAGTGATGTTATAAGGTAAGAAATGAGTTCTATAAAAGGCCCTGGTGGAACAGCACAATCACAATCAAAAGAACAAATGAGTTTAGCTGTCATTCGAATGATTGTTGCTGCAACTGGTTTAAATACATCAGAACCAGCAATAGATAATTTCGGTATAGATATATCCCTGATAGCAAAGGATCTGCCGGGGTTATATGAAGAAACGTATATCGCTACACAATTAAAATGTGTACAACGTTCTGCTGTCAAATTTGATATGAAGAATAAAGAGTTAGTGTATCCACTCCCAGCAAAGAACTATAACAAGCTTGTTACAAAGGGAATGCACCCTAAAATATTAATTCTTCATGTAGCTCCAAACGACCAATCAAAGTGGGCTCATTTTAATAAGGTTTCTTGCACTATGTATCATGCATCTTATTGGCTATATTTAGGTGGGCAGCCCAAAACGACTAAAGGAAATAAAACCGTACGTATCCCATTCAGCCAAGTGTTGACTCCTAAAGCCGTGATGTGGATGATGAAACAAACAAACCTCGATATACCTTTATTTAACTGCAAAGGAGTCTACTGATGAACAATCAACAATATCATGACTCCATTACGGCTCTACTCCAAGCAAATAATTGGGAACAAGTTTCAAGTGGTAGAGCTATGGTGGTTTGGAAAAAACAAAACAATAAATCAATTCAATTACCTAGCGAAGAGTTTATCAACGATGAGCTTGCTCCTCAGTTATACGACAAAGCTATCGAAGTAATCGCTATCAGCGAAAACTCAACGATAGATAGTGTCATAGAGGCTCTCTACGCTTCTAATAGAGAAACTGATGTCATCAGCATCCGTACCAGTGGTGAAGGCGTACCACATGGTAAAATAAGTCTCTTTTCAGGTACAACGGCTCTATGTGCAATATCTTCGCTAATCAAAGCTAATGCAGAAAAAAACTCAGTTGCGAAAAAGGGCTTTAAGAAGAAACTCGAAGAACACTATCTCGAATCGGTGAACCTCTTAGTCCCTCAAGCCGGCTCATTTATACATAAAGTTGAAATTGACCTTACGCCTTTTACTGCTGAGGAAGATAGTAAACCGGAAAAGAATAATCAAATAGAGCAAGAGCCAGCAAACCGCTCGATCAATGTTAAGCTTGCTGAGATGTTAATTGCCTTACAGAAAATCGAACCAAAGAGTCTAAAATTAACTAGCTTAATAAAGCTAGGTATTACTGAAAAAATTAGTCGAAGCTTAATTGATTCGTTTACAGATGAAGTCGATAGCGTCGATTATGACTTCAATTGGTCACCTGTACACAAAGAGCCGGGGTTAGAAACTAATTTAATAAGCTTCAATCGTGGCCACCGAGAAACCTTTAAAAAAATCAAAAAAATGTTTGCAGGCACTACAACTTTTCCAATTGTAAATCTTGAAGCACATATTGATGGATACTTAACACCAGGAGAAGGAAATTCAAGCTTAGAATTAAGAATTAGGCTTGAGAAACGCGAGCGCCTCTGTGAAGTCATTGCAGAGCGTAAAGTTGTTGAAGAACTTATGGCTGAAATGAGTAACGATTCCACAAAAACAGTAAATGTCACAGGTAAAATCACCAAGGTAATAAAAAACCAAAAAGCATCTTATTTCCTCAGTGACGCAATTATTTCTCCATCTAGCTCAAAGCAGCTAAACTTACTTGGATAAATCAACCGAACAGAAAAATCAGAAAAATTAACCGCCTACGGGCGGTTTTCCCTCACGTTTAAATATTAGAGCTCTAAAAAACCTTGCTCTAGAAAGATTAATTGGATGATACAAGTTAGGTTAAACTGATAGCGAGGAAATCACTAGGCTTATAACAACCAAACTAAGCAAGCCGTTGAAACGGTCGCAAGCAGTTTTTTACTTCCAAATCATAGAGCTTAAATGACCGTGAAGAACCAAGCCGCAGGTTAGGCGCTAACCTGAGAGCTCCTAACCATAAGAACAAGCTTACTATATATCGGTTTATGCGCGGTATACCTAACTGATTCACTCATCGGCTTTGTTACGTAATTCAATGGAACTAAATCAAGAACCTACGATCTGATTCAGCTACGTCCACTACCTCTCGTAGCTCTATTCCTAAACCTCGTTACAAACCAACTGGAAGCAATACAACCAATCACTCATTAACTGTGGCTCTCTGACCTTTTGGATAGATGAAGAGGCATAATAAGTGTCACTGCAATTATCAACAACCTCACTATTTCAAGTGTTTATGACTTGTGCTTTAATGTACCCATGTGCTACTGGGTGAATTTAAATAACAAGAAAAAGTGATGGAATCATATGGTCCTTAATGGATGCTCCATGGTGGCTAAGCGTATTACTATCCGCATGTATTTATTTTGGACTTTCATATATATTTCCTAACTTAGCCATGAAAGTGATAATTTTATCTTTAAAGCTGTAGCTCCAAACTTACCCTTGATGGCACCATACTTTACGTTCTTATTTTTACTTCCTGCACCGATAGCATTTTTCAAGCAGTACCAGAGGAATAGAAGCTTTCTTACGACGAGCTCTCAGATTAGAACGCATAAAAATGCCTCACCGCTAGCTAAATCACCTAAACTGCATAGAGTTTGAAAGTTATATTGGTGAATACTTTAAGTCTCAAGGATATTTGGTCAAACAATCCTTCTCTCAGAAATCTGACGGTGGTATTGATATTTGGCTTACAAAGGATAATGAATTAAGCCTTGTTCAATGTAAGCATTGGAAGACTCGCAAAGTGGGAGTGCAAGTTCTAAGAGAAATGTACGGTCTCATGATCGCGAACAATACCAGTAAGATGATTATTGTAACGTCGGGAGACTTCACTTCTGAAGCCATTGCCTTTTCCCTAGATAAACGCTTGTGGTTGGTCAACGGCCGTGAATTAGTTCATATGATTGAAGATGGGCGCTGCTTTCAGAATAAACCATCTATACCTACGCCTACACAAGCCGCGATCTGTGAAAACAAGATTTGCCCGAGTTGCCAATCTTAACTCGTTATACGTGTAGCTAAGAGAGGAGCTAAATCTGGAATGACTTTTTATGGTTGCTCTACGTATCCGAAATGTCGTTACACTTGTAACTAATGAGCTCCATGTTCGAAATTATCAATGTTTGCTATCGAAAGGCAGTGCTTATTTAACTTTAAAACGTCCCTTTTAATGTTGGGGTCGATAGCCCGCTCAGTTTAGTTGGGCCTTATTTGAATTACTTTTCCCATAGCAGTAAATCTTTTAGTACCGGCTGTGGAAGGAGCACCTTTCAAGAGTAGAAAATGCTTAAACACAACTAATTAAAGGTTGGAATTATGGTTAAGAACATTATTGTTACCGCGATAATAGGATATATGGCATGGTCGTTCTTTATTGATGATAGTTTGAGAACATATGACGGTTGTCTTGATGCCTTGTATTCCCAATTCACCGCTATAGAAGAAAAGGGGGAAAGAAAAGCTATAGCTAGGTTACGTTGCAATGAGCTTTTAGCTGAGGGTAAAGTTACCCCCAAGTAGTCTAGTTAATCAATGGCGTGTTAAGTGGCGCGTCAGAATCTCTTTCGCCCCAAAGTTTGTAAAAACTATTGCTCATTCACAACCTGCACCTTCGTTCTTTCTAGAAATTTGTTAAACCATAAAGCAAAGCATAATGTATGGTTGCTTATTAGTTTAATCTTCTCGACACCATGAAGCCAAACTATAGGTGTAATCAATCTTATTTTATAGACTAATAATGACAGGTATGCTTTTAGATAGTTGTTGGCTTTCCAGCAATGCTCGATTTAGAAAATACGTTTTTCTTCAGAGCCGTTTTTGGAAGCTATCCAAATTGGAGAGATAATCGTCAAATATCATGATCTTGGCCTATGTTTATGCGATTTTCATGGATTTAGTATTCAGATGAAAATATGATACTTCACACTGTAAATACATAAGCACCCAACCACTAGGCTAACTCATGAAATCGATCAAGCTGGACCTCAACAAAGCTGAATACGATGAACAATTTTCTTCTCAAGATCTGTGGCAAAGGCAAGCGGCAACGGCTTTGGTTAAACACCTCGAATGTTTTGGTAAACAAGCCTCTATGATGCTCTCATACGAGAGTAAGTCGGACTCAAGTCGGTATGGAAGTCAGAATATCCATAATGCGATTCTAATCAGCGGTGGTCGAGGAACTGGTAAGTCAGTATTTCTGAAAAACGCTGAAGCTCTCTGGGGGGATTACGTCAAAACAGAAAAAGGTAAAACTCTACCGAAATTGTATTTTACTCCTTTGATCGACCCAACCTTACTGCAAGATCATGACAGTTTCACCAATGTCCTCGTGGCCCACATTTATAATCAAGTGATTGATGCTCTTAGCTCTTGTGTTCTTCAAAAGGAAGCTGAGAACCAGGAGAAGAATAAGCAAGATTTTTATAAGGCATTGCGCAATCTGGCGGAAGCCATAGAACAACCAGGTGAAAGAAGTGACCACACCGGCTTAGATAAAATCATTCAGTATAGTTCAGGCATTAAAATTGATGCTCTATTCTATGAGTTTGTTGCAGCAGCAAAAAACATTCTTAAATGCGATGCCATTGTACTACCGATTGATGATGTAGATATGGCGTTAGATAAGGCTTATTCCGTTCTAGAAGAGATTCGCCGTCGACTTTCTTGTCCAGATATAATCCCGCTTGTAAGTGGTGATTTGGAATTATATCAACATTTGGTAAAACTGAACTTAATTCAAAGTTTAAGTGGGAGCTTTGGAGAAAAGAATTTATACGGTGATCAGAAAAGTGGTAAATTGGCTGAAGCATACTTAGCGAAGGTGTTGCCTAATCATTACCGCATTGCTTTAAAGCCGATAGAGGACCTTGTCTCATATCTTACGATCATCGACCCTGAACTATCGACATCAAATAACGAAAAGTCGTATACAAAGTATCAAGTTGATTCAAAGAAATATTTTTTTGGTCCAATCAATGGTGAAGAAAAAAGCACAGATTATCCGTTACCGACCTCAGCTCGTGAAGTTGGTCAGTTAATTAGATTACTTCCTCCATCGACAATGCACAAAGATGGCGTTAATTGTAAAACTTCACTAGAAGACTGGGAGAGTATGCTGATCTGGTCAGAAGGAATGCAGCATGGCGCTGGATATGCGTTGGCGCGGTCAGCCATACAACTTGTCCACAAGTCTAAAGCATTTCGGTTGAACCAGTTGATGGCATTTAATGTACAAGAACAAGCAAATGAACGCTTACCTTGGGCTCAGTATGATTTTATTGCTGAACAAAAAGTCTCAGCAGAGTCGTTTGATAAAAAAACCAACAATTTCCTGCTTTCTTGTACCGTCAACGATAAAATTTTACGTAGCATGCCGCCTCTGGAAATGCATACAGACAATATGTCAGTCACTGAGACTAACGCAAAGAATGTTAAAAACCCAATAGCGTTAGCTATTTATACTCATTGGGCGTATTACAGCACTCAAGGCTACCAACAACGTAAAATCTTTTTTAGCCGAGCTTTTGATTTACTTGCAACATCGTTGTTTATGGCGGCAGCCTCAAACACATCAGAAGTAGATGAAGACGGAAAAGCAGAGCTTATTGACAAAGACAAAAGAAATAAGTTTCGAGAGATTCTAAATACGGTTCCATTCTATTCAATTCATGCTCTAAATCCGACGAAGACAGTTGAAGAAGATCTTTCAAAAGAAGGAAGTATTGCAGAAAATTTGGAATCAGATCACGAAGAAGGTGATAGTGCACTTGTTGATCAATTTTCGGGTCATTTACTTCAATGGACTAAAGATAATCAACTTGATGTACAAGCTTATATAAAAGACTCAACGCGACTTGTTGCGTTACTTTCGGCAGTATTTAATAAGGCATTCAGTCAGCTCAATCTTTTAAGAAACCTGTATCATAAGGGCGAACACCCTGAAGAGCAGTTACTTGATGGGATTCTTCGCTTTCGCTATATCGTAGCGAATGCGTTTGGCTTTTTTATAAAGTCAAAAGGGGTAGTACCAGCGAACTTAGCTCTTACCACTTCACATATTACACTTCGAGAAAAAGCGACTTTCGCTAATTCGTCTAGCACTTATAAAAGAAATGTCAGTTGGGTTGATTTGCCTGAAAAAGTAGATGACTCTTTGGGTGAAGATGAAGGAAGTGAACAAATAGGCCCTACACTCTCGAGTACTGAAGTGATTGAAGCTCGCTTTGTAAAAGCTGTGATGAATCATCCAGTGTTTACTCAGCTAGGAGTAGATATTAATAGCTGTGTTAGTGAGCAGTCAGCTCTGATTACCAACAGTTCTGGATCTCCAAGAAAGCAGTCTCTTACCGACAGTCAAGCGAAAGAAAAAAGGAAAAAAGCGGGTGAAAAATTTGCATCAATAACAGCCCTAGCTGGCAAAGGTAAGCAATATCTGAGCCCTGATGCCTTGTCTAAGGAAATCAGTGATGGAGAAATGCCGCTTGAAAGTATGGAAGAACTTTGGAATAAGCTTAAGGAAGAACTGGAAAAAAGTGAGCGTAGCGAGTTTGCAAAAAATCATTTAAAGGTCTTTGACGCTTTAGCTAACAAGCTGGGAAGAAACTTAGATGTATAGTATGCAGCTTCAATGGCTAATTCCGGCTGTATTGCTTAACTCTGATCGCTTATTAAACCATACGCTCAATACTCCCGATTCAAACGTTACGGAAGTCGCCAATCGCGAACAGCTTTATCGTATGGCACTGCGTGACTATCAAGGCTATTTGCCCGGAAGGTTACGACAGGAAGATATAGATCTTGCTTTAGGTCAATGGATAGACATCTCTAGGCCAATTGATCTCTTGTCATTACTGGACAAACTGAGGCAAGAGTTTATCCGCTGGCAAGGTGATCGCTTTGAGGTTAAACATCGCCAATTAGAACCTTGGCTCACCTTACTATCTCAGGTTGATCCAGCTTGGGTGATCTCAACTGGCTATTCGGAATGGTTGGACAATGGTGTGCTATCGGTGGAACAGGTAATTGAATTGACACGAGCTCAATGCCCCAATGCCCTACCGAAACGTTTTGACGGAGAACCAATCGCAGATAACCATGTCCATCTTGGTGGACATGGGCACTACAGTTTATCTATGGCAGCGTTTGCGCTACACCTAAATAGTCGACCTGAACAAACACAGGACCGCTGGCCTTATAGACAAGAGCACAGCCTATTTAATAGTGGATCATGTGATATAACAAAGCTACCCGTGATGTTTCATAGGCTGTTTAGTTTGTTAGTCGATGGTAGTACAGAATGCGAGTCATATAGTTGGGAGTCATTGGATGACCATAGAGTCAGCCCTTATTCTACAAAGTTGCAAGAGTTAACGTCTTCAGGTCCAATTCAGCGTCTTCTAGTGGCAGCGACTAATGAAAATGGACCTGCAAGTTGGTTACTTCTCACAACAGCTATTTTATTGCTCTTACGTCAGTCAAAGTCTGTATATCAGACCTCATTGGTACAAGCATTTATTCAAACATCCTCTGTTCTACGCAATTATATGGTTGTCTCTGGCGTTGGTTTGGGGGATTTTGTCGACTACTTTGGGTTCAATTATCGAAAACCGATAGTGGGGATGGATTACGGTCGACATAGTCAACTATATGATCTTTATGATAACCATTTGCGTGAGTTCAGAGTTGCCAAAAATACTTATAAATATTTCGCTGATGTAGCACGAGTATGTCTTGAGGCAAAAAGCGATGCACAAATTCACTTTGTTTATCACTTCACTAGAGGTTTCGAGACAAAAGATAAGAATAGGCGCTACACCAAAGCGCGTCAGGGTAGTGCTAAGTCAGTAAGAAAACTACAAAAATTTTTTAGCTCAGTGACTTTTGATTCTTATCCTATTATTTTTGAAAATTTTAGTAACAGCCAGCGCGTTGACTTAAGGGCTATGTTACGTGGGTTTGATGTTGCGGGTAATGAAAACGAATTACCAATAGAGGTCTTTGCGCCAGCCTTACGAACATTGAGAAGCGCAACTCATCGCCATAAGTTTCCATTAGAAAAACGCTTACGCCAGCCATTTATTACTTTGCATGCAGGGGAAGACTATGGCCACGTGCTTAGCGGTTTACGAGCTGTTGATGAAGCGGTTACGTTTTGTGACTATCAACCGGGTGATCGAGTTGGTCACGGTTTAGCTTTGGGTGTAGATTTAGACAAGTGGATTGAACGGCAGCAGCATATTTACCTACCGCTACAAGAACATATTGATAACTTGGTATGGTGTTATCAACATGGAATGGAGTTGATTGCAAATTATCCTCAGTTTCAACCTGCAGTGATGATTGTTAAAGAGAAAATTAGTCATTTTTGCTACGAACTATATGGGAAAGAGTTCTCCCCACGAACTTTATATCAAGCATGGCTATTGCGCAGAAATTGTCCTTTAATGGCAGAAAAGAAAGGTGCAGAGCTAGATGCTGAGTGGCTACTTTGGGTTCCTGATGCTAGTTTAATTCGGAAAGGTCAAGACACTGAGAATGTAAGCGATATGACTGATCTTTATCGCATTTGGCTAAAGTATTTAGAACGTAAGAGGCATGATAAAGATCGAGAACAAGTGGTTTCTATTAGTTGCTCTAGAGTGGGGAATACTGATACGTGTGTCTTACAAGCTGGCCAACTCAAAGATTCGTTGTCCCCGGCTGAACTAGAACTCATACATGGAATCCAAGACCTTATGCTCGAACGCTTCAGTCAGTCACAATGGGTATTAGAAGCTTGCCCAACCTCAAATCTCTATATTGGTAGATTAGAGACTTATGATGAGCATCCGATCTTTAGATGGTCTCCCCCAAAGAGAGATGAATTGCAGCCTGGAGGAAAATCAAATCGTTTTGGAATTCGTACTGGTCCTGTTCGAGTTTGTATCAACACTGACGATGCAGGGCTTATGCCTACAACTCTTGAAAATGAGCATAGAGTGATCAAAGAATGTGCGATTAACAGCTTCGGTGTTAGTGATCATGACGCAAGTCAGTGGATTGACTCCATACGTCGAACCGGTGTAGAGCTTTTCCATTCAAATCATCTAAATTGGACAACTTAACGTGATCGAATAATGATTTATCGCATATTTCAAGCACTGCTTTAGTCAATTTTTACTAATTTCAAAACTTAGCTAAAAAGGCAAAAGGTAGATATGTACTATTATTCTTCTATTCAAATTAAGTGGGCTAGAGCAACGTATCTAGCCCACTTTTGCCCCATTTTCAGTTAGTATAATTATTCATTCGCAACCTGCTCATAGCACTTTCCCCTAAAAAGTTATGCGAGTGTTCGTAGTATGATGTGGCGAAGGGCTCTATGGTATCTCAATGGATTACCATCAAACATTAAGCGGTATTTAGCGTAGTTAGGCGATATGCGCTACTGAATGTACCCATTTGGTTCTTAGACATGTTCAATGTTATCGAGCCCATAAATACAAATTAGCCCTACTGGGTATTGTCCAAACATCATTAGAGCACACTTATATAGGTATATCTAACGACCACGCTTCCTTGACAAGCTATTGAATGTTCTAACCCTTATCGGGACTCGCTTCAAAGAAAGTGATTTGGTTTACTATGAAAATATAGGACTATTTGAGTGAAGAGATAGTTATTCTAAGATATTGAACCGAAATACCATATCTGGTAAATCGGTTCCATTAAGAGCTAAAGCGAGTTAAAAATGAAAGCGTCCTGTTAAGTTAAAGCCTTTTGGCGTACAGTCTGGTATAAGTGACAACGCTTTTCGATCACTGTTTCGCACATAAGTATCATGAGTTTTATGAGAATCAGAAAGTTGTAGGTATTGGCCTTGCTCTCGTTCAACCCACACACTACAGAAGGCTCCAACGAACTTTTTATAATGCTGTGGTTTAGCTAGAGGCTTAGATGTAGTGTACGTCTCGATACACTTTGAATGGCGATGTATAATATCTTTGTTCTGCATGACCAATTGTAAGTAGTCATCATCAGAAATGTTCTCAGGAACAATTCTACCTTTGTAACCTCCTTCAGAGTGTTGAGGGTGGCTGTGCTTATCATAGTTCCACCACACAGATAGTCGAATCTCTTTGCAACCAGCATCACACCATAAGATCACAGAGTTTCTTCCTAGCAGTTCACATTCTAAAAAGCCGTCATCAAACTTTGCTGATGGGTCTAAGTTAACTAATCCCATATCTAAGAGTTTGTTGAGAGCGTGACCCAGCAAATGTCCCTGCGCGTTTCGTATGGATTTTGGTTCTTGTGGGCACTCTAAACTATGTATGGCTTTAGCCCACGGTAAAGGGGTGCCATTATTTCTAGCTACCATGTCAAGAGCAACATTAAGGGTGATAGGTTTATTAGTTTGTTTGCTGGCACGAACCATTTTCTTTGCATCATCTTTACAGCGTGCAATAGAGCGGCCTGAAGGGAATAGCTTTGTAGTGGACATATGTAACCTCCTGATCAACAGTCAGTCGTGCCGCCTTCAACGTCTGTATTCAGAAGAAACAAATCAAATAACTAATGCTACTCAGAGGGGAGCTTCGCCAAGGGCGGCTAACAGGCTGCACGAATACCTGACCACAATATTACCCTCAGTTGCTTTACAGCACAACTACGTTAATGGACTCCACTTAATATGGTGTGTTCTCAATCGGTATCACACTTGCTAATAGTGTTCCTTGAGTTTCTAAAGATCAGTTGCAAAGAGCTGGTACAAAACTTGTACTACATTTATAAATAAGCTATTGGTATTAAAGAAAATACATTAACCACTTACTTTAAATAGTTCGAATCCATATAGGGAAGTATCCTGCTTCTTTTCTTACCAAAATTTTAAATAGAACCTTACCCCATAATAGTAATCACCATGCATTAGGTAATAAATTACTTGCCAAAATTAGCAAGTCAATGACTCAGTTTTGCCCCTAAATAAGTCAGCACCAATCTTTATGAAATTTAAGAATGATGTTTTTGCAATACTTGAACTAATGACAAAGCATTTCACTTACTGGTTGAAGGCGAGCAAAAACTAACTTTCAATCATGATTACGCACAAATTGTTGTTCAACTATTTCTAAGCTAATGAATAACCGAAAACTCAACAGAAATTTTTGATTGATAGAACGCCTTGAATAGGAAGCAATGCGTGCCTGCAGTGTTTTCAACTAGAAAGTCAGCTCTATACTACACTATGTGCGTATGCTCCCGTTTATTAGGTGATTACTTGATACATGCTCAATGTATGAACTAGTTCTGGCACGATATTGTATATGCTACGAGGTGTTCAGTAGTCATCACGTAACCATTTGGGAAATTTCACCTAGATTAAAAGTCTTTTGTAGTTCAACTAAAATTCGTGCTTAACACTGGAGGTAATCATGAAACCAACGTACAAAACTAGAGCAGACCAATCTCAGACTAACTATCTTTATCAAAAATCTCTCAGGCAGGATATAGACTCCTTATTGGATGGTGTTGAAGTTCCTAGGCCAATGTATGCAGAAAATTGGACGCTTGAGTCAAAAGTTCATCAATCTGTCAAGTTGACAGATGATGTAAGGTCTACTCGTAACTTCGTGGGGCCCCAAACAAATATCGTTAGAGATGATTTGAGAAGAAAGTCTTTTTCAATACATATTGAAGGCGATAAAAACACTTTGATACTCTCGGAAATAAATAACTCAAAAATAACGAATCAAAGCGTGATTGATGAAGACGTTTGGAGAGCAGATTTAGCTCTAGACAAATACTCAGGTAAAGTGAGCACCCTTTATATTAAAGAAGTTAATGGAATTGGAGTGTTGTTCTTCAATGGTGTTGTGGTTCCAACTCTGGATACGGATATAGACTTCCCATTTATTAGTATTTCTCAAGTTCCTATCGGTCATGTTCCTGAGGCGCCTTCTCCTTTTAGTATTATAAGTTACAAATCACGAAAAAGTAGAAAAGTTTACTACAGAACGTTTTCAGACGCTGGGTTTGGTGAAGAGCAAATTCTTATTACAGATGATTTAATTGGGGGGGCTCCACTTGCAGCTGTAGGAAACAAGGTTGTCTTTTACGTCAATAAATTCAACGACGGAATATATCAACCATGTATCGTCATTTCAAACGATGGCGGAGCCACCTTGAGTATACCGGATGAAATTGATATTAAGAGTGTCTCTGATGTCGCAATACAGTATCAACCACTTTTGTCTGCACCAATAATTGATTATTCAGGTATGATTCACATTCCAATCAGTGTGGGCTTTAAAGACGGCTCTCGATTACTAGACATATTGGTAGAGGATGCGACGGCTACTGTTGCTATTGAGAGTCTGGTAACTGATGATCAGGCTAGCATTGTCGGTGCGGCTGCTTTTCCCAAAACTGTTTGTAAATCTGTCATTATGTTTAATGATGAAAATATTCCTCTTAAACAGGACTTTAGATTTGGTGATGGTACTACGGATGGCGTAGGAGTAATTACGACACTTCTACACTCTGGTCAGCTCTACACGAGTAACTCTCAATCAGGCGGAGCATCTTATCCAGAGAAAGTTCATTTAAACCATGAGATGCTCGACATCGCGTGCTTCTCGGCAACCGAGTGCTTCACAACAGGTAAAAAGCCAAACATGGTTAGTATGGATTATATTTTTCTAGAAGCTATTGAGAAAAACCGACCAATCTCCGGAGAGTTGCATCTTGAGACTTGGGATATGCCTCTGCCGATTCCACAAGGAAGTGCGTCATTAATGGACGACAATACCATTGAATTAACTATACATAATAATGGTAATTTTTTACCAGGAGGGACTGATATAAAAATTGATCCTTCTCTTGTAAAAGTCACCGAGGTTATCCTTGAAGATCATAGAAGAGCATTTGTGAAATTTGAGACTATAGGCTCGGAGAAAAGTATTAAAGGCTTGAGTTTAAATGTTGAGTCCAGAAATAATTTCTACTTCCATAAATTGAATTTAACAATTAAGTGAGAGGTTTTCAGTATGAGTTCTGAAGCAGGCTTGACCTCGTAGCCGGGAAATTACTAAATTAGTAGAATCACTAGATCTTTTTTGTGTCCAATGGCGAGTTATAATTATTCGGATTCCGAATTAGGAATCCGACTTTACTTATAAGATTTAGCGGCCTAGGTAAGCGGCGGTAACCTCTTCTCTTCCGTGCCCTAATTCTTCAGTAATGACCATTCTTGCCTCAACGTCGCGCTGTTTGTCCACTCCTGTTAACCCCTGAGTTGACGGCCCTCCCGCAGCAGGAGCATTAAAACCCGTCAATTCTAAGTATCGCTCGTGCTCGTACGCATGCCGAAACCCATGCGCTTTGTCTAAGCCCACTTTAATACAAGCTCTTTCGTGTTTTTTTCATCTAAGAAGCATATTTAGCGCCACTGCAATCATTATCACAACAAATATCAACACCTTAACCATTCCAAGTACTTATAACCTGTGATTTAATGCACTTAAATGCTTATAAGGTGAGTTTGAATGGCACGAAAGAACGACGGAATCATATGGCACTTAATGGACGCTCCATGGTGGCTAAGCGTATTGCTATCCACATGTATTTATTTTGGATTTTCATATCTATTACCTAGCTTAGCCGTTGAAAGTAATAATTTTATCTTTGAAGCAATTGCTCCAAACTTACCCGTAATAGCCCCCTATTTTACGTTCTTGTTTTTACTTCCTGTACCGATAGCTTTTTTCAAGCAGTACAAGAGGAAGAGAAGTTATCTTACGACGAGCTCTCAAATTAGAACGCATAAAAGTACCTCACCGCTAAATCACTTAAACTGGATAGAGTTTGAAAGTTACATCGGTGAATACTTTAAGTCGCAAGGGTATGCAGTCAAACAGTCTTTCGCTCAAAAATCTGACGGCGGTGTTGATATTTGGCTCACAAAAGATAATGAGTTAAGCCTTGTCCAATGTAAGCATTGGAAAACTCGCAAAGTCGGAGTGCAAGTTCTAAGGGAAATGTACGGAGTCATGATCGCAAACAATGCCAGTAAAATGATAATTGTAACGTCGGGCGACTTCACTTCTGAGGCCATTGCCTTTTCCCTAGATAAACGCCTGTGGTTGGTCAACGGTAGCGAACTAGTTCATATGATTGAAGATGGTAGCAGCTTTCAGAACAAACCGTTGGTACCTCCCCCAGCGCCAAGAGCTATCAGTGAATCCAGAATCTGCCCTCGTTGCCAATCTAAGCTTGTAATACGTGTAGCTAAGCGGGGAGCTAAAACTGGAATGTCTTTCTATGGTTGCTCAACGTATCCAAGGTGTCGTTATACTTGTGACTGTTGAATTCCTATGCTCGAAGGCATCAATGTTTGTTATCGAGAGTGTCTATAAACATAAAAGTTCCCCTAATCCTGTTTAGAGTTGTTACTCATAACATTTCTGAGTACTGCTATTTGAACACACATGAGTTAGCCCTATATAGTGCAACTCACTACATAAAAGATGGTCACACACAGATTATGGGCAACAGAAAAATCGCAGTACTAATTGACTCGGAAAACACTCCACACTCCAAGCTAAACCTGATTATTGAAGAACTATCTAGCTTTGGGCAAATCATCGTTAAACGTGCGTATGGCGATTTTTCTGCTGAACAGCTAAAAAACTGGAAACAGCCTCTTAATGAGTTAGCCATCCAAGCTAAGCAACAATTCGCCTATACGTCTGGAAAAAACTCGACAGACTCGTTAATGATTATTGACGCTATGGACCTTTTATATAGTCAAAGGTTTGATGCTTTTGCTTTGATCTCCAGTGATAGTGACTTTACAAGTCTTGCTACGAGATTGAGAGAGTCAGAGATACACGTCATTGGTGTTGGAAAAGCAATGACCCCTACTTCGTTTAAAAACGCTTGTGACGACTTCGTAGCTATAGAAAACTTAAATGCTGATGTTGACCTTGGAGAAGTACAATCAAGTACTAATCAAGATGCTGAACACGAATTATGGCGATTAATGCACCAAGCTTGGCAAAACTATAGAGATGAATCAGGGTGGGCGAAGCTAGGCGAAATTGGTAAATATTTGAAGAGATTGAAGCCTGATTTTGACCCTAGGAACTACGGTTTAAAGAAATTGTCCGACTTTTTTGATAAGTATCCAACGCGCTATAGAATCCGTAACACTAAACGCTCAGGTATGGAGTTTCAGTTTATAACAAAGGCCAGTAAACAAAAATGACAGGATTTAGGTAGGTTTAAGTATGTTCAAAAAAGGTCAAAGGTATAGCCGTAAAGAAATTAGCGCCTTAATTGGAGGTCAAATACAAGGTTATATGGGGACTCGCCAAAAGAAAGTGATTGGTGTTTACCTTGAGTTAAGCTCTAACCCAAACGCACCAACTGAAATTTTGTGTGGTAGTGGCAAAGATATAGCTAAGCATGGTCTTTGGTTATCCCTCCAGCATGAGCCAGTACCGATATTCTTAAAGAAAAAGACTAACGAGTGGGAGTATCAAGGATTATTTGCAGTATCGTCAACGATTGAAGATGAATCTGATCTTGAAGAGATAAGATGTCAAGCCGGTAGAGACTATAAACTCAGTAGAGCAATTAACCTTCAAGAAGTAAGTGATCACCTAGAGTTTGATCAACAAGTTACATGGTCTAAAGCGTTAACGGTAACTCAGAGAGCGGAGCGTTTATCAAAAGCCGAAACTTCGCCAAAAACAAAAAAGGTTAAAACAACAGTCTATGTTCGAAATCCAGATGTCGTAGCTGAAGCTTTGGTTCGTGCAAACGGTACCTGTGAAAGCTGCTTTAAACCTGCGCCCTTCATTAGAAAAACAGATAACACGCCATATTTAGAGGTTCACCATAAATTACCCTTGGCTCAAGGTGGGCCTGACACTGTTGATAATGTTCTTGCTATGTGCCCCAATTGCCACAGACAAGCTCATTTTGGCTGAAACAATACAAACGTTAAGGTAAAACGATATAGGAGCTAACCATGATTTTTTATACATCTAGCCCCTATGATGT
This sequence comes from Vibrio sp. Scap24, assembly GCF_013394185.1. NCBI lineage: Bacteria > Pseudomonadati > Pseudomonadota > Gammaproteobacteria > Vibrionales > Vibrionaceae > Vibrio > Vibrio sp. Scap24. The sequence goes on along the minus strand of NZ_CP041332.1, from coordinate 3,167,421 downwards.
CTTAATCGTTAAAAAGAAAGTTGTAATGGTAAACTATGAGCATAGAACCGACAGATGATAGCTTAGTCCGATTTTTCGACGAAGACATATACCGTGTCTACGAAGAAGCAAAAGAGCTGTATTTAGATGTACCTGTATTTGCTTTGTTGAAAGCCAGGCACATCAACACGTTGTTGATCGATCGTGAAATATGTCGAACGGAAGCACTTAAACCTTCCCTCAGAAAAGCCTCTGATACATATAAAAAGATCAATGCGTTAAAAAGTGTTGAAAACTACCCGTCTCTAATCATTGAGTTACTTCATCAAATTCGTAAGAGTTCTAATCGTGCTGCGCATTTAGAGAAAAATGAGCTTTTACACGATGAATTCGTTAAGTTAGCGAGAGACACACTAAAACAGATTTGTGATGTAATAGCGTTACTAAACAATAAACTAAACCATTCAGAACCAACTAAGTATACTTTCATCGAAAACACTTTACCGCTGTTAAAGGATTTACTCTATCTTGCTATCGTAGAAAAAGACGCCCTAGCAAAGGTTAAAGCGGGGAAAATACTCTCTGAGTGCTGGTACCTTGAAATTGAAAACAACTCTCAGAAAAAGCAAAAGCTAATAAATAACAAAGGGTTCCAATTCGATAACTACCAGAGAGAGTTAGCTTATACGTTATTCTATAGCGCCGCCTTTGAGGACAATGATCTTGAAGGTATGTACTACTTGGCTTTCCTCATTGAACATCAATGGATACATAATACAGATTCACTAAATTGGTCAGAAGTGATGCTCAAAGCAGCAAAGCTTGGGCATGAGAAAGCCAAAAGGTTTTGGAGTTACCGAACATTAGTCTGCCGTAATGGTAACTACAACAGTGAGTCATCTTCCGATGAACAAAAACTAGCGCTGTCTTATGTCCTAGAAGCTGCCTCCGAACACCGTACATATCAAATGTTGTTATCCCGCTTATACAGAGATGGACATCTTATTAAAGAAGATCATGAGATGGCCGAAAGGTACCTAAAACTGGCCGCGGAGAACGGTGAAAGTATAGCTCAATATCAGTATGCGAACGTGTGCTTCAATAATGGAGAAATAGATAAAGCGAATGATCTGATTTTACTTAGTGGCCAAAGTGGTTATAAGCCTGCACTCTCCAAGGTATTGAAGAACAATGATATCAGTTATGAAGACCGTGTAAACGCTTACCAGCATTTTCTGATGATAGACCACCGGGATGGTGAGTGGGATACGATGGAGCACAATACTGATATTGAAATTACATATGCTGAACTCGTGATTGAGCAAGGTGACACTGACAAGTTTGCTCATGCATCACTCTTGATAAGTAACTTCCTACAAAGCTATATGATGAGCTTGTCTGATGACAAGTTTGTACATTACCTCCAATTGCTTAAAAAAGCCTTAAACGATGCAAAGCCGACATTCCAAGAACTTGAAAACCATGTAGTAGTTTTAGCTATGCTCAATGTTTATTTTGCTGAATATGATAAAAGAAAGCAGGCGTTTTTAGTCAAGAAAAATGAGAAGCTAGATCAACAGCAAGTTGCCGTTAAGAAGTTCTTGTCTAGCGTACATGGAGCAAAGGTAGGTAGAAATGAACCTTGCCCCTGTGGATCTAGTTTAAAGTACAAAAACTGTTGTAGGTAAGTTGAACTTGGTATTACTCGTCATTAAGCCACTCTCACACTAGTTTTTTTGGAGGAGTAAGGTTCGTCAATTCCAATGAAGCCAGCTCATTTATATTAAAGTTTCGCAAAAGAAAAATCAGATCTTGAAAAACGATTTTCGCAATAACATTTGATAATGTAAGGCATAAAGAAAAATCCGATTTCGCTCACGTTATGGTCATTGATTTACCTCGCTAGTGACTTCATTCAGTTAACTTGATGTCTGATACTATTAGTACGGTTCAAGTGATGGAAGAGGTGAACAAGATTACATGAAAAAGGTAAAAGCAAACCGCACATATCATGCAAATGATGTCTACCTAAAATGGAAAAAGCAGGTCGCTGAGGCAGAGCAATCTATTACTATATTCACCCCATTTTTTGACAACTTACTTGTCACTCTTCTAAAGCAAACTAAACTAGACAAAATGTTTATCACCATAGTGACTGACTTAAACCCAGGGTCACTTCTCGAGCAACCTAAGCAGCTCAAAACCCTTAAACACTTACTCTCCGTTGGTTTCACAGTCTTAAATGCACCGCGTTTACATGCAAAAGTTCTGCTCACCGATGATACATACATTACCGTCGGCTCACAAAACTTCACGTCATATGCGCGAAAAAGCAAAGAGTGTACAGGTGTTCCTGCTAAACCGTTGGGTGACACCAAGATCGTCAATACACTGCTTGAGTGGCGAGAGGATGCTGAACCCATAGATGAGGCCTTTGTAGATTTGCTTCTGTCTGAGCTATCTAGCCAGTTCAAACAGTTCAAAAAGCTACTAAAAAACACTGAAGATCAATTTGCCCACCTTCATTCTCAGCATGAAGAGCAAAAACGACGAAACTTGTCTCGTCACTTGGAAGAGATAGAGAAACAGTCGAGTATTAAGCTAGCACAAGGTAAAGCGTATGCATCAGTTGACTTCATGATCAACGACTCTGGCTACTATTACAGCCTCGTCACAAAACCAGGTTACGATTTAACCCACTGGAAGGTCAATAAGCTAGGAGGAGGAACAAAACCGTATAATTTTGAACGACTGCATATGTATCCATTCATTGTCGCTGACAGCGGTGCTATGGGCTTTGCCAGAATTGCAAAAACCCGAATTACGTATTTTCGAAGGACAGTCAGGTGGGTTAATGACTGGCTTGACGTAGAAGGTCAACGGTTGGAAATTACTATTAGTTTTCCACAAAAAAACACTCAGAATCACAATGTAAAAGTCAAGCTGGAACACAGTTATCTTGGTTCCTGTGACGCCCTTTTTCTCTTCAGTGGGGATGCCTTTAAACTCGTAGCAAAACACTACACTGAACATAGTAATGATGCAAAAAACTCCTTTAAAGCCAACTTAGAAACCAATTTTTTTAACGATCAAGAAGCTCTCAATGCGTTCTTTGGTCGTTTCTTTACCAGCTTCACTTTTAAAGAACTTGGTATAGGAAATAAGAATATTAGAGATTATTTAAAGAGCTCACTTTACAAGCTTAGCGTGATTGAGTTTCAAGGAAACCCTATCTTGGTCATCAAGCAAGTCAGCTAACCATCTATAGATGAGAACTTGAGTGAAAAAGGTGGTTACCTCTTTCACTCAACGATAGTGTGGAATCATCATCTTAAATATTTTGATTATTTCAGATTAACTAAAACACTTTTGCCCAAAGTTTGCTTGGAGTATTTAACTATACATAGCTCTTGTTTAGGTACGCCCACCTAGAAACCCTGTCATGACGATCGAGACCCGAACCTTATAATAGTCGGAAGTAGCCTCGTAAATCACTAAGACTATTAGCTATCGCATTTGTAAATCAAACTCTGCAACATGCCGCTTCTTGTATGTCCTATTTTCGGTTGATAATTTTCCAAATAGACCTTCAAGCTCTACCTCTGCAACAAGCGAGGTGTATCCCTTTTCCAATAGGTTGTTTTTTACTACTTTAAGACCTGATAGTTCAGAGTCCTTCAATTTGTCATTAAGAACTGGCTTAAAATAATTGACTAGAGCCGCTTCGCATAGTTCAGCTGCGGATACTGCATTGAGCTGAGTATAGTCTCTATGTAGTATGTTAAACCCAGTACGTTTGATTTGTTTGATATCATCGTCGTCAATAGTAAAGAAATAAACCAAGTAATCGTATTGTGGGTTTCTCTTAGATAGTGCGAGAACTTCAAGCCACTTTTCGTGCTTCATCAACCTTTTAAGCGAACCTTTAGATTTCCCTATATAACAAAGATCAACAGATTCAAAGCACTCTATGTCAAACTTCTGCATCAACTGGTATGTCGGTATTTCAGTTTCCATATCCTTAAAGCCATACATTGCCTTAACTAATGGACAATTTACAAACAACGTTGTGTCATTGGAGGCCTCAAGATCTACTCTTGCAAGATATTGATACTTTACGTGGCTCGGTACTTCCGAACCGTCATAAGCTTTATATTTGCCCATGAAATAGTTAGTAAATTCATTTAAAGATTTAAAGTCTGATTGAAGTTTTAAAGATATTTCACTTTCACCTTCATACCAGAATTTTGCCATGTTGAAGACTATGGCATGTCTCTTTCCAGCCACTTCTAAATCCCCTCGAACGCAAAAATTATCTATAAAGGTAAATGACTTAAGGTCAATTTTTGCTTTAGGAACTTTACCTATTGCATATAAAGTAGCATTGTTTATTGCGTCAACACCGCCTAGTAGATGTTTAAATACGGGATCACAAAGTCGTTCAAAGGGTAGAAACATGTATTCTTTTATATAGACATTATAGATTCTTGTATCATTCACTAGGGAAGACCTTATCTGGACATATACAACTGTATAAAAACACAGCTGCGGTCTGTTGTACAGTCTTATTTGCAACAGTGTTTAGCTATTGATTGTTACCTTTCCATTCGCTCCCGTAAGACGAGTCTACGTATTTGTATATCTGGGGTACAAAGTGGTGGTATAAAATCACCATAACTTTAAGCATAAGAAATCAAACAATATCTACTTGAATTCTTGTTTTCGAGAATAGGAATTTATTAGATAGGTCAAATACGACTTCTTATTTTAATTCCTAGTGAGACTAACTCATTTTTTCCATCTTCGAGCTAGCTTGTCTGTGCTAGATCGTCTTTACTCCGAACTTTGTTAGCCTCAATCAACTTACCGCCTGGCAAGCATTACCGTAGACCCAATTAATCTAATCTATATTTTAGCCGTTTATACGGAAACTTCCGTAGTTCTACCCAAAAATCATATTTCGAATCACATAACAGGTTGATAATAATTGAATTTATTGATGTATCCCAGCATCATAGATGGAATACAAACACGGAAAAATTCCGTCTAATAGCGTTAGCTGCTTGTACATGTACCACTCTACTTCTAAGGATTAAGAGTTTGTTATTGAAGTATAAATACAAAGAAAAAAATTATCATTTCTCTAACAGAGATAGCGAGATAGACCAAAACATTTTTACCGTTATAGTTGGAAAAAATGGGACTGGTAAAAGCCGATTGATGAAATCAGTTATTGAGACAATTATAGGTAAAAGTAATAGAAATGGGGTTTTAGGACAACGACATACTTCAGAAGCTTTACTAAAAAAAAATAAGCGAGAAAATATTGAACTAAATAAAGAACCTCAAAAAATTATTGCAGTTTCTACAAGCCCTTTTGATAAATTCCCTTTAGATATACACAGTCATTTAGATAGCAAATACTCATATTTGGGCCTCAGGGATTTAAGGTCTAGAGATCTCGGTACGGCATATATGGCTAACATTTATATTTCTTTATTGAAATCGATTGTAAACGAGTCTGGTCGAACAAGTAAAATATTTGAAGTGTTAGGCTTTCTTGGCTATTCTCCGCGCATTGAGGCTAGATTTCATTTAGAGTTCTCTATTAGAAGAGTTCAAGAGGCTTTAAATAGCTCAAACCCAATTGACAATTTTATCGAAAGTGTATTGTTAAATGACAATCACCCTCTACATCAAAGTAGAATAAGAGGATTTCTTGATGAAGATAGAAATATCGACATTACAAAAGTTGAGAGATTTATCAAAATATACCAAAAGATTGATCCTGCCAATTTGAAGCCTAGAGTCGAAATATATCTTGAAGAAAGTGGAGTTTTATTTCCTCACAACAAATTTTTTGCTGTACATGACCTGTTCTTTTTAGCAGAGATTGGAGTTGCAAGATTAAGAGAGATAGCTTTAGAAAAAATGAACGGACAGGTTTTTCGAATCGGAGATGCTAGTTCAGGTGAGCAAAGCGTTGTAATGAGTATTCTAGGGATTGCTAGTCAAATAACTGATGGAAGTTTGATTTGCATTGATGAACCTGAAGTGTGTCTTCACCCCGAATGGCAAGAAAAGTATATAGGTATTTTAATTAATACCTTTAAAAGCTTTAAAAATTGTCATTTTTTAATTGCGACACATTCACCTTTAATGGTGTCTAAGTTAAACGATAACAATTGTTATCTTATGAAAATGGAGAGTGGAGAAATAACTAGTGCGTCAAAAGTAAATAATCGTTCAGTTGATTTTCAACTTGTAAATACTTTTGGAACCCCAGGTTTTAAGAACGAATATCTAACTAGAGAATTGATATCAGTATTATCGTTGTTTGGTCAAAAAGGGAAGTTAGATGATGAAACCAAAGATAAATTAAGGTTTTTATTATCTTTAAAGGAACAAATTAGTGAATTAGATCCCGTATTTAAATTAATGGATATGGCTCAGGAAGCTCTCTCGGAGAGTCTGTAATGAGCAAGTTGCTAGTAAAATACAACGAAAAAGACAAAGTTAAAATCGATGCTTATAACAACTTAAGCGAGGATGAAAAAAGTGGAGTATATTGGGATGATTGTAATGATCAAGATTTAATTAAAATTAAAAAGAGTATTAAGACTTTCTACATTGAAATCCAGGATTATACATGCCCATATTGCCAGCAAAAAATCGTTGTTGAGCATAATGCAATCTGGGACGCTGAGCATATAATACCGAAGGATAAACACCCTAAATTTTTGTTTTCTCCCTTGAATTTATGTGTTTCATGCAAAGATTGTAACTTAGCAAAGTTAAATAAGAATGTTTTGAAAAATCCGAAGAGAAAAACGCTACCAACTAAGAGCGATGATTATATTTTCATACATCCGCATTTAGATACATATGAAGATCATATGAAAACCCTAAAGTCATCACTATTCTTCATACCTCTCGACTCTAAAGGAAAAGAAACAATTGAAATTTGTGGTTTGTTACGTTTTTTATATAAATTTACTGATTACGGAGATATCCCCCTAGAGGTTAAAGAGAAGGTAGCCATGCTATCGGATGAGCTACAAAATGCAAAAAGTGGCATTGAACAGAACTTTATCCTTGCATGCCTTGGTGATGTTGTTGAGCAGGGTAAAAAAATTGCCCAAAAAGAATATATAGAAGGCTTACAAGCTAAAGCCTGCTAACAAACGTTTCAAGATACTTTTTCTAATTTGAAAGAAATGATTTAGCCCAATACACCTAAAACGTTTGTGTCCAATAGCGAGTTATAATTATTCGGATTCCGAATTAGGAATCCGAACTTAACTTATGAGCTTTAGCGGCCTAGGTAAACGGCGGTAACCTCTTCTCTTCCATGTCCTAATTCTTCAGTGATGACCATTCTTGCCTCAACGTCGCGCTGTTTGTCCTCTCCTGTCAATCCCTTGGTTGACGGCCCTCCCGCAGCAGGAGCATTAAAACCCGTCAATTCAAAGTATCGTTGATGCGCGTACGCATGCCGTAACCCATGCGCTTTGTCTAAGCCCATTTTGATACAAGCTCTTTCGTATCTTTTCATCTGAGAAACGTACTTATCATTTTCTGGAATTAAAGAGCTATCCCCTACCCACTTTTTCACCTCATCAATTAACTGACGTTGTTCCAAAGTGCGAATAGGCACATCTCTAGGTCTTGCGCCTTTGGTTTTTACTAGATGTAAGTGGTCGCCTCTATCTGCTAAATGAAGCTGGACTTTCATGCACTCTTCTCGGCGTAAACCAAACGCGGCTTGCAAACGAAAACTCGCCTCAAGATACCTGTCATTGAGTGTTGCTAATTTTGAATTTACTAGGAATCTGGCTTTATTCTGGTTGGTGACATACTTACGGTTTTCAATACCAAGGGAAGCGTTGCTTTTAGGAACTAACCCTGGCTTCCCTATTTTTTCAGAGAGCCAGCGCAGGTGAGTCATACGCGTCTTGATTGTGCCCGCTGCTAGACCTTGATCTTGCCAATGAGTTACAAGCTTCTCGATATGCTTGCGGCCCAAGTTCCTTAGCTCAAGCTTTCTGACGTTAAGCTCTCTTAGTTGTTTGTCAGCTAACTTTAGTATCTTCTTTCTCTCTGCTTGAGTCGCTTTAGAGCCATCGGGGTTACGATTTAGTACTCGGGTAATTTGGTAAAAAAAGTTCGTTGCCATAGTGCTACCTCAATATGTTAATTCTAAAAAAAAGAGCCGCTTTCGTTGGCGGCTCTTATCTCAGTCATTTCAAGGTTCTTATTTCATGGGTACAGTAGTAGGTATCAATGCGATTTCAGATTAGTGTTATTGCTCCCGTTCATTTCGAATGAACGCCTACTGCTTAAATCAAGTCAGTAGGTAATGAAGCGAGACTACTGCGCGGTTCAGAAATTCCGAACAATTGAATGACTGTAAGCCATGTGCAATTGCTAATTCCCAGAAGCCCGTTGGGCATTTGAGATAAGAATGCGCTGGTAATTAAAGGATTTCTTCGTCTAGTAGTCTTTGCAGCAACGGCTGCTTTTTAGTTCTCTTCCATTATTGTCTCAACCCATTCTACTCGCAACTTTGGAGGCGCTCTCAGCGCCATAGATTCTCGCCATCATTCTTTTTCAATTCCGATAAATCGCTCGTAGCCCCCTATTGGTGAGTGCTGCCCGTCCTGTCACTCCCCAAATTTTGGAGTGACAGGACTAGATACCCTTTTAGCTAGGCGCAAAAAAGGCCGAATATATTCATATTCGGCCTCTACAATAGAGCTATTTCGACTGAAGTATTTTAGCTTTATGAGATTGGTATTAACCTTAACCTATTTCATTTACTAGGTTTTCTCTTAGCCAGATGTTTTCTGGATCATTTTGATTTATCAAAACATCAAGTGGAACTTTTACTCCACGTATTAGATCAGCACTTCTCATCTCCTCCCTTAGGGTGTTCATCTCATTTGCTAAGTTTATTGGAAAGTTAACATTTGAAAGCTGTATTTCCCCTGTATACCCTAAGGTTTCAAACTGCTTTGCAAGCACTCCTAAAAAACCAATGACATAATCACCAATCCATTTACGGCTCGAAATATCTCTATATCTATTCGGATACTTAAACATAATATCGAGTTCGCGCATCTCAATACAGACGGTTTTACCAGAGAAGTTATAGTAACCATATGCTCTGATACCGAACGATGAAAACTCTATCCATGGGTTTACTTTGTTTTTGACTCTATTCATGGCAATTCGACTTGCCAGTACTGTCGATACAGTACCATCAACAAATTCAAGTTCATTGATGACGGATTTAGCATCACTCCAATCAAAAGAGCCTCCCAACGAAAGGAGATGGTTCACAGCATCGTGAGATATACAATTTAGTCTTTTGTTTACGACTAACGCCAATACGGAACAATCCAAATGGATATTGGGGTTCAAGTGAGCACGAATAGCAGGTAAGTGAGGTTGCAACAAAAGCTCCAATGTTTCTAAGTCCCGCTTGTATGGAATTGCCGAGAATTTGTTATTACTGTCGAGCATCGCTAGATCAGAGCTACTGCATAACTCTTTAAAATTGTCACAGCCATACATAAATGCGACAGCTTCTCTTGCAAAACTGAGCTTGATCTTTAAAGCTCTTGAAATGTACTTTGCATGGGCCTCAGATTGGCTCACTGATGGGTATTTAAACATGATTAAGCATCCTATTAGAGTTACGGGCTCACGAACCGTAATAAAGATACAAAATCGATGAAGTGATAATTCACTTCGCGCTGCTTTCGCTTCATCCGTAAGCTGATTGGTCGCGCATAACCTATATATAACTTTATTCATTAACCGTTTTCTAGTCAATACAATGTGCATAGATTCAAATTAAAGTTAATAGAGTACTGCGACCCTTTATCAAATTCGGATTCTGAATTCTTCTAAAACTAAACAGAAGATCATTCGGCAAAGTCTACGTAAAAACTTAACTGTTGACGCCATGATCTATTGTTAACTTTGACACTCTACACTTGGAGAAGAGCTGAAAATCTAGCAGACCAATGCTTAGCAAATTCATAGTTATTTACAGCGACTTGAATTAAAGGCACATCTGGGTCATTAACAGTAAATTCTAGCTTATTGTTAACCAATGAATGTCTGTGTACACCATTAACCGTTTTATTCTGTTCCGTATATGTATGTTGCCAACTTATTATCTGATTGAACCTAATTTTTCTACTCTCATTTACACTTACAAATGCAAACATTTGGTTAGACTTATCCACTAGCACAACATATGGATTCCCATACATTCTATAGTTTTCATAAAAGCCATCTCTTTTTAAAGTATCTATTAACTCTGCACGCTTCTTACGTGATTTTACCTCCGAAACAACAATAGATACCACAAGAACAAAAACACCTAAGCCAATCAACCATTCCATTTAAAACCTCAATATACACAAATACCAACGCACTCATATGCAACATGAGAACTAAAGTACTAGTTCAGAAGTAAATGATAAAGTTGCCCTATAAACTAAATTGAGCTTGCCTCGGAAACTTCGGGAGAGTTCAAAGTTTTTAGCTATATAACCCCAAGCGTAAGTTGTGTACGTTGAATATACTATACATAGAACCCTAACGGCCGAATATAAGCTTTACCCTTGAATAGCAGCAACGTCTAACGAGCCCAGATCAAACTCCCGCCATCTTCACTATCAAAGTATTCATAACCTCCCAACTTAGTCGCGTACTGCAGTCGTGTTTGCCGTTGATTGCAAAAGTAGTCAAAACCAGAGAGGAAGAAACCCTCTCGTATTCTCATCGGGTTTAGATTAACAGTCAAAGCAGCTTCTTCATTCCAGTCAATATAATCGTTGCCCTGGCTTTGATGCCACACCTTTATGCTGTACCCAAATTCAGGCTTATTGAACGTCGAATAATATGAAAGAAATAGCTCTTTTTTATTAGTAAACAACTCTTCGATTTCTTTCCTACTCCCTTGTGTTTGAATCTGGCCTATATCCTTATCAATATCATTTAAGACCGACTTTAATAGAGGGTCAGATAGTAAACGAGTTTTAATTTCATTAGAAATGTGGAAAGCTAAATCAATAATACTGTCAATGTTTGTAGTCTTTTCATTACAGAAAGCATACATAGATACATTAATTGCCACGGCGATGTCTTTTGGATTAGGACAAAAATCACCAACTCTTACAAATTCACTCATAACTCCCCTAAATGGTGAGTTTTTAGATAAATCACTCGCCTTCTGATAATCACTTATTTCAAAAGTAGCAGAAGCTTCTTCTAATACAGTTTTGACATGATAGTTAAGGAAGTAATTTTCGATGCGTTTCAGAGCATATTTTCTGATTGGATAAAAGCCATACATCGAACTAACAATTTTGAAAATTAAGTCTGTCATTTTTTGTACTCTTAATTATTTACCCTACACGACACAAAGTAATGATTAGCACCTCAACTGAGGCTTAAAGTAAGCTTTGATCAATAGCTAAACGATGAGAGCTGACATCAAGCACTTGCTATACTCACCGCTTATGACGATTTTGTTGTATCTAGCCCCTGAGATAACAATGAAAACCCCATGGTGCCCAAAGCAAAAGATAACGATGGCTTTATCCAGCCCAGATCTTGAATATCAAACTGAGATGCAAGAGCCATGGCCAGTGCGATAAAGCCTAAGAGCGGGAACATACGAATAGAGTGGTACGCTGTAAAATAACTAGATCCCGACAGTATCAGGCTATAGAACAAAGTAGCGGCTAAGACTGCTACTACTAAGTTCGAAGCTATGCCGAGACTTGGAGATAGATCATAGAGCCAAGCAATGTTTCCCCCTTCGCTTGAAGACGCAGGAAAGTAATCACAATATGCAATGAAAAGAAAGGGAATTGAAAGTAACTCCGAATGCTCTTTAATTACTGATAGTTTGTCTAAGATATCCACACTCTGTCCAAAATGAAACTAATTGCATTTCATTTTGCTATGTAGAAATATAAATATCAACATAACACTACCGGTCACATCACCACACCCAATCATTAGACGTCTAAAATCCATATTATTAGAAAGAACACGTACTCAATTGCATTCTCTTGTGGTGAAGGAACTCAAGTCGTATTTCCTTAATCTAATAATTCGGAATCCGAATTACAACGCAATTTAAAGTGATGCGGATTCAAATTCGGATTCCGAATTCTTCCAAAACTAAACAACTAACACAAATCACTTCTGGCCACTTTTCGGCATAACCTCAACAGGTGGTACTTGGTGCCAAATAATGTCACTTGTGCCTGTATAGATTTTTGTTGTTTTTGCGTTCGCATGCGCCATTCGCTCGGTAGCACTCTGCCCTTGCTGTTCAATCATTCGAGCAGCCAGCCCTCGAATTTCATGATAGGTCGGCCTTAGCGATTTCTTTAGGTGACTATAAAGCCCTAAAGAGTCTCGAACCTTACTGAACTCTTTACTTATATTGTGGTGATGCACTTGGTAAAGATGGTCGGTCTCTTTTGAAATGCCACGTTGCTGCTGCTTGGGTTTACGGTGAACGATATAAGGACAAATCAATCTCGATGTTTTAGAAAGATCGACAATGTCTTTAATCGTCTGAGTGACAGGAATGGCGACAGTGGAAGCATCGGACTTTTTCACCTTTTCTCGGTGAACATATAGCATTCCATACACAGCATGCCCATCAACATACTCCACCTCTTTGTCAGGGTTCCAAAGAATCCCACAAACGCCTTCCCGTGGTTTATATATACGATAACGAAGCCTATAGATCTCCCTCACAGCATGAGTCGTCTCAAGAGTTAGGCTCATTGCGACCTTAAGAAACAGTGGCGCTGCATCGTAGACCTTTTGGTAGTTTTCGATATCTAGGTCGTGGCGAGCTTTGGTGTAATCTTCTCTGGTCAATCGACGCTGTTTTTTATTGAGAACAAAATTACTCTCAATAGCACTTTCATCGGCAAGGTAGGAAAATACCTTTTTTAGATTACTGATCTTATTGTTGAGCTGGCGATTACTTAACTCTGAATAGTATTTCGAAAGGAACTCATTGATGTGCTGTAACTTGATAGATTTGGTTGGCAACCGCCCCATAAACTCATCAAGGCGGTAACAGTCCCTCTCTAAATTTCGATAAACGTCTTTGGAAAGCCGTTCTTCTTTCTTTACACGAGACAACACTAATGGAAGCCACTCTTTTAAAGGCCGATTGAATTTATCCTTGCGGCCTTTAGAGACAGCTTTGCGAAATGGGGTCATCTCAGAAAGGGAAAACGCGCTTCCTAGCTCAGGACGATATTGCAAGTTGTAAACATGCGCAGCTTGTATCGCTTCTTGCTCTACAGTCCCGATAGGAAATAGCTTCTTCACACCATCTACGGTCATAAACCGAAATCGAGATTGCCCCCTATGGCTCATTTTCACCAAGAATGGAGGGTAATGAGCCGTTTCTTTGCTTCTAGCTCTACCAACCATTTATGACTCCAAGAATCTCAGAAGTTCACTGACCTTGTCTGCAGGGTTCCCTATCTCGTCGTCAACACAAACTAAATATCGGCCCGTTGGCGTTCTAGTACCCTCAAGCTTGCCGTGTTTAATCCAGTTTATGATGGTGGTATTGCATATCCCTGAATCAGGGTAAAACTCATCAATAAATTGTCTAGGTCTGATTTTACGCGTCGCCATGTCGTTCTCCTTACCTTTCTCACTACATGAAAATTAAGATTTTTCATCTACTGGTAGAAAAACTATGCACGATTTTTTCAGTGACATTCTATTTGCGCAGCAATTAACGAAAAGGATTCCCGAAGCGTAAAACGATTCAACGAATCGATTTCAAGCCCACTTTAGGGTGGACTAATACAGTAGTCCCCAGTTGCTAATCTATTGATTTAATTTGATTATTTCATTGGCCTTTTTAGCCGTTTTTTAGGCCAATTAGAGCTTAACCACCAGCTATAAATACATGAAATTCATATAAATCAATATCATACAGCTAAGATTACTACCAACATCGGGGTTTCACCGTTTCTGAGCCCTCAAAAACGTCGTAAAGCCTCTTATCACGGCAGTGTTAGAGAAACATCCCCACTCGCTCCAATTCTTTCAAAGCAACACCATCAGCTATGATACCAACAGGCGCGGAATCCAATGGATGCCACGCGATGCTGTCTGCTTCTTGTGCTGTGATTTCACCTTGCCATTGGGTTACCACAAAGTAATGAATCAACTGTAACTCTTTTGTTAGGTGGTAAAGTGAACATAAGAATGTGTATTCAGTTGGAGTAACGTTTAGCTCTTCATTTAGCTCTCTAAGCAATGTCTGAACTTGATTTTCACCCTGCTCTATATGTCCGCCAGGTATAGTGACCAAGCCGGGATCAGTGTCCTTAGAATCGCTGCGCTTTTCCAGCAATACATGTGATTCGTCCAGCAAGATAAAAGAGACACACTCATGGACATCCATAGATTTTTCCTTAAGCCATAATTTAGATATTTAGACTTTCCTTACGACAACAGAGCCCGCAATGAAATCGTGAATCGCTCTGCGTTTGTGGTTAAACAACATGGAAATGAACTCTAAAAGAACCCAGCCAATCGCCACATAACCAACGAAAATAAAAGCTCGACCTTGTTCTAAACTTTCCCAGGTTTGGCCGTAGAACGACAGTTGTGCATAAGAGTAAACTTGAAAAGGAATAAACATGATTGGGACAATATCTCTCATGCAAGATTGTTTGAGAGTTAGGTTTCGACTTTCAGATACATCGACCACTTTTACTCTCGTGATCATCTTACCGATCGTTTGCCCGTATTTGGCGTGCATACCCACATAGTAAGCGATCCCAATTAGTGAATACGCAACTCCCCAAGCAAACACACCACCGGAATTTATCACGCCAGAAAACACGTAATCGTCTATCCACTCCAAAGGCATAAATACGATTGAATCTATCCAGATAGCAAAGAAGCGTCTCCAAAAATTTGAATACTTATCGACGTACATTCTTGTTCCTTAGTCTCTATTGGCAATAAAGCACAGACCCTACAACACATCAGTTTTTAATACATTCAACTAGTTATGATTTATAAAACAAATGCGAAGCGGCATGCATATGCCAATGATTTACCCCACCGATTTGCAGGCTCACTAACGCTCACGACAAGTTCTTGCTTAGTCTTTCATACAACTCCAAGGCTTTAACTTTAGAGGTTAATTGCCCGAGAGCGTATTGATGTGCTAATTCAATATCGTCACTTTGTTCTGGATAATAACGCTTGGCTACTGTAGTACACTGGCTCAGGTTGGTGTACCAACTGCCGTCTTTCTCAGCGACAAAGTAGTACGCCGCCCGCACTAACTTCTTGCCAATAACCTTAGCGACATCCGCATCGGTCATTGTTTTAAAGGCCAGACTCATTTGCTCAAGAAAAGTAGACAAGTCACCATTAAGCGCTAGGGCTATTTCACGACTAGGTTTGTGGCGTGGAAAATCAATAGATAGATCATTACCCCAAACACAACAGCAACAGTGCTTGAGCCAAAACTGCCAATGGAATTTTTCTTGTGGCTGCAGAACTTCTGAAAGTGAGCCAGGGTCGATATCAAGCTTACTGACTTGGGGATATGTTTTAGGAATGGTGTCAGAAAGGTGCTGAAATAGTCGATTCTCTTTTTGACCAATAGGCGTATTGAGTACGATAGAAACATCCAAATCCGAGTGACCAACAACCGCCGTTCCTCTCGGCACACTTCCGTATAGGTAGATACCATCAATTTGATTCGGAAGGCCACTTAACAGCGAGTCAATAACAGCATTCACCACACCTTGGAATTCGGGTGCGATATTCTTAGATGAATATAGATTTTCGATGAACCCGTCTTTGTCGAGACCTTTAGTTTGCTCTTCCACCTAGAGTTCCTATTTGAATAGTTATAATTAATCACACAGAATTCTGATAATGATTTCAGGTATGCCATTGGTCAAAGTGACATGAGCTCTCGCTTAGTTTTATCATCCAACTTTTCAATCGCGTAGCGAAATGCCACTCTTGGCATTACTGCATAGTTAGCCTTTAAATAACGAACAACCAATTCAGGCTCTTTTTGACTGAGCACTTTAAGCATCCAACCATAGCCTTTCTGTACTAAGTCATGGTTATCTTCAAGCAATAGATCCGCCACGCGAAACGGATCCAACGCGGCGTATCGATTCTGATTGATTGGATAAATTAAGATGACAGCAGCGGCTCTACGTACAGCAAAATTCGAATGCTCGACCCATTTGATTGTGAGATCGAACAAATCATTATACTGAGACAACAAATCCCCAAAAGCATGAGTACAAAAGTCGTCACAATCGTTCCAGTCTGTGACGAACTCTTTTAACCAACGTTCAAAGATCGGGAACGTGTCTTTTGAATATTGTTTCCTTACCCTAAAAGCCCAATCGTAAGCGATAACACCTAGTGCCCAGTCTCTTTGTTCTAATAATTGAGTGCACAAAGACAACACGTGTGAGATGTCTTTATCTTCAATAGCCTTAAAAGTCTGAGCAGATATGGTTCGAACCTGACCTGTTTTGATGCTTGCTTTCGGATAGCCAACTTCTGAAAGATGCCGATTAACCGTTTCCACTATATCCACTAAAGAAGTACCCCCATAAAGTTACAAGTGACTAGCCAACAAAGCCTAAAGTTCGAAGTATTAGTAATTTTTTAAATTACTAAGGAAGTGCCACATGTTAAGAATCAATGGTTAATAAATTAGATAAGTACGCTTGGGTATTTCAGCACCTTTCCCATTCAGTACTAAGAATCGCGAATACGACTGTATCCCACCACTTATTTTTGAAGAACCTGTGCTCTTTAAAACACGCTTCTTGTCTCATCCCGAGTGATTTACACAATCTTATAGCTGCTAGATTATCACCAATGGTTTCTGCATAAATACGATGAACCCCTAACTCTGAAAACCCAAACTCAACCAGAGCTTTAGCCGCTTCTATAGGTAGCCCTTTCCCCTGAATTTCTCTCGCAAAAGCGCAGCCCATTGAAGCTTGCTGGTTATCTTCAAGGCGTAAACACACGGTTCCGATAAACTTCCCTAACTCTTTACTTTCAACAGCTAATTGATAGGACTGACGAGGATCTTCCTCAGCCTGTTCAACAAACAATTGGGTGAGTTGTTGGTACTTACTAGGCTCACAATCAGTCTCATCATAGAAGCGCTGATACTTTGCATCCTGTGACATAACGACAAACGCGCTTTGATCCTCGAGCGTCATATCTCGGAGCACCAACCTATCAGTTTCCAGTTTGAACATCAGAATTCCTTTTTATTTCATAGCCATGAAGGGAAAGTCTCGGAGGTGTTTACTCATATACGTTCCCATTGTGCTTTAACCAACCGTGGACGTGACGGTTGTTAGGGTCTCTGTGAGTCCAGTGAATGACACCACCTTTCTTGTTCCACTCGTATTCACCATAGAATTCAACTCGGTCCCCTTTTCTTATATCTTGAATACGAGGAGCCAAGTCGATATTGTGCGCGACTAACACGGTTTGTTTACTGTCCAAACGTAAGATGAATTTCTGATGTCTAGAACCTTTATTATCATCTGAAAGTAATCGAAAAACTGTACCAGAGCCACGAACTTGTACATCGCTTTGGTGACGCTCATAAGCTTGCTTAAGACGAACATCATTGGCTTGAACATAACCAACACCAATGCAAAGTGTTACCAAAACTAAAGTAAAAAACTGTCTCATTCCTTTTCTTCCTGTCGTTTCCATATTGAGGTATTCATTGGAATTACTGACTAAATAAGTCCTTATTTAGCGATGCTTATATTGAGTAGGACAATACCCTCTCGATACCTCTGAACGGCGAAGTTTTACGTGCTTGGTAGAGCGACCAGAAACACGTGTGCGCCACAATTTAAAACTGCCAAGCTTCAGATGGCTTCGCATGAAGCGAATCACTTCTGATTCGTTCAAACCAAATTGCAACTCAATCGCCTCAAACGGGGTTCTGTCTTCCCAGGCCATTTCTATAATTCTTGATTCATTCTCTTTAGATAATTTCATTGTCTACTCATTCTTTAAAATCTGAGTAGAAGTACGCTCACTATCACTTTTTAGATCAGGGTGTTACCGCTGAATCGATAAGGTATCATCAAGCAAAAAAACAGATACTTGTCGCTACCCTCTCTCCAGCCACTCGCTACGCAGCATCCCATACTTCACCGAGTCATAATACTTGTCTTGGTAATATCGGACCTTTCTCAGCCTTGCTTCTTGCTGGAAACCTAGCTTCAAAGCGAGAGACATCATGCGCGGGTTACCTGACCAAGTAGTCAAGCCTACACGCTCTATCTGTTTGTTTTCGAATAAGTAAGTAATCCAGAGCGGAAGTGCCAGTGCTGCGATCCCCTTCCCCCAATAATCAGAGTTATAAATCACCACTCCCGCTTCGAGCCAACGTGTCTCTTCGCATTCCCAGTAGCAACTCACGGTTCCAACTGGCACACCATCGACCACTACCAACTGGATGTCGTCGCCATCAAGCAACCGTTGAAACGAATGTTCTTCAAACTTTTCTAATGATGGATGAGAGTACTGGAAATAAGGTCCATTAAACTTCGTCCACTCATCATTTAAGGTAACCAAGGCGTAAATGGCTTCTAGTTCGCTTGGTATTGCAGGTCTGATAGTTACTTGCATTTGCTCTCCTTGCTTTAGATCTTAGTCTTGATTACAGAGGGATTGATCTCAACCATAACAGTCATTAAGAATGAAGTAACTAAGTCGAATGACTACCGATCTAGCCGCAAAACAATCATGGGGTTAGATAAGCTTGTGCGAATTCTCTGAGCACTCTCGCATTGTTGTGGTGTTTGCTATCCCCGCACTTTATGCCATCCACTCTGATGTCCGGGTTGGAATAAGCAGGTATAACATCTCGCTCATAAGACATCACTGTTCCTCTATCAGCACAAATTGCGCCAAAGGAATATTGAGGAACTCTTGGGTACGATCCAGAAATGTAACTTTCGATGCTACCAGAGTCTTTCAATAACGTTTTGTAGTCGTGATTAGCACCACTTAAATGACCAATTTCATGTTCCATTGTCGAGTCTGGGCAATTTATAGCCAAAGAGAAAAAATAGGATACTGGAGATGAGATACCACAATAATCAGACTCGAAACTAGAATTATAGTTAGAAAATACTATCCCTTTAAAAATGGGAACACCTTCCTCTGTTGTTTCAGGAATCGGTTCTTCCATCGATAGTTTTAATAACCTCTCTGCTGCGCTCAAGTCTTGAAACCAGAGGCTATCGATTACCGAGTTATAAGTCACCTTGGTTACTTTTCTCGTCATAGGAATGCAGGAGTTCTTCAACACCAGATTCGAATAGCTTTCCCATGTCGCTATCTTAGAGGTTATAAATTCTTTGGAATATTCGACTAACACAGATTCATCAACATAAAGGTGGATTTCTGTATTCAAAACCTCACTCTGCGCACAAGTAGGAAGCTCTACGCTTTGAGCATTCGAGAATCGGCTATTGCTCAACACTATAATCAAAACATAGCCAACTAACTGGATGAGCCTTTTAAAAGAACTCAGACTGACTCGTGTATTCATTTCCATCCTCTCCCGATACTCAAAGCCATAAAGAGCATCATCAATGCCGTGACTCAAGATTCATAAAAATCACTATTACACATATAAGAGTGGTCTCTAAAAGTAACCTGTTCTATCGATGTTTTTCTGAAAATAAAAAGCTCGCCAATTGATGACGAGCCTTGTTTATTATTGAACCTAGCGTATTGCTATACCCTGCTTACTAAGAAACTTGGTCGCGTAATGCCAATTCGACATTTTTCAACACTTTGAACTCTTCTCGAGTGCAACCACGAGCCACAGAAACCCAATGATCGCCGGTTTCGTCTGCCCCTTTAAACTCTGCACGCAACTCGTATTTTCGCCATGAAACAAAAGCCAAAATAAAAGTCAGTGCAAGCATTGGCAAGCCAAACTGAGGTACAAACGCCCAAGTCGCAGCAGAGAGTACCAAAGCCAATGAAACGATATTGATTGCGTTTTCTTTAATGCCCAATTGACGAATTTCTAACTGCTTAATCTTACGCAAGCTATACACATCTTTCTTAACTCGCAGTTCACTAGAGCTGACAAGAAAATCCGTTGCCTTATAAGGCTTACGAAATCTAATTAAATTCGCTAACCTACTGCGTGTTTGGTTCTTATTCATCGCCTTTTCTCCATGTTATTTAAAGGTTAGTAAAAACTAATATAATCATGAGGTTATTGATGAATGAGGAATTTATAAATCAAACAAATGTTAAAATCAAGCTTATGGAATTAATAACACTTATGACAATACCAACCTGACATTTACAATCCCAATAGATATATACGTATCTTGGATATTAGCTCCTCCTAAAACTCTATTCTTCTATTGAGTTGTTGTATTGGCTCCATGGGAGAAGTTGGCCAAAACAACAAACAGCGTTGAGCCGTTTTGTAAGCACTTATTTCTATCCCATTTTGGTAAAAAACAGCTTCTACTCCAGAGCTTGAAGCCTTGTCACATAACACTACCATTACCCATAACCTCTGCCATAGTTGAGCCACCCGCCTATTAGCAAGCTGAATGATCAAATCATTCATTGCATGACATCAACAGGGGCTATCAATTAAGCAATTGATCTCATAACGTGGAGTCTGTATGGTTACTTTATACACACTGTTGCCTAATGGAGATGACGATGGACGAGCTACTGACATACGCTATGGAGCAGAAACAACGAACAATGGTGACGAGCCTATTCGCAAAGAATGGATTTAAGATCGCAGCAACAGATTTTGATGATGTCACTTTTGAGCGTGAAAGCGTGATGGTCAATGTCAGATTTGACGCATCTTCAAACGTTGAATCGATTTCGGTTTTAAACAAGTAGCGATATTAAAAGCTAGCGCTAGATTACATGCAGGTAACGATAGTTAATCGAAAGTATGGTTATTTAAGACAACATACACGAGCAAAATAACGAAAGTTGCCTGCTCATGACTCCTACCTCAGAAACGATCAAGCTATAGACTCTCCTATCATTTCAATACCGCTTCCCAGTTATTCTTTTCTAACGAATGCTGATTGTTATCCTTTCCCAAAAACCTCATTAGTGATAATTCTACCAATAATTAGCAATTCCATGAGCTTGGCTTATATTTATTAATACCTTTTGAACAAAATTCGAAGTGATGCCTATGCGCCTAACTCGGTTAATTTATGTCAGTACGCTCTGTGAAAGCTGCGACTCGAAGGCTTTAGATGAAATTCTCAAGATCTCACACGATCGTAATAAGCAGAGCTACTTAACTGGCCTTCTTAGTCACAACGATAAGTATTTCCTACAATGTATCGAAGGTTCTAGAACTGCGGTTAACCATACCTACAATCATATTCTCAATGATAAACGGCACGAGAAAGTCATGATCTTGTATTTCAAAGAGATAGATTGCCGGAAGTTTGGAGATTGGTCGATGGGCGATATTCCGCAATCAAGCCTGACCGAATTAGTGAACTTACAGTTTTCGACATCTGATCAATTCAATCCTTATGAGATGTCTGGAGAAAGTGCGTATCAAATGCTTCTAGAGCTGAAACAGAATTTGCCATCTCAATAATCTGTATTCCAAACCAAATCGCCAGCGAGTTGAAGGGCGAACATCCTCTGTTGCTAAGCTCAGATACAAAAAAGGCTAGATGTGAATCTAGCCTTTTTGTTTCATACTAACGCTCAAGATAATCCGATAAATATAAACAACAATCTATAACGGTGCTGGAGTTGGTATAGATGAAATTGGCCCAAAGTATCCAGCGGCCTCAATTTTGTTTTCGTGCATTCCTAACCTTGGGTCCTCCTCAAGCCTTCTTACAACGTATTGCCCGTGCTCGTCTTGCTTAATCTTAAAAACCAGCAATGTTTGGTGGGAACGAAGAAACGCGTTGAGATTATTAGGATTGCCTTCCACGACTTTATCACTGCGTACTGTCAGTAAGTAAATCGTATCAAATAAAGTGCCATAATAGCCCGTGCCGACAGCATGAGTACCATCGTGATAAGCGGCTTGAGCTTTGAAACGACCATGAGAGCCAATGATGGTCACATCACGATCGTCAAAATGACTGGTTATTTTGAAGTCGCTAAACATGGCATTTGCCCAAGGTACAAGTAGTGGCAATACAAGTAAGGCAATGATGGATAGAACCTGAGTTTTTCTCGTTAATCCCATACTTTTAACCGTCCTTGAATTACGACTTGGTCGAACTTCTTCTTAATATCGTCTTTCTGCAATAACCCAATAACTTTGCCATTTTGCTCAGCGATGCGCACGTGGGTTAAACCTCTAAAATAATTTTCCAAGTCGCTCGCGACAACCTTGGCTGCAAATTCGGGATCAAGGTTCGCTTCATAATCACCATCTAAGGAAAAGAAATACAATGAGTCACCCAAAGATGCATAAATCCCTCGATGCACTCGATACACCTGCCCTTCATAACTGTGGATAGTCTTATAAAGGCCAGATTTTGCGTTCAAAATAATGTCGTGCTCATCGTCTTCAAAGTGAGCATAGCCAGAAAAGTAAGTACCTAAAGACAAAAACCACGGCACCAAAAACAGCACCACAATAAAAAGCCCAATCCGTAGGCTCAGAGACTTAAGGCTAACCACCAGCACCTCCGCCGAAACACTCAAAGCACTCGAAGGCTTCGCGATAAACGAAGTAGAACATGATTAGGCCAATAAAGAGTGCAATGGTGATTTCCCAAACAACGGGCTTTTTGCTCCAACGTTGAAACACGTTAGAGGCAGAAGACGCGGTCGAATCTTGAGTCGTCATCGGAGTTTCTACATTGTCATCAGCGGCCTGAGAAACGACTTCTTGAATTGTCTCTTTTTCGAGATCTGATTCGTGAGACTCAATGATCGCTTCATTATTTGCTGCAGATTCATCATGAACAATTTCAATGTTCATCGCATTGATGAACACATACCCCTCTCCGGGCAAATTATTCACTTCAAACCCAAGCTCTAAACTGTCTAACTTTTTTCTCAACTTCATGATAGCGACGGCCAAAGAGTTATCACCAACCACTCTTCCTGGCCATCCTTTTTCTATCAACGCCTGCTTATCAATCACTTCTCCGTGTGATTCACAGAAAGCCAACAGCAAGTTGTATTCACTTCGATTCAGTTCTAAGGGCTGATTCTCTTGCCCAGAGTCACTGTCTATCAAAGTGATGGTTCTTCTTACTGTATCTATAGAAAGTCTTTTAAACATTCTTTTCCCTGTATTACTGCCACCTACTAAAAGTAGCCTAAAAAAACATAAAACACGATTTATCAGTCAGTTAACCGTGATAAACCTAAAAAATTAAACGTTATTAACTGCGTATAAAGCACTATTAACGGGCTTTTATTTCCAATTCATACGCCATTGAAGTCAAATCAGTCACCTCGAAAGTGTGCATGTAATCTCGATTCCAATGCACCTTTTATTTTTATACATACATTTATAAACAATAGGTGACAAAGATGAAACTTAATAACTTTTTCGTGATGGGTGCAACAGCATTCGCTATGACTTCTGGTTCGATATACGCGGCAGATGATGCGGCTATCGCTAATGTACTTTGGTCTGGTGACATTGGTTCATCGATTCCAAGTTCTAATCTAATCATCACTGGTTTGGGCGGTGGAGACATTGAAACAGGCAAATTATACGTTGATTCAAAAGGTACATTCTCATCGTCGGAAGTGGTACTCGAATCTCGTCAATTTAACCCAGACACCGCAACAGTTGGTGACCGACAACCTGGAGCTACCTGGACTTACGTAACATCTCAGCTTTTGCTCGACGGTCAAGTCTCCGACCAAGCTGACATCAAAGTTTACGACGATGGTTTGGAACTTCAGAAAGCAACGCCTACCGTGATTGACATTTCATATGTCAAGCTCGCCGTGAAGAATGACATTGAGATTACTGATATTCCAGTACAAGGCAATGCTACTGTCTCAGTGCAAATGGCTGCCAGCTACGTAGAACAGCTTTAAGTCGTTTGGGGAAAACTGTGAATTACGCAACTCGTCCACTTCTCGCTCTGTTGACTGCAGGCGCTATGAGCCTTTATGCCAATGCAGAAACTCATACGTTCCAATTAACGAGTGATATCGATAAGAAGAACTTTTTCTCTTATCAGATCACAAAGGTCGCGTTTTCCCCTTCTTCATTGACACTAACGGTCGATCCAAAAAGCGACTCTTTCCGTGATGCAACAACCCAGTTATTGGTTGAAACCGATATTCCAAGTTCAGACCAATCGACTCGCTTCCAGCTGTTCATGACGGGCAATACTGCGCAGTGTTTCAACATTGATCAGCAAGCATTACCGACGCCTGCTGATCTTGTCGATGTCACTGTCGCGGATCAACCCTTAACGTCATCGAACCCAGTTCTGATGGATTTCAATACCACATCAGACGACCTAAAGGGTGGCGAATACGACGTCATCTTATCCTTTGGGGCTTTACCGACAGGCTCAAACCTGTGCCAAGGCCAGTTATCTGTTTTAGCGGAGCTTTCACTGTGAAAAATAGCACGTTTATTACAACAACGATCTTAGGTTCGTTGACCTTGTCACAACTGGTTTTTGCTAATGGAAACACTTTAATCCCAGCGGGATTTGAAGATTTTTATTCGCAACAAGAGCGCGATGTCGAGATAAAAAACATTGATGGTCGTTACATGACGATTCCTATGTCTGTAACTTACGATTCAGTGCAATTCAGCAACCCTGAAGATGCAACTGCCGTTGCAAGTGAACTGATGTCATCAGGATTAAATGAGCGTACAGCAAAGCAGATTGTCGCTGGGTTTACTCGCGGTCAGTCGAATACTGTCGACTGCCAAGGTGACCTGAACTTATGTAGCCTTACACCGAAAAGCTACGACACATTTTATGACTATCACTCGAACAAGCTGTACCTCTATGTGAATAAAGAACTGCTTGAGGAAAGCAAACCTAAAGCACTCAAGAAGCATTATGCGTCGACTTACAACGCAAACCCAGGCTTGATTAACAACGCAAGCTTGTACACATCAAGCGATTTTACTAATAACTTGAATGTGAATTTAAGCGATCAATTCATCTTGGGGCTGCCTTATGGCTCGGTTCATGTCGATACCTATCTGAGCAACCAAGAAGATGCGTCTGAACTGAATTACGGTTACTACAACTTAGAGTACCAAAACCTGCGTTTAACGGCTGGCTACCACCAAGATCGCTTGGCGCTAAACAGCACCTCTTTCTTGCTCAACAGCACGCAATATCATGACGTAAACCTGAATTTGTCTTCGAGCAAGAACCTAAGCCGTACCGCTAAAAACGAAGACCAATCGCTGTACTTCTATGCGCAAACACAAGGCGTACTCAAGATATTCCGCGATGAGCAAATCATCGTGCAACAGTCTGTACAAGAAGGCCAAGGCAGCATCAGCTACTCAGAGCTACCAAATGGCGTTTATGACGTAACCGTTGAGATCTCCGTGGGTACTCAAGTGGTCTCTTCTGAATCGGTACGAATTTATAACGCGAATACAGACACATTGAATACTGGTGAATTCGATTACTCGATCGCCGCGGGCCAATTTCAAGACAACGACACTTATCAAAGTGACGAAGACCAACCATCAGGCATGTCTTCAACGAATGAATTCGAAGGCGTGGCATTTCTTCAAGGTGGGTTGGCTTATAAATGGTCGAACACTCAAACGGTCGCGATTGGTAGCACTTTGACCAACGAACATGCGATGGGCCAATTGGGTTTTAAAGGCTACCTACCATTCGATAGCCGCTATGAAATGTTCCTTTCGAACATCGATAGTGAAGCTTGGTATTTGTCTGGTTATTGGAACCTTGGCAGCTTGGGCTTTACCTATGAGCGCCTAAACAACCCAGACCAAAACCCATTTGCAGAATACTTATACGGTGCCAGTGACAAAGAACAGCTCGGTATTTCCACCAGCTACACCATTGGTGACACGGTGCGTGGGTACAGCTCAGTGAATTACATTGAACAAAGTAATTTATACAACAGCTCGCTAAGTAACTGGTCACTGTCTTCTGGTTTAAGTGCACCGTTTATTGTCGATTCAACTCTCGACCTAAACGTCACCTTTAACAATGAGCAACTGACATCCAATTGGGATGATGGTGAGCTCTCCATCTCTCTAAATTGGTCGGTACCTCTTTCATCGAAGCTTACTGGCAACACGGGTTTCACCGTCACAGAGAATGGCTTTAGCCAGTATACCAACAGCTTAGAGACACAAGATTTAGTCGAAGACCAAGATACAGATTTACGACTTACGGCTAGCAACAGTTACTACGTTAATTCGCCAAACGCAGCGGTGACGAATGTAACAGCGTATGCCGCCAAACGGGATGAGCATTACCAAGCTGATGGCTTTGTGTACGCTGCGAACAATGGCGAAAAAGCGTTAAACGCGACATTACGCAGTACCCAAATTATTGGTGGCGAGAGCGTGAGTTTCACTACAGCACAAAGTGATGCTTATGTGGTTGTCGATACCCAAAACAACATTCGATTTGATGCCGATGAACGCAAAACCAAAGGCTTGGTGGTGGTAAGAACCGATGACCAAGTGATGAACAAACAATACATCTACGACGACCGAGCTGTCATCACGTTAGATGACTACCAAGCCGCTACCATCGAGCTTGATGTCGAGAGCGTCGCTTTGCACAACACAGGCCAGCAATCGGTGACAGGATACACGCACCCTGGTTCAGTCATCGAATTGAATTCAAACGTGAGCCGTGTGATCAGTTTTGTCAGCAAATTCAAAGATATTTTCGGCAATGATGTACACGACATTGAATGTGAAGGCCCGGCTTGTTTGAACGTATCAAGCATTACGTCTGGCATTCACAAAGTGGACGTACAAGAAGGTCAACAGTTCGCACTAACCAGTAATGGCCAGCAGTGCTACTTACCGTCTGTCGATGATGCGAAACAGCTGAATTTTGGTACTAACTTCTGCCAACCAAACTTGAATCCAATGGAATCAATGATGTTGGTGAGTAACAACGAAGAAATTAACGTGATGTACATCGGAGAATTCGATGACATCAACACACTGAACGAACAATTGCATGCACTGACTGACAACGGGATGGAGTTTATTACCACTCGTTTAGGTCGTACTTCTTTTGTTTACCTGACTGTAAATAAGGATCTTCAACTCAGTCATCAACAACGTCAACACATAGAAAATGTTGCTCGCTACGCCAATTCGGAATCGCTACGAGAGCACAACTTTGTACTTAACCGACCTGAAGGTAACTGATTATGAAAAAGCTTCCTATTTTACTGACTGCTGCTCTTGCAACCTCTGTTAACGCGATGAACGTCGATACCATGTTATTGGTTGGAGACGAATACGGAAACGGTGTATTCACTTTAACTAACAGCAACAAGATCACGGAATTCATCCAATCCAACATTACTCAATTAGTGGTTGAAGATGGCGAGATCACGCGTGTTCCTTACTCAGAAAACAACTTTGAAGATTGGCACGTCACGCTGACTCATAACAAAACCATTCTAGAACCGCACCGTCAAAAGCAAATTGGCGTGCGCTCTTTGTGTGGTAACAAATGTGACTTCACTGAAGACCAGTACTACCTCGTCAGCTTTGAACCTTCTCCATACGACCCTGAAGGCAAGTTGGATTCAGCCGTGACGATTAACTTTGGCTACCGTCCTTTATTTGTTATCCCAGCACAAGCTCAAGATATTGATTACTCGATTTCTTTAGATCAAGGCCAACTGCACATCAACAACACAGGTAACAGCTTTGTACGTGCCTATGTCGATCAATGCACAGATGAAGTAACAGAAGATTGTGAAGTCACCATCATGTCTCTAGCTGGCCGTGAGCGTAACTACCCTCTGCCGGAAAACATCGACCCTTCGAACCTGAAAATCACTGTTGTTAACCACGACGAAAGTTACCGTCAAGATGTAACTCTGAGCGAGAGCAAATAATGAAACGACTCGTTTTATGGTCGCTACTGTTCGCGGCTATGCCAAATTATGCAGCCACTCTCAACATTAATATTGAGGGGCAACAGATACGCTTTGAAAACGCCATCACACTCGGTGGAAATAACTACACCTTGAGTGATTGGTCTATCGCGAGTGGCCTCACGACAACGAGTCAGTTTTTGCCAAGTGCATTTGTTACAGACAAGCCAGACACCATGACATTAACCAGTAATGCAGGTCAGAGTGTGGAAGCGGCAATTGCGGTCAATGGCCTGCAATACAATACGGCATCAAACCCTTTCACGCGTGGGGATAACCTGTTCGTGACACCGGTATGCAGCCAATCTCAATTGTCGGGAAACATCGTTACGCTTCATGATAGTGATACACAAAACTGCAGTGCGGATTTCTCATTGGAGTATCCGCAATCCATCACGCCGTTTTATTTCTATCGTCCAACCTTCAACATAGACACAGCCTCACTATTGAATGCACTTCAAGGTCAGGCAAAAGGTGTCTACACGGCAACGATCCCTGCTGACATCAAATACTACTACCGCTCTGCGGGTGGAGCGCTAACCTATCGAATTTTGCCTGACGTTTTTACCGTCAATATCGATTACACACCAAACAGCTTAGAAAGCATTGATGTGGTAGGCGATGGTGTCCTGAGCCCAGTGTATGACACAACGAATCATACTGTCTCAGCGCAGACCACGTTCAACATCACCGCGCTTGGCCAGTTCAGTACGGGCTTATCGATGACGCTACTCACCAATGAATTTGAGCTGACATCAGCATCAGGTAAGACATCGATTCCCTACTCTATCCAGTGCAATGAAGCGAACTGTGAGGATACAGATTGGGTTAAAAATGGCGTCAATCAACTCGACAATAATCAAACCAGCTATGTGATTCAGTCACCAAGCTCAGTGATCAATTTCGATCTTAATGTTAACTACCAGAATATTCCCTCGACAGACGTTGAAACCGGTACTTATTCAGGAAGCTTCACCGTGATGTTTGAGGAGCTGTACTAATGAAACTATCGACTTTTTCTTTCGGTGACGCTTTAACGACGAAATACGTTATCGCAGTAGCCTTAATGCTGCCTAACCTATGCTTGGCCGACACTTCGCCGTTTTACATAGGTGCAGACGTCACTAACGCAGGGAAAACAAACTCTGAGGTATCTGATACCGCATTTGGTGGTCAAATTCTATTGGGTTACGACCTTAGTAAAACATGGTCTGTCGAAGCCAGCACTGGCTTTTACGGACACATCAAAACCATGAAAGAACCAGATTACCCTTATTCGGAAGTTGAGGAACAGAGATTCAACAGCACCGATATTTCGTTACTCGGGACGATCCCACTGTCACGCCATTACAACCTATACGCTGGCGCGGGTTCATTACTGGAGGGCAATACATGGTCTCCAATCAGCCAACTCGGTTTGGAGTATGAATTCGACGAGCATCTCACCATGAAGTTCGGCTATAAGTTCATCTTCAGCGATGACCCAGAAAAAGATATGCAAGTTCTCAGTGTCGGTATGCGCTACCACTTCCCGACACAAAATGAATCCGTCCCTGAACCGATTGTGTACGACGACATTTCTGTCTCTTCAACGTCAGAAGTGACGGTGTATGAACCTAAGGTTGTCGCTGAAGTAGAGCCTCAAGCCTGCGAGACTGTTCGCTATATCGTTAAGAAGGACGATTGGCTGATTAAGATTGCTCACAATCACCACATTAGTTTTGAAGAACTGAAAAAGCACAATCGTAGCTTTACAGATCTCAAAGATATCGACTTGATTCATGCTGGCGATATCGTGTTTCTTCCCAGCGAGCACTGTAATTAAGCCATGTTGTTGTATCTAAATTCAAAACGAGATGCATTAGAACTCTATGACGGAGAACCACTCACTCTGTTGCACTCCGTCTCTCTGAGTACCATCGAGTTTAATGTTCTGCATGTTCTCTATGACAACAGTTATAAGCCTTGTAGTCGTCAAGACCTGAAAAAGGCGGGTTGGCCAGATCGTGTGGTTGGCCCAAATTCGTTGAATGTCTGCATCATGCACCTGAGGAAAAAACTTAAGGCCATCATTGACGACTCAGAAATACGCGTAGTGCCGTCACATGGCTACAAGCTGTTAATTCCGACTTCCATTCAGTTGGTTGGAGAAGGCGAACTGCCCAGCATCAAACGGAGTGCGAGTTATAAACGACTCAAAGCCTCAGGTACTGACCCTATAAGCCCTCTATCAGTGGAAAAAAGAGCGAAGAGGAAACGAATTAATCCAGGCATTTCTAGTTGCACTCGCAAGCATCAACGGCTTCGTTGGGAAGATCTGATACTGACGGTATGTATCTGGACTTACGCTTTTACTCTCTATCACTCTATTTTCAACTGAGGTTTTCATGAAGCTCAAACGACCACTACTTATTATCTTCGCCATTTTGGCTATTCCTTATATCAATGCGACTGGCGGAGAGTTCTCTATTTACTCTGGGCAAACTAAGCGACATGCCGAAACCCACATGCAATTTTTCCACGGTCTTTATTCATCGGTTCAGTTTCTGCCACACGAGGTAGTAAAAAAAGGATATGGCGTTTATGCCGTGCTCAATGACACGGTATTCATGCTCTCGTTAGACAAAGACTACGAATTTCTTAATCCCAACATTGATGACAGGGAGGTATTAAAACTCGATGCGATTCAGCACTTATCTAAAATCAATGTCGCACAGCTAAGCTCTGATAAAAATACAATTTATATGCGAAAACGGTTGGAACATGAAAAAATCGAAAACATTCAATTTAGGGGCGATTTGGGCTTCTGGTAGAGTTTCATTATGGAAGGTATCGTTGCTACTGGCGATTTTGCTCTTGATAAGCCCTTGGATCAAACTCGTCGGCTATGAATTCACACTCGAGAGCTCTTTAAGTGGTCCCGAACGTTCGTTGCATGTCTATATCAATAATGGTGTGTTTACCTTTGTGAATATTCTGTCTGACGGCACAACGAGAAAGAGCTCGGGGTTAGTTGGCTTCACGCAAAACACGCTCTATTTTCTCATTTTGGAGTCAAAGTACTTACATGTAGACGACCACTTATCCCCGGAGTTAAAACGTGACTTCATCAATGCCAACAATCGGCTTTTTGACGTTCGGTTAAAGGCTCAGGGAGAACACAAGGTCGTCATGTCATTCGATGAAGAGCTGCAGTTTAAAAAGGTACAGACTCAATTAGCCAGGATCCAAGGCAGCTACCCCAAGATAGATTGAACACTTCAAAAAATCGCACAAAAAAAGCCCCAATGTATGGGGCTTTTTTGCAGCTAAGTCTAAATCTAACACCAGCTTATTAGTTGTCAGCTGGAGCTTCCGGCTTACTCTCTATACTCAAAGCTTGCTCTCACTGTCAGAAAGCGCCTGCTGCTGACTGCCGGAAAGCATTTGTTGCTCGGCAGTAATATCCGACTCTTTAAACACGATAAACGCTCGACGGTTGAGTGCATCGGCTTTATCTGAACGTTCATTAATTGCTGGCTGCAATTTACCGAACGATTTTACTTCCCAAATGAACTGCTTAGGGTCGAGTTTAGTTTTAAGGTATTCAACCACTGTTTCTGCGCGGCGCTCTGCCAACTTCTCATTGTAAGAAACCGAACCCGCTTGGTCGGTATGTCCTGCGACCATGATGCTGCCTTGCAAACCACTTAACTGCGCTGTGAAATCATCCAACTGAGTTAAGTCTTCTGGCTTAAGCACTGATTTATCAAAATCAAAGTGCGGCGTCATTGCCATGTACACCTTACGCTCAGGCTTTGGTGGTTCACAGAAAGGCATCTCTTCGTACTTCTGCGCTTCTTCAAACACGATAAACGCACGGCGGTTCTCCGCTCGGTCTTTATCGGTTTTACCTAACAACAGAGGTTGAGTCTCACCAAGGTGCTTCACTTCCCAGTCGTAATTGGTTGGGTCGAGGTGCGCTTTCAAATAGTCTGCGACTGATTTAGCGCGGCGTTGTGAAAGGCGCTGATTATATTCCAACGAGCCTTTGTAATCAGTGTGTCCAACGATCGTGATGCGCCCTTTTAGGCCTCTGATCTCTTCGACAAAGGTATCTAGGTTGATCTTGTCGAGATCGCGCAGTTTGTATTTATCAAAAGCAAAGTGCTCTGCAATCGCGATATGCACTTCACGTTCCGGCGCTAAACATTCGCTAATCAAAAACTTAGACACATCTAAGCCAGCAAACTTATCTCGATTTTCCTGGCTCACGTAGGTGTCGGTTGCACAGCCAGCAAGAAGCAAAGCGCTCATTACGCCGCTGACTAGGCCAATTGTTATTTTCATCTTACTTTTCGTTTTCAACTTACTTTTTGTTTTCAATTTTTAAGTCTCTACTTTCACCCTCTTTGGGCTGGCTTAAATCTTACCGACTAAGTTAATGAACACGCCTGAAGCGTCATAATCATCATCGTTGGTTAAATCACTATCAAACGCAGAGAAGTTATAACCGATGCCCATTTTTAGGTTCTCACCAATGTGCTTGTTCACGGAGACCAACGCGCCGTGCTCTAACTCATCATTGAGTGTGTCTGTTTTCCAGTGATATTCACCCGTCACATCCCACTCTTTCATCACGCGATAAGAGGCACTCAGTCCGTACAGGTCGATGTCGCTCTTAACCATCTCATTCGCACCAGACGCTCGCTCGAAGGCTTGCTCTTTGTCTTTGTGCGCGTACTTAGTGCCAACGTCCCAATGTTGGTCGATCGAATAGATCGCTTCAACTTCAATGATCTGGCTGGTTTCATCTTGATAATCCACATCGCGATCCAGTTGATCGAAATCTGCAATGTAGGTGTAGCGGCTCAGTAAGTTGAGTCGATCGTTGTAGATCGGACGATACGCTAGCCCACCCGTTGCCTCGGTAAATTGCGCCATGGTTTCGCCAGTGGTTTCGCTCTCTGTGATTGAGTAGTTGTATTTACCAAACAGCGTGTATTCTTCCGTTAAGTGGTGCGTGTAACGGTTGGTCGTCACGATTTGTTGCAGCTCACGTTGTGCTATCTCTGGGTCGTCTTCACTCTTGTCCACTCGGTATTCGAATTTGTGGCTTAGGGTGATGTCGTCTAGGTCAATAGATACATTGAAGCTGATGGATTCACGCTCTGTGGTGATGTTCTCGTCATCTTCAATTTCACCAAGCTGATAACCGATGCCCATCTCGACATCTTCCGTCACGTCGTAACCAAAGCCATACGAATCGATACGGCCGTGACCATCGTTTTCATCAACGAACTGGTTCTCTTGGTAGAAATCGACACTACTTGTGAGGTCTGCACGCTGACCGACAATCACGTTGTTTTCACCTTCATAGTTATCATCAACGTAAGTCACGTACGTGGAGTGGTCATCCGACACATCATAAGTCACCGTTGCTTCAGCAACTTGGCCGCGGTCGCCATCGGTATATTCACCGCCCAACGACAAGTCTTCCAGTACTTGGAATTCCGCACCAATCGATGCGCTATCGTTCTCGTCGTAGTCATCCGATTGAGAGACTGTGGTTTGTCCTTTGATGTAGACGCTGTTGTCGCTGTCCCACATGTATTCCAAACGCACACCGGCTAAGGTCGCATCGCTTTGCTCATCGTTTTGGTTCAGCTCTTCGGTTTGTTGCCCCGCCGCAGACACCTTGATGTGCTCAGTGATTTTAACTTGAGTCTCGACCTCAATGGTTTCAGTATCCGCTTCTAAGTTGCCGTCGACATCGCGCTCTTCATTGGTAGAGAAACGAGACAGCACCGCCAAACGGTCGGTCGCTTGCAAACGAAGTTCTGCACCATAGGCTTCTTGCTCTAAGTCGTCGCTGCTGCTCGCGTAGCTATACCCTGCGTCTTTGTCTCGATACCAAAGCTTCAGATCATTACCTACTGCGCCAAAGATGGTTGGAGCAAGGTCATAGAGGCTTGTCACTGCCGTGATTTGAATGCTGTCACCTTCACGGTCTTCTAACGTGTCACCAATCGGCGTAAAGGTTAAACCACCATCGATAGAGACAAAGTTAGATTCGGTTTGAGTACCTTCACTGTGGGCAAACTCGGCCTTGATGTAAGTGCCTTCCGTCGCACGCAACGTTAAGTCAGTGCCGTAAGACTCGTAGTCTTGGTTATCTTTTTCTTGAGTCGCATACGTCACACCCACACCAACGTAATCGTTGATCCAGCCTTTGGCACGACCACCGTAAGACATCGCGTCTAACGAATCTGAACCTTGTGGGACATACTCATAGTCGACAACCAGAAAGTTTTCGTAATCATCGCCGTTTTCAATCACGCTGCCGAAACTGTCAGACAAAATATTGTCGAGTGGCTTGGTCAGAATGATTCGACCTTGGTATGGGTCAAAGTCATAGTCGACACCCGGCTCAAGTGGGATTTCATTTTGTACTAGGCCAGATTCATCTTTTACTTTTACGTAAACTTTGTCACTTCCCGGTACCGCTTCGCCGTGACGAAGGAAATACAGAGAACCGCCCGTACCTAAGAACTCATCATGTGCATACAAAGAGTCAGCTTCTGCCGTAAAACCAACCACGTTCAAACGGTCTTCACCATATTGTGTGGTATCGCGAGTACGGTAATCTGCCTTAAAACCATAAAGGCTACGGTTGTAATCGTTGTTCTCAGTACCGGTTAACCCTGTGTTGTAGTTACCCCATAGATACTGCGATTTATCGTATTCTACGTTGAGGTAAACCTTACCCTTGGTGTTAACTACTTTTTCGATGTTTGAGCTGTCACCATAATTGCCGTAATACAGCTCATCATCGTCTTCGAGAATATCGAACACATCCGAATCGTCTGATGCGAACGGATGTTTGAACATGTCTTTTATCTCACTTTCTCGGGTATCGAAGTGAGTGGTCACGCGAAGTTTGTCGCCAAATTTACCCTGACCAAAGTACGCCAAACGACCTTGGTTATAGATGTCATCTTGATACTGGTCATCGACACTCAATGCATCGCTGTTGCCAGACACATTGTTCTTACCAACATAAAGATCAGCCAAACCCGTTTGTGCGTAGTACATGTCTGGGATACGAACGTAAAGCTTGTAGCGGCGTTCATCACCGTTATCAAACACAAC
Source organism: Vibrio sp. Scap24 (assembly GCF_013394185.1). Taxonomy (NCBI): domain Bacteria; kingdom Pseudomonadati; phylum Pseudomonadota; class Gammaproteobacteria; order Vibrionales; family Vibrionaceae; genus Vibrio; species Vibrio sp. Scap24. The sequence goes on along the minus strand of NZ_CP041332.1, from coordinate 3,132,093 downwards.
CTTGGTTGGAAAAATGTAGGAGTCTGTTGGTAAGTACTGCTCTGCGTATAAGTTGCCGTCTTCAACGTCAAATTCATCTTCACCGATGATGACTTTATCGACGCCTTTCAAACCAGTACCAATGAACTTGGCTAAGCCAGCATTGGTCGGAATGTTGTGGCGCATCAGCTTAGCTTGTCCGTAACTTTTGTCTTTGCTCTCTTCATCGTCGTTATCGTTGCGATCGATATCGACTTCAGAGTCAGGCTTCACCAAATCCGTCACACCAACCGTGGTCACATCCATGTTGCCATCTTTGTCCCACGCTTTTAGGCGGAACATCAACTGTTCACCGACCTCAAACTGGTAGTCAACATCGGTTTGACCATCCCAATTGATGTCAGAATCGTTTGCCAGTTTATCGCCATCAAGCACAGCGATTGGCTCAGACAAACCAAAGTCACCAACACGGTACACTTCCAGTTGGTACTTTTTAATGTAGTAACCATAGTTAGTGGTGATGGTGAAACCAACGCTGTCACGCAGTGTGCCTTGTTCGACTTCTAATTCATCGCTGACACTGACATCTAGTACTGGGTCAAAGCGAGTAATGTCCCGGCTTGCCCAAATAGCGCCTTGTTCAAGGTAAATACGCGAGCTGTCTTGGTCTTGGTTCGGCTTAGTGATTTCAATGCCTGTCGTCTCAGAACCGAGCTTTTCAAGCTTACCTGTGTCTTTCGCTACCGCCATCACTGGGATGGCAGCTAACACACACGTTGCTAAACGAGACTTACTAAATACTTTCATACAATTTCCAGATACGGTTCCAATGGCTTACTTCTGTTCACTTTCTTGGTCTTTGCGATGAACGCTAAAGTTGAACTTGGTGAGCTTGTTCGGGGTAATTCGCAACACTTTCGGGTTTTCGCTCACCACTTCCATTGAGGTGGATAGCGAATCAGTGTCCAACTTCACGAGGAAGTTCTTACCTTTCTTATTGAGTACCCATTGGTCGGGCACGTGGTAACGACCGTACTGGTCTGTGTAAATAACGATTCCCTCAACCGTCATCAACTTAACGCCCGGAATACCATCTTCGTAAATACCTTTGTTCTCGATAACGATTTCCCACAGGTAATCCTCGCCATCGCGATACAGGTTTCTGGTTACGTTGAGGTTTTCCGCGCTCAGTCCCTTCTTCTTATCGGATTCATGCTTAAACTGAATCTGACCTTCTGCATCAAACTCGATACGAGAGCCCGCATCGGTCGTGACATAGAAATCAAAGCTCTGCTGTGTGCGAGTTTTAAATTGAATAACCACTTTGCTGGTTTCTGGCAGTGTTCGGTTCACTGAGTGACCCCAAAGATCGCCAAGATCCAAACCTTGCTCAAGAGCATTGGTTATTGCGCTATCTTCGACAGCAACGTCTTGTCCATCACGAATGATGTGTGTCGAATCAGCGATGTAGCCTTGCGTTGCTAGGTTCGCAGTTAACTCAACATCAAACGCAGTGGCATCCGCTTGGAATCCATCTTTGTTGTGATCTTCAAAGACTTTACCGATGATCGATGAGGTATCGAACACCTTGTCCGGTTCTACGGTCACTTTGGCGGTGTCTTCATTAGAAACTGCCGAGCCATCCACTTTCGCGACTGCGGTGTTGATGTAGTCACCAAAGGTTGCTCCTACCGATACTCGCAATAAGTAACGAATACGCAGCTTCTCGCCCGGATCAAAGTTCAACGAAGTGAACATAAGCTTGCCGGTGTCTGATGGCTCTTGAGAAACAACCTGATCGTCTTCCGTACCAAACTCACCATCAATACCGCTCAACACGATTTCTGACGTGTCCACTATGTATTTCAAGCCACCTGGGTAGCTATCTTCTACCGTCACGTTCTTAAAGTAAGATTCATTGTTGTTCTCAACGATGATCTCGTACTCGACCGCGTCGCCGACTTGCGCCGTATCTTGCAGCGCCGACTTGGTCAGATCCAATTCCCCAGAGTTGTCCGGAATCTTCTTGATGTGAGTGGTTACGCTGTCGCTGGTTTCAGTACCGTCAGATTCAGTCGCCGTAAAGGTATTGGTGATGTCGTCATCCAAACCTTTGCCTAATGTACCCACCACTTCAAACGCATAGGCATTTCGCTTTTGGGACTTCAGGTTAACGGTGGTGTCTAAATCTTTACTCGACGGGAAGCTATGACGCTGAATCACTGCACCTGTGTCATCGACTTCCACGCCTTCAATAGTCCAGTCAGTAAAGACTTTGTTGCCAACGCTATTTTGCAGTTCGCTGATCTCATCAGTGAGTCGCACGTTCGCAGCGTTACCTAAACCATTGTTGGTCACGGCTAAGTAATAAGTGACACTGTCGTCGTCTTCGTTGTATTCAGGCTTGTCTGAGCGCTTTTCGACGATCAGATCTGCACCCACGGGAGGTAGATCCAGAGCTGATACTTGGTCTGCTACTGCCTGCATCGAGGTTTCCGATGCCAACATGCCTTTAGATCGAGCACGCACCGTTGGGCTACCGGTTAAATCAAGGTAGTAGCCGAGTACATCGATGTTGGTCAACATGTCTTCGTTGACCGTCAATGTGAAGGTGTAGTCAATCTTGCCGCCCGGCGCGATGTCGACCAAGGTGAAGAGGTCTTTATCGTTATCAAACGTACCCGGCTGCGTTTCAGCCCCTTCCGATGAGGCTGTTAGTGTCCAATCATCAAAAGCATTGCTGCGAGAGCCATCAATGTAGTCACCCATTGACTCAGAGAACTGGGTGTAAAGCGCCACATCTTTAGCAATGCCACGACCAATGTTTTGTACTACTAAGTGATACTCAACTTGGTCACCCGGTACGTAATAAGGCGCATCGGTATAGAGCTCAGCTTGAACAACCGCCGCGACAGTGTTAACTGGAGGGCTAACTACATCGCCGCCGTCGACTTGCGCTGTATTGATAATACGTCCAGTCGCGGTATCGACTACCGTACCTTTTGAGCGAAATACAACCGTGCCGTGCGGAGCAATATCCACACTGTATTCAATCGGACTTATTTGCTCAGTCGTCGTACCTACCGTGGTTGATTCAACAACCAAAGACGTGCTTCCGGCAACAAAGGCAGGCCCAGTGGTGCCATCGTAATAGCCCACCTCTATCGTGCTCATATCATCAACAACACTTAGGTCACTGATGTAGTTGTTTGAGGTGTTTTCAATGGTAATCAAGAATTCCAGCTCACCACCCGGCTCATACTCGGTTTGTACGTTAGTTTTCGTCGCAACAAACTCAGAGTCTTTCGGTGTCATGACTACCGTTGAGTCTTGCGGTGTGCCGTTGTAAGTGATCGTTGCCGTGTTACTGATATCGCCAATCGCCGTCGTACGAATCAACGCCTTAACATGGAATGTCACGGTACTTTGTGGCGCCACATCCATGTTAACGTCGATGTCTTCACTCAACTCAAACGTCTTCGGCGTCACCACTGTGCGGTCATCTGAAGCTTCAAAACTTACTTCCCACATCAGGAATGCTGACTCTTTTTTGTCTGCGGTCGTATCCACTTCAATATCACTGATGATGTCTTGCAGCTGAACATCAGAGGCAAAAGCATCAGAACTATTGGTTACCGTTACCTCGTAGTTAACCAGCTTGGTCACTTCATAAGATGACGTGTCGACAGTCTTGTCGATAGAAACCGTCGCCAATACAGGAGTACTGGTTGCCGAGTCATCTAAGGTTGTGCCATCAAAGGTCGCTGATGCCATATTGGTGATATCACCAGTCGCAAGTGCATTGGTCGTTACTTGAACCGTGAACACAATACTGTCTTCCGGTGCGATATCGAGCGTCTCGTTGAGGTCTTCACCACTGGTTGGGTCTGGTACGGGCGTTTCACCTGTTGTCGAGACGGCTGATATTTGGATTGAAGCAGGATCAAAGACTTGCTTCGTCTCACCACCAGCAATCGTGGTCTCAATCGATTTCAATGCATCTTCAATCACAACGTCTTCAGCCCAACCTAAACCGTTATTTTTAACGGTCACGGTGTACTGAAGTGTTTCTCCCGGAAGGTACTCCGCTTTATCAACGTCTTTAGTGATCTCTACTTGTGCATCTTCTGGAATGTAGGTCGCGTCTGCGGTGTATTCACCATCATCGCCAGCCACTTTAACAACGTTGGTGATCTCGCCTTTGGCTTTGTCATTTACGGTATTAGTGACAACAAACGAATAGCTATCGCCGGGGTGAATGCTGTAAGTGGCGCTGTAACCTTGAGTGGTATTAGACACATCCTTGCGAGCATTCAATGCTGGGTCACCACTACCATCAATCTGTTCATCACTGATGATCCAGTTGCCGGTAAGGGCTTGCTCTTGATCTGGGCTGTTCGCCACTTCTGTCATGATGGTATCGATACGATCCGTCAGGACTTGATCCACAAGGTAACCTTCACCTGTGTTAGCCACGGTGATCTTGTAGAAGATAGGTTGACCCGGCTGGTACTTAGCATCAGGCTCGGCAATAGGGGTAGCTTCTTTGGTTAGCACCAACTGTCCCGGTTGAGGCGTGATGTAACCCTCTCTTAAGCGAGCTATTTTCGAATCGTCCAAGCCATGTCGCAGATATGCAGTATTGGTAAAGCGACCAATCGCGTCATCACGAACCTTGCCTTCAACATGGATTCGAACAACCGTGTATTTGTCACCGCCGCCAGTGCCCGCATCATCACGCCCTGCCATCTTGACTGACTCAGCAGGTAAATCGATGTCTGGGCTGCTTTGCCCAACGAGCTTGTCTAACTCTGAGAAATCATTCGCGTTAGGATCCGATGGTGCAGAGTTGTATAAGACATCGTAATCGACGCTCCACTCCGTGAGTGCGGTTTGCATTGAACCATCGACAGTTTCGACTTCGAAGCCACTAATGATGTCGCGGATTGAGAACAGGCCAGAATCCACATCGTCATTGGTAATGTCGATGTAGTAATTCACAGTTCCACCGGGTACGTACGTAGGTGTATCTGTCCACTTATCGATTAGGATATTCGAGCGACCAGGGTCAAGTACGATGTCGTTGGTGTCATCGCCGTTCACTTGTGCCGTATTGGTAATGGTGCCTGTTGCCGATGTTGAAACCGTGCCTTTGACATCGAACACGATGCGTTCGCCAGGGCGAAGATCGACAGTCGCATTCAATGGCACACTGCCATTGTAGTTACCTTGCACGTCATAAGTTCCAACCGGCTCAACCGCAATCGCTGTTGCCCAGTCAGAGAACGCATCATCGCCGTCTTCGGTTTTGATGGTATGAATGGCATCGATAACACGCACATCATTGGCAATGCTATCGCCTGTATTATCTAACGTAACTTGATATTCAACATCACCACGCGGTGCATAAGTACAGCTACTGCCATCGTTTGAAGGCACTGAACAGCCCGCCGATTCACCATCGGTGTAAACCAAGGTTTTGAAGTAGTCGAGTTCAGCCGCTTGTGGCGGAATCGCTTCTGATGTCGCAGATTCATTTTCTGCCGTCACTCGGTTGGCTTCGATAGTTCCCAAAGCGTCATCACGGATAACACCAGTTAAGTTAAACGTCAGTATTTCACCTGCGGCAATATCGGTTTCAATATTCAGGTTACTGTTTGGGTTATAGCTCGGAACATAAGTATCAACGCTAGCATCAATACCATTGCTGACTTCGTGAGTGATATCGCCCGAAACAAAGGCAGACTCCATTGTTCCGCCGATAACCTCAACTTGAATATCCTTTACCGTGTCTTTGATCTGAATATCATTCGCCCAACCGTTTTCAGGGTTAGTGACCACGAATTCATACTCAACTTCGTCACCCGGCAAATAGGTATCCCCATCATTGAACGGGTTGCCGTTAATCGACACCACGCGTTTTTCAACGCTGATATTATTGCCAAGCGGTGTCAGGTTCGCACTGCGTATGCTGCCGTCATAACTCGCTTTATTGAGGATCTCACCCAATGCATCCTCACGAATCTCAGCATGGATTGTGAACGTTAGGCTTTCTTGAGGCGCAATAACAATGTCGTTATCAATATCAACGTTGTTACCAGAAACAAAGTCAACCGCGTCTGTAATCGAACCTGCCGCGGCCGTTTTTTCTAACTGCACTTCCCAACCAGACAAAAATGGTTGCCCTACAGGGTCAGTGCCAGAAGTCGAGGCATCTTCTGCAATACGAGTCTGAATTGCCGAGATGGTATCTTCGAGATGAGAGCCATATTCAATGCCGTTGCCAGTGTTCTTAATTTGAACGCGGTAATAAACCTCACCCTCACCAGCGGCTTGAGAATACTCTGTCTTTGCCGAAGAGAAGCCTGCGTCATAGAACGCCTTTTTCGAGAATGTTATCTCTGGTTCTGACATCGACGTTGGTGGAGAAACAGCAATGAACTGGTTACCATCATCTTCATCGATATACGCTCGGTTAGTGAATGAACCCACTGCTTTCGGACTGATTTTGGCCTTGATGACGTAACGCACAAACGGTGACGATACTGCACGGCCAAAGTTGTCTGCCGATATATCAAAGTGCGTATCAATAGGTTGATTGTCTTTGATCGAGTTATCGACATCAGGGTCAGAGATCCCTGAACTGTCCGCAGATGTTTCAATGGTCCAGCTATCAAACGCCGGCCCGCGAGTTCCGTCGTAGTATTGAGTCGTTATCTGGTCGATGTCATCACGAAGGCTAATATCATCAACGTGCGCTGTTGCGATATTTTCGATATAGATTTCATACTCGATGTAGCCACCGGGCATGTAGCTCGTAGCTCCAGGAATCTTGTTTCCATCGGTATCGTAGTAATCAAGAATGTTTTTTTCGTAATCAATTTGACGAACGGTTTGCGAGATATCGTGAGAGATAGTGTCGCCATCGACAGTCAGCACATTGATAATATCGCCATTGGCTTTGTCGTTGATGGTTGCCACCACTTGGTATTCAAGCTTGGCGCCCATAGGAATATCGGCTTCTTCGTTTAGGTTGCTGTCTGTTGATGTATAAACCTTGCCAGCCCCCGCGCCTGCATCGACATACTCAGAATCAGTGCCCGTTGCGATAGAGGTAATAGTCCACGTTGAATACGCAGGTCCAGTCGTGCCGTCTACGAGATCAACGGTAATATCTTTGAGGTTATCGACAATTGGAATGTCATGAGCATTACCTTTACCGTCATTCTCAATCACCAAGCGATAAGTCACCGTCTGAGCCGGCTCATACACCACTTCATCGGTGGTTTTATCAAAATCTAAGTGGTAGTCATCAGGGATCACTACTGTATCTCGATAGTGAATATCACCGACAACGTCAGGCCTAACAGTACCGGTTACCGTGTAAGTCACGTCTTCGCCAGCATCGATATCAATAGAGGTCACGATATTAGTGTCATCCACAACCTCACCGTCTTTTGTACCATCGGTTGTGCCTGCATTTGCTGGGTCACTCTTAGCCACCGCAACCGTAAACTTGTTGGTACCCACCGCATCATCGAAGAATGGATTGCCTGATGTGCCGTCTTGTAACTCAACCGAGATATCATTGATCAGTTCATTAACATCGACGTTGTTGCGATAGCCGTGTCCATCTTGAGAATTGTATTTGATGGTGTAAGTCAGCTCATCACCGGGAGAGTAACGGTTGATGTTGGTAGTGCGAACCACGGTACCGTTATTGTGAACTTGATGGTTTTCAGCCACGGCACGTTTTGCGAACTCACAATCTTCGGCACAGCCCGCATCGTCATCATGAATCAACACCGCTTCATTGCGGATGATACCGCCGTCTCGATCTACGACACCATTCGATACTGCATTGTCTTTAACACGCGCTTTAATACGTACGGTCACGAAATCTTTAGCGTCTATTGAGATTGGGATCTCTACATCATCAGTGGTATTCGGGCCGAAACCCGAACCAGTATCAACCGACCAATACTCAAACGGATTTTGATCAAGAAGATCTTCCACTTGACCATCTTTATCATTGGCAAGCGTGGTGGTTATCTCACTCAATCGATCCATGAAGATAAGGTCAGTTTCATCGGTATCACCGTTGTTACCAATGACGATGGTGTAAGTAAGATCTTCACCCGGTGTGTAGCGAACCACATCGGTTGTTTTCGATAAAGACACATTGATGTCGTAAGCACTATTCGAGTTATCTATCTGCGCAGAAGAGCTGTGGTCACGGTCTGTGATTGGGTCATAAACATCAACGCGGTTAGAGACTTGATCTTCTTCATAGTCAGACTTAACAACACCTGTCACCTCGTAATGTACCCAGCCTCCTGGAGTGATATCCACATCAGTATCGATGTCTGTATTGTCTGCGATGTCACCGTAGCGAGATCCCGGTTTATCGGTGTTGGTTGAACCGGCAACAGTCCAGCTATCAAAAAAGTTAAGCGCTGAAATGCTGTCTTTTACCGTTGCGTCATTCGCGTAGCCAACGCCTCGGTTATAAATATAGATATCGAAGGTAGAACGCTCACCGACCACAAAATCGGTATTTTGAGCTGTCTTAGCAACCACGAGGTTTGGTTCGTTAGGATAGGTGCGAACGGTATCTGATAGGTTGGTTTCTGGGCCTGTCACTGTTGCCGTGTTGGTGAACGTGCCCCACAGGATTTCACTGTCTACGTCACGATCGAGTTTGCCAACAATGGTATAAGTGATGGTTGCGCCTGGTGGGATTTGTGCCGTGGCATTCAGGTCAGTGTTGTCTGAGAATTTTCCAGGATCGGTGACCGCTTTTACCCAAGGAGAAGCCGCTTCTCTGTCAGCCGTGATCGTCCAAGATTTGAACACGGGCTTGGTTTCACCCGGCTCATGCAGTAACTCAGCCTCTATCGTGCTGATTTCATCTTTAATATTGATGTTAGACGCGAAACCATTCCCTTCTGGGTTAGTAACACTGATTGTATAAGTGACTTCCTTGGTCGTGTCGGTATAAGCATTTTGCTCGTTGTTGCCATCGACACGCTTATCCAATACGAGGTAGTAGTCCCTCGGATATGAACCTCTGTCGGAATAAAGCACGCTATCTACCGTCACTTCATTTCGAATCTCGTCATCGGCAATCGGGTTTACCACCGCTGCAATGCTATAAATGATTTTGTCGTGTGGGGCTAGCTTCGCCTTCACATCTAAGATGTTCTTATTACTCTGATTACCTGAAATTTCACCGCTAAAACCGGGATCACTGTTTATTGAGACTAAGTCATCAGAGCCATAAGATTTCGCCGTCACAACCCAACTCAAGTACGCTTTGGTAGGCTCATCCGTGATTGATTTGGTCATGATTGATGCAATGTCATCGTATACAGGCACATCGATCGCGTAGCCGTCACCGTTGTTTTCTACTGTGATTTCATAGTTAAGAGTGCCACCTGCAGAGTAGTAACGAGAGTCCACTTCCTTCTGTACTTTTAACTTGGAGTTTGGCATTTGCACGCCAGAACCCGCCTCACCCAGGTTATCTCCCAAACAAAGACCTGCATCGGTACCATCATCAACAATTTGACCCACACTGGTATCTGCTACTCTTGCTGCTAGCTTGTAGTGAACAAAGCCCTCAGGTGCTAGATCGACTTTTAGGTTAATGTCGTTCGTAGTCCAAGCCCCATAATTAAATGAGCCATAGTTAGAACCCTCACCGCTGCTTTCATCCACTTCCAGCTTCCACTCGGAAAACGCAGAATCGGTAGTACCATCGGCTTGCTCTGTCACGATACACGCGAACTTGTCGATCACTTCAACATCGTTAGCGAAAAATTCAGTGTCTTTATTGGAGATAACAATGTCGTAGACCACTTCATTTTCACCCGATATTCCAGGGACATAAGTGGTATCCGTTGTGTTCTTGTTGCGGGTAATTTGGCTTGATGAAGAATTCAGAACTTCTTGCGCCTCTAGAGGATTAGTCACCACATCAGCAGAATCCGCCGTGCCTTCAGCATCCACTATACGCGCGATAACTTTAGGAATTTCGCCAATTGAAACAGGGCTTACATCGACTTCAACTGAGTAAAGGATCTCCTCACCAGGGTAAATAGAGACTACATCATCCAGTGAATTATTTGATTCAACGCCGCTAGCGGCCAGTTCAGAGGTGCTGTTTGGCCCAATAGCAATAACTTGATTGGTCCAAGATTCGTAAGGATTCCCCTTGGTATCGGTAGCATTTTTATCATTGCTGATGTCGTTACCTAAGTCGGTCTCTAAGTCAGCAAGTAACTGCTGAACAGAATAGCGATAAGCTATACCGGAATTTGCTTGGTTGGTTACAGTAACCGTGTAAGAGAACTCATCGTCAACAAGATAGTTCTCTGTTTGGTTCAAGGTATGTTTGAGAGTGAGATTGGGCGCTGTGGGTGGCGTAGTGATTGCATTCCCAGTGACTTGCGCATCTCGTGTTTCTGCCGTTATGTTGTCATTAACAATGTCGCCGACGAGTTTGTCGGCAACGGTCGTTCGAATTGTGTAGGTGATAGATCCGCCAATATCTATCGACGCATCTGTGACTGACAAATCCCCTGAAGAACTGAAGTTACCAGCATCACTTTCCCCGCCTTGTACCACAGCTGAGTTCACATTGTTAGTGAAGGTCTGTTGAAGAACACCATCAATGTCGAGTGTCTTGATATCTGAAATAGCATCCTGAACATCAAGCGTTCGAATCACCGTATCGCCAGTATTCGATACCTTGATCGAATACGTCAGTTCTTTATTCAGTTGGTAGTTTGTCTTATCTACTGACACCACAACATCGTGTTCATACAAACCTCGTTGAATGGATTCTGTATTTGAGTCCACCGAATCCAATAGCCCAGAGTTCGCACTCGCGACGTTATCAATCGTACCCGCAGCATCACTAGAGACTGTAGCGGTCATCGTATAGGTCACCGAGCCACCCGCCGTAATACGTACGTCAGTCGCCTCTAAGTTTCCCAAACGATCGTAAGTGCCCGGCGATGAAAGAAGCGTTGCCTCTGCTTGGATTGACGCTTTAGTAAAGGCGTTGACCTCATTCCCTTCATCATCTGTCGTTAAGATATCTAATAGCTCATCTTTAACGTCAAAATCATGGATGCTTCTATCCGACTCATTCGTAAGAACAAGCGTGTAAACCACCTGCTGGTCATTGTCGTAAGACGTACTATCAACAGACAGATCCATGACTAGGCCTGTCGTGTCCGCATAGGAGGCGAATGGAAACAATAAAATGGATAAGAAAAAGGCAAGGTTGTATCTGAACATTAACGCGCACTTCACAGTAGATTGACAAGTCTCTAGGCGGAATGCCATAGATTTGACGTCACTAATTTGGCATTTTGCCTTTTAGGGACATGCGCAACATACAGTTCAAACAATCCGAACAATTAACATCCGCAAAAAACAAATTGATGGCGATGTTAAATAGCGAGTCGGATGTCTAAATTAGAATCAACTGTATTAAGTTAATTATCAAAAGGTTAGTGTTTTAAGATGAGTGATTTTTCACAGTTGCTACGTAACTTAAGAAAGGAACTTAAATTTACACAAACGGAATTTGCAACCTACTTAAACCACCTAGATGATGAGTTTAATGCGGTTGATGTTGTCACGATAAATCGTTGGGAAAACAATAAGGTAAAGCCAAGTACATACAAAGCATTGAAGCTACTCAACTACCTTGATGTTGATCTCTACGACGCTTTAAAGTGCTTTAAACCAAAACAAAAAGAGACGATTATCGATGGCTTCCTGACTGAGGCTTTCTGCTCGTTTCAGAGTCGTATCGCTTCTTTGGCAAATCTTGATCAAAAAATCAACACGGCAGACTATAAAAGTTTACCACTCATGGTTGACGTTAATGATACCGCGGTAATCGATAGAATGAGGCTGCTTTCGGTCTTCACTAAAATGGACTTTTCGCCATTAGAGTCGATCGATCTGTTTCTCTATTACTTCGAGAAAAGAGCTTATGGTCAAAAAATAGTCGACAAGCATGGCGATATTGTTAGCCACAATCTTGGTTTCTTTTTCGATGATGATCAATTCGCCAGCTACAAGAGCAAGAAAATAGATCTCAAATTGTCTTGTTCACTCAACTCAAATAGAAATCTCAATTATTTGAATGCAAGCTCACATGCAGAAAGTAAGCATCATGCCATTGAGAATATAATTTCAGATATAAAACTGTTGTCAAAAAATAGTAACATCAAGACATACTCCGTCTTGGTAAAAGATCCAAATGCTATTAAGGTTATGAAGAGTATTGGGTTCGAAGTATTTAAATTCTCTGAACCATCATCAGAAAAAAACAATATTACATTCAAGAACAAATCGTACTGTCACTGTATATTAACCATTGATAAAATAGACTTTCTTACTAATCGACATGTAATGTCACTAATCAAAGATGAATATTCTACTATGAGAGCATTTCCACTTTTACTGCGTGAAGCACGCAAGAAGCTGAAATTAACGCAAAAGGATTTCGCGGCATACATCAATCACTTAGATAATGAATTCAACTCTGTAGATGTCGTTACTGTGAATCGCTGGGAAAACAGTAAAGTAAAACCAAGTAGTTATAAAGCATTGAAAATTTTAGATTGTCTTGGTGTCGATTTATATAGCACCTTGAAGTCATATGATTTAGAAGATGAACAAGGAAACACACTGCTTGATGAGTTTCTTAGTGAGCGTTTTTTCTCATTTCAGAGCCGTATATCATCGATCACTAAAGGTGAAATCGATAAGGATGATGGCGAATTTGAGATCATGCCATTAATGGCTGACCAAAATGACAAAGACATAATCGATAGAATCAAGCTAATTTCACATTACACAAAGGTGGATCCTTCAGCGCTGGATACTATCGATTTGTTTTTGTATTGCAGTGAGAGAAAGGCTTATGGCAGAAAGATTGTCAACCAAGATGGAGATATTGTCAGCCATAGTTTGGGCTTCTTTTTCAATCAAGAGTTATTTGATGAATACCAAAATCAAAACCTGCATATTAAGCAGGCTTGCTCTTTAGATTCTCATCAAGACTTAAACTACATTGTAGTCAGCGGACATTCTGAAAAGCGTGAACATTCAATCGCCAACTTAGTTGCTGACATGAAGCTTTTAGCAAGAAATCATAAGATCAAAAAGTACTCGATGATCATCAAGAACCCCAATGCATTAGAGCTAATGAAGAATCTCGGGTTTGATATCTATAAGTTCTCAGAGCCAACAGAAGAGATGTCCAATATCACCTTTAAAAATAAATCATACCGATACTGCATATTAACCATCGATAAAATAGAATTACTTAGTAATAAGCATGTTATATCGTTCATCAATACATATGGTTGATTTTTAGATATGCGATAATTATAAAAAAGCCACCATATAAATGGTGGCTTCTACAATCTACGAATAGAAACATTCAAATTACTAGGATATTTTTATTTAGTAGTTAGTAAAATATGCATCGGTAACATAGGTATTTAGTATTTCTGATTTTGGATTTCCGGTATCCACTCGACTACCTATTTGAACCCAATACGTCTCATTTGGTAAAATACCAGACCAATCCATTGCTCCCTTATAAACAGGGGTTTCTGGCTTATCATCGGTACTCGAATTATAAATAAGTAATTGCCCATCGTTGACTTGGATCCACAAATGCCTCTCAATTGTAGATAGATCCATCGGTGTTGAATCATACAACTCCCAACCAGAGACAATATTGGCTTCACTACCATAATAGTCATTAATTATCTCAAATGATTTTTCGGTTCGTGTTGATGAGGGCCAATACGTATTACCCCATGTAGTGCTTGGCACAGAAGACTCTTGTTGAATCGCAAACGAAAACCGTCCTGAAATAGGAAGTTTACCGTTGAGATCAACGATCTTCATATAGACAACAAAGTTCTCCCCCGAATAATCCTCTTGGTAGACATTGATGCTTCTCAACATCTCTCCACCTTCACGATAGTCCATGATTGGAAGTCCATTCGAGTCTATGGCTTTTAAACTCATATCTTCAGGAGCTACTCTAATCCACATTGAAGCGTCAGTTACTTCTAAACGAGCTTCTTCTGATGCAGAAACAAAAACTATAGAATCAACTTTCGAAGCACTCGAATGACCTGAAAGTACCGCATTATTGAATGAAGTATCGGTATAAGAGTCGCTTAACGATCCAGCAGCATCAGTCACTATTTCCAATTCCGATTGGTAGTTTGAAAATACACCCTTATTTCGTTCAGAGACTAATTTAACGTTTTGAAAAGGTGCTAGGTTGCCATCTGGATCTGTAATAACACCATCTAGATTAAACTTAATACCATTGATAAAGCTATATTCTAATGTTGTCGTAAAATCTTGAACGGCTTCGCTGTCTAACATCACACAAGTGGCGAAACCTACACCTTCAACCTTAGAAAATTCAGACGTAATTCCATTAGTAGCACCAAAGCTAGTACCTGATACTTCAGAAGCCATGTCCGCACTCCAAAATAGAGTCCCTGCTGGCCAGTTTTGAGACTCGAATAAGTTACCTTGATTCGCCAAAAGTAATTCCCATTCACGCCTTATCGGTAGACGTCCATTTCGTGTTGCACAATAAGCTTGCGCTTGTTCTAATTTCATTGTGACAACTTCCGAAGACTTAGGGCCAGAAATCCCATCTTGAGTTTGGTAACTTGTATAATCGGTATTCGTGTAGTCCGCTAATACCTTACTTGCAGGTGCCGTAAAGGTAAGATCAGCACCTATCGTTGAATCATAAATCGTAATATCTTCCCAGTCTTGCACAAGACTAAAGTCAGGTTCGACTTCGATATAAACTTGGCCAACAGAATAGCCTCCACGCCCGTCTGTCACTGTATATGCGACCTCATGTGGACCAGGTTCAGACGACTGAAACGTAAAAGTGTGCTCGGTTGTTGAGATAATTTCCGTATCAGCATTATATGCGCGTACAGAGTCTAAAATCACGCTGTCTTCTGCATCCGAGACATAGTCTGTTAGGTCAATTTCAACCGACATATCTTTGGCAAGC
Source organism: Vibrio sp. Scap24 (assembly GCF_013394185.1). Classification (NCBI taxonomy): domain Bacteria; kingdom Pseudomonadati; phylum Pseudomonadota; class Gammaproteobacteria; order Vibrionales; family Vibrionaceae; genus Vibrio; species Vibrio sp. Scap24. The sequence continues at coordinate 3,117,020 of NZ_CP041332.1, read as the reverse complement.
TTACCTTCTCGAATAAAGTCATTAGCGATTGGTGGTGTATTGCCAGTATCAGAGACAGCTACGTCGATGTTTCCTAGTTTGGTTGAAGAGCCATCACTCATTGAGTACATAATGCGTGTCACACCAATATCGATCGGGGTATATGTGATCGTATTATTTAGCGAGTCGACTTCAACTGAACCAGCTCCCAATAAAGTCACCTCTTCCGACACGATATATATTAACGTATCTAGTTCACTATTTAGCTCTTCAGACAAATCTATAGTCACTGCCGAATCAATATTGGTCGTTTCTGACAAATTCGGAAGTGTATTATTATCAGCTGTTTCAGAGACAGATACCCTTGCGAGTGATGAAGCGTGCCCGGCGTAAACATCTTGCTCAACGGGTTCTACTTTATATTCAAATTGGCATTCGCCAACCTCAGTAGATAAGGTTGTAAACGTCATACCTTCAATTGAGATGACATCACAATAGTTACCATTGCTTACTTGCGTCACTGACGTTAAACGAAAATCAATGTCTGAATCTACTTTGACAATAGTTTGAGACTCAATATTGACCAACGCTTTTGATTGAATTGCTGAAGCTTCAATAGGTACTTCTAATGGAGAAGATGGTTGTTGAGGTTGAGAGGTTGAACCAGAATCACCAGAGCCTCCCCCACAAGCTGCCAGCGCAGAAATGCCTAGGGTTATCACACTTACATTTATTAATTTCATAACCATTCCTAATACGCAGCCATATCTAATTCAGTGATTCGATAATTCTTGGACGGATCGGCATTTTTTCCTCCGATAGAGAGCCAATAAGGTTGTGATAGATCGACATTGCCAGATATATCAAAGTAACCTGATTCTTGTGCTGGCCTCTGATCTGTGGTGGACGTGTAAACGTAAACTCTTTGACCTCGTTTATCGAACCAGTAGAAACGGTCTGAATCACGTAAGTTCATACTTTGTGAACTTGATACTTGGCCCCCCTCAAATAGCGAGACTGGCATTGAGCCGTATAAATTAACGTTCAACCCGAATGCGGTTGGCTCATTTTCGGGGTAAGGCCTGGTATTCCCTGTGTTAATAACCCCATCTTGCTGCCATGTCGTTTGATCAGTACCTAGTTGTTGTATTAGGACCGCAAATTCTCCTTTTGACGAATTACTGTCACTCTGAACACGGAACCTAATAACGAAGTTGTCACCAAGAAATGGCATTTTATATATATGGAATAACTTGCTATACCCAACATTTGGCATCAACATCAACCCCTCTTCATCAGGGGCATATACTTTTTGACTCCAATATTCTTCACTACTCCAAAGGGAAGGGTCTGATACGTCTATCGCCAACGCATCATCAACAGGGATAAATGGATAGAGTTCATCATGCGAGCTGATTCGCACTGCAAGTACTTCTTCACTGAATGAAATATCAAAATACGATTCTTCCAACAAACCAAACTCATTCGTGCTTTCTGAAGTCATTGGCTCACGGTTCAAAAACACACCGCGTTCATTGATGGACTCTAATTCAACGTCCGCAAAAGGTGCGGCATTACCGTCAGGGTCACGAACTTGAACTTCATACTCATAGCGGTTTGATACTCGCTCTTTCACTAAAACATCGACAGAAAAATCACTCACACTCGAGTTACTCAAATCAACACAAGTCGTATACATACCAACAGTCTTTGACTGGTTGCCGATTGATCCATCATTTAAGTGAACAGTGGCAGCGTTTGTTTCACTGACGTTTTCTGCAGTCCAATATTTCTTACTTGTTGGCCAATTGTAGTTAGTGAAAGCACTGGTTTCGTTGGTGACGAGCGTTTCAAGTTCTCGTTGCAGAGGCAAACGACCGCCGCGGACTTTGCAGTACTGACGAGCTTGACTAAGGGTTTGAGTTACGATTTCAGCATCTTTCAAACCTTGTGTGCCATTCTCGACATACGTGCCTGTATAAGGGGCATTAACGTAGTCGGCATACACTTTTGTCATTGGCGCGAAAAAGCGGATGTCTGAGCTGATCACAGGATCATGAGTGACAATATCTTCCCAATCTTGAATCAAAGAGAAATCTGGTTCGACTTCTATGCGTGCCAATCCGGTAGTGTAGCCACCCATGTGATCGCTTACTGTGTACGCCACGTCGTGCGGGCCAGGTTGTGTAGAAGAAAACTCAAACTGGGTATTGGTAACATTGGCTGGATTGTAAAGTGATGTTGTTGAATTAAAGTCCTGCACGCCGACAAGCTGTACATCATCGAGATCCACATCTGAGATATAATCAGCTACATCCACCACAATGTTTTCACCCAGTAACGCTAACTCGCTAAAGGCGAAATCTTCCGCTGTGGGTGCGGTATTGTAAGTATCTTCTGAAGTCGCAATCGACAGTGAGCCTTGTTGAATCGACTCACCGTTTTGGTAGCTGTAATACACCTCGGTTTGACCTTTGGCTGTTGGCGTAAATTCAATCTGATGCGTACCAGAGACGCGAGCAGTACCAGAACCTAGGCTGATAACACTATCTTGCAGGACAAAGTCATCACTAGGTAACGATGAACCTAGCTCGCTCTCTAGATCTACAACCACCACCTGTGATTCGATGGTTGATGCTGTCATACGAGGAAGAGTGGTAGACGAGTAATTCTGCCCCATAGCAACACGAGCGTATGAAGTTGCCATTGAAGTGCGAGCTGAAGTCGCTACTTCATACTCAAACAAGCAGTCATTAACGTCAGACGAATAGACATTGAAACTACCTTCACTAATACCTTGAACTTGGCAAGAATCACCAGATAGAGAGCGAGCATTAGTTAAGACAAAATCTTGGTTATTCGATGTATAAACATACTCAGTCAGGTCAATAGTGAAACCTTGTTCTACCAGCGAGTTATCTTGAATATCTTGAGCACTAATCGAGGCTGATGCTGTTGGAGATGCAATAATACCTTGCTCTCCGCCGGAGTTAGATTCACCACCACAACCCGCTAGCAATACCGCTAAACTGACTGAGGTAAACACATTTAGTGTTGAATTCCGTTTCAACAAATCACTGTTGAATAGATACATTAAAAGCACTCTGATTAATGAAGTAGAGCTGTATTGTGAACTTTGTCTCACTTCTACTCCATTAAATAGCTATGATTCATTATTAAAAATTAAACCATTGAAAGTTAAAGCTATTAATTCAAAATTCATTACCTTTCAAACTTCTAAATTTTTCTAAACCTCGCTATGAATTTCGAGAAAGACTGTTTAATAAACATTCAATCACATTAAGTTAACTCCTCTACTCATCCTCTCCATACTGCCCGACTCATTCACATTGACACGGCAAACCGCTATGAACCAAACCAAGATTGACCACGTGTACACGCTCGCTCTACAACACAAACATTCACTCGATGCACTTAGGTTGCTACAGCCAATGCGTCAACATTCAATGGAAACCTACGAGCACACATTAAGGGTGTGTTTACTCTCTTATTCATTTAGCGAGTACTTAGAATTTAATGAAGAACAGTTAGAATTAATTTTCGATTCTGCTCTTGTTCACGATCTAGGAAAGCTGGGGACGCCCGATGCTGTGCTTCACAAAACAGGCAAGTTAACGCCTGTAGAACGCCAAGTAATGAATAAACACGTTGAAGAGTCTTACTCAATGACGTTAGAGGTTCCTGAGCTAGAACTGGCGTCTATATTAGGTTCTTTACATCATGAACGATGGGATGGAAACGGATACCCGTTGCGCCTAAGAGGTTCTGAGAATCCTTTGATTGGACAAGTTATTGCACTGGTCGACACTTGGGATGCTATGACCTCAACCAGAGCTTACCGCACAGGCATGCCCGCTGATAAAGCATTACGTATTCTGTTTGATGAAAGATTGAAAGGACAATTTAACCCACTTCTGGTCGACAAATTTATCGCCTTTATTGCCATCACTTCACTCGCAGAAGCGGCATAACGGGTCACAAAAGCTTGAGAGCTAGAAATTGAGAACAAATAGTTAATAGCAAAAAGTCGATTGCAAAGAACTGAGAAATTTATGTGGGATATTAGGATAGGAAAGAAACAAAAAAGTCCGCGTACAACATTTTCAGAATGTTCAACAACGCGGACTCTTCAACCAGTATGCTTAACGCTTTGGATTAATCTCGACGACCTGTTAGCTCGATCGCGTGATCTTGTGTGTCAGTTTGGAATTTTAAACCACCAGAAGATGCTTCATTGCGGCCTTGTAATACAGGTTCTGATTCAACACGCTCTACATTAGTTTGATTCGGGGCTGTCAGGTTCATATCGATTGTACCTGTGTAATTACCATCTGCTGCAAACGCTGTATTCATTGAAAGAGCCATTAGGCCTAGTGCGATTAATTTTTTCATACATCACCTCTGTATTTCATCATTCGTTTTTTCTTTCGATGGAATTACTTTAGCCATCAACAACCAAACAAACGAGGAAAACCGAGATTAACCAAATAGAAAACAGCCCTAAAAATAACCTTTAAGGTAACTGCGACTGGATATCAGACAACACCTCATCCAGCCCTTTACCTAACGCCTCAACCAACGCCTCATAACCAGCTTCTTTCAACGGCACCTTAGAATCGAAATCAGCACGTGCAAGCTCTTCATCTTGTTCGCTTAGCACCCAAGTTCCTTTCACTTCTGCATTGCCAGTATAAGAACCATTGAACTGCTCAAAAGTAATCGTCAGCTCTTTATCTGCAGCGCCCGTAGCGTTCGAACTGTTGACCCTTTCTTCAAGTAGCCCCTCTAGGTTTTCCGCCCATACATGCTTGCGCGCAGAAACTAATTCATTTTCAGATTTGCGATAAGCGATGCCAATTGTGTCGAGGTAATCCGGTAGCTCTACTCGAGTTTTTACCTTAAAGATGGGTTTATCCAGAGTACTTTTCGGCAAGAGATAGGCGTTAGTGCCATCCGATGGAGCCGCACATCCCAAGAGCCCGACCGACATAACCAGTGATATAAATAGCTTTCTCATTATTCCACTCCCTTAACTGGAATCGGGTCCTCTTCAACATCGCTACCAAATACCAGTGCATTCGGTTTGTCATTTAACACTTTAATCAATGGGCGAAGTTCTTTAAGTACATGTTCTAACTCTTCAGATGCACTGATCAATTGCTCGTAGGCGTCGGAATCATTGTCGTAGCTTTCCAAGGTCGCCTCAAGTTGCTTCATGGTTTCACTCAGATCTTGAGGTAACGCTTTTGCACCTTCACTATCCAGTAATTCATCCATGCTCTTCAAAGTAGTGTCTAAAGAAGAGAGCGAGCTATTTAAATTAGCAACGGTTGCATCTAAAGGAAGTTCATTAATCTTGGTTAGAAAATCAGTGATCTGCTTTTGTATCTCAGTTAATCCACCAGCCACCACTGGGAATACTGGATAACCATCAAACTCTCTTGGTTCGTAAGGGTCTTCGTCTTCATAGAAATTAATATCGACAAACAATGCGCCCGTGAGCAAGTTACCTGTTTTCAATGTCGCTCTTAACCCTTCTCCCATCTGCAGTTTGACCCGCTCTGCAAAGGTTTTGGCATTCACGGCTCTAAAGACTTCCGATACTCGCTCAATTTCAAGCTTGATTAGGATTGGAATACGATTCGATACCTTGCCATCTTTATCCATACGAATCTGGAGCGGCACCGTATCCACCGTACCAATGCGTACACCACGATACTCTACAGGTGCACCTTTCCTTAAACCGCGAACCGACTCTTCAAACAACAATACGTAATCGATTGAAGTGGTGTATTTGCCTTGTAATACCGCATCGTAGTTATCATAAAGCGTATACTCGTGCAGGTTCTCTTTGATTTGAGCACCCGGCTTAATGCTCTCCGCGACATCAAAGCTCACCCCACCGGTCAATATGCTTTCTATCGATGCGAAGTTGACGTCTAAACCATTGGCACCAAATCTCACATCGATGCCAGAAGAGAGCCAAAACTGAGTCTTTTCGAAGATCAGCCCATCATAAGGCGCGAAGATAAACAGTTGGTATTTTCCCTCTTTCTTTTGGTAATCGAAACTCGTTTTTTCCACACGTCCTACAACAAAACCATGGTGCAACACGGGCTCACCGACATTGAGTTGATTCGCCTTATGATGTGACACCACAATACGAATACCTTTTGTATCAGGTCCCGCGACAGGTGGCGTGTCGAGCACATCAAACTTAAGCTGAGACTCACTCGATTTACCCGGTTTTAACTCGATATAAGAGCCCGACAAAATGGTCTCTAGGCCACTGATACCATCGGTACCAACATGTGGCTCAACGACCCAGAATTGAGTATCGGCATTGATCATGCGAGATGCTTTTTTGTCGATCTGTGCTTTCGCTATGATGTATTCATAGTCTTCGCTCAAAGCGACATCAGTAATGGTTCCCACATGGACATTCTTAGACTTAATCGCCGTTTTTCCGGCCTCTATACCCGAGGCATCCGGCAAGATAAGGGTTATCTCTGGCCCACGATTGTTGAAGTATTGAAATAGCATCCAACACCCGACTAATACTGCAATAATCGGTACTATCCAGACTGGCGACAGCTCGCTCTTTTTTGATACTTTTGCATCTGAAGTATTTTGCTTTTCCATATGTCCCACACCTCTTTGGGGAGATTACTTCCATATAATTCGGGAGTCGAAAATCATCGCTGACAACATCGTAAAGATGACCACCGACGCAAACGACAGAGCCGCTGGGCCCGGATAAATAGCCATCACGCCATCTAATTGAACCAATGCCACTAAGATGGCGACAACGAAAATATCGATCATCGACCAACGGCCAATAAATTCAGTCACGCGGTAGAGCTTTAAGTAACGATTCGCCCTTTGTTCTGTGAGCCCATGAACCCTTTTGGCATTCCAGTACAAATAAGCCAGAGCGACCATCTTCGCCATTGGGATAAAAACACTCGCAATAAGAATAATAAGTGCCACAGGGTATGAACCCATATTCCAAAGTAAGATAACCCCTTCCATGATGGTTGAGCCCTCGCTACTTCCAAAAGCTGAGGTATACATCATCGGGTACAAGTTGGCGGGGATATAAAACACCACCGAAGTAAACAACAGCGCCCACGCTATCTGCAGGTTTTTGATTGGTTCAAAGCGATGTAAGTGCGTGTGGCAGCGTGAGCAGTGATGAGTACTCTCACTGTAGCTGTGTACTTGTCCGCAAATGTGGCAGGCTAGATGCTGCTTATTCTGAAAAATGCTTCCTACCATCTTATCTTGCGAGGTTTTCGTTGGTACTAAGCGATCCCATAACCAATCAAAGTCCACCAAAGAAATCGTCTTCACCACCAACATGGCGTAAATACAAAACGCCCAGAACGACAGGCCCATGGAGACATCAGCCAAAGACGCGATCTTAATCAAGCTCACCAACACACCAATTAAAAACACATCGACCATCAACCATGGCTTAGCCCAACTTAATGACTTCAAAGCCAAAAACGTAAAGCGATTGGATGCGTAATCAACGTGTTTATTTCGGTCAACAAGCAGATAAAACCAAAGAGACAAAACTAAAAAGTACGCAGGTAAAAGAATGACGGCTAAAAAAAGTAAGATGGCGATCAGGCTGTTGTCCATTCGATTCATCATATCGACAGCTTGATACAAGGTAATCTGTTGGCTAATTCCTTGAACACTGAACGACATATAAGGAAAAGTGAGGCTCATTATCAACGTAATAAGACTCGCGACCGCATAAGCCATCACACCCTGCTCTTTGTGTTGCCCGACACTCGACAAGGTATGAGAACATCTTGGACATGACGCTTCGCTGCCCGCAGACAACTCTTCAAACTGACTAACCAGCCCGCATTCGTGACATGACTTGGTAAAACGTTCAGGCAAAGACGTCCCCTTTGATGTTAATAAGCAACTAGACACTCTAGGTAAATATAAGTAAGGGTTGGATTTTTTGCCAATATGCACACAACGAAAGGAACGCGATATATTAGAAATGAGAGGTGGAAAGATAAAAAAGGAGATGACCGAATGGCCACCTCCACGTTAAGTATTCACAAGTTTCGTTATTGGCTAAACAAAGCCTAGTTGTGATTGTTATCTAACTGGTAGAAAGTCACTTGCGCATAATCACTGTCGGCACTTGAGTTATCTTGTAAGTAGATACCTGCTTTAAAGTACATGTAGTTATCAGCATCGTCATAACCGCTGTTACTCATGTTCACTTCTTTTGCCGCTAGCTCTGAACCATTCTGACTAATCGTTGTGATCAACTTGTCGCCTTCGACAACAATGGAGTACGAGAAGGTTTCATCTAACGCAATGCCATCACTTGGGTTGCTGGTGTTATTCAAGTCACCGTCAGAAGTGACCATGTTACCTAACAAGTTATACCAAGTTTCATCGCCGCCAGTCGATTTAGAGGTTTCATGAGCAAAGTAGATCGCGCCTTTGTCGTTACCCGGCAATTTATGGTAATACAGGCGAATCGGCTCGTTTTTCTCAGCGTGGATCTGACCGATCACGATTCGACCAACTTGCTCAGTGTTTGAGGTAGTAGTCGTCACATGGTTGATGGCCAGCGTTGCATTCAACGTACCGTCAATGCCACCAAAATCAGCCTGTTCACTCGATGGAATAGACGAGAATGCCCAGTTGTTGTCTTTACCTGAGGTAGAGTAAGAAGTGTCACCACGACGCAGCATTTCTCGCAATTCAGTACGCACATACTTAGTTCCACTCGATGTGGTCACGCCTTCAACTGGTGTATAGAACACCAAGCCGCCATCACTGCCTGTATAGAAGAACTGATCTTCATAACCAGCATCTAGCGCGTTCTCTTTAATAGAAGTTGCGTAACCATCTCCTTCATCAACAGGGATGCTGACATACCAATCGAGTAAGTCGAAGTTGCCTGATGGCGGTAGATTTGGGTCAAGGCCGTAGTCAGGGCTGTCATTACCACTGATTTCGACTTCAGTAATGTTTGTCCAAACACTTTGAGCGCTGTTTTCAAAGACTTTGATACGAATCCAGCGAGCTTGAACATCTGTTACGTCATAGGTTTCAAAACCTGATGTGCTGCCACTGCTGTATCCATAGTAAACCTTGTCCCAGTTGCTTGAGCTTTCATCTGCTAATGCTCTGATCTCGAACTTATAAGTTTGTTCTTCTCCTTTACCCCAAGCTATCGCGACGTCCTGAACATTTTGTACTGATCCTAGATCGAGCACTAGATTAACAGGGGCATTTTGAGCTGCCCAACGCGATGACCAGTCTGTGCTGCCATCAATCGCATTTGATGCAGGGTAAGAGTTATGAGCTCCTCCCCAGTCTGATGCAGATTGGATGTTCAATGTTTCAGCCGATACTCCACAAGAAGCCATCGCCAAAAGAATTGAGCACGACAGTGGTTTGCAAAACTTAAGGTTGCAAGGGTTAAAAATCATACAAGTCTCCATGATATATTTCACGTATATTGTTTATTCCATAGTTTGTAGGGTGTTACCAAAGTAACGGAAACCACTATAGGACAATATTTGTACGACAAGTTGAACAAATATCACGATCATGAATTATTATATTACAAATAAATAACTATGTGACATGTGCTATTCTTATACCAAACACATCATCTAATAAGGCGTCTATATAACTCGAAGTTTTTACGCTTTGTTGTTAGCCTCCCTTTGTTATTCTCACACAGCACGACAACGTCCGGCGATCAGCTTTTGATGAAATCCTGTTTAAGCTTCTCTTCTAATGCTTGAACACAAAGCTGGATAGCGATAGGTGTGTTGGAAGTGAACGGGTTCAGCGCATAAACGGTGTTGGTCGGCAGTTGAAAGCTAGACATGATGTCGACAACCTCACCAGATAACTGGTGAAGGTAGAAATCTGGAATCACACCAATGCCAACGCCTGATTTGATTAATGCAAGACAACTATGAAATGAGTTAGTGGTACAACTGGCTTGTTGTTGATAGACAAAGTCTTGTTCATCTTGAGAACTAAAGTGATGAGTCACCTGTTTTCCTTGCCAAGAGTTGGCAATATAAGGGATAGAATCAAGTTCGCGTTCGCGCATGCTTTCTACGCCACACAACACGTCTTTAAACTCGCCTAACCGCTTCTGCTTAAGGTTACTATCACGCGAGCTGCCCACTCGTACCGCGAGATCAATATCGTGCTCCATGAAGTCCAAATGTTGATCATCACTGATCAGTTCTGGCTTTAGTTTCGGGTACTGTTTCATCAGATCGGCAATAACAGGTGCAACCAACAAGTCCATCAATGCATTGGGAGCAGTAATACGAATCCGCCCTTGCGGCTCTTCCAGTTCGGCTTTCGCCATATCCCACGCCGATTCGGCGATCACGTTGATGTCTTTGCAGCTTAGATAGAAGCGTTCGCCCATACTGGTTAGGGATTGTCTTCGTGTTGTACGCTTAAGGAGTGAAGCGCCGAGCTCTTGTTCCAGAATTTTGAGGTGCTGACTGACGACAGATTTAGACAACTCTAGTTTTTCAGCCGCAGCCGATACTGAGCCCTGCTCTACGATATGAGCGAAAATCGACATCTGCTTTAGCTTACTCATTTATTGTTCTCTTTTTACATACAGTATTTTCTATTATCTCTGTTTTTTAATTCAATTTCCAAGACTAAACTGAATCCAACTTATCGAGATACCTAATCAAAGAAGTAGTGTTTGAGAGAAGACTGCTATGGAGAGAAAACAATGTTAAACAACCAAGTATTAGAAGCATGTAAGCAAGGCATTAACGCATGGCAAAAAGCATTCAACAGCCAAGATGCAAAAGGTTGTGCAGACCAATACACAGAGGCTTGTGTGATGGAAGCTCGTCCATTCGGTACTTTTGAAGGCCGTGAAGCGATTCAAGCATTTTGGCAAAACATCATTGACCAAGGCTTCAAAGACGTTGATTACACAGATGTGAAGTGGGAAGAGCACCCAGAAGGTGGCTACATTCTTACCGCTAGCTGGACAATGAACAAAGCGTTCGGTGTTGTGCACCGTGAACACTGGGCATTAGAAGCCGATGGTTGCGCTCGCCTAGTAAGCGATGACTTTGAAGTTCAAGGCGAACGCTAGAAGCTAGAAGCTAGAAGCTAGAAGCTAGAAGCTAGAAGCTAGAAGCTAGAAGCTAGAACTACAGCATAAAGCATAGAAACAGAAAATAAAAAGCCAGCAATCCAAATAGGACTGCTGGCTTTTTTAATCATCGCTCTTGCCGTCTTTTCACTTCATTTGAAAGTAATTCAGTGACTCTACACAATCACTAAACACGCTCATGGTCTCCAGTTGAGGTGATAATCGAGCTGAACAAGTACCGATCTATAGTGCTGCTTTCTTCGCTTCTGCAATCCAAGCATCAAACGTATTTTGGTTCGCTTTAATCCAACCGTTTACGTGCGCTTCGATATCAGCCGAGCTGTTCTTACCTTTACTCATCATCATGTTCTGAGCACTTACATCGTTGATGTTCAGTTTGATGATTTCGAAAAGCTTAGCCGCTGATGGGTTGTTCTTCGCAAACTCTTTGTTCGCGATGATACGCATTGAGTTCATTTGGAAGCCGTAATTTTTACCGTTAGATAAAGTCGTATCGACATCCGAACGCTCGCCAGGAAGTGAAGAGAAAGGCACTTCTAGCCATACTACGTCTTCGTTAGGAACCAATACACCACTTACCCAGTACGGTGTCCACGTGTAGTAAAGGATTGATTCACCCTTTTGGTAACGTGAAATCGTGTCTGCGATGATAGCCGCATAGTTACCTTGGTTATGAGTTACTGTATCGTCCAGTTTGAAGGCTGACAGTTGATGTTCAATCACCATCTCACAACCCCAACCTGGGTTACAGCCAGTTAGGTCTGCTTTACCGTCACCATCAGCATCAAACAGTTTTGCGATTTTTGGATCAGTTAATTGACCAATGTTAGTGATGTTGTACTTTTCTGCCGTTTTCTTATCAATCAGGTAACCTTGCGCTGCACCACTTACATATTGGCCTTCGCGGTAGAATTTGTCATCGCCGCCCGCCATTGTGTATTTGTCTGCATGAAGTGGGAACCAACCTACCGTTAGGAACGTTGCGTCACCTTTTGCAATTGAGGTGTAGCCTACGTTGTAGTCCACTTCTTGCGTCGATTTCACATCGTAGCCAAGTTCTTCTAGAGCACGGTTAACAATCAACGTTTGGAATGTTTCTTCTGCTACAGACGATTGAACAGGCTGAACAGATACACCTTCACCCGGTAGGCTTGCTGCCCACACGTTCGTTGATACTGCCAGTGTAGAAACGATGCTCACTGCAAGTTTGCTCTTCCATGAATTATTCATTGGTGTTTTTCCTTAATTGAAGTTCTGATTTGTTACCGCGATTTAAAGCATTAAGTACAAGGGAAACAGGTCCCATGCGGTACCAGCGTAATTTTGTATTGCCTGCATTGACACCCAACACTTGGGTAATGCGATCCAATAAGATGGCGAGAATAACGATGCCTAGACCACCGACTGCGGCCAGCCCCATATCTAAACGGCCGATACCTCTCAGTACCATTTGACCTAAGCCACCTACCGCAATCATTGATGCGATAACCACCATAGATAGCGACAGCATCAGTGTTTGGTTTACGCCTGCCATGATGGTTGGCAATGCTAGTGGCAATTGAATTCGATAAAGCATCTGTTTTTTGCTTGCGCCAAATGAGTGACCGGCTTCGATCAACTCTTCCGGCACTTGCTGAATACCCAAAATGGTTAAACGTACCACTGGCGGCAGTGCAAATATGATGGTCACAACAACACCCGGTACGTTACCGATACCAAACAACATTACGATTGGTACGAGATAAACGAAGGCTGGCGTGGTTTGCATGGCATCCAGAATTGGACGTACGAATTTAGCCGCCGTGTTACTGCGGGCGAGCCATATACCCATGGGTAAACCAATCAACAGACAGAAGAAGACCGATGTCATCACCAATGAAAGCGTGGTCATGGCTTCAGACCAAGCGCCAATCAAGCCAATGAATGTTAAGGATACTGCCGTAGCAACACCAAGCTTTAGGTTTGAAAACTGCCATGCGACTAAAAACAAGATGATCAGCATGAATGGTGCAGGTGTGGAAACCAGAGCTGTTTCAAATGAACTTAGGATGAAATCGATAGGCACACGTATCGCTTGAAACAGTGGGCGTCCGTGTTCAACCAACCAATTCAGACCAGACTCAACCCAAGTATCGACTGGTAGTACGGCTTCAGCAAAAGGGTTCAGTGGGTCAAAAGGCGTCACCTCAACGGTTTCACTGCTTAGCCAATCCGCAGATGGTGCAGTTTCCGTTGTTTGGCCCCAAGGATCACTTGCTGGCTGAGTAGAGGGAGCGGCTTGCGACCATGGGTCATTATTTGTTTGTTCCGACGACATGATCTATCCCTTATCTAATGTTTGTAGCAATCGTGACTTAGTCACAACGCCAAAGTAATTACCTTGCTCGTCCACAACAGGAACGGAATAAGGCACACCGCCAACAAGGCCAAGCACATCATTGATTGGTAAATCAGGATTCAGAGTTAAGCCATCACTTAGCTGAGCGCTAACCAATGATTTGTTCTCTTTGTGGGCTTTGCGAAGAGAATCGATAGAAACAATGCCTGAGTAGTGACTGCTCTTCTCAACAACGATGCCGTATTCACGGTCGTTATCCATCAAGATTTGCAAAGCCGAGGCTGGACCATCGTGTTCAGATTTCTTAAATACCGCTGCAGGTTTCTTGCGTGCGATGTCTTTCACGGTAAGAACACTTGCTACATTCACACCACGGAAGAAGGCTTCAACGTAGTCGTTCGCTGGGCTGTTTAAGATCTCGTCGGGAGTACCCACTTGAACCACTTCGCCATTTTGCATAATCGCGATTCGGTCACCGATGCGCATCGCTTCATCCAAATCATGCGAGATGAAAACAATCGTTCGTTTATCGTCATTTTGAAGTCGGATTAACTCGTCTTGCATTTCAGTACGAATCAGTGGATCGAGTGCAGAGAACGCTTCGTCCATTAACAGAATGTCTGGGTCACATGCTAAAGCGCGAGCCAAACCAACACGCTGTTTCATACCACCAGATAGCTCATCTGGGTAAGACTCCGAATACGCGCCAAGGCCAACTCGTTCTAACGCGGCCAGTGCTGACTCTTTTCGTTTATCTACATCAACACCCGCAAGCTCAAGGCCAAACGCTGCGTTTTCGATCACAGTCATGTGGGGCATCAATGCGAAATTTTGGAAAACCATGGAGATGTTGTTGCGGCGAACTTCACGAAGTTCATCTTCTGAGATGTGGGCAATATCTTTGCCTCGTAGAAGCACATTACCTTTGGTAGGTTCAATCAAGCGGTTAAGAAGGCGTACTAGGGTTGATTTGCCAGATCCTGACAGTCCCATTATTACGAAAATCTCGCCTTCTTGAATACTAAGAGAAACATCGTTAACGCCGATCGTTAGACCTGTTTCTTCGAAAACTTTGTCTTTGTCCGCACCTTGATTAATCATCGCAAAAGCACGGTCGGTGTCTTCACCAAACACCTTGTACAGTCCCTTAACTTCCAGTATGGGATCCATGTAATCTAATCCTTTCTTAGTTATTTAAACTTAAAAACGGTTATTTAAACTTAAAAATGACTTATTTAAACTCAAAAAACGATTAGCACTCTAAGTAATTAACCAGTGTAAATCAAGGGGTCTCGTACTGTAAATCACCCACAAAACCACCAATCCCCTAGAAAAAACAATGATTAAAAATAAAACAACAAACACCCAAAACACTGAAAAACAAAGACATTTAAACAACCAAGCCGCTTGCAATATTATGTATTACTTACTGATAGATTTTTTTTTCAGATGTGTATAAGAGACAGATTATGTATTACTTACTGATAGATTATTGAATATTTATTTTACATTTGATCAATTAATACGCTAGACAGACCAAGAATAGCACCAAATAGTTCGTGTACAAATAATTCGAATACAAACTATTTATTAAGATTTAATGACGTTTTAGATGCAAGCACTCAGCCTGTTGTAAGGGTCTGATCCCCCACTCGTACTTAACCTAAAAAACAAAGGGAAATCGGCTAAGACCAACGAGACAAATTTGAGTTTTTCAACCCAGAATTTCAAAGCATCACACCAACTGTGATACTTGCTGCAAACTGTTCAATATCGATTATCTAAGCCACAAGACAACTTGTAGAGTGCTCACTGCTGAGCCATTCTTTATAAAAGAAATAGACATTTCCCCGCGATGAATGAGAGAAAAAAACAAGGAACTCGAATGATAAAAATGCTGGTGTGTGACTTTGACGGGACGCTGGATGGAGGATCTTCTCATGGCGTTAATCAGTTATTTGACTACCTAACCGAGCAACCTGATATCCGTTTTATCATTGCGACAGGAAGAACTCTGCCGTCAATTCGAGTTGGATTGGCGTCTGATAACTACCCTAAACCACACAGCATTATCAGTGATGTTGGCACTAGAATTCATCACGTTCATTCCCAAAAACCCGATCATGTTTGGCACAACCGATTAGAAGCGTCGTGGAACAAATCCAAGGTCGAGACAGCACTCGCACCACTCGACTTTATGGGTGAACGCTTTGAAAATCATCAAGGTGATTACAAGATTACTTTTGAAGGGAAGCTGTCTGAGCCTCAACATGAATTGATCGAATCAAGTTTGGAGTCGCACGGATTGGATGTGCATCTCACGTACTCCCACGACTGGTATTTAGACATCACACCGAAGGGCGTCAATAAAGCTACTGCGATTCATCACCTGCTCAAGCAGCATGATTTGAGCGTAGAAGAAGTGTGTGTAGCAGGCGACTCTGCAAACGACACATCCATGCTAACGATAGAGGGCGTAAATTCGATATTGGTCGCTAACCATTATCCAGAAGTGGCTCACTTGTCCGACAGAGACAACGTGTATACCAGCACCGCAACACACGCTGAGGGTGTGTTAGAGGGGCTCAAATACTGGCAAAGGCGCGCGTCGAATATCCGATAAACGCCAGTCCGCCGTTAATAGCAGATTCCTATCAAACAGGCTTCCAGCTCTATTTCCAGCCTGGGAGCCAATTTTGATTATCAGTAAGCTCTCGCCAATTGATGTCTTCTTCTCGTTTGGTCATGACCGCCTCTATCATGCAGCGCACGACCTCCCCTTCATCAAATTCGACTTCTGTGACCATAAAGTGCTTTTCTTTCTTCACAGGGCTAACGGCTGTCCATTTGCTACGAAATAACTTCTTTGGGTTGATTCGATTCATGGGATTCTCTCTTGCTTTGATGTCGTTGATTATTATCAGGTGTCTACTCGACACACAGTAATAGTCTTTCCATCGCAAAAAAGATCATAAAAAAAGCCAGCGGTTAGGCTGGCTTCGTTCAATTAGCTATTTATCGTTAAAGATTAGCCATTTTTAGGTGGATCAAATGCTGTCAGTTCTAATACTGGGCCTGTGTATTTTTCAATTTTCACAAGCGCAGAGTTCGCTGCACAACCATTTGCCAAACGAGAGGTCGGAATATCCAACGTAAGTACGTTACAGCCGCCGTTTTTACATAGGCCTGTATCTTTATCTAAATCTGGCCAACCACCTTCATGGATACATACAGAGCCTTGTTTGATGCCATCAGTCACTAGTGCGCCAACCAATACTTGGCCACGACCATTGTGTGCACGAACCAAATCACCCGTTTTAATGCCACGCGCTTTTGCGTCTTCAGGGTGGATTGAAATCGGCTCGCGGTCTGCGATCGCATACTCTTCACGAATCTTCGCGTAGTTGAACTGACTATGTAGACGGTGCGCCGCATGCGCTGTCATCAATTGCAGTTCGCCATCTTTAGCATTGCCGGTGTACTCTGTTGGCTCCATCCAAGTTGGATGTGGAGGACAATCATCAAGCTTGTAACCTTCAATCGTTTTCGAGAATATTTCAATCTTACCACTTGGTGTACCTAGTGGGTTCATGATTGGATTCTCTCGGAAGTCAGCGTAACGAACAAACTGTGCGTTCTTCTCGTTCCACTTCATTTCGATCAGTTGATTGTCTTCCCAAAACTTGCTGAAGTTCGGCATAGCAACGCGTGCAGCGCGGCCACCTTGTTGAGCAGCTTTGTAGAATTGGTACAACCATTCCATTTCAGTTTTGCCTTCGGTGTATACTTCATGACCACCTGGAGCCAATAGCTCTGCCATGTCTGCAAATACATCGAAGTCATTACGCGCTTCACCTTGTGGCTCAACCGCTTTCTTCATTGGTACTAGGTGCTGGTTACTGTAGTCGCCAGTCATCGTCAGGTCATTACGTTCAAACGATGTTGTAATAGGCAAAACAATATCTGCATGCTTCGCAGCTGCGGTCCAGTAGATTTCAGAAATAACAACCAATTCCGGTTTCTGCCACGCTTTAATCAAGCGGTTGGTGTCTTGGTGGTGAGTGAAATTACCACCGCCCGCCCACCAAATCATTTTGATATCTGGGAACACACGATCATGGCCATTATGTTTGTACGCTTTGCCCGGATTTTCTAGGGCTTCTACAATACGAGCAACAGGGAATGAGTTAATCACCTTACCCGTAGCTGACCAACCTCGCTCATCACTACCTGCTACAGCACCTAAAGACGCAGACATTGCAGGCAATACGCCAGCATCGCGAGATGGGTTACCGCCATTAGAGTAGTGGTAAGAGAAGCCGAAGCCACCACCTGGCAAACCAATCTGACCAAGCATCGCAGCAAGAGTTACTAACATCCAGTGGCGTTGCTCACCAAACTGTTGGCGTTGAATGCCCCAACCTGCCATCAACATTGTGCGGTTGCTGCTGAAAATATCAGCCAGCAATTCAAGCTGTTTAGCTGGCACACCACACACGCTTGACGCCCACTGTGCGTCTTTCACTACGCCGTCTTCTTTACCCATTAGGTAATCTTCGAAAACATCATAGCCAGTCGTGTATTTTTCGATGAATGTTCGGTCGTGTTTACCTTTTATAACTAACGTATGAGCAATACCCATCAACATCGCAACATCGGTCATTGGGTGTGGAGCAATCCACTCAGCGTTGTCGCCAAAGAACTCGATAGTTTCAGAACGCATTGGGTCGATAGCGATAACCGTTTTGCCCGACTTCTTCAACTGATGGAAGAACTCTAAGCCTGAGCAATCTGTAGAACTCCAAGCGATCTTCAAAGTGTTCATTGGGTTTAGGCCCCATAGCACAACAACATCACTGTGTTCTAGCACCATCGGGTGCGTTGTTTGTTGCTCATATACTTCAATCGAGCCCACAACGTGCGGCATGATAACTTGCGCAGCACCTGTTGAGTAATCGCCCATGTGACCAGAGTAACCACCAGCCATGCCCATGTAACGCTGAAGTAAAGTCTGTGCCTTATGAAGCACACCACTTGAACGCCAGCCGTATGAACCTGCGAAAATTGCATCTGGGGTGTTATTTGCACGAATACGCATATGTTGTTCGTGTATTAGTTTGTAAGCTTCCTCCCAAGATACGCGAACAAACTCATCGCTACCGCGCTCTGCTTTAGGCGCTAACGGGTTATCTAAGTAGCTCTTGCGTACCATAGGGTATTTAATACGCGCTTTGGTGTGTACTTGATCTGGGCCTGTGGTTTGAAGGCTGTTAAAAACGGTTTGAGGTACCGCATTCGTGGTCGAGACTAACTTGCCATCTTTCACTTCACACAGCATTGGTCCCATACGACCTGCCGTTAGAACCCCTTTACCCCGCGTATTTGACGAAGCTACTGACATTGGAGAGAACGATGTAAACGCCATCGCACCAGCAGTGATACCTGTGCCTTTTAAGAATCCGCGACGTGTAATATCTGTCATTTTTTATTCCTTACTATTAGTGGCCAACAACGTCTTTCGCGTGGTTTTGGAAGTACTTAGTCAGAAGTTCAAGGTTTTGTTCTGAGATATCTGTTCGAGCTCCCATACCTTTAGCTACTGGTCCCCAAGCGTTAACAGTGAAGTGCTCACCAGGAATTTTTGCGTGACAAGTCGAACAGTAGACGTTGTCTAACTCTTCTGCGTAAGACCAGATTGGGTCTAGGCTATCGACAACTGGCGAAGTAATGTCACCCGTCAACGCAACAGAACGCCATTCGTTACCATAAGCATCGGCTTCGTATTCACCAGTAGTCAGTGCTTCTTGACCTTTGTCTGTTAGTGTCGCAACGATTGCACGTTGACCTTCACCGAAGTAAAGCACTTGCTCCGCGCCTTTCATTTGGAACGCATTCAGAGTCACAGTACGGTTGTCGCCTTCAGCTTTAACCACTTCTAGTTTTGCTGTTGGATTTAGGTTACCAAATTCGCCCATTGCGATATCAGTGACTGGGTAAACCACTTTCGCATCTGCTGGCGTATTTTTGGTAAAGGCAATCAGGGTATCGAAGGCTTTGCTGTCTAGCTGAGCTTCTGGGGCAAAGTGCGCTACGCCTTTATGACAGTCGATACACGTTTGGTTGTTCTCTTTCCCGTAAGCGTGCATTTTCGCCGCATCACGAGATTGCTCAAACTCTTCCATAGCATCGAAATCGTGACAAGAGCGACATGTCGCTGAATCATTTTCACGGAATTGAGCCCATACGGTTTCGGCCATCTCTTCACGGTGTGCTTCGTATTTTTCAGGCGTGTCGATCTTACCTGAGATGAATTCGTGATAGATGTCTTTAGACGCTCTTACTTTGGTGATCACGTAGTCAATCGGATCTGTTGGGATATGGCAATCGGCACACTCAGCTCTAATGCCTTTTGCGTTACTGAAGTGAACCGAACCTTGGTATTCTTTATGGGGTGTTTCCATCGTGTGGCAAGAAACACAAAACTCAGTGCTCGATGTATAGTGCATAACGGCTGCAGTTCCCCCTAAAGTTAACCAGCCAATGCCTATACCAACCGCCGCTATTAGTGCGATATAACGTTTTTTTATTGTCATAATTTTTAATCATCTTCAACAATTGGTTACAATTGCGATCAGAATAGTACTTTAGGGGTAGGCCTGTTTGATTTGGATCATTAATCGCAATCTGAGGAACAAAAAATGAACCTTTCTGAGAGCTTAATGTCACTTTGAAAAATTAGCGCCCTAACAACCCAATCACCCAACAAATGCAAGGTGCACATTGAATTCTGCCAACTAATTAATCCAACAATAAAGACGCTAAACTCGCGCCCAAATCAAAGAAGTAAATTGTAAATCTAATACAATGTCGGCTAACTCTTTTCATAAACGCTTCACTCCATGAACCAGACAGAATTCCAGCAAAAAATAGCGAGTTTCACCTCCATCGAACAAGCGCTTGATTACTTTGAAATTGGGTTTGATAGCAAGTTCATCGAGCAAAACAGAATCGAGCTTGTGAAACGCTTTAATGGTTATCTGATTCTTGAGAAACCTGATGATTGGTTTTCTGGACGAAGAGCGCTAAAAAACGCTTATTGCAAGGTGCAACGTAGCAAGTTAGATCGCCACACACGTTCTGCCTGTCGTGGGTGTACCACTTGCCAGCGTCGATAGTGGGAAAGTGGGTTGTTCAAAAATAGACAACGAAAAAGTAGATAGTTGAAATAACATCTCATTACGATTTAGTTAGTGGTTTGCTCGAAAAAAAGTGTGCTAGTCTTACGACAACTCAACTACGAGATAAAAACTACAATGAAAATTTTCAGCAATTTCGAAAGCGGCAACATTCACGTCGTTTCAGCAGATTCACCACAAAACATTCAACTGACTATCCCAGCAGACAACCAGACTGAAATCTCTCAGTGGTTCCACTTCCGTTTAGAAAGCGATGCTCAACAAGCTCACCACTTCGAAATCGGCCAATTGGCAACATCTGCATACCCTGAAGGCTGGAAAGATTACGATGTGGTTGCATCGTACGACCGCGAAGAGTGGTTCCGTATTCCATCTCAGTTCGATGGTGACACACTAAGCTTCGATATCATTCCGGAGCACGATTCAATGTACTTCGCGTACTTCGCACCGTACTCATACGATCGTCACCAAGATCTTCTGCACAGCGCGCAAACGCACCCAGCTTGTAAGCTTGAAACTCTGGGCCACACGCTAGATAACAATGACATCACTTTGCTAACCATTGGTGAGCCAAGTGAAGAGAAGAAAAATATTTGGGTAATTGGTCGCCAACACCCTGGCGAGACTATGGCTGAATGGTTGATCGAAGGCCTTCTTCAACGTCTGCTTGATGAAACGGACACAGTTGGTCGTTCTCTGCTAGACAGCGTTGTTTTCCGCGTGGTTCCTAACATGAACCCAGATGGCAGCATCCGCGGTCACCTTCGTACTAATGCGCTTGGCGTTAACCTGAACCGTGAATGGCAATCGCCTTCTATGGAACGTAGCCCAGAAGTATTCCTTGTTCGTGAGCGCATGCTAGAAATGGGCGTTGACCTGTGTCTAGACATTCACGGTGACGAAGCGATTCCATATAACTTTGTAGCAGGTAGCGAAGGCACGCCTTCATACAACGAGCGTATCGCTAAACTAGAGAACCACTTCAAGCAAGCACTACTGACGATCACGCCAGAGTTCCAAGATGAGTTTGGTTACGATAAAGACGAACCGGGCAAAGCGAACATGACGGTTGGCACAAACTGGATCGGTGAGCAGTTCAAATGCTTAGCTTACACTGTCGAGATGCCATTTAAAGATCACATCAGCCACGCTGACGAACTGTACGGTTGGTCTCCAGAGCGCAGCGTTGCATTTGGTCACGACATGCTAGCCGCAGTTTGGGCGACAGTAGACGAGCTATAAAACGAACTATAGACAGACTAAGCGCCTTAGTTTGTCCGTATCGTCAGTTTGCTTACATATAATAAAGCCCAGCACTTGAGAAAGTGCTGGGCTTTTTAATATCGGCTTTGATGAGAGAATTGAGCTTTAAGGTATCTAACTTTAAAAGCTTTCTATGCCACTCTGAGGCTAGCAAAAAATACTGGGTATCTTTGCCTAATGTGACGTTGCTCTGACACCATATCTTTAAAGCTGGGACCTTGTGATAACTGAACGATCACTTCATCACCTTCTTGTCGCAATACCGCACCACTAATATCGATACTGTTGTTGTCATGTAACCTTAAGGTGCCTGCCATTGAAAAACCGCGATAAACAGGAATGATATTACGCATCATCAGGCGGACGCCCTTTTCAGACACTTCACTCACATGAAAAAGCTCATCCTTAATTCGCATCACCGGGCGTGCCTTTTGAGGGTACTTTAAGCGGTAATATTTGCGTTTCTGGGTGAATGACTCTTCACGCATTAGTGACTCCCTGTCTCTGTTATTCTTTAAAGCGAGCTAACCGTTTGCTTCAGTTATCATCAGCAATGGCCCTTCTTAATCATCAATTTGGCTTAAAATTAATACATTCACCAAATTGATATCTGATTATTATATCGACTTTATAACCTAATGCTTTAGGCATTTATGCAGAGAGACAAGGATTCCCTAAAATTCAGTGAAAAGTGAGATATGAGTCGTATCTGTTAACACTTCTATCAAGCTTTAAACCTAGAGCTGAAACAAGGCCAGCTGAATGCTGAACCCTACAAATAGCACACCACAAACCATGTTCATCATTTGCGAGGTACGCTTTTGAACCAACAAACGCTTAAACGTATCCGCCATTAAGATAACGACCAAGAACCACGTCGACACCACTATCGCTTGAATCCCGCCAAGTATTAGGCTGTCTGACACAATCGCGTCTTTGGTAACGAACTGAGGGAATATCGAGAGATAAAACAGCACAATTTTAGGGTTAAGTAGATTGGTCAATAGCCCTTTTAAGAACTGATGATATAGCTTACTCCCTGATGCACTCACCACAGAAAGCATGCCCTCTTGTGCACGCAATGCCGCCCGAAAATGGTTGTAACCAAGCCAGATGAGATACAAAACCCCAGCCCACTTCAGCCCTTCAAACGCCATTGGTGTTTTTGACAACAACAGGCTTATGCCATTGGCTGAGATAAAAGCGTGAAAAAAGAAACCACAAGACACACCTAACACATTAACAAACGCGAACAGCTTCCTTTGAGTCAACGCTGTGCTTAATACTAACAATGCGTTAGGGCCAGGAATAATGGCAATAAAAAACACAATGACAATGAACAGCCAGATACTATCCCAACTCATTTCTATCTCTTTTTACGTATCATTTTTAAGGCGGACATTGTACGTTCATTCAACCCCATTACAATATGCTCAACGTTTAATTAACTCGTATGGCTAACAGACGAAATTAGCGAATACAATAAGATCGTTTATGGTCTAACGTTACAAAACTGATTCTCTAACATTTGTAGCCCTGTTAGACTCCACCTCCCTTTTAATACTTGGTTCATTTATGTCATTTGATAACCTAACCCTTAACGCAAAAACCGCTGCAGCTATACCGTCTCAATTCGATAAACCGACAGAGATACAACAAGCGGTAATTCCTACGATTATTGCAGGGAAAGACGTGCTGGCGTTGGCTCAAACGGGTAGCGGGAAAACATTGGCGTTTGGCTTACCTTTGCTGAACAACATCAACCATGATGTAAATGAACTGCAAGCACTGGTTATCGTTCCAACACGTGAACTTGCCTCTCAAGTCGCTGAGTCTTTAGAACCGATCGCAACGGCTCTTAATATCAGTATGATTACGTTAACGGGTGGTATAAATGCAGATGACCAACAGCAGCAATTATTAACGAAGCCACAGCTTGCTATCGCAACACCGGGGCGCTTGCTGGCTGTTATCAAGAGTGGCGAATTGGAGTTAACTCAATGTGTGTCATTGGTTCTTGATGAAGCAGACCGATTAATCGACATGGGCTTTTGGCCTGACATTCAAGCGATCACCGAAGCTCTGCCTGCGAAGCGCCAGTCACTGCTATTCTCAGCAACACTTCCTCCAGAATTGGTTAATCAGGCTGAAACGCTTTTATCAAACCCAAAGAAGATCACCACTCACCAAGAAAACAGCGTTGTCGAAACCATTGAAGAAACACTGTATCTCGTGAACAAGGGCAGCAAGGCTCAAGCTCTGATTGCCCTACTTAATCAAAACCAATGGCCACAGGTGTTGGTTTTTATTGGTGCGAAAGACAATGCAGACGCATTAACCAAGCGATTGAACAAAGCTAAGATCAGCGTGAGTGCGTTACATGGCAACAAGAGCCAAGACGAGCGCGCGCAGGCATTAGAGAGTTTCAAAAATGGCGAAACTCGCGTGCTTATCGCTACCGATGTGATGGCTCGTGGCATCCATATTGATCAGCTGCCTGTTGTGATCAACTTTGAATTGCCTTCTCACTCAGCAACTTATGTACATCGCGTAGGAAGAACGGCGAGAGCAGGAAGCGCAGGCTGTGCTATCTCGCTGGTTAGCCACAGTGAAAACGAGCACCTCAATGCGATTCGAACTCTGACCAATAAGCCACTGCCACTACAATCTTTGGAAGGTTTCCCTGTAACAGATAAACCGGCATCAGAATCAACAGCTCGTAAGCGTCCGCCAAAAGACAAAATGGCCAACCGACGAACAGCAAAGAAGAAGAGCATCAAACAATTTAAGAGCAAACCAAACAGCTCAAAGTAACCAGAAATAGCTCTATACAACCATAAATAGAATAATTAGCTCAGGTTTTACTGGGCTTTTTATATGCAATCAAACATAAAACCACACCCAAAAACTGCTCTAAAGATGCTAACTTAAATGACACTTTTGTGAATTATGATGCCAACGTATTGATTCTTGGTTGCTCAAAAAAAATACTCTTAAATCACGTTGACGCCCCTATATCTGGCAACTAGATTTTTCTATTAGTGTCTAAAACAGGAGGTCATTGAAATGAAACGTGCTAGCTCTACATATCGATTACAACTGATTAAGGAAGTGGCAACCCGCCGAGATCGTCAACGTTGCAATGACCCGATGGCAAACCACATACAAACCCTAATAGATAATAAAGATGACTGCGATACTTCGGTTGAACGTAACCAGAGATTCAGTGGCAGCCATTTTGATGAACACATAGGTGGTTGGGTTAGCGACCACTGGGGTAGCAAGTAGGCAAATACGCTAATAAGCTAATAAGCTAATAAGCTAATAGGCCGGCAGCTTAACCGCTGTAGAATTTATCTCCGCATTAACCTATCATCTGCAACAATTTCCTTTCATTGAGTAAGCAGAAAGTGTCTGAGTTAAAAAGAGAAAAAGAAGTGATGGTTGCCTTCCAAGTGATCCCTCGCGTTAAAGAAGGCAACAATTTCGAAGTCGTTGATAAAGCTATTGATGTGGTAAAAACAGCCGATGTTCCATTCCAAGTCGGTGCAATGGAAACCACGATGAAAGGTGAACTCAACCAATTACTCGATATCGTCAAAAAGGCTGAACAAGCTTGTTACGATGCAGGGGCTGTTGAAGTCATCACAAACATTAAGATTCATAGTAAGACCACCGAAGCCGATGATACATTTTGTACGTACCATCGAGGTGTAACGAAAGCCAATCATATGTTTGTTTAAAAAAGTGCTGCTGTTGAAAAGACTCTGATGAACCAGTGATGTTATTGAAAAGGCATGTCTGAAAGGTGAGAAAGGATTTCCATTCGTTCTTCTTCTGACATTGAATGCCAATCACGCGCGCTCTCTTCAGGGTCATCTTTCGCCCCAATCGGTTTTCTATCCAGTGCTTTGACTGGTTTTTTTTTGATTCTTACGTCCTTTTTATTCATACCGACACCACTCCTTCTGGTACAAAGGTACCTATCTTAATATTACACCCCAACCATTATGTAAAGTAATAGTTACTTCGGAGTTAAATAAAATCTTAATACTTCCTCTTTAGCCGAAAAGATCTCTCTGGGGACTTGTGTTTCCCTCTTCGTCTACCGGCTGACCAACCAAGTTGTTTTGCTTCATTATTTTTCTTCTATAGCGCTGACGACACAGTTTTATCACGTGCAATTGTTCAGCGGGTGTCATCGACATCCAATTAAAGCGCTCTTCTCTTTTGCGCATACAGCCATTGCAATAGCCTTTTTCATCGCTTGAGCATACCCCAACGCAAGGGCTTGGAACTTGGAAAAACTCTAACTGCTCCACCACATCTCCTTACACATCCAAATCAAGCTTACTAATTCAAAAATAAGCGATTAATTTGTCGCCTAGCTCATGAAATCCATACTAAACTATGACCTTATACTGACACATATAGTGTTTTGTAAACTATACTTTGAACCCATCAAGTTACACTTATTCGGTAACTTCGTTCTTTCCTTTGGAGCCTTATAATATGAAGTTTAGTTCAAAAAAATTACTAGCAGTAGCCGCTTTACCTATGATGCTAGCAGCATGCACAACAACAGGTGATAACGCTATGCAAGTAACACCAACCGATCTACAGCACCATAATTGGGAACTTGCGCAAATTGATGGCAAGGACATTGAGAAAAGCGAACATCAAGCAACACCTCGTCTAGAGATCGGCGAAAAGATGACTGCAAACGGCATGGCTGGTTGTAACAACTTCTTTGGTCAGGGCGAACTAAAAGACGGTCAATTCCGTATCAAACAAATGGGCATGACAATGAAAATGTGTCAGGGCTCAGCGATGGAAATCGAACAATCGGTTTCAGCTACTCTAAGCGAGTGGAGCGACGTAACGCTAACTAACGATACACTAGTACTTAAAAACGATGTACACACACTAACGTACACAATTCGTGACTGGGTAAACTAATCCGTCATCGACATCAGATATTGATTTAAGGAGCCTTCACGGCTCCTTTTTTATTGCCTGCTCAAAACCTAATCATTAAAAACGCTACTTCTCGCCTTCTTTTCGTACCAACCTCCAATAAATATCAAAAAAACCTCATTTAGGTGCAATTAATTCACCGCTTTAACGGTCTGTTGGTAGGATGGCAGGGGCTCCTAGTAATTGATTGAATTTACTATTGAATTAGAAATTATTTCAGAAACAGATAGAATAACTATTATGCCGTGTTGTTCTTTCGTTAGCCACGAAAGGTCAACACGCCCTAGGGAGTTCGAAAACACAATGCTCTTGCCCGTTCACTACCAAATGGAAAAGTTTATGAACAAGATAGTAAGTACGTTAGGAATCATGGCAACCGTTGCATACAGCGCAACCATTTATGCTGATGAAGCAACATCAACCGATAGCTGGAACCAAATTGAACAGCAGGCAGAGGGAGAAACTGTCTACTTTCACGCTTGGGGCGGAAGCCAAGAGATCAATCGTTACCTACAATGGGCAGGCAAGAAGTTACAGAGTGACTACGGTGTTACCTTAAAGCATGTAAAAGTAACCGATATTGCAGAAACCACGACTCGCTTACTTGCAGAAAAAGCGGCAGGCAAAAACAGTGAAGGCAGTGTTGATATCGTTTGGATCAATGGCGAAAACTTTCGTTCAATGAAAGACAACGCTTTGTTGTTTGGTCCGTTTACAGAGTCACTTCCAAACTGGCAGTACGTCGATAAGTCTTTACCGATTGATGTCGACTTCTCTGAACCAACAGAAGGCCTTGAAGCACCTTGGGGCGTTGGACAATTGGTGTTTATTCACGACCAAGAGACACTTCATAATCCGCCACAATCGTTTTCAGAGATGTTGAGCTACGCTCAAGCTTTCCCAAACCGTTTGAGCTACCCTCGCCCACCTGAATTTCACGGCACCAGCTTCATCAAATCTCTATTGATTGAGCTAACAAACAATAATCCAGCACTGGCTCAACCGGTTTCGGAAGACAACTTCCAAGCGGTAACAGCACCACTTTGGGCTTACCTAGACAAATTCCATAAAGTGGCTTGGCGCGGCGGCAAACAATTCCCTGCTGGCACATCTGAAAGCATCCAACTTCTGGATGATGGACAACTCGACCTTGCAATAACCTTTAATCCAAACTCTGTGTATTCAGCACAAGCAAGTGGCCGTTTAGCGGAAACCACCAAGGCTTATGCATTAGAAAGTGGCGCTCTATCTAACATTCACTTCCTTGCGATCCCTTGGAATGCCAATGCAACGGCAGGCGCTCAAGTGACAATCAACTTCTTGTTGAGCCCAGAAGCGCAATCTCGCAAGGGTGACCTAAATGTTTGGGGCGATCCTTCAGTGTTAAGCAGTAAATACCTGACCGGAAGTGCTAAAAACACTCAGCAATTTAAGTCGGTTGATGAACCACACCCAAGCTGGCAAAACGCGCTCGAGAAAGAGTGGCTTAAGCGATACGGTAACTAAGCTTGATGCTACGCGCTCTATATTTTGTTGTTATAGCTGTGTGCATTATCCCTACGATTCCTGGGGTAGCGGGAGTAGTGGCCTCGTCACTGAGTTTTATCCCGCCCCTGGGTTTAGAGGAGCCCTCTCTCAACGGTTTTAGCCAAGTCTTCCAATGGGAAGGTGCTTGGCACTCTATCGGTTTAAGCCTAAGCTCTGCGATCGCGAGCAGCTACATCGCCTGCTTTCTTACTTTTTGTATTCTTCAAGCCTCTTGGGGAAACAAGTTTTGGATAAAGATTGAGCTGACGTTATCGCCAATGTTGGCTATTCCACATGTGGCTTTCGCTATTGGCTTTGCTTTTCTATTTAGCCCAACAGGCCTTGGAGCGAGAGCCGTACATCACCTACTCGGTGAATCGGCGACGAGTTCTGAATTGGCGTTATTGGTTAAAGACCCATACGCTCTCGGCCTCATCATTATGCTAGCACTCAAAGAAGTCCCTTTCTTGTTGCTGATGAGCATATCGATACTTCAACAAATCGATGTCGAACGTATCACTAAGGTGAGTGCTTCACTGGGTTACAGTCGCTCTCAGATTTGGTGGAAGTGTGTTTTCCCACAATGGTTTACTAAGCTTCGCTTCCCAATGCTTGCGGTACTCGCTTACAGCGTATCGGTTGTCGATATTGCTTTGATCATTGGCCCAACCAACCCGCCGACCTTTGCAGTACTAGTATGGCAATGGTTTAACGATCCAGATCTTAACCTACTGCCACGAGCTGCAGCCGGAGCCATTGTTCTATTTGGTTTAGCGTCGTTGATCATCGCCTTAGCACGTTTAGTTGAATGGGCAATTCTGAAATACTTTCGAACTTGGCAATATTCAGGCAGAACAGGGGCAAACTTTCCGGGGAAAACCGTGTTTACTGTGCTTGCTGCGCTGTCACTGCTCATCATTCCATTGATGGTGATTTGGAGTGTTGCCCAACGTTGGCGTTTCCCTGACCTACTCCCTAGTAGATATAGCATGCGTTTCTGGGAATTTGAGTGGGATGGCATCATGAGTACGGTCGGACAAAGCTTATGGATTGGTCTTATCGCCGCTTCTGTAGCTTTGATACTTGCGCTGATTGCTCACGAATATCGAATCAAATACAAGTGGCAAGTTCCGGGCTTTATTATCGCGATCCCAATGTTGATCCCTCAGCTCTCTGTGTTGTTCGGTATGCAAGTCACCACGCTTTATATCGGCAGCAGCGCTTATGAGTTCTGGGTGATTTGGGCGCACGTATTCTTCGCCTTTCCATTTGTGTACTTGTCTTTAGACGGGCCTTGGAAGAGCTTCAATGATGGACTAATTAAAGCGTCACTCAGTCTAGGCAAGTCGCCATTTCAAAGTTGGTACTCCATCAAACTACCAATCTTGTTACCTGCCATTGCCTTCGCTTGGGCGGTCGGGATCAGTGTAAGTTTGGCTCAATACTTACCAACATTAATGCTTGGTGCGGGTCGCATTAGCACAATCACCACTGAAGCTGTCGCTCTTACTAGCGGTTTCGACCGTAGAGTGACCGCAATTTATGCCATTTGGCAGGCCTTATTGCCTCTGTTCTTTTTCTCTTTAGCGATATTAGTCAGCCGACTTCAACTCAGATATCGCCGTCTTACTTTTAAGGGTTTCCTAAGTAATGAGTCTGTACCTCAACGACCTCGCCATCCATAAGAACGATGGTGAATCGCTGTTTTCAGCGCTAAACGTAACATTAGAATCAGGCCAAGTACTGGCTTTGATGGGGCCTAGCGGATGCGGAAAATCGACTTTGTTGGACGCTGTTGCTGGGCACCTGAATGAAGAGTTTTCATACACTGGCAGCGTGGTTTTGAACGATATTCAGCTCGATGAACTTCCATCACATCAACGTCAGGTCGGTATTTTGTTTCAAGATGACTTGCTATTCCCTCATCTAAAAGTGTGGGAAAACTTGGCATTCTCATTACCTAACTCTGTTAAAGGCTCAGCTCGCCAGCAACAAGCAATGGCGGCGTTAAAAGATATTGAATTAACTCATTTAGCTGAGTCCTTCCCCGATCAAATCTCCGGCGGCCAACGGGCGAGAATAAGCTTAACTCGCATGTTGTTAGCGAAGCCTAAACTGGCTTTACTTGATGAACCGTTCAGTAAGTTAGACCAAGAGCTCAGAGCACAGTTTCGTGATTGGGTGTTTGAACAACTGACAAAAGCCAACATCCCTACGCTGATGGTGACGCACGACGACGCAGATGTGCCTCAAGGAGCTCAAGTACTGTCTTGGCCATGGAGAAGTCACAATGCTGGATAAGTACTCTATCAAGGTCATTAAGTGGCCGTTAAACCAATCAGCAAAAGTATTGAGTCAAATCGGTATCACTGCGAACCAAACCACCCTGTTCGGATTTTTAGTCGGCTGTTTAGCGTTTCCTGCGTTAGCATTTCAACAATATGAGTGGGCGTTAGGCTTCATTGTATTCAACAGAGTGTGTGATGGGCTCGATGGCGCTTTGGCTCGAATCCAAGGCATCAGTGATGCGGGCGGCTTCCTCGATATCAGCCTGGATTTCCTTTTCTATTCGTTAATTCCTTTTGGCTTTGTGATTGCGAACCCTGAGCACAACGCCATTGCCGGTGCATTTTTGATCTTCTCTTTTATCGGCACAGGCAGCAGCTTTTTGGCGTTTGCGGTGATGGCAGGCAAGCGAGGAATCGAGAACCCCGTTTATAAGCACAAGTCGCTCTACTACATGTCTGGATTAACTGAAGGCACAGAGACCATCGCCTGTTTCATTGCCTTTTGTATTTGGCCGCAACACTTTGCGGTTATCGCTTACACCTTTGGTGCGGCGTGTTGGCTGACGACATTTATGCGAATTTATTTTGGGTTCCAAACCCTCAAGACTCAACAAGAGAGTTAGAAATCTAACGACAAAAACAAGATACAAAAACGCCGCTCAATATGAGCGGCGTTTTTTCTAACTGAAGTTTAAAAACAATTAAGCGTCAGCAGAAGCACTAATTTTAAACCTCAGCACCTTCAAGCTTGAATCAAGATCGACATCGACAAACTCAGGCGGGTTGTCTAGGCGCTCAATAAACTCAACGTTTGGCGCTTCTTCTGCCATCGTCTCGATAAGGAAGTTCGGAGAAACCGCTGGCGAGTTAACACACGCAATCACTTCACCACCTTCTGTTAGAAGCTCTGGCAAACGACGTAAGATCTTTTTGTAGTCTTTAGTGAGCGCGAAACTGCCTTTTTGGAACGAAGGCGGATCGATGATAACGAGCTCGTAAGGGCCGCCTTTCTTAATTTTGCCCCACGACTTAAAGATATCGTAGCCAAGGAAGTTAACCGAGCGCATGTCATGCTCATTCAAACGGTGATTATCGCGGCCTTTGTTTAGCGAGCCACGCGACATATCCACGTTCATGCATTGGCGAGCACCACCAGCGATAGCTGCGACAGAGAAGCCACAAGTGTATGCGAACAAGTTAAGAACATTCTTATCCTTGGCATTATCTTGTACCCACTGACGACCGTTACGCATGTCTAGGAACAAACCGAAGTTTTGATTACGGCCAATGTCGAGCTGATATTTAAGACCGTGCTCAACCACGACTGGAGAGTCGTTTAGCTCGCCCCACAAAACTTCTGACGGCGCGCCATCGGCATAACGGTGTTGCAGAACAATACTTGTGCCCTGCTTTGCTTGCCAGATGTCTTTATTGGTCAGGTCAACCAATCCAGCTTTAAGAGATGACAAGAACTCATCGTCTACTGCTTTGAATACGTTAACCAGTAGTTGCCCATCAACCCAATCACATGTCAGTTGCTCTAGACCTGGCCAAAACTTACCACGACCGTGAAAGATACGACGTAGTTCATTTGGCACTTCATTAAGTTGCTGTTCAATATGACTAAAAAACAGAGGTAAAGCTGATGCTTCCATTATTTCACTCACTTAGTGTTTAGCTTTGGCCAAGTTAATGACCAAGGTTCAAGCCAACTGTCCAAACCGTTAGAGACGGTTTCTTGATGCCACTTCTCTCCCAAAGAGTCTAGGCTCCTTGGGTCGCAGACATATTCGTAGGCTTGTGATTGATAGGTAAATCGAATCGCGAAGGCATGCAGATAACCTCTGTCAGCCTCACTCGATGGATTGTAAATAGGGTCACCAACAATAGCTGAGCCGATCGACTTCATCGCGACACGGATCTGATGAGTTCGCCCAGTATAAGGTTTACATAAAAGTAGGCGCTCACCGGGTTCAGCCGTTGCTGATAAAAATTGGGTAATCGCTGGGTTTTCTTTGCTAGTCAGTAACTTCCAGCTAGAGCGTCGTGAACGCTCCATATCTCCAGAAATCAAACCCTGCTTTTTCTTCGGCTTCTTAGAGCCAATCGCAAGGTAGTACTTCTCCACCTCACGCTTTGCGAAAAGCTGGGAAAGCTCACTCGCCGCTGAAGAACTCTTTGCTAACAGCAGAATGCCTGAGGTCATTTTATCAAGGCGATGAACGAGATACAGCTTAGGTTCATTGATTGCCTTAGCCACTTCTTGAAGCAACATAGTATCGCCATCGTCTTTGTGGACGCTGACACCAGGGTGCTTATTGATAAGTAAAAAATCAGAGTGGTTCAGAAGAATATCGAACATGTAAAGGCTAGCTCCATTGTAGAACGTGGAGTATACCGTGTCTGAACCCAGATTCCAGCTACGAAAAAGCCCAACTAACTCAATTAACATTGAATCATTGGGCTTCTCTTTAGTTGCTCGCTTTCGGTAATCGGTTTTTAGTTCCGATTGAATGCGAACTGAGCACTAAGCAAGTTTGAACTTACCAACCAGTGCTTCTAACTCAGCAACCTTAGCATTCAAACCTGAAGTGTTTTCAGAGCTACGCGTCGCCAGTTGCAAAGACTGCTCAGAGATATCACTGATCGCCGTAATGTCCGCGGCAATCTCTTTAGTCACAGCCGTCTGTTCTTCTGCCGCTGTCGCGATAGAGTTAACCATGCTTTGTACATTACCTGCACCACTTACAATCGCTTCTAGCGCTGAAACAGCACCAGAGCTTTGCTCAACACCAATCTCCACCAAACGGCAGTTATCTTGAGTGTAAGTCACTGCTTCTTGCGTGCCAGATTGAATAGATTGAATGATGCCAGACACTTCTTGTGTCGCTTTGGTCGTTCTCTCCGCTAACGCGCGTACTTCATCCGCAACCACAGCGAAACCACGGCCGAATTCACCCGCACGAGCCGCTTCAATTGCAGCGTTAAGAGCTAAAAGGTTAGTTTGCTCAGCAATGTCTTCGATAACCTTGATAACGCTACCAATCTGCTCACCGTGAGAACCCAGAGTATTCATTTGCAACGACATATCGCTCATTTGAGTTGACACCTGTTGAATACTCGCCACCATCTCAACAATCACGTTTCGGCCATCTTCTGCAGAGGTCTCAGAGCGGCGCGCTTCTTCATAAGTAGAAGTACCTTGTTGAGCCACTTCAGAAATGGTCAAACTTAGCTCTTCAGCAGCCGTTGCTATCAGGTTGGCTTTGTCAGCTTGAGCTGATGCACCTGTCACGATGTCTTGGCTGATTGACGATAGCTCGCCAGTCACAGATTGGACTTGGTGAGTCACAGAAGAGATAGAACCCAATAGGTCGACCAATGACTTCTGCATCTGGTTAATCGACTTAGCCAGTTCAGCAAGTTCATCACCAGAATCATCAATAATGTCGCCTGCAGTTAGGTCACCATTTGCTACACGTCGCGCAACTTGTTCAACACGAGTCAAACGGTTGGTAATAGAGCTAGACAACACATACGCAATTACACAACCAAATACGATCGCAATAGCAGACAGCACCATGATAGTGCGCTCAATAGTAGTAAACGTGTCGGTTAGCGTAAGCAGTGATTGCTCAGTGTCTGCACGCTCACTTGCTGACGCTTGATCAAGCAAGTTTTCAATTGGGATCAAGTTGGTCTCATACAAAGAACGCAGCTGTTGAATGTTGGCTAGTAGCTCAGATTCATCATTGATCTTAGGCACGAGTGTCGCTTCAAACTCTTGAGTGAAACGCCCCATGAGATCTTCAATTCGCTCAATACGGCGATGATCTTCTGATCCTCTGCTTTCTAAACGCTTTGCTTGCGCGATGGCTTGAGCAAATTCGTTCTTATTCGAGCGGTAGTCATTAAGTGCATTATCGACCTGAATGATCGCACCTAGTGCATCTCGATAGACATCCCCAGCTTCATCGATCAGAACAAGGTAGGTAACGGTACCCGGTACATCATCCATTCTAATTTCATCAGCGCTCTTGTGAGCCCCAATGACTTCTATCCATACAATACCGACTAACGTGACAAGCACCGCCAATATAGACCCAAAACCGGCATACAGTTTCTTTCTCACTGACAATTTCACACAACACCTACCTAATTAAAATACGGACTAAGCAGCCCTAACCAATAAATATATCGGCTATCAGACGGATAACTTTAGTGAATGTAAGGTTTTTATTTTTCGATAATAATTAAGTATTTAAAGCAAAAAAAAAAACGGGAGCCATTGGCTCCCGTTTTTTCGTTATTTACTTAGCTTGCGATTATAGCTTCTTAGAGATAAGCGCAGAGCCAGCAATAATACCAATACCTAGTAGCATGATTGCACCTTTACCGCTGTCGAAGCCAGAAGAGATACCCATGAACGCTACGATAGCGATAGCTACTGGGATGATGTACTTAACTAGTGTGTACCATAGACCGAATAGTGGGAAAGATACTTCACCGTCGTTAGTGATTTCTTTCTCTAGGTCAGCACGGTTTAGTCTCCAACCAGCGAAGATACATACCAACATACCGCCAACTGCTAGGAAGATCTTATCAGTTAGTAGGTCGAAGATATCGAACGCACCAGTACCGAACAGTGTTGGACCGAAGCCACCAAGTGATAGAGAAGCGAAGATACATAGAATCGCCATTACTACACTTGCAGACAGTACAGCTGTTACACGCTTCATGCCTTTCTCATCGATTAGGTAAGAAACCACAACTTCAAGTAGAGATACTGAAGAAGTAAGTGCCGCAACACTTAAACCAACGAAGAACATAAGAGCAAATAGAAGACCAACTACGCCGCCCATTTCAGCGAATAGCTGAGGAACAACAACGAATACTAGACCAGGACCAGCTGCAGGCTCCATACCGAATGCGAACATTGCAGGGAACATTGCAACACCAGCTAGGATAGCAACACCAGTATCCATTGCTGTAACCATAGCTGTAGTTTGAACTAGGTTCTCTTTCTTCTTAAGGTAAGAACCGTAAGTCAACATACAACCCATACCAAGAGATAGTGAGAAGAATGCTTGACCTAGTGCAGCTAGGATTACACCGCTGTCTACTTTAGAGAAGTCAGGGCTGAATAGGAATTCAAGACCAGCCATCGCGCCCGGAAGCATGATGCCTTTGATTGATACCACGATAAGGATGATGAAAAGAAGTGGCATCAGAATCTTACCCGCTTTCTCAATACCACCAGAAATACCCTTCATAACAATAACAATGTTAAGTAGTAGGTATAGGCCCATCCACATAAGTGGTTGAACTGGGTTTGAGATAAAGCCACCGAAGCTGTCACCAATTGCTTCAGGTGCGTCTAATAGACCACCAGCAATTTTACCGATGTATGCGATAGACCAGCCACCTACTACAGGGTAGAAACCCATGATTAGTAGACCACTCACTACGCCGATAACACCAGCGAACGTCCAACGACGGTCAGTTGTTTTAAATGCACCTACTGCTGATTTTTGCGTATGACGGCCAATAGCAAATTCAGTCAGCATGACACTGAAACCAATGAAGATTACGAAAAACAGGTAAATTGCAACGAATGCACCACCGCCACTCTCGCCTGCTGTGTATGGAAATTTCCAAATGTTACCTAAGCCAACAGCAGAACCTGCTGCAGCCATTACGAATCCTAACTTCGAACCCCAGGTATCGCGGGGTGTTGTGGTTGTATTACTAGTAGCCACGTGTACTCCAAACTTTTGTGTTATGTGATGTTGTGTTTTGCTTTGGGTGGCGTCTTTAAAAGATAAGATGTATAAAAAAATTTACACATCTAAAAGATTTGATTGACGCTCGTATATAGCAAGTAAACCAGTTTAAGAATAAAATTGGAAGTCCGAACCGTACATATTTCGTTACCAATGTAAATTTTTATGGTTAAATGCCGCGTTTTCATACAAAACAATCGTTTTCGTCTTAAGTTAACCAAAACTTAACAACTATAACCTGTTTACAGCTTTAGCTCTAATTTGTAAATAGTTGATTCCTTAAATTCCCATATCCGTAAAATAGCATTACTATCTAAGTGTCTCTTTTTTCGAGTATTCAATGTGGAAAAGCTCTACCATTTTTTAACTTTGGCATCTGTCGCGTTGTACTGGGTTCTCGTAGCCGGTGTAACACTGCGTGTTGTACTAAAACGACGCTCTGTGAGTGTTTCTCTCGCGTGGTTGATGGTTATCTACATTATCCCAATCGTCGGTGTCGCTTGTTACTTCCTTTTCGGTGAGCTAAACCTTGGCAGAAAAAGGGCTGAGCGTGCACATCGCATGTTTACTCCGTTTGGTGATTGGTTCAGAAAACTCGATGATTGCCAGCTCCACCTGCCAGGGAAGGTCGGCTCTCCTATCCACAAGATCGATGAGCTTTGTAATAATCGAATGGGCATTCCTGCACTCAGCGGAAACACCCTATCGCTGCAATCTTCGCCAAACGAGATCCTACATGCAATTATTGAAGATATAGAAAACGCTCAAACCAGTATCAAGATGGTTTTCTATATTTGGCACCCTGGCGGCCTAACCGATTCAGTAGCTTCTGCTCTTATTAGAGCCGCAAAACGTGGTGTCGATGTTAAAGTTTTGCTCGATTCTGCGGGTAGCCCGCGCTTTTTCAAAAGCCATTGGTTATCCATGATGAAAGACGCAGGCGTTCACGTAGTGCAAGCACTGGAAGTGAGTCCTTGGCGTATTTTCCTGCGACGCTTAGATTTAAGGCAGCATCGCAAGATCATCGTCATTGATGAAACCATCGCCTATACCGGTTCAATGAACATGGTCGATCCTGCTCACTTCAAACAGAATTCAGGTGTGGGTCAGTGGATTGATGTGATGGTTCGAGTGACAGGCCCGACCGTTAACGTGTTATCCGCCATTCATGGTTGGGATTGGGAAGTGGAAACAGGTGAACGAATCCTTCCTGATTTACCAGAATGTCCGGTTGAAGAGGTAATGACGCATCATCCAGTTCAAGTCGTACCATCTGGTCCTGGCATGCCGGAATATTTGATCCTGCAAGTGCTAACCATTGCGATCAATCAGGCTAATCACTCTGTACGTATTACGACGCCCTACTTCGTCCCAAGCGCCGACTTGTTAGAGACACTGAAAATGACAGCGCAACGAGGTGTCAACGTAGAGCTGATCATTCCACATAACAACGATTCACTGATGGTTAAGTGGGCATCTCGCGCTTTCTATACTGAATTACTTGAAGCTGGCGTAAAGATCTACGAGTTTTACGGTGGCCTTCTTCATACCAAGTCGGTTGTTATCGATGAAGAGTTTTGTTTGATCGGAACGGTCAATATCGACATGCGTAGCCTGTGGCTGAACTTTGAAGTGACACTAGCCGTAGATGACGTGCACTTCACTCAGCAGCTCTCTGAACTGCAACAATCGTACATTGAATCATCTCACCCAGTTGTGCTGGAACAGTGGGAACAAAGAAACTTACGAAATCGCTTCTTTGAAAGATTGTTCTATTTGTTCAATCCTCTGTTGTAATTCATATGATGAGTCGATTGCGGCTCATCACTTCCTCCCGTAAGTTTTTAACCTTTCACCATTAATTAAGTGAAAGGTTAAAAAGCGAAAGAAAAGCGTAAAAACTCCCGCTCCCCTCTTGCTTTGAAGGCTATTGGCATGTTTTAAATAGGACATAACCGATTGATAAGGAATTCACAGCATGTCCGAGAACAAAACCACTAAGCTGATCACTGCAGGTCGTGATAAGAAGTGGACCAATGGTGTCGTTAACCCACCAGTACAGC
This sequence comes from Vibrio sp. Scap24, assembly GCF_013394185.1. NCBI lineage: Bacteria > Pseudomonadati > Pseudomonadota > Gammaproteobacteria > Vibrionales > Vibrionaceae > Vibrio > Vibrio sp. Scap24. The sequence goes on along the minus strand of NZ_CP041332.1, from coordinate 3,078,424 downwards.
GCGCTTCAACTGTCGTATTCAACTCAGTAGAAGAGAAGCGTAAAGCTACGATTAACCGCGCTAACAAAACACTTTTTTACGGACGTCGTGGAACCAACACTCATTTCGCCTTCCAAGATGCCATGGTGGAAGTGGAAGGCGGTGCAGGCTGTGCACTCTACCCTTGTGGTACGGCAGCAATCTCTAACGCCATTCTCTCTTTTGTAGAAACGGGCGACCATATTCTGATGGTCGACACCTGTTACGAACCGACTCGTGATTTCTGTGACACCATCATGAAGAAGATGGGTGTAGAGACAACTTACTACGAACCAACGATTGGTGAAGGCATCCAAGACCTCATCAAGCCAAACACTAAGGTGCTATTTACCGAGTCTCCGGGTTCAGTCACCATGGAAGTCCAAGACATTCCAACGCTAGCGCGCATTGCCCACGAACACGACATCATCGTGATGCTAGATAACACATGGGCAGCAGGCGTTAACTTCTCACCGTTTGATTTTGGTGTCGATATCTCGATTCAAGCAGCGACCAAGTACATAGTAGGTCACTCAGATGTCATGCTGGGCACTGCGGTTGCCAACGAGAAATGCTGGGATCAACTGAGAGAGCAGAGCTACTTGATGGGACAATGCGTTTCACCAGATGATGCTTACCTTGGTCTTCGTGGTATCCGTACTCTTGATGTTCGTTTGCGCCAACACGCAGAGAGCAGCTTGAAAGTCGCTAAGTGGCTAGAAACTCGCCCTGAGGTTGATCATGTTCGTCACCCTGCTCTTGAGTCTTGCCCTGGTCATGAATTCTTCAAACGTGACTTTACCGGCGGCAATGGCCTATTCTCGTTTGTTCTAAAGAACTCAAACACAAAAGCAACGACTGCACTACTTGATGGCATGACACACTTCAGCATGGGTTACTCATGGGGTGGTTTCGAGAGCTTGATTCTCGCGAATGAACCAAGCAGCTTTGATAGCCTAAGAACGGTAGCGAATCCAAACTTCGAAGGTACTTTGATTCGTGTTCATATCGGCTTAGAAGATGTCGATGATTTGATTGCAGACCTAGAGGCTGGATTGGAACGTTACAACGCTCTGGTTTAATCTGAAACGTTAGATTCAATAAGCAAAAAGGCAGGATATTCCTGCCTTTTTCAGTTCTGCTTATCAGTTGTCTAAAGTCCTATGACTGACGCGCTCATTATTGAACCTTAAAGCATGTCCAGTTGAAGATTTCTGAGCGGTGTTCATTAAACAAATACAGGGACTGATCTTTCTCCAAGATCGAGTAATCAATAGTCACCCCTTTGTACTCACTGTATTCCTGATTAATGATCGGATCATGAAACGGGGTTGCGGTTCTCACATCAATGATACTCATCGACAAATGATTCCCATCAAGACCGTAGTAACCGGAATAAAGATTCTCCATTGTGCCTTCGTTGCCGTCTTTCTCAGTGATCGTCACAAACTCTCTCATACTAAAAGTTTGGTCAGACTGAAAAGTAATGCTCATTCGCTCATAAAGCGATTGATACGGTTGGAATGCCTGAGATAAGAAATCCGTTTTTAGAGTTTTACAATGCCAGCGAGTGCCTGCCAATGCGTTTTGTTCTAACAAAAAGCTTGCTGCAGCAATTGCCAATAGAATGAGTAAGCCAATTAATCGCAAAAATAGCTCCTCTTTTCCATATGAGCTGCAAATGAGTCAAAAGACGTCTCGACATTGAAAATCGTCGCCCCGTAATTGAGGGCCTCGCCATCCTTCCTTTGAACCAACATATACAAAGCATCATTTTCAGGCTGATCAACAGATGGGTAAATACGAACAAAGACGTCAACGTTGCAGTGACTCGGCAACACATCCGTAAGCTTTTGGGTAATCGCTGGCAATGAATAGGCTTCATCGTGAACAATGTGGAAAAAGTATTGATTGGTATTGTCTGTGTAACTGTCTCGATATTCCGTCTTATCAACAAAATAAGGCATTGGCGCATAATAGGTTTGGAAAAGGTTGAACGCCGTTACGAATACACAAATCAACGCGACTAGATAACCGGCTTTAACGAGGTGCGCTTTGCTTTTCGAATTTAAAGGCTCGAACTCAGCAGAGTTTTGTTCTTGATTCGATGAAATGTTGAGTTCTGAATCTGATGTCGTTGCCTTGTTCGCATCGGCAGCGGTTTCAGTCGCTACCAACGCCTCTTGAGCAACAGACGAAGAGTTTGATTCACGCGCCTCTGTCGTCACAGGAGAAGATACAACTTCAGCTTTGCTTGGCTTTATCGACTCGTTGATTTCAAGTGAATAGCCCGTTTTGCTGACAGTACGAATCGTCGCACAACCACAAGTGACTCGAGACAGGGTTTTGCGAATCTTAGAGATCACATTAGTGAGTGCTTGCTCTGAGACAATCACATTGCCCCAGCACCTATCAAATATCAGGCCTCGCTCAATACATTCACCAGCATTCTCTAGCAAGAACAGGAACACCTTACCTTCTAATGGCGCGATAGTTTCTACGTGACCATCTTCACGCACAAACTGCCTCAGCAAGGGATCATAACTAGCATCACAAATTTGGTAGCTTTGTTGTTTCACTATCGTCTTCTAGGTTTTAATTCGGTCGCATATGATATTGAATAGTTTATAAATGACCAGTGAATTTTCCCATTTTCACGCAATTATTTCGCGACGATAAATAACATTTTTATTTATAAGGACAACCAACTAGATGGTCATTAACCATACCTGTTGCTTGCATAAACGCGTAACAGATTGTTTCTCCAACAAACTTGAATCCTCTTTTCTTCAAAAACTTGCTCATCGCTTTGGATTGCTCTGTCGAAGCCGGGACTTGAGACATCTCTGTCCATTGATTGACGATCACTTCATTATCGACAAACTGCCATAAAGCATTCGATAGAGACCCAAACTCTTTCTGAAGTTCAAGCGTTGCACGCGCATTGTTGTAAACCGAGGCAATCTTGCCCTTATGTTTAACCACATCGAAGTTTTCAATGATATTTGGCACATTGTCTTCATTGAGTGCAGCTAGCTTATTGAGTTCGTAGTTTTCAAATGCAGCACGATAGCCTTCGCGTTTTTTGAGTATCGTAATCCAACTCAGGCCAGCTTGAGCACCTTCTAACGTAATGAACTCAAACAACACTTGGTCATCGTAAACAGGCACGCCCCACTCTGCATCGTGATATTCCCTTTCAAGTTCATGTTTCAGTGCCCATGCACACGTTCTGTCCACTGTATTCGCTTCCATCTCGATGGTCTCTTTTTAGTAATCGTACATAAAAATAATGCCCCAATTAGGGGCATTATTTCAAAGGTTTGTTGACGTTAAGCAACTTCAATTTTATGGAATAGACGATACAGCACAGGTACTACGATTAGCGTGAGTACAGTGGCAAAGCCCAAACCAAACATAATGGTTACCGCCATTGGTTTGAAGAAGATATCAGGTAGTAGAGGGATCATACCAAGAATGGTGGTGATCGCCGCCATACATACCGGACGAACACGACTCAGTGCCGCATCAACAACCGCTACATATGGATCTTTACCTGACTTCATCTCAATCTCAATTTGATCAAGCAGTACGATACCGTTCTTCAGAAGCATCCCAGATAGACTCAAGAAGCCCAACAGCGCCATAAAGCCGAATGGTGTATTCAAAGCTAACAAGCCTGTCGTAACCCCTATCAAGGCGAGTGGCACCGTTAACCAAACAATCAGAGGCTCTTTCACCGAGTTAAACAAGAACACAGTGATTAAGAACATGAACAAGTAACCCAGAGGCATGGTTGTAAACAGTGACGCCTGTGCATCTGCCGACGACTCATATTCACCACCCCACTCAAGTGAGTAACCCGGTGGCATCTCAATCGCTTCAATTTGTGGTTGTAAGCGTTTCTGTAGAGTCGAAGCCGTTTCTTCACCCAGTAGATCTGGATCCGCCATTACCGTCAGCATTCGCTTACGGTTCTTACGGATGATCAGTGGATCTTCCCATTCAAGTTCGTAACCTAGCGTTACTTGTTGCAGTGGGATGTACTCACTTAGTGCTGGGCTCCAAATCTTCATGCCTTCGATGTTACGGATATCAACACGCTCATCTTCAGGCAAACGAGCCACGATAGGCATCAGCGTAGTACCGTCACGGTACACACCAATCGATTTACCAGAGAAAGACATCGCTAGGAAATCATCAACGTCAGACTTAGTAATACCGTAACGACGAGCTTGGCTTTCGTTGAACTGAGGCTCTAACACCTTAGTTCTTTCACGCCAGTCGTGGCGAACGTTGAATGCACCATCATCAGCACGCATGATGTCCATCACTTGAGCTGCAATTGAACGTAATACCGTTGGATCAGAACCTACGATTCGCGCTTCAATTTTCGCACCACCACCAGGACCTAATTCGATTTGTTTCAGCTTGTAGTCGATCTCAGGGAACTGACCGTTTACGTGTTCACGGAAACGCAGCATCAACCCTTCAAGCACTTCGTAACTCTTCACACGAACCGTTATTTCGCCGTATGCGCTATAACTTTTCTCTGGTGAGTAAGTCAGCATGAAACGCTGTAGACCTTTACCTGCCGTTGTCGTGATGTGCTCAACTTCATCCTGCTCTGCTAACCAACCCTCAAGCACTTTAAGCTTGGTGTTGGTCGCACGAATATCAGTACCTTCTGGCATCCAAACATCCACTTGGAACATTGGTGTTGTCGAAGATGGGAAGAAGGCTTGTTTTACAAAACCAAAGCCGTAAACACTCGCACCCAAACCAATAATCAGAACGAACATGGTTAGCCACGCACGCTTCATACAGAACTCAAGGAAGTTTTTATAGATAACAAAAACCATCCCGTTGTATGGGTCCTTGCCTTCGTTATCAGGATCAACCTTTTGGCCTTTGAAGAACATGTCAGCAAAGAATGGCGTAATTGAGATTGCCGTAAACCAACTCAGCATGAGCGAGATAAGTAGAACCGTAAACAAGGTGCCACAGTATTCGCCTGTAGAGTCTTCAGATAAACCGATCGGCGCAAAAGCGGTTACCGCAATAACGGTTGCACCCAACAGCGGCCATTTGGTTTGGGTTACGATATCGGTGGCGGCCTGCATCCGGGTTCGCCCCTTCTGCGTGCCGATCAGTATCCCTTCCACCACCACAATGGCATTATCCACCAGCATCCCCAAGGCGATAACCAATGCGCCTAATGAAATACGTTGGAGGTCAATCTTGAAGTACTGCATGAAAATGAAGGTACCGAAAACGGTCAACAGCAGTATCAAACCGATCAACAGACCGGAGCGTAGCCCCATGAAGAATAGGAGAACAACGATTACGATCGCAACCGCTTGACCTAAGCTCACGACAAATCCACTTACCGACTTGTCTACCTCTTTCGGTTGGTTATAAACCTCGGAGATGTCGATACCGACAGGTTGTTGATACTTAAGCTCGGCAAGTCGTCGGTCAAAGGCTTCACCCACCGCAACCACGTTTACACCTTGCGCAAAAGAGACACCAAGGTTGAGTGCAAGCTTACCGTTGTAGCCAATGATATTACTTGGTACTTCAACATAGCCACGAGTGACGTCAGCTACGTCTTTCAAATAGATAAGACCTTGAGCACCACCTTCCGTCAGAATTAAATCGCCGAGCTGTTCAACATTCTGGAACTCACCCGTTGGATGGATTCGAATGTATTCGTCGCCAATTCTGACCGCACCCGCACTTGATACAATGTTTTGAGTCGATAAAAGATTAAATACCGTGCTTGGAGACAGACCTAAGGAGCTTATTCGCTTCATCGATATTTCAATGAAGACTTGCTCTTGTTGCTGACCAGAAACAGAGACCTTACTGACCCCATCAACCAACTCCAGCTCTCGCCTTAGATAATCAATGTAATCCAGCAGCTCTTTGTAACTGTAGCCATCGCCCGTTACCGCGAGCAAAATACCGTAAACGTCACCGAAATCATCGATAACTTGAGGGTCATTCACGCCCGGCGGCAGTTCGACCTTCAAATCATTCACTTTTCGACGAAGTTCATCCCATATTTGCGGAAGATCATCAGGCCCGTAGTTATTCTTCATCGTTACCGTTACCTGAGACAGGCCACGGCTTGAGATAGAGTTCACTTCATCCACATAAGTAAGCTGTTGAATCGCTTTCTCTAACGGATAGGTCACTTCCTCTTCCACTTGCTGAGGGGTCGCCCCAGGGTAAGAGGTTACGACCATTGCATCTTTGATGGTGAAGGCAGGATCTTCAAGACGACCCAAACCAAAGAATGCAGAAACACCACCAATAAGAAAGATCAGAGATAGCATCCAGCTAATGACTTTGTTACGTATAAAGTAAGAAGCAACACCTGTGATCTGATCATCACCCTGTTGATCGTCATTTTGAGGCTTGTTATTCACTTCACTCATTGTTCGTCTCCTGAGACAATACTTCCACTGTCATCCCATCTCGCAATCGCGACACGCCTGCAACAACGACATGCTGCCCCATTTCTAATCCTTTCATTATCTGCAATGTTTTCTGGTTTGCTTTTCCTAACACGACTTGCTGTTTCGAGACTGTCTTGTCGTCGTTAAGAACCCACACATAAGAGTTTTTACGATCCAGTTCATCACCGTCGGCATTGAATACCGCTTCGATCGGGATAAGTACGCCAGCTTTTAGCTCCAAACCGATATCTCGGCCGTTTGAAGTCACATCAACGGCCATACCATCAAGAATCAAATCGTCTTCTGGCATCGGCAAAGCTAGTGTCACCGTAAAAGTACCCGTACTTGGATCCGGCTCAGTGGTGAACTCCTTGATACCAGCGGTGTATTCATTGCCGCTTGGCACTCGAACGACTGCCTCAACATTCGACAGCAGCGTCTCATTAGGTTGATTTACATAGATTTGGTCAGGGAGCTGAATGACAACTTCGACATCCTCGACACTGTGAATGTTCACAATCTGTTGGCCTACCTGAATATTTTCATATTGGTCGACACTCACACGAGAGATAATCCCATCAACTGGGGCACGAAGATTAGTGAAAGACAAACGCAGTTTCGCTAGCTCTAATTCGGCATAAGCGATCTGACGTTGAGCGGCGATTTCATCGAATTGCGATTTCGCCAATAGCCCTTTCTTCACCAACGGACTTGAACGTCTGTATTGGCTGTTGATTACTGTGTAACGCGCCTGAGCGTTGTCCACATCCAATTGATAATCGGTCGGGTCAAGCTCTGCAATGATGTCACCAGCTGAAACTCGTTCACCTTCTTTAACATCAAGCTTGTAGATTTCACCTGCTACTCGAAAACTAAGATGAGCTTTCTCAGCCGCATTTGCGACCGCAGGAAAATAGAGTTTGTCGCTAAAATCGATAACTGAAATCTCGACAGCTTTAACCAAGGGTGTGTTATCCACTTCGACTACTTGTTTATCTTCACAAGCTGTCAGTAGGGCTAAACACGACAGCCCTGCGGCCACTTTAAGTGTTTTCATGTTATAGCCCCCTTTCCTTGATCCACTCTCGAACTTTCACGCCCGGCTCAAGACCATTAACGCCAGAAGTGACAATGCGATCTCCATCATTCAGTCCAGAGACGATGTGGCGTTTTTCATCAATAACGATTGCTACGTTCTCAACAATTCCGTCGTTGTTTACGCGCCATACCGACACATCATCGCCGTCAGTTATCATGGCTGACGTAGGAATTTTAGTCGCAGCAGCTTGCGCAGAAACAAGGCTTACTGTGCCAGACATGCCCGGTAAAATACCGATATCGGTTGGTCTTTCCATTACCATGGTTACCTTGTATGACCCCGTTTTTGGATCGGCTTCGGTATCAACTTCTTGGAAAGTCAAAACGTAAGGGTTCTCAGGAAACGCATCAAATACCATGGTTGCATCGGTTTCAAACCCTGAAGAAAAGCGCGTGATAAGTTGGTCGGGTAATAAGAAAACGACTTTAAGAATCTGATTAGTTTGAATATTCATCACACCTTGTTTCGCGGCGATGTATTCATGGTTCTCAGCAGGAATGATGGAAATCGTTCCATCGTAAGGCGCAACCAGAGTGGTGTAACGCAGGTTAGCTTTAGCTTGGTTCAAGACAGCTTTAGCCGAGTTGTGGTTAGCTTTCGCTTGGTCGAAATCTTGCTCTGAAACCACTCGGTCTTTACGCAGCTTAATCGAACGTTGGTATTGAACATCGGCAAGTTTAAAGTTGGCTCTTGCTTGCTTTTCTAACAGCTGATATTCATCAGGGTTAAGCGTTGCAAGTTTGTCACCTTTGGTAACCTGTTGACCCGATGTGACATCGATAGTCTGAAGTAACCCAGGAACACGGAACGCAAGAACGGCTTTATCACCAGCTTCTGTGGTGGCAGGGAAACTACGTTCAAAGGCATTATTACCGACGGAAACGGTGAAGAGTTTGGCGGGTCTAGATTCAGGTTCAGGTACGGGAGGAAGCTCCTTACCACACCCAGACAACCCAGCTATGGCTGTCAATAGGACAAGGGAGGCTCTATACATTGGTGATCATCCATATCTATAAATATTTTTATAACATAGATTAATCGCATGTAACTTACCAGTCAGCGTAAGATTTATTTAGAGAAAATTATTAAAAAAAATAACGGCTTGGAATAAATTTTCCTAAACCGTTATCTAATCTTTTTTAGGTTTTAGCGCTACATGTTCTTAAATTCACGATTCACTTTAAACGTGTCTGAGGTGACATAAGCTTCCATGTTGCGGACACTGGTCTCTAACTTCTGGAAATCACCCTCTAAAGTGCCTAGTAAAGACTCCGCAGTTTGCCCCTTTTCCCAAGGCTTCTGCTTCAGTGTATGCTCTTGTTTGGCTTTCATCTCATCCACGTACTGAGGTGGTTGTTTTTCAAGCATAAATGTCAAAGCTAAATACGCTAACAAGACCAGAAAACTACCACCGAGCAGTGCTGCAGAGATAACTAAGATTCGGACCAGCCAAACTTCAAGCCCAAAGTAGTTCGCTAAGCCCGCACACACGCCAGACAATTTGCCATTAATAGGATCGCGATAGAGTTCTCTACTCATAGTTTCGTCTCCAGTTTGGCGACTCCGCATCCAGTATTTTTTCTAGTGTTTTCACACGATCTTGCATCGACTCTGCTTGCGCTGAGAGCTTGTGCAGGCGCTGTAGATCCGTTTCTGAAAGACCGTTACTGGATTTCTTCTTGCTGCGGTAATGTAAGAATAACCATAGCGGTGCCACGAAGATTAAGAAGACAATCAGTGGACCTGCAATTAGAAATGTTGACATAGAAAACTCCTAAATTATTTATCGCGGTTTTCAACTTGTTGCTTCAGTTTCGCTAGCTCTTTTTCAATTTCGTCTTGAGCTTGTAGCTCAGCAAACTCTTGGTCTAAAGATTTTGCGTTGCCTGTTTTTGCGTAAACGTCAGCTTCAGCTTCTAATTCATCCACTTTACGCGAGAATTGCTCAAACTTCGCCATTGCTTCGTTAGTTTTGCTTGAATGCAGATGTTTTTGAACATCACGACGATTGCTCGCAGCATTATTACGAATCATCAATGCTTGTTGCTTTGCACGAGTTTCGGCAATTTTAGTTTCTAGCTTGCCAATCTCACTGGTTAGCTTCTCGATGGTTTCATGAACCAAAGTTTGCTCTGTATGAAGGCTCTTGATGATGTCTTCAAGTTTTTGCTTTTCAATCAAAGCTGCTCTCGCCAGATCTTCGCGTTGTTTAGTTAGCGCTAGTGTCGCTTTATTTTGCCAATCTAGAATCTGAGTTTCGATTGCTTCAACTTTACGCGCTAGCTCTTTCTTGTCTGCGATGGCTTTTGCTGAGTTAGTGCGAACCTCAACCAGCGTGTCTTCCATTTCTTGGATAATCAGGCGAATCATCTTTTCAGGATCTTCAGCCTTATCTAATAGTGCACTGATGTTTGAATTTACAATGTCTGCAAAGCGAGAAAAAATACCCATGAGGAACTCCTTAATTACAATGATGGCAAATACGTTTTAAATCGTCATTCGACTCTCAATCCACTTGCTCACAAATTTACGTTTGTTGTTAAACCTACCATAACTAATCCAAGTAGCGTGCCAACTTTTAAGCCATTTATTATCAGACACTTACAATAAAATGGTGATTAACTCGATACATGCTATGATGAATTTAGCCAAGTATTGGTATTTTTCACCACTACAGCCTTTAAATGACCTCCATCAGTGCTCAGCTCACACAAGGACCCACTATGCAGCAGAATCTTATTGGTGAATCACCTAGCTTTCTCTCTGTTTTAGATAAAGTTTCTCAACTCGCACCAATCGAAAGACCCATTCTGATCATTGGTGAGCGTGGTACAGGTAAAGAGTTGATTGCTCAAAGGCTGCATTACCTTTCAAGACGCTGGGATCAGCCTTTAATCTCGCTGAACTGTTCAACACTCAGTGAAGGCTTGATTGATTCTGAGTTATTTGGTCACGAGTCTGGCTCTTTCACTGGTTCGAAAGGTCGTCATCAAGGTCGCTTTGAAAGAGCAGAAGGCGGCACACTGTTTCTCGATGAACTTGCTACCACTCCTCTTGCCGTTCAAGAAAAATTATTACGTGTTATCGAATACGGACAATATGAACGTGTTGGCGGCCAAAAGGCTTTGAGTGCCAATGTAAGACTGGTATGTGCAACCAATGCTGACTTACCTGAGATGGCATTAAAAGGCGAGTTCAGAGCCGATTTACTCGATCGATTGGCGTTTGATGTGATTACTATCCCGCCGCTTCGTGAGCGCAAAGAAGACATCACGTTATTGGCAGAATACTACGCCATCAAGATGTGTCGTGAATTGGAATTGGAGTTGTTTGTCGGCTTTGCTCCATCAGCCGTTGAGTCGCTATTGGAGTACTCTTGGCCGGGGAATGTGCGAGAGCTGAAAAACGTCATTGAACGCGCGATCTACCAGCATGGTAAGAATCCATATCCTATTGAATCTTTGGTGTTTAACCCATTCAAACCGGCATGGAAAACAGATCAAGATTCGACGCCAGAAACTGGCAATGCTCAGTCCAACAGCCATACTTCATTTGATAGCGCTTTTTCTTTGCCGTTGGATTACAAAGCATGGCAAGAGCAACAAGACATCAAGCTACTCAATCAGGCATTAAAGCAAAGCAAGTATAACCAGAAACAAGCCGCTGAATTACTCGGGTTAACCTACAACCAATTACGAGGAATGGTGAGGAAGTACGCGATTGTCGGACAAGCTAACGATAAATAGCTGCCCACACTAGATTATTATTTGGAGCCGAATAAATAAAATGTTAAATTGTCCGGATCTTGAGGCTCCTCTAACGCCTCGTTTCGAAAAGTATTTCTTTTTATGAAAGCACTAATAAGACTATCACTGAGCATCTGCACGCTGAGCTTTTTAGCCGGATGTGGTGAGAGTGTGGATCACGAACAGATCCGTGAAAAAGGCTTCATTTATTGCGGCCAAGGTAACCCTAGTACCTTCAACCCACAATTGGTTGATAGTGGCATTACCGCAGAATCGCTGAGCCCTCAAATCTTCGATACCTTGCTAACGCTTGACCCGATGACTTATCGACCACAACAGAACTTGGCAACAAGCTGGTCTGTCGATAAGTCAGGTACTGAGTACACTTTCACATTGCGCCCTAATGTTGAGTTTCAAACCACAGATTGGTTTACTCCAACTCGTAGCATGAATGCGCAAGATGTGGTCTTTAGTTTCGAACGCATCATTGATAGTTCGAACCCATTTCACTATGTGGGTGGCGGTCTATACCCATGGTTTGCGGGTATCGATTTCAAAAACCTGATTGTCGATATTACTGCAGTCGATGACCTGACGGTTAAGTTCCAATTAAGTCGCCCTGACAATTCATTCCTCAATAACATCGCCACCAGCTACGCGGTCATTCACTCTAAAGAATACGCCAATAAGCTCGTTGCTGCGGATGAGAAAAACCAGATTGATTCTAAGCCAGTAGGCACTGGGCCTTTTTACTTAGATGAATACCAGATCAACGATCTAGTACGCTTGAAAAAGAACAAGCATTACTGGAAAGGTGATGTTCAAATGGACCAAGTGGTGTTCGACACCTCACAACGCGGAACAGGTACGCTTGCCAAGCTGCTTCGTAACGAATGTGACGTACTGAACTCACCGATTTCAAGTCAGATCCCGATTATTCAAGCTCATGAAGAGTTACAGATTTCCGCAACGCCTGCGGTTAATGTCTCTTTTATTGCGCTAAACACAGAACACCCAGCCTTACGTGATTCTCGAGTCCGTAAAGCATTGAACTTGGCGATCAACCGCCAGAACATTCTCGATTCTGTTTATTACGGTACAGGCACCAAAGCTTATACCTTGCTGCCTCCAACCTCTTGGGCTCATCAAAAAGACAGCGTTCAAGTGCGTTACGACCGAAACTATGCTGTTGCTCTGCTGAAAGAAGCAGGTGTTGAACCGGGGTTAGAACTTTCAATGTGGGTTCCTTTAGAGCCTCGCGCCTACAACCCAAGCCCACGAAAAACAGCAGAATTGATTCAAGCTAACCTGGCTGACATTGGTATCGAACTGAAACTCTATACCGACGACCGATTCGATCGTACTCAACTGTCATCCATTGCCTCAACAGACTTACTTCTTACTGGTTGGATTGGCAACACGGGTGATCCTGATAATTTCTTACGTCCCCTGCTCTCTTGCAGTTCTGAACGCGCAGGGTTAAACGTCTCTATGTGGTGTAATTCGGACTTTGATTTCCTTCTGGATTTAGCACTAGAGATCAATCAACAAAGGCACCGAGTGAACTTGTATCGACAAGCGCAAAACATTCTCAATGAAGAAGTTCCTGTAATTCCTTTGGCGCATGGCGTGCAATTCCGTGTTCACGACCGTTCGCTAACCGGCTTTAAACAGAGCCCATTCAATGCCCAACCTTTTGATCAAGTCAGAAGAGAGGTGCGCTAATGTTTTGGTATACATTAAGACGTATAAACTTGTTCGTTATTACCCTAGCGATTCTGACTTTGGTTGGTTTTTCATTGCTTCGACTCGACCAAACCTCTCCTTGGGCTATCCAAGACTTCTGGCCCGGTTGGATTAGCTATATCACTGAATTATCAACGCTGAACTTCGGTTTGAGTAAACACGGTGTGCCCATCATTGATGAGTTGGTCGTTGTATTCCCTGCGACTCTGGAACTGTGTTTCTTCGCTTTTGTACTAGCGCTTTTCATCGGTATCCCTTTTGGCACCATCGCGGGTATGAGACAAGGTAAATTTGTCGATACGACTATCTCGTTCACCTCAATGGCCGGCTACTCGGCACCTATATTTTGGGTCGCACTGTTGATGATCATGGTGTTCTCACTGCACCTTGAGATGTTCCCTGTTGGCGGTCGATACGATCTGCTTTACGAAATCGAACACGTGACTGGCTTTGCGATGATTGATGCTTTTTTTGCTGAAGGTCGCTACCGAGCACATGCATTGCAAAGTGTTATCGAACACATGGCTCTGCCTTGTCTTGTTCTAGCACTCGCGCCGACCACTCAAGTTATCCGACTGATGCGCGCATCGGTTGCAGAGGTGATGACTCAAAACTATATCCGCGCGGCACGAATAAAAGGTCTTTCAACACGAGAGATCATCACTCAGCACGTATTAAGAAATGCGATTCCACCCATTATTCCCAAGGTCGGCGTTCAGCTATCGAGTATGTTAACCCTCGCGATCATTACAGAATCAATTTTTAACTGGCCGGGCATTGGTCGCTGGTTATTGGATGCTTTATCAAATCAAGATTACGTGTCAATTCAAGCGGGCGTAATTGTGGTAGCAACACTGGTTTTGACTGCGAACATTCTGTCCGACCTATTGGGCGCGATGGTCAATCCACTGGTAAGGAAGGAATGGTATGCTAACAAATAACGTCTACCAAGAAGAACAGATTCCAACCCAGTTCGAGCGTTTCTGGCGAAGCTTCCGTGCCAACAACCTAGCGATGTTTGGCCTGTGGTGTTTGGTGCTTATCATTCTAGTTACGGTTACTTCACCATGGCTTGCTCCGCACGATTCTCAAGAGCAAACGGGCCATTTATTAACGCCGCCTTCTTGGGACCCGGCAGGAACAGTTGAATACTTCCTAGGTACTGATGATTTAGGTCGCGACATTCTTTCTCGCCTGATTATTGGCTCTCAGCTTACCTTCGGCGCAGCAGTTGTTATCACCTTTATCGCGGCCGTGATTGGTTGCCTAATTGGCGTACTTGCGGGCATGACGCGAGGGCTGTTATCAAGCACGCTCAACCACCTGCTTGATACGGTTATGTCGATTCCATCGTTGCTACTGGCGATTATCTTTGTCGCCTTTCTGGGATTTGGTGAATTTAATATCCTGCTTGCCATCTGCTTAGCACTGATACCGAGGTTTATACGCTCGGTATACATTGCCGTGCATGCCGAAGTAGAGAAAGACTACATTCTCGCTTCTCGCCTTGATGGTGCGAACGACTTTTACCTATTATGGAACTCGATTGTTCCCAATATTCTTACCGTGGTTGCACTAGAAGTGACACTGGCATTATCAGTGGCGATTCTTGATATCACGGCATTGGGCTTCCTTGGTCTTGGCGCTCAAGCACCAAGTACAGAATGGGGCTCAATTTTGGGTGATTCAGTAGAATTGATTTACCTAGCACCATGGACAGTAACCCTACCCGGCTTAGCTATTATGTTTACAGTGATCGTGATTAACCTTGTCGGTGAAGGTGTTCGCCAAGCGCTAAATGCAGGAATCGAATAATGCCGTTACTTGATATTCGACATCTAACCATCGAGATTGAGACTCCTCAAGGGATGGTCAAAGCGGTAGATCGAATGAGTATTACCCTCAATGAAGGGGAAATTCGTGGCCTAGTAGGCGAATCAGGCTCTGGTAAGAGTTTGGTTGCGAAAGCGATCGTTGGTGTTTGTAAGGAAAACTGGAAGGTCTCAGCAGACCGAATGCGACTGGGGAACGTTGACTTACTTCAACTGACTCCTAAAGAACGCAGACGCGTTATTGCTCGTGATATCGCAATGATCTTCCAAGAGCCGTCGACGTGTCTTGACCCTTCCGAAAAAGTAGGACACCAGCTAATCGAAGCGATACCTTCACACGCCTTCGAAGGTCGTTGGTGGCAACGATTTAAATGGCGTAAGAAGCAAGCGATAGCACTATTGCATAAAGTCGGTATTAAAGACCACTCACGTCTAATGGACAGCTATTCGTACGAGCTGACCGATGGTGAGTGTCAAAAGGTGATGATTGCTATGGCGATCGCAGCCAAACCAAAAGTCTTGATTGCCGATGAACCAACCAACGATTTAGACCCAATTACACAGTCTCAAATACTGCGTTTGTTGAGTCGAATGAATCAGCTCAATAACACAACTATTGTTCTGATTGGCCATGACTTGACGACCATTACCCAATGGGCGACTCGCATTACCGTTATGTATTGTGGTCAGTCTGTTGAATCGGCTGACACGCAAAAACTTTTGGATGCACCGAAACACCCTTATACGGTTGCACTATTGAAAGCGATGCCAGACTTTAACGACTGGATCCCTCACAAAGAGAAGCTTCAGTCGCTGCCGGGGTCGATTCCTCCGCTACAGCACCTTCCTATCGGTTGTCGATTGGGACCACGCTGCCCATACGCGCAAAGACAGTGTGTTGAGATCCCACACACCAAGCGCATCAAAAACCATAAGTTTAACTGTCACTTCCCTCTGAATATGGAGAAGAAAAAGAAATCATGAGTGCCTTATTAGAAGTCAGTGATCTATCTAAAGACTTTACGACTCGCTCTGGTCTTTTCCGTAAGAAGATTCATCAAGCCGTAAAACCTGTGAGCTTTAGTCTTGAAGCCGGACAGACGATTGGTTTTATCGGCCAGAATGGTTCAGGAAAGTCGACATTAGCGAGAATGCTAGCAGGCATGGTCGAGCCAACTGCGGGCGAGATTCGTGTGAATGGTGAAAAACTAGAACACAAAGACTACTCGACTCGCTGCAAGCTAATTCGCATGATCTTCCAAGATCCGAACACATCGCTTAACCCACGTATTCAAATTGGTCGCATTCTAGAAGGCCCATTGAAGCGAAACACCAACATGCCTCCAGAAGCACGTATGCGTCGTGTGAAAGACACATTATTACGCGTTGGCCTTTTACCGGAACATGCTTACTTCTACCCTCAGATGCTTGCTGCGGGTCAGAAACAGAGGGTTTGTTTGGCTCGTGCCTTAATACTTCAACCATCGATCATCGTTGCTGATGAAGCATTGAATGGTTTGGACATGGCAATGCGCTCGCAAATCATCAACTTGTTCCTAGAGCTGCAAGAAGAGATGGGCGTGTCATTCGTTTACGTATCTCAACACCTTGGTATTGTTAAGCACATCACCGACAAGATCATCGTGATGCACGAAGGTAATGTGGTTGAGAGTGGTGAAACGGATCAAGTGCTGACCAACCCAACTCACCAAATCACCCAAAGATTAGTTGAGAGCCATTTCTCCAAAGCACCAAACCACTAGACTGGTTTCACTTTTTCACTCGCCACTAGAGGGGTAACGCATGCTAACAAAAGCTTCAATGCTTCCCCTCTTGCTTGCGGTTGTTTCTTTTAATTCCGTAAGCACACCACTAACTTGGTTAGATAAGTCGTTCGTAGAAGCGGCCTTCTACAACGTGGCGCTGCAACACGAATACTCCCAAGGCAATAAGCCACTCGCTAAATGGAAGCAACCGATCAAGATATGGGTTGATCACCGAGTCGGCGACAAAGAACTCCATCAAGAACTCACAAAACTTCATATCCAGCACTTATCCGAAGTGACGCAACACCCCATCAAAATCGTCAGCAAAGAGTCCGAAGCCAATGTTAAATGGATATACACAAGACAAAGCAACTGGGTAGCGGAATCTAAAACCATACTCAAACTTAATTCAACACAGCATTTAAACAGCGCTATCTGTACCGCAGATTATCGAACGAACTCCAAAGGTGAGATTATTTATGCTGGGATAGTTATCCCCGTTGATCAAGCAAGGACGCGAGGCAAGCTTGTCGCCTGTATCGTCGAGGAGATAACGCAAGTGCTAGGGCTACCTAACGACTCAGACAAGGCCTACCCTTCCATCTTTAACGATCACACGCCAGAAGACCTGTTATCGCCATTAGATGTCGTGCTACTAAAGCTCTTGTATGAACCAGAATTAAAAGCGGGAATGACCAAAGCACAAGCTAAGCCTGTGGTGAGAAAGATTCTAAAAAGATACAGCGAGACGGGAGTACTTCAACGAGCAGCAAAAGACGCACAACAAGCACCTTTGTATCAGTTGATTGGATACTAATTAGAACGTGAGATAGTGATTTTGTTGTTTCGAGAGAGCTGAAACGATAAAACAGAGCTGAAGCAGTAAACAGAACTAAAGCGCTGCCTAACAGAAGGCAACGCTGACTTATGATGTAACGAGAAGATTAGCGCTTAGCAGCTTGCTTCTTCAGTTCGAAGTCGAACTCATCAGGGAACAGGATAACGCCTTCTTCTTGCTCGTTCGGGAATACAACGACAGCAAGTTCATCGTCTTCTAGACCGTTCGTCCAGCGACTGTGCCATTTGTTTAATGAGATAGACTCAGCTTTACACTCAGACCAATCGCCCGTTGCCCACGACTCCGCGAACTCTTGGTTTGGCCATACTGGAACACAGTCTTCGTCTTCTGTGTTTAGCATTACACAACCGTGCTCATCGGTTAAGATCCATACTTCACGGTTTGCTACGATTTCTTTCACACAGTATTTAAGGCGTTGCTCACCTGTATACTTATTAATTTCAGCGATTTTTTTATCGTCTAGCTGTGTAGTCATCTTAATTTCCTACGTTAGTCAGTAACTTTGTTCATTTTATGCTGAGTAGTATTAACTTCAAATATTTCTATTGAGAAGAAAGGCTACTTCAAAGAAAAACGCCTGCTAAATAAGCAGGCGTTTATTATTTAAGTGACTTGATTAAACAAGCTCACCTTGGAGCCAAGGCCAGCCTTGCTTCTTACGGCTTAGTGTATTTTCCATCATCAATACGCCGTCTTTCTCGTGCTTAACCAATTTCTCAGCCCACTCACCTTTGTAAAGAAGGCGAGTCTGCGCAGTAGTGATGTCAGTTAGCATTACCGCAGCAAATGCTAGACCGTCTTTCTCACAACGCTCTTCAAGATCAGCTTCTAGAGCTTCGATCATGCCGTCTACTTGCTCAAGAGTCGCAAGCTCAACTTGACCAACAACAACATCGCGACCGTTGAATGGGTAGCCTTTAAGGTCTTTTTCTACTAGCTGTGCAGCAGATAGGCCTTCGATGTTTGTCTTAGCGATTAGAAGTGCTTTGATGAATGCATCAACATCTTCTACACCTGCGATTTCAGCAAGTTCAGCAACCGCGTCTTTGTCTTTTTGAGTACATGTTGGAGATGCGAAACCAACTGTGTCTGAAAGAATTGCAGACATCATTAGCTTAGCGATTTGTTGAGAGATAGCGTGACCTTCAATCTTGAACATGTTGAAAAGTACAGTGTTTGTACAACCAACAGGCCAGATCCAAGCTTCCATTGGGTTTACTGTCATCACGTCGCCTAGACGGTGGTGATCGACAATACCTACGATCTCTGCATCAGCAACATCGTCTGGTGCTTGTGCTAGATCTGAGTAGTCAACTAGCCAGATTTTCTCACCAGCAACAGAAGTACGAAGCTCTGGCTTTTCAGCACCAGCGACTTCTAGAATGTGTTGAGTTTCGCGGTTGATCTCGCCTTGGCGAATTGGTGTCGCTTCCTCGCCACGAGCTTTAAGAAGCTC
Organism: Vibrio sp. Scap24; assembly: GCF_013394185.1. Taxonomy (NCBI): domain Bacteria; kingdom Pseudomonadati; phylum Pseudomonadota; class Gammaproteobacteria; order Vibrionales; family Vibrionaceae; genus Vibrio; species Vibrio sp. Scap24. Next base: position 3,059,438 of record NZ_CP041332.1, on the reverse strand, counting down.
TGTTGCAACTAACGCACTACAAATACTGTCACTATCAGGGTTTTTGTGACCAACAACTAAAATCATGTTTCTTCCTATTACACTAACAATTATGACTCTACCTTTAGAGCCTCTCTTTATTAGCCATACTTTACCTCATTTTTTTAGATTGGTCATGTTTCCTAGGTTTAGCCAATAGTAACAATAGATAAAAAAACAACAAATGCAATTGATAATTATTATCATTCGTATATATTTATCTTAAGCCACTAATTTTGAGTAACACCTATGGATCGTCTAATCTCTTTTTTGCCAAGCAGTCGTGCTTCGAAAACAACTCAGTTTTCACTGTCATTTAAGCGACTGCTATTACCTATCTCACTTGCCGCTCTTGTGGCAGCTCCCGCTACACGTGAATTGACGGTGACCACTCTGTCAGACGCGTTCTGGGCAGTGTCTTGCTACGTTGCTTTAACCTTGGCGATTTACCACTGGTTAAGCCTTTACATCAACAAAGACAACGTCTTCAACAAGCTTGTACATCAGTCTCGTTCAAACCAAGTTGTATTTGCTGCACTCATGGGCGCATTACCCGGTTGTGGTGGTGCAATTGTGGTTACTACGCAATTTATATCCGGCAAACTCGGGTTTGGTGCGGTTGTGGCCGTGCTGGTCTCCACCATGGGCGATGCTGCCTTCTTGTTGATAGCAAGTGAACCCAAAACCGGTCTAGCTATGATGGCGATGGGTGTAATTGTGGGCACGGCGTCAGGTCGAATCATTAACCTATTCCATGCGGATGACTTTTTACGTCCAAAACAGGCTGAGCAAAATGAAGCCGTTCGCAGTTGCTTATCTCAATCTCAAGACAAAGAATCCGTCTCTAAAAAAGCGATCAACCTGCAAGGCTACCTATGGTCAGTGCTGATTATTCCCGGCGCTGCGGTGGCTCTACTTGGCTCTTTTCAAGTGGACGTAAACGAGTTACTCGCGTTGCCTGAAATGTCGATGGAATGGGCGGGAACAATTTTACTGATTAGCTCGATGTTTCTATGGGGCCTTACTCGAGAAATTGAAGATTACAAATCAGCAGTAAGTGAAGATGAGAAATGTTTAGGCTCTCATCCACTGCAAAAAACAGCTCAAGACACCAACTTTGTAACAGCGTGGGTTGTGGTTGCCTTTCTTTTCTTTGAATTTGGCTCTGTGCTAGCAAATGTGGATTTTGCGACGTTATTCTCAAGTTGGGGGATCATGCTCCCCCTGGCGGGCGTGTTGATGGGCTTGCTACCTGGCTGTGGTCCACAATTATTGGTCACTAGCTTGTACCTGTCGGGTGCGCTTCCACTTTCAGCTCAGGTTGGTAATGCGATTTCAAATGATGGAGACGCGCTATTCCCTGCGATTGCCATGGCACCTAAAGCAGCTCTTGTCGCCACCTTGTATTCGAGTGTACCTGCTTTGATCTGTGCATACGGTTATTGGTTTATGTTCGAGCTGTAGGCTTAAGTTTCTATTCAAGATTTAGGCTTCACTCCATAGGTTTCTAATAGGCCGGTACTTTGTATCGGCCTTTTTGCTGTCGACGACCTTGCTCTTAAGAAAGCCCCCCTCAAAACACCCTCTTCCTTTACTCTATAGCTGTTACCACGTTACTTGTTCAATTTATCTCAATCCATACGTTATAGCTCCCCCGTAGAAAGCCTTCATAAACGCGACTACAAGACTTAATTAGAAATCTTTGTGTAGATATCAGAAATACAAAAAGCCCCTGTAAGAACGCTTACAGGGGCTTTAATCTCTGCTCTTAAGCGAGAAGCTTAAGCTACTTCGATTGGACCACCGAATGAAGTTACTGGAGGCAGTTTGCCTTGGAACTTCTCGAAGTTAACCAAACACGTGTTTGCTGACGTTGCTTGAGCAAGTTCAGACGTACCGATATCTTGAGTTAGTGTGTTTGGATCGCCGTATGTATCTAGCGCGCCCACTTTCTCGTTGATCGGGCCGTACCAAGCACCTTCTTCGATACGAACAACACCAGGAGCGTAGCTATCCATCAGAACAGCACCTGCCAGTAGTTGACCACGGTCGTTGAACACGCGTACTACATCGCCATCTTTGATGCCTTTCTTCTTAGCATCTGTTGGGTTGATGTAGATTGGCTCACGGCCTTGTACCGCGTAAGTCGCACGCCACTCTTCAGATTCACACATCTGTGAGTGAAGACGCTTGTCTGGGTGACAAGATTGTAGCCAGTACGGGTGTTTGTCAGAGCCTGGACCACCGTGTGAACGTTCAGATTTCTCGAACCACATTGGGTGTTCTTGACAGTGCTCGTAACCCATGTTGCCAACAGTACGGCTTGTGATTTCGATGAAACCAGAAGGTGTACCTAGTGCGTTGATCTCTGGATCTTCACGGAATGAAGCGTGACGAGTCCATGGCTTACCTTTACCGAAGTCTAGGAAACCTTTTTCCCAGAACTCAGCGAACTCAGGCATCTCAAAGCTGCCTTCGTTTGAAGCGCGACATTCGTCGTACAGAGATTTAACCCACTGCATTTCGTCCATACCACGCGTGTAATCATCGTAACGACCCCAACGCTTAGTCAGGCTAGACATGATCTCGAAGTCAGTCTTAGACTGGAACAGAGGATCCACTAGCTTGTGCATCGCGATCAAACCACGGCCAGAGTATGCGCCGTAACCATCAATATCGTTACGTTCCCACTGAGTACATGCTGGAAGCACGATGTCAGAGTGACGACAAGTTGCAGTCCAAGCAAAATCAACAGCCACTACAGTTTGCAGGCTCTTGAATGCTTTACGCATCTTGTTGCGATCTTGGTGGTGGTGCCACGGGTTGTTACCACTGAATACCATCATCTTGATGTCAGGCAGTGTTACTGTAGCGCCGTTTGCTTTGATCTTCTTACCAGGCTCTAGCAGGCTATCTACCCAACGAGCAACAGGGATTACGCGGCTGTAACCGTTGTAATCAGTGTTAGTGTGCTTAGGCGATTGACCTTGGTCGATGTTCAACGGGAATGAACCCGGAGCAGCGAAGCCAGTTGAAGATACACCGATACCAGAGTAGTGGTGACCGTAAGAGATACCACCGCCTGGAAGACCAATTTGGCCAACCATTGCTGCGATAACTGCACACATCCAGTAAGGCTGTTCACCGTGCTCTTGACGCTGGATACTCCAACCAACAAGAATCTGTGTACGACCGTTAACCAGCATCTTAGCGAATTCACGGATTGAGTCAGCGCTTGCACCACAGATTTCTGCAGCCCATTCTGGTGTTTTCTCAACTTTATCTTTCGTTTCACCTTGAACGTACTTGATGAAGTCTTCAAAACCTAGACAGTAAGTTTCGATGAACTTCTTGTCGTATAGGTCTTCGTTGTAAAGAACGTGAGCAACACCCAGCATGAACGCTACATCAGTTTGTGGGTTGATGTACATTTGCTCGTTTTCTAGGTAACGACCTGTTTTGTTCTTAACAGGGTCAACAGAAACAACGTTGATCTCTTTCTTAGCAACTTTTTCTTTCAGCTGTTCTAGGTATGCGAACGACTCGTGCGTCTCACATGTCCAACCTACTTGCAGGTTTTTCACTGGATCGTTACCCCAAAGAACAATGTTGTCACTGTTTTCTAGGATAAGTTCCCAAGATGTACCTTGCGCGTAAACTTCAGTAGAACCTAGTACGTAAGGCATGATCGTTTGACCAGCACCTGTTGAGTAGTCACCGATTTTCTTCACAGAGTAACCGTGAAGTGCCATTGCACGTTGCATGTGGTTAGTACAGCTGTGGAACTGACCAGTTTGTCTCCAACCAGTTTGACCGGTGTGAAGCGCCCATGGACCGTAATCTTTCTGTACGCGCTCTAGTTCACGGTAAACAAGGTCTAGTGCCTCATCCCAAGTCACACGAATAAAGCGGTTGTTACCACGCGTCTCTGCGCTGTATTTATGCTTCTTCAACCAATCTAGGCGAACCATTGGGTAACGCACACGTGATGGGCTGTAGATAATACCTTTAATACCTTTCAACATCTCAGTTGGGTGTTGATCGATTTCTAGAGGTTTAATTTCTTGTACTTTACCCGCATAAACACGAGCTCGGAATGCACCCCAGTGAGAACCAGAGACTTTCCACGCGCCGTCTGTTTCTGCAGCAGACGCTGATGCCGACGCCAATAAGCTTGGACCGATAACCGATGCCGCACTTGTGGTAGCGACACCTTTCAGAAAACTTCTTCTTGTAATTGCCATTGTGTTACTCCAATTGACGTCTTATTAGTGATGGCCTTCAGAAAAATCTGATGAGTGCTTCTGTAGATACTTAAGAACAAGTGCTTCTGTATCTGTATCGAAGTTAACGAACGCAATCATACCATCTAGCATGCCTACCCAACCGTTAGCGCTGAAGTGAGCTTCATCTGGCTGTGAGTGACACGTTGAACAGTTAGATTGGTACGCTTGACCAGCTGCGTTCCAGATTGGATCGAAGTTATCAACCATAGACTCTTTCTTCATCCAAAGTGCTAGGTTAACTTCTTCCCAAGGAAGACCAGTTAGCTCATCTTCTTTCTTCTCACCAACAGTGATTACGTCACTTTGAGATACGTCTTTCGTCAAGATTGCAGTCGAGATGTTCATACCGAAGTCTTCTTGGATTACACGTCCGAAGCCTTTCGCTTTACGCCAACCGTCGATTTGAATCTTAATCATGTCGCCTTTTTCGTCGATCACTGCAACTTTACTTGCAGGGCTTAATAGACCCGCTTCAACTGTTGCTGTCTCATCCGTATACATTGGTAGGTGACGAATAGAGATTACGTCTGAACCATTTGCGTAAGATGTGCTGCTTGCTACATTTTCTAGCTCGCCAACAATACCGCTTGCTGATGCCATATCTAATGGAAGGTTGTGAGCAATACCTTTGTGGCAGTCAACACAGCTTTGATCACGCTCTGCCGCGTTCTTCATTTGGATACGCGCTGTTGGGCGCATGTTTTCGAAATCCATTGAATCGTAGTTGTGGCAGTTTTTACACTCTAGAGATTTGTTCGAAGAGAAACGATCCCATTCATGTTTAGCCAATTCGATACGACGAGCTTCGAATTTCTCAGGTGTATCTAGGTCACCAAATACTTGAGCGAATACTTCTTTAGATGCTTGCATCTTACGAGCGATTTTTGCTGTCCATTCATGTGGAACGTGACAGTCAGGACAAGTCGCGCGTACACCAGAAGTGTTTTTCCAGTGAACCGTTTCTTGTAGTTCTACGTATACGTTGTCACGCATGGTGTGACAGCTTACACAGAATTCTTCTGTATTTGTGTGCTCTAGAGCTGTGTTAAAACCGCCCCAGAAAATAACACCGGCGATAAAGCCACCCATAGTTAGTACACCAAGACTGATGTGTACCGCAGGGCGAGTCATTGTGCGCCATAATTTAACTAAAAATGATTTCATGTTTAGCTCTCTTAAATATTGATTCTAAAAAATGTTGTTACTAGAGGGCATTACATGCCGCCGTGAGCACCAGGAGGTCCGAATACGAATACTTGTAGTGCCCAAACTATGAAGCCGTAACCGCCTACAAAAGCCACACTTAATATTGGAAAGAGAACCACCGCAATGAAGAGGAATGACTTCCACTCCAACGAGCGTTTTTCGCCAGTTTCAATTTTTTTAACATCACTCATACATTTTGCCTATTTTGTATTTAGTAATTTCGAGTAACCCATTCTATGGGGCTAAAGTTCTTGAGTATCTAACAACAAATTTTAGACCATACTCAAAGTAGGGTTCAATCAAATCTCCCCTTATAACCCTTGCTAATCAATACTTTTTTGAGCTCATCCAAACTTGTTTTTAGTTAAACAAAGTTATTAAAAAGTATTAACAAATGTGAAGAATTAAGTATATTTCACAAATGTTAAAAACCAACAATTATATAACTACATTGTAACTAATTTTAACGTTTTACCTACTAAGTAGTAGCCAAAAAAGCCTCAAACAACCAATATTTTGTACTTTGGTTGTTAAATAATTGAGCACTTTTTGAATCGACGGGTTTGAAGCTGAAATGCATCATTTGGCACTTTCAGATATGATGGAGGCCTACTTAAAAGGAAGCACTATGCAAGACGTTATTGATATATCTTGGTGGCAGTTGTTGTTCTTCAGTTCACTTCTCTTGCTGCCCATTGCCATCAACCACAAGCTGAAACTCGGCCTTGGAAAAGAAGCCTCTATCAGCATCATTCGCATGGTTATTCAGCTGTTTCTTGTGGGTCTTTACCTAGAATATTTGTTCACTTTGAATAGTTTGTGGGTCAATTTGTTGTGGCTGTTTGCCATGATAATTGTCGGTGCGAGCTCAATTGTTGAGAAGTCTAGGCTACCAAGGCAGCTATTATTAGCGCCTGTTGCCGTTAGCCTTGCCGTAACCTGCGTCCCTATCGTTTTGTTTATCTGCTTTTTCATTATTAAACCAACACCGGTTTTCAATGCGCAGTACCTTATCCCTATTGCAGGTATGTTATTGGGGAATAGCTTAAGCAGTAATATAGTGGCATTGCAGAACTTGTTTGGTGCTTTTGAAACGCAGAAATCAGAATATGAAGCGGCAATCGCGCTAGGTGCGTCTCCAACCTACGCTGCTACACCTTTTGTACGTAACGCGATACAGAAAGCGATGTCTCCAATTATGGCTTCTATGGCGACCACAGGCTTAGTGACACTGCCAGGAATGATGACTGGTCAGATTTTAGGAGGCGCTTCACCGATGATCGCCATTAAATATCAACTGATGATCATGTTGGCTATTTTCGTGATGATGAGCTGCTCTTTGGCGCTGGCTCTTCACCTCTCATTGAAGACTTCTCTGACAAAAGAAGGGCGAGTTCTCGCTCAAATAAAACCGGCAAAATAGCCTCTCCACTCCCCTTAGATCTGGTTACTCACTGAGTTTGAGACAGGTTATCCACAGAAACTGTGGATAACCAAATCAATATAGATCCTTTTTTGTCCATTTCGACCATTCGAAAGATCATTGCTATTGATCCTTGGGTAATTTCAAAGACATATGCACACATGTTGATCAACGCTGTTGTCTCTTCTGATGACAAATAGATCAACAAAAAGAATGGTTTTCCACAAATAAAAAACGGCCTGCAATGCAGACCGTCTTGTAAGTGTCATATGTCAATTCGATTGTTTCGCTGAGCTTTAACGACTCTCCTCGACTGAACTTGTCACGCAATCTTTGTTGATCGCGTATTCTTTATTAGTCACGTAGGTAGATTAACCAGTACCACATACCAACAAAGATACCGCCACCAATGATGTTACCTATAGTAACGGGCAGCAAGTTGTTCATCAGAAAGTCCATCATGTTCAGGTCAACGTAATCCGCAGGGTTAGCGCCCGTCATTGTCCAGAATTCAGCAGGGGCAAATGTTTTGATGCCGATTGCTAATGGAACTTGGAACATGTTGGCAATACAGTGCTCAAAACCTGCTGATACAAACATCGCAACAGGCAGAATCATTACCGCGATTTTGTCGGTCAATGTGCGTCCACTGAATGTCATCCATACTGCGATACAAACCAATACATTACACATAATACCTAGTGCGATAGCTTGGATGAAATCATGGTGCATCTTATGTTGGGAAATCGCCATCGCGTTTAAGCCCACTTGGCCGTGGTCAAACATGTATTGTTTGGTCAGAAGCATACAGGCCACCAGCAACAAAGCACCGATCAAGTTGCCCACATAAACTGTCGCCCAGTTCTTAACGAGTGTACGCCAAGTGATCTTGCCACTTGCGCGCGCCACCAGAGTTAACACCGAACTTGTAAACAGCTCACCGCCAGTAACAACAACGAGGATCAAGCCTAAGCTAAATGCCAAGCCACCTAATAAACGTGTAATGCCCCATGGCAAATCACCAGCACCGGTGGTAACGATGGTGTAGAACACAAACGCAATACCGATATGGATACCAGCTGAAATCGCTAGGAGAAAAGATTTGATTGGATCTTTGGTTGCTTTACCTACGCCAATATCTGCAGCGCGCTCAGCCATTTGTGGCGGTAATAATGAGTCAAATTGGTTTAGATTCATGATGATTTACATTTTGAAACATGTCGTCGGGAGCGCGATAATCCTCTCTTTCATTTCTTAATTCAAGAGCTATTTTATGCTCGAATTTCCTTCAACAACCAAGAAAACGCCAAACCTCCAATGATATTGAAATTTCTTACGACTTTAGTAGTAAAAAGAAAAGTTTGATGAATGAAAACTTACCAACGATAAAAACAACACATCTATAAATATCAACAAGTTACGTTAAAACCAAAAGAATGACGTACACTATAGACGTGTTTTGAGGGCTTTTATTTTCAGATTTTGACATAGATCAACAGAACGTAAAAAAGCGCCCTGAGGCGCTTTTAAGTCAGTCACAAATAAAGACATTGGTTATGCTAAACCGAAGGTTCAATCACTTCTTCTGATGATTGATCTAAAGCCGCATCTTCGAGGTTAGATTCAACGTTAGTTGGCGTAAGGTCGGAATCGCTTTCATTCGCTACCTTACCACCTAAGCTTTTCAAGCTATCCACCAACTCTTCCAAGCTTTTGATATGAGCATCACTCTTAATCACCTGCTCATCCAATAGCTGATTGTGTTTGGTCGCTTCAGACAATTGCTGTGCTTGTTGCTGGTTTTCACTTTCAAGCTTAGCTAATTGCTCAGTCAACGTTTCGATCTCTGACTTTAATAAAGAGGTCATGTCTGAGCTTTTTAACGCTTTGACACTCTCTACAATCTTTTGAGACTGAATACGCAGCACAACGTCACGGTAATCTTCATCATTCACCACTTGTGAAATGCTCAGCAACTGGTTCTCAGCGTTCAATACCGACTGCTCAAACTTGTCCCCTTTCACGCTCGCCAGCACTTTCACTTCATGAGCGACGCTGCGCACGTGGTTCAATTCAAACTCGGCCGCTTGAACCGCATCTTGAATGATCGACTTTTCACGTGGGCTTGCTTTCACTTGGTTTTCTGCCAGCGCGATTTGAGCAGCGGCCTTAGCAAACGTTAATGGAACAACGTCATCAAAATCTTCATCTTCTAAGAACTCTAACTCATCCTTCAAAGGCTCAATGTATTTCTTGTGTGCCACTTTCACTTCTAGCAAACGAGCGTTATTGAGGAATTCAACTTGAGCTTCTTGTGCATCTTCCAGTTCGTCGACTAACACGTACTCGAATAGCTCGCTGTATTCTGAATACAACCTCTTATAGCTCGACGTAAACATGGTGTCTGCGCCAAGAAACTTAAGGTAATCCATTTGTACAATCGAATCGGCTAATACTCGGTCAGCCTTTTTCTTGAGCGCTAAGATCGCATCATAGTTCGATTTGATCAAAGCGATTTTTTCATCAAAAGCTTCAGCATAAGTTAGGCTAGAAAAAATCGAGTAGCTCTTCGTCAGGCGAGACTCGTCTTTCAGTAAGTCCGCATAGATGCTTTCAGCATCGTCCCATGCGTCTAACAGTTCATTGTAATTCTCTGGTGCATAGAGAGACAATTGAGCATGGTCTTCAAGCTTAACTTCCCATTCGGAGTAAACGCTTTGGACAGACTGGAAAGAACGGACCTCTACGGTTGATTCATTGTTGTTCGTGGTTTGGTTCGCGTCTGTCTGCTCTGAGGGTGTGCTTTGACAACCTGAGATAGCAAATAGCATACTAATAACTAATGCTACTTTGTTCGCTCTCACTGATGCATTTCCTTTTTTATTCAATATTAGCTGAATGCAATATATTTCTAGTCCCACAATATATTACAACCACTTAGCAATAAACATCATTCGTAATTTAAGTGGCTGCAAATCACCCAATCTAACCAAAATAAACCCATCATACGTCGATTAATCATTCAATTTGGTATCACTTATCAATTCTATTTATTTGCTATTGCCTGAGTTGTGAATGCGCACTAAGGTGAAGGTAGAGAACGTTATGAATATATAGGTTAATTATGAAGTACAACGCTGAACATATTGCTGATTTAAACCTCCTTCTTCAATTTGATGTAAGTAGCGCAGCTACGGGCATTAAAGTTCATCAAGAGGCTGCTCAAGAAACTCAAGACGCTGTTAAGCGCCTATTCGAAAAGAACCTTTGTACTCAGCCAGACGGCGGTTACCTAACAGATGAAGGTATCGAGATGGCAGAGCGCGCAGACAAACTACTTCGCGTACTTAAATAAAGCTTCATTGTTCTAGTAAAAACTCCACTCGCTTCGGCCGTGGAGTTTTTTCATTTTTGGGCAAAGGTTTGTTAGGCTTATTCTAAATCCATAGCTTGTCGTTGTGAGGTACAGATGGCTTCTATATTTATTGTCGGTGCAGGATGGGTAGGCGCCCCTTTATCTGAGCATCTAGAGAGACATGGTAACCGAGTGGTCGTCACCAAGACGACCCAAGCCGGTGCAGACACCATCGGTAATGAGCGTATTCCCTGTGAAGTATTCAGCTTTAACGCATCACAGGCTGAGCAAACTATCGGACAACTCTATTCGCTGTTACTCGAAAACAATGCTGAGATTGTAATAGGCAGTTTCCCTCCAGGTTTTCGAAAAGGTGCAGGTCAAGAGTATGCCGATTACTGGCAGCAACTAACCAGTGCTTGTCAGAAGGCGAACGTTAAGAAGCTCATAATGGTTAGCTCAACTACCGTATACCCAACCAAACCCGGTGTATTAAATGAGCAAGATGCCTCACTGTTCCTCTCCACCTCAGATAAAGAGCACGCATCTTCATTTTCCGATAACGCGCGTGTCATGCTGCATGCTGAACAATTGGTGATAGATTCAGGTATCGATTACACCATTCTTCGCTTTAGTGGCTTAATCGGTCCAAGTCGCCACCCATCGAGGTTTGCAAGTAAATTGAAGCAAGTGAGCACTCAAGCTCCGGCTAACATGCTTCATCTTGATGATGCCATTGGCGCCGTCGACTTCGCTATTAACCAGCTTCACAATGAAGTGGTTAATGTGACTACGCCAAACACCGTGAGTAAGGCGGAGTTTTATGCCGCGGCACTGAAAAGCGCGAATAGTAGCGAGCCTCTGCCACCAGTTGTTGATACACCAGACAAGCTGATCTCTTCGAAAAAGATTCTCGACTTAGGTTATTCGTTTAAATTCGAATCCACATTGGACGCACTGCATGACTGAACAATCTATAGCTAAGAAAGAGCCCAACATTAAACTGCACCGCGCGATCGACACCCTTTGGAATTTCATGTCTATGGGTCACAAGGTTTCGTCCTCAGACTGCATTTTTGTACTGTGTAGCAACGATACTCGTGTTGCTGAATACGCAGCCGAGCTCTATCACCAAAAGATTGCACCATACATTGTTTTTTCTGGTGGTGTCGGACGCTTTACCGAGGGCAGCTTTGATCGCTCAGAAGCAGAAACCTTCGCTGCTATTGCCCGCGACTGTGGCGTGCCAGATTCAGACATTATCATTGAGAAACACGCATCCAATACTGGAGAGAATGTCCGCTTCACTCATCAGTTACTAACTGAGCGAGGGCTATCTCCAAAAAGACTGACCTTGGTACAGAAACCCTTTATGGAGAAACGTACTTACGCGACCTTCAGTAAACAGTGGCCTGAAGCTGCGACAGAAATCACCGTGACATCAAAGTGGCAAGATTGGGTCGATTACTTTAATGAAGAGTTGCCATTGGACATGGTTTTAGGTGCGTTAGTGGCCGATTTTGAGCGCATCAAGTCCTACCCTGCTAAAGGCTTCCAGATCGAAATGCCGATTTCCGAGGAGGTTGATCACGCCTATTTAACGATTAAGAAGCTCGACTTTGAATAAATAGCAATGACCAATCAGAAAACAAAAACGGTGGCACTTGGCCACCGTTTCTAATTCTATTGCTTAGTATTTCAGCTATTGCCGAAACATTAATAAGCTGTTATTTACCTAACGCTTCTTTATAGTGCAAACGGCAGACAGACACATATTTGTCGTTACCACCAATGGCAACTTGGTCACCTTCAGCAATCGCAACACCGTGCTCATCAGTACGAATCACCATGTTCGCTTTACGACCGCAATGACAAATCGTTTTCAGCTCAACTAGTTTATCGGCCCAAGACAACAAGTAACGGCTGCCTTCAAACAGTTCACCCAAGAAGTCAGTACGTAAACCGTAACACAGTACAGGAATGTGCAGCTTATCCACTACTTCTGTTAGTTGGTATACCTGCTCTTTCGATAAGAACTGACACTCATCAATCAAAACACAATGACGTTTCTCTTCATCGTTTAGCTTTTTGATCGCATCAAACATGTTGGTGTCGTTTTTAAACAGTTGAGCTTCAGATTGCAGACCAATTCGAGAGCTTACTTTACCGATACCATAGCGATCATCCAGAGCCGCTGTGAAGATCACTGGCGTCATACCGCGTTCTTGGTAGTTGAATGACGATTGAAGAAGCGTTGTTGATTTACCCGCATTCATTGCCGAGTAGTAAAAATACATCTGAGCCACAGAAATATTCCTGTTAAATAAAATTGAATATGAAAAGGTGAAATTAGAGAATTTTTGCTAGAAAAAAGGGCTGAAAATCAGCCCTTTTTATAAGATTTACTTACGACGCCAAGTCGTGCCTTCAGGGCCATCTTCTAGAACGATGCCCAACTCGTTGAGCTTGTCACGTGCAAGATCGGCATTTGCCCAATCCTTAGAAGCACGAGAATCGTTACGCAGTTTGATCAACGCTTCGATTTCAGCCACTTCGTCATCGTTACCAGCCGCATCACCTTGTAGGAAGGCTTCTGGTTCTTGGTGAAGAATACCGATGATGTCTGCTAGTTCACGCATCAATGCACCAAGTCCGCTTGCTTTTTCAATGCTCTCAGGCTTGATACGGTTGATTTCACGCGCCATTTCAAACAGCACTGAGTAAGCTTCAGGCGTATTGAAGTCGTCGTTCATCGCAGTAGAGAAGCGAGTTACGTACTCTTCGCCACCAGCAGGAGCTGCAGTAAGGTCTAGGCCACGAAGTGACGTGTATAGACGCTCTAAAGATGCGCGAGCTTGGTTTAGGTTATCTTCACTGTAGTTCAGTTGGCTACGGTAGTGACCAGACATTAAGAAGTAACGCACTGTTTCAGCATCGTAGTATGCTAGCACATCACGGATAGTGAAGAAGTTACCTAGTGACTTAGACATTTTTTCTCTGTCTACCATCACCATGCCACTGTGCATCCATGTGTTTACATAGTCAGTACCATGTGCACAGCAAGATTGCGCGATTTCGTTTTCATGGTGTGGGAATTGCAGATCTGAGCCGCCACCGTGGATATCGAAGTGGTTACCTAGAATAGACGAGTTCATTGCTGAACATTCAATGTGCCAGCCTGGACGACCTGGACCCCATGGTGATTCCCATGTTGGTTCACCTGGCTTAGACATCTTCCAAACAACGAAATCTAGCGGGCTACGTTTTGCTGAGTCTACGTCAACACGAGCGCCAGCTTGAAGCTGATCAAGGTCTTGCTTAGAAAGCTTACCGTATTCTTCAAACTTCTTAACTTCGAACATTACGTCGCCGTTACTTGCAACATATGCGTAGCCGCGTTCAATTAGCTTTTCAACAAGTTCGATGATTTCAGAAATGAACTCTGTTGCACGAGGTTCAACGTCTGGACGCTTCATGTTCAATGCATCGAAATCAGCGTGCATTTCGCCAATTAAACGCTCAGTCAGAGAGTCACAAGACTCGCCGTTTTCGTTAGCACGCTTGATGATTTTGTCATCGATATCTGTGATGTTACGAACGAAGTTCAAATCGTAACCAAGGTAACGAAGGTAGCGAGTTACTACGTCGAAAGAAACGAACGTACGACCATGACCGATGTGACAGAGATCGTATATGGTTACCCCACAGACATACATGCCGACTTTGCCAGCTGTAATTGGTTTGAATTCCTCTTTCTGTCTTGTGAGCGTGTTATATATCTTCAGCATGATCTCTATCTATTTTATGGATTAATCAAAAATAAGCTCGCAGTATAACAAGTCATACCTTAATAGGTAATCCCCAAAAGCAGGAATTACTTTAAACATCCGAGTTAAGTGAATGATTTGATGATTTGAAAGTCCGCCAACATGCGCTAGAATTCGAACTTCATATTAAAAAGACAGTAAGGTAACAATCATGATCATCCTTCACACAAATTTTGGTGACATCAAAGTTCAACTAAACGAAGAAAAAGCACCAGAAACAAGCGCAAACTTCCTACAGTATTGCCGTGACGGTTTCTACGACAACACACTATTCCACCGTGTTATCGATGGTTTCATGATTCAAGGCGGCGGCATGACTTCTGGCCTTAAAGAAAAGGCAACTCGTGCAACTATCAAGAACGAAGCAAACAACGGTCTAGCGAACAAAGTTGGTACGCTAGCAATGGCTCGTACTATGGAACCGCATTCAGCGAGCTCTCAGTTCTTCATCAACGTTAACGACAACTCTTTCCTAAACTTCCGTAGCGAAAGCCTAGACGGTTGGGGCTACTGTGTATTCGCAGAAGTTGTTGAAGGCATGGACATCGTAAACAAGATCAAAGGTGTTAGCACTGGTTCTATGGGTATGCACCAAGATGTACCTCTAGAAGAAGTGATCATCACTGGTACTACAATCGAAGCTTAATTACTTGCTTTCGATTAGTATTAATAATTGATGAGCCGATAAAATCAGGATATAGGGAGCGAATCGCTCCCTTTTTTTAGACCTATGAAAACATATTTTATATCAGACCTGCACCTTGCTCCGTCACGACAAGACATCACTGACTGCTTCCTAACCTTCATGAAAAATGAAGCGGTAGAGGCGGATGCACTTTATGTGTTAGGCGACCTTTTCGAATTCTGGATTGGTGACGACGATAAGAGTGAGTTCGCGACCTCTATTCGCCAAGCGTTTATTGATTTGGTGAAAACAGGCGTACCTTGCTACTTCACTCAAGGTAACCGTGATTTCCTTGTCGGCAAAAAATTTGCTAAGCAAACCGGCGTGAAACTACTAGACGAAGTATCGACAATCGATATCTACGGCCAAAAAGCGGTTGTGTTACATGGTGATACCCTATGCACCGAAGATGTAAAATACCTCGCTTTCCGCGAAAAAGTGCATCAACCGTGGCTACAATGGGTCTTCAACAGAATTCCATTTTTCATCAAGAAGAAGATCGTCTCGAAGGTTCAATCTGATATCAAAGATGACAAACAAACTAAGTCTCTCGATATCATGGATGTGACACAACAAGAAGTCGAAGATGTGATGGAACGAAACAACGTTGATCTAATGATTCACGGCCACACTCATCGCCCTGACATCCACGCCTTCAATGCTAATAATTGCACTAAAACCCGTATCGTACTTGGCGATTGGTATACGCAAGGCTCAGTGCTGGTGTTCACTCCGCAAAGTTTTGAACTACAGAATCGAGAGTTTAGCAATAGCTTTCAACATCAGTCTTAAACTTTCACTTTGATTATTATTGTCGGTCAGACTTTCTTAGATTGTGTATGGTAATTTCCACTGAATTAGCTATTATCTCTCTATCAGAAATAAACCGAACACAGTACCAAGTTGAAATATTCATACGTAGCGCGTCAACCAATACTCGATACAGATAAGAAAACCATAGGTTACGAGTTGCTATTCAGGGATGGTCCTAAGAACACTTTCCCTGAAGTAGAACCGGAGCTCGCTACTAGCCGTTTGCTTTCCGACCACTTTTTATCAACCCACTATAATACGCTGGGTGATAAGCTGGGGTTCGTGAACTTTCCTTATGCAAGCCTGATTAACTTGGTCCCTACCCTATTTCCAAAAGAAAGCCTCGTAGTCGAGGTTCTTGAAGACTGCGAACCAACAGACGAGCTACTTGAAGCCATTAAAGCTATCTACGATGCGGGTTATACCATCGCATTGGATGACTTTGTGCCAAGTAAAGCGTGGAAACGTTTCTTACCTTACGTCTCTATTATCAAGTTTGATATCCGTTTGATCTCTATTGCGAAAGCTTCGATGTTCATGAACTCTCTCAAAGGGCTAAATATCAAGTTCCTTGCTGAAAAGGTCGAGACTTACGACGAGTACCAAGAAGCGAACCAAGCTGGGTTCTCCTACTTCCAAGGCTACTTCTTTAGTAAGCCGGAAATGATTCAAACTCGTGCGCTCAACCCTGCTTTTTTGACCATTGTTCAACTGTTGAAAGAGATCGCTAACGATCCTATCGACTTTAGTGAAGTAGAGCGTCTGATCACTCTGGATGTGACCCTATCTTATAAGCTACTCGCTTATGTGAACTCGGCTGGCGGCTCAGCAACGACCATTCGTTCATTCCGCCAAGCACTGATTTACCTAGGCGAGCAAAAACTGCGTAAGTTCGTTTCACTTGTGGCGATCGCATCAGCGAAAGAAGACAAGCCAGATTCACTCTACGGTTTAGCGGTATTACGCGCACGTCAATGTGAGCTCTTAGTCGAGAAAATGAATGTGAAGGTTGAGCCCGGACAAGCCTTCCTAACTGGTATGTTCTCGTTGCTGGATTCACTGTTTGACCAACCGTTGAAGCAAGTATTGGACTCAGTGCCAATCGACGACGAGATTAAACAGGCCCTTATCCAACGCAAGGGCGTGTTAGGTGCCATTTTGGCTATGGTTATAGCTTATGAGCAAGCTCGATGGGATGAAGCAACGCGCATTCGTAAACTTCTCAAGCTCAGCGAGGCTCAATTAGGCCAAGCTTACGATGAAGCAACGAATTGGGCACAAGAGCTACTTTCACCAGCCTTGAGATAATTCACTTCTAATAACCACTTCAATAGAAACTAAGCTTTGGTGAGCGATCGTTTCTTGGTAAACTCCAACGCATTCATTTATGGCCTCTTAATAGAGGCCATTTTTACAGGATTTGACTATGTCTTTATGCCCGTGCGGTAGCAAAAATACTTACCAACAATGCTGCGAATCAGCGCACCTTAATCACAGTTCAGTTGAAACACCTGAGCAATTGATGCGCTCACGTTATTCAGCGCACGTGTTGGGGTTAGTTGATTATGTTATTGCGACTTACCACCCTAGCTGTAATGCAGAAGCTCAAAGAGAAGGTATTGCAGAATCTATCGATAGTGATTGGGCTGGCTTAGAAGTCATTGATACCGCCGGTGGCTCACACGAGAACGAAGGCTTTGTCGAGTTTAAAGCCTACTTCAATGAAGACGGCGCGCAATACGGCATGCAAGAGCGCTCGCGTTTCGTTCGTGAAGATTGCCTTTGGTTCTATATCGATGGTGAGTTCCCAGAGCAAGAAAACGAACATGAAGAGCTAACAGAGCCAGAGATTGACCCGCGCCTAAACCAAACCGTAGAGAGCTTCAAGATCGGCCGCAATGACCCTTGTATTTGTGGTAGCGGTAAGAAGTATAAAAAGTGCTGCGGCTAATGCTGAGACTTCAGAGAGCTGAGTACTAAAAAGATTCCTGATGTCGCTTAGGCTCCTCGGAATGACGAGGCCTAAAGGTGAAGCAATACATTCAAGAACGCTAAAAAGCCCCGTAAACATGGTTGTTTACGGGGCTTTTATCTATCTTTTACGTGGTTCAGCGAATCTAAAGAGAGCTTACTTATGGCGCTCTTTAAGTTTATTCACTACGTCGTTCATCGATAGACCTTGGTCTTGAAGAAGAACCATTAGGTGGTAAATCAAATCTGCTGATTCACACACTAACTCCGCCTTATCGCCCGACGTCGCCGCAAGCGCGACTTCAACGCCTTCTTCGCCCACTTTTTGCGAAATACGCTTGGTGCCACGGGCATATAAACTGGCAGTATAAGAAGACTCAGGATCTGCGTCCTTGCGGGCAGCCAGTAGCTGCTCAAGTTGATGAAGCCACACCATCTGGGTCTCTTCTTGCGGATCGACATCCCAACATGTGGTGTTACCTAAGTGGCACGTTGGACCAATTGGGTTCACTTTTACCAACAAGGTGTCGTTGTCGCAATCAAGTGACATGTTCACCAGTCGCAGAACATTGCCCGAGGTCTCACCTTTCGTCCACAAACGCTCTTTAGTGCGTGAGAAAAAGGTTACTTGACCCGTTTCACCGGTTTTCTCAAGTGCTGCTGGGTTCATGTATCCCATCATCAACACTTGGCTCGATTGGTAATCTTGAACAATAGCTGGCACTAAACCATCTACTTTTTCCCAGTTAATACGCTCTGATAATGCGCCTACTGCTGCTTTTGATAAGCTTGCGGTTTCAAAACTCATAGTCGCACCTCTACATCTTGTTGTTTTAAGTACTGTTTAAGTTCACCAATATTGATGACTTGCTTGTGGAATACCGAAGCCGCTAATGCCCCGTCCACGTTGGTCTTGTTGTAGGCTTCAGCAAAGTGCTCCATCGCACCTGCGCCACCCGAAGCAATCAGTGGCACATTACACACTTCGCGCACCATGTTGAGCTGCTCGATATCGTAACCGTTACGAACGCCATCTTGGTTCATCATGTTTAATACAATCTCACCGGCGCCACGCTTCTGTACTTCCTGCACCCAATCTTTGGTTTCCCATTTGGTCGCTTTGGTACGCGCTTCATCACCAGTAAATTGGTAAACCTGATACTTACCTGTTTCTTTGTCGAAGTATGAGTCGATACCAACAACGATACACTGCACGCCGAACTTATCAGCAAGGTCAGTGATCAATTGAGGGTTAGCCAGTGCAGGCGAGTTGATCGATACTTTATCCGCACCAAACTCTAGAATGCGCGCTGCATCTTCTGCTGATTTAATACCACCAGCTACACAGAAAGGAATATCAATCACTTCTGCGACACGTTTCACCCAGCTCTTGTCGACGACACGACCATCGCTTGATGCTGTGATATCGTAAAATACTAATTCATCAGCGCCCTCTTCCGCGTAGCGCTGTGCTAACGGAACGATATCGCCAATGATTTCGTGGTTACGGAACTGAACGCCCTTAACCACTTGTCCGTCACGGACATCCAAACAAGGGATTATTCGCTTTGCCAACATGCAAATGCCTCCTCTGCGGTAAACTTGCCATCAAGTAACGCGCGACCAACAATCACACCAGCAACACCGCTGCCTTTTAGAGCTTCGATATCCGCTAGGCTGCCGATGCCGCCCGATGATTGGAATTGAACCTGTGGGTACTGCTTACAAAGATCAACGTAAAGCTCTACGTTTGATCCTTCTAACGTGCCATCACGTGAAATGTCGGTACACAGAACGTGTTTAAGACCCACTGTTAGATAATCTTCAATCAGCGCTTCAATCGTAACGCCTGAATCTTCTTGCCAACCTGAAATCGCCACTTTACGAGTGCCGCTTTCGTCGATGTTGATATCCAGAGCCAGTACGATTTTCTCAGCGCCGTATTTTTCCATCCAACCTTTTACAAGTTCAGGTTGCTTAACCGCTGTTGAGCCAACAACAACACGTTGCGCGCCAGCTTCAAGTAGGTCGACCACATCTTGCTCATTACGAACACCACCACCAATTTGAATATTGGCAGGCGTGCTAGCAAGTAGCTTTGCGATTAGGTCAAGTTGACGGGCGGTTGTGTCTTTTGCACCCGTTAAGTCAACAAGGTGAAGCCAACCTGCGCCAGCTTGGTGATATAGGTTAAACTGCTCTGCAGGGTCTACTTTGTATTCTGTTACTTGCCCGTAATCACCTTGGAATAAGCGAACTACTTGACCTTCAATTAAATCTAATGCGGGAATAATCATTTACATTCCTTATATGGCAACGTTGGCCGCTGCCTAATCCTTATTACAATTCCAAGAAGTTCTGAATCAGCTTAGAGCCGGCTTTTGAAGAACGCTCTGGGTGGAACTGAACACCATAATAGTTGCCACTTTGCACCGCCGCTGTGAACGGATTACCGTAATTACATTGTGCGATTGTGTAGTCACCCACTGGCATTGCGAAGCTGTGAACGAAGTAGAAGTACTCGCCTTCTTCAATGTCTTTAAATAAAGGGTGGTTAGGTGTCGAAGTTACTGTGTTCCAACCCATGTGTGGTAGGGGTAAATCGCCCGTTTCAAGTAAACGTACTTCACCATCACACAAGCCTAGACATTCAACTAGCTCGTCAGCCTTTTGGCCTTTCTCTTGAGACAGTTTGCCTAGCAGCTGCATACCTAAACAAATACCCAGCAGAGGCTTCTCTACTTTCTTCACAAGAGAAACAAGGTCGCGCTCTTGTAGATTCTTCATTGCCTCACTTGCTGTACCTACACCCGGTAGGAAAAGCTTGTCAGCGGCAAGGACGACTTCTGGTTCTTTTGAAATCTCAACTGCGTAACCCAAACGTTCAATGGCAAATTTCACCGAAGAAACGTTGGCACACCCAGTATCAATAATGACGACTTTTTGATCTTTCATTGTTTTTCCTTGCTAACGTTAGCCTTACAAGACGCCTTTGCTGCTTGGCAACTCATTACCTTCAACTTTGATCGCTTGGCGAAGAGTACGGCCAAACGCTTTAAACAAGCTCTCAATGATGTGGTGATCATTATTGCCATCAGAAGAAAGGTGTAGCGTACAAGCCAGTGTGTCGGTTAGAGAGCGGAAGAAGTGAACCACCATCTCGGTTGAAAGATCACCCACTTGCTCACGGCTGAATTTAGCATCGAACTTCAGGTATGGGCGACCAGAAAGGTCTAACGCACACTGAGCTAAACACTCATCCATTGGCAGGCTAAAACCAAAACGGCCAATACCGCGTTTGTCACCTAGCGCATCTTTCAGGGCTTGGCCTAACGCAAGTGCTGTATCTTCTACTGTGTGGTGATCATCAATGTGCAAGTCGCCTTTCACAGTTAGGTTCATTTGGAAACCACCGTGTGTCGCGATTTGATCTAGCATGTGGTCGAAGAAACCCATACCTGTATCGATCTTATTGCCACCGGTTTCATCAAGGTTTACGGCTACCTTAATGTCGGTTTCTTTGGTCGTACGAACCACTTCAGCAACGCGAGCGTTAACCGTCAGATCTTTAACGATCTGTGGCCAGTTAAGCGTGCCTTCCGTTTCTGCGTCCGGGCCATATTGAATACCGCGGATTGCCATGTTCTCTGCTAGTTGCAGGTCAGTCACTCGATCGCCAATCACAACAGAGTGTTGGAAGTCGACTTTCCCCCCCTGCAGGTATTCTTTAACCATACCTAGCTTAGGCTTACGGCAAGAGCAGTTGTCTTCGTCAAAGTGAGGGCAAATAAGCACGTCATCAAACTTAACGCCTTGAGATTCGAAGAACTCCATCATCATGTTGTGTGGCGCATCGAAATCTTCTTGAGGGTAGCTATCAGTACCTAGACCATCTTGGTTAGTCACCATCACTAGACGGTAACCAGCATCTTGCAATGCAAGCAGGCTAGGAATCACTAGCGGTTCAAATTTTAGCTTGTCTAAACGGTCTACTTGAAAGTCGACTGGCGGCTCAACAATTAAGGTGCCGTCACGGTCTATAAAAAGTATTTTCTGTTGTTTACTCACTTGAACTTCCTTTTAATTTTAAATCTGGTGGCCTAGCTAAAATCAAACGCTAACCCAAAATATTGGTTTCATTTGTCAGTCGGCAATTAATAAATCTAAGACTGACAAATGTTATTACTGGTAAACCTTTCGTTACTGAAAAAAGTTACGAATGAATCCAAGTGTCTTTTCGCACTCTTCGCGGTTACCAATACTAATCCGAACACAGTCTTCGATTGGCGAGTTACGTAAAATAATGCCACTGTCCCATGCCGCTTTAAATAATTCGTCGCCGTTAGGGAATTTAACCAATAGGTAGTTACCCCAACCATCAAATACCGTCACTTGAGGTAAGCCCAATAAACCGGCTTGTAAATAAGCACGGTTCGCACTTAAATCCAGAACCTGAAACTTCGCTCTTGCAAGGCCTTGTTCTGAAAGTGCTTGAACGGCGATATCAGCAACCGGAATTGGCACTGGGTATGGTGCAATCACTTTCAACAATACATCGATAAGCTCTTGGTTCGCTAGCGTAAAGCCACAGCGTAAACCGGCTAATGCAAAAGCTTTAGACAGAGTACGAAGAATCGCTAGGTTCGGGTACTGTGCAAGCAAATCAACGGTTGATGCTTCAGGGCAGAAGTCGATGTACGCTTCATCCATCACCACAATCGCTTTGTCTTGAGTCATTTCAAGCAACTTGATGATGTCTTTACGATTAACCAAATTACCGGTTGGGTTATTTGGGCTACAAACAAACACCACTTTCACATTGTCTAGTTGCGCTTCAATCGCAGGAAGATCCAGTTGCCACTCAGCGGTTAGAGGCACCACTTTACGCTCAACACCGATCGTCTCTGCACTAATAGCGTACATACCGTAAGTGGGTGGGCAGTAAAGAATAGCGTCTTCGTTCGGCTCACAGAAAGCACGAATCAATAACTCGATGCCTTCATCAGCACCACGAGTTGTCAGTGTTTGCTCTGGTTTAACACCTGCATATTGTGCGTAAGCGTCAATCAACTCTTTAGGCTGACATTCACTGTAGCGATTAAGACGAGACAGGTTTAGGTTGTACTCGTTATCAAACGGAGATTCGTTGGCGTTTAGCCATACATCACCCGTGCCGCCAATGCGTCTCGCAGACAAGTAAGGTGTTAGAGCCTGAACTTGTTTTCTTGCTAACTTTTCCATGCCCTACCCTTATTTCGCTTTATTTAGCTGTTCAAATCGATTTAATTTTTCAACTCGGATAGTCACTGCGCGTTTGTGTGCATCCAAGCCTTCGGCTTCCGCCATTGTTACTACCGTTGGCGCTAGGCCTTTCAAACCATCGGCTGTTAGCTCTTGTACCGTCATACGCTTAGAGAAATCAGCCAAACCTAGGCTTGAATACGTCTTTGTGTAACCGTAAGTCGGTAATACGTGGTTTGTACCAGACGCATAATCGCCCGCAGATTCTGGAGACCAGTCGCCAAGGAAGATTGAGCCTGCATTGTCTAACAATGGCAGCAATTCACGTGGGTTCTTGGTTTGAACAATCAAGTGCTCAGGGCCGTAGAAGTTCGAAATCGCAATCGCTTGAGTGATTGATTCAGCAATGATAATTAAGCTTGAAGCCAATGCTTGCTGAGCGATGTTCGCGCGAGACAATTCTTTCAGCTGCTTCTGAACCGCTTCTGTTACTTGGTCAGCAATCACTGGAGATGGCGTTACCAATACCACTTGAGAGTCAGGGCCATGTTCAGCTTGGCTCAACAAGTCGGCTGCAATGAAGTCAGCATCAGCCGTTTCATCAGCAATCACCAACACTTCAGATGGGCCAGCAGGCATATCGATCGCCGCACCGCGGAAGTCATTGCTCACTTGGCGCTTCGCTTCCGTTACGTAGGCATTACCTGGGCCGAAGATCTTATCGACTTTAGCCACACTCTCGGTACCGTAAGCCATTGCTGCAACCGCTTGACCACCACCAACGTTGTAAACTTCATCGATCTTACAAAGCTTAGCGACATACAAGATTTCATCAGCGATTGGCGGAGGTGAACAAAGCACAACCTTACGACAACCTGCAATTTGAGCTGGTACACCTAACATAAGAACCGTTGACGGTAGTGGTGCACTGCCACCTGGAATATAAAGGCCAACCGTATTAATCGCGCGAGTCACTTGCTCACACACAACGCCCGGTTGTGTCTCAACCTTAATCGGTTGAGGCTTTTGAGCTTCGTGGAACTTAGCAATGTTGCTATAAGCTTGCTCTAGCGCTTGCTTCATTTCTGGTGTTAAACGAGCACACGCCTCTTCGATCTCATTTGAACTGACTCGAATAGATTCTGGAGTTACACCATCAAACTTTGCAGTCAGCTCTTTAAGCGCGGCATCGCCTTCATTTCGTACTTTTGCAATAACATCAGAAACAGTCGCTGTGATGTTTGCACCTTCAGTAATAGCTGGACGCTCTAATACCGAGTCTTGCTGTGATTCACTTAAAGATTGCCAAACAACGGTTCTCATCGTCACTACCCCATCATTTTTTCGATTGGTAATACTAGAATCGAGCTCGCACCCAACTCTTTAAGTTGTTCCATTGTTTCCCAGAACAAGTTCTCTGTACTTACTAGGTGAACGGCAACTTTGTCTTTGTCTGTAGATAGAGGAAGAACCGTTGGATCTTCAGCACCAGGCAGTAGTGCTTTGATTTGCTCTAGTTGAGAGGTTGGCGCGTGAAGCATGATGTACTTCGACTCTTTCGCTTGTTGAACACCCTGCATACGAGTCAGTAGTTTTTCAATCAGTGCGGTTTTGTCTGCGTCGAAGTCACCAACACGTTGAATCAGTGTTGCTTTCGATTGGAAGATAGCTTCTGCTTCTTTTAGGCCATTAGCTTCTAGCGTTGCGCCTGTAGAAACTAAATCGGCAATAGCGTCTGCAAGGCCAGCGCGAGGCGCGACTTCTACCGAGCCTGTTAGCATACAAGTGCTGAACTCAACACCCTGCTCGTCCATGTAGGCTTTGAGTAGTTGTGGGTAGGTTGTCGCAATACGTTTGCCCGCTAAGTCTTGTGGGCCGTTGTATTCTTCGTCTTTGTTGATAGCGATAGAAAGGCGGCAACCACCGAAGTCTAAGCGACGTAGTGTGCGGAACTCTGAAGGCTCTTTAAGAGCAACACGGTCTAGACGAACTTCTTCTAGCTCATTTTCACCGATGAAACCAAGGTCAACCACACCGTCCATGATAAGACCTGGGATGTCGTCATCACGAACGAGTAACAAGTCGATTGGCATATTTAGTGAGTGAACCACTAGGCGCTCACCCATGATGTTAAATTTAACACCACATTTTTTAAGTAGGTCTTGGCACTCTTTACTTAAGCGACCTTTCTTTTGAATTGCGATTCTTAGGCGTTGTGTCTGCATTGCTGTATCCCTGTGCAAATATTTGAATTTATTGATTATTTAAAAGCGCTAAAACTAAAAAACCCTCGGAGACTTTGTCATCCCGAGGGTTTAAATCTAAATTCTTTTGACTTAACCTCCGGGAGTAATCTTGCTCCCGGGTATACGTAAATCTCCCCGAAAGACTAGATAGGGTGATGATGGTGATGAATGTTCATTACTAATTTACGCATACTTATCAGCTCTTAGGTTGTTTGCTGTCTTGTCTCCACACTAACTAAGCTGACATCCTTTTTCAACCATTTATTCGAACTTTTTTCACGAAACTTAAAATTAAATTAACAGGCACAAAAAAGGGAGGCAAACGCCTCCCTGATAGTTTACTGATTAACTTTCAGTTTTAGCTTTTGCACGTCGCCATTTTGCAGCGAGAGAAGTAAGCCAATGCAAAACATACAGCAACAAACGTCAGAGACGCTGCGCCAAATGCGATGCCAATTGAAGATGTCATACCTAGAGTGATGAAACCAATGCACGATACGAACGCTACAGACAACGCGTATGGAAGCTGAGTCGATACGTGGTCGATATGGTTGCAACGAGCACCAGTAGAAGACAGAATCGTCGTATCTGAGATTGGAGAACAGTGGTCACCAAATACTGCACCCGCTAGAACCGCACTTAGCATTGGAAGAATCAGTGCGATGTCCGATGCTGCTGCCATGTCACCCGCGATTGGTAGCATGATGCCGAATGTACCCCAAGATGTACCTGTAGAGAACGCCATAACGCCCGCTAGAAGGAACAACATAACCGGTAGCCAGTGGTAATCAATGCTGCCTGTTACTAGAGACGATAGGTAAGAACCCGTTTTCATGTCGCCGATTACAGAACCGATAGTCCATGCAAACACAAGAATCAGAATCGCGCCAAACATAGAGCTAGCACCGATCCACATTGTTCTTGCGATATCAGCCATAGATAGCTTTTGCTTAAATACTGTTGCTAGTGCGACTAGTAAGCCGATAACACCACCGTAAACAAGAGACTTACCAACATCCGTGTTTTCGAATGCACCTAAAAGGTTGAATGCTTGGCCATCAGCAGCCAGCGCTTGGCCACCTGTGTAAAGCATTGCTGCCACTGTCGCTACAATTAGCGATACGATTGGCATAACAAGATCAGAAACTGAACCGTTTTCGCTCTCTTCGATATCTAGCTCTTCGTTTAGATCGTGAGCTTGCTTTTGATCGTTATCGCCTTCAAAGCCACGGCCTTGAGATGCTTCGATTTCATGCTCACGCATCTTACCAACATCTAGATCGAACCAAGCCACTGCGAACACCATTAGTAGTGCAAACACAGCGTAGAAGTTCATTGGAATAAGACGAACGTAAGCACCCAGTGCTGAATACTCAGTTACACCGTGTGTTACTAAGATGCCACCAATAATAGTAATGATGTAAGCACCCCAGCTAGAAGCCGGCATGATCACACACATTGGAGCAGCAGTAGAATCGAGAATATAAGCAAGCTTAGCGCGAGATACGTAGAAACGGTCTGTTACAGGGCGAGAGATAGCACCTACCGCTAAGCTGTTGAAGTAGTCATCAACAAAGATGAATACACCTAGGAAAGCAGCAAGTAGTTTTGAACCACGTTTGCTCTTAACACGAGACTGAGCCCACTCAGCGAATGCACGAGTACCGCCAGACAGTGTTAATAGTGCAGTTGTCATTCCAAGAATAATTAGGAATGCGATGATGCTCATGTTCCAAGTGTTGATGCCACCATCTTCGATGAAAACACCAGATGCTTTAGTAAACACGTAGCTCGCTGCGTTACCTACTGAATAGTCAGCAAGTAAGATAGCACCCATGATGATACCTACACCCAAAGAAACCAATACACGGCGGGTAACAATAGCAAGACTTAAAGCCACAAGGGGCGGAAGCAAAGATAAAGGCGATGTTGCAAAATCTATTAAATTCATGATCTTCAAAAACCAGTTTTTTATTTGGCTAGAGATCTACTGCAGACAAACTTGATACGGCTTATCAAGTTCATGTTGAACTAAGCGAAAGGGAAGTGAACACTTCACCCAACCCTACAGTAGCGCTCCATAGTTTAAAATTAAGACTATGGCAGTGTTGTACCTATTGAGCACAACCCCAGCAAATTGCTTAGATATACAATTTACTTCGGCAATTACACCTTTCATTCCCGCTCATTGGCATCACCCCAACGGAAGTTACTTTTTATAATTGCACCTCTACGTGCGATAACATTATTAACCGTGTAAACCAGAGTTTAACAACAAATTAACCAAAGCATCGCATCAGGTAGCCGCAATTGTACTCATCAAGAGCAACAATGCAACATATCATTCCGAGAAAAATAGCTTTTTGTTAATGAACTAATCAATAGAAGAATAGTCTACACATGTTAATTACTCCACCTGTCACATATCAGTTTTTAAGATAATCTTAATAATTATTATAAATTCAATAGAAATGTGCCTTTGAAATTTCAACTATTCATCTCACTTTTATATTTAAATATGTAATAGAAGAAATACTATTTGTTTTATTCCTAAGCTCTGTTTATTATTAGGATGATTATTTAGTTTACCTTGATGGAAAATATCATGTCTGAATTAACAAAAACTCTATTAAATATCCGTAGCCTTCGCGCATTCTCACGTGAATTAACTCTTGAGCAACTAGAAGAAGCGCTAGACAAGCTAACTATTGTTGTACAAGAGCGTCAAGAGTCTGAAGCTGAAGAACGTGCAGCTAAAGCAGAACAAGAAGCTAAGCTTTCTGCTATCGCTGAACAAATTGCAAAAGACGGAATTGATGTTGCAGATCTTATCGCAGCTCTTTCTGGCGAAGCAAAATCTAAAACAACTAAAGCTAAACGTGCTCCTCGCCCAGCGAAATACAAATATGTAGACGCAAACGGCGACGAGAAAACTTGGACAGGTCAAGGCCGTACGCCTTCAGCTATCCAAGAACAGCTAGATGCTGGTAAATCTCTAGAAGAGTTTGCTATCTAAGTTAAGCGTTCAGTTTACTGAGTGGGTAATCAATTACACACTTAGCAATAGAATTAATATTTAAGTCGACCAAAGTATTATTTACGGCTTCAATATATTCAGAAACAAAAAAGGCTCCTTTCGGAGCCTTTTTTATATTTTGTTACCCTTTAATGTTCTTTATAAACATAGATGCGCATTTGATAAACTCGTACGCATCGGATAAACAAAGTGTCTTATCTTTCCCAGTACGCTTCTTCTAGGCTATCTTCTCTTTCAGGAAGACCACGAGATAAACGTGGAGAGTGTTGAACTAACACTTCATAGCTGGCACGGTTTGAATATTTACAAACTTGTGAGAATGAAGAATAAGTCAAAAATGAATGTTGGTGCTTACTTGAGTTTGGCACGTTTTCTTTGTGGTACTTATTCGCAGCCATATCATGTAATAAAGCCGATAAAGCAGCATCACCTGCACCATTCGTATTTTTGATTTTTTCTGGACCACCCATGTATGGCGCAATATGCGAATACACTTTAGTTGGGTTTTCACATAACTCTTTATGTGCAGGACGGCTAAATTCGAAACGGTTAAATTCAGCAATTGAACCTGGAAGTAGAGGCAGTGATGTTTCACGCTTCGCTGCATCTTCCGTGTAACCCGCCATGAATAGGCCAACAGGGCCAGCAGTACATAGAACTAAGTCCACCCACTCTAGCGCTTTATCTGATGCAGCAAGCGGATCGCTTTCACCGGTTAGGGCTTCCGCTTCGTCTTCGTTCATTGCAACAACCGTTACGTGCTGCTCTAAGAAGTCTTTCCAGAATTCTGGATCGTCTTGAATAACGAACTTAGTACCTAGTGTTAAAACAACAGGCACATCATATTTCTTCGCGTATTCGATCGCTTTCATTGTTGCTTCAGGCATAGGGTCGCCTGGCTTACAACGAACTAAATAAGCGGTTAATACTAAAGCAGAAGCACTTTTGAAGATCTTTTCAGGAATGCTTTCTGGTTTTAGTTGGTTCATTTGTCCTTCGCTAATTGCGAAAGTACGTTCACCGTCTTCTGTAATTAATGCAAAGCAGCGACCAATTGCGCCATCTACCCCTTGTAAATGGTTCAGATCCATTCTGCTTGATGTATTACATAAATAGCGGTAACCATAGCTACCAATCTTAATATCTTGGCTCATTACACCTAATAGTGTTGAACGGTCGTCCGCCAATACTGAATAGTTGTGTAGTGTATTACCAATTGTGCCACCAGCGTATTCATTGGTAATCAGGCACTGTTCTTTTAATTCTTGATATAAAGATTCAGCGGCTTCGTCACCAATAACCAGTGAATGTCCCTTACTTAAACCGTACTTCTCAATAAGTTCAGAACTCACTTTTGCTTCAATATCCACCAAAGTTTGGTCAATACCGATAATATGAGTGCGTGACATTCTTTTACTGCTTTGAGCTTGGCTCACTAGAGGATCACGTGCGTGAACCGGAAAGTAGTGCTTTGATTTACGTTGTCCAGGGAATTTCATAGGGCTAGTCTAAGTCAAGGGGAAATAGGTGGCGGATTCTACCGCGCTATATTTAACGCGGCAATCTTTCAAACTATAGCAAACGTTTGCTAGGGTATTTTTTTATTCGCCTTCCATAAAGCTTAAATCAGGCAGCATGCCCAAATGCTCGGCGTAACGCTTTTGATTAAACTCAGCGCCGTTTTTCATAACGTCAAATACTTCGATAGCCAATGCACATGCCATTGCAGCAATCGCCTCTTCACGAGGAGTGCCTGTCATCATTAAACGCATTAGCGTCTCTTTTACTTTTACAGGTTCGCCATCTTCAAGTTGATTTTCAATAATCTCGATCAGCTCTTCTTCTTGCATAAATTCATTTTGTTCAGACATTTTTTTATCTCAGGTCTTGGATTTCGAGCGACTATGCCACATATACTTCTGACATCCTAGCGACTCACCTCGCTCTCATGCGATTCTCTAACAAAGTCAGCGCACTATTTGTGCAAATGAAACTGTGATTCCGGTCTCGGATCTGTCACGGCGTTTCTCTTTCTGTTAGAATCTGCGACCAAGTAATAGTAACGGTGTTTAGACATGTCAGATATCAGCTCTGGAAACAGCGAAAAGAAAGTAATTGTCGGTATGTCCGGCGGTGTAGATTCGTCAGTATCGGCGTATCTTCTTCAGCAACAAGGCTATCAGGTAGAAGGCCTTTTCATGAAAAACTGGGAAGAAGACGATAACGAAGAATACTGCACAGCAGCTGAAGATCTTGCTGATGCTCAAGCGGTATGTGACAAACTAGGTATCCACCTTCACACCATTAACTTTGCTGCAGAATACTGGGACAACGTATTCGAATACTTCCTTGAAGAATACAAAGCAGGCCGTACGCCTAACCCAGATATCCTTTGTAACAAAGAAATCAAATTCAAAGCATTCTTAGAGTTTGCTGATGAAGTACTAGACGCAGACTACATCGCGATGGGTCACTACGTTCGTCGTACTTTCCCTAGTCAAGAAGAGCTAGATGCTGGCGTTAAACCAGAAATGCTACGTGGCCTAGACAGCAACAAAGACCAGAGCTATTTCCTATACACGCTAAGCTCAGATCAAGTAGCACGCAGCCTATTCCCTGTTGGTGAACTAGAGAAGCCTGAAGTGCGACGTATTGCTGAAGAGCAAGACTTGATCACAGCGAAGAAAAAAGACTCTACAGGTATCTGCTTTATTGGTGAGCGAAAATTCACTGAATTCCTAGGCAAATACCTACCAGCACAACCGGGTAACATCGAGACGCCAGAAGGCCAAGTGATTGGTCAACACCAAGGCTTGATGTACCACACACTAGGTCAACGTAAAGGCCTACATATCGGTGGCACCAAAGGTGGCGGCGGTAATGAAGAACCATGGTTTGTTGGTGAAAAAGACCTTAAGCGTAATGTACTTATCGCCGTTCAAGGTAAAGACCACCCTCTTCTGAAATCAGAAGGCTTGATCGCATCTCAACTTCATTGGGTAAATCGCACACCAATTACTGAAGTTATGACATGCACGGTAAAAACACGTTACCGTCAAACAGATATTCCTTGTACAATCATCCCAATTGATGATGAGAACATTAAGGTTATTTTTGATGACCCACAAATCGCTGTGACCCCAGGTCAATCTGCAGTATTCTACCAAGGCGAAGTATGTCTTGGTGGTGGTATCATCGAAAAACGCATCTAATCAATCAAACGATAAACGATAGAAGACAACTAGGAGTTACTACGTGGCTAATACACTTTATGACCGTACTATTGCTTTCGCCGGAATTTGCCAAGCTGTGGCTTTGGTTCAACAAGTAGCGAAAGACGGCCATTGTGATAAAGATGCCTTCGAAGCTTCACTCAGTGCCATTTTAAATACCAACCCAGCGAATACCGTGGGCGTGTTTGGACGTGAAGCAAACCTAAAGCTTGGCCTTGAGTGCTTAGTAAAAGGTATCGATAGTACTCCAGCAGGTAGCGATATCACGCGTTACATCATCAGCTTGATGGCGCTTGAGCGTAAGCTATCTTCTCGCAACGACTCTATGTCTCAGCTTGGTGATCGCATTCAAACTGCAGAACGCCAAACTGAACACTTTGATCTGTTTGACGAGCAAATGATCAGCAACCTTGCAAGTATCTACCTTGATGTCGTCAGCCCTATCGGCCCTCGCATTCAAGTTTCTGGTACACCGTCTGTACTTCAACAGACATCGAGCCAACATAAGGTTCGCGCACTGCTTCTATCAGGGATTCGAAGCGCTGTGTTATGGCGTCAAGTTGGCGGCAAACGTCGTCACCTTATCTTCGGTCGCAAGAAGATGATCGAGCAGGCTCAAATCCTACTAGCTCGAATGTAATTTATTAGCTCGCGCCTCGTCGCGAGCTTGTTTTTTGTATCAACACAACTCTCACGCAAACGATTGCGCAATGTGCGTGACAATTGAGATTGTTACTGGTATAAACCTCTCAAAATTTAGAAAACTCAATTCAGGAGAACACCATGGAACTGTCAGCATTGACTGCTGTTTCACCAGTAGACGGCCGTTACGGAAGTAAGACTATTGCATTACGCAGCATCTTTAGTGAGTTTGGACTACTAAAGTACCGCTCTATCGTTGAAATTCGTTGGTTACAAAAGCTTGCAGCTACTGATGCAATCAAAGAAGTACCAGCGTTCAGTGCAGAAGCTAACCAGTTTCTTGATGAACTAGCCGCTAACTTCAGCGAAGAAGACGCTCTACGTATCAAAGAGATCGAGCGCACAACAAACCACGACGTAAAAGCGGTTGAGTACTTCTTGAAAGAGAAAGTTGCGGGCGTTCCTGAGCTTCACGCAGTTAACGAATTCATTCACTTTGCATGTACTTCTGAAGACATCAACAACACATCTCACGCGCTTATGCTTAAAGAAGCTCGTGACACAGTGATTCTTCCAGAAATTCGTAACGTAATCGATGCTATCAAAGCACTTGCGAACGAGTACCGTGACATTCCTCTACTGTCTCGTACACACGGTCAGCCAGCTTCTCCTTCTACTATGGGTAAAGAGATGGCTAACGTTGCGTACCGTATGGAACGTCAATACAAGCAAATCGAAAGCGTTGAGATTCTAGCGAAAATCAACGGCGCGGTAGGCAACTACAACGCACACCTTTCTGCATACCCAGAAGTTGAATGGCACCAGTTCTCTGAAGAGTTCATCACTGAATCTCTTGGCGTAACTTGGAACCCTTACACAACTCAAATCGAACCTCACGATTACATCGCTGAGCTATTCGACGCAGTTGCTCGTTTCAACACGATTCTTCTAGACTTCGACCGTGACGTTTGGGGCTACATCGCTCTTGGTCACTTCAAGCAGAAGACTATCGCTGGCGAAATCGGTTCTTCTACAATGCCGCATAAAGTTAACCCAATTGACTTCGAAAACTCTGAAGGCAACCTTGGTCTAGCTAACGCTGTATTTGGCCACCTAGCACAGAAACTTCCAGTTTCTCGCTGGCAACGTGACCTAACTGACTCTACGGTTCTTCGTAACCTAGGTGTTGGTGTTGGCTACGCAATCATTGCATACACTTCAACTCTGAAAGGTATTAGCAAACTAGAAGTTAACCGCGAAGCGCTACTTGCTGAGCTAGACAAAAACTGGGAAGTACTAGCAGAACCAGTACAAACAGTAATGCGTCGTTACGGCATCGAGAAGCCATACGAGAAGCTTAAAGAGCTAACTCGTGGTAAGCGTGTAGACGGCGAAGGCATGCGTGCATTCATCGACGGTCTAGAAATCCCTGCAGACGAGAAAGTTCGTCTGAAAGAGATGACTCCAGCGAACTACATCGGTCAAGCAATCGAGCTAACTGACAAGCTGTAAGATTCGATTTTCGAATTGTAGAATAGACTAAGGCTTCCCATGTGGAAGCCTTTTTGTTGCGCGAAATTAAATCTATCGACACAAAAATCGTAAACATAAGAACACCAAGCCTTCTCCAGTTGATCTACTCGTCCCCTACTCATTCAATTTAATCATCTAGCAACAACTGCACCTCGTGTCTCGTTTCTCGTGTCTCAACACTTGTTATCTTAAACGCCAAGATCAAAAAAGGCCTCCCGAAGGAAGCCTTTAGATTATTCTTATCGGCTAGCGATGACTAATCGTATTAGAAATTACATGTTACGTAGAGACGCAATACGCTTATCTAGCGGTGGGTGGCTCATTAGTAGCTCAGTTAGAGA
Organism: Vibrio sp. Scap24; assembly: GCF_013394185.1. NCBI lineage: Bacteria > Pseudomonadati > Pseudomonadota > Gammaproteobacteria > Vibrionales > Vibrionaceae > Vibrio > Vibrio sp. Scap24. The sequence continues at coordinate 3,025,581 of NZ_CP041332.1, read as the reverse complement.
CTTCTTACCGTTGATGCCAAACGCCATCATAGAACCTTCTAGCTGTGGCTCGTGGCTCACTTTTAGACGCTCTAGCGCTGCAATCATCTTCTCTTTACCTACCAAGTGCGCAGCACCTGCATCGGCATGGAATTCACGATGACGGCTGTACCACATCGTAATGAAGCTTGCCAAGAAGCCAAACACCAATTCCAGCACCATAGACACACCGAAGTACACCATCATGTTGCTGCCACCCTCTTCTTCGTTGTCATTCGACGCAACAATGTTCGCGATGAAACGAGAAAGGAAGATAACGAACGTGTTCACAACGCCTTGCATTAACGTCATTGTCACCATGTCGCCGTTTGCGATGTGGCTAACTTCATGCGCTAATACCGCTTCAGCTTCGTCACGTGTCATGTTGTGCAGCAGGCCTGTTGATACCGCTACCAATGAATCGTCACGCTTAGCGCCGGTTGCAAATGCGTTGATGTCTGGCGAATCGTAGATCGCCACTGTTGGCATACCAATACCAACTTGTTGAGCTTGACGGCTTACCGTCTCCATCAACCAATGTTCTGTTTCATTACGCGGGCTTTCAATGACCATGCCGCCAACTGAGCGTAGCGCCATTTTCTTTGACATCATTAATGAAATGAATGAGCCGCCAAAACCAAATACCGCAGCCATTAACAGCAAGCCTGAGAGGCTTCCTGGTTGCATACCTGTAACTGCGTATACAATATTAAGAACAACACTTAGTACCAATACAACCGCAAGGTTGGTTGCAAGGAACAACATTACTCGCTTCATTACTTATCTCCGCATGAAAGCTGTTTTTATAAAACTTATTGTTATAGACAAGGCAGACAGCAATTTATTCCAACCTTGAGACTTATACTTACTTATACATATAGTCTTAGATTAAGAAAACAAGGTTAAGCATTAAATTGCAACATTTGATTACGGGAGTGGTTCATTTCTCAATCGTCCATTAGACCTAAGTAGTATGGTTAACCACCAGTGATCCGTTTAGAGTGTCAGTCAATTACTGTATTGGCTAGTTCATGGAACAAAAGGAAAGGATCATGGTTGAAGGTACTAACACTCAAATGGCTATCGACTTACTGTGCTGTCACCTAGGGATTACTGAAGAAGAAGCAAAGAAACAGATCGGTATTCTTACGCCACAAGCAGCGCAAACCAATATAACAGAGACACAACAAGCACTAATGGGACTTACAAAAGAACATTGATCCCAAGCTTAACTCTACACAGGCTTAAAATAGCAAAAGGGCTGCAATCGCAGCCCTTTTCTTATTTCTCGTATAACTTGAGAATTAAAGCTCAAGCAATGGCTGTACATTAATGTACTTGCCAATATTCTTAGACTTCGCTTTTGGTACGTAAGGGATCTCACCTAACTTTGGCGCACCTAGCTTATCTTCAAGCATCGTAATAATATCAGCGTAATGTTCAGTGCCTGGATTAATACGGTTTGCTACCCAACCAACTAAGTTTAGTCCGTCAGCACGAATCGCTTCTGCGGTTAACAGAGCATGGCTCAAACAACCCAGCTTAATACCAACGGTCAATACAACTGGAAGCTGCTCTTTCTTGACCCAGCTAGACAAGTATTCGTCATCTGAAACCGGTACACGCCAGCCACCCGCACCTTCAACCAGAACGATGTCAGAGTTTTGCTTATGCTCGTCTAGTTTCGCTGATAACACCGCTTCATCAATCACGACACCGTCATGCTTGGCTGCGATGTGAGGTGATGATGGCAGTAGCAACGCGTACGGGTTAACGTCTTCGTAAGCAATATCTTGCGTCGCCGCTTCTTGAAGATGCAGCGCATCACTGTTACGTAACCCTTCAGGGTATTGTTCACACCCTGCAGCAACTGGCTTGTAGCCAATTGTTGATAAATCTTGTGCGGCCAAAGCTTGAAGAATCGCTTTTGAAACCACAGTTTTTCCCACTTCGGTATCCGTACCTGCAATGAATAATGCATCAATCATAATTGAATAACCCCTAAACAAACTTGATATGTTGCTGGTAAGAAACCTTGATGGTTTTTGAACTCTCGATATTCCCGTTCAACAAGCTGCAACATACGGCGACTTGTTAAACCTTGTGAGCGACCACTTACGTGATTAGCGCCGATGCCTTTAAGGTCGCGCATCAGTTCAAACGCAGTGTCGTACCAAACGGTGATGGTGGGCAAGTCTAGTTGATGAGCAGTACAGCTAGATTGCGCTAACGCAATTTTTACCTGATTGATTGTAATAAAATGGTTAACGTGTTGATGTGCGTCAATTTTGGACCATGACTTTTCCAGTTCAAACAGTGACCCATCAAGCAAAGTTGAGAAAATCACACGTCCACCAGCCGCTGTAACACGCTTCATCTCTTTCAAAGGCGACGATAAATCATCACACCATTGCAACGCTAAGCTCGAAAAAACGATGTCGAAACATCCATCTTCAAACGGCAATTGTTCAGCGTCAGCTTGTTGATATAAAGAGACCGATGTGCCGCAGCGTTGTTCTGCCGCTTTTAACATTCCAACAGACAGGTCAGCACACACTACCTCAGCACCACGCTTCGCTATCTGTTCGGAGAAATAACCCGTACCACAACCTAAATCGAGCACCTTTAAACCGGAGAGATCGCTAGGTAACTTATCCAGTAATCGGTGGCCGACATCGCGCTGAAACTCAGCGTGTTTATCATAGGTTGTTGCTGCTTTGCCGAAGGCTTCGGCAATCGCATTCTTATCTTGGCCTACGTAATTATGCACGACTGCTTCTTGTGACATTTACTGAGCCTCATTATTTATTTCGGTGTTAGTTTCGCTATTGGATTCAAAGCTTGATTCAAGATTTGTTTCTACTGCTTGACGTAACGAACGGGTTAACTGAAGGATCTGCTTTTGAGTGTGATTGGCGGTTAACGTAATACGCAGACGCGCCGTCCCGGTCGGAACCGTGGGTGGCCTAATTGCAGTGACCCAAACTTGGTTGCGCTTTAATTCTTCAGCAACAGACAGTGCAGCCTGTGCCTCACCGATCACAAACGGCTTAATTGGAGTCTGAGTATCAACAAAACCTTGTACGCCATTCATCTGCTCTGCATAGAGAGTCCCTAACTCGGTTAGCTTCTCGCGACGCCACTCTTGCGTTTGAATCATCTTACACGCATGAGACAAAGCCACCGCTTGTGAAGGTGGTATTGCCGTCGAATACACATGATGACGAGCAAATTGAGTTAAGTAATCACCCACCTCTGACGAACATAAAATCGCAGCACCAGATAGGCCAAATGCTTTACCAAAGGTCACCACCAAGATATCAGGCGTTATTTGCGAAGCGTTGCAGCTCCCTGCCCCTTTATCGCCCAATACCCCAATGCCGTGGGCATCATCAACTGCTAGCCAACTGTCGTATTGATTGGTCAGGTTAGATATTTGATTGAGGGGAGCCTGGTCGCCATCCATGCTGAACACACCTTCCGTCACAACCAAGGATTGTGGAGAACGGCGCAGTAGCGACTCTAGATGTTGCGTATCGTTGTGTTTAAAGCGTTTCATTGTTGCAGGAGAAAGCATTCCAGCTTCCATCAAAGAGGCGTGGTTAAGTTTGGCTTGCAGCAATGAATCGTCTTTTTCGAGCAGAGAAAACAACAAGGCTTGATTAGCACTGAAACCAGAACTAAAGAGAATGGCACGTTCGAAGCCAAGCCATTCACACAGCTGAGCCTCTAAGTTTTGATGAGCAGGACTAAAGCCTGTAACCAATGGCGATGCCGCACTTCCAGCACCATATTGGGAAAGACCAGTTTGCCATGCATCGACCAGTTCAGGATCGTTCGCCAGGCCTAAGTAATCATTACTCGAAAAATTGATGAAACTAGAACCTTCGCTATTCAGCAAAGGTCCATTGCTGTTTTCGAGCACCTTGAGTTGACGAGTCAACCCTTCCCCAAGGCGATGAACAAGGGCTGCTTTAATGCGAGCTTTAAACCGTGGCATCGTAGAACATGTCATCTTTAGTTGGACGAGCCGCAACGCGCTCCACCACTTGATCTAACAGTTCGTTTTCTTGAATTTCATCTGGCTTTTGAGCCACTTCTTGGCTGTTGATACCCAGCTTCTTAAACAACTGCATATCCGTGTCTTCATCAGGGTTCGGCGTAGTCAGTAGCTTACAACCGTAGAAGATAGAGTTCGCACCTGCCATGAAACACATCGCTTGCATCTGTTCGTTCATGTTCTCACGGCCTGCAGATAAGCGAACTGCAGACATTGGCATCATGATACGAGCAATCGCTATCAACTTGATGAAGTCGAAAGACTCAACATCATCGACGTTTTCCATCGGTGTGCCTTTCACTTTCACTAGCATGTTGATTGGTACACTTTCAGGGTGTACTGGAAGGTTCGCTAACTCCACAAGTAGACCTGCGCGATCATTAGTGCTTTCGCCCATACCGATGATGCCACCAGAACAGATCTTCATTCCGGCATCACGTACGTGAGACAACGTGTCTAAACGATCTTGGTAAGTACGAGTGGTAATAATGCTGCCGTAGAATTCTGGAGACGTATCAAGGTTATGGTTGTAGTAGTCCAAACCTGCGTCGGCTAGCTCGCCTGCTTGATCCGGCGTTAACATGCCCAGTGTCATACAGGTTTCTAGCCCCATGCCTTTCACACCTTTGATCATGTCAGTTAGGTGAGGCATATCGCGCTCTTTCGGGTTTTTCCATGCCGCGCCCATACAGAAGCGAGTTGAGCCTGCATTCTTGGCTTTTTGCGCCGCATCCAAAACACGCTCAACTTCCATTAAGCGTTCTTTGTCGACATCCGTTCGGTAGTGAGCACTTTGAGGGCAGTACTTACAATCTTCAGGGCAAGCACCTGTCTTTATCGATAAAAGCGTACTCACCTGCACGTGGTTGTGCTCTTGGTACTGTCTATGAACGACTTGAGCTTCAAACATTAAATCCATAAACGGTTTTTCAAGCAGCGCTGTTACTTCAGCAACTGTCCAGTCATGACGAACTTCCACGTGTCGATCCTTTTTTATTTTTTTGATGTTACAACTCTGTGTCTAGAGTTTGCATTTATGCTTGGCTAGTCTACCGACAAGCTTTAGACTGTCAACACATTGATAATATCAAAAGTTTACATTTGGTTATTTTTTAATCACACCAAGAATGGAAGTTACTATGGATCTCGCCTTTGATCGCCAGCATATCTGGCATCCCTACACATCAACGTTAACACCTCTGACCTGCTACCCAGTCACCAATGCAGAGGGTGTTTACCTAGAATTAGAAGGCGGAAAACGAATTATTGATGGCATGTCGTCTTGGTGGTCAACCATTCACGGCTACAATCATCCAGATCTGAATGCCGCGGCTCATAGCCAAATAGATAAGGTTTCACACGTTATGTTTGGTGGTATCACCCACCAGCCTGCCATCGATTTATGTAAGAAGCTTCTCAACCTAGCACCAAGTAATCTTGAACATGTATTCTTGGCCGATTCGGGCTCAGTCGCCGTAGAAGTGAGTCTTAAAATGGCGCTTCAATACTGGCATGCCAAAGGACAACCTCGTTCGAAGTTCCTCACACTCAGAGATGGCTACCACGGTGATACCTTTGCTGCGATGTCGGTTACCGACCCAGATAATTCGATGCACAGCCTCTACAAAGGCTTTTTGCCTGAACACATTTTTGCAGATTCACCGAAAACAGGTTTTTGGGAACAGTGGGACGCTAACGACATAAACAGCTTCCGTGAAAAGCTAGCAACACATCATCAAGAAGTCGCTGCCGTGATCTTAGAGCCGATTGTTCAAGGCGCTGGCGGCATGCGTATCTACCACCCGGAGTTCTTGAAACAAGTGCGCTTGCTGTGTGATGAATTCAACGTATTGCTGATTTTGGACGAGATTGCGACCGGGTTTGGCCGCACAGGGAAACTGTTCGCGTGTGAGCATGCCGATATTCAACCGGATATTCTATGCTTGGGTAAAGCGCTGACTGGCGGCTACATGACCCTTTCAGCAACACTAGCGAGCAAAGAAGTCGCAGACACGGTATGTGGTGGTGAAGCGGGCTGCTTTATGCACGGACCAACCTTTATGGGTAACCCATTGGCTTGCGCAGTCGGCGCGGCAAGTTTATCCATCATAGAGCAAGGCCATTGGCAGAGTCAGACTCAGCAGATTGAACAGCTTTTCTCTGAGTTGCTGCCACCTTTACGAGAGCATGCACTGGTTAAAGACGTTCGCTGGTTGGGCGCGATTGGTGTAGTTGAAACCCATTCACCTGTCGATATGGAAACCATTCAAGCTCACTTTGTTGAACAAGGTGTTTGGATCCGCCCATTTGGCAAGTTGATCTATATGATGCCTCCTTTCATTAGCAAACCTGAACATATTGAGCAGCTCGTTTCAGCCATTGATAAGGCTCTTAGTCGTCCTGATTGCTTCAAAGAGACCTAATTGTTTTAAATAAATCTTAATGTGTTCAATAGAAAAATTACCGATTCAGCCTGTGAAAAACAGGCTGAATTATTAAAATTAAGCCTCTGTTTAAGAAGGGATTTATTAAAAAGATAATCACAATTTTTATTTACCCTCTCGACAAAAATAAATTCAAAAATTGTATTAGCGGCTGAATAAAATGTCGTCATAGAATGCGGGACTTTTCATCGCTCGCTAACTTTATGAAGACCCTGTTTCTCTTATTAATCGCTCTAACTTCACTCTCTTTTTCCAGCACAGCTGAAGAAACCACATTAAGTGCAGCCCAGCATAGCTATATCCAAAACAAACAGAAGCTAGTCATTGCGAAACCTATGTACCTGTTTAATCAAGTTTGGGAAGACTTTGTCGTCAATCGCAATCAAGACACGTGCGATAGCGTCCAAGGTATGCTCAGGGATTACTTGAATGTAGAAGTGGAAGTAAAAGAGTACTTCTCTTCAAGAGCCTTATTATCTGCGATTGCTAGCGGTGAAGCTGACTTAACCATTGGCTTTGCGGAAACACGCAGAAGAGCTGAACAATTTGAGTTTTCAGACAGCTTATATGACATTCAAAATGTTTATTGGTACAGAGATGACGTCGCCAAGAATACGCCGCACGACCAATTAAAATGGGTATGCATTAAAAGCTCACTGTTCTGCCAACTGCTCAATCAGCTGGGGGTGTCTGATCCTATGGTTGTGAACAGCACTTCTGAACTTTTACCTGCGATAGCGAATGGCTTTGCCGATGCGACGATTTTAGATCTGACATCAGTACAAAGTTACTACTCAGTCATGACCCCGGGCGAATGGCAAGGTGCACTCTCGTTCAGCCAAGATCTGCCCAAATTTCCCGTTCAGATCATGATGAACCAGAATGACAGCGTAATGCACAGCATCATCGAAAGATTCATTCACGACAAAGAAAACGACATTGCCAATTTGTCTTCAGAACAGTTCTATCATTTTTACGATGATCTCGTGAACCAGATAATCCAAAGCCAATATGGCAAACGCCCTATTCGCTTTACTGTGACGGAAGGAATCTACCCATATTCATATTTTGATCCTACAACTCAAGAGGCTGTGGGGTTTATTCATGATGCAATAAAGCTGATTTCGAGAAAACTCGGATTGAAATTTGAATATGTGCCACCAGAAGGCAAAAACATCATCGATATGCTCAAGAATGGTGAGGTTGAGTTTTTACCAGGCTTCGATGTGGAGAACGTAGATTCGACTCAGTTTATCGCCAGTAAACCCTTCATGACATTCGAATGGGCGCTGATTGAAACTAACCGCGAGTCTGTAAATAAAAAGACCGCAGTTTTGGATCGAACGGGCTATTTCATTCCAAAATCGAGTTTAGAAGACCACTTAGCTGATGCTTTGATTTACAAAGACATGGACTCGATCATTACCGCGATGAGTAACGGTCAGATTACGCACGCCTATATCCCAAAGAGTATCGCTAACCTATACATTTTTAATGGTTACGATGCGCTGTTTAACATCGTCCCACAAACAGCCGAAGTTTCACTGCAACGTAAGATGGGGGTCATTTTAAATCCGAGTTCGTCATTCTTACAAAGCGTAATCGACTCAGCTATTTCAGTCACGACGCAAAATGAAATTGATCTTCTAACGCTGAAGCATCACAACATCGTCGCTCAATACGGATTCAGTGAAGAGCGAATCGTGGCTTATACCTTAGCAATATCTGGGGTGATATTCGCTTTGATCACGTTTGGTTTAATGAAGACTCGTCGACTGTCTCTATCGCTGTCGCGTGCTCAACAGTCTGAACAGCGCAGTTATGATCAGATCCAATGGCTAACGACCTTGCTAGATAACTTACCTAGCCTGATTGCGATTCACGATAAAAGCGGCCAATTGGTTCTTTCCAACAGTGCTTTTGATAAGCAAATGGCACACTGCTTTACACAGCAACACGATGAAAACCCAGAATTTTGCTGGCTTAGAGATAACGATGAAAAAACAGGGAACAAATTAGGCGTTTGGAGCACCATCAAGTGTGACTGTAGTGGCGGCGAACAGCATTTTCGCGTGATTCGTCAGTGTTTGGCCAACGCATCAGAGAAAGACCCTTACGTAATCACGGTACTTGATGACCTCACAAGGTGGGAAAAACAACAGCGTGAGCTTGAGATATCTAATAAGAAAGCGCAAGAAGCGATCAAAGCTCGAGATCTATTCTTAGCCATCGTCAGCCACGAATTGCGCACGCCTATCGCGGCCATGATTGGCCTGATGGAGCTACTCAGTACCAAGATAGAAAACAAAGATGACATGGAGCTTCTTAGCAATGCTCAGTTGTCAGCTGAACGTTTGAAATTGCTGGTCAGTGACATTCTCGACATCTCAAAAATGGAGGCGAATCAGCTTCATTTAGAGTCGAAGATAAGCAATATCTATGACGAGCTGTGCCCGATATTTAGGACATTTGAGAGCAATGCTCGACTCAACAATCTTAACTTTAAATTAGATTGGAAAGTCGACTCGATATCCAGAGCAAGCTTGGATTGGCTTCGAGTCACTCAGATTCTTAATAACCTATTGAACAATGCGATTAAGTTCACCGAGAACGGCTTTGTGTTGGTTACGGTAAAAACATCGAGCGAACAACTGCAGCTTTCGATTACGGATACAGGCTGCGGTATGTCTGACCAACAAATAGCGCGTGCGTTTCAACCTTTCGCACAAGGCGACCGCAGTATTAGTCGACGCTACGGCGGCACAGGTCTTGGGATTACGGTGGTCCAACGCCTAGTCAACATGATGGACGGTGACCTAAAAATTGAAAGCAAGTTGGGGCTAGGCACTAAGGTTTCGGTGAGCTTACCAATTAAAGGAACAGCGAGCCCAATAAAAGTGGTTACACCTATGCACTCTGAAGATAGAGAGATCTTAGCGTGGTTTAAAGCTTGGAAAATCGAGAATCAGATGAACGATTACAGTCAGGCAATTGAGCGCTCCACACAATGGCAGAACCTGTATCCAGACCTATTGCTGAGCGATATCACGGCTCAAGGCAAAAGCGTGACTCACGCTCCGGCGTCAGAGTACCACTTTACCGGAACCGTGCTTATCGCCGATGACGACCCAATCAACCGCTTGTTGTTTGCAAAACAGCTTAAGCGCTTTGGGTTAAAGACGGTCATCGTAAAAGACGGCCAAGAAGCGATGGAAGAATTAGAAAATAGCGAAACACTGGTGGATATCATCATCACCGATTGCCATATGCCGAACATGGATGGCTATCAATTGACTGAGAAGATTCGTTCACTCGACAAGCTGAAACACTTACCAATAATTGGTTGTACAGCCGAAGACTCGAAACTGGTTATTGAGAAGGCTGAACGTGTGGGTATGGATCAAGTGATCTATAAGCCTTATTCGTTTGAAGAGCTCGCATGTGCGATTGAGGAATTACTGCCCCAACAAGCGATAGAAACGATCCAAGCAGACCAATCCTGGGCACAGAATTACAGCCCTGAAGAGCAGCTTCAAATGGCGACTGTTATTTTGGATTCGTTCAGCTCAGACAAAGCGATGTTGCTAGAGCCTGATCCAAACATCAAAGCAATAGCACACAGAATCAAAGGGTCGGCAAGCCTACTCGGCTTAGATTCTCTCAATCATGCAGCAAAGGATTGTGAGAAAAATGCAGAAGCCCCGATGTATTGTCACAAGTTAATTGAAGAGCTGGACTTAGCGATTGCCTCAGCTCAAGCGGTTATAAACAGGTTAGATTCACTATGAAAATTCTCATCGTTGAGGATTCATTGTTACAAGCAACACAAATTCAGATCCTACTTAAACGCTACAGCGTGGATGAGGTTTATACCGCTTACAACGGCGAAGATGCGATAGAGCTATGCAAACAACATCGCTTTGATATTGCGTTCTGTGACCTTCAATTGCCACAGATTGATGGTGTGTCGTTACTGGCTTCTTCGGAAGCTCAAGGTTCGATACAAACTGTCGTCATCTTGAGTGCGATGGCTGATGCTGCGTTGGATTCAACTAGAAGCATGTGCAAACTCATTGGCTATAACGAAGTCGAAGCGATACCAAAACCGGTAGATGAAACGCATATCCAACGTTTGTTGTCGTCGTATAAACGAATCCAAACCGCTAAGTCTATTCTGCCGACCGAAGTTAAGTTGGATGAACAACAGACCATTGATGCCTTTGAGAATGAATGGTTCACCAATGCTTATCAGACTCAACATGACGTTGAACAATCAACACTGGTTGGTGTTGAGGTACTTGCTCGCATCATGCATCCAGAATTAGGGCTGCTCACGCCTTTCCATTTCATGGACACATTGCGTCAACTTGGGCTGATGGATCGACTTTTCTTTACAGTGCTTGAGCTGGCTCTGAAAGATATCTCGTCGATGCGTAAGCCGATCCACTTTGCGATCAATATTGAGCAATCAACATTGAAGCTTGAGATTGCCGACCAAGTCGCCAACTTATGTGACAAGTACAAAATTGATCCGTCACTGCTGACACTAGAAATTACAGAGCACGAAACGATCCTACTGGATGCGCATTGCTATAAGAACATCGCAAAACTCAGCATGTTGGGGGTTGGATTGTCGGTTGATGATTTCGGGACGGGCTATGCGTCTTTGTCTCAGCTGTCGAGTTTGCCTTTTACTGAGCTCAAAGTAGACCGCAGTTTTGTAAACAACATTAGCGAAAACAAAAAGAATCAGATTCTAACGAAAGCTTGCATCAATTTGGCAGAAAACCTTGGCCTTTCTTGTATTGTCGAAGGTGTAGAACAGCAGCAAGACCTTGAATACTTAAAAACAATTGGCATGACCAAATATCAAGGTTTTATTACTTCAAAGCCTGCAAGCTTTTCGGAATTCACGTCAGTAAATAATTTAAAATAAACATGAAATTAACTCAATTAAATGCACTTATCGTTGATGACTCAGCGATAGTGTTATCCACTATTCGCAATATGCTGGTTCATATTGGCTTTTCAGAGCGTTTGATTTCAATTGCTAAGTCACCTCGTATAGCAATGGCTCTCACCAGTGATACAACCTTTGATGTGATCATTTGCGATTATAATTTTGGCAACACCATCAACGGCAAACAGCTATTTGAAGAGTTGAAGCAATCCAAAAGATTAAAAGATGACGGGATATTTATCCTAGTAACAGGCGAGAATTCGGCTTTGTCGATCCGCCCTATCTTAGAGCTTCGACCAGATAACTACCTATTAAAGCCGTTCAACCGCGAAACGTTGAAGCAACGTATTACCAGTTCTCTAAAAAAGAAGCTGGTGTTGCAGAATATCTACAAGGCTGAAAGAGAGAACAACTACCAAGCGGGTTTAGAATTTTGCGAAGAGTTAGTCGCATTCCATCCAGAATATTTCGCGACGATTCAACAGTTCCGTGGAAGATTTCTATCAAAGCTTGAACTCTACGACGAAGCTAAGCGTGTTTATGAAAAAGCGCTTGATGAAGGCAGTTTCGATTGGGCTCAAGCTGGGCTAGCGAACAGCCTTGCGAACTTAGGCCAGCTTAATGAAGCACAACGCATGATCGAAAGCTTGATTGATTCAGCGCCCACCAGCACTTTGTATCGAGACCAAGCCGCTCAGGTCAATCTGATCAGCAACAAGATTCCTGCGGCGATTGCACATTTTAAGTTGGCGAGCGAACTCACCCCTGGAAACTCAGAGCGAGAGTTGGCAATCGCGAATCTATGTTTGTCGGTGAATAACTCGAGAGCTGCGCTACTTCACTATCAAAACTACGTGCAGATCAACAGAGACACCTTCCGTGACAACTTGTACATGAAGTTGAATCATATTCGATTCTTGCTCTATTGCGCGTCTGATGGCATTGATGGACAAGCGAATTTGGATCAGGTCAATTACCTAATTTCTAAGATCCCGACCGAGGCAAGATCTGGACTTCAAACCGACTTGGCATTGATAGCAGCTCACATCGCGATGGAATCCAAGCAGTATCAAAAGGCGGTGACAATTTTGACCGCACTGCACGACAAGAATGACTTCAACGCATTTCCTGTGATTTATCACCATGCATGGTTGTTGGACAGAATGAGTTGTGAGAACGAATTCAAAGTCGCTGAGAATCGCTGCGGCATGTTGATCATCAAGACAGCAAACGAAACCGTTGTGTCGAGTCAGATGACGATGTGTGCTGAGATGAAAAATCGTAACACAGAAAAAATGACATGGCTTAAAGAGAAAAACATCAGCATTAAGCAAGGCCAATCAGATTATAAACTGGTGCTCGTGGCTTACTTAGACATTCATAAGCGCTGCCCGATGATCAAAAACGTCTGTATGAACATCGTGAAACTGCTTTCTGTAATTTGGCCAGATTCTATGGGTGCTAAGCAAGTGCTTACTATCATCAAGCAATGTGATGAAGTGATCACCCAGCTTTATACCATTGATGAGCTGACAAAAAACAACTATCAAAGCTACTACCGAAAGGCTCTTCTAGCGTGTAAGCAAGCAGATACTGCTGCTAACGCCAGCTTCTCTTTTATGTAACGGTTCTTTGAATTAGCTTCTCTAAATAACTGTCGCATATAAAAAAGGCTTTGCCATTACAGCAAAGCCTTTTAAATAATCTATTTCGCGCGAGGCGCTAAATAATTAGATTAACCGATGTGCGTTACACCGCCCATGTATGGCTGAAGTACTGCTGGGATAGCAATACGGCCGTCAGCTTCTTGGTTGTTCTCAAGAATAGCAACCATAGTACGACCTACAGCAAGACCAGAACCGTTTAGTGTGTGTACAAGTTCAGGTTTCTTCTCGCCTTTACGACGGAAACGAGCTTGCATACGACGCGCTTGGAAATCCCACATGTTTGAACAAGAAGAGATTTCACGGTAAGTCTCTTGTGCTGGAACCCATACTTCTAAGTCGTAAGTTTTCGCAGAACCGAAGCCCATGTCGCCCGTACATAGAATCACTTTACGGTAAGGAAGCTCTAGAAGTTGAAGTACTTTCTCAGCATGACCTGTTAGCTCTTCAAGAGCTGCCATTGAGTCTTCTGGCTTAGTGATTTGTACTAGTTCAACTTTGTCGAATTGGTGCATACGGATAAGACCACGAGTGTCACGGCCGTAAGAACCTGCTTCAGAACGGAAACATGGTGTGTGAGCTGTCATCTTAAGTGGCAGTTCAGCTTCATCTGTAATCGTGTCACGAACCATGTTCGTTACCGGTACTTCTGCAGTTGGGATAAGCGACAGAGTCTTAAGAGGTACGTCACTTACTTGCTCAGTTAGCGGGCTTGTGTGGAACAAGTCTTCACCAAACTTAGGAAGTTGACCAGTACCGTATAGGCTATCGTGGTTCACTAGGTACGGTACGTACATTTCTGTGTAGCCGTGCTCATCAGTGTGAAGATCCAACATGAACTGAGCAATAGCACGGTGTAGACGTGCAAATTTGCCTTTCATCACGATGAAACGAGAACCAGAGATTTTAACTGCACTAGCAAAATCAAGGCCGCCAGACATTTCGCCTAGGTCAACGTGATCTTTAACTTCGAAGTCGTAAGTCTTAGGTTGGCCCCAACGAGAAACTTCTACGTTATCGTCTTCATCTTTACCATCTGGCACTTCTGCGTCAGGAAGGTTAGGAATAGACATTGTGATCGTTTCTAGCTCAGCTTGAAGGTCAGCCAATGCTACTTTAGCTTGGTCTAGTTCTGCGCCTAAGTTGCCTACTTCTGCAAGGATACGCTCAGCTTCTTCATGGTCGCCTTTTGCTTTCGCTTGACCAATGGACTTCGATCGAGAGTTACGTAACGCTTGCAGCTCTTCAGTTTTCATCTGAAGGGACTTACGTTTTTCTTCAAGTTCACGAATTGTCTCTACATCAAGGGCGAAGCCTCGACGTGTTAATTTTGCCGCTGTTTCATCCAGCTCAGCTCGAAGTAATTTAGAATCCAGCATTGCTAATCCTATGCTTTAGTTATTTGAATATTCAGTAGTTTGCTACTGAATCACTGCTAAACCCCTAAAACTGGTGCTATTTCGACCAACTTTTAACGATTTAATATAAATTTTATGACTAGGTAACGATATCCAAAAAAGACTACTTTTCATAGCGTTTTTGTGGGCTTTTTGCGTCCAAATCCGCCAGATAATCTAGCTTCTCGCCAATTTTGGTCTCTAAGCCTCGTTTTGTTGGGAAATAGTATTGTTTCTCTCCCATTTCAGGAGGCAGATACTTTTCGCCAGCCGCGTAGGCACCCGGTTCGTCATGAGCATAGCGGTATTCTTGCCCGTAGCCCATGTCCTTCATCAAAGTTGTCGGTGCATTTCGTAAATGATGAGGCACTTCATACTCAGGAAGGTTATGTGCATCGGTTAACGCTTGCTTCCAAGCGGTGTAAACGGCATTACTCTTTGGTGCACATGCTAAATAAACAACCGCTTGAGCAATCGCACGTTCTCCTTCAGCAGGGCCAATACGAGTGAAGCAATCCCAAGCCGACATCGCAACCTGCATCGCCCTAGGGTCGGCGTTACCAATATCTTCAGAAGCAATCGCCAATAAACGCCTTACGATATACAGAGGGTCACAGCCCGCAGCAATCATTCGCGCCGACCAATACAGTGCTGCATCAGGGTTCGAACCACGAATCGATTTGTGAACCGCAGAGATTAGGTCGTACCAAATATCGCCTTTGTTATCGAAACGAGCGACTTTCTCACCTGCGACTTCAGCGAGTAACTGCAGCGTTATCGCTTTCTCGCCCTTATCGTTGTCTTCTGCCATGTCGTACAGCAGTTCGAGGTAGTTGAGCGACATACGCGCATCACCGTTCACCAGTTCAGCGAGGCGATCTAAGACGTTGTCAGCGAAGTCAGCAGACACATCACCCAATCCACGCTGTTTATCTTCAATCGCTTGGCGAATAACAAGGGAGATATCGTCAGTATTGAGAGAAGTCAGTTTGTAGACACGCGCACGTGACAACAAAGCGTTGTTCAATTCAAAAGAAGGGTTTTCTGTAGTCGCGCCGATAAACGTAACCGTGCCATCTTCAATATGAGGAAGAAAGGCATCTTGCTGGCTCTTATTGAAGCGATGGACTTCGTCCACAAACAGAATCGTTCTGCGTCCTGCTTGTTTGTTTTCTCGGGCTTTCTCAATGGCGATACGAATGTCTTTCACACCCGATGTTACCGCTGATACACGCTCCACTTCTGCACTGGCGTAATTTGCAGCCACTTCCGCCAACGTAGTTTTACCGGTACCCGGAGGCCCCCATAAAATCATGGAGTGAATATGGCCCGCTTCCAACGCTCTGCGAAGTGGTTTACCTGGACCCAATATATGCTGCTGACCGATATACTGTTCAACAGTTTCAGGTCTCATACGAGCAGCAAGGGGACGAAAATCTTCGTCCCCTGCAAAATCTAAGCTGTAATTACTCAATTGCAATCTCTTGATTCGTTGATGGCATCATGCCTATCGACTTACGACCAAACGATCTGCCTGTTTGGATCAATTTCTTTGGTCGTCGACCTCGACACCTTCTGGCGCCACAAAAGTAAAGCGGTCTGCTGATGGTTTACCTAAATCAACATTACTGAAAGTAAACTCACCTTTCTGGCCATCTTGTTCAATCACGTTAAAGCCCTGAACAATGCCCTTTTCGGTGATGTTAATCTGGAAATCACCTTGGTTAGAATCCACTGCCGTTGGCGTTAGCGTAAATTGGTTACCCGTTTGCGCGACGTTGTAGTTATCCCAATCGCTTTCTTGGTTGCGAGTCAGCAGTACGAAAGGCGTTTGTGATGTCGCTTGTTCTTGCCAGTAAATGCTCACTTGCTCAATGAACGGGCTGTAGTACCACAAGCTTTGGCCATCAGATACCAATAGGTTTTCATCAGGGAAAGTGGTTTCCCAGCGGAATAAGCTAGGACGAGCAATCTCTACTGTACCCTCGCCTTCCATTACTACATCACCATCAGGGCTGGTCACGACTTGTTTAAAGTCCGCACTAAAACCTGCGTTCAATGCCAAACGACTACTCAGCTCTTCTTTCGGAGAAGCAAACACTGAGAAGCTCATAAATAAAAGTGCGAATACTTTTTTCATCAATAATCCTGTTAAAACATAAGTCGGTCATATTCTCGATTTGACCGACTTAATGGGCATAAGTTCATAGGGCGTGTAGACCTAATCTTTTGGTGGCGCTGGAGCCAAGACTTCTCGGTTGCCGTTATGGCCCGGCGCACTAACAATACCTTGCGCTTCAAGTTGCTCGACAATACGTGCTGCGCGGTTATAACCGATCTTGAATCGACGCTGTACGCCAGAAACCGAACCACGACGTGAGTGAACAACGTGTTCTACTACTTGATCAAACAGAGGATCGACTTCTTCATCACCTTCCATCTTCTCGCCCGGAAGCAAGGTTTCAGGAGTTTGTTCACCGTTAGTGATTTCGTCAATATAGTTTGGCTTACCGCGTGCCTTCCAGTTGTTCACCACCGCGTGTACATCATCATCCGATGCAAAGGCACCGTGCACACGAATGGTATGGCTAGAACCCGGCGGTAGGTATAGCATATCACCCATACCAAGTAGCGATTCAGCGCCACCTTGGTCAAGAATGGTTCGAGAGTCGGTTTTAGTTGATACGGTAAAGGCAACACGCGTTGGAATGTTGGCTTTAATTAGACCCGTAATTACATCTACCGATGGACGTTGAGTCGCAAGAATCAAGTGAACACCCGCCGCACGTGCTTTTTGTGCCAAACGCGCAATCAGTTCTTCAACCTTCTTACCTACCACCATGATTAGGTCGGCAAATTCATCGACGATAACCACAATGTAAGGCAGCTTCTCTAGCAATGGCGCTTCTGGGTCCATGCTGTCACCCGGTTTCCATAATGGATCATGGATTGGGTGACCCGCATCAGCGGCCATCTTAAGTT
The DNA here is from genome assembly GCF_013394185.1 of Vibrio sp. Scap24. Classification (NCBI taxonomy): domain Bacteria; kingdom Pseudomonadati; phylum Pseudomonadota; class Gammaproteobacteria; order Vibrionales; family Vibrionaceae; genus Vibrio; species Vibrio sp. Scap24. Next base: position 3,008,056 of record NZ_CP041332.1, on the reverse strand, counting down.
TATCGTTGTAGCCTTTGATGTTACGAACACCTAACGCCGACATGAGCTTATAACGACGTTCCATTTCGCCTACACACCAACGAAGCGCATTCGACGCATCTTTCATGTCAGTAACGACTTCAGAGAGCAGATGAGGAATACCCTCATAAACTGATAGCTCAAGCATTTTCGGGTCAATCATGATGAAGCGAACATCTTCTGGAGATGCTTTATATAGCATACTCAAGATCATCACGTTCACACCCACCGACTTACCTGAACCAGTCGTACCCGCAACAAGAACGTGAGGCATTTTCGATAGGTCAGCAATCACCGCTTCACCCGCGATGTCTTGTCCTAGAACCACTGTCGTTGGTGATTTCGCTTCTTGGAACTGAGTGCTACCCACAACATCTGAGAAGAATACCGTTTGACGACTCATGTTCGGCAGTTCTAAGCCCACATAAGGCTTACCTGGAATAACTTCAACCACACGCACTGCTAATGCAGACAGAGAACGCGCCAAGTCCATAGAAAGGCCTGAGATACGGCTTACTTTCACACCTGGTGCCAAATCTAACTCAAATCGAGTGATCACAGGGCCTGGGAAAATGTCGACGACATCGGCTTTGATTTTGTAATCCGCAAGTTTCGATTCAACCAAACGAGCAATCGCTTCTAGTGCGTCACGGTCGATGAAGGTTTCACGTTTTTCAGGGTGGAACAACAGCTCAAGCGTTGGTAGAGGCTCTGCAGGCTTCGGTAAGTTAACATCTTGTTGAACCAAGAACGGGTTCTGTGCCGCCGCCATATTCGCTTGCGCTTCAGAGACAATGCTTTGGAATGCTTCTACGTCTTTATCTTGGTTTAGAGGCTCATCTTCTGTCACCTCTTCCCAAGGAAGATCAATCGCTGGCTCTAGGCTTTGTTCTGTTGGCTGTGAATCTTCTTCTTGGTAAGAAAAAGGTTCAAATTGCTCATCAGCTTGCTCGATTTCAGTCTGTGGGACTGAAGGAGCGAAAACCTGTTCGTCACTCTGCTCTTCAACCACATCAAACGGTGAAGCTTGTGCAGACAAATCATCTTGTAGCGTACCTTCTGGCTCACCCATTGGTGAAGCGTATAGAGATTCAGGCTGAACATCTTCAGCATCGAATTCACTCGTTACTTCTGGCGAGCTATTGATTTCTGGTTCTGCACTTTCAAGATCCGTATCTGTAGGAGCCGCGTCCTGTTGCTCATTCTGCATGTATTGCTGATACGCGACCTGAGATTCATGCGCGTCAACCTGTTCTTGCTCTGCAAGGTCATCTTCATACATAGCGGCGTTTTCTAGCTGCTCGATAGTGGCATTAAGCTGCTTAGAACGCTCAACACCTTCTTCTAAAGGCTCTTCTGGTGCTTGGTAAACCGGCGCTACAGGGATCGGCTCAGGTTCAACTTGAGGTTGACACTGAATCTGAGACTCTTCTTGAGCTGAAGTTTCTTGCTTAGCCTGTGCCTCAACGGGCATGTGAATATTGTAATGACGCTTCGGTGTCGCAGCACTCTCTAGCGCACTTGCAGCCGCATCTGACGCATCATTGGTCGCAGAGAAGCTCAGTGCAGGATCAAGTGGATCTTGCTCTGTTGAGTGTTTGTTGTCTTCTATAGCAGGAACGTCGCGGTAAGTTGGCTCTTGGTGACGTTCTTCAATTAAATCACGGTCTGCTGATTCTCTTAACTGAGGCTCAAGCAACTCTTGGTCTTGGCCACGCGCCTTGTTTACAACGGACGTGAACAGCTTGATCGCACGTTCACCCAACCATTCAACAATGCTTAACCAAGAAATACCCGTTAGCAGAGTAAAACCAGCGCCCCATAAGAAAAGAAGAACTAACGTACTGCCCAGAACATTCAGAGTTGGAAGTGCAAGGCTAGTTAATACATCACCGACTACACCACCTGATGAGAAGTACCAGATGTCATCAAAGTTGATATCCGCCAAACCACAACTAGTAAGAATAAGGACAGTAAGACCAAGTAAGCGAGTGCCCCAAAGCATAAAGTCGATCTGTTCATCTTCATTACGCTTGCGGAACAATACCCACGCGGCAACCGTGACTAAGATAGGCAGAGGGTAAGCCAAAGAACCAAATACAAAGAACAGCGTATCCGCTAACCATGCACCTAGGTAACCACCGGCATTTTGAATGTCACCACCCCACGCCGTTTGCGACCATGATGGGTCTGCAGGACTAAAAGTTAATAACGCAACGGCAAGTAGAATAGAGAAGAGAACACCCAGAATCAGGCTGCACTCTTTAAGACGTTGAGAACCATTCAAACGAGGAGACTGAGGCTCTTCACTCGTTTTAATGATTGTTTCTACTTTATTACTGCTCTGCTTGAACATAAACCAACTTAATAATTAAACGGGATAAAAACATAGCGAGCGGCACACGCCGCTCGTTTCAATGAAACTACTGTTGATTTAACCATATCAAACCGAAAAACCCAATTCCAGAAAGCAAGAAAGCGGAACAAAAGTCCGCTTTCTTTCATTTCACCAATTGTGATTAACGAGTTTTAATCACAAGTTGATTAGTTTGTTTCACTTCTTCCATTACAACGTAGGTACGAGTGTCGTTTACGCCTGGTAGACGCAGTAACGTATCACCCAGTAACTTACGGTAAGCACCCATATCCGATACACGTGTTTTTAGAAGATAGTCAAAATCACCCGACACTAAATGACACTCTTGGATGTCATCAAGTTTCTGAACAGCGGTGTTGAATTGTTCGAACACATCTGGCGCACCACGGTTCAAAGTAATTTCAACAAACACTAAAAGTGAAGCATCAAGGTACTGAGGGTTCAGCAATGCTGTGTACCCAGTGATGTAACCTTGACGTTCTAAACGACGAACACGCTCAAGACATGGAGTTGGAGAAAGTCCTACTCGTTTTGAGAGTTCAACGTTTGAGATACGACCGTCTTTTTGCAACTCATTAAGAATGTTGCGGTCAATACGATCTAGTTCCTTGGACGGCTTCTTATAATTGTCTGCCATTTTTTATTCCACCTTATTACTTCCTTGCAAAAAAATATACTACAACTTTTTAATATTCAGTATCAAATTTTATCTGAACATATCTATACTAGATATTAATTCGACAGAATTACCCTACACATAGATAAAACAACCAAAATAAAATGAGGAGTCAGGATGATCATTGGCGTACCTAAGGAAATCAAAAACCACGAATACCGCGTTGGTATGACCCCAGCTAGCGTGAGAGAACTTATCTCACACGGCCACCAAGTTTTTGTAGAAACCAATGCCGGTACTGGTATCGGTTTTTCAGACGATGATTACATCGCTGTAGGCGCATCCATTCTTCCTACTGCTGCTGACGTTTTCGCGAAAGCAGAGATGATTGTAAAGGTTAAAGAACCTCAAGCTGTCGAGCGAGCTATGCTTCGCGAAGGGCAAATATTATTTACCTATTTACACCTTGCACCAGATTTTCCACAAACTGAAGAGCTGATCAAGAGCAAAGCTGTCTGCGTAGCCTATGAGACTGTAACAGATAATATGGGTCGCTTGCCACTATTAGCACCAATGTCTGAAGTCGCTGGTCGCATGTCTATTCAAGCAGGTGCACAAACATTAGAGAAATCTAACGGTGGTTGTGGTCTTCTTCTTGGTGGCGTTCCTGGCGTTGAACCAGCAAAAGTTGTTGTTGTTGGCGGCGGTGTTGTAGGTGCTAACGCAGCACGTATGGCTGTTGGCCTTCGCGCAGATGTTACAATTCTTGACCGTAACGTAGATACACTTCGTCGCCTTGATGAAGAATTCCAAGGTCGCGCAAAAGTAGTTTATTCTACTGAAGACGCTATCGAGAAGCATGTTCTAGAAGCAGACCTAGTGATTGGTGCAGTACTAATCCCAGGTGCAGCGGCTCCTAAGCTTGTTACAAAAGATCACATCGCTAAGATGAAGCCAGGTTCAGCGGTTGTTGATGTTGCAATCGACCAAGGTGGTTGTTTCGAAACTTCACACGCTACAACGCACGCAGACCCAACTTACATCGTTGACGATGTAGTTCACTACTGTGTTGCTAACATGCCAGGTGCCGTTGCTCGTACTTCAACTTACGCACTAAACAATGCAACACTTCCTTACATTGTTAAGCTAGCGAACAAAGGCTACCGCGAAGCACTTCTATCTGATAAAGGCTTCCTAGAAGGTCTAAACGTAATCCACGGGAAAGTGACTTGTAAAGAAGTTGCAGAGAGCTTTGACCTAGAATACGTAGACCCAGCAGAAGCTATCGCAATGTTTAACTAATGATGTAATGACTAACTGAGCGTAAATTTTCTCGTTGAAACGTTCAGTTACAACACACATTAAAAAAGCCAGTCCGACATTTGTCGAACTGGCTTTTTGTATCTATAGCACTATCGCTCGTGAACTATGATCAACGGCCTGCCTTATACTCTTGAGATCTATCGGTCGCTCTTAACACCATGAATCAACAAATTTCGAGGCGTGACACTGCGTTCACAAAACTCTTCGATGCTTGCCTCATAGCCTTGCTCTTGCAGGTAAAGAGCGCGATCCAAAGCTAGCCATATCTCCAATGGTCGCCTGAAAACTTGCTGAACTAAGCTCAGCTTCTCCATTTCCCAGAAAAGTTTCTCGCCTTGAGCAAAATAGAATTCAAAATCGATATCCGAACCAAGTGGTAACTCTTTCATTTCAGATGCCCACTGACAAAACGATTCAAACCCTTCAGATAATTCTGATTTTTTGATGCTCGGTACTGGGATGTATTCATCGATGTTTAGTTCAGACTTAAGCAGTTGGCTAAAGCCCAAACGATAGCTCATCTCTAACTGACGATGTCGCTTTACTCTTTCACCACCAGTAACCGTTTCTTGAAGTGGGATTCGTAAATCACTCTTGCTCAATGTTAAAGCCGAAGCCTTTGCCACTGATGACATAGCTTGGTAGTTTTCTTCACGAATAAGGTGATAACAGCAAGGGGAGATAGTGACTGCTGGCAGCCCATGTGACACAGATTTTTTAACTAACTCAACATGAAGATCGCCACAGGCGTGCAGTGCTACAGCGTGTTGGTTTGGATTAAATACCTTATCTGCACCTTTAGAAAACGCATCACCTTGAACAAACGTCATTTCTAGACGTTGTGCATCTGCAATCTTTTGGCCGCTTTCGCACAGCGATTGCTGCCACTCGAAACTGGTCACTTTTTGCTTAGATTGTTGAGATAAGATTCGACCAAGGAAACCCTTTCCAGAACACCACTCCAACCACTCTTTGCCATGATGATGTTCAAGCGAAGCCTCGCCCATCGAAACAATCTGTTGTAGCTTTCTTCCTGGAATACCATCTTCAGTACCTCGTGGAAGTGTTAACCCTTTAAGAGCTTTGGTAGTGAACTGAATGCTTTGATTCGCCTCCTCTAATTCGGGAAGAAAACCAATAAGCTCTTCGGCCAACACTTGAGGCTGCTCTTTTAGAATCTGAATATTCTCAATACTCAATCTATCCAACCAATCGACAAGCGGGCGATTCACATCAACCCAAGGTTGTTGCTGAGTTTGGCATAAGTGGAAAGGCTCTGAACGCCAGTAAACCTGGTGCTCTAACAAGAATGAGTCGAGTGTTTTAAATCGTGAATGCATGCTTCCCCCTATGGTGCGTGGATTGTAGGGGTAACAAACGGAAATGGAAAGGCTCGATATAAAAGAGAGCAGTAAAGAGAGTTCGAAATCAGAAAGAAAAACGGCCTGTAGATACAGGCCGAATAAGAATATAGATTTGCACGATGAGATTAACGAACAGGTAGCTCGATATCTTTAAACATCTCTTCAATCTCTTCATTGGATTTCAAAGAAATAGCCTGCTCGACAACAGGGCGAGTTAAGTGCGGTGCAAAGCGCTCCATGAAATCAAACATGTAAGAACGCAGGAAGGTGCCCTTTCTAAAGCCGATGCTTGTCGTGCTCGCACCAAATAGGTGGCTTGCATCAATGGCAACCAAATCAGTATCTTGTTCATGGTCAATTGCCATACTCGCGATAACACCAACACCAATGCCCATACGAACATAAGTTTTGATTACGTCCGCATCTGTCGCGGTAAACACAACGCGCGGTGTTAGACCAACTTTGTTGAATGCGGTATCAAGTTCTGAGCGGCCAGTGAAACCAAATACGTAAGTTACTAGAGAATAAGCGGCTAGATCTTCAATCGTGATATTTTGCTTTTGAGCAAGAGGGTGATCTTTGGTTACTACGATTGAGCGATTCCAGTGGTAACAAGGCAGCATAATCGCGTCTTGGTAAAGGTGAAGAGCTTCAGTCGCAATAGCAAAGTTTGCAGTCCCTTTCGCAACGGCCTCAGACATTTGACTCGGTGTACCTTGGTGCATGTGAAGCGAAACTTTAGGGTAACGGGCAGTAAAGCCTTTAATCACATCAGGAAGAGCGTAACGTGCTTGGGTATGAGTCGTTGAAATGTTCAATGTACCCATCTCTGGATGAGTATGCTCACCCGCTACCGCTTTAATACTTTCAACACGAGCTAAAATCTCTTGAGAGATACGAATGATATCCTCACCAGCTTGAGTCACCTGCGTTAAGTGCTTGCCGCTTCGCTCAAAGATCTGAATACCCAGCTCATCCTCAAGCAATCTAACCTGTTTACTGATGCCAGGCTGAGATGTGTATAAACTCTCTGCGGTCGCAGAAACATTTAGGTTATGGTTTACAACCTCAACAATGTACTTCAGTTGCTGTAACTTCATATCTAACCTCGTAATCCTTTACTCATTTCTGTGCTAACTTATTTGCAAAGAGAGCGTTATAGTCTCGTGTAATATAATTAATAGTTATAACGCTTCAAGCACAAAAATGACAGAAAAATTGAGCTTTTATAGCTTAACAAACAAAAACATCACTAACGCTTTGCAACCCACTCCTCATTCTCATACATTAGTTGGTAAATTTTGATTGCCGATTGCGCTCAACAAGAGATAATCAGAAATTGCAATTTACGAGTGCCGATACATAATGGAATCGTGTATCCTCTCCAGTTAGCTATAGAAAACAACAAGCAGACACAAATATATGAATATTGGTTTAATAATCGCCTTAGTAGCCGTTCTTTTGGTGTTGGTTTTAGGCTACAACATCATGCTTCAATACAAAGTTAAGGTAGAAACAGCGAAGAAACAGGAAGCTTCTCGTTATCTAACCATTATTGACGGAACTGAAGAGTTGATTGGTAATGCTCACCATATGCCGTTTAGCCAAGATCTTCTTGTATGCCTAAATAATCGAATTCTTGATGCATTAGAAAACATGTATCAGCTCGACCCTAAAAATAAGCAACTCGCTCAACGTATCGAAAGCGTAAAGCAACAAATCACTCAGCTTAAAGAGAACTACCAAGGTGGTGAAAGTACAGCTTTCCGCGTGCCAAGCAGTGATAAGCAAGCGATCATGATGCTTAAGCTAGTCAAACGCCTTCGCGATACGGTTCGTAATGAACACAACAAAGGTCGTTTTGAAACCCAAGCTTATGTGGTTGAGAACGCTCGTCTCGAGACAATTCAAATTCGTATTAACATCGAGAACGTTATCAAACGTGCAAACGACTCAATATCTCGTGGTCAACCAGGCACAGCGATTCAGTTACTGCGTAAAGGTATTGATGCGTTAGCAACTAAAAACGACTCATACTCTAATCAAGCAAAAGAGAAGCTTCAGCAGATGCTTAACGACCTTGATCAGAAGCGCCAAGATAAAAACGCTCAAGATTTACAACAGATGGAATCTAAAGAGCGTGACGACGATATGGATGCCCTATTCGGTCAGAAGAAGAAATGGTAATCGTCTAGCCCAAACAAGAAAAGGCCGCCTTATTTACTTAAATAAGCGGCCTTTTTTGTACCTAGTTAATTTCCTTTCTCCGTATAGGGAGATCTAGTGAGCTGTGATAAAATCCCGCATTATCAACAAACTTGCCCCGACCATGTATCAAGAACTATTAGCTCCAATTCACTCCTTTCTTAAAGCCGAAACGCCAGATTCATGGATCGATGAAGCCAAAAAGCCAGAAAACCTTCACATCATTCTTCGTGATCACATGCTTTGTGAGCTAAAAGCGGCTCAAAGTGCTCTGTTCCTTATCCGTAAGTACGCGGTTGACAAAGAAAGCGCCAAGCAACTGAATGAGTGGATCTTGCCATACGAGCAGTTTGCTTACCGCCGTATTGGAGATCTACAGTCACTTCGTGGCAAGAGCAACGTATCGAAGCAAATCACAGCGAAAGAAGGCTGTAATTACGGTGCTGACCTGATCGACAAAATGGTTCTACTGATTAAAGAAGAACTGCATCATTTCTATCAAGTGATGGAGTTGATGGAAAAGAAAGGCGTGACTTACCAACCGATCGAAGCAGGTCGTTACGCGAAAGGTTTGATCAAGCAAGTTAAAACTTACGAGCCGGACGCTCTGGTTGATAAGCTGATCATCGGTGCGTTTATTGAAGCTCGTTCTTGTGAACGCTTCGCTAAATTAGCGCCTTTCTTAGAAGAAGACATGGAGAAGTTTTACGTGTCTCTACTTCGCTCAGAAGCGCGTCATTATCAAGATTACCTTGAGCTAGCAGAGCAGATCGCGGGGAAAGATATCTCTGAACGTATTGCACACTTTGCTCAAGTAGAAGCTGACCTTATTACTTCAGAAGACAGCGATTTTAAATTCCATAGTGGTGCGCCGGTTTAAGTTAAGTCAATCTAGCCCGAACAAACTCTGTTTATCGCAAACAAACAAGAAGGCCAGCAATTTGCTGGCCTTCTTTATTCGTATCGCTAGCTATAAGAGAAACTTAAGCTAGAGTACCGTTAATCTCAGCAAGAACAGCTGCAGGGTCTATAGCTTGAGTAATTGGACGACCGATAACTAGGTAATCAGAACCTGATTCAATCGCTTTAGAAGGCGTCATGATTCGCTTCTGGTCACCAACATCAGCACCCACAGGGCGAATACCCGGAGTCACTAGTTTGAACTCCTGACCAAGTGCACCTTTCAACAATGAAGCCTCTTGCGCTGAACATACCACACCGTCTAGACCAGAGTTTTTAGTAAGAGAAGCCAAGCGCATTACTTGCTGTTGTGGCTCTAGGTCTAAGCCGATACCCGCTAGATCAGACTGCTCCATACTGGTTAGTACTGTTACACCGATAAGCAACGGACGATCTTTACCATACGGTTCTAAGATTTCGCGAGAAGCCGTCATCATACGCTCACCGCCACTTGCGTGTACGTTCACCATCCATACGCCAAGTTCCGCGGCAGCACGCACTGCTTTTGAACATGTGTTAGGAATGTCGTGAAATTTAAGGTCTAAGAATACTGAGAAACCACGCTTGTGTAATTCACGAACAAACTCAGGGCCAAACAAGGTAAACATCTCTTTGCCGACTTTTAAACGGCAAGATGCTGGGTCAATACGATCAACAAAGGCTAACGCATCCGCTTGGTTGTCATAATCCAAGGCTACAATGATTTTTTGGTCGTTCATTTCATCTCCTAACGCAGTTAACTTTCTACAAAATATTTACTCACCTACACATAGCGGGTGATAAATAACAGTCATAAAAATGCAGCCCGAAAGCTGCAATTAAAAATTTGGTCTAAAAATGACCACAAATCTATTCACCATCAAGCCCACGAATAGGCTTGATCGTCCCCCACCCTTTACATGAAGGGCAGTGCCAATACATTGAGTGTGTTGAGAAACCACACTGGCGGCAACGGTAATGAGGCTTAACTTTAAGCTGCTCACCAACCATGGATTGAAGCGTGGTTAAGCTATCTTTAGCTCGACCTTCTTCTGCTTCTGCTAGGTGATAATCGATTAATCGATAGAAGCCTTTCATGGTTGGGTTTTTAACAAGTTGCTTGGTCAGTAGTTCTTGAGCAGAGCCAACATCTTCATGGTAAGCAACTAATTGCGCAAGCATCAGTTCCGCAGATACGCCTGCTTTCTTCTGGATACACGCTTTAAGGAATTCGACCAGTTGAGCTTCTTGTCCCAGCTTGTGGTAACACTCAGCAAGTGTTGGTAACACTTCGCTAATGAAGTCGATATCTTGCTCGAGTACAGATTCAAGACAATCGATGGTCTTTTGGTAATCTTCATTCGCTAAATGGAACTTACCTAAAGCAATGCTAGCGCGAACACATTTAGGATCCTCAGACAGAGCCTTCTTGAAGTGTTGCAGCGCCTTAGAGCGGTTACCGTCGGCTTGTTCTTGCATCGCAAGCTCACACCAGAAATGCGCGACTGTGGCACGCATCTTCATTTTCTTCTTGCCGAGTTTAACTAAGATATTTCCGTAATGGATAGCTTTGTTCCACTCACGTGTTTGCTGATAAATAGCAACCAACTGTTGCAGAGCACCCTCTTTATGGTCGGGTTCTTCTACAAGCTGTTCAAAGATTTTTTCGGCGCGATCAAGAAAGCCAGAGACCATATAATCTTTAGCTAATTGTTGCAGTGCGAGGTTTTTCTGATCGAGCGTTAATCCCGAACGAGAGATAAGATTTTGGTGAATACGAATAGCGCGGTCGACTTCGCCTCTTGAACGGAACAAGTTGCCCAAAGCCAAGTGAGTATCGATGGTTTCATTGTCTACTTGAAGTAGCTCGATGAAGTGATCAACCGCTTTGTCAGATTGGTCTGACAGTAATAGGTTCAAACCCGTCACGTATTGACGGGAGATCTGGTGTGATTGTTTTTGTTTTTCTTGCTGAGCGTTACGATTACCCATATACCAACCATAAGCGGCTGCGATAGGCAAAAGTAAGAACAGTAACTCTAACATCAAATATAGCCTTTAAGCTTTAGTATCAGCAGCGACCTGCTTTGATTGCTTATTGAGTTGCTTCTTCAAGCGATGAATTTTTAGCTGTGACCGCATGTGCATGTTACCAAAGACTAACCAAGCGAGGCCAAAGCCTGAAACGAATACAACACCTAATAAACTTGATAGGTGGAAGTCACCTTGTGCAAGCAGATAGTTGAAATTCACAGTTGTTTGGTTTTGAGAGCCTAAAGCCAGTGCAATTAGGAAAAGTGCGATAACGGCGACTATTTTTATAATTTTCATAGTTCATCACTCATTGGTTGGTTAGCTGTACGATTATGCAGGAAAATTACTAATCAGACCACCATATTATGGTCATAAAAAAGCGGCATACATTATAGTATGCCGCTTTTCTTAATTCCGATAAGTAGGCTACATTCCTGAGTTTACTCGTTCACGCAGCTCTTTACCTGGTTTGAAGTGAGGAACGTATTTACCTTCTAACTCTACTTTGTCACCAGTCTTTGGGTTACGTCCAACACGAGGCTCACGATAATGCAGAGAAAAGCTGCCAAAGCCGCGAATTTCGATTCGATCACCACTTTCTAGTGTTGAAGCCATATGCTCTAAAATGTCTTTTACAGCGTCTTCAATTTCTTTTGCAGAAAGATGCGTTTGCTCAGCGCACAGTCTTTCAATCAATTCAGACTTAGTCATAGTTACCCTCGTTGGTTTTCTTTTTAGAAATTATAGACCTATCGGAAAAATAAGCAAAAAAAAAGGAGCCTTACGGCTCCTTTCTTAGCGAAAAATTAAATTATTCGCCTTTAGCAGCTTTGAATGCGTCTGCCATTGCGTTACCGAACGCGCCTTCTTCAGACTTGTTCAGTGAAGCCATTGCTTCTTGCTCATCAGCTTCATCTTTAGCTTTGATAGATAGGTTGATTACGCGGTTCTTACGGTCTACACCAGTGAACTTCGCTTCAACGCTGTCGCCAACGCTTAGGATTAGAGATGCATCTTCGATACGGTCGCGAGAAACTTCAGAAGCGCGGATGTAACCTTCAACGCCTTCGATTAGCTCGATAGTAGCGCCTTTCGCGTCAACTGCAGTAACAGTACCGTTTACAAGAACACCTTTCTTGTTGTCAGCAACGTATGCGTTGAACGGGTCGTTTTCCATTTGCTTAACGCCAAGAGAAATACGCTCACGCTCTGCATCTACTGCTAGAACAACTGCTGAGATTTCGTCGCCTTTCTTGTACTCACGTACAGCGTCTTCGCCAGCAACATTCCAAGAAATGTCAGATAGGTGTACAAGACCGTCGATACCGCCTTCTAGACCGATGAAGATACCAAAGTCAGTGATAGACTTGATCTTACCAGTAACTTTGTCGCCCTTAGCTTGCATTTCTGCAAATGACTGCCATGGGTTAGCTTTACACTGTTTCAGACCTAGAGAGATACGACGACGTTCTTCGTCGATATCAAGAACCATAACCTCAACTTCGTCGCCAACATTAACAACTTTAGAAGGGTGGATGTTCTTGTTAGTCCAATCCATTTCAGAAACGTGTACTAGACCTTCAACGCCTTCTTCGATTTCAACGAAGCAGCCGTAGTCAGTTAGGTTAGTAACACGACCAGAAAGCTTGTGACCTTCTGGGTAACGCTTAGCGATTGCTACCCATGGATCTTCGCCTAGTTGCTTAAGACCTAGTGAAACACGAGTGCGCTCACGATCGAACTTAAGAACTTTAACTAGGATTTCGTCACCAACGTTAACGATCTCTGATGGGTGCTTAACGCGCTTCCAAGCCATATCTGTGATATGTAGAAGACCGTCAACACCGCCAAGGTCAACGAATGCACCGTAGTCAGTAAGGTTCTTAACGATACCTTTAACTTCAGTACCTTCTTGTAGAGTTTCAAGAAGTTCGTCACGCTCAACACTGTTTTCAGATTCGATAACAGCACGACGAGAAACAACAACGTTGTTACGCTTCTGGTCTAGCTTGATTACTTTGAACTCTAGCTCTTTGTTTTCTAGGTGAGCAGTGTCACGGATAGGACGTACGTCTACTAGAGAACCTGGAAGGAAAGCACGGATACCGTTAAGTTCAACAGTGAAACCGCCTTTAACTTTACCGTTGATGATACCAACAACAGTTTCAGCTTCTTCGCAAGCTTTCTCAAGTACGATCCAAGCTTCGTGGCGCTTAGCTTTCTCACGAGAAAGTTGAGTCTCACCGAAACCATCTTCAACAGCGTCTAGAGCTACGTCTACTTCAGCACCAACTTCAACTTCAAGTTCGCCAGCAGCGTTCTTGAATTGTTCAGCAGGGATAGCAGATTCAGACTTAAGACCAGCGTCTACAAGAACGAAACCGTTCTCGATAGCTACTACAGTACCTTTAACGATGCTGCCTTGTTGGAATTCTGTTTCGTTTAGAAACTCTTCAAAGAGTTGAGCAAAAGATTCAGTCATTATTTAATCTTCAATAATTAAACGTCCATGGGTATCCTACCGCATGGGGTTGATAAATTCGCCGGTCATCATCCTTGCGACCAACGTTCTTGCCAGCCGGGTAGAATTACCCAGCTAGTTTCGATTCAATATAGTGTAGTGCTTTTTCTACTACCTGCTCAATATTCATTGAGGTGGAATCAAGCACTAGAGCGTCCTCTGCAGGGCGAAGTGGCGCCACTGGGCGATTACGATCTCGGTCGTCTCGCTCTTGGATCTCGCTCAAAAGGTCGTCAAATTTAACATCTAACCCCTTCTGTTGCAACTGTTTAAGGCGGCGACTCGCACGCTCTTCAGCACTTGCATCTAAAAATATTTTCGCTTCAGCTTCAGGAAACACAACCGTTCCCATGTCACGGCCATCAGCCACTAGGCCAGGCGCTGCACTGAATGCACGTTGACGACGAAGCAGAGCTTCACGAACGCGAGGTAGAGCAGCTACTTTCGAAGCCGCCATGCCGGTCTCTTCTTTACGAAGTTCACCAGACACGTCTTCACCTTCTAAGATAACCTTAACTAGGTCGCCTTCAGCAATAAACTGCACGTCTAAGTGAGTTGCAAGAGGTACTAAAGCGTCTTCTGATTCAGTATCTACACCGTGATGAATTGCCGCTAACGCCAGTACGCGATAGATCGCACCTGAGTCTAGAAGATGAAAGCCTAGCTTATCTGCTAGCAACATACACAGGGTACCTTTACCTGCACCACTTGGTCCATCAACCGTAATCACTGGGCTTTGAGAAGGCATCTTTTACTCCACGTTTTGTCGTAAGTTTTATTCTGTACTAGCGATTCGCCACTACTTTATAGGCGGCATATTATAGAGAAAAATTGGAAGTCGAGCGAGGTAAATCTCAGATAATTCAGAGTTGATGATGCATTGGCGAATGCGACCGACTCAATATCCACCAGCTTAGGTCAATAAGACACGTACACATTTTCTACAGGCATAAAAAAGCCTCGCGATAAGCAAGGCTCATGATTTTGCAATTCGTAGCGTAAAGAAGTGTTAGCTCAAAGAGGCTTAACCAATGATGGCGCGAACCGCTTCCAAGTCTTCCGGCGTATCGACACCCGCTGCAGGCGCTTCAACCGCAACGTCTACGTGGATCTTCTCTCCGTACCAAAGCACGCGTAGTTGCTCTAGGCACTCAATACGCTCTAGGGTACTTGGCTCCCAATTGATGTACGTATTGATGAAACCCGCTCGGTAAGCGTAGATACCAATATGACGAAGCAATGGAGATTCCGCAGCAGTACCGTTGTTCGCGTAAGCATCTCGATCCCAAGGAATCGTCGCACGGCTAAAATACAATGCGTAACCGTCTTTATCCGTCACAACTTTTACAGCGTTAGGATTAAACACTTCATCAGCGTGAGTAATTTCTACACCTAACGTTGCCATTGGTGCCGTGCTGTTTGCGAGGTTATTCGCCACCTGATTAATAATGGCTGGCGGGATAAGAGGTTCATCACCTTGAACATTCACGATGATGTGGTCATCAGGAATCTTCATTACCTCAATCACTTCAGCTAAGCGCTCAGTACCTGATTCATGATTCGGTGATGTCATACAAACGGTCGCGCCAAATGCTTTCGCCGCTTTTTCAACTCGAGCGTCATCGGTAGCGATAATAACGTTATCAGCACCTGCCTTCATTGACTGTTCGTATACCCATTGAATCATCGGCTTGCCGCCAATGTCAGCCAAAGGCTTACCTGGCAAACGGCTCGATTGGTATCTTGCCGGTATAACAACCGTGTAAGACATTACTTGCCCTCATCCATTGAAAGAGTGCGAGCTTCAGGTTCAAGAAGAACAGGAATACCCTCTTTGATTGGGTAAGCTAGGCGATCGATTTTACAAACAAGCTCTTGCTTATCCTTGTCATAAGTTAGTTTACCTTTACATACAGGGCAAGCAACGATCTCAAGCAGACGGTGATCCATAGTATTCCATAACCTCATTTATTCTTTTTAAAATTTGCTGTTGCGAATCTTCGTCGAACTGCGCAGAAACTGGAAGATACCACCAGTTATCTTGAGCATATTCTCCGCATTTAACAGCGTCTTTTTCTGTCATAATCATATTCATACCTTTTTTTGCTAAGGCATGAAGTTCATCTTTATCAAAATCCTGATGGTCGACGAAGCCTTGGGTGAAAACCACATCACCATCAAGATCGTCTAATGTTTTAAAAAAGCGTGGCGGATGACCTATTCCTGCAAAAGCCACCAGCTTTGGTAATTCAGCGACCGATACTTTCTGACCCGTTTTTAGATTGACTGCTTGGCTTGGTTGCAAAGACATTGAGAGCTCTCGCCCTTGCGCCTTTCCGCCATTGTTAATCAAGAAATCAACATCATCTAAACGTGATACTGGCTCTCGTAATGGGCCGAGTGGAATTAGGCTCTCATTACCGAAACGTCTTGCACCATCAATAACAGAAAATTCAATGTCGCGCTCAAGTGCATAATGCTGCAGGCCATCATCAGTAATAATGACATTAACACCTTCACTCAGCAAAGCCTTCACGGCATTTGCACGTACAGGGTCAACCGCAACAGGACAACCGGTTCGCTTGCGAATCAAACGAGGTTCGTCACCCGAATGCTCAGCTGGCGTATTTTCATCTAGAACGAGGGGGTAATTGGGCGCTTTAGCTCCATAACCTCGAGATACTACACCAGGTTTAAAACCACTGGCTTGCAGCATCTCAACTAGCCAGATCACGACGGGGGTTTTGCCGTTCCCACCAGCGGTTATGTTACCAACAACAATCACTGGCAGAGGTGGTCGATAGGTCTCTTTTTTGCCAGAAAGATACGCATTACGACGCTGCCCACTGATCATTTTGAACAGCAGGCTCATTGGCCACAGAAGTGGCCAAAATAGATATTTCAACGGATGATTGTTAAACCAAATCTTTTCGATCACAACAACGACCTAATCTTATCCGCTGAACTGAATTCGGTGCAGCTGCGCGTAAGCACCGTCATGTTCAATAAGTTCTGCGTGTGCGCCTCTTTCTACAATTTGGCCATCATCAACCACTAAGATCTCATCGGCTTGCTCGATAGTCGATAGACGGTGAGCAATCACCAACACAGTCTTATCTTTTTGCAGTTCTTCCAATGCAGACTGAATCGCTCTCTCTGATTCAGTATCCAATGCAGACGTCGCCTCATCAAGAATCAGCACAGGCGCATCTCTTAATAGAGCACGTGCAATTGCAATACGCTGTCTTTGACCGCCAGAAAGGCTCGCACCATTTTCACCAACAACGGTATCGATGCCATTTTCCATGCCTTCGATGAACTCACTTGCATGAGCAAGCTTAGCTGCGTGTTCAATCTGTTCGCGAGTATATTGCTCTTCTGCTGCATAAGCGATGTTGTTCGCGACCGTATCGTTAAACAGGTGAACATTTTGAGAAACAAGAGCAAAGTGCTCACGTAGGTTTCTCAATTCGTAATCACGAATGTCGTGTCCATCCAATTCGATAGAGCCCGAATCGACGTCATAGAAACGAGTAAACAGGTTAGCGATGGTACTCTTGCCCGAACCTGAACGGCCGACAAGTGCGACTGTCTTACCTTTCGGTATATTAAAGCTGACCTTATCGAGAGCAGGCTTCTCTGCACCATCATAAGTAAACGTCACATCTTTTACAGCAACCTCACCAGTTACCGTTTTAGGTTTCAACGTACCTGTGTTTTGCTCAGTCTCTAGATCCATCAAACCAAATAGTGTGGTACTTGCTGCCATACCGCGCTGGAACTCAGACGTTACGTTAGTTAGCGCTTTTAGTGGACGCAACAAACCAAACATTGCAGAGAACACAACAGTGAATGTACCCGGCGTTAGTTCTGCTTTAATAGAATCGACACTCGCCAAGAAAAGAACCACCACAATCGCCACTGAAGCGATCATTTGAATGATCGGGTTCGCAGCGGCTTGAGCGGTGATTAACTTCATGCTTTGTTGGCGCATCTGGTTACTTACTTTGTCAAAGCGGTGTTTTTCTAGATCCTGACCACCGTAAGTAAGGACCACCTTGTGGCCTTTCAACATTTGCTCAGCTGAAGAAGCAACGTGACCCATGCTGGTTTGCATATTTTTAGAAATCTTTCTAAATCGCTTCGATACAATGCTGATCGCCCACGCAACAAGAGGAGCAACCGCGAATAGAACCAAAGACAACTGCCAACTGTTCCAGAACATCAAGGTCAATAAACCAATGATGCTTGCACCCTCACGTACAATGCTGACTAGCGCTTTACTCGTCGCGGCAGACACTTGCTCTGAATCGTAAGTAATTCGAGATAGCAACGCACCTGTCTGTTCTTTATCGAAGAAAGACACAGGCATATGCATGAAATGGCTGAAAATTTTGCGACGAATTTCCATCACCACATTGCCAGAAACCCAGCTCAAGCAATAGGTTGAGACAAAACCACTGACACCACGAATGAACATCATGGCAAAGATAATGATTGGAAGCGTGCGTAAAAAGTCAGATTCAGCATTACCAAAGCCTTCATCAAGTAACGGCTTTAGTAAGGAAATCATATAGGTATCAGAGACGGCATTTATAATAAGCGCAATAACCGCAACACCAAGGCCAGCCTTATATAATCGAATATAAGTCCAAAGTCTTTTAAACGTGACCCAGGTAGTTTCATCTGTTTGTGTTGACATAGAATCGCTTAATTTTCTCACAATAATCTATCTATTCTACTCCCTTACGGAGCATCTGCCTATACCACTGCCTACCTTGTTCCTCTCTAATCGTATGATATTGCCAACCTTCCTGAGTAAGAGTGATGGTTATTTGTCCGCTTTCTCCTGTATCAAGCCATGTGCTTCCCACTTCTTGATAACGTGCAATCACCGACTCGCTCGGCATTCCCCATTGATTCCCTTTAGCTAGAGAAGCTATCGCCAACTGAGGTGACACTGCCTCAATAAACGGCTTAATCGATGACGAATCGCTGCCATGATGCGGAACCAACATGACATCACTCCTGAGTAGTTCGCCTTGACGAGCAAGTAACCACTCACTTACTAGTTCGATATCACCCGTTAACAGCATCGAAAACTCTGAGTCTGGTTCATATATTCTGACAACACACGAATGTGGGTTATATGCCCTCTTCACTCGTTGAGGAGGCCACAGCACCTCAAACTCAATACCCTGCCAGTCCCAAGCCTCTCCAATAGTACATGCTTGAATATTAGACTGAGCTTGAGTGGTAGATTGGGTTTGTAGGTTAATGTTCTGACTAGTTCTTACCCACTTAGGATAGTAACTCTCAAGTAATGCCGGAAAGCCACCAGCATGGTCGGAATCAAAATGGCTGACTATCACACCTTCGATACCTCTTATGCCTCTACTGTTCAATGTAGGAATCAGCAAAGATTCGACAATCGACCCTCCCGGCCATGCATTACCAAGGTCATAAACCAAAACTTGATTGTTCTTCTCTAAAACCAAAGACAGTCCATGTCCGACATCCAAGACATCGATGGTAAAACTATCTTGTTTGGATTCGCCAAGTTCCCACCACAATACAAATACAGAGACGGTTAATATTGATAATTTCGATTGGATATATCGGCTGAAAAAACCGAAAAACACGAGCAGGAATACAATTAGCTCACTCGTGTGGTTATCCACCTGAATCCAAAACTGTTCAGAGAAAGGAAGACTGAAAACCAGAGGCTCAAGTGACAAATCAACCAGCTTCCACAACTTGAAAGCTAGGCCATGAGTTAAAGCACTCGCTCCAAACAAAAAATCGGTGAACAAGCTGAAAAACATCGCCAGAAACAGCAATGGAATCGTCACTATCGACACCCAAGGCAACAACAGCAGGTTATAGAAAACAGAGACCAGACTTACCCCTTGGAAAAACAACATCGAAAAAGGAGCAATTAATAACGTCAACATGAACTGTATCTTGATGAGCGTGAACACTCGGCCGATAAAGGTGGGGCTTGAAGAAGATGAGTTGTTGTTCAAAGCAATGTAGAGCACCGCGCCTAACGCACCAAAGGATAGCCAAAAGCTACTCGATAAGGCTGAAAATGGCCAAATCAACAAGACTACACACAAGCTCAATGCCACATAGCGAATCAAACTGATACTTTGCCCACGCCACAAAAAGTAACTCGCGAGAACACACATCACCAGAGCTCTGAGTGTCGGCAAAGTAAATCCTGCAAACCAACTGTAGAAATAGGCCAAACCAAGACCAAATAGCGTGGGCAACCAGAGCAGTGAAGGCGACATCAATCGAACTGCCTTCCCCAATTGATAACCAATACCAAAAGCAATCCCAATATGGAGCCCTGAAATAGCCATCAAGTGAATTAACCCACTACTTTTAAGCAAGCCCCACCGCTGAGGATGAATGAGCTCTCGATAACCAAAGCTCAGAGCCACAATAAGATCGGTGTTGGCTAGCCTATTTAGCCGTTGTAGGCTGCTCTCAAACCACTGAGAACGTAAGTTGGTGCTAGAGTGAATCCGATATCTTGTACCTGCTCGGTAAGTGACATTAGCCACCACACCTGTACTGAACAGGTATTTTTCCAGATCAAAGCCCGCCTCGTTGAGCTTGCCCCATACTGGCTTTATTGAAGCCGACAAATGGACATAATCTCCGAGTGTTAACTTAAAAGGCGTAAACAACCGCAGTTTTATCAATTGAGGAAAGATTAATTTTTCGCCGCCAATTGATCTGACTACTATTACGCTTTCAAAACCGTGGCTATTTTCACTAAAAAGGCTAACAACCGACGCATTTATGGTAGTATTCTGCCCTGATTGGAATAATCGATTCGTTTGTATTTCAATTGCATTCCCTAGGCAGATAACTAGTATCAATGCTGTTACTGGACCTCTTGCACTCCGGAAAACGCTATACTTTGTTGATGCTATCAGTAACAACAGCATCAATGGTGCCCAAACCCAATGTGGCATCACAGGCCAAAAGCTGGCAGACACAACTGTCGCAGCGAATGAAATCAAGAACCAAGTGTTAAACAAGAGAGTAGCTTCCTCCTATGCCAAGAAAGTTTATCAAACGATTTATGCCTGACCATGAGCTCATCAAGCGTCAGAAAGCATTGAAAGTTTTTGGCAATGTTTTGTACAACCCCAACTTATGGTGCCTTAATCGTCGCTCTGCGGCTGGCGCGTTTGCTGTTGGGTTATTCATGGCGTTTGTCCCTCTACCAAGTCAAATGATTATGTCTGCAGGCCTCGCTGTCGCATGTGGCGTTAATCTACCGTTGTCTGTCGCTCTTGTTTGGATCAGCAACCCGGTCACCATGCCTGTACTCTTCTACTTTGCGTATAAAGTCGGGGCGTTTGTGATGCATGTGCCACCTCAAGCCTTTCACTTCGAGTTGTCTTGGGACTTTATCTTGGCGCAAATGAGCACGATAGGACCTCCGTTCCTGTTAGGTTGTCTGATTTGTGGCGTGGTTTCAGCGATGATTGGCTACTTTGGTATTCGCGGCTTATGGCGTTACTCAGTAGTGAGAAGCTGGAAGAAACGAAAAGCAAGGTACTGAGCGACCTACTCTGTTTTTAGATCTATCCTTGTATTCGATCCAAGTGAAACGTAAACAAGCAAAAATCAGATGAACAACTTACCTCTGCAACATTGGCATGTAAGAAAAGTCGTAAGAAATGCAGTTTGAATTCAATAAAAAAGGATCCCATCGGGGATCCTTTTTTGCATCTAGAGAAATAGGTCTTGTTGGTTATTAAAGACCAATGTGATTTAGAGCTACCATTATTTAGAACTTAACACCGAGGCAGGGTTCAACTTCGCGGCTCGTGATGCTGGGTACCATGTCGCCAATAAGCTTAAAACAATCGCAGTACCAGACACGACAATAACATCTGTCATATTCAGCTGTGATGGCAGGAAGTCGACAAAGTAGATATCGCCCGATAGGAACTGATGATCGATCAACTTCTCAAGCCCTTTTATAATCGTGGTGAGATTGAGCGCGACCAAAACACCTATCGCACTGCCGACTAAGCTACCCAATATACCCGAGAACACACCCTGCCAAACAAAGATGCGTTTCACTAATCCATCAGATGCACCCATGGTTCTTAGTATCGCAATCTCTGATGCTCTGTCTTTTACTGCCATCATCAAAGTAGAGACAATGTTGAAACAAGCTACACCAATCACCAACACCATTACTAGGTACATGATGGTGCGAACCAACTGAATATCTCTATACAAGAAACCAAACTTCTGTTGCCAACTGCGCAGGTACACATACACATCAAGCTGATTTCCGACTTCACGCACAATCGAGTTGGCATTCAGTACATCGGTTACTTTCAAAGAAACCCCTGTTACCGCCTCACCTAGGTTTGCGTAAACCTGAGCATCTCCAATAGGGATCAAAGCCAAGCTGTGGTCAATCTGGCCATTAAGAGTCAGCAAACCCACCACTTTGACTCGAACTCGTTTTGGCGCTTGAACCTTCACCGTTCCATTCACAGTTGGAATCATCAGGGTTAGGTAATCGCCGACTTTCGCACCGAGCACATTCGCAACACCAGAACCTAAGATGATCTGCTGTTGCCCTGCTTTAAATTCACTCCAAGCTTGTTTATCGATAAACTTAGACAGGCTTGATACTTCTTGCTCACGCTTAGGATCAACACCGCGCACTTCGATCGCTTTCAGCTCTTTGCCCTTTTCAGCAAGCGCTGTAATTTTCACATAAGGCGCTGCAGCCACAACCTTGTCGTGTTTCTCAGACTGTTCAATCACATGTTCCCAGCGAGTGACTGGTTCATTCACGCCTTCAAACTCACCGTGTGGAATAACCGAAAGCACGCGTGATTCGAGCTCACGCTCAAAACCATTCATGGCCGACAAACCAATAATGATCACCGCCACACCAACCGCAATACCGATCGTCGAAGACAAGGAGATGAAAGACACCATCTTGTCTCGTTGTTTAGCACGACTAAAGCGGCCACCTATCAATAGAGATAAAGAAGAAAACACTTAGCTCTCCTCTTTTTCTACGTTAACCAACAAGCCATCTTGCATATGCAGTTGACGATCCATCTTGCTAGCTAGTTCACCATCATGCGTCACCACCAAGAAGGCAGTATCGTATTCACGGTTCAACTCACGCATTAAATCATAAATAGACAGCGCGGTGTTGTGGTCAAGGTTACCCGTCGGCTCATCAGCCAAAACTAAAGCAGGTTTATTTACCAATGCGCGAGCAATGGCCACACGCTGTCTTTCACCACCAGAAAGTTCGGAAGGTCGGTGATCAACACGATGACTCAGTCCGACTTTATCAAGTAACAGCTGTGCTTCTTGTTTTGCTTTCGCAGGTTTCTCGCCGCCGATAAGTAATGGCATAGCCACGTTCTCTAGCGCAGAAAAATCAGAAAGAAGATGGTGGAATTGATAAACGAAACCTAGATGCTGGTTGCGCAGTTTAGCTTGCTTGTTCGAACTTAAAGACGCTAAATCTTGACCAAGAAAACTCACACTGCCCGCAGAGGCATCATCTAAAGCGCCTAAAATATGCAGTAACGTACTTTTACCTGAACCAGAGGTACCAATGATCGAGACCAGCTCCCCTTTCTCAATCTCAAAGCTGACGCCTTTAAGGACTTCAGTATCCAACGAGCCTTCACGGTACGTTTTACGGATATCATTACATTGAAGAAAATTACTCATAACGAAGGGCCTCAGCAGGTTTCACAGATGATGCACGATAAGAAGGGAAAACAGTGGCAATCAAGCTAAGTGCAATAGCCAGAACCACAACAACTGCGATTTGAATTGGGTTAATCATTATTGGCAGTTGACCACCAAACGAGAACAGAGCAACACCCATCGCCTCTAAGATAGTATTCAAGTTCATGGCCAAGACAACGCCTAACACGCCACCTGAGAGCGCACCAATCACGCCGCTACTTGCACCTTGAACCATAAAGATACCCATTACTTGACCATCAGTCATACCTTGGGTTTTAAGGATTGCAACTTCAGATTGCTTCTCCATTACCACCATAATCAGTGCAGAGATAATATTGAATGCAGCAACACCGATGATCAGTCCAAGCATCAAGCCCATCATGTTTTTCTCCATGCGCACGGCTTGAAACAGCTCGCCGCGTTGGTCACGCCAATCACTCCACAACCAGCCATCTGGCAACGGTTGATTTGATAGCTCCGCCACTTCAAACGGGTCATCAAAAAACAGTCGCCAGCCTGAAATCGTGTCTGACTTGTAACGCATCAAACGCCCTGCATCTTGAATATTACTTACCATGAGCTGAGCATCAATATCCGAACCCGTGTTAAAGATGCCGGCTACGGTGAAATTTCGTTGGCTTGGAATACGCCCCAATGGTGTGTATTGACTTGCGCTGGTCACCATTAAACGAACTTTATCACCCATGGATACTTTCAAGTTTCTCGCCAAAGTATGACCAAGGAACAACTGATATTGCCCAGCTTCGAGTGAAGACAAGCGACCTGCAATTAAGTGGTCCTGAAGTGGGTCATCGGAATTTGGCTCGATACCGATTAAAAGGCCAGCCGACAATTGAGCCGGGCTCTGAATCACCGCCTCACTACGTACAATTGGTTCGACATGACCATTAAGAGAGATTTGTTCTGCGAAGCTTGGGGCTTTTTCAGAAAGTGAGGTCGTGCCTCCTTGCTCGTAAACTACAGCTTGAGGAAGAACGCCGAGGATTCGGTCTTTTAACTGCGCTTCGAATCCGTTCATTACCGATAAAACAGTAATCAAAGACAGCACACCAATGGTGATACCTGCCGTCGACATGTAAGAAACAAAACGGCTAAAGCGATCACCTGAACGGCCTTTCAAATAACGCAGGCCAACAAACATTGAAATAGGATGAAACATACTTTGAACCATCAAAAAGGGATGCGGGTTAATGTAACGGGTATTGCTGTTACTGTGTAGGGGTTAATTGAAAATATAGAGTGAATTAACTCAATTAGTTAGGCTTCAAAAACAGAACCTTGTCAAATAGCGATATTTCAAACAACTATTTGAGACTTTCAATTAACTGACCTTGATTACTGCGGCCACATAGCGATAATCAATAGATCACTTCAAGGAACTAACGCATGACAGAACAAGAGTTTTTCACCGTTCACCACAGCCTTACCGCTAATATAGAACCAATGGAAAGTAACTTCACTTTACCTTCTCAAATTCAGTTCGAATCCGAGATCCCTGCCCCTTTCGTTGTGGCGAGTGAATTTAGCCAATTGGACCTGTTAGCCGACAGTGCTCGCGCTGAACTGAAAAACAGCGACTTGAAGAATGTCACCAGTTTATTGGATGCACAGAACTCTAAATTAAACCTGTTGTTGAGCTTTATGTTATCGCAGCAAGATGAAGAGAAGTTTCGTACTCACACCTACTCTTTCGGTGCGAGTCAATTTTCCTGTTTTTCAAAAACAGATATCGAAGCGGGACGTTTAGTAAAAGCTAAACTGTTCCTAGAGCACCCTGCCGCAGCCATTTACTGCTACGCGGAAGTGTTTACAAGCCAACCTAAAGATTCAGGTTTCGAAATCAACTTCAAATACGCTCATCTTCGCGACACCGACCAAGACCTGCTAATCAAAGCGGCACTTCATCAACAACAGAAACTTTTGCGTCAACGCTCTCTAGAACGAGATAACAAGTAAATTAACATGACCAAACAATCTATTTTTACACTACCTACACTTAAAGGAGCCGGTGACAAGAAGCACATCGGTAACCTAGTCGGTTCGTCTCTCGCTCTGGCCATCGCGAAACTCGCAGAGCAGCACAACAACCATACCGTACTTGCAGTGCCAGACCCACAAGTGGCACTTAAGCTGCAATCTGAAATTGAACAGTTTACGGCACATGAAGTCGCACTATTCCCAGACTGGGAAACACTGCCTTACGACAGCTTTTCTCCACACCAAGAGATCATTTCAGATCGTATCGCACGCCTTTATGCCTTACCAACATTAAAAGACGGTATTACGATCGTACCGATCAGCACGCTACTTCAGCGTCAATCGCCGCGTGACTTCTTGCTGCAACACACTCTAATGGTGAAGACAGGCGATCTCTACTCTTTAGAGAAACTGCGCCTGCAACTTGAAAAGTCGGGCTATCGTTACGTTGATCAAGTGTTTGGCCCAGGTGAATACGCAAGTCGTGGTTCGATTCTCGACCTGTTCCCTATGGGCAGCAAAGACCCGTATCGCATCGACTTCTTCGATGATGAGATCGATACCATTCGTACCTTCGACCCTGAAAATCAACGTTCTATCGAAGACATCTCTGAGATCCGCCTATTACCTGCTCACGAATTCCCAACCTCGGAAACGGCGATTGAAGATTTCCGTATTCGTTGGCGTCAACAGTTTGATGCCCGCCGCGAACCAGAATCGGTTTATATGCAGGTATCTAAAGGCACATGGCCAGCTGGTATTGAGTATTGGCAACCGCTGTTCTTCGATCACACAGAAACGCTTTTTGACTATGTTGCCGATGAAGCGCAACTCTTGGTTCTGGGTGATGTAGAAACCGCTGTTGATTCTTTCCTTGCTGATGTCGCTCATAGATACGAGCAACGTGGTGTTGATCCACTACGACCACTGCTGACACCTGAGCAACTTTGGTTGAAGAAAGACGAGTTGTTCGCTCACTTCAAACAGAAGCCACAGGTCAACCTAAGCCTAGAGTCGATTGAAGAAAAAGCAGGCCGCACTAACTTGCCTGTCGTGTCATTGCCTGACCTCAGCGTTCAGCATCAAAATAAAGAACCTTTAGCTAACCTAAGAAAGTTCACAGAAGCCTTCGACGGCAAAGTGGTTTTTTCAGTTGAATCAGAAGGTCGTCGTGAAGCACTGAGTGAACTGCTTCGTGGTATTAAAGTACGACCAAGCGAAGTTGAAAACCTCGATGGCGCAATTAAAGCGAAAGACAAGTTCAGCCTCATTCTTGGTTCAGCTGAACACGGCTTTATCCATGAAGAACAAAACATTGCACTTATCTGTGAAAGCGACTTACTTGGCGATCGTGTTGTTCAGCGTCGTAAGAAAGATAAGAAAAGCGTCAACAGCGACACGGTAATTCGTCACCTTGCGGAGTTGAAACCGGGTCAGCCCGTTGTTCACATTGACCACGGTATTGGTCGCTACATCGGCTTGCAAACACTCGAAGCCGGTGGCATGAAAACTGAGTACGTAACCCTTGAGTATCAAAACGATGCCAAGTTGTACGTGCCTGTTGCTTCTTTGAATCTCATTGGACGCTACTCTGGTGGTGCTGAAGACTCGGCACCTTTACATAAACTGGGCGGTGAAGCATGGCAAAAAGCACGTAAGCGTGCCGCTGAAAAAGTCCGTGACGTGGCCGCAGAATTACTTGATGTTTACGCCAAGCGTGAGCTCAAACCTGGCTACAAATTTGTATTGGATCGCGGTCAATACGCAACCTTCAAATCTGGCTTCCCGTTTGAAGAAACCGATGACCAAGCGATGGCAATCAATGCGGTTATGTCTGACATGTGCCAAGCAAAAGCCATGGACCGCCTAGTGTGTGGTGATGTTGGTTTCGGTAAGACAGAAGTGGCGATGCGCGCGGCATTCGTGTGTACCGATAACAGCAAACAAGTGGCAGTGTTGGTTCCGACTACCCTACTTGCGCAGCAACACTTCGAAAACTTCCGCGACCGTTTCGCCAACTTGCCGATTCGTGTCGAAGTTTTGTCTCGATTCAAATCAGCCAAAGAGCAGAAATTAATCATGCAAGATGTCGCCGACGGTAAGGTCGATATCTTGGTCGGCACTCACAAGCTGCTTTCTAGTGATATTAAGTTTAAAGATCTTGGCTTGCTGGTTGTCGATGAAGAACACCGCTTTGGCGTGCGTCAGAAAGAGAAAGTAAAAGCGATGCGTGCGGATGTCGACATCTTAACGTTAACCGCAACGCCTATTCCACGAACGCTAAATATGGCGATGAGTGGTATGCGTGACTTGTCTATCATCGCAACGCCGCCTGCACGACGCTTAGCAATCAAAACCTTTGTGCGTCAAAGTGATGATGCCGTGGTGAGAGAAGCGGTACTGCGTGAAATCATGCGTGGTGGCCAGGTGTACTTCCTGCACAACCAAGTCGATACGATTGAGAAAACGGCTGAATCACTACAGAAACTGATTCCAGAAGCACGCGTGACGGTGGCTCATGGTCAAATGCGAGAGCGCGAGCTAGAGCGCATCATGAATGACTTCTACCACCAACGCTTTAACCTTCTGGTGTGTACAACCATCATTGAGACCGGTATCGATGTTCCAACAGCGAATACTATCTTAATGGACAGAGCCGATAACCTTGGTTTAGCACAGCTGCACCAATTACGTGGCCGTGTGGGTCGTTCTCACCACCAAGCTTATGCTTACTTGTTAACGCCGCATCCAAAGGCAATGACCAAAGATGCGATTAAGCGACTAGACGCGATTGCTTCACTTGAAGACTTGGGCGCGGGCTTCACCTTAGCAACTCACGATTTAGAGATTCGTGGTGCAGGTGAGCTATTGGGTGATGAGCAGAGTGGTCAGATTCAGTCGGTTGGCTTTACCTTGTACATGGAGATGCTTGAGCAAGCAGTAGAGGCATTGAAAGAAGGTCGCGAGCCTTCACTTGATGACCTATTGCGTGAGCAAACTGAGATTGAAATGCGCTTGCCGGCACTATTGCCAGACGACTATATCCCAGACATCAACACGCGTCTATCGACCTACAAACGTATTGCGAGCGTGAGTGATACCGATGAGTTGGCTGAGCTTAAAGTTGAGTTGATCGATCGCTTCGGTATTCTTCCAGATGCCACCAAGAACTTATTGTCAGTTTCTGAGCTTAAGTTAGCGGCTGCGTCAATTAAAGCGAAGAAAATTGAGGCTCACGATAAGGGTGGATTCTTAGAATTCTACCCGGATGCTGACATAAACCCGGCCTACCTTGTTAAACTGTTGCAATCTCAACCGCAAAAGTTTTCAATGGAAGGACCAACTAAGTTCAAGTTTACGATACCATTGGTCGACAGACGGAAACGAATTCAATTTGTTAGTGATTTATTGGGCGAATTCAGACAGAACTTGCTGCCTTCAGCATAAGACCCAATCCACTTGCACATATAAATTATCCAGCCGGTAGTTCGGCTGGAAGACGGAGTAAAAATGAAAAGACTGATCCCACTGCTACTATTGTTCGTCTCACTGCCAAGTTTGGCGCAGAGACAATTTGATATAGAAGTGATCATTTTTAAGCGCGCTGTTGATGCAGAAAAAGTAAATGAATCTTGGCCAAACACACAGCCTAAGATTTCACTTGAGCGCGTTGGTTCATTTCAAGATACCCAATACCGAGCGAAGAAAGGCGTGCAGATGCTTCCTTACTCGGAATACAAGTTAACACCTCAGAAAGACAAGCTACGCAAACACGCAGGCTTTGAAGTTCTGATGCATACAGCTTGGCGTCAAGGTGACCAAGGTAAGAGTTCAGCACCTGTTTTCCACATTCAAGCAGGTAAAGACTTCTCTAAACAGTTCAATGCCGATGGCTCTGAGAAAGGTACTGCCACTGCATCAAATCCAGATGGTTTCCAAGAAGAGACCATTGATAAGCCACTTTACGAGTTAGATGGCAAGCTACAAATCTACGTACAGCACTATCTATATGCTGAAACGACGCTGGATTTAAAAGCGCCAAGCGTTCGTGAAGTGACGCTGCAAGAACAGCAAATCGAACTAGATTCGCCAGTAAGTGGTGCAGAGAGCAATATTCAGGTGGGTAACCTTACCGAGATATCTCCGACCGTTGAAGTGCAAGAGTTCCTTAAGAGCTACCGTATGGACCAAAAACGTCGCATGCGCAGTACTGAGACTCACTATCTAGACCACCCACTTCTTGGCATGGTGATTCAAGTACGTCGCGTCGCTCAATAAGCCACGTAATCAGTCTTCAGCTAGAGTTCCACTATCCTTATAGAAAGTGGAACTTGATATAAAGAATTGAAGTTGTATTAAGCATTGAATACGCCCTCCATTGTGAGGGCGTTTTATTAGCCATTACATGTTATTTGGTGCGTCCTATGAGCCCAGACTTTCAGATCAATACACAGAATCTAAGCCTCAAAATCATTGAAGCCTCAGATGCTCAAGAGTTTGCTCAGCTGATCAAATCCTCACCGAGCTTATTACCTTGGGTAGACTGGTGTCATGATAAGTTTTCTATCGTCGAAGCCGAAAAATTCATTCTGGCAACTCGCCTGAACTGGGTGAAAGCCGATGCGTTTGGTTTTGGAATCTTTGAGCGAAAAACCGATAAGCTGGTCGGAATGGTGGCGATCAATGAGCTTTACCACACCTTCAATATGGCGAGTTTAGGGTATTGGGTCGGTGACGAGTTTCAAAGGAGAGGCATTGCCAAAGAAGCGATGCTGGCCTTATTTGAGTTCTGCTTTGCTCAGCTTAAGCTTACGCGCTTAGAGATCGTTTGTGATACCGAAAATCTACCAAGCCAAAAGCTGATAGAGAAGTGCGGTGCAGAGCGAGAAACCATTGCCAAGAATCGATTTCTGTTTAACGGACAACCGAAAGATGGCGTGGTTTACTCGGTATTGCCGCCAACGGCTTAAACGTTACTACTCAGTGATAAGCGCGAACATCACTAAACTGGGTAAATGTCACTTAACTGGCACGATCAAAAAAGAGCTCCGAAGAGCTCTTTTTTATTATCAGCGTGAAGCCATTATCAGGCTTAGCTGATTAGTGAAGCTTTAGGTTTGGACGAAGTACACGGTTAATACGACCAACCAACATCATCAGTGATGTTTTGATCAAGCCGTGAAGTGCCATCTGGTGCATGCGGTACAAAGAAATGTAAACCACACGAGCAATACGACCTTCAACCATCATAGAACCTTTAGTCAGGTTACCCATCAAGCTACCTACAGTAGAGAAACGGCTTAGTGAAACCAGTGAGCCTTTATCTTTGTAGATGTAGTCTTTCAGGTCACGACCGTTCAGCTTAGCAATGATGTTACTGAATGCGCAGCTTGCCATCTGGTGAGCCGCTTGTGCACGTGGTGGAACGAATGAACCATCTGCTTGTGTACATTGCGCCAAGTCACCGATAGCAAAGATGTTGTCATCCAGCGTCGTTTGCAGCGTGTTTTTTACAACCAGTTGATTGATACGGTTAGTCTCAAGACCACCAATATCTTTCATGAAATCTGGCGCTTTAATACCTGCTGCCCATACCATGATTTGTGCAGGGATCTTGTCACCATCTTTGGTTGTTAGACCATCAGCATCAGCTTGCGTCACCATAGTATTCGTACGAACATTCACACCAAGCTTAGTTAGCTCAGAGTGTGCTGCGCTTGAAATACGAGGAGGAAGAGCTGGAAGAATACGCTCACCCGCTTCCACTAGGTTTACGTTCAGCTTGCTTGAATCTAGATCACCGAAACCGTAAGTACGAAGCTCTTTTACTGCGTTGTGAAGCTCTGCAGAAAGCTCAACACCCGTTGCGCCCGCACCAACAATCGCGATATCTACCGTACCTTGACCGTTCTTAGCATGAAGCTTTAAGAACTGATTGTTCATTTCAGTACGGAAACGGTGCGCTTGTTCTGGGCTATCAAGGAAAATACAGTTATCACGAACGCCAGGAGTGTTGAAGTCGTTCGACGTTGAACCTAGTGCCATAACAAGAATGTCGTATTCAAGTTCACGGCTTGGCATCAGCAGTTCACCGTGCTCATCTTTCAGTTCGCTCAGTGCAATCACTTTACGTTCACGATCGATGTCGTTCAGGCTGCCCATTTGGAAGTCGAAGTAATGGTTTTTTGCGTGTGCGCGGTAGCTTAATGCATCAACACCTTCATCCAGTGAGCCAGTTGCTACTTCATGAAGTAATGGTTTCCATAGGTGGCTTGCTTTACGGTCTACCAGAGTGATCTGGGCACGTTTCTTACGACCTAAAGTTCGGCCTAGCTTAGTTGCTAGTTCTAAACCACCAGCACCGCCGCCTACTACGATAATTTTTGTCACAATGACAATCCTCTACAAAATGAATAAATGGGGTTCGGTCCGATTGCTCCAACCGATAAATTCTATGTATCTACTCGGCCTTGTTGATAAGGCTGTGACATATTGGATAACCGCGAAAAAGAATAACGACAGCTCACCGAGTAGTTAGAGGGATTACAAACAACAAACATTCGTTTGTCGCTCTGCTCACATGGATAAAAAAGGCGTCTAGCTGAGAGATAGAACGCAAATTATGGGCAAGTTTTTCACTCGCTCTCAATTTTTTTTGATATTTGTCAAAATATTTTGCTTGGGAACATTATATATAGCAAAAAGATGACCGCAACAAAAATCCTTACCCGCAATGAGGATTCGCGGCTAATTAGTTAACGTTTGCGCAAACTTATCTATAAATGCACAAACTGAGCAATAAAACATATACAACTGTTTTATCAATACCGATCCCCAAGATTCAAATGTGAAAAAGCAGCACCCAAATGAGTGCTGCTTTTATAAAATAACCGGAGTGATTAGGCGTTCTTAAACGCTTTCATTGCCTGAAGGTGCTGAGAGATCTTTTTGAATTTATGACTCTCTTTCTCGTCCCAGATTACGTCGTAGTAATCTTCGAGCGCAGCGGCTGTTTTGCTATTGTCGTGAATTTCATCTTCACGAGAAAGCACCACTAAACAGCGACCTTTGTTCTTCATACGATATTGAGCAACACACTTAGTAGCGATGTCTTCGTACTCTTCTGGACGGTCAATGCGACCTACCATATTGTTCTCAGGGTGCAGATTTGGGTTGAAGACCACCTGCTTAATGCCACATAAGAAACCAATACGCTCAGACCAAAAACCACCTAAACCAACACCACAAATGATTGGATGCGGATCATCGGATTGCTCTATCACTTTATGCACTTCTTTTAGCAAATGCTGCATATCGTGTTTTGGATGCAAAGTACTGTAGTTAATGAAACGAACGTCATCATCAATGAATTGCAACTGCAGTATTTTTTCGTGATTGCCCGGGCTTGTTGAGTCGAAGCCATGTAGATAGATAATCATTGTACCTCCCCCGTTGAATATTGGTACGTTCTGATCAATCTAACACGAAAAACAAGGTTTTAAAGGGAAGACCACCGAAATTATATTTTTCACTTCCTAAACGTGATCCTAGCTACATAAAGTGTGACTTAGAGCCTCTGCTTCGCGCAGGTAACTTTCGTCGCCCCATAACTGGTGAGCGAGCAAATACCACAGCATTGCCATCATTTGACTTCTTGGTAACCATGCTTCTACACCATCAAGCCAAGGCTGAACATCATGAATGCCTCGCAGCTGACAATACTTGTTAACCGCTTCCGAAACTGGCACACCTGCAACGGCAATGGTTAAGGTTAGATCAAGCCTAGGGTCGGCTAGCGCTGCGTATTCCCAATCAATAATCTTAATCTCATCGCTGCTTCTTACTAAGTTGTAACCACCTAAATCAAAATGGCACAAAGATAGATCAACGCTTGGAATACTTGGAGCAGTTCGCCACTCTTGGTAAATCTTGGTGCAGGTTTCTGTTTTATGAATCGCATCAAGCTGTAGCCAATAATGGTCGACTCTTGCTGTAAAGCTGAATGGTTGGAGCGGCAAACGCGCTGTATTAACCAGATGCACAGAGATCAGAGTTTTCAACAGGTCATCAATGTCTAACCCTTCATAAAGGGTCTCACCATCAATCCATTCAACCAGTAGCCCTTGCTCATTCACTACCATTGGGCTTGGGCCAATACCAAGACGCTCAATAGCAGAGAGCACTTGATATTCTTCATGACGAGAGATAAAGAAGGCTTTGGTGATCGGTGTGATTGGGCGCCACACATAAGCTGTGCCATCGGATGAAACCAGCTTCCAACATCGATTAGTCAAACCGCCTGTCAGAGTCTGCGCCCTAATCGGTGGTTCAGAAAAGTAACCATCGAGCGAACTCAAACTGGTATCAAGAAGCTTAGCCTCAGACCAAGAAAAAATTGCCATTGCTTATTCCCTATAAACGTCTTTGTTTCCCTACAAAAAAGACACTGACCAAAAGCCAGTGCCTCTTCATTAACAGCACATCATGTACTGCATTGGCGTGTGACCAACCTATGCTCACTCAAGATCAAGCACCGTCAAAATCAAGTACTTTCAAGAGTAAGTGCTATCAAAACTGGCGGCACATAGTTGGCAGTTAAGCGAAATTAAAGACCCAAAAGGCTCTTAGATTGTTGCTTACGGATTTCAGTCTCGTCAGCCCATTCAATCAAGCCAGACTCAAGATCCATAAGACGCATAGTCATTTTGTAGTATACGTCTTCATCGCTGCCCGCTTTCTTCACGATGCTTGATAGGTTGCCGTACAACATGTACTGAGCACCAACCATTTTACCGAACTGGATTGCTGAGCTTTGGTTTACTAGCTCATCATTGTTTTGGAAGTTCAGTTGGTCACGAACAGACTCTACACGGTCCATATCAACGAAACGGAACTTACCAGAGTTCAGCATCTTAGTACTGATTGTGTCAGTGATTGACTCAGTATCGATGTGCTCACTTGTTTTGTTCTTGATGCGCTCAACGAACACGATTGGACGCTGTTCACGAGTAATGTAAGACACTGAACCAGAAGCCATCATGCTATCGACCATTTCACCCGCAATCGTTTGAAGGTCAGTTGAACCGAAATCGATTGTCGTGGTTTCTACTGCTTGTGCATCACCGTAGCTTACCTTGTTCGAACAACCGCCTAAAATAACCGCTAAACCTAGTAGCGCAATGACACTCTTTTTCATTTTGTTTCCTCAACTTATCACTGAGTGGGGTTACCCACACTCTTAAATTCTTGTCTGTGCGAATCAATGAATCCGCTTTCTGAAACTCTAGTCGATGTTAACTAAAGCCAGTTGTCACTAAATCTATTCTAATCGAGCTTACTGCTCTCGGAACTGAACTCGGAACTGAGTTGCTTTCGGGTTTACCGACACTTCCGACAACGACAGACTTTCAAAGCCACGAACAATCGCTTGTTTCCAAGGACCTTGTTTTAGGTTGACCTCAAGCCCGGCATCGTCGTACCAGTAAAAACGATAAAGGATATGTTGATCACCTTTATAGTTACTGTTTAAACGAACGATTCCTCGTGTATGACCGTCGACTAGATCGGTGCGTATATCTTCAACCTGTAAACGGCTACCCAATACCTTGTCACCAAAGAAAACGTTCTGAGTCAGACTATCAACCCTTACGCCAGCTGTATTATCAGCACAACCAGCCAGAGCCATAACCGCTGCTAAGCTCACTAACCACTTTTTCATTACAGCCTCCCTAGCTGTTTATGCCACATTGTTGCGTTATTCCCTTGTCGAGAAATCCAAACCAAGGTGGTCTGCCCTTCTCGAATATCAAAGTCATACGTTTTAGCGCCCGCTTCTAACGTATATTGACCGCTATTTGCTACAAACGTGCTGCTCTTAATCTCAGCAGGCAAAGATTGCCAACTGCGCGTGTCTGGTTGCTCTGTCAGTGTGTTCCACACATTGAACAAGATGTTACCGACATCATCGCCCTTGGTTGCTTCTTTACGAATGCGATCTTTCGCGACCACACGCAGCGCTTGGCGAATAACAATTGTCGTCATGCGCTCAGATAAATCGTTCTGAGCCATCGCGTTTACATCCGTAATCAAGTGTTCTTGTAACGGTTGTCCACTGATTCGTAACGCAGAAAAGCGCTCTACGTTTTGGCTCGGGTAATATGGCAGCGCAAGAGAATATATTGCCCCTTGATCGCGACTGTCATAAACAGGTAAATCCAATCGCCAACTGTCCATTGCTTGAACAGCGCTTTGCTCTTGAAGAACAATCACACGGCCTTGACCGCCGCCAAGCTTAGAAGATTGCTTGTAACGCTTTTCAAGTGTCTCTAAATCTTGTCGCATGCCTAAACGAGCGGCTGTCGCCATCGTTCTATCGATGATCTCTTGGTTCTCCGGCATGACAGCCAAAGCACGTCGATAGTCGACATAAGCACTGTTTAAATCGTTTGAAGCTTCATAAAGCAGCCCCGACAAAAACATCAAATACGCATTCTGAACTGACTGTAACTTCTTACCCGCATCCGGATAATTGGCAAGGATGCTACCAACATTGGCAGACAAGCCCTGCTTCTTCGCATCGTTAGCGGCTCTTTCTAGCTCAGCTTCACGTTGCTTCTTTGCTTGTTCTTGAACTTGGTTGGCGCGACGCATTTCAATCACCGCACCTTCTAAATCGTTTTTCTTTAGGTAGTTCAAACCGAGATAGAGATGAAGAAAGCCTAACTCGTAATCAGGCGGCACATACTCGGTGATATTGTCGTTTACAGCCAACGCACCTACGCTGGTTGCACTGTCTGAAATAGAGATCACAGCTTTGTTTTGTTGATCTTTTACGGCCTGATCAGCCAGTTCTAACGAAGACTTACTCTCAGGGTACTTTTGATCCAGCAGGTTAATTCTGCCTCTTTCAAAGTTATCAAGGATGTCGCCTGCTGCGTAATCTGGTAGCTCTTGTTGAGCCTCTGAATAATCTCCAGATTTCACTGCTTGATAGATAGCTTTGTTTTGCGCGCTGTAATGACTGAACAGGCTGCCTGCAGACATACTCGCACAACCCGCGGTCAACGCCGATAACAGGGCAATGGAAGCGAATCTAAACTGTTGCTTCACTTATCGTCTCCGTGCATGTTTAAAATGCCAACTTTAGTTGTCTCATTATCAAAACGAAACGTGTTGTTAAAAGGATCTTAAGCAAGTGGATACCTTGCTTTTTAGGCTCTACCTAATCGATGCCGATATTCAGACAACAGATAAAACTTAAAGTTGGCATACAAACTACAAATTTTCCAACTAGCTACTTATGTTACTTAACTCGTTAGCTTTTTTGGCTAGCTCATTAACTAACGCACTAGCTCATTAGCAGAGGACCAAGCGGACGGCCGCCTACTAAATGCATGTGAATGTGGTAAACCTCTTGGCCACCGTGAGAATTACAGTTCACGATAAGACGGTAACCATCTTCTGCGATGCCTTCTTCTTTAGCTAACTTACGAGCAACGGTAAACATACGTCCCATCATCGCTTCATCTTCTACTTCAACATCGTTGGTTGTTGGAATCAGCTTGTTCGGGATGATTAGGATATGGCTAGGAGCGCGAGGGTTAATATCGCGAAACGCCGTTACTAAGTCGTCTTGGTATAGCAGATCTGCAGGAATTTCTTTATTGATGATCTTACTAAAGATGGTTTCTTCAGCCATGTTTTTCTCCGATAAAACATTTACTTTTTAATGTTTTGAGTATGCGCTATGCCGCAACAAACCACAATAAATCCGCTTTAAAGCATAATAAAAAACACCGTTCAAATCAAAGAAAACCAGTGTTAGCTCTCAAGAATGGCATGTTGATTATAACTGAGGGTTATTTTTGCCGTATGCGTCATAAAATGCGTAAGCGGAGCTCAATAGAATGCTGACAATTTTGTTAGTTTTACTTTGACCTGACATTAGGTCTGCATTTTTATTAGGGAGAAAGCCATGAAGGGATCTGTGATCAAGCGTATGTACGCTGGTTTCGCACTGATCATCATCATGTTCGCAGTCACGATAACCATCATGATGAACAGCATGAATCAGATACACAGCAATTTTGAGAGTGTCTCAGAAACCTCATTACCGCTTGTTGCGCTTTCAAATCAAACAAGTGTTCAATTGCTCTCTGCTGACAAGTCATTCAAAGACTTCTTAACCACACAAAACGCTGAACGCATGTCTGCAATGCGTACAGAGTTTGCTGCATCACAAAACTCTTTTTCTGAAGTTCTAAGCAATCTAGAAGCGGCAAGCCAGAACGACTCAACACTCATCGAACGCATCGCACAATTACGAGCGATGGAAGAACGCTACTTTACAGAAGCAGACGAAGCGATGAACAACTACGTCGCAATGTTTGAAGCACAAGAACAAGTACAAAAAGCATCACGTGACTTCCAACGCCTGCATTCAGAATTAACGGTTGGCATGAAAGAGTACGTTGCTGACCAAAAAAGTATCTCTGTAAAAGTGATGGCGAAGAGCTACTTCATCAAACTGCAAGACGCTGAAGTAATCACTTCAGATGCACTAGCAAGCTCTGATGTTGCCTTCGTACAAAAAGCCGTTAACCAAAACAAGAAAGCAGTGACTCACCTAAACTACGCATACCGCGGCTTGGCGACACAGCTTCCTGCACTTAAAAACGTGTTCGATGAATCAGTTCAGAAATTTACCAAAGACGTTGGCCAAAAAGGCGGCGTGTTAGACAAACACAACAACTACCTACAAGCGAAACAAGCGCTGTACGTCAACATCGCAAACCTAGCGGTTGAAGTTGACCAAGCGATGGCGGTTTTAGATTCATTCAACGTAACTGCCGAAGAGCAACTTAACGC
Organism: Vibrio sp. Scap24; assembly: GCF_013394185.1. Taxonomy (NCBI): domain Bacteria; kingdom Pseudomonadati; phylum Pseudomonadota; class Gammaproteobacteria; order Vibrionales; family Vibrionaceae; genus Vibrio; species Vibrio sp. Scap24. Next base: position 2,970,026 of record NZ_CP041332.1, on the reverse strand, counting down.
TTCACTGGCAGACGCAAGCAGCATTTACGACAAGGGCTTATTCAACGCAATTACGATTGGAATTGTTGTAACGGTATTCGCTGCTGCAATCGGCTACCACATTGCACACAGTGTAAGAGAGCCACTAACTCGCATTTTAGGGACATTAGAAGGCCTAACTGAAGGTGACATGACTCAGCGTATCGACATTCGTTACGACAACGAATTCAGCCGCGTGAGCCGTCACATCAACACCTTGGCCGATAATCTACACAATATCCTTGTGAAGTTGAATGACGCTTCAGATGACTTAACTAAAACGGCAAGCGTTAACCAGAAAACATCTTCTGAAACGCAGGCTCAACTGAACAGCCAGCGCGAACAAACCGCGACCGTTGCGACAGCAATGACAGAAATGTCTCATTCTGTGCAAGAAGTGGCGAACAGCGCGCAAAGTTCATTAACCATGGTTCAACAAGTAGAGTCAGCGTCTGAATCTGGTCGTCAAATCATGAACACCAACATCAGCACCATTAACCAACTAGAGGTTCGCTTGAACGAATCTGTCGGTGCGGTGGGTGAGCTGCAACAGATGAGTAGCCAAATTGGTTCAATCCTAGATGTGATTCGTGGCATCGCTGAGCAAACCAACCTACTTGCACTGAACGCAGCCATCGAAGCAGCACGTGCGGGTGAGCAAGGTCGGGGCTTTGCGGTCGTTGCCGATGAAGTTCGAGTGTTGGCGCAGAAGACAACGCAATCGACGTCTGAAATCGAGACCATGATCAGCAACCTACAATCAAGCTCGAAGACAGCAAGCAACGTGATTGAAAGCTGCATGAACGATATGGACATGTCGGTTCAACAAGCATCAAGTGCGAACAGTGCGATGGAAGAAATCCAAGCATTGATTCTAGAGATCAGCCACATGAGTACACATATTTCTCAAGCAGCCGCTGAGCAGAGTGAAACGTCGGGCGATATTGCACGTAACATTGAAGACATCAACCACATCGCAGATAAGAGTTATCAAGCGATGTCATCAATTGCAGAAGCGAGCCAAAACCTAACGATTCTGGCAAATCAGCAAGGTGATTTAGTACATCAATTCAAACTATAGATAAATGAAGAATCGATAGATATTTAGTGAGATTCTTGAGACTTCTTACCCAATAGTGGTAACTAATTGAGCTAGGGCAACTTTTATCAAGGGTTGCCCTTGTTTTTTATGAGCTTTGTCATTATATGATTATTAAGGCTTGCTGCTTCCCGTTTTTTCTTTCACCTTTATGAGCGAGCCGCTATTAAGGAATTTATATGGCTGTTCATGTTGGCATTATCGATCAAGACCCCATTCGCTTGCTCACCCCTTTACTTGATAACCGAACGGTCAGCACTCACATCGTGTTTATCGGCGACAAAAATCAAGTCAGTATGTACAAACGTTTAGACAGCGTTTTGCAGAAGCGCGACATTACCAGTGAGTTTTTCGAAATTCCGACCATCGTAAACACGTCCGTTATTAAAGAATCTATCCAAACTCTTGCCGAAGACCTCAAAGCTCGCGGTCAAGAAGTGAAGCTCAACGCAAGTTGTGGCTTACGTCACCGCCTACTTTCTGTTTACGAAGTATTCCGCACTTACCACTGGCCAATCTTCGTGGTTGAACCAAACAGTGACAAGCTTTGCTGGTTGTACCCGAATGGCAAAGAAGACGCACAAGTTCAAGACCGCATTACTATCGACGACTACCTAACGGTATTTGGTGCTCGTGGTGAATTCAGCGATGTACAGCTGTCTCCGCAACTTGATCAGAAACTGTATGAACTGGGTGAACGTTGGGCAAGTAACGCACTCGAATTAGGTCCTGGCCTTGCTACATTGAACTACCTAGCAACGACCTGCCGTAAAGAACAGAAACTTGATGTTGGACTATCTGAGAAGCAACAAGGCTACCGTGAACTGAACATGCTATTGAGTGATTTGGTTGAAGCGAAGATTGCGACTTACGACAACGGTATTTTGACCTTTGCCAACGAAGACGCGCGACGCTTCTCAAACGGTGAATGGTTAGAAACTCTGGTTCACAGCACTGTGAAACAAATCCAAGATGACATGCCGACTATCCAAGACCGTTCGTTGAATGTTCAGGTATATCGTCAACTTGGTGAACGTGAGGTTCGAAACGAGCTTGACGTAGCATCAGTAGTGAACAATAAGCTACACATCATCGAATGTAAGACCAAAGGTATGCGTGACGATGGTGATGACACCTTATACAAACTTGAATCGCTGAGAGACCTTCTAGGTGGCCTACAAGCACGTGCAATGTTGGTGAGTTTCCGCCCGCTTCGCCATAATGACATCACACGAGCAGAAGATCTTGGCCTTGCACTGATTGGCCCTGACGAGTTAAAAGACCTTAAAACACACCTAACGGCATGGTTTACAGCTGCTGGCGGTAATGAAGATTTAGAGTACTAAAAACAAGTAAACGTTTGAGAGTCTCAACGCTCTTAAAAAAATCTTAAAAAGGCGAATGACCATTAAGTCACTCGCCTTTTTTGTATCTGATGCTTTGTCTTGTCTACTTTCTCTCTATCACTCAAAGAGCACATAAAAAATGGCCGCATCATTCGATGCGGCCATTTTCAAAATTTAATGTCACTTGAAGACTTAATGCTCTCTAAAACTCAGAGCACTTTAAGACTTAAAGCATTTTACGAGCAGCTTCTACAACCACTTTGATTGAACGTGCTTCAGTTACTTTTAGCGTATCGTGATCAGGCGTCTCTTTTTGAGTACGGTTGATGATTACACCCGCAACACAACCTGCTTTCAGACCCGAACTTGCACACATAGTTAGCAGTGTTGCAGATTCCATCTCGAAATTTAGAACGCCCATGTCTTGCCATTCTTGCATTGAACCTTGGAAACGCTTAACAACACGACCAGAGAACGTGTCGTAACGCTCTTGACCTGGGTAGAAAGTGTCACTTGAAGCCGTTACGCCCATGTGAACTGCAGCGCCAGACTCTTCAACGGCTGCTTTCATTGCTGTTGCCACTTCGAAGTCAGCTACTGCAGGGAACTCCATTGGAGCAAAGTGCAGGCTAGCGCCGTCTAGACGAACAGAACCAGTAGAAACAATCATGTCACCCACGTTTACGTGAGGTTGGATAGCACCAGTAGTACCAACACGAAGGAAAGTGCGAACACCCAGTTGAGCTAGCTCTTCTACAGCGATAGAAGTAGATGGACCACCGATACCTGTTGAACATACAACAACTGGCTTGCCGTCTAGTTCTGCGCGGTAAAGTGTGTATTCACGATGGCTAGCAAGAAATACTGGATTCTCCATCTCTTCTGCAATTTTTTGTACACGAGCAGGATCACCAGGGATGATCGCAAGAGTAGCACCGTTAAGATCTGCTTCAGTAACACCTAAATGGAAAACAGCTTGAGACATAGTTCGCTCCTTTTGGCTTATTGGGCTTTTTACCCTTATTTAAGCTCATAGTAAATTCGTGGGGTACGAACACACTCTAACCAAGCTCACCACAAAATGAAGTGATACCCGTCACATGAATGATCGCAACAAGATTTCAAGTTTCACGAAAAACCGATTGGCATCACAAAAATAAGCAATCCATACGCCTGTGTTGCATACTAATGAGACAAAAAGCGCCTTTAACGTATTACCGCTAAAGGCGCTTTTTATATTAAGAATACTCTATGTCGGTGAGCTCGATTTAATCCGCTTTAGATTTGAATCGAAGCAGACGCAATGCGTTCAATGTGACCAATGCAGTTGCACCACTATCGGCTAACACTGCAACCCACAGACCGGTAATACCGAACAAGCTCGTCACCAAGAACACACCTTTCAAACCGAGCGCGAGAGCCACGTTTTGACGAATATTATTCATGGTTGCTTGCGATAGCTCAATCATCGCTGGCAGTTCCGTTAAGCGGTTATGAGTCAGGGCTGAATCCGCCGTTTCCAAGGCAACATCAGTACCTCCGCCCATCGCGATACCCACGTTGGCGGTTTTCATCGCTGGCGCATCATTGATGCCATCCCCGACCATCGCAACGTGCGATTGTTGAGAAAGCTCTTCAACATAAGACACTTTGTCGCTTGGAAGTAGGCTCGCCTTGTACTGCATACCTATCTTGCTACTTATAGCAGCCGCACTGCGTGGGTTGTCACCCGTCAGCATGATAGATTGAATACCCAAGTCGTTAAGTCTTTCAATTGCAACCTTAGCGTCACTGCGCAGCGTATCTTGCCACGCAATCAAACCAATCGCTGTCGATTGTTCTGCTGACTCCTCTTGATGCTTAAACTCTAAGGCTATAACAACCGTCTTGCCCTCACCTTCTAGAGCTTCCACCTGAGACACAACATCAGTATCAAGATCGAAAGTCACTTTAGAAGGAGCTAGAACTTGGTATTTAACACCATCGACATCGCCTTCCACACCGCTACCAATCAACGCTTTCTTGTTATGCGATTCTGGGATCTCAATATTCAGATCTTTTACTTTCGCTACCAGCGACTGCGCCAACGGGTGAGTAGAGCCCACTTCGATAGCACCAACCACACGAAGCATCGCGTCTTGTTGCCAACCTGATAGTGCCTGAATATCGGTTACCTGAGGTTTACCCTCAGTCAATGTACCCGTCTTATCAAAAGCGATGGTTTGAATCTTGCCAAGCTGCTCTAGTGCTGCGCCGCCTTTAATTAGCGCACCACGTTTCGCTGCTGCAGCTAGACCAGAAGTAATCGCCGCGGGTGTCGAGATAACCAAGGCACATGGACAAGCAATCAACAATAACGCTAGGCCGCGGTATACCCATGTTTCCCAAGGTTGAGCAAACAACAGTGGAGGCGTGATGATCACCAACAAGGCAACAAACATCATTAACGGTGTGTACCAACGGCTGAACTTATCAAGGAAACGTTCCAGTGGTGCTTTACGAGATTCCGCCTCTTCAATCAGGTGAAGAATACGGTCAATCGCATTCTCACCTTGCTTAGAGGTGATAGTAATACGCACAACTTTATCGACCACCACAGCGCCCGCCATGATGCTGTTACCTTCGATGTGTTCAACAGGAACAGACTCGCCCGTTAACGCGCTTTCATCAAAGCTCGCGGCATCGGTCATCAGCTTGCCATCAGCAGGCAAACGAGAGCCCGCCGCCACCTCAATCACATCGCCAGGGACAAGTTCGCTTACCGCCACTTCAACACGTTCACCGTTGATAATCTTGGTCGCGTTCTCTGGTACTAATGCCATTAAAGCTTGAACGCCACTTCTTGCTCTTGATGACGCAAACGCTTCTAGGCGTTCACCAATCAAGAACAACAGCAACACCATCGCCGCTTCTGCGGTTTCACCAAGATACAAAGCACCGAGCGCAGCGACACTCATTAAGGTTTCGATGGCAAAAGGCGTACCAGAGCGAGCCAATTGTACGGCTTTCTTAGCTACTGGGTATAAACCGAGTAAACAGGTGACAGTGAATAAGCCTTCACTTAATTGAGGAGAAGTACTTTTCAGAAGCGCAGCGAACAGCATTGCGGCTGCAATCGCTATGATCTGTAAATTGGATTGAATATGAGCTTGCCAAAAGGTCTCTGATTGTTGTTTTTCTTTCTTAGAACCCACTTCCGTTAATGGGAAGCCAGTTTTGATAGAGACTTGTTCAATGGTGTCAGCAAGACTTTCATTATCGAATTTCACAACCAGTTTTTCGGTAGCAAAGAGAACCTTCGCTTGAATCACACCGTCAATGTTACTGATCGCGTTTTCTATTTTTCTTGCACAAGCTGGGCAGTCCATTCCGGCAACCAACCAACTTTTTGAAAATTGGGCATCGAGAGATAAAGTTGAGGGCTGACTGTCTTCTTCTCCACTGTCCGATCCACAACAATCATCTCCAGACGACGATGACGCCGCGGCAGAAGAGCTGCAACATCCTGACGAAACGCCAGCTGCAGTGATGCTTGAAATTTTAGGGCTAGAGCAACCTGCTCCCACCGCTTGAGGTTGAACGTCCACTTTTGCTGAGCGGCACGCTGCGTGTTTTGCGCACATAATGTATCTCCTTAATACTCAAAAGCCTTGAGGCCGTTGTCGTTTAAGCACAACAACGGAACCTTAAGTTCATCGAAAGTATAAACCTTGGAGGTAGCTCCAAGGTCAAGGAGAAGTTATCGTTTAATGCAATTTATTTAAGAGTCTCAACCAAGTAGGTCGCTCTTACTGAGGCTTAAGCTCGGCACACTCTTCTCTATTCGCGGATACATCATCAATCAGAACGGCATCGTGTGAACAGAAAGGCTGTGTATTCAAGCTTACAATAGACACATCATCTTCAACAGGGTCGACCTGAGATCCTTCCATCAACTCTGAGATATGGTAACGAAGCACCAAGATACCCAACAAACCGAACAAGATATTACCCAGCGCTTGTCCGTACAGCACCCCTAACGCGCCATACCATTGTGAACCTAAGTAAACGAATGGCAGAGTACCCAGTGTCGCCTTACCTAAGTTCAACGCCGTTGAATAAAGAGGCTTACCTAGATTATTGAATGAAGTGTTCGCGACAAACAGTGCGCCGTTAAAGGTGAAGGTCAGCGCCACATAGGTACAAAATGCAGCAACAATAACGGCCGCATCACCTTGCAGACTGAAGCCTTGAATCACATAACCTTGCATGAAGTACAAAAGAATACACACAGCGATGGTGTACACCGTGGTCACTAACAGCGAGTTATTCAGCGTCTCTTTGACTCTGTCCATTCGCTCAGCACCGAAGTTTTGACCAATGATTGGCCCGACTGCGCCAGACAAGGCAAAAATCACAGCAAAACACACGGGCGTCAGACGACCAATCACAGCAAAACCTGCCACGAAGTCTTCACCATATTGCGCAATACCGGTCGTCACAATTGCATTACCAATCGGCGTTGCAGTATTGGTGATAATTGCGGGAATAGCTATGGCCAGAATTGGGCGAATATTGATGCGCCACTGCACCATTGAAGGTGGAGCCACCAGCTCATGACTGCGAATCAAAGGATAAAGCGAGAAGAAGAGAACTGAAAAACGTGCAACGACAGAAGCGATGGCCGCCCCTTCGATGTTCCAACCAAAACCAAAGATAAATAAAGGGTCCAAGATTGCATTCACAATGCCGCCAGACAAGGTCGCCCACATCGAACGCTTCGCATCTCCTGCGGCTCTTAACCCGGCACCCGCCGCCATTGCCAAGGCTAAGAATGGCCCACTAGGGAGCAAAATCTGTAAGTACGCTTGTGCACGTTCTGCCGCCAAACCTTTCGCACCAATCGCCGCGAGCAACTCAGGGATATAAGCGTACATAATAGCAGTGATCGTCGAACTGATCACAAACGCGGTTAACATGATACTGGTGCTGAGATTTCTTGCGTGGTCTCTGTCTTTAGAGCCTATCGCCTTTGAAACCAACGCGCCCATTGCAATAGAGGTACCGATAGAAACGGAAGTAGAGAAGAAAGTGAGAGTACCTGCAAAACCAACTGCGGCGGCCAATTCGACTTGTCCCAACATACTGATAAACAGCATATCGAGTAAATCGACCACAAACAGTGCCATCAAGCCAACAGAGCCAGCCCCCGACATCACCAAGATGTGGCGCATCGTTGAACCTTCTACAAACTTTGCAGTTTGGTTTGACATGAAACCTCCAAAAGCTGGAACACCACAAGTCAAAGCTTCGCTGTTTGAGCTCTATGACAACAGATCTACAAAAACTCTACGAAGAAAAAGGCGCTAGTGCGCCTTTTGTCATTTATGGGTGTTGAGAAAAATAATCGTTCTTAACACGCCACTATACAGGATGTTTGAAGCATTCATCTAAGTTCTTGCCAATTGCTCTTAAAACATCTGTTCTGGTAATAATTCCGACCAACTTTCTGTTGTCGATCACAGGGTAAGCTTTTGGTTTACCCACCTGCATCATGTCTGCCAATTCAATAATGGATAAGTCTGGCGATACCGATAGCACCTCTTGATACATGCAATCACCAACAATGTGTGTGTCTTGACAGAAGTAGCTGACCTTAACCAATTTTTCTAATAAATCTTGCTCTGAAAGGAAACCAATTACTTGCTCATTATCATCAATAACTGGGCCGCCCATGTGATGACTGCGCATCACTTTGTCTAGCGCTAGACTTAACGGCATATCAGGAGTGAATGTCACAACCTGCTGCGTCATGTAATCTTTCACTTTAATTGAATGCATTGCGTTCTCCCTAAATACTTTTCGTGATGTCTTTATCTATCTCGTTAACTTAATTGTTGTCTAAAATCTTGATTTTACTAAATGGATTTCAACAATTTTATTGATAGGCAAAACCTAACAAGCCTTAAAAACGAGACAGCAAAAGGCTCGGGAGAGTTTTTGTGGCACAGAAAAAAGAAAAAAAAGAGCCCTTACAAAGCCTTACTTTCTCTTGCTTAGCCTTACTTAGCCGAACTAGCCTGAATAGATAAACCCTGTAATCTTCACCACACTAATAATTAGAAAGTCCCGATTTAGGTAGTTTATGCAACACGACAACAACATGTACGCGTACGTTTATTCAGGTAACGATGGTACAGAAAACACACTCATCGCCACTGTCGATAACCAAGAGCAGCCACTTATCTCGAGCTGTGTTCACGAGATAAAACGCATGTCGAGCTTGGCGATTGATTTAGCGGCGCAACACAACCTGAAAGTGAAGCTCATCAAATATCAGAGAGAACAAGAGATCGACTTCGGTCTCTTCGTAAAGTAATCCGTCAAAAGCACAAGTTTGGTGGAATGATCATAGGCAGCGACTGCAACGGCGTTACGGACGCTGCCTCAATAGCAATTACCACGGCTGCCTAATTCGATCTGACAATCTTAACTGTGAAGCGTTATAATAAAGACAACGGTGCCTTTACCACTTTTCATTGTCTCAACACGGTTCGCTATGCCCTCTCCAAGCTCAAATCAAACCTATGCCTCTAAGTATCGCTCAAAGTTAAAGGCCTACTTCAACGAGTTATTGGATTTCCAATCGCGTATTTGGGTTGTGCATATCTTTGAAGATTCCATCACTGACCAATCATTTGTGATAAACGAAGATGGTTTTAAAGAACCGTTAGAGTGGATGAAAAAACGTGATTACCAAGCCAAGATGCTTGATCGTGTTGATAAGATGAAAATCTCACAAGTGATTGAGATTCAGTTTGAAGATAAGATGCACCGACTGATGCGAGTTAAGTAACCTTTAATATCGGTTCATTGTCAGTCATGCCTATGTCAGAAAGGTACTCACGACCAATCATACGCAAATGAACTAGACTCAAATGAAGCAGATACAAAAAAGGCCAGCGCTCGCTGACCTTCTCTTAATGATTTTTCGAACCGCTATACACTTATGACCAAGTGCTAGTGCGCACAATACGCATCCCAAAGGCGGATGGCTTTTGTGTAGGCTTCGGTTTTATCGTGCGTTTCAGCGAAAAGAATCGCCGTCATGCTGTCGACAACCGTGTTTGCCATCAATTCCATCTCATCTTCTGGCGTACCCAGCACACACTCACTAGGCAGTGAAATATCAGAGTTCATCATCTCTTCCCAATAGAAAGATTCAACCTTATCAGGAGAACTCATCCACACAGTTTGGCTAACCTTTGGGTTGTATTCCGACTCGCCGTTCATGCCTTTGAATGAAATCACCGAGTGGGATTTATTGCCAATAACATTCTCTACTTCTGCATGAAGTTGTGGGAAACCAGGATGGAAACTGCCGCGTAAACCTAAACGACCGCCGCCAGGGTTTAATGCACGAACCACAGTGTTGATTGGCGTACGCAAACCATAACGGTGTTTCCAACCAATCATCGTTTGAGCTTCCGGCGCAAAGTTGGCGAGCGGTAAGTAAGCGATACCATCCTCTTCCAGAATTTGCTTGGCCTCTTGCGGATCTGCTGCACTACGAACACCGACAAGATCGAGGTGAGTCTCTACATGTGTGCGTCCACTTGGCTTATCCATGTAGCCGTGCATCAATACCTTGTAACCATCGTCCGCCAGTATCTTCGCTGCTAGCAAATTCCAAGGCTTGCCACTCGCAGTGTCGTTACGCTTACCCGCGTAGCAAGGCCAATCAATGTCGGCACCTAAGTCAGGCACACGAGATTGAAATGCTTTTACAAAGCCTGCAATTTCTTCATTAGTTTCATTCTGCACACGAATCAACATAAGTAGCATTGCCATCTGGTCGTCACCGACCTCACCGCTTAAATACTCATCCATGATGCGATAGGCTTGTTCGAACGATAAAGGCTTGCGCCCTCTTTCCCCTCGTCCAACAGTACGAATACACTCTAAAATACTACTCATTGACTATTAATTCTCTTCCGTAGACATCAATAAAATTTAATACCTCTTCGATTCTATGACACCGATAGCGCGTTGCAAAGCGATTCAGGTGCTTATCATCGCTATCCCACCCCACTTCTTCAATCTAACGGCAACTGAATTAGGAGTCGAAAAGGAAACGGACTGCGGTTCTAAAAGTAAACTTAGTGGTGTAAAATTGGCGTATGCAATACTAACCGCCAGATTGAGTAGTACCCAAATGACTGTCAAAAAAACACTGAGCCAGAAGAAACGTGAATCTATCGTTGCTGCCGCTATCGCAGAGTTTACCGAGCGTGGTTATAAGGCCACCAGCATGGATAAAATATCTAGCCGAGCAGAAGTGTCGAAGCGCACGGTGTATAACCACTTCGCCAGCAAAGAGTTACTACTGGATGAGATCTTAGACAGTATTTGGAGCAAAACACTCGCGGCGACTCATTTCCCATACCAAGCCGAACAACCATTGGCCGAACAGCTTGCGTCTATTGCCAATCAAGAGCTTGAGCTTTTAGAGTCCGAAGGCTTCATCGACTTATCTCGTGTGCTGTTCTCTGAGTATTTCCATAACGCTGAGCTTGCTCACCAAGCGATGGAGAAATACTCCCAAGCCGAGAGTGGCCTGACGATTTGGATCAAAGCCGCCTTAGCCGATGGTCGTTTAGTTGAACTCGACTCACTGTTTGCCTCAACTCAATTCATCGCTTTGCTTAAATCGTTCGCCTTTTGGCCACAGATCATCGGCCACGCACCGTCACCTGACGCACAGCACAAGAAATTGATCATAGACTCAAGTGTCGAGATGTTCCTCAAACAGTATCAAGCGTAATACTGGCGGTTAATGGGAATTCAACCACAATGAAACCATCACTGGTATCCGTGGTTATTTTCCCTATACTGCAACCCAATTTCGTGACTCACGATTCAACAAATTCAAACTTTAGGTAGCCCTATGATTACTTTCACCACCAACTTTGGCGATATCGAGATTGAACTGAACCTTGAAAAAGCACCAGTAACCTCGAAAAACTTCCTGAAATACTGCCAAGATGGCTTCTATGAAGGCACCACGTTTCACCGTGTTATCGAAGGTTTTATGATTCAAGGTGGTGGTCACACTATCGACATGACAGAAAAGCCAACGCGTGCACCTATTGTCAACGAAGCAAACCGTGGCCTAAAGAACGTGATTGGTTCTGTAGCTATGGCTCGTACCGACGCACCACATTCGGCAACGGCGCAGTTCTTTATCAACCTTGATGACAACGATTTCCTAGACCATACATCGACCACCAACGCGGGTTGGGGTTACGCTGTATTTGGTAAAGTATCGGCAGGTATGGATGTGGTAAACAAGATCGCAGCCGCGCCAACGACCATTCGTTGGGGACATGAAGATGTGCCTTGTGAAGACATTGTGATCTCGAAAGTTACTATTAACGACTAAATCAGATTCAATAAGCTACGAGCTATAAGTAGCAACCAAGAAACAACCCTCAAATGGTGGGAGCCCTTCTCACCATTTTTACTGTCCATGTTATCAATTGCTCTTATTTTTGTACGGTATATTTCCAATACCTACCATTCCCCTGCTATTCATCAGTATTAATGACGTGTTATTATCGCCGCTCGCCGACTATGAAAGTTGAATGCGATTCACTATACATTGAACGTAACACCAACCATGACTCGACACTCTTTTCTGACAGCAGCCTTCTCTTGTTCTGTTGCCAGCTTCTCTGTATCTGCCTTTGAAGTTGATAGCCGAGAATCACAAGAACCTGAACTTGATGACCAATTTCGTGTCATTGCGATCCCTTTTTACGATCCAAGTGTCGACACTGGGCTTTCTGTTATTCCCATCTATAACTTCTATGCAGATGGCGAAACCAAAAATGCATCAACGTTATCAGCAACACTGACTTATACCCAGAACGACAGCTACTACATCAAAGCCAACGCCGACCTTTTATTGAACGGTGATTCCCTGCGCTTTACCGGTGAGATGGGCTTTTCGAGCACCAACATTACCTTGGTCGATTTGGTCGATACTAATCACCAAGAGTACAGCTTCGATGGTGACTTCTACTTTAAGGTTTACGACAACATCTACCTTGGTATGGGTTTAGACTACTCAACGGCTCGCTACCTAGCAGATACACCACGCGACAAGCTGCTGCTTAAACTCACAGGGTTCAGTGAAGAGTATGAAGCGGACACGGGTGCCAAGCTTTCATTCTTATGGGATGAGCGAGAGCATTACTACTACCCGTATCATGGCTTCTTGTTTGAGCTGACGTACGAAAACCACGGCGCGTGGCTTGGAAACGATGAAGATGCGACTTACTCTTCGCTATTCACTGACTATCGTTTTTTCTACAGCTTGACTCATAATGATAACCACATTATCGCTAGCCGATGGGTAACGCGTTACCTACTTGATGCCGAAAATGCCCCAAGTAGCGCCTACAGTACCTATGGTAGACAAGGACGAAACGTTCAACGCGGTTTTGTTGCCGGAGACCACATCGCCTCACACATGACCAACCTTGAAATGGAATATCGCTACTCGATTTCTGGCTCGTCGATTAACGTCTTGAACAACGTAGCCGTCGTAGGTTTAACGGGGGTGGGCAAGGTATTTGGTGAAAGGCTTAACCCAAAAGACCCTTATCATAGCTTTGATGATGGCGACCTTCTGACCATGGTTGGCCTTGGATTGCGCTATCGACTAATGCGCCAAGAACGCATCAATGTACGTATGGACTTCACCTACAACAACGAAGATGAAGTGCTGGCTTATTTTAGTTTGGGTGAGAACATTTAACCCAGCCTATCTAACCTAAGCTCTAGCGTACTTGCTTACTTATTTGCATACCGTATCAAGCCTGTCGCGATTCGATTCGTACAGGCTTGATGTTTTTAAAGCCTCTCAAAATGACTTACCAACGCGAGCGATAAGTACGATGACACGCTCGGCATGTGTTGTTGGCCGCATCTAAACCACGTTCAGCCTTGCTAAGGTCCTGCTCAACACTCGCTTGTTGTAACTCCGTAAAACCTTGGTTCATCTGTAGCATCAGCTGATTGAATTTCTCCGGCTTACTCCACACCGTTTCTTTTGCCTTACCACCCGCGTCACTCTCAGCAAAACTGCTGTTTAGTACCATTCCATGTTCAACCAAACTCTCACTTAACTCCTCAACCTTTTTCCAATCTGTATTTCGGTTTCCTAATTCTGAAGACACTTGTTTATTGAGTTTTTTAATGGAGCTGAAAGCCTGTTGGCGATTATTCACAACTTCCGTTGCAGCAATAGCCATTACTGGCACGGCGATAAGTAAAGCGATTGTCAGTTTTTTCATAGTGTTATTCCTATTCATTGGTCAGTTGATTTGTTGATCTTTCAATCGGGAATCGATGGATGCATTTAATTTACACAACAACAGTTGCGCACGCAACTATTGTTGTGTAAATTAATCTCACTTTAAAAATGACAAGCAGGAAATTGAACAATGAAAATCTGGGATCTACCAACTCGACTCTATCACTGGCTGCAAGCCGCTCTGTTTATTGGCCTTGCTGGATCAGGCTTTAGCGGCAATGGCCCACATATTTATCTAGGGCTCGCACTGTTTAGTTTGGTTCTGTGGCGCTTGGTCTGGGGAATGATTGGTAGTGATACCAACCGGTTTTCGCAGTTTATGAGCTCGCCTAGATCTGCTTGGCAATACCTACGAGGCCGAGTTCAACCTAAGCCGGGGCATAATCCTCTAGGTGCTTGGATGGTTGTGGGGATGATTACAACCTTATTCGTCCAGTGCATCACTGGCCTAGCGATAGCGGGGTTCTTCGACACATTGCCGTATTCAGAAGTCATCATCACAGACGGTGTTTTTGACCTACTCGGCACAGCTCATGCTATTGCTGCACGTATGTTAATCGCCTTTGTTGTGCTGCATTTATTGGCTATCTTGGTCTACAAACTGCGCTCAAAGCCTTTAGTGCTCGCAATGATCACAGGTAAACAAAATCAATCGTTATCTACCGCTCATTTCGGAAATGGCACTCAATTGGCTTTTTCATCAAATAGAAAAGCGTTGTTGGTGCTAATTGCGTCGGTATTAGTTACGATGGCAATAGTTGTTATGTCATAAGAATTAGGGGCTCACCAATGCCAGAAGAGTTTGATAGACAGAATAGTTTTGGATGGATGATCAATGTGATCGCCAACAAAGCGACCAAAGATTTCGATCTTGAGCTAAAGAAGCACGGCTTAAGCATCGCATTGTGGCCAACCCTGATGTGTTTATGGGAAGAAGAAGGCGTTACCCAGCGTGATATTGCCGCTAAGTCGAAAGTAGAAAACTCAACGACAACACGAACATTAGATAAGTTGGAAAAGCTTGAACTGGTAGAACGCAGAGCTGATCCACACAGTCGCCGCTCTTTTAGAATCTACCTAACAGAGAAAGGTAAAGCACTTGAAGAAGTGTTAATACCCATCCCAGTTAAGTTGAATGAAGAGCTAATGGCAGCACTTGATGCAAAAGAGCAGCAACAGATGATCGGTCTACTTAAAAAAATGGTCGCCGCTGTCTAGCTCAAATCTAATACTATCGAAGCTAACACTAAAGTAACCACTTAGAAACTGAATAAGACCCTCGCCCTAAACGAGGGTTTATTTTTTCCGCGACCATTTGATGTAGCAAAACAGCGAAGCAATGATCACTGCTCCACCAATCAGTTTTTGCACCTCGACCGTTTCACCTAGCATGCTCACACTGAGTAGCAGTGTCCATACTGGCTCTAGAATCATGATAAGTGCCGCCACTTCCATGTTCACTGAGTGCTGGCCTACCGTTTGTAATAGGTAGCGAATAGACGTCGCAACAACCGCCGACACGATGAACCAGAACACTAACGTTTTGGTGATTTCAAATTCCGGCTGGGTCGTCATAGACGCAAACGCCAAACCACTGACTCCGACTACGAAAAGCTGAATACAGATCGAGGCAATTGGCTTGATGTTGGTGATCACACGCTTGTTCATCACAAAATGAATCGAGAGCAACATCGACGCTAACAAGAAGTAGATCTGGCTTTGCTCAACGTGCCAACCGTTGGTGAGAGTAAGCAGCAACATACCAAGGATCGCGATAGGAAATGACATCCAGAATGCACGATTTGGCTTCACTCGAAACAGAACCCAAGAGACAAACGGCGCAATGATCATCGCCAAGCTCATGATGAAAGCCCCTTCCGATAAACTCTCCGTGACCGAAACGGCAAACACCCACACCTGAAGTGAAGCAGACAAGAGTAAACCGACACCGCACAATGACAGGATCTGCTTAAATGACAGCTTGCGAATATGATGAATACAGAATGGCAGTAGAATCAGGCTCGCGACAACAAAACGCACACCAATGAACACAGGCCCCGGCATTTCCATGACCACCAGCTTAGATGCAATCCATCCTACCCCTGCCAATAAAGTGGCACACAAGAGGTAAAGCTCGCCACGCATCGCTTTTACGTTCATCATTTTTATTCGTTCCAATAACAAAAAAGCAACCCGACTCTGCAAGGTTGCTTTTTATAAACTCTTAACAGGATCAAGATACTATCTTAATACTCTGTTTCAGGCAGCAGTTTTTAGCCTGCGTATTCTGGGTAGTCCGTTAAGCCTTTTTCAGCGCCGCCAAACAGCGTGTTTGGATCGTGCGGAGCTAGAGGAAAACCATTTTGAATACGAGCTGGCAAATCTGGATTTGCTACGAATGGACGACCAAAGCCAACCATATCTGTCACGCCTTCTGCGACGGCTTGCTCGCCACGTTCACTGTCGTATTTACCTGCGTAAATCAGTACACCTTTGAATGCTTCACGAACCGCAGCTTTGAATGCTTTTGGCGTTTCAGGCGCATCGTCCCAGTCTACTTCAGCGATGTGCAGGTAAACGATCTTGTATAGGTTTAGGTACGCAGCCGCTGCTGTGTAAGTTTCAACTGGTGTCGCGTCAACGGTGCCATTTAGCGAAGTAAACGGAGCAAGACGAACACCAACACGCTCTGCACCAATCGCTTCAACCATAGCTTCAACCACTTCACCTAGGAAACGTAGGCGGTTTTCAGTTGAACCACCGTATTCATCGGTACGGTTGTTTGCTTCAGAATCAATGAATTGGTTAATCAGGTAGCCATTTGCCGCGTGAAGTTCAATGCCATCAAAGCCTGCTTCGATTGCGTTAAGCGCCGCTTGGCGATATTGCTCAACCACTTCTTTGATGTCTTCTTTGGTCATTTCACGAGGTTCAACCACGTCAACAAAACCCGGCTCATCAGTGCCGTTATCGATGAAGACTTTTACGTTTTCCGCTTTGATAGCAGAAGACGAAATTGGCTGTTCACCACCGATGTTATCTGGGTGTGTTACACGACCTACATGCCAAAGCTGAGCGAAAATAACGCCGCCTTTTTCATGTACTGCATCGGTTACTTTTTTCCAACCAGCAATTTGCTCGTCAGAGTAGATACCCGGTGTCCAAGCGTAACCCTGACCCAATGGAGAAATCTGTGTGCCTTCTGCGACAATCAAACCCGCAGAAGCGCGTTGAGCGTAGTAAGCCGCCATCATGTCGTTTGCTGAGTTACCAGGTTGCGTTGCACGAGAGCGAGTCATCGGAGGCATAACAATACGGTTTTTTAGTTCGATATTACCAAGTTGAATTGGTTGAAATAGTGCGTTTGTCATTGTCATTTCCTCGATTAACCTAGTTGAATCAGTTCGATTTGGTAGCCGTCTGGGTCAGTGATAAAAGCGATGTGTGTTGAACCACCTTTTACAGGGCCCGCTTCACGAGTCACATTGCCACCCAGCGATTTAATCTTGTCACATGCCGCGTAAATATCTTCCACACCCAATGCTAAATGGCCAAATGCGTTGCCCATTTCGTACTCGTTGGTGTCCCAGTTGTAAGTCAGTTCGATGGTTGTACCACCTTGCTCATAACCAACAAAAACCAATGTGTAGCGGTAATCGTTATTGTCATGACGCTCAAGTTCTTTCATACCCAATACCTTGGTGTAGAACTCAATAGACTTATCTAGATCAGCAACTCGAATCATTGTGTGTAGGAATTTCATATTTCACCCTTTTTAAGCCCAGCAACCTGAGCCAATATAATCATGAGCGGAGGTTATCCACTTCTTTGTTAGGGTTAATATACGATTCGGCAGCAAATAAATGAAATTATCATAAATTCTCATTGTGATAATTTTTTGTTATGACACACCTAATATAGATGATTTGTTATGGAGATATTTGGCAAACAAAAGATAGGGCGATAATCAGAAAGCGGAGCGCCAACTGTTTAGCGACTTGGACATGTCATTAGTCGTATTAATGATCTGCTCTCGGAACCACTTATGTGCAGGGTCGGTGTTCTGTTTTTTCAACCAGATAAGATAATGAGAGATAGGTTGGTAATCGAAAGGCGGTTTGAACAACTGTAAACCAAGACGTTCCTGAAACTGGATAGCCATAGAAAGCGGCGCAACTGTGATGTAATCAGTCTGGCTACACAGCATTAGATTACTGGCCATAGAGCTACCGTGAATGACAATTTTACGCGAGGATAAGTCTAACGAAGTGTAGTGAGTCAAACTTCTTACTTGGCGACGTGTTCTGGCCAAAACCGCATGTTGCTCACTCAGATATTGCGCCTCGGTGATCTCACCTTTGATCCTAGGATGTCCATTTCGACAAACGATCACAAACTCACTGTCGTAGAGCTTTTCGCTCATCATGCTTGGATGTTCAGGCAACACAATGTCGATCATCAAATCAAACTTCTGGGTTAATAGATCCTCATGGACCTGATCATCACTATCTGGTTGATCATACACCTCAAGAGACAAACCTTGATTGGGTAACTGAGAAAATCGATCAAGCAACATCCACTTTAAATGCTCGGGAACCGAAGCCACAAACCTGCGCTCCGTGCTCGCTTCATCAAACCCAGCCATACCTTGAAACACGCCGTTGAGCTCGTGTATTGGCGCTTTGATTTGCTCATACAGGCTTTGCGAATACGCGGTAGGCACAACCCCTCGCCCACTGCGCACGAACAACTCTTGGCCAATTTCATTTTTCAGTCGGCCGAGCGCAGTGCTGATTGTCGATTGATTGGTATTCAAATGATCGGCAGCCTTACTCAAACTGCCCTGCTCCATCACCGCTGAAAACACAGCCAATAAGTTAAAATTCGGAATGTCATTACTCATGGTTCAGTGCTCACTTAGGCGATAGATTTAATTATCTTATCGTAAAACCGATAGAATGAAACGACGGATGCTCATTGAGGAAACAAAACTGAGAAAGAAGCATCATACGGTAAAGAACAGAAATGTAAGAACAACTCACTCTTTCGAATAGCTGCCATATTTGCCAGACTGGAATCTAAAGCTCTGCGTTGTGCTAGCGCCGCTTAATCCATCCAAATCCCACTTAGACTGGTCGGAGTATTTAATATTTCCTACCTGCTTTATTGATACTTTTATAGCCACTTCTATGATCCAGGCTAATTAAATAGACATATTTTATAAGCCGAGTTTGAGCCTGTTCAAATAAACCCACCTCACGTCTAAACAACCACTCGACTCATCGCAATTACGATAATTCAATATCGTAATAATGCGTAGATAGCTCCAGTTACACTTCCTATTATTTCGCCAACAAATCAATTCTTAACTTAAACAGAAAACCTAAAAATGTGTAGATGATGGTGTTGCACACATCACGGAAGACGGCCTTAAAACCCAATGCAGCAAACGAACCTATCAATGGTTGACGTTACTTAAGAATGATTTCGCCAGGTGTTTTTAACACTCTATTCGCGAGAATGCGTTGTCTACGTGGTCAAAGCGATTTTTAATTGTCATCTAGTACTTTTGACTCAGTCGGTCTATACGATTAAGTGAGTTCAACACCTCTTTCAGATGTCATCTAAAAGTCTTGTACCAAGGCTGCACTTTCTCTCTCCTTATTTAGGTTGAGATATGAAATTTCTTAAAATCGTTCTGCAGAAAGTTGGGGCCGTCGCGATGGTTCTCATCAAATTCTGTCTATTTATGGCACTCATGCTAGCGGGTGCGTGGGCACTGGCTCCAATGGGTAAAATCCACTCCAAAGACATCGATCTTTCTCAGTTCAATAACCACCCGAACGAAATGATGATGAACTTCTTTCAAACCGAGTTCTTCTCTGGTTACCTATTCTCAGTAACGCTCGCTGTTGTTCTTGCTGCGATATATGGCATGTGGCAAGTCCATGAGTTGGGTGTTCATAAAGCAAAAGAACATAAAAGTGCACACGTTCAAATCGTCTTCGCACTCTCTCTTTGTGGCCTATTCATTAGCAAAACCTTCTGGGTTATCGCTTTGGTTATCGCCCTTGCTAACTGGAAACACATTGGTCAGTCGATCAGCGACGTAATTCGTCGTGGTATTCAACCTAAGTCTTCCGAAAATGAGCCTTCTAGTAATGAGGCTGTAAAAACTAAAGGTTCGTCCAAGGCAAGTGATGAACAAAATGTCACTGACGAACAAACAGCAATCGACACACAAGCGACAGAAAAAGCAACGTCTGAGCAGGCACCAACCAAACACGAGGCCGCATAATGAAAGAGATGATGATTCCATACATTCTGATTGTATGGTCCCTATTTGCGACTGGCGCATTAAAGAAGACGATTAAGAACTACACTTGGGCTGCCATTGGCGGTGCTGTGATTCTTGGATTATTAGCTATCGTATCTCGCCTGTGGGCACCGGTTGATATGACCAACTCATCGACAGTGAAAGCACCACATGCAGTGATGTCTCCAATCTTTGGCCAACAAATCGATAAAGTGTTTGTCGACCACAACCAAATGGTAAAAGAAGGCGACATCATCTACACACTCGTTGATATCGACTCTGCCGCAGACAAAGCGAAGATCGAATCTTCAATCGTGCAGAAAGAAGAAGAGATCAAACAGATGACTCGCGACTTAGACCGCGCAGAAACATCGCCAGAAATCTTCAACATGCGCGACGTGGAGAAATACAATTCAGACCTTCGTGTCATGCACGCTGAGCTGACGTCATTAGAAGCCGACTTGCAGAAAGTTAACTGGGCACAAGAGAAAAAAACCATCCGAGCTGAATTTGATGGCCAAGTCTCTATTGTGAACATTGCGGAAGGCTCTGTCATGGGCAACATGCACCTTTACAACACCAGCAAAAAGTTCCTAGAGATGCGTATTTCAGACCAAACATACGGCTATGTCCAGGTGGGTGACTTTGCTGAGTTCTTCGTAGATGCTTATCCGGGTCACGTGTTCCGAGCAAAGGTACACAGTTTTACCGCGGGTACGGGTGAGGCAAGCATTTCACCACTTCAAGGACCACAAAGCGTTGGCCAACACGTAGTGCAAAATGGCAATGGCCTAGGTCGTACAATCGTCCTAGAAATCTTTGAACCAGAAGGTTACAACATCCCGATTGGCGCAGCGGGTTCGGCTTGGATTTCAGCAGAAAAACCGCATCCATTTTGGGGCTTCATTGACGTGATTGGCGCAGCAACCGTTCGCCTACAATCGTACAAGTCTTACCTAGGCGCTTGGTAAACAAGCTACGCGTAAGAGTTGAATAGAAGACAAACAAAAATACCCCGCTCGTCGGGGTATTTTTATTGCAGCAGCGCATAACTCTCAAGATTAAACAAACTAAGAAACAGCACACCTCTCCTTTAAAAATACACAGTTAATCGACTCCTTCCCTTAAAAATGCGCTCTTAATCAAGTGCTTCTCACACCCAAACTCAATAGCCATAAAAAACAAATCACAATTACCAAAAAGTGGCAATAAAACCAACCGCCTATTTATGGGAGCAATGTTTTAATTTTACCGATAACCTTGCAATTTCCGTTCAAAAAATAACCTCATTACAAACAGTTACAAAATACGCGATAAAACTGATGTAAAAACGAACTGTTTCATCTAATCCCACATGAAAAGTGTGATTTCCTGCCATTCTTTGAAATAAATTTGTGATTAAATACGATAAATATCAATTAGAGATGGAGGAATAACGTGTCAGCAAAAGCGTTCGGTGATTTTTATTGTTACTTACATTGCCTCAATTTGCTTTCAATCAAAGAGCAAGGAATAACGCCAAAAGAGTACCTAGATGATGTGCGAAAACAGCCTTTTTACTACCGTGGAGATACCTCTAAAGAAGCCCAGCAAAAGTGGGCGGAGCGCATCTTAGATTCGATCTACAAGTATCATGGAGATCAGGGAGACGGACCAAACGGACACAATGATCTTCTGGTTCGAGAAGGAATCGCATCAAAAGCTCGCTATAAGGTAAAAGAAGGCGCGGAGTTCAATGTGAACCCTGGGCTAAATGAATCGATCTCGATCCTAGGTATCATAGGTAGCCAAGTACTTGAACGTATACTGCCGTCTGCAGGAACGAAACTAAGTGAAGCGTTAACACTGCTTTCCAGAGCAAAGAACGTATCAAACTCGGCACCTTTTAAAATACAGGTCAGCAGTTACGATGTTGTTGCTCCCAAGGCCGATTACACTGTGCTAAGCAAGCTCGAGAGTGCGCTAGAAAATCGCAAAGTGGTCTCATTTGAATATGAAGGAAGCCGTTGCGAAGTCGACCCTTATGCCTCTTTCGTTTACCAAAAAGCCTTTTACCTCGTTGGATTAGAGCGTTATAAAAAAAATGCTGAGAGCAGTTCAATGCCTGGTAAATATCGCACCTACACTGTGCATAACATTAGCCATGTTAAGCTTCACTCAGGTCAGAACTTCTCTATGGGTAATCAAGAGAATTTTTGCCTCACAACTTACCTCTCAACAAGCAATGGTAAAACGGTCAACGGTGGTGAAACCTGTGAAGTGCTTTTAAAAATGACAAGAGATACTGATGGCAAAAACCGATTTGTCGACGAGTACAAACTCAGTGAATGTCAAAATATAGAAGAGACAGCTCACAGCCACTACATCGTAAAAGCCCAAGCTCAAGATAGCGTCGATTTCAAAAGATGGCTTATTAACAATGCCGATTGCGTTGAAATTCTAAAGCCAAAGCAGCTACGTACTGATGTAATACAAGATATTAAACACGCAATGAACGTCTATGCACATTAAGTTCAAACACCACCATATATGAAGTTCAATATTGGCTCCTCCAATATTAAAACACCATTATAAATACAACATAAGCAAGTTATAACAAATACAAATACATTACAACGAACAATAGCGCTCTAAATACTACTCGATAATATTAAATTTAATAACTTTTGTTGTTTTAGACAGAAAATGTCAGATTTTGTTGACACAATACTATTCCAAATAAAAATACAATTAGGCTTAACCGTGATAGACAATATAAAAAGATCATTTATTGATGAGCTTTATCACCTTAATTATAAATCAAACAGCTTAGTACATCGTCTTCCTTTTTATTGGTATCGACCTTTAAAAGTATTTAGCCGACTGCTTGCGTTACCTGTTATTTTATTCTTCATGGTGTAAAATTAATGAACCGTAATTTATCAAAGGTAGAATGGATTCTGCTGGCAATAGCTGCGATTTTTCTAAGCTTAAGCTTATTCCTCTACTACTCACTCTGTAAAAACCTATTCAATGGTGGCTTCAATGACATCATTGAAATCATTGTCGTTTTAGGACTATTTTACTGCTCATTTGTTGCCGCGAACTACAGTATCACCCTACTTGCCGAGAAGTACTGCAGCAGGAGAAACCGTTATGAAGAGCTTTAAGTTACTTCTATCAATGTCGACTTCGCTTGCGTTATGGATATTCGTGCTATTTTACTTTTTCTCTAGCTCGATCAATACCAATACAGGATTAAGTATGGCGCCAACCTTTGAAGGTAAATACTGGACAACGGTAAGTGGCGTTCGACCGGGGCGATATACACCAGAGTATGGCGATGTCATTAGGTTTCGACATCCACCTAAACATCGAAGTGAAAATATAACCTTCAGAAAGAGAGTGATTGGAATACCTGGAGATACTGTCACATTAGACAATGGTGATCTTTATATCAATGATAATAAATTATCCTATGGCATAACTAAAAAAGAAAATGGGTTTGTTTATATAAAAGAACAAATAGGTAATAGCCAATATAATGTTAGGTATCTCAAAGAAGATTCAAACATACTTGAAAACAATATTACTTGGCATGTACCAGAAGGAAAGTTATTTGTTCTTGGCGACAATCGAGACTACTCATACGACTCAACCTATGAGAGCTTTGGTTATGTCGATATAAATAGCGTTAATGGTGTCTATAACAAAGTTCTACTCAATGTTGCCAATGGAAATCGCAAGTTAAATTGCTCCTTAACCATGGTCGAGAGCTACTCGCCTTTCCAAAGAACATGTTAGAAAGCACAGATATTAGATACACACCAAGCGCTGAGCAATAAGCAATAAGCTGAAAGAAAAACCGAGCTATTCAATATAGCTCGGCTTTTGTCATACTCGCGATTTACCTTAAGAAAAAGGTAACGGAATCAGTTCTAGCCCGAGTACACCACTGATGCTCATCACCACCAGTAGAGAGACCTTGAAGACGGTCTTTGACCACTGAATGTAGTTGAGGCAATCGACCTTGCGGAATGTCACTTTGGTCCACATAAAACAAACAGCCGCCGACACCGCTAGGTATTCGTAACCCGCTTCTCCGAGCAAAAATAGTCCCAGAGCAACTGCGCCAAACGCGACTACATACGCTTTCATGTGCTGATGTGCTTTGTCGACCCCCTCCTTCACCGGTAACACAGGAATGCCTGCATCGCGGTAATCTTGAATGCGGAACATCGCGATCGCATACGAGTGTGGCATCTGCCATAAGCAGAACATGATGAACAGCAGAACGGCTTCTAAGCTCAGGTAGTTTGTCACGCCAAGGTAGCCAACCAGTGGCGGAACCGCGCCAGAGATGCTACCCACTAAGGTGCCGTAAACCGAATTACGCTTGTACCACATGGTGTAGAAAAAGACGTAAAACACATAGCCAAGCAACACCACTACCGCAGACATCGGATTAACGAATTGAAACAGCAGCGCCGTGCCTGCCAACAACATGACTAACGCATAGATAAATGCGACGTCGGTGTTGATGTTGCCCTGAACCAATTCACGGTTCTGGGTTCGTTTCATTTTCTGGTCGATATCTCGGTCAAAGATGTTGTTGACCACACAACCTGATGCAATCACAAGCCCTACACCCGCTAATGTCGTCAGTAACAACATCGCACTGGCTGGTTCTGTTTTTGCAGCGAGGAAAAACCCCGCCGCAACAGAAATCAGGTTGCCGAAAATGATGCCCGGTTTGGTAATAGACAAATAACTTTTCAGCATACCCTAGCCTACAACTTCATGTTGACGTTCATGTTGTAGATGATCCATACCGAGCCAGCGATAAGAATCAATACAACAATGGCGGTAAACATCAGCGACACCAAGTTCCAACGCCCATCAGAAGATTTCGCTTCCATGTGCAAGAAGTACTTAAAGTGCACAAAGATTTGCACCAGCGCACAACCGAACAAGATTACGTAAGTTTCAGTGCTTGGCAGCGCATGTGACCACACAATGTAGAACGGAATAATGGTTAGAATCAGTGACGCAATAAAGCCTTTCACGTAATCCGTTGCACCGCTATCTAGATGCTGTTCCATTACATCACCCCCATTAAGTACACGATGGTAAATACACAAATCCAAACAATATCAAGGAAATGCCAGAACAAGCTCAAGCACTGGAAACGCATCGACATGTTGTCGTTCAAGCCTTTGGTTGAAAGCTGGTGATAAGCCACCGCCATCCAGATAAGACCGAACGTTACGTGCAAACCGTGTGTACCAACCAAGGTAAAGAACGCTGAAAGGAACGCACTCTCTTGAGGACCATAACCTTCTGCAATCAAGTGGTGGAATTCATACACTTCCATACAGATAAAGGCTAAGCCCAAAACGAAAGTAACTTTGATCCATCGCTTCAGTCCGGTCACGTCTTTGCGCTTCATTGCGATCATGCCAAAACCAAAGGTAATACTACTGAACAGCAGCATCATGGTTTCGACAAACACGAACGGTAGTTCAAAGATGTCTTTTCCTGTAGGGCCTGCGATAGATCCACTCTCAAGCACGGCATAAGTCGCGAAAAGCGTGGCAAACAGGACACAGTCACTCATCAAGTAAACCCAGAAGCCAAACAACTTGTTGCCCGCAGCTTCGTGGTGATGATCATGCGAGTGTGCAAGATCATAAGTGTGTGACGGAGTATTAGCTTGCATACGTCGTCTCCAAATCATCTTTGTTTTCGTTGTTATCACTGTCACCGTCAGCGCTGTTACCACGACCAGAGTTGTCGCCTTTCACTGACTGTTTCTTAGCTTCTTCAAGCTGTGCACGTCGAGCCGCTTCAATCGCTTTGATCTCTTCAACTTCTACGTAGTAATCCACATCGTCGTTGTAGCTGTGTTGAATACACGTCACCACGATACCCACTAAGCTTGCAGCTGCTAGCCACCAGATGTACCAAATCATTGCGAAGCCAAATGCCAACGCCCATGCAGACACATAAATGCCTGTCGGTGTGTTCTTCGGCATATGAATACGTTCGTATTCTTCTTCCTGAGTTGGGTCAAACTCACCACTTTGCTTTTGGTACCAGAACGCATCTAGTTCATCGCCCTTAGGCAGTTTTGCAAAGTTGTAAAACGGCGGTGGTGACGATGTTGCCCATTCGAATGTACGTCCGCCCCACGGGTCACCCGTTAGATCTCGGTTTTGGTCTCGGTCACGAACACTCACGTAAATTTGAACGAACTGACAAACAACACCCATCGCAATTACGCCTGTACCTGCAGCTGCAACCGCCAGTAGAGGGAAGAACTCAGGGTTGATGTCTTGGCTCAAACGACGCGTCATACCCATAAAGCCCAGAGCGTAAAGCGGTAAGAACGCCATCAAGAAACCGATGATCCAGCAGTAGAATGCGCGTTTACCCCAAAGCTCGTTAAGAGTGAAACCGGTCGCTTTCGGGAACCAGTAACCAATCGCAGCAAAACAACCGAATACTACGCCACCGATGATTACGTTGTGGAAGTGAGCAATCAGGAATACTGAGTTATGCAGAATGAAATCTGCGCCCGGTACCGCCATTAACACGCCCGTCATACCACCAACGGTGAAGGTGATAAGGAAGCCAACTGTCCACAGCATAGGCGTTGTGAAACGGATGCGACCTTTGTACATAGTGAACAACCAGTTGAAAATCTTAACCCCGGTCGGGATAGAGATAATCATGGTTGCGATGCCGAAGAAGGCATTCACATTGGCGCCTGAACCCATGGTAAAGAAGTGATGCAGCCAAACCACAAACGCAAGGATAGTGATAGCCACCGTCGCCCATACCAGCGAGGTATAACCAAACAGTTTTTTGCGAGAGAAGGTTGCAGTCACTTCAGAAAACACACCGAAGATAGGCAAGATTAGGATGTACACCTCAGGGTGTCCCCATGCCCAAATCAGATTCACATACATCATCACGTTGCCACCAAGGTCATTGGTGAAGAAGTGCGTGCCGATGTATCTATCCAAAGTCAGTAACGCGATGGTCACCGTCAGGATTGGGAAAGAGATGATGATCAGGATGTTGGCACACAGAGACGCCCACGTGAATACTGGCATCTTCATCATTGGCATAGACGGAGTACGCATGCGCAAAATAGTCGCGAAGAAGTTCACACCCGTTAATGTGGTACCCACACCAGATATTTGCAGCGCCCATATCCAGTAATCGACACCCACTCCAGGGCTTGCCTCAATGCCGGAAAGCGGCGGATACGCCAACCAACCCGTACGGCCAAATTCACCCAAGCCCAGCGACATGTTGGTGAGGATAATACCCACAACAAACAGCCAGAAGCTCAGGTTATTCAGATAAGGGAATGCAACATCACGAGCACCGATTTGCAGCGGCACGATGATGTTCATCAAACCGATAACCAAAGGCATCGCTACGAAGAAAATCATGATCACGCCGTGAGCCGTGAAGATCTGGTCGTAGTGATGTGGCGGTAAATAGCCCGTTTCACCGGCAGCAGAAAGCAATTGCTGACTACGCATCATGACCGCATCGGCAAAGCCACGAACTAACATCACCATTGCTACAGCAATGTACATGAAGCCCAATTTTTTGTGGTCTACAGAAGTAAACCATTCATTCCAAAGGTATTGCCACTTACCGGCTTTGGTTACCGCATACACCACTAAACTGCCCACTAGAGCGATCATGGTTAACGTGACCAAAATAATGGGTTCGTGGTAGGGAATTGAGTCTAGAGTTAATCTTCCAAACATGACGATTATCCTTGGGTTTCCGGCAAACAGTTCATTGAACCAGGGTGCTGGGTCACGACATCGGTGAATAAAAATGGTGGGATACTGGAGAACAGAGTGACGGGTTCAGCCACACTTGGCGCAGCCAATGAACGGAACTGCTCCCAATCTTCAATGCGGTCAGGGCTTGCTTTCACTTTTTCCACCCAGTTTAGAAATGCCACTTGATCAGGCATGGCTGATGCAGTGAATTTCATCTGCGAGAACCCTTTACCACTGTAGTTCGATGCAAAACCTTTGAAGTCACCTTCATGGTTAGCAATCAAGTTCAGCTTGGTCACCATTCCCGGCATCGCATAGATCTGCGAACCAAGACGCGGGATAAAGAACGCGTTCATGATGTTGTCTGAAGTTAGCTTAAACGTCACCGGAACATCTTTCGGGAACGCAACATAGTTAACCGTCGCAATGTTTTGCTCCGGATAGATGAACAGCCACTTCCAGTCCAGAGAGACCACTTCGATCACCATAGGTTGCACATCACTTTCCAGAGGCTTTGAAGGCTCTAGTTCATGTGTTGTTCGCCAAGTGATGGTGGCAAGAATCGCGATGATGATGATTGGAATCGTCCATACCACCACTTCGATCTTGGTTGAGTGCGCCCAGTCAGGTGCATACTCTTCTGTGGTATTACTTTCGCGGTATCTATAAGCAAAGTAGATGGTCATCAGAATCACGGGGATGACGACTATTAGCATCAGCAACAAAGCCGTGATAATCAGCTCCTTTTCCTGAACGCCAACGCTACCTTTTGGGTCGAGCAATGCGGAGTTACATCCTTCGAGCATCAGGACGGTTCCCACCAAACCAATCCTCGACAGATTTGCTCTCGATAAAATGCGTTTATATCTTGAAGCTTCCATTAACTTTCTCGATGGTTATCCAGCCTCAGAACGAACGCCCGAGTACTGGTTGTCATGGTCATTAGAATATTTATGTGTTGAGCATGTGAAACGACGCATCTCAAAGCGAAACTGAATTAAGCCCATTTCTGCATCGTCAAAACTGCCAAATTAAAACGACAGCACAACGCAGCCGAAACATTGCCGCGCGGTTAAAACCACACAAAAAATATGACTTAATTGTTACACTTTGAAATACATTGTTACATTTAGCGCATTATGAGGAGTCGAAATTGAAAGCTCACCAAACAAACTTGGAAACTAACCTTCCAGTTATGAAAGTGAAACATGGGAAATAGATAGAAAACCAGCTGCACGACATGGGCGTGCTACACATGTAAAACCAACGCTGATAAGGGATCAGTAAGAATCGGAGAAATCAGAAAACAACAATGATGAAGCGAAGCGATGTTTGGGTACATTAGAAAGAGCGAATTAAACAAAGCGTGATGAACATCAAATTTATGAATTCACATAGGATTTTAATGGTATTTAGAAAAGATATTGCTTCAATCGGAAACCCATTAGATATTCGAATAACACACGGTTCTTCATTGATAATAATGCCAGTTAGCTGCCGAAATATAATGGCAAAGATCGACCTGGAAAGCCGATTTGATAAGTATTTTGATCTGTTTTAAGTGGGTATTACTCCCCTAAAAAGAGAGGAGTAATCGTCATTAAGAGAGAGATTATGCTGTTGCTGTGACGACTTTCTTGCGCTGGTTTTTAGTCATTAAGTGATAAACCACAGGCACAAAGTAGAAAGAAATAAGCGTGGTTAATACCGTTCCGCCCACAATTGCGACCGCGAACGGAGGCCAGAAGCCACCACCAGCGATGATCAATGGCATAAAACCGCCAACGGTTGTGATCGTGGTTGAACTGATATGACGAGTACACGACATCACGGCCTCAACTACCGCATCCACATTGCCTGATGAAGCTTGTTCATCCAGTTTCAATTCCGTCAGAATCACTATAGCAGCATTAATCGCTAAGCCCGCGATCCCGAGCATGGCTATGATCACCGTAAAACCAAATGGATACCCGAAGATCCACACCGACAGCAAACCTAGGCCACCAGCCAATCCTGCTACCATGAAGATGATGCTACTCATTCGGAACGAGTTAAACGACATCACCACCACTAACACCATCAATACAACCACAACGGCGACATTCGAAATAAGGCTGTTGACTGAATTGTCACGCTCAGCGGATTCACCACCAAAACCAATCGTATAACCTGATGGCATCCCATAGCTTTCTAAGCGTTTTTGGAACTCATTAAGCACGGTTTGAGGTAAAACACCCGCTTCAATGTAACCCTCAATGGTATTGACACGTTGTCCGTTACGACGTGTAATCGCACCACGACTGGTCGTCAATTCAAGCTCTGCCAGAGTCGAAACGTTAATCCCTGTTGAGTAAACATCAGAACTGATCGGCAAACGAATATTGCTTAAGTGCGCCAAGTTTTCACGCGCATCATCCGCGACACGAACACGGATTGGCACCGATTCGCTGCCCTCTATCACAGATCCACTCTCACGACCTGTTAGCGTAGTTTGCAGCATGCCAGCAAATTGATTGAGTGAGATACCGTTAAGTTTCGCGGTGTCTTCATCGACCTTCAACCACACCTTAGGCGTACCCGGTTGCAATGTTTCTCGAGTGTGAGTCACATGAGGAACACCTGCCAGAATCAGTCGAACATCTTCACCAATCGCTTTTAATGTATCGAGGTTTTCACCATAAACACGCAGCTCAACTGGCGCAGTAAATGGAGGCCCTTGATTAAGCTTTCGTACCAAGATTTGTGCTTCCGGCACTTCGTTATCTAACACCTTTTGCAACTCTGGAATCAACGCATTGGCTTGGTCAAAGTTCTCTGTTTTGACCATGGCTTGCGAGAAGTACGGCGCGTTGTTTTGCCTTGCTTGCAAGTTGTAATAGAAAGATGGGAAGTTAGCGCCCACTAGCCAATCAATGCGTTCTACTTCTGGATAGCGATGAATGATGTCGTCGATTTTCTCAGAGGTGTTTTGGGTGGCATAAATACTTGCTTGTGGCGGCATGTATACCTGAATCTCAAACATGTCTCTATCTGATGGTGGGAAGAACTGCTCAGTCAGTTGAGACATACTCCAGTAGCCAGTAAACGGAACCAACAACACCAACGCAATAGTGATGATTGGATGCGTTACACCAAAGCGAACAGAAGATGAGAACCAACGTGTTAATGCTGGAATTCTTAAGCCTGTCATATACCAATGATGTTGCCCTTTCTTATCCACATCACTGAGTTGTTTCGGCAGTAGCTTGGTCGCTAAGCCTGCAATCAAGGTATGCGAAATCACATAAGAACCGATCAATGAGAAAGACACAGTAATCGCGATACCACCGACAAACTCACCCGATGCACCCGGCATCAGAATGATCGGTGCAAACGCCAGAACCGTGGTTAATGTTGACCCCAGCAGAGGCACCCACAAGTGCTTCAAAGCATTCATGGTCGCTTCCGCTCGCTGTTGCCCTTTCAAGCGATACGCCTGAATGGTATCAACCATCACCACCGCGTTATCCACCATGATCCCGAGTGCAACAATTAAGCCAGTCACCGACATCTGGTTGATTGGCACGCCAGTCATTTTCATGATCGACAACGTAAGCAATGAAGTCAGTGGCAGAGAAATCGCCACCAATATTGCGGCGCGCACACCTAAGGTCACGAACAGCACAATCAAGATCAAGCCAAAACCGATCATCAAGCTTTTACCTAAATCGTCTAAACGAGTTTCGGTATAGCCTTGCTGGTTGAACAACACAGTGACATCTATATTGCTAGGCAGCTCTTGTTGAAACTTCTCAATCAGAGCATTTGCTCGTGACGTCCAGTTATCGACTCGGAGATCAGGATGCATTCTCGCTGCGACAATCACACCCGGCTCACCATCAATAATGGCAATCTGATCTTGAGGCGTTTTCTCGCCACGTCTCACCGATGCAATGTCTTCCATGCGGATGATATGACCATTGCTGTCAGTCGCGATTGGGACTTGTTTAATGCGTTCAATGGAATCAAGTTCCGATTCAATCTCTAAACCAAAACGAGAATACGCACTGACCAATTCACCCGCCGAGTTCTTAGCGTCTGCCCCTTCCAGAGACTCGGCGATATTGGCACTCGAACGCCCAAGTGCTGCGGCATCAGCGGTTCGTAGACTTATCTGGATTTCTTCTTGTGGCACCCCATATTCATCAACAAACTCAGTACCCGACAAGGTTCTTAATCGCTTAGCCAGTTCTTTGGCATAACGCCCAAGAGTTAAACGGTCAGGTTCGCCTGCACCCGACCAAGTCAGAGAAGCAATGGTTGTAAATGCGTAAGTATGGTCACTGTCGAGATCGGGAGAATGCGCACCCGCAGGTAAAATGGATTCGATGTCAGACAGTTTGTCACGCGCTTGTGACCAGACTGGTTCGGGCTCGGTGATGGTGTCATTAAGTTCAAGCGTAACAATCGACACGCTCGGCCTTGAAGTTGAACTCACCAGCTTGACTTCACTCAGCTCACGCAGCTTGTTCTCGATCACCTCTGTGACCAAGGTTTCTACACGTTCGGCACTGGCACCGGGAAAGCTGGTTGTGATGTTTGCATAACGGTTGATGATCACTGGATCTTCTGCGCGTGGCAGCGTCATGAACGCAGAAATGCCACTCACCATCAGCAGCGCAGTCATTAAGATCAGCAGTCGGGTATTGGAAATAGTCTCTATGATTTTCATACTATTTCCTATTCAGCAGTAACGTTGGCTGGCTTCACGGTTTGACCGGGAACCAAGCGATGTAAACCACTCGCGATCACCTGTTCGCCATCCTCGATTGCACCACTCACGTACGCTTGCTGATTATTGGCAAACAGCACCTGAACACTGCGGCGTTCAACCTTATTGTCTTCACCCACCACGAAAATGTTCCACACACCGCGCAGGCCATCAATCAAACCCGTTAATGGCACCCAATAACCTTGGTCGTCGATTTGCTCGTCAAACTTAAGGTAAGCAAGTTGGCCTTCTAAAACAGTCGCTTGCTCAGGGAAAAGATAACGTAAGCCAACACTACGAGATTGCGTGTCGACCATGGCACCCGGGTTCAGCAGCATCACTGCGTAATCATCTCGCCCAACACGAATACTTGGCGAAGAGAGCGAGGTCACTTTTTGCATTTGATGGGCAGGAATGCCGATAAAAGCTTCTTTGCCTTCAGAAGCGAGCAAAGTAAGAGTTGGATTGCCGACATTGACCACATCGCCGAGCGACACAAAGCGCGTTGCGATAGTGCCCGAATAAGGCGCAAGGATTGTCGATTTTACTAGTTTGAGATCGTTGCCTTTTACCGAGGCATCAATGCGCAGTAAGTTAGCTTGCAACACACGCTGTTCACTGGTTAACGAGTCAATCTCCGCTTCGGCACTGAAGCCTTTTGCTTTCAGTGAGCGTTGACGTTTTAAGTTCGCGGCCACAAGGCTCAGTTGAGCTTTCACTTCTTCGGCTTGCGCTTTTAGTTGGCTCGATTCAGTCTGTAACAGTTGAGTGTCTAATCGAATCAGGGGCTGACCTTCGGTTACTGTGTCACCGACATCAACCAGAATCTCATTCACTTTACCCGCCAGTTCGAAACCTAAATTGGCTTGCTGACCCGCCTTAACCACACCAACATATTCACGCTGCACGGCATAAGAGGAAGACAGCGCTAAGGCCATCGTTTCTACAGTTAAAATGGTTTGGACGCTCGAAGCCGTTTGATTGGTTGAATCAACCGAATCTTGGGCTTGTTCCTTTTCGCCACATCCAACAAGAAAAGTAGATAGAGACAACGCCACCGCACTTCCCTTCATCAATTTATACATACTCACTGTTCCTATGCAGTACTCAATCATGTTCTTTTTTTAGACTAACCAAACCAAACTAGACTGTCTAGTTTGGTTATGTTAAAAATAAGTTTCATCGTTAATGATTGATAAAACCATCACAAAAAGCATAATGCTTAGCGCAGAACCAAGTGTATTAAGCTGAGCAACACCAAGTACCAAGCAAGTAACGAGAAGCAGCACGTGACTAAAATCATCAAGAGTGAACAAAAGAGATCGCAGATCTTAACCGCAGCAAGCCAGCTTTTCTCTGAGCATGGCTTCAAGATCAATATGGATCAGATAGCCAAAGTGGCGAACGTTTCCAAGCAAACGGTCTACTCTCACTTTAAAAACAAAGACGAACTTTTCGAAACCTGCATGCAAACCAAGTGTGCAGAGCGCGAACTTAGCCCTGCTGCCTTTGATATGAATGCGGCGGTGGGTGATGAGTTGGTGAAATTTGGTGTGAAGTTTCAGGATTTGTTACTTGATGAGCAATCTCGACAAACCTTTCAGAACGCGGTGAGTCAATCCAACACGCATCCAGAAATTGCCTCTATTTATTTAGAAACGGGGCCACAGAAGACCACTAAGTTACTCGCCGATTACTTGCAGACTAAGATAGAGTCTGGCGACTTAACGCTCTCTTCTACAAGCTCGCCAATCATAGCGGCGCGCCAACTGCTGCTGATGTTTCATGGCAAGTCGGCATATTGGTCGTTCTTCGGCCACGATAGCGGCGAGTCAGAAGAAGAAAGGCTTCACTACACTCGAGAATGTGTCGCGCTATTCTTGAACGGCAACCAGCCTCGTTAATAGCTCATAGTTAATAGATCATAGCTCAGTTTCTCATAGCACTTAGTCCGCACTTTGGGCTGACTCAAGAAGCAGTTCATAGAAACGCTTTGCGGCTGGACCTGTCTTCGCACCTTTCGGCAGAGTCAGATGTAGCGGCACTTGATAGCCACTGCCATTTTCCACATTTAACACAGTGAGCTTGTCGCTTCCTCGGTTATCAACAATATGTTTAGGTAGCCTGCAATACCCTACACCCTGCTCTACCGCACCAAAGGCATGGTCGAAATTATCGACCGTAATACGCTGACTCGACTTCAACCAACCCACATCTTTTTTCCCCCCCAGCTTTTCAACCGAGCCTAAATCTCTCACCACTATTTGTGGTAGCGACGACAGTTGGTTGAGCGATATGGATGACACGTTAGCTAAAGAGTGCGAGCTTACGACAACAGGTTCCATCTTGGTAAATCCAAAGGCTTCTGCCGAGTAATTGGTAATTGGCAGGTTGATGATGGCAACATCGGCTCGCTCTTGAGTGACCATTTCCGTGGTCTTCGACAAGGATGTTTCAACCACTTGGATTGAGGTAGTGTTGTTCTCTGCCATAAACGCAGCCATCGGCTTATAAAGGCGCTCAAGGCAGCACAAATGGTCAACGGCGACCACAATTTCAGACTCCACACCCTTTGCTAACTGCTCACTGATCAGCTCCAATTCCCGAGCTTGTTCCAGCATGCTGCTCGCCCGACGCAATAAGGCTTTGCCATCTTCCGATAACACTGCCCTTCGGCCTTCAACCTGAACCAAAGACACGCCCAATTGATCTTCCAGTTTTCTCAACGCATAAATCAACGTGGTGTGGCTCTTATTCAATTGCAATGCCGCCGCCTGAATGCTGCCAGCGCGGTCTATCTCATAGAGTGTTTGCCATTGGTCTAGAGTGGTCTTTAATCTCATCGGTCTAAAATCCTGACAGTTAATGGCAATATTATGAACTTTTCTGTCTGTTTTTTACAGGTAATATCTATTTCAACAGGCAATATAAATCTCAACAACAAACGAGAATGGCTTGTTTGTCTTAAACACCTATTTTTCAGCGGATTTTGTTACACGAAATTTGTTAAACGGAGAAACACCATGAAACTACTACAAGTTGATTTTGAATTTAACGGCCCTTTCGGTGAAGAGATGTCGAACGCACTCGTTGACCTAGCCAAGTCCATCAACAACGAACCGGGCATGATCTGGAAAATCTGGACAGAAAACCAAGCCGAGAAACTGGGCGGTGGTGTCTACCTTTTTGAAGATCAGCTCAGTGCTGAGGCTTACTTAGCTATGCATGCCGCTCGCTTGAAAGAAATGGGCGTAGAAGAAGTTCGCGGCGTGATTTTTGACGTAAACCAGCCATTAACTAACATTAACAAAGGCCCAATCAACGGCTAATAGAATGAATCAAGAGTTAGCGAAAGGCACGAGATAGAGAGATAACAGATGAACAATAAAACGTTTTTAAGCCTACACGGCATCATTTACGCAGGGTTTGCCTTCGCGTTGTTTTTCCTACCAACGGTCATGTGGCCTATGTACGGCGTGGAAATTAATGACAAGTACGCTTACTTTCTGTCTCAACACACCAGTATCTTCCTTGGTGGTATTGCAGCGATAACATGGTTACTGCGAGATATTGAAGCGGGAATCAGTGCTAAAAAGCTCATCCAAGGTTTGGTTGTCACCAATATGCTGGGTGCGATCATCACACTGTACGCGGCTTTCACCGGTATCTTTGTTGGCTTTGGTTGGAGTGACCCTGCGTTCTTCCTTTCGCTATCAGTACTGAGCGTATTGCAGGTTCGCAAGCAAGCTTAGTAAGCGGGGTTTTCAGGTAACACAAACAAAAAAACACTCGGTATACGCCGAGTGTTTTTATATTCATCTTTCTATCAAGACCAAAGTTAGATTCGCTAAATAAGAGATAATCTTGATGTCTGATTTTGCTACTTGCTAGCAGACGATGAACGACCAAGCATGCGGCTCAGTGTGCCATCTTTGTCCACTAGTTGGTGTTTCAATGCACCCAAAACATGGAGAGCAAACACCACTATAATCAAGTTCACCGCATTCACGTGAACGAAAGAAGCCGCAGACTGCAACCATTCCGTTTTCTCACCAGCAGCTATCAACTCAATGCCGAATAGCTCTAATGCACGTCCACCAGCAACACTCATTACGGCACCTGAAATTGGCATCGCTAACGTCACTAATAACAAGAAATGATGAACGCCTTTCGCAGCAAGTTCTTGCGCTCTTGTTAATACAGCCACACTCTCAATTGCCCCTTCTTTCAAACGCCATACAAAGCGTGAAAGTGCGACAACTAAAACAATCAAACCTAATGATTTGTGCAGCCCCATTAACTCGCCTTTTTCGGGACCTCGAGGCATGCCTTCGAATTGAAGTCCAATAACAAACACAGCGATAAACAAAATGCCGGTAAGCCAATGGAAAATAACCGTCTGTTTCGATAATGATTTATTCATAATGACCACTCTATGTCTCTGACCTAGATGTTATTTTGACTCATTATCATTACACTTAACATGGTCTTTACGTAAAGTTACGTAAAGACCAAGAAACCGCTATATACCGTTATTTTGAGTGCTCAACGTAAATCAACTCATCGGTATTGAAGCCACGCTCTTTAGACATCGCTTTAAACTTCTCCATGACCTCAGATGAGACTTCCGGAGTTCGAGAAAGCAGCCATAAATAATCGGTATCTGGGCCAGAAACAAACGCGTATTGGTAGTTCTCTTTATCCAGCTCGAACACCACATAAGCGCCATAGAATGGACCAAAGAACGACACCTTCAAATAGCCCTGATCGCTGCCTTCGACAAAATACGCCTTACCTTCCGCTTCATTCCATTCGCCATCTTCATCCGAATAGCCACGGTTAATCACCTTCACGCCACCATCATCACGCAGGCTATATTCAGCACTGATGCTATTGAGGCCACGCTCAAACGAGTGGTCCAAACGAGCCACCTCGTACCATTTGCCTAAGTATCTATCCAATTCAAACTGTTGAACGGGCTTGACTGTTTCGGGCATGCCCACGCATCCACCCAACAGAATGACACTCAGCAGCAATAATATTTTCTTCATCCTAACCTCGACTTGTTTTCATAGTAATTCGAGTAAGTCATGTGAGAGCCCTAACTTACATCCTTGGTAATACGTTAAATCCGTTTATATGGTTCATATAACAGTAAATTATTCAGAAGCTTATGGGAATTGTTTCGTTGGTGAATGAATCAGTGATGCTTCATTGCTGCGCGATATTGAGTCGGTGTTACCTGCTTATAGGATTTAAACTGGCGATTGAAATTAGCTTGGTTATCGTAACCCACCTTCTCCAGAATCAAACTAATAGGTAGTGATGTGTTGAGCAACAAATCACACGCCACGTTCAACCTAATTTTCTTTAACCGTTGGCTAAAACTCTCATTGTAGTGCTTTTGAAAAAGCCGCCTAACACTGCTCTCACTGATATAGAGATGCTTGGCTAAATCGTTAACTGAGATATCTCGAATAAAGTTGTTCACCAAAAAGGCTTCAACCCTGTCCAACTTATCGCTAACCTCATCTTCATCATCCGAATTGAAGATAGGGTTTATCAACTGCACCACTTCTTGATCCTCAAGCAACAGCGCAAACAGAGAGAACAAGGTCAGCAGTTGTTGATGTGGCGACTGGTCCATCACCTTATTCAACAGTTCCGTCGCTTTCTCTGCGGTAGCGGGGGAAAACTGCAGCCCTTTCTTAGAATCTTCCAACAAAGCACGCAGCGGTTCGAGCTCACGGCAACACGCGATTAATTGCTCTATCCAGTCTTTGCGAAACCAAACCACGTGGGTTTCACAGATTCGCGAGTCGTCTGCACCCTCTTCTGAATAGATAGCATGAGGTAAATCTGGGCCAACCAAAATCATATGATTGTGAAACACATCACTCTGGTGATGCCCAATAAAACTGTGCCCTGCAAAGTGACGATGTATCGCTATCTCATACTCTTCATGTCTATGCCAACCGTAGCTTTTACTGTTCTCGACTATTTTCTTATAGCGCCATGATGTGCCTATTCGTTGTGGCACTTTTTCCAAGTATCCCTTCATTGCGATGCTCTGTGACTTTTTAATATTGAAAGTATACGCATCAAACCATTCATATGAGCACATTGACTGAAAAGTATTGAACATTGCGCTAACGATACTCCTCCGGTGGTCACTGCTAAATATACTGCAGGTGAACTTAATCAGGAGAGCAACTATGGACACTTTATTATTAAAAATCCGCGCTATGATTCTTGCCACACGTCAGCAGTGGATCGGAGAGATCACCTACAACCACAACATTAAGGGTGATCACACTTGGAAACTCTATGGCTATAACTCTTATGACGAATACAAAAAAGATCTGCGTAAAAGCCTAAGACAAGAGTCGTAAATAAAAGCTCATTCAAACGACAGCTTGTTGATTAAACGCAGTTTTTATTTGTCACTCATGTAGAGTTTCACACTGGCCACTCGCTTTCTATACTTATTAAACAGTGGAAAATGGAATACATAAGAATGAACAACAAGCTCACTTTGCCACGCACTGCATGGATCGCTTTACTCGCCAGTTTAGGCGCTGTTTCGCCCGCATTTGGACAAGACAACACCGTTGTACAAGAGAAAACAACGGCCCAAAGCCAGACTGCTGATCAAATCTTTACTAATGCCGATATCTACGGGCATCGTGAATCTGACTCGATCGTTACCCACAACGGCAAGATCATTTTCATTGGCGACCACTCGCAAGCGAAAGCTTTTCAAGGGCAGAGTACCGATGTCATCGACTTAGAAAATGCCTTTGTTCTTCCGGGCTTCATTGATAATCATAACCATGTTTTCGAAGCCGCCTCTGAACTAGGTGGCAATTGTGAACTGGATTCAGAAGCTACATTAGAAGAACAAATCCCCTACCTAGAAGCGTGTAAGATCAATGCTGATACCGATGGCAGAGGTTGGCTAATGGGTTATGGTTTTTCTTTGGAATCGACACTCGACAGTGATTCTGAATACACACCACTAGAGATCATCGACAGTGTCTTCCCAAACCGCCCCGTTGTCATCATGGAGCAAACCTCGCACTCGATGTGGGTCAACTCTAAAGCACTGAAAATCGCCCGAATCAGCCAACAATCTCCAGACCCACAAGGCGGTGCATATCTAAAAGATCCTGATAGCGGAGAGCTTAACGGTATCTTATTGGATAATGCTGGCGACCAAATCATGGAGATGGCGTGGAACAGTCAAAGCGAGCTCTTTGAACAGAGCTACCAAGGCTTAATGTACGGTCTTGAAGAAGCGTCCGCGCACGGCATCACCACCATAGGTGACGGTCGGATGTATTGGAAACGAGGCTGGTATGACGTTTGGCTAGAGGCAGAACAAAACCAAGATCTCACAGCGCGTGTATCTTTGCGCCCTTGGGTTTATCCATCAATGGCGATACCTTCTCAGCTCGAAGTATTCGAGAAGATGTATTCCGATGACAAAAACCGTCTGCTGCTGGTCGATCAGGTGAAAATGTACAGCGATGGTATCTTCATTAATGGCACAGCAAAAACACTCGCACCCTACTTGGATACTTATCTACCACAGTCGCCGAATGGCTTAAACTACATTCCACCAGCACAGATGAAAGAGTGGCTCAGCGCACTCGATAAAATCGGTTTTAGTGCGCATATTCATGCGATTGGTGACGGTGCAGTTCGTGAATCTTTGAATGCAATAGAGAGCGTGCGTAAACAAGGCTCGCAAAAACCTTATACCTTAACCCACGTTGAATTGATCAATGATGAGGATGTCCCCCGCTTCAAACAACTCGATGTAACGGCGGATTTTCAAGTAGGGTCTGATTACATTGCAAGGCATCAACACCAATGGGTGGAAGCTTTCCTTGGTGCTCGACGCGCCAAAGCCATGATGAACCTAGCCGCGATAGTCAAAACCGACGCCAATATCACCCTAAGTAGTGACTGGAATGTACACGACATCAACCCTTTGGTCGGCATCGCGAACAGCTTAATCATGGGCAAAACAGGTCTAACCGATATCTATACAGCCATCGACGCTTACACCCTCAACGCAGCCAAGAGCCTTGGAATTGAAGACGTAACAGGCTCTATTGAAGTTGGTAAGTCAGCAGACTTCGCCATTCTTGATAAAGACATCACCACCTTGTCAGCAAGAGGTATCGCCAAGACTCAAGTGTTGATGACGGTATTGCGAGGGGATGTGGTTTACGAGAAGTAAAACCAACAAATGTATCGGATAGATTAAGGTTATACATCACACAAACGAAAACGAGCCAGCAATTAGCTGGCTCGTTTTTCATGTCAGTCTCGATTGGGCGATGAACTCGCCTTCAATTATGATTGCGCTACTGGTTTGCCTTCAGCGGCTTTATCATCAAGAGCAAAGTAGATCTTCGATACAATCACTTCAGCAATCAGAATCGTAAATACCACTGCGAAGAAAGCTACTACACCATTCCAAGGACCAGTAAAGCTCACCTTCTCGCCGAATAATAAGTTAATTGCTTCAAGCATTACGAACTTTGAACCCACCAAGATGATGTAAGTGGTGATTGCACGGTAAACCTTAGGCGCTGTACCCGGCTTACTTTTGAAGTGCTCGGCAATCTTGTGTTCCAAACCAATAGAGAGCTTCAACAATAGCTGTAGCAATAACGCCGCTATCAAAGAAATAGTGAAAGACTCAATGTTCACGAAGTCCCAGTACTCATCGAAGAAGTTAAGGACCACTAAGTCCACCAGCACAGCTAACGTGTAACCTACGAATAGACGTTGTGGTGTGTTGAATCCGTAAACTTTGTCTGAATTAATCATGTTGTCTCTCTTTAATTTGATAAGTAGCCTCGATTTGAAATACATCTTAGCGTTCGAATCAGAACAAAACTTACCATTTGGTGACATCATCCCCTTTCCATTCAAAATTGTTAATCTTTATTGGTTGATCATTTTCTGTACCAATAATTCTCTTTCCTCTATACAGCAAAACTCAAAAATATAGAAAAGCGCGAAAAGATAAGTCTCGTCACTGCTTGTCACCAAATGGCAATTTTAAAAATACTGCACCGCCTATGATGGCTCCATCAGCGACACACACTCATTTCCAAAAGGTGCAGACTATGAAAAAGCTAATCACTAACGCGAACGTATTTAACGGTGTTGATAACAACCTAATCGAGAACGTATCACTTCTTATTGAAGACAACTTGATTACTCAAATTGGCGAGGTTGATGCAACGTTAGCGGATGAAATTATCGATGCTAAAGGTGGTACGGTAATGCCAGGTTTGATCGATGCGCACGTTCATATCACGCTATCTGCACCTTTCAATGTGATTGATACCATGACACGTGAAGAAGTGGCGATTCGCTCAGCTAAAATTTCAGAAGAGATGCTGATGCGCGGCTTTACCACCATTCGTGATGTAGCGGGTAACACGCTTGGCCTCAAGAAAAGTATCGACAACGGTTACGCAACTGGCCCACGAATTCTGCCTTCAATGGCGGCTATTTCACAAACCAGTGGCCACTCAGATTACCGCCAGAACCAAGCGCAAGAACGTTTGGCTAACGGGCACGAAGACTCGCCAATGATGAAACTTGGCGCAATGAGAGTGGCTGATGGCCGTTCAGAAGTATTGAAAGCGGTGCGTGAACAGCTGTTTATGGGCGCATCACAAATCAAGATCATGGCAGGTGGTGGTGCATCATCAACCTTCGACCCGCTAGACACATTACAGTTTACTTCTGACGAGATGGAAGCCGCAGTACAAGCTGCTTCAGATTACGGTACTTATGTCGCTGCGCACATCCACACTTCCGATGCGATGCGCCGTGCAGCGGAAGCAGGCGTGATGTCTTTCGAACACGCGACCATCATGGATGACGACATTGCCGAAATCATCAAAGAGAAAGGCATCTGGGTGATTCCGTCTTACTTTACCTCTTCATTGATTGCAGCGCGTAAGATCCCGCTGCCAAACGAAGGGACATACCGCAAAACAGAGCGTGTAGGTAAAGCCATGTTCAAGTCGGCGGAGCTTATCAAGAAATACGATATCCAAAACATCGCCTTTGGTACCGACTGTGTCGGCGAAACCAATGTGCATGCAACACAACTGAATGAGCTTGGTGCGATTGAACAAGTGTTCGATACCATCACGGCACTTCGTATGGCGACATCAAACTGCGGTCGCTTGTTCGAGATGTCGACTTACCAACACCCTTACCAAGAAGGCAAGCTAGGTCAGATTGTTGAAGGTGCGTATGCCGACCTATTGATTATCGACGGTAACCCGCTGGAAGGCGTAGCATGTGTAGCAAATACAGAGACACAAAAGCTGATCATGAAAGACGGCAAAGTGTATAAAAACAGCCTTTAATTAAGAG
Organism: Vibrio sp. Scap24; assembly: GCF_013394185.1. Classification (NCBI taxonomy): domain Bacteria; kingdom Pseudomonadati; phylum Pseudomonadota; class Gammaproteobacteria; order Vibrionales; family Vibrionaceae; genus Vibrio; species Vibrio sp. Scap24. The sequence goes on along the minus strand of NZ_CP041332.1, from coordinate 2,926,932 downwards.
CCTAAAGGTTAGAACAAACAACAGTGCTATGGCGAATTCGTCATGGCACCGTTTTTATTTAAAACTCATCGCTCAAAGCCCTTCAATTCTTGATTTCCCCCCTGATTATCCCGCGGCACACTCACCCGAATAGATCCCTTCATAAATCGCCAAAATTCACCAAACATAGCCACCAAATTTAGCTCATTTGACTAAGACGATACAGCGCCTAAAAAGACGAAGAAATTGCCCATCATTCTGAAAAATAGCGGCAAAACACCCCCGGAAAAGCGTCCGTTTTTTAATTTGAAAATTAATTAAGATTTTTTGCCGTCTTTTTTTATCAAGCTCCGTCTTACAGGTATTCCTTCACTGGACAACTCTTCAAACCTTGTGCGCCTTTGGTAAAAACACCTCACACACATTCTGCGCCTCGATCTGGTGATTTTAATTAGCTGTAAATAATAGGAGCTGAAAATGAGCTTAACCTTACTGGCACTGAGTGCCATTTTCCTCGGCTTTTACGTTGTGCTATCTCGCTTTAAAAAACAGAAGAAAAGCTTCAACTTCCGTGTGCTTAGCGCACTGGCTGGCGGCCTTCTTTTTGGCGGCATTATCCAAATAGCACTAGGAACAGACAGTGCGGTTGGCCTGCAGTTCTCTGAGCTAATTTCTCTGTTCGGGAATGGCTACGTCAAGCTGCTGCAGATGATAGTGATTCCACTGGTGTTTGTTGCGATGACAGCTTCTATTATGAACGTAGAAGGCACCAGCGCCCTCTCGAAAATCGCACCGAAAGTCATCGGTGTGTTGATTTTCACAGTGGCTATCTCGGCGATCATCGGTATTGCGAGTATCTACTTATTCAATATAGACGCGAACAGCTTAGTTTCTGCAATGGGGACTAACACCGCCATTGAAGCGCGCAGTGATAGCTTGCTTTCGACTCAAGAACTGATGTCGAACAACACCTTTACTAGCTTGGTGTTGTCTATCATCCCAGCCAATATTTTTGAGATGCTGACGGGTGCAGAAAGAACCTCAACACTGTCGACGGTTCTATTTGGTATGTTCCTTGGCTTTAGCATCCTACAAGTGAAAAAGCGTAAGCCAGAGAAAGTACAAAGTTTTGTTGATTTCATCAATGCAGCGAAAGAAGTCGTACTATCGATGGTGCGAGAAATATTAAAGCTTACCCCTTATGGCGTGTTCGCTTTGATGACCAAATTCATGATGAACAACGATTTGTTCGCACTCTCAGAAATGGGGCGATTCGTTATCGCAAGCTACGCAGCAATCGCAGTGATGTTTGTGGTTCACCTTGTGCTTGTAAGCTTATTTGGTTTGTCTCCAAAGATATTCGCGAAAAAATCTTGGCCTGTATTGGTCTTCGGCTTCGGTTCTCGCTCAAGCATGGCCGCCATTCCACTAAACGTAGAAACACAAACTCAACGCCTTGGTGTGGATGAAGAAACAGCCAATATGTCGGCAACATTCGGTACTAGTATTGGCCAAAACGGTTGTGCAGGTATTTACCCAGCAATGCTCGCCATCATGGCAGCGCAAGTAATGGGTATCCCAATTGACCTGAGCTTTGTTCTGCAACTTATCGCCGTGATTGCCATTGCTTCATTCGGTATTGCAGGGGTCGGTGGCGGCGCAACCTTCGCAGCGGTTGCCGTGCTAACCATCATGGGACTAGACATCACAATTGTCGCGATACTGGTCTCGATTGAAGCCTTGATTGATATGGCGCGTACCGCTCTCAACATCTCAGGTTCGATGTTGTCTGGCGTGCTGACTGCCAAAACTAACGGTTCATTAAATACAGAACAGTACAAAGCACAATCCCCGTCGAACACAGCCAATAACGAGATTCCTGCTTAACGCAAATCACTCAAGTTATTCAAATTCATCCAAATGAACACTGGGTGCGAATGCCGCGCCCTTATAAGAGAAGTACCACTATGAAAATCGTAATTTTAGGTGGCAGTGCCGCAGGTATGAGCTTTGCTGCCAAGTACAAAAGAAACCAACCGACAGATGATGTTATCGTGATTGAAAAACGCAGCTACCTTTCATTTGGTGCGTGTGGCTTACCCTACTTTGTTGGCGACAAGTTCTCAAATACAGATCGCATGATCTCTCGCACACCGCAACAAGCCATCGATTCAGGGCTCGATGTTCACATCAATACAGAAGTGATCGCGGTGAATGCGGCCGAGCAAATCATCACAGTCAACACACAAGGCGAATCACAAGATATTCCATTTGATAAGTTAATCATCGCGACAGGTGCGCGCCCTTTAATTCCAGACTTCGCGACCTCATTTCGTGTGGGTAATCATGAGCGTGCTGACTCGAATAGCACCGAACACGTTTACACACTCACTAGCATGGAAGATGGCGTTGCCGTGAAACAAGCCATGCTCGCAGTAGATAAACCTCGCGTCGCAATCATTGGTGCAGGTTTTATTGGATTAGAGATGTTCGATGCGGCACATGACTTAGGAAAAGACGTCACCATTATTGAGCGCGAAGCGCACATCATGAGCCGACAATTCAGCCCAGAGATGATCTCCGACGTCGAAGATGCCATTCGTGACACAGGAACCAACCTACTGACTAACACCCAAGTCGAACACATCGAGCGTTTTGCTTCAAAAGGCAGCGGCGAAGGAAATAATGGGAAAATGAGTTATCTGCTTACGGTGAGCAAAACTCAATCCGCGGCCAATAACACCAACGAAGCCACTATCTATACGGCAGAACCTGAATACACCACGATCCAAGCCGACATCGTAATTCTGGCGCTTGGCTTCAAACCCAATACCGAATTGTTTGATCTACCAAAGCTCCCCAACGGCGCTTTGTTAGTCGATAAGTTTGGGGCGACACCCGTAGCCAATATTTACGCCGTAGGTGACTGCGCGACGGTTCATCACTTAACGCTCGATCAGCCCGTGTATTTGCCACTTGCCACCACAGCCAATAAACAGGCTCGAATGATGGCTGACAGATTAGCAGGCAAAGAGACCTTCCTCGATGGTTTCTTAGGTTCATCGTCTTTGAAGGTGCTTGATTACGAGCTTGCTAGCACGGGCATTTCTCATTGGATGGCAAATCAATACGCAGTGCCAACCAGTACCTCAGTCATTAATGACAAGAACCAAACGGATTATTATCCCGGCCAAGAAGACATCAAGATAAAACTTACTTACGCCCCTGAATCTAAACGCCTTTTAGGTGGAGAAATTGTCGGCAAGAAAGGCGCTGTAGGTCGGCTAAATGCATTAGGCGTTGCGATTACTGCTGGCATGACGACTCAACAATTGGGTTACCTTGATTTCAGCTACGCTCCTCCTTTTGCACGAACATGGGACGCGCTGAATGTGGCGGGCAATGTTGCGAAATAACCGTAATCTAATTTAATAAAGTGCACTTAATTTAATCACCATCACCCAATTTAATGTGAGAGAAAACCATGGCACAAACCATTACCAAAGGCATTAAAGCCCTAAAAGAAGAAGCCTACCAAGTCGTTGAAGATATGTCGGTAGAAGAAGTAAAAGCGCTATTCAATGGTAGCGACGACAAGCAAAACACACTTGATGACTACGTGTTTGTCGATGTGAGAGAAGCCGAAGAAAGAAACAAGCTTGGCATTATTCCCGGCGCTTTTACTTGCCCAAGAGGCATGTTGGAATTCTTGATTGATCCAGAATGCCCCGCTCACAATAAAGTATTCAACCAAGACAAAACCTACGTGTTTTATTGTGCCCACGGTTTGCGTTCTCTTTACGCTGCCAAGATGGCCTCGGAGATGGGGTTAAAACCCGTTAAAAACCTCGCAGGTGGCTTTGCTGCTTGGGCGGAGCAATCAGGTGACATTGAAATGCCAACTCAATAAACATCCAACTCAATAAAATCGTACTGAGTTAAATCGAGCGTAGCGCTCAACTGTCCTACGCTAATTCCTGCTACTCAGTATGTATTCGAGTATCGATCCTGCCCGGTGATACTAGACGTTATATTCTGTGCTTGCCTCGCATTCACAGAATGTAATTCCCGAATAACCCACACATTCCCGCTGTCTCATTATTATTTTTCAAATAACTTGTCTTACTTTCACCCTCTATCCCTCGCCTTACATGAATAATTTAAGCTATTGATTTTTAGAAGTTAAAAAAATAAAGACACAACTACCCCGAAAGAAAACCATAAACCACAAGCACGCTTAACCTAGTTTATTTTCAATTAACTTAAATATACACACTTGCACGATTGTGCATGTGTATATATGATTCAACCTCTTTTCACTTGCTAGAGATTCCAATTGTGGATGCTAAATTAGTTATTGCGTTAAATGAGTTCTTTTATGTGGCCAAAGGTCTGGTCGTTATCATCGCCATTGTGTCGGTTCTGACTGGCATCATGCGAGAGTATATCCCTCAAGATAAACTCCAAGCGACGCTGACCAAACACGATAAATGGGGAACCTTATTGGGCGCGTTGTTCGGGATGTTGACCCCATTTTGTAGCGCAGCTGTGGTTCCGGTGACCATGGCAATGGCGTCGATGGGCGCATCATTAGGTACGGTGATGAGCTTCATCATCTCCGCGCCACTGTGTAACTTCATCGTATTGGCGATGGTGTACGCCGCGTTCGGATTGAAGATCACTGTGGTGTACTTCTTGGTGACCTTTACCGCAGCGGTTCTTGGTGGTTACTTGATTTCTAAATCTCCTTGGAGAAGCGAGATCAAACGTGGTGCTGAGCTTGAAGACACCAAAGGCAAAGGCAAAGGCAAAGGCTGCTCAGGTTCAAGCAATACCAAAAACACAGGCAACACTTGTGGCGCGGCTCCTTCTTCAACATCAAGAATGCACAATGCAATGGGCGGAGCTTGGGCTTTGTTTAAGCGAATCATCCCGTATGTATTATTGGGTGCGGCGATCAGTGGATTCTCGGCGGCTTACTTGCCAGCAGATTTGGTAGAGAAATACGTGGGTGGTGATAGCTTCCAATCTATCGTGGTCGCTTCCTTGATTGGTATCCCGCTTTACCTGCGTATCGAGATGGCGATTCCGCTGCTTAACGTGTTAATTGCTAAAGGAATGGGCTTAGGCGCAGCATTGGCACTAATTATTGGCGGTACTGGTGCCAGTTTGCCTGAAATCGCGCTAGTATCTGCAGTTCTAAAAAGAAAAGCCGTAATCGCGTTTGTAGGAATCGTCTTAACGACAGCCATCATTGGTGGCGCTATCTTCCAATACGTTGTGTAAAATCGGTTACTCAGAACAAAATAAAACTTCGCGCCGCTCATAGAGAGTGGCGCTACTCAGTTGGAAGGGTAAAACCATGATGGATGAAAAATACATTGATTCGCTAAAAGCCTTATCAGAGCCCAATCGACTGCGATTGTTCTGGTTGTTCCTGCATGTGGATGAATGCATGGCAGTGGCTGAAGCAATGGACATCATTGGTGAAACTCAATACAACGTGTCTCGTAATCTAAAAATGCTCTACAAAGCTGGCCTGCTCAACCATGAGAAAAAAGGCAAGTGGGTGTTCTACACCTTAAAAGAGCAAACCGCTCCGCACTGCAAAGCCTTGGTCGATTCAGTAAGACACTTGCCCGAAGACGATTTCAAAGAAGTGGTCAAACGCTGCTTGATTCGTTTATCAATGCGAGTCGATGGCGAATGTGTTGTCGGCCCAGACAGCGAGATTTGGCACAGCAAAATTAGCTAGCTCTCGATGCTCAATAGATAGAAGCTCGATAACAAAAGAGAGACAGCGAGAGACGCAACAAAGGGATGCCCAATATCAGTATCCCTATTGAAAATGGTGGTGTGAACTATGAATACCTACACTCAGCAAGAGCTTGATTCTATTCTTCAACAACACAAACTGTGGCTAGAAAACCAAGGCGGAGAAAGAGCGCAATTACGTAATGCCGACCTAAGCCACTTAGCACTTCAAAACCTAGACCTGCGTTGTGCCAACCTAATCCGAGCCAACTTTAGTGGTGCCGATTTATCAGGCACAAACATGAATGAGGCTGACATCACCTACGCCAATTTCAGCCACGCGAACCTGAACAACGCGACATTCCGTGATGCTGATTTGCGAAACGCAGACATGAGCCACGCACAAATGCTCAACGTCGATCTGTATCGCGCGGATCTATTTCGTACCGATTTCACTCACGCCAATCTCGATGACGATGCCCTCAACCGTGTCGACCCTAGCAACACCATCATCAAACTACGTAACCCGAACCAAGAATGTTTCGCGGCCTCGTTAGGCAAACAATAACCACGCAACTCCGTTCTATGGCTAAAGAGCCTCCCTGTTCTTTAGCTTGCTACTCTTCCGTTCCTGATAAATCTCGAATCCAAACAAAGTGCAGTTCGACGTCACTCTCACTCAAGAAAAACCCGCCAAACATCGATCCTAAAAAACGATCTTTAAAGATCTTGCGCCCCTCATTGTTGTTGTATATTATCCACACCATGAATTACAGACCGGATAGTCGGTTTGTAAATTAATTGAGTGATTCCCATGGACAAGAAGCAGCAAGCAATCCAAGCCGCGATTGAATTATTCGCGACACAAGGCTTTGAAAAAACGTCTATCGCACAGGTGTGTGAAACGGCGAAAGTATCGAAGGGTTTAGTTTTTCATCATTTCAAAAACAAAGATGATCTACTAAGACAAGTGTTTGTTCGCATGGCTGAAATCATTAGCGAAGTGGGCGAAAGTGTTGACCAATCGAGTGAAGGAATGTCGGCAAAAGAGAGGTTTATTAACCTTATCGAGCACATCTTCTTGTCGATGGCCGACCCACAACAAAAACGGTTTTATCAACTTGATTACCAATTGAAATGCCAGCCCTCAACAAGGTTGATATTGAAGGATCTGTTGGATGAACGATACCAGCAGATGATGACCTCTTTCGAAGTGATTGTTCGTGATATTCCAAACACTAACAGCGTTGTTGATGGCCACATGCTAATCGCCGATATCGATGGTATCGCACTCAATTACTTGTTCTCGGATGGTGATTACCCGTTAGAACAAATTAAAGAACGCTTCATAGCTAAGTACTTACTGCTGCTGGATTTATAAGTACCTCGCTTAAAAGCTCAATAAAACGTTGTTGGCTATCTAAAGCAATCAGATACCTGAAAACGCCAACGACAATTAATTTAAGTTAGGAATTTTTCAAATGAAAACCCCTTATGAAATTCAATACGAAGCTTTCGCCGCTGCAGGCGGGCTTTACGACGAACGCCATGCAAAACTGTACGCAGAATTTGCCGACGATCTTATTGCCGACGGCAGCTTTTCTATCGTGCATGAAGGCGTAGCACACGCATGCTATACCCCAATCACAATTGACGCAGCACCACACCTGAAGTGTTATGTACTTGCACCTTTAGCTGTATTGCCAGAATACCAAGGCAAAGGCTACGCGACTCGATTAATGGAAGAAGCCGAGAAACAACTCGACGCTGACGTTATCTTCGTGATGGGCGAACCGTTCCACTACGGCAACCGTTACAACACGCCACACAACGTGCTTCCACCAGTAAGAACACTTGCACCTTTAGAGTGTTGGTTCGCTAAAGCACTGACCCCTGGCGCACTAGACGGCGTGGGTGAATCTACCTCAAGCGTCACAGGCCCTTACGCAAGCGAGCTAATGTGGGGACACCCAAGCGAGCAGGTTTAAGGTAAATCAGATACGAAAATGGAACGCTCAGGCGTTCCATTTTTTTGGGATGGAGTGCAATACTTTTCCGAATTGAGAGCGTTGATATCGCGTGCGGTCAGGCTGACTTCGAACACCCTCCCCCTCTAACTCCCCCTCAAATCAAGTTCTTCAATCCCTTTAGATCTGCGACGAGGGGGAGAACCTTCTTTAGCGCTGAACGTACAGCTGCACATATCACGATCGGTATTCTGTTCCTCCCCTTTCCACGAACCACAATGGATCGAAGATGCTAGTTAAGGGGAGGTTAGGAGGGGATTTAGTAATGAGCTAACGCGGATTTGCCCCAAACCTTTTTAGAGCCAGCTGATTTTTAGGCAAGACTGAATAATGTTACTGGCAACAGCTTGTTGCCAAATTTCGGCATAGGCTCTTTAGTAATTATCATCTAAGTTAAGTCTTCATCACACAACTTGCGTGATGTACGGCATTGTTGCGTAAAAGAACAATCTTCTACCACAGCCTGATATTACACACTTAAGATTCATGACAACCTTATTGTTCAGTAAGAAACTGAAATAGCATTAAAATTCTCTACTGAATCTAAATATAGATACTGTGTTAATTTTCTATCGAGCAACAAATCCCATCCGCTCATAATAATTAATACTTTTCACAAAAAATACACACTATGATTTATAAAATCTCCAGCAGATTCTAATAAACTCAACTGAGAAAAAGTGATGAAGTTAAATCCGATCAAGTGTGCCCTACTAATAACTGCATTTGTAAGCACTGGCTACACTACCAGTGTATTAGCTCATGCTGACCATGTTCATGAACAGACACTACCTACAAGTGTCAGTAGTTCAAACCAGATGACAATGGAAGCAAGCAAATTGCTTGAAGCCTTAAGCAACGAACAATTAAACGATATATTGTATAAGTTCAGTGACAGTAGCAACCGAACTTATTGGACAAATGCTCCTGTTGATTCGCAAGCGAGAAATGGATTGCCTATTGGTCGTCTCTCTACAAAGCAACGCCACCAATTACATCAACTTCTGATCTCATCAACCAGCTCTCAAGGTTATTATAAAATCTGGGCAGCGATTCAAGGTGACAATCAACTCAAGAAAGAAGGCGAGAATCGCGAGCTAACCTCCGAGAAATTTTTTAATAAAAACCAAAGTCTAGGAGCAAACAACTACTGGGTTTCCTTTTATGGCGATCCCAGAAGCGAAAGTAAGTGGGGTTACATGCTCACAGGTCACCACTTAGCCGCCAACTTTACTGTTGTAGATGGAAAAGCTACTTTTGTTCCGATGTTCTATGGTTCAGATCCCGCTTTCATTAGCGAAGGTGCCGAAGCTGGTTACCAATTTTTGCCACAAGAGCGACGTCGAGGCTATGAGTTACTTAACAACTTAGATCCTAAGCAAAAATCGATGGCAATCATTAGTGACACAGTCCCTTTTACTAAATATGGAGCTAAAGACTTCTTTGGTCCAGGAAGCAAAGACAGTGAAATACAAAAAAGAGGGATTAGAGGCGATCAACTCAACCCTCAACAAAAAGAGCTTCTTTGGATTCTTATTGAAGAGTATGTTCATAACGCTGATCATGATGTGGCAGATAGCCAATTAGAGAAAATTAAAAATGATGGGTGGGAAAATATCTACTTTATGTGGATGGGCCCTAGTGACGGCAGCGAACAAGTATTTTTTAGGGTCAATAGTCCAAGTATTCTCATTGATTTTGTTGATCAACGTACGGGGTTCGACTGGAACACACACCCTCATACAATCGTTCGTGATCCATCAAATGACTACGGCGAGAATTGGTTGAAAACCCATATTAGTGAACACCACACAAAAGGGATAAGACCTGAAAAACAATAACTCAACTCGCAGAGTCAGTAGGATTCCCCACTGACTCTGTTCTGCATTATTGTAAATCACGACCGAGCATCTACCCCTATAAATTCCCAGTGATTATCTAATGATTGATATTGTGTAGTGGATGAATAATTTGGCTAAAAAATAAGAGGTTTCAAGATACTTTTTCTAATCTATTGAAGGCGTGCTAGTACAATTGCACTAACACGCCTTTGTCCAACTCCAATTTAGACGTCCAAAAAACAAAAAGGGATTGGTATCTCTACCAATCCCTTCCAAAGCTCTCTTAATACTTACAAGCTCTCAATTGCCTTTTGAACTGCAGGGCCAATCTGACGCTTGCGAGAAGTGACGCCTTCCAGAGTTAACATGTCGCTGGTTGGTTCAGCGTTGAAAGCAGACTTGATGACTTGATAATCGCTTTCATCCACCCACAGTAAATTAGCTTCTTTGTTCTTCGTGTCTGTGATTGAAAAGAACAAATGGTCTAAGCCGTTCTTTTCTTTATAAGACTTCATCGCTGACAAAAGCTCGTCTTTGCGGTCAATCAGTTGTTGAGCCGTTAGCGTTTCAGCAACACCGATGCCCACCTGTTTTCCACCGTACTTAAAATTCTTGTAGTCCAGAGTCAGAATGGTTTCAGAAGAAAGGTGGCTTAGATCTGATTTAGCAATCAACATCTGTTGACCGAAGTCTTCGATATCTGAAATGCCTGCAACCTTCGCCAACTTCTCTGCGTATTCACGATCATGATCTGTTGTAGTTGCTGATTGGAATACCACAGTATCAGAAAGAATGGCACCCAAGCCCACACAAGCAAGGTGTTTAGGTAAGGTCACATCGAGCTTTTCAGCGTTATCAGCCAAAATGGTTGCGGCTGAACCCCAACCTCGAATATCCATCTCGACAATCTGTGGTGTGTTAATCGGTGAACCACCAATAGCGTGGTGATCGACTACTGCCACAATGGATGCTTGATCAATAGTTGGCGCTAATTGAGTCACTTGGTTGAAGTCCACCAGCCCTACTCGATATGAAGAGTAATCTGTCTCTACACGTGGTGATTCCGCATTACAGTAGTTCAAGATAAACGTCGATTCAGGGTTGATAGGCTCAGGCACTGTAGCCGTACCGCCATAGATATGAGCCGCGAGCATCGCAGACATTACCGTGTCGCTGTCTGGGCTAAGATGCCCTGTCCATACGAGATCTTCACTGTTTTTATTGGCAGATTGTTGCAAGCTAAAAGCAAAACTTGCTGAGCTGAAAGACATGATTACGGCGGCAACGACAGGTGTTAGCTTCACGGGTATTTCCTTATTTGGATTCGTTTTAGAACCCCATAAGCTAGCCATCAAAAATTTCAGAACCGTGTCAGCGATGTTTCAGATTTACTTCAGTAAGTAACGAAATGTAATTCACCTTTCCTTTCCCATTGTTAGCCAAGTTACACATCATTTTGGATTAGGTCAGCTTTTCATTATTTCACAATGAATTTTAATGAAGCTTGGTGAACCGACATTTAAGCCACTGAACTAACTAGATACAAAAGATCCAATTCAAATTCTAAGAATTAAATAATCTAATTAAAAATTAACGCTAGGAAGGATCAAAAAAGGCTGCAAAAGCAGCCTTTATAGAATGTGTATGAATGTTATGCTCTTGCACTTCAAACGGAAAACCGAATGCTAAATAGGTTTAACTTGAACAGTTAGCCTCTGACAAACCAGATTCAGACGTACCACATTCCGTTTTATGAGTGCCGTCTTTATAACTTGTGAAACGCTCCCAGTCACCACTGCTACTATGGCTTGTCATTACTTGAGTTGGATTTGTACCAAACTCATTTTTTGTACGAGACCAGAAATCTGCACCGTGTCCTTCCTCACTATAGAAGTCGGTATCAATCACATTACGAACTGGAGTTAAGTCAGATGCCGTAATGGTGTCGGTCACACCAATTAAGTGACTGAACCCACTATCGTTACCATCGTCATAACTATGATCTGAATAACTAATAAGGTCAGAGCCATCATAATCTTTAGTTACTAAAGCCTGAACCGTGAAAGTATTAGTTAAAATAAGGCTACTACAATCGCTCCAGTCTCCAGCTTGACCATAGACAGTGTTACGAACACCTGACGAATCCTGAGAGATCGTTTCAAGCCACTCACTTACTGAACAACCATAGGCATTACCCGCAATTTCCATAGATATCGTTTTCTCAATATTTACGCCATCTCGAACTGTAGTTTCCATAGTATTCTTATCATGCAGCTGAACTTTATTATTGAGGTCACCCGACATCTCATGAGTTTCTGACTCAAAGTTACCGTTAGACATTTGCACGAATTGGTAGCGATACCAGGCATCCTTATAGTTGTTATTAGAACTATCCCATTTGCCCATGAAGTATTCGACCCAAGCAAAGTCTGCTTCTGGGTATTGATTGATTAGTTCCCGTGTATCTGCATATGACTTTTGTAATCCGGGAACAATATCTTGAGCGATTTGATGCACTTCATCATTGCCAGACTCAATATAATCACCATACAATTCATCTACTGTGATGTTGTAACGACGAGCAACGTGAAGTTCTTGCTCAATTAGACGTTCAGCTATGTAGTCTCTCAGCTCTTGTTCTTCTAGCAAAGACTCACAAGAAAGCTCCTGAGAAGTGCTTTCGCGTAACTCTTTTTCTACTTCATTCCAAACCACAGAGGTTAATGGTGTTAAGTTGTATAGCTCTTCATCTGTACTCAACGCATATTGAGGAGGTATCACCATCGTATAAGCGTCTTCAATTGGAGTATCAGGAAAATCAGTATCGATAGCACCTTCCGGAACATCTACCACAATAGGAACATATTGCGCGCACTCACGATAAGTTGATGGTATATCTAAACTAAAATCGCCCTGTTCTTTAGTGACAACATTAGGTTCATTGGCATCCAACTCATTATTGAAATTCAGGTCGAGATAAACCGTAGCCCCAATAATATAGCCATCAATAACCTTTCCTGAAATAGAGGAAATATTGGAATCTCCCCCACTGTTGTCACTGCTGCTACCACTACTCCCACCGCAACCAACTAAGCCAACGGCAAGCCCACAAAGCACAAGCTTTTTCATTTTCATTTCGATCGATACCTAACGGTTAATATTGTTATTGTTTTCAAAGTAGGCTGACACTTACTCGTGAAGCAATATATAGATTTTCAATGGGACCGTATGATGTATTGATCACATCGCGATAAAAATGAATGTAACTTTATCTAGTGCAATTATCTGTTATTAATCATCTATTTCTTACTACTTGAAACAAAGTTAAGAATGGTCCTAAACAAAAAAGGATTGGCATCTTTGCCAATCCTTTTAGATTCACTCAAGTGAAGACCTTCTCAAAGCTGAATATGCTTAGTACTTATAGAGTTATGTATTCAGTTCCTCCCCTTTCCATTGCTGGTAAGGGATCGGAGATGTAAACCAAGGGGGGAGGCTAGGAGGGAATTCTAATGCTTGTACCTAAAGGTATTGCTGTCATCAACAATCTCGATTTTGACAGGTACAGTGCCTTGCTTAACATTGCCTATTTTTGCAAATGCCTTATGCGAAAGGTCGATCACTCGGCCTTTTACGTAGGGGCCTCGGTCGTTAATTTTCACATCAACAGACTTATTATTAGCGGTATTGGTCACTCTCACGATCGTGCCGAAGGGTAAGGTTTTATGAGCCGCAGTATTCGCATTCATATTATACGTCTCACCACTTGCAGTTAGCCTTCCATGGAATTTATCGCCATACCAAGACGCTTTACCAGCAATAGCATGTGACTTGGCATATTCCTTTGTTTTAGAACTGCCGATAGCCGACGTTGAGGTGCAACCAGCTAATATCATAAGAATAAGAGCGGTAAAGATAATATGTAGTTTTTTCATGTGATTTGGGTGCGCTGATCTCTGCATGTTTCTCTATTTTCGTTGTTATTGGTGAGCAATGTAGTGCTGAGTATAGTCACTGCTCAGCCAAGGCTACCATTCGGTATGATGGCACAATGTTTTCATGAACAACGCTTTATTCCGTCATATTTATGAAAGGTTTTATCTTCAAAACGTCAACTTTAACAACGCCTTAAATCTGTATCTTTCTTAATCACTTGATGTAGATAAGTCACCCAGCCAAACATCCAAATACAAAAAAAGGACTGGTATCTCTACCAATCCTCTTTAGGGGGTGTTTCGGTTTTCTACCTTATAGAAGGCAGTAACTCGATTACTCGTAATCAGTCGCGTATGTATCTTCGTATGTGTGCGAGCAAGGTTTGAATGCTACACCTCATAAGTATTAATTCTGATCAATAGAGTGCCTAATTAAAATACACTAACTACAGTCCTGCATAATCATCGACTTCAATATCTCTCTAATAGAAGTGAATACATTGTCAATAACACCAACATTCTGAATAATATCAACATTTTCAACCCATCCTAGATGTTCATGTTCTAAGACTAAAGGAACTAATTTCCCTTCTTCAACTGCCGACTTAGCAATAGGTGCAGGCAAAATTGTCCAACCTAAAGAAGCTTTAGCCATCTCTAAGAGAACATAGTAGTTATCGGCATACCAGATATCAGGAGAAATAGGTAACTGTCGAAATTTGTTCTCATTATTCTTAGATTCTATTTTCAGCTGTCTATGTAGCTTTAATGAGTCTTTAGTAAATTGAACACTTCCAGCTAAGGGGTGTTGTGAGCTCACATAAGCCTCGAATTTAATTGACCCTATATTCTCAGAGTTCATTTTATTCGGTTGTAAATGCTGACTGAATACAACACCCACCTGTGCTCGATCGTTAGACACCAGTTCTAAAACATCATGACTATTAGCAATAAGTACTTCGAGTTGTAACTGAGGATAATTGTTAACTAACTTGGGGAGTAGAGCGGCTAGTTGCGTATATGGAGCTCCTTCATCTAAGGCAATGGTAACCTTTTTCGACTCATTTACACCGAGTGCTTCCAATTGCATCTCAAGCCGATTGTGTTGCTCGACAACAGCTAAGGCATATGGAAGCAAGTTCATTCCTGCTTCGGTCAACTGAGGATAGCGACCAGTTCGATTAAACAAGATCTGATTACAATCAATTTCCATATTAATAATATTTTGACTAATTGTAGATTGTGCTTTGCCTAGCTCTCGCGCTGCTTTAGAAAACGAGCCAACTTTCACTGTAGTCGTAAAAGAAAGCAGTTGCTCCAAGTTCAACATATCGTCCCAACCGATGGATTGTAATTTTCATAAAGATTAAAGGTCAGTGATAATTCTTGCAATAGCTTTATCAGACTTACTAATTTTTGGAGAATTAAATGAATGTACTAGGTTATCTACAACGGCTCGGCAAAGCCCTAATGTTGCCTATCGCCACCCTCCCAATTGCCGGGATTTTGTTACGCTTGGGGCAACCCGATGTATTTGATATCCCTTTCATTGCAGAGGCGGGCAATGCCATTTTTAGTCAGTTGCCGCTCTTATTTGCCGCAGCCTTAGCCGCAGGCCTGAATAAAGATAATGATGCAGCAGGAGCGATTGCTGGTATTGTTGGCTACTTTGTATTGACCGAAGCTCTTGCTGTTTTGGACCCGAGCCTAAATCTAGGTGTCTTTGGTGGCGTCATTATGGGTATAACTGCGGGCGAGTTATATCGTCGCTTCCATACTATTCGCCTTCCTGAGTTTTTAGGGTTCTTTGCTGGCAAACGGTTTGTTCCAATAATCACCGGAGTGAGCGCATTAGTGATAGCTCTCATCATGAGTGTTGTATGGCCGACAGTCAGTTCCGGTATAGACATCATGAGTAATTGGATGCTTGAGAGTGATATTGGAGGTAAGTTTGGTTATGGCTTCGTTAATAGGATGCTGTTGCCCATTGGTTTACACCATATTCTAAACTCAATTGTTTGGTTTGGTATGGGCGAATATGAGGGTGTTACAGGTGAAATGCTACGTTTTGCTGCAGGTGACCCATCAGCAGGCCTAATGCTATCTGGTTATTATGTCGTGACTTTATTTGCTCTACCTGCTGCCTGTTTAGCTATTTACCAATGCGCGCACAAAGATAAAAAAGCTGCAGTTGGTGGAATGTTAGCCAGTATCGCGTTTACCGCATTTTTAACAGGAATAACAGAACCGATAGAATATACATTCATGTTCTTAGCACCAGTTTTGTACTTCTTCCATGCAATATTAACTGGTCTAGCATTAGTTATAGCTGCTGCACTTAATATTCATATGTCATTTGGCTTTTCTTCTGGCCTAATTGATTACTTCATTTTCTTTAATGCACCTGCCGCCAATAATGCATGGATGCTACTTCCACTGAGCCTAGTGTTTGCACTTATTTATTACACACTATTTGTATTTGTAATCAAACGTTTTGATATCAAGACACCAGGCCGAGAAGATGAAGTAGAAGCAACGGTTGTTGCATCAAAAAATGAAGATGAGTTAGCACAACAATACTTATTGGCCTTAGGTGGTAAATCTAACTTAGAGTCAATTGATGCATGTATTACTCGCTTACGTTTAACGCTTATTAACCCAAGTTTAGTTGACGAAGATACGTTGAAACAACTAGGGGCAAAGGGAGTCGTCAAAGTGGGTGAAAAGAATTTACAAGTAGTTCTGGGACCCCTTGCAGAAATTATGGCTGGTAAAATGAAAAATACGTCAGCTTAACGAATCAAAGGGAATTCCCTCCCCTTTGTTGCACTCTAGTCAAGTGCGGGAGGGCTAATCAGCCCTCCGATTCAGGTGGTCATTTTATGGCCACCTTCTTCACTCTAATATCTTCAAAACGGGACACAAAAAATGTATGGTCCGCCCCGTTATTGCAACTACAATTAAGTAATAACGGAGTTGGTTTGCGCTAATGTATTCGGAGTCCTTGTTGGGAGCACTAGCTTCCCAGCTCCACGATGATATCCGCGCCAGATTATCCTTAAAAAGCCCAAAGCATTGGTTGCTATTTTTTGTGTCAGGTTCTTAATCTGGCCGATTGACCGTTTTTGTCATCACGTTCATTGGCGTTGCAAACTTGGTTATAGCTAAACAGCCTTAAAAGCTTGGCGGTGGTATAACACCGCCCAAGCTATCCTTACTAACTTGTTGGCTAATGCGACTACCACTACATTAAATGGTTTGGTGGCTCGTAGGTTCACAAGCCACTCTCCAAACACTTTCCCTGTCGTCTCTAGTCTAGAGAGTACAGCTCTTGCCCCATGGACAAACAGAGTCCTGAGGTGTTTATTCCCTCGTTTACTCATACCAAGTAGTTTGGTCTTTCCTCCCGTTGAGAATTGCCTTGGCACAAGCCCCAACCAAGCCGCCATCTCACGGCCATTGGTAAAGTTACTCGGAGAGCTTACATCGGCAAGACACAATGTGGAGGTAAGATCGCCAATCCCAGGGATAGTTTTTAATAATTGAGCACTTTCGTTGTTATTAACAATAGTTTGAAGCTTGTTATCTTGAGTTTTGATTTGTTCATTAAGGTACTTGTAATGTTCGTGGATAGATATCAATTCACATAGCAAGCTTTTGGGTAATGAGACGGTTTGTTCTGCTAACCATTGAAACAGAGACTTCATCTTTGCATGCCCTTTGGGAAAGCTAAGGCCGAACTCAAGTAAGATCGCTCCGATCCGCGACATAGTGGCAGTTCTCTCCTTGATATAACTATCTCTGACTCGATGAATCGCTGCGATGACTTGAGCCTCTTCACTTTTTACAGCTACAAACCTCATGGTCGGTCGACCCGCAGCCTCTGCGATCGCTGAAGCATCGATGAAATCGTTTTTATTGCCTTTGACATAAGGCTTAACATACTGAGGAGGAATAAGTCGGGGTTGATGCCCAAACTCACTACACTTTCGAGCAAGCCAATGAGCACCGCCACAGGCTTCGAAAGCAATAGTTGTTGGTTCTATTTTTCTAAGAAAGATTAAGAGTTGGTTACGATTAAATTTACGACGAAGCACCTCCACTCCACAACGGTTATGTGCGATAGCATGGAAGCAATGTTTACCTAGGTCGATACCTAAAATATGAATAGAAGACATATGGTTCACCTCATTCTGAGAGCCTACTCTAAGCTTAAGGGCTTGAGAGTGAGGCGGACCATATAATTAAGGACTGGTATCTCTACCAATCCTCTTTAGGGGGTGTTTCGGTTTTTCTACCTTGCGTCAGGTAGGTAGCGCCAATTACTCGTAATCAGTCGCGTATGTATCTTCGTATGTGTGCGAGTAGAATTCGAATAGGTTGCCAAACGGGTCTTCTAGGTAAACCATTTGTGCTTGTTTTAGTTCGTCTTCTGGGTGGTAACGGTGAATATCCATGCGTACCTTACCGCCAAACTCTTCAACGCGCTTGATAGCTGAATGAAACTGCTCTTTTGGAAGCTGTAGACAGAAGTGGAAAATGCCTAGGCGAGAGAAATCAACGTTATGACGCTCTTCACGGTCAACCATTTCGAACAGCTCAACACCGATACCGTCTGAAGTTACTAGGTGAGCAATGTTGAAGCCTTTGAAGCCTTCGCCAAATACTGCAATACACATACGGCCGATTGCTGATTCGCGCTCTTCCATCACTTTGGTGTTGTTCATTACAACTCTTAGACCTAGCGCTTTAGTGTAAAACTCAACAGCTTGGTCCATGTCGCCTACCATGATGCCTACGTGATTCATTTTCATAACTTTCTCCAATTCGTTTTTTATTCTGTGCTTTGCGAAGTCTAGCTTCGGTATTTCGTTTCGATGAAGAGAGTATAGGGAGAGACCTTAATCAACTGAAATTATCATAAATTATATTAATGATAATTTTTCGTTATTTATAGATTAATAGGATATCTCAGCTCACTTAAAGAAACACTGTCTACGTCGATGTTCGCGCTATACATAGATACTCACCACTATAAATCGCTGCTCACGCTAATAGAGATAAGCCAAATGTAGAGGACAGCTTAAAGAGCATAGCTCCTCAAATGGGTGATGCTGATGTTTGATGGCTTTTGCCAATAGTTTTTGTTGATAGCTTTTATCGATAGCTTTCTTCTATCAAAGATAGGATTTGCCTATTGAATCTATAGAAATGTCCGATTTCACTAATTTACGGTGCAGATGCAATATATCTCCATCGACGCGGGATAGCGTTAAACACTACAAATTAGAAAGAGAGTCCAACATGATCAACACAGAAATCAAACCATTCAACGCAACAGCATTCAAAAACGGCGAATTCGTAGAAATCACTGAGCAAGACGTTAAAGGCAAGTGGGCTGTATTCTTCTTCTACCCAGCAGACTTCACGTTTGTATGTCCAACTGAACTAGTTGACCTACAAGAAAAATACGCAGAGCTTCAATCTCGCGGCGTAGAAGTTTACTCAGTATCAACTGACACACACTTCTCTCACAAAGCATGGCACGATACTTCTGACAAAATCGGCACTATCGAATACTTCATGGTAGGTGACCAAACTGGCAACATCACAAACAACTTCAACGTTATGCGTGAAGGTCAAGGCCTAGCAGACCGTGCTACGTTCCTAATCGACCCAGAAGGCGTTATCCAAGCAATGGAAATCACTGCTGAAGGTATCGGCCGTGACGCTGAAGACCTACTACGCAAGGTTAAAGCAGCACAATACGTAGCCGCTAACCCAGGTGAAGTTTGCCCTGCTAAATGGAAAGAAGGCGAAGAGACTCTAGCTCCATCTCTAGACCTAGTAGGTAAGATCTAATCTAAGCCTATCTAAAAAGAACAAATAAAACAGTTCTACAGGCGCGCTTCGGCCCCCCTCCTAAAGGGCAGTTGCGCGCCACCCTTTCAAACCATCAACACCACAATATTTGCCGACTTGCGCCCCCTTTTTATTTTCCTTTTTCAGCAAGAAGGTATTGGTCAATACCAAGACACAGAATTTAAGAGCAGGCACGATTATGTTAGATCAAGCAATGAAGCAGCAGCTAAAAGCATACCTAGAAAACCTAAAAACCAATGTTCAGTTAGTGCTGAGCCTTGATGACAGCGATACCGCAAACAAACTGCAAGACCTAGCGAATGATATCGCTTCTCTCACAGACAAAATTGAAGTGACTCGAGATGACAGCGCAAGCACTCGCAGCCCTATCATGCAGGTCGTGAATAAAGAGAAAGGCACTGCGATCGGTTTCGCGGGTTTACCAATGGGTCACGAGTTCACCTCATTGGTACTGGCACTGCTTCACAGTGGTGGTCACCCAATCAAGCTTGAAGCTGACGTAATCGAGCAAATTAAAGAATTAGATCAAGAGCTTAATGTAGAAATCTTCATCTCATTATCGTGCCAAAACTGTCCAGAAGTGGTTCAGGCATTCAACATGATGTCGGCGATTAACCCTCTGGTTAAGACAACCATGATTGATGGTGCAGCATTCCAAGAGGAAGTGAAGTCTCGCGACATCATGGCAGTACCAAGCGTGTTCATTAACGGTGAGCTATTTGGTCAAGGTCGTATGTCATTAGCTGAAATCCTTAACAAAGTTGATTCAGGCGCTGCTGAAAAGAAAGCAGCAAACCTCAACCAACAAGCACCATTTGATGTGTTAGTTGTAGGTGGTGGCCCTGCAGGTTCTTCAGCGGCTATCTACGCTGCACGTAAAGGCATTCGCACGGGTGTAGTTGCTGACCGATTCGGTGGCCAAGTAATGGATACCATGGCAATTGAGAACTTTATCTCAGTGAAAGCAACAACGGGTCCTAAGTTGGTGGCGAGCCTAGAAGAGCACGTAAAAGAGTACGGTGTTGAAGTAATGACTGAGCAACGTGCTGCAAACATCATTGCTGCAGAAGACACGGAAGATGGCTACATCCACGTTGAGCTAGAGAGCGGCGCAACACTGCGAGCTCGCACGGTGATCACAAGTACAGGTGCACGCTGGCGTGAAATGAACGTTCCGGGTGAACAAGAGTACCGCAACAAAGGCGTTGCTTACTGCCCACACTGTGACGGTCCGTTGTTCAAAGGCAAGAAAACAGCGGTTATCGGCGGTGGTAACTCAGGTATTGAAGCCGCTATCGACCTAGCGGGTATCGTGGAACACGTAACCGTACTTGAATTCGCAGACACACTGCGCGCTGACCAAGTACTTATCGACAAAGCGAACGCGACGCCAAACATCGAAATCATCAAGATGGCTCAAACCACACAAGTATTGGGTGATGGAAATCGCGTAACCGGTCTGGAATACAAAGACCGCAACACTGACGAACTGAAACAGATCGAACTCGCGGGTATCTTTGTTCAAATCGGCCTAATGCCAAACAGCGAATGGTTGAAGGGAACGAAGGTAGAACTATCACCACGCGGTGAGATTGAGATTAACGCTCATGGCGCAACATCAATGAAAGGTGTATTTGCGGCAGGCGATGTGACCACAGTGCCTTACAAACAGATCATCATTGCGATGGGTGAAGGTGCGAAAGCAAGTTTAGGTGCGTTTGACCACCTAATCCGTAACTCAGCTCCGGTTAAAGAGGCTGAAACCGCTTAATCTTTTAAGCAAACATTCCTTAAAACGTTCTTGTTAACTTACGAGTTATTAGTAACTTACTAATTATTGTTAACTACTTAGTCGATTTTTAGACACCACTCCTATGGATTTAGGAGTGGTTTTTTTATTTGTAGCGACGCTTTATGCGGGTTGATAAAGCATAAAGGCAACCACTAGTGCGAGACTTCCGCCCAAACAACGGTTTACCACCATCATCTGTTTTGGTGATTGAAGCAGCTTTTTAAGCATCGTACCGCAATACGCCCACACCAACATGCACGGTACGCCCGTGATCACCATGCCAGCAATAATGGTCACCACTTGAATCAGATAGTCTGCGTTCGGAGTGATGAACTGAGAAAACACAGTTAACGAAGCAATCCAACCTT
This sequence comes from Vibrio sp. Scap24, assembly GCF_013394185.1. Taxonomy (NCBI): domain Bacteria; kingdom Pseudomonadati; phylum Pseudomonadota; class Gammaproteobacteria; order Vibrionales; family Vibrionaceae; genus Vibrio; species Vibrio sp. Scap24. The sequence continues at coordinate 2,905,353 of NZ_CP041332.1, read as the reverse complement.
TAGGGTTTAACACCTGAACCAACACACCCGACACAAAGCCCGAACGGTTATCGGTGGTACTCTCTTCGATTTGCATATTGGCAATCGACCACGCCATGAACAGCAAATAAGCCGCGCCCACGTACTTCAAAATGTTGTATAGCTCTGGGTAAAGAGTGAATAGGCTCACCAAGCCGACACTGGATCCTGCCAGTACGATGATGATGCCAAAAGCGTTCCCAGAGATAAAAGGCAAAGTTGCAGCAAACCCATAACGACTTGAAATCCCAAGTAATGCGATATTCCCTGCCCCAGGTGTAATTGCAATCGATGTTGAAAATAGCAAGAACGCCAGCATTAATTGAGAGCTCATTTCCTCTCACTCCTAATAAGTAAAGTATTGATAGGGAGAGAGTTTACAGATTCGACTAGGAATTAAATTGCTATATAGGCTAATATTAATGCAAATTTGAGCAAGATTTTTCTAAAATAACCATGAAACAGAAAGAATCCACCAAAGAAGTGTTAGATGACACAGATATCGCCATCTTAGGACATATCCAACAAGACGGTCGCATGAGTAACAGTAAACTCGCCGAGAAGGTAAACCTCAGCGAAACCCCATGTTGGCGCCGTTGGAAACGCATGGAAGAGACAGGCTATATCGACGGTTATGCCGCCAAGCTCAATCGCAAGAAATTAGGCTTTCATGTAGCAGGTTTTACCTTAGTGACACTAGGCAACCACGAAGTTGAAAACACAGAACCATTCGAAGAGTTTGTTGCCGTTACCGATTGGATTCCGATGTGTCACTGTATTGCAGGCGGTGCCGACTACATGGTGCAAGTGTTAGCAAAGGATTTGGAAGAGTACTTCGAGCGTATTAGCTCGATTCGACGAGTGAAAGGCGTGAGTGCGATTCAATCCAACATCTCAGTAAAAGAACTGAAAAACAGCTATCAACTCCCTCTTGAAGACTAGTTCACTTCTCCTGACAGCCCTTTTCTTTCAGCAAAACAAAAGCCCAGCTCCCTAGGTTTCTAAAACTCAGGGGCTGGGCTTTGTTTGAAACGAATATCGTTATTTTCGCTTTCTATTCACAAGGGTGAGCTAAATGAATCAGCGCTAAGCCTCCGAGAGACGTTTCACGATATTTCTTATTCATATCTTTACCCGTTTGGTACATGGTCGCGATGACCTTATCCAACGAGATCAAAGATTTACTATTGCGCTTCAATGCCATGCGAGACGCATTAATCGCCTTCATCGCACCCATCGCATTTCGTTCAATACACGGTACTTGTACTAAGCCACCAATTGGATCACACGTCATACCGAGTGAGTGTTCCATCGCAATCTCTGCGGCAATACAAATCTGCTCGTTACTGCCACCGCGCAGCGCAGTCAAACCCGCAGCCGCCATAGAAGATGAAACGCCCACTTCACCTTGGCACCCAACTTCAGCACCTGAAATCGAAGCGTTGGTTTTGTACAAAATACCAATCGCACCCGATACCGCTAAGAAGTCTTTGAGTTGCTTGGTATCCAACTCTTTAATGAAGCGATGGTAATACATCAGTACCGCAGGAATCACGCCCGCGGCACCATTAGTTGGTGACGTCACCACTTGGCCACCAGCCGCGTTTTCTTCACTAACGGCAAAGGCAAACAAGTTAATCCAATCCATAATTTCCATTGGATCGTTTTCAACGGCTGCATTCGCTTCTAGCTTTTTCAATAGGTTTGGCGCACGGCGAGTGACGTTCAAACCGCCATCAAGAATACCTTCAGTCTCAAAGCCACGTTCCATACAACGCGACATCACACGCCAGATCTGGTCTGCCTTTTCCGCAATAGCATCTGCATCTTGGAAGGCCGACTCATTTTTCAGAATCATTCCACCTAGGCTCATGCCGTTGTCTTCTGCTTGTTTCAGCATTTCATCGGCATTCTTGAAAGGATAAGTCACCTCTACCGATTCAGTTTTAGTACCGTTTTGCAGCTCATCTGCAGTTGCGATAAAACCACCACCAATCGAGTAGTAGGTTTCATCGACAATTACCTTTCCAGCTTGATCAAACGCGGTAATCATCATGCCGTTTTCATGCAGAGGCAGATTGTCTTCGTGAAAAAGCATGTCGGTTTGGTAGTTAAAGCCAATCGCGTGGCTGCCACTCAATTGCATTTCACCACTGTCGATAGCGCGGCGCATCGCTTCATTAGCACTGGTGATCTTAATCGTGTCTGGCTTATTGCCAAGCAAACCCAAGATGGTTGCTCTATCGGTGTGGTGACCTATTCCGGTTAACGATAACGAACCATAAAGATCGACCTGAACACGCACCACCTCTGTGATTCTGTCTGCGACTAATTGAGTGAAATGGAAACCCGCAATCATTGGGCCGTTAGTGTGTGAGCTCGATGGCCCCACACCAATTTTGTAGATATCAAAGATCGATAACATAGATATACCAGTAAAGAATCGGTCAATTAAGAAAGAGCGGCATAAAGCCAATCAGGGATAACAGTACAAGCAGCGATCGTCACTACCGCAAAAACCAACAAGCCGTAGTGACTCGCGGTAGGCTTAGCGAACAAGTGCTTTTGCTTGGCGATAAATTCGTTTTGCTGCTGTGTCACCTCTCCCCAGAAACGGCTCACAACAACACCTAAAACTAAGAAAACCACCGTGCCAATTAAGGCAAACCAAGGCCAAGAGATGCCGCTGTATTTGGCAATAAATACCACTGCGACACTGCCGATGCTGCCCGCAATAACGCCTTTTTCATTCGCTTGCTTAAAGAACAACCCAAGGATGAAAGAGCCAAGGCGAATACCAACAAAAATTGAAGTTAGGCTGGCAATAGTTTTGAGTACAGACTCGTTAGAGACCGCCAGTAAAGCAGGCACAACAACCGAAGCGGCAGCAACGAGGCTCATTTTTCTTGCCACCGATTCATAATGCGCATCGGAGGCTGATTTACGGAAGAAGCGCTTATAGAAATCGAACGTTGCGACCGTCGCCATAGAGTTATAAGTGGAATCCAGTGTCGACATCGCCGCAGCCGACAATGCAGAAATCACAAGCCCAACAATGATTGGGTTAGTATGGTTAAACACGAAATCGAGAATCACTTCATTGCTGTTCTCAAAGCTGGTGTCTTGATAAAAGACACTTAGCAATACACCCATCACAGCAAAAAACAGATAGATGAAGAACGCGCCGTAACCACAAAGCAGCATGGATTTTTGCGCTGTCTGAACGTTTTTTGTCGCCAGTGTTCTTTGGATAATCAGTTGGTTAGTGCCATAAACGCTCAGGTGTAAAAAGCTCACCGCCACAACACCCGCCCACAATGTGGTATCGACACCAAGATCAAAATCGAGGTTAATGATATTCAGATGCTCAGGAGACAACACCTCCCCCGCATCGATCTTCATCAGCAATAAACCAAAGATCGCAATGCTGCCAATAATCAATACTGCCGACTGCAACATGTCTGTCCATATGACGGTTGAGATTCCCCCCGCATAGGTATACAAAGCGGTAAATAAACTGATGTAGATGATCGCCTCGGAGATACTCACCGGTAGCACTTGCACCAAGATCAATGCCACCGCATACAAAATCACCCCTGCCGAAATACACTGAACCACAATGAACACGATGGAATTGATCGTGCGAGCAACAACGCCAAAGCGGTGCTCTAAGTATTCGTAAATCGAGGTCAGGCCAAGTTTGTAAAACACTGGAACAAAGAAAACCACAGCGAAAAAGATCACTATTGGGTAATTCAGATGAACACTCATTGCTTCCATGCCAGAGCTATAAACCCAGCCCGGCATACCCACGAACGTCATCGCACTGATGTAGGTTGCAAGAATCGACACACCCGCCGTAAACCAACCAAATTGTTTTCCACCAGTCGAAAAGTCGCCACCAACGCTATAGCGCCTATTCACTAAGTAGCTGATAAACAATGTAGTTAGCACATAAAGAGCAATAACCACAAAACTTGAGTACGTAACCATTTTTAGATTCCGTTTATTGTATTCTTCTAATCATTCGCCGCCAATATTACTCAAAATTGGATATTTTCCCTCAAAAACCCACAGTAAGTGTGAGTATTGTCACTAATATAGACGAATAAACGCTCAAAACACCCCAAAAAGCCCAAACACACGATCTAACGGGATCCAGATCACTAAAATACACAAAATGGGTACGCACTCATTTTAAAATTGACTTTGATCACGGATCTAATAACCACAAAAACTCTATCATCTCTCCCGAAACGAAGACGGTGTGGTGAATATCAACAACCACTGCACAATAATCAAAACTAAAACCACCCTATATAAAATAAAGGTTTATCGGTCATGACTACTAAAAAACACATGAGCGAAGTTCCTATGATTCAAAGGGTAGCTGCTTATCTTGCAATTCTAGTCGGCTACTTTTTCTATTGTTATAACTTTGTAATTATTGACTACGTACGCCCATACATCGTTGATGCGTATGATGGTATTAACTTGGCGGATACCGCTCAGTTCTATACATGGCAGTCGGTTGGCGCACTTATTGGTGCCCTAAGCTGTGCATGGGTGGCATCAAACTTTGGTAAGAAATCGACTCTTATTGTCATCACTGCACTAAACGGTGGTGCAACCATCATCAACATGATGTTTACCGACTACGCGATGTGGGCAGCGATGCGTTTCATCATCGGTATCTCTTTGGGTGGTTACTTCACAGTAGCAGTAAGCCTGATGATCGGCCTATTCACACCAACCGTGCGCGGTAAGTTAACGGCATTCGCTTCTTCTATGTTTTCTGTTGCACTAATGGCAATGGGTGCGTACGCAGCATTCATTTCTAGCATCGACGCACCTTGGCAGAGCCTAATGTGGGTGGGTGGTATTCCTCCTCTAGTTGCTGCTGCACTGATGATCTTCATCCTGCCTAGCGACAAGAAAGTGATCGCCTACGGTGAAGAAGATCAAGCCGCGGCTGAAGCATCTAACGCACCAGCGAAGAAAGGTTCTTGGGGTGAAATGCTAAGCGCGCCTTACCGCAAGCTAACGATCACTTGTCTATTACTGGCTGGCCTTAACTTCTACGGCTACCAATTCTTCTCTGGCTTCGTGACAACGTACCTAAAAGATGTTCGCCAATTCGACGGTGCGACCATCGGCATCATCTTCTCTATCTCGGCATTCGGTTCTCTATTCGGTGCTTGGGTATGGGGTGCAATCGCCGATAAATACGGCCGTAAAGTGAACGCGTTTGGCTTCATCCTTGCGGGTGTTATGGCTTCAGTATTCTTTGTCGCACCAAGCGATGTGATGATCGGCAGCCTAAACATGCTGGCTATCCTAGGTCTTATCTACAACTTCGGTCTGTCTGCTTCTGCGGTATGGGGTGGTTACTTCTCAGAATTGTTCCCAGCTCACCTACGTAGCTTCGGTGCAGCTCTATTCCACGGCGGTCGTATCATCGGCATGTGGGCACCAATGGTGTTGGTATTCATTCAAGAGCGCAGCGACCTTGCGACAGCAATGTGGGGTTCACCAATCGTATGGATTGTGGCTGGTCTACTGTGGCTATCACTACCAGAAACATTGAAAGGCGGCATCTTCGACAAGAGCAAAAAAGCGGAAACAGCAAAAGCTTAATCCCCTTTAGTTGAAAACTCAAAAAGTTGAACGCCTCTAAAGACACGAAATAAACATCAATCCGGCTGAGTAGTCAGCCGGTAACAAAATCCAAATCGAGTCCTGTTCCGAATGTTGACTCGACAACACAAAGAGAAATTATTATGTCTAAATATCAAGAAGCTAAACGCATTGTTCGTGAATACTTCGATGCAATGGAAAACGCAACTCACGAGAACGTTGCTGAAGTTTTAAAAGCACACACTTCTGAAGATTATTTGTGGCGCGGTGTTTACCCATTCCGTGAGCAAGAAGGCGCACAAGCAGCAGCTGACGTATTCTGGGCGCCAATGATGAAGTCGATGACTCGCATGCAGCGTCGTCAAGACATCTTCATCGGTGGTAACAACGAAGTTAACCCAGATGAGATTTGGGTAATGAGCATGGGTCACTTCATGGGTCTATTCGACGCTGAATACCTAGGCATGCGCCCTACTGGCAAGATTATGAACGTTCGCTACGCAGAATTTAACTGTGTTGTTGATGGCAAAATCACTAAGACAGGCTTGTTCCTAGACCTTCTAGGCATGATGGATCAAGCGGGTTGCTACCCACTTCCACCATCAACAGGTAAGCACTTCGTTTACCCTGGCCCACGTAACCACGATGGCCTGTTGTTTGAAGATGCAGATCCAGAAGAAGGCGTTGCAACACTAGCGCTAGTAAATAAAATGGTTGATGACCTTTCAGCTCTAAACGACAGCGGCGCGATGGGTTGCCCACCAGAAGTACTAGCGAAAAGCTGGTCAAAAGACATGATTTGGTACGGCCCATGTGGTATCGGCGCGTCTTACACAATTCCTCGCTACCAACAGCAGCACCAACTTCCTTTCCGTAACAACCTGAAAGACAAGAAGTTCAACGGCCACGTTTGTCGTTTCGCTGAAGGTAACTTCTCTTGTTTCTTCGGTTGGCCAAACCTATCAAACACACCAACAGGTGGCTTCCTAGGTATGACTGGCGGCGAAGTACGCGCAAACATGCAAGTGGTTGACGTTTACTACCGTGACGGTGACAAACTGTCTGAGAACTGGGTTCTTATCGACCTTCCTTACTGGCTACAACAGCAAGGTCTAGACGTTTTCGAACGCACTTCAACCATCATGAACCCAACGCTGTAACTGTGTCCTATTGTCTATCTAGTCCATACCTACACTAGATAAACATGACTGCCGAGGGCTCCTTCTCGCCCTCGGCAACTTGCTCCACCCAAGATAACCAACTTGTGCCTAACGGATGGGCACACCCTGCCAAACCATTACCTATATAACGGGCTTGAAAGCACGGCGGCTTTCTACGGCCTGAATAAAGAGAATAACAATGAAAAAGTCGATTCTTTCAGCAGTGATCCTGACAGCACTTACTTCGGGTTCTGCTTTTGCTGCACACACTTTTACCAATGACGCGGGCGACAGCCTGACTTTAGATGGCCGTTTTGACGTTCGTTACCAAGACAAAGGTGGCGACCATAATGGCGAATGGAACAGCGGTAGTTCTCGTTTCGGCCTTAAAGGTCAAATGGGACTAGACAACGACTGGACTGGCTTTGGCCATGCCGAATGGGGTTACAACTCAGGTGCTAACGGCGACAATATTTACGACCGACTTCTATACGCTGGCGTGGAGCACGAAAAATACGGCAAGATTGCTGCGGGTACTAAGCAATGGTCGACCTTCTACGATGTGGCTTGGTTTACCGATATGGGTCGCGTATTTGGTTCACGTGGCTCTGGCTACTACAACCTATCTGACTGGGGTATTGCTTCTGGTACAGGCCGTGCCGAGAACTCAATCACCTACCGCAACAACATCAATGACAACTGGAAATACGGCTTCACTTACCAAACCACTCGTGAAGATGTTGGCCTAGCTGACGGTTTAACCGCAACGCTGAAGAACGGTATGGGTGCATCAACGCTTTACACTGTGATGGATGGCTTAACCATTGGTTTGGCTTACCACCAGAATGAGTTTGATGATGTTGATGCCGGCGTGCAAAACATCAAAGACGGCGATACACAGCGCATCGGTTTGTTGGGTGTGAACTACACCAATGATGGCCTATTTGTTGGTTTCACCTACAGCCAAGGCTCAAACTGGGAAACCACCAGCCAAGCTGAATTCTACGACCACCGTGGTGCTGAATTCTTCACGTACTACCACTTTGAAAACGGTCTGCGTCCAACCTTTAACGTTAACTACTTAACGGATACAGACGACAACGCTAACGGCTACGAGCGTCAACTGATCATCCCTGGTCTTGAGTACCACTTTAAGAAAAATAAGTTCTTAGTGTGGACTGAATACCAATTCGACAACGGCAACGACAAGTCGGTGGGTAACCGTTACGAAAACAGCGATGACCAATTCGCTGCAGGTATTCGTTACTACTTCTAATGACTGAATGAGGCGTTAGATAAGTAAAAAGTATTGAACAACACTGTCCAACTAAAGCTCTACAATATGCTTATGCATGTACGTAGAGCTTTCTTTTGGGTCATACCCAAGGTAATACCCAACAATCTCAATTAGCCCTTATCTTTCAGAACATTCTCATGCATTGCTTTTTTGAATACGTACCTATCTATGATACTCTGTAGGCCGTTAAATTGGCTTAAAAGCATGGTCTATGAACTCACCAAAACACTCCACGGCGTCAAAGCCAACCGTTACTTCAAAAGATGTCGCTAAGCTCGCTGGCGTTTCTCAATCTACCGTTTCTCGTGTATTTGTTCCGGGCAGTTCGGTATCAGAAAAGACCAAGCAGAAAGTATTTGAAGCTGCGAAAGCACTCAACTATCGACCGAATGCCTTTGCTCGAAGCCTAACCACCAACGAGTCTAAATTGATTGGTTTGGTCTTCCCCGATGCTGATTACCCCATTCACATGAAGACCCTGCAGCTCATCTCTACTGAGTTACAAAAACAGGGCTATTCTGCGGTGCTTATTCCGTGGCAAGTCGATGGCAATGACAACCACTCGATTCCTAACATCTTCCAGTATCGAGTTGATGGTGTGATTGCCGCTTCTGCGACGTTCAATAAGTCGCTTTATGAAGAGTGTGAAGAGTTCGACATCCCTATTGTTCAGTATGCTCGTGTAGTTGAAGGCACTAAGAGCAGCCATGTGGTGAGCGATAACTATGCAGCAGGCCAAGTTGCTGCTCAGCATTTACATAGCGTTGGAACAAAGTCCGCGGTTTACCTGACAGGTAACGTACCGACTTACACCAATGGCGAACGTGAAGCGGGATTTTGTTCAGAGTTCGAAGACCTAACAGGCAAGCAAGCTCGTGTTATTGAAGCGGATTATGACTACCTTGATTCACTGGATACGATTCGCGCTCTGTTTTCTGAGCCAGAACAACCACAAGCGATTTTCTGTGCGACAGATAACCTCGCGATGGCGGTTATGGATGTAGCGCGTTTAGAGTTCAATCTACGTATCCCTGAAGATCTGCAAGTGATTGGTTTTGATGATATTCCACAAACTCAGTGGCTGAACTACCAACTCACCACCTTCAAGCAAGATTTCAGACGCCTTGCCCGCGAGTCAGTGAAAATTGTCGTTAGCCAGATTCAAGAGCAAGACACCAGCTTGGTTAAATTGATGGTGCCAGTGAAGTTCATAGAGCGAAAAACAACGCTAAAATAGAGCCAAGTTTTAGACGCATTCCAATAAAAATCCCGCTCACACAGAGCGGGATTTTTTATGATATTTAACTAATTCCCCACACCACCGGTTTTCTCAGCCGGAGATTCAGGTGTTACTGGCGGCCACTCTTCGAAGGTTGCTAAGTGTTGCTGAATAGCGGCTTGGGCAGGGCCAAACGCCCACATCTTCTGTCCCATCCACTTCAAATACATTCCAGATTCTTCAGCTGCTCGTTCGTAAGGGTCACGACGCAAGTTAAACAGTAGTGGTGCATTAAGCTCTTCTTTAGGACCACTCCAACCGTGATTCTGAACCACGAAGTGCGCTTTCCAATCTCCAACTCGAACGGCTTGTAGCTTGTCTCGTTCGTAGTAGTAAATCTCTTTACGATTCGACTCGCCTTTTTCCGTCAACATATCGACTTGGTTGTAACCATCGAGATGTGCTTTAAAACCATCATGACCTTTCAACATTTTCTCTTTCAGATCTGTTGGGCCACCCGCCGCTGCAATCAGTGTTGGTAACCAATCCATACCGTCAAAGATGCCATTGCCGACACTGCCAGCAGGGATTTTACCCGGCCAACTCACCAATGCAGGCGCACGAACACCACCTTCCCATGTTGTGCCTTTTTCGCCATGGAACGGTGTCATACCGCCATCTGGCCATGTCATGATTTCAGGACCATTATCGGCCGTGAAAATGATGATGGTGTTATCTGCAATGCCGAGTTCTTCCATTTTGGCAAGCATCTCACCAACGTGATCATCGAGATCTTTCATCACCACTTCTTGCAGTCCCCACCCGTTCTGGCCAAGCATGGCTTCATACTCTTCCGAAAGGTGCGTCCAAACGTGACCTCGTGATGGGCAATACCAAGTAAAGAATGGCTTCTCCGCTTCAACCGCCCTTTCGATAAAGTTGATAGCGTGTTTGTTGACTTCATCATCCAGTGTACGCATACGCTCAATCGACAGCGCACCATCATCCTCGATGGTTTGTCCGCCCTTACCATCCGCTCTTGAATAGATCACGTTACGAGGTGCAAAGGCATCTAACGAACCGTCTTTTGGCCAATCCGGGTCTTCGGTGTATTCCATCGCATTCAAGTGATACAACCAGCCCCAATACTCATCAAAACCGTGCATTGTCGGAAGGAATTCATCTCGGTCGCCTAAATGGTTTTTACCAAACTGCCCCGTCACATAGCCCATGCTCTTGAGCATTTCTGGAAGCGTTGGGGTATCCGCACTCAAACCCACAGAGCCACCCGGTAATCCAACAGAGTGCATGCCCGTTCGTACTGGTAATTGCCCAGTTAAGAAGGCGGAACGACCCGCGGTACACGATGGCTGAGCGTAGTAGTCGGTAAGTAGCATGCCTTTTTCGGCAATGCTGTCGATATTTGGTGTTTCGCTGCTCATCACGCCATTGTGATAGGCACTCAGGTTTGAGATCCCCACATCATCAGTGAAGATAACAAAGATATTTGGCTGCTCTTGAGCTGACCATGCTGATAGCGAAAAGCTACTCAGCACACTCAGGATAAGAAGATGGAAAATCCTTTTCATAAAATGTCCTTATACTGTTTCAGATTGCTCGTTATGAACCATTTTTAAACCGACTAAACCAAAGCCCAGCTCCAAGATCAGATAGACGAAAAGTAGCCAATGCGGCATGCCATCCAATACCAAGCTGATGACTCGTCCGGCAGCCAAACCCAACATGAAAACCACCAAACTATAAAGCGCTGGCAGTCGATACTTTTTGATCAATGCGCCACCGATCCAAAACAGAGCCAACGCCAAATAAAGCCCCATCACAGCGCGAAATATATGTGTCACGTTAATCGGACTCGCATCGATCCCGAAAAGGTAATTCATAGAAATAGCCGGTGCAAAGCCGTACGACAATGCAATGGGTGTTAAACCCAGAACCGCGACTAACAAGAAAATACTTTGTGGCTTCATATCCTTACTCTCAAAATTTGGCTCTTTAGAAAAAACATAGTCTACAATCAGAGATATACAAGTTGCATATATGAAAAATGGATAATGAATACATACATTTATAGTATGTGTTCTTCAAACCGGATAAGGATATCAATATGGTTAAATGGCATTACCTGATCACACCAATGTTAGTTGTCAGTTCAACCGTTATTGCTCAAGAAGCAAGCTCAGAAACGAGCATGAAAAAATGGCAGCACAGCATTGAGATCTATGCTCAAGCTCTGAATATTCGAGGTAACAGCACTATCGGTGGATTGCCGCCTACTGATGTAGATGTTGATCCTGAATTCATCATGGATAATATCGATATGGGTGCAATGTTGCGGTTGGAAGGCGTTTACGACAATCAATGGGGTTACTATGTAGACTACAGCTACATGAAATTGAGTGGTTCAGCTGGCTTGGTTCAAGGCGCGAGTAACGATATTCTTAAAGGCAGTATTGATATTAGACAAGGTGTTCTGGAGGTTAAAGGTTTCAAACGCTATCAATACGATCTTGGCAATATTGATTATATGGCAGGAATACGTTGGTGGGACAACGACATAGATACGAGACTCTATAAACCTGGAGGCGTTACAGACATAACTAAATCGTTAGACGAAGATTGGATCGATTATCTTATCGGTGTTCGATGGACCAAAGCACTCAACAAAAATTGGACCGTACACACCAGCCTAGACGTCGGGCTTGGCAGCGATACCAACTTCACCAGTTCATTACTTACCGGGGTTCGCTATCAAATCAACGACTGGTCAGATTTAAATATCGCGTACAAATCCACTTGGGTTGATTACGAAAACAAAGGCACTTATGAATACGATACAGCGACACAAGGTTTCTTAGTGGGGTGGGCTGCTCACTTTTGATCCAACCTTAGCGGGTGATTGATGAAGCTATCACGCTAGGTTTCACATGAGACGTTTAATACTTATTAAAATGTTGCCTCCACATGATCTAAGCTCCGGCGATAACTCAATCGCTGGAACTCACTCCAACGAATGTGAACCACTCCATTAAAAAAAGAAAAACACCTATAAATCAAACACAAAGACTCACCAACGTACCAGTCACAGATCTAAAAAAATATCTTTTTTGAACTAGAAAACCGGTCTTCAGATTTTGATTAATTTAATCTTTATTGAATATCTCACACAGCATTCGAACAGTGTTTTTTATTTTTAAAATGTCGTTAAAATCCTCTCCCGAAATATACAAACTTCGGAGAATAATATGAAAAAACTACGCTTAGCGGTGCTTATAGCGATTGCCGCTATGACAACTAACTCAGCTTTTGCATCCAATGAAATGTATGTATTGGGTGGTGCAGGTGTGGATAGCGGCGACATTGGCGCTCAGTTCACACTAGGTAGCCAGATTGTACAAAGTAACTGGTATATTGAATCGACATTACTGGTTATCAGTACAGATAATAAACATACTCAATCTTACGACGATACTTGGCGACGTACAGAAGAAGAGTTTGATTCTTTGATCGTTTCATTAGCACCTATGTATAAGCACAGCTTCAACGAAAACTTCTCTATTTACGGTAAAGCGGGGGCTCTCTACACATACTCAAATACCAAATTGGTGTTCAGCTCTAATAATAGTTATGACGTTCACAAAGGATCACATGATGACCTAGGTCTAACCTACGGTATAGGGGCTGAATACAAGTCATTAAAACCGGTATTTGGTCATTCAAAATTTGTCACTCGAGCGAGCTTTGACTGGTATGAATTTGGTGGGACTACTGGTCGGAACCTTCCTGAATCGGTTCTGGGTATACAAGCTGGCTTAACCTTTTAAGCGTTATAATACCATTAAGATAAGTAAGCCTTGTGCTAAACAGGGCTTATTTAACGACACACTCTTTCTTCATGATCGTTAGACCAGCATCGAGAGTCTGCGCCCACGCTTGTTCAACTTGATCATTATAGTGTGGGTCGTATTTCTTGACGGTATTCAGTAATGAGTGAAACCACTCGTTGAGCTCTTGTTCAGAAATGTCCATCCCGAGATCTTTGTGTTGCTTACCAAGCCTTTTTACAGAGCTCCGCACACTGGGTAAACCAGAAGAGTTATAAATCAGGATGATTGAGGCCTTGAGCATCTTAGTTTGTTGCTCTAGTCCTATGTTTTCAAAACGCTCTGAAAACCTAGGGTTATGCTCACAGAAATCAGCCAAGAATGTTTCTAGGAATTCTTGGTCGATTCTGCAACGCTCAAAGCTCTCATAAAACAGTTCGTTTGGTGTCATCTAGACAATCCTTTGCAATGGTTCGTTCGCACTGAACAACCGAGATGACTTAATTATACGCCACTGTGGCATAAAATAAACTATGCCTTAAACCGAACTGAGGCATAACGTGAACTGAGGATTAAGGAGAGCTAAGGCATAAAGTGAGTTGCACAGATCTTGTTTCCATCAGGATCTCGCAAATAAGCCATGTAAAGTCGACGCTCGTCAGAACCTCTCGCTCCCGGGCCATTTTCAATGCTCGTGCCACCATTTTCTACGCCAACACGATACCATTCGTCCACTAGCTCAGGGGAAGATGCTAGGAAGCCGATCGTCATACCATTGCCGTGCGTTGCTGGCTGACCATCAATCGGTTTGGTTAAACCTAATACACCAGTTTGGCTCACGTAAATGCAGCGACCTTTAGGGTCAACAGAACCTTCGCTGTAACCAAGCACCTTCATGATTGGGTCATAGAAAGACTTCGCGCGTTCAATATCTTCGGTTCCAAGAAAAACATGGCTGAACATAACTAACCTCTTCTTATAGTGAAAGAACCACCTAAACTAGACCTATAATTCGTGTTTGTCTAGGCACGCTATTCGGTCATAATTGCAACCTAACCCAATCGTCGATAGTGGCTCACACATCGATGAGGCTTTACTATAAACGATTCGTGACATGCCTGCATTTGCTCACCGACTCGCTCAAAGTGAGCAATAACCCAGCCCATATTAGCTCAGTTTACGCTGGGCTAATCTAAGTCGCTTAGTCCAACATAGCCAAAAGAGTCTAACCATGAAACTGATACTAAACGCCGATGATTTCGGCCTCACAGAAAGCGTGAACCTTGGCATCATCGACTGCTTTAAAGCGGGTATGGTCAAATCCACCACCATCATGATGAACCAACCAGGCACACAACATGCCATCGAACTGTACCACAAGGGTCTGGTTCCTGAAGTGGGGCTGCATTTTACGGTCACCGCTGGGAAACCACTGACGTCGCCAGAGCTGGTTCCGAGCTTGGTCGACGAACACGGCAACTTCTTTAGCAACGTGACCCTGTTCGATAAATCAGATGTGAATGAAGATGAAGTAATACTCGAACTCAACGCACAATACCAAGCTGCTATCGATGCGGGTTTAAAGATTAATCATATCGATAGTCATCACTTCGGCGGCGTCTTTCAACCTCTTAAAGCTGCGTTTGCTCGATCTGCCAATAACATCGGCCTGCCCGTGAGACGAATCGACAATATTGTGAGCGGGCAAGATTCACTTTTAGTACCAACGCCAGATGCGTTTGATATACGATTTTTTGATGACGGGGTTTCACTAACCGGTTTGCAAGATTTGCTGTTGAGCCACCAGTCCATGATGCCTAACGGCACAGTCGAGTTAATGTGCCATCCCGCGCTTTTTGCCAGTGACGAACTGAGATCACTGTCTAGCTATCTTACTAAGCGAGTGGAAGAACACGCCTTATTGACGAACCCGGCCTTACGACAGTGGCTCTCTGACAATGGTATTGAATGTATTGGATTCGATCAGCTTTAAGCTAAGGTTTTAATCTAGGCTAATCAACAATGCGCTGAGCGCCCTGCCCTTGGTCATGCAGGATGTCTTCAGGGTTTAATAGGTGGCATTTCTGCATGCTCAAACAGCCGCAGCCGATACAACCGGTTAGGTTTTCTTGTAGTGAACGGATCTGTGCCATCTTGCTGTCGAGTTGTCCTTGCCATTTCTTCGCCACTCGCTCCCAATCACGCTTGGTTGCAGTGTGGTTCATCGGCAAACTAGACAGCTCTTCAGTGATCTCTTCAAGCGTAAACCCTATTGACTGGGCGACTTGAATCAGCGCAATTCGACGCAGCATCGCAGATTGATAACGGCGCTGATTACCATTGGTTCGAATAGAAGCAATTAGCCCTTTGGTTTCGTAAAAACGCAGCGCTGAAGGTGCTACGCCACTGCGCTCCGAGAGTTGACCAATCGTTAAATACACGATGTTTTTCATGTTGTTACTTCCCTTTTCGAATATCCAATACACTTAAGAGCACTATACAAAGCTCAGCATATAAAACAGCAGAGTTCACTTTAACTTTAGGTCTAGATCTGAATTTAGGTAAATCTCTCACCGAGGATTGATAACTGATATCTACAATAATCGATTATGTCTTCGCGGTATGATTACCATACATCTCATCAAAGCCCGCAATACCAAGCTCCCAAATTGGCTGTTCTTCCCCGACTATCGATTTCAATGTATCGATGAACAGCTTGGTTTTTATCGGCGCGTCTCGATGAGGATAAACCGCATAAAAGGTACCAAAATCATCCAATGCCAAATGCGTCATGATAGGCACTAACTCGCCCTTTGATATTTCATCAGTAATCATTTGTGCCGTGACCACCGCTAAGGTATTGCCTGTTAGCGCGCTCTTCGGAATCATCTCCACATCATTCACCTTATAGGTCGCGTTGAGCTGAAAATGCTGTGTATTTCCCTTATCATCGCTGTAGGAAAATTTGTCGATCACCAAGCCCGGTGCGGCATAGATGGTAGCAGGCAATGACTCGAGCTTTTCGATAGTGTCAATTGCCCCATGTCTCTCGATGAATGCAGGGGACGCGACAATCAAGAGTCGGCTTCTCGCTATCTTGCGACTGATTAAGCTAGAGTTTTTAGGCTTGCCAATACGAAAACCAATATCAAAACCTTCTTTGACCATATCAACGATGCGATCTTCGAGTCTCAGTTCAAAATCCACATCCGGATACTGTTTCTGAAACACTGATATTGCCTGCTGAACATATTGCCTGCCAAACATGGTAGAGCTCGTAATTCTTAACAGGCCTCTAGGCTCGGAATGGTAGTTCTGTGCCAAGCGTTGTGTGTCATTGAGCAAGGCTCGCAATTGATGAGCTTGGTTGACCATCTCGTTGCCTGCTGCCGTGAGCGACAAAGAGCGAGTGGTTCTGTTCAACAGTCGAACATCGAGCTCTTCTTCAAGACGACTGATCTGTTTAGAGATAACAGAACGGTCAACGTTCCTCTGCTCCGCAACTTTAACGAATGAGCCTAACTCAACCACTTCCAGCAACAATAATAAACGACTTGATGTATCCATAACGACCTTTGTTGCATTTAAAGCACCAATTAAGTGCCAATATGACTATTTTTCTCATCTTATTACAAATCTATAGTAGCTGCACATAACGGAGACAACATTCAGTCCCAAATAATTAGAGGAAACAAAGATGACACTACTATCTATTACTAATCAAAATGGTATCGCTACGGTATCAATCAACAATCCACCAGTGAACGTATTAACTTTTGATTTAATTAATGAAATCAATGAGTTTGTTCTTTCGCTAAAAGATGACCGCGATACTAAAGTGGTGGTATTCAAATCACTGCATGCTGAGTTCTTCCTAGCTCATTTAGATCTTAATGTGATCAACGGCACTCAAGGTGGACAGGCTGGCTCAATCGAATTCAACCACATGATTGAAAACATCAAAGCGATGAAACAAGTCTCTGTCGCTGTTGTTGATGGTGTTGCTCGTGGGGGCGGTAATGAGTTTGTGATGGCGTGTGACCTTGCTTATGGCACTGAAAACTCAGCGTTCGCACAACCAGAAATTCATGTAAACATCCCAACAGTTGGTCAAGGTGCGGTACAGTTTGCAAGACGCATGGGCAAAAACAAAGCACTACAAGCCCTATTGCTAGGTAACGATTTTACGGCGCAACAAGCTGAAAGCCGCAATATCATTACTCAGTTCGTGCCAAAAGCAGAGCTTGAAGATTTCTTAGCGGCAACGCTAGGTGTGATCAGCCAATTAGAAGTACGTGACATCGTGATGTACAAAGAGATCATCGCAACCTCAATCAAAGATGAGCAAGCGGGCGCAGAGCTAGAATTGCGTTACTTCTTAGAGCGTGCAAAAGAGCAAAAAACAACAGCCATCATTGCCGCATTTCTAAAGCACGGCGGTCAAACTGAGCGCGAAGCGAAAGACATTCAAGGTATCTTCGTTGATACCGCCGCTGAGTTATCAAACTAATACAGCACCTAAGGCAGCCATGACGTTATGGCTGCCTTCTGCATTTAAGACCTACCCGCTCACTGCATGAAGCGAATGAACTGAGTGCGCTAAAACCACTTAACCGATCTTTTTCATGATCATCTTAAGATTGTCGATCATCTCTAGGTTGGTCATCTCACCCGTCTCCACATCGAAGTTATCGTAGAAGCTAGGAACAGACATTGAACCTTTCACATCGGCATCGAAGTAAGGCGCTGAGTTAACCGCAGAAGATAATACCGAAGTCGCACCACCAGGGCCCGGAGAGGTAGCCAGCATTACCATAGGTTTGCCTTGGTACACTTTCATATCGATGCGCGATGCCCAATCAAATACGTTTTTAAAGGCCGCAGTGTATGAACCGTTATATTCCGCAAAGGAGATCACGACTGCGTCTGATTCTCCGATTTTGTCAAAGAAGCGTTGAGCGTGTTGATGAATGCCCGAGTCTTGCTCTCTTTTCTCGCTGTAAATTGGCATCTCGAAATCATTAAGGTCGAGCACCTCGACTTGCGCGCCTTCGACTAAACCTGCGGTGTACGCTGCAAGTTGTTGGTTAATTGATGTTGTACTGTTGGTCGCGCCAATCGCTAATACTTTCATTATTTATCCTCAAATTTGGTTAGAAACATTTCTTTAAAAGTGAAAAAGGTACGTTGAGGGTTAGCCCAAAGTAAGTTTTTAGGGCTGCAAAGTAAGACGCCTCGTCCTCTAATGACCACTCTTCGGTAATGCCGTTTTTGGTCACTTTGATGGTTTGGTTGAGTAGCGTGACAATCCCATCTTCAATAGGCAGCGCCGCAATACAGTTCGATGTAAAAATCGATTTCGGGCTATTAGATGTAAAGAAGTTGCTCGACTCTAAATCGTTCGCACACACGTGAGTCATGTCTAGGCTGTATACCTTCATCCACTCTTCGCCCTGCTTAATTTGCAGTAGCAAGCCGTATAGCTCGTCTTCTACGAAGCGGAAGGTTTGTAAGTCATTAGATTGTTCCAGACCGGTTTCTAGCAGCAATGGAGCTCGAGATGTAAAGGTGCCAAACCCCGCATCCACCAACCACTGCTTGTCATCAATAGTCACCATGGTGACTCGATGGCTGCGTCCTGTCGGCTCGCCAGCTAGGTGAACACGGCCAAGCAAGCTTTTGGCTTCAAAGCCCAAATGGGTGAGCACGTTCAACAACAGTCCATTTAACTCTTGGCAGTAACCGCCTCGCTGATTTAGCACTAGCTTTTGATGCAGAGCCTCTGCTGAAAGCTGAATCGGTAAACCCTGAATCACATCAAAGTTTTCAAACGGGATACTTCTGTGTTGATGTTGATGAATCGCCTTTAGGCTTTCGATTGTGGTGTCGCTTGGCTGAGATAAGCCGATTCTTGAAAAATACTCGGTGATTTGACGTTGTTCCATTCCTAACCCCTGATTCGTTTTCATCACCTAATGACTGACGTCTTCCAAGCTTACAACGCTCAAAAATGACAAGGTGATTGCTTATGTTTTTCGATTGGGGAGGATGATAAAACCTCAAGTTAACTTGAGGTAAAGCGATATTTTCAAAAAATAGAAAATAATCTAAAAGTGCTGATAAAGCAGATAATTACGACAGGTTAAGTATAGCGCTGTATGACACAGGTAAAAATAAGCACACCCACAAATGCAGTAGGTGCGCTTTATCGAAAGGTTATTTACTTAAGTTTATTTAATGAACTGATACCCGAATAAGCAACGCCCGATAGCTCTGCCATCTCGCGATTCCATGTTGCCAAATCATGAGGATTAAATTGATTCAAATGATCATGCCCACATGCCCTCGCCATCACTTGCATTAATTCTGTCGAGGCTTCGAAGAAGTTCTTAAGCTGATTCGATGCTTTCTCGACATTCAAACGCTGACGTAAATCGGCCTTTTGAGTCGCAATACCCGCCGGGCAATTATTGGTGTTACACATTCTCGCCGCCACACAACCTATCGACTGCATCGCACTGTTTGAGATAGCGACACCATCAGCACCAAGCGCCATCGCTTTCACAAAGTCCATCGGCACGCGTAACCCGCCCGTGATGATCAATGTGACTCTGTCACTGACCCCTTGTTTATCGAGATACGCTCTAGCGCGAGCGAGTGCTGGAATAGTGGGAACACTGATATGGTCACGGAACATTTCTGGCGCCGCCCCTGTACCGCCACCACGCCCATCTAAGATGATGTAATCGGCACTGGCATCAAGCGCGAACTGAATGTCTTCTTCGATGTGATTGGCACTTAACTTAAAGCCAATCGGGATGCCACCTGTCACCTCTCGAACACGGTCGGCGAACTTTTTGAAATCCTCAACAGTTTTTAAGTCGACAAAGGTGGGTGGAGAAATCGCAGCCGTGCCCGCTTCTATGCCACGCACTTCCGCGATTTTGCCTATGTTCTTCGCGCCCGGTAAGTGTCCGCCCGTTCCGGTTTTGGCCCCCTGCCCGCCTTTAAAATGGAAGGCTTGAACGTTTTTGAGCTTAGCTTCATCGTAACCAAACTGAGCACTGGCTAATTCATAAAAGTAGCGAGAGTTCGCCGCTTGCTCTTCGGGCAACATACCGCCTTCACCAGAGCAGATACCCGTCCCTGCGAGTTCAGCACCTTTCGCCAATGAGACTTTTGCTTCTTCAGACAGCGAGCCAAAACTCATATCAGACACAAATAAAGAGATGTCCAATTTAAGCGGCTTCTTCGCTTTGGGACCAATAATCAGTTCAGTACCAACGGGCACATTTTCTAACAAAGGCTTGGTGGCCATTTGCGCCACCATCACTTGAATATCATCCCAGTGAGGTAGTAGATGTCTTGGCACGCCCATGGAGGTCATTGGCCCATGATGTCCGACCTTGGATAAACCATCACGCGCTAACTGATGAATAAATTCCACGGTCGGTTCTTCTTTGGTTGCGCTCGCAGCCGGCGACAAATCTGGCGCAGCCGCTTGAATGTGAACCTCTGGGCCTTCTTTCCCAACTTGTTCAGCAGTAAATTGTTTATGAGTGCCATCGCAAAAAGGAAGGTTGTTGGAATACTTACAGCGACAAAGGTAGGCATCTCCGCTTTCTTCGGCGACAAAGCTTTTCGGTTTGAAACCCGTACCGGCATGGGAACCGTCACAAAAGGGCTGACTTTTAGATCGGCCGCAGGTACAAAAGTAATACTCTTCTCCCTCTGTCAGCTCGACTTTGACGGGTTTGTTATCCGCGATTACTGGACTCTTCATTGTTCGTTCACCTTTTCTTTTTTATGATTTGATGACTGAAGCGATGACTTGCTCACAAGAGTAAAGTAAAGGTGAGATACGCGGCTAATTCAATAAATGGCCAGATCGGTGAAGTTGATGTACTAGATCGATAGAAACAAAAATGGCCACCCAGTAGGCAGCCATTATGTGTGAGAGCTTAGTCAAAGCTAATGCATGAAGGGTTAATCGAACAGTTCGATGACCAGCTTATTGTCTCTGATCACTAGATTGGGTTCTGATGATTTAATCAACGACTCTTGAACTTTGTTGCTATCGAGTTTGTAAACGGGAGACTGAGACAAAGCAAAACCTATCATCGATACCGCTGGTTTGAGTAGTGTTTCTATTTCAGGCGAAAGCTGTTTGCCTTTTTCTTCAAAGCGCTCTAGTCGCAGCGACTTTAGATATACCTCGCCACTTTCCTTGTCGTATTCAGGGATCGCGCTGAACTCTAAGTCTAAATCCAACCCCATGTTAGGCATATTGAACACTTGAACTTTTGCATTGGTATTCGCCAACACGGACACGCGTTGTTCATCGGCTCGGCCAATTTGCACTTCTAGATCATCCACGGCCACTTGTGCGTACATCACACTTTGTACACCAACCTCTTGTTCGAGCATCACTGAATCTTCAAGGTACTTCGTCATTTCTTGTTCGGTAATGCTGTAGCTAACACAACCACTGAGCATCAGGGCAGTCACAGCTATAATCAAACGGTTCATTAACTTTGTTGTCATTGGAGATAGGCTCTTATTTTTTAAATGCATGGAACGGATGTTACCTCGAGATGATACTGTAAATTAGTTGTCACAATAACAGTGTCGGATAACTGGGCAGAATGATCCACCTAAATGGTAATGTCGTATCAATTGGAATTGATGAAAATAGTAAGGAAAACAATGACTGCATTAACGATATTTTACGATGGAACCTGTCCACTTTGTGCAAAAGAGATGGGCGCGCTGATTAAATCTGATACCAAAAACCAGATCCAGACCGTCGATATCTACAGTGAAGCGTTTTCAAACTACCCGCAAATAGATGCCGAGGCAGCCAATACAATCTTGCATGCACTGGACGAAAACGGAAAGCTGTTGCTTGGTTTAGATGTGACTTACCAAGCGTGGAAGCTAGTAGGAAAAGGTTGGCTGTATGCCCCATTACGTTGGACGATTTTTAAGCCAATGGCAGATTGGTGTTATCTACGGTTTGCCAAGAACCGATATAAAATTTCGTTCTGGCTAACCGGAAAGTCACGTTGCAACGGTAACAGCTGCACTAAATAGCTGTACTAAATTGCATTGGAATTAAGACATGCCGCTGGCGACTTTATAGTACACGATGCCAAACAGAGCTGCGAACACCAATACCGTAACGGCCACTTTCAACCAAATAAATTTCATGCTTTGTCCTTTTAATTCTGTTTACTGTTCCACGCGACAAGTTAGCACAGCAAAACATACGGTTGTGTAATGATTGATAGAACTTTGCAGTCATACCAATCACAGTAGGTAAGAGTCCAGAAATAGCGCAGGAAAAAAGCTTGAGAACAAGGCGGATTTTTTAGATAAGTAGTTATTCTACAATCAAAAAATCTAACGACGTTATCGAGATTTTTAACAAGCTAGGGTGAACAGTTATTTACTACGATTGGTATCAACCCAGATTCCCTGAGAGAGACTTTATGTCGGCAAAAGAGAGAAACCTTCCCACACATCGACTTTCTAGATTCAGTAAGTTTGCCTCGCTGGCGACAAGGGTCGCGGGCAATGTGCTAACAGAAGGCACCAAGCAGATTGCACAGGGCAACAGGCCCAAAGCAAAAGACTTATTGTTAACGCCACAAAACATTGCTCGCCTGACCGATCAACTCGCACACCTGCGTGGAGCAGCAATGAAACTGGGGCAGATGCTTTCAATGGATGCGGGCGATGTCCTAGAACCTGAATTAGCCGACATTCTTTCTCGCCTGCGCTCCGATGCCGACCCACTGCCAACAAAGCAGCTCAATCAAGTCTTAGAAAGCTCACTCGGGAACCACTGGAAAACCGAATTCCTTTCCTTCAACTTTAAACCGATCGCCAGTGCATCTATCGGCCAAGTTCACCAAGCCTATAGCGATGCGGGGGATAAACTCGCCGTCAAAGTCCAATACCCAGGCATTCGAAAAAGCATCGACAGTGATGTTGATAACGTAGGCACACTGCTCAATATTGTTGGTTTGATACCAAAGTCGGTCGACTACAAAGGCTTATTGGAAGAGGCAAAGAAACAGCTCCACGATGAAGCGGACTATGCTCGCGAGGCTGACTACGCGACTCGTTACCATGATGCATTGAAAGCGCACTCCCACTTCGTCGTACCTAAGATCCATCCGCAAGTCTCTTCAGAATCCGTGCTCGCCATGGACTTCATCGAAGGCGTCTCAATAGAACAGATAGAAGGTTACGACCAAAGCCCCCGTGACTTTGTGATGTGCAGTTTGCTCGAACTTCTGTTCAGAGAATTGTTTGATTTCAAAATGGTGCAAACCGACCCCAATTTCGCCAACTATCTCTACGTTGAAAACACTCGGCAGATTGGCTTGTTAGATTTCGGAGCAACCCGAGAATACAGCGACCGCTTCAGCGAAGGTTACCGCTTAGCCTTTTCGTCAGTGATTAATAACAATGAGCAAGGGCTCAACCAAGCGTTAGAGCAAATTGGATTCTTCAGCGAGACTATTCTTCCCGATCAACGCCAAGCGATTTTAAACCTCGTAAAGATGGCCTGTGAGCCGATGTTGGTTGACGAAGACTACGACTTCAAAGCCAGTGGTTTGGCACAGCGACTTCGTGAAGCGGGCACCATATTGAGCATGGAGCAAAAGTATTGGCACACACCGCCCGCCGATGCGCTGTTCCTACACCGAAAAATTGGTGGCATGTACCTATTAGCGGCGCGCCTTGGTGCGAAAGTGAATATCAGTCGTTTGGTCGCTCCATATCTTATATCAGAGAGCAAAAGCACAACTAAAAACGATAGTGAAAGCGACAGTAAATGATAAGCAAAGTGATCATTTCAACGTGCTCAAGAGTAATAACCATTACGCCAACTAAAATGAGCCAAACCTATGAAATGTTCACTACTTTGCTCAACCGTACTGATTACCAGCCTAACAAGCTCTATCGCTTTTGCATCGAGCTGTCCCGAGATACTTAATGGCAAACAACGCTTGTTAAACTCAACCGAAGAAATCGCCTTGTGTGATGAATTTCAAGGCAAGACTCTCTTAGTAGTTAATACGGCAAGCCAATGTGGCTTCACTCCGCAATTTGAGCAGCTCGAGCAACTTCATCAAACCTACAAAGATCAAGGCTTCACGGTTATCGGCTTTCCAAGTAATGATTTTCGCCAAGACAAAGGGAGCGAAGAGAAATCGGCTAAAGTCTGTTATCTCGACTACGGTGTTACCTTCCCTATGATGGCGCGAGCTTCACTGTCTGGCAGTAGCGCCAACCCAGTATTTGCCGAGATACAACAGCAAGCAGGCGTAACGCCCAAATGGAACTTCTACAAATTCTTGATCAGTAAAGAAGGCAAAGTGGTCGCCACCTTCCCTAGCTCAACATCACCAGTGAGCGCCACGCTCAAAAACGCGATTGAGCAGCAGTTATGAGGGCGGACTATATGGCAACAACTCAAACCCGTAACACCATGGCGAAACTGGGGTATATGGGGTTAATCCCTTTTCTATTTGGCCTACTCCTTTCTCTGACCGACAGCCAATTCATCGGAATAAGTGGGGAAACGCTCTTCATCACCTACAGCGTGGTTATCTTGAGTTTTCTTTCGGGTATCTTGTGGGGAAATGGCATCGAAAACTTCGAAAGCCAATCAAGCAACAAGGCGCTGATTCTCAGCAACGTGATTGTGTTAGTCGCATGGTTGGCGGTGTTGCTTGGAGAGCAAAAAGAGTTTCTCACTACCCTGATTCTGATCCTTGGCTACATTGCGGTTTGGCGAACTGAAAGAACGATGAGAGAAGAGAACCAGAGCCAAGGACCAGACGGCTACTTTGATATGAGGACTCGGCTCACCTCTAGCGTGGTATTGATGCACGGTATCGTGATGCTGACCTAGCCCTGTGAAGCTTTATTTGAAGTGTGAGCCTTTAATTTAGTTGAGAGCCTTTGATTAAAACCGTTAGCAATAATCTAGATGATGAGCTGCATCACCAATCTTGGCTCATCATCACCAAAGTAGTTTTCTTCTTGCGTAATAGTAACGAACCCCATCGATGCATAAAGCGCACAAGCCGATGTGTTATTTGGGTCCACGGTGAGCAATAGCTTAGATTCTTGAGGAAGCTGCACTATTGCATGATGCATCAATTTTCGACCAACCCCCATCCCACGATAATTCGGATCCACCGCCAATGATAAGATCCAAAATTCATGCTGTTTATCTGTGGTCGTCATCAAAGCATAGCCCGCCACCTTAGAGTCTTGCTTAGCAACTAATAAGCCTTTGTCCCAGCAATCAAATGCCTGACGAAAGAAAAACTGCGGATAGGCGTGATCACCAAACAAAGCATGTTCAAGCTGATAAATATCAGCCAGTTCTTGTTTTTCTGCACAGACAATATTCATAGATAGACCTTTATAGAGATGACTACAACCACCCTACTACTACAGTCTGCCTTCAACTAAAGACAGCCAAGTAGGTATTTGTTCTCTATACCATTGGATGTATTTCGAAGCTTGGGGGTTGTTACGCGCGACTAATATATTCGTGACTTCGATTACGATCCAGCTTTTCGCGATGATCAATTGCCTTATTAAATCTTCTCTGGAAATCAGATTGTTATGATGTAGGTAATGGTCAACAATAAACTCATAATCAGACAAAGTCCCCATGCGAGAAACGAGCGGCGCTAAATCGATAGCTGGGCTGCCATAGCCAAAGCGCTCCCAATCAAATAACACCAGCTGACCGTTAGCTCTTCTTCCCCAATTTCCCTCGTTCGCATCCCCAGAGACTAAGGTTTTATGGTCGAACAAAACCCCACTCAATTTCTGAATACGCAGTAAGCTGTCTTGAGTAACTTGAGGTAATTTGAGAGACGCTAATGCAGCTTCAGTATCAGAGCGCTTCCAACAGTGTTCTTTCACTGCAAAATTCGGAAAATATTGAGATTGGTGAATTCGCGATAGTTGCTGATATGCCTCTGGGGAGGCTTGAAGTTCATTTAATGTCAAAGAGTGCGGAATGTGCTCGATAAAGAGATCATCGCCTTTCACAGCTAATAACTTAGGGCTATTTACACCAGACAAGTGCTGCGCAGCATTTTGGTAAAAAGAAATCTCAATCTCACCCGCTCCTTGCTTTCGAATACAAGGCTCACCGTTAAGTTGTTCTATAGATAATCGAGCAGAACCCATGTTAGATAGGTCTTTGTTACTCATTAGATCTCGCTCAGATTACAATGCAACGCCTGACCTTTATCGCTTATTTACCAAATGCGACTCTATCAATGACCATTGCTGCTCAAAAGGTAAAAATTTCTTGTGAGGTATGAATTTACGAGCGGCTAGGTTCTGTTTTAAATAAACCTCTTCCAACGCCCAGATATGGTGGTCAGCAAAAACGCCCCAAGCACAAACTCCATCAGTAATACTCGCTTTTGAAAGTTCATTAATGGACAAGTAACCGCCAACAAATTCGACTGACTTCTTAACATCCATATCAAACATGTACATGCAACCACGAGCTATTTCGTAGGCTGGTGGCATGTATTGAACCAAATCCCAATCGATAATACCGCTCACTTTAGAACACTTATCAAAGAAGAGATTATAATGATGGAAGTCACCGTGAATCAGTACTCGCTCGGTTTTGGGTTCGTAGGAATGGACACTTTGGCTACTCGCTAGAAAACTACGTTGCTGTATAGACCTCTGTAGCGCCCATTCATCCTCGACGTTTTGCTCCCCTTTCGATTCGATAGCAGCAATGATCTTATCAAGACGCTGCAGCCATAGCTCTCTGTGCCATGATAGTTGGATAACTGGGAACATCTCATTTGGCAATCCATTTCGAGGGTAGAGGCTCAACTGGCGATGAAGCTTTGCGAGAGTAGCACCGGCTTCGAATGCATGCGTGTCTGTCAAAGCGTGCTTCTCAATCAACGAGCCCTGAGCCTCAGGAAATAACGCGTAGTATTCACCTTTGGCCTTAACAAAGCTTTGACCATTTGAAGTAAGACACGGCAAAACCACAGTTGGGACTTTTTGAGATAGAAAGAACAACAGTTCGTGCTCGTTCTTGATACGACTAGCATCAAGAGTCCGGTACTTCCTCAAAAAGAAAGCTGGCTTTGAACCCACCTTATACACCGAATTAGTTGCTCCATGAGTAACCTCAGTTAACGAAGCATGACATTTGGTTTCTATCCAATGAGAAAGTATATCCGCGTTCATCATATCGCTTTATACCTTAATTCGTTACTGTCGACTAACCAA
Source organism: Vibrio sp. Scap24 (assembly GCF_013394185.1). Lineage (NCBI taxonomy): Bacteria > Pseudomonadati > Pseudomonadota > Gammaproteobacteria > Vibrionales > Vibrionaceae > Vibrio > Vibrio sp. Scap24. Next base: position 2,877,870 of record NZ_CP041332.1, on the reverse strand, counting down.
CAGATTAGCGCCAGATAATGCGAGAAAAACCGAGCACGCTTTGTTGAAACGCTTAGCCATTTGCGGCTTGGAGAACCAGTTTCTTAGGTATAAACCAAAGGCCGCGTAGAGAGAAATCGCGAGCATTTCTAACACTAAGAAGGTGCTTCCTAGGATGAAGAATTGCGTGTTTACATTCGCGGTGACATCTACAAATTGAGGTAGGAATGCTGTGAAGATAAGTATTGCTTTTGGGTTGCCAGCCGCCAGTGCGAACTCTTGTTTAACAAGGCCAAACCAATTCTTATTGCGCTCAATGTCCGCGACTGGGCTGGCTTGTGAACGCCATAGGTTGAACGCTATCCACAACAAGTACATGGCGCCAAAAAGTTTGATAAGGAAGAACAAGGTTTCAGAAGTATAAAGAACGACAGCCAAGCCAGAAGCCGCCAAGGCGATCATGCCAGAAAATGCTGTGATCCGACCTAACCCCGCAATCAAAGCCGCTTGAAATCCATAACAACGGGCGTTGTTCATTGATAACAAATTATTGGGGCCCGGTGTCATATTGAGCGCAAAACAAGCCGGGATAAACAGCAGTAACTTCCAGATTTCCATTGGTGCTTCCTAATTGCCAAATGCCGTGATTATAAAATCCTTAAACAAGGTATTATCGTTTATAACAGCATTTCATCTCTTTTGTAACTGCATAAAAAAGAAGCACCAAATCTACACAGTAAACTTCAATCAGTTCTCAAAAAACTGTTCGTACTCAGGTGTCGCTAAATTTTCAGCAACGCCAATTTCACCGACGAAATAGATAGCACTCGCAATTGTGTCTATCGTAGGATTCGATTCTCGCTCTGGAAAATCGCCAACGACGGGAACAGATTTTGGCGCAGAAACCGAACTGCAAACAAGGCTGTTACATACCCTGTTTTGATTTTCTAAGGAGATAGCTTCGGGAACGTCAAAGTGCTGAGTGAGTACGTCGTGGTTAGACAATTCAGAAGAAGCGTACGATAGGGTTGAGAGTAGAGCTGAGAGCACAATCCACTTGTTCATGTATCTTTCCATTGATGGTATTCATTGAATTTATAAATACTATCGAACCTTACACATTATGAACAGTGTTTTATTTCAATTTGCGTGAGACTGCTTTCCCAGCATGAACTTGTCTAGCAGAGCTTGCGGGACAACGATCACCGAGAATTTAACAAAGGCCACCAGCGTGATTACACCAACAGCCGTTCCAAGAATAAAGTCATGTACATCAACCAACACCAATCCCAGAAGCTGATCACTCGCTATCGCCACTAATGCGATGCTGACTGCAGTTACCCATTTGCTGTGTTCATAAGGTAATTGTTCCATCGCTTGGCTTACAAAATACAGAAGCATGAGTCGCACGACATAAGTTGCGCATAGAACAACAACAACACCCCACACACCATAAATGGGCGTCACTGTGAAATAACCAATGGCCGCCATGATCGCACATCCACCTTGAATCCACATTTGCGATTGGCTTGAATCACCGCTAAAACAACCCAGATTCAAATAATCACCTGCATTTTTAATAACGCTAATGGCAAGCAGCGCGACAACAATGGTCCCCGCGTAGTGATAACTGCTCGGTAAAATGAGAGATATAAATCCGGGTACCGTTAGAATCATCAACGAACCTAAAACAATGGCGAGGTTCACTCCGACTAACGCCCTATCAGCACACATTTTACTGCCACACGGCTGTTGAAGCATAGCGACACGGTTTGGAAACCACCAAAGCGCGTAAGGCTGTAACAACAAACCAAGAATCAACGCAAACTTACCGCTAACCGCATAAATCGCGAGTTCTTCAACACCGACGAAGCTTGCCATCACCCAGCGGTCGAGCCCCATGATCATATACATTGATGCCCCGCCAACCAAAACGGGCAGTCCAAATTTTAAGATCTTCGCTGAATATTTGAAGCAACCAAAAGATCCCATCTCTTGCCATTGATAACGCACTAAGCAAACCATCAGCAACACACTGGATACCGCAGCTGAAATCAACACGCCATCTATACCATATCCAGCCTCAAGCAAAACAAAGGTCATAATGGCTTGAACACTGGCTTTCAACACATTGAGCATGCAAAAACGTTTCGCCATCGCGTTCATTCGCATCAGCGTTAGCGGGATAGAAATCGCCCCATCGAGCATGGTTGGAATAAGCAGAAGCAGTATCTGGTAAGGCTGGAATTCAACAGGCAACATTAAGATTAATAGCGGCATACTGAGAGCAATCAAGGCGCCACCAAGCACGCACACCAACACACTCAATGTGAAGCAGTTTGATACCAACTTTCGCTTTTCATCACCTTCGGCGACACCCACATAACGATACATGGCCTCGACAATACCGAAGCTGAACAATATCGTCCCAATGTCTGCCAGCAAAACAATGGCTTCTAAGGAGCCATACTCTGCCAACGTCATATTGTGCGTAATGTACGGAATCATCACCAATGAGATCCCTTTCATCATTAATATGCCGATGGCGTAGTAAGCCGACTGCTTTAATGAACCCATAGTCGTCACCTATTCCTTACCAAGCTGGCTTTAGGAAACTTTTACAGTCTCCAATTAGGTGTCGCAATGTGCGTTTTTGAGGTGACATGACCAAAGAACGGAAGCTGTAGGCAATAGCCTGTCTGTTCTGTTGTAAACCTCGATAATAGTCAGCATAACCTTCAAGTATTCTCGCCTTGGCAATATTGAAGCTAGACTGCGGTAGGTTCCAACTTTCGCTATCGTCTTGATAGCGTTGAAGAATGGATTCTATGGACTGCAAGTTCCTAAGTTTGAGATTTTCAGTTTGGGTCACTGAGGTGGCTCTCATCAAGTACCCAACCTGCACCGAGTTCAGCACACCTATCTGATGATTTTCACTCATTCGGAGCCATAACTCCCAATCTTCACCGTACTTGATGTCTGCATTAAAACTGTCAGTTTGAGAGAACACTTCGGCCTTGACCATAACGGTCGAGGTGCCAATCACGTTATTTTCGATGATGAACTCTAAAGGGTTTTCGATATTGATGAACAACTCGTCTTGGTCTTGAAATTGTGACCAATAACTGAAGCAGTCAACAATGACTTCGTAATCTTCAGTTAAGTGTTCGTAATTGGTAAAGCTCATCGCCAGATCAGGGTATCGCTGGTGAAACTCAAGTTGGCGTTCGATTTTTTCTGGGAACCAAAAGTCATCCGCATCTAAAAATGCGATGTATTCACCGGTCGCTTTCTCAATACCAAGGTTTCTAGCTTGAGGTGCGCCAACACCCAAGGTAGACAACTTAATAATGCGTTCGTCATGTATCGTCGCAAGATAGGTCGACGTCCCATCGTTGCTGTTGTCGTCAATGATGATCAATTCGACGTCTTGATGAGTCTGTTTAAGCACACTACCGATCGCTTTCGGTAGATAGTCTAAACAGTTGTAGGTAGGAATAATGATACTTACTTTAGCCATAATGACGCTCTCGCAGTTATACGTTATATGACCAACATTGCATGTTCTGTGCCGATCACTTATCTCTACTGGATTGCTTTTATATCAGCGACCTACAAGCCTATTCGCAAAATGACGACGAGGCGTAAACAACGGAGAAACTCAAAATCCCAATTTGATTTCCATTTTGAGAAAACCAGCTCTATTTGAGCGATAACCGCAGGAAAATCATCCCTATCCCCTCTAAGACGCCCTTTAAAACCCCATTCAATCTTGGTTCGTATTTTGCTTTATTCCTTTTAATGACATGGATTTGAGGAGTAAGGAATGAAGAAAGTAGCATTTGTGGCGCCAACCTACCCAGTACTAAGTGAGACATTCATTCAAACAGAAGTCGAGTCTGTGAAAGCTTGTGGGCATGACGTTTGTGTAATGACGTTCAAAATTGAAAACAGCGAAAAGCAGTTCGACTACGACATTGTCGAAATAGGTAAGAATGTTCGGATGGGTAAAATCCCCAACATTAACTGGCTAGGGTTCATCAAGGCTGTTTCATTTGTCTCCAAGCAAAACAGCATGCCCAAAAGATCGCTTTTCGTTTATGGCTTTAAACTGGCTCTGCAACTGGCAGAAAAAGACATCGATCATGTTCACGCACACTTCTGCCAACACACAACCGCGCATGCCATTGTTGCCGCGAAACTTCTCAACATTACTTGCTCGTTTGTCGCCCACGGCCACGACGTGTACGAGTTTGCTTATGATATTGAACACAAGATTTCATCGAGCGATTTCGTGGTAGCGGTCTGCAAAGACATGCTCACCGATTTCAATAACATGGCAAAAGGCAACATCAAACTGCTGCATTGTGGTGTGAACACCAACCAATTTAAGCTACAACCCAAAACGGATACCAAGCTTCTACGTCTTGTGTTCCTTGGTCGACTCGTCGAGCAAAAAGGCATTCATTACTTGATAGATGCGTTGGCACCGATTGCTCAACCTCTGAATATCCACTTGGACATCGTTGGGACTGGGGATATGGAGCAGCAATTGAAAACCCAAGTAGATCAACACGGACTAACTCAAAATGTCACCTTTCTTGGCGCACAACCTCACGAATGGGTAAAAGAAAACCTACCCAATTACGATAGCTTAATCGCCCCATTCTGCTTTTCAGAAACAGGCTGTGTCGACACAGGGCCACTCGTGTTAAAAGAAGCGATGGCTGTGGGTACGCCTGTAATCACGACCAACATTATGGGGTGTAAGGAGATCGTCACGCCAGAGACTGGATTTTTGGTCAATGAGAAAAGTGTTGAGGAATTAAGAGAAACCATTGAGCGTTTTGCACAGCTAAGCAGCAACGACAAAACAGAAATGGGGATGAAGGCAAGAACAAGAGTCGAGCAGAACTTCAATTCATTTAAGCAAGCACAGCAGCTGTCTCACTGGATAGAAAACCCAGCTTAACGCCATAAGCAATAAGCAATAAGCGTTATAAAGTGAGGCAGGAACAAAGCGTTACATTGATGCACACTGTAACGCTAGGATTGCGATGCCTTAACTATCGAGCCTTCTTATCCGGCGCGTAAAGCTAAGATTTCGGTAAGATCGTCAGTCTCTGAATATCGACTCAGGTTTTGCTCTTTAGAAGAAATCGCCACAATAGACATGCGGTCGGCCAGCTCGTTGCCTTCAATACCTACGTGTCCATTAACGTGGTGGATGGTAATTTGAGATGCGAGTTCTTGGTAAAGCGCATAAGCAGGCTTGATGATATCAAGGTTTTTGATCTCGCCACCGGACTTCGTCCACCCCTTTTTCTCCCAACCTGATGCCCACTTAGTAATGCAGTCTATCGAGTATTTCGAATCGCAATAAATCGCCACAGACAAACCGGCTTGCAGCTTTTCTTGCGCGAGGATGAATGCTTGCTTTAAACCTTGCAGCTCAGCGGTATTATTCGTGCCCATCGGTTGATACAAGCCATACCACAACTCGGTTAGCTCATTCTTCAAGTAGACCGCTAACCCTGTTCCCGCTTCACCAGGGTTTGGCTCACAAGCGCCATCGGTAAAGATCTTGATGTCAAAAGGCATATCCGTAATTTGCTGCTGAGAAAGAGGCGGAACTTTCGCTTTAGTGGCTGTACGTGGCTTCGCAAATGCAGGCTTAGCACCTGAACTCGACTGAGATGCAGAAGACGCTTTACCACCGAAAGCAGACTCTGCTTCGCCTAGTGTTGGAAACGATTTATATCTCGCGCCTGCAAAGCCATCGACCTGAGCTTTACACTCGTTCCAAGTGGTAAAAATACCCGGTGTGCGACCTTTCCAAACCACATAATACTTCTTAGCCAAATTAACTCCTTACCAGAACCTAAATACACGATACCCAAACCTAAAATGATTCAGCTGTGGGATAGTAATTATGCCTGATTAAGCTTGAAACCACATAAATCATTGCATGAAATACAGCGTGTGTTTCAAGAATATCTGCGTTATCGACCAAGTATAGAGCGTTATTTCAAATCACAAACCTGACAGCTTCTGATCAGGAACCTCTATGGGCTTCAAGATCTTGTTTTAGTTTGGTCGTTAACTTTTGAACTTTAGGTAGGACTTGTTGCATTAACGACTGAGTCATGATCATTGACTCTGTCGTCACTGTTGGCATTTTTTTCAGAATGCTTTTTCCATGTTCTGTTTTGTAGAAATCGATCATTGCACCGAGCTCTTCTTCCGTGAATTGATTGCTGTAAATCGTTACAATTCCGGGCTCTAGCTTTTGCCAACTGACCTCCTCTTTCATCAACTCGTTCATACTTTGATAGTAATCATCAAAGATAGCTTGTTCTGACTCCGAAACCTCTAGATCTTTAGACATTTTAGCCATCATGCTATCCATTTGAACGTACACCGCGTCCAACGTGGAATCGACATCCATGATCTGAAGAAGCTCTTTTATCAGAGCTTGCCTGCTATCTTGCGCCGCTGATAATTGCAGCGGTACGATTAGAAATAAAATTGCGAAAAATCTGTACATTTTGAGGTCCCTTTAGCTTTGTAAAACAGATGAAATATCTTATAAAACATCTCAACACATTGAATTATTTGCAAATTTACTCACTTTTAATCCATAAGTAAAACGAATTAAACGGTACAAAATAATATAAAATCAATTGCACTTGAATGTAAGGAGTTTATTGGACAGATATGAAGAAGACTAAGAGAGGAACAGAGCGCTTTTAAATAAAGAACTACAAGAGAACTAGAGCCTAGAACACTCGTTTCAAGTAATAACTCATACACTTGAAACGAGGATAACTAATGGCGTGACACGCCGTATCAATTGAGCTGCGTATTAATGAAAAAGGAAATCAACCGCGACAAGATTGTAGAACAAGAACACCGCCATGCTGACACCGATCGTTAGTAACACATTGCCGGTTTTCCATATCAACAGACCTGTCACCACCGCCCCAATCAAGTAAGGATTCTCTAGGCTTGGCCAAAATGTCTGTTCTGGTGCAAACACAATCGGCCCCCAAATCGCAGTCAGCACTGCTGGGCTTGAATAACGTAGCAAGCGTCGCGCTGTTTGGTTTAATCGAAGTGGGATTGCAGGTTCTAGGAACAGATATCGGCTAAAGAACACAATCGCTGTCATGAGTAATATCGTTAACCAAATCATCTCTATTTCCCTTCCACTGCTGGCTTGTTGCCATTGTTTCGCTCTTGAAACGACTCACTGAAAAAGCCCGCTAACATGCCAGCAATCGCTGCAATCATGAGCCCACCTTCAACGCTGTTGACCGACATAGCAACCGATGTAACCAGAGAAACCACCACACATACAACTACAGGCAATGTTCTGATTAACGGGAATACCAACGCGATAAAGGTCGCAGCTACTGCGAAGTCGAGACCGATTTCATTGAGTGACGGGATTTGGCTTCCTGCGACAATGCCAACGAAGCTCGCGATATTCCAAACCAGATAAAAACCACCGCCTACGCCCGCCGCGTACCAACGATTGAACTCTTGCTGAGATTGCCCGCTGCATATAGCAAACAGCTCGTCAGTGAGCCAAAATCCGAGCAACAAACGCCAACGCGTAGGAAGGTGACTGATTTTGTCGCGCATCGATACGCTGTATAAAAAATGCCTTGAGGTGATGAACAACGTGGTCAGCAACATAGTGCCAAGGCCAATACCCGCTTTGAACATGCCCGCGGCGACCAGTTGCGCTGAGCCAGCAAATAGAATCGCTGACATCGCTTGTGCTTGCAGTTGATTCAATCCGGCGTCTATCGCGTATGAGCCCGCAAGAATCCCCCACGGGATCACGGCGATACTCAGCGGCATTCCAGCTAAAACGCCCTTCCATAACTGAGTGCGCCTATCCATCTTTTGATTATCCATATTATTCTTTTCTCTCTTCACATTGGCTATTCAATGTAAAAACACCTGAGTGGGTTCGATTGTACAAACTTGCTCGATTTCGCGATCGAATTAACGTATCTGATTTAGAGCATTTTGATGTATTGCCCCGGCGTGTAGCCATTGGCTTTTTTAAAGTGTCGATGAAAATGGCTTTGGTCGTGAAAGCCACATTCTTGAGCGGTATCAGAAATGGTATGTCCTTGCTTCAATAACTTACGAGAAAGCCTCAGCCGAGACTGGATCTGATACGCATGAGGAGGAAGACCAAACTCTTTTTGGAAAGAACGCACTAAATGAAACGGGCTTAAAGCGGCCAGTTTAGAGAGTTCTTCTAGGGAGACATCGGCTTGCGGAAAATCATCCAAAAACTCTTTCACCAAAACAAGCTGACGCTGAGTTTTTCCGTCTAGTTGTGGCTTAAGGCTCGACTTGCCATGTCGACTAATCAGCTTAACCAACATTCCGTACATCAAGGTTTCTCGTAACAGGCGATTGTCTGATTCATCAATCGCGTTGAACACCAGCCTTAATTGGTTAGCGAGTTCAGGGTCTTCAACCACCGCTCTTGGGAAATAAGGCGCGCCGTAATTGGGTAAGTTAAGCTCTTGAGTAATTTTGGCGAGTTGCTCAGGAAGTGGATACATTGCGCGATACGCCCAACCACCTTCAGTGGCAGAGTGTCCGCTATGCACTTCATCTGCATTGACCAGAATGATGGCATCTTGTGGTGCAACATGATGCCCGCCTGTTCGATAGAAGCGTTGAGCGCCCTGCTCGATAACACCAAGTGTGTAGCCCTCGTGGCTATGGCGTGAGAAGTTCTGCTTTTCGTATTCAGCATTCAGGATTTCAAGGCCACCGAGTTCTTCTGTGATCTTATATTCGGCCTTTTCTTTAGAACGTTTCTTGTTCTCCATAACAATTCCCAAGCCTGTCAATTATCGAGCGACTTATCAGTCTACTCTATAGGCTCTTTCAGCTTTTGTACAAAATTGCGCATTTGGCGGTTAATGCACTTTTTGACCAGAGAATTAAACGGCTCAATAACGTGTTCTAATTGCGAGCAAGATCGTGCTCTTTAAGCAGTTGGCGAAGAATTGACAAATCAGTGACTTAATCATGCTCATAATTCCCGCCAACTATTGGTAACTGTTCAGAGATATGATGAAGAAAGCCTTAGCATTGATCTTTTTCTTGAGCCTTACGGGCTGCACGCACAATCAATCCAAAGCACTAAGCATGAACTCCTCGTCGGTTAATACATACCCACAATCGATGTCGAACCTGCAACTGTGCGACACCTTGTATTACGGGCGCTCGAGCAATCAAACACTGGCGGCCATTGGCAGTGAGTTTAATCGAAGAGGATTATCAAAAAGTTGGTGTGATACCGAAACCAATAAACTCTATCTAACAAAGACAATTGATTGGGTCGCTGAACAAGTCGAAGACAAGGAAGATTCAGAGGAAGAAGCGTCTGCTGTTGTGCTGCCTGCGAATTAAGACGGGTTAGCAATGTTGTTTGCTTATTGGCTAAGCAGACTAGGTACGGCTAATCAAACCTAGTCTAATGTTCAGGCACATCATTGATATGCTGTGACACACGAACTAGCTTACTGGTTTTAAAACCCATGCTCTGCGCTCGTTCGATCAGCGAATCTAGGTCTTGTTTGGTAAACTCTGCAGTGCGATACAAGATCTGTAAGGTGTTTTTGGTAGGGCCTACCAACAAAGCCTGAGTGTAATCTTCATTCAAAAAAATCACTTTTCTCTGTTGCTCATAAGGGCTGTTCGCTTCGACTGAAAACCACGCTTCGGTTTGAGATCCCTTAAATGTTGCGGCTTGTTCTTTGGTCTTCCACTCTTTCTTTTTTGCGTTATAACCGCGAGTTGTCAGCTTAAGATTACCGTCAGATTCAAATAGAAAGCTAAACGACAAAGAGCCGAGCTTTGACTGCAATGGATGCGGTATATAACAAGCTGAATACCATGTACCTGCGAACCGTTCGGCATCAAAATCGGAGGCGGGGATTTTAGACGTGGGTTTACTGCCACGAAACGTAAACAACAGCTTAATCATTAGCATCGCTAATATTTTGTATGTCATGTCACTTACTCTTTATTCGATGGTTATTGGACTCACACCTCGACCGCACATTAGTCGATGAATTGGTCTGTCTTTACAAGCTTAGCCAACAAGGTCTGTAACTGCTTAGATTCGTCTTCACTCAACGCGCTCTGAAACTGCTCGCTGATGCTATCGACCATAGGCTCACAATAAGCAGCCATTTTCTTGCCCTGTTCCGTTAAAGAAAGAAGCTTTACCTTTTTGTTCGTTTCACTCTTGCTGGCTTCAATAAGCTCCAGTTTAATCGCGTTATCAACCAAACGCTTGGTCACAGAGCGATTGCGAAGCAAGTAATTGGTTAACTCTTGCTGAGTGATTTTGCCATGCTTGTCTAACACTCGAAGGGCACCAAACATCTCTAAAGAAATACCTGAAGTAGTGCCCATCTCAGCGGCGATTTGAGCTCGAAATTGCTTGTAAGCAAAGCCCATTAAGAACATAGGATTGCTGTCGAGAGCATCAATTCCGGTGATGGATAATGCTGGTTGATTTTCCATATATAATTCCTTGGCAGACCACTAATAATGCCAACACGATGGACATTAACTCTGCACGAAAGTAGGTATCTTGCAAACCAAGATCGGTTGCTGAAACATAGAGTTGCAATGGTAGCATAGTTCCTAACATCGCTTCAGTATGCATACCACGTACACCGCCACGACTGCCGCTAATCCAAATCGCTATCATGGTCACCAAGCTTGTGAGTCCAATGGTATACACCCAATTATAGGAATGTTGCCCCGCTAACAAGGTGACGAAGACCAGCGCTAACGCACAGCCACCAACGTGGGCTTGCAAACAGTTTTTCACCACCATTTGATAGTTCATGCGTTCACTTTGTGCAGCCGCAATGATCACAGGCATCATACAGAATGTCGCGGCGATCAAATCAACCATCATCAAGAATGCTAAACCCACACCGAGCATGACCACATATATCACTCGCTGCTGGTACGTCACTGGTACATTTTGCATTGGCGGCGGCGACATCGCTTTGGGCGGCTTCAAGAACAGCATCACAAATCTCACCACAACCATGGTCGTCACCATGCTGACTGCGATATCGCGAACCCAGTCAGTCATCGGCATTGGGCCATGTTGTGCAAACACAATCACCAAAAACCAGTTGAGCAATGGGATGTAGATTTTCCCAAGTTTGGCAGGCGTGTCGGCCCACCTTCTTGCTAAATCAAATACCCATAAACTGATCACCCAAACCACTGCCGGGTGTGAGGCACATAACTGATCGACAAGCAGAGCCACACAAGCGACACCCAAGATAGGGAGAAACGCTTTGAGCATACCTCGCACTGAGTAGTCATTAACCTTGGTCGCTGCCATCACAGGATAAAGGGCGAGATACGCCGCAACACCTAGCTGTAACCAAAGTTGAGCCAACATACCCAAAGACACGATAGCGCTGATCCAAGCTACTTCAGACCAGTTAATCGGGCCTCGAACTTCGTTATTCATAATCTGCCTCTTAGGTCGTGAATCGTTATTTCATCAATGGATGGTAAGTTAGTCGATGATTGAAAAGCACAGTTAAACTAGGTAACGAATGCGAGCCAATACTTCCATCCACGCACTTCCGATAACATCCCAAAATGTCGCTTCAGGCACCACCATCACGCTCACTTTAGAACCAGAGAACAATGAGTGATCAAGTGACGGCAGCGTTACTTGTGTACGCACTTTTTGTTGGTCTCGAATCCAGCGATCATCGTTCACGACTTTCGCTAGGCCATTGTTGTCGCTGCTTGCATCGTAGATAGCCAGTTCACGACCTTGAATATTCCCCTCAAACACCTCACCAGGCATTGCATCAAACACCAAACGAACGGTTGTTCCCGCGGTAAGATTTGCACTGCCTTTTTCGTTGAAGTCTGCGTTAATCCAAGCATGCTGGCGGTCAACCAAAAACAAAACGGGGCTGCCAGCGCCTACATAGGTTCCAGAGTTAAGGTTGAGGTTGCTGATTACGCCATCAACAGGCGCGACGATTGTCGTTTTATCCAAATCCAATTGCGCCAATTCAACGCGAGTTCGTGCAACAGCCAAGGCACCGTTGTCACTGCTTTTCGCAAGCTCAGCTTTTATCTGTTCAATATCGGCTTGCGCAGCTTCGACGGCTTGCTGTCTTACAATCGTATCCGCTCGGCTGTCGTCTAACGTTTCTTGGCTAACAAGCTTTCTCGAAATCAATTGCTGATTACGCTTCAACTTTCTCTCGGCATTTACAGCTTCATGTTGGCGCTGACGTAACGTCGCTTCTGCGCCATGCAAGTGCTGCTTGTTTGCTTCATAGCTTTGTTCTGCTTCAACCAAAGCCGCTTGAGCCTGAGTTAACGCCAATTCAAAACGAGTGGGATCTAAGCGAACTAGCAAGTCCCCTTTCTTGACATCCTGACCATTCTTAACAGCCAACTCCACCACTGGCGCCGACACTTCTGCAGCAATACGGCTGGTTGGAATGTGCAACTGAGCTTGAGTTGTGAACGGCGCAAGGTTGTCACTCGCCACCAAGAAGAGAGCAAACAAGGCACTGGTGCCAAGTGTTAGATAGAGCATCCATTGATACGCTTTATTAGCCATAATGTTTCACCTACAACAAAGTAATGCGCTCAGTATATTTTATTTTGTTTCAGATGCAACATAAATTAAAGAGGAGGATCTTAAAGATCTTGTGAGAAGTACAGCAAGCTACTGTTTATGAAAGATATAAATAGAAATTTAGATAAGAAAAAAGTCGTGTACCCTTTAGGAATACACGACTCTTGATAGTATTTGAGATTACAAAGCTTTGTTCTTTTGCCTCAATGCGATAGCCAAAACTTAAGCTTTTGCCAATTTAATACGATGCCATAACCTTCCATCGATGGCTGACAAGCCAATGGCGATCAACAACATTCCAACAAAGTGAATCACTTCTAACGACTCATTGAGGAACAGCGAACCAAGCAAGATGGCGGAAACAGGCACTAACAAGGTCACAAGTAACACATTGGTTGCCCCTGCCGTCTCGAGAATTTTAAAATAAAGAACATAAGCGACCGCTGTCGATAAAACGGCAAGTCCAACGATAGCCGCCCATGTGTCTACGCTCATTGCCACAACATCAAGTGGATCATCCACCATTAATGCGACGGGGGTTAATACAATCGTTGATGCAGTCACTTGCCCTGCCGCCGTAATAATTGGATTGATGCCCATGACTTTGAATCGACGTCCATACACTCCTGCAAAAGCGTATGACAAAGCAGCCGCGATGATCGCCAACTGAGCGATTGAGCTACCACCGCCGCTCAAAGCAGGTAGGCCTATCATCACAACCACTCCAACAAAACCAATACCAACACCCGCAAGCTTTAACGGTGTGACACGCTCATCAGGCAAGAGCATTCCTGCCACCAAAACCGCGAAGATCGGTGTCGCGGCGTTGAGGATCGATGCTAGCCCGGATGCAATTTGAGTTTGCCCCCACACGATAAGCGCGAACGGAACAACATTGTTGAGTAAGCCCATTCCTAAAAAAGCTCCCCAAACACGGAGCTCCTGAGGTGGGCGAAGCCCTATCATCAAAGCAATAATCCACAAAGTGATGGCAGCAATTCCCACTCTGAGTGCAACTATGGTTAACGGAGGAAGATCAGTAACCACAATACCAACGAAGAAGAATGATCCTCCCCACAACATGGAAAGAAGAATCAGCATTGCCCACACTCGGGCATTCATTGAGATATTAATAGTCGATGTCATGGTTCAGTTCACTCTCTAATAATTGGTATGTGATAAATCTTAGCGACCCACAGAAATACAAAACATCCGAATTTTGCGTTATATCTATTTTGTTCAATCCAAGATCGATTAAACCTCAAGTGCTTATAATAAAAATTAGTCAGCAAGAAACGGATGGAACCTGCACCGAACATACGGTTAGATAATGGTAGACCAGTAATTAAGTAGAGATTAAACGATGCCAATGCCAACAGAGCTCGAAATGAGAAAAGCGATCGCCACCCGAGACCAGTCTTTCGACGGGCAATTCTTCTATGGCGTTATCACAACAGGTGTGTATTGTTTGCCATCGTGTTCGGCTAGGCCTGCCAAACCTGAGAACTTGAGGTTCTTTGAAAGCATAGAAATGGCGATGTTAGCAGGCTTTAGGCCATGCAAACGCTGCGACCCTTCTCTAGGAAACTCTCGAGTAGAAAAATTGGTTGAGGTTGCACGACACATTGAAGCTCATGCTGATGAAAAACTCACACTTTCTAGCTTAAGTGAAATTACAGAGCTGTCTCCTTCTCGATTACAAAGGCTGTTCAAAGAGGCATTTGGGGTGTCACCCAAAGCGTATCAAGATACCGTTCGAATGCGTCACTTTAAGAGTTCTCTAAAACAGGGGGACGGCGTAACTGATGCCATCTACGCTTCTGGTTTTGGCTCAATCAGTCGTGTTTATGGAGAAGCCACGCGCAACATCGGTATGGCGCCAAAAGCGTATCGTTCTGGAGGTGCAGGCGAAGCGATCAATTACGCATGTCGCCAAACTTCACTCGGTTTCATGATGATGGCCGCGACCGATAAAGGCGTCTGCTTCGTGCAATTTGGGGATAATGAACAAAGACTATTAGAGCAATTAAGTAGTGAATTCCCGAAGGCTGAGTTAACGGTTTCAGCTTCACAAGATACACCCGCGTTGGATTACTGGATAGAAGCACTCGACCAACACATCAGCCAAGGTGCCCCAAGACCTGATTTGCCACTCGATATTCGAGGCACCGCATTTCAAATTAAGGTCTGGCAATTTTTACTGAGTATTAAAGAAGGCGATATTGTTAGCTACAGTGAAGTGGCCGATGAGATCGACAAGCCAAAAGCCGTTCGCGCCGTAGCATCTGCTTGTGGTAAGAATCGAATTGGTGTGCTAATTCCTTGCCATCGTGTGCTAAGAAGTAACGGTGAACTAGGCGGCTATCGCTGGGGATTAGAACGTAAACGCGCGTTATTAGATAAAGAACGATTGGTACCAACCAAATAAGGGCTAGAATCGCAGATGAATAGACTTGAAGACGTTATTTAAAAACTACAATTCAAAAGCTTCAGATAGCAAAAAGCCGCTCATTAAGAGCGGCTTTTTATATGGGTGGAAGCCCCAGCCCCGTCCACTTTTTTACTCCAACCGTTATACCATAACGCATTGAAACAAAAGGTAATGGTTAAAATAGACTAATTAGTACCAGTGTTTAGTACCAGTCAAAAGTTACGTCCAAAGTAGCGTACAATGACACCGAACTCAAGCGCCTTGCCCCAAACTGTGCAGACATCCACCAGCACCAAACTCAGATAAAAGTAGTAAACTTACATCCAAACATTGCACTGACCAATTAAAAATCTTATGACTATAATGAAAACAACAGAACGTTGTAAAAACCATAACAAACAACATGTACCAGCTAGAATTAGATTTAATAGGTGGAGAAAATCACAAAGAAGTGCCATTGCAACAAATAGCGATGGAAAGGGATAGTGCTGAGGGTGAAGCGACGGAAGAAGGAAAGGCACCAATCCAACTTGAACTTGATTTACAAGTTACCTAACGATAAAAAGCCCCTAAATAAGGGGCTTTCATCTACTTGAGTTTGAGTGCTGTTAATCTAAGAAATTTCGTTACGTCAATCATAGCTCGCTCCACCAACTCTAGCTTCATTTCCCCCCTATCGAGGACAACCTGTTCAGCCTCATTTGTAATATCCAGATAAGCAGCCACTACCGCCTGTTCAATGTATCGTTCTAGCTGCGGCTTGGTAATAGCAGAAAGATCAACTAAGTTTTCCCGCTTACACTGCTTCGTTATAAATGTTCTGACTTCTTTCTTCAGGTCATACTGACCGACTCCCCAATCCAATCGTTCTTCAAATGTGCTCATGACGTTTATTCAAACTATAGGAATAAAGAGATTGGCTTGGCAAGGGAGGTTTGGAGGGGAACCCACCAACAAGGAGGTAAATTTATGCGGAGCAACCAATTTGCCTATCTTGAATCAGCTCATCCAAAGCGAATTTGTTTTCATTAATATAAATTATTAAGCTCGTAATAAACCTATGAAAACATTCGTTGTAATTGCCAAGCCAGTGCAAGGTGGATCTGCTGCTATTGTAGCTAGAGAAAAATACTTGAAGAGTGAATCGCACCCGAATCACAGCAACACCGAAACAATATTTGATGTAGTTGGAAATGAGGCAACTTCCAAGAGAATCATCGTCAATGGGGAACAATATAAGCTGAATAGAATGCTAAGTAACAATCGTAGAGGGCGACAGGTTAGTTCTTTTGCAATGGAATTCTGCCTTACTCTACCAAAACCTTACCGACCAACTCGTGAGCAATGGCGCTTGGTTATCAAAGATTGTTGCAAAGCTCTAGCAGATCACCTTCAACTGATTGGTAGTGATAGACAGGAGTTCTTTTCATTAGTTCGAGGCGTGTGTCATCAGCAAAATCAGGAAGGTAAAGGAACTGGCGATCACTGTCATCTTATTGTATCAAAGATTGTTGCTGGAAAGGTGCTCCGAGAACTTCAAAGAAAAGGCTCTACTGCCCTGCTTAAACAAGCCTTTACAACCGCTGTAACAACACATGTTGGTATCTCAATAATAGATTACAAACCACATGAGCTGCATAGAGGTAAACGGTTGGAAAAATGGCAATATGAATCTCGCAAGTTTGAAAAGGCTCAAGAACAAAGAGACCTTGTTATCAAGAAGCTAGAAAAACAGATTGAAAGGTGGGAACTAGCTTTGGAGAACAGTGACATTAAACAACTGCGTCGCCAAAGAAATCGTATCGAAAAAACACTTTCAGAGCTAGATGGAGAGCTTGAAAACTCTGAGCTATCTTCTCGAATAAACGGCATTTTTAAGTGATAACGCATAACTTTAAGAATACCATTTATTGTTTAAGGTCGTGAGAAGCCATCTAATGAATAGGCAGATCGCTGGATTGTATGATTCTGTACCACCAAAATAGTAACAACCTGAAGCCTTCCAGTAAGAAAACAGGCAATTTACCACCTAGCTAGCGTTAGTAATTGTCTACCGCTATAGCTTCTATTGTTTATCAACTTTCGTTCTATATAATAAGCGGCATTCCAAAAATAATTAGGCTAGGCACATGAATTTTAGCAAGTTAAACCTCAACAGAAGTTTAGTTCAGGGCGTTATTGCTGAACAAGTCAGTACAATCGACTCCATCGATGAAAAAGGAAGAAATGAGGTTCATTATAGAGCAACACTGAATAGTGGTGAGCCTATATTATTAATTTTCTACTACAATATAGATGCTACGACATCAATTTCTCCTAGAGGTGAACATCAGGATAAGGCACGTGATATTGCTGAGATAGTGGTAAAAAGCTGCTTGTATAGTGATAAAAGTAACATTTCGTTATTTTTACCGCTTGAATCGGGTGACTACGACACCGTCATAGACTATCTACAATCGGAGTGTGGAGCTGTTGAAATAGAGAAAAAAGACATTCCCGGAGGGAGCCAATTGAAACTTGCTGGTCCTTCTGGAGATCAGTTAGTTTTTAAATATTTTACAAAGAGATCTAACTTTCAAGTACAAGGTAAGCCTTTATCTCTTTATGAAGATTTGATTTCCATGCTTTGTGAGTTGCTACCGTATGAAGCGTTTGTTTCATCACAATTGAAGCAGATTAACGTTGATATTGAACCTGAGGTGGTAAAGGGAGAGCTTGAAAGCCGTCTTCCTCATTCATACAGCTACCTCAGCGAAAAGATTCGAGCAATCATTAGTCCGGCGCTTTCCCTCAATAAGCTGGATATAGAGTTGGATGACTATACTCCATTAGCAATGCCCGTACTGAGGGGGCTTGAAGGTTATTTGAAACAAATGTTAGCGAATAAAGGGTATCCAATAGAAAGAAATTTTGGCTCTGTTATTGATGGTAGTGGTGAATGTCCCTGTGTACAAGATACGGTTAAAACTGCAATAAACTGCTCAAATACTGTTCTGGCAGTAGAAAAATGCTATGCTTATTGGGCAAGCCAAAGGCACGGTCTGTTTCATATTGACTCTACGGTTGATACATCGAGGGTTCTGGACCGTCAAGAAGCAACTGACATTATTGAACATACCCTTGAACTAATTGAAAGTACATACGCAGCGATACCAAGTTAGATTATGAAGAAACACTATAAACTCATAGAATCAAGAGACAACGAATATACATACATAAGTATGTCTATGGATTTCTCTCGTCTTGATGAATACAAAGCTCATTTAGAGTCCGAACTTAAGTCTTTGAGACATAAAGGTTCTGTGATTTTTGACCTATTGCTTTGTAATGGCTTTAAGAAAGAGCGCTTTTACTCAGCTTACTTTGATGGTTCAAAAATTATTGACTCTACTTTCACACGTCAAGAAAACTTGCACCCAGAAATTTTAAAGCATTGTTCGGATTTTTACCAAAAAAATCATGAGCTTGTAGTAAGAAACCAAATACTAACTAAGCCACAAAAATTTATGCTGAAACGAGGTGTTGTTAGAGTTCATGCAACTTAGCAAAATTACCAACCGTTTAAATAATCAATATACTTTGTTCTAACCTTAAAGAAACAGTTTGGTACTGTGGTAGTAACTCGTTTTAATCACAATTCGAGTTACGATGACGCCATATAGAAAATGTTTATGATGATTTCAACACATACTGCTTCTTGACACGCTGCACTGTCGACGCAGATACACCTGATAAGCTTGCTGTTACACGGATAGAGTTACCATTATTCAACAGGGCAAGTATCTCTTCATGCTTGCCCTTCATCTTCCCTGAGTTAGGTCTGCGCCCTTGAAATGCCTCATCCCAATCACCAGAGGCACGTAATGCCCTTCTTCCAGCTTCTGCGGATGCAAGGCGGGTCTCTCTCTCTGCTGCCGCCATAGCTGTGATCATCGTAATTTGCACCTTAGTAATCATGTCAACCATAGTGTCGCCAGTATAGGCAAACGTACGAGTTTGATTAATGGTTTTAATTGTGACACCACGGTTTAATAAGGCTCGTATTACGCTCTCTGCATCCTCATAGTCACGACCAATTCGATCGACCCACCAGACAATGAGGGTGTCACCTTTTCGAAGCCCAAGAATAGGGTCAATTAATCTTGATAAGACAGCTCTCTCAGCAGCTGGAACTGTCCCACTTATACCATGTTCCTCAGCCATGATTAGAGCGTCAGGGAACTGTTTTTTAATGTCATATTCTTGCGAAGCAATTTGTTGATCTTTAGTGGAAACTCTTAAGTAGGCGATTACTGTCATAGTGTATTCTTTTAGTTTGTGTAATCACGGTAAGATATTCAAAACCAGATTACCAACTAAAAGAACACATCGTTAGCCACCACTATGATGCTGGTGGCTGTAGTTATTTAATACTAATCAAAAGACCACAGAAAGAACCTTGAAATTAAAACTCAAGCCCATGGCTTCACTTGATTAAGAGCATCACCGTAGCTCACTTTATCAATCTCTTCTTTAAGCGCCTCCACACCGAACTTAACGCCATAGGTATCATTAGTCACATCCCCATTTAGGTGTCCGACTAACTGTCTATGGATAGGCTCAATGCCGCCATTTTTAGCGTAAAAGTCAATGAATGTATGACGGAAACTATAGAAAGATTGAGACTTATCTGATAAGTCCATTTTTTCAGAGAAGTGGCGACGGAACCAAGTTTCTACTTTTCCATAAAATTTAGAAGACTTAGTGAATGTTAACTCGGGGAAAAGCTGCCCGTCACCGTCCAAAGATTTGAGATAATCTTCAAATCCCAAGGCTAATAACTGCTTATGCACGGGGATAATTCGTTTAGCAGAACGATTTTTTAGACTTTGGTTATTATTAGTGACGTTTAATACGAAACATAGAACTCCCTCAATAATCTCAACGTTTTGAATGAGTAACTGACAACACTCATTTGGTCTCATAGAAGAGAACAAACAAATCAGTGGCACCCAATACTGATGATCAAACCTACCGATTTGCGCCTTACTTAAGCCTAACTTGCCAAGAACAAAGAGGTCATGTGAAAAAATTTCATTCAGATCAATAATCGCAAATGGTAGTTTTCTTTCCTTGTCGCTCTTGGTAGCATTTTTCTCTATACCTGTAGCAAGTGATTCAAATGGGTTCTTTGATAACTCAGTGTGCTTATTAGCCCATTCATACATCCCTGAACATTTACTAATATAATTCGCTACTGTCCCCACAGCGATCGTTGGTCTTTGATAAACCTTATTTATCTCAATTGCCTCACTGGCGGTTAAATCTAAAAAATACTTTGCATTTCTTGGATTTTTACGATCTTTAGGCAAGGCAAGTAAATCATCTATGACGAAATGAACATCATCACGTGTAACATCTAGAAGGTTAGTTTTACCTATTAGTTCATGAATCGTTCTAACAAAAGCCTGTGTATCTTCAATGGTCGATTCTCCAGTACCATTAAGTCGCTTATCTTTTACAAGACTTTCAAGTGTGGCTTCCATATCAACCACTTTCAAATCAGGAGCCTCAACCTCCCTTAAACCAACAACAGCCTCTTTCAAATTGACAAGATCTTGAGTCATGATACTAATTTGATTTTCGTAAGTTGATTCAGCCGAATCAATAACAAGAGCTTCTTGGTTGTAGTAAGGTTCACCCTGTTCAGCAACATGCCCCTCATCTCTATCACAGAAGTAATCGCTAGCAACGATTATTTGATTCACTTCATAATGGAACATCCATTCATAATCCCTCACATCCTCTAAAACCATTTGTGCGGCAAAAAAGTCCAATACATCAAGATGAGATTGAAACTCTTGAACGTATTTACACAACGTAATCGCTATATTACGAATATCTTCGAAGTGATACTCTCTGTCAGGGTTCTTCTTGTAGGGAAGACGCTCTAGATACTGGTCAGCCACCTTTAACGGTGTTGTATTTCGATTCCATAGCGATTCGATAATTCCTATTGAATCAATCCACTCTCCACTGTCACCAACTCTTAAGTCTATCCGAGTTTTTTGTGATCTCAGCAGCTGTGGCTGTAAATACAACTGATTGAGGCATTGCGTCAACATCTGAACAACTTTCTTCTTCTCACCATCAAAGAAATTCCAAACATGTCGCTCTTCGATCTGACAAAAGCGTGGGAGAGTAAGAGAATTAATTTTGCCCTTTGAGGTAATACATTGTTCCAACATTTATAATTCCTGCCATAAAACCTGCTCAATTCTGATGACTTAATTTAACAAGGTTTTGATTGGCAGTGTGGAGAACCTTAAAAAAGACTTTTTCACATCAAACTTAAAGCGCTATCCATGGAGTGATTTTTTCAAAAAGCCCTCTAAATTCGACTCGGTCAACTTCCGCTTTAAGCGCCAGCGCATCAAATTTACTACCATAAACATCATTGGTAATGTCCCCATTAAGATGCCCTACCAATTGTCTATGGATAGGCTGTATACCACCGTTCTTTGCATAAAAGTCGATGAAGGTATGACGGAAACTGTAAAACGACTTAGCTTGCTTCGTCAGCGCCATTTTTTCGGTAAATTGACGACGGAACCAACTATCAACCTTGCCGTAGAACTTAGCCCTCTCAGTGTATGTAAGCTCAGGGAAAAGCCACTCTTCAGTCTTAACCAAATTCAAATACTGCTGAAAACCCAGTGCAATAAGTTGTTTGTGAACGGGAATAGTCCGTTTGGCTGTTTTGTTCTTCAGGCTTTGTGAGGAATGTTCATTTGACAAAACAAAGCACAAAACGCCATCAATAGTTTGAACATCGACATTTCGCAATTGACAGCATTCATTTGGGCGCATAGAAGACAATAGACAAATGAGTGGAACCCAGTACTGGTAATTCAGCTTATGCCGACTTCGAGGCTTAGAACCTAACTTACCAAGAGTAAATACTTCATGTGAAAAGATATCTTTCAAATCCACTAATGAGAAAGGCTTTTTGCGGTCTTTTTCATCTCTAGTGTCGTTATTTTTAATCGAAGTCGATAAATCTGCGAATGGATTTTTAGGTAGTTCCAAGTGCCTACACGCCCAGCTATATAAGCTGGAGCACCTTTGTATGTATCTAGCTGCTGTTACATCAATGATTGTAGGTAATCCAAGCTCTTTATTTCTTTCAATGGCTTCAAGTACCGTCATTCCACCAAAGTATTTTTTGTTTCTTGGGTTATTCAGGTCTTTAGGAAGGGAACGCAACAGCTCAATGGCATCCATCACATCATCTCGGGATACCTCCATAAGATTTGTAGTGCCAATAAGGGCATGTACTAATCTCACGTTTGAAGCTACGTCTTTAATACTCGACTCACCAACATTTTTGGCACGCTTTTCCTTTGCATAGCTCGCTATAACATCTTCTAACTCAATGCTTGGCTTTTTGACCTCTTCATAAGTAAATCCTTTTAGATCACCTGTAGAGCTCTTCGATTCTTGTAATCTAGATTTAGTAGTAACAGACACTAAGACAGGTTCGCCATTGATCTGTGTGGAGTCAAATTGATTTTTGGGATCAGCAATCTTTTGCCTAAGTTCAAGCTCTAGCTTCAGCGCAAGTAAAGCAGCACGCTGATAATCTCTTGTGTGCAAGGATCTTTTAAATTCAGTTCGATTATAGAATTGAGCTTGAAATGCTTTAGGTATTTGATAGCGAAAGTACCAAATTCCAGATGGTTTTCTAGTGAGATAGCGCATGTTTAGTACCACTGTTTAGTACCAATTTGCTTTCATTGTTATAGCTAGGGGAGTAATTACTTGATAAGTAAAGATAAAGCAGTAGAAGGGTGGAAGCCCCAGCCACATCCCGGCACACACGTCGCCTGCTGCGGCTGCTCCCTTCCAGGCCTGACCGAGTTCACAAGTTAGTGTTGCGGGAGGACCAGAGCCTCCATAGATTCTTTTTCTAAGAGGCTTGCCTCAAAGAGTGATTGGATTATTAAGCATCGCAGCAACCATTGCAAGCACAAAGCGACTCTTTTTAAACAAATGTGGTTCAAGTGATTACCCTTTACCCAACACACAGTAAAACTGTCGGATAAAGCATCACCTTTGTCTTTGTTTCATAACACATTGATTCAAGCTGCAAGTACTAGCTCTTCTCAAGAAGAGCGAACCATTACCGAATCACAACTAGAGATCGGCGTCTTCGTTCTCTTCCGTTCGAATGATGTAGTCTGTCATCCATGCGGTACCCAACAAGCATAACCACACCACAAACACAGGGCTTGGTACTTCAATGCTTGGCGTTATCACCAGAGCAGCAAAGCCAACCGTGGGCAGAGTCCAACACAGGAGCTTGTTCCAACGGAAAGTTTTCAATCGATTGAGTGTTTCCATCGATGCCATAATGCCCGTGACACACAAGGCCACCAAAGCCGCATAAGGTAAGTCGGCTATCCATAATGGCAATATTAAGCCCAATGACCACCAGCTGTGTCGACTCGCAGGTTTCAGGTGATTCGCGGCCCACCAAATCACTATGATAGATAACGTCTGCAGTGTGGTAATCCAAGGTGCGCCATCAAGCTTTCCTGCCGATTGCGTGACCATAATCCCAACCTGTAAGGTGGTGACAATCAAACCTGAAATAATCACGACGGACAAACTGCTGCGTCTTGAGAAAACAACCATAAGCAGTGGGAATAGCACCCATGCACTGACCGAAAGCGTGATTGGCTGTAAAGGAAGGGTTAAACCGTAAGTCGTCATGGCAGCAAGCAAAGCTAAACCTGCGATACCACCCTGCGGCAGAATCCATAATGCAGGAATGACCATAGCAAGCACTGGGATGTCCCCTTCACTTAAACTGATTGCTCTAGCGCAAACAACGGCTAATAATGTTGTAATTAGAAATTGAAATGTCGAAAAAACCATAGCTCTCTCCTTCTACCGATCCGTGGTATTAATGAACTAGGAACAATTAGTATGGACCAATTTTTGAGCCAAATCTTTGCTGTGATTCACCAAATTCCATATGGGAAAGTAACAACTTATGGAGACATAGCACGTTTTTCAGGATTTCCGGGCTATGCGCGACATGTAGGAAAAGCGCTGGGGAATTTACCAGAAGGAAGCAAACTGCCTTGGTATCGTGTGATCAACAGTAAAGGCGAGATCTCTTTGAAGGGTGATTCGTTTGATCGCCAGAAGAAACATCTGGTTGAAGAAGGGATTGAAGTGAGTGACGCAGGAAAGGTCAAGCTCAGAATATACAAATGGCAGCCCTAGAGCTGCCATATATCGAAAGACGTTAATTAAGATGCCTTAACTGTGGCATCTATTTTAATTAACGAACACCAACCAAGCGTAGGTCTACTTGTTGTGTATTTTCTACATCAGTAATTACTGACTTAATCGTGTCCGTTGTGAAACGTAGTTTGCCGTCAACATGAATCGATGCGCGCATGTTGTAACGGTGGTTAGGTTGAATTTTGTTGTTGTCGTAGCTCAGCTCGAATGCGAACGGTACTTGCTTACCGTCAGTGGTGAATTCTTGAGTTGCGATAACAGTCGATGGTGCGTCAGCCAGTGAAATATCTTCTAGCGTTACGGTAACCACTGCATTCTCTGGCAATGCAATTCTTTCGCGATAGCTTACTGTTCCTGAAATCACTTGAGTGTTCTCTGCAGCCACTTCCTGAGAAGCGTTCGTTTCTGATGTTGCTTGGCAGCCAACAAGTAGGCCAAACGATACTAAAGACGTAATAAGAATTAGAGCCTTTTTCATATTCAATTTCTCTCAACATGTTTGCCGGACTGGCAAATCTACCCGCTAATTATAAGAGAGCTTTCATATTCTGTCTTGAAACCCTATGATTTATTGACAGATATCTGACTAATCTTAATGATTAACACCATAATCTGACATCCATTTTACGAAGAGGAATGCTGGCGATGAGTCAACCTTTACAAGAATTACTAAGTTTACTTCAGCTAGAGAAACTGGAAGAAGGTTTATTCCGTGGGCAAAGTGAGAACCTTGGCCTGCCACAAGTTTACGGCGGTCAGGTATTGGGACAAGCGCTTTCGGCTGCTCGTTACACTGTTCAAGATGACCGTAGTGTTCACTCGTTCCACAGTTATTTTCTGTTTCCCGGCGATCCTGAAAAGCCAATTATTTACGATGTTGAGAACCTAAGAGATGGACGCAGCTTCAGCACACGCCGTGTTAAAGCGATTCAAAATGGCCGCCCTATTTTCTATCTCACGGCTTCTTACCATGGTGATGCACCAGGTTTTGAACACCAAAATGAAATGCCAAACATCCCTGGGCCAGAGAACTTTGCTTCTGAAACTGAGCTAGCAAGTCACATTGCGGAGTTCCTGCCAGAGAAGCTACGTAAGACCTTCTGTGGTGAAAAGCCGATTGAGATGCGCCCTGTTACGGTTGTTAACCCACTGAAGCCTAAAAAGACCGAAGCAAAGCAGTATCTTTGGGTGAGAGCGAATGGTGCGCTGCCAGATAACCAACTTATTCACCAATACCTGCTTGCTTATGCATCGGATTGGGGATTCTTGGTGACGGCGCTTCACCCTCATGAAGTGTCTATCATGACACCCAACTTCCAAGTTGCGACGATTGACCACTCGATCTGGTTCCACCGTCCGTTCAAAATGGATGAGTGGTTGCTTTATGCGATTGAAAGCCCGACAGCAGCCAACACTCGTGGCCTAGTGCGCGGCGAGATCTATAACCAGAAAGGTGAGCTAGTAGCGACTGCCGTTCAAGAAGGTGTGATGCGCTTTACTAAGTAAGTCATTCAACTCGCACACCAAACAATAAGGGGCTAGGTATCATACCTAGCCCCTTTTTTCTAACATCAACGGAGAACCATTGTTCAAGAATCAATAGTTCTATTCAGTTTCTAGCGTCGGCTCGAATTCACTTTGAACTCGCGTTTTAATACCGTCTCCCGCATCTCTAAGCAGGTTGAATGGTGACAGCACTACCCCTTTCACAGCACCTTCGGCAGCGCCCTGAGCGAGTGCTTTACTCTTATCTGCTAGTAGGTTTGCTTGATCCAAGATACCCGGCACTTCTGCTCTCAGCATTTCAGATTCAGCCACAACAACAGGGATAGTTTGTTCGCGGTAAGATTTACTTTCCGCAAGCATTGGTGGCATCACATCGACACGGTAACGTTTCAATTCGGTCAGTGCTGGTGGGATAACCTCGGTTCTTACCTGCTCGACTTCGGTACGAACGTTTTTCACTTCATCCAAAATCGCGGGAATTTTGCCATCAACAGACGAAACGGTTTGGTTAACTTGATCGATGGTTTTTCTCACTTCATCAACCGTGTCTAGCACCTGAGGAGCCAATTCACTGACATGCTCAGCAAACGCTAACATCTCTTCGACTTTTAACCCTTTGGTGAGGCCTGATAAATCCTCGATAACTTGTGGGTAAGTATCGACGATTTCACCGACTTTATTGGTG
Organism: Vibrio sp. Scap24; assembly: GCF_013394185.1. Lineage (NCBI taxonomy): Bacteria > Pseudomonadati > Pseudomonadota > Gammaproteobacteria > Vibrionales > Vibrionaceae > Vibrio > Vibrio sp. Scap24. The sequence goes on along the minus strand of NZ_CP041332.1, from coordinate 2,851,287 downwards.
AACGAGTAGATGGTGTAGCCCAAATAAAAAATGGAGACAGCTAACACCAATTGGATAGCGGTAGAAACTTTTGCAAACATGAATAATCCTTTTCTTTATCGCAGAGGCGATGCCTAGACTGAGACAAGATGTAGCGTAGTGCTAAAGTTAACTATAGTGGTAATGCAGTTGTGTACTTCAATGGTTCCATAGCAAACGTTGAGGTCACATTAGAAATCCCATCAATGCTGTTAACTAAGCGTTTATAGAAGTCATCAAAGCACTTCATGTCTTTAACCTGCACCTTCATCATATAATCATACTCACCGGCCATGCGATAAAACTCCATCACTTCTGGAAAATCCGACACAGTATTCACAAAGCGCCCATACCACTCATGAGAATGATCACTGGTTTTCACCAATACGAACGCAGTAAAAGAAAGATCTAACTTCTCAGGATTCAGCAACGCCACCCTTTTTTCGATGATGCCGTTCTCTTCAAGACGCTTGAGTCGCTTCCAGCAGGGCGTTGTCGTGAGGTTAACGGCTTCAGAAATATCGTTCAGTGACAGCGTGCTGTCTTCCTGTAACAACCCTAATATTTTTTTATCTACGGCATCTATCACACTTTCACCAAATCGCATTTAAATAGAATAATTTTCTACATTTTAGTCAAAACAAAGCAAATATGGCAAAGTTTTTCTCTCCAGTTCTAGCTAAATTATAACCATACCAATTACAAGAAATTCCTACACAAGATCAGGAGAACGCTTATGTGCACTGACCATCAATGGATTAACAACGCGATTCGTAAAATTGAAGCCGACTACCAACGCTCAGCGGATACGCACCTTATCAAACTAGACCTTCCAAGCATCGAAGGCATTGATATCTACCTTAAAGATGAAAGCACACACCCAACTGGCTCTTTGAAGCACCGTTTGGCGCGTTCTCTGTTCTTATACGCTATCTGTAACGGTTGGGTTGGCCCAGAAACCACGATCATTGAATCGTCATCTGGTAGCACGGCTGTGTCTGAAGCGTACTTTGCTCGCCTACTTGGTCTTCCATTTATTGCGGTCATGCCGAAATGCACAGCGAAGAAAAAGATTGAACAGATTGAATTCTACGGCGGCCAAGCACACCTTGTTGATCGTTCAGATGAAATTTACGACGAGTCTCGCCGCTTAGCGACGGAACTTAATGGCCACTACATGGACCAATTTACTTACGCTGAACGTGCAACCGACTGGCGTGGTAACAACAACATCGCGAACTCGATTTTCAATCAAATGCAGATGGAAGATCACCCAGTTCCAACTTGGGTAGTAATGAGCCCAGGTACGGGTGGTACTTCAGCAACGATCGGCCGTTTCATTCGTTACCAACAGCATGAGACTAAGCTTTGTGTTGTCGACCCTGAGAACTCAGTATTCCATGAGTACTTCAAAACAGGCAATACGAACGTGAAAGGCAACACATTCAGCAAGATCGAAGGCATTGGTCGCCCACGAGCAGAACCAAGCTTCATTCCTGGTGTGGTTGACGAAATGCGTAAAATTCCAGACGCAGCAAGCATCGCTACGACACATTGGTTGTCAGACATTCTTGGTCGCAAGGTTGGCGCATCTACGGGTACCAACATGTACGGTGTGCTTCAACTGGCAAGCGAGATGAAAGCATGCGGTGAGAAAGGCTCTATCGTGACTTTGCTTTGTGATAGCGGCGAGCGTTACCTAGACACTTACTTCAATGACGAGTGGGTGAACAACAACATTGGTGACCTACAACCTTACGCAGCGAAGTTGGAAGCTTTCTCTCAAACGGGTGAACTGGCTTAAGTTCATTAACTAACAAGTTTACAATAACAAAAAGGACGAAGTTAACTTCGTCCTTTTTCTTTATAACAAGCCCCTATTAAGAAACTTATTAATCGCTATTACTGTGTTATTTTTGTCACTACAGACAAAGATGCATTATCACTATAAGTATCTACAAACAAAAACCCTTCCAGTTTAACTTTACCTTTTGTGTTAAACAGAGTTTCAAACGCATTATCAATATATTTATCTAATGAACAACATGACACTAGAAAGTTATCTGTTTGCACTAAAAAGCTACACCCCGGATAAGAAATATCATCGACAGGTTGAATATTCTTTTTAGTCAGGCTACTTTTCACAATAAAACCCGTCACGCCAAATTGATTCATATTAATATCCTGAAAGTTTGATTATTAATCGTAAATATTAGAAATAATAGGCGAACAATAAAGTTCACTTTAACAATGGATGATTATGAGCTCACTTCAAATGCTTCTGATAACGCCTCTACAGAGGTTTCAGAGACAAACTCACCATCAACAAAGTACTTAACGTTTGCACCTTCCTTCACGCCGGTTACCGTTGAAGAAGTGCCGTCAACATAAGTCACTTCCATCTCAATAGTATTTTCGTCAATGGTTCTTATGTGGCTGTCTTCAATGTTGTGGTACGTCAGAGGATCAATCGGTGCATCACGCAGTGAAGGATCAAGATCTCCATTAATATCAATCATTGTCTCGACTTTACTATCAAAGATATGCGGAGTGCCGTCGAAAGGGTTTGACCCCGTCCAGAACTCGATTGAGTTAACAACGAAGTAATCTGCCAATGTTGTAAAGCCATAAACGGGTACCAATAAGAAGTTAACACCGCCACGTGCATAGCGGTTATCAACAACCTTTATGTTGAATTCCATTAACTTTTTAGTCGTGAAATTGCTACCGACACAACCGCTAAGAATTGGGACAAGTAACAGGATACCCGCAAGCTTGATTGAGCTCTTTTTACTGAAGATTTTCATTTCATCTACCTACAACTTAGAAATAGTAACCGAATTCGATACCAACAGAGGTATCGTCAAATTCATACATAGTTACGGATGCATTCACATCAACATTGCCGTTAGTCCAACCCAGAGCATTTTCAAACACAGTGTCGACATCAGAATCCAAGAAGTAAGTAAAATCACCGCGGTAATACATGTTACCAAATGGCACCAAAACGCCCGCTTCTAGGTCAAAACCGTCGCTCACATCACCCGTTGAATAGTTGGCGCCCACGTTCCATGCACCAAAGCCAGCATCAGCGACGTAGTTACCACCGACGGTAAGATTGTCGTAGTCTCCAGAGATATTCCACTCACCATCAATAACAATGTTATTTGAAATATTGTATTGGCCAGATAGTGTAATGACATCTTCTCTATCATAATGGTCATTTAATTTATCATTACCAAAGTCAATATCAAGAGTATCGTAGCTTAAACCGATGCTAGCTTTATCATTAATACCGTAGGTAGCTTCAACGCCTATTATATTCACGTCATATCGATCAAACTCTTGTGTATCGTATCCAGCTTTAATACTACTCTGAACATTTCTGATATCTTGATTGTGATAATTATTTTCAGCTTGTACCTCTTGTTCTACATTTTCTGCATTCGTTGTATCGTTTGCAGATACTACACTAGAAAAAGAAATAACAAATAAAGAAGATAATGTTAAAAATTGTGTTTTCATGATATTCCAATGGTTAAATTTCAATGCCAAAATGGCAGCGTTAAAATTAGGCTATTAAATTAGCCGTTGTTTTTAGGTAATAAAAAGCCACGCCATAATTTTAAAAACATGGATTTTTATTAATGTGAATTAATTAGATGTTAATTATCGATATAAATCGTAAGGCGATAGATTATTTTTCTACCGCACCGCCGAGAGTTTTACCCAATCGAAAGTTGATGACCTTATGAGAAATTGCATTGTCCTGATAATGGAGTTCAGACATGTCGACAATATTATTGTAAGCAACCGTCACTTGACCGTTTTCTTCAGTCACTAATACTTTTTGGCCAAAAGCATCCAATCCAATACTTGGGAAATCGGTCATTGCTTTTGCACCTGGCGCTGGCCCACCAAAAACGAGCAGGGTCGCATTAGGTAGTGACTCACCAATCGCTTCTGCTCTAGCCTTAAAATCCCAGTTCATAAACCAAACCGTGTCACCTTGAGCAAGAACATCTCGTTTAATATTGTTCAGTGTCGTTTCAAAATCATACTCTGATACTAATGTTTCAATGCCGTAGTTCTTTGTTAAGCCTTCGCTCTGAACTGGTGCAATGTTATCTAGCCCATTAGTTAGCGATGCCGTTTTTTCTGCGTACTGCTCAAGGGCTTCGTTATCCATTATTCCGTATCGCTTTTGAATAAACTGAGCATCGGTATAAATTACTTTTTGCTCGCCATTTTCAACATAATTCAAAACACGAAATGGTAAATCGAGCCCTACTTGTAAACTGTCTTTGAGCAACTGAATATTCAGCTGGTCGTCGGTATAAAAGTCCACTCGACTTGGTGCTAAATATTCACTTGCCTGTTCAGCTAATCGAGAATGGTCGATAGTTAACACTTTATCTAACCCGTTATCTTCAGCGTTTCGATCAACAATGAGCACACTATCATCAACGGCATTTAGTTGAGATTGATGAGCGTTCTGATCAACGGTCGTTTCGCAACCTAGAATGGGCAGAACAAACAAAGCAATTAAAGACAGTTTTTTCATAGATAACCTCTCTAGAGTTTGAAAATGATTGAAGGCAAACGAAACAATCAAATCTATTGAATATTATGTTCGGAAACAAAGTCTTCAAGGACCGAGTGAGCGCGCTTTAGGTCACCATCATTCAAATGGACTAAGTACCCATACAGCGCTTTTTCATGCTCAACCATATAAGTCATTTCTTTTTCATAACCGACTGGGCTGGATGCTTGAATATCCTTGAGCTGATGAACAAATCGCTCTGCGCTGCCCTCTAAATATCTCGCCCCTAAATATGGCATCACTTTCAAAGACAACGTCACTGTTTTAGCAAAAAACTTATCTTTACAATGAATAGTGCTATCAACGCCATGTTGTTTGCGGACAGGGTTCATCACAATGGTATTGTGTTGCTCCATTTTACTGAGCAAGTCCAAGCTGTTTGCTGTCATACTGCCTGGCGGGTTATGTTTGAGTTCAGAAAATACCTGTTTACCTAAGTTTCGAAATACCAACTCATACTTAAGTCCCTTCGCAAACTCTCTGTACTCAGCTTTCTCAATTCTCGTCATCATATTTTCTCCACTCATAGCAACGAACGATGGCAAAGTTAACACCATTATCATGAGGAACTTGCCCCACTTTAGTTGGCTGTTATAGCAAATCATCAACAGGGGTCTCGCCTAGCCAGATATTCCTTAAAGCAACACTCTGTTTTGAAGATGCTTTAGCCTGATACACAACGTCATTGTTATATTGAATCTGCATCGTTTCCCCTCTGTAGATAATGGCAATCACATCGCCTTTAATCAGCGGCATGGATAGGCTATCCACTAGTTTTTGAATATTTGAGTCTTTCATATTGATGCCTGGGTTTGACTCTTCCAGCGCCTCAATCGTGGCTGTTGTGACTTTTCCTTGTGTTAACTTCTCAGGCGTAAACGTCAATAGAAGTGCGCTATCACCTTCTTTGCTTTTCAAGTGTCTAATATCGTAATAGTCGACAAACCATAATGTGCGAGTATTTTCTGCGACCATTCGATAATCATCGTATACCCACGAATCAAATTGCGCATGCGAAGACTCGGCTTTTAGCTCATGACTGAACGCTTCCCCGGCCATCACAAGAGTCATCAACAAAAATGTTACTTTGTATCTCATTGGTATCTCTTCCTACATTCAGGTTTAAACATCGCAGGTACTCGCTCATGCCGAGATGGGGCTAGGACGCTAGCTTCATCATGTCGAGAGAATCTAATCTCTCCACCTTTCTTGAGCTAGGAAATGTCAAATGAACCAAAATGCTGTTTGCAATATTCGATGCTTGAATTGGTCGATATTTTTTCATTCTGCCGATCATCATCGGCTTAAGTACCTTAAGAGCACCTTGAAGTAACTTTTCATCAGTTCTCTTCTCCTGTCGATCCCCCGCCAACGGGCCCGGATGTAGGAAAGTCGTTTTCTCAAAATCAAGTAATTCAACGTCATTTTCCATCTCCCCTTTGCAGCGAAGGTAATGTGAGCGAGCTTTACTATCAGCTCCAAGACATGACACGACGATCAGGTGTTTCACTCCAAGATCTTTCATGTTTTCTGCAGTCGACACGACTAGGTCAACATCAATTGCGCGAAGTTTATCTTTGGTACCCGATTTTTTAATCGTGCTACCTAAAGCGATAATCCCAACGTCCGGAAGATCTGAATCTAAATGGATTGCAGGAACACTTAGATTACTGTCAATTATCTGCTTCAATTTCTGATGTTGCGTATTGAGTTCACGTCGAGACAGTGCGTAAACAGTACTGATATTCTGACTGCCTAATAAAGTACTCAGCGTTTCTCGTCCAACTAAGCCACTCGAACCAGCAATAATGATTGATCTATTCATATGGAATTCACCGTTTAAAGTTATGTCGTCTCGACGTTGTATATATAATAAACGCAACAAACCGACCGGTCTAGTCAGGATATTGTCAACTTTGTCAGAATTAGACTGATCGGTTTACATATTCGAAGCTGAAACGCATTGGGATATGGAATATAGATCTGATTAGTGAGGGGTTAAAATGTGAACGCTCGACAAGTTTTGGGGAGATCATTACTGATACTACAAGAACCGGTAAGAGCCGATTTAAGTATCAGTATAGATATAGATGACTTGGTCATTAAATGAGCCGTTGAAATGTTTGGTACTTAAAACCGAGCGAGAGCTCAATGAGGATATCTAGGGGGATCATAGCTTTCAAATCGCCAATGGCAACGAAACAACATGAACACTTTACGTGTTAGGAGTTAGACTGCGTTTTGCTCACTGCAAGTTGTGTAAATTGATCTATTTATTGCTGAATATTCTCAAGAACAGACTCGGGAATAATGTTCTCTATCGCCACATACTGACCAACATCTAGGAATGCAAAACAGCTATAAGCCAAGCTACTCCAGCCTAAAATAGACAATGTCAGCATGCCAAATGTTTTCACGCCACTTTGATTCAATCTTTTCGAAACAAAGGTATAACTCGGAATTCCGACTAAAACAGGAGCCAAAATAGCCATCGAAAGTTGGCCGTATTGATCCCATTTTTTCATGAATTTTCTGAGCTTAGGTTTAAAGACAGCGCCTTTTTGTTTCTTAAATAAGGTTAAATAGACGGGTGCAATTTTCCAACCTGCATACGCAGCAATCATCGCTGGGATTAAATTAAACAACAGCATTTCTGGGTAGGAGTAAGATAGAAACGCGGCAATAGCAGGCCCTGAATAGGTTTTCCAAAGGCTTAACAACGCCATCGATAAACCAATAGCCAAGTATGTTTCAAATGCTAATGTCATGCTTTGATCTCCTCTCTCCGGTTTACTGCTTCAATGATCTGATTGTCTAATTTGAAGTGTTGAATGAATAATACACAACACAGACCGACCGGTCTAGTTGTAATTTTATTATCCTACGAGGACCTAGAAATATGAGGGGTACATACTCAAACCAGAGTGAATGAGTATTGGCGTCAATCTCGCAGCCGTGTAGACTCTAATTAAGGATAATCATTAACTTGAAAAGGAAAGAGTTTTGGCTGAATTCAAATACAAGCAACTAACTCAAGAAGAACAAGACAAGCTAGATGCCGCTTCATTTCGTCGCCTATTATCTCATCTAGACAACAATAAAGACGTGCAAAACATCGACCTAATGATCTTGGCTGGCTTTTGCCGAAATTGCTTTAGCAAATGGTATGCAGCAGAAGCTGAATTGATGGGAGTCGATTTAGATTTAGACGATGCACGTGAACGTGTTTATGGCATGACTTACGATGATTGGAAAGCTAACCATCAACCGAAAGCGACGCCTGAACAATTGGCCGCATTTGAAGCTCGCCAAGCGAAAAAGAGTTAAGAAATTGAACACCAAATAAGAATTCGTATCCTGAGCGAAGTTTTATTTTCGATTGAACGCATTCCTACTTTCAATCATCAATATTTAGCAAACAAAAAGCCCGACAACTAACAGGTTGTCGGGCTTTATTGATTAGCGTTGCTACTAATCGACGTGATTAAGCACTCAGATTAACCGTGGCTAGTTCTGCCCACGTTGTCATGGCTTAGCTCTTTGTTTAGAAGCGCTTCTACGTGACCCGGAGAACGTGTTGTACCAGAAATCAATCGATACATCGCAGGGATTACGAACAGAGTAACCAAGGTCGCAAAGCCCATACCGAAGAAGATAACCGTACCCACGGCCACTCGGCTTTCATAGCCCGCCCCCGTTGAGGTAATCAATGGAATTGCACCTGCTAGCGTAGTAAATGCCGTCATCATGATTGGACGTAAACGTCGAGCCGAAGCATCAATGATCGCCTTTTCAAACTCGATACCACGGTCACGAAGTTGGTTAGCAAACTCTACGATCAAGATACCGTTTTTGGTTACCATGCCGATCAACATGATCATACCGATCTGGCTGTACACGTTGAGACCTTGGCTCATCAGCACCAAGCCTAAGAAGCCACCAAAGATACCCATAGGTACGGTGAACATCACCACCAGCGGGTTAATGAAGCTCTCAAACTGCGCCGCAAGTACCAAGTACGCTACCAACATCGCTAACGCAAACACCACTAAGATGCTCGATTGGTTCTCTTTGAAATCTTTAGACTCACCAGAGTAGCTTACTGAGATATCACCCGGCAGTTGTTCAATCGCTTGTTCATCAAGGAAATCTAACGCATCACCCAGCGTATAACCTTCCATTAGGTTCGCTTTGATGGTCACCGACTTTTGCTTGTTGTAGTGCGACAAACGAATCGATGATGCCACTTCTTCAATGTGTGTCAGCGTATCAAGCGTGACTAATTCGCCAGACTGAGTTCGCATGTAGATTTGACTTAAATCGTTGGCGTTGTTGAAGCTGTTTTCATCACCACGCAGGTAAACATCGTACTCTTCACCACGGTCAACGAAAGTAGTTTCACTGCGGCCGCCAAGCATGATTTCTAACGTATCTGAAATATCAGAAACACTCACACCTAACTCTGCGGCACGCTGCTTATCTACGGTTACCAATAGCTCTGGTGTTTTCTCAGAGTAATCGATGTCCGCGCCTTCCATCATTGGTGAATCTTCAGCGGCTTGCTTTAACAGTTCGCCCCACTTCTGAAGTTCGGTGTAATCAGAACCGCCAAGTACGAATTGAACGGGCTCACTTGAACCACCTTTGAAGCCCGGCATGAACGGGAATACACGTACATCAGGGATGCCATTCAACGATTTACGAACTTCATTCAAGGCTTCTTGCGCGGTCACATCGCGCTCGTCCCAATCTTCTAGGATCATGATAACGAAGCCTGTTTGGTCGCCCGCATTACCACCAAATGCTGGTGATTGAATGCTGAATGATTTCAAGAAACCTTGACCAAGTAACGGCATTAGGCGCTCTTCAACGATGTCCATGTTGGCAGACATTCGGTTGTAACTGGTTGCATCAGCACCACGTACGAACGCAAAGATAACACCACGGTCTTCTTGCGGAGTCAGTTGCGAAGGCACTTGTTGCATCAAACCATAACTACCGCCCATACACGCAATAATGATGATTGGAGCTGCCCAGCGCCAGTTTAGAGCACGACGCAATACCGCTCTGTAACCTTTTTCAAGCTTGCCGAACACGCGCTCAATGAATAAGTTGAAGCGGTTAGGTTTCACATTCGCTTTTAGGATCTTACTGCCCAGAACTGGCGTTAACGTTAATGCCACGACAGACGAGAAGATCACTGACATCGCCAGCAATACAGAGAACTCAGTAAACAGAAGACCTACCATGCCATCCATGAACGAGATTGGCAGGAATACCATTACCAATACAAGCGTCGTTGCGATTACCGCAAAGCCTACTTCACGCGTACCTTTATAAGCGGCAAGCAATGGCGATTCGCCGCGCTCAATATGGTGGAAAATGTTCTCTACTACTACGATGGCGTCATCTACAACCAGACCGATAGATAGGATAAGAGCCATCAAGGTAATCAGGTTAATAGAGAAACCAAAGTAGTATGCTGCGATAAACGACGAGATCAAAGATACAGGAACCGTTACTGCTGGGATCAACGTTGCACGTGCTTGACCAATAAAGACGTAAAGCACAAGGATAACCAAGCCACCCGTAATAAAGAGTGTGCTGTATACCTCTGAGATAGAACGATCGATAAAGACCGTTGAGTCATAATCGACAGCCAGACGCGTACCGTCAGGCAGGAATTTCTGAATCGCTTCAACTTCTTTATGGACTAAGTCAGCCACCTCAAGTGGGTTTGCATCTGATTGAGGCACAATACCCATACTTACGTTAACAACGCCGTCACTCTTAAAGGTCGAGTTTTCGTTCTCGGCACCGATGTAAACATCCGCTACATCTTTCAAGTAAATAGGTGTGTTATCAGAAGCACGTTTTACGACTAGGTATTCGAAGTCTTTCGCTTCAGTGTAAGAACGCGCAGTACGAACCGACATCACGATCGCATCGTTACGAACTTCACCGCCCGGGCTTTCAATGTTCTCACTGTTCAACGCTGCAGTAATGTCAGACGCAGTAACACCACGGCCAGCCATCAGCGCAGGTTTAAGCTTCACGTACATTACTTTGTACAAGCCACCCGAGATATCCACCGAGCTCACGCCAGAGATCAAACTGAAACGGTCAATCAACACACGTTCTGTGTAGTCGGTTAACTGCGTTCGGTCCATTTCGGTTGAACTTAGGTTGATATAAACCGATGCTTCGCCGCTACCATTGTTCTTATAAACAATCGGATCGTCGGCTTCATCTGGCAAAGAACGCTGTGCACGAGCTACCGCATCACGAACATCACTGACACCCGTATTAAGGTCGTAACCCAGTTCGAAAGTAATCGTGATACGCGACATGCCGTTACGCGTCGTGGACTCGATCTCATCGATACCACTGATTCCGGATAACTGGTCTTCAAGATTGGAGGTTATTTGGCTTTCAATGATGGTGGCCGATGCACCCTCGTAACGAGTACTGATCGAAACCACTGGGCTTTCAATATCAGGCATCTCACGCACGGCGAGCTTATTGAAAGAGACAATACCAAACACAACCAATAGCAGGCTCAATACGACAGCCGCTACTGGTCTCTTTACAGAAACATCAGATAACAACATTAGTTAGCGCCTTCTTGTGCTTTTTTATCGCTTGCAGAATCTGCTGGGCGATTAACAGCGAGCTCTTGAACCAACACACCGTCACGCATATTCACAATGCCTTGAACAACGATTTTCTGGCCAATCTCGATGCCCTTTTCGATCACAACTTCGTTATCGATACGTGCGCCAAGGAAAACTTCGGTACGAGTCGCTTTATTGTCTTCACCAATCACGTAAACAAAGCGTTTAGTGCCTGAGTACTCCAACGCTTGTACTGGGATGATCGGCGCTTCAACCGGCGGGAAGTCCATATCAGCCGACACTAACATGCCTGGCTTTAGGTAATCGTTATTGTTGTCGAAGTGAATTCGAACTCGCAGGTTCAGGGTTTCAGCGTTGATACGAGAATCAATGCCAACCACTGTACCGGTAAATTGAGTATCGCCCCACGCGCTAGTGCGAGCGGTGACTTTCATGCCTTTTGATAGCATTGAAAGGTAGCGTTCTGGGATCTGCAGGTCTAACTGCATCACAGACAGATCATCTAGAGTCACCAGTTCAGTGCCTGATGTCACCATTTTGCCTCGGCTAAAGTCGATAAAACCGACCGTGCCAGAGAAAGGTGCGCTGATGTGAAGATCTTTTAGGTTGGCATTTGCCGCAGCTAAACGAGCATTTGCAATCTCAACATTGGTTTTCTGTGCATCAATTTCCGTTTGAGTGATCGCGTTACGTTTCACTAGGCGTTGAAATTCCGCCAGCTTACGTTGTTCGTCTTTTAGATATGCTTGAGCTTCTGCAACGGCGGCTTTCGCTTTATCGTCGTCTAGCTGAACCAACATCTGCCCTTTAGTGACATCTTGGTTCGCTTTGATCTTGATAGAGTCGACTCGGCCAGCCACTTCAGAAGTGATCATTACAGATTGTTCGGCTTCTAACTTACCGACCAAAGAAAGAGATTGGCTAACTTGGTGAATATCAACCTGCTCAGTAACAACAGTGACAGTGCTAGGGCCCATACGTTTAGCAAGTGCGGCTGGAGACGCCATAAGAATAGACAAGCTAAGCAGGGTTATAACAGATTTATGCTTCATAATAATGGTCTGCAAGTAAGATTTATTATCTATAAATGAAATTAACCGTATTCTATCAACTAATGAATACTGTAACGTCAAGAAGTGTAAATCTAGATTAAATTCCATTTACGTTTCATCACGTTTTAGACACATTGAACACAATACAGAAAGCCAATCACCTCAAGGTGTTACCCCTCAGTACGTAAACCTTAGTACAGATGTTCACTTCACGAGCAATATGCGTACTTTTCGCCATCTTTGCCCAAAAAGGCAGCATTTAACACAAAACCATAAGAAAAACCCTTTACACGTTTAACGTGTTTGCTATGATGCGCTCCGCACTTGAGAGATGCGTTGGGAAAAACATCTCTTTAGCCTATCCATTATGAGTTAGGAAAAAACACCCTGGAGGGGTTCCCGAGTGGCCAAAGGGAGCAGACTGTAAATCTGCCGGCTCCGCCTTCGATGGTTCGAATCCGTCTCCCTCCACCATATTTCTTCTTACCTCTTTTAAGAGTTAAGAGAACAACCTGATTGATGGGCTTATGGGAAAACATCAATTTAGGCTTACTTTGTGAAAAGTAAGACACACCCTGGAGGGGTTCCCGAGTGGCCAAAGGGAGCAGACTGTAAATCTGCCGGCACTGCCTTCGATGGTTCGAATCCGTCTCCCTCCACCATATTCTTCTTACCTCTTTCGAGAGTTAAGAGAACAACCTAGTTGATGGGCTTATGGGAAAACATCAATTTAGGCTTACTTTGTGAAGAGTAAGACACACCCTGGAGGGGTTCCCGAGTGGCCAAAGGGAGCAGACTGTAAATCTGCCGGCACTGCCTTCGATGGTTCGAATCCGTCTCCCTCCACCATATTCTTCTTACCTCTTTCGAGAGTTAAGAGAACAACCTGATTGATGGGCTTATGGGAAAACATCAATTTAGGCTTACTTTGTGAAAAGTAAGACACACCCTGGAGGGGTTCCCGAGTGGCCAAAGGGAGCAGACTGTAAATCTGCCGGCACTGCCTTCGATGGTTCGAATCCGTCTCCCTCCACCATATTCTTCTTACCTCTTTCGAGAGTTAAGAGAACAACCTAGTTGATGGGCTTATGGGAAAACATCAATTTAGGCTTACTTTGTGAAGAGTAAGACACACCCTGGAGGGGTTCCCGAGTGGCCAAAGGGAGCAGACTGTAAATCTGCCGGCACTGCCTTCGATGGTTCGAATCCGTCTCCCTCCACCATATTCTTCTTATCTCTTTTAAGAGTTAAGAGAACAACCTGATTGATGGGCTTATGGGAAAACATCAATTTAGGCTTACTTTGTGAAAAGTAAGACACACCCTGGAGGGGTTCCCGAGTGGCCAAAGGGAGCAGACTGTAAATCTGCCGGCACTGCCTTCGATGGTTCGAATCCGTCTCCCTCCACCATATTCTTCTTACCTCTTTCGAGAGTTAAGAGAACAACCTAGTTGATGGGCTTATGGGAAAACATCAATTTAGGCTTACTTTGTGAAGAGTAAGACACACCCTGGAGGGGTTCCCGAGTGGCCAAAGGGAGCAGACTGTAAATCTGCCGGCACTGCCTTCGATGGTTCGAATCCGTCTCCCTCCACCATATTCTCCTTAATTGGAAAATCGAAAAGCCAACTCATTGAGTTGGCTTTTTTCGTTTCTGAACGCTTTATTGGTAAGCCCTGCCTTATCAAGGTTAGACTTAAAGCCGCTTCTGTCCAAGTTCAACACTTCAAACTTCTATCCGTAGATCTAACAACAGGATTGAATTTCTTGAAGAGCACTGAGCGCTCAGTCTCTCCAGACTTCCATGTGGCGTTCACATACCAAGTAAGCAGCGCAACCTAAGCAGTTTGTAGACACATGCTCCTCACACTCATCCGCTATTTGTTGTTTCTGCTGTAGTGGTAGTTCAGGTTCTAGTATCGGCTCGAAAAACTCAGTCGTCACGATTAACACCCCTATTTTGGTTAGATACCCCGATTGAATATCTAAATAGAATGAGTAACTTACGTTCAGCTTAACTCACCATCAGCACAAAGTATCACTATAAATAACTGTCGTGATGGTACTGTGTCTACAAACGCGAATATCGACAGAACCGCATCTTCTATAAGCTGAAGGCAAACGTCCTTCTTATAATTTACAGTTCTAAACAACCGGACACAAAAAAGCCCCTACAGATTTCTCCGTAGGGGCTTTCAATAATCAAAGTAGTGTCTCGTTAACTCATTTTTCGTTAACTATCGAGATTAACCTTGAATACCAACAATTAACCAAGGCGCATTGTCAGTAGTTAGATCGCGCTCTAAGTGCCAGATATCAGTGATATCTTCTTCGATGCCATCCGCTGTATCACGGTAACGACCACTAAACTGTAGGCTTAGTTGTGCTTTGCTACCATCGTGGTCAGCACGAACGATTTCAGCATCAACGTACATTACGTCTGTGTGCTGATCACCGTCTAGCTTGTTACGCTCAGCTTTTAGGTCTTCAAATAGGCTTGGAGACACGTACTCTTCAATCGTGTTTAGCTCGTTGTGGTTCCATGCACCTTGCAGTGTACGGTAGTGCTCACGAGAGCCATTGATGAAGGCCGCTTGATCAAAGCCCGGTGGGTAGTTATGTGGAACATCGCTTTGTGCACCAAAACCGAAACCACCAGCACTGCCTTGTGATTGAGGTTGTGCTTGCTCGAAGTTATGAACATTTGGCTGTTGCTGCTTTGGTTGTTCAAACTTGTTCTGACCCATGCCACCGAATGCTGGCTGTTGACCACGTGCATTCTGCTGATTCATAGAGCCCTGCTTAGCACCCAACATTCCGCGTAGGAATTTAAACGCTAGGAAAGCGATCAGACCCATAATCAGAATATCCATGAACTGGATACCTTCAAATGCGCCACCAAAGAACGCTGCTAATAGACCACCAGCAAGTAGACCACCTAGCAGACCGCCCATAAGGCCTTTCTTGCTAGAGTTAGCAGCTGTGTTCTTACCCGTTTGATCTTGACGGATCGAATTCGTATTTTGTTGTTTTGGTGCTGGAGCCGTTTTAAAGCTTTTGCCAAATGACTTACCACCACCAAACTTTTTCGCTTCCGCGATTGGCGTCACCGCGACTGTTACCAACAGGATCGCGACTAGTGAGAAAAATCGTTTCATTATTATCCTTTATAGGTTTCTTTATCTTTCGACACCTTAATCATACTCGTTAACAAAGAACAATGAAATATTCACGGTGTTTACACATGTATCATAATATTGCGGCTATTAATTGGTTACTTAATTAGCGGAAGGATTGACGGCTATCGGGGAGGGCATTAAAATATTGAACGATGTTCATTTACTAGAAACTAATCATGGCACGCAGAAACGATCACACTCGAGAACAATTAGTTCAGCTGACTTTAAAGACAGTGACAGACTTTTTAGACCAGCACTCTTATCACGAGTTAAGTCTACGTAAAATTGCCAATATGATTGGTTACGTTCCTAGTACATTGGTGAATGTATTCGGTAACTACAACCTACTGCTTTTGCACGTTGTTGCTCAAACATTAGATGAACTGGCGTCTGAATCAGCGGCCGCAGTTGAACAATCAAGCAATCCTCAGCAAGCTCTATTCAACCTTGCTTACTGCTACCATGACTTTGCACAAAAACACCCTCACCGTTGGCAGCTTATTTTTGAGCACAACATGAATGGTGAAAACCTTCCTGAATGGCAATCGAACCGTATCGATAAAATGACCGGTATGCTTGAGCAGCTTCTAGTGGCTATTGCTCCTGAACATACAGAAAGTGAAGTTGTTAAAGCCAGCCGTGTATTATGGTCTGGAGTACATGGAATTACTCTACTTAGCGTTGATGATAAGTTTTTCGCTTCCGAGCCTATCGATGGTAAAGAACTGATCAATAACCTAATCTCAAACTACTTAACCAACTGGTAAGCATCCAAGGAAAGAGAATGAACAACAGCAGCCAATCTTCGCTGTTAACGCAAAAAAGGTTCCTACCCTACTTTATTACCCAATTTCTGGGAGCCTTTAATGACAACATCTTCAAAAATGTTCTGTTACTGTTTGTTGCTTTCGCAAGCGTAGACACGCTGCCTATCTCCAGTAATTTATTCATAAATTTGGCTGCAGGCCTGTTTATTCTGCCCTTCTTCCTGTTTTCTGCTTTAGCCGGTGTACTGGCTGACAAATACGAAAAATCTTGGTTTATCCGAAAAGTTAAGCTCCTTGAAGTGGTGATCATGTCACTGGGCGCGATCGGATTTATCTATGAAAGCTACGGCATATTGCTATTACTGCTGTTTCTGATGGGGACACAAAGTGCCTTCTTTGGTCCAGTGAAATACGCCCTACTTCCACAACAACTAGAGACAAAAGAGCTCGTTTCTGGCAATGCTCTGGTTGAGACTGGAACATTCCTAGCGATTCTGATTGGTACTCTTGGTGCTGGCATTATTGCTTCAGAAGAAGGCGCTAAGCTCATTGCTGCGGTGTGTATCGTGTCATTCGCCGTTCTTGGTTACGTATCAAGCTGCTTTATACCTGAAGCGCCAAGTAACGCCCCTGATTTGAAAGTGAAGTGGCAGCCAATAAAGCTGACCCGAGCAACACTTGCGATTGCCAAAAAAGACCGCCCAACCTTCCAAGCGCTGATGTCTATCAGCTGGTTTTGGTTCCTTGGCGCGGCTTATCTCACTCAATTCCCAAATTTCACTAAGCTGCATTTAAATGGCACTGAAAGTTCGGTCGCCTTTTTACTAGCACTGTTCTCTGTAGGCATTGCCATCGGTTCTTTAGCGTGTGACAAGTTGTCCAATCACAGAATTGAGATCGGCATAGTGCCAATGGGCAGCTTGGGGATTTCAGTATTTGGTCTATTGATGGCGATATCGATTCCTGAGTCGTTGCCTTATTTCGGCTCGTTCCACCAATTCGTCACCCACTCAGAACTTTGGCCACTGTTTGCTTACTTGTTACTGCTTGGGATATCTGGCGGTATATTTATTGTTCCTCTGTACTCCTTGATGCAGTTACGAGCAAAGCCAGATGAGCGAGCGCAAGTCATTGCCGGACTCAACATCTACAACTCACTGTTCATGGTGGGAAGTGCTGTACTAGGCATCGTTTGCCTGAGTGTACTCGAGCTTTCCATTCCACAGCTGTTTGTGTTGCTAGCGGCGGGTAACACTTTGGTGATGCTATACCTGTTTTATCAGGTGCCTATCTATGCGTTCCGCTTCTTCACTTGGGTGGTGACTCACACCATGTATCGCGTGAAACATAAGAACCTGCATCACTTACCTGAGAAAGGCGGCGCGCTAATCGTCTGTAATCATGTGAGTTATATGGATGCATTGCTGCTGAGTGCGGTTTGCCCACGTTTGATTCGCTTTGTGATGGAAGAGGATTACACCAAGTTACCGCCGATTCGACGCTTCTTGAAAAGAGCTGGGGTTATTCCAATCTCCGCGACCAATCGCGGCTCTATTCGTAACGCTTTCAAAGAAGTGGAACAAGCGCTTCATGAAGGTCACATCGTGTGTATCTTCCCTGAAGGTAAACTCACCTCTGATGGTGAAGTGGCAGAGTTCATGCGTGGCATGGAGCTGATTATTAGACGCTCTCCTGTCCCTGTGATTCCAATGGCACTTAAAGGCCTTTGGGGCAGCTACTTTAGCCGCTTCAGAGGACGAGCATGCAAAGGGCTACCAAGCCGTTTCTGGACTAAGTTAGAGATTGAAGCTGGTGAACCTATTCCACCGAAGGAAGCGACGTGTGAGACACTTCGTCAATCGGTTGCTAAGCTCCGTGGATCGCTACGATAACTCGTTGAACTCACGCTTTATTACGCCAAATTCATAGCTATGAACAAACGTTTAGTTTTTCTTAACGTTTGTTCAATTCATTTAGACTTACTTATCATTAAGTTAAGCGTATAGTCTTCGCTATGCTGCCATAACCAGAAACGACAAAAACAATATAATGAAAATGAATAAGTCCATTCCGTTTTATCTTGCTGCTCTATTTTGCTTAACCCCATGGGTAAGCTCCCCTACTGCACTGGTTATCGGCTTTCTGCTTGCGAGCTTAGGCTTGGTGCCTGAGAACGTAGAGGTTGGCAAATTGACTAAAAAACTTCTGGCCTACTCTATTGTCGGCTTAGGTTTTGGTATTCAATTTGAGAAAGCGCTAGCGGTAACGGGCGACGGTATCGGTTTGATCATCACTACCATCATCGGCACGCTGGTGATTGGCTGGCTCTTAGCGAAACGCATGGGGCTAGATCGCACCACAGGCTATCTTATCTCTTCTGGTACCGCTATTT
This sequence comes from Vibrio sp. Scap24, assembly GCF_013394185.1. Lineage (NCBI taxonomy): Bacteria > Pseudomonadati > Pseudomonadota > Gammaproteobacteria > Vibrionales > Vibrionaceae > Vibrio > Vibrio sp. Scap24. The sequence goes on along the minus strand of NZ_CP041332.1, from coordinate 2,832,641 downwards.
GTGGTGGTAGCGCGATTGCAGCCGTAGCGCCAGCCATCAAAGCAGAAGATGAACAAATTGGTTTAGCGCTGGCTACCGTCTTCGTATTGAACTCAGTGGCGCTATTTCTATTTCCAATGATTGGCCATGCGCTTGAATTAAGCCAACAGACTTTCGGTACCTGGGCGGCAATCGCGATTCACGATACCTCTTCGGTTGTTGGTGCAGCATCAGCTTATGGTGAGGAAGCACTGACTACCGCGACAACACTTAAGCTAGCGCGTGCACTTTGGATCATCCCAATTGCTTTGGTCAGCGCAATGATCTTCAAGAGTGATCAAAAGAAGATTACCGTGCCTTACTTCATTTTCTTCTATTGCGCGGCTATCGCGGTAAGTGACTTATTGCCACAGTTTGAGATGGTGTATCAGGGGATCTTTGATGTGTCTAAGCGTGCGTTGGTTGTGTGTCTGTTCTTGATTGGCTGCGGCATCTCTGTAGAGAAACTGAAAGCGGCCGGACCAAAGCCATTGATGTTTGGTATTTCGATGTGGGTGATGATTTCTACAGGTTCGTTAGCTTGGTTAACGCTCGCTTAATCTCGCGAAAACTGAATCTCTCACAAAAATAGCGCACAACAAAACAAAAAGGCAAAGCTCGTATGGGCTTTGCCTTTATCGTTTGTCATCTATATTGACCAAACTACTATTCAAACAGGGGCTTATCACTCTTCTTGCTCTCTCTTTTCATCAAAACCAATGCCACAACTAATACAAACGCGGTGAGCTCAGCTAACGAGCGTGTCAGCCCTGACGATGTTATCGCTTGGCCTATCTGCAGTAATACCGCAATGATGAGCGCAATTTTCATAATAAGACCTTATTCTATAATCCGTTATTTATATGGCTTATTATGATGGATGGTTATAAAGATAATAAATTCTGTTTTGAACTATCTAATTGCTAAATTAACTAACTGCCTTCCAACTTAGTAAATCCACTATTTTCTTTCAAGAAACGCTTACTTCAAATTCCTATGTTGAGACAACCAAGATACCAATCCCGCTCTCGATACCTTAATGCCCTGTTGTTCTTGTTCTGGCATACGGTAGTACTCGATAGGGAACTTAAATCGCTCTAGGCTTCCTTGTAGCTGCTCTGCAAACCACTCTTTGGTTGGCAATTCATCACAGTCCACAATTGCAACTGGCCTAAAACCAAATTCGCTGTCTTCAACGGATACGATAAAGGCTTGCTTAACTTCGGGCAGCTGATTGAGGGCACGCTCAATTTCTTCACAGTGAATATTCTCACCGCCAGAAATAAACTGGTTGTCGGCTCTGCCAATAATCGACACTTGCTTGCCATCCCACAGGCCAAGATCTTTGCTATCAAACCAACCGTGCTCGTCCACCAATGGCGTTAATTGGCCTTGATAGTAGTAACCGGAAGCGAGGGTGTCACCTCCAATATAGATACGTTGGTTTTCAATTTTCAATTGACGATGATTAAGCACGAAACCAGCAGTGCTGCTTGCATCAACTGGCTTTGCAGTCACCGTTGAGGCCGCTTCTGTCATGCCATAGCCAAGCCAAGTTTCAATCCCCATTTGCTTAGCTTCAAGGCCAAGCACTTCTGGAATATGGCTACCACCCAACAACACATGCGTTAAAGTAAGTGCTTGCTTACCCTTTAATAACCTATGCAGCTGCGTAGCGACTAACGAGGCATGGCTGCAACCTTCGATGTCTGATTCAAGCTTACCAGAGCCTATTTTTATACAGCCACCAGCAGCCAACCAACGATGAACAATCGCCAGCCCTGACACATGGTACACAGGTAAACTCAGCAGCCAAGTGTCACTACTTTTAAATTGAAAGACATCCAATAAGCCAGACGCTGAACATAGGTGCTGTTCAAGTGTGTGAGCTACTGCTTTCGGGTTTCCAGTAGAACCCGAAGTAAATACGATGCTTGCAAGGTTTTGAGGATTGAAACTAGAAGAATCTGAAGGTGCGACTAGCTGTTCATCGACATCCAGTTCATTCAAACAAGGTAAGGTAAGCAACTGGGTATTGAGGTCTGCAACATCAGACAGTTCTAAGCCGCCACTTTCTAACAACCATAGATAATGTCTATCTGATGGACTATGGAGCGATTCAAGCTTTTGCATTAAACGAGCAGCAGGCTGAGGCATAGTGAACGCACAAAGTACACCTAGATTAAGTGCCGCAAGATAAACGGGGATCACTTCAGCTTGGTTCTTACCAACAATAGTCAACACATCCCCTTCAGAGAGGCCTTGTTCAGATAGCCGTTGTTGGTAATCACTCACTAACACAGCAACTTGCAGCCAAGTGTAAGCGCGATTAGGAGTGATTAACGCTGTTTGATGTGGGTTCTGCTGCGCCCACTGTACCCAAAGTGGGTGATGATTAGATTGAGGGCGCATCATAAGATAACCAAGTTATAAATTGAAACTGACTAAGCCAACCGAACAGTCGGCTTAAGAAGACCAAATCAATTGCTGCTGCTCAAGGGTAACAACTGGAAGTTGGCAATCTGGCCATGACACTTCTAGCTGTTGTTGATACAAGCCAATCGTATCCAACCCCGGCACTTCATTAGGTAAGTATTGCTGTGCCAATCGCGCAATCTGAGTTAAGCCAAGGCTCGACTCAATGCTTGAGCTTAATACTGGTTTAATCCCAAGTTGTTGTGCGCGTTCAATGATTGCCACACAGCGCTCTACCGAGCCAATCAAGGTTGGTTTAATCACAACCGCTTTAACACCAGTCAGATCGCTGAGATCAAATTCTGGGCTTCTTACCGCTTCTTGCAGGGTTTCATCCCACGCAATCGCAACGCCGTGATCAATAGCAAATGCCAAGCTGTCTTCTGGCTTTTGGCAAGGCTCTTCAATAAAGCTAATACGCTGACGCAGTGACGGCGAAATGTACTTGATGAACTGCTTCGCTTTTTCAGGCTTCCACGCGCGGTTAGCATCAAGTCTTAGCGTTAAATCAGGAATCGATTCAAGGAATAAGCTCACCAACATGCCATCACGAATCGCTTCATAAAGGCCAACTTTTACTTTAGCGACCTTCTCGCCTTTCATCTCATTGAGTACAGGGATCAACTCATCAGGATCGCCGGTACACAAAGGCGCAGCTTGGTAGTTACCTTCTGCGTTAAGATCGCCGCGTAGTTCCATCATCGCCATCGAAAAGCCAAACGCCACTGAGGGATATAACTCATCGAATGAGGTGTGAGGTTTGTTGTGACTCCAAAGCTCTAGCTCGCTTTGCAACTGAATACCGGCTTGCTCAGCATCTTCTTGGCTAAATCCCGGTAGAGGTGCAACTTCACCAAAACCAGTTTTACCATCACACTCAAGCTGGATGATGTAACCAACGCGCTCGTTCAGCTTATTGTCACGCAGCACCACACCGCTATCCATAGGTAATTGATAACGGTAGAGTTTAGCGTGACGCTGGGAATTCATTGAATTCATAAGATTTCCTAAAAAACGGGAACATCAAAACAAAACGAGCCGCTATTTAGCGACTCATTTTGAAGAGGATAAAGCTATGGGTTACGCGGGAATTTGTCGAAATCAGGTCGACGTTTCTCGTTAAACGCATTGCGGCCTTCTTGGCCTTCCTCTGTCATGTAGAACATCATAGTTGCGTTACCTGCTAGCTCTTGCAGACCCGCTTGACCATCACAGTCAGCATTAAGAGCTGCTTTCAAACAACGTAGAGCCATTGGGCTGTGCTGCAGCACTTCACGACACCAACGAACAGTTTCTTTTTCTAGGTCAGCGACAGGAACAACCGTGTTTACAAGGCCCATATCCAATGCTTCTTGAGCATCGTAGAAACGGCATAGGAACCAGATTTCACGCGCTTTCTTCTGACCAACGATACGAGCCATGTAAGAAGCACCCCAGCCGCCATCGAATGAACCTACTTTAGGACCCGTCTGACCGAATTGTGCGTTTTCAGCGGCAATAGTAAGGTCTGCCATCATATGAAGAACATGACCGCCACCTACAGCCCAACCCGATACCGCTGCGATAACTGGTTTTGGACAAGTACGAATTTGACGTTGGAAATCAAGTACGTTCAAGTGGTGTGTACCTGAATCATCTTGGTAGCCGCCGTAGTCACCACGGATACTTTGGTCACCACCAGAACAGAACGCCTTCTCACCAAGACCAGTCAAAATGATTACGCCAACCTTCTCGTCATAACGAGCATCAGCCAGTGCATTGATCATCTCTTTTACGGTTTGTGGACGGAACGCATTGTGTACTTGAGGACGAGCAATCGTGATTTTCGCAATACCGTCGTCAGACTTGTGGTACTGAATATCTTCAAATTGACTGCTTTCATCGCGCCAGTTAACGGCTGCGTAAAGTTCTTCTTCTGTGATGCCTACTGTTTTAGCCATGGTGATTCCCATTGTTCTATTAGAGACCACGACTAACGAATAGTCGTGACGGTGTTGCTCTGCTTTTGATAGTGCTTGATACGAGAGAATCGCTCAGTCAGATTAACGACGACTGGCGATACATTGGATAATCAGATTTGAAAACAACTCTGGTTGCTCGAAATGAACATTATGACCAGCGTAATCAACCTGACTATATTCAAAGCCACTATTCTCAGCTAGCTCCATGAATTTACGATCTTTTTCACCACACACATAATGCAACTGATGCTCATGAGATTTCAATGTGGCACGTAAATCCGGTTGCTTAGCTAACGAAGTAGATAACAACATATTTGCTACGGATACTCCAAGGTTACCACTACGCTTTATGACCAAAGTTTGTCTTTGCTCATGATTTAGTGAAGAAAAGACGCTTTGTTGATACCAATCGTCTAAAACATCTTCAATCGACTGCTGCGCGAAGCGAACGGCCCATTGCGTATCATGCACTAACCTTTGTGCTCTTTCTTCATCACACTCCAAGCCAAAGTTGCCACCTTCGATGATGACTTTCTCTAGGTTAAGAGTTTCAAAGCAAGGGCTTGTTACCCCATACATGGCAAGCCTTCCACCCATCGAATACCCAATCACCACGATAGGGTAATCGGCCGGAAGATCATTCGCTGCCAATTGATAAGTGATGCACTGAACTATTTTGGTACAGCAATGATCAAAGCCTACAGGATCGATAAAGCGGCTTTGTCCGTGCCCGGGCAAATCTATGCAAAGACGAGGAAAGTCCTCGAGGAAGGGGTGACATGCACTCCAATCATCCCCGCTTCCGAGTAAACCATGTAAAAAAACAAGCAAAGGTTTGTCAGAAGATTCTTGTACTGCTGGGTAATAATTGGAGTAAAGCATGTAAAGTCCTTAGGCTAATGCCTCGGTGAGCATTGAGCTGAATTGCTTCAGCAAAGTAGACGCTTGTTCGGGAGGCGTCTTAACTTCTATGAGCAAGGTACCCTGACCTTGTTCGAAATGTTGTTCGATGAGCGTTTGGTAGCAATTCAAAGTTTCTGGTGCCGCATAACCAAGCTGGAATTGCGCAGCGGCATGTTTAAAATTAAAACCATGAGGCATCTGATATAGAGATTGTTTTTGTTGCTCAGGAACCGGCAACAAATCAAAGATTGCCCCGCCATCGTTATTGGTGACCACAATAACCATTGGCGTTGTGTTGTGAGTAAGTAACGCTAGCGAATTGAGGTCATACAACAAAGAGGTATCACCAATCAGCATAATCAAAGGATTCTGGTTGGCTTTCATTACGCCCGCAGCCGTTGCCACCAAGCCATCGATGCCCGACGCACCACGGTTGCTGTAAACTTGAGTCGCAGATATTGATGACAACATATCCACCAGCCTTACCATCAAGCTATTTCCCACAAACAGCTCTCTGCCCTTAAGTCTAGACGACAAGTCAACGGCCACACTCAACTCTGTCAATTGGTCATTATTAGAGATTTGCGCTAACGCTAGCTGCTGAACCGTATTCGCAACTTCCACTAAAGGCGTCGCCCAACCAACATGTTCACCCAATAAGCTTGGTAAATGTTGCTCTGATAGCCATTGTTCGATATTTGCTACGATATGAGTTTGGGGCAGATGGTCTTGATTAATACGGTGTGAATCTGGTGAAACCACAACGTATTGCAACGGGTTAAACAGAGCGGCTTGCGCCTTTATCCATTGGTTAAGACGTTTAGAAACAATGCGTTCACCAAACTGAAGAATAAAATCACACTGGCTAAGCTTCGCTTTGGCTGCATCACTTTGCATCCATAAATCATAGTGTTGCCAATCACTGTTAACACCTGATTGAGGGTCACAGAAGATAGGCCAGCCTAGAGCAGAAGCAAACTGCTTGGCTTTGGTTGCGGCTTCGTAATCAATAGAGCCAATAATCACCGCACCTTTTCGCGTGACATAATCACTCGGCACAACCGGTTGCACATTCAAATGATTAGCTAGATATGTATTGGAATAAAGGCTTGTTGAGACTCTCCACCCTGCCACACTCTTGGTGTAATCCGCATACATATCAGCGCTGTTGGCTGAATAAAGTGGCTCAGGGAACGGGCAATTTATGTGAATGGCTCCGCCAACACTGCGTTGTTTCGCGAGTGCGTTATCAACTGATGTCAAAAGCCAATTCAAAGAAACTTGAGTGGTTGGGCTTGGAAGGTTGAGCGCCGTTTCAACATGGGACGAAAAGATACCCTGCTGCTGAATCGCTTGGTTAGCACCACAGTCGACTAAATCAATTGGTCGATCGGAGGTCAATAAAATCAGCTTCTCGCGTGTTAACCCAGACTCAGCTGTCGCTGGCAGAAGGTTAGCCACCGCTGTCCCCGAAGTCACAATCACTGCAACGGGTTTATTGCTCGCCTTCGCTAAACCTAAAGCAAGAAAGCCAAGCCCACGCTCATCAAAGTGCGTGTGTAAGGTGAGCTTTGAGTTAGCTTCGGCTTCGAGTGTTAATGGTGTTGAGCGAGAGCCCGGTGCGATGCAAACATGTTCAACACCGCTGCGTGCAAGCTCTTCAAGTAATGTGTTACACCAAACTCTGTTTAATACAGCTTGGTCGTGATTCATGATGCGACACCCAGTGGTGGGTGATCTGAAATTAGGCTCAGCAAGGTCGACATTTTCTTGTTCAACTCTTGCCACTCATGTTCGGCAACCGATCCTGGCACGATCCCCGCGCCCGCAAACAGTTGTACTTGATCGTTTACAACCAATGCACTTCGAATTGCCACACAGAACTCCGCACGTTGATGGCTAATATATCCTACTGAACCTGCATACCACCCTCTCGCAAACGGTTCGTGTTCCAGAATGAAGTCCATTGCCTCTTTACGCGGTAAGCCAGCAACCGCTGCTGTTGGTTGCAAAGCAGCAAGCAACTGGACGCCGTTAACACCGTTATTAAGCTGTGCGTGAATATTACGCTTGAGGTGCTGTACCTTACGCAGACGCACCAAACGCGCTTCTTTCTCTACGTGTACCGATTGGGAATGGGGAGTCAGTCGCTCAATGATGTCGTCAACCACATATTGGTTCTCATTGAGGTTCTTGGTATCTTGTGAAAGCCAGTTTGCTAGCTCCATGTCTTCGGTAGCGTTTTCTCCGCGACCAATGGTTCCCGCAAGTGCTTCGGTATCAAGCTCAGTGCCATGTCGGCTATATAGGCGCTCTGGCGTCGAACCAATAAAGCTGTGTTTAGAATCTAGCACCAACATAAAGTGAAAGCTGTGGTGGTTTTGCAGATAGCTCGCTTTAAGGAGTTGAGCCGCACAAATAGGCGCATCAAGCTGGAGCGTGGTTTTACGCGCTAAAACGACCTTCTTGTACTCTTCGTCGCTAATGCCTTTCAGAACTTTCTCAACCAATCCGCCCCACTGTTCTCTTTCTGGAACGTGGTTTATCTCTTCGATATGGGCAGATAACGGCGCTAATATCGCTGCTTCAACAGATAGTTTATTTAAGGCATTAATAGAAGCAACGCGATCAGGAGACAAGTTAACGGCCAGCGACCAAGTATTGTCAAAGCGGATCAATTCAACCTGAGGAAGGAAGAAAAACGACTCCATGCAGCGGCGATTCTTTGCGGTATGCCCGTCAAATGAACGACCACCCCAAATGCGTTGGTCTTCACCTAAAATCGCATACGCGGGTGCTGGGTCTGAAAATGTATGTAACTGACCGAGCGCAACGACCTCTTCACGAGTGTCGCGTGACTGCCAATAGAACTTAGGAAAGAGCGGTTGAGCATGAAGCCATTCAATAAATGCAAACGATGGTTTTTGCGTTAGAACTTCAACACAACGAACTTCGCTTGCTTGGGCATTTTGTACTCGCTCAATCAAAGCGGAGATAGTTTGCTGGAAATGTGACAAATCGACCTCGTTCACATCTAAATTATTATTATATTAGTTTGATACTTTAAGGAGAGCACCCACTTAGATCAAGAATGTACTGTATCTTTTCAACATTCCTGTGATTTTAAGCGATCCTACCCCTTTATTCATCTTAGCCAATAACCAAGAAAGCGATTAATTAAAATTTAGAAAACAGTGACAACAAAAAGACCAAACGTGACACTGAAATGCGACATTCATCAGATTTTTATTCTATCAAACGCCATTTTGCGGTACTTTAATAAAGTATTTAAATTAATTTCAGGAAATCGGCAATGCAAAATATCGGGATGTCGTCAAAACTCAACAGCGTATGCTACGAAATCAGGGGGCCTGTACTCAAACATGCTAAGCGCATGGAAGAAGAAGGGCATAAAATACTAAAGCTTAATATTGGTAACCCCGCCCCATTTGGTTTTGACGCCCCTGATGAAATCCTTGTTGACGTAATCCGTAACCTACCGACATCTCAAGGTTACTGCGACTCAAAAGGCATCTACTCAGCCCGTAAAGCGGTTGTTCAACACTACCAGAAAAAAGGCCTACGTAACCTTGACGTAGAAGACGTTTACATCGGTAACGGTGCGTCTGAGCTTATCGTTATGTCTATGCAGGCGCTACTGGATAATGGTGATGAAATCTTAGTTCCCGCTCCAGACTACCCACTATGGACAGCATCAGTGGCACTTTCTGGCGGTACTCCAGTTCACTACATGTGTGATGAAGATGCCGATTGGTATCCAGATCTTGATGACATGCGCGCGAAGATCTCTCCAAAGACGCGCGGCATCGTTCTTATCAACCCGAACAACCCAACAGGTGCGGTTTACAGCCGTGATTTCCTACTGCAAGTTGTCGAAATTGCACGTGAGCACGGCCTAATCATCTTCGCTGATGAGATTTACGACAAAGTACTTTACGACGGTGCAGTACACACCTCTGTCGCAACGCTTGCTGAAGACGTATTAATGGTCACGTTCAACGGTCTGTCTAAGGCTTACCGTGTATGTGGTTTCCGTGGTGGGTGGATGTTCTTAACGGGTCCTAAACACCTAGCAAAAGGCTATGTCGAAGGGCTAGAGATGCTGGCCTCAATGCGTTTATGTGCCAACGTTCCGATGCAACACGCTATCCAAACGGCATTAGGTGGCTATCAAAGTATCAATGAGCTGATTCTTCCTGGTGGTCGACTGCTTGAGCAACGCGACCGGGCGTGGGAGCTGATCAACAAGATCCCTGGCGTTTCTTGTGTGAAACCCAAAGGCGCAATGTACCTGTTCCCTAAGATCGATACTAAGATGTACAACATCAAAGACGACCAGAAATTCGTACTCGACTTCCTGAAACAAGAGAAGGTGTTATTGGTTCAAGGCACGGGCTTCAACTGGCCTAAGCCTGACCACTTCCGTATTGTGACTTTGCCACATATTGAAGACCTTGAGGTGGCAATTGGTCGCCTAGAGCGCTTCTTGCAAACTTACAGCCAAGACGATCTCGTCGACGCTAAGTAAACACGACGAGTGATGGCTACAATTTGCTGTTTTAAAAGACTTTAACTTGTATTCATTCACTTCTATGCTTAAAAGGCTCCTGTTTGGGAGCCTTTTTTGTATCCGCTGTCTCGTGCTATTTGTGGCGAACACAAGGTACGAGTGGAGCACTCTCTAGATAGGACATTTATGAAACAGAGCCATTTCTTCGCCCATCTCGCACGCATGAAGCTTATCCAACGCTGGCCTTTGATGCGCTCAGTCTCAAGCGAGAACATTTCAGAACATAGCCTACAAGTTGCTTTCGTCGCTCATGCCTTGGCGCTTATCAAAAACAAAAAGTTTGATGGCAAACTCAACCCAGAGCACATAGCCCTGCTCGGTATGTACCATGACACCAGTGAGGTGCTTACTGGCGATCTGCCAACGCCGGTTAAATACTACAATCCAGACATTGCCCAAGAATATAAAAAGATTGAAGCCGCAGCAGAGCAAAGACTGCTTTCGATGCTGCCAGAAGAGTTTCAAGACGACTTCGCACCTTTCTTAATTTCAGGAACAGCAAACAAAGAAGAACAAAGCATCGTAAAACAAGCCGATACCATCTGTGCTTACCTCAAGTGTTTGGAGGAGCTCAGTGCAGGCAACCATGAGTACGAGCAAGCCAAGCGCCGACTGGAAGAAACACTCGAACAGCGTAAAAGCCCAGAAATGGACTATTTTCTCACCACATTTGCGCCGAGCTTTGAATTATCACTAGACGAGATAAGCTAGCTGGGTATAAGTTGTTTTTAATTAGCTAAATAAAATCAATTTGATAGGTGCTATTTTGAATTCTCAACTCGAACCACCCTTTGTACTCGAACAAGAATGGCAACATCGAAATGACGATGAACATAAAATAAGACGTGACGATCACCGCAGCCCATATCAGCGTGACCGCGCGCGCGTGCTTCACTCTGCTGCTTTCCGTCGCCTACAAGCTAAAACCCAGATTCATGGTACTACGGTGAACGACTTTCACCGTACACGCCTCACCCACTCTCTAGAAGCCGCACAACTTGGCACCGGTATTGTTGCTCAACTAAAGAAAAAGCAGCCCGAATTCAGAGACCTATTACCTTCAGACAGTTTGATTGATTCTTTGTGTTTGGCGCACGATATTGGTCACCCGCCCTATGGGCATGGTGGCGAAGTCGCACTGAACTACATGATGCGTGACCACGGTGGCTTTGAAGGCAATGCCCAAACGTTTCGCATTGTCACTCAACTAGAGCCTTACACTGAACATCACGGGATGAACCTGTCTCGACGCACGCTACTCGGGCTAATTAAGTACCCTTCGCTGCTCAGCCAAGTCCAAGCGAGATTACAGTCTGAACCTGTAAAGCATCAACGTCAGTTAAGAGCAAAAGATTGGATGCCAGCAAAAGGCATCTACGATCATGACGAAGAGCTTTTCAATTGGGTACTTGAGCCACTCTCAGGCAACGACCAACAGCTTCTCAAACAGAAAAGAAAAACGCACACCGAGCCTCTTGAGCACAATAAAACTAAGTACAAGTCACTCGACTGCTCCATCATGGAGTTGGCTGATGACATCGCCTATGGCGTGCATGATCTGGAAGATGCAATTGTGCTTGGTTCAGTGACCAAAGCGCAATGGGTTGAATCGGCTTATCCTCAGTTGAAAGAGATGGCTGACCCTTGGGTTTGCGAGCACCTAGATTCAATTACTGAAATGCTGTTTTCTGGAGAGCAATACCGCCGTAAAGACGCCATTGGCGGAATAGTTAATGCACTGCTGACCAGTATCTCGATTAAGCGAGTTGATGAAGATTTTGAGAATGTACTTCTTGCCTACAATGCCGTGCTTGAACCAAGCATGGACGCCACGCTTGATAAGCTGAAACACTTTGTCAGCGAGTTCGTGATTCAGGTACCACAGGTTCAGGTGATCGAATACAAAGGTCAGCAGATCATTATGGATATGTTTGAGGCATTCAGCGCCGATCCTGAACGTTTGTTGCCACTACCAATCAAGAAGCAGTGGCTACTGCATGACGATGAATCAAGAAAGATGCGGGTGATTGCCGATTACATCTCATCAATGACCGATGATCTTGCGCAGAAGATGCATCAGCAACTGTTCTCAGCACATACCGAATTTTAGCTGCTGATTCATTCGACTAAAGCAGCTTAATCTAGGTAGTTTTTCTCAAATACACCGGGCGGCATTTGATTGATTTGAAATTGAATCATTTGGTCAAATGCCGTTAGCAGCGGACTGAAATCTCGATCGCTCTCTAACAAACTCAGCAAGTGGTACCCAGCCTCTACCGTCGACAAGCTGTTTTCACTCGGTGCCTTACGAATGCGATAGTTACCTTTAAGATCTTTAGGTAGGTGGACGGTTTCCAGCGTGTGCAAGTTACTCGATACCTGCCACATCTTGAATGCCTTCTTCCACGTGCCATCTAATAAAATCACACGCATTTTTTTGCTTGGGCGTGTTGCAGACTCAACAGACACAGAGTGCTCACTTGGGTACAAAATCACGTGTTGGTAATCTTCATCGGCCAGCAACGCGTTCAGTTTTTTATTATCTGAAAAGTCTTCCCCAACAAGCGTCACGCTGTTTTGTAGAGATAACGAGAGAATACGCGCAGTTCCCATCGGGCGATGCTCTTCTGATGGGTGCTGAAGAATGATAAGCTCAACGTTCGATTCTAGTGGCGTAACCCACTGACAAATACAAGCTTTCAAAGCCTTGCTGCATTGGCGGCAATAACGAGACATGGATTTAATGTGTACCCTGTTTTAATTTTCACTTCACTTTTATGCGTCTTATTCCAACTAGAGCCTGTGCAGGCTTGGGTAGTTTGGGATAACAATGCGATTGCCGACGGGCAATGGTGGCGGATCCTAACAGGAAACTTTTCACATACCAACTACTCGCACCTTGTCATGAATTTAGCAGGCTTGTGGATCATCAGTTATCTGTTTCAACCGAGCAAAAAACAGCTTATTGTTGCTTTGCTTGTCATTAGTTTAGTCACGGGATTAGCGCTGTTGCTGTCGAGCATTCAAATCTATGTGGGTTTGTCGGGAACTTTGCATGGGCTGTTTGGTTTATTCGCACTCAGAGAAGCGTTAAACGGCAGAAAATCGAGTTGGCTGTTAGTATCAGGATTAATGGCTAAGATGGCGTGGGAGCAGTTTGTCGGCCCTTCTAGTACGACTGGTGAGCTGATCAATGCTCGCGTTGCGATTGAAGCCCACCTAGCAGGAGCACTGGCTGGAGGCTTCATGGCTATCGCTTCATTTGTAATGAATAAGAAAACCGATCAAAGCTGAATTCTTTCACGGTTCTTCTCAACCGTTGCCTCACCTATCCCTTTCACGTTAACCAAGCTATCAGCGGATGAAAACTCACCGTTCTTCTCTCTGTAATCGACGATATCTTTCGCTTTCTTGTCACCCACACCCACCAATAGTGCTGATAGCTCTTCTGCTGTCGCTGTATTGATGTTTACCGTGATCTCAATACCATCGTAAAGCTCGGCCTTAGTCGGGCTGTCTGCAAATACGGCAGAGCTAAGAGTAATAAGAAATGAAAGAAGTAGTGTTGAATATATCGCGCGCATAAACCGTTCCTTTGTACAAAAAACGTAACTTATGCATTTGTAATGAGAGAGAACACAATCACCAGATAAAAATAAAGCGGGTCACCTAAGTGACCCGCTTTGTTATACATCTTGTTTTCATCAGCTTGTTTGTTGGCTCACAAATATCTTTTATAACCCAACCATCGCATGATGAATCTCGGTAGTCAGTCGCTAAACAGGCTTAACTACCAAGGTAATCGATGCTTACTGACCTTGGCCTACTACATAGTATTCAACGTCTGCGTTTTTACGTAGTACGTTTAGTACGTTAGTTAGGTCTTGCTGGTTACCAACTCGCTCTAACTGCGCACCAATTTGAGTGCTGTAAGCTGGGTTGATTTCAGCTGTCACTTTAGAAAGCTCAACAACAACGATGTTACCGTCTTGGTCTTTCGATTGACCGAACACCGCTTGACCTTCTTCTGGTTTCGCCAGAGCGAATACAGATGCAGCTAGTGGAGAGTTACGGTCAATGGTCTCAAGTTCAGTGAACTCAAGGTTGTTGTCCGCAAGCACAGCTTCATTGCCCGCTTTAAGTTCGTTCACTAGAGAAACGCCTAGCTCAACCGCTTGTTGCTCTGCTTGTACCGCAGACAGTGCAGCCACAACTTGATCTTTCACTTCAGTTAGAGGAAGAACAGTCTCGTCACGAGTCTCTTCTACACGAACAACAATCACGTGCTCAGGAGCCACTTCGATAACTTCAGAGTTTAGACCGTCTTCTTTCACTTCAGGGCTCAAGATTGCTTGCATTACTGCAGGCGTCATCAGAACTTCTGGAGCATCAGCTTGAGAGATGAAATCAGTCGTCGTAATTTTCGCATTAATCGCTTCAGCAGAATCGTCTAGAGAATCTGGGAACTCAAACGCTACTTTTTCAAGTTCAGTTTGTTGCTCGTAGAACTGATCAACGGCATGTTGGTCTAGAAGCTCTGTCTTAATCTCTGCCGCTACTTCTGCGTAAGGCTGAGCTTGAGACGCTTTTAGTTCGTCTAGCTTGATGATGTGGTAGCCGAAATCAGATTTAACTAGGCCAGTCGTGTCACCAATATTCTCAAGAGCGAAAGCCGCGTCTTCGAATGCTGGGTCCATAACATCACGTTCGATCCAACCTAGGTCACCGCCAACGTCTGCACTGCCGAAGTCGTCAGATTTCTCTTCCGCTAGCGTAGCAAAATCAGCGCCGGCATTTAGTTCGTCTAGGATAGACTGAGCTTTCGCTTCGTCATCGCCTTGAACTAGGATGTGGCTAACTTTACGTTGCTCTTCAGTTGAGTACTTGTCTAGGTGCTCTTGGTAGTATTTCTGCGCTTCTTCATCGCTTACTTCAAGCTGAGACTTAAGTGCTTCAGCAGAAAGCTCAATGTAAGATACCTTCGCTTGCTCTGGACGAGTGTAAGCTGCTGGGTTCTCTTGGTAGTACTGTTCGATTTGTTCGTCAGTTAGCTCGATGCCTTTCGCAAGGTCAGCAACAGACAGTGTCACTGTACGAATGTCACGAGTTTGAGCAATCAGTTTGCTTTGCGTGTCGATTTCGCCTTGAAGAACAAATTCACTGCCTTGAAGTGCAGTAACAAGCTGGTTGCGCATTAGGTCACGACGCATGTATTCAGCGAAGCTTTCTGCGCTGAAACCTGCACGACGTAGTGCTGATTGGTAAACTTCTTGGTCGAATTGACCAGCCGTTTGGAACTGAGGCATTTCTAGAATCATAGTACGGATTTGAGAATCACTGATTCGTAGGCCTAGAGACTCTGCTTGCTGCTCAAGTAGAACGTCGTTAATCATGCGATCAAGGACTGATTTACGGAAAGACTCTACGTATGCAGGGTCTGCAAGCATTTGAGCAAAGTAATCGCCAAGTTGAGATTGCATGCGATTACGTTCGTTTTGGTAAGCTTGTTCGAACTCACCACGAGCAATTTCTGTGTTGCCAACTTTAGCTGCTGCGTTGTTACCGCCACCGGTGATGTAGCTGCCTACACCTGCGAATACGAATGACAGGATAATCAACCCAAGGATAATTTTTACCGCGATGCTATTCACGCCTTCGCGTAATCGATCCATCATAATTTAAGTGCTCTCCGGATATGAAGCATTGGCTTCAAAATAAAAATCTATTCACGCGATATTATCAGAAAAAGAAATGCGCATCAGTAGGATGCGCATAATTTAAATAAGTTCAATGTGCTTTGCACACTTACTGTTTAAGAATGAAACATCATTTTTCAAACAGTAAACGCATTTTACAGCCTTCCCCTCGCAAAACCGAGGTTTCAGCCATAGAAATTAGTTACATGCGTCTTTAAGTGCTTTACCCGCTTTGAAGCCAGGTACTTTAGCTTCTGCGATTTGGATCTCTTCACCAGTTTTTGGGTTACGACCTGTACGAGCAGCACGAGTACGAACACTGAAAGTACCAAAGCCAACAAGTGCAACTTGGTCGCCTGATTGTAGCGTTGTGCCAACTGCTTCGATGAAAGCGTCTAGAGCGCGACCAGCTGAAGCTTTAGAGATGTCTGCGTTTTCTGCGATTGATTCTACTAGTTGTGTTTTATTCACTGTTTTTCCCCTATGTGTCATCTGTGACTACTTCTCGATGACTGTACGTTCCATTTTGGTTTTAATTTAGCCGCAAGCCTTATTGCAAAAGGGCTGCCGCTTTAGTCAAATAACTTAGCGTCCAAAAAAAACGCTGACAAGCCTTTTCGAGCCTATCAGCGTAATTCTTTACTTATTTTTGCTATGCATCACTATTTTTTCACGTCAAACTCGACCCCTGACGGATCTCGTTCTAGCGCGACTTTCAGTACTTCATCAATCCATTGGACCGGGATCACCTTCAGGTCAGCGATTACGTTGTCTGGAATCTCTTCCAAATCACGCTCATTGTCCTTAGGAATCAGTACAGTTTTGATGCCGCCACGGTGTGCAGCAAGCAGTTTTTCTTTCAAGCCACCGATAGGTAAAACTTCACCACGAAGGGTAATTTCACCTGTCATACCGACCTCTGCTTTAACCGGGTTACCCGTCAAGCTAGAGACAAGTGCAGTACACATTGCGATACCCGCACTCGGGCCATCTTTCGGTGTAGCACCTTCCGGTACGTGAACGTGAATGTCGCGTTTTTCGTAGAAATCTGAGTTGATACCCAGTTTTTCAGCACGAGAACGAACCACGGTCATTGCCGCTTGAATCGATTCTTTCATCACGTCGCCAAGTGAGCCAGTTTGCGTTAGCTTACCTTTGCCCGGCATTGCTTCGGTCTCGATAGTCAGTAGATCACCACCCACTTGAGTCCACGCTAAGCCAGTCACTTGACCAATACGGTTGCTTTCATCCGCTTTACCGAAGTCGTGGCGTTGAACACCTAAGTACTCTTTCAGGTTATCAATGTTAACCGTTACAGACTTAAGGTCGCTGTCTAGCAAGATGTTCTTCACTGCTTTACGACAGATCTTAGAGATTTCACGCTCTAAGCTACGTACACCCGCTTCACGCGTGTAGTAACGAATGATGCCGATGATTGCAGAGTCTTCAATCTCAATCTCATGAGGCTTAAGACCGTTGCGTTGAACTTGCTTGTCCAGTAAGTGGCTCTTAGCAATGTTCAGCTTCTCATCTTCTGTGTAACCCGATAGACGAATCACTTCCATACGGTCCAGTAGAGGGCCAGGAATGTCCATCGAGTTCGATGTTGCTACGAACATAACATCTGACAGATCGTAATCTACTTCTAGGTAGTGATCGTTAAATGCGTTGTTTTGCTCTGGGTCTAGTACTTCTAGAAGCGCTGAAGATGGGTCGCCACGCATATCAGAAGACATCTTATCGATCTCATCTAATAGGAACAGTGGGTTCTTAACACCAACTTTAGACATCTTCTGAATCAGTTTACCCGGAAGTGAACCGATGTACGTACGACGGTGACCACGAATCTCAGCTTCATCACGTACGCCACCTAGTGCCATACGTGTGTACTTACGACCCGTTGCCGCAGCAATCGAACGACCTAGTGAGGTTTTACCTACACCAGGAGGACCAACAAGACAAAGAATTGGGCCTTTAAGCTTGTTGATACGGTTCTGTACTGCCAAGTATTCAAGAATACGTTCTTTAACACGCTCTAAGCCGTAGTGATCTTCGTTTAAGATCTCTTCCGCTTTCGCTAGATTCTTTTTAACTTTTGAACGCTTAGCCCAAGGAACGCCCACCATCCAATCAATGTAGCTACGTACTACTGTTGCTTCAGCAGACATTGGCGACATCATTTTCAGTTTTTGCAGTTCTTGCTCTGTTTTTTCACGAGCTTCCTGAGGCATCTTAGAGTCTTCGATCTTCTTCTTCAGAGTCTCGAATTCATCAGGTGCGTCGTCCATCTCGCCAAGTTCTTTCTGAATCGCTTTCATTTGCTCATTCAGGTAGTACTCACGCTGAGATTTTTCCATTTGCTTCTTAACGCGACCACGGATGCGTTTTTCAACTTGCAGGATGTCAATTTCTGACTCCATTTGGCCCATCAAGAATTCCAGACGTTCTGTCACATCTAAGATTTCTAGAACGTGCTGCTTGTCTACCAGTTTAAGTGGCATGTGTGCAGCAATCGTATCAGCAAGGCGAGCAGCCTCATCAATACCGTTCAGAGATGTTAGAACCTCTGGTGGAATCTTTTTGTTTAGCTTAATAAAGCCTTCGAATTGATTGATCGCGCTGCGAACAACCACTTCTTGTTCTTTTTCGTCAAGTTCTGAGGTTACAACGTATTCTGCGTCCGCTAAGAAAAACTCACTTTCCTTGAATTGGTGAATTTTTGCACGCTGCTGACCTTCGACAAGCACTTTAACAGTACCATCAGGGAGCTTTAGTAACTGAAGAATGGTAGCGACAGTACCTACTTTAAATAGGTCGTCAATTGAAGGCTCATCAGTGTCCGCTTCTTTCTGCGCTACAAGTAGTACTTGTTTGTTAGCTTCCATTGCCGATTCAAGGCAAGTAATCGATTTTTCACGACCAACAAACAATGGAATAACCATGTGTGGGTAAACCACTACATCACGTAGAGGTAGCACGGGGATTTCGATACGCTCGGAACGTTCCAAGTTCATATATTTCTCTCTTCCGCTTTAACTTATAAAGCAGTATATGGGGCTTAAACGACTGGATTCAATGGAAGAATAAAAAAAAGGAGGTAATTGCTTACCTCCTTTTTCAATTTGAGTGACTTGTCTAAAAAAGACCTACTCTGCAACAGCTGCTTGGTTATCTGAGTTGCTGTAAATTAATAGTGGTTCTGACTCACCATTAATTACCGACTCATCAATCACAACCTTGCTTACATCAGTTGAAGATGGCAGTTCGTACATAGTTTCTAGTAGAACACCCTCCAAGATAGAACGTAGACCACGAGCACCTGTTTTACGGTTCATTGCTTTCTTAGCAATGGCACGTAAAGCGTCTTCACGGAATTCTAGCTCTGTATCCTCAAGCTCAAATAATGCAGCGTACTGTTTTGTCAGTGCATTCTTTGGCTCACAAAGGATTTGGATTAGCGCTTCTTCATCAAGCTCTGTCAGTGTTGTTGTAACAGGTAGACGACCGATGAATTCTGGAATTAGACCATACTTCACTAGATCTTCAGGTTCTACTTGAGTGAACAATTCACCGATAGTTTTAGTTTCGTCTTTTGAACGCACTTCTGCGCCGAAGCCGATACCTGAACCTGTTTCTACACGTTGCTCAATCACTTTATCTAGGCCTGCAAACGCACCACCACAGATAAATAGGATCTTAGACGTGTCCACTTGCAAGAACTCTTGCTGTGGATGCTTACGACCACCTTGAGGTGGAACTGAAGCAACTGTACCTTCAACAAGTTTTAGTAGAGCTTGCTGTACACCTTCACCAGACACGTCACGCGTGATTGATGGGTTTTCAGCTTTACGAGAAATCTTATCGATTTCATCGATGTAAACAATGCCGCGTTCCGCTTTCGCTACGTCGTAATCACATTTCTGAAGCAACTTTTGGATGATGTTTTCAACATCTTCGCCCACGTAACCCGCTTCGGTTAGTGTTGTTGCGTCTGCCATTGTGAAAGGAACGTCTAGGAAACGAGCCAGTGTTTCAGCAAGTAGTGTTTTACCACTACCAGTAGGACCGATAAGAAGAATGTTACTCTTACCTAGCTCTACGCCTTCAGCCGTTGTATCACCATTGCGTAAACGCTTGTAGTGGTTATATACCGCAACTGCTAGCACTTTTTTCGCGTATTCTTGACCGATTACATAGTCGTCAAGATGCTCACGAATCTCACGCGGCGTTGGCAGCGATTCAGATTCTTTCTTAGGAAGAACATCTTTAATTTCTTCACGAATAATGTCGTTACATAGATCGACACATTCATCACAAATGTAAACAGAAGGACCTGCGATTAACTTGCGAACTTCGTGTTGGCTTTTGCCACAGAAAGAGCAGTAAAGCAGTTTACCGCTACCACCCTCTTTGCTTTTATCTGTCATTCGCTAACCTCTTAGCCTTTACTCTCTATGCTTGAGTGTATATCAATTTGAATCACTTTGCGTTAAACAATTGCCCTGCAATTATTGGCCGCGGTGATTAAGAACTGAATCCACTAAGCCGTATTCTACTGCTTGATCAGCAGACATGAAATTGTCACGATCGGTATCACGCTCAACAACTTCTAGAGGCTGACCAGTGTGCTCTGCCAATAGTTTGTTTAGCTTTTGTTTGATCGTTAGGATCTCTTGCGCGTGAATCTGAATATCAGACGCTTGGCCTTGGAAGCCGCCAAGTGGCTGGTGAATCATTACACGTGAGTTTGGAAGCACGTGACGCTTACCTGGAGTACCACCCGCTAGTAAAAATGCACCCATAGAGCAAGCTTGACCCATACATACTGTGCTCACGTTTGGCTTGATGAACTGCATTGTGTCGTAGATAGACATGCCTGCTGTTACGCTACCGCCAGGAGAGTTGATGTAAAGATAGATATCTTTGTCTGGGTTTTCTGATTCCAAGAAAAGCAGTTGAGCCACGACAAGATTTGCCATGTGGTCTTCCACTTGACCTGTTAAGAAAATGATACGTTCTTTTAATAGACGAGAATAAATATCGTAAGAACGTTCACCACGGGAAGTCTGTTCAACCACCATAGGAACTAGTGCGTCCATAATCGATGGCATTGTATTTTTTTCTTGGTAGCTCATATTCTTATGTCCCTAAAATAAATGGCCCGAATGATTAAATCATACGGACCATTGTTAGCAGAATTGTTGACCGTACGTCAACCTTCTACGTCAGATATTACTATATTAAGCAGGTTGCTGATTCATTAGCTCGTTGAAGCTAACTTCTTTATCAGAAACTTGAGCTTTAGCGATGATTGCATCAATAGCTTGCTCTTCTAGAGCAACGTTGCGCATGTTGTTCATCATTTGCTCGTTTTGCTCGTAGTAAGCAATAACTTCTGTTGGATCTTCGTATGCTGTAGCCATCTCTTCGATGATAGCTTTAACTTTCTCGTCGTCAGCTTTTAGCTCTTCAGTCTTGATTACTTCACCAAGAAGAAGACCTACAACTACGCGACGTTTAGCTTGCTCTTCGAACAGCTCACGTGGAAGTTGGTCAGCAGCTTCAGTGTTGCCACCGAAACGTTGAGCAGCTTGTTGACGTAGAACACCGATTTCTTGATCGATAAGAGCAGAAGGTACGTCGATGTTGTTTTCGTTAACTAGACCGTCGATAGCTTGCTCTTTGATGCGGTTCTTAACAGCTTGCTTAAGCTCACGCTCCATGTTCTTACGAACTTCAGCTTTAAGACCTTCAACACCGTCAGCAGCGCCGAACTTAGAAACGAATTCTTCGTTTAGTTCTGGAAGTTCACGAGCTTCAACTTTGTTCAGCTTGATAGAGAACTTAGCTGCTTTACCTTTTAGGTTTTCAGCGTGGTAATCTTCTGGGAAGTTTACGTCGATTTCGAATTCCATACCTGCTGTTTTACCAACGATACCGTCTTCGAAGCCAGGGATCATGCGACCAGCACCCATCTCTAGTGGGAAGTTCTCAGCTTTACCGCCTTCGAACTCTTCACCGTCGATAGAACCAACGAAGTCGATAGTTGCACGAGAACCAGCGTCAGCTGCAGCTTCAACTTCAGTCCAAGTTGCTTGTTGCTTACGTAGAGTTTCGATCATCTCTTCAACGTCTGCGTCTTTAACTTCTACTGCTGGTTTCTCAACAGTGATGTTTTCTAGACCTTTCAGCTCAACTTCTGGGTAAACTTCAAAAGTTGCGTTGAATACTAGGTCAGCGCCTTCGTTGTTTTCAACTGGTGCGAAAGTTGGTGCGCCAGCTGGGTTGATTTTCTCTTTAACGATCGCTTCGATGAAGTGACGTTGCATTACTTCGCCCATCACGTCTTGACGTACTGCTTTGCCGTACATTTTAGCAACCATCTTCATTGGCACTTTGCCTTTACGGAAACCATCGAAACGACGGTTTTTCGCGATGTTGCGTAGTTCAGCTGTAACTGCATCTTCGATGTTAGCAGCAGGAACAGTAATATTAAGACGGCGCTCTAGGCCTTCTAGCGTTTCAACAGTAACTTGCATTATATAAACCTCAAAACTGGCTCAGTAATCTGAGCATATGAGCCGTAACTTAGCTTTAATTCAAAAGCCGACGTTGTTGGCTGCATCCTTGTGTAGTGCTCTATCCGAACACCTAATTTAAAATCGAGCATTGATGTCTGAATTGATTATTCAACCAAACACCAGACTAATCAGCGATATCTTCGTTCTTCACGCGCCAATTAAAACGCAACAAAGCTTGTTTTCAGAAACAAGAAAGGTATCTCCGATTAGCCTCAGGACAGAAATTTTAGACGCGACATTCTAGCGATCTGTTTAATCTCTGTCGAGCCGTTCACCTCTGCTTGATGATGAATGCTCTAAATTCGTCCAACTAAATGATACAAAAACGATCAAAACATCACTTAGCACAACAGAAATGGGGACAATAGCGACTTTTTCAAGGGAATCGAGGGCTTTTTTTCCTAAAAACCTTAAAAAGAGATCTTGCTCTTGTTTTACCCCTCAGAGTCGATAACTTTTTCAACAATCTCCGTTACAAAGCCTTAACCTAAAGCTATCTACTGGCTCTCTATTTTCAGTAAAAACTACCGCTAATTACTGTGATGAATGAGAGAAAGCAGGCTTTGTATTGTTAGCCCGATTTAGCGGAGAACCACCATGTTTCAAGCTTTGAGAATTCGTATGCTGTTGTTGGTCACCTACAGCTTGCTGATGATCGTTGGCGGCCACTGGGTATGGAACACAAGTCATCAAAGTTTGTTAAATGATCATCAATCTAACTTAGACCGCTTTTCCGTCCACGTTGCCAGCCAATTGGACAAGTTCGCCCACATCCCGGAGCTGCTTTCAAAAGATAAAGAGCTGATCGATGCCCTACACTCACCAAGCAATTCTGCCCAGATAGAGCTAACCAATCGCTATCTAGAGCACGTCAACACAGTGATTCAAGCATCCGACACCTATTTGTTAGATAGTATCGGCACCACTATCGCGGCCAGTAACTGGAACCTAAAGCACTCGTTTGTCGGGCGTAACTTTGCGTTTCGTCCCTATTACCAACAAGCCATTCAAGGGCATGAAAAACAGTACTTTGCCTTGGGATCAACCTCGGGCAAGCGTGGGTACTATTATTCTTACCCTGTTTCCTATGCCGCTGAAATCATTGGTGTAATTGTGGTAAAAATGGATTTGTCTTTGATTGAAGCAAGCTGGCAAGGCAAACAGAGCTTTTTTGTCGCTGATGATAAAGACCAGATTATTTTCATGTCGAGCAATCCAGAGTGGTTATTCAAAAGTCTTCAACCTCTTGATGCAGCACAGCAAACTCGTATTCGAGAGAATCAGCAATACCTCGATACTCAAATTGAGAGTCTGCATTTCTCTGGCGACCTAGAGAATGCCACCAGCAGTATTCGCTCGTCTCACCGCTTAGTTAAAGAGAAGTTTTTCACCTCTTCACGCTTTCTGCCTGATCCTGGATTAACAGTCAGGGTCTTCTCTCCCACCCACTTGGTTTGGTGGGACTTGGTCGCCTATATGGTGGTGTTGAGTTTGGTCTTTGCGATTATTTATCTGGTCATCCAACTTAATCTGCACCGTCAACACCGACGCGCTCAGATCGATAGACTACAGTCAGAAGCTAACCAAAAACTAGAGTTTCAAGTACTCGAAAGGACCTCTGAGCTACACGTTGAGATCAAGCAACGTATCGAAACCGAGCGGGTACTAAGACACACTCAAGACGAGCTCATCCAAGCGGCAAAACTGGCGGTATTAGGTCAGATGTCAGCGAGCATCAGCCACGAACTGAATAACCCGCTCGCTGCGATTCGTAGTTATGCTGACAATGGCCGATTGTTTCTTGCCAAAGAGAAAACCGATCGTGTCGATGACAACTTATCGCGTATTTCAGCGCTCACCGACCGCATGGCGAAAATCAGTCACCAGCTTCGCTCCTTTGCTAAAAAGTCGACCGCAGAAGAGCTACACATATTACAGATCCTCCCTGTATTGCATTCATCTAGGGAATTGATGAAGCCACAACTGAAGAGTGAACGAGTCAAGACCAATGAGCTGCCTGAAACCTTTGACGCGTGCATACTCGCCAATGCCATCCAGCTCGAACAGGTCATTATCAACCTACTCACCAATGCGATTCAGGCAATGGAGAGCCAAGACGACAAGCAGTTGGCTATCATATTAGAGGTTAGAGAAACGGATGAAGCTAACACGCTACTGATCCACGTTGATGATAACGGCCCCGGCTTTACTTCCTCTTCGAGCGGAAACTTTTTCGAACCCTTCCATACGACCAAGAAGAACGGTCTTGGATTAGGGCTATCAATTTCTCAACAGATAATCAGCGGAATTAACGGCAAACTCACGACAGGAACCAGCCCACAAGGCGGTGCTCGATTTAGCATTGAGTTGCCCCTTGTTGAGCAACAGTAAGAACAAGAGCAAGAGCAACAAGAACAGCCAAGACAAAAAGAATAAAACCCAGCACACGAAGCAAAAATAACAGACTGAGATGAGTCCGTTCAAATACGGCCTAACGAACAAACTCAGCGATAATTAGTATAAAAGAGTAAAGGAATAACTATGTGTCACGTCTACTTCATTGATGATGAATCTGACCTAAGAATGGCGATTGAACAGAGCTTCGAACTCGCGGATATTGATGCCGAGTTCTTCCCCGATGCGGAGTCGGCCCTCCTCGCGATTCAAGAGAATGGATTGCCTCACGTGATCATCACTGATATCTGCTTGCCGGGTATCTCGGGGCACGACCTGCTCAACACCGTCATGCATAAAGACAAAGAGATTCCCGTCATCATGATCACTGGTCACGGTGATATCTCCATGGCGGTGCAAGCGATTCAAGACGGGGCCTATGATTTCATTGAAAAGCCGTTCGCCAATGAACGTCTTATCGAAACCACCAAACGCGCCATCGAAAAACGCCAGCTAACCTTAGAAAACCTTGAGCTTAAGCGTTCGCTCAAAGCTAGCAAAGCACTCGGCCCGAGAATCATTGGTGACACGCAATCCATGACCGAGCTGCGTTCTATTATCACCCATGTTGCCGACACCAATGCCGACATCTTGCTATTTGGTGAGACAGGCACAGGTAAAGAGTTAGTAGCACGCTCTCTGCATGAACAAAGCAGCCGTCGAGAGCAAAATTTTGTCGCGGTCAACTGCGGTGCGGTGCCTGAGAACCTGATTGAGAGTGAACTCTATGGCCACGAGAAAGGCGCGTTTACTGGCGCAGAAAGTAAGCGAGTGGGTAAATTCGAGTTTGCTCAGGGCGGCACCCTATTCTTAGATGAAATCGAATCCATGCCGATGCAGGCGCAAATTCGTTTGCTACGTGTATTACAAGAACGCGTCATCGAAAGAGTTGGCTCAAACGGATTGGTGCCTCTGGATATCCGCGTAATTGCGGCAACCAAAGTCGACTTGAAGAAAGCGGCTGAAGAAGGCACCTTCCGCCAAGATCTTTATTACCGACTCAATGTCGTCACCCTAGATTTACCTCCACTAAGAAGCAGGCAAGAAGACATCCCGGCCCTTTTCCACCACTTCCTATTGGTGGCGGCGGCTCGCTATGGCAAAACAGCCCCAGCACTTCCTCAAAAAGAACTGCACGCGCTCCTAGCTCATGATTGGCCGGGAAATGTTCGAGAATTACGTAATACGGCAGAGCGTTTTGTGCTTTTAGGTAAGCTTTCTCACTTATCAGACAGCATCAGTGAAACGTCTCAAGAACTGTCCTTAGCAGAACTGGTATCTGACTTCGAAAAAAACACTCTGAAGCAAGCACTTATTGAATGTAATGGCAGCATAAAAGAGACCATGGAGAGGCTGCAATTACCAAGGAAAACCCTCTACGATAAAATGCAAAAACACCAACTCACGAAAGAGTCTTATAAGGTAGAACCAAACTAAATTAGATTTGCGAGCAAGATCACCTATACTTATTTCAATAACAGGATGTTATGCAATAAATATAATAAGGAAGTGGTTATGGGTGAGAAAACGAGAGTACCATCGATTACTGATACTTTTGAGATAGATGGCATTTACTATACCGATCATCACGTCGATTTAAATACGCCAGAATTAGAAGCAAAACGCGCTTTGTATGAGCAGATAAACCCTCAGTCAAATCGTGGCAGAAATATAGATGAGGAGGTCTAGCGACCTCCTCCATTTTTTATGGATTAAATTCCATGTCAGTGAATGACTCAAATAACTACTTGGAGCAAATAGCTACTTGGAATATTTACGTGGAATAGCTACTTGGTTATGATTTCCGGCCCCATCAAGGAGGTTGGTAACCATGTAGAAACCCAAGGCACGTAGGTTACGATAATCAAGAACAAGAACATCACGCCCACCCAAGGCAGTGCCGCTTTCACCACGTTCATCATCGACATCTTCGCGACCCCTGCGGTCACAAACAAATTAAGCCCAACTGGCGGGGTTATCATCCCTATCTCCATGTTCACCACCATCATGATACCAAGGTGAATTGGGTCGATACCCAAAGCAATTGCGATTGGAAATACCAACGGCGCTACGATGATCAACAAGCCTGATGGCTCCATGAACTGTCCACCAATCAACAGCAGTACGTTCACCACAATCAAGAAGGTGATCGGCCCTAAGCCTGCAGAAAGCATAGATTCTGTGATCATTTGAGGAATACGTTCTTCCGTCAGTACATGCTTAATAATCAATGCGTTGGCAATGATAAACAACAACATGATCGTCAGCTTACCCGCATCATAAAGTGTATCTTTGGTGTCTTTATGGAAGAAGGTTTGGAACACCTTAACCAGCGCTGGCTTGGTGTTGTTCTTATCCGCAAATGGGCCCATATCTTTATAGATGAAGTTGGCAATAAAGAACGCGTACACCGCTGCTACCGCTGCTGCTTCGGTCGGAGTAAAGATACCGCCGTAAATACCACCCAGAATGATGACAATCAGTAACAATCCCCAACTCGCATCTTTCGCGGCTGCGAACATCTCGCCCCAACCCACAAATGGCTGCGCAGGAATCTTCTTAATGCGCGCCGCAATGTAGATAGCAATCATCAACATCACGCCCGCCAACAGGCCTGGAATCACGCCACCTAAGAACATACGACCTACCGATACATCCGTCGCCGCTGCGTATACCACCATCACAATTGAAGGTGGAATCAAGATGCCCAAAGTACCCGCGTTACAGATAACCCCTGCCGCGAACTCTTTTGAGTAGCCGTTCTTGATCATACCCGCGATTACGATACTACCGATTGCCACTACCGTTGCCGGAGACGAACCAGACAGCGCCGCGAACATCATACATGCCACAACCGATGCCATCGCCAGACCGCCGCGGAACCAACCCACCATTGCAATCGCAAAACGGATAATACGCTTCGCCACGCCACCTGTAGACATGAAGCTAGAGGCCAAGATAAAGAAAGGAATCGCTAAGAGTGTGTAGTGGCCAGCAAAAGCGTTAAACAGCGTTTGTGCGACTGAAGCTAATGACGCATCTGAATGCATCAATAAGAATATTACGCTCGATAAACCTAGGGAAATCGCAATTGGTACACCTACCAACATGAAAGCAATTACCATTAAAAATAGAAATAACATTGCCATGATTAGCTTTCCTTACCGTTAGATTTTGTATCCGACTCACTCGCCTTGCTTGGCTTCGTCGAATCCAATACCGCTGTCGCGTCTTCATCAGAACCCGCTAGCACGTCCGCTTTCAACGCATCCAGCTCTTCTTCGGCTTCGTGCCCAGCAATCATACGGTCGAGTTTGCCTGTTAGTACTTGGTAAGCAACTTGAGCAAAACGGAACGTCAGCATTGCCATACCAATCGGCAGTGCCATGTAAGGAATAAAACGTGGCAGTTTCTCGTATCGCTCGCCTTCATTCAGCCAGTCAGCAAGAAACTGAAGCATCTCCGGCATTGGAATATCGTCGGTCTCATACCATGCGCGATCAGTCGCGAATGGGTACCAATAGTTCCAAGAACCGATAAGCAGTAACACTGAGAATGCTAAACAGCTAGTCACGGCGATTAACGCATACACTTTGCGTAGCTTTTCAGGGGCAAGGTTGATAATGACATCAACACCAATGTGGAAGTGCTTTTTAACACCATAAGATGCGCCGACCAATACCATCCATGCAAACATGAATACCGTCAGTTCCAATGCCCATAAAATGTTGTCATTGAACGCGTATCGAAAGACCACGTTCGCAAAAGTTAGTAGCGTCATTGCGCCCAGAAAGAAGGCTATTAAAGACTCTTCAATTAAATCGGTGACTCTTCCGACTTTGGAAAATAAAGACTGTTCCATTTGAGACTGTTCCATAATTGACTCCGCTTATAATTGTTTTAATAGAGGGCAGCGGTAGGGAGCCGCTACCCTATAGCGGTGTTATTGGTTTGAAGCTAATGCTGCATCGATAAGATCTGAACCGATGTCTTTTTCAAACTTCTTCCATACTGGTTGAAGTGCCGTTACCCATGCTTGACGCTGTTCAGGCGTCAACGTACGAACCTCACCACCAGCTTCGATGATATTGTTTTTGTTCGCTAGGTTAACTTTTGAAGATTCCGCGTTACGCGTTTCAGACACTTCTTGAACGATAGTACCAAGCTGGCTGCGTACATCTTCAGGTAGGTCTTTCCAGAAGTCGTTTGAGGTTACAACTAGGTAATCCAAGATGCCGTGATTGGTTTCAGTCACGCCGTCTTGTACTTCAAAGAACTTCTTACCGTAGATGTTTGACCATGTGTTTTCTTGGCCATCGATAACCTTAGTTTGTAGGCCACCGTACACTTCTTTGAAAGACATCTTCTGTGGGTTGGCGCCTAGCTGTTCAAACTGAGCGACCAATACATCTGATGCTTGAACACGGAATTTCAAACCTTCCGCATCTTCAGGGTTGATAAGAGGTTTGTTCGCCGACATCTGTTTCATGCCATTGTGCCAAAACGCTAGACCCTGTAGGCCACGACGTTTCATTGCATTCTTCAGTTTTTCACCAGATTCTGAGTTTTGGAAACGGTCAACGGCGTCTACATCTTCAAATAGGAACGGAAGGTCAAAAATGCGGTATTTCTTAGTGAACTTCTCAAATTTAGACAGCGAAGGTGCCGCCATTTGAACATCACCATTTAACAGGGCTTCCAGTACCTTATTATCATCGTAAAGCGTCGAGTTAGGGAAAACTTGCATACAAGCTTTACCATTCATTTCAGTGTTTACTCGCTCTTCTAGTAGAGAAGCGGCAATGCCTTTCGGGTGCTTATCGGTATTAGTTACGTGACTGAATTTAATCACGATTTCACCAGGGTCACAGTTTGCAGCAGCATTAAAACTTGTGAGCGCCAGAGCAGATACAGACAGCAGGGTAAGAGGCTTAAACATTATTATTCTCCTTAGTAAACAAAGCAGCCCTTCAATGGGAACTGCGTGCTTTCACTAAGGCAATTAGCGCGCCATATTGATACAAAACATTAACAAGCCTTTAACCACAAGGCTTCATCATAGTTGCCAACATGAGTCGCCAGCTCTTTGCAAAATTTAATGGGTGGAAAATGACACATAGAATATTTATAAATGGGTGGGAGTTGACCAAAGCATCAGTGATAAATGAGGTCTGACCAAAAGCCCCTTTCACGATGATGCCTTGAAGTAATTTCAACCTATCCTGTAGAGTGCTGCACAACTTAGTCAGATTTACTGATCCACTACTTACCAAGAGTTGCTACCCATGAGCAAGATCTACCATCACCCAGTACAGATTTACTACGAAGATACCGATCACTCAGGTGTGGTTTATCACCCTAACTTTCTTAAATACTTTGAACGTGCACGCGAGCATGTATTGGGCAGCGATAAACTGGCGGAGTTGTGGAATGACCATGGACTGGGGTTTGCGGTGTATAAAGCCAATATGACCTTTCAAGACGGCGTTGAGTTCGCAGAGATCTGCGATATCCGAACCTCTTTTGAGCTCGATGGCAAATACAAAACCTTATGGCGACAAGAAGTGTGGCGTAAAGATGCGATTAAACCGGCCGTGATTGGTGATATCGAGATGGTTTGCCTAGATAAAGACAAACAACTTCAGCCTGTACCCGCTGAAGTATTAAAAGCAATGCTTGGCGAAACTAGTTAATCAATATTCCGAGTGGCTGAAAGCTCGAGTGTCTGAAAATGCGAATGGCTGAAAGTGCGCCTTGTTCCAGATTAGAAGGTCAAGGTTCTAGTGTAACGAGCGTAAACTCAGCCAAGTAGCTTCGATTTGGGGAAGCACTTCATCTCTAATTGCATCGGAAGCGTTGCACCACCGAGCGTCACGGCAAATCGAAACTGGTTATCCAACCTTCCTAAACTGCATTGCCAATCTGTTGAAACATCGCCTTGTTCAGCAGTATCCAACCCAACTCCGTTATGTACAATAGTTTCGCCATGTAACTCTGGTTGTAAACCCGACGAATGAACTGGCAGTGTTTGTTGAGTTAGATTGGAAAAATCGAACGAAAAGCTTTTCAACGATGCGGCCAACCCTTTACCCGTAGCTTTGATGTACGACTCTTTCAGTGCCCACAAATCAAAAAAACGTTCTCTTTGAGATACATCATCCAGTTCGAGTAAGTCGTTAATCTCAAACTCCGAAAAGTAATGCTTCATAATCGCCGCGATGTTGGTCGAGCTTCTTGCATGTTCTATATCCACCCCAAGCTGTAGTGGTTGCCCTTTCGTTTGGCAGACAGCAATCAATAAATGATCTTGGCTGTGGCTAATATTGAAATCCAGTCCGGTTTTGTGTTGTTGCTCTGCGATCAAGCTTGGTTTTCCTTTCTCACCATATTCAAACCGCCACTCTTCAGCCGCTAAATCAGAGTAGAACGACAACACCTCTCGCAAATAATTACGAACATAGAGCGCTTGGATCTGAGATGAAGGCATTCGATAACGTTCAACCTTGGCGACTTCATCGTCGGTCAGTTTCTGTTTGAGGCGCGACACATGATCAGTATCTTCATCCAAATCGCTTAGAGAACAAAGCCACAAATCAACGACTGGTGTTTCCATCTTTTTAGCACTCACTTATTAAAAATCACTCTTCATAAAGCCATCAATAAAACATCAAAACGAACAAATTTAACTCACCTATGTTTTGAGATAAACATAGAGAATTTGGGCAGGAAACACCCTTCATATGCGGACTTAAAACTAATTTTTCAAATAATAACAAATTAAAACACAGATCACACTTAGCCTTACGGAACAGGCATCTATTAAATGTTACTTACAAAAATCTGACATAGATCTCACCAAGTCAAAATATAGAGTATAAACACTAAAAAACAAGTCATACCCATTAATTATCAATAAGTTAATTACATTAAAAATACAAAATTCAAAAACACACAAATTTCATCTGGTCTGAACAGATCATAGTGGCCTCTGGGAGCATTGTATCGGCAACTCACCTCGGGTAGCCTGCTCAACCATTAAACAAATTCACACGTTTTCATTGCGGATAACTGCTTTCCGTTAAGCAGTACTTTGGACAGGATTTAAATGGACATTACCCTCACATTCGAATACCCCCTTCACGCATGAAACACGTTCTCAACGTCTGCAAGTCAATGAACTTCGCACTCCCTATTTCAGTCAGGTGGCCAACTTTCGGCAGCCTTACTCTTCAGCTGCGTTTGCCCAAATCTGTTTCAGATTTATTTTCGATTCAATTAAAAGCGCAGCCTCAAAACACGACATCGCCCTCAGTGATTTCAAGTGGAGACTCATAATGAGCCAACCCGAAAAAAATACACCGGAATCAGTCGACGACACTCGACTTAATAAACGTCTTAAAGACATGCCTATTGCTATCGTTGGTATGGCAAGCATGTTTGCGAACTCTCGTTACTTGAACAAGTTCTGGGATTTGATCAGCGAAAAGATCGATGCAATTACCGAAGTGCCTGATACGCACTGGCGTCCAGAAGATTACTACGATTCAGATCGTACGACGCCAGACAAGTCTTACTGTAAGCGTGGCGGTTTCATCCCAGAAGTCGACTTCAACCCAATGGAGTTCGGCCTTCCGCCAAATATCCTTGAACTGACTGATACGTCACAGCTGCTTTCTCTGATTGTGGCAAAAGAAGTACTTGAAGATGCCAAACTTCCAGAAGGTTACGATCGCGACAAGATCGGTATTACGCTTGGTGTTGGTGGCGGACAGAAGATTGCTCAAAGCCTGAATGCTCGTCTGCAATACCCTGTTTTGAAAAAAGTCTTCAAGAGCAGTGGCATCAACGACGAAGACAGCGAAATGCTGATCAAAAAATTCCAAGACCAATACATCCACTGGGAAGAGAACTCATTCCCAGGTTCATTGGGTAACGTAATTTCAGGTCGTATCGCTAACCGCTTTGACCTTGGTGGCATCAACTGTGTAGTAGACGCTGCATGTGCTGGTTCTCTGGCTGCAATGCGCATGGCTCTAAGTGAACTGGTTGAAGGCCGCAGTGAAATGATGATCACAGGTGGTGTGTGTACTGATAACTCGCCAACCATGTACATGAGCTTCTCTAAAACACCTGCATTCACCACTAATGAAACCATTCAGCCTTTCGACATCGACTCAAAAGGCATGATGATTGGTGAAGGCATCGGCATGGTTGCTCTTAAGCGTCTTGAAGATGCAGAGCGTGATGGCGACAGAATCTACTCAGTGATTAAAGGTGTGGGGTCTTCTTCGGATGGTAAGTTCAAGAGTATCTACGCGCCTCGCCCTGAAGGACAAGCAAAAGCACTAAAACGTGCTTACGATGATGCTGGTTTCGCACCGCACACGCTTGGCTTATTAGAAGCGCACGGTACAGGTACAGCAGCAGGCGATGTTGCTGAATTTGGTGGTTTAAACTCTGTATTCAGTGAGAACAACGAAGAGAAGCAACACATTGCGTTAGGCTCTGTGAAATCTCAAATTGGTCACACCAAATCAACCGCAGGTACTGCTGGTTTAATCAAAGCTGCCTTAGCACTGCACCACAAGGTACTGCCGCCAACGATTAACGTGTCGAGCCCAAATCCTAAATTGGACATCGAGAACTCACCGTTCTACCTAAACACACAAACACGCCCTTGGATGCAACGTGTCGACGGTACACCACGCCGTGCAGGTATCAGCTCATTTGGTTTTGGTGGTACGAACTTCCACGTTGTATTAGAAGAGTACACACAAGAACACGCTCGCGGTGACAAATACCGTCAGCGCCAAGTGCCACAAACCCTGTTGTTCAGCGCAGAATCTCGCCAAGCACTGATCAACGAGCTAAAACAAGTTTCAACTCAAGCTGCCGATGCTGCGTTCAAGTTGGAAGCACTTGCAGAGCAACATGGCTTGCGTGAAGTTAACGCTGAACATGCTCGTCTTGGTTTAGTTGTGACTGACCAAGCAGACCTTCAAGCGCAACTGGCTCAAGCGGTTTCAATGCTTGAGAGCCAAACCAAAACACATTGGCAAATGCCAAACGGTACTAGCTACCGTGAGTCAGCACTGATTGCTGAAAACGGTGCAGGTAAAGTAGCGGCACTATTTGCTGGTCAAGGTTCGCAATACCTAAACATGGGTCGCGAGCTTGCTTGTCATTACCCTGAAATGCGCCAACAGCTTGCTCAAGCGGATCAAATATTTGGTCAGCACAAGAAAACAGCTCTGTCGCAAATTCTGTTCCCAATTCCAACCTTCACACCAGAAGCCACCAAAGCTCAAGAAGCGATACTAACCAACACAGCCAATGCGCAAAGTGCAATTGGTACTGTGTCTATGGGTCAGTTCGACATAATGACTCAAGCTGGCTTCAAAGCGGACATGGTCGCAGGCCACAGCTTTGGTGAGCTAAGTGCACTATGTGCATCGGGTGTTATCTCGCAAGACGATTACTACCAGTTAGCTTTCGCTCGTGGCGATGCGATGGCTGCGACACCAGAACAAGGCGACAACGGTACTATGTTTGCGGTCATCCTAGACGCAGACAAACTTCCAGCCGTTGAAAACTGTATCAGCCAATTCGAAGGCGTGAGTATTGCCAACTACAACGCTCCGACTCAACTGGTTATTGCAGGTCCAACTGCGACGGTTCAACAAGCAGCACAAGCGCTAACTGAACAAGGCTTCAAAGCGATTGCTCTGCCAGTATCTGGTGCTTTCCACACACCGCTTGTTGCTCACGCTCAAAAACCATTTGCTGCTGCCATTGATAAAGCTTCATTCAGTGCTCCAACTCTGCCGCTTTACTCAAACGCAACGGGCAAACTGCACAGTAAAGACGCGAAAGCTATTAAGAAGGCGTTCAAGCAACACATGCTGCAATCGGTTCGTTTCAGCGAGCAAATTGAAGCGATGTATGAAGCAGGCGCGCGCGTATTTGTTGAGTTCGGTCCTAAGAACATTCTTCAAAAATTGGTTGAGAAAACACTGGCTGATAAGAGCGAAGAGCTCTACGCAATCAGCATCAACCCAAGCCCTAAAGGCGACAGTGACCAACAGCTTCGTTTAGCTGCGGTTCAACTGTGCGTGGCAGGTGTTTCATTAGACAACATTGACCCTTACCAAGCTGACATTGCTGAACCTGCAAAGGCATCACCAATGAACATCAAGCTGAATGCAACCAACTACATCAGCCCAGCTACTCGTAAGAAAATGGATCAATCATTGGCTTCGGGCAACGTCACCGAAAAGACTGAGATTGTTGAAGTGAAAGTTGAAGTCGAGAAAATCGTGGAAAAAGAAGTGATTAAAACAGAAATCGTTGAAGTACCTGTGGCTGCTCCTCAAGCTTCAAATATACAACAGTCAGTTGCTCCAGTACCAAGTACACAAGTAGCAACAGCAGCTCAGCAACCTCAAGTGGCACAACCTGTATCGGCGACTATTCAGCCTGCAGCTCAAGTAACGGTAGATGAGTCTTCATTGCAGTCGTTCTTCAATGCTCAACAACAAGCAGCGGAAGTACATCAGCAGTTCCTTGCGATTCCTCAGCAATACGGTGACACGTTCAACACCCTAATGTCTGAGCAAGCGAAAATGGCAACAGCAGGTGTAGCCATTCCTGAGAACCTACAACGTTCTATGGAGATGTTCCACCAGCATCAAGCTGAAACGCTAAAAGCTCACGCTCATTACCTAGAGATGCAAGCGCACAGCAACAACTCAGCACTTAATATGCTGACGCAAGGTTCAGTGAAAACGGAACAACCAACCTTCGCTGCGCCAGTCAATACTCAGCCAGCGATTCAAGCTCCAGCTACTCAAACGACTCCAGCAGCTATCGTCCAACAGCCTGTAGCTCAAGTACAGTCTGCTCCTGTACAAGCTGCGCAAACTCCAGCAGCAGTAGTAACTCAACAAGCTCCGGTACAAAAAGCCGTTCCTGCACCGCAAGCAGCGGCTCAAGCGGCAGCACCTGTTGCACCTCAGCCTGTGCCAGTTAAAGCACAACCAGCTCCTGTAGCTGCACCAGTAGCAGTACAAACAGCCGATGCTGAAAAAGTGATGCTGGAAGTGGTCGCTGAGAAAACGGGTTACCCAACGGAAATGCTTGATCTAGAAATGGACATGGAAGCTGACCTTGGTATCGACTCAATCAAGCGCGTAGAGATTCTTGGTACCGTTCAAGACGAAATGCCAAACCTACCAGAGCTGAACCCTGAAGATTTAGCTGAGTGTCGTACTCTTGGCGAAATCGTTACCTACATGAACAGCAAGATGCCTTCTGGAGTTTCAACTGAAGCAGCACCAGTTCAAGCAGCTGCTGTAGCTAATAGTCTTGATGCAAAAGTCGTTCAACAAACCATGCTAGAAGTGGTTGCTGAAAAGACAGGTTACCCAACGGAAATGCTTGATCTAGAAATGGATATGGAAGCTGACCTTGGTATCGACTCAATCAAACGTGTTGAGATTCTAGGTACGGTTCAAGATGAACTGCCTACTCTTCCAGAGCTAAACCCTGAAGACTTAGCTGAGTGTCGTACTCTTGGCGAAATCGTTGGCTACATGAACAGCAAACTTCCAGCTTCTGCTTCCGTGTCTTCACAAGCACCAGCAGTAGTTGCTCCGACAGCATCTAACAACGGACTAGATGCTGCTAGCGGTTTGGATTCAGAAACAGTCCAGAAAACCATGTTAGAAGTGGTCGCAGAGAAGACGGGCTACCCGACTGAAATGCTAGACCTAGCAATGGACATGGAAGCTGATCTTGGTATCGACTCAATCAAGCGTGTTGAAATCCTAGGTACGGTTCAAGATGAGCTACCGACTCTTCCAGAGCTAAACCCTGAAGACCTCGCTGAGTGTCGTACTCTAGGCGAAATTGTTGCCTACATGAACAGCAAGCTTCCGGTTTCTGCTCCAGTAGCGGCTCAAGTATCTGCACCAGTACAAGCAGTATCAAACGGTTTAAACGCAGAGCAAGTTCAAAGCACAATGCTGAGCGTAGTAGCCGATAAAACAGGCTACCCAACAGAGATGCTCGACCTAGCAATGGACATGGAAGCAGACCTTGGCATCGATTCAATCAAACGTGTTGAGATCCTTGGTACGGTTCAAGACCAGCTACCAACATTGCCAGAGCTGAATCCTGAAGACCTGGCTGAGTGTCGTACTCTGGGTGAAATCGTTGACTACATGAATAGTAAGCTAGGCGCTACTGCTACTACGAGTACAGAAGTCGCTGCAGCAACTGTAGAAAGCGCGAGCAACGACCTAAACCCTGATCATGTTCAATCAACAATGATGGAAGTGGTTGCCGACAAAACAGGCTACCCAGCAGAAATGCTCGATCTAGCAATGGACATGGAAGCAGACCTTGGTATCGACTCAATCAAACGTGTTGAGATCCTTGGTACGGTTCAAGACCAACTACCAACGCTGCCAGAGCTAAATCCTGAAGACTTAGCTGAGTGTCGTACGCTTGGTGAAATCGTTACCTACATGCAAAGCAAGCTATCCGCGGCTGCACCCGTAGCGACTGCTAAAGCTGAATCAGTAACGCCTATCGCAGAAACAGCGACAGCGGAACTTCCTCCACACAATGAGGTGGCGCTAAAAAAGCTACCAGCGGCAGATAAACTCGTCGATTGTTTCTCAAAAGACGCTTGTGTCGTGATCACAGATGATGGTCACAACGCCGGTGTTCTAGCAGAAAAGTTGACCGCTAACGGCATTCAAGTTGCTGTAGTGCGTAGTGCTCTTTCTGCCGCGTCACCCTTAAACAGTGAAATCGCAAGCTACACACTCAACAGCGTCGATGATGCTGGTGTGACTGCGGTTATTAACGACATCGAAGCAGACCTTAAAACGTCGAACAAAGTGATTGCTGGCTTCATTCATTTACAAGCTATCGTTGATGCGAAACAAAGCAACGAGCAAGCGGTTAACTTGAATGCAGACTCAAGAGCTTCACTAACCACAGCGTTCTTATTCGCGAAGCACCTAAATGGTCAGCTGAATACCGTTTCTGGTCGCAGCGTGTTCTTCACACTAAGCCGTATCGATGGTGGCTTTGGTTACCTAGATACTAAGCAATTAGCGAACGCGGAACTTAACCAAGCAGCACTGTCTGGTCTCACTAAGACACTGAGCCATGAATGGTCAAACGTGTTCTGCCGTGCATTGGATGCTGACGCTTCTATTGATGCTCGTCACCTAGCTGAAGCTATCACAAGCGAACTGTTCGATATCGATACCAACACGGTTGAAATCGGCCTTAGCCATGCAGAAAACGGTGAATCTGGTCGTGCAACATTGATTGCTGCAACACCAGGTGCTGCACAAACGAAGAACACAGGCGCTCAACTCACCAAGAGCGACAAAGTTCTGGTAACAGGCGGCGCTAAAGGCGTGACGTTTGAATGTGCACTGACGCTTGCTAAGCAATGTAAGTCTCACTTCATTCTTGCAGGTCGTAGTAAGCATATTACTTCAGATGAGCTACCTCAGTGGGCACAAGGCAAGCAAGAGAAAGAGCTTAAACCAGCGGCTATTGCTCACCTACAAGCAACAGGTGACAAACCAACGCCGAAGAAAGTTGATGCCTTGCTAAAACCTGTATTGAGCAGCTTTGAAAT
Organism: Vibrio sp. Scap24; assembly: GCF_013394185.1. Taxonomy (NCBI): domain Bacteria; kingdom Pseudomonadati; phylum Pseudomonadota; class Gammaproteobacteria; order Vibrionales; family Vibrionaceae; genus Vibrio; species Vibrio sp. Scap24. Next base: position 2,794,299 of record NZ_CP041332.1, on the reverse strand, counting down.
CAACGCAGCACTTGCCGCTTTCAACGAGATTGGCGCAAGCGCTGAGTACCTAAGCCTAGATGTGTCGAACCATGAGTCAGTAGCGAAAACGCTGGCGAATTTCGACGGTATCACGGGGCTTATCCACGGCGCAGGCGTACTGGCTGACAAACACATTCAAGACAAAACACTTGATGAACTGAACATGGTTTACGGCACCAAAGTGGGCGGACTAGAAGCGGTTCTTGGTGGTCTTGATAGCAGCAAGCTAAAACTGATTGCGATGTTCTCTTCGGCGGCGGGTTTCTACGGAAACACAGGCCAAAGTGATTACTCGATGTCTAACGAGATCCTAAACAAAGCGGCTCTGCAACTATCTGCTCGTAACCCTCAAGCGAAAGTGATGAGCTTCAACTGGGGACCTTGGGACGGTGGCATGGTCAACGCAGCACTGAAACGTATGTTCACAGAGCGCGGCGTGTACGTAATTCCTCTTCAGGCAGGTGCAGAGCTGTTTAGTTCTCAACTACTGAACGAAACTGGCATTCAACTGCTGGTTGGTACGAGCATGCAAGGTTCTGACAACAAGGAAGCTGCTGTAAAAAAGCTTAATGCGGAGTCTGTGCATCTTGCAAAGAGTCCGCTGAATACAAGCATCACTGTGACACGTCATCTTGATCCTAAGGCATTGCCTTTCATTCAAGATCACTGCATTGCCGGTAATCCAGTGTTACCGACAGTGTGTGCCATCCAATGGATGCGTGAAGTGGCAGAGCAACTGTTAGGGGTGAACGTTAGCGTTCACAACTACAAACTGCTTAAGGGTGTGATTTTTGATACTGATGAAGTGCAAGAGCTAAAACTGGTTCTTTCTTCTGACGCTAAATCAAAAGAGCAGCTAAAAGCAGTGATCGGTTGCCAAGGGCGACCACAGTATCAAGCTCAGTTGCAAGTTGCCTCTGTGCAAGAGTCTGAAGATGTTCAACAAGCGTCAGAAAAGCGCTTTGAAGCCAACACTTCAGCACCTGTAACAACGGCACAAGCTCTATACAGTGACGGCACTCTGTTTCACGGACCAAGACTGCAAGGTATTACCTCAGTTGAACGCTTTGACGACTTAGGCTTACTGGCTCAGTGCCAATTGCCTCAGATTGAAAACAGCGACTGCGGATCATTTATTCCTAAGCAAGGTTTTGGCGATAGTCAGCCATTTGCTGAAGATTATCTGTTGCAAGCAATGCTGGTATGGGCTCGATTGAAATACGGCGCGGCAAGCCTACCGTCTGCAATCGGTGAGTTTGTTTGTTACGCACCGATGCACAATGGTGACCAAGGTTGGCTAGAGCTGAGCGTGATAAAAAGCACGGCTCGTTCGCTGCAAGCTGATATCTCGCTTTACCACCAAGATGGTCGTTTAAGTGCGGTAATGAAAGGTGCAAAAGTCACCATCAGCAAGAGCTTAAACGACGCATTTTTGCCGAAGTCTAGCTCAACAGGTTCGAAGAAAGAGTCTAATAAGAACGCAGAAAAGGAGCAATTGTCATAGTGACTGTTCCTACTAATAAAGCGATGCCATTACGCATCGCTCTTTTAGCTCAGCCAGCAAACGCGGCTGAGCTTTCTGCCGACTTATCATCTTCGCTTCCTGAGATGATGACAGTTGTGGTTGGTGGCAATTTTAATCAAGCACTTACTCAAGCGATTGAGGCTGTCAGTCAAGATAGTGCTGTTAAGCTTTGTTTGGATTCTCACTCTCCATCATTGGTGATGTTGAGCGCGCTGACCGCGGCTCAAAGCAAGATTCATCCACACGCTTATCTAGCGGGCTTTGTAGATACAGTTACCGAAGATAGCGTTCAGCTTGCTCTGGAAATTGCACGCCGCCCAGCTTCAGACTTAAGCCATCAACAACAATATTCTGCACTTTCTGCTTCGCAGCAGTTTGATGAATTGTTGAATATGGTGAATGCGATATCGAGCCGTTCATTGCCGAGCCATTCATTAGCTAATAATTACTGGTTCACTGAGCCGAACAAAGCACGTGTTGCTTCATTGACCTTTAATGACGATAGCCAAAAAGCCACCAGCCTGATATTGACTCAAGCAACCGGTTTGCAAGAACCAAAGCCACTGCTATCGAGCGATCGTTTGATGTTCGTGGTTTCTGGCAATGGCCAAGCTGAATTGTTTTCTCAGCTAACCTACTTGAGAGAAGAGCTTAAATGCATTAGCGATTCAGCGGACAGCGAAATTGCTATCGCAACCTTAATGCATTCAAACCTAAGTCACTTCCAAAACGTTCAGCACAATGCTGGCCTTAACGCGAACATCGTGATTCAGGCGGCTTCAATTGAGGCTGCAATACAAGAGATCACAGCGCTAGAAAATGCGTTGCCAAAAGTAATGGCTGACAATAGCCACTACAAAACGCCAGCAGGCAGTTGTTTCTCACCGATGCCTCAAAGCAAAGGTGGCGTTGCATTTGTTTACCCTGGTGTTGGCACGGTTTATCCCGGCATGTTGCGCGAGTTTCATCAATATTTCCCACAGTTATTTGCTCGTTTAGAGCGCGAAGGTAACTTGAAAGAGATGCTGCAGGCTGATAAAACCTACGCTGAAGACTCGCAAGAAATGTCTCTTAGTGAGTTGGCAATTGCCGGTGTCGGCAGTAGTTATCTGTTAACACAACTGTTATGTGATGAATTCAAAGTGCAGCCAGATTTCGCCTTGGGTTACTCCAAGGGTGAAGCCTCCATGTGGGCGAGCTTGAATGTTTGGAAAAACCCACATGCGCTGATTGAGATGACTCAAACCAGTCCGATCTTCACCACGGCTATTTCTGGCGAACTCACCGCAGTGCGTCAAGATTGGCAGCTGAACATCGACGAAAGCATCCAATGGAATAGCTTTGTGGTTCGCAGTGATACACAAGCAATTGAGGCTCTGTTACCTGAGTTTCCACGTGCTTATCTCGCTATCATCCAAGGTGACACCTGCGTACTGGCTGGCTGTGAAAGCACATGTCGTGCTCTGCTCAAAAAACTGGGTAAGCGTGGCATTGCCGCGAACCGTGTTACTGCAATGCACACCACACCAGCGTTAAGCCAGCATAACCAAGTGCGAGAGTTTTACACGCAACCACTGTTCGACGAGTTGCCAAAGCATATCCGCTTTATCAGCGCAGCAGGTCTACCGACTGGTGCACCAATCAATATCGACAGCGACAGCATCGCCCTTTCGATTGCCGACACCTTCTGTTCAACGTTAGATTTCACCGCGTTGATCCAAAGTGCGCGTCAGCAAGGTGCTCGCTTGTTTATTGAAGTGGGTGCCGATCGTCAAACCAGCACATTGATCGACAAGATCAACCGCAGCGACAACGTAGTAGACCAGTACTGCACAATCGCTTCCAATGCCAAAGGCGGTGACGATGTTGTCACGCTCATCAAGTGCATTGGTCAGCTCATTACTCATCAAATCCCACTGTCTGTCGAGCCACTTCTTCAAGGGCTAGAACAACATATCACCACCGCTAAGCAATTAAGTGGTGTGTCTCATGGCAGCGCAGTGAATCATCAAGGAGAGCTAGTATGAGTTCTCAATATCAGGCTCAGAATAAGCAGCAAGTGAAGTGCAATAAGATCGCGATTGTCGGTATTGCCAACCAATACCCGGAAGCTGATACGCCAAAAGATTTTTGGCAAAACTTGCTGAACAAAAAAGATTCTCGAACCACATTAAGCGCTGAAAAGTTAGGTGCTAAGCCTGAAAGCTATCAGGGTATGCAAGGCGAATCAGACCGCTTTTACTGTGATAAAGGCGGCTACATCGAAAATTTCAATTTCGATAGCAATGGCTACCGCTTAACAGCAGAGTCGTTCAACGGTGTTGACCAGAGTTTCCTTTGGGCGTTAGATACCAGTCGTAAGGCGTTAGTCGACGCAGGCATTGATCTGAATGCCGATGTTTTAGAGCGTACAGGCGTGATCATGGGTGCCCTTTCGTTCCCAACAACACGTTCGAACGATCTGTTTCTGCCGATGTATCACTCGGTGGTCGAAAAGGCACTACAAGCTAAATTGGCTAATGACCAGTTTTCACTGCTACCAACCAATGAAACTGCTCATGACCTCAACCCGATCAACGGTGCTGCAGCACATAACGCCTCTAAATTAGTGGCTGATGCGCTAGGTTTAGGCAACGTGCAACTTAGCCTAGATGCGGCATGTGCAAGTTCAGTGTATTCATTGAAGTTAGCATGTGATTACCTGAACACGGGCAAAGCCGACATGATGTTGGCAGGCGCAGTATCCGGTGCTGACCCATTCTTCATCAACATGGGTTTCTCAATCTTCCACGCTTACCCAGACCACGGAGTTTCGGTTCCGTTTGATAGCAACAGTAAAGGTCTGTTTGCTGGCGAAGGTGCTGGTGTTTTAGTGCTAAAACGCTTAGCTGATGCAGAGCGTGATGGCGACAACATTTATGCGGTAGTGAGCGGCATTGGCTTATCGAACGATGGTCGTGGCCAGTTCGTATTAAGCCCAAACAGCAAAGGACAAGTACAAGCCTTTGAGCGCGCTTATGAAGCTTCAAACCTAACACCAGACAGCATTGAAGTGATTGAGTGTCACGCAACCGGCACGCCACTAGGTGACAAGGTTGAGTTAACCTCAATGGAGCGATTCTTTACTGAGAAATTGAATGGTTCTAACCCGCCATTGATTGGCTCTGCGAAGTCAAACCTCGGTCACTTACTGACGGCAGCAGGTATGCCAGGGATCATGAAGATGATCTTTGCGATGAAAGAAGGCGTGCTGCCGCCAAGTATTAACTTGGACAAGCCACTATCGTCGCCAGAAGGTTTATTTGGCTCACAGACCCTACCAACACAAGTGCAACCTTGGCCAAGTAAAGCAGGTAACTCAGAGCGCTGCGCGGGTGTTTCTGTATTTGGTTTCGGTGGTTGTAACGCTCACTTACTACTTGAAGCGTATTCTGACACCAGTCATGCAAATCAGACTCTAGAGTCAGCTTCTCCAAGTCTACAATCGCCTAATTTAAGCATTACCGGCCTCGCATCGCACTTCGGTTCTCTGCAAAGCATCAATGCGCTAAGCACTGCGATTGAAACCAACAACGATGCTTTCATTGCTTTGCCTAAAAAACGCTGGAAAGGCTTAGACCAACATCCAGAACTACTGAATCAGTTTGGTTTACACGGCATTCCGAACGGAGCTTACATCGATCAATTCGATCTCGACTTCCTACGTTTTAAAGTGCCGCCTAATGAAGATGACCGTTTGATCTCTCAGCAGTTGTTATTGATGAAAGTGGCAGACGAAGCGATCAAAGATGCCAAGCTTGTGGCAGGCCAAAAGGTTGCAGTATTAGTTGCGATGGAAACAGAGCTTGAGATGCACCAATTCCGTGGGCGCGTAAACCTGCATAGCCAATTGGCTGACAGCTTTGCCAACATGGGGATTGAGCTGACACAAGACGAATACCAATCGCTAGAAACCATTGCGATGGACAGTGTGATGGACGCAGCCAAGCTGAACCAATATACCAGTTTCATCGGCAATATCATGGCTTCACGTATCTCTTCATTGTGGGACTTTAACGGCCCTGCCTTTACGATTTCAGCCGCTGAACAGTCGGTTGCTCGTTGTATCGATGTCGCGCAAAACCTCATGTCGCAAGAATCAATGGATGCCGTGGTAATTGCAGCCGTTGACCTTAGTGGCAGTGCAGAACATGTGATTCTGAAGAACAGTGTGAGCCCAGTGTCGCTTGCTCCAAAATTCGGACAGCCGCAAGACGGCAGTTGGAATGTGGGCGAAGGCGCGGGTGCAATCGTTCTTGTTGAAGAGAATCAAGTAACAAGCAACCAAGATACAGCTTACGGTAGCATCAATGCATTGGCCTTTGGTGCAAGCGAGCGTAACAACGCCGTTACCGATGAATTGCTGACTCAAGTCGGTATGAGCTCGAACGATGTTTCTCTGCTTGAACTTAACCACGCACCTGAGTCTTCATCTCATCAGTCTTCGTCTCTAAGTTTAGGGAACACAAAGACGACTCAAGCAAGCCAACGTGTTGGTCACTGCTCTGCAGCTTCTGGCATGGCGAGCCTGTTACATGGTCTGCTCAACCTGAACCTTGCACCTCTGAATCCAAGCATCAGCTCTAAGAACGCGATTGTTGCCAACATCAGCGAAGGACAATGTTCACAGCTGCTACTAAGCCAGTCGACTGTTGAATCTCAATCACTTTCCGTACGTTTAAGCAGTGAACTGGCGAGTGATGCTAAGCGTCAATTGGTTAAGCAAGTGACTCTCGGTGGTCGCGATATTTATCAACACATCGCAGAGACACCAATCGCTGACCTAACGCACATTCAACAAAAAGCTTCTGGTAAACAAGCGACACGAATCGTTTCTGTCCCGACGACTGCACATATTCAAGCAACCATTGCGCCAAAAGAGTTAGAGAAGAAAGCATTAGCGCAAAACGCGCTAGAGCCAGTCATCGAAACTCCTACATCAGTATCCCCTACTCTGGCGCCAGCTCGCCACAGTCAGCTAACAGGTAACCACAGCAATATGACTCATGTCCTATCCGCTAAAAATGGCGTATCAAACATCAACGCTAATACGGATGCAGTATCACAGCCATCTGTAACACCACACAACCAAGCCTTTGCTCAAAACCAGCAGGCGGCGCAGCAAGTTCACAAAGCCTTTTTACAAACACGTGCACAAGGTCTGCAGATTGCCGATGCTCTATTAAAAGCACAACTAAACGCCGTTACGTCTGGTTTAGATAGCTCAGCCGCTTCTCAACAAACGAATGGCCAACAAACGACTAGTCAGCAAACGACTGGTCAGCCTGTACAAGCTCAACCGGCTCAGGTTCAGTCAACGCCAGTCAACGTACTTGCGACGCCAGCACCTGTAAAACCTGTCCGTAAGCCGTGTATCTGGGATTACGATGATCTGGTTGAGTACGCGGAAGGTGATATTGCGAACGTGTTTGGCCCTGACTACGCGATCATCGATAGCTACTCGCGCCGTGTTCGCTTGCCAACCACTGATTACCTATTGGTATCTCGCGTTACTAAGCTCAACGCGACAGTGAACGAATACAAGCCAAGCACCATGACCACAGAATACGACATCCCTGTTGATGCGCCGTATCTTGTCGATGGTCAGATCCCTTGGGCTGTTGCAGTTGAATCTGGTCAGTGTGACCTAATGTTGATCAGCTACTTAGGCATTGATTTCGAAAACAAAGGCGAGCGTGTTTATCGCCTACTTGATTGTACGCTGACCTTCCTTGGCGACTTGCCTCGTGGTGGAGATACGCTGCGTTACGATATCTCAATCAACAGCTTTGCTCGCAATGGCGACACGTTGCTGTTCTTCTTCTCGTACGAATGTTTCGTTGGCAACAAGATGATCCTGAAAATGGACAACGGTTGTGCGGGCTTCTTCACTGATGAAGAGCTAGCAGACGGCAAAGGTGTGATTCACACTGAAGATGAAATCAAGGCTCGTAAGCTTGCGATTAAGCAACGCTTCGACCCTATGCTACACTGCCCTAAAACCCAGTTTAACCACCAAGAACTGCGCCACCTACTAACTGCAAACATTGCAGAGTGTTTCGGCCCGACTCACCAATCTGATCGCCACCAGCCTTCTCTATGCTTCAGCTCAGAGAAGTTCATGATGATCGAAAAGGTCAGCCGTGTTGAACCGCAAGGCGGCACATGGGGACTTGGTCTGATTGAAGGTCATAAACAACTAGAGCCTGAGCACTGGTACTTCCCTTGTCACTTTAAAGATGACTCAGTAATGGCTGGCTCTTTGATGGCTGAAGGTTGTGGTCAACTGCTGCAATTCTTCATGATGCACCTTGGCATGCACACGCTTGTTCAAAATGGTCGTTTCCAACCGCTTGAAAACGCGCCTCAACAAGTACGCTGTCGTGGTCAAGTTCTACCACAATCGGCAGAACTGACTTACCGCATGGAAGTGACCGAGATTGGTCTAAGCCCTCGCCCATACGCGAAAGCTAACATCGATATTTTGCTCAACGGCAAAGTGATTGTTGATTTCCAAAACTTGGGTGTGATGATCAAAGAAGACGACGAATGTACTCGTTACCTGCCTTCTTTAGAAACAGCTGTCACGACGCCTGTTATCGAAAGCTTGGACCATAAAAGCTTGGGCCATACACCAGCAGTGAACCAACAGGCTTCAGCAAATGCGCCACTGATGGCACAAATTGAAGACCTAGAAACAGCACCAAATAAAGGCGTGATTCCTCTTCAACACGTTGAAGCTCCGGTAACGCCTGATTACCCGAACCGCACACCTGATACGGTTCCATTTACGCCATACCACATGTTCGAATTCGCGACTGGCGATATCGAAAAATGTTTCGGCCCTGACTTCTCTATCTACCGTGGAATGATTCCACCACGTACTCCGTGTGGCGATCTGCAGTTAACCACTCGTGTCGTTGAGATCGACGGTAAACGTGGCGACTTCAAGAAACCTTCATCGTGTATCGCTGAATACGAAGTGCCAGAAAATGCATGGTACTTTGATGAAAACAGCCACCATACCTTGATGCCTTATTCGGTATTGATGGAGATTTCGCTGCAGCCAAACGGCTTCATCTCTGGCTACATGGGCACAACACTGGGCTTCCCAGGTGAAGAACTGTTTTTCCGTAACCTAGACGGCAGCGGCAAAATGCTGCGTAACGTCGACTTACGTGGCAAAACCATCACCAACGATTCTCGCCTGCTTTCAACCGTAATGATGGGCACCAACATCGTACAGAGCTTTAGCTTCGAACTGAGCACAGACGGCATGCCTTTCTACCAAGGTACAGCGGTATTTGGTTACTTTAAAGGCGCAGCACTGAAAGACCAACTGGGTTTGGACAACGGTAAGGTGACTCATCCTTGGCACGTTGATAACAACCGCACACCGGATGTAAACATCAACCTGCTAGACAAAACGACTCGTTACTTCAATGCACCTGTCTCGTCTACTGGTGAAGTGCAAGAGCACTACAAATTGGCTGGCGGTCGTTTGAGCTTTATCGATACCGTGCAGATCACAAGCGACGGTGGTAAAGACGGCCTTGGCTACCTATACGCTGAGCGCACGATTGACCCAAGCGATTGGTTCTTCCAATTCCACTTCCATCAAGATCCAGTAATGCCAGGTTCTCTAGGTGTCGAAGCGATCATCGAGCTGATGCAAACCTATGCGCTAAACAAAGATCTTGGCGCAGGCTTCCGTAATCCGAAGTTCGGTCAAATCCAATCTGAAGTGAAATGGAAATACCGTGGTCAGATTAACCCTCTGAACAAACAGATGTCTCTGGATGTACACATCACAGCGATTAAAGACGAAGACGGCAAGCGCATCATAGTTGGCGACGCAAACCTGAGCAAAGATGGCCTGCGTATTTACGAAGTGAAAGACATCGCGATTTGTATCGAAGAAGCCCCTGCTACCGATAAAGCTTCTGGTATCAAGCAAGCATAAGCCGCCATTAGAGACAAAGAATTAGGAAAGAATTTAGTATGACAACTCAAACTACAATTAATAACGAAAAGCTATCTCCGTGGCCTTGGCAGATTGAAGAGAACACAACTCACTTTGATAGCGCGGCAATGTCGACCATCTTAAAAGACTTAAGCCTTGCTTGTTACGTAGTGAACCACCCAGAAAAAGGCTTAGGCGTAAGCCAACACGCTGAAATTACATCGGGTGATTCAGCAAGTGCAGCAAATAGCCAACCTGTTAGCGCATTTGCTCCTGCACTCGGTACACAAAGCTTGGGCGACGAAGAGTTTCGTCGCTGCCATGGCGTAAAATACGCGTACTACGCAGGCGCAATGGCCAACGGCATCTCATCCGAAGAGCTTGTAATTGCGCTTGGTCAGGCTGGTATTCTTTGTTCATTTGGCGCGGCGGGCTTAATCCCGTCTCGCGTCGAGCAAGCGATCAACCGTATTCAAGCAGCTCTGCCAAATGGCCCTTACGCGTTTAACCTGATTCACAGCCCAAGTGAACCTGCACTAGAACGTGGCAGTGTAGAGCTGTTTTTGAAACACAAAGTGAAAACGGTTGAGGCTTCAGCCTTCTTAGGTTTAACACCGCAAATCGTTCACTATCGTGCTGCTGGCCTTAGCCGTGATGCAAAAGGTGAAATCCAGATCGGCAATAAAGTCATCGCAAAGGTAAGCCGCACTGAAGTCGCAAGCAAATTCATGCAGCCTGCTCCTGTGAAAATGCTGCAAGCCTTAGTTGATGAAGGTCGAATCACAGCAGAACAGATGGAGCTAGCACAGTTGGTTCCAATGGCGGATGACATTACTGCAGAAGCGGATTCTGGTGGTCACACCGATAACCGTCCGCTAGTAACACTGCTACCAACGATTCTTGCGCTGAAAGAACAGATCCAAGCTCAGTACCAATTCAAAACACCGCTGCGTGTTGGTTGTGGTGGTGGCGTAGGCACGCCTGACGCTGCTCTAGCAACGTTTAACATGGGTGCGGCATACATTGTTACGGGTTCTATCAACCAAGCGTGTGTTGAAGCTGGCGCGAGCGAACACACACGTAAGCTGCTTTCGACAACTGAAATGGCTGACGTAACTATGGCTCCGGCAGCAGACATGTTCGAAATGGGTGTGAAGCTGCAAGTGGTTAAGCGCGGTACTTTGTTCCCAATGCGTGCAAACAAGCTTTACGAAATCTACACTCGTTACGACTCAATTGAAGCGATTCCAGCTGAAGAACGCCAAAAGCTAGAGAAGCAGGTATTCCGTTCAACATTGGATGACATCTGGGCGGGCACTGTTGCGCACTTTAACGAACGTGACCCTAAACAGATCGAACGTGCTGAAGGCAATCCGAAGCGTAAAATGGCGTTGATTTTCCGCTGGTACTTGGGGCTTTCTAGCCGCTGGTCAAACACTGGCGAACAAGGTCGTGAAATGGATTACCAAGTATGGGCTGGCCCTGCACTTGGCGCATTCAACGCCTGGGCAAAAGACAGCTACTTAGATGATTACCAGCAGCGTAATGCAGTAGACCTAGCCAAGCACCTGATGCACGGTGCGGCGTACTTGGCTCGTGTTAACCTGCTAACTTCGCAAGGTATTAAACTTGACCCAGAGTTAGCACGCTGGAAGCCAACTCAAAGAATGGCGTAAATGGGCTGTTTGACGAGTAACTAATTACTCAGCGACACGAAACAAAAAAGCGACCTTATCGGGTCGCTTTTCTTTTGGTTGTTTTTAGGCTAGCTAAAAGCTTAAGACTTCTGCATACGCTTTTTCAAGCGCGCTAAGTCAATTGCACTTGAACGTACAGTAAGCTTAATACATTCGTAGTCGTACTCTTCCTTCACAACACTCATGTTTGAGCGAATCTCACCGATGATGCCCTGCCCTGAATAAGGAATCGTGATCTCTTCTTCGATCATGCCTTGTTCAGCCACACCCACAATGTACTTGTGCAGTTTGGTGATATCGAGCGGGTCACGAGTTGAGGTCAGCATGGCATCTGGAAATTCTTCAATCAGCTCTAACTGTTCTTCTTCGCTCAATCTATCGCACTTGTTCAGTACCAATAGTTTTTCGCTGCCTTCAACACCTACTTGCGCTAATACTTCGTGTACCACGTCAAGCTGTGCACGGAATGAAACGTCAGAAGCATCAACCACATAAAGCAGTAACGAAGCATCGTGCGCTTCTGCTAGCGTTGAGTGGAATGAAGCAACCAGATCGTGTGGCAGTTTCTTGATGAAACCCACCGTATCCGACACTAAGATACGCGGCTGAGTAATTGGTTGAAGCGCACGAACCGTGGTATCTAAGGTCGCGAAAAGCTTATCTTCACCGCTCACTTCTGTTGCAGTCATAGCGCGCATCATCGAAGATTTACCCGCATTGGTGTAGCCAACTAGAGCAACAGTGAAAAGTTCCGAACGCTGAGTGCGTCGGTTTTTCATTTCGTCTTGCACGCTAACCAGCTCACGCTTAAGTGCAGCAATTTGGTCACGTACTTTACGGCGGTCTAGCTCTAGCGAAGTTTCACCAGCACCCTGACCCATTTGACGCTCTTTATCACCGTCGGCTGTTTCACGCAGTCGAGGCACTAGGTAGTTTAGGCGAGCGATTTCAACTTGCAGGCGTGCAGTACGAGTACGAGCATGGCGGCTGAAGATTTCAATGATGATACCAGTACGGTCAAACACCTCGACACCCAAATGCGCTTCTACATTACGCAGTTGAGATGGGCTCAAATCACAGTCGAATACCACTACGTCAGCAGTACCAAATTCCACGTCTTCAGATGGAAGATCATCAAAATCTAACTCATCGATACCAGCGCGAAAATCAAATGATTCATCGATAAAATCTTCGTCTTCGGCTTCTTCAATCGAACCTTGGTAACCAGTTAGGTGTGCAATTTCTGCAAGCTTACCTGCGCCCAACACGTTTTGTCGTTGTGTTGAACTGTGGTGCTGTGATTGTGTACCGACCACTTTAAACCCTAGGGTTGTTACTAAGCGAGCAAGTTCGGCAAGAGACTCTTTTGCTTCGTCACCTTTGAAGTCCGGTGTCGTAATAGAAATAAGTAAAGCGTTACTAGCTGAGGGTTTTGCTGTTAGTTTCATGTATTCTTCTGTTTATGCACTAATGTGCAACCTAGTATTTGGTCTAAAGTAGCGCGATCCTACGCTGTTCTCGGTCAGCTTTATAGAGCTAACGGAGGCTAATTAGCGATATTATTGCAGTTAATCCATTTATCTCGTTTATCCCTCTGTTTTCGTGAGGAAATAAAACAGACTAAAACAACAAAAAGACAGCATCACGTTACTTATTAGTAATTAGTGATACTGCCTTTGCTTAAGCTTAGACTTTAATTTATCGGCTGACTCAAAAACTAGAAATCAATTCTCGCTTCAGTCTGAGCATCAAAGAATACCGCTTTCGACAGGTCGAAATGTAGCGGTGCCATCTGCCCTACCGACACCTCGAACTCTGGTGATAAACGACACGCCACTTCTTGGTCATTTACCTTCACCATCGCAATCGTATCTGGCCCTGTCGGTTCCAATACTTCCAGCTGTAAATCTAGCTTGGTCGTTGCCGACACATCTTCACTCTCCTGCTCGGTGATGTGTTCAGGGCGCAGGCCAATCACCACTTCTTTCCCATCTTGCTCACGCATGCTTTGTGGCAAGCGAATGTGGTGTTCTTGTTCAGCTGTACCCGTTACTTTGATGATCGGATTCTGCTCATCATCCAAATCCACCATCGTCTTAATGAAGTTCATTGATGGCGAACCCATAAAGCCCGCGACAAACATATTGTTTGGTTTGGTGTAGATTTCTTGCGGCGTACCGAGTTGCTGCAGTTCACCATCTTTCATTACTGCGATGCGATCAGCCAAAGTCATCGCCTCAATCTGATCATGAGTTACATAAACGATCGTGGTATTCAGCTTTTGGTGCAGACGTTTAATCTGATGACGCATTTCCACACGCAGCTTGGCATCCAAGTTAGAAAGCGGCTCATCGAACAAATACAGTTTAGGACGACGCGCCAGAGCACGCCCCATCGCGACACGTTGACGCTGACCACCAGAAAGTTGTGACGGTTTACGATCCAGTAACTGTTCGATTTGTAACATTTCAGCGACTCGATTGACTTCTGCATCGATTTCGTCTTGTGGCATCTTACGAATCTTCAAACCGAAGGCGATATTGTCGCGTACCGTCATATTTGGGTATAGCGCGTATGATTGGAATACCATCGCGATGTCGCGATCTTTGGGTTCAACCTGAGCCACGTCAACACCATCAATCACAATCTCACCCGAGCTAATATTCTCTAGCCCAGCAATGGTGTTCATTAGGGTGGATTTTCCACACCCCGAAGGGCCGACAAGTATCAGAAATTCCCCCGAATCGATACTGATGTCGATGCCCTTTAACGTTTCGTTGTCCGCGTTGCGATAGGTTTTACGGATCTGTTTTAAATCTAATGTTGCCATGGGTAATTATCCTTTTACTGATCCTGCCGTTAGGCCACGAACAAAATATTTTCCTGCGAAGACATACACCAACAGCGTTGGCAGTGCGGCGATGATCGCGGCAGCCATGTCGACGTTGTATTCTTTAACGCCCGTGCTGGTGTTGACTAAGTTGTTTAATGCCACAGTGATGGGTTGAGTCTCTGAGCCTGAATACACCACCCCGAACAAGAAATCGTTCCAGATTGCAGTGAACTGCCAGATCACCGTCACCATGATGATGGGTGTAGAGATCGGTAATAAGATCTTGAAGAAAATGGTAAAGAAGCCTGCACCATCCAGTTTTGCCGCTTTAATCAATTCATCAGGAATCGAAATGTAGAAGTTACGGAAAAACAGAGTCGTAAACGCCATGCCGTAGATAACATGCACAATCACCAAACCAATCGTCGTGTTTGCTAAACCCATCTTGCCGAGCATAGTAGCCATTGGTAGCAGCACAACTTGGAATGGGATAAAGCAACCAAACAGCAGCAGACTAAAGAACAGGTTTGATCCTCGGAACTGCCACTTAGTGACCACGTAGCCATTGAATGCACCGAGCAATGTTGAAATCGCAACCGCAGGTATCACCATTTGGAATGAGTTCCAAAAGTAGCCTTTGATGCCTTCACACTTAACGCCAGTACACGCGGTGTCCCACGCTTTATACCAAGCATCAAACACCCACTCTTTCGGTAAGCTCATCAAGTTACCTGCCTTAATGTCTGGCAGGGTTTTGAATGAGGTCAGTACCATTACGAACAGTGGCATTAAGTAAACTAAGCAGAAGAAAAGCAGTGCTGAATAGATAAACATTCGAGCAAAATTGATGTTGTTCATCATGACTTTTTCTCCCTAAGTTCAGAGTAAAGGTAAGGCACGAGAATCGCTAAAATACCCGCAAGCATCATCATGGCACTGGCAGCACCAAGGCCGATTTGTCCGCGTGTAAACGAGTGTGCGTACATGAATAGCGCAGGAAGATCCGATGAATAACCTGGGCCGCCCGCTGTCATTGCCGTCACAAGGTCGAAACTCTTAATCGCAATGTGTGAGGTGATGATCACCGCGCTGAAAACCACAGGGCGCAAGCAAGGCAGAATAATTTTGAGATAAATGGTGGGTAAACTTGCCCCATCAATTTGAGCGGCTTTGATGATCGAAGAATCGATGCCACGAAGACCAGCTAAGAACATCGCCATCACGAAGCCTGAAGACTGCCAAAGCGCCGCAATCACTAAGGTGTAGACCGACATTTCAGAGTCGACTAACCAATCAAATTTGAAGTCGGTGAAGCCCCAATCTTGCATCAATTTTTCAATACCAAGCCCCGGATTCAGAATCCATTTCCAAGCCGTACCCGTCACGATGAATGACAAGGCCATTGGGTATAAATAGATGGTACGAATCGCGCCTTCTTGGCGGATGTTTTGGTCAAGCAATACCGCCAAACCCACACCTAACAAGATAGCAATCGCCATGAACAGAAAACCAAACACACCAAGGTTGGTGATTGAGGTTATCCAGCGATCGTTGTCCATCAGCTTTTCATATTGAGCCAAACCGACAAAGTTGAAGCTCGGCAAAAATCGAGAATTCGTGAACGACAGCGCCGCCGTCCAGAATATATAGCCGTAGATACACACCACGGTCACTAACGCGGTCGGCGCCAGCACAATCTTGGGTAACCAATGTTGCAACCTGTCAGCAAAGCTAGGCTTGGGCGCAGGCTGGCTCCTTGTGGGTTTTGGAGTCGACTCAGTCAAAACATGCTCCATAACTTATCCTTGTTGCACAATCGAGCCGATGGCTTGCCTCTCGGCACCACATCAGCATCACGCATATTAGAATTGGGAATGAAGAGCAGATAGGCTCCCTACGAGCCTACCCACCCTGGGGGTTTGGTGTTAAACCAAGTGAGATTAGATAGCTGCCTTCACTGCTTTCGCTAACTTAGCTGCCGCTTCTTTTGGATCGGCATCTTTCTCATTGAAGAAGTTAGTCACAACGTCATAGATAGCGCCTTGAGCGTAGCTTGTCGTCGCTAGGCCGTGAGCCATACTCGGAACTAGATCGCCAGATTCCGCACTCGCTTTGAAGGTTGCCATTGAATCCAACGCACATTGGTCGAACTTAGACATATCCATATCGAGACGTACAGGGATAGAACCTTTGTTCAGGTTGAAGACTTCTTGGAAATCTTTGGTAAGAATGGTTTTCGCTAGATCTTGCTGCGCTTTTTGGTTCTCTTTGTCACTTAACTCAAAGAACGCAAAGCTATCGATGTTGAAGGTAAATTGGCCGTCAGTACCCGGAGCTGGTGCACAGATGTAGTCTTTACCCGGCACTTTGCCTGCTGCAGTAAACTCACCTTTCGCCCAGTCACCCATGATTTGCATCGCGGCTTCGCCATTGATAACCATAGAGGTTGCGACGTTCCAATCACGACCTGGCGAGTTGCTGTCGATGTAGTCGCGCATCTTTTTAAATTTGGTGAACACTTCCACCATTTTGTCGCCAGATAACACGTCCATATCAAGATCAACGAACGCTTTGTTATAGTCTTCACTGCCTAGTACATCAAGTGCTACCGCTTCGAAGACTGTCGCGTCTTGCCAAGGTTGACCACCGTGAGCCAGAGGAATAAAACCAGCCGCTTTGATCTTGTCTGCCGCCACAAAGAATTCGTCTAATGTGGTTGGAACCGTCACACCTGATTTTTCTAAAACAACAGGGTTAGCCCAAAGCCAGTTAACACGGTGAACGTTGACAGGAACTGCCACATATTCGCCATCCCACTTCATCACTTTAGTGACAACTTCTGGCAGTAGTTCATCCCACTGTTCTTGTTTCGCGGTTGCATCGAGAGACGTTAGAAAACCTAAACCACCCCACTCTTGAATATCATGACCTTTGATCTGCGCTGCAGACGGTGGGTTGCCTGATACTGCTCGCGTTTTCAAAACGGTCATCGCACTTTCACCGCCGCCACCAGCCACTGCAAAGTCTTTCCATGTATGGCCTTGTTCTTCAATCATCTCTTTCAGTACCGCAGCAGATTTCGCTTCGCCACCGGCAGTCCACCAGTGAAGCACTTCCACTTCACCAGCTTGAGAAAATGTTGAGGCAGTAAGAAGAGATAGAGTAAGTAGGGTTTTATTGATTTTCATTATTATCTTCCATGTTTAGCGGACTCGACGTCCGGTTCAATAAAGAGTCTACTTATTTTGATTTTTAGGATTGAAACAAAAGGTAAGCCCAATGTAACACAATTGTTACATTACACTTCTAGGCCTCTTGGTATATAGACTTTGGCTTCTAGGCCGCCTTGAGGGGAGTTACGAATAATGAGATCTCCGCCGTGTCCGTGCAGGATATTTCGGCAGATCCCGAGCCCTAAACCGTGTCCTTGGTCGTCGGTCGCAAGCCTGAAGTAAGGTTCAAACACTAGTTCAAGTTTATCTTCAGGAATACCCTTGCCGTGGTCTTGAATCGTCACGATAACCCACACCGAATCACTGCTGATATCGACCTCAGCTGATGTGCCGTATTTCACCGCGTTATCGATAAGGTTGGTGAGCACACGTTTAATCGCTAGTGGTTTGGCAACTAACGGTTCAACCACTATGGGTTCAAACTCAACCAAGGTTTGATGTTGGTTGTGCAGTTCAATTACAGAAAGCATCATCTCGTTGAGATCGATAATGGCGTTGTTTTCATGAAGGTCAGTATCTCTTACCGCTTGTAATGCGCCCTTCACCATCATCTCAAGCTCATCAAGATCCTTGTTGAACTTGTCTTTCTTGACCTCATTTTCCAATAGCTCAGCTCGAAGCCTTAAACGGGTAATTGGCGTCTTCAAGTCATGAGAGATAGCAGAAAAAAGGTGTTCTCGGTCGGCCACATAACGACGAATACGTTGCTGCATTCGATTAAAAGCCCGAGTCGCTGTGACCAGTTCAGTTGCTCCCTCTTCGTTAAGTGGCGGCTGCTGGATATCCATACTCATTTCATTGGCCGCTCTTGCTAGTTTTTTGAGCGGGCGCACTTGGCGACGAATCATTAAGTACGTCAACACCAGCAGAATCAGCGTCGAAGATAGCAAGAAGATCACCTGTTCACGACCAAGAATAGTGTCATCCAGTTTTACGTAAGGTGCAGGCAACAGCGCGGCAATGTAGACCCATTCATGACTGGCTAATTCAATCTGCACAACCAGAATGGGAGGATTGAGAGGCTCTAAGGTTAATGTGTGATGTGCCCACGATCGAGGGAGATCGCTCAAGTAGATGTCGTTTTTAAGTAATCGAAGGTGCTCTGGGCGAGAGAAGTCAACGCGCACCGATTCCACCTTATTGAGCTTGTTGCTCAGCACGCTTTCTATTGCTTCTATCGAGGCAGTTTTTAAACGAGTATCGGGAATGGGCTCAACAATCAGCGCCTCTTTATTGAAAGAGACGAAAAAACGCGTCCCACCCATATTTCGAATTTGGTCTAACACGATATGGCGATATTTGACGGGCAGAGACTGGAAGAAAGTCACCGTTGAAGCAAACATGTTCGCCATGCTCGATGAAGCCGAACGAATGCCTTCCAGTTCTTTGTGTTTGGATTCGCTGTACCAAATAGAGGTTGCGATACCCTGAGCAATGACCACTGCTAGCAAGGTCAATAACAAGGTTCGAGCAACCAAGGAGTTTGGCTTTAAACTTCTCAACCACCTCATAAGCAGTTCTTCTTAATCAATGTTCATACTGAACAGGCACAGCCAGAATGTAGCCGTTACCGCGCATGGTTTTGATGTAGTGAGGATATTTACCACTGTCGCCCAATCGGCTTCTCAAGCGACTAAGCTGCACATCAATGCCACGCTCAAAAGGCAGCGCTTCACGGCCTCTAGTGGCGAAAGAGATGGTATCTCGGTCTAACACTTCATTAGGACGAGTAAGGAACAACATTAACAATGAGAAATCACTGCCCGACAAGTCCATCTCTTCTGAGCTTTCATTATGGGAAATTCGATGCGCTAACGTATCGAGCGTCCAATCACCAAAGATGATCTGCTTAGGCAATGCATCGTTGGGTTTGTCATCGACGACTTGAACGCGGCGTAGCAGAGCTTTGATACGCGCCATTAATTGGCGAGGGCTAAACGGCTTGGCGATGTAGTCATCAGCACCAATTTCTAAGCCGATGATCTGGTCGGTTTCATCCGATACCGCAGTCAGCATGATGATAGGCACATTCGATTGTTTGCGGACGCGCTGACACAAGGTAAAACCGTCGTCACCGGGTAGCATCACATCAAGAAGAATCAGGTCAGGGTAACCTTGGCTTTGCAGGTAAGTTTCGAGTTCAACACCATCTCCAACAGAGGAGACATCGAAACCCGATTTCGTGAGGTACTCTTCCAGCAGTTCGCGGATTTCTTGATCATCATCCACCACGAGAATTCGAGTATTTGTTGGCATCGCCCAAACCTATTAAATTTACAACTTATTCACATAGTCTATAGGCAGGTTGAGCGTTTGATTATTGATATGTTTGTAAAATTAGAAGAACAAACAGACAGAGATCACAACTAAGTGACCTCTATCCACTCGTTTGATTAAGCGAATCGATTTACGACGAGCAGCTGATCTCCATCGCTTTACCCCACTCTGGTGGTAACGCGGCAAGATGTTCGTAGTCAGGGTGTTCCGCATAAGGATCGGCCAACACCACCATTAATGCGTCAATATCACTGCTATCACCACGCTCGGCTTTATCTATCGCCAGCTGTGCGAGGTAGTTTCTGAGGATGTATTTAGGGTTTACCTGTCTCATCTTTTCGCAGCGCTCTACTACTGAGCTATCTTCAAGTTCACAACGTTGCAAATAGTTATCCAGCCATAGCTTTGCGGCCTCGCGATCGATAACTAAATCAATGACTTCCTGCGCAGGCAAAGTGTCTAGGTTCGACAGCGTTCTAAAGAACCTTGGATAATCGACTTTGTTTTGCGACATCAACTCGAACATAGATTCAAACAAGCGGCTGTCACCTTCATGTTTAGAAAGTAGCCCTAACTTACGGCGCATCAACTGGCTGAAATAACCGTTCATTTGTGGCTCGTATTGTTCTAACGCAGCTTCTAAATCAGTTTTCTCCACCAGCGGAGACAGAGAGTGAGCCAGAGCTGACAGGTTCCACAATCCAATTCTAGGTTGTTGATTAAAGGCATAACGACCTTGATAGTCGGAGTGATTGCAGATAAATCTCGGGTCATACTCATCTAGGAATGCGAACGGCCCATAGTCAAACGTCTGTCCAATAATCGACATGTTATCGGTATTCATCACCCCATGAGCAAAGCCATTTGCTTGCCACAACGCAATCATTTCCGCGGTACGGTCAACAATCTGATTAAACATAGCAGCGTAGGGCTTGTCTTCATCAAGGCATTCAGGGAAGTGCCACTCGATGACTTTATCAGCCAACAATTTATGCTCGGCCAACTGATTGGTATAAAACAGATGTTCAAAGTGACCGAAACGAATGTGTGATTCAGCAGCACGCACCAACAGTGCGCCCCACTCTTGCTTCTCTCGATAAACTGGCGTGTCACTGGTCATCATAGCCAGCGCACGTGTGGTTGGGATATTAAGCCCAGCCATCGCTTCACTACATAAATACTCACGAACCGTCGAACGAATCACGGCGCGCCCATCCCCCATGCGAGAATACGGTGTTTTACCTGCACCTTTTAGGTGTAAATCGAACGTTTCACCACTTTTAGCGACAACCTGTGCTAATAGCAAACCTCTGCCATCACCTAAATCGGGGTTATAAGAACCAAATTGATGGCCTGCATATTTCATTGCTACAGGTAAAAATTGCTCTGGTTCAACGTTGCCCGATAAAGTTTCAAGCAACTCCTCAGAGGCGTCCTCAAATGACGGAAAGCCAAGTTCACTCGCAAGGTTTTGGTTCCATGCAAGCCATTGGACATTATTTAAAGGGGTAGGTTGAATTGGGGTATAGAACAGTCGAGGTAACGTCGTAAATCGATTGTTAAATGAAATTGAATCCCAGACAGACATGAGAGATACACTGTAGGTAATAGATAACTTAAGATTATCACAGTTTGATAACAACTTCAGATCAGGTTAACAATGAGACTATTTGAAGAAATGGGGTAATCGACCAAAACGATTATTTTAAGGAAATGGTTACTAAGAGAAAGGTACAGCGAAGAAAAGGTTAAGTGGCTAGCCTGATGAGAAAAGCCACGTTTATGAGATAAAGAGTTCTGACTTTGAAGACTTTTTAACAAGTGATTTCATAATAAAAACTGAAAATATAGAGCCATTAAGCTGACTACATTAGAGCAAGAATACCCACTAGAGAAAGGGTAGAGAAAATCCAAGTGCGGCTGATAACGCCAAAGTTACTGTGTTGAATCATTTCTTGATGCTGCATATGTCTCTCCTTGAGAACGTGATGGTGTAACTACAATATATCGGCTTTTCACCAAAAGCGGCAAGCACATTAATATTAACCTTTTATGACAGCATTAAGAATTTTCTGTAACTATTCAGCCCTCTGATAAATCAAAAACTTATGCTCGGCTTGTCGTCGAAAGCAGCGCGCCAGCACCAATAAACACGCCACCTGTAACACGATTGAAAACCTTAGCTCTGCCTTTCGCAAACAGCCAATTTGACGACTTCGCACCTAAATACGCGTAAACCAATAGCCAAGACAACTCCATCACAGCAAAGGTTAAAGCAAACACCGTAAACTGGGGAAGCAGAGCGAGTGACGGGTCGATAAACTGAGGGAAAAGTGCGGTAAAAAATAGAATCGCTTTCGGGTTACTCGCGCCAACAATAAAACCACTTAAGTAGTGTTGCACCGCGCTTTCTTTAACAAGCTTAGAATCAGTTTGTTGACTGGATAGATTGTCGTAGTCTTGCTGATTAGAACGTAAAGACTTCCAGCCAAGATAGATAAGATACGCAGCGCCAGTCCATTTTATGACATTAAACACCACTTCTGATGAAGCAATGATCACCCCTAAACCGGTGAACGATAACGTTAAGATTCCGGTGATCGCCGTTAGGCTGCCCAGTGCAGTAAATATTGATAATTTAAAACCCGATTGCACACCTTTGGTCATGCACAATAAAGAACTTGGGCCCGGCGATGCCGTTAAAATCAGTACTGCCAACAAATAATAAATCCATGTATCAAAGCTCATCGCGAATTCTCCTTAACTCACTAAAACGGCTAAACATCAACCACCAATATGTAATAGCTATTCATATTAGGCAACTAAATATTGAACATTATTTATTCTGTATTGATGCCTTAACCCTAAAACTAAGGCAATAAAAAACGCCATGCATTGCTGCATGGCGTTTAAATTAAAACGTATCAAATAGAACGTCTTACCAAGTACTAAGCTAAAAACTAGCCGTCATCACCTAGTCTTTGTAGATAGAGAACTCGTCAGCGCAAGCTACTAGCTGCTCGCGAGTGATCATGAATACACCATGACCACCATTCGAGAATTCAATCCAAGTGAATGGAATCTCAGGGTACTGATCCATCATATGAACCATCGAGTTACCTACTTCACAGATCAGAATACCGTCATCAGTTAGGTAGTCTGGTGCGTTAGCTAGGATACGGCGAACCAATTTCAGACCGTCAGTACCTGCTGCTAGGCCAAGTTCTGGCTCATGAGTAAATTCATCTGGCAGGCTGTTCATATCTTCTTCGTCCACGTAAGGCGGGTTAGATACGATCAGGTTGTATTTCTCTTTCGGCAGATCACGGAAAAGATCTGAACGGATTGGGAACACTTGTTGCTCCATGCCGTGATCTTGAACGTTCTGCTCAGCAACTTGAAGTGCGTCAGTAGAGATATCAATCGCGTCTACTTCAGCATCTGGGAATGCGTGCGCGCAAGCGATAGCAATACAACCACTGCCCGTACACATATCCATGATGCGAACTGGCTCTTCAGTTAACCAAGGTTGGAATTGAGCTTCGATCAGCTCACCAATTGGAGAACGAGGCACAAGAACGCGCTCATCAACGAAGAACTCAAGGCCACAGAACCAAGCTTTGTTCGTCAGGTAAGCCGTTGGTGTACGATCATTAATACGCTTGATCACACGCTCAACAATACGCAGACGTTCGCTGCTCGTTAGACGAGAGTTCATTACATGCGAAGGAACATCAATCGGCAGATAAAGAGTAGGTAAGATAAGTTGTACTGCCTCATCCCACGCGTTATCAGTGCCGTGACCATAAAATAGGCCAGCTGCGTTAAAGCGGCTAACAGTCCAACGAATCACATCTTGAAGCGTGTGTAGTTCTGATACCGCTTCTTCTACAAAAATCTTATCCAAAATTGTCTCCGAAAAGCGCTACAATACTGCTAATTACGTTTCTAATTAGAATTCATAACCTGATGAGCAAAAAAGACACCGACTTCGATGACGATTTCGCCCTATTCAACGATGCAGTAAAGGGCGTTAAAAAGTTGCAACAGGATACCATAGTCCAGCAGCCAAAAAGAAATGCCAAGCAAAAAGAAATTACTCGAACGGCAAGACAAGCGAGTGATAGCGAGTTTTATTTCTCGGATGAGTTCATTCCGCACCTTAGCGAAGACGGCCCAACACGTTATGCGCGTGATGATGTCTCTAAATACGAGGTGAAGCGCCTGCGTCGTGGTGTCTACGTACCAGACGTGTATCTCGATATGCATGGTATGACTCAGCAAGAAGCTAAACGTGAGCTTGGAGCAATGATTGCGCACTGCGTAAAAGAGAGCGTGGCGTGTGCCTGCGTTCAACACGGCATTGGCAAACACATCCTTAAGCAGAAGGTGCCTTTGTGGTTAGCACAGCACCCAGACGTGATGGCTTTTCACCAAGCGCCATTAGAATTTGGCGGTAATGGTGCGTTGCTGGTACTACTTTCGATTCCTGAGAAGTAATGCTGGTTTGCGAATCGCTCCATCACCAAAAACAAAAAGGGCATCTCAAATCATTGAGATGCCCTTTTCACTTTAGTCTTCCAATTAAAAGGTTGTCTTCACCTTCACTATGGATTGATGTTCCAAAGTAACTCACCTTTTTGTGTTTCAAGGTTAAAGTCGATGCATGCTAGGCCTGACGTTGGAAACATCGGCGGAGCCATACCAGTTGCAAATTCTGCTGTTAGGTAGCCCACTAGAGGTAAATGAGAAACAAATAAGATGGTCTCTAGTTTTTCTACTTCAGCCATTGCCAAGGTCAAATCAAACACATCGTCGGACATTCCATAAGGCGTAATATCATCACAGGTTTCTACTTTCGTTCCAGAAAACGCCTGAGAGATCTCTAACCACGTTTCTTGTGCCCTTAAATATGGGCTCACCAGCACTTTATCGAATTGACTAATCCCCTGCTCATTTACAGCTTGTGCCACTGCAAGAGAAGCCATTTTCCCGCGCTTGGTCAACGCTCGTTCTGCATCCGAATCCGCAAAATGTTCTGCTTCACCGTGGCGCATAATGAATATTTTCATGTTCAATCCTGTCTTCGTAACATATCGAAAGTCGATATATCCCATATATCAGCGAAACGCTACTTAGGTTTGGCTCTCAATCCAGAGAAACCGCAGTCAATATAAATAATTATATCAAGTCACTTGCCAAAGAGTTCGACTTTCTTAACAATCTTGTTAAAAGAAAATAAATTACTGATAAAAATCGATAAAAGTGATTTAGAAATCGCCAAAAAGCACTTCATATCCCAAAATATGATTACAAGGTTTGCACGCCGAATCATCGGGTACATAATTTAAAAACCACCTTCTCTGGAGATGCTCCTGTGCACTTAAGCCCAAATGATGAACATCAATACCGTTACATAACCTTAAATAACGGGTTACGCGTACTGTTAGTTCAGGACCAAAATGCTCAAAAAGCAGCAGCCGCATTAGCCGTTAATGTGGGGCACTTTGATGACCCTACAGACCGAGAGGGTTTAGCTCACTACTTAGAGCATATGCTATTTTTGGGAACTGAAAAGTATCCAAAGGTCGGAGAGTTCCAAAGTTTTATCAGCCAACATGGCGGTAGCAACAATGCTTGGACGGGAACAGAGCACACCTGCTTCTTTTTTGATGTTGAATTGAATGCGTTTGAAACCGCACTCGATCGCTTCAGCCAATTTTTCACGGCTCCCCTGTTCAACGAAGAAGCATTAGATAAAGAACGCCAAGCCGTTGATTCAGAATATAAGATGAAACTCAACGACGATTCGCGACGCTTGTACCAAGTTACCAAAGAACTGGTGAACCACAATCACCCATTCTCGAAGTTTTCTGTCGGTAATATCGATACGTTGGGCGACAGAAATGGCGAGACGATTCGACAAGAGATCCTATCATTCCACCAGCAACAATATTCTGCAGACCTAATGACACTGACGCTGTCTGGCAATCAATCCTTAGATGAAATGCAAGGCTGGGTTGAGGATCGTTTTAGCTCGATTACCAATCACAACCTACAAGGCAAAAAGGTTGAGGTATCGATTGTTGGCGAGTTGAGCACAGGCGTTCAAGTGCACGTTGAGCCAATTAAAGAAGTGCGTAAACTCATCTTGACCTTCCCGATGCCAAGCATGGACGAGCACTATGGCGTTAAGCCTCTGTCGTTCTTCGCACACCTTTTAGGTTACGAAGGCGAAGGCAGTTTGATGATGCAGTTGAAAGAGAAAGGTTGGATTACTTCTCTCTCAGCAGGTGGCGGCGCAAGTGGCAGCAACTATCGTGATTTCACAGTCAGTTGTTCATTGACCATCGAAGGTTTAACCAAAACCGATAACATCATCCAAGCGGTATTCCAGTACATCAAGTTGATTGAACAACAAGGTATTGAAGAGTGGCGTTACCTAGAAAAGCGTGCCGTTTTGGAGTCCGCTTTCCGTTTCCAAGAACCAGCAAGACCACTTGATGTCGTTAGCCATTTGGTGATCAACATGCAGCACTACCAAGAACAAGACGTAGTGTATGGCGATTACAAAATGTCGCATTTCGATGACGAATTACAGCGCTCTTTGCTTCCCTACTTAACCGTCGACAACATGCGCGCAACAATTGTTGCCCAAGGCTTCGAGTATGACAGAGAAGCAAAATGGTACTTTACGCCCTACTCTGTGACACCTTTTAGCTCAGAGCAAACCCAATGCTTTATGTGCATCAACCCCGGTTGGCAGTTCGAGCTTCCAAGCAAAAACCCTTTTATTTGCTATGACTTAGATCCGGCAGAACTCGAAGGCGACGCTAAACACCCACAACTCTTAGAAGAGTTGGACGGATTTAAGCTGTGGCACCTGCAAGACCACCAATTTCGAGTACCGAAAGGTGTGGTGTATATCGCTATTGATAGCCCGCACTCGGTCGCTAGCCCTAGGAACATCGTCAAAACACGCTTATGTGTAGAGATGTTCTTAGATTCTCTGGAGAAAGATACCTATCAGGCTGAAATTGCTGGTATGGGTTACAACATGTATACCCATCAAGGTGGTGTCACGCTGACTCTGTCTGGATTCAGCGAAAAGCAGCCACAACTACTCAATATGATTCTTGAACGCTTTCAAGCACGCGACTTTAGTCCAACACGCTTCGAAACAATTAAGCATCAATTGCTAAGAAACTGGAATAACGCGTCACAAGATCGTCCTATTTCGCAGCTATTTAATGCAATGACAGGGATCTTACAGCCTAACAATCCTCCTTATGCGGTATTGATTGAAGCACTAGAGACAATTGAAGTCGATGAGTTATCTTCATTCGTTCAATCTATTTTGGCTGAACTTCATGTTGAGATGTTTGTATATGGCGACTGGAAAAAAGCTGATGCTCATAAGATGGCTGAAACGCTAAAGGATGCCCTACGCGTTCAAGATCAAGTTTATGAAGAGTCACTGCGACCGTTAATTATGCTGGGTGAAAACGGCAGCTTCCAACGTGAAGTCGTCTGTAATCAAGATGATTCGGCGATCGTGGTTTATTACCAATGTCCTGATATTTCACCTCAAAATATCGCGCTGTACTCACTCGCTAACCACTTAATGTCGGCCACTTTCTTCCATGAGATTCGCACTAAACAACAACTGGGCTACATGGTTGGCACTGGCAATATGCCGCTAAACCGACACCCAGGTATTGTGTTGTACGTGCAGTCTCCTAATGCCGCTCCAGTCGATTTGTTGGCTTCAATAGATGAGTTTCTCAACGCCTTTTATATGGTGTTATTGGAGCTTAATGACTACCAATGGCACAGCAGTAAGCGTGGTCTCTGGAATCAGATTTCAACTCCCGATACGACATTGCGAGGTCGTGCTCAACGCTTATGGGTTGCGATTGGCAATAAGGATATGGAATTCAATCAGAGAGAGCGTGTGCTTGAAGAGCTCAAGGGGCTCACTCGCTCTGACATGATGCGTTTTGTGGTTAGCCAACTGAAGCCACGCACGGCCAATCGCTTGATTATGCACGCTCACGGTAATGCTCATCAGGAAGAAGATAAACTGTCGGCGGGTGTGGAAATAGGCTCAATTGATGAGTTTCAACTGCGCCCGAAAGATACTGAGCTTGGCTAATAAGAGTGTTTAAAAAATCAAAAGGTTGATGTGAAAGCATCAACCTTTTTTATTGGGTGCAATATAAAAGCAGATCTCCTATTACGCTCCTTCGTCGCTTTAGGAGATGACGACAGTTTTGATTGAGATGTGTTTGACACCTGTCTTAGCAACGCAATAGCTTACTTTCTATCTCTAGAACGTCATTCCCGAGAGGGAGGAACGACCGAGTCGGGAATCTCATTCCTTTTGGATACTCCGATAAAAAATAAAGCCCGCATCAATTGCTTGATACGGGCTTAATAACTAGCGAGCTAGAGAGTTATTTATAAAAAGACTCACCCAAACCAGCTCGTGTCAGTAGGCCATCACATGGTGCAAAACGATCACCGTACTTCTTAGCGAAGTCGTTCATCATCTCAACCAATGATTTAATACCGATTTGATCCATGTAACGGAATGGACCACCTAGGAATGGAGGGAAACCGATACCGAAAATAGCACCAATATCGCCATCACGAGGGCTACGGATAATGCCATCGTCTAGACAACGAACCGCTTCGTTGAGCATTGGTAATACACAACGCATTGCGATGTCGTTATCACTTAGCTTAGGTTCAGGTTGCAGCTTAAGCAGTTTGTAAACTGACTTATCGACTTCCTTCTTCTTACCTTTGTAAGTATAGAAACCTTTACCACTCTTACGCCCTTTACGGTTGTCGTTCAGAAGAATGTCGAACACATCAGGGCCTTGGAAACGATCGCCTAATTCATTGACCAAAATCGGGATAATCTTAGCGCCGATATCAACACCCACCTCATCTAGCAAGGTAATTGGGCCAACCGGGAAACCGAAGTCCAATAACGTGCTGTCGAGCTTTTCAATCGGCTCATTTGCCAATAGCAGATGTGCTGCTTCATTCATGTACGGAGCAAGAATACGGTTTACATAGAAACCTGCCGTATCTTTAACAACAATAGGTGTTTTGCCTTGCTTCTTCGCTAATGCTACAACCGTTGAAATCGTCTCTTCTGAGGTTGTCTCATGAGGGATAACCTCAACTAGCGGCATTTTCTCTGCAGGGCTAAAGTAGTGAAGGCCGACTACATTTTCTGGTCTCTGCGCCTTCTCCGCAATCTTATGAATTGGTAATGAAGACGTATTGGTCGCGAAGATAGTCTCTGGCTTGGCATTGGCTTCGATGTCCGCAACCATTGATTGCTTAAGGTCGAGATCTTCAAATACCGCTTCAATCACCACATCGGTATGGTTAAAACTCGTAAAGTCTATACCACCAGACAGCTGAAGCATCTTACCTTCAAGGCCAGCTCGGCTCAGAATACGACGCTTACGCTGCTTATCGAACAACTTGTAGTTGTAGTTAAGCGCATTCAAGACACCATCGTTTGATACATCTTTAATACGAACCGGCACTTTCGCTTTCGCCACGCTCACATGGCTGATACCTGCGCCCATAAGACCGCCACCCAAAACACCAACGCGCTTAACCGCTTTTGGCTCTGCGTCGGCACCGTGTTCTTTCTTCATTTCAGTGGTTGCAAAGAAGATTGAGCGAAGGGCTTTTGATTCAGAAGTCATTACTAGCTCAGAAAAACGCTTCGCTTCGTACTGAAGACCTTTTTCAAAGCCGTTCTCTAGGCCATAACGAATCACATCAAGAATCGCATCCGCTGCTGGGTAGTTTCCGCGTGTTTTCTGATTAGTCTTCTTCGACGCTTGTTCAAAAATCACCTTACGGCCAAGGCCATTGCGCGAAATCAGTTTCTCTTTGGTCGAAGCTTGGCTTTTAGACGCCAGACGCTTACCTTTTTTGCTGCCCGTATTCTTTTCAACGAAGCTTTTCGCAACTTCAAGCAAAATAGTATCTGGCACACAAGCATCCACAACACCAAGCGATTTCGCTTTTTTAGCGCGCAGTTGTTTACCGGTAAGAATAAGATCGAGTGACGGTAGCAAACCAATCAAACGAGGCAGACGCTGTGTACCACCAGAGCCTGGTAGTAAGCCTAGTTGAACTTCAGGTAGACCAAGGCGCGTCTTATCTGAATCGGTACATACGCGGTAGTCACACGCTAATGCGAGCTCTAAACCGCCACCAAGACATGGGCCATGAATTGCCGCAACGACTGGGTAAGGAAGATCAGACAGCGCTTGGAACATTTCCTGACCTTGACGAGCAAGAGACTGCGCTTCATCAGCGGTTTTACACGCATCCAGCATTCGAACATCAGCGCCCGCGATAAAGTTATCTGGCTTAAGTGAGTGAACGATTAGGCCTTTAACGCGGCTTTGCTTCTCTTTTAACTGCTCAAAGATCGCTTTCATCTCTTCAGCAAAGGCGGCTTGTAGTGTATTCATTTTCTCGCCTGGTACATCGATCGCTAGCCAAGCGATATCTTGGTCGTCGATGTTAAGAGAGAATGCCGTCGCTTTCTTTTTGGTTGATTCAGTCGCAGACGTTGAATCAGGTTGAGCGACTGTTTCTTTTTCTGTTGTTGCATCAAGAGTCGTAGACATTATTCTACCTCCAAGATCATTGCTGCACCTAAACCACCAGCTGCACAAGCTGTGTTCAGTGCCAAGCCGCCACCGCGACGTTTCAGTTCACGTAACGTTTGAGTCATCATGCGCGCACCAGTCGCAGCAAACGGGTGTCCGTAAGCAATTGAGCTACCCAGTACGTTGAACTTCTCCATATCAATCTCACCGATCGCTTTATCACGGCCAAGATTCTTCTGAGCAAACTCATCACTAGCAAACATTTTCACATTCGCCAGCACTTGTGCAGCGAATGCTTCGTGCATCTCGATCAACGTCAAATCTGACAGCTCTAGACCTGTGTTCTTCAATACTTGAGAAGTCGCGTAAGTCGGGCCCATCAGCATATCTGTTTCAACACCGATTGCTGAGAACGCATAGCCACGAATATAACCAAGCACTTCTAAGCCTAGCTCTTTCGCTTTGCCTTCGCGCATCAACATAACCGCAGCGCCGCCGTCAGTAAGAGGTGTTGCATTGGCTGCCGTTACGCTACCGTATTTTCTGTCGAATGCAGGGCGCAGCTTCGCATAACCTTCAACGGTTGAATCGTGACGAATGTTGTTGTCTTCCGCGAGGTACTTTTTGTAAGGTGCCGGGAATGCCGTCATTACTTCGTCTTTGATCTTGCCTTCTTTCCATGCTTGAGAAGCCAGAGAGTGAGAACGGTGAGCAAGTGCATCTTGAGCTTCGCGAGTAATCCCGTGAGTCTTCGCCATCTGTTCAGCAGTTTGTCCCATGGATAAACCGGTCGAGTATTCAGCAACAGCTGGCGGTACTGGCATAAGGTCTTTGACTGAAAGGGTTTTAAGAATCTTCAGCTTTTGACCCATGGTCTTGGTTTTACTCAGCGCTAATAAATTTGCCGCTAACTTTTTCGAAACACCGATTGGCAATACAGAAGACGAATCCGCACCGCCCGCAATACCGACATCAATCGTGCCTGCCATAATGCTTTCAGTTACGTTGACTGCCGCTTGAAAACTGGTCGCACACGCTCGTGTCACACTGTAGGCATCGGTATTGATGTCCATACCTGTGCCCAATACGATCTCACGCGCGATGTTTGGTGCTTCTGGCATCTGAACAACTTGGCCAAAAACGACTTGTTCAATAAGCGCAGGATCGACATCAGTTCTTGCAAGCATTTCGCTCACAACCATTTTGCCTAAGTCGACCGCAGGCACTTGACTAAATTCTGTGCTCTGACGAGCGAATGGGGTTCGTAATCCAGCGACAACGGCAACACGTTCACCAGAACGCGTTTTGACTTCCTGTTTGCCCATGGTTTCTCCTTAAAGTTAAGAGGTCTGACCTGAAGCATTGTAAAGAAGTTGTTAATTAAATCAAACGAGCGTTTAAATAAACGTGATACGAGTATCTCACTGTTTGAAAATATAACTGCACATTCAGGCGAACCTTTTTGGGGGTAAGGTTGTCGTAAGAGACTAAACTATTGTAAGCAAATACTGTTATCGCTTTGTAGGGATTGGTTTTCTTGAGGCAAAAAAAAACCACACAAAGCTGTGTGGTCGGAATGTGTATAAAGCAATTAACTTGACGCCAATTGAAATAATCAGTTTCCTGATTAGGAGAAAGTAAAGTCAGCCTTCAAAAGGAAGTGTCGTCTTGCTCAACATGCTAGCCACGAATGACTAACTAGACGACAAGGTGTACTATAACGGGTTCGAGGCCTTAGATTTTGAAGTAGATCAATTTTAATGTGATTTTACGATTTCCTGCCGATCGTTAGCTCTAAAAACGAAACAGAATATAAAAACGAAGCACAACGTATAGAAGACAGCTATACGCAGAGCAATTATGGAGGCTCGTGTGTCAATAATAAAAATGTTTGGAAAGAAAACAGCCAAGCGTCCGGTCAACTCTGATATGGACAAACAAAGAAAATACGAAGCACTCGTGCGTGCCTATCATCGTGACCTCTTTCGCTACGCCTATTGGTTATGCAAAGACAAAAGCATTGCCGAAGACTTAGTTCAAGAAACTTGCCTTCGTGCATGGAAGTCACTTGATAGCCTTCAAGATGAAAAAGCCGCTAAATCTTGGCTGATTACCATCTTGAGGCGCGAGAACGCTCGACGTTTTGAACGCAAACAGTTTGATCTGGTTGATATAGACGATCATGGTAACGATGCTAGTGTCAGTGATGACCCGCACCATCAGCATCAGTGGTTGCAAGCCCAGATCATGAAACTTGAAGTTGATTACCGTGAACCTCTCTTCTTGCAAGTGATTGGTGGTTTTAGTGGTGATGAGATTGCCGATATTCTCGATCTCAACAAAAACACGGTGATGACACGTTTATTCAGAGCTCGAAATCAGTTGAAAGAGCTGTTGGATACAGAAGAGGCAGAGAGGGGGCAACATAATGGATGATTTGGAATTTCGTCGTCGTGTATTGTCGGAACCTAAACAACGTACACAAGATATTGTTGATGCGGCCGCGAATAGCGAAGTCAATAGTAACTTCTTAGACGATGTACTAACGCTTGATAAACAGATCCACTCTGCGATGAATGTGGATGTGCCAGACGATCTTGCTGATCGTATTCTGTTCAATCAGACCTCAAGCGAAGAAAGCAAAGTAGTAAGGCCTACGTTTGCGAGACGAGCAATGGCAATGGCTGCCTCGGTGGCGTTTGTTGCTGGTTTATTAGTTGGCCAAGTGAATTGGGGAAATGCATTCGTTTCACCTGCACAAGCTAGTTTAGTTGATACGGCGATGAAGCATGTTGTTGATGAGAAGAGCTTTGTTAGTAACATCGATGAACAGGTCACATCGCAGCAGATCAACGCAAAAATGAATCCATTTGCTTTTCAGTTTGATGACGCTTTCCCTTACCACGTTTATTACCTAAACCACTGTGGCTTTGGTAAATCCAACGCAGTACATATGGTCTTCCAAGGCGTAAAAGGCAAAGTAACACTGTTTTTAACTGGTATTCCGACAGACAAACCTATCGACTTTGATGAAAAAGGCATGTCCGGCTCGGTAACACCCGTCGATGGTAGCAGCTTAATCCTTGTGGGTGAAAATGGTGAGGATGTTTCCAAAATCGCCGAAAAGCTGACAAAAATGATCAAACCGATGAGCTAATTCGCTCTTAAAGCCCCGTAACAAAAGGCCCAGCAATTATATTACTGATATTGCTGGGCTTTATTTATAAACAAACCGGAAAACCATTCACCCCATCAATATCTCTAGAGTTAAAACTCTAAAAAACAGCATTTCGCACCATTTCCATGCCAGATAGGCGTCATTTCCATAATTTTCCACTCAAAATTTCCAATGGTCGGATTTGTATATCGTATACTTGCGAATAGGATCAGCCACCATTGAGCAATTGCTCAAATTAATCGCCCTGTAGAGGCGGATATATAAAGGAATAAATGAATGACTACCAACAACACGCGTCTGTTTAAAAAGTCTCTTTTAGCAGTAACAATTACACTGGCGTCTTCGCAAGCGATGGCAGCAGGTTTCCAACTTAACGCACAATCAGCTACCGGCATCGGCCGTGCTTTCGCTGGTGATGCAGTAATCGCAGATAACGCGTCAGTAATGGCACGTAACCCTGCAGCAATGGCACTATTTGACAAAACTGAGCTATCTCTTGGTTTTGAAACAATCACTTCAATGATTGAAGTAAAAGATGCTAGTTATACAACGCAAGCAGGAACTCTTCCTGTAGATAGTGTTGATGATGTAGGCGACACTTCTGTAGCTCCAAATATTCACCTCATTGTTCCTGTTAATGAAAAGTTTGCTTGGGGTGTGAACGCTTACTCTAACTTCGGTACTAAAACTGAATTTTCAGATGATTACCTAGCTAGTGAATATGGCGGTTTAACAGATGTAATGAGCATCAACTTTGGTCTAGCGGGTTCATACCGTCTGAACGACCAATGGAGTTTCGGTGCGGGTCTAGACCTGATTTATGGTGAAGGCACAATGAAACGTACAGCTGGTATCGGTTTT
Organism: Vibrio sp. Scap24; assembly: GCF_013394185.1. NCBI lineage: Bacteria > Pseudomonadati > Pseudomonadota > Gammaproteobacteria > Vibrionales > Vibrionaceae > Vibrio > Vibrio sp. Scap24. The sequence continues at coordinate 2,760,017 of NZ_CP041332.1, read as the reverse complement.
GGCCAAGCTGCTGGTACAAGCCTACTTGACGTAGACGGTGCAACTGGTTGGGCTGTGGGCTTCAATGTAGGTACAGTTTACGAGCTAGACGAAAATAACCGCTTTGGTTTCTCATACCGCTATAGCCCAGAGTTCACAGCTGAAGACGATAACGGTCAGGAAATCACTCTTCCTCTACCAGATATGGCTGAATTCTCTGGCTTCCATAAAATCGAAGATACTAAGTTCGCAGTTCACTACTCTGTACAGTGGATTGGTTGGAGTGCATTTGACTCAATTGATTTTGAGAACCTAGACCCTACGCAATCAACATTAGCGTACGCGTTGAGTGGTGGTACTGGCGCATACCAAAAAGACTACAAATGGCAAGATGGTTGGCACTACGCTATTGGTGGTACTTACTACCTAAACACTGATTGGACTCTTCGTGCTGGTTATATGTACGACACAAGTGCACAAGACTCACTAACTTCTATCTCAGTTCCAGACTCAGATCGTCAGTGGTTCTCTGCTGGTTTCACATACCACATTAATACAGACTCTAACGTAGACTTTGGTTTCACTTACCTACTAGGCGATGACACTAAAGTTGAAGAAAGTTTAGGTGCGACATCTGTTAGCGCAACTACACACGCTGACGCAATCCTACTAGGTCTACAATACAGCCGTAGCTTCTAATATAAGCTAGGTTATAAATATCCAAAGGGTCGCTTTATGCGACCCTTTTTTATGGTTCATCGCGGATTAGCGGGAACTAAAAACAAAACGGTAGTAAGTGATATGGTTTAGTCGCCAAACAAAAATCATACACAAACTACCGTTTTCATGCCGAATCATACTTTCCTATCTTCATTCTGGGAAGGCTTTAAAATAGTAAAGTCTCACCAGACAGCATCACTTATTACCCTGACTCTTAAACCTAACTCTGAGGCTAAATGCCTTTGCGGTCTTGAAGCCGAGGCTATCCATGAGTATCAATGGCGTCATGTGAAAGAGGCGATGTTGTTCAGTGTTCCTGTTGAACTTTCCGTTCAAACTCGAAGGATTAAGTGTCGTGACTGCGGCATAAAAACAGAGTCTCTATCTTGGTTGGAGCCTTATGCTCGTATAACAAAACGCCTAAAAAGCTATATAGAACAATTACTGCCTCTTCTTCCAATTAAGCATATCTCCCAGTTAACGAGCGTTCATTGGCACACCATTAAAGAGATAGATAAACGTCGACTTCGCCAAGTTGTACCTTCGGTGAAATGGGAGGAGTTAACGCAACTCGTCATGGACGAGTTCGCCATCTTTAAAGGGCACCGATATGCCACAGTCATCGCTGATGCTAAGACTCACCAAGTCATTTGGATAGGGTTAGGCCGTAGCCGCAAGGACATACGACCGTTCTTCGAGCAGTTAGGCAAGCATGGCAACAATATCGAAGCGGTCGCGATGGACATGAATACGGCTTTTGACCTTGAAGTTCAAGCGCACTGCCCGAACGCAAAAATCGTTTACGACTTATTCCATGTTGTGGCTAAGTTCGGTCGTGAGGTGATGGATAGAGTCAGAGTCGACCAAGCCAACAAACTCAAGCAAGATAAAAAAACGAGGCAATGGGTCAAGCGCTCACGCTGGGTATTGTTGAAAAATAGAAGCAACTTAAATCCACGGCAAGATAGCTACCTTACCGAAATATTGAACATCAATAAGGACTTAATGACCACTTATATACTCGGCTCACAACTCAAAGAGCTTTGGTATTGTGAATCAGAAGCACATGCTAAGGGGCTCTGGGAGGTATGGTGGGCACAAGTGCAAGAGAGTGGAGTTAAGCCATTGAAAGAGTTCGCACGAAAACTGAGGCCTTATCTTCACGGTATTATTGCATCGGCAATTTATCCGCTCAACACCTGCACATTGGAAGGGATAAACAACAAAATAAAGTTAATCAAGCGAATGGGGTATGGGTATCGAGATACAGACTACTTCTTCTTGAAGATAAAAGCGGCTTTCCCCGGAAAGCCGCGATGAACCTTTTTTATTGCCTAAACCACTGACCAATCTCAATTTAAGCTTACAGCTGTAGCCTGCAAGGTCAATATATGACTACAAGTGTACGCTCAAATTTCGCAACACAGCCGAAACATTCAGACTATTTACCTAATAATTAGCCACAATTACTCATTAAATCCCTAAAACACTATTTTATTCGAATTTCGTTTTTAAAGTAATGACTCTAAAAGTAGAATCACGCCACTAAATACTTATGATTCAGCGAACATAATAATGAAAATGAATAAGACACTTCTATCTGCTGCAGTGGCAGTTGGACTATTTTCGACTTCTACCGTAACTCAAGCGGCAGGTTTTCAACTAGCAGAATACTCGGCAACAGGTCTTGGCCGTGCATACGCTGGTGAAGCAGCAATGGCTGACGGGGCGGACGCACAATGGCGTAACCCAGCAATGTTGACTTACCTAGAAGGTACTCAGGTTTCTGTTGGCGCTATCTATGTTGATCCAAACATTGATATCGACGGTACTTCTACGTCTATGGTGGGCAAAACGACTTCATCAAATTCTAGTGATTTTGCACACAGTGCAGTTATTCCAAACTTTTATGTTTCTCATAAGTACAACGAAAAATTTGCTTTAGGTTTCGCTGCCGGTACTAACTACGGCATGGAAACAGATCTAGGTAAAGACTTTGGTGGCGCAAACCATGGTAACGAAGCAAGCGTTACCACAATGGAGCTGAACCTAAACGCTGCATACCAAGTACTTGAAAGCGTATCTATCGGTGGTGGTATTCGTTACATTATGGCTGAAGGTAGCTTTGGTGCTGTATCTACTGCGAACTCTCTAGTTCCATTGCAACCAGGTACTGCTCTAAAGTACATGGAAGGTGATGACACAGCGTGGGGCTGGCAAGTTGGTACAGCTTGGCAAATCAATGAAAATAACCGCTTAGGCTTTACCTACAAATCAGAAGTAGACCTAACGCTTGAAGGCCATGCTAACGGTGTCGCTTTTGATGCTGTTGCTGGTGCTTTAGGCTCTCCAGTGAAGTCAAAATACAACGGCTCAATGGAACTAGCATTACCAGCTACTGCCGAACTTGCAAGCTTCCATCAACTATCAGATAAAGTCGCTGTGCATGCGAGCGTGAACTGGACTAACTGGAGCAGCTTTGAAGAACTAGTAGCTGATATCCCTGAATTTGGTCCTGCGCGAACTCAAGATATCAAGCAAGAAAACTGGGAAGACAACTACCGCTTTGCTGTAGGTACTACTTACCAAATGACACCTAAGCTTGCTCTACGTTCTGGTATCGCATACGACACATCTGCAGTAAGCGAAAAGCACCGCACGGCAACTATTCCTGAGACTGACCGTACTTGGTTGAGTATTGGTGCTGGTTACCAGTGGTCTGAGCAACTTACACTAGATGCAGGCTTTACTTACATCCTAGCGAAAGACGCAAAAATGGTTGAAGATGACGCAAGTTCTGCACCATTTGGTGGTGACTTCGAAGGTGAAGTAACAGGTAGCATCTGGCTAGTAGGTATCCAAGCAAACTACCGCTTCTAATCTGTTTGACTTAATTTAAAGTCATAAGCATTAAAAAGGCTCGATGTTGTTTTCAACATCGAGCCTTTCTTTTACCTGTTATTCAGGAGCTTCTATTTAGTAATCTTCTAAATAGCCATCAATGAAGTCTTCTTCATCAAGATCAACCTCCTCAGGTTCAATCTCCGCTTTAAAGTCACGACGTTGAATATAAACATCACGCGTTAAAGCGTATGGATCTGGAGAGTCATCTAACAAGGCTTCTTGCGATACTAGCTGAGCTCGAGTTTCCATTCCCTCAAATGCCCACTTGCCTAGGCTCGCCCAGAAGTTCAAGAAAGACAAAGGTACATACAAACCGTCAACGGTTTCAGTTACTTCACGCGTGGTTAGTGGGCCATAACCCGGCACCATGAAGTACGGTCCGTTCCCTACTCCATAATGACCAATCGCATCAGAGAATGACTTGTCATCGTATTTGGTGATCCCTGCTTCGCTGGCAATATCGATCAAGCCTAACAGACCAAAAGTCGAGTTAATCCAAAAGCGGTTAAAGTGGTCGAGTGCTTTCTCACCATTGCCCATAATGAGATTATTCACCATGCTTGATGGCTCGTCTAAGTTGGCTAGAAAATTGGAGATACCAGAACGAACCGGTACAGGGGTGTAGTCAACATAAGCGAGAGAAACAGGACGAACTAAGTAAGGGTCTAGATATTCGTAGTTGATATCCCACATCGCTCGGTTGAAGCCTTCAAAAGGATCATTTGGGTGGGACTCTTCGACGTATTCCGAGGTTTCGAGATTATCATCGTTAACGCTCTCATCTGGTGCGCTAGAGCAACCCACCGTTAAGCTTGCGATAAAGAGTAAACTCGAGAGTCTTAAAACACTGATAGACATATCACCTTTTCCATAAGGAATTCAAATAATAAAAAAGGCCAGCAATCGCTGGCCTCAATTGTTTGGCTAAGTCTATACCGTTTATCAACAAATCGGAATAGCTAACACCTATGCAAAGTGATGATTAATATTGCTTATTGATATCAATGGTCACTGGAGCCCCCAGTTCAACCACTTCACTTTCACCGTACCAATCACCATCGCGAGTTGAAACGTTACCATCTGTATCAAGCCTAGCTCTAACCATCAGAGTTTCAAGGCTAGACAGCTTCTGGCCTTCCATCATGCTGTTGCCATCATCAAGCACAACGGTACGAGGGAAAGTACCCAATGGGTAACGAGCCGCAGCAACAGGCATTGGTGAGCCATCGGCTCTGTGTACTGAAACAACCAACACTGAGTTTGGATCCGCGTTCACATCACCAGATAACTCAAGCGTTACTGCAACAGTCTTACCTTGGTCAACACCCATGGCATTGCCCATTTTTTGCTGAGCACTTTCAATACTGCGTGAAAGCATTTCGTAACGACTGTCTTGAGGACCAATCATCTGTTGCATGATGCTCCAGTACTTCACAGCACCTGGGTAATCTTGACGCTCAAATGCATCGAATGCTAGTAACGAGAACACACGAAGGTCAACGTAATCGTTTTGAATCAAACGGCTCAGAAGCAGACGAGCTTGGTTTTGGTCTGCTTCATCAGGAGAAAGCATCAGTGCCTGTGCGAAACCTAACTGAACATCTTCATTCTTAGGCTCAAGCTTGTACGCTCGTTCCATGGAATCTTTTGCTGTTTCAGCGTCGCGGTTAGCCAAAGCAATACGACCAAGCAGCAACCAACCTGTAGAATCTTCCGGTTGATAATGCAGACGAGTTCGAAGTGCTAGCGTCAAATCTTCAAGTTCATCATCCGTTAGCGCGCCACCTTCTGATGACATTAGCTTTTTAGACAATTCAGGCAGGTTCGAGCTCACTTCTTGCCAGTGTTGAACTTTGTCCAATGCACCGAACTTAAAGTACATACCATAAGTCACAACAACGACAAGAATGATCGACGGTACAACTACACCAACTGTTGAGATGTGAGTCTTCTTCATCTCTTCTTGCGTAGGAACATCATCAAGCAGAGATTGTTTCAAATCAGCGATCAGCTCTTGCTGGTTATCAACAAGGCCTTCTTCTGCTTCTACTTCTAGCTCAACTAGACGATCTTTATAGAATGCTTTGTTCAACTCGTCGCGAAGCATTTCATCGTTGTTCGCCTTCTTATTAATGAAGGGCAGAACAATTAAGAAAATTGCCGCTAGCGAAAGGATAATGGTAGAAATCCAAAATAGAGTCATTACTGTTTGTCTCCGTCGTTCTCTTCATCGAGTAACGCTTTTAAACGTGCTTCTTTGTCTGCATCCCAGTCTTTATCTGACTCTACTGCCGCTTTCGATTTTGACTTTCTGCTGCGTAAGATGATCAAACCAAATCCAAACACAACCACAGCAAATGGACCAACCCAAAGGATTGAAGTTGCTAGTGTCAGCGGTGGATTGTAAGTAACGAAGTTACCGTAGCGAGCGATCATGTAATCAATGATGTCTTGCTTCGACTTACCGTCCTTTGTCATCTCGTACACTTTTTGGCGTAGATCGACCGCCAATTCAGCGTTCGAATCACCAATGGTGTTGTTCTGACATTTAGGACAACGAAGCGTGTTGCTCAACTCTTTGAACTGCTGCTCTTGGTCGACGTTATCAAATTCATGGAACTCGATAGGTGCAGCAGAAACTGTCGCTGAAATCGCAAACGTTGCAAATAGAGTAATCAGTGCCTTCTTAATCATTTCGCTTCCTCCAACAAGTCTTGATACATCGGCTCAAGCGTCGATGCCCAGTTGGTTGGATTCACGTCGCCCACATGACGGTAACGAACGACGCCGTTAGCATCAATTAGGAAAGTCTCAGGAGCGCCGTACACACCAAGGTCTAGACCTAACATACCGTTACCATCAAAAAGACTGATTAGATACGGGTTGCCTAGCTCATTTAACCAACCAACCGCTTTGTTGCGATCATCTTTGTAGTTAAGACCAATAATCTTAACGCCTTGATCAGCGAGCTTGTTCAGGTAAGAGTGCTCTGCATAACAAGTCGGACACCAAGTCGCCCACACGTTAAGAAGCAGCGGCTCACCTTTAAAGATCGCTTGGTCATGCAGCTTACCTGGTTGCTCTAGATCTTCTAGGTCAAACTCAGGGACAGGCTTACCAATCAACACGGATTCAAGCTTAGTCGGGTCATCGCCCGACTGGTTGCGCATTAATTGCGTTGCAAAGATTCCAGCTAGAACCATGAACGCAATCAAAGGAATGAATAAAATCTTCTTGTTCATTCGAATTAAGCCTCCTGCTCTTGAGCCGACTTTTTGGTTGGCTTACGGAAACGGTAACGACGGTCACTGATAGCAATAGCACCACCAATCGACATAATCAAAGAACCAGCCCAGATCCAACGTACAAACGGTTTGTAGTAGATACGAACAGCCCAAGACTTGTTGTCGTCCAAACGTTCACCCATTGCTATGTATAGGTCACGTGTTACGCCACGGTCAATCGCCGCTTCTGTCATCATAGACTTAGCAGTAGTGTAGAAACGTTTTTCCGCGTGAAGCGTGTTGATGTACTTACCTTCTTTAGTAATTTCAAAGTCAGCAATGTAGCCATCGTAGTTTGGACCATCTTTGTCACGAACGCCGGTGAACAGGAAGCTGTACTCTTCAAGCTGGTAGCTTTCGCCAGGTGCTAGACGAACATCACGTTCGATGCTGTAGTTTTGCACCATTGCGATACCAATCACTGTTACCGCTAAACCGATGTGACCACACACCATCGCCCAGTGGCTGCGAGGTAGCTTAGTTAAACCTTTCATAAACGTATGACGGTGAGTCGCACGCTCATGCAGTTCAAAACCGTGCATGAAGATGATCCAGAATGCCATTACCCAACCAGCAAACGCAGTACCACTGAAGCGGTCAGCCAATAGAGCAACCATTAGCGCACTCAAGCCAAGTGAGAATGCACCTGAAATCAGCATTGGTTTAACAAGCTTAGACAGGTTGTCACGTTTCCAGCGGATCAGAGGACCGATACCAAGCAGGAACGAGAAAGGAATCATCAACCAGAAGAACAACATGTCAAAGAATGGAGCACCGATAGATACCGAGCCCAAGCCTAACTGTTTGTGAACTAGAGGTAATAACGTGCCTACTAACACAACCACTAGAGCTGCAATCAATAAGATGTTGTTACCAAGCAGCGCGTTTTCACGAGAAACCAGGTCGAAGTTACCACGCACACGAACCGATGCGCCTTTAACAGCAAACAACAGCAGTGAACCACCAATAACGAAGACTAGGAAGCCAAGGATAAACATACCGCGAGCAGGATCCGACGCAAACGCGTGAACCGATACCAAGATGCCCGAACGAACTAAGAATGTACCTAATAAGCTTAGCGAGAATGCAGAGATAGCCAGCAATACTGTCCAAGCTTTAAATGTGCCACGCTTTTCGGTTACCGCAAGTGAGTGCATTAATGCAGTACCTGCCAACCAAGGCATGAATGAAGCGTTTTCTACTGGATCCCAGAACCACCAGCCACCCCAGCCAAGTTCGTAGTAAGCCCACCAAGAACCTAGTGCGATACCTACAGTTAGGAATAACCAAGCAGCGATTGTCCAAGGACGAGACCAACGAGCCCATGCCGTATCTAAACGACCGCTCATTAGAGAAGCGATCGCAAAAGAGAACGCTACCGAGAAACCTACATAACCCATGTAAAGCATTGGCGGGTGAATGATCAAGCCCGGGTCTTGCAATAGAGGGTTCAAGTCACGGCCATCAACAGGGAAGAAAGGCAGTGTACGTAGGAACGGGTTAGACGTTACGATAATGAACAGCAAGAAGCCGACAGTAATCAAACCCATGATAGCCAATACGCGAGCCACAGACTCTTGAGGCATGCCACGGCTAAACGTCGCAACAGCAACCGTCCAACCCGCTTGGATTAGAACCCAAAGCAGCAATGAGCCTTCGTGAGCGCCCCAAACCGCAGTAATTCTGTAGTACCAAGGCAGTTGGCTATTCGAGTTACTTGCTACGTATTGAATCGTAAAATCATTTGTGTAAAACGCGTAACACAAGATAAAGAACGAAATCGCTAAGAATCCGAACATACCCCACGACAACGGTCGTGCGCTGTTCATCAATAATGTGTTATTTCGAGCGGCTCCATACAATGGGAGCACGCTGAGCAGCAATGCTAATCCCAAGGATAGGATCATCGCAAAATGGCCGATCTCGGCTATCATTGAGCATTTCCTTCTTTTTGTTCAGTCGTGTATTGCAAAGGCTCATGGGTTTTCTTCATTGCTTCCGCAACTTCAGAAGGCATGTACTCTTCATCGTGCTTTGCCAACACCTCAAACGCTTCGATTGTCGTTGCATTTTTAAGCACACCCTGAGCAACAATACCTTGGCCTTCACGGAAAAGATCAGGAAGGATACCATCGTATAGAATTGTTACTTTAGGGCCTACATCCGCCAAATCGAAGCTTACACGTAGTGATTCATTGTCACGGCTTACAGAGCCGACTACGACCATGCCACCAATACGTAGGCGTTGACCAACTTCAGGCTTTTTACCATCTTTGCCGTTAACCAGCTCAGTTGGCGTGTAGAACAGATCCATGTTCTGGTTAAGTGCATAAACCATCAATCCAACAGTCGCACTGATACCAAAAAAGATCGCTAAGACAATGCCCAGCCTCTTTTTGCGTCTTGGGTTCATAGAGTGTTCTCCATATTTTTTGCTGCATCGATACGAGCTTGACGATCAATCTTAGCTTGTACTTCATTTAGTAATTGCTTACCACGACGAACGCTTACCACCAGTAAGATGATCATCGCGAGGAATGTGATTCCAAATGCACTCCATACATATGAGGCGTAGCCCCCCATGGCAAAGAAATCACTCAAAGATTCAAAATACATAATTACCTACCCTACTACGCTTTTTCGGCCGCAAGTTTGCGGACCCATGGACGGTGACTCTCTTTACTGATGATTTCGTTACGGAAACGAACCATAGTCACAGCACCAAAGAAAAAGGCGAAGCCGAAGATGTTAAGAAGAAGCGGCCATAGCATGTCACTTGAAATAGAAGGCTTGTCGAATTTAGTGATCGTCGCGCCTTGGTGAAGTGTATTCCACCACTCTACTGAAAAGTGAATGATAGGTAGGTTGATAACACCAACAATTGCCAAAATGCCCGCTGCTTTAGCGGCTGTTTTTTGGTCATCAAACGCGTGATGAAGTGCAATCACACCCAAGTATAGGAATAGAAGAATCAGCTCTGAGGTTAAACGTGCATCCCAAACCCACCAAGCACCCCACATTGGTTTACCCCAAACCGCACCCGTTAATAGTGCAATGAAGGTAAATACAGCACCAATCGGTGCCATCGCCAGTGCAGCCATATCAGATAGTCTTACCTGCCATACCAAACCGATAAATGCAGCAATCGCCATAGACATGTAAACGCCCATAGACCAGATTGCAGACGGAACATGGATGTAGATGATTCGGAAACTATTACCTTGTTGGTAATCTGAAGGCGCAAATGCAAGCCCCCACACGGTACCGACGGATAGGCACAATAGCGCTAGGATCGAAAACCATGGCAGAAGTTTACCAGCAAGCTGATATGAGGTTTCTGCTTTGGCATAGGGATGGAGCCATTTCCACATGTTGTAATCTCACTCTTACTTCATATTGCTTACAGCTATTAAAGCTATAATTATAATAATTTATTTGTCTTGCTTTCAGTTTTGCTGACTCTATGAGTCCAATCGACACATTTGGTTCACATTAGCTATACGATAACGGAACCCTTATCAGTTCACACTCACTCTAAGTGCGGCACTGATCGCAAAAGGTGTCAGAGTCATCGCACCCATTAACATCGCCCCAAGCACAGCCAACTGCCCATTGTACGCAACGCCCAATGCCGCAGCGTCAATCGCTGACGTCGCGAAAATCAAAATGGGAATGTAAAGCGGCAGAATTAGCAGGCTTAACAGGACTCCGCCCTTCTGTAACCCAACGGTCAACGCAACACCAATCGCACCAATAAAGCTCAATGCGGGTGTACCTACCAGCAAGGTCAACACAACTGAGAGCCATGTATCAAAATCTAATGACAACAAAACAGCCAACAATGGGCTGATTAGAATCAATGGTAACCCGGTCAACAACCAGTGTGCTATGACCTTGGACAATACTACCAACTGCAACGGGATGGGCATGAGCATCATCTGTTCGAGGGCGCCATCTTGAAAATCATCGCGGAAAAGGCGCTCTAAAGAGAGCAATGCAGAAAGTAAAGCAGCCACCCAAACAATACCCGCAGCAATGCGCGCAAGTAGGTTGGGCTCAGGGCCGATACTTAAAGGGAAAAGCGTAATAACAATGATGAAAAACCACAGAGGGTTAAAGATATCCGCTTGGCGTCGGAATGCGATAAGCAACTCACGTCGGATAATCGTGGTCATAGAAGAGATCATATTACTCACCCAACTTTATTTTTCTTAGTTTCGGGCTATCAGCAAACATATCTTGGTGTGTGGTTAATAACACGATGCCACCGTTGTCTGCATGCTGAGAAAAAAGAGATTCGAGAACTTTCACGCCCTGCTTATCAATCGCAGTCAGCGGTTCATCGAGAATCCACAACATTTGTTTGCTCAACCAAAGACGAGCCAACGCCACTCGGCGCTGCTGACCTGCAGAAAGCTGCCCAGCAGGGACATCTTCTCTACCTGCAAGACCTACTTGAGCCAGAGCATGGTAAAGGTCTTCTTTGCTCGAACCACCACTGTGAATCGACTGGTAGAAACTCAGGTTCTCATAGGCACTAAGCTCGCGCTTCACGCCCGTTTGGTGACCAAGAAAAAGCAAATTTTGATGATAAACATCTCGACTCGATTCGATGGGTTCACCATCCCAAGAGATAGTGCCGTCATCGCGATCACCCAGACCAGTGATAATCCTAAGGAGTGTCGTTTTCCCAGTACCGTTACGACCTTCAACCTGAACCAGCTCACCTGGTTTTAATTGAAAAGACAACGATTCAAACAGAACCCTGTCGTCACGAATAGCAGTTAGATTTGAGACTTCTAGCATAGGAAAATTTAGTCGAGTAATGAGAGGGCTATAGTAGCACACCAACATGGTGACAAAACAGGACTAGGCGTTTTCGATAGAACAAACTCCGTAAGAAACTGTTACCACCGCATCACAATTTACACATTTAAATCAACAAACAAGATATTGTCGTAGATACAAGCACTTATAAACATCGTTCTATATACAACAGACAGGCATAAAAAAAGAAGCCGAAGCTTCTTTTAAGAGGAATGCGTGATAAACATCAAGTGCTCGATACGCAATAAGCGCTCAATTTATCGACGTCGAGGTGGGGCTCTGCGATCACGCGAAGACGCAGGTTGTTCATCAAATGATGAAGGATTACTTCTTAGCGAAGGAATTTTCTCTTTGCCAGCGAGCTTATTTTGTAGAGACATCATTAGCTCAGCTTCCGCTTTGGGCAATTCGCACTCTTCGATCAGTTCGTTAATCCCAGCTCCAAGCTGAACCATTTTCGTTGCACGCGTGTACAAACGTCCATCGGTATCCGCATGTTCCAACTCAACAATACGTTCATTCAAGTGCTTGATCAGATCTTGCTGCTCAGTCACTTTCTGACCAAGACCAACCACAACAGAACGCACCTCAAGTAATTGCTTACTCGATTTCTGTAGCTCTTTGTCCAAGTTACGAACTTGAAGACGTGACTGATCAAGCTGCTTTTGAATCGCACGTTTTACTTTGCTAATCAAAATCAGGATGAATAACGTAAAAACCCCGACTCCGGCAATCAGAGTGACAGGGGTTAAAGGAAGCGCTTCAAACATTACAGGTGAGCCATCTCATCCCACTCGTCTTCGCTTAGTAGTTTGTTTAGATCTACTAAGATAAGCAGCTTGCCATCACGGTTGCTTACACCTTGGATGAACTTCGCGCTTTCATCAGTACCAACACTTGGTGTTGTGTCGATTTCAGAAGAACGTAGGTAAACCACTTCAGCAACGCTATCCACTAGAATACCAATCACTTGACGCTCAGATTCAATAACGATGATACGAGTGTTGTCTGTAATCTCACCTTGCATCAAGCCAAAGCGAGAACGAGTGTCGATAACAGTAACAACATTACCACGCAGGTTAATAATACCTAGCACGTAGTCTGGAGCACCCGGTACCGGAGCAATTTCGCTGTAACGTAGTACTTCACGTACTTGCATTACATTGATGCCGTAAGTTTCTTCTTCTAGCTGGAATGTTACCCATTGAAGTACTTCGTCATTAGTTTGATCTTTTCTTACTTCAACTTCACTCATTTGAGACATAGATAATCCTCTTGCCGTCGTTACCGACCACTATTATTAACTTGATGCTTTTGTTGTACCAATCGTAGTACTAGCTCAATGCTTTTACATCTAGCCCTGCGTTTAGCATGGCGATTAATGCTTCGACATGGATCAAAGCACACATTTTTTCTTTTACCATACCAGCGAGCCAAGGGCGTTTTCCCGCCGTTTCTCGCCAGCGTACTTTATCAGTATTCAGTAACTCGGTGCCTTTGAGCTCAGTGCCCGCAAGGCCCCATAAGCTTTCTCCAAGCATCACTATATATTGATAGTTTTCTTTGTATTCGTCACCTGATAGTTTCTCAGACATCACCCATTTTGCGGTATCGACCACATCTAGCTGACTATCACGGTTGGTTTGCAACCCCAAATACCAAGTCGGTTTACCAATAATGTGATTGACCTCTTCTAAGCGATGGATACCGCCGAGTTCATCAAGCGGCACTGCGAAGGTCACACCATTCACATCAAAATACAGTACTTGAAAGTCTTCTGTTCGAGTTTGGCTTTCCCAAGAAGTAAATTGGTCTGCGCCTCCAGCTTGAGTTTCAAGCTCAACAACTGGCTCGACGGAAGGTGCTTCAAGCTCAGGTTCTATCACCTCGGCTTGTTCAGTTTTTACTAACTCAGATTGAGCGACGAACTCAACTTCAATTTGTTGCTCTTCAATTGACGGTGACTCGACCAAAGGCTCCACAGCAATTGATAAATCGGTTTCTGGAAGATTCCAATCTTGAATTTCTGGTTCTTCAAACACTTGAACAGATTCAACCGCAGCATCGAACATTTGCATGTCTGTTTGCTGAGCGATTTTCTGAGTGTTCTGATCCATTAACTCATCAAGATTCAGTTCATCAACCACATTGGTTGCTTCTAAGCGACTCAGTAGCTTTTGAACATCCTCAAGATTAGGCACTTCAAACTCAGCTGCGCGAATTTCCGCGTAGCTTGAATGATGACTCGCTAATTGACGCTCTGGCTCTGGCTCTGGCTCTGGCTCTGGCTCTGGCTCTGGCTCTGGCTCTGGCTCTGGCTCTTCAGATTGTGCTTCGTCGTTAGACTCGTCAACAAAAAAATCGTCCGAATCGAAGCTTTCATCGCCTAACAGCGCGGTAAAATAGTCATCCAGTGCTTGTTCACTCGATAGACTTGGTCGCGCTATTGTTGATTCTTTATTCGCGCTCATTTATCGCCAACCTTTCGAGATAAATAAGCAGTTGTTTGTAAGCAAATACACCACGACTACCCGATGCAAAATGAGAGGCTGGCAAGCGCTTTAGGCTTGCATCTCTAAACTTGGTATCAATCGGCACAGCAGACGTCCAAACTTGGTTCGGATAATCCTCTTTGAGCTGTGTTAATGTTTGCAGTGAAGCCTTGGTTCGCTTGTCGTACATCGTCGGGACAATCGTCACCTTAAACGGTGTTTTACGAGACTTCTGCATAATGGTTAGAGTGCGAATCATGCGCTCCAAACCTTTCATTGCCAGAAACTCAGTCTGTACCGGAATCAAAATACGATCACTCGCCGCCAATGCGTTCACCATCATCACACCAAGAATTGGCGGACAGTCGATCAGCACGTAGTCGTAATCACCTTTCAAAGCCGCTAATGCACGCTTCAAGATTAACCCCATGCCGCTTCGATTACCCATCACACGGTCAAGTGTTGCCAATGACATGTGTGCAGGAATGATATCGATGCCTTCAACGTCGGTTTGCAACGTCAGTGGTCTTACCGTCTGCGCAGAAAACTCACGAAGCTGAAACAAGTCAAACAAGCTCGACTCCACCGTATCTGAGTCGTAACCCAGATAGGTGGTCAGTGATGCATGTGGGTCAGTATCAACCAACAGAACACGGTGTCCTTTTAAGGCAAGCAAGCCTGCCAAGGTCACTGTCGTGGTTGTTTTACCAACACCACCTTTTTGGTTTGCAACACTCCAAACAATCATCTCGTTTTACCTAAGCTAACCCAACTTCAACCAAGATCCTTTCCGCGATGCGGTCTAGAGGTAGGTCTTCAGTAGAAATGCCAGCTTTTGCTACAGCTTGAGGCATACCATATACAACACAGCTATCTTCGTCTTGTGCCCAAATTGTCGAGCCCGCCGTTTTCAACATACGCGAACCTTCTCGACCATCTGCGCCCATACCGGTCAGGATCATAGACAAAACTTTGTCACCGTAGATCTTCGCAGCAGAGCCGAAAGTCACATCCACACATGGTTTGTAATTCATGCGGTCGCCGCCATCGATAATTCTTAAGCGAGCAGAACCAGGGCGACCATCAACCATCATCTGTTTGCCACCCGGCGCAAGATAAGCCACACCAGGTTTCAACACGTCACCATCTTGAGCTTCACGCACTTCAATCTTACACAAGGTATTCAATCGGCTCGCAAAAGCAGCAGTGAAAGTTGCTGGCATATGCTGAACTAACACAATCGGATGTGGGTAGTTGGCAGGGATGCGGGTCAAAATCTTCTGCAGTGCAACCGGACCGCCAGTCGACGTACCAATTGCCGTTAGCTGATACTTCTTACCCGAAGCTCTAAACTTGGCTGCTGATGCAACTGCAGGCTTCGCAGATAAAGTAGCAGCCGAAGTCGCTGCTGACATCGGTTGGCGTAATGGCGCTGATGTTGAAGTCGTTGCAGTAGCTCGCGGTGCAACAGGTGTGCGACGCATGAATGCACGCTTAGCGGCAATCTGAATCACACGCTGTTGAAGCAGTGCGACTGCGTCGTCACGGTTACGAGCGATGTCTTCAAACTTCTTAGGTAAGAAATCCAAAGCACCGGCATCTAACGCATCTAACGTTGCTTTCGCGCCGTCATGCGTTAACGATGAAAACATCAAAATAGGCGTTGGAGACGCAGCCATAATTTCACGAACGGCTGTGATGCCGTCCATAACAGGCATTTCGATGTCCATTGTAATCACGTCTGGTCTTAGCTTCTTTGTTTTCTCGACCGCTTCTTTGCCGTTTACTGCTACATCGATGACTTCTAGGCGAGCCTCTGAGTTGATGATCTCGCTAACGCGACGACGAAAAAAGCTCGAATCATCAACGACTAATACTTTAATCGCCATATTTATCCTTAAATTAAATTCTTGACGCAGCTGCGTACTGCTTCAACAAGTCCGGCACATCTAGAATCAATGCAATGTGTCCGTCACTTGTGATTGTCGCGCCTGCCATTCCTGGCGTGCCTTGCAGTAGTTTATCAAGTGGCTTGATGACTACTTCTTCTTGACCGATAAGCGTATCAACAACAAAACCAACACGTTGGCTGCCCAGTTGTACGATAACAACATGGCCGTGTCCTTTGCGTAGTTCAACAATACCCGCTTTAGGCGCAAGCCAGTTTTGCAAGTAGAACAACGGAATAGACTTATCACGAACGATGATCGTCAGTTGACCATCAACCACGTTAGTGCGGCTTAAATCTAGGTGGAAGATCTCGTTTACAGATGCCAATGGCAATGCGAATGGGTGACCAGCAACACCGACCATCAAGGTAGGTAGAATTGCTAGCGTCAGTGGAACCTTGATCGTGATCTTGGTGCCCTGTCCCATCTCTGAATCGATATCAATTGAGCCATTCAGTGTGTTGATCGCTGTTTTCACAACGTCCATACCTACACCACGACCAGAGATATCAGAGATCTGCTCTTTGCTTGAGAAGCCAGGAGCAAAGATTAGGTTGAAACACTCTTTGTTTGATAAGCGAGATGCAGCGTCTTCGTCCATCAGACCACGTTTAACCGCGATAGCGCGAAGCTTATCTGGGTCCATACCGCCACCGTCATCAACGATAGCCAGTTCAATGTGGTCGCCTTCTTGAGAGGCAGACAGAATTACTTTACCCGTTCTCGATTTACCTGCGGCAACACGATCTTCCGGCATTTCAATACCATGGTCGACAGAGTTTCTCACCAAGTGAATCAGGGGATCAGCAAGTGCTTCAACTAAGTTTTTATCAAGATCCGTCTCTTCGCCGCGCATCTCAAGAACAATGTCTTTCTTCAAGCTACGAGCAAGGTCACGGACAACTCGTGGGAAGCGACCAAATACTTTCTTGATCGGCTGCATACGAGTCTTCATTACCGCACCTTGTAAGTCTGCAGTAACAACATCTAAGTTAGAAACAGCTTTCGACATTTCTTCGTCGTTGCTGTTTAAGCCAAGGCTGACAAGTCGGTTACGAACCAATACCAATTCACCCACCATGTTCATGATGGTATCGAGTGTTGATGTATCGACACGAACGGTTGCTTCAGCTTGTTGCTTCTTCGCTGGCGCTTTCACTTCAGCTTTTGCTGGAGCGCTCGGCTTCGGTTCAGCTTTAACCGCAACTGGAGCAGCAGGCTTAGGCGCAGCTTGTGGTGCAACTGGCGCTGGCTTAACTTCTGCTGGCTTAGTCGCTGCATCAAGCTCTTCAATTGAAGGCCCGTTACCTGAACCATGCAGTTGGTCTAGTAACTTCTCGAACTCTTCGTCCGTCATCAGATCATCGCCTTCAGACATCGCCGAAACAGGTGCTGCAGGAGGTGCTGGCGGTGGTGGAGGCGTTGAACTTGCCGCTGTCGGGCTCTTACCCGCACCGTGCAATTCATCTAATAACTTTTCAAATTCGTCGTCAGTAATATCACCGCTGTCTGCGACAGGCTGAGGTGCAGCTGGAGCCGGCGGCGGTGTTGGTGCAGAAGCCGATGTTGGTGAACCACCTTTACCATGAAGCTCATCAAGTAGGCGTTCAAACTCGTCTTCAGAGATATCATCAACAGAAGACGCGCTGATGCTTGCGCTTTCAACAACAGGCTCAGGCGCTGCAACAATAGGTTCAGGGATTACAGGTGCTGGTGCTTCTACTGGTGCAACTTCATCAGCAGACTCTGGTTTGCAGAGACGATGAAGCTCATCCAATAGAGATTGGTCAGCTGGTACTAGAGGTTCCTGATCTTGCACGGCTCGAAACTGTACATTAACTGTATCTAGAGCCTGTAGCATGGTATCCATCAAACCTGATGTTACGCTGCGTTGGCCGTTTCTTAGAATGTCGAACACATTCTCAGCACCATGACAAGTATCCACCAGCTCAGTCAATGCTAGGAAACCAGCACCACCTTTAACTGTATGGAAACCACGGAAAATAGCATTTAATAGGTCTTTGTCGTCAGGGTTATTCTCAAGCTCTACCAGTTGCTCTGATAGGAGTTCAAGGATCTCTCCTGCTTCGACTAAAAAGTCCTGAAGAATATCTTCGTCTAAATCGTAGCTCATACGTTACCTTTAAAATCCAAGACTGGATAACAAATCGTCGACTTCATCTTGAGATGCAACAGCGTCTTCGCGCGCTTCTGGGTTCATGATTGGACCCTCAGGAGCAATAGATGCTTTCTTCTCTTTTTCAGGCGTTGGTTCGATTTGATTCGCTCCGAATACGGTGAGAATCTCTACCAAACGTCCTTCAACCTCATTTACCAAGGTAATAACTTTGCTAATTATCTGCCCAGTTAAATCTTGGAAATCCTGAGCCATCAAGATTTCAGTCAGTTGTCCGCGTAGTTCAGTACTATCGCCTTCTACTTGGACAAGTAATCCATCAATGCGGTGACATAAAGCTTTAAATTGTGCCAGCTCAATGCGGCCATGCATCAGTTCATTCCATTGAGGCCTTACTTGAAGTAAACACTCGTGTAGGTTGTCTGCAATTGGCATACAGCGATCGACAGCGTCCATCGTTTTATTCGCCGCAACTTCCGTTTTATCAATGACATACTGAAGGCGATCCCTAGCGTCAGGGATTTCATCATTTGCGATTACGCTAATGCGCTCGTCAAAGTTGAATTGTGTCAAAGAGTCATGGAGGTCGCGAGTCAGACTACCTATTTCTTGAAGCATTGGATTGTCTTGAAGACTAAAAGTATCTTCATAAATGCTTCTAACAAGAGAATCAGCACCTTGCTGCTCATCGTTCTCAAGCAGCTCTACTAATTTTTTTGCTTGTTCTAATGAAATCATCCTGAGTTCGGCCTTACTCCGCATATTTTGTGACGCTTCAGCTATAGAGATAAACGGGAAACTAAAAAGTTAATGTCCCTCTAGAAGCGCCTAAAACAGGTTATTATGAGTGCTTATAAGCGCTCAAAAATCTTATCTAGTTTCTCTTTCAGAGTTGCGGCAGTGAAAGGCTTCACAATGTAACCATTAACACCCGCTTGCGCTGCTTCGATGATCTGCTCACGTTTCGCTTCAGCTGTGATCATAAGCACTGGAAGGTGCTTAAGTTCTGCGTCTGCGCGAATGTGTTTAAGCAGGTCAATACCTTGCATGCCCGGCATGTTCCAGTCAGTTACCACGAAATCAAATTCGCCTTTTTTCAGCATAGGTAACGCGGTCAAGCCATCATCTGCTTCTTGAGTGTTGTTGAAACCTAAGTCGCGAAGTAGGTTTTTAACAATTCGGCGCATCGTTGAAAAATCATCAACAATGAGAATTTTCATGTTTTTGTTCAAATTAGCCTCCACTGAATAAAATCAGTGTTGTTAGTCGTTCTGTGTCCAAGCACTTAACTTAGTGCGTAAACGCTGCATAGATTGGCTCAGTATTTGGCTGACACGAGATTCGCTGACACCTAATACTTCCCCAATCTCTTTTAAATTGAGTTCTTCGTCGTAATAAAGCGAAAGCACAAGGCCTTCCCTTTCCGGAAGCTGTTTTATCGAATCGATCAAAGCTTGGCGGAATGACTCATCAGCAACCCCTTGAAAAGGCGCGTTATCTTGAGAGTCTTCGTTCGGAGATATTACATCATCTGAAACGCCTAAATCTTCGATCCCAACCAGTCTTGAGCAATTAATGTCGGTTAAAGCACTGTGGTACTGCTCTAAACTGAGTCCCATGTGCTTTGCCACTTCGGCATCGCTTGGGTCGCGGTTGAGTGTGCCCTCTAATTCCGCGATTGCACTACTGATTTCTCGATTGTTTTTATGAACCGATCTCGGCACCCAATCTCCTCGGCGAATGTCATCTAACATTGCTCCGCGAATTCGAATACCAGCATACGTCTCAAAGCTTGCGCCTTTGGTACCATCATAGTTTTGTTGCGCTTCAATCAAGCCGATCATGCCAGCTTGAATCAAGTCATCAACCAATACATTAGGCGGTAATCGCCCCAACAAGTGATGAGCGATACGTTTAACCAACACAGAGTACTTCTCAAAAAAAGCCTGTTGGCTATTGTGATTAGCGTGTTGGTCGTAAGTAAGCGCTTTATTCACCAAATGGTTCCTCTACAAATTCAGTACGGTTCAGCAGCCTTTCAACAAAGAACTCCAAGTGTCCGCTTGGTGTTTTTGGTATTGGCCAGGTCAATGCTTTGTTAGCCAAAGAGCTGATTGCCAATGCAGCTGGAGAGCGAGGGAACGCATCGACTACGATCTTCTGTCTCTTGACTGATTGACGTACTTTATCATCTAAAGGAATACATGCTACGAGTTCGAGGCTCACATTCAAGAAGCGCTCTGTGACCAAAGTCAACTTTGCAAATAATTCTCGGCCTTCGCGGTAGCTTCTGACCATATTTGCAACAACTTTGAATCGCTGAACCTGATGTTCTCTGCTCAAAAGCTTAATCAGTGCATATGCATCAGTGATTGAGGTTGGTTCATCACAAACCACAACCACCACGTCTTGCGCTGCTCTTGAGAAGCTAATCACCATGTCCGAGATACCCGCAGCGGTATCAACTAACAAGATGTCCATCTCGTCTTCAAGCGAACCAAATGCTCGAATCAAACCCGCATGCTGTGCATGTGAAAGCTCAGTCATGCTCTGTGTACCCGATGTCGCTGGAATAATTTTAATTCCGTGCGGACCTTCGACAATCGCATCCTTAAGTTCACATTCACCTGCCAACACATGACCAAGGTTTCGTTTAGAACGAATTCCCAGCATGATGTCGACGTTCGCAAGGCCTAAATCGGCATCCAGTACCATGACTTTTTTACCTTGGCGCGCCATACAAATAGCCATACCTAAGGTCACGTTAGATTTACCAACGCCGCCCTTACCACCCGTTACAGCAATAACTTTTGTGAGTGAAGGCTTGGTTAAGCGACGGAGGCCGCTAGCTTGATCATGTATCATATTTTCGTTCATATTTATCCGCCGCCTAGAGCCCTTCAGAATCGCTGTTCCAGTAATGAGGTTCATTCTCTGTAGATTTTTCTAATAGCTCATTGGCCTTAGCAATCATGTACTTTGGCTGAGCTATAACGATATCTTCAGGAACTCGTTGACCATTTGCTATGTAAGCAACTGGTAATGCATTTTGTATTACGACACTGATGAATTCACCTAGACTTAGGGATTCATCCAGCTTAGTCATGATGCACCCCGACAACGGGATTCTTCTAAAGTGTTCAATTGTTTCTTGTAGCACTTTGCGCTGCGCGGTTGCTGGCAACACAAGGTAACTATTAATAACGGAACCACTCTCTTGCATCAGTGTGTCTAACTGCTCAGATAGGCGAACATCTCGTTGTCCCATGCCTGCAGTATCGACCAGAATTAGGCGACGATTACGTAACTGATATATTACATCGGCCAATTCACTAGAATCTTTAGCAACTCTTACAGGACAACCCATAATTCGACCATAAATCGATAACTGCTCATGTGCACCTATGCGATATGTGTCTGTTGTCACTAGTGCCACATTGTCGGCGCCATATTCCATGGCAGCACGTGCAGCGAGCTTTGCAACCGTCGTTGTTTTACCTACGCCGGTCGGGCCAAGCAGAGCCACAATACCGCCGCGTTTTAAAATATCTTTCTGTGTAACAGAGATTTGGTCAGCAACCAGAGCTAATAACGCCTTCCAAGCTCGGGCTGGTTTGGTATCTTCCGGAATGTAGCAAGCCATTTGATCCGCAAGCTCAGCCGAAACACCCATACGTTCAAGGCGTTTGATAAGCATGGCTCTGAGGGGTTCACGACGCTCAACTTCTTGCCACATTAATCCAGATACTTGATGTTCTAAAAGACGACGAATCGAGGTCATCTCTTCGCGCATCGTTTCCATTTCAGTATCTGAACCTTTGGACTGACTATTCTCACGACCACGATCATAGCGAGTAGGATCCAGACGAGGAGCTGGGCGCTCGACTCGACGGTCTTCAGCAATCAGTTTGGATAAACCCGTTTCGCGAGCAAATGCAGAATCGAGGTTACCGCTCGATTGCTGATTATTTTGCGACAAATGACTGTTGCCTGATTGGCGATTCAGTAGGGCTGACAACGAATCTTCGTTTTCAGCACGATGTTGTGGCTCGTCGTCTGCACCATGACTGTACTGCTTAAGCATGTTGGCAAAGCGTTTAGTCATTGAGCGACCACCTTCAGCATTCGACTGAAGGCTAACCTTGTCATCGTCTAGTTGACGACGTCCAGATGGTGCTGCAGGAGCGGCCATCTGCGTATATTGGCTTGGTGCAGGCTGCTGAGGTTTATTGAGTCTCTGAGGCGCTGTCGATGGGCTGGATTCGCCATCAATAGCGGCAACAATTTCCACGCCACCTGCGACCTTTTTGTTAGACATGATCACCGCTTCCGAACCAAGTTCTTCTTTAACTTGGAGCAGCGCAGTTCGCATATCTTTTGCAAAAAATCGTTTAATTTTCAATTCGATCGTCCGTTCTAATTAGGCGGCTTAATTACCAACAGCTTGTACTATGCGTATCTGCTTTTCGTCCGGTATCTCTTGGTAAGATAATACTCTCAAGCTTGGGATCGTGTTTTTCACGAACTTAGCCAGAGTAGAACGCAACACACCAGAGGTCAGTAACACCGCTGGCTCACCTTTCAGCTCTTGCTCTTGTGTGGCATGGCTGAGGGAGGTCTGTAAACGTTCGGCTAAACCAGGTTCAATACCAGCAGATTCTCCGCCGGATGCCTGCATGGTTTGATGCAAGATTTGTTCCAGCTCAGGAATCAAGGTTATAACAGGCAATTCTGGCTCTATACCATTGATTTCCTGAACAATTAGTCGTTTCAATGAGATACGAACAGCCGCTGTTAGTATGTCAGGTTCTTGACTCTTACCTGAATACTCCGACAAAGTTTGGACTATTGTTCGAATATCACGAATTGGAATAGCTTCATTGAGTAGGTTCTGCAGAACTTTCACAACCACACCCAGTGGTAACTGATCCGGTACAAAGCCTTCCACCAATTTAGGTGTTGAACGGCTAAGCATCTCAAGCAGGTTCTGAACTTCTTCGTGACCAATCAACTGCGATGCGTTGTTGGTGAGCAATTGACTTAAGTGTGTTGCTAACACGGTCGATGAATCTACAACTGTGTAGCCGAGGGCTTGTGCGTGTTCACGTTGCTCTTCACGAATCCATACCGCTTCTAACCCAAATGCTGGGTCGATCGTCGGCTCGCCATCGATCATTCCATATACTTGGCCCGGGTTAATCGCGAGCTCCATATCTGGCTTAATCTCAGCCTCACCTACCGCAACCCCCATCAAGGTGATTCGATAGCTATTTGGCGTCAGCTCTAGGTTATCTCGGATATGTACCGCAGGAATCAAGAAGCCAAAGTCTTGAGACAGCTTCTTACGTACGCCTTTAACGCGTTCTAGTAGTTCACCGCCTTGGTCTCTGTCTACCAGTGGAATCAAGCGGTAACCTACTTCTAGGCCAATGATATCAACGGGCTGAACATCATCCCAAGAAAGCTCTTTCTGCGAGCCAGTTTCTCCGCTGGCTTCAACTGCCGCGGGAAGATTTGGCTCCAGAGCCTTCTTCTTATGTTTCTTATCGATGTAATACGCACCCGCGCCCGCGACAATAGCCAGGCTCAAGAATGAGAAGTGCGGCATGCCAGGAACAATACCCATGATGCCAAGGATAGCGGCAGTGATCATCAGGGCTTTTGGGTTGTCGAACATTTGGAAGACAAGCTGCTGCCCCATGTCTTCATCGGTATTTTGACGCGTTACCATCATCGCGGCAGCGATAGAAAGTAATAGCGATGGAATTTGTGCAACCAGACCATCACCGATAGTCAGTAGCGTATAGATTTCGATTGCTTCGCCAAAACCAAGGTCAAACTGAGCCATACCAATGCTCAAGCCACCAATGATGTTGATGAATAAGATAAGGATACCAGCGATCGCATCACCTTTTACAAACTTAGAAGCACCGTCCATTGAACCGTAGAAATCAGCTTCTTTGGTTACTTCAAAACGTCGCAGACGTGCTTGATCTTGGTCGATCAACCCCGCGTTCAAATCGGCATCGATTGCCATCTGTTTACCCGGTAACGCATCCAAGGTGAAACGCGCACTTACTTCCGAGATACGGCCTGCACCTTTGGTTACAACCATGAAGTTAATGATCATCAGAATCAAGAACACCACTAAACCGACCGCGTAGTTACCACCGATAACCACGTTACCGAAGGCTTCAATTACGTTACCAGCCGCATCGCCACCTTCGTGACCATGCAGTAGAACCACACGTGTCGAAGCAACGTTCAACGCTAATCGAAGTAGTGTCGCAATCAGAAGGACTGTCGGGAAAGCGGCGAAATCCAAAGGTCTGCGGGTATAAACCGAAACCAGTAACACAACCATAGACAGCGCAATGTTGAAGGTGAAGAACATATCCAGCAAGAACGCAGGAATGGGCAACACCACCATAGCAAGCGTTGCAAGTACCATAACAGGTGCACCAATCGCAGGCATGGCACGGTTAGGGATTTTCGGTAGCTTGTCCGCAAAAGGCAGGGTGAATTTCATAAATCTAGACAGGTTCGCTATGTTGTAGCTATCTCACCAAGCGTATTGAAGCTCAGGTCTAAGCTATGTTGCTATGTTTAATAATACACAGGTTGATAATACACGGGATTATCATGAACCAGTTATTATGTTCGGAATTGATATAGCAAACACTGTACCAACATCTTACGTCAAATTATCGCCATCGCCTCTTAGAAAAGAGCAATAACTATTCCCCTATTATCAGGGTTCATCACGCTGAGCTCAAGCAATTGATCTAATGACGTAAATCAGGTGGGATCGGCATATTAGAATCTTGCAGTTTTGGTCTCTCTCCCCCGCGTTTTCGATACTGTTTCAGTTGAAAAACATAAGCGAGTACTTGGGCTACTGCAGTAAACAGACCGTCAGGAATTTGTTGTTCGAGCTCTGTTGTGTGATAAAGCGCCCTCGCCAATGGCGGTGCTGGAACAATATAGATGTCATTTTCACGGGCAATTTCACGAATCTTCATCGCCATGTGGTCCACACCTTTGGCGACCACAATTGGCGCCTTATCTTGGTTCTGCTTATAGCGTAAAGCCACCGAGAAGTGCTCCGGGTTAGTGACGATCACGTCCGCTTGAGGTACATCAGCCATCATTCGACGCTGAGCCGCTTCCCTTTGCAACATACGAATTCGACCTTTCACCTCAGGTTTACCTTCAGTGTCTTTAAATTCGTCTTTCACTTCTTGCTTTGTCATCTTCAACTGATCGGCGTGTTGCCAGATCTGGAATGGGATATCGATAGCCACCACAATCAGCAGAGAACAACTGATCAACAGAATGAAGTTAAGCAAGATATCCAAGGCATGGAAAATGTTCTGCGGATACACATCCATACTCAGCTGCATTAAGTCATGTTGAGAAGCTTGAATTAGATAAATCGCCATGCCTGACACAAGGGCTACTTTCAAAATAGATTTGAGCAGTTCAACCCAGCTTTGTAGGCCAAACATACGCTTGATACCACTCAGAGGATTGAGCTTAGACGCCTTGGGCATCGCAGCTTGCATCGAAAAGTTAATCCCGCCTACACCTGCAGCGCCAATAACAGCCGCAACAAACAAGGTGATGAGAATTAAGAACAGCGGAAACAACAAGTTCACCAGTGCGCCACCAGCGATTTCCAGCAGCTTATTGGTGTCAAAGATTTCGTCGCGACTTAAAGAGAACAGACGCTGCATGGCCTCGAACAAAGCCTTCGCCATTGATTCGCCAAACCACATCAATGCAATCGCACCGACAATAAGTACCGACGCTGACGCTAGCTCTTTTGACCTTGCAACCTGCCCTTTCTCTTTGGCCTGTTGCAAGCGTCTGGGCGTGGCGTCTTCTGTGCGTTCTTGACCGTCTGACTCTGCCATTTCAGTCTCCTAGCAATCTAACCGGATTAGACGACATATCTGTTGCTCGCCTTGCATCCAGAACAGCTCATAGTGACTATACAAGCCGCCAAGGATGTACCAACAAAGTAACAGACCCACGAGTAGCGCAAATGCAAAACCCAAAGAAAAGATGTTTAGCTGAGGTGCTGCACGCGTCATTACACCAAACGACAAGTTAATCGTCAGCAGCGCAATAATTCCCGACAGTGACATAGCCAATGCCGTTTTGAACATGATGCCGAGCCACAATGCGAGTTCTCTAAAATCAACAGAGGTCAGAGAACCACTGCCAATCGGTAAAGTTTTAAAACTGAATACCACTAGCTGCAACATCTTCAAGTGACCATCGGTCGCCAAGAAGAACATGGTCGCAAGTAGCATAAAGAGCTGTCCAAGTACTGGCGTGTTCTGACCGTTTGCAGGGTCGACCATAGAGGCGAAGCCCAAGCTCGATTGCATACCGAGTATCTGGCCGAGCATAACGAAGGTTTGAATCATGAACTGAGTGACAAAGCCCATCGCCACGCCAATCACGATTTGCTCAAAGACGGTTAGGAAACCTCGGAAAGAGAGCAGCTCAATCTCTTTCGGAACAGCGGGAATCGCAGGCATCACTGCGAAGGTAATCGCCAAACCTAAATACAGACGAATACGCGGCGACACAAAGCGTGCGCCGGTGACCGTCATCACCATCAGCATGGCTGAGATGCGAGTGTAGGGCCAAAAATAATTGGCTAACCACTCTAGTACAAGGCTCGTTGGGTATTCCATATCGATTTAATACAGAACTTGAGGCAAGCGTTCGATGAGTTCAAAAAAGAACTCCATCATCATCTGAGTCATCCAGTGTGCAAACAGCATCAAGGCCAATAAGGTCACGATCAAACGCGGCAGGAAACTCAATGTTTGTTCGTTGATAGAGGTCGCCGCTTGGAAGATAGCCACGACCAAACCGATCAGCAGGCTAGGAATAATAATGGCGCAGACCATGATTAATACCATCCAAAGTGCGTCTCGGAACAACTCTACGAATATTTCAGGATTCATGATTTCCCCCAGCTACAAGGCAAAACTGCCGGCGAGTGTGGAGAGTATTAAGTTCCAACCATCAACAAGAACGAACAGCATCAACTTAAACGGCAAGGATACAATCATCGGTGACAACATCATCATACCCATCGCCATCAATACCGACGCTACCACCAAGTCGATGATCAGAAACGGCAAGAACAGCATAAAGCCTATCTGGAAAGCCGTTTTCAATTCCGATGTGATAAACGCTGGGATCAGAACGGCCATCGAAACATCTTCAGGGTCGGTCACTTCCGCACCAGAGATCTCAACAAAGGTCTCTAGATCTTTAATTCGGGTCTGTTTCAGCATGAAGGACTTAATCGGGCCTTGGGCAACATCAAATGCCTGTCGCGCCGATATCTGTTCATTCAAATAGGGTTGAACCGCTTGCTCGTTAACCTGATTGATCACGGGTGACATGATGAAAAAGGTCAAGAATATCGCGATACCAATAATCACTTGGTTGGAAGGCGTTTGTTGCAAACCCATCGCCTGACGCAAGATAGACATCACCACCACAATACGGGTGAACGAGGTCATCAATATCACCATTGCAGGCAAGAAGCCGAGCATGGTCATTAACGCCAGAATTTGCAGGTTGATCGAGTAGTCTTCGCCGCCATTGGCGTTGGTTGTCATGGTGAAAGCAGGAATGCCGCCCCCATTACCCGTCAAGCTGCCAGTGGTCATGGTGGTCGATTTGGCTTGGTCTTGTTCCATCGTGCTGATGGTGACCGACTCTGAACCCGCGGTGTTGGCAGGGATTACAGTGCCGTCTTCAGCCTGTGCGAATACCGACACACTGAATACCAGGGTACAGAGAAGAGTAAGCTGAACCAGCAGCACTTTCACCGCGCGGAAAAATCCGGCTTGGCAAAAGTAAGATGAGTTCAAAAGTCCGTTATTTGTTTGCATCTTTTTTCATGAGCTGGGAAAGCTGACTTGAGAATGTACTTTTTTCCAGCATCTCCTGAGTAAGAGGTTTATCAAGCTTAGAGATCAGCTGAATAGATTGTGTGGTAATGCCCACTAAGAACTGCTCATCACCCGCTTGCACGATAGCGATGCGCTCTTTTGTGCCCACTGGGATTTGCCTAACAATAGCCAAACCTTGCTGATTGGACATCGCTGGCACTTGCATTCGTTTCAGTAGCCAAGCAATAAATAAGATGAAGGCTATAACGAAAATTAGCGACCCAAAGGTGGTCGCTAAATCAAGAGAAGGCGGCGTTGCAGCAAAAGCGATGGAAGGAGCAGTTAATAGCCCAACTCCCAAGGTTCCTCGTAACAACCCTGTCATTCCGAGAGAAGAGCCCGCTAGTCTTTGAGACAAAAGGCTCATTAACGCAGCTTCTTAATTCGTTCTGTTTGGCTAATTACGTCAGTCAAACGGATACCAAACTTGTCGTTTACTACAACCACTTCACCGTGAGCAATCAAGGTACCGTTTACCATCACATCCAGTGACTCACCGGCAATTCGATCAAGCTCAACAACCGAACCTTGGTTCAATTGAAGTAGGTTACGAATACTGATCTGAGAGCGACCCACTTCCATCGAAATGGTCACTGGGATATCCATAATGGTATCCAGCTTACGACGCTCATCTTCAGAAATCGGAGACGATGAATCGGTTAGCTCATCAAGTGGTGCCGCGAGCACATCATCAACATCAATTGACGGCGCTGAAGGGTCTTCACCAAGTGCTGCAGCCCATTCGTCTGCTAGCTTTTGATCTTCACTAGGTTCCATTACCAATTCCTATACTTTTATCTATTTTGCTATTCGTCATCATCGCTATTTTCTAGCTCAGACATTAAGTCTTTGCCTAGAAAGGCGAGATCAGTTTTGACCACATGTGGTCTTTGAATTTTTTCAGAAATCTGCACCGCGAGCTTTTCACCCGAACGACCCATTTTCACACGGTACGTCGGCAGTTCTTCAACAAACATGGTCGCGTGTTCAGGCATATTCATTGGAATCACATCACCTGGGCGCAACTCCATTAAGTCGCGCAAGGAGATGTCTTGCTCTAGAAGGTTGACACGGAAGTTAACAGGCACGTCCATGATTTCATCACGCAGTGCTGTGCTCCAACGAACGTCGGTTTCCATTTTATCTGATTGAACACCCGCATCCAGTAATTCACGGATCGGTTCTACCATTGAATAAGGCATTACAACGTGGAAGTCACCACCACCGCCATCTACCTCGATGTGGAACGAACTCACGACGATCACTTCTGTTGGGCTCACAATGTTCGCCATACTTGGGTTCACTTCAGAATCCAGGTATTCAAATTCAACCCCCATCACTGGAGACCAAGCTTCTTTGTAATCTTCAAAAACAATTTTCAGCAGCAGCTGGATAATACGTCTTTCAGTCGGCGTAAATTCACGACCTTCAATCTTGGCGTGGAAGCGACCATCACCACCAAAAAAGTTCTCTACGAGAATGAAAACAAGACGTGCTTCCATGGTGATCAGCGCCGTACCTTTTAACGGACGGAAACGCACCATGTTTAAACTTGTGGGTACATACAATGTGTTTTGGTACTCACCAAACTTCATCATCTGTACGCCGTTGATCGACACTTCAGCCGTTTTACGTAACATATTAAACAAGCTGATACGCATATGACGTGCGAAGCGCTCGTTAATAAGTTCAAGGGTCGGCATTCGACCACGGACGATTCGATCTTGAGATGAGAAGTCGAAATTGACCGCGTTGTCATTTTCGGTTTCTAAGACATCTTCAACTTCTTCAACATCATCAACGCCGTGTAACAGCGCATCAATTTCGTCTTGGCTTAATAAATCGGTCACAAATTACCTATTGAATTACGAAGTCAGTGAATAGCACTTTTTCAATCACAGGCTGGCCAACAGCTTGAGACAGACTGGCTTTAATATCTTCAGTCGCCTTGTCACGCAGTTCAACTCGCCCTGTTGGGGAACGCAGTTGGTCAACCGTTGCCGAAGCGAACGTTGCTAGCAGTGTGCTTTCGACAAGTGGAGAGTGGTAACGCGCGAGGTCTTCATTCTTACTGCCGCGTACCATCAGCTGTGCTTTTATCTGGACTAGGCGATCTTTTTTATCACCGGTCACATTGAACAAGAAAGGCTGAGGAATATTAACATACATAACAGGCTCAGCAGCGACCACAGCATTTGCGGGTTGAGACTGAGATTCAGAAGCACCATCATCTGAGCTTAGGAAAAAGAACAGTGCACCACCAACGCCAAGCAGTAAAACGACTACGGCAATTATGATAATGAGGAGCTTACTTTTCTTTTTAGCTGGATCTAGTTCTGCGTTCATACTGTTCTTTAACTTCCTGTTACTTCCACTAACGAGCTGCTATAGGCCTGATATTAGGCATAATAACTAATTCCATCACGCTTTGATGCGACATTCAATTCAAGATTGCTGCCGCTATCAAGGTTTTCATCACCTTGAGCATCATTTGTGCGGTTAGAGCCGGATTGTTGCTCACCATTGTTGTATCTATCTTGCCCTTGGCCTGAATTCTGTTGTTGAACAGACGAATCAGCAAGCTGCATACCTTGCTGAGCAAGCATCTCTCTTAAACGAGGTAGGGTTTGTTCTATCACATCCCTCGCCTGTTGGCTGTTCACTGTGAAATGAACGCTTGCCACATCATTATTCATGGTCATTCGAATCTTCATTTGCCCCAACTCTGGTGGGTCGAGGCGGATATCTAAGTTCTTAAGGTTCTTAGACATCATCATTTGCACTTTTTCCGCGACCTGCTCGTTCGCGAGTTCTTTAGTCAGCTGCAAAGGTGCTTGTTGAGCAGCTTGAATCTCAGCTCGGGTTGGCGCAGAACCCGCAGTTGCAGCGCCTTGAATACCCGCTGCAGAAGCAATCTGTTGAGCAAATGTCGAATCTTTAGAGTCTTCTTTAGCACCCGCTTTTCCAAGACCAGACAGTGCCGCTGCTCCGGCTCCAGCTTTAAGTAACATGTCCGTTGAGCCTGCTTTGGTCGCGGCAGGTGCTGCATTCATCGCCACCCCTTGCGCAGTTAAAGCGGGGTCTAACGTAGCTTGTTGAGGTGAAGCAAGGTTAACTTGTTGAGCCGCAGCCTGTTGGGCCGCGTGCGCATTATTGGCGTGCAGCATTGTCGCCTTGTCTGAAACAGCATTGGCGGCAGCTTGAGACGAGGCCTGTGATGTCGCTTGCTGAGCAGCGGTCGCAACAGCTGCTGTCGATGCTACCCCTGCTATAGCCTTAGCTTCATTCGAATCTGCGTTATCCCAATCAATCGCGGTTGGGTTGCCTGAGGTGCCACTCGCATTCGGGGCTTGGCTTAGTAAAGCAGTAGCTTGCTGTTGAACATTGGCTAGTTGTTGATTCAACACTTCTATATTAGAGGTAGCTTTAGCTAAGGCAGCTTGCTCATCAACCGTTAACTTAGCGCCGCTTTGTTGCTTTTGTAGCAAACCGTCCACAACAGACTGCTCTGATTCAATCTGAGCATTCAATTGGTTCAGCGCTTTAGTATGAGCATCAACCTGTTTCGCTAGCTCGAGTTCAGCTGGTGAGAGTGTTTGGCTTTGATCGGTAACAACTGCGCTAGCCGCATTTTTCTGGTTCAGCTCTCGGCTCATGCTTGCTTCGATCTGCTCAGGGGTCACGCCTTTGTCCATTAGCTGTCGGATTTCATCATCAGTCAGCTGAGAAACACCTTTACCGCCAGTAAGCACCGCAATTTCAGAGTCCACTTCAAGAGCGCTTTCTGTGTTTGCCGTATTATTTTGTTGTGTCGCCAGACCCGCAACGGAGGCTCCTGCAATAGGAGCACCCGTGATATTACTTTGAACTTGGTCTATCTGGGCTTGCTGAGGCAAGCCTTTGCCGTTCGGTGTCTTATTAAGCGTTTTATTTGCCTCATCCAACTGACCAAGTAATTTATTGCCTTCGCTCATCGCTGCGTTGGCCTGAGAAGCATCCTTGGCTTTTAATTCTGCAGTTTGATCTTTTGAATGTTGACCAGCAGAAGCTACTTGAAGTTGTTCACCTTGGGATTGAGCTTTCTCAGCAGAGGTATCGTCACCCGCCATGTTCGATGAGGCTTTGTCTTTCGACTGCGAATCTAATTCAGCCGTTTGTTCAACACCTGACTTATTGGTCTTCGCATCTTCAACAGACACCTTTTCAGCGCCTACTGTTGTAGCAGCTTGTTTGGCTTGAGACTCGCTAGTCGCATCTGTGCTCTTTGATTCAGCTAAATCGCCTTGCGTTTTCCCCGCCGACTCACTGTTAGCCTTTTCAGAAGACGTATCACCTTCAGAAGAGGTTTGTTTGCCTTCAGATTTTGAAGCACTTTCTGCGTCTTTTACTGCAGC
Source organism: Vibrio sp. Scap24 (assembly GCF_013394185.1). Taxonomy (NCBI): domain Bacteria; kingdom Pseudomonadati; phylum Pseudomonadota; class Gammaproteobacteria; order Vibrionales; family Vibrionaceae; genus Vibrio; species Vibrio sp. Scap24. The sequence goes on along the minus strand of NZ_CP041332.1, from coordinate 2,727,345 downwards.
CTTGCTGTCACTTTCTTCAAAGCCGAGCGCTTCTTTAAACGACTCAAAAAAACCTTTTGAATCGCCGGTTTCTTCTACCTTTGAAGCGGCAGAACCGGTTTCCAAAAACGATGACGTTTTGTTGATCGCTGAATTTGAGGAAGGACTAACATTCATATATACAAACTCTATCTACTAGCTTTGCTGCCACAAAATCGGCAACAAAAAGAAAGTCGGGCGCTTTTCATACCTTAGGCAGGCAAAAGGCGCAATTTTATATAAAACGGAGCAAGAAACATGCCTATAAGTTTCGATAGTACAATCTAGCAGATATCACCGATGTCATTCGTGGCTTAGGATCACATCTTCTTTCGGCTATACAACAGCGTTGAGAACTCATCCATCTGCTTTTGTTCTCTTTGATCTTGCAATCTGGCTTTCTCTTTCTGCTTTTTCTCCACCAACCACTCGTAAGATTTGCGTTTTTTACGCAGTTCCATCCAGTAGTTCTGGCAGTTATCGACCTGATTTTTAAAGTGATGCTCTGCTTCCCTCTGTTTAGAAAGCGTTTCATCCAATTGGGTTAAGAAGCGATTCAAGTGACCATATTGACTGGCGGTTAACCCAGCCTTGCCACGGTCAACCAATTGCTGACAGTAATCCAGTCGATACTTTTCAATCTGCGCGACCTGTTCGTAGTAACCTTGCAGCTCTGCATTGGCTTTATTCAGCGCTAATACGGCTTGGTTTTCTTGGTCTTTCGCTTGATCGAGAAGAAACTCTAATGCGTTATCCATGACTAACCTTATTCATCATTAGCCACCCAACACATGCTTCAACATGTTGACGCACATGTCGTAAGGAACCGTTTCTTTCATCTTCTGCTGTAAGTATTCATCCAGTTTCGGCTTCAAGGTGAAGGCGCTATCAATCGCAGGGTCAGTACCCGGTTTGTAAGCACCAATCGATACCAAGTCTTGGTTTTTGCGACAAATAGACAGCACTTGTCTGACCGCTTTCGACATCAAGACATGTTCTTCGGTGGTGATTTGAGGCATCACACGGCTGACGGATTTCTCAACGTCGATCGCAGGGTAATGACCCGCATCTGCCATCTCACGTGATAACACAACGTGGCCATCAAGAATCGCTCGCGATGCATCGGCAATCGGATCTTGTAAGTCATCACCTTCGGTTAACACGGTAAAGAAAGCAGTGATTGAACCTTGTTCATCGTTGCCGTTACCTGCACGCTCCACCAGCGCTGGAAGCTTAGCAAAAACAGAAGGCGGATAACCTTTGGTTGCAGGCGGCTCGCCAACAGACAGGGCAATTTCACGCTGAGCCTGTGCAAAACGAGTCAGTGAATCCATCAATAGCAGAACATCTAAACCTTGGTCACGGAAGTATTCCGCTACCGTCAGTGCCGTTTGACAGCCTTTCAATCGCATCAAAGGTGATGAATCTGCAGGAGCCGCAACGACCACCGACCGTTTACGACCGTCTTCACCGAGAATCTCTTCGATAAATTCTTTTACTTCACGTCCACGTTCACCGATAAGACCAACTACAACCACTTGCGCAGTTGTACCTCTGGTCATCATGCCTAGTGTTACGGATTTACCGACACCAGAACCCGCAAATAGACCAATACGCTGCCCTTTACCTACGGTCAGCAAGCCGTTAATCGCCTTTAAGCCAACATCAAGCGGCTCGGAGATTGGTTTACGTGCTAACGGGTTAATAGGCTCTGCATTAAACGAAGCGCGTTGCTCGGTATAGATTGGGCCAAGTCCATCTAGAGGATTACCGACACCGTCAATGACACGACCAAGCAGTTCCATCCCGACAGGAATGCCACTTTCAGAGGTCATTGGTGTAACTCGAGCACCGGGTAAGATCCCTGTGATTTGTTCGCTTGGCATTAAAAATAGGTTATCGCCAGAGAAGCCAACCACTTCGGCTTCCATCTGACCAGACATGGTCTCAACCAAGCACAAGCTACCAATCGGCGCTTTACAGCCTGTTGCCTCAAGGGTTAAGCCGACAACACGCACCAATTTACCGGAGGCAACGGGTCGTGACTTTAGCCCTTCGATTTTGTATTGGCTGAGACGATTTGCTAACTCAAGCATTACACATGGCCTTGATGACGATTAGCGCCGCAGAAGCTTTGAATCACGTTCTTCACGCGCTCTTCCATTCGATAATTCACGCTCGATTCGCCCGCTTCAATTTGGACATCACCACAGTTGAGTGCAGGCTCGGCTACTAACGTCCAATTACGGCAGTCCAATTCGGTTTCACCATACGCAGAGCGAATAATTGCAACGTCTTCAGGATTAAGCTTCAAGGTAATCGCGTGACCAGAGATTGGCAGTGACTCGACCGACTCTTTCACAGTATCTAAGATGATTTGTGGGTTGGTTTGAACTTCAACGTGAACCACTTCTTTGACCATGGTTAACACCATGTCGACAAGTTGCTTCTCAACCTGAGCATTCATTAGCTCCAAAGGTTGAGCAAACTGGTTCGCGAGTCCCATAAAGATGGCGACTTGTTGTTGGATATATTCTTGACCAGCCGTCACGCCTTCAAGCTTACCGGCTTCATTGCCTTCAGCATGACCTGCGACAAAACCTTCTTCTTTGCCCTTTTCGTAGCCCTGTTTGAAGCCCGCTTCTTGGCCTTGATGCAGGCCTTCTTGATAAGCGCCCTGCTTAATCAGTTCGATTTGCTCTTCAGTCAGAACAAGCTCTTCATCTTCAATGGCTTCTTCTACCGTAGGCATCCAACCCGGATCGTAGTTAAACGCCGTTTCTTTGGCTTGTTTACTCACATCAGAGGTGTAGTCAGGCAGCCCCCATTTCTGAGGTTGGGCAACCGTATTATCTTCTTCAGGGCGAAGGAAGCCGCGTTTTCTATCACCTGACATATCAGTACCTATCTATGAGTGAGTCAAACTGCATTGTAAATTCAAGCAGTTAAACTTAATTAATCTGTGGTTCGAGATTGGATAAAGAAAAGCCCCAACGGTGTGGGGCTTTTGAGGTTTCTGTATTAAAGGAACTCGTCGGCGCCACCAGACAGCATAATCTCGCCACTGTCGGCCATTTTCCTCGCAATACCCAAAATCTCTTTCTGAGCCGCTTCTACATCAGAGACTTTCACTGGCGGCATCGCCTCAATATCGTCTCTCATCATATCGGCAGCACGTTTAGACATGTTCTTGAAGATCTTCTCACGCAGACCTTCATCAGCACCTTTAAGCGCCTTCTGTAGAATGTCTTGCGGAACATCACGCAGCAGTCGTTGAACACCTTGGTCATCAACTTCAATAAGGTTTTCAAAGACAAACATAAGATCTTGAATCTGAGTTGCCATGTCTTCGTCTTGATCGCGGATTTGATCCATCAAGACACCTTCAACGTTGTTGTCCATGTAGTTCATGATCTCAGCCGCAGCTTTCAGGCCACCAATTTTGGCTGCTTGAGCACCGGCTTGACCCGCAAACTGTTTCTCCATGATTTCGTTCAGTTCAGCAAGTGCTGAAGGTTGAACTTCTTCAAGGTTAGCAATACGCATCATCAGATCCAGACGAACACGCTCTGGGAACTGAGACAATATCTCTGCTGACTGATCAGCATCGAGGTACGACAATACAATCGTTTGAATCTGCGGGTGTTCGTTGATGATGATGCTCGCCACCTGACGAGGATCCATCCACTTAAGAGAATCCAAACCTTTAGAGCCGGTTCCCAGAAGGATTTGATCAACAAGGTTATTCGCCTTGTCTTCACCCAGAGCAGCCACCAGCGCATTACGCATGAAGTCTTCGCTGCCCATACCAATGTTGGTGTACTTCTGAATATCATCCAAGAAAGCACGGTGCACTGCGCCTACCTTTTCTTGTGATAAATCCGTTGCACGAGCCATCGCACTACCCACACGTTGAACCTGTTTAGGTTCTAGGTGACGAATAATACCCGCCGCATCTTCTTCGTTTAAACTTAACAACAAGATCGCAGCGCGCTCATCACCTGAGATTGAGGCGATATCCACACTCGCGACATCAAGCACATCACCGCCTTCAGCTTGTTGTGGAACAATTTCGTTAGCCATCTGTCATCCAATTCTTAACTACTTGAGCTGCTAGCTCTGGTTCATTCGCTACAAGTGCACGTACTGCTTTGAGCACGTCCTCGTCTTTGTGCAGGTTAGGTAAGTCTATGCTTGAACCAAATTCAAACAGCTCACCACCTTCAATATCACCGCCAATTAGGCTGGTTTCGCCGTCGACACCAATTGGCATACCATCAGGGCCGTACATTTGATCGTCGTTATCAGCGGCTGGGTTAAGCAGTTTCTTCATTGCAGGGCGAACAAGGACTAATACCACCACAATAATAACCAGCGCACTCGCAAACCAACGAACCCAATCATTGAAGTTTGGATGCTCCCAAATCGGCACATCAGCGACAACATCAGTTACTTGAGGTGCGAACTGCATGCTTAATACGTTGAGCAAATCACCACGCGTTTCGTCAAAGCCCACCGTACCAATCAGCACTTGGCGAATTGCATTGATTTCGCTTGCAGGTATTGGAGTGTGAACAACTTCACCTGTATCTGGGTTCAACGATTGACGATCTTTAATCGCGACAGAAACTGTTTGACGGTTCACCGTACCAGTCTGTTTACGCTCGTGACTGATGGTTGTGTCTAGCTCGAAGTTTCGGGTCGCTTCTTTGTGAACCGAACCTTGGCCTGTCAGAGCACCATCTTTCATCTGAGCAACGTCTTGCGGGATTGAAGCATCTGCCGGAGGCTGATTACTCAACGCGCCCGGAATGCCAGCCACAGTATTGCCGTTGTTATAATCTTCTAATGTGTATTCGCTTCGTGTTGCTGGCGTGTTCGGGTCAAAACGCTTTCTCGTTTGCTCCACAGCACTGAAGTCAAGCTGAATATCAACCTGAGCGGTATAGTTACCAAACCCAAGAATCGGAATCAGGATAGAGTCAATTTTCTCACGCAGCGCTTGCTCTTGGTTACGCTCTAACTCGTGTTCTTTACGACGTGCCGCTGACATCGGGTCTTGAGAACCTGAACTCAGAAGTCGACCGTGTTGATCGGTTACGGTAATGCGTGAAGTTTTCATCCCCGGAACGGCACTCGCCACCATATCCACAACAGAATCGACTTCTTGCTGCTTGAGGTTAGTACCTGTTTTTAGAGTTAGGAATACAGAAGCAGAGGCTTCTTGGTTATGACGCACGAAAACGCTTTGCTTCGGCAAGGCTAACAAAACCTGCGCTTTACGTACTTGTTTCATCTGCTCAATGGCTTTCGCAAGCTGTCTTTCTCGGCTTAGCTTAAGGCGCTCTTGCTCTAAACGTTGTGATACACCGAAGCCCATGTCTTGCATGAGGATGTCATCACCCGCGTTTCGCTCTTGGTTCAAACCCGCTCGAACCATATTCAACTTCAACGAGTTGTACTCGCTGGCAGGAACAGAGATGGTATTGCCTTCAAGAGAGTACTCGATCTTTTGCAGATCTAAGTAATCAAGAACCGGGATTAATTCTTCTGTTTCGTAGGCCCCTAATGGACGCATTTCTGGCTCTTTAACCCAGAAAAACAGCATCACAATCAGCGCTACACAGATAGAGATAGAAAGGACTAGGACGACCTGACGAAGTAAATCGAGGTCACCTACGGCCATATCGAACTTCGATGAACTGCGTTCACCTAGATCGGGATTCTGCCCTTCGCCGTCTAGCTCAGAGCCTGCAATAAGTGCGTGGTCGTTGCTATCGCTCACGGTTAAATCTGTTGTTTGACTATTATCTGCCACTATTTAACTACCTAACTTATACCGGCATGTTCATCAGCTCTTTGTACGATTCGACCAATTTATTTCTAATTTGGATCGTCGCCTCAAAAGCCACACTAGATTTATTTCGAGCAATCATCACGTCTGATAGAGACACGCTTTGGTCACCGCTATCAAAACGAGCTTGAAGATCACCTGAGGTCTTCTGTAATGAGTTCACATTATTGATGGCATTAGTCAGCATGTTGCCAAAATCTGCACCGACCGCTTGCCCCGTTGCTGCGGGACGCGCGCTGGCAGCTTCGACCATCATTGCCTGCATTTCGCCTTGTAAACCATCTATTCTCATCTACTACCTCAGGAGTCAAAATTATGACTATCTATTTAGCTGTATTATTGACAGAGCAATTAGCGTGCCACACATTAAATTGACTAGATATCGTATTACACTAGTCAGAAAGCTGACACTACTAATCTATCCTCAGTTTGGGATATCTATTCCAGCATCGCGCATTTTCGCCAACTTATAACGCAATGTACGAGGGCTAATGCCCAGTTTTTCCGCCATATCTTTGCGTCGACCATTGCACGCGATCAAGGTTTCAAGAATGATCGCATACTCTTGATCTCTAAGCTCATTACCGAGCCCTTCACTGCTAGCCGCCACTTTACTGATTGGATTTGCTTCAGCAATCGGCTTAATGTCTGGCGCCGCAACGTCATTACCTTCAACGATTTGTTGTAGGCTGCTTGCATCTTGCCAATCGACACCTTCAAGCAGAATGTGCTCACCAGAGATATTCTCTTGCTCGCTTAAGATTAACGCACGCTGTACCACATTGTCTAATTCACGAACATTGCCTGGCCACGGATAATTGACGAGTTTGCTGATCGCTTGCGCTGACATCACTGGCACTGGCATGCCAAGTTTGGTGCAGTGGCGCTCAACTAAGTGCTTGGCTAAAGGCTCAATATCGCCTTTACGCTCACACAGTGGTGGCCAAGAAATTGGGAATACATTCAGTCGGTAATACAAGTCTTCACGGAAATTCCCTTCAGAAACATACTGTTTGAGATCTCGGTTACTGGTCGCTAACACACGAACATCTAACTTGATGCTCTTACGACTACCTAAACGCTCAACCTCGCGCTCTTGTAAGACACGCAGTAGTTTGGCTTGAAGGCTAAGATCCATTTCACTGATCTCATCCAACAAAATCGTGCCGCCTTGCGCTTGTTCGAACTTACCCGGACAAGCTTGAATAGCGCCAGTAAATGCGCCTTTCTCGTAACCAAACAGGGTCGCTTCCAACATATTGTCTGGGATTGCTGCACAGTTGATCGCGACAAACGGACCATCTTTACGACTAGATGCGTTGTGAATATAACGAGACATCACTTCTTTACCTGAACCACTAGGCCCAAGAACCATGACATTAGCATCTGTTTTCGCAACTTTATCAGCCAGCATCATTAGCTTAATGCTTTTTTCATCGGCAACAATGGCATCACCATTGTCGTCCGATTTTACGGGAGCATAGCGGCTCACCATGTTTAACAATACTTCAGGCGCAAATGGCTTCGCCATGTAATCGATCGCGCCCTCTTTCATTGCTGCAACGGCGTCTTCGATGTTGGCGTAAGCTGTCATCAACAACACTGGTAAGTTCGGCCAGTGCTGCTTGATGTTTCTCAGTAGCGCCAAACCGCCCATGCCTGCCATTTGAACATCAGACACAACAATATCAACGGAGTTGGATTTTAATTTGACCAGAGCATCTTCCGCACTATCCGCTTCCAGCCATTCATAGCCAGCCAGCGCGAGAGTGTCGACAAGGGCTTCGCGTAGACCTTCATCATCTTCGACGATTAACACTTTGCTTTGAGCCATAGGATTCTCCAGTGTAAATTCAGTTAAAACTTATTAGTCTTCAGTAGAAGCGCTTCTTTCTAACGGTAAGCACATAGTAAAACATGCGCCATCACCTTCTTCTGAGATCAATTCCAGTCGGCCTTCATGCGCTCGACATACCATTTGTACAACCGCTAAGCCTAAGCCAGTCCCTTGAGAGCGAGTGGTAAAGAATGGTTCCATAATTTTACCTTGAAGCTCTTTCGGTACGCCGGGGCCACTGTCTTGTACTGATATCTTAAGCTCGCCGTTTACTGGTCTAAAAAACACATCAATCTGCGATTCCTTGCCAGCAATTTGAACCGCGTTCAAAACCAGATTACTTAACGCTGACGCGATGGCGTTGGCGTTGCCAAACATTTGAGTCTCTTCGCCTTCAACTTCCTGACAATAGTCAATCTGGTTGGATTTTAGTGCCGCTTCCACCATAGGGTGAAATTCGGTTATCAATTCAGCGACAGTAAATGGCTTAACCACCTTGTTGTCGCCGCCTTTGGCAAACAACAGCATGTCATTCACTTGCTTCTCTAGGTCATGCAATCTATCCATAAGCTTAGATTGAAAACGTGTCTTTGTTGCCGGTGGTAGATTTGGCGCGGCAAGGTTGGAAGCATACAACATCGCACTAGAAAGCGGAGTACGAACCTGATGGGCAAGCGAGGCTACCATTCTGCCTAACGACGATAAGCGTTGAAGATCACTCACACGAGACTGAAGAAGACGAGTTTCTGTCAGATCGGTAATCAAGATAAGTTGACCCGTGGTTGAAGCTGAAATCGCCAAACGTACTTTTCGTCCGTTCTTCAATGAGATCTCATGTCCATCATCGTCTTTAGGGTCAAAAGCACTTTGAATGACCGAAAACCACTTCTCGCCTACGAGCTCAACCCCAAGAATACGGTGCGCTTCTGGGTTGGCTTCTCTCACTTCGCCATGTGTATCTAACAAGATGACCCCTGCTGGCATCACATCGAGCACTTGCTTATAGCGCTCAACCTGCTGTTCGACAGAATCTAGGTGTGATTGATTTTCTGGTTCGTTAGATACGTGCATGTCAAAAATTTGCCTCAAATACTAAAACAGCCTGACACGTAAAACACGGATCAGGCTATTTGCTATATTTATCACATAGTTAAGCAAGCAACAACTCGACTATGGTTTATCAGTTCACTTAGCTAGCGTTAGGAAATAGCTAAAATGTGCGTGCTAGTTTTCACTTTCGTATAAAACTGGACACTAACGCTGCAAGTTATATTTACGCATTTTTTCAACCAAAGTGGTTCTGCGCATTCCAAGCATGTCAGCCGCACGAGCAACAATACCGCCCTGCGCTTCCAAAGCTTGGTTGATCATATTCACTTCCATATCCGCAAGCAGCTCTTTCAGATTTACCCCTTCTGGTGGTAACTCTTGAGGTGCATTTGCGTTGTCAGCGATATCATCTTGCTGATCAAAGCTGAAATCTTCTGAGAACAAATCAGCCAGTGCATCACGCTCTTGCTCTTCTTCAGACACAAAGCTATTAAACTCAGGCTGGAACTCAGGGATATCGCTGTATCGATACTTAGTTGGTAGATGGTTTACATCAACCAAGCTATTTGGATAGAGGATAACCATGCGCTCAACTAGGTTCGCTAACTCACGAACGTTGCCCGGCCAGTAGTGCTCCATCAAAGAGTTAATCGCGCGAGGCGTAAAGCAAATAGGCATGCTGCCTTCCGCTTCCATTCGTGTCATTAGTTCTTGAAGCAACAATGGAATGTCTTCTTTGCGATCTTGCAGCGCTGGCATCTCAATCGGGAATACATTCAAGCGGTAGTAAAGATCTTCACGGAACGAGTCATCGTCGATCATATCTTCAAGATTGCGGTGTGTTGCCGCAATCACACGAACGTCAGCTTGAATGGTGCTGTTGCCACCTACGCGCTCAAAGCATCGTTCTTGTAAGACGCGTAGCAGCTTAACCTGCATCGCCATTGGCATATCGCCAATCTCATCAAGAAACAGTGTGCCACCTTCAGCCAATTCAAAGCGGCCTTTACGTGCAGTAATCGCCCCCGTAAATGCGCCCTTCTCATGGCCGAACAGTTCGCTTTCCAATAAGTCTGGCGGAATTGCACCACAGTTCACTGGCACGAAAGGCCCAGAACGACGCTTAGAATGATAATGAATATTACGTGCTACGACTTCTTTGCCCGTACCTGATTCACCAAGAATCAGTACATTCGCTTCTGTCGAAGAGACTTGTTCAATTAAGTGACGTACTTCTTGAATGCCAGCACTTTGACCGACTAGGCTACGAAACAGTGTGTTTTTGCGTGCCGAAGAGACAACTTGAACACCCTTGCGACCTAAGAAGTCTTTACAGTGTCTTAATGCATCACTTAATTGCGGGTAGTTAAGAGGAAGTTCAAGTTCACCAACAAAGTTAGTGAGCTCGTCAACCGGGTGATTATTTTTGCCAATCACTAATAGTGGGATGTGATTGGCGTGAACAAGCTTTTCATTCAGTAATGCGTTGAAGCCTTTACCTTTAATTGAGCCAATGATGCAGCCGGCCCACTGTTGTGACCAGTCAACCTTGCGCGCTTGTTCAGAGCTGATTACTTCGCAGCTCTCTCCTACAAACTCTAATATTGTGCTTAAATTGTGACGATCTTGAGCGTTATCGTCGACGACAAGCAGTTTTGCCAAACCTTGCATAAGTAGGAATTATTGCCTTTATTTTGGTGCGATGCAGAAAAACGGTGAGCGACGTAATCTATAAAACAGAGATATGTATCAATGATTATGTTTTACGTGGACAAATTTAGGAAATCAGCAACGAAAAAAAGCCATTAGGCTATCTAATGGCTTCTATTTTATTTGATTAAAAAAATAAGGCAACCAACCAATTAAGGGATATGAGATTGGTTAAAACTGCAATTTTTCTTTAAATACCTACGTCAGCAGACGTCAAGTTGTGATATTCATTCGGAATTTGGTCCCAAGCGCTCTTAATTTCGCGGATAATATCGATAACATCATCAATAGGCTGTGGGTCATTTTTGTGATTTGCCGCAGAAATTTGCGTGATCATGAACTCATAAAGTTGATCTAGGTTTTTCGCAATGTCACCGCCATCGTCCATAGACAGGCAACTACGTAGGCTAATAATGATATCTAGAGCCTTACCAAGTCGCTCACCTTTCACTGGAATGTTGCCAGCTTGCATTGCCGCTTTGCCTTGAATCAGACGCTCGATAGCACCTGCCATTAGCATTTGTACAATTTTATGCGGTGAGGCAGCTGTTAGCTGACTATCCACTGATACCTTTTTATATGCCTGTAAAGAACCGCGCATAGTAAACCTCTTCTATAAAAACTTTTTGTATTGTTGAACTGATTTAGCGCCGTGACGGTATTTGTGTAGGGTCTTACCTACTCTACTCGTCTCAGACTGCATCAATTCGACCAATTTTCTGGTTCTGGTAATGGCTTCAAACCATTCAGAACTTTGCTTAACGTCGGGGTGTGAGTCGATTAATTGAAGCACGTTTTGCAATAACTGTTCTCTGTTATCGACAAGCTGCGTTATTTCTTCAGCATTAATTTCACTAAATTCGAGCTTAGAGATAATTAGTTGATCTAGTTCACAAAGCTCTTGAAGCTGGCTATTCATCGATTAGCCCAACGCATTCATCATACTGCCAAGCTGAGATTGCATCTTACTGGTCGCGTCTTGCATCGCAGTAAACTTAGAGTGAGTGCGGCTCTCCAAGCTATCCATGCGTCGATCAAGCGCGCTTTGGTCATCCGCTAAGCGGTAGTTTTGTTCGACTAAGCTCTTTTCTCTTGTACGAATCGAGCCTGTGATACCTGTGATACCTTGAATCGCATCTTCGACTTTTTTAGCAAAACCGTTGTTGCCACCGAAGAACTCGCCCAACTTGTCGAAGTTGTTGTTCAGTTGGCGGTCGAGCATGTCGTAGTTGATCTCTAACGAACCTTGTCTTGTAGTCGTGATACCAAACTCGGTCAAAGACTTTAGGTTATCAGGCGCGCCTTCAATGCTTGATGAGAACACACCTTTCAATCGTGAGTCAGCGTTACGCACGGTACTGTCGCCAGACAGCGGCCCTTTTTGGCCGGTCGTAGGGTCAACGCCCGCCAAGTTTTTAGACACTTGGTAAAATTGATTGTAAGAATTAACAAAAGCTTCAATGTCTTGGCGAACACTATTACGGTCGTACTCCACACCAATCTCTGCCGGCGGCTTATCTTTGGGTGTTTTTCCTTTTACCGTAATATCGATTCCTTCTACCGCATCTTCAATCACATTGTTGTTACTTGAGAGCTGTGCAACGCCATCCAAGACAACCATTGAATCTTGTCCGGCTTGAACTTCCGTCATACCACTGTAGGTATCGAAAGACTCTTGAGCCTGAGCTAGGTCAGCTTGTGCTTTATCGACCTTCTCTAATTGCTCACGCTCTTCCGGATCGAGTTTGGCACGCTCAATTTTTTTGGCTTGTTCAGCGGTCAGTTCGCCTTTTTGAACTTTCTCAGCGAGCTCTGCTTTTTCTTGTGAGATCTTTTCTTCGATACGCGCTTGTTCAGCCTCAAGCTTTTGCTGGGCTTCTTTTGGCGTCACATAGGAATCTGTCAATGTACCTGAGGCAGCATTTGACCACCCCGGAACATCGGGTGCTTTCTCTATCGCTTTTTCATCAAGCTCTAGTTCTGGCGTGTAGTAAGAATCAAGAAGCGTACCAGAGGCAGTTTCGGTCCAACCTGGAATATTGTCTTCAGGCATGACAGATTTTGCCGCTTTAGCTGCATCAAGGGCAGCTTGACCGTCGGCAGCGGCTTGTTCGCCGTAGCTAAGACTTTGAGAATCTTCGTCAGCAACGGAGGTAGAATCGGTTTGGGATGCAGGGATGACATTGCCGTCTTCATCGAGTGTTTCACTCGCATTAGGATCATCGTTCGAAGTCGCGTCATCAACAAGTTGTGCGGCTTTTCCTGCGGGTGTCAGAGCAAGAACGTCTTGAGCGGCAAGGCGCGCTTTCTCTAGCGCTTTAACACGCTCTTCCAGGGTTTTGTATTCGAGTTTTTTGAGAGGATTGGCAGCATCAGATTCGACGTTAATGCTGATCTGTTGATCGGAGCCGGACTGGTTCGAGGCAACAATAAGTCGCGGGCCTTCAACATCATTGATAACAGATGCACGAACGCCTGGGTTGCTATCTGCACCGTTTATGCTTCGAACGATATCGATCAGTTTCGATCTATCGCCAACTTGTACATCAAAGCTGTCATCACCAAGCGAAACCTGCAGCTTACCTGGGCCAAATTTCATGTCTTCTGATAGCACATCAGAAGCCACTTTATGGCTTTGGGCAAGCTGCAACACATCGATGGCATATTTGCCAGCGATCGCTTCGGTAGTCGCGGTTGCAGAGACAAGCGCTTCATCGGTACTTTCCACTGTTCGCACAGCGAAAGCTTTTTCCTGACGAAAGTTTGTCATCAGGTTTTTCATCGAATCAAGGGATTCTCTGAGTCTTCCATAGGCACTAATACTGGTATCGATTCGCGTTCGTTCATTGTCGATTCGTTGCTGTTTAGGTACACGCTCCGAATCAACAATTTTGCTGACCATAGAATTGATATCCATGCCAGACGAAATCCCCATTGGGCCAAAACTCATTAAACCACCTCAATAATACGACTTAAACCTTCACCTCAAATATTCGACTATTCGAGTTTTGGGCTGCTAGGCGTCTTAGAATTTCAAGCATTTCTTCATCAGGTATTTGGCGAATAATATCACCAGTTGTGGTCTCATAAATGGTCACCACATCCCTACCTGACTCTTCATCGACTTTAAAGGCAACACCCTTATTGAGAGAAGAGATAAACTCGTTTACCTTCTCCACCATCTTGACTCGTTCTTCATCATTAAGCTCTTGTCTATGTTGAGCTAATTGAATCGCCGCTTCGGTAGCTTCCTCTTTCGATTTCTCTACCTTGTCATAAGGTGTTGCTTCTTTCAGTCGTGAAGTGCTCGACGCACTACTACCTTCATCGCTTGCAAATTTAGTGCCATTAGGTGAGCCATAAGGCTGGATGTTCGATGCGTTGGATGATATTTCCATAACACTCTCCCTCCCTCCTTTATGAGCCATACAGTAAAACTCTACCCAGAGTAGAGTTTACCGCTACTTACCGAAGTAAGTTTAGCCCAATAAGCTTAGAGCTGCTGATGGTGATTGTTTTGCTTGAGCTAGGATAGAAGTACTCGCCTGTTGTAGGATTTGAGACTTCGTCATTGCCGTTGTTTCTTTCGCGTAATCGGTATCTTTGATACGGCTCTTAGATGCATTAACGTTTTCGTTGATGTTGTCTAAGTTGCTGATTGCGTGGTCAAAACGATTTTGGAAAGCACCAAGAGAAGCACGTTGGCTATCTACAGATTTTAGAGCGCCATCAATGATAGATACTGCTTCGTTTGCACCCGCAACCGATGTTACGTCGATGTCGTTAACAGTAACGTCTTTACCAGCACCGATACCTAGTTCACCAGCAAGGCTGCCACCGAACTCAACGTCACCCTCAACTTTTTGGCTTGATGCGAAAAGTTGCAGTTTGCCGCCTTCGCCTACAGACGCCTTAACGTCTTGGCTTTGACCGTTGATGTAAGTTGCTAGCTCTTCGATATCGTTGCCTTCTTTAGCAGAGATAGATAGCTCTTGCGCTTCACCAAACTTATCGTTGTATTTGATCGTTAAGTCAGCGCCTGCACCTACACGCCAAGAAGCATCTTTGCCTTCTGTAACGCCGTAGCTCTTGCCACCCATGTCTTGAGTGTCAGTACGCATGTTGCTCATAGATAGCATTACTGCTTCACCAGAGTCAGCACCGATTTGGAAAGATTGGCTGCCGTAAGTACCGTTAAGAAGCTTGTTACCACCAAAAGAGGTCGTTTCAGCAATACGGTTAAGTTCTGTGTTTAGAGCAGAGACTTCTTCTTGGATCGCAACACGTTCAGATTTGCTGTTCGAACCGTTTGAAGATTGAAGAGAAAGGTCACGCATACGTTGCAGAATGTTGGTTGACTCATTCATTGCACCTTCAGCAGTCTGTGCAATAGAGATACCGTCATTCGCGTTTTTTACAGCCATATCTAGGCCACGACTTTGCGACGTTAAGCGGTTAGAGATTTGTAGGCCTGCAGCATCATCTTTTGCGCTATTGATTTTATAGCCAGAAGACAAACGCTCCATTGATTTTTGAGTACCTTCAGCCGCGCTATTTAGGTAGCGCTGAGCCGTCATTGCAGACACATTTGTGCTTACATTAATCGCCATAGTTGATCTCCTTTAGGCATTTTTTAATGTATTTGTGTGACTCTCACCTCACACAAATACATGTCAATTTTGTTTATGCACCAGTGTCTCTCTCACCTTACATTGGTACATATCATTTCTCTCAATCCCTTTAACGGCCCCTTAATTAGAAGCTTTAATAAAAAATGCGCTTTTTTTCATATTCTTTTCAACAACAAAGGAAAGTGTGATCGGGCTTCAATTAATAGGGCGACATTCGCTAAAGTTGCCCCATTATTTAAGTTAATGAGCGTGGTGTTGAATATTAAACCAAAAGAGATCCCTGATATCTCGTTCTACTCGATTCTGGGATGACGAAAGACTGCTTCGATGTAGTAAGCGAGGAAATCATCATTTCCCAATTCCTGTCATTCCCTACAGTGAGGAACGAACGTGATAGGGAATCTCGCTTCTTGCCTTTACCACTATCCCAAATTCTCCACTTTGCCAAATAGCAGGCAATAAAAAACCCAGCCGAAGCTGGGTCTGTTTAGCGCTCATCTCTCACCACGAGCTAATTTGTGGAGGCCTTACGTCAACACTTTTGGTCAACGTGGCTTTTTAATCGATTAACCTAGTAGGCTAAGTGCCGAGTTCGGAGCTTGCTTCGCTTGAGCAAGAATCGAGCTTGAAGCTTGAGAAAGGATCTGAGACTTAGTCATCTGAGTCGTTTCTTTCGCGAAGTCGGTATCTTTAATTCGGCTCTTAGATGCATTAACGTTTTCGTTAATGTTGTCTAAGTTGCTGATAGCGTGGTCGAAACGGTTTTGGAAAGCACCTAGCTCAGCACGGTGGCTGTCTACGTACTTAAGTGCCGCATCGATGACTGCTACAGACTCTTGCGCACCGCCAACAGATGTTACGTCAATAGTATCAACCGTTACGTCTTTAGCTGCTTGAATACCTAGCTCACCAGCAAGACCGCCAGAGAAAGACACATCGCCGCTCACTTTGTTGTTGCCTGTGAACATTTGTAGCTTGCCGTCTTCAGTAACAGACGCTTTAACAGAATCTTGTTGACCGTTGATGTAAGTTGCTAGCTCTTCGATGTCGTCACCCGCTTTAGCGCTGATGTCGATTTCTTGTGCTTGACCAAAGTTGTCAGTGAAAGACAATTTTAGGTCGTTAGAGCCAGCTTGAACGTTCCAATCTTTGTCTTTCGCGTTCTCAGTTTGGTAGCTCTTACCACCCATCTGAGCGTTATCAGAGCGCATGTCTTTCAGTTGAAGCATTACCGCTTCACCGTTATCCGCACCGATTTGGAATGACTTAGTTCCGTGAGTACCGTTAAGCAGCTTGTTACCACCAAAAGACGTCGTTTCCGCGATACGGTTTAGTTCGTCGTTCAGTGCTGTTACTTCTTCTTGAATCGCTACACGCTCAGATTTTGAGTTTGAGCCGTTTGAAGATTGTAGAGACAAATCACGCATACGTTGCAGGATGTTCGTTGTCTCGTTCATTGCACCTTCAGCAGTTTGTGCAATAGAGATACCGTCGTTCGCGTTACGTACAGCAACATCAAGACCACGGCTCTGAACGTTCAAACGGTTCGAGATTTGTAGGCCTGCAGCATCATCTTTTGCGCTGTTGATTTTAGAACCTGAAGCTAGACGCTCCATTGATGTTTGTTGTGCGCTGTTTGCGTTGTTTAGGTAACGTTGCGCTGTCATCGCTGATACGTTTGTATTTACATTCACTGCCATGGTGATTTCTCCAATTGATTTTCCGGTATAGCGGTTTCCGACGTCTCGGAAAACCAAAGTAGTTCTCTCAAAGTTACTTTTAATAACGGCGCGAAATTCAGAAGCTTTAGAAAAACTTTTAAAAAACCACAAAAAAATTATTAAATTAATATTTTTCAGACACTTAAAGATTACATTTTTCTATAACAACTGCAGACTTCAATTGGTACAAGATCTCGAACTGTTTAAAAAACAGACTGATCGCCGTAGAAATTGGTCAACGTATAGAAATGATCGATCATCAAAGATCCTCTATGTGGACAGATTTAGTACATTGAAGTGAGCTATGTTCCGCGGTAGCAGGTGAAGTTAATTCAAGGTTGAGAACTGGAGTTGAGAGCTGGAGTTGAAAAGCGGCTAGGCGCACTAAGTAGATAGTGAAGAAACAGAAAGGTAGACGTCAGAAAGGAAAAAGCCCCTTTTCCTTTGAGAGAACCGGGGCTAGTTGGCGCGTCAGAGCCTGTGTGGAGATCATCGAGAAATGAACACATTTCCGACTTGCCGTTGCATTCTTACCGTAAAAATGGATAGCAGGTGAGAGATGAGAGAGCTAAACACTCAATAGTAAGTATGCTTGCCAGTTTCCCTTGCTGCATGGCTCACGTCTGAACACGAGCAGCAAGTTCAACCAATAACTATTGCAATAATGTCATTGCAGAGTTAGGCAACTGTTTTGCTTGAGCAAGTATCGAAGTACCTGCTTGTTGCAGAATTTGTGACTTGGTCATTTGCGTCGTCTCTTTCGCAAAGTCCGTATCTTTGATTCGGCTGTTAGAAGCGTCTACGTTCTCTTGTACGTTTGCCAAGTTATTAATACTGTGGCTTAGACGGTTCTGTTTCGCACCCAAATCAGCGCGCTGTGAATCTACGTACTTCATTGCAGAATCAATTACGCTGATTGCGTTCTGTGAACCTGCAACGCTTGTTAAGCTGATATCTTGAACTGATGTAGCACGGCCTTCACTCTTAATACCTAGCTCAGATGCTAGACCACCAGAGATAGACATTGAACCCTCAAGGTCAGGTTCAGCAACGAACAGCTGTAAACGGCCTTCATCGGTAACCGATGCGTTCACTAGATCAGATTGACCATTAATGTAAGTCGCCAGTTCTTCAATATCGTCACCTGCTTTGGTGTTGATATCTAGAATGATGTCTTCGCCCGCTTTAGTCTTAAATTCGAACTTAAGATCGCTTGCGGTTGGCGGCACTTGCCAATCTTTATCTTTCGCGTTTTCTGAATCAAACGTAGTACCACCCATGCGGAAATCATCGGCACGAATGCTAGTTAACGCCATGATCATCGCTTCACCAGAGTTAGAACCAATCTGGAACGACGCTTCACCAAATGAACCGTTCAATAGACGACGACCACCAAAAGAGGTTGTTTCCGCGATACGGTTAAGCTCATCTTGAAGTGCCATTGACTCTTCATTCAGTGCTGTACGCTCTGCTGGAGAGTTAGTGCCGTTTGATGATTGAATCGCTAGATCACGCATACGTTGTAGTACGTTAGTCGATTCGTTCATCGCGCCTTCTGCTGTTTGAGCAATCGAAATACCGTCGTTAGCATTACGCATTGCTACATCAAGACCACGCGATTGTGCCGTTAAGCGGTTCGAAATTTGCAGACCCGCAGCATCGTCTTTTGCGCTGTTGATCTTGTGACCCGATGACAAACGCTCCATAGAAGTCGCTAAGTCATTAGACGCTTTATTCAGGTAACGCTGTGCTGTCATAGCAGATACGTTAGTGCTTACATTGATAGCCATTTTGCTCTCCTTATGAGTTCGCAAACTTTCTGCGAAGCGGCCAGCTTTACTCTCATATGGATAAGCACTGACCGTGTATTACTCGATAAACCCTATTCAGGGTTTAAGATCTGTATTAATCATTTATAACCAACACAGATACAAGTTGTATGCCAAGTTTAATTTTGTATAAATAATTTTTTAATTAAATAAAAATCAAAAACTTACACAAAATTAAACGCGATTATGATTGTTTGTTCTTTGAGGGTGAAACAACGTATACCCTCCTGATTGCCGTTTTTTGCCGCTATCTTGAAAAACAAAATGTTTCGTACAAAAAAGCGGCAAGCATTGGAGTCATTCGCACGTATGGCATAGCACATAAGGCAAAGAATCGACTCCGTGATGAACAGCAGTTCACCACTAGATCGTTAAATATAGTTAAACAAGGTTAGGTCTTTTGTTTTGCCAAACGCTTGTTGTGAAGCTTGGAGCGCACGAGAGTTTTCATTGAATTCAATGATGGCTTTCGAATAATCCAAGTCTTCAAAGTTGCTTTTCGCTTTCGCCAAAGACAACTTAAAATCTTCATGTTGTTGTTCTTGAATATCCAAGGTACTCAAGCGTGCACCGACATCGGTTCTCGCCTTGGTTAGATGGATAAACGCAGCATGAAACTCTTCTGTTACTTGGTGCAATTTCGCCGTTGCCGATGCATCTGACACAGGATTTTCTGCCTGTTCTGCCGCCTCTTTGAACGTATCAAAGATCGAAAATGTCTCTCTCGGCTCCAAGGTGATTGAATCACCCTTAGTGATCTGGCCTTTGACTTGAATATTCAGCCCTTCGTAAACAATGCCTGTCGAAGGATCAAAATCTTCTGCCGCAACCACTGCGCCGTCTTTCTCAAGCTGATAAGCGAAATTACCCGTCTGCATGTCGACAAAAGTCACTTTATAAGTAGACCCATCTTCATCGCTGTTGGTCGCACGCCCGAGCAATAACTCAGACGCAGGTTCAAGCTCATATTGAGGCTCGTAATCACCGAACGGGTTGTCTATTTCCATAAACATCTTGCTGCCAGGATCATTCATCGCCATTTCAAAGCTGCTTGCCACACGCATCTTGCGTTGGTAGTCATCACCTTGATACGTCACATTCCCTTCGTTATCTCGAAAGAAAGGCTGATTCTTCGGCTTAGTGCCCGCGAATGTATAGTTACCCGACTCATCTTGAGAGTTGGCCAAGTGCAGGAAGTTATTCGCTAGCTCTTGGATCTCACGCTTTTTCGCTAAACGGTCTTCAGGGGAAAGCGCACCGTTGATCATTTCCATCACGGTTCGTTTTGCTTCATCAGCAAAACCTTCAGTGTTGGAAACCAATACCTCATGATGCTCAAGACGGTTTCTGACCAAAGTAATCGCATCAACATATTGCTTAAGCTGCTCTGACTGCTGACCGATGTTTTGCAAATAGTGCGTCGCTAACGGGTCATCACTCGGCGACTGCAGCTTCTTACCAGAAGCGAGTTGCGCTTGGTTGTGATGCACCTTGTTCTCTTGACGGCGCAAGTCATTTTGTACTGACTGATAGTTATGGAAGCTAGAAATACGATTCAACATTTATACTTCCTACCTCAGAGCCAAAATAGTATTAAACGTGTCATTGGCTGCTTGCATGATGCGTGAAGAAGCCATGTACGCTTGCTGAAATTTCATCATATTTGCCGCTTCTTCATCGAGGTTAACCCCCGAAATCGAAGCAATACGTTCTTGAGCTGACTGCTTTTCTAAGGTCGCGATATCACTCAAGCGATTTGCCGTTGAAGACTTCAAGCCCGTATTGGTATTCAAGTTGTGGTAAAGATCTAAAATCGTAGACTCACCATCATTCAAGATCTTGCCTGTTTGGAGGTCTTGTAACTTACGTAGGTTTCCGTTGTCGCCTTCTGATGGGACAAGGTTTGCCGTAAATTTATCGTTCGCCACCGCGCCAGCCGTTAGCTCAAAGGTGGTGCCATTGATGGTCACAGGCCCTTGTGGCGGATATGGTTGCGGCTGCATTAAAATGTTGCCCTTCGGATCCGTCACCGCAAACTGCTCACCCTTTGGTGACACAATCACTTCAAACTCACGCAGCTGACCAGCTTCTAGGATTTTGAATCCTGCCGTACCTTTGGCAAAAGTGGTCGAAGCTTCATAACTTTGTGCAGCGATGTCTTTTGGATCTTTGGTTTCCATCTGAATCTGAGCGGCAAAGTTACGCGTTGGGCGCAGTAATAGCTTCTCGCCAAGTTCAGGAGGATTACGCACTTCTACTCGCATACCATCAAGATAAAATGCGTTGCCACTCGAGTCGGTCGTCACCTTAACGGTTTCGCCATTCGGCTTAGTCACAACATAATCACTGCCGTCATACTTAAGGCCGTATTCACCACCTTTCAAGGCAGAGGTGTCATCGATATATACCGCAACATCCGCTTTCGACTGCCCACTGGCCGTGACACGAGATTTTGCCACCAGCTCTGAGTTCACATCGGTAAACAGGTCCTTACCCACGTTACCGTTGAGATCTAAACCTTGTTCTTGAAGACTATTTACCTTGTACGAAAACGCCGTCGCCAAACGGCCAAGCTCATCCATAATTGCTGGAATATGCTCGTCTCGCATGTCTAACATGGCACCGATTTTTCCGTCGATATCACTGCTGGTGATCGGTTTTAAAGACTTCCCTTCAACAATCGCCAAGCGACGCTGATGCGCATCGGGCAAGCCATCAACCATTTTCAGTTGGCTTGCTTCACTACCTGAAACCAAAGTGTGGCCATTGCCGATATGGACGTTAAATCCTTCGGCGTTTGAGCGCGGCGTTACCGTGACTTTGGTATAACCAGACAGCTCATTAATTAGCTTTTCGTGCTGATCTCGTAGGTCGTTATGTGGCCCAGGAGTTCGCATCATTAAGCGTTGTACATCACGGATCTCGTAAGCCAGTTGGTTAACTCGCTCGATACCCATGTCTAATTTTTTGTTCGTAGAATCAGACTGTTGGCGAACCGTTTCATGAAACTCATTCAACGTTTTACTTAATAGCCCAGCCTTTTCTAATACAACCTTTCGCGCACCAACATCATTCGGTGTGTCGGCCAATGTTTTCACCGAATCAAACCATTCGTTGAGATTTTCAGGGATCTTCTTCGAAGCCACCGATGACAACATGCTCGACAGCATATCTAGGTTCGCTTCTGTATCACCTTTGTTAGCGGCATTGGTTGTCGATAGGTTTAGTTCATTGACGGCAAATTGGTCCCAAGAGCGGCGAACATTTTCCACATGCACACCCATACCGTAGGTTTGACCACCGTACTGGCGCGGGTCATTCACACCTTGAATCACAGATTGGCGGCTATAGCCCTCTGTGTTGGCGTTAGAAATGTTATGACCTGTGGTGTTTAGCTGTCTCTGAGCGGTAAGAACACTTTGTGCCCCTACATTCAGAAGATCCGACGCCATAATGCCCCCAAAAAACTTAACAAAATCAGGATGAACTGATTAACTACCAGTTTAAAAAGCAATATATGTGCCAATAGAGAAAGATAAGAACTAAAGGACAATAATTTATTGAAGTGTAAGAAGATATCTTTGGGTAACGCGGTAAGATTTGAGGTGATGGATAAGAAAAGAGCCTGCCAATGGCAAGCTCTCAATGTTCATTAAAGGTGATTAGTTCATCTCATCAATCTTAGCTTTAACGCGCAATACCTTATCTGCATAGTTAGGGTCAGTTGCGTAACCCGCTTTATGAATACCTTTGATGAAGTTCTCTGAATTACCTTGATGCTGCAATGCCGTTTCGTATCTTGGGTTTTCGTTTAAGAACTTCACATAGTCATTAAAGCTATCTTCAAAGTTTGAGTACGAACGGAAAGACGCCGATTCTTTAACGGCAGTTTTACCATGGAACTCGAGTGTTTGAGTCGCGACTTTATCGCCTTTCCAACTTCTGTCCGCTTTGATGTTGAATAGGTTATTGCTGTTACCTAGTGAGTTCTTAACCATTTTAGAACCCCAACCTGTCTCAAGTGCCGCTTGGGCCAATAGTAGAGATGAATCCACACCAAGAGCGCTTGCCGCTTTTTCTGCGTAAGGCTTCATTGAGGTAACAAACGACTCTGGGGAATCGAAAGAGACGGGTTGTTTAGCCGCTGACGCAGATTGAACTTCAGATGCTCTATCTTCTGAGCGACCTGAGTACTGAGGTCTTTGCAATGAAGTATCAAAGCCTTCACTACGAACCTTATCCTCTGTCACGTCGCTTGCTTGACCCGCACTTAACTGCGCGACAATCATATCCGCAAGACCAAGCGAACCTGAAGCGCTCAACTCACTCGCCATTTGGTCATCTTGCATCTGGCGATAAAACTGCTCGTTCTGGCTGTTCAACATGTCCGACTTGAAGCTTGAGTTTGCATCGCGCATCGATTTAAACAACATAGAAGTAAAAATCGATTCAAACTGTTTTGCTGCAGCCGTCAGTGCTTCCTTTTCGCTGCCCTCTTCGCCATTTACCGCTTGTTGACGAAGACGGTCTAGGCTGCCGATATCGTGAATAAAGCCGATGTCATTGTTATTCTTAATCATGCTTTATTCCTTAGATAATGATCAATTGGCCTTCAATCGCACCCGCTTGTTTCAGTGCTTGAAGGATTGCCATTAAATCAGAAGGCGCTGCGCCTACTTCGTTGACTGCGCGAACCAAATCATCCAGCGTTAAGCCCGGTTCAAACTTGAACATCTTGCCATCAGCTTCAGTGACTTCGATATCTGAATCAGGAACGACTACCGTTTGACCACCTGAAAATGCATTCGGTTGGCTTACGTTTAGGTTTTCTTTGATAGCAACCGTCATACCACCGTGCGTTACCGCTGCCGCTTTTAGGCGAACGTGCTTACCAACCACAATCGTACCAGTACGAGAGTTTACGATGATTTTTGCAGAACCTTCTGCAGGGTCGAACTCGATGTTTTCGATAGCCGATAAGAACGCCACACGTTGGCTGATTTCACGCGGTGCACGAACTTTTACTGAAGTTGCGTCTACCGCTGAAGCCATTTGTGGGCCTAGGAAATTATTAACCGCATCAGCCATACGCTGAGCCGTTGTGAAATCGGATTGGATTAGGTTGAAGGTGATGTAGTCACCACGGCCGAATGGCGTTGGGATCTCTTGTTCAACCGTTGCACCGCTAGAGATGATGCCAACGTTAGGGTTGTTACCGACAATCTTAGAACCGTCATTACCCTGCGCGCTAAAGCCACTGACCACCAAGTTACCTTGCGCTACGGCATACACTTGGCCATCAAGACCTTTTAGGAAGGTTTGTAGCAGCGTGCCACCACGTAGGCTTTTTGCCGAACCGATAGAAGATACGGTTACGTCAACTTCCTGACCTTGCTTAGAGAAGGCTGGCAGTTCAGCAGTCACAATAACGGCCGCTACGTTTTTGGTTTTTGGCTTAGTGCCGGGCGGCAATTGAATGCCAAAATTTTGCAGCATTGCGTTAAATGTTTGATCGGTAAAGGGAGTTGTCTCACCAGTACCCGGCAAGCCTGTGACCAAACCATAACCAACAAGTTGGTTACTACGAACACCCGCCACTTTTGCCACGTCTTTAATACGCGCAGCATGAGCACTGGTGGCAAGAAATAGCATGCCGAATAGTACGAGTGTCAGTTTTTTCATTGAGTAACCTGTCTGTATTGCTTTAATTTATAATGAGTTAGCTTGAAATTAGATAATTACGAGAGAGTCAGTAAGCCGACACCCTCTCAAGCTCTACAGAGATACATTAAAGAATCGTGCCAAGAATCCAGGCTCTTGCATATCTTTTTGCACGCCAGTGCCTGAGTACTGAATTCGTGCGTTAGAAACACGGTTTGAAGCGATGGTGTTTTCGAAGTCAATATCATCAGGGCGAATAGTGCCGCTCAGGCGGATGTACTCATCACCCGTGTTCAGTGTCATCCACTTTTCGCCACGAACCACTAGGTTGCCATTAGCTAATACTTCGATAACTTCAACGGTAATGTAGCCGCTGATGCTGTTACTTTGGTTGGCTGACGCATCACCTGCAAAGGTATTGGTATTGCTCAGGTCATAAGAGAAGTTGTACTTGTCGATCGTCAGCTCTTGCCCGCCCACAGCCAGAGGTTCCATAGAGGCATCGTTCGACTTAGACATGTCAGCGTTAGCTTTTTTGGTCGCTCGAGTGTTCTCATCCAGCGCCACGGTAATGATGTCACCAATACCACGCGGTTTTGAATCATCGTACATGCTGCCAATATGGTTAATATTAAACAGAGAGCCTGTTGCCGCTGCGTAATGCTCTGGTTTTTCTTTTGGATTTATTGGCGCCCATGCTGGGTCACCAGCGATAGGATCGGTTCTGCCACGAAGCGTGTCGATAATGCCTGAGCTTTCTTCCGCCGACTTATCGCCTTCTACCGCATCAACCACTGTGGTCGCATTCTCTTGCGCTGGCGTTTCAATTGGCTCCAATACAGAACAGCCAGTCATAGACAAAAACAGGGCTAAACAAAAAATACGTTTCATGGCGATATACTCTCAACAAGTCGTTGTAAATAGTAGACAGTGGCAAACACGTCGATTAATGCGAAACAAGTAAGCGGCAAATAAACCAATTACAGCTGCTGGTTAACAAAGCTCATCATCTTGTCGACCGACGAGATAACTTTCGAGTTCATCTCGTAAACACGTTGAGCTTCGATCATATTCACTAGCTCTTCGGTTACGTTTACGTTCGATGTTTCTAGCATCGACTGGCGGATGTTACCTAGGCCATCAAAACCCGGAACACCTTCTTGTGGGTCACCACTTGCACCTGTCGGCAAGTAAAGGTTTTGACCGACTGGTTCTAAACCGCCTGGGTTTACGAAGTCTGTAATTGTGATTTGACCAACTACGACGTTGTTTTGCTCACCACGAAGACGAACCGATACTTCACCATCGTTACCTACTGTCACCGAGATCGCATCTTCTGGGATAACGATTTCAGGTTGTAGCGGGTAGCCTTGACCCGATGTTACGATTGCACCATCACCGTTCAGTGTGAACTGACCATTACGGCTGTAACCTGTTTCACCGTCTGGCATCTCAACTTGGAAGAAGCCGTCGCCTTCAATCATCATATCTAGGCTGTTCGACGTTGTTTGTGCGTTACCGTGAGTGTGAACCTTTTGAGTTGCTACTACCTTAGAACCAGCACCCAACATCAAACCACTTGGCAGCTCAGTGTTCTGAGACGATTGACCACCCGGTTGGTTGATATTCTGATAGAACAGGTCTTCAAATACCGCGCGGCTCTTTTTAAAACCAATGGTCGAGGCGTTGGCAAGGTTGTTCGAAATCGTTGAGATATTGGTTTGTTGGGCGTCTAAACCTGTTTTACTTACCCATAATGCTGGATGCATAGCAATTTCCTTTAAATTCTATTAGCTCATACGAAGCAGTGAATCAGACGACTTGTCCATTTCCTCTGCTGTGCTCATCATCTTGACCTGCATTTCAAACTGACGTTGTAAGTCAATTAAGCTGGTCATTTCACCTACGGCATTTACGTTACTGCCTTCGATAGCACCTTTTAGCAACGTTACCGCTGCATCTGCTTCGTATGCCTGATCTGGGTTTTTCGAACGGAATAGACCATTCGTATCTTTAAACAAACTTTGGTTGTCTGGACGTACAAGCTTAATACGATCAACCACGGCCAATTCTTCCGCTGGAGCGCCTTGAGGAATGACAGAGATCGTACCGTCTGTACCAATTTCTACTTTACTGATTGGGATAGGCAACGTGATTGGTGCGTCGTTTTCGCCTAGCACTAAGTGACCACTTGCGTTGGTTAGTAAACCGTTTTGGTCAACTCTTAGGTTGCCGTTACGTGTTAAACCTTCACGACCAGTGTTGTCCATCACTGAAATCCAACCATCACCTTGAATAGTCACGTCTAGATCTCGGCCAGTAGTAACCACACTACCCTGAGCGAAATTATGACCTGGGCGCTCTGTCATGCTGAAAACACGAGTAGGCATGCCTTCACCATACGCTTGCATTGAACGTGCTTGTGCTAAATCAGCACGGAAACCCGTTGTACTTACGTTGGCAAGGTTATTTGCACGTAGCTGCAAAGCTTGCATATTTTGCTTAGCGCCACTCATGGCAAGAAACAGTGCGCGATCCATAATTTTGCTCCAAAAATCATCTTCTGGGGCTAATAAAGCAAACACTGTGCCAATATTTTTAACTGTTATTTATCAATAATTTAAATAGAAAACAAACAAGAAAGGTGATCATCAAAGGATCATTCAGGAAGAATTGTTGCCAGTGGCATTACCGTGCGGCAATAGGGGCGGCAAATAAAAGGACAAACAGCCATATTAAATTCACCAACAATACCCAATTCAATAACATTGAATTGGGTATTCGCAGATGATTCAAACGCTTTAAACGATTAACGAATCTGAAGAATATTCTGTTGTAGCTGGTTGTGTACTTCTAGAGAACGCGAGTTCGCTTGGAAGTTACGTTGAGCAGAAATCAAATCAACCAGTTCTTGAGTCATATCGATGTTCGACTGCTCTAGAGAGCCGTTGTTGATGCTACCAAATGAACCTTTATTCGATTCACCCCAGATTTTGTCACCTGAGTCATTAGTAGAATCCCATTGAGTGCCGCCTTTCTTATCTAGACCTTGCTCATTTGGTACACGAACCAAGCCTACACGGCCAAGCATCACGTTTTCACCGTTTGAGTAAGTACCTAGAACACTGCCGTACTCATCGAAATCGATTTTGGTTAAGAAACCTGTTGTCGCGCCATCTTCATCAAACTTAGTCAATTCAAACGGAGCAGCAAACTGAGTTGAAGAATCTAGACCAAACTTAAGCACTTGTGTTGGATCCGCACCGTTCAAGTCAATTGGGTTCGCGCCAGCACCTAGTGGTTCCGAGTTAATCGGCTGACCATTGTTCAGGCTCGCTAACGTACCGTCATTGTTGAACTTCATTGTGTGACCAACATGGCCTTGTGCATTTGTCGCATCACCACCAGTAATGTTGATTGGCTTTTCGCCATTCTCATCTGACATGGTGTAGTACGTTTGCCAAGTGTTTGGTTGAGTCTGATCTTTGAGGTAGTAAGTCGTCAACTTGTAAGACTGACCCATAGAATCGTATACCGTCGAAGACGTTGCACGGTTATAAGTATCAGCATCTTGGTAGTTAAATGCAGCTGGGTCTTTAAGATCACCGTTTGCAGGCAGGTTAACCCCTACTTCAATGTTTTCTGTCTGTTTTGGCTTACCAAACTCAGCAGGAATGTCGAGAGGCTTTGGTGCGTAAGAAAGAACTTCACCCGAGTTAGGATCAACATCGTAACCTAAAAGAAACTCATCGTTAGCTGTAACCATGTAGTTATCTTTGTTTAGGTGAAATGCACCATTACGCGTTAGTTCATTAATCTCTGGCACCATGCGATCTTTCGATACTGCAAAGAAACCTGTACCACTGACACGTAGGTCCATTGGGTTGTTTGTATAAATACTCGAACCTTCGTGGAACTGCTGCGCTACTTGGCTAGCTTGCGCACCACCACCAGCAGTTGTTTTTGCGTTAGTGAACAACGAGCTTGAGTAAACATCACCGAACTCAGCACGAGACTCTTTAAAGCCAAATGTGTTTGCGTTCGCAATGTTGTTACTGGTTGTATTCAGGTCTAATTGTGCAGCGGATAGGCCGCTTAAAGCTACATATGACATTCCAATATTCTCCTAATCTATCTAGCTAGCATAGTCACTCAATAAAGAGCTACGCTTTACCAACTTCTAGTACTTCAGCAAGTCGTACTGGCGATGTGAAACCAGCCAGATTGAGTAGTACGTTGCCATCACCCTTACCAAGAAGCACACTGTTCACGTTCGCATAACTGGAAACTTGGAACTCTGTGTTCTCGCCATCCAGCAAACCCGACGCTTTCACGTTGTATTTACCGGCCGGCAATGGGTTACCGTCTTCGTCTTTTCCGTCCCATTCAACACGTGTGTCACCCGAAGGTTTAGAGCCGATATCAAATGTGCGAACTAATTGGCCAACTTCGTTCTCAACACGGACCATTACATTGTCCATTGCCTGAGGAAGCTTAACCATTGCCGCCATACCGCCATCACCGGGTTTCACACCTGCCGCACCAGGAACCAATACATCACGGCCAACCAAAGAGGAGGCCTGCAGTGCTTGGTTAGAGGTCATTGATGAATTCAAGCTTTCAAACTGTGTATTCATTTTGCCAATGCCATCTACGGTCGCAAATGAAGCCATTTGCGCAATCATCTGGTCATTGCTAACCGGCTTGAAAGGGTCTTGCTGTGCTAATTGCTTAGTCAACAAAGATAAGAAATCTTCTTGTTTAAGATCCTGCTTACCTGTTGTTTCGTCGGGCTTCTTAGCGCCATCTTGAAGACTCTTCAGCTGGTCAACATAGGACAAGCCGCTTTGACCAACATTGTTGTTGATTCCAGCCATGTGCTACCTCCTTATCCTTATTGACCCATCTGCAGCGTACGCAGCAGCATTTGTTTACTCGAGTCAGCAACCTGTACGTTCGTTTGGTACGCACGTGATGCCGAAATCATGTTTGCCATCTCTTCCATAACGTTTACGTTCGGCTTGTAGATGTAGCCTTCGTTATTCGCTAATGGGTGATCTGGGTTGTACTCCGCGCTTAGCGGCTTATCGCTTTCAACAATACCTAATACTTTCACAGGCACAGTGTGGTCACTGTTGCGTGCTCGATTTAACTCAGCGCCGAACACTGCGTGGCGAGCTTTGTAAGTTTCTTCAGCAGAACTACTTACACTGTCCGCGTTCGCAAGGTTGCTCGAGGTCGTATTTAGACGAACAGATTCAGCACTCATCGCAGAACCAGTCACATTGAATACATTAAATAAGCTCATCTAATTATTCCCCTTTAATCGCTTTAGTTAAATTCTTGAACTTACTTCCTAGGAAGTCGAGAGAGGCTTGATGCCTAATTTGGTTTTGCATGAAAAGGTTTCTTTCCAAATCCAAATCAACCGTGTTGCCATCTCCTGTATCAGGTTGTGTAGGAATTCGATACTTCGTTTCCCCGTTCACCGTTGTTGAGGCAGAAATGTGCCGACCATCTGTGCGGCTAAGACCAATGCTTGCCCCAGAACTTGCCGCTTGCAGCGATTTCTTAAAGTCTAATCCCTTTGCCTTATACCCAGGCGTGTTTGCTTGCGCGATATTGGTGGAAAGCACCTCAGCGTTACGCTCACGTACACCAACTGTGTGTTGGTGAATGCCTAAAGCATTGTCAAAAGAAATAGCCATGTAAACCTCAACTCAAGAACTGACTGTTATGAAATAACCAAAGCAATATATATACCAACTTTTAAAAAAAAGTGGTCTATCAATACTTTTACAGGTTACTCGTGGGTAAACTTGCAATATACAAGCCAAAAAATAGAGTAAATTGGAATGTCACTCTGACTTAAAGATATAGGTTAAGCAGGAAAAAGAAAACCCAGCACTTGGCTGGGTTTTGAAATTAGACAGTAACGTCGCACCTGATTGTGGTGCCAACCATTACTTTAATTTGTAGATGATGCCTGGATTACAGCGAACCATTTCAAAACGATCCGTTAAGCCTGTTAGTGATTCCGACGCACCCAATAACAAGTAACCACCAGGATTGAGGCTATTTGCCATCTGGTTAAGTACCTTTGACTTCATATCAGGTGAGAAGTAAATCAGCACGTTACGACAGAAAATGATGTCGAACTTGCCTAACAGTGCATAGCTGTCCATCAAGTTTTGAGGACGGAAGTTCACCATGCGCTTCACGTTGTCTTTCACTTTCATTCGACCATCGCCCGCATCTTCAAAGAAGGTACGACGACGCTCTGGAGAAAGTCCGCGCCCCAATGCAAGGTTATCGTACGCGCCCGTGCGGCACATATCCAACATACTTGCTGAGATGTCAGTTGCGGTAATCGATACATTTGGCAGCATACCCGGCTTACGAGCTTGAGTCTCAAGCACCGTCATTGCCATTGAGTATGGTTCTTGGCCTGAAGAGCTTGCCGCAGACCAAATCTTAATAGGACGTTTATTTGCCGCTATTTCCGGTAGAAGTTTATCCGCAAGCACAGCAAACGGGTAAGTATCTCGGAACCAAAGTGTCTCGTTCGTCGTCATAGCATCCACTGCTGCCACTCTCAACTCACGGTTTCGACCTGTCACTACATCTCTTAGCAAATCAGATAACGACGCTACATTGAACTTCGTTACTAATGGGCTTAGACGGCTGCGCACTAAGTACTGTTTGCTGTCACCTAATACAATGCCACATTGAGATTCTAAGAAACGGCTGAAATCGCGATACTCTTGATCACTTATTGTTATAGCAGTCATTAATGTCTCTTTTAGTTAGTTAACGCAGCTTTAACCGCTGCACCAAGCTCATCAGGGTTGAATTTCGCGATGAAGGAGTTAGCCCCTACGCGCTCAACCATGGCTTGGTTAAATACACCACTCAATGATGAGTGTAAAATTACGTATAAATCTTTCAATTCTGCGTGACGACGAATCTCAGCAGTCAGCGTGTATCCATCCATTTCTGGCATTTCGATATCTGAAATCACCAATGAAATCTGGTCGTAAATACTGCCCTCGGCTGACATCTGCATCAACTTCTCGTAGGCTTCTTTACCATCTTTCACTGAGATAACTTCAAAACCAATCGACTCGATAGCACGTTGAACCTGCTTACGAGCAACCGTCGAATCATCAGCAATCAAGATACGGCGAACCAATTCTTTCTCTTGTTCTACTTCTGCGATCTCTTCAGCAATTTTGCTGTCCATTGTTTCATCAACAGGTGAAATCTCAGCAAGAATCTTTTCAACATCTAGAATTTCGACTAATTCATTATCGATGTTGGTTACCGCTGTTAGGTAGTTGGCTTTACCTGCGCCATCTGGCGGCGGAAGAATCGATTCCCAGTGCATGTTAATAATGCGCTCAACTGAACTTACCAAGAAACCTTGAATGGTTCGGTTAAACTCAGAGATAACCACAAAACACTTTTCAACATCCGTTGTAGGGCGGCCACCAATCGCTAAGCTCAAATCAATCACAGAGATCGTTTGGCCACGAATGTGTGCGACACCTTTAACCAGTGGGTTCAAGTTTGGCATCTTCGTCAGCTTAGGGCATTGAAGCACTTCTTTTACTTTAAAAACATTAATGCCGTAACGCTGACGCCCCATTAGGCGAAAGGTTAGTAATTCTAATCGGTTTTGACCGACGAGTTGCGTACGCTGATTCACCGAATCAAGAATACCCGTCATGAGCTCATCTCCATATCAAACTTTTTTGTATAAAAAGTGTTAGTCTACTGCAGGCTACGAACCACCAGAGAAACGGAATGACGTATTATAAAACAAATTTGCCACCTCTTTCCATAGCAATGTGTAGAGCTACTTTTAAAACTGTCGCTAAGTTTATCGGCATTTTATCAATATTGTTTAGTTTTTTTGTGCAAGCTGCGACCCCAGAACAAATTGAGATAATTCAGTCTGCGGCGGAGCAACACATCCTTGATACCGTTGAACAGCCACGAGGCGGCGAACTCTTTGTTAATTCAGCAAATGTTGACTCAAGAATCAAAGCAACAGACTGCCCAATCCCTCTCGAGACAAGTGCCTCAACCACCACCAATACCCGCAGCAGTATTACGGTTTTAGTGCAATGTGTTCCTGATGAGTGGCGAGTTTATGTACCGGTACGCCTTTCGATGTCAGTACCGCTTGTGACGACAACCAGAGCACTCGCGAGAGGCGAAATTGTTGGTCAATACGATGTGACCACCGCGATGATTTCTCTTAACAAGTTTCGTCGTCAAGGTTTCACCGCTCCAGAGCAAGTCGTCGGTGCAAAGGTTAAAAAGAACCTAAGACCGGGAGATGTTGTTGAAAGAGGCGATATCTGTGTCGTATGCCGAAACGAGAAGGTTATCATACAGGCAGTAAAAGGTGGCATGACCATTACCACCAAGGGCACTGCACTTACCGATGGCTCAATGGGCGATCAAGTAAGAGTGAAAAATGATAAATCACAGCGTATAATTGAAGGAATTGTTACCAGCATGTCTGAAGTCACGGTTTACTTTTAACTCTTTACTTCTAAATTGACGGTATCGTTAGCGATTTTGCTCTCAACTCTAATGCTGAAAATCACAGCAGCAGTGTTTGGTCTCTTTTCGACTATTGAGCTAAAAATTGCTAAAGTATTCGAACCCTTGGTCGATATTGACTGTACAGGTTCCCATTTTTGAAGAAAAAGGCTTAACTATGGCAGGCATTGATAATATTCGTTCAGGGCAAACCCTAACGACCACCAACCGATCAGCAGTACGCTCTGATTCTAGTTCTGAGGCATCACGTTCTGATGTGTCAACTAAATCACCAGCAAGCAAAGATGCGGTTTCTCTAAGCCAACAAGGCAAAGCGATTGGTCAACTCCATCAAGACATGGCAGCACAGCCAAGCTTTGATTCTGTAAAAGTAGCAGCGATCAAAGAAGCAATTGCGAACGGTTCATACACGGTTGATCCAGAAAAACTGGCTGACAACATGATCAAGTTCGAAAACGAATTAAAAGGTCTTTAAGCACTACCCCTTAGATTAAGTGGTTAACTTAAAGCACACGAGGTTATTGATAGGTTTACGTTATGGCGGCACTAGCAGACTTAGTTAATTTTCAACTTCAAAATGCCAAAGCCTTATCTGAATTATTAAGTTCAGAGAAAACCGCGATCACGAGCCGACAATCCAATGATATTGAGCGAATCGCCAAAGAAAAAGTAGTTCTTGTCGAACAGCTAAGATCAACCGATCAACGCATCGCTGCCCATACCAATATCTCAGAGCTGACCGAGAATCCTGAACTCGCTCAGTTAGTCGCAACCATCAAGTCCATAGTGCATGATTGCCATCAAGCGAACCTGGTTAATGGCGAAGCCTTGAATCGAGCACACCTTAGCTTCAAAAAACTCAGCAATATGATGCAGCAAAGCCACGGAAAAATTGGCATGACCTACAATGCCGGTGGTCAAACGCATACTATTTCCACGCTGGGAACCAACGTAAAAGCTTAGTTAAGGTTAACTCTTCCTCTTCAGTAATCCCCCTTATTAACCGTCTATCTGTATCTGTATCTGTATCTGTATCTGTATCTGTATCTGTATCTCAGACTATTCCCGCCGTTATCCTTTATCAAAATTTCTAATCAGCCTTTGAACGCCCTGACAAAATCGATAAACAAAAAAGCGGCAAGTATTTTCATACTTGCCGCTTTTACATTCATGTTAGTTATTGGTTGCCGATACGCCATCTGGAAAGCGAGTGACAGCCAATATCTTTGAATAGAATATTCGATTCAAAGACCAAAACTAGAATAGTGTTTGTTGTCTCTTTTCAGGTACTGCCTGAACTTCGCCATAGTTACGTAATTGATCCATCTTGCGGATATCCAATTGGAGCTCGGTCACGTAGCTATCACCCACAGGGTAACTGCGCACGACCTCAGCACCACGGATAACACCATCAACCGCACCTGACGTACGCTCTGTACCAAGGCGTTGATCTTCAAGTTCTGCACGGCCGCTTACTCGCATGCCGTAAACCTGTTCAGCCAACTCACGATAAGCATCGATCTTAGAGGCTCTCATCGCACGGATACGTCTCTCTTCGTCATTACGACCTTTCTGTTCACTGATACTCGCGTAGCCAACAGCCACTAAGAAATCATCAGGTCTCATACTCTGCAATGGCTGACAGCCAACAAGCAATAAAGCAGCAACAACAAACATTAACTTCTTCATCTCGAACTCCTAAGGGCGAAGAATAACAGTATAAGGCTGGCTGATCGTAGGGTCAGAACGAATGATCACGCCATCTTGAGTTCGAATACTGTTCAGAGTATCGAGGTCACGACCAATACGGTCAGCAGGCAAGAAGCCTTGTGCAGAAGCCACCACAATACGTGTTTGCATGCCAACCACACGAGCATTCACTAGAACACCGCCTTCTTGGCGAAGCATAGTGCCTGTCAGCACGTATTGAACGTCTTGCTCTTGAGCTAAGTCTTTCCAATCACGGCTTAACGCAAAGTCACCTTGGTGAGTCACTTGGATAGAACCCGTCGTTTTAAAATCAACAACCTTGAAGCCGCGACGCTGAAACTGATGAATGAAACCTTCTGATACTGAGTTACCGAGCCAGTTTGTTGTGTCCATGTGTTGCAGGTCAACAAACGAGGTAATCGCAATCGGCGTTCTTGCTGAAATACTCGTATTCGACACGATCAAATCTTCGGTCATACTTTCAACGAAAAAATCCATGGTATGACGAGGGCTGTCCATCAACATAAACTGACTGCCTGAATACTCAGACTTGCCGTTGTAGATTGGCGAATAAGCGCATGAGGTCAATAACATGACACTCACTACTACGAGCCATTTTTTCATTCTCTTATCTCCAGATAGTTTTAGTGCTACCTGTTCCAATATGTTCTCACCATTATTCTTTTCAATGGATTACAATGTTGGAACAGTCTTTGCTTTTCATTAATGGTTCAGATTAAGAAAAACGCACTTAAGTCAGCTTCAAGCTTATAGTTATTTGTTAAGCAATATTTATACCCAACTGGTAACGAATAGATGAAAAAAATAATTTCTTACTTATTTTCAATAAGTTCACTGATAACCATAAGCTTCAGTGCTCATGCCTCTTGGTATGAAGTTACCGGTACCGCAGCGATCGTATCGACAGAAGAAAGCGCAAGGGTCCACGCTCTGGAAGACGCGGTTTACAAGGCAGTTCAGTTCTCAGGCGCTGATATTGGTAGTATCTCCAACCTCACGCCCTATCTAGATTCGAGCAAGAAAGAGTTCCAGTTTACCAACCACGAAGTACGCTACATCTTGGTTGATAAAGAGAGAACACGCGGTGGCAATTTAATGATCACCGCAAGGATCGATATCTACCCTTCGGCAAATGCTTGCCATGAAAGCCAATATAAGAAGACATTTTTGGTCGGCAATATTGATGTGGCATCGCCTCAACAAGCCGTGATGGGAAGAATCTATAACATCGGCGATGATTTCAGCCATGTGGTTGACAGACAGCTAGCGCAAGAGTCTCGCAGTTTTGTATCTGTTGGCACAACCAACTATGACATCGACAAGCGTCGACCTGAAGTGATCAAGATGATCGCTCAAGACACAGGTGCGCAGTACATCATTGGTGGCGACATTACCGACTTAACGGCGACCATCGAATCTAAGCTTTTGAAAGACGATGTTATCAACCGTCAGTTCGCGCTCGAGATGCAAGTGTTTGACGGAAAAACAGGTCATCAAGTTTACAATCGTAGCTATCGTGAAGTGGCAAAATGGCCATTTGCTAAGACCAGTGAAGTCGATACACGCAGCGCGCGCTTCTGGGCATCCACTTATGGCAGCATGATGCTTCGCGTCAGCCGTAATATCATGCTGGACTTGGAATCAGAAGTATCGTGTAAGATCACCCTGCCAGAGGTTGCGGCAGTCTACGGCAATACAGTGACCATTGATTTGGGCCGAATGCATGGTGTTCAACAAGGTGACAAGCTTCAGTTGTGGCACACAGGTTCGTTTATCGACCAACGCGGTTTGCCACGCAACAAGGTTTCTCAAAGCGATATCACCCTAACGGTTTCTCGCGTTTATGAAAACGAAGCGGAACTGACGATTGATCAACCAAGCCTTGCGGGAAGCATTCAAATTGGTGATGTGATGCAGAAAATCATGTAGTTAGCGACACGCTCGTCTCAGAGTTTCTAATAAAGCCTTAGCACTTTTGTTAAGGCTTTATTTTTTTCATGATGATTAGTTTCGGTTTTAACGTATTTGTCGTAACCTTATTAATAACATAATCATCATTTAGCAAACTATGAGCCAGAATAATCTAATTGGTGCTACCGGTTACCGCTTTATCTCGAAAGGTAAAACCGCTTTTAAGATCCACATTCATACACCCGAAGACACTGTGCTACACAGATCTGTCGGCTTTGTTCGTATGGGTGAAGACAAGGCACTGAAGAAAACCATTAAGTTAAGAGATGAACTGGGCAGAGAGCTTTGGGGTAAGTTTTGGCCTAAAGTCCTCAAAGAGCCCTACTTGATGACGCGCCTACCTCATAGTTTAGAGCCTAAAATCGTATTCAAACCAAACCCAACGCAGAGTGACCCCGAACACCGTGATGAGTGTTATATCGCCAAATGGCGTGTGTTCTCTGAGAATGGTGATTACAAATACAAAACTAAGGTGTGCTCAATCAGAAAGCACGGTCGACTTGCCGCTTATAGCCAAACCAAACGCGCACTGCTTGATGCTCACAAAGATGTGATCGATTTGCTCGTTTTTATGGGACGATTGAACAGCATCGACCTAAAGTAGCTTTCACTCGATTGAATTGAATTTCCATACTTTCAGATACAAAAACAGCCGCATTTGCGGCTGTTTTTATTTTTAGGTTAGTCACCTTGGTGCTTGAAGATGTTCTCACACACGGAATAGACCACCTAGCTTCGGCAGATCTCTGCCAGTGTCGTCAATCGGCGTTTTGAGTCTTTCACATAAGGATTGGTTTGATCCCATGCGTAGCCCGCTAAAATAGAGCACACCATTTGTTTAATCTTCGGGTTTGGATCTTGATAGAAAATCACATCCTGCAAGGTACCTGAGTACCACCCTTCAACATACGTTCTAAAGGTGTTTACGCCAACCATCAACGGATCTGCATAATCGCGTTCCCAATCAACCTTCTCACCGTTAAGCTGCTTTTCCACACACTCAACCGCAAACTGTGCCGACTTCATCGCAATCGTCACGCCCGATGAGAACACAGGATCAAGGAACTCCCCCGCATTACCCAGCAATGCGTATTTGTTTGTCGCAAGATGTTTCACGTTAGCTGAATAACCACCGATTTCACCCGCAGGGTTTGGGTACTCAGCGTTTGCCAGTATCTCAGCCAAACCCGGCTCTTCCATTGCCAATTGCTTGATCGCGGCAATCTTATCTTCTGGGTAAGATTCAAAGAACTTAGGCTCCCCCACCACACCAAATGAAGACACTCCGTTGCTAAACGGTATCAACCAATACCAAACATCAGGGTTGGTTGGGTGCACAGATATAAGAATTTTATTGCGGTCATATTCAAGGTCGGTATCCACCTCTGCAATATGATCGTTAATGTGGGTGAAAATGGCTTTGCGAGGAGGAAGCGATGACGGCTCTTCCAAATCAAGCATTTTCGGTAGCACTCGACCAAAGCCACTGCCATCCAGAACGTACTGCGCTTCTAGCTGATAGCGTTCTCCATCAAGTACTTGAACCTCTAAAATGGTGCGATTGTCTGTGAAGTTAATCCCCATCAACTCATGTTGGTAATCAATAGCGACACCTTGCGCCTCGGCAGTGTCTGCTAACACCTTATCAAAGGCGCCGCGCT
The DNA here is from genome assembly GCF_013394185.1 of Vibrio sp. Scap24. Classification (NCBI taxonomy): domain Bacteria; kingdom Pseudomonadati; phylum Pseudomonadota; class Gammaproteobacteria; order Vibrionales; family Vibrionaceae; genus Vibrio; species Vibrio sp. Scap24. Next base: position 2,689,097 of record NZ_CP041332.1, on the reverse strand, counting down.
GAACCTGAAATGTAGTTCCCGGCCCAGCAGAGAACTTATCCTCAAAATTAAACGCGGTATAAATGCCATTTTTACGAAAGGCTGCGCCATCTTTGTATTGGAAGTTGGCGTTGATTACTGCATCAGCCATCCCAGCCTGTTCAATCACTTCCATACAAGCGGGTAACAGGCTTTCACCAATAGAAAAGCGCGGGAATACGCTCTTTTCAATCACTCGAACATCGATGCCTTTTTTATGAAGCAAAGACGCAGCAATAGACCCTGATGGTCCAGCTCCGATGATAACTACTTGAGTTGACAGTTTTTTCATTAATTTAAGCCATGTTTGTTATTTTTTATTGCGCGCCAGCTTTCAATTCAAGCAGTGTATGACCAAGACCGATATCGTCGGTACGTGTCACTACTTCAAAGCCAGCTTCTTCAACGATCTCTAAGAAGTCTTCACTGCGGTAAAAACGGCTGTTGCCATTGGCCAAGCACGTAAAGTACAGCGAAGTCGCGTTTAAGCTATAAGAAGCCGCATCGTATTTCTGTGCATCCCAGAACAGTTCAAGGATATAGACCGTCGTTTCTTCTGACATATGAGAGCGAACACGCTTTAATATGCTCAGAATCTCCATTGGCGAGAAGCAATCAAGGAATTGGCTCATCCACCACACATCCGCGCCTGTCGGCAACGCTTGCTGTTTGTCGAGCATGTTGGCAGGGAATGGCGTTACTCTATCTTGGTGACCATGTTGCTTAGCGTTTGCCATTGCCATTTCTAGCTGCTGCGGAAGATCGACAATGGTGACTTCAACGTCTGCATCGTGATTGCAGCACTGCATTGCCCATTTACCCGTGTTACCGCCAATATCCACCAGCGTTTTAGGTTCCTTGCTAAAGACCTTCTCGAGCAGTACAGGGAATGAACGATCGGAATAGAAGTGATCAAACTTGAACCAGCTCTCTTTTGCTTTTTCTGGCAATTGAGACAAGCCTTGGTAAATAGTTTCCCAATCACCCAGCTCTTTTAAGCCTGCAGGTGTACCTTCTTCAATCGCTTCCGTTAAATGCATCATCGCGGCGTAACAAACATCAGCAGTGAAATCCATGTTTGCGTTAGTCATGCCATCATGCAAAAGGTAGAAGCCAAGGTTAGCCATTTTGTAGTTAGGCTTTTCCCAAGTCACAATATGAGCACTCAACGCCATATCGAGCAGAACTTTCACGCCGTACTCGGATACTCCGGTTAATTCAGAAAGCGTCTCTGCTGGTAAACCATCACTACCCGCATCATCCAAGGCTTTTAAAATACCTAAATCACGAAGTGTACGAGCAGTATGAAAAACAATAGGAGCGAAAGACAATTTTTGAGCTTCTGTTTTTGCTTCTAATGCATTGAATGGATCTAATTTATATTCCGACACGAAAAACCTAACTTTAAAATAATAGAGGGTTACTCTGCAGCCATTTGTGCAAGCTTACGTTTAATATCAACGTTTAAGTTATTAACCCAGCGGTTGTAATTACGGTGTATTTCACCATCGTCATACTTCAAATTCTCTGATTCAACGTAAAGAATAGAGTAAAACTTGTCGCTATAAGGAATTTCAACCACAGCATGGTGTGAGCGAACATACAGTTCTGCACGGATCAAGCCAGGTTTTATTTCTGAAACCAACCAGCCTCGATTCTCAGCCGATTCATAAATAGCTGATTTCACCTGTTTACTTTGAAGATTAAGTGCAACTGGAGTATCCTCAACATTCATTACAGGTTGGACACGTCCACACCCTGCAAGAACGAATATGAATAACATTGAAACGGCTATTTTTAGTAATTTCATTTAAATTCCTTATCTGTGTTTATTTATAAGCACGCATAGTATTTAGTTAGACCCAAAGCAAATCAATACTCTATGTCAAATCAGTCCCAATTAATGTCGTTCAATATTGAGAAATGGTCTGCAAATTCTGCCGGTCTCAATTCCGATGCCGAATGGCAAGCGTGGAGCACTCATTTAGATTGGCCACAAGACGGCTCAACGGAATTCAAAGCGATCCCTCCTATGATGCGCCGCCGAATGAGCCTACAAAGTAAGCTTGCCGTCCAAACCGCATTAACGCTATTAAAAGACACCTCGATTGATTATCTGGTTTTTGCCAGCCGACACGGTGAACTGCACCGAACTGCGACATTGATTCAGTCGATATTGGAAGGTGACGATGCCTCACCAATGGCCTTCTCACAGTCGGTACACAATACCGCTGCCGGGCTAACCACCATTGCCGCAAAAGCGCCGATTCCATTGACCTCTATTGCTGCTGGGCAAGATACTTTCCATAACGCTCTGATTGAAGCTTATCTTTACCTTCACCAATACCCGTCGCATCGTGTGTTAGTTATCGATTTCGACCAACCTCTACCTGAGCTCTACCAAGAGTTCGAAACTCAAAGTTATGCCGACTATGCGCTGGGTTTAGTGCTCACCTCTGGCAATGACTACTCGGTATCAAGAGCCGCATCGATATCAAGAAACGTATCGTTATCAAAAGCCGTAACCAGCGAAAACTCAGAAGCTGAGTTGCCTCAAGGCCTGCAATCGCTACAGAACATCCTTCAAGACTCAAAGAGCTGGACAGTGGCAGGCAAACACCAAGATTGGACTTGGGTAAATAACGCTAAAGCCGGAGCAGTATAAATGAGCAAGGTCGACCAATATTGGCGAGTATTCGCGACAGGCCTCTGCTTCACCATCTTCGGTTTAGGTGGCTTAGTGCTGAGCTTCTTGATCTTGCCATCGATCGCACTCATCACGTCAGACACCATTCAACGAGAGCTTAAGGCTCAGCGATTGATTCGTTTTTCATTCAATGCGTTCTGCCAGATCATGAGATTCACTGGCGCGATTGATTACCGAATTGATGGTGCGGAACTACTGCGTGAAGATCGCAACTGCATCATCGTCGCCAATCACCCAAGCTTGATTGACTATGTGCTGATCGCCTCTCAACTTCCTCAATGTGATTGCCTCGTTAAAGCGGCCATTTGGGAAAACCCATTTATGAAGAGGATCGTCAAAGCCGCGGGTTATATTCCTAACCAAACACCTGACGATCTTTTAGAACGCTGTGAAGAACGCTTTTCTCGTGGAAACGTACTGCTTGTTTTTCCCGAGGGAACTCGCACAACGCCCGGAATTGAACCATCCTTACAGCGTGGTGCCGCACAAATCGCGACTCGAACACAAACCGATTTACGCGTGATTCATATTACAGTTTCTCCGACATTCTTAACGAAAGAAAAAAAATGGTATCAAGTTCCTGCTACGAAACCCTTTTTTCATGTCGCGGTGAAAGGTAAAATAGAAGTCGCACCATTTATTGAGAATTCGAATAATTTAACTTCGGCAGCAAGACGCCTTAATCATCATCTTGCACACACTATTTTCCCTTCCGAAGAAAACATTTAGTTCCTCAATATAACAACAGGCGATATCAGCATTTCGAAAATACCTCGCATAATGTAGAATCGCCCCCTTAAAGCAGCATTTAGATAAAGCATTAAGTAGGCCAAAGTGGAAACATTACACAACGAACTGAAACAACTGATCATCGACGCATTGAACCTTGAAGATATGAGCATCGATGAGATTGAAACGGAAGCTCCACTATTTGGTGATGGACTTGGATTAGATTCTATTGATGCGCTAGAGCTTGGTCTTGCTATCAAGAAAAAGTACAACGTTGTTATCGATGCCGATGACTCAAATACTCGCCAGCATTTTGCATCGGTTGAAAACCTAGCGAACTACATCTCATCTCAAACGAACAACTAGACAGATCTTTATGACACAAGCTAACCAACAAGAAGTATACAACCAGGTTAAAGATGCGCTTATCGAGCTGTTCGAGCTTGACGCTGAAGATATCACGCCAGAAGCTCATCTCTATCTTGATCTAGACCTAGACAGCATTGATGCGGTTGATTTGGTCGTTCATCTACAGAACGTAACAGGTAAGAAGATCAAGCCTGAAGAGTTCAAAGCAGTACGCACCGTTAATGACGTTGTAGAATCTGTGGTTGAACTATTGAAGGACGCATAATGCGTCCTCTGCTGACTTTACTGTCGGCAATCATACTTTTCACTTATCCAATAGCGGTTTACTTTGGACTCAACAAGTTTGGCCTACAAACCGTTGGTATCGCCTTGGCCGCTATCTTTGCTGTCCGCATTTTCACCGGCGGTCAGGCTAAAATCAAAGAGCTAAAACACCTAGCTTGGATCAGTGGAAGTGCCGGTATTGTTCTGCTGGCCTTGGGCTTAGCCTTTAAGCAACATGGCTGGCTAACTTATTATCCCGTTATCGTTAATGTTTGTATGCTGGTCGTATTCGCTTCAAGCCTATGGCAACCACAAACCATTATCGAACGCCTTGCTCGCCTTCAAGAGCCTGAACTTCCGCAAAGTGGCGTTGATTATACGCGAAAAGTCACCAAAATTTGGTGCTTGTTCTTTGTTATCAATGGCTCTATCGCCCTTTGCACCTGCTTCCAACCTCTTGAAATATGGACCCTCTACAATGGCTTACTGAGCTATTTATTCGCCGGGTTACTCTTTGCAGGAGAGTGGGTAGTAAGACAGCGCATTCGTCAGAGTTAAATTGTTATGACCCAAACCGTATCTTACACCTCGTTATCTGAGCTTCTCAGCCAAAACAGAGCCCCTGAATCTATTGTCTGCTTTGACGACAATAGCGAGATTACGTGGCAAACCTTTAACGACGACTTATCTCAACTCGTGCACCTTTTATCTTCATCCCCTTTACAACGAGTTGCGATTTGTACCCAAGATAGCTACCTATTTTCGATAGCATTTTTGGCGTGTGCAGCAGCCAACAAACACATCATCTTACCGGGTAACTACCAACCTTGTGCGCTTGCTGAGTTAAGTGAACAGTTTGATTGCCTGCTAGTTGATGACTCGATTGGCGAAGTTGAGGTGAGTGACGTTCGCAATATCCAAACCTTATTGGACTCAAGCACCGAAGTACAAAAGCTTCTAACCGATGATCTTACGACCATTGATTTGGCAACTGTCCCATTAACTCTGTTTACTTCAGGTTCAAGTGGTACGCCAAAAGCGATAGATAAAACGTTAGAACACCTAGATATTGAGACCGCTCAGTTAAACAAAAACTGGGGCGAATTACTCAAAGGAAACCGAATCCAAAGCACCGTTTCTCATCAACATATCTATGGTTTGCTGTTTAGAATCTTATGGCCGCTATGTTCTGGGGTTCCATTTGCTCGACACAACCTTGAATACCCAGAACAGATCTTGTCTCACGCAAATCAAAACTGTGTGCTGATCAGCAGCCCTGCGCTACTCAAACGACTAAAGCACGAGACCAACAAGGTACAACTTGCAGGAATCTTCTCTTCGGGTGGTCCATTGCCTACCGAGTCGGCTCACCAGTCACAAGATCTACTTGGTCATTTACCGATTGAAGTCTTTGGTAGCACAGAAACAGGTGGTATCGCATTTCGACAGCAAGAGAGCGCTCAAACCCCTTGGCAGCTTTTTGACTGTATTAAGGCTAGTCTCAACAGTGAGAATTGCATTAAGTTATTGTCGCCCTACATAGATAAGAACAACTGGTACCAAACCGCTGATGAGTGCGAAATGGTCTCGGAGAATCAATTCATATTGAAGGGCCGAACCGACCGAGTGATCAAGATAGAAGAGAAACGAGTATCACTGGTTGAAGTGGAGAAACGACTTGAGCAACTGCCTTGGATAAGCGAATGCGTGGTAATTCCATTTGAGGAGCCTGAGCGATTAATCTTGGCCTCGGTTTTGGTATTATCAGATGAAGGCCAAGCGACTTTATCGACCAGGAGCAAAGGTAAATTCTGGTTGATGCTGCGTACAGAACTCAGAAAGTGGTTAGAACCAATCGCTATCCCACGAAAGTACCGTATTGTTGATGAGATTCCTCTCAACAGCCAAGGCAAGCGATTAACATCTCACATAGAACAGCTGATAAAATCATAGAAACCGCTGATCGTATTTTACACTGAGATTATCTTTTTATATTTTTGTCAAAGAACCAATATTTGCCCAAGGATTCTAAGCACGCCCTATGGATAAGAGAAAACCAAACATCATTGCTGTAGATACGGTAGAGAATGAATCGACCCTGACACTTAATGTTAGCGCAGATATCACCGATTTTAAGGGGCACTTCAAGAGCTTCCCTATTCTACCGGGCGTCACGCAAATCGATTGGGCACTTCACTACGCTGTCCAAGAGCTAAACGTCCCTGGTTTCTTTAAAGGCATGGAAGTGATCAAGTTCCAAGAGCCTATCCTGCCTGACGCTACAATCCAGTTATCACTCAAATGGGATGTAGACAAAGACAAGCTCAGCTTCAGTTACACCTCAAACAACGGTGAACAGACCCACTCTTCAGGCAAAATGAAGCTGGGAGAGAAAAGTGAATAGCGCTCCCGTCGAGGTTACTTCTCAACACCCAACAAAAGAAAGCAGCTACAACGCTTGCTTCCTTATCCCGTGCTTTAACCATGGCGCAACCATGCCTGCTGTGGTCTCGTCGCTCCATCACTTTGAGTTGCCGATCATCATCGTCGACGATGGCAGTGAACTCACCACAAAACAGTTTCTGGCTCCCCTAGCAGAGAATTCAAACGTAACCTTGGTCACGCTTGAGCAAAACCAAGGTAAAGGCGGCGCAGTAAAAGCCGGTATCAAAAAAGCGCACGAACTCGGTTTTAGCCACGCCATTCAGATAGATGCTGATGGGCAACACGACCTTGAAGCCTTACCAGCATTGATTGAGGCATCACAAGCTAAACCACAACGTCTGATATCAGGCCAGCCTGTCTACGACGAGAGTGTGCCTAAAGCAAGGCTCTACGGGCGCTACGCGACACACATTTGGGTATGGATAGAAACCCTTTCTTTATCAATTAAAGACAGCATGTGTGGCTTTAGAGCTTACCCAATCAACCAAACACAAGCGGTGCTTAGCAAATACGATGTTGGTTCGAGAATGGACTTCGATATCGAGATTTTGGTTCGCCTGTATTGGGAAGGTTGCGACATCGACTTCGTTGAAACTCGAGTCATCTATCCTGAAAATGGCATCTCTCATTTCGATGCGTTGTGGGATAACGTCAAAATCAGTTGGATGCATACGCGTCTTTTCTTCGGCATGTTGCCAAGAGCCCCAAAACTGATTGCCCGCCATTTCAAATCCGATTCAGCTGATAATAACCAAAGTTTATCGACGGATTCAGAACCGCAGGCTTCTGAACAACCCCACTGGTCTCGCACTCAAGAACGCGGCACAGTATTAGGCATCAAGCTGTTATTAACCATCTATACCTTGTTAGGTCGCGGTGTGTTCAACCTCATTCTGCGTGGTGTGATGCGTTACTACCACTTAACAGGCAAGCGCGCTCGAAACGCTTCTGAACAATACTTGTTTCAACTAAAGGCGTACGCAGAGCAGCAGAACATAGAATTACCTACAGAGCTAACCAGTTATAACCACCTGCTTTCGTTTGGGCATACGATGCTCGACAAGCTTGCGGCATGGAAAGGCGATTTCTCAGCAGAGAACCTCACTATTCATGGCCAAGACCAGTTCGAAAATATGGTAGCAAACCAGCAAGGTGTACTGATTTTAGGCTCGCACCTAGGCAACATCGAATTGTGTCGCGCTTTGGGTCGCAGGCACTCGAACATCAAAATCAATGCTTTGGTTTTTACAGAGCACGCAGAACGTTTTAACTCTGTGATGAAAGCCGTGAACCCGCAGTCTGACTTAAACTTGATTCAAGTGACCTCGATGGGGCCTGATACAGCAATCTTGTTACAGCAGAAGTTGGAGCAAGGCGAATGGATCGTGATTGTTGGCGATAGAACTTCCACCAGCAAAGAGAGCCGCTCGGTATGGGCAGAGTTCTTAGGTAAGGAAGCTCCGTTCCCTCAAGGACCATTTATGTTAGCCTCGGTTCTCAAAGCACCCGTATTTTTACTGTTTGGTTTACGTGACGACTCGCAGAAAAAACCGCACTTTAATGTCTATTTTGAGCATTTTAGCGACAAAATCGAATTACCTAGAAAGACCCGCGAACAATCTTTAAAGCAAGTCGTTCAACAATACGCAGACCGACTTCAGCACTACACACTGAAAGCACCGCTTCAGTGGTACAACTTTTTTAATTTTTGGACATTGAGCAAGCACCATGACGAAAAAGAATCCAAATAGCATCACCTTTGGTGCCGAACACCTCACGATTGAGGATGTTGTCGCTATCTCACAAGGCGCGAAAGCCTCGATGAACTCAAGTGAAGCATTCATATCTAAGATCGACCGTGGTGTCGCTTTCTTAGAACGCCTACTGAAAGAAGAAGGCGTGATTTACGGTGTAACGACGGGTTACGGTGACTCTTGTACGGTTGCGATTCCGCCAAGCCTTGTTGATGAACTTCCTCTTCACCTTACACGCTTCCATGGTTGTGGCTTAGGTGAAATACTGTCTCACGAGCAAGCTCGAGCAGTTCTTGCAACTCGTCTTTGTTCGCTATCACAAGGCGTATCTGGTGTGACTCACGATCTACTTAACCAGATCGTTACCCTAATCAACCAAGACATCTCACCGCGTATTCCTCAAGAAGGATCAGTGGGTGCCAGTGGCGATTTAACACCTCTCTCTTACTTAGCAGCCGCGCTGATTGGTGAGCGTGATGTTATATACAAAGGTGAAGTGCGCCCAACCAGTGACGTCTACAAAGAGCTAGGCATTAGCCCTATCAAGCTTAAGCCAAAAGAAGGCTTGGCATTGATGAATGGTACGTCTGTGATGACGGCATTAGCTTGTATCGCTTATAAGCGCGCGGAATATCTAGCTCAGCTATCGACCAAGATCACCGCTATGGTATCTGTCGGTATGCATGGCAATGACTTCCACTTCGATGAAGCGCTGTTCGCAGTGAAACCTCATCCAGGTCAACAACAAGTTGCGGCATGGCTACGTGATGATCTGCAAGCAGATCGCCCACCACGTAACAGTGATCGCCTACAAGATCGTTACTCTCTGCGTTGTGCTCCACATGTTATCGGTGTGGTTCAAGACTCTCTACCTTGGCTTCGCCAGATGATTGAGAACGAACTAAACAGTGCCAACGACAACCCAATTATCGATGGTGATAATGAGCGCGTACTGCACGGTGGACACTTCTACGGTGGTCATATCGCGATGGCAATGGACACGCTAAAAACAGCCGTCGCGAACCTTGCTGACCTGCTTGATCGCCAAATGGCGCAGCTAATGGACTACAAGTTCAATAACGGCCTGCCATTCAACCTAACAGGCGCTGAAGGTGAGCGTAAGCCAATCAACCACGGATTCAAAGCGGTACAGATCGGCGTGTCAGCTTGGACAGCAGAAGCACTGAAACACACCATGCCTGCAAGCGTATTCTCTCGCTCAACTGAGTGTCACAACCAAGACAAAGTGAGCATGGGTACTATTGCAGCTCGTGACTGTTTACGTGTTCTAGAGCTAACCGAACAAGTAGCAGCAGCCTCACTACTTGCAGGTACACAGGCGCTTGAGCTTCGTAAACGCCACAATGAACTTGATGAGCACCACATGAGTGAGAACCTCAAGCACATTCGCGACGAAGTACTGAAAGAGTTTGAGTTTATTGTCGAGGATCGCCCGCTTGAAGGCGATCTGCGCCACTTTATTTCTCGTATTCAAAGTCAGCATTGGTCACTTTATTAAAAGAACTTTACTCATAGAGTAGTTAACCTCATAAAGTAGCTACCCCTTTACGCATATTGTTGAGAGCGATTTATGTCTGAAATCCTTCATCCATTACAATCTGAGGTGACACTTATCACCTCATTCCAAGATGCCGACCCAATGGGCGTGATCTATCACGGTAACTACTTCCGATTTTTTGAGGAAGTAAGACGCATCATGATGGATAAGATTGAGTACAACTATCATGAGATGAAGGATTCTGGCTACATGTGGCCTATCATCGACACGCGCGTGAAATACATTAAGGCGATACCGTTTAATCACGAGATTAAGGTAACGGCGAAGCTCACCGAGTGGGAAAACCGCCTGCGAGTTGATTATGAAATTCATGATGCTCTAACAGGCGCTCGCATGACACGAGCACACACCATGCAGGTTGCCGTGACCATTGAAGAACAAGAGATGTGTTTCGCTTCTCCGAAAGTGTTTACCGATAAAGTCGAGCACTGGCACCAGTTTGGTTGCTTACCTCTAGCTGCTGAACATCAATCTCAAGCCTCTAACCCACAACAGGTGAATCATGAGTCTGTTTAAACGCAGTCGTAAACATATTAGCGTCTTGCTGTTAGGACTCGCTGCGATGATGGCAAGTGGCCTTGCTACTGCTAATCAGAACACAGCTTCCGTCGGTTCTATTTCAGAACTGCAAACGGTGTTGAGCGAAAATAGCATTGTGCGTGGCGAGTTTACTCAAACACGAAATATGGAAATGTTCGCCCAACCTTTGACGTCGCAAGGTACATTCCTGTTAGACAAATCAAGTGGCCTACTTTGGACGCAAACCACACCGTTTCCCGTGAACTTAGTGCTCACTGATAACAAACTGAGTCAAAGTTTTGCTGATCAACCCGCGAAAATCATCACCGATAAAGAAAACCCAATGGCATTTTATTTCAGCCATATTTTCCTATCGGTGTTCCACGGTGACACACAAAAACTTCAAGAACAATTCTCTCTGTCATTCGAGCCTGCAGTAATACAAAGCCCAGACGAGAATACAGGCAACAATTCGTGGACACTTACCCTAACGCCAAAAAATGCGCCAATGAATGCAGTATTTGAAGCCATCACACTACAAGGCAACAGTGATATTGAGCGAATCGAGCTAAAAGAGATTCGTGGAGATAGCACGGTGATCGAATTCAGCCAGCTAAGCCATCAACCGGAAGTATTGTCAGATGCCGAAGCGCAACAATTTCAACTCTAAGCTTGCCCTTGTTTGGCTAGTTATCGTGGTGCTTTTTAGCGGACTGTTGATCAAACAGTTCGCTTTTTCTTCCTCAGTGCCCATCGAAAGCAACATCATGAAATTGCTACCTGAGAATCAGCAAGATCCTATGGTTGAACAAGCTTTTCAGCAGATTTCCAACTCGATGAGTGAGCAAGTGGTGTTCATCTTGAGCGGCTCTGATATCAAGAGCACTATGGCGGCAACCCAAGCCTTTGAGAAATCGCTCAATCAAGACGCCTTTTCTGACAGTTCAGCTCTCTTCAAACATGTTCAAGGCAAGATCAACGCCAGTACACAAAGCCAATGGAGCGACTTCTATTTTCGTCATCGCGCTCAACTGCTGACCGAACAACAGAAAGAAACATTAACTCATGCACCAGAATCACGTGCTCAATATGTGATTCAATCCTTGTACAACCCTTTTTCAGGCGTGACAGCGACCGAGTTAACCTTAGACCCGTTCCTGTTATTTCGTGACTATATAAGCGAGGTCGGCACCCGTTCGAGTAACTTTGGGATTAAAGAAGGTTATCTAACCGCACAATCACAAGATCAATCACACATTCTTGTTACCGCGACGTTAGCAGGCTCTCCTTATAGCTTAGCGATTCAAGAACAACTTCCAGCATTAGATACTTTAGAGCGAGAAGTTGAGAAGCAATTTGACGTCAAAGTTCAGCACACTGGTGTGGTTTTCTACGCAAATTACGGTACCCAAAGTGCGAAGTCTGAAATCAGTACCATTGGCTTAGGCTCATTGGCGGGCGTGATTCTATTAGTGTGGTTGACGTTTCGTAGCGCACTGCCGCTTGCCTTGTCTTTGCTCTCAATCAGCACGGGATTATTGGTCGCATTGGCGAGCACCGTCGCTATCTTCGGTAAGGTCCACCTATTCAGCTTGGTGTTTGGCGCAAGCTTAATTGGCGTATCCATCGATTACTCTTTTCACTACCTCACTGACCGTTTGGCAGCGGGAAGTCAGTGGCAGAGTGATAAAGGCCTAAAGCATATCTTCATTGCGATTACTCTAGGTTTAATCACCAGCTTGATCGGATATCTAGGGCTGCTGGTTGCCCCCTTCCCTGGTCTACAACAACTCGCTCTGTTCTCGTCTATCGGGCTTATTGCCGCTTATGCCAGTGTGGTGTGTTGGTACCCAGTATTGGCCTTCAAACCAAGCCAAGAGCGTGCGCTACCGTTGGCTAGCCTTTGGTGCACATGGCTAAACTGGTGGAGCAATCCCAAATTTAGAATCGGCTTACCTTTAATAGTGACCGTGGTGAGTTTGGCGTCAATCAGCCAAGTTCGTTATGACGACGATATCCGCCAGCTACAAGCGATGCCTGAACAACTAAAACAGCAAGAGCAAGCCATCTCAGAAATCTCTGGCCTAGGTAGCGCTCAAAACATGCTTTTAGTGACGGCGAACAGCAATCAGGCGTTACTGAACAAATTAGCGTTGATCAGCTCGAAGTTAGATTCGTTGGTCGATCAGCAAGGCATCTCAGGTTATCGCAGCGTCAATCAGCACCTGCCAAGTGAGCAAGAGCAGCACGACAACTATCAGTTGGTTAAGAAACTCTACGCTAACCAAAGCGCTACCTTACAAACCACACTCGGTTGGTCGAGCTTCCCAGAGCTACCAAAATACCACCCCATCACACTGGATGAGTTTTTGGCATCTCCAGTATCAGAGCCGATTCGCCCACTTTGGTTGCAACCCATCGATAACCAAGCGGCATCGGTCATCATGATCAAAGAGGTCACTGATTCTGATCTATTCTCAAATTGGTTAGGTTCAAATTTTGCTCAACAACAAGGTGTGAAATACCTCAATAAAGCCGATGAAATCTCATATCTGTTCGCTGAGTACCGCGTCAAAATTACCGAGCTGTTACTGATAGCATTAGCGGCTATTGGCATGGTGTTAGGTTGGCGCTATGGCGTGAAACAAAGTCTGTTGATGCTGCTGCCGTCATTGATTGCAGGCGTTGCGGGTTTGGCGGTGACTGGAGCTTTGGGCTCAACACTGAACCTATTTAATCTATTAGGTTTGATTCTAATTTTAGGGATTGGTATCGACTACACCCTGTTCTTTGCTGAGCAGAAGAAGTCGCTGAGCACATTATTAGCGATCACCTTATCGGGTCTCACAACATTGCTTTCATTCGGCTTACTGTCGTTGAGCCAGACTCATGCCATTCATAGCTTCGGCATTACCGTGTTAACCGGTATTTTTGTGGCGTGGCTTCTTTCCCCACTCGCAATCAACAGCGAACAGGCCACAGAAAAAACTAAACCTCGCGAGGCCTTTAGATGAACAACACAATCAAGATAGCACTCACCGTCGTGCTAGGGTTACTACTCAACGCCTGTTCAATGGTTTCTCAACAACCGACAGGTGCAAGTGTCGCAATCGATCAAGAGACAGAATTAGCCCTACCTCTTCCTGGGGATCTTGGGTACTCATTGACGGCAAGTCAGTTGATTAGCGCGACTTGGCAAGACGACACCCAACAGTTACCTGTTCAAGTTGAAGTCACTCCCGAAAAGGTCGTTTTAGCGGGCTTCTCTTCTTGGGGTACGCGCATCCTATCGCTGCAATACCAAAACCAAGCTATTAAAACACAAGTGCTATCTGGCCTTGGGGCTACACTGCCGCAGCCCGAACAGGTACTGTTTAATTTAATGCTCACCTTATGGCCAACAGAAGCGTGGGCTCAGCCTCTACAAAGTATCGGCTGGCACTTAGTCGACACAGACAACAGCCGCACCGTGTTTGATGACAACCAGCAGGCAATCATTCGAATTGATTACCAAGCCGATCCTGGTACACACAAAACGACAGGCAATATTGTGTTCAAACATTTGACCCAAGGCTACATCATCACTATACAAACGTTGAACTCAACGATTGTCGATAACCCAAGTAAGAGCTAAACACTATGCCTATTTATATCCAAGACTGTGGTTTCCACTCAGCGTTAGGCGCAAGTATTGCTGACATTCATGGATGTCTCAAAGACGAACGTGAATCAAACATGGTTGAAGTGAGCGATATGCTGAACGACGGCAAGCACACTGTCGTTGGTAAGGTAGCAAGCGAGCTACCAGAGATTCCACCAGCTCAAGCGGAATACGCCACTCGCAATAATCAATTGGCGCTGTCGGCTCTAAAACAAATTGAAAACTCTGTCGAACAAGCAAAATCGCAATTTGGTGCAGACAGAATTGCAGTAGTTATCGGCACCAGTACTTCGGGTATCTCAGACGGTGAGGCAGCATTCAAACATAAGCTGGCACACGGTGAATTTCCTGATGATTACCACTACTCGAAACAAGAGTTAGGCAATACCTCTGAATTCGTTAGCCAATATTTGTCATTAACCGGGCCAAGCTACGCGATCTCGACCGCCTGCTCATCGAGTGGCCGTGTATTTCTCACTGCCCAACGTTTATTAGATTCAGGAATGGCTGATGCTGTGTTGGTTGGCGGTGTTGATACGCTGTGTAAGCTGACGCTCAATGGTTTTCATGGTCTTGAAGCCCTTTCGACCACACATTGTAAGCCATTTAGCCAATCTCGAGATGGCATCAACATTGGTGAGGCAGCGGCGTTTATGTTGCTCAGTAAAACAAAGCTCGCACCAACAAGTCCAACCCAAAACTCACCGTATATTGCCTTATTAGGCTGTGGTGATAGCTCTGATGCACACCATATTTCAGCGCCTCACCCTGAAGGAAATGGCGCTGAGCAAGCCATGAGAAAAGCGTTAAATTCTGCAAGCTTACAAGCAGAAGACATCGGTTACATTAATGCTCACGGCACTGCGACACCACTCAATGATTCAATGGAAAGCAAAGCCATCCACCGTATTTTTGCAAACAAGGTTCCCGTTAGCTCAACCAAGCCGCTCACCGGGCATACTCTAGGAGCAGCAAGTGCGATTGAAGCTGCAATTGCGTGGCATATTTTGAAATATGACTTACCGCTTCCCTTACAAAAATGTCAGGATAAAGCTGAAGATATTGAGATTGATTTGGTAAACTGTGCGCAGAAACTTAAAGTAAAGAACATCTTAAGCAACTCATTCGCTTTTGGTGGCAACAACATTAGCCTGATTTTTGGTGTAGTAAATGACTGATATCCCTTCTGTAGACCAACTCCTCCCTCACGATGATCCGATGATATTAATCGATCGTGCTATCAGCGTAGAGGCGTTGTCGATCCACTGTCAGGTTGATATTGGTGACCACAATCTGTTCTTTGACGCCGAATCTCAAACGGTCCCCGCTTATGTTGGCATCGAGTTTATGGCGCAATCTGTAGCGGCATGGTCTGGATACCACGCACTCAAAAACGATACCACTCCTCCAATCGGATTCTTACTCGGCTCTCGTCGCTACAAATCACTGTGCGATAAGTTTACTCAAGGTCAGACCCTTGATATCTACGCCGAACAGCTTATGGAAGACAGCGGTATGGCTGTGTTTACCGCAAGAGTCGAAGACCAAGGCGAGTTGGTGGCTCAATGCCAACTCAACGTTTACGTGCCGACCGAACAAAAATTACAAGAAATGAAAACTAGGAGCCCATCATGACCCGTCAGGTTTTAGTCACTGGTGCCAGCAAAGGCATTGGTAAAGCGATCGCTATTCAACTCGCGAAAGACGGATTTGAAATTGCCGTTCATTACATGGGTGACAAGCAAGGTGCTGAAGAGACTCTACAATCGATCACCGAACTGGGTGGCGCAGGGCGTCTTATCCAATTTGATATCAGCAACCGCAGCGAATGTCGCGAAAAGCTTGAGTCTGATATTGCAGAGCACGGCGCTTACTACGGTGTGGTAAACAACGCGGGTATTACTCGCGACACTGCGTTCCCTGCTATGACAGAAGAAGAGTGGGATGGCGTGATCCATACCAACCTAGACAGCTTCTACAACGTACTTCACCCTTGTGTGATGCCTATGGTGCAAAAGCGTAAAGGTGGCCGTATCGTCACGCTAGCGTCTGTATCAGGCATCATGGGTAACCGCGGTCAAACCAACTATGCAGCAGCAAAATCAGGTGTGATTGGCGCGACTAAGTCTCTTGCTCTAGAACTCGCAAAACGCAAGATCACCGTAAACTGTGTGGCTCCAGGCTTAATCGATACCGGTATGGTTGACGAACACGTAAAAGATCATGCGCTTCCTCAAGTACCACTGCGCCGAATGGGTGAGCCGGAAGAAGTGGCAGGCCTAGTCAGCTACCTAATGTCTGATATTGCAGGCTACGTAACTCGCCAAGTGATTTCAGTTAATGGAGGCTTAGTATGACCCACCGCGTTGTTGTAACAGGTATGTCTGGCGTAACTGCCTTTGGTAACGACTGGCAGCACATCGAACCAAAACTAAAAGCCTGTGAAAATGCCACACAATATATGCCAAGCTTTGAGCAGTATGATGGTCTGAACACAAAGCTTGCCGCGCCTATTGATGACTTCCAACTGCCTAAACACTATAAGCGTAAGCAAGTACGTGGCATGGGCCGTGTATCGCGTCTAGCCACTGTTGCTACTGAGAATGCACTCGAGCAAGCAGGGCTGATTGGCCACGACATTTTGACCAATGGTGAGACTGGTATCGCTTACGGCTCTTCTACTGGCAGTACTGATGCCGTTGGCGCGTTCGGTGTGATGCTGAACGAAAAGTCGACACGAGCAATCACAGCAACCACTTACGTTCAAATGATGCCACACACAGCTGCGGTAAACGTAGGTCTGTTCTTTGGTCTACGCGGCCGTGTGATTCCTACCAGCAGCGCCTGTACTTCTGGAAGCCAAGCCATTGGCTATGCCTATGAAGCGATCAAGCACGGTTACCAAACCGTAATGGTTGCCGGTGGAGGTGAAGAGCTGTGCCCTACTGAGTCTGCCGTTTTCGATACCCTTTTTGCTACCAGTTTAAAAAACGACACACCCAAGAAATCCCCTAGCCCATACGACAGCGAGCGTGATGGCTTGGTTATCGGTGAAGGTGCCGGTACGCTTGTTCTTGAAGAGTATGAACATGCTGTTGCTCGCGGTGCAAAGATCTACGCTGAAATCATTGGTTTTGCTAGCAACTGCGATGCCGCTCATGTGACCCAACCTCAGATGGAAACCATGCAAGTTTGTATGGAGAAAGCATTGAGAGACGCACAGCTTCCTGCTGAGAAGATTGGCTATGTTTCTGCGCACGGTACGGCGACTGAAAAAGGCGATATTGCAGAGAGTAACGCGACAGCGAATATCTTTGGTGAAGTGCCAATCAGCTCTCTCAAGAGTTACTTTGGTCATACGCTTGGCGCGTGTGGTGCGATTGAAGCGTGGTTAAGTCTAGAGATGATGCACAGCGGTTGGTTCAGCCCAACCCTAAACCTTGAGAATGTCGATGAGCAATGCGGCAAGCTAGATTACATCACAGGCTCTGGTCGCGAATTGGATGTTGAATACCTGATGAGCAACAACTTTGCTTTTGGCGGAATCAACACTTCAATCATCTTCAAAAAAATCTAGGATAGATAATGAAAAATTGGTTAGTTGCTGCTGTTGTCGTTTTACTCGCAGGTTGTAGTGCCCCTAAGTATTCAGGAAACGCACTGCCTGAGGCAAATACAATCGAACAGGTTACGATAGTTGAGGACGAGAAAACTCGTGCGGTCTTCCTCGATTCAATGCTCGACTGGTGTCTGAATAACCAAGTCAAATGTAAGGTCGTTGCCGACGGTTCAGAGCACAATCCAGAAGATATTACGCTAGATTACGTATCTCGTTGGAGTTGGGATTTCAGAACCTTTGTCGCAGACGCTAAGATCTCGGCTTATCAAGATCAGCAGCGCGTAGGCAATGTTGATTTTAAAGCTCCGAATAGCGGCAACTTTTCGAAATTTGGTGACGATATGGAGCGCATCAAAGCGATGATGGACATCTTATTCGATAAGAAAACAGCCGCGCAAGCGACTCAAATGATTGCCGAAGACCAGCTATAACGAAGTTGTTTAGATAATAAAGCTCGAGACAAATAAAAAGGGTCAGTAACCACGTTACTGACCCTTTTTTGATTCTAGCAATCACTCAATTAAGCGTTAGCTTCACGCTCAGCAATGAACTCAAGAGCCATCTTGATGCGAGCGATTACGCGCTCTTTACCAACAAGCTCCATCACCGCATCAACAGAAGGAGACTGACCGCCGCCTGTTACTGCTACGCGAAGTGGCATACCGATTTTACCCATGCCGATCTCTAGCTCTTCACATACTGCTGCAATCACACCGTCTTTGATGTTTACAGTAGTGAAATCTTCAAGTGCTTCAACTTTAGCAAGAGCAAGTTCTAGTGGGCCTTTAGCAACACCACGTAGGTGTTTCTTCGCTGCGCCAGCTTCAAACTCAGAGAAATCTTCGTAGAAGTAACGAGATTGCTCAGCAAGTTCGATAAGCGTGTTACAACGCTCGCCAACTAGCTTGATCACTTCAGTGATAGCTGGGCCGCTTGTTGTATCGATCTTCTGTGCGTCTAGGTGCCATTGCAGGTATTTTGCAACGTACTCAGGCTCAGAAGTCTTGATGTAGTGGTTGTTCAACCAAAGTAGCTTGTCAGTGTTGAATGCAGATGCAGACTTGCTGATTGCGTTTAGGCTGAAGAACTCAATCATCTCTTCTTGAGAGAAGATCTCTTGGTCACCGTGAGACCAACCTAAACGAACTAGGTAGTTGTTTAGTGCATTTGGTAAGTAACCTTCGTCGCGGTATTGCATTACAGAAACAGCACCGTGACGCTTAGAAAGTTTCGCACCGTCATCACCTAGAATCATTGCACAGTGAGCGAACGTTGGAACTGGCGCGCCTAGTGCTTCATAGATGTTGATTTGACGAGGTGTGTTGTTGATGTGATCTTCACCACGAACAACGTGTGTAATACCCATATCCCAGTCATCCACTACAACTACGAAGTTGTATGTTGGTGCGCCGTCTGTACGACGAATGATTAGGTCATCAAGTTGGCTGTTAGCGATTTCGATGCGACCACGGATTTGGTCATCAAATACTACGCTGCCTTCTTTAGGGTTACGGAAACGGATAACGCACGCATCGCCTTCTTTTGCTGCTTCGTTTGCTGCAACAATTTTAGGGTGGTTAGCATCGTAGCGAGCCATCTCTTTGTTTTCTTCTTGCTGTGCACGAATTTCATCAAGCAGCTCTTTGGACGCGTAGCATTTGAATGCTTTGTCTTCAGCAAGTAGCTTATCAACCATTTCGTTGTAACGGTCAAAACGCTTAGATTGGTAGTAAGGACCTTCGTCCCATTCCATACCCATCCATTGCATGCCTTCTAGAATTGCATCAACCGCTTCTTGAGAGTTACGCTCAAGGTCTGTGTCTTCGATACGTAGAACGAATTCACCGCCTTGGTTTTTAGCGAATAGCCAAGAGTAAAGTGCAGTACGTGCACCACCAACGTGAAGATAGCCAGTTGGGCTAGGAGCAAAACGAGTTTTAACCGTCATTTAAATACCTTGATTATGTAGGTGATTCTTTTAGTGGAGCCGATTACAAAGCCTGTAATGGCCAAATATCACTAAATTTTGGGCGCTATTTTATCACCACCGCTTAAATCTACAATCAGTAGTGAATGATTAATGTGCTGTTGTTGTACGAAAGCGATTATAGAAAGCCGAATTCCGCCTTCAAAGTAGCAAAACTATTGTCTTAACCAGTAGATTATAGCTACGGATCCTTTATTCCCCTCTCCCATTCCCAAATAGAACCCACCAGTTAACACACCACTAAGATCAAATTCTTGAATTTATGTTTGACCTTACCCTTACGGGAAGGTTTATGTTAGGCGTAGATGAGAATTGGAGTATCGATATGAACCACTACACAACCGCGCTCAACGGCCTAAATTGCATGGGTTGTGCGAAGAAAGTCCGCACACTATTTGCTGATCTCGACAACACGACGATCAATGATATATCGCCGACCTACATCGATATTTCGACTCCATTTAGTTACGTTCAACTCAACGAACAGTTAGCGACACTTGGCTACAGCATGGGTAACAAGCTGCACCTTTCGCTATCCGGCCTTAACTGCGGTAAGTGCGTGAACAAACTGACTCAAGCGCTTGAACAAACCGAGCAAGCATCAAACCTAGAAGTCAGCAAACAGGAATTATCACTGATCACTCTGCTTTCTGAATCCGAGGTAATTAAGTTGGTCGAAAGCGTGGGTTATCACGCAACTCCCTACTCTGAAGCCCATGACCTCTCACCGAGTTCAGATTTAGAAGAAGATAACGAATCTGCATCTACAAAAACAACGCCTACTGAACCCGTTGCGAGTCAATATACTTATCACCTTGTTCTTGAGGGGATGACGTGTGCGAGTTGTGTCTCTTCAGTCGAAAAAGCACTGAAAAAGAACGAGTTAGTCGATCAAGCTCAGATCAACCTTGCTGAACAGACAGCCTTGGTTTTCACCTCTAAAACACGTGACCTGATCGAAAACGAACTCATCCAATCGGTTAAAGCCGCAGGTTATGGCGCCGAGTTTGTTGATGATGCGGCAACACAACAACAAAAACAGCAAGAGCAACAACTTCGTACTCAACAGGCCTTCCTGAAAAACTCAGTAAGTGCGCTACTGCTTGGAGCTCCGCTGATGGCTTGGGGTGTGTTCGGCGGCAGCATGACCATTACGACATTTAACGACCAACTGGCTTGGGGATTAATCGGTGTGGTCTGTTTGGTACTGCTGGCCACTTCAGGTCGTAGCTTTTTCACTAACGCGTGGCAATCACTGATGCACAAGCGCGCGACCATGGATACGTTAGTTGCTTTGGGTACAGGTGCGGCATGGTTCTACTCAATGCTGGTCGTACTGATTCCATCATGGTTCCCTGAAGCCTCTCGCCATGTCTACTTTGAGGCGAGCGCGATGATCGTTGGTCTTATATCTTTGGGTCACTACATCGAAGCCAAAGCCAAAGCTCGCACCACGAAATCACTACAAGCGTTGATTAACTTACAGCCTCAAAAAGCGGTAGTTATCGTCGATGGCAAAGAACAAACCATTGCTGTAGAAGCTATCCAAGTCGGCATGCAGGTACGCGTCAAACCGGGTGAGAAAGTGCCAGTTGACGGTGTTGTGGTATCTGGCGAGTCTTACATCGATGAATCCATGCTGACTGGTGAACCACTCCCCAACGTTAAATCGGTGAGTGATGGCGTTTCTGCGGGCACCATCAACGGCGATGGTAGCTTAGTTATTGAAGCGACAGGGATTGGCTCAAGCACTATGTTAGCTCGCATCATCCAGATGGTTCGCCAAGCACAAAGCAGTAAACCTGCGATAGCAAAACTTGCCGACTCCATCTCTGCTATTTTCGTACCCGTTGTAGTCGCGATCGCAGCTGTTGCCGCCCTAGTTTGGTTTTTTGTTGGCCCACAACCCAGTGCAAGTTACATGCTTGTGGTATCAACGACCGTGCTGATCATCGCTTGTCCGTGTGCCTTAGGCCTAGCGACTCCGCTCTCTATTACTGTCGGCGTAGGTAAAGCCGCTGAGTTTGGCGTTCTGATCAAAGACGCCGATGTGTTGCAATCAGCCAGCAAGATTGACGCGGTCGTATTTGATAAAACAGGTACCCTAACCCAAGGTAAACCAAGCGTTCAGCAGGCGTTTTATCACAACCTATCAGAACAAGAACTGTTGGCTTACGCCTATTCGGTTGAAGTCGGTTCAGAGCACCCGCTTGCGAAAGCCGTTTGCCAGTATGCCGAGAACCTCGAAGTTTCAGCGCTCCCACACAGCGATTTTGAAAACCGCCGAGGCCTTGGAGTACAAGCCAACATTAACGGAAAACACGTTCAAGTCGGCTCTCTTAAATACCTAACCCAACTTGGTATTGATACTCAAATGGGCAATGACTTTATCGAACTTTGCCGCACACAAGCATGGACGCCAATCTTCGTCGTCATCGACCAAAAACTGGAAGGCATCTTAGGCATTTCAGACGCCTTAAAAATAGATAGTAAACAAGCCATTGCTCAACTAAAATCCGCCGGAATTCACACCGTGCTATTAACAGGCGACAACGATTCTGTTGCTCAAGCGATTGGTAAAAGTGTCGGTATCGATGAGGTTATCTCAGAAGTACTACCAGAGCAGAAAGCTCAGCATATTGTTCAGCTTCAACAACAATATAAGAGTGTGGCTATGGTTGGAGATGGCATTAACGATGCACCAGCGCTTGCTCAGGCCGACATAGGTATCGCAATGGGCAGTGGCAGTGATGTTGCGATTGAAAGTGCACAAATGACACTTCTCAACTCGTCGCCACTGTCTGTAAGTAACGCGATAGAACTGTCCCAAGCGACCGTGAGAAACATGAAGCAAAACCTATTTGGTGCCTTCATCTATAACTCGCTTGGTATCCCTATTGCAGCCGGTGTGCTCTACCCGTTTTTTGGATTTCTGCTTAGCCCAGTAGTTGCAGGAGCAGCTATGGCGATGTCGTCAATTACTGTCGTAAGCAATGCCAACAGGCTGAGATTGTTCAAACCAACTCATTCTAATATTAATAAAAACCATCTTCATGAGGTTAACCATGATTCGTAAAGTTATGACTCTTACTGCACTCGCTGCAATTTCAGGACAGGCTTTGGCTACTGATGTTCTAAACCACAAATCTCCATACTGCGGCTGCTGCACAGAATGGACAGAGCATATGCGTGATGCCGGGTTCGATGTAACAGAGAAGCTCCACGATGATATGAACCATATCAAGCAAAAGCTAGGCGTAACGCAAGAGCTGGCTTCTTGCCACACCGCAGAGATCGACGGTTATGTATTTGAAGGTCACATTCCCGCAGAAGACGTAAAAGCCTTTTTAGAAAACCCACCACGTAATGCGATTGGTTTAGCAGTTCCGGGTATGCCAATGGGCTCACCGGGTATGGAGTATGGCGATAAGAAAGACGAGTACTCTGTGTACGCGTTTAATGATAAAGGTCAGGTGTTTGAGTACCGTCACTACAAAGGTAACTAGAGTACCAATTCACCTAAAGTAGAATTGAAAGCATAAAAATAGAGCCTAGTATTAAGCAAACCCAAGACTGTGGTTTACTTACTAGGCTCTTTGCTTTTGGACAGTAAAGCAAATCTTGTCGCGACACTAACCGGGCTGTTAGTGCCGCTTGATCCCCTCGCTCATTCACGAAGGAAGTGCTTTGGCAAAAAAGCTATTTCGCGGATAGTCTCATTGACTAAACCGCCAAATAAATCCGCTTAGAAGCCGTAAGAAGCACCGAATACGAATGCGTTGTTCTGCTTAGAATCGCCGTTTGCGAAGTCTACGCCGTTAGCTTGGCTACGGAACTCAAAGTAAGGTTGAACGCCTTGACGAGTCCATGTTGCACGTAACTCGTGGTCCATCGCTTCTGCATCAATCATGTATACGTTGTTATAGCTAAGCGCTAGGTCAGCATTCACCGTGTAAGCAATGCGGTTATCCATGCGGTAGTCTGTGTCAGCATTAGCAGAAGTATCATCAATGTGTGCACGAGTACGGTTGCTAATAGAGATACCGTTATCGAAGTTGTAGCCGATCTTAACTAATGGACGGAACTGAATGCTTTCACCCGCAGAGAATAGGTGTTGGTAACCAGCAGCAACCCATAGGTTGTCAGTAATATTGAAAGATTGCTCACCACCTACAGTGATACCAGGAGTAGTATTACCTGCACCGCCATTTTCAGATTCAAGTTTACCCAGTTGGATACCATCAAACTCAGAGTAAACCGTGAAGCCGCCTAGAGAGTTGTCAAACGTGTGACCAGCTTCTAACGTAGAAGTCATGTCAGAACCGTGGATACGGCCGTCATCGTGAATTTGGATGTTACCTGTTACGTAAGAAGAACCAGCAAAAGCACTAGAAGCGAAAGCAAGAGAAAGAGCACTTAGAGCGATAATTTTTTTCATAGTAAACTGCCTTAGTTTGATTTTTTCAGCGGCATATCTTCGGTACATCATTCACCTTCACCGCTTGAGTAGTTGGTCGCCTCCCTGGCATGAAATCTATGTTGCTCGAATTAATTTGCGTTTCAAAATAAAAGAACGGACAGAGTGATCTCTCTCACTATCAAAAAAGAACAAGTTATTTAACACTTTAAAATCAAACACTTAAAAATATAAAAATTGATAAAAAACTCAAGATGGAAAAATGTACAGATCGGGATCACATTATTTTACGGTGCAAAATTAGATTCAGTTAATTGAATCACACCTGATTTAGAGTTTTTTATGAGGGACTTATTTTTTGAAGAGAATAATGAGAAGCGCGTCACTTTTGCGATGAACCTCACCTTATGTGCATTGTTGACGTTATAAACCAAGACGGTTTCTATATGTTCCCGTTTTGGATGAGAGCCTAATTCGCAACAAACAAAAAGAGCTCCCACTTTTAACCTTAAGTAAGGTAATAGCTAGGGAGCTCTTCTATTAATGTTGCTTATCGATTATTTAACTGACGTTACTCGACTTACTTTCTCGCCACTTTCAGAGATAGAGCGGATGTACGTTTCACCAGAAACCGATGGACGTTGCTGCTCATCATACGTTAGCCAGTTTTCACCATCAGCAGAGTATTGCAGCTCTACACCTGGGAATTGAACGTTCATCGCCAACTTACCATCAACAACTTGAGCACCCGGTACTGGTAGTCGGTAATCAATGCCTGCTTTCTCAAGTTTAGCCAGTTCACGTTGACCAACAATATTCGCGAAGCGATTGAAGTCGCTGTTTAGAGCCTGCTTATTCACTAGGTTAGTTTCTTGAGAGTACTCAACGCCCACTTTGTAGTCGTTTTCCCAATCCGCTCTGTGCCATGCGCGCTCTGCTGCTGCCAATACGCGAGGGAACACCATGTATTCATACTGCTCGTCGGTACGAACTGTTTCAGACCAAAGCTGTGCAGACAAACCGTAGAAAGGTTGCGCTTCAATTTCGCCTTTGCCAGAGAAGCCATTGCCGTCACGGTCTAATGATGTTTCCGCGTTTTGTGGCATATTTTCTGGTGCGAAGCCAAACATCTTACGAGTATCGGTTGCACGCGTTGCCCAGTAGTAACCGCGCTCTGCTGCATCTACTTCGTATGGCATATCCATGTATACGTAGTCTGGGTTAGAAACAATCACGTCATACCCTTTCGCAGACCAATCGTATACTGATGAAGTGCCGCCCCAGTAAAGAACGTCCCAGAAGTTCACGCGAGTGCTTTCGGTTGCAAATGCGTTCTCGCCTTCGCTGTATTTCAGGCCATCTTGCCATGCTTGGAAATGAGGAATCCCTTTGTCAGCGACAATCTTAGACACCTGCTCTGCAAAGTGACTTGGCAGATGGCCGAAGTCGCTTACTGTGCCATCAGCGATCAAAGACTGACACTGTGGAGACTGTTGGAATGGCTTATCTTGTTTAGACAAATCGATGTTGCCTTTCCAAGCCACTTTATCTTCTGCATTAATATCTTGTAAGCCAGCGCCTAACTTGATGTTTTTCGCTTCATCGCCGCCAAAGTGCCAAGTCGTTAGTGGAACGCCCGCTTCTTGGTGCATTGCCGCCACTTCAGAGATCACTTTATCGACAAAGTGAGTCGAAGATTCCATACATGGGTTGATGAAGCTTTGCTTATCGTAGAACTGAACCGTGGTTACGTTCGATGTATCTTGTGGATCCATCAAGCGGTATTCATTTGCTTCCGCTTCCTTACCTTCCGCCATTAGGCGAGTGTAACGCGCTTCCATTGATACCACAGCAGAACGAGCGTGTGCTGGCATATCAATTTCTGGAATTACTTCGATGCTGCGCGCTTTTGCGTAGCTTAAGATCTCGACGTAATCCGCTTTACTAAAGAAACCAGAGCCAAAGTTGTCTGTTGTTGGACCTGAACCTAGCTGAGGCAGTAAACAGCTTTGCTCATCCAAATCAAAACAACGATTAGACCCTACATCCGTTAGCTCTGGTAAACCTGGGATTTCTAAACGCCAGCCTTCATCATCTGTTAAGTGAAGGTGCAGTTTATTCATCTTGTATGCTGCCATTTGGTCTAGCGTTGCTAGGATGGCATCTTTTGAGTGGAAGTTTCGAGCAACATCCACCATCACGCCACGGTAATCAAAGCGCGGTGCATCTTTGATCGACAGTTGTGGTAATGATTCAGCGTTCTGACTGTCTATTAGGCCAAAAATAGACTGAACTGCGTAGAAAGCACCTGTTTTATCAAACGCTTTAATCGCAATCCCCTCTTCCGAGATGCTTAGTTCATAAGCGCCAGATTTCGCTAAATCACCCGTAAACTGAGTAGGAACAACGGTAACACTTACTGGAAGGTCACCACTCACATCTACGTTTACCACATCTGCACGTTCTTCAATTGCAGCGAACTGATCAGCATCGAATGCGTCTTTTGGTAGGGCAATACCACCAGCAATGCTCACAGAACCTTCGCCCGCTACTACCGACATTGGCGTTGGTAGTAGCGTTGTTGATACATCTTGAGTTGCCAGATCAGCATTCTTTTCGAAACGCGTCACCGCTGTAGCCATTACGTTATTGTCATCTGGTGTACGTTTAAGGTTGTTATCCTCTAGACCCGTTACGAATGACGCGACGTCTTCCGTATTCAGTGAAGCAATCATCTTAGGTTCTGCGTTTGGCGCCGTTACGAATGCACCCGGCATGAAGTCGGTTTCAAACAGTTGCCAGTATTCGCTCGTCAGCGGAAGAATCACTTCTTCACCCGCCGCAAAGCCATCGAACTTATCTGTAGGTTCTAGTTTGTGTAGGTCACCCGTTACACGAGTGATTTTAAACTGTTCGTTATCAACATCTAAAATAAGGCGAATACTGTGGAAGTAAATGGTCCAATCTTTCGAATCAATTGCTTCACCGTCATTGGTCAGGGTCATGTTCACTTTGTTACATGATGCCCATTCAGCGCCGAGATCCTGACAAGCCATACCTTCATTCGCACCGTGATTGGTTAGAATTTCATATTGCACATCAAGGTTATCAGCCAGTGCATTAACAACCTGTTGTTCTGGTGCTTGTGTTACTGCACAACCCGTCAGGCCAGCCAATACCGCTACAGATAGTAAGTTTCTCTTCAACATCGTATTCACCCATAAATTTAAAAAATTGAGTAAGAAGCAAAGTGGAGCGCTTCTGAAAGTTAGATAAACTATATGGCCTTATTTTTTGGCGTGAATTAAATCAGGCCAATTCAGTGATCGGCTTCAAATCTCAAAAATACTGATAAATTTAATTTTAATAAAATCATAAGGTTATACTTAACGACACTTCCGTCACTTTTATTTTGACGTAATAACTGAGAATTAAATCACAATCTTTTCATAGAATTTCATAAAATCGTGTCGTTCTTGGAGAGAAAAGTTTTAGAGTTTGCTCGTGTTGTAATACTTTTCGTACAAACAACGTGACATCGTTCTCAAAAAAAACCGTTAAAAAACTCCGTCAAAATCTTTTTTAACGAGCTTATGTCTTTCTAAAGGAGCTTTCTTTGCGCACATTCTTGTACCTTACGCTACTCACACTTGCCTTTTCAGCAAAGCAAGCTGTCGCCGAACCTCTTTATTGGCAAGCTAAAAAGGATGATCTGACCCTCACCATCTTAGGTTCCGTACATGTTGGAGACGAGAGCATGTACCCGCTTCCCACCCAAATCACTGACACGTTAAAAGAGAGCGACGGATTAATTATCGAGACGGATATAAGAAAGACAGAAGGCGTGGTGTACCCTACCACCACAGTCACCACAGCCGATGTATTAAGCGAAGATCAACAACAGTTATTAACAAGCATTTCTATGTCTTTGGGTATGTCGACACAACAACTACTAAGCTCCCCCCCTTGGGCGACATCTCTGTCGATACAAATGCAGCAGTTAAAAAACCTTGGTTACGGCTCAGCGGGCGGTGTAGACGCAACACTTGCCTATAAAGCGACGATACAAGACGTTCCAGTGATCAGCTTAGAGCCACTACAATTTCAAATAGACCTCATCGCAGGACAAAAAGATTCCGGAAAAGAATGGCTAGTGACAAGCATTGAAGAATTTGACCAAACAGACCGTGTCGTACATTGCCTCATTGAAAGCTGGAAAGCGGGCGATGAATCCAAACTTGAGGATTTTGCGAAGTTGTCTGAAATGCCAACAGAGCTTGAGAAAGCATTCCTAACGGATCGCAACGTTGATTGGGCAAACAAGCTATCTGCCAAAGATTGGAAACTCGACTCAAATGGACACTACGTGCTGGTCGTCGGAACTTTACACCTGATTGGAGATGGTAACCTTTTACAGTTGTTAGAAGATAAGGGGTTCAGTGTCACTCAACAATCACAGAGCCAACAAGCTCAGTGTCAGTTCGAGGTTGACGAAGGCAGCTAGTTAGCAAGGACATGACCTTTTCATTATAAAAGCATGTCCTTAATAACAGAATTTTTACATTTAATGACACCATAGCGGTGCTATTATCTTTCGCTCTTTTTACATACGGTGTTGTTCTCATGAAACCAGTATTTTTTGCTTTCCCTTTAGCCCTAGCGCTCCTTATGCCCACAGTAGCGTCTGCCAAAGAAA
The DNA here is from genome assembly GCF_013394185.1 of Vibrio sp. Scap24. Taxonomy (NCBI): domain Bacteria; kingdom Pseudomonadati; phylum Pseudomonadota; class Gammaproteobacteria; order Vibrionales; family Vibrionaceae; genus Vibrio; species Vibrio sp. Scap24. The sequence goes on along the minus strand of NZ_CP041332.1, from coordinate 2,660,333 downwards.
CTTGTACGATCGAACAATTCCAGCCGATAGACATTCAGCCAGACACCAAAGGCGGTGTGTTAGATAAAGAAAGCGGACAGTTTCTGATTACTGAAAAGCCGCCTATGCGATGCGCAAACATTACGTTCACGACCTCAACGACACGTAACCGTATCGCAAGCCAAATGAATAGTAATTTTGAAGCAAGCTTCTACGATGGTCAGACGGGTAATTCTCACTCGGTGACTTTTAACGAAGATGAAGTACAGGCAGGTTACATTCGGATTGGTCCAAATAACCCTGTTGAAGCTTATGTTTGCTTTGTTACCTCAGAGACGCCAATCAAAGACATTACCTGCGATGTGAACTGATCAGTTAATATAAAAAACAGGGCTAAGGGAAAAATCCGTTTTCCGCATAGCCCTATTTTGCTGCTTACTCGGTTTACTAAAGGATATCTGTGTCTGCCGCTAAGTAGCGTGCAATAATTGGATGTCTGATTGCGTTCGGGTCACCGGGCGACCACATTCCACGCTTCATGCCTTTAACGATTAGATGGATCACCGCAGCATCAATGGCCGACATTACCGCGATATTAACCGGTTCATTGTGGCTATAACCCATTTCAACTTCGAGGAGTTCTTTGTAATCGACAAATCGAAAAGCACCGAAGCCAATCTCATGTGAAGAAATGGTTTTGGATGTGGTGACACTCAATAAAACTTGCCCCGTTCTTACATCCACAGCTCTTAAGTTCACGGTCACTTGATCAGTTCGATATTGCCCTGAACCACCTATACCCAAGTACTTCGCACCAGCCCCGCCCGTTACGATATTGGAATCGTAAGCCACAATGCCACCTTCAATGACAATGTTTGCCGAGCTCAAGGATGACAAATCCGCCCCATGGTTATTGACGACTTTATCCTTCTTTTGAGCAGCACGAATGATCTTACGTTCGGTCAACAAATTCTGGAGGCCTTCACGCTCTAGAGGAACAAACCATTGTGAATCTATCAGTGCTGTGGTCAACAACGATGTACCGCCCTGTGGTACCGCCGTTGAGAAGTTACTGTTGGGTTGAGGTTTATATTGTCCTGTCTGATCTCTAAAGTCATACACTGACACGAGAATTTTACCGCGAGGCTGAGGCAGGGAGATCAGGTCTGTATACGTTGATCCTCTGGGCATCAGCTTGGGCGTTTCAGAAGTCTCTGGAATTTGCATAGAGTAAGTACATCCTCCCAACACAAAGGCCAGGAAGACGATGATGATCGATTTCATAGCACAATCCTTGTGAATTAGAGGTCTGGGTTGAGTCCTGATACGCTGATTTCGGTTGATTCTCCTGTCGCTTTATCGACGATTTGAACCAACAAAGTCCCAGAGTCATCCACAATGTTTAAGAAAAAGTCATCGGTTTCTAGTTGTCCTGTGTTGCCATTACCGACATCCGCAAGCAATTGGCTAATCAAACGAGACTCTAAACTCGATGCTAATCGATCTAACGCAGATTCTTGTTCATCAAAAATGTCCCGAGCACTAGGATCTTCGAAATCATTAATGGCATTGGCGTGATTAAAAAGGTGAGAACTGTTTAAAGCGTTTCCGCCAAAACTTGGGTTTACGGGCGTATAAACCAACTCGCTTGCATAAACTGAAGGCGAAACGAGCAGCGCAATGAGCGCAGCCTTTCTGAAAAATATCGACATCCTTGGCTCCTTAGAATTCATCATGGTCTAGGTCGTAAGTGTCCTGAAAGATCCGTTCCGCTTGCCATCGGATAATGTAATTTCCAACCACTCTTGTTGCATCGGCAGCACGTTCTTTTGCTTGTCTACGACCTGGGGACAACGCCGTACGAAAGATCGGTTTCCTAGAGTGTTGAACCTCTATGATGCTTCCAGATAACGCCGTTGGCCTTTCTTTTACCGTCAAATTTTCCTTAAGGTCGGGATAACTATCATTGAGCGATTGCGAGAAGAAAAAATAGAAATCCTCTCCGAGCCGCGTGATGGTTCTGTCCACTATGATTCCATCAACTTCACTAAAGTCGTTGAATTTTTCCTTAAGTTTGTTTGTCGAATCCTCAAATTTTTGTCCGTTTTCTAAAGGAGCAGCATTTTCAAGACCATGACTCTTTTCTTCTGCGTGAATAGCAAAAGAAAGCAGAGTTATTGTAAGCAGCTTGATTTTCATGTGTGCTCCCATTCAAAGTCCATTTACAAAATGAGAATGTGATTCGTCGAATCTGAATAAAGCGTAATTCATGCTTACAGTGGCATATATAAACTTTGGGGTTAATTTCTGAAGGGAATTGATTAACTAAGGTTGGCAGAAGACAGCTGAATACTAATTAAATTTCATATCTAAACCAAAATATTTTCAACTTTAAGTTTATAGCTGTTCGTAAATTCAAAGCCTAGGATTTCGATAAGAAATAGGTTCACTCACCTCCCTACGAAATTTATTTTAGTAGGGATCATAATCACGAACACTTTAAGGCGAAGATGATGGTAATTGGGCAAGCATCACTTATCAGCTTAACTTGTTTATATTTTTTATCAGGAGGTTTTAATAATGCTATCGCATCAGATATAGAGGGCGATTTTTTACATAATGTTAGTCAGGATATTATTAATGATTATAACGACTTGGAAAACTTTCCTTCTGGAGATTTAGATAATTATTCAGAAATTAATATATCTAATGCTTCTGATTCAACAGCAATAATTAAACAACGCAGTCCTGGTATTACCGCGAACAACAGAGCAAAGATAACGCAACGCGGAAGTTCTAATTCCGCATTTATAGGTCAAACTGGGCGAAACAATACTGCCTTGGTTGATCAAAATGGTTCAAATAACTATGCAGCGATTGGTCAGATCGGAGTCAATTCTGAAGCGCTAATTTCCCAAGACGGAAATAACAATTTAGCAGTTATTGGACAAGCTAATTTCTCTGGAAGCAGCAGCAAACTGAGTATCGATCAACAAGGAAACAACAATACTGCATTTATGGCTGGTGCTGGAGGGGACAATTCGGGAATTTCTCAAAATGGGCATGATTTTGCAATCGTAAACGCGTCGAGCTCAATGAGAATCTACATCAATCAAGCAAATTAGCGCGCAGTATGGACGCTTGATTCGAGTTGCTTCTCTATGAAGCAACAACAACGTCGACATGGAAATGTATAAGGATACAACTTATGAAACTTACAAAACTTGGAATTATAGTCGGTGCCGTTATTGGTTTAAACGTAGCTCACGCAGATGATTTGCCAGCTCCGTTTCCTGCATCTGAGCCAGCAACGGGAGTCATTGAGGGAGTAGCAGACCTTGGTATCAAGAGTAAAGTTGATGCAATTCAGCCTTTAGCTATGGACAATACAGCGGTGTGGCAAATGGGGAGTGGCGATATGGCTAATGTAACCATTATCCAAAACACATCAGGTGTTACTAATGGTCATGTCGCGCTTGTCGATACACATGCCAGTTATAATTCAGACGTAGTTGTTCAACAGAGCGGTAATCTAAATGAGGCAGAGGTTCAGCTACGTTACAAACATAACGATGCTTGGGTTAAACAAGATGGATTGCGAAACCAAGCTAAAATAAAAGTTGAACGTTGGGGGCAAAACAATGATCTGCGTGTCACCCAAATGGGCGATGATAATATCTCTGTAGTCAAAGCTCTTGGCGGTGCTGACTTCAATGAAGCAGATGTGCAAGTCAATGGTCATTCAAATGTAACATATACTGAGTTCAGCGACCGAGATGCTGATTATAATGATGTTGATATCAATGTTACTGGTGATAGCAACTACGTCCAAAGTATCGTTGATACTCGCAACATTGGTCCCGCTAGAGACAATTTGGTCGACATCGAAATTTCAGGTGATGGCAACCGAGTTTTCACGGAACAAATTGGACGAGAATCAACTGCCATGGTTAACCTACAGAGCAGTAGCGCTAATGAATTCCTAATTCATCAAACTTCGTATGATGCTGCGTATGTTTCAGGTAACGGTGCATACGGCAATGTTGGTCTAATAAACCAAAACTAATATGCTTGTTAATGCACATACTAAAACGGCGCTGGTCGCCGTTTTATTTATTTCTTACCATTTAAATGGATTTGCTTATGATTTAAATTCAGTACAGTGCCTGATAAAAAATAAAAATCTTATTCTGACCGTAAATAACAGTGTGGCATCTTCATTAACATTAAGTACGAACACCCATTCTACTTTCAATCAGAATACAAAAAGTGGTGTTACGACGTTGATTCTTAATATAAATCAGTTTCCAGTCACTATAAAGCTTCATCCAAACAAGGGGATCTTGAAAATTCATAAAGACTGTACAATCAATAAAATAAAGCCATAAATCTCGGTAATTCCCTCTTTCTACTTAAGTATTATTTTACCTTCGACAATACTATTAAATTCATTTCATAAATTTGATGAATAATTAACCTTAAAAGTTAGCAAAATAACAATACGTGCTTTAAACTAAAACACCTAAAGTTCAAGTAATGAGTTAAGACAAGGAGTTCCACATGGCTAAGCTGGAAGCTCATAACGCCATTTTACTTGCGGAGAACAATTTACAATCAATATTACTTAAAGAGTCTATAGAACAAAAAGTTAACCTCAACATAAGGCTCATATCACCAGAACGGTTAAGTATTAAGTCCCTACAGAATCAAGGCTTAGATCTAATTATTATTGATTTTCCGATAATGAGTAAACAGTACATTGAAAAATATCAAGAGATCAGGGATGACGTCGCAAGTAACGTTCATGAAGTGTTACTCAATACACCAGACGACTTTCCACATTCAGAAATGCTTAAATGGCAGTATCTTGTCGGCATTTTTTATACGTCGGACACCCTTGAAAAGCTCGTGGCCGGCTTTAACTGCATTTTGCAAGGCGAGATGTGGATGAGCAGAAAACTGATCTATAAATACATCCGTTTTTATAGAGACAGACAATGCGCCAAAACCAGCCCTCATTACCTCAAGCTGACCAAACGCGAGCAGCAGATCATTAAGTTACTCGGTGATGGAGCATCTAACACTCAGATAGCAGATACCCTCTATGTCAGTGAGAATACGGTCAAAGCACACCTTCACAACACGTTTAAAAAAATCAAGGTGAAGAATCGCTTACAGGCTCTGATTTGGGTGAAAAACAACATTGCAACGAGTGAGTTCGTTCAATAAGAGTAGGCTTAGACTCAACAAACGATCGATAGGCGATCGACACAATTACAGAATATAAAAAAGCCGTAGCCCCTTCTATTACAAAGAGTGCTATGGCTTTCTTTAATGCGGCCGGTGAAGAGCTTATTTTTAATATCAGGCGAACCCTATTCTAATTCAAACCCTGTTTACAATAGCTTAAAACGACGAAAGCCTACTCATTGAGCAGGCTTTCTAAATTTGGTCGTTGAAGAGCTTATTTTGAACATCAGGCGAACACCACTTGGGTCCCAAACCAAAACGAAACGTTCAAATGCAAAAAAGCCGTAGCCCCTTCTATTGCAAAGAGTGCTACGGCTTTCTTTAATGCGGCCGATGAAGAGCTTATTTTGAACATCAGGCGAACCCCGCTTGGGCTCTAAACCAAAACGAAACGTTCTGTCTCGTCCTAAAATACGTTGACAGTATTTCTACTAAGCCAACAGCGCCAGCTGTTGGCTTTTTTCATGCACCTCATTTGGAGTTTTCATCATGAGACTGAGGTGCGGCCTCATATTGTTATAGATATTGATAGACTCTTTTACTAGTCGTTTAAGCTCCTCAAGACTCTTACACCTATCAAGTAAGAACTCTTGTTTCAGGATCCCGTTTATTCTTTCTGCTAAGGCATTTTGGTAGCAATCATAACCATCTGTCATCGAAGGCATTATGCCGCTAGTTTTCAGTTTATCTTGATATACACCTGAGCAATACTGTAGACCACGATCTGAATGATGGATACAAGAATGATGATATCGACGCTCTTTGATAGCCATATCTAGCGCTTTCACGACATCCGTCGCTTTCATTTCATTACTCAGCTCATAACCCATTATTTTTCGGCTAAAAGCATCTGTAACCAATGATAGGTAGTGAACTCCTTCATCAGATTGAACATAGGTTATATCGCTCACCAACACACTCTCTGGACTACATGGCTTGTAGTCCTTTAATAAGTTCGGGTGTTTCTTCATCCAATGCCGACTATTGGTCGTTTTTGTAAAACTACGCTTAGGTCTTACCAACAATCGCTCAGCGCGTAAGTAGTTGAAAAGCGCATCTCGGCCTAACTTGATACCTTGTTCTTGTAGTCTGGGTTTTATTAAAAAATAGAGCTTCCTAGTACCAACCCGAGGCATATAGCGCCTAATATCCAACACCATTTTTTTAATCGGTTTAAGCTCTAACCGACGGTGATGAGCTCGCTTTTCTCGTTGATAAACACTCTGCCTTGTTATGCCGCAAAGCCTACATACTCGAACTAGACTTATTCCTTCTTGCTTTTGAAGGCTTCTGGCTCCTTGGCTAGATACTTTTTTCTGAGACTGGTTCCGTGCTCAGCATCAAGGATATCAACCACTCTATTTAAGAAGAGGTTCTTGATTTTTTCGTCTTCCAACTCTTTTTCAAGACGTTTTATTTTCTGTGCAGGCGATTCTTTAGGCTTAGGTGATTGGCTCATGACATTCATCCTTGGATTTTGCGCCCAATTCATCTTACCGTGCTTTCGAAGCCAGGTTAAAACGGTTGAACGGCCTTGGATACCATAAATGGTTTGGGCTTGTTTATATGTCATATCGCCTCTTTCTACAGCGGCGACGACCTGTAATTTAAAGCCTAGTGTGTAATCACGCTGAGTGCGCTTAACGTAGGTATTATTTGAAGTAGTCATAATTCGTCCTCAATGTGTAAACACATTTCAGGACGAGACATTCAAATGCAAAAAAGCCGTAGCATTTCTGCTACGGCTTTCTTTAATGTGGTCGGTGAAGAGGGATTCGAACCCCCGACCCTCTGGTCCCAAACCAGATGCGCTACCAAGCTGCGCTATTCACCGAAATATCTAACTGGCTCATTGCCTGTCGATGGAGCGTATAATACGGGTTCTGAATTTATCCGCAAGGGCTTTTTCTCATATTTATTGCGATTTTGAATCGTTCGAACAAAAGACATACAACAACGAGCATGATGTGACGAAAAACACACAGTTGCCAACAAGTATTTAACTTATGAAACAGGATTGATCCAGATCAGTGAATTGATAATGCTTGTTAATACACTAATCCATGTCATATAACTTTGAGGTATACACATGGACTTTTGGCTAGATCTCCTATTTGGTAATGCGGTGGGACTATCTTCAATGATAGTAATCTTCGGGGCTCTGGGTCTCATGATGTTTTATGGAGGCTTCTTCATCTACAAAGTTATGACTGACAAATCTCCTCACTAGAGTCGCTCAGCCTAAATCATTTGCTGTTAAGTATCATTTACTTGATAAGTAAACGTTAAAACGCTTTGCACCGGAGCTGACTTCTCTTGTCTCCTCCGGTTTTTTCATTTTTAAACCCAGCCCCAACTTAGGTATACTTAACCTATCCTTCTCTAACTTGAGATGCACACTATGTCTCATGATGACGATTTAGATCTATTCCAAGAAATGATGGGCGATGTGAAACGTATCGACCATGACACCGCTGAACACCAGAAAGTACACCGCGTAACGGAATCTCAGCTAGCCAAGCGTGAAGCCGCAATGTGGCTGTCTGATGACGAGAAAGATTACCTCTCGCTCGATTACTCCCCGATGGTGAAGCCAGATGATGTTATCGCCTATAAGAAAGATGGCGTTCAGGAAGGCGTATACAAAAAGCTACGTCTAGGTAAGTACCCTATTCAAGCTAAGCTAGACCTGCATCGAAAGACACTCAAAGACGCACGTAATGAAGTGCTCTCATTTTTACGTCAATGTTTAAGGATGGATGTTCGTACCGTCATCATTGTTCATGGCAAAGGTGAACGTTCGAATCCACCAGCGATGATGAAGAGCTATGTTGCCAACTGGTTGACTCAAATTAATGATGTCCAGTGTGTGCATTCGGCGCAACAATTTCATGGTGGAACAGGCGCGGTCTACGTCATGTTGAGAAAGAGTAATGACAAAAAGCTCGAAAACAGAGAGCGACACCAGAAGCGATCAAGTTAGTACAAGTTGTATTGATAGCCTCGACGACACGCTCATTGTCACTCCAATTTGCTAGACAATAGATATTTAGTGCCGAAGTAGACACTAGGTGCTAAAATTGTCGTCAGTTAAAGAATTCAAACGTAAAGCAACTGCCCTGTAGTTGCTTTTTGTTTATCTAAATTTCCGTTGTGAAACGCTAAGAGAATATCATGTCACAAGAATCCCAAGCTAAACGCCTTAATAAGTACATCAGTGAAACTGGTTTTTGCTCACGCCGCGAAGCCGACAAACTCATTGATGCTGGCCGAGTTACTATCAACGGTAAGATCCCAGAGATGGGTACGAAAGTAATGCCAGGTGATGACGTTGAGATCGACAACAAGCCCGTTCGTTCGAAAGAAAAACCTATCTACATTGCCCTGAATAAGCCGACCGGTATTACTTGTACTACAGAGCGAGATATTCCAGGCAACATCGTTGACTTTATTGGTCACCATAAGCGTATTTTCCCAATTGGTCGCCTTGATAAACCGTCTGACGGTCTTATCTTCCTGACCAATGATGGCGATATCGTAAACAAGATTCTTCGTGCAGGTAACAACCACGAAAAAGAGTACGTGGTTCGTGTCGACAAGCCGATTACAGGGGAGTTCTTACAGAAAATGGCAGCGGGTGTGCCTATTCTGGATACGGTGACTTTGCCATGTAAAGTAGAGAAAGAGACTAAGTTCTCATTCCGAATCACACTAACGCAAGGCCTGAATCGCCAAATCCGTCGTATGTGTGAAGCGCTTGGTTATGAAGTTTTCAAACTTCGCCGTGTACGTATCATGAACATCTCTTTAGATGGTATTCCAAATGGTAAATGGCGCTACCTGAGCGACGAAGAGATCACTGAAATCTTAGCGATGTGTGAAGGTTCAGTAAGTACTGAAGATGCGTCAAAGATGAACGCGAAAGGCCAACGCATTCGCAAAGCGACGGACGCTAAACTTTTTGATAGCCGTGAAGAGAACCAAACTTCAACAGCGCGCCGTAACCAAAAAGAGAACCGTACTCGCACCTACCGCGGTAACAATGCCGATGAATTCCGTCATGCGCCTAATTCAAAGCGTGGTCGTAACTCATCAAATAATGAAAGCGGCGGCAATACCGAGAACTGGAAATCGAACTCTCGTTCAGAGCGTTCTAATTCAGATAGAAACAGTTCGGATCGTAATCGTACAGACCGTAATAACAACGATCGTAGAAGCGGCAAGCCAACAAACCGTAGCCAAGACTCAAACAGACCAAACAAACCGGCACCTAAGCGCGTTGGTGGTACATTAGGTCTTAAGAAGTAATATTTACTCTTTAATACAGAAACGCCCACTAGGTTATCTTAGTGGGCGTTTTTTGTTGTTGGCTAAGTCAAAACTAGGTACGAAGACGGTATTTAGCTCGACAGATTAATGGCTTTTATTATCGCCTGTCTGTTACAAACACAAATCAGTAAATTGAGCTCGGGTAAGCAAGGCTAAGTCCTTTGGATCTAGCTCGATTTCCAAGCCCCTCTTTCCTGCGCTCACACATATCGTTTCAAAATCCGTCGCAGTGGAGTGTACAAAGGTAGGCAATGCTTTCTTTTGACCAAGCGGGCTGATACCACCCACCACATAACCCGTGGTTTTCTGTGCAATTTCAGGATTCGCCATCTCTGCTTTTTTACCTTTCGCTGCTTTTGCTGCAAGTTTTAGGTTTAGCTTTTGGTCCACAGGAATAACCGCCACAGCCAAGTCTTTAGCCACACCGTTCAAACAGAACAAAAGCGTTTTGAACACACGCTTAGGATCCTGACCAAGCGCTTCAACGGCTTCCAAACCATAGTTGGTATTGTTGGCATCGTGATGATACTGATGAACGCTGTGAGCGATTTTCTTTTTCTTGGCGAGATTGATGGCTGGGGTCATAACAAATCCAAACGATAGATAAACAAAAAGCGACGCCGAGGCGTCGCTTTAGTTAAATTTATCATGGTGCTAGAGTCAATCTAATTCAGCACCTAGTGATTAAATTTATTGGGTTCAATTACTTGTAAACCATTTGACCAGAAGGTGCGTACTTGTTCACGTCTACTGGGCTGTTTGCTTCTAGGTACTCTTTCAGTACTTCTGCATCAACAAAGCCAGTGTTTACGTAACCAGGGTGGTCAGACAGTTTAGGGTAACCGTCACCACCAGCAGCGTTGAAGCTTGGTACTGTGAAGCGGTATGTTTCGTCTAAACGAAGTTGCTTGCCACCGATGAATACGTTAGATACTTCACCGTTCGCTACTGTCATTGAGATACCAGCGAATTGTGCGTAAGCACCAGAATCGATTGGTTTAGTTGCAACTACATTTAGGTAATCTAGAACTTCTTTACCCGTCATGTCGGTGTAAGTCAGGATGTTTGCAAAAGGTTGTACTGTTAGTACGTCTTTGTAGGTTACATCACCGGCTTCAATTGAATCACGTACACCACCCGAGTTCATCACAGCGAAGTCTGCTTTTGCGCGCTCCATGTGAGAAGTCGCAATTAAACGACCTAGGTTAGTCTGTTGGAAACGAACAACGTTACGGTCACCTTCAAGCTTGCCATTAGTTTCAGCAATTTGAACTTCTAGCTGTGCTTGGCCTTGCTCTTGGAAAGGACGTAGGAACTCAAGTAGTTCTGGGTCTTGTGCGATTTCATCTTGAATAAAGACACGCTGTTTCTTGCCGTCAATCTTAACTTTTTTCTTAAGGTTAACTGGAACAAGATTGTAGCTCACCATCTCTAGCTCGCCATTACGGAATTCGTAGTCAGCACGGCCTACATATTTGCCCCACTCGTGAGCTTGAACGATGTAAGTACCGTTTTGAAGATCAGGCTTACACTCATCACCCGGCTTGAAGTTTTTCTTCGCAACGTTAGGGCCTTCCATACATACAGGCTCTTGCGAGTGACCACCAACGATCATGTCTAGGTCACCTTCATCTAGGTAACGTGCTAATGCCACATCACCCGGTGCGTTAACGCCACGCTGACCATTTTCGTAGTGGCCCATGTGAGTCACTGCGAAGATAAGATCTGGTTTTTCTGTTTCTTGAAGTTCAGCGATCAGTTGCTTCGCTTCTTCTTTAGGGTCACGGAAGTCGATACCAGCGATGAACTCAGGGTTACCAATCTTTTGAGTATCTTCAGTTGTTAAACCAATAACCGCAATCTTGATGCCTTGCTTTTCGAACATCTCGTAAGCTTGGAACTTGCGTTCGCCTGTCGCTTTATCGTAGATGTTCGCAGACAGCATTGGGAAGTTAGCCCAATCGATCTGCTTTTGTAGTACGTCTAGTGAATTATCAAACTCGTGGTTACCCAATGCCATTGCATCGTAACCAATCTTGTTCATACCTTTGAAATCAGGTTCAGCATCCTGAAGATCTGACTCTGGCACACCTGTGTTGATGTCACCACCAGATAGAAGCAACACGCTACCGCCTTCTGCTTCAACTTCCGCACGAAGTTGATCAATTAGCGTTTTACGCGCAGACATGCCGTATTCGCCGTATTTGTTCTGCCAGAAACGACCATGGTTGTCGTTAGTGTGAAGAATAGTTAGCTTGTAAGTTTCGTCTTGGTTCCAATCATGGGTCGATTGAGACGCACAACCAGCTAAAGTAGCTAGGATTGCAGCACTTAGTGCTGTCTTTAGAATAAGGCGTTGCTTCATTGTCATACCTTTGAACTTTTTAGGGGAATCCACTGCTTCAACCGCTCTCATTTAGCCGATGTCGAGTTAAGAAACATCGTTAGAGAATGGTAAAACTTGAAGTAGTTTAAATTAAGACAGTAAACCTAACAGAGTGATTTCATATTTATGTAGGATAGATCACCTTAATCCGCTATCGAGTGTGTAACAAAGCGGCAAAGTTGCATTTGAGCAAATAAGTGATCACAGGCAAACGTTTTCATAATTTTTTAGATTATTTGTGATTTACTCAATTCAACGCCGTAATTAAGTGATCCTCGTTAAATTCATTTTATTAATCAAAGCCTTAAATGATACGTTATAACATTTCAAAATGTACATTAACTTGGCTTGAATATATCGAAGTAACGGTAACTCGTTTTGTAACAGGTACAAAAATGTATGGTCCGCCCCGTTATTGCAACTACAATTAAGTAATAACGGAGTTGGTTTGCGCTAATGTATTCGGAGTCCTTGTTGGGAGCACTAGCTTCCCAGCTCCACGATGATATCCGCGCCAGATTATCCTTAAAAAGCCCAAAGCATTGATTGCTATTTTTTGTGTCAGGTTCTTAATCTGGCCGATTGACCGTTTTTGTCATCACGTTCATTGACGTTGCAAACTTGGTTATAGCTAAACAGCCTTAAAAGCTTGGCGGTGGTATAACACCGCCCAAGCTATCCTCACTAGCTTGTTGGCTAATGCGACTACCACTACATTAAATGGTTTGGTGGCTCGTAGATTCACAAGCCACTCTCCAAACACTTTCCCTGTCGTCTCTAGTCTAGAGAGTACAGCCCTTGCCCCATGGACAAACAGAGTTCTGAGGTGTTTATTCCCTCGTTTACTCATACCAAGTAGCTTGGTCTTTCCTCCCGTTGAGAATTGCCTTGGCACAAGCCCCAACCAAGCCGCCATCTCACGGCCATTGGTAAAGTTACTCGGAGAGCTTACATCGGCAATACACAATGTGGAGGTAAGATCACCAATTCCAGGGATAGTTTTTAATAATTGAGCACTTTCGTTGTTATTAACAATAGTTTGAAGCTTGTTATCTTGAGTTTTGATTTGTTCATTAAGGTACTTGTAATGCTCGTGGATAGATATCAATTCACATAGCAAGCTTTTTGGTAATGAGACGGTTTGTTCTGCTAACCATTGAAACAAAGACTTCATCTTTGCATGCCCTTTGGGAAAGCTAAGGCCGAACTCAAGTAAGATCGCTCCGATCCGCGACATAGTGGCAGTTCTCTCCTTGATATAACTATCTCTGACTCGATGAATCGCTGCGATGACTTGAGCCTCTTCACTTTTTACAGCTACAAACCTCATGGTCGGTCGACCCGCAGCCTCTGCGATCGCTGAAGCATCGATGAAATCGTTTTTATTGCCTTTGACATAAGGCTTAACATACTGAGGGGGAATAAGTCGGGGTTGATGCCCAAACTCACTACATTTTCGAGCAAGCCAATGAGCACCGCCACAGGCTTCGAAAGCAATAGTTGTTGGTTCTATTTTACTAAGAAAGATTAAGAGTTGGTTACGATTAAATTTACGACGAAGCACCTCCACACCACAACGGTTATGTGCGATAGCATGGAAGCAATGTTTACCTAGGTCGATACCTAAAATATGAATAGAAGACATATGGTTCACCTCATTCTGAGAGCCTACTCTAAGCTTAAGGGCTTGAGAGTGAGGCGGACCATATAATTAAGCCGGCACTTATGCCGGCTCTTGATACTTTGAAATTCGATTATTTGATATCGATGTGTTCGAAGCCTTTGATAAGATCATCAAGTGCTTTCATCTGCTTCAAGAACGGCTCTAGTTTATCTAGAGGCAGTGCAGATGGACCGTCACAACGAGCTTGGTCAGGGTTCGGGTGAGCTTCGATAAACAGACCCGCAATACCTGTCGCAAGACCCGCTTTCGCAAGTTCAACCGTTTGCTCACGACGACCGCCAGATGCTGCACCTGAAGGGTCGCGCATTTGCAGAGAGTGCGTCACGTCGAAGATGATTGGGCTGCCATTTGAAGACTTCTTCATTACACCAAAGCCAAGCATATCCACAACAAGGTTGTCATAACCCATACAAGCGCCACGCTCACATAGGATGATCTTGTCGTTGCCACACTCAGCAAACTTATCAACGATGTTACCAACTTGGTTCGGGCTCATGAACTGAGGCTTCTTCACGTTGATTACAGCGCCAGTCTTCGCCATCGCTTCAACTAGGTCAGTTTGACGAGCTAGGAATGCTGGAAGCTGGATAACATCAACCACATCTGCAACTGGCTGAGCTTGTGCTTCAGTGTGAACATCAGTGATGATCTTCACGCCGAATGTATCTTTTAGCTCTTGGAAGATTTTAAGACCTTCTTCCATACCTGGACCACGGTACGAATGAACTGAGCTGCGGTTCGCTTTATCGAAAGACGCCTTAAATACATAAGGGATACCCAGCTTCTCGGTTACTTTTACGTAGTGCTCACAGATCTGCATTGCTAGATCGCGAGATTCAAGAACGTTCATGCCTGCAAATAGCGTAAATGGCTTGTCGTTAGCAATTGGCATGTCGCCAATGTGAACTGTTTTCTGTTCCATCATATTCTCTCTAAATAATTATTAATTAGTGAACGACCACTGTCTTTTCGTTCATGACGTTCACTTGAGATTTCAGTAACTCAGATGCAGGGTCATCTGGGCATTGGTCGATAAAGTATTGATAATCCGTTGCTGCTACTTGGTGGCAGTCTAGCTGTTGATAGATAAAGCCACGATCGCGGATTTCATACGGGTCATCCGGTACAAACGTTAATGCTAGGTCAGTACATTTCAATGCAAGCGTATAACGCTCTTCTCTTAGCAGTGCACTCTTAAGCAGTGCTAGCCACTTACCAATAATGGTTGGGTGGTCGGCCACTTCTAAATGCTCCGCTTTAAGCATGGCTAATGGACCATCATGTCCAATCAGCCATGCACGCAAGGTTTGCTCGCCAACATACTCGCCGTTGTAAGGGTTAATATAGACAGCAGCTTGACCGTACCAACTCACTTTAAGCAAGAACTGAGTCGGGAAAGAGACACCTTCTACAGGAAAGCCTAGCTTGCGACCTAGAAAAAGAAAGATCGCGCCAAGGCTTACTGGAATGCCTTTCTTTCTCTCAAGCACTTTATCAATGAATGCGTTTTCTGAAGAGAAGTACGCGTCTTTATCGCCAGCGAACCCCCATTCATAGAAGAATAGTCGAATAAAGGACTCAAACTTCTGTTGTTCGTCGGTTTCATGAACCAAAGCAAACTCAGCTTCTTTAAACAATCTTGCCAGCTCTTGTTCAGCCCAACTGTCTTGAGTTTCTGGATTAATCGCTTTATTTAAGATCAATGCACCTTCAGCTAATTCTAGCTGGTCAAAGTCTTCATCAAAAAATTCGTACATAGATAGTTAACCGAAAATAAGGAGATAATTAACCGAAAAATGTTGGTGTCTTCGTCATTGCGATTTTGCCTGCCATTGCTAACCAGCCAAGTGCACCGAAGAAAGAGAAAACTCTCAATAGCTTGTTCTTACCTAGCTTAAGCGCAAAGAAACCCAATGCGATGTAAGCCATAACACAGGTTAGTTTTTCGGTTAACCATGGTGCTGCAGGTGTAAATGGAATAAAGCCAGTGATAAAAATCAAACCAATACCCGATAGCAGTAGCAACGAGTCATTGATATGAGGAAAACGCTGCAAGAAAGGGTGCTTAAGCTTCGGAGAGTTAGCCATCATAAGAGCGAAACGAATCGAAAGCAGCAGTGCGCTTATCGCAATCGTTAGTAAGTGAAAATGTTTCAAACCTTCGTACATGGTATTCCTTTATATTTTTATATGTGCTTTCGTTAACACGAGCCACACAATACCCGTTAATGCTCTGTATTTCCGCGTTAATTCTCTGTATTTCTACGTTAATTGCATTATCGAGTGAAATGTATTGTCGAGTTAAAGGTATAAATTTAGCAAGTTCATCATCTATTGCTCACAAGACGATTAACCGCAGCCGATGGACAGTCACTATCTATGAACAATCACTGCCTATGAACAGTAACGACCCAATGTCACTCGGTCATTACCACCGTAATCTTTCTCTGTGACAACCTCGAGATAACCGAGCGCCTGCATTATCTCACGCACCGCCAAGCCTTGGTCGTAACCGTGTTCAAACGCCAACCAGCCTTCATTTTCCAAAAAGCCACGTGCATTTTCAGAAATGTATCGAATGTCAGCCAGTCCTTTCTCTTCCGCAACCAATGCGGTCATTGGCTCAAAACGCACATCCCCTTGAGATAAATGAGGGTCATCTTTCTCAATATAAGGTGGGTTAGAGACAATTAAAGAGAACTTGGTATCGTTGCCATCAGAAGCGAGTTTACTTAAAGGCTCAAACCAACTGCCATGTAAAAATGTGGCGTTGGTGATGTTTAAGCGCTTCGCATTTTCTGTCGCAAGCTCTTGAGCTTCAGGGCGCAGATCAATACCCATCACTGTTCTGTTTGGCATTTCAGACGCCAACGCCAATGCGATCGCACCTGTACCCGTCCCCAAATCTAGAATCGCACCTTGTTTGCCATAGGTTTTATCCAAAGCCACTTCCACCAAACGTTCAGTGTCTGGACGAGGGATTAAAGTAGAAGGAGAAACTTTTAACGGCAATGACCAAAACTCTCGCTCACCAACAATGTAAGCCACTGGCTCACCGGTTAAACGACGTTTTAGTAGGGTATTGAATTCAGATTCTTGTTTTGAGGTGAGATGCTTCTCAGGCCAAGTGAGTAGGTAAGATCTTGGTTTGTCTAAAGCGTGACATAGCAGTACCGCAGCATCAATCGAGGGCGATGTGTTATCGCCCTCTTGTAGCTGCACGATTGCTGCTTTTAATGCACTTTCAACCGTATAAGCAGACTGCATATCGTTAGTTATTTTCTGCCAATGCTGCAAGTTGGTCAGCTTGGTGTTCTTGTAGAACAGGATCAAGCAGACTTTGCATATCACCTTCCAGAACTTCGTTCAGACGGTAGATAGTTAAGTTGATGCGGTGGTCAGAAACACGGCCTTGTGGGTAGTTGTACGTACGGATACGGTCACTACGGTCACCAGAACCTAGAAGGTTACGACGTGTGTCAGAGATTGCTGCCGCACGACGCTCTTCTTCAGCTTGAACGATACGAGCTGCAAGAACTGCCATCGCTTTCGCTTTGTTTTTATGCTGAGAACGCTCGTCTTGACACTCTACTACTGTACCTGTTGGTAAGTGAGTAATACGGATTGCTGAATCCGTGGTGTTAACGTGCTGACCACCCGCGCCTGATGCACGGAAGGTATCAATCTTAAGGTCGCCTGCTTTGATTTCTGGAAGATCAGCTTCTGGGATCTCAGGCATAACAGCAACAGTACATGCAGATGTGTGAACACGGCCTTGAGATTCTGTTTCAGGCACACGTTGTACACGGTGACCACCTGATTCAAACTTCATTGTGCCGTAAACACTGTCGCCACTGATCTTAGCGATCATCTCTTTGTAGCCGCCTTGTTCTGAGTCATTACTGCTCATTACTTCAACGCGCCAGCCTTTCTTCTCTGCAAACTTAGAGTACATACGGAAAAGGTTACCAGCAAAGATACCAGCTTCATCACCACCCGCACCTGCGCGGATTTCTAGGAAACAGTTACGCTCATCGTTTGGATCTTTTGGAATAAGAAGAATCTGTAGCTCATCAGTCAGACGCTCAATCGCTGCTTTTGCGTCTTTGATTTCATCTTGAGCCATTTCACGCATTTCTGCGTCGTCTTCGTTTGCCATCTCTTCAGCAGCTTCTAGATCTTCTTTCGCTTGCTGGTATGACTGGAAGCAAGCTGTCACTTCTTCAAGTTGAGAGTACTCTTTCGAAAGTGCACGGAATTTGTCTTGATTCCCGATTACATCTGGATCACCAAGTAGATGTTGAACTTCTTCATAGCGTTCAACAAGTGTTTCAAGCTTTACTAGAATCGAGGCTTTCATAATGTCTTATCTTGTTGGAGGTCTAATATTATTGAGGGTTTTCTAAGCCCAAACTCTGTCTAATGACCATTAATTTTGCAGGTTCTCCTTGCTCAGCTGCACTTTGAAGTGCGCGCGTTGGAGCATGGATCAATTTGTTTGTGAGCTTATTGCTGAGCTCGAGTAAAACTTTTTCAGGGTCACCGCCAGCGGCAAGCGATTGTAAACTTTTGCTTAATAATTCTTCGCGGATTTCGTTAGCCGATTTACGGTAATCTCGAATACTGTCTACCGCTTGCAGCGAGCGCATCCAACTCATGAACGCGGCACTTTCTTCACTGACGATCGCTTCAGCTTGAATCGCTTCGACTTTGCGTTGTTCGATATTGCCATCAACGATCGACTGCAAGTCATCAACCGAATAAAGGTAAGCATCATTCAGATCGCCAACCTGCGATTCAACATCACGAGGAACGGCAATATCAACCAATAACATAGGCTGGTGCTTTCTTGTTTTTAGAGCAGTCTCAACCATACCCTTACCGATAATAGGTAACGGACTTGCGGTTGAGCTAATCACGATATCCGCTCGATGAAGATGATCAGGGATCTCATTCAAACTGATCACTTCAGCACCAAACTCTTCAGCCAGCCCTAAAGCACGCTCTCGAGTTCGGTTCGCCACAATCATTTTTGTACAGCCATTCGCCGAAAGGTGCTTAGCCACCAATTCTATGGTTTCACCCGCACCAACCAATAACACGGTTGAATCTGCTATGGATTCAAAAATATGCTTGGCTAAGGTACAGGCTGCGTAAGCAACAGAAACCGCGCTTCCGCCGATTTCCGTTTCAGTTCGAACACGCTTCGCAACAGAAAATGATTTCTGGAATAGTTTTTCCATTGAAGCGTCAACGGATTTGTTCTCTCGCGAGTCCGTATAGGCTTGCTTTACCTGACCTAAGATCTGCGGTTCACCCAAGACTAAAGAGTCTAAACCACAAGCAACGCGCATTAAGTGCTTAATCGCGGCTTGCTCTTCATGGATATAAAGGCTTGGCTTTAGCTCTTCAGGGCTAACTTGATGGAAAACCGACAACCAATCGATGAGTTTGTTTTTAGCCACGCCTTTAACGTCGCAATACACTTCAGTTCGATTACAGGTAGAAAGTATGACACTTCCATTCACGTGTGCATTTGCGTTAAGTTGCTTGAGTGCCTCAGATAATTTATCTGGACCAAAAGCGACTTTTTCTCGCAATTCAACCGACGCTGTATTGTGATTGATACCTACGGCAAGCAAAGACATGTATCAGAAGTTCTCGATCAGGGAATGGAAACAAGGGGCGAATTTTACTTGATGCATGGCTCTATTTAAAGAGCAAGCGGGATTTGTTTTCCTGAGTTCGTGAATTCAATGCTATAGTTGAAGCGTTTTTTAGATAAATTTGAACAAGTTGTGAGCAAATATGAGCAAACTTCGTAGAATCACGTCTCTTATTTTTATGACCATAATTATGGTGGGTTGCTCTTCTATACCTGAACAACCGACCAGTGTTGAGTGGCAAAGTCACCAAAACCGACTTCTACAGATAGAAAACTACCAAGCCTCGGGCAAGCTCGCCTACATTTCTCCAGAGCAGCGCCAAAGCCTAAACTTCATTTGGAAGCATTCACCAAATCAAAGTCAATTAAGGCTCACGACATTCCTCGGTCAAACCGCATTGAACCTAACTATAGATCCGTCGGGTGCCAAAGTGGTGACCTATGATGACCAAGTATTTACTCACGCAAGTGCCTCTGTATTGGTTGAGCAACTGACAGGTTTGCAGATCCCTATTGATCACCTGCCTCAATGGTTCCTTGGCATTCCAGACCAAGCTGACAGCTACCAGTTAAATACAACTAACACGCTTGAGTCTCTAACCAAACAAGTCAGCAGCCAGCTATGGACACTGAACTTCGCTAATTATCGAAATACAGAGATGCCGAGTAAGCAACTATCAGATGAAGACAACACGAATGTAGAAAGCATCCCTCTCCCTACTCGATTGTCATTCAAGCAAGACGATAACAAAATCAACATTGTAGTTTCGAAGTGGACACTGAAAAAATGATTACAACGCCAACGCATTGGCCTTCTCCGGCTAAACTGAATCTATTTCTTTACATCACAGGTCGACGTGACAACGGCTATCACGAGCTTCAAACCTTGTTTCAGTTTGTCGATTTTGGCGATGAACTGACGATCACGGCACATAAAGAAACGAACTCAATTACCATCACACCGGAAATCCCAGGCGTTGCGACCGAAGACAACCTGATTTGGAAAGCCGCCACCGCTCTTCAACAATATACATCGACCTTTTTCGGTGCCGATATTGAGTTAAAGAAAGTACTTCCAATGGGAGGTGGTATTGGTGGAGGCTCTTCAAATGCAGCAACCGTGTTGGTCGCACTTAACTATCTATGGCAACTCAACCTGTCTGATGATCAGCTCGCAGAGATCGGATTGAAGCTGGGCGCTGACGTTCCTGTGTTCGTTCGTGGCCATGCAGCCTTTGCGGAAGGGGTTGGAGAACAGCTTCAACCCGCTAATCCGGATGAAAAATGGTATCTCGTTGTTAAGCCTCAAGTGAGCATAGCAACTGTAGACATATTCACACATTCAGAATTAACTCGAAATACGCCGAAGCGAGCGCTATCAACGCTTCTAGAGCAAGAATACGTAAACGATTGCGAAAAAATTGTGCGAATGCTGTACCCAGAGGTTGATAAGCAACTTTCATGGCTGCTACAATACGCGCCGTCGAGATTGACTGGCACTGGTTCATGCGTTTTTGCTGAATTTAGCAGCAAAAAAGAAGCCGAATTGGTGTTGGAACAACTGCCTGACACAGTTTCCGCTTTTGTAGCGAAAGGACGAAACATTTCTCCTTTAAAAGAAACTTTGGCTGAATACCACTCAGCCCACCCACAATCTATTTAAAACTGGACGCAACCCGAGGTTTCCACCGTGCCTGATATGAAGCTATTTGCTGGTAACGCAACACCTGAACTAGCCCAACGTATTGCTGATCGTCTATACATCTCTCTTGGCGATGCTACTGTAGACCGTTTTTCTGATGGCGAAGTCGCTGTTCAAATCAATGAAAACGTTCGTGGTAGCGATGTATTCCTGATTCAATCAACTTGTGCACCAACCAATGACAACCTAATGGAATTGGTGGTAATGATTGACGCAATGCGCCGTGCTTCTGCTGGCCGTATTACTGCTGTAATCCCTTACTTCGGTTATGCCCGTCAAGATCGTCGTGTACGTTCTGCTCGTGTGCCAATTACTGCAAAAGTTGTTGCAGATTTCCTTTCTAACGTTGGCGTTGACCGCGTTCTTACTATCGACCTACACGCAGAGCAAATCCAAGGCTTCTTCGATGTACCTGTTGATAACATCTTCGGAACTCCAGTTCTTCTAGAAGACATGGCGAACCGTGGCCTAGAAAACCCAGTTGTGGTTTCTCCAGACCTTGGCGGTGTTGTACGTGCTCGTGCTACTGCTAAAGCGCTAGGTGATGTTGACATCGCTATCGTTGATAAGCGTCGTCCACGTGCTAACGTTTCTGAAGTAATGAACCTAATCGGTGATGTTGAAGGCCGTGACTGTGTGATCGTTGATGACATGATCGATACGGGTGGCACACTATGTAAAGCAGCTGAAGCGCTTAAAGAGCGCGGTGCTAAGCGTGTATTCGCTTACGCAACTCACGCTGTTTTCTCTGGTACTGCTGCGAACAACATCAAGAACTCTGTTCTAGACCAAGTTATCGTAACGGATTCTATCTCTCTATCTCCAGAGATGGCTGCGACAGGTAAAGTAACAACTCTTAGCCTTTCTCGCATGCTTGCTGAAGCGATTCGTCGTATCAGCAACGAAGAGTCAATCTCAGCGATGTTCAACTAATCAAGGCTATTTAGCTTTGTTTTAGAAACTCGTTAGAGAAAGAAATTAAGCACTTCATTTGATGAAGTGCTTTTTTTATGTCTAGTGACCGTTGTTTATCACATCCCGGAATAATCATGGTGCTATCAGCTAGCTCGCACCTTTTTCATAAACTGTGATATCATACGGCGCTTTTTGAAATCCCAAGAGAGATCCATACCTTGAGCCAACAAATAAAACTTCTCGTTGGACTGGCTAATCCAGGTCCAG
Organism: Vibrio sp. Scap24; assembly: GCF_013394185.1. Lineage (NCBI taxonomy): Bacteria > Pseudomonadati > Pseudomonadota > Gammaproteobacteria > Vibrionales > Vibrionaceae > Vibrio > Vibrio sp. Scap24. Next base: position 2,638,156 of record NZ_CP041332.1, on the reverse strand, counting down.
AATACGCCAAAACTCGCCACAATGCGGGTGCTTGGGTAGTTGAAGAATTAGCACGTGTACACAACGTGACACTGAAGAACGAACCAAAGTTCTTTGGCCTTACGGGTCGTATCATGGTTCATGGTGAAGATCTTCGTTTGCTGATCCCAACGACTTTTATGAACTTATCAGGCAAAGCAGTTGCAGCTCTGGCAAAGTTCTACCAAATTAAACCAGAAGAGGTCATGGTCGCTCACGATGAGTTAGATCTTCCTCCTGGTATTGGTAAGTTTAAAAAAGGTGGTGGTCATGGTGGACACAACGGTCTAAAAGACATCATCAGCAAGCAGGGTAACAATAAAGAATTCTATCGTCTCAGGTTAGGCATTGGCCATCCAGGACACAAAGATAAAGTTGCAGGTTATGTATTAGGCAGAGCTCCACAAAAAGAGCAAGAGTGTATCGAGGCCGTCGTTGACGAATCGGTTCGCAGCCTAGACATCTTATTAAAAGATGGCCTACCAAAAGCACAAAATCGCTTACATACGTTCAAAGCAGAATAAGGTTTATATCATGGGTTTTAAATGTGGCATCGTTGGTCTACCAAACGTTGGTAAGTCAACTCTGTTTAACGCACTGACTAAAGCAGGCATCGAAGCAGCAAACTTTCCATTTTGTACGATCGAACCAAACACAGGTATCGTTCCGGTTCCAGATCTACGCTTAGATGCATTAGCAAAAATTGTTAATCCACAGAAGATCCTTCCAACGACAATGGAATTCGTAGATATCGCAGGCCTAGTTGCTGGCGCATCTAAAGGTGAAGGTCTTGGTAACAAATTCCTAGCTAACATCCGTGAAACTGACGCTATCGGTCACGTTGTACGCTGCTTTGAAAATGAAAACATCGTTCACGTTTCTGGCAAAGTATCTCCAATCGAAGATATCGAAGTGATCAACCTTGAACTTGCACTGGCTGACTTAGACAGCTGTGAACGTGCAATTCAACGTAACGCTAAGAAAGCAAAAGGCGGCGACAAAGACGCTAAGTTCGAAATCACAGTACTAGAAAAACTACTACCAGTTCTTACTGAAGGCGGTATGGCGCGTACTGTTGAACTAGGCAAAGAAGAAGCGGCAGCAATCGGCTACCTAAACTTCCTAACGCTGAAACCAACAATGTACATCGCAAACGTTGCTGAAGATGGTTTTGAAAACAACCCTTACCTAGACGCTGTTCGTGAATACGCAGAAAAAGAAAACAACGTTGTTGTTGCTGTTTGTGCGGCTATCGAATCTGAGCTTTCTGAGCTGGATGACGAAGATCGCGAAGAGTTCCTAGCAGACATGGGTATCGAAGAACCAGGTCTTAACCGAGTGATCCGCTCTGGTTACGAACTACTGACTCTTCAAACTTACTTCACAGCTGGCGTTAAAGAAGTTCGCGCATGGACAATTCCTGTAGGTGCAACAGCGCCACAAGCTGCTGGTAAGATCCACACTGACTTCGAAAAAGGCTTCATCCGAGCTGAGGTTGTTGGTTTTGATCACTTCATCGAATTTAACGGTGAGAGCGGTGCAAAAGATGCAGGTAAATGGCGTCTTGAAGGCAAAGAATACATCGTAAAAGATGGCGACGTTGTTCACTTCCGTTTCAACGTATAATTGTTGATTTAACATCAAATAAAAGGCCAGTGAATTCACTGGCCTTTTTGTTTTTACCCTTTCGAAATAGTCCTGCATCAGAAAGTTAACTTCCTATATATATCGCCTTTTTGACCTGTTTTTTGCCGACAAATACGCCTCTTTGCCTAAAAAGAAACCGAACAGATGTTTATTCGCGATTTATTCAAAAAAAAAGTTGACGGGTTTCACTCAACTCCGCATAATGCGCCCCGTTCACAGCGAAGCGGCAACGTTTCAAAATGAACAACAATATGGAAATGGCTACTTAGCTCAGTTGGTTAGAGCACATCACTCATAATGATGGGGTCGCAGGTTCAAATCCCGCAGTAGCCACCATTTCCTAAGCACTCTATTTGATATTAAAGTTTGTCTTTAGTAACAAAGAGTTTTTAGGAAATAACGCGGTCGTGGCGGAATTGGTAGACGCACCAGATTTAGGTTCTGGCGCCGAGAGGTGTGAGAGTTCAAGTCTCTCCGACCGCACCATATTGAGATGTCTTCAAGACATCATTGTTGGGCTATCGCCAAGCGGTAAGGCACCGGCTTTTGATGCCGGCATTCCCTGGTTCGAATCCAGGTAGCCCAGCCACAATTTAAAGTGTAATTATCTTTAAAAAGATAATGGCATTGAAAGCAAGATTATATTATATTGTCTCGCTCTCAGATGGCTACTTAGCTCAGTTGGTTAGAGCACATCACTCATAATGATGGGGTCGCAGGTTCAAATCCCGCAGTAGCCACCATTCTTTCTTCGAGAAAGAAAAGACAACGTTGTATTGAATCACCAATATTCAGTATGACTATAAAGATTTGCTGCGGTCGTGGCGGAATTGGTAGACGCACCAGATTTAGGTTCTGGCGCCGAGAGGTGTGAGAGTTCAAGTCTCTCCGACCGCACCATTATTTAGAATGTGTTTCTTTTAGTAGATAAGCATTCATAGTTGGGCTATCGCCAAGCGGTAAGGCACCGGCTTTTGATGCCGGCATTCCCTGGTTCGAATCCAGGTAGCCCAGCCACATACAACGTTACTTAGACAAACCATAAGTCTTCTTAACTATACTCTTCGCTAGAGTAAAAGCTTTGCTGCGGTCGTGGCGGAATTGGTAGACGCACCAGATTTAGGTTCTGGCGCCGAGAGGTGTGAGAGTTCAAGTCTCTCCGACCGCACCATTATTTCTCTTTCATTAGAGAACAAATAGTGAATCTATTAGATTTATTATTGGCTACTTAGCTCAGTTGGTTAGAGCACATCACTCATAATGATGGGGTCGCAGGTTCAAATCCCGCAGTAGCCACCACTTATACAACGTCTTATTGAATCACCAATATTCAGTATGACTATAAAGATTTGCTGCGGTCGTGGCGGAATTGGTAGACGCACCAGATTTAGGTTCTGGCGCCGAGAGGTGTGAGAGTTCAAGTCTCTCCGACCGCACCATTATTTAGAATGTGTTTCTTTTAGTAGATAAGCATTCATAGTTGGGCTATCGCCAAGCGGTAAGGCACCGGCTTTTGATGCCGGCATTCCCTGGTTCGAATCCAGGTAGCCCAGCCACATACAACGTTACTTAGACAAACCATAAGTCTTCTTAACTATACTCTTCGCTAGAGTAAAAGCTTTGCTGCGGTCGTGGCGGAATTGGTAGACGCACCAGATTTAGGTTCTGGCGCCGAGAGGTGTGAGAGTTCAAGTCTCTCCGACCGCACCATTATCTCTCTTTCATTAGAGAACAAATAATGAATCTATTAGATTTATTATTGGCTACTTAGCTCAGTTGGTTAGAGCACATCACTCATAATGATGGGGTCGCAGGTTCAAATCCCGCAGTAGCCACCACTTATACAACGTCTTATTGAATCACCAATATTCAGTATGACTATAAAGATTTGCTGCGGTCGTGGCGGAATTGGTAGACGCACCAGATTTAGGTTCTGGCGCCGAGAGGTGTGAGAGTTCAAGTCTCTCCGACCGCACCATTATTTAGAATGCGTTTCTTTTAGTAGATGACCATTCATTGTTGGGCTATCGCCAAGCGGTAAGGCACCGGCTTTTGATGCCGGCATTCCCTGGTTCGAATCCAGGTAGCCCAGCCACTATTACAACGTCTTATTGAATCACCAATATTCGATATGACTATAAAGATTTGCTGCGGTCGTGGCGGAATTGGTAGACGCACCAGATTTAGGTTCTGGCGCCGAGAGGTGTGAGAGTTCAAGTCTCTCCGACCGCACCATTATTTAGAATGCGTTTCTTTCATTAGATGACCATTCATTGTTGGGCTATCGCCAAGCGGTAAGGCACCGGCTTTTGATGCCGGCATTCCCTGGTTCGAATCCAGGTAGCCCAGCCACTATTTATAACTCCTTGCAAAAGCAAAGAGCACAACGTCTTATTGAATCACCAATATTCAGTATGACTATAAAGATTTGCTGCGGTCGTGGCGGAATTGGTAGACGCACCAGATTTAGGTTCTGGCGCCGAGAGGTGTGAGAGTTCAAGTCTCTCCGACCGCACCATTATTCAGAATGTGTTTCTTTTAGTAGATAACCATTCATTGTTGGGCTATCGCCAAGCGGTAAGGCACCGGCTTTTGATGCCGGCATTCCCTGGTTCGAATCCAGGTAGCCCAGCCACTATTTATAACTCCTTGCAAAAGCAAAGAGCACAACGTCTTATTGAATCACCAATATTCAGTATGACTATAAAGATTTGCTGCGGTCGTGGCGGAATTGGTAGACGCACCAGATTTAGGTTCTGGCGCCGAGAGGTGTGAGAGTTCAAGTCTCTCCGACCGCACCATCATTGAATGAAACCCAGCTTTTTAGCTGGGTTTTGTTTTATCTGGAATATGTAAATCTGCTATCCAGGTCACCAAGTATTTTCTCCTACCTAATCACTTCATGACTTTTTTATAAGACAATGTCGGCTCCATTTTCTAATTGAGTATGACTGCCCTATGAAAACCCTACCTTTAACTATTGGTTGCTACACAGATACTCCCAGTAAAAGCCAAGGCGTGTATCAGACTCAATTAGATTTAGATAGCGGAAAGCTATCACCGTTAGAACTCGTTGCTGAATGTACCAATCCATCTTTTGTCGTAGCGACACAACTCGGCATCTACACGGCTTCTGAAGTTGACCAACCCAAACAGCCACAGTTGATTCATATCGCGAATGCTAGCTCAAAGACTGCTAATAACTCAGGGGCTATCTCTGGTGATCACCCTTGTCATATCACGATTGATCCTAACCATAAGTTTGCTATTACGTCGCAATACTCATCAGGCACATTCGATATCTTTAGTTTAAGTATCAACGGTAATATCGATAAACGACTCAAAACAATCAAAATGGTTGGTTCTGGTCCAAATAAAGAACGACAAACAGGACCACATGCCCATCAGTGTCTGTTCTTACAAAACTCACCACAATTTGTCACCATCGATCTTGGCGCCGATAGAATCAACTTTTACTGCTTTGATGAAGAACAGGAAGAGTTTCTAGACGAACCAATGCAATCCATAAAAGCTCCTGCTGGTAATGGACCTCGTCATTTAATCTTCAATAAGGCTGAAGATAAGGCCTATGTGATCTGTGAGCTCTCTGAAACGATACTAATATTGGAAAAGGTTTTAGGTGTATGGAGCATTGTGGAGGAAATAGATGCCCTTCCCAATATGGAGAAAGGTGAAGCAACGGCTGCAATAAAACTATCACCGGATGAACAATTCCTATATGTGTCTTGCCGACACCAATCAAGGATCAGTAGTTTCAAAATCGAACCGACCACCAAAATGCCTATTTTTATTGATAGTTATAGTACTGAAGGTAATTTTCCTCGTGATTTTCATATTACCGACTGCGGGCAATGGCTTATCGCCGCAAACCAGCACTCCAATAACATCACCTCATTAAAACGAAATATTGAGGATGGCTCTCTGGTTTACACAGGCTACTCTTTGGAGCTAGATGCGCCTGTTTGTGTGACACAACAGCAATAATAATTAACAGATACAAAAAAGGAGAGCATTCGCTCTCCTTCTCTTTATAAGCAGTCTGAAACGCTCAATTAAAGACCCAAGGCGTATTTCAATACTTGAGCTTTAATCGGGCCTGAATTTTCAGCAAGCTTAAGCGCAGCATTACGTACAAATTTCAGTGGGCCAATATCATTGCTGAAAGTTTTATAGAAGAAATCCATACCGCTTTGCATCATCAGATTATCGCCTCTTCTCATCACCTCATAACGCCTTGCTACAGAATGATTCAGCTCGCCTTTCTCTTTGGTCACACCCAATAGAGCGGCAACATCTTTAAAGCCTAAGTTTACACCCTGCCCCGCTAATGGGTTGATCGTGTGTGCCGAATCTCCAACCAAAATGCAGTTGTTCTTAACGTAAGATTGCGCATGACGTCGAGTGAGAGGGAACGAACCAGAGTTGAGGACTTTGATGTCTCCCAGTTCCGCAGGGAAGTTAGCAAGCACTTCATTTCGCAACTTGTCTGGGCTCATTGCCGACAGTTGCTTGATACGAGATGGCGAGTCATACCAAACTAAGGAACCCTGCCCGACTTCTTTCCCTTCAGAAACGACAGAACACAGAGGAAGAAACGAACGCGGGCCACTTGGTAGAAATTGTTGCCAAGTCATATCTTGTTGAGGGAGCTCAGTTTCCACATTGATAAGCATGCAGTGCTGTCGGTAATCCCAAGCAGTGATACCAATACCAGCTTGCTGACGAACAGCGGAATTAGCACCATCAGCACCAATCACCCATTTAGCCGATAACTCAGCACCAGATTGAAGCTTAACGATATTAGTTTCGCCAAATTCAATAGAATCCAACCTTTCAGGGCACAACAGTTCTAAATTGCCATAAGCATCAAACTGAGACCATAAGCCCAATTGAATTAATCGGTTTTCAACAATGTAGCCTAAACGAGGTAAATCTAGTGATGCGGCATCAAACCGAGTACGACATTCTGGGTGTTCCCACGTCTCTAAGCGCTTATAAGAACATACTCGCATCGCTTCTATGTGTTGCCACGCGCCAAGATCTTCAAGTAAATCGACAGATGCTTGAGAAATAGCGGAAACACGAATATCCATCGCTTGCGACTCATCAAAAGCGTTAGGCGCAAAACCTTCGATCACAGCGACACTCAGACCTTGCTTTGCAAAACCAATCGCTGTTGCTGCACCAACCATGCCGCCGCCGACGACCACAATATCGTAACTGTTCATATTTTGTACTTATCAGTTTGATTCTTTGACTGTTTTTGATTGTACTTTTTCATAACTAACTTGTAACCAAAAACCTTATTTGAAAAAAGGGTTATCCCTTGCTGTGTCTAGCGTTAACGATAATAAAAACCACTACATAAGAGATTTTATCAGACTACTAGTCAGTCGGTTTTGAAACCAGTACAATACGCCGCTTGCTGCTAGAGCCAGTCATAAAATGAATACCTAACTATGACAAATGGCCCTCGCAGATGAATACTGGGCGATTTGCTCCCTTAAATTAAACTAACGATCGAGCGAACAAAAAATGAGTAAGAAACTGCTAATTAAAACTTGGGGCTGTCAGATGAACGAATACGATTCATCAAAAATGGCCGACCTGCTTAACGCTGCTAATGGCTATGAGCTAACTGAAGTACCTGAGGAAGCAGATGTACTACTACTGAATACTTGTTCTATCCGCGAAAAAGCGCAAGAGAAAGTATTCCACCAGCTTGGTCGTTGGAAAACGCTAAAAGATAAGAAAGAAGGCGTGGTGATCGGTGTGGGTGGCTGTGTAGCGACTCAAGAAGGCGATCACATTCGTCAACGTGCACCATACGTAGACGTTATCTTCGGCCCTCAAACACTGCACCGTCTTCCTGAGATGATTAAATCTTCTCTATCTAATGACGCGCCAGTGATGGACATCTCATTCCCTGAGATCGAAAAGTTCGATAGTCTGCCTGAGCCGCGTGCTGAAGGTGCAACGGCGTTCGTTTCTATCATGGAAGGCTGTTCTAAATACTGTACTTACTGCGTTGTACCTTACACGCGTGGTGAAGAAGTTAGCCGCCCAATGGACGATGTACTGTTCGAAGTAGCTCAACTTGCAGAGCAAGGTGTACGTGAAGTTAACCTGCTTGGTCAAAACGTAAACGCGTACCGTGGTCCAACTCACGAAGGTGATATCTGTTCATTCGCAGAACTGCTTCGCCTTGTGGCTTCTATCGATGGTATCGACCGTATTCGTTTCACAACAAGCCACCCGCTTGAGTTTGGTGATGACATCATCGCAGTTTACGAAGACACTCCAGAGCTAGTGAGCTTCCTTCACCTGCCGGTGCAAAGTGGTAGTGACCGTATTCTTACTATGATGAAGCGTCCTCACACAGCGATTGAGTACAAGTCGATTATTCGTAAGCTACGTAAAGCGCGTCCAGACATTCAAATCAGCTCTGACTTTATCGTTGGTTTCCCTGGCGAATCTAACCAAGATTTCCAAGACACGATGAAACTGATCAAAGACGTTGATTTCGATATGAGCTTCAGCTTTATCTTCTCTCCTCGTCCAGGTACACCTGCTGCAGATTACCCATGTGACGTGCCAGAGCAAGAGAAGAAAGATCGTCTATACGAACTACAGCAAACAGTGAACACACAAGCAATGCGTTACTCTCGCCTAATGCTTGGTACAGAGCAACGCGTATTGGTTGAAGGTCCATCGAAGAAGAACCTGATGGAACTTCGTGCTCGTACTGAAAACAGCCGCGTAGTGAACTTTGAAGGTTCTGCTGACCTTATCGGCCAATTCGTAGACGTAAAAATCACAGAAGTATTTGCTAACTCACTACGTGGTGAAGTAGTACGTACTGAGAAAGACATGGATCTTCGCAGCGTGATCTCGCCGACTCAAATGATGGCGAACACAAAACGCGAAGATGAGCTAGGTGTAGCGACTTTTACGCCATAGGCAATACAACTGTTTGAGCACAAAGCGCAAACACAAAGCTTGAAATTACCTAACTAAGTGACCATCTTAGAAATAGGGATATCACCATCAGAAGCCCGGTCTAAATCGGGCTTTTTGCTCTTTGTTTTATTTAAGAGCGAGTGGCACAAAATGAGAGGCTAATTTGAGCAATAAAATCGTTACCTTAGAGATAAATCTAGAGCCAGCCGACAACAAGCGCTTGGCTAGCTTATGCGGACCATTCGACGACAACATCAAGCACCTTGAGCGTCGTCTTGGCGTTGAGATTAATTACCGTAGCAACTTCTTCACCATCGTTGGTAAGCCTCACACTACTGCTGCGGCTTTAGACATCATCAAACACCTCTATGTTGAAACGGCTCCAGTTAAAGGCACCATTATCGATATTGAACCAGAGCAAGTGCACTTAGCGGTCACTGAGTCTGGCATTTTGGAGCAACACGTCGAATCTGAAATTGATTATGGCAAAGAAGTCACGATTAAGACTAAAAAAGGCGTGATTAAGCCACGTACTCCGAACCAAGCACAATACTTAATGAACATGGTCACCCATGACATCACTTTTGGTATTGGCCCTGCAGGTACAGGTAAAACGTACCTAGCGGTTGCGGCGGCTGTCGATGCACTCGAGCGCCAAGAGGTTCGCCGTATTCTACTGACTCGCCCTGCTGTTGAAGCGGGTGAGAAGTTAGGTTTCCTTCCTGGTGATTTAAGCCAGAAAGTCGACCCATATTTGCGTCCACTTTACGATGCACTTTTTGAGATGCTCGGTTTTGAACGTGTTGAAAAGCTGATTGAACGTAACGTGATTGAAGTCGCTCCACTGGCTTACATGCGTGGCCGTACTCTGAATGATGCATTTATCATTCTTGATGAGAGCCAAAACACCACGGTAGAGCAGATGAAAATGTTCTTAACCCGTATCGGTTTTAATTCGCGTGCAGTTATCACGGGTGATATTACGCAAATCGATTTACCTCGTGGTACGAAATCTGGCCTACGTCATGCAACGGAAGTACTGAGCGAAGTGGATGACATCAGCTTTAACTTCTTTATGTCTGAAGACGTCGTTCGTCACCCTGTTGTTGCTCGTATCGTTAACGCCTACGAGAAATGGGAAGCAAAAGACCAGAAAGAGCGTAAAGAGTTTGAGAAGCGTAAGCGTGAAGAACGCGAAGCCAAACTTCTTGAGGCTCAGCAAACAGTTACGACACAGTTAGCAACACAAAATAGTTCTGAGATTACAGAACAAGGTGATAAATAGATGTCTATTGAACTAGACCTGCAAATTGCGGTCGAAAATGAGCAAGGTCTTCCAACCGAACAAGATATTCAGCTTTGGTTAGACAAGACAATTCCTCAGTTTCAAGAGAACGCCGAGTTGACGGTTCGTATCGTTGATACGGAAGAAAGCCACCAGCTCAATCATGAATACCGTGGTAAAGATAAGCCAACTAACGTACTGTCTTTCCCATTCGAAGCTCCTCCAGGGATCGAATTAGATCTTCTGGGCGACCTCATTATTTGCCGCCAAGTTGTCGAAAAAGAAGCAGAAGAGCAAAATAAGCCTCTGCTAGCACACTGGGCTCATATGGTTGTACATGGCAGTCTGCATCTGCTAGGTTATGATCATATCGAAGATGATGAAGCTGAAGAGATGGAGTCACTCGAGACAGAAATCATGCAAGCTATGGGGTTTGAAGACCCTTACATTCTAGAAAAGTAAATTGATTCTAGGTAAGTAGTTTGCAGAGAAACAATGACTCATCGAACCTGTTATTTTCAGGAATCTGAGTTGTGATGTGTGCTATCACACTTCTGATAGCGTTATTTTTTGAGAAATCATGAACGAAGGTAACCCCCCCACTTCTGAGGGAAGTAAAAAATCTGAAGGTCCGAGTAGAAAGTCCTTCTTTGAACGCCTAGGCCAACTATTTCAAGGCGAGGTAAAAGACCGCCAAGAGCTCGTAGATGTAATCCGCGACTCAGAAATTAATGACCTAATTGACCACGACACTCGCGACATGCTCGAAGGTGTTATGGAAATTTCAGAGATGCGAGTACGCGATATCATGCTGCCTCGCTCTCAAATGGTTACAGTTGAACGCACCGATGACTTAGATACATTGATTGCGCTTATTACTGATGCTCAACACTCTCGCTACCCAGTGATCAGTGAAGATAAAGACCATGTTGAAGGCATTCTATTAGCGAAGGACCTACTTAAGTACTTGGGTTCAGACAGTGCTCCATTTGACATCGAACAAGTGATTCGCCCTGTAGTTGTTGTTCCTGAAAGTAAGCGTGTTGATCGCCTACTCAAGGAATTCCAAGAAGAGCGTTACCACATGTCTATCGTTGTCGATGAGTTTGGCGGTGTCTCTGGCCTAGTAACCATTGAAGATATCCTCGAAGAAATCGTTGGTGAAATTGAAGACGAGTTCGACGATGAAGAAGAGTTAGATATTCGTAAGCTGAGTAAGCATACTTTCTCTGTTAAAGCTTTAACCACTATTGAAGAGTTCAACGACACGTTTAACACAGCCTTTAGTGATGATGAAGTGGATACAGTGGGCGGTATGGTGATGACAGCACTCGGTCACCTGCCAGTTCGTGGCGAAATTGTAGAAATCGAAAACTACCATTTCAAAATTACATCTGCAGATAACCGTCGTGTGATTCAGCTACAGGTAACCATTCCTGACGAACAGCCTCTTCCGACTATCGAAGAATAACAACTTCTCTCTAAAGAGATGACAGAAATTAGATGACTAAGACTTTTATTCATCGCCTATTACGGCCGCTTGCGGCCGTTTTTGTTGGCGCTATAACAACCCTTTCATTCGCTCCATACTCAATATGGCCTCTTGCTATTCTCAGCCCAGCATTGTTGCTGTTATTGATCCACAACCGCTCTCCTAAAAGCGCACTTTGGATTGGTTACGCATGGGGTTTAGGCCAATTCACAACGGGGATCAGCTGGGTATACGTCAGTATTGATGGCTTTGGTGGAATGCCACTGGCAGCCAACTTATTCTTGATGGCACTGCTTGTGGGCTATCTAGCCGTTTATTCAGGTCTTTTTACCTGGAGTTTAAACAAGTTCTTCCCTACCAATAACCTAAGTCGTTTTTTCCTAGCAGCACCTGCGTTGTGGCTCATCAGTGATTGGTTACGTGGCTGGGTAATGACGGGATTCCCGTGGTTGTGGCTAGGTTACAGCCAAATCGATTCTCCGCTTGGCTCTTTCGCACCTATCGGTGGTGTGGAGCTGGTGACTCTTGCAATTATAGTCTCTGCTTCTGCGCTCGCTTATACGATCATCAATAAAGCCTGGAGTGTCGCTGTCATCCCTGCTGTTGTGTTTAGCACCGGTTTTGGTCTTCGCAATATCGACTGGGTGACACCAAACCCTGACAAAACAACTTCAGTGGTATTGATTCAAGGCAACGTCGACCAAGACAGTAAATGGCTACCAAGTCATCGCTGGCCGACTATGATGAAATACACCGATCTAAGCAGAGAAAACTGGGATGCGGATATCATAATCTGGCCTGAAGCGGCTATTCCTGCATTTGAGGTAGAGATTCCGTCTTTCCTACGTAACTTAGACAGTGCAGCCAAGATGAATAACAGCTCGATCATCACGGGTGTATTGAATCAGTCTGAAGATAAGAAGTACTACAACAGCATTTTATCGCTTGGTGTAAATCCATACGGCGAGTACAGCTACGATCCAAACGAACGCTACCACAAACATCACCTATTACCATTTGGTGAGTTTGTACCGTTTGAAGAGATCCTACGCCCGTTAGCACCGTTCTTTAATTTGCCAATGTCGTCGTTTAGCCGTGGTGATTACGTTCAGCCAAACATCGTTGCTAATGGTCGTCACCTTGCACCAGCGCTGTGCTATGAGATCATATTTAATGATCAAGTTAGACAGAATGTCACCGATGAAACGGACTTTATCTTAACGCTCTCTAACGATGCGTGGTTCGGCCGTTCAATTGGTCCGTTGCAACATATGGAAATCGCACAGATGCGTGCTCTAGAGCTGGGTAAGCCGCTTATTCGCTCGACCAACAATGGTGTAACGGCAGTAACGGATCACAAAGGCAAGATCATCAAGCAAATCCCGCAATTTGAAACAGCAGTATTAAAAGCTGAGCTTGTTTCAACAGATGGTCAAACCCCTTATCACGTGGTCGGTACTTGGCCGCTGTATATCTGGGCTTTGTTGAGCTTAGTGATTGGCTGGTTTGTGAGAAGAAAAGACTAGATTCGACGAAAAGTGTTTGAGGGTTGGCCAATTTTGGTCAACCCTTTTTTATTGCTACGATTTTGAATTAGTGACACTGATTTGAACTAGTGACGCTATCGCTCGGTATTTTATGGCTTAAGCGCTTTGCGACTAAATCCTTTCGAACCACATTTAATACACGGAATAATCGTGGTTGGGTGATTATATTCGGTTTGATGACCACACTCATCACAGACTAGTGTACCAAGACCAATAACCTCATCCGCTTGATACAAGCCTTGATGCTCTAAATCTTGGAACAGCTCAACCCATTCCACTTTGGTACGATCAGTAATATCCAAAAGCCCCTGCCAAATAGAGTCAGCAATCATCAAGTAAAACGGGCCGCTTTTACTCTCTTCATAACTTTCAGAAAACTCTTTTAAGTCCGATTTCACATAGGCTGAAATCAGCGATAGTTCATCTTTAGTCATGTCATTGGCGGCTTTCGCAAACTTACCTGACGTTTCGATTTTGTTGTTGAGCTCTTCAGGACTATGCTTCAGCGTTTCGATGACCTCTTCAACCACTTCTTCATAGAGTGCTTTTTTCTTCGGCATAACAACCTCCTTAAGATAACCAACTTTTACGCGTGCAAACGGATGTGTCGCAATGCACTCCCGCTCACAAACAAATGCAATTCATACTCTTAAGTATAGTTGCCCTGCGAAATTCAGTGAAAATTACGCCATCTACTAGGCAGCAACTGCAAGTATGAAGGGTATAACTATTGTTGTACTAGGCTCCTTTAGGTATTCTATGACGATCTGTAAGATTCTGTTCTAACCGAACTCACAAATTCCAAGATAACCGGATACCATCGATGCAAGAACAATATAACCCGCAAGAGATTGAACAAAAGGTTCAACAACACTGGGATGACAGCGAGACTTTCGTTGTAAGTGAAGACCCAAACAAAGAAAAATTCTACTGTCTTTCTATGTTCCCGTACCCAAGTGGCCGACTGCACATGGGTCACGTGCGCAACTACACCATCGGTGATGTGGTATCTCGTTTCCAACGTCTACAAGGCAAAAACGTAATGCAACCAATCGGTTGGGATGCATTCGGCCTACCAGCAGAAAACGCAGCTGTTAAGAACAACACAGCGCCTGCACCATGGACTTACGAAAACATCGAGTACATGAAAAACCAGCTTAAGCTTTTAGGCTTTGGTTACGACTGGAACCGTGAATTCGCAACGTGTACGCCTGAGTACTACCGTTGGGAGCAAGAGTTCTTCACTAAGCTTTACGAAAAGGGCCTAGTTTACAAGAAGACTTCTTCTGTTAACTGGTGTCCGAACGACCAAACTGTACTTGCAAACGAGCAAGTAGAAGATGGCTGTTGCTGGCGTTGTGATACTCCGGTAGAACAAAAGAAAATCCCACAATGGTTCATTAAGATCACTGAGTACGCTCAAGAGCTACTAGACGATCTAGACAACCTTGAAGGTTGGCCTGAAATGGTTAAGACCATGCAGCGCAACTGGATCGGCCGCTCTGAAGGTGTTGAGCTATCTTTCGCTGTTAACGGTGAAGAAGCGCCACTGGAAGTTTACACAACTCGTCCAGACACACTAATGGGTGTTTCTTACGTTGGTATCGCTGCAGGTCACCCACTTGCAGAGAAAGCATCGAAGAACAATCCAGAGCTTGCTGCGTTCGTTGAAGAGTGTCGTAACACTAAAGTTGCTGAAGCTGAACTAGCGACGATGGAAAAGAAAGGCATGGATACTGGCTTAACAGCTATCCACCCTCTTAACGGTCGTGTTGTTCCTGTCTTTGTTGCTAACTTCGTTCTTATGGATTACGGCACAGGTGCGGTAATGGCGGTTCCTGCTCACGATCAACGTGACTACGAATTCGCAACTAAGTACGGCATCGACATCATCCCAGTAATCAAGCCTGAAGACGGTTCTGAGCTAGACGTTTCTGAAGCGGCTTACACAGAGAAAGGTGTATTGTTCGATTCTGGTGAATTCGATGGTCTTGCTTTCCAAGAAGCATTCGATGCAATTGCTGCGAAGCTAGAAGCGGAAGGCAAAGGTAAGAAAACAGTAAACTTCCGTCTACGTGACTGGGGTGTATCTCGTCAACGTTACTGGGGTGCGCCAATCCCAATGGTAACCACTGAAGACGGTGAAGTTCACCCAGTACCAGCAGACCAGCTACCCGTTATTCTTCCAGAAGACGTGGTAATGGATGGCGTAACTAGCCCAATCAAGGCAGATAAGTCTTGGGCTGAGACAACATTCAACGGCGAACCTGCTCTACGTGAGACAGATACATTCGATACGTTCATGGAGTCTTCTTGGTACTACGCTCGTTACTGTTCACCACAAGCTGACGACATCCTAGATCCAGAGAAAGCAAACTACTGGCTACCAGTGGACCAATACATCGGTGGTATTGAACACGCGTGTATGCACCTGCTTTACTCTCGTTTCTTCCATAAATTGCTACGCGACGCGGGTTACGTAACGTCTGACGAACCGTTCAAGCAACTTCTATGTCAAGGAATGGTTCTAGCTGACGCGTTCTTCCACACGAATGAAAAAGGCACGAAAGAGTGGATAGCTCCTACTGACGTGACTATCGATCGTGACGGTAAAGGCCGTATCGAAAAAGCTGTCGACAACCAAGGCCGTGAAGTTGAACACTCAGGCATGATCAAGATGTCTAAGTCGAAAAATAACGGTATCGACCCACAAGAGATGGTAGACAAGTACGGCGCTGACACAGTACGTCTATTCATGATGTTTGCTTCTCCTGCAGACATGACACTTGAGTGGCAAGAGTCTGGCGTTGAAGGCGCAAACCGCTTCCTTAAGCGTGTTTGGAAACTGGTTCACGCTCACTCTTCTAAAGGCGCTGCTGAATCTGTTGATGCTTCTGCTCTGTCTGGTGACCAAAAAGCACTTCGTCGTGATATCCACAAGACTATCGCGAAAGTAACGGACGATATCGGCCGTCGCCAAACGTTCAACACTGCAATCGCTGCAATCATGGAACTGATGAACAAACTAGCGAAAGCACCTCAAGAGTCTGTACAAGATCGTGCAATCCTTGATGAAGCACTAAAAGCTGTCGTTCGCATGCTTTACCCAATGACGCCACACATCTCTTACGAAATGTGGATTGCACTGGGTGAATCAAACGTAGATTCAGCAACATGGCCAACTTTCGATGAGAAAGCGCTAGTTGAAGACGAGAAGACTATCGTTGTAATGATCAACGGTAAGCTACGTGCGAAACTGACTGTTGCTGCTGATGCGACCGAAGAGCAAGTTCGTGAACTTGGTCTAAACGATGAGAACGCTAAAAAGTTCCTAGATGGCCTAACGATCCGTAAGGTTATCTTCGTACCTGGTAAGCTTCTAAACATCGTTGCTAATTAATAATAGTTAACTAACATTGGCTAACTAATCAATTGCAGGCTAAAACTGGCTAACTGGTTTTAGTCTGCATACATAACTGTTGTAACGAACTTATTTCGTTTTTAGCAGTCTCTAGACAGGGTAATTAAATTGCCCTGTCTACTTATTTAAACGCTTTACTTTCAGTGACTAACCTCACGCCAGCAAGCTAAAGTATTTAAATAAGTATTCTACCTTCATGAGAGCCATCAAATAATGCGCCTGATTTCACTATCTTCATTGAAAGTTACTATTGTTGTTCTAACCGTTAGCCTATTGAGTGCCTGTGGTTTCCACCTACGCGGTGATTACTCAGTGCCAGAAGAACTCAACAAGATCTCTGTGACCAGTTACGACCAATACAGCACGTTTACACGTATGATGAAAGGCCAGCTGCGCATGAACGATGTAGAAATTGTTCCACCTGCGGAGAACATTCCTAACCTACATATCATTAGCGAAGGCGTTGGTGAGCGAACTCTGTCCCTTTACCAAAATACTCGTGCGGCAGAAATTGAACTCACTTTCTACGCTTCGTACCGTGTAACGATCCCAGAGCTAGGCTCAAAAACATTTTCAACCAGCGTAACCCGTAGCTACTTAGACAACCCGTTAACTGCACTCGCAAAATCGGTTGAGCGCGATATGATCGAAGATGAAATGCGTAAGCTGGCAACAAGCCAAATCCTTCGTCAAATGGCTCGCCTTAAAGCTAATATTGCCGCTGACAGCATGGATCTGGAAGCACTAGAACACAATCAGGTTAAAGAGCTGGAAAAACAGTACAACATCAAAAATATTGAAGTTGAAGACGTTGAGGTTGCTCCAGGCTCAGAAGAACAGCCAGAGCTCAGCGAATCTGCTGAATAATAGGTTTATTTGATGCGTATTTTTGCCGACCGTCTATCGGAACAACTGTCTAAACAGCTGAGCAACGTTTACCTAATTTTTGGTAACGAACCCCTGCTGTTACAAGAAAGCCGAGAAGCGATCCTGAAAGCGGCTAAGCAACAAGGCTTCGAAGAACGTCACCGCTTTGCGATCGATAACAGTCTCGATTGGAATGAAGTTTACGATTGCACTCAAGCACTCAGCCTCTTCTCTAACCGTCAGGTCATCGAACTTGAGCTTCCGGAGTCGGGTGTCAATGCGGCGATAGCAAAAGAGCTACTCGCGATATCCGAGCATATCCATAGCGATATCTTATTGATCTTAGTTGGTACTAAGCTAACTAAAGCTCAAGAGAGTGCAAAATGGTTTAAAGCGCTCTCTAATCAAGGGCATTGGGTCAGCTGTTTAACTCCAGATGTCGGCCGATTGCCTCAATTTGTTCAGGCTCGTTGTCGTCAAATTGGCTTATCTCCAGATCCTGAAGCCGTTCAAATGCTGGCGCAATGGCACGAAGGTAACCTTTTTGCATTGACTCAAAGTCTAGAGAAACTGGCACTACAATACCCGGATGGAAAGCTCACTTTAGTACGCTTAGAAGAATCGCTGAGTCGCCACAACCATTTTACCCCGTTCCATTGGAGTGATGCGTTGCTAGCAGGTAAAGGCAATCGAGCTCAAAGAATCCTAAGACAGTTAGAGGCTGAGGGTGTCGAGCCTGTTATTCTGCTGCGTAGCATACAACGTGAGCTTGCTCTGTTATTACAAATGCAACAACAAATGAAACAGATGCCGATTGGCCAGGTCTTCGAAAAACACCGCATCTGGCAATCTAAAAAGCCGCTTTATAACGCCGCGCTAACAAGAGTTTCGATTTCTCGATTACACTCTTTGTTCGCGTTGCTCACTCAAGCTGAATTGATGACAAAAACTCAATATGAGCAGTCGCCATGGCCACTAATTCATCAGTTAAGCGTAGAGTTTTGTATCCCTTCAGCTTCAATACCATTCCACGCATAAAAGCGTGTTATATTCTAGGGTCAACAAGCCCTAAACAAAGCTAAATTCAGATTAAAGGAACACCCAGTGTTACGTGAAGAACTAAAAGACTTTCTTGCAGACAAAGCCGACGACATGAAAGCAGAATCGATTGTAACTATCGATGTAGAAGGCAAATCAAGTGTGACTGATTACATGATTGTTTGTACTGGTACCTCTAAACGCCATGTTGCTTCTATTGCACAGCATGTTGCTGATGAAGTGCGTAAAGCGGGTATGCAGCCTCTAGGTATGGACGGTCAGCAAGAAGGTGAATGGGTTGTTCTAGATATGGGCACAAGCATGCTTCACGTTATGCAAGAAGAGCATCGTGAGCTGTACCAACTAGAAAAACTTTGGGGCTAAGCTTTGAAGATCCAGTTAATCGCAGTTGGCACAAAAATGCCAAAGTGGGTTGAAGAAGGTTTTCAAGAATACAAACGCCGCTTCCCTCACGATATGCCATTAGAGCTCATTGAAATTACTGCTGGAAAGCGCGGTAAAAATGCAGATATTGCACGAATTCTTCAAAAAGAAGGCGAAGCGATGTTGGCTGCAGTTCCAAAAGGCAACCGCATTGTCACGCTCGATATCCCAGGTAGAAAGTGGGATACCCCTCAACTTGCTGAGCAATTAGAAAGTTGGAAGTTGGATGGACGTGACGTATCTATCCTAATTGGCGGGCCTGAAGGATTAGCACCTGCATGTAAAGCGGCTGCAGACCAAAGTTGGTCTCTGTCTGCGCTTACTCTCCCTCACCCATTAGTACGCGTTATCATGGCTGAAAGCTTGTATCGAGCTTGGAGCATCACTGCTAACCACCCTTATCATCGAGAATAAGCGTTAATGTTACGTAAACGTAGCCAAATCCGTGATTACAAAGCAGAAGCACGACTATTTACTAGCCGTGCTTTTGTTGCGTTTGCGGGGATCATAGTCATGATGTCGATGTTGGTTGTTAACCTGTACAACATTCAGGTCAATCAATACCAAGACTATAAAACTCGTTCTAACGACAACCGTATCAAGGTCGTTCCAATCGCCCCTAACCGTGGTTTGATTTACGATCGCAACGGTGTACTTCTTGCCGAAAACCGTCCTGTTTTCAATCTAGAAATCATACCCGAAAAAATCAAAGATATGGATGACACACTTGCTCGTCTGCAAGCATTAATCGAGATCCCACCAGAACGTATCGAGCGCTTTAATCGTGATCGTCGTAATTCACGACGCTTTAAATCGGTACCGATTCTTAATCAACTGTCTGAAGAACAAGTTGCTATCTTCTCTGTAAACCAACACAAATTCCCAGGTGTTGAGGTTACGGGAACTTTGAAGCGTTTCTACCCGTATGGCGATGTACTCACTCACGTAATTGGCTACGTATCGCGCATCAATGACCGTGATATGCAGCGCTTGATGCGAGAAGAAAAAGACGCCAATTACCAAGCAACTCGTGATATCGGTAAGTTGGGTATTGAACGTTATTACGAAGACATGTTGCACGGTACTGCAGGCTATCAAGAAGTCGAAGTAAACAGCCGCGGACGAGTGATTCGTACCCTCAAATTTGTACCTTCGGTTCCGGGCAAAGATATCGTACTCAACTTAGATATCAAGCTACAGCTATACGTACACAAGTTACTTGATGGCCGTCGTGGTTCAGCTATCGTTCTCGATCCGAAAGACAATGGCGTGTTAGCCATGGTATCGAGCCCAAGCTACGACCCAAACGCATTCGTGCATGGTATCTCGTCTAAAGGCTATAACGCGCTACTTCAAGACAAAAACCGCCCTTTGGTTAACCGTGCCACGCTAGGTATTTATCCACCAGCATCGACGATCAAGCCATTCATGGCTGTTGCTGCTCTGCAAGAAGGTGTCATTACGCCGAACACAACCCGTAATGACCCAGGCTATTGGAAGATACCAAACTCAAAAACGAGACCATTCCGTGACTGGTTACGTTGGGGGCACGGTGTTGTGGATATAGAGAAAGCGATTGAAGAGTCGGTGGATACCTTCTTTTACCAAATTGCTTATGATCTCGGCATCGATCGCATATCCAAATGGATGATGATGTTCGGCTTTGGTGATTATACTGGAATCGATATCTACGAAGAAAGCAAAGCCAATATGCCAACACGTGATTGGAAGATGGCCAGACACCGTGTGCCTTGGTATCAAGGTGACACCATCCCTGTTGGCATTGGTCAAGGGTACTGGACTGCAACACCAATGCAGATTGCAAAAGCCACATCAGTTTTGGTGAATGAAGGTGAAGTAACAGCACCTCACTTACTTCGTTCAACCATTGATAACGGTCGTCCATTCGATGAACAAATCATGTCAGACATTGAAACTTACCCACCGCTAACCGGGGTTAAGAAGAAGTATTGGGATATCGCTCAGGAAGGTATGAGGCTGGCTAACCACGGTAAAAAAGGCACGGCAAGACGTTCATTCCAAAAGATGTCTTACCAAACCGCGGGTAAATCGGGTACTGCGCAGGTATTCGGCCTTAAAGAAGATGAAGAGTACAACGCGGACGAAATCGCAGAGCACTTACGCGATCACGCCCTCTTTACTGGCTATGCGCCTTTTGAAGACCCGGAAGCCGTCGTGACTATCGTTCTAGAGAATGCAGGTGGCGGTTCTTCTAACGGCGGCCCAGTAGTAAGAAGGATTTTAGACCATATTATCCTTGCAGAAGATTATCAAAGTGAGCCAATTAAATAATGAAACTTGATCCCTCAACTGGACGAAATAGAGCCTTATTCGAAAGGCTACATATCGACCTGCCATTATTGCTCGGCATTCTGGTTTTAATGGGCTTTGCCTTATTGATCATGTACAGCGCAAGCGGACAAAGCCTTGCGATGATGGATCGCCAAGCGATGCGTATGGCCCTGTCTTTAGGTGTGATGATTTTCTTAGCGCAAATCTCACCGCGCACCTACGAAACCTTAGCTCCGCTGCTGTTTGCAGGCGGGGTCATCTTGCTATTAGGCGTGTTGTTCTTTGGTGAGGCTTCTAAGGGTGCGCAACGTTGGTTGAACTTCGGCTTTATTCGATTCCAGCCCTCTGAGTTATTGAAGCTGGCGGTACCTTTGATGCTGGCACGCTTTATCGGTAAGCGCTCACTACCACCAACTTTCCAAACGCTCGCGATCTCGCTAGTAATGGTGTTTGTACCGACGATTTTGATCGCGAAGCAACCCGATTTAGGTACTTCTATCCTTATCGCTGCGTCGGGTATCTTTGTGATATTCCTAGCGGGTATTAGCTGGAAGATCATCGCTAGTGCTGCGATAGCACTTGGGGCGTTCATACCAATTCTGTGGTTCTTCTTGATGCGTGAATATCAAAAAGTACGTGTAAGAACCCTTTTTGATCCTGAATCAGATCCATTAGGTGCGGGCTACCACATCATTCAGAGTAAGATTGCGATAGGTTCTGGTGGTATATCAGGAAAAGGCTGGCTGCAAGGTACTCAATCTCAACTGGAGTTCATCCCAGAGCGTCACACCGACTTCATTTTTGCGGTTATTGCCGAAGAATGGGGCATGATCGGTATTTTGTTCTTGCTTGCTATCTACCTGTTCATTATTGGACGTGGTTTAGTACTGGCTAGCCAAGCTCAAACGGCCTTTGGTCGAATGATGGGCGGCAGTATTGTACTGAGCTTCTTCGTCTATATTTTTGTAAACATTGGCATGGTAAGCGGCATCCTACCGGTTGTAGGTGTCCCTCTTCCTCTGGTCAGTTATGGCGGTACTTCAATGGTTACCCTTATGGCTGGTTTTGGTATTTTAATGTCGATCCACACACACAGAAAAGCATTCTCAAAGGCGACCTAATCGATGTCTATTACAACGTTTTCAAAAAAAGCATCCTTGGTTGATGAGCTGCCAATTAAAAAAGTCCTCTCTATTGTTGGGCTAGCAGTTTTAATCAATGGTTGTTCTTCACAGAAACCAACGGGTCGCTACGATATTGATTCAGATATTGCGCCAGACGCACCTATCTCGGTAGAGCATTTAGAGGATGCTCATCCTCAGTATGAACCCTACAGTTTAGGTGGTAACAATAACTACACACTGCGCGGTGAAGACTACAAAATCGTCAAAGAGACGGAAGGATTTACCGAGAAAGGAAGAGCGTCTTGGTACGGTAAGAAATTTCATGGCCATTTAACCTCAAATGGCGAGATTTACGACATGTATTCGATGTCTGCAGCGCACAAAACATTGCCGATCCCAAGCTATGTAAAAGTGACCAATACCGACAACGACAAAACCACAATTGTTCGTATCAATGACCGCGGCCCATTCCATGAAGGCCGAATCATTGACCTTAGTTATGCGGCTGCTTACAAGCTCGATGTATTGAGAACTGGCACTGCAAATGTTGAGATAGAAGTCATTACTGTAGCTATGCCAACCGACGCTAAGAAAAAGGCCGCTTTGCCGCAATTTATTATTCAAGTTGCCACCTCTCCGCATGAAGATAGAACAGAGAAGTTGGCCAAAGATCTAAGCGAAAAGCTAGAAGTAGCAACGTTCTTGCAGCCAAATGATGACAACTACCGTCTGATGCTTGGGCCATTTCATGACTATGCTCTGACTCAAGAGAAATTAGAACAAGTTAAGCTAATGGGTTACCCGTCAGCTTATATAAAAAAACACACCCTAACTCGCTAATTAATCTAACAGTTACTTCTGGTAATCAGCGCTCTGGTGTGACAGAGTGATTCTGTTAATATATGAATAGTTCACCAAATAATTGCATTCAAAATGATTAAATCTAATAAACTTGTTAAATCGATTTTTGCTACTTCTGTTGCACTTTCTGCAACGATAGCTACATCGTCATTCGCCGCTCCTATTGTTGTTCCTGATGCACCTCAAATAGCCGCTAAAGGTTTTGTTCTGATGGATTACCATTCAGGCAAAGTACTAGCAGAGAAAGAGATGAATACTCAACTTTCTCCAGCAAGTTTAACCAAGATGATGACGAGCTACGTGATCGGCCAAGAGCTTGATCGTGGCAACATCAACCTAAACGACGATGTTGTAATCAGTGAAAATGCTTGGGCTAAAAACTTCCCAGATTCATCTAAGATGTTCGTTGAAGTTGGTACAACGGTTAAGGTTGAAGAGCTGAACCGCGGAATCATCATTCAATCAGGTAACGATGCTTGTGTTGCAATGGCTGAACACATTGCTGGCTCTGAAGACGCATTCGTTGACCTAATGAACGCTTGGGCAAGCTCTATCGGCATGAAAGACACGCACTTTGCGAACGTGCACGGTCTGGACAACCCGAACCTATACTCAACGCCTTACGATATGGCGCTACTTGGTCAGGCGCTAATTCGCGACGTTCCTGATGAGTACCGTATCTACTCAGAGAAAAAATTCACTTACAACGGCATCACCCAATACAACCGTAACGGTCTGTTATGGGATAAGAGTATGAACGTTGACGGCATCAAAACTGGCCATACAAGCAACGCAGGTTACAGCCTAGTAAGCTCAGCAACAGAAGGCAAAATGCGTCTAGTCGCTGTTGTAATGGGTACTAAGAATGCGAACGCTCGTAAAACAGAAAGCAAAAAGCTTCT
This sequence comes from Vibrio sp. Scap24, assembly GCF_013394185.1. Taxonomy (NCBI): domain Bacteria; kingdom Pseudomonadati; phylum Pseudomonadota; class Gammaproteobacteria; order Vibrionales; family Vibrionaceae; genus Vibrio; species Vibrio sp. Scap24. Next base: position 2,614,216 of record NZ_CP041332.1, on the reverse strand, counting down.
TAGCTACGGTTTCCGTTTCTTCGAAACAGTGGCACCGCACACAGCTGGTGAAACCTTCGTAGAAGAGAAAATCTGGATGGGTAGCAAGGACACAGTTGCGCTCGGTGTAGACGAAGATACTTTCGTAACTCTACCTCGTGGCCAAGCTAAGAACCTAAAAGCAAGTTTCGTACTTGAGAAAGAGCTAGAGGCTCCGATCAGCAAAGGCGATGTAGTTGGTAAACTATTCTACCAAGTTGATGGTGAAGATGTTGCTGAATACCCGCTACTAGCACTTGAAGACGTAGACCAAGGCAGCCTATTTAGCCGCCTGTGGGATTACCTAGTACTGCTGTTCAAAGGCTTATTCTAAGTAAGTAAAAAGGTTTGTTCTAAACAAAACCTAAGCTTGTTGGAAAGCTAACCTAATGAGTAAGTTCATTATTTACTCATTAACGAAACCAAAGCCGCCATGTGCGGCTTTTGTTGATCTTGAGTTCGGTGATATTTACACGTAATATTCCGCCTTATTACTCGTGTCTGCAGACCGAACACGCTTTTTATCGACTATCGCCAATTTGCGAAAGTCTAGCCTTTTGGAGCTAATCATGAACATCAATTCTGATGCAAAACTAAAAGACCTCTTAGAGTTCCCTTGTTCATTCACTTACAAAGTAATGGGCCACGCTAAGCCAGAACTGACTGAGCTAGTGCTAGAAGTGATCCAGCGTCATGCTCCTGGTGACTACAGCCCAACGCTAAAACCGAGTGCGAAAGGCAACTACCACTCTGTTTCTATCAATATTACTGCGACGTCAATTGAGCAGGTAGAAACCCTATACAAAGAACTGGGCGAGATCGAAATCGTTCGTATGGTTCTGTAATCTTCGATTACGCATGAAAAACAGCGGCTTATTGCCGCTGTTTTTGTTTAAAGCACAGTATCAACACCAAATTCATTCAACTTAATTTTAAATAAATACAAAGAAAGTTGAAAAACCTTGCAGTCCGTCTGTAGTTAGAATCATGTTTCGCGTTTATAATGCGTTCACTTTATTAATCCTTGAGGGAGTGCCGCTTTGCAAAATAAGCTAATCGTAAAAAAATTAGGCCGTCAGGATTATGAACCTGTATGGAAAGCCATGCATAAGTTCACAGACGAACGCACGGAAGAAGACGTAGACCAAGTTTGGTTGGTTGAACACAACCCTGTCTTCACTCAAGGACAAGCAGGCAAAGCTGAGCATGTATTAAATGCCGGTGATATCCCTGTGATACAAAGCGATCGCGGTGGCCAAGTGACTTATCACGGCCCAGGTCAGTTAGTTGCTTACTTTCTGATTAACATCCGCCGCAAGAAATTCGGAGTGCGTGATTTGGTTACTCATATTGAGAACCTCGTAATCAATACTCTGAAAGCTTACAATATAGATTCAGCTGCCCGACCTGACGCTCCTGGTGTTTATGTCGATGGCAAGAAAATCTGTTCACTCGGATTACGTATTCGACGTGGCTGCTCGTTCCACGGGCTAGCACTGAACGTCGATATGGACCTGTCTCCGTTTCTACGTATTAACCCATGTGGTTATCAAGGTATGGAAATGGCACAGGTCAGCCAACTTGGCGGACCAAGTGAACTAGAAAACGTTGAGCAACAGTTAATACAAGAGCTCGTAGAGCTACTCGGCTATGACCAAGTAGACATTCAAGCCACCAGTAACATTACAGCAGAAGCATAAAATCATGAGCAAACCAATCCAAATGGAAAAAGGCGTTAAATATCGTGACGCTGACAAAATGGCATTAATTCCCGTAAAGAATATGCCTGCTGAACAGAAAGAAGTGCTACGTAAGCCAGAATGGATGAAGATTAAACTTCCTTCAGACAGCCATCGTATCCAAGAAATCAAATCAGCAATGCGCAAAAACAACCTGCACTCAGTTTGTGAAGAAGCGTCTTGCCCTAACCTAGCCGAGTGTTTCAACCACGGTACGGCAACGTTTATGATTCTTGGCGCTATCTGTACACGTCGCTGCCCGTTCTGTGATGTTGCCCATGGTCGTCCAGTTGCTCCTGAAGCGGAAGAGCCGAAGAAGCTAGCTAAAACAATTAAAGACATGAAACTGAAGTACGTTGTAATCACTTCAGTTGACCGCGATGACTTGCGTGATGGCGGTGCTCAGCACTTTGCTGACTGTAACCGTGAGATTCGCGAACTAAACCCAAATATTCGTATCGAAACACTGGTTCCAGACTTCCGTGGTCGTATGGACGTTGCGCTTGACCTAATGAAAGACAACCCGCCAGATGTTTTCAACCACAACCTAGAGACAGCGCCACGCCTATACCGCAAAGCGCGCCCGGGTGCGAACTACAAATGGTCTCTTGATCTACTGAAAAAGTTCAAAGAGCAGCATCCAGACATTCCAACAAAGTCTGGTGTAATGATGGGTCTTGGTGAGACGAAAGAAGAGATCGTTCAAGTACTGAAAGACCTACGCGAACACGGTGTAACTATGCTGACACTAGGTCAATACCTAGCACCAAGCCGTCACCACTTACCAGTAGAGCGCTACGTGCCGCCTTCAGAGTTCGACGAGCTGAAAGAGATTGCTCTTGAACTTGGCTTTACACACGCTGCTTGTGGTCCGTTTGTACGTTCTTCTTACCACGCAGATCTACAAGCTCAAGGTATGGAAATTAAGTAAGCAATTACTTAACTCTATTCTAAAGGCGCATCCCCTCGGGTATGCGCCTTTTTAGTATCGACAGACCGTTACGTTAATCACCATAGTTCTTATACAACAAAGCCGCTCTAGGAGAGCGGCTTTGTTAAATTAAGACGAGTGAACAATTATGGTCAATTAACCGAAAGAAGCCCAGATTACCGTTGCGACTAAGATTGGGCACACAAACTTCACATACATCGGCCAAACCTTACCAAACCAGCCAAGCTGAAAATCAGGGCAACCTTGCTCAAGCTCTTTCACTTTTGAAGCTCGACTCCACACCCAGCCACCAAACAGACAGAACATCAATGCAGCAATCGGTTGAAGGTATTGAGTGGCTATCATCGCCACCATGCCAAACATTGCAGCAAAATTGTAAACAATCACCACACTAAATAGCGCAATAGCACCACCAATCACCCAACTTGTTGGCGTTCGTCTAGTATTGAAGCGCTCACTCACTAGCGCTACTGGACCTTCTAACATTGAGATAGAAGATGTCAGCGCAGCAATTGTTAGCAGTAAGAAGAAAACAATCGCAAAGATCTGGCCAAGCACACCTAAGCTATCAAACATTAAAGGTAGAACCGTGAACACTAGCGTGTCAGAGCTTAACAGCGAGCCATCTTCTGCGTAGATTTGAACGCCTTTTTGCATCGCAACAAACATCGCAGGCATAACCACTAAGCCCGCAATAAAGGCAACAGCAGTATCAACCAAGGTTACGTTCATCGCCATTTTTGGCAGGTTCTCTTTCTTACTTAAGTAAGAGCCATAAACCAGCATTGAACAACCACCAATGGTTAGCGAGAAGAAGCCTTGTCCCATAGCAGCTAGAATCAGCTTTCTATCCCACACTTTCTCAAAGTCTGGCACTAGGTAATGTTTTAGTCCTTCCATCGCGCCTGATTGCGTCATGATGTAGACAAACAATAGGCCGAACAACACAAACAGTGCCGGCATTAAACGCGTCGACCACTTCTCGATACCTTGCTTAACACCGCCCTGCACAATCAAAATCGTCAGTACGTAGAACGCAACTGTACCAAAGACATTACGCTCAACGCTGAAGCCTTTAAACCAATCCGCAATCGCCTCTAGGCCAATAAGATCAGCAACAGCGCCGATTAGGAAGCAGATCAACCAACCGCCGACAATGCTATAAAATGCTAATACTGCGCTTGGAACACTGAGGCCAATCCAACCAACAAATTCACCGACTTTCTTGCCTAGCGGGTTAGCCGTTAATGAACGCATACTATCGACTGGGTTCGCTTGACCATGACGACCAATCGCCATCTCAACCACCAGCATAGGGAAAGCAACCACGAAGATCATGATTAGGTAAACAAGCAGAAAAGCACCACCGCCATTGCTTGCAACTTGAGTTGGGAAACCCCAAATATTACCCAAGCCAACCGCTGCACCAGCCGCTGCTAAAATAAAACCCAAACGAGAACTAAATAGCTCTCTTGAAGAGGAAGATTGTTGGTCCATATTGCCCGCATAAAAATCAGTGAACTAGTTGAGAAGTACAGTAATCAAAAGCAATGATAGACACAACCAATAAATGAACAATTCTCTAATTTTTACAATCAATACGCTATTTAGAACCACAAAATTAACAACAACCCAGTTCGATAGTTTTCCATCTATAGACACCAAAGTATTATCAACAGAGTCCGACCACAAAATTGATACTTATCATTGAGTGAACAATACAAACAAAAAGAGCACCAACTGGTGCCCTTGCTATTCATCACTAGACTCGAATTAAATCGTGAATACTTGGTAATCTTTCAGGTTCGGAATGATTTCATGCAGTTCTTGCTCTTGTTCTGCCATCTCATCAAGCGAATCACAGAACTCGGTGCCTTCTTCTTGCATTTGCTGAGCATGTTCTTTCATTCGCTCTTCAACTTTAAGCTTGAGATCCGCCATGCTATCAGCCAATTCAGTCAGGTTTAGCCCGCCCTCTTGCTTCATCTTTTCAGACATCGCATTGAAAGCACTCGAGATAAACTCTTGGTTAAAGATCTCTTTAGCCTTCTCGAAATCTTCAGACCAGCTATTTGCCATCGAGTCGAAACTGTCTGCTGGCAGTACTAGCTCGCCATCTTTGTAGTAACGCGCCTCAAGTTCAGCAAAATACGTCTTCATTGACTCTTTTACGTTATCAAACGACTCAGGCGAATCTAGGCTAGCAGCAATATCATCAATAACGTCATTGGCTAATGCTAAACTCTCGTTAGCCATTTGCTTTGCGCGAGGTAAATACTCACTCATGCTGTCACGATACTTCTCTATCGCAGCTTGTTGGTCAGCATCGAGCTCAACTTTCTCGCCATGGATATAGAGGTCATTGTTTTCATCGAAGACCGCAGTATCACCATTCAACTGATGGATTTCGACTTTTTGGTCATCGATTCGTAATTCATTCTTCAAATCAACTCGACACTGCGCTGCAAACGTTGGCAGACTCACAACAGCAATAACCGCTGTTAGTGATGCAATTAATAAATTATTTTTCATAAATACATTGCTTTTCATAACATCCTCTCATCAATCTGACAAATTACTATACCTTGGGTTTATGCTTCTTTGTCAGAGAAACGTTTTATATCTATTAGTCCGTTAGTTAGTCGATAGATATAACTTCGTAGCAAAACTGTTTATCAGCAACCTTAAACTCAATCTCATCGCCAACTTCTTTACCCATTAGAGCCTGACCAAACGGCGCGTTCGAGGTCACGATAGCAACTTCATGATCATTCCACATAACAGAGAGTCCACCAACTCTCGGCCCCATAAAAAAGTGTTTATATTGGTCATGCTCGTCAATCACAACCACATAACTGCTCACCGTAATTTTTTCACTGTCTCGCAATACAAGGTTTCGATAGCACTGAATATCATCTTCACACTCTTGCACTCTCACCGCCTGTCCATGGGCAAGATACGAGGCTTCTAGAGCTAAGGTGTCGTACTTGTGCTCTGGCACTGTCTCTTCATCGGTTGCGGCGTCAATGGCACGCTGAGTAGCGGACTGTGCGATACGTAATCGGGTTTCGAGTTGCTCAATGATTATTTGTCGAAGCTCAGACTTATTCATACTATTGGGGTGCTTTTCTATAGGAGCTACAGAATAGAATTAGGTACAATCAGGTGCAAGACATTTGATTCAACAAGCGACGCTATCATGAATAGACGCCCGCTTTAGCATCAATACGACACTTATTAAATCAGGTAGAACATAAATGATTGAGCAGAAGCTAAAACAAGTATTCGGATTCGATTCACTGCGAAACGGGCAAAAGCAAGTCATTGATAATGTTCTATCTGGTCATTCGACAGCCGCGATATTCCCGACGGGATCAGGCAAGTCACTTTGCTACCAATTGCCCGCGTTAGAGCTTCCTCATTTAACCTTGGTGATATCGCCGCTGTTAGCCTTGATGAAAGACCAGCTCAGCTTCTTACACAGTAAAGGCATCAGCGCGGCTGCCATCGAATCAAGCCAAGACAGACAAACCACACAACAGGTTATGCAGTCCGTACGCAACGGTGACACAAAAATCCTAATGATCTCGGTTGAGCGCCTGAAGAACGAACGCTTTCGTCAGTTTATCTCCCAAGTACCTATCTCGTTACTTGTGGTCGATGAGGCGCACTGCATCTCGGAATGGGGTCACAACTTCAGACCAGACTACCTAAAACTTCCTCAATACCAAAAACAACTGAATATTCCTCAAGTGCTATTGCTCACGGCAACCGCGACAACCTCTGTTATCCAAGATATGAAGTCTAAGTTTGATATCGATGAAGAACGCGTTGTGGTTACTGGCTTCTATCGTCAGAACCTAGACCTTTCAATTCAACCTTGCGAACAAGCCAGCAAACTAGAAACCTTGTGTAATGTTGTTAACCAAGCTTCTCTCGCTCCGACTATTGTGTATGTCACTCTTCAACAAACAGCAGAAATGGTCGCTCAACAACTTCGTAATGCTGGCGTAAATGCCGTGGCTTATCATGCCGGCCTTAAGCCAGAAAACAGAGATGCCATCCAACATCAATTCATGAGTGATGACGTCAACTGTATCGTCGCAACCATTGCATTTGGTATGGGTGTGGACAAGTCGAATATTCGCCGAGTAATTCACTTTGACTTACCCAAATCGATAGAGAACTACTCGCAAGAGATAGGTAGAGCAGGACGAGACGGACAAGCTTCTGAGTGTATCTTGCTCGCGAACAAACACGGCTTGAGCACACTAGAGAACTTTGTATTTGGCGATACGCCAGACAACATATCAATCCAGGCTGTATTAAAAGAGATCTACGAAAACCAAAGCACTAATGCTTCAGGTTCGAATCAATGGGAGATCATGCTTAATCAGCTATCGCGTGAATCCAACATTCGTCAGCTGCCGCTTAAAACACTGCTGGTTTACCTCGAAATTGAAGGAGTGATTGAGCCAAAGTACAGCTACTTCGCGGATTACAAATTTAAGTTCATTCGCCCTAAGCAGCAGATCTGCGAACAGTTCCAAGGCGAACGTCGTAATTTCGTAGAAGCGATTTTCCAATGTTCACCACAAGCAAGAGTCTGGTGCCAAGTCGACTTCGAGGCGCTATGGACTCACTTCCAAGCAGATCGCCAGCGTGTGATTGCCGCTATTGATTACTTCAATGAACAGGGTTGGATCGAGCTAGAAAGCAAACAGATCACGGATGTCTACGCGATTCACAATACCTCTGAAGATATGATGCAATTATCTGAACGATTAACTAAGTTGTTTAAGGCAAAAGAGAACAGTGAAATCAATCGTCTTAATCAGATGCTGAGCTTCTTTGAAGCCGATACCTGTCTAAGCTCACGCCTTGCAAGTTACTTTGCCGATGATAAAGCGCCAACCAAGTGTGGTCACTGTTCTGTATGTCGCGGTCAAGTTGCAACCTTGCCAACCGTTGATGTTGATCCTATTGATGATGAAACGGTAATGACATGGATCCATGAGTTCATTTCAGCAAGCCAACAATTGATTACCGACGAAGCGATTACTCGTTTTCTATGTGGAATCGCCACCCCACTTTCAACCAAGCTTAAAGCCAGCAAAATGGTCGGCTACGGTAAGTTAGAGCAACAACCATTCAGTGATACCTTAGCGCGAGTAAAACAGCTTCCTAGGTAATTTTGAGCTATAAAAAACCGACTAGGCTTTGAGGCTTAGTCGGTATTCATCTAACTCATTGTCTTTAAAAGAAGCTCAACTGACGCATCTGATCTTTAGGTTGTAGCATCACACTTAGGCCAAGCAGGCGAATTTCTCGTCCTTGTTGCCTTTTCAGTATTTCACTCAAGAGCTCTTTGAAATGTTCGCGATCGAGTGAAGCATGTATGTGTTCAATAGTGGTTTGCTGAAAGTCAGCGAACTTGAGTTTTATCCCCTGCTTTATGATCGCTTTACTTGGGCTAGCCTTTTCTAAGCGAGTTTCGAGCTCAGGAAAGAGCTTGTCTTCTATCACCTGCCAACACTCAGCATAGGTCGATATGTTTTGAGTGAAGGTTCGCTCTACGCCTACCGACTTTCTTTCACGCTCAATGATCACTTCTCGGTCATCAATGCCGTGGCTGCGCTTCCAAAGTGACGCACCTTGGCGGCCAAACTTGAGCAGCAGGTCGCGATAGTCAGATTCTTTAATATCTTTACAGGTAAAGAAGCCCGCTTGATGCAGCTTTTCAATACTCACCTTGCCAACGCCCGGGATCTTTTCGAGGGGTAATTCATCGATCACCGCTTGCACGTCTTGAGGAGGAATAACAAATTGACCATTGGGCTTATTCATATCCGAGGCGACTTTCGCCAAGAACTTTATCGGAGCAATACCGGCAGACGCTGTTAGATTGAGTTCATTCCAGATATCACGACGAATCGATTCCGCAATGAGAGTCGCCGAACCATGACATTGCTTTGAATCAGTCACATCAAGAAACGCTTCATCCAAAGAAAGCGGCTCAATCACTGAGGTATATCGAGAAAAGATTTCGCGGATCTTCTTAGATATCTCGACATAGACTGACATTCTTCCCGGCACAACCAACAAATTAGGGCAAAGTTGCAGCGCTTTACCAGTAGGCATAGCAGAGCGAACACCAAACTTACGCGCCTCGTAGTTGCACGTGCTCAACACGCCGCGCTGTTTTTCATGCCCACCCACTGCGAGCGGTCGATTTCGGTAAGACGGGTTGTCTCGCATTTCTACAGCTGCGTAAAAACAATCCATATCGACATGGATTATTTTTCTGACTTTCTCTTGGTCCGAACTGCACATTTGGAAATAACTCAACCTTACAACTGTATCTATGAACAGTATAATCAATTATTCTCAGATTTAAAATGATCTGGAGTCCAGCTCAACAGGTTTCACTTCATTCGCCGCCCACTATTCTGATAGTATTGTTAGGAGTATTTAGTCTATAAGTAGGGATAGCTTTTGAGTGAAAAAATACTAGTGGTAGAGGATAGTCGCGCATTCAGAAACTATCTTTACCAGCAATTTAAGAACGATGGCTATGAAGTTGCGCTGGCGGAATCTGTAGAAGAAGCCAAAGCGATATTAGAGCAAGAAACGGATTTCTTGTGTGCAGTCCTCGACTACTGTTTACCTGACGGCCAAGATGGCGAGATCATTGATCTGGTACTCGGTTACCAGCAAAAGATCATCGTGCTAACCGGCATGTTCAACAATACACTTCGAGAGCAAGTGCTTGCCAAAGGTGTGCTTGATTACATCCTCAAAGACAGCATGTCATCAGTCAGCTACTTGCTTCCTCTGGTTAATCGAATCTCCAATAATCGTCACCATAAAGCGCTGGTCGTTGATGATTCTGCTGTGGTTCGCCGATATGTCGTCCAACTTCTCGAACATCAATACATTCAAACAGTTCAAGCGGAAGACGGTGAGCAAGCGCTAACGCTTCTTCAGAACGATCCTGATATCACTTTTGTTGTGACCGACCATGATATGCCGAATAAAGATGGCATTTCGATGACCCGCGATATTCGAGTTCATCACGACCGTAATCAACTCGCGATTCTTGGACTGTCTGGTAGCGATGATCGCACCATGACAGCACGCTTCCTCAAAGCTGGCGCTAACGACTTCCTATATAAACCTTTCAACCAAGAAGAGTTTTTCTGCCGCATCCACCAATTATTGGATATGAAAGAAGCCACTAATGAACTATTTCGTCATGCCAATGAAGATGCCCTCACCGGGTTATGGAACCGTCGTTACCTGTTCAATCAAACGTGTAAGGGGTGTGAGCAGCGCAGTATCGCCATGATGGATATCGACTTCTTCAAGAAAGTGAACGACACCTACGGTCACGATGGTGGTGATGCTGTACTGGTGGAAGTCGGCAAGATCATCAAAGACCACTTTAAAGATGATGTTGCGGTTCGTTTCGGTGGTGAAGAGTTTTGTATTCAATCATGCGGTCCATTTGAGGACTTTGTCGAAACCTTAGAGTCGATGCGAGTGGCGATACAAAACCAAGACGTCGTGCATGATTCACAGCTTATCAAAGTCACTATGAGTATCGGCGTCACTGACTTGGTTGGTAGCTTAGATGAACAAATCAAAGCCGCTGACGAGCTGCTTTATACCGCAAAAGAGCAAGGCCGAAACCAGTTAGTATGTGCTCGTAATAATCTTCAACTCGCTAACGAGTAGCTCCAATACTCGAGGAATTTAATACAGAAAATTGTGTAGCACTAAGAAAGCGTAGAAACGAAAAGAGCCCAAGGCGTTAACCTTGGGCTCTTTGCTTTTTAGAGAGCTGAATTAGCCCCTAGTCAGAATCGCCAGTTAAGCGATACGATCTTTGTTCCAAGCCGCTTCTTTTTGCTGACGCTCCGCAAGCTTCTCTTCGCGGTATGCTTCGCGTGCTTCACGTTTTTTACGTGCATCACAAGGTTCTGGGCAGTTACATACTTTATCAATGCCAACTGCACCCAAGCCACCACAGCTGCCTTTCACAACTTTCTTTTGGATAATGTAGCCAATCGACATTGCTGTGATCACTGCTAGAAAAACACCAAATGTAATCAGAAATGTATTCATAATTATCTCGCTTACCTTATTTACCTAAGTATGGCTTAAATGCTTCAGAAGCAATCTCTTTAAAGCCATCTGCTGTTTTTACCACCATGAACACAGGGATGTTATGTTGGTTTGCGACTTCCATTCCTCTCTCCTCACCTAAGACCATAAGGCCAGTAGATAAGCCGTCCGCAGTCATTGAGGACGGGTTTAAAACAGTCACAGAAACCACTTTATGATGAAGAGGCTTTCCTGTTTCTGGGTTGATGATGTGTGAGTAACGAACACCATCACGTTCAAAATAGTTACGGTAATCACCCGACGTTGCGATTGCCATATCACCAGGCTCGATGATCTCTTGAATGTTGCGTTCATCGACACTTGGCTTCTCGATAGCAATACGCCAGCCCACACTTTCACGGTTTAGGCCTTTCAGACGGATTTCACCACCAACTTCAACCATGTAGTTATGAATACCGATTGAATCAAGATAGTCAGCTACCACGTCAACACCCCAACCTTTTGCGATGGTTGAAAGGTCGACATACAGGTTCGGTAAATCTTTAGTCAGCTTATTGCCTTCAACACTTAGGTGGTGAATGCCCACTTTTGCTTTACGAGCTGCCAGTTCTTCATCTGTTGGCACCACTTCAGGACGCGCTTCAGGACCAAAACCCCAAAGGTTAACGAGTGGACCAACCGTCACATCCAATGCACCTTCAGTAAGACCGTTCAAACGAATCGCTTCTTTCACAACAGTCGCAGTTTGTTCCGATACTTCGAAAGCATCCGCGCCTTTGTGTTGGTTAAAGCGGCTGAGTTCAGAGTCTTCACGGTAGGTCGACATCTGGTCGTTCACTTCTTCAAGTAGACGATCGATCTCGGTATGAACTTTATTAGACTCAGGAAATTCATCACCGTTGATGTATTTAATATTGTAACTAGTACCCATAGTTGGGCCACTTAAATGCACTTGCTCTCTTGGCTGTTCACAGCCCGCAAGAAAAATCAAAGAAGTTAATGCAACAAGCCAAATTCTCACTTGCTTACTCCTGTCTAATGTTGAGGATTTATATAAGGAAAAATAAGAGTAAAAAATAGGTCTTTTGAATACCTTACTCTTTCTTATATAAGTCAGTATGTTGTCAAAATCAGTCTTAGAAAAACAAATGGCTGACTCGCAGGAGTCAGCCATAATATCAATCACTTAAGTGGATTAACCACCGAAGTCATCTAGTAGGATGTTTTCATCTTCTACACCAAGATCTTTCAGCATGCCGATAACAGCAGCATTCATCATTGGTGGACCACACATGTAGTACTCACAGTCTTCAGGAGCTTCGTGATCCTTCAGGTAGTTTTCGTACAATACGTTGTGGATGAAACCAGTGTAACCGTCCCAGTTGTCCTCAGGTTGAGGATCAGACAGTGCACAGTGCCACACGAAGTTTTCGTTTGCAGCCGCTAGGCCGTCGAAGTCTTCAATGTAGAACATCTCACGCTTAGAACGCGCACCGTACCAGTAAGACATCTTACGAGTAGAGTTAAGACGCTTAAGTTGGTCGAAGATATGTGAACGCATTGGCGCCATACCTGCACCACCACCGATGAATACCATTTCATTGTCTGTGTCTTTAGCAAAGAACTCACCAAATGGACCAGAAATAGTACATTTGTCGCCTTCTTTAAGAGACCAGATGTATGAAGACATCACACCAGGAGCTACGTCAGGGTTGTTTGGCGGCGGAGTTGCGATACGCACGTTAAGCTTGATGATGCCTTTCTCTTCTGGGTATGAAGCCATAGAGTAAGCACGGATCGAATGCTCTTTAACGATAGACTCGTAACGGAACAAGTTGAACTTATCCCAGTCACCACGGTATTCCTCAGGAATATCGTAATCTGCGTATTTCACGTGATGTGGTTCAGCTTCAATCTGAATGTAACCACCCGCGCGGAACGGAACTTCTTCGCCTTCAGGGATTGCTAGTGCAAGTTCTTTGATGAAAGTAGCTTCGTTGTTATTCGAGATAACAGTACATTCCCACTTTTTAACACCAAAGATATCTTCGTCTAGTTCAATCTCCATGTCAGTTTTCATAGCAACTTGACATGCAAGACGTTCGCCTTCGCGAGCTTCGCCTTTTGTGATGTGGTCAAGTTCAGTTGGAAGGATGTCGCCACCACCAGACTTAACTTTTACACGACACTGACCACAAGAGCCACCGCCACCACAAGCAGAAGATACGAAGATACCAGCGCCAGCTAAGGCACCAAGTAGCTTGCTACCAGGTTGAGTAACGATCGCCTTTTCAGGGTCGCCGTTTACAGCAATAGTGATGTCACCTGATGGTACCAGCTTAGACTTAGCGAAAAGAATCACTAGTACTAGAGCCAATACAATAATGGTAAACATCGCTACGCCAAGAATAATGCTTTGCATTTGTTATTCCTTATTACTGGGTGCTTACCCTACAGTTGAACACCAGAGAAAGACATAAAGCCTAACGCCATCAGACCAACAGTAATGAACGTGATACCAAGGCCACGTAGACCTGGAGGAACGTCAGAGTACTTCATCTTCTCACGGATACCCGCAAGAGCAACGATAGCTAACATCCAACCCACACCAGAACCGAAGCCGTAAACAACAGATTCAGCAAAGTTGTAGTCACGAGTTACCATGAAAGATACACCACCAAAGATTGCACAGTTAACTGTGATCAGTGGAAGGAAGATACCTAGTGCGTTGTACAAAGGTGGGAAGAAACGGTCTAGAACCATCTCTAGGATTTGTACAAGTGCCGCGATAACACCGATGAATGCGATGAAGTTAAGGAAACTTAAATCGACACCTTCAACAAGCGCGTTTTCTTTTAGGATGTGCGTGTAAACAAGGTTGTTTACAGGAACAGCAATTGTAAGTACTACAACTACCGCAACACCAAGACCAAAAGAAGTTTTAACTTTCTTAGATACCGCTAGGAATGTACACATACCTAGGAAGAAAGAAAGCGCCATGTTTTCGATGAAAATCGATTTAACTAGCAGACTAATATAATGTTCCATGACTACCTTACCCCTTCGCTTCTACTTGTTCTGGTTTGAACACACGAATTGCCCAAATCAAGAAACCAATTAGGAAGAACGCAGAAGGTGCTAGAAGCATCAAGCCGTTTGGCTGATACCAACCACCGTTGCTCACTAGAGGTAGTACTTCCATACCAAATAGTTTGCCAGAGCCTAGAAGCTCACGGAAGAAACCAACAGTGATAAGAACGAAACCGTAACCAAGACCGTTACCAAGACCATCGATTAGAGATGGGATTGGCGCAGACTTCATTGCGAATGCTTCAGCACGACCCATTACAATACAGTTAGTAATGATTAGGCCTACGAATACAGATAGCTGCTTAGAGATATCGTATAGGTATGCTTTTAGCACTTGGTCTACCACGATTACTAGTGATGCGATAATTGCCATCTGAACGATGATACGCACACTGTTAGGAATGTGGTTACGGATCAAAGAAACGAAGAAGTTAGACAGAGCAGTAACAAACATTACCGCGATAGTCATAACAAATGCTGTTTCTAGCTTAGTGGTTACCGCAAGAGCAGAACACACACCAAGAACCTGTAGCGCGATTGGGTTGTTGTCCAACACCGGCGCTAAGATGCTCTTTTTAATTTCTTTTGCACTAGACATTAGTTCAGACCTCCGTCACGAACTTTTGCTAGGAACGGACCAAAGCCCATATCACCTAACCAGAAGTCAAATGTATGTTGAACACCAACGCTAGTCAGTGTTGCACCAGAAAGGCCATCTACACCGTGCTCAGAACCTTGAGGAGCGCCACCTTTAACAACCTGAATAGCAGGTTTGTGGTTTTCGTCGAATAATTTCTTACCAACGAATTGAGCGCGCCAAGTTGGGTTCTCAACCTCACCACCAAGTCCAGGAGTTTCACCTTGCTCGTAGTAAGTGATACCAGAAACTGTGTTGCCATCAGTTTCTACCGCAACGAATGCGTACATCATTGACCATAGGCCGTTACCGTGAACAGGGATGATAACTTTAGAAGTTTCAGCGCCATCTTTCACAAGGTATACAGTACCTGTGTTAGCACGACGAAGGATCTTAGCAATGTCTTCTTCAGCTGAAAGCTTGATTGACTGAGCTGGATCTTTTGCCGCTTTACGTTGGTCGTATGCAGCAGCATCGCCGTCAACGAAATCGCCAGTAGCGAAATCAACTAGACGAGGTTCGATGTTCTCTGCGTACAACGCTGGAATATCACCTGCAAGGTCAATGCCCGCAACTTCAAGGATCTTAGTTTGCTGATCCAGAACTGCGTTAGCTTGTTGCTTAGGTTTAAGAACAACTGCAGCTGTTGAAACGATGATTGAGCACACTAGGCTCAATGCGATAACAACAAACAGCGTCTTTTTAATGCTATCGTTATTACTTGCCATAGCGCGCTAGTCTCCGCTTAATGTTCTTCTCGATTACAACGTGGTCAAACAGAGGAGCAAATAGGTTTGCGAATAGAATCGCAAGCATCATGCCTTCTGGGTATGCAGGGTTAACTACACGGATCATTACACACATTGCGCCGATTAGGATGCCGTACCACCACTTACCATTGTTGGTAAATGAAGCTGATACTGGGTCAGTCGCCATGAAGAACATACCGAATGCGAAGCCACCTAGAACTAGGTGCCAGTGCCAAGGCATGCTGAACATTGCGTTAGTATCAGAACCGATCACGTTAAACAGCGTAGACACAGCAATCATACCGATCATTACACCAGCAATGATGCGCCATGAAGCGATACGCATGTAAACGATCATCGCTGCACCAATCATAAGTGCTAGAGTCGATACTTCACCGATAGAACCTGGGATGTTACCAATGAATGCGTCCATCCAAGTGATTGCTTCACCAGATGTCACGTTCATTAGTGCACTACCGCCGCCTTGAGCCCATTGGCTAAGAGCCGTTGCACCAGAGAAACCGTCTGCAGCAGTCCAAACTACGTCACCTGAAATCTGTGCAGGGTATGCAAAGAATAGGAACGCACGGCCAGCAAGTGCAGGGTTCAGGAAGTTACGACCCGTACCACCGAAGATCTCTTTCGCTACAACAACACCGAAGGTAATACCTAGTGCTGCTTGCCATAGAGGAAGTGTTGGCGGAACGATAAGCGCGAATAAGATAGAAGTAACAAAGAAACCTTCGTTTACTTCGTGCTTACGCACCATACAGAACAGAACTTCCCAGAAGCCACCAACGATGAATACCGTTGCGTAGATAGGTAGGAAGTATGTCGCACCAAGTAGCATCTTACTGCCAACACCAGCATCGGCTCCTAAGGAGGCGCCAAGCATTTCGGTTAGCCAGTAGTGCCAGTTACCATCGATAACAGATGCTAGTTCAGCGCCTGCGTACATATGGTTAAGTGCTGCGATAGCTTGGCCACCCGCGTTGTACATACCCCAGAACATTGCTGGGAATACCGCGAACCAAACCATGATCATGATACGTTTTAAATCAACGCTATCACGAACGTGCGAGCTTTTCTTTGTAATAAGACCTGGCGTGTAGAACACTGTCGCTGCTGCTTCGTAAAGCGCAAACCACTTCTCGTGTTTACCACCTGGCTCAAAATGATGCTCGATGTCTTCAAGAAACTTTTTAAGGCCCATGAAAATTACCCTTCCTTCTCAATCGTATCTAGGCATTCACGAAGTAGTTGACCGTACTCGTACTTACCTGGACATACAAAGGTACACAATGCTACATCTTCTTCGTCTAGCTCTAGCGCACCTAGTGCTTGAGCACTATCAACGTCGCCAGCACATAGATCACGAAGCAGCAATGTAGGTTCCATATCTAGAGGCATTACGCGCTCGTAGTTACCGATTGGAACCATTGAGCGGTCACTACCGTTTGTAGTCGTTGTCATGTTGAACAACTGACCTTTAAACAGGTGACCAAGGAATGAACGAGTAACAGAGAACTTGTTCTTACCAGGCATAGCCCAGCCGAATAGCTCTTTATCACGACCTTCACGTAGAACAGAAACTTGCTGATGGTAACGACCAAGGAAAGCATGTGGACCTGTTGCTTCAGTACCCGTAAGTACAGAACCAGAAATCACACGAACTTCGCCTGGCATTAACTCGCTGTCAGTCAACTCTTCAAGGCTAGCACCAATTTGAGTACGAACTAGACGTGGGTTGTTTACCACTGGACCAGCCAGAGAAACAACACGCTCAGAGTAAATCTCACCAGTAAGGAAAAGCTTACCGAATGCGATAACATCTTGGTAGTTAATGCTCCACGCTACATTTTGTGCATTTACCGGGTATAGGTAATGCATATGCGTGCCGGCAAGACCTGCAGGGTGTGGGCCATCAAAAACATGTTCTTCAACGTTAGACTGAGCTGAACGAGGTAAGCTAGTACCTTTTTTACAAACGTACACTTTACCGTTAGTCAGAGTTGAAAGAAGATCTAAACCAGCAACGAAAGCATCAGACTGCTCGTTAATGATTAATTCTGGCTCAGCTGCTAGTGGATTAGTATCCATAGCAGTAACGAAAATAGCCTGAGTTTCAGAATCAACTGCTGGAACCTTGCTGAACGGACGAGTTCGCAAAGCGGTCCATGCGCCAGACTCAACTAACTGAGTTTTAACCGTTTCACGGTCAAGACCTGCTAGTTGGTTAGCTTCATAGCTATTGAACGTGATTTGCTCATTGCCTGCTACTTCAATCACTACTGATTGAAGAACACGCTTAGCACCACGGTTCACTTCAATAACTTTACCGCTTGCTGGAGAAGTAAATACAACACCTGGGTTCTTTTTATCTGCAAAAAGAACTTGGCCTTTCTTCACTTCATCACCAACGCGAGCATGCATCGTAGGACGCATACCAACGTACTCTTCGCCAAGCAAGGCGACTTTAGTGATGGACTTACCATCATTAATCACCTGGGATGGAGTTCCTGCGATAGGAAGATCCAAACCCTTCTTTATTGTAATCATACGCACTTGCACTACTTTATCGGGAAAAAGATTCTTTTAATTGCGTAAATTCAGGACGTTTTAAAATCGCCCTTAGACACGACATTACAGTGTCCGGTTTTGGTAAATTTGAGATACCAAAATCGCAACATTATCTTAATAAACTCATCACACAAAACATGTGAGATTTATCAGGTGCCGTATTCTAGCATTTTTTGACAACTTGATGCCATGACCAATAACTTGAATACCGCCTTTATTTGGTGAGATTTGAAGCATATGGACTCTCAAATATGTATAAATTTGACGAGCCGCACAGATAAAATGGCTTTTGAAACGTGTTTTAAACAAGAGATTAATACTCTGTCACAAACTAATATTTTACGAGTTATGTTGAAACACTGTTAATAAAAACATTACTCATTGTAGGTATTTTTAGCCGTTCAAATTGCCATCAGTTTGAGTGATATAACAACGAAAAACACATAGGTTTGGCGACAAAAAAGGCGGCATCGCCGCCTTTTCTCAATATGCTCGTTGTGTTACTTGCCACCACCCATACACATAGGGCTGTCTGGCACATTATCGAGCTGCTTCATCCATTCATCTTTTGTATAAGTGTGAATGGACAGTGCGTGAATATTATTCGCTAACTCTTCTGAAAGTGCTTTATTTACCGCTCGATGACGAGCAATAAGACGTAAACCTTCAAACACATCACTGACAACAATCACTTTAAAATGACTCTCAGAACCGGCCGGAACATTGTGCATATAGCTCTCATTGACCACGTTTAAATGACTTGGTGAAAACTCATTGTGCAATTTTGTTTCGATAACTTCTTGGATCATTGTGATTCCTTAATAACGTATTGGCATTATCCGTGGGGTGAGTATAAACCCTAAGCGGTCGACTGTCTGAGTATTTGATAGCGAATGGCATAGGTTTGCTTGAGTTTTTTCTATCTTGTTCAGCCTGCATTTGAGACAATATCCTTGTTATTCCTTACATAAGTATCTCAAGCAATGAAAACCGAACTTACCCTTCACGATAGAACTTTGACCTTACATCGTTTCCCTAAACGTTCAAATGAAACCCTTCAAGCTTGGGATGCGGGCGACGAATACCTGATCAGTCATGTTGAAGAGATGGACCTTGAACCCGGCAAACACATTCTGATCATGAACGACAGCTTTGGTGCCCTATCCGCTTGGTTCTCAAAAGATCATGATGTCACCATGATGAGCGACTCATTTATTTCTCATCGCGGTGCGCTAAAAAACTTACAGCGTAATCAATGTAATCGAGTCAACTTTTTAAACACCATGGATGATATCCCACACGGTATCGACCTTGTGATCATGCAACTACCAAAGACCAACCGCCACCTTGTATGGCAGTTAAGTCAGTTACGCCAAGCACTGCCTGAAGGCTGCCAAGTGATCGGTGTCAACAAAGTAAAAGAGATCCACACCTCTACACTTAACCTTTTCGAGAAGTACCTAGGCGAGACCAAAACCTCGCTAGCGAAGAAAAAGCACCGCTTGGTTTTCTCTTCTCCAAATTGCCAACCGATTCAAACCGTTGAGCCGTTTGTTGAGTGGGATGTAGACGGTGAAGATATCCGTTTGAAAAATTTACCGAATGTTTACTCAGGCGAAGCACTCGATCAAGGCGCTCGCTATATGCTAGAGCACATCCCTCAAGATCCTGAGCTGCGTCATATCATCGACCTAGGCTGTGGCAACGGTGTATTGAGTGTAAAAGCTGGGCAATTGAACCCACAAGCTCGTATCACTTGTGTGGATGAAAGCTTTATGGCAGTGGAATCAGCACGCCAAAACGTCAAGGATAACCTTGGTGAAGAAGGTAACTTCCAGTTCATCACCAACAACTGTTTAGATGGCTTCAAGAAAAACAGCACCTACTTAGTGATGTGTAATCCTCCATTCCATCAGCAACAAGCGATTACGGATCACATTGCGTGGCAAATGTTCTGTGATGCAAAGCATGTTCTAAGCAATGGAGGCAAATTAATTGTTATTGGCAACCGACACCTCGGATACGATGTCAAACTAGCAAGACTATTTGGTGAAGCTAACGTTGAAACGCTTGAACTAAACCAAAAATTTGAGATATTACAAGCAACAAGAGAACCTGCGAATTTTAATAAATAAGCAGAAACGACTTCACAAGAATTTAAGATACCGAGCTTCTGGTGTGAATTTAGAAAGGATAAAGGAATGAAAAAACTGATTTTGGCTGCTTCTATTATGGCTTTGACAGCATGTTCAGCCCCTCAGCAAGAACAGATCAATGTAATGCCAGAAGCTTCACTAAGCTCAAGCAACCTAGTACAAGGCAAAACATACACACTAACAAGTAAAGATGTTCGTGCCGCTCAATACGTTGCACTGGTTGATAGTGGCCGTTCAAATATTCAGCCAATTCACGCTAAGCAGAACATGCGTATTTCTCTAGAGAACGCTGTAGCACAACAGTTAGAGTCTCAAGGTTACCGTGCAAGCGTAAACAGCGAAAACTCGATTGTTTTAGAGATTCAAGAGGCGCTTGTTACCGTAGAACACACCATTATGGAAAACCAAATGGACGGTAAGGTAACGCTTGAAGTAACGGCTGAGACACCGGAAGGTAAGCTCGTTAAAACATTCAATGGTACTGCAACTCGCACAGGTGCATTAAGCGCTTCAAATGATGATATCGCGATGGTGCTTAACGATGTAATCAACTTGGTATTGAAAGAGATTGCCAATGACCAAGAACTACAAACTTACATGAAGGAACGTTTCTAATGGGTCGCATTTTATCTTCTATTGCACTAATGCTGGTGAGCGTGAGCGTTTGGGCTGGTCCTAAAGTGAACGTAGAAACAACATTAGGCAACTTCACTATTGAGCTTAACCAAGAGCAAGCACCAGTGAGTGCTGAGAACTTTCTAAAGTACGTTGCTGACGGCAGCTACGAAGGTACTATCTTCCACCGTGTTATTCCTGGTTTCATGGCACAAGGTGGCGGTTTCGATCAAGACATGAATCAACAAGCGACTTATGCTCCTATCAAGAATGAAGGCAGCAATGGCTTGAAGAACGATACAGCAACAATCGCGATGGCTCGTACTAATGCACCAGATTCTGCGACTCGCCAGTTCTTCATTAACTTCTCTGATAATGATTTCTTGAACGCAAAAGGCGGTAACCCAGGTTACGCAGTATTCGGCAAAGTAACTGAAGGTTTTGATGTTGTTCAAAAGATGGCAACGATTCCAACCAAGCGAATGGGCCGCATGTCAGACATCCCAGTCGACCCAATCGTCATCACTAAAGTGACCCTTCTTAAGTAATCCAATGTAACGCCCTTATTTCTTAAGGGCGTTTTTCTATACAAGGACGCCCCATGTCATCAGGCACTCCCTCTCTTTCTTGGATGCAGACTTTCCGCAGCTACCTTGATAAACGCCTACTTTGGGTGTTTATGCTCGGTTGTTCGAGCGGCTTCCCATGGGTTCTTATTGGATCCAACATGTCTGGTTGGCTAAAAGATGCAGGTTTAACGCGAGCAGCCATTGGCTATTTTGGTAGTGTGTTTGCCGTCTATGCGATTAACTTTTTATGGGCACCATTGGTAGACCGAGTAAAACTGCCGGTTCTTCACGCCATACTCGGCCAGCGCCGCAGTTGGATCTTTTTCTGCCAAACCATTGTTTTAATCGGCACCTTATTCATCGCAGGCGTCAATCCCGCAGAGAATTTGGCGTTTACCTCAATGTTGGCGCTCGCTATTGCCATTGCCTCAGCCACGCAAGATATCGCGATTGATGCATTTCGTATTGATACCTTCCCAAAATCCGAAGCATCAAAACTGCCGCAAGCTTCTGCAATGGCGGTAATTGGTTGGTGGACAGGGTATTCTCTACCAGGCTACCTTGCCTTTATTAATGCAGACTCCATCGGTTGGAATGGCGTGTATTACGGAATGGCAGGTGTCGTTGTTGTATTAATGCTGTTTACTCTTTTTGTCGGAGAGCCAAATACACAACGCGAAGCCCTACAAGAGCAAGCACAACAGCGCCACAATAAAGTGGTCGGCTCAAAGCTTGTCGCTTGGTTCAGTGTAACGGTAATTGAACCATTTTATGATTTCTTCAAAAGAAACGGCGTTCAAGTTGCCATTACTCTATTGCTGTTTGTGTTCCTATTTAAGATAGGTGAAGCCTTCCTAGGTCGCATGTCGATTACCTTCTATAAAGAGATAGGTTTCAGTAACGAGCAGATCGGTCATTACTCCAAGTTAATTGGCTGGGGAGCAACCATATTCTTCACTTTGGTAGGCAGTGTCTTCAATGTGAAATTCGGTATTGTACGCGGGCTGATGATCGGCGGTGTGGCAATGGCGGCAAGTAATCTAATGTTTGCGTGGATCGCTCAGACTGGCCCGAGTGAAACCTTGTTCTTGGCAACCATCATTGTCGACAACTTCACAACTGCCTTTTCTACCGTTGCGTTTGTCTCTTTCCTAACGTTATTAACAGGCCAAGCTTTTTCGGCAACACAATATGCCTTACTCGCATCCTTAGGTAACTTCGGTCGCACCACACTGGCTTCCTTCAGCGGTGAGTTGGTTGATTACCTCAATGACTGGTCAACCTTCTTTATACTTACTGCTCTCATGGTGATACCAAGTTTGATCATGCTCTATTCGTTACGCCACTTTTTCACAGATTTACTAGAAAAAGCGAAAACCAACCACGAATAAGAGAAAAAGAAGACAGAATAGAAAGAGGGTAGCATCACGCTACCCTCTTTTACTTTGTCACTAATGATTTAGTAAACGCTAGTCTGTTGTATCACTCACAATAAGGTTGAAGCCTGTGCCAGCCGAATCGTCAATCGCCACAACTTGATACACCACGCCATCAGCTAATATCGCCTGTGCTGAATTAACCGCTATTGTTGATGGGTCACCTGCAACGGTAATCGTTACATAATAGGTTCCCGCTGCAACATAAATACCATTCACATAATCTTTAAATTTCACATCACTCAGCGCAGGAGTGCTGCCAGCAATACCCGTATTCTCGGTCAAGTAAATATCAACCGAAGCCGCAATTGGATTAGCCGCAGCATGGGTAATATTCAATACTGCACTGGTCGCAACCGGGCGACGGTTTTCTGGAACAACCAAAGCTTCCAGATTCAGTGGACTCACGGTCCCCACCGCATAGATGCTGTAATCCATACCAGCAAATACAGCGACACCATCTGCATCAATCAGTGCATTAGTTGTAGTACCATCTGCAAAGATATCAATATCGTAGCTTCCGACAGCCAAATCGATGAATCCTCGGATTTCCTTGAACATCAAATCGGCTAAAGGCGCAAAAGCCGAACCATTTACAAATGGGTCTACATCCGGAGCACCATCAACTAAATGTCCTACTCTGACTTCTGCCGTTTCTGCCATATCGTAGATTAAAGATGAGCCCGAACCATCCATTACCATCAATTTAACAGGTGAAGCACTATTAGAATCTGCTCTCGGTACGGCTGCAATGGTTAACTCACTACCAGCTGAGAGTGTGATCTCTCCTGAATCAAACGCAATAGCACTACCGCTGACTGTTTCAAGTCTCACACGATATTGACCAGCAGGAATATTAAGCACATCGGTAAAATCTTTATAAGCCAACGTCCCCAACGGTGCACCCAATGGATCGCTAGGACCTGTGACATACAAGTTTACATCGCCGACTCCTGTAGCAGCGTGAACCACTTGCACATCTAAACTAGAACTGGTTGCCGTGCCCACAGCAGGACGAGTAACAACTAAAGCTTCTACAGGGTTGTTGGAACCATCAGCATCGCCCACCACCATCACAGTATAATCGAGGTCTTGGCTCAGGTTAAATTGGCTTTGAGGTATGACGGTTGCGACAGCCTCTCCGGGAAGTTGAACATCAACTTGCACTGAAGTCTGCCCTTCTGTCACTGAAGCGTACCCAGACGCTTGAGCATAATCGACACCAGTCCATCGAGCCTGACTGTTGACGATAACATTAGCCAAAGGAGCATCGGGTGATGCATGAACAGCTTGAAGTTGTGTGGTAGGTTCATCGTCATCATCACACCCGACAATGAACAGCGCTGATATTGCTACCGCTAGTAATGGTGAATATTTCATCGGTCTTCTCTCCAAAAAGTTAGACCAGTTCGTCACACAAAAGATAAGCTCAGTAAAAAATCTTCAAATACTCTCTCTCAGTATTTAGTGCAGTGAACTGTCTCAATAATATCTGTGATGGGAAAAGTAATAAGGCTCACATTCCAAATTACTTATCACATGAGTTGTTCATCAATTGATTCCACCACCATTACGGAGTTGGTTAAAAATAGATCAAAGAGAGGATCTAACTGAGGAGAGATTTAGTCGTTTTCTGGGGATAAACTACATAGAAAAGAATACTGTTGATTTTGATATGCATATCACTCTATTTAGTATAATCGTTTGCTTAGAGCAGCAATTCACCAATTTATCTACAAAATAATCAGATTTCACAAAATCAATAGAACTCAGGGTGCATCAAGATGCATTGCCACCTTAAAGTTCCATCATTTAGATCGTTAGTGTGATCAACCTCACTATAATAATTGCAATTTTCACTCCGTCTCACTTTTATTTGAGAACAAAATCGCTATGATGCTCGGCATTCGGACATATAAACACGCACGGATTAGCGGGTTACTTATTTCAAACATAGAGAGTTCCATTATGCGTAAATCACTTTTAACTCTTGGCCTACTTGCAGCAACTTCTGCTCCAGTAATGGCAGCAGATTATTCTGACGGCGACATCCACAAAAACGATTACAAGTGGATGCAGTTCAACATCATGGGTGCAATCAACGAGAAAGGTCCTTACGAATCTACTCATGATTACCTAGAGATGGAATTTGGTGGTCGCTCTGGAATCTTCGACCTTTACGGCTATGTTGATGTATTTAACCTAACATCAGACTCAAGCAGCGACAAAGCAGACAAAGATGGCAAAATCTTCATGAAGTTTGCTCCTCGTATGTCTCTTGACGGCCTAACTGGTAAAGATCTTTCTTTCGGTCCAGTTGAAGAGCTATACCTTTCAACTCTTTTCGAGTGGGATGGTAACAACGGTGGTGTTAACACTCAGAAAGTTGGTCTAGGTTCTGACGTAATGGTTCCATGGTTCGGTAAAATGGGTCTAAACCTTTACGGTACATACGATTCAGGTGTTAAAGATTGGAACGGTTTCCAAATCTCGACTAACTGGTTCAAACCTTTCTACTTCTTCGAGAACGGTTCATTCATCTCTTACCAAGGTTACATTGATTACCAATTCGGCATGAAAGATGAATACGCTCAAGTAAGCAACGGCGGCGCAATGTTCAACGGTATCTACTGGCACTCAGATCGTTTCGCAGTTGGTTACGGCCTGAAACTATACAGCGATGTATACGGCTTTAAAGATGGCGCAGACCTACCATGGGATGCTTCTTCACAAGCTGACTCTTCTGGCGTAGGTCACTACGTTGCAGTAACTTACAAGTTCTAATCGAACTTCTAAGAAAAGTTTCCTAAATGGCACCCTCGGGTGCCATTTTTTATTGCTTTCATTTAATGCCTCGCTATCCTTGCAGCATCACTTTCTTATCTCGGTATTGCTGTGAACATCACGATTGTTGGACCCGGAGCGGTTGGTTCTTTGTGGGCCGTAAAACTACTTCAAGCTGGTCATAATGTCTCTTTGTGGAGTCGATCTTCTGACATCTCTATAGACCTATCACTTGATGAGCAAACCTCACTCTCCTTCAGTAACAACAATATCGAAAAGCTATCTGCGAGTGACTTAGTGATCGTCACGGTCAAGGCTTGGCAAGTAAAAGAAGCAACCACTCCGTTACTTCAATATCTCGACCCTGACACCATCCTTATGTTCATGCACAACGGAATGGGAGCAGTAGACGAGATAGACGCTCAAATTGATGCTCACCCGGTAGTATTGGCGACCACCACCCAAGCAGCTTTTAAACCTGGCCGTAACAGTGTCTCTCACACAGGGTTAGGCCAAACTCAACTGGGGGCTTTTAACCTCCAAGGTCAGCAATGCACTTTTTTGGTTGATGTGTTGGAACACGCTCTACCGACCGTGAATTGGAACCCTGAGATAAAAACTGCGCTTTGGACTAAGCTCGCCATCAATTGTGCTATCAACCCACTGACAGGATTGGAACAGGTCAAGAATGGGGAACTGGCCGATCAACGCTTCAGCGAAACGCTAAATTCCATCGTTCACGAACTCACGCAAGTAATGCAGGCGGAAGGTATTACTTGTTCATTTGATGAGTTAGAAGCAAGCGTCAACAAGGTTATACGCGCCACTGCACAGAACAACTCTTCAATGAAGCAAGATATGTTCTATCAAAGAAAGACTGAGATCGACTTCATTACCGGGCACCTTTTAAAGACTGCACTCAAGCATCAAATAGAAGTACCTACTAACCAAAAGCTGTTCGCAATGGTTAAAGAACGAGAAAATAGCTGGAATCATCAAGATTAGTCAGCAACGCTTAACAAGTCGCGATAAAATAACGATACCGCTTAGCGTAATGCTGGCACCAATTTCCAAGATTTAGGTAAGAATAGATGCTTGATATCAATCACATCCGAGAGCAGTTTCCTGCGCTATCACAAACCATCAACCAACAACCGTTGATTTACTTAGACAGCGCGGCAACCACACAAAAACCTCAGGTGGTTATTGATGCCATTAGCCAATATTACTCTAAGCAAAATGCCAATGTTCACCGCGGTAGTCACAGCTTAACCGCGCAAGCAACCAGTCAGTTTGAAGCAGCAAGAGATAAAGTCGCTCAGTTTATTGGCGCTACGTCTTCAAGGGAAATTATCTGGACTCGCGGTGCAACCGAAGCACTTAACCTCATAGCTCAAACGTACGCAAGAAGTACCCTTCAACCTGGCGATGAGATCTTAGTCGGTGAAATGGAACACCACGCCAACATCGTGCCTTGGCAAATTGTGGCTGAACAAACGGGTGCTAAAGTCATCAAAGTACCAATGACATCAGACTGCGAATTAGACCTTGATACATTCGATTCTCTATTAACAGAGCGAACTAGAATTGTTGCTCTGGCTCAGATAACCAATGTCACTGGCACTCGCCAACCGATTGAGCAAGTGATCGAGAAGGCCCATAAGATGGATGCCATTGTTGTGGTCGATGGCGCGCAAGGCATTGTTCATGAGCCAGTGGATGTCGCTACTTTAGGTGCGGATTTCTACGTATTCTCTGGGCATAAACTCTATGCTCCTGCTGGTATCGGTGTGCTTTACGGCAAACTTGAATTGCTCGAGGCGATGCCACCTTGGCATGGTGGTGGCAAAATGGTTGAGCGTGTATCTTTTTCTGGCACGACGTTTTCTGAACTACCGGGCAAATTTGAAGCAGGTACACCTAATGTCGCAGGGGCTATTGCTTTGAGTACAGCAATTGAGTGGTTACATCAGTTTGACCAACAAGATGTCGAAGAGCACATCCACCAGCTACAACAGAAAACCTATCAAGTACTCAATCAGTTAGATGACATCCAGATCCTTGGTTATAAGCCAAACTCGAGTGTGATTACGTTTGTAATGGATGGCGTTCACCATCAAGACATTGCGACACTATTGGATCAACAAGGGATTGCCGTTCGAGCTGGTCACCACTGTGCACACCCATTAATGGATGCGCTCAAGGTAAAAGGAACCGTGCGAATCTCTTTTGGCATTTACAACAATATGGATGATGTCGAAAAGCTCATTGCAGCTATTGAAAAAGCCGTCGATATGCTCTAAATCACCACCAAAGATATTAATGTCTGGTTCAATTAATTGAGCCAGACGTCCCCTCCTCCAGAATAGTTCCACTTCCCCAATAAATACTGCTCTCTTTTCAGCCCAAAGACTTTCAACATAAAATACTGATATTAAGTGACTTTATATTTTCTTGATATCCATCTTATTCGTTTTTATCGATTTCTAAGACTTCATTGATGAGTCATTTCTAAAAAAAGACACAATGCACCCCGTTCTTGTTAACCGCAGATAACAAACTGACTATCGCCATTAATAACAAGAACCGCCATTTATCATGGGTGACCTAGAGCTGACGGAATAGCACTTTAAATACAAATTTTTTAGATAGAGACAACACAATGAAACTTAAAACAATCGTTCTTCCTCTAGTAATGCTAACTGCCGCTCAACAAGCTTCAGCAGATCCATACATTGGCGCAAGCTACTTGTATTCTGAGTACCAAGTAGAGAACGAAAACATCGATATGACAGATGAGAATAGCGGATACAACTTGTACTTGGGTTACGCATTCAACGACCTACTTTCTATCGAAGCTGGCTACGCTGACTTTGTCGATACGCACAAAGATTTCGAGCACGTTTACTCGAATGCATGGCTAACTAGCGCAAAAGTTTCTTTGCCAATCACTATCTTTGATATTTATGGCCGTGCGGGTATTGGACACTTTGAAAGTAACCTAGGTGACAGCAACGACGTTTACTACGGTGTGGGTGCGGGTGTAATGATTGGCCCTGCTCGTGTTGCTCTTGAATATACAATGTACGAAGCAAAAGTTATCGAGAATGGCTACGCGGTAAGCGCTGAATTCCACTTCTAATTTTCTATCGACTTATTTCGTTAACCGCTAAAATGAAAAACGGTGCCACTGGGCACCGTTTCTTTTTAATACTGTCGCTTGCTTATCTGTACGGAGAAATTCTTAAACAAAGCAGCTCTCAAACAGAAAGGAGTTCTCAAGCAGATAGGCGCTTAAACTGAGAGGCTTTTAATCTGCTCAACAATCGCTTTAAGGCCATTCCCTCTTGAAGGGCTCAAATGCGTAATCAAGCCAATCTCTGCGAAATAGCCATCAATGTCGAACACTTGAACTTGCTCCGATGTTTTACCATCATATGCTGCCATCACTAACGCAATAAGGCCGCGCACAATACGTGCATCTGAATCGGCGCAAAAGTACCAAACACCGTCGATGTTCTGGGAAACTAGCCACACTTGGCTTTCACAACCAGAGACCACAACCTGTTCACTTTTCAGTCCCTCAGGCATAGTTGGCAGTTTCTTTCCCCATTGAATCACTTGGCGATAACGGTCTTCCCAACCGCTGAAAGTCTGCATTTTTGCGACAATATCATCACTGGTAATCTCTTGGCCGAATGGAGAACTTGGGAATGACGTCATTTTTATGTCCAGTAAATTCTTAGTAAGCGTAAAGTAATGAGTTACTTACTGTGCTTTTGAATGATCTTTTCTACGATACGTGAAACAGCAACAAAACCAAAAGTCGCCGTTACCACCGTTGCTGCGCCAAAACCTGTCGCACAATCCATTCGTTTTGGACCTTCGGCTGTCGCTTTCGCAGCACATACACTGCCGTCAGCTTGCGGGTATTTCAGCTGTTCTGTCGAGAACACACAGTCGATACCAAACTTACGCGCAGGATTTGTAGGGAAGTTATGGTGACGACGCAACGTGTCTTTCAGTTTCTTCGCGAGCGGATCTTGAATCGTCTTGGTCAGATCAGCCACTTTGATTTGAGTCGGGTCGACTTGACCACCCGCGCCACCAGTGGTGATCACTTTAATTTTGTTACTACGGCAATACGCCAACAGCGAAGCCTTAGCTTTCATGCTATCGATCGCATCCAGAACAAAATCGAACTCTTTCGACAGGTATTCAGCCTGATTGTCCGGGCCGATGAAATCGTCAATCAGGTTAACTTTACACTCAGGGTTAATCAGCTTAACGCGTTCGGCCATCACTTCGATTTTGCTCTTACCGACCGTGCCCGACATTGCGTGAATTTGACGGTTGATGTTAGTCACGCACACGTCATCCATATCGATCAACGTTAGCTCACCTAAACCCGTGCGAGCAAGCGCTTCAACAGCCCATGAACCGACACCACCAATACCGATCACACACACATGTGCCGCTCTAAGTATGTCGACTTCACTATTACCATATAGGCGACGAGTGCCACCGAATCGTTGGTCATAGTTTTCTGAAGCTGGAGTGGTCAATTCACGCATTGTTGCCGCCAATTTATTTCTGAGAAAAAGAAAAGAGTGCGTTTTATACGCACTCTTGAATAAAAAGTCTAGGGGATTAGCGATTCGCTTTCAATGCCCTATTTTATTGTCGCTTACTCGACCTTTTCAGGTGGTAAAGCCCAAGGTGCTTCAGTCGCGCTGCCATCTAAGCCAAGTTTCCACACTCGACCAAAATGCTTGTAATGACCCGCTTCAGTACCTGCGCGTGGGCCCATGCCATGGTAAAGGTCTAAGTGGTTCTGCTTAACCGCGCCGCCCGTATCCAAAACCAGTAACAGTCTTAGTTGGTGCGCACCGCTCCAAGTACCATCAGCATTTAATAGTGGTACCTCAGCCAAAATCGGCGTTCCCATAGGTAAGATAGAGCGATCACCTGCAACTGCGGCCATTGGTAACAGTGGAATGCCAGCGCTACCCATGACCGATAAGTCATCTCTCGCACTAAAGAATACGAAAGATGGGTTTTGCTCAAGCAGCTCTTTCACCACTTCAGGCTCGTTCGCCAATACCCACTCTTTGATTGCTTTCAACGACATCTTCTCACGCGGAACTAAGCCTCGCTCGATCAGAACACGACCAATACTCACGTAAGCCTTATTGTTCTTACCCGCGTAAGCGAAATACTGCAACGTGTCATCATCGCCAAAATGCACAAAGCCACTGCCTTGCACTTCCATCATAAATGGGTCGATTCGGTTAGCAGCGTAGCCAAGTTCAAGACCTTGACCTTCTAGAGCGCCGTTGTAGATCTCTTCGCGAGTTGGGCAGTTTTTATCACAGTCAGGAAGCCCATATACAGGGAATCGATACTCTTCATTCGCTTCATGGCGTAATTCCATCACTGGCGAGAAGTAGCCCGTGAACAAAACATTGCCTTGCTTATCGCCACCACCAAGTTGAGCAGTTTGAACGCCAAAGTTTGCTAATTGGCTTGGATCACCGCTTTGCAGCGCCCACTCATTGAGTTGCTGATAAAGCGGCTCATAGATTTTCGCCATCGAAGGGGATTTGGATACCACCATCTCAGCTTGTTCTGCGAATGCGGTGTAGTCTCTTGGTTTATTGGATTCAACCTGATCGACCTTATTTAAGGTGCGAGGAAATTCATCATCAAGATGTTGTTGAGCAAGATCGGTGGGTTGAGCACAGCCAAATAGTAAAGAGGCGGCAACAAGGGAAAGCCATTTTTTAATCACAAGAGTCATCCTAAAAATTCTATGCATCGAGGATGACAAAAACAGTCAGATAACACAATCTTAGATTGTAAGAGTTTACAATAAGATAACCTATCGGACTGAGTGATCGATATGGCCTTTAAGGCGGAAGACAGGATTGTAGTGACTGTCCGAATCAAGCACCATTTCAGTGTTGTCGGAATTGGTCATGCGGAAACGATACGTTTGATCGCCCGTCTTATATTCAAAGTAGTTACCATCAAACTCAAAGTTAGTTGCAACAATAGAACCCGCCACTGATACACCATTCGCATTCAACACAAACTCATCCGTCGCGTAATGCGCAACATCTTGTTCAATCCAAGTACCATAAAGCAAGTGATTTGGCGTTGCTGCATCTTGCAATCGAGTGATCACATCACCAAAAAGTGACACCACTGCGAACGAACCGACCAGAGCCAAAACCATGAGACAACGTTCGATGATCTTACGCTTAAACTTAGATTGGTTGCGTTGTTCTGCCTCACTGTAGAGACCTGTGGTTATCTCGTCGATTTTGTTCTTTGTTGCTGGAGCTTGTTGCATTCGGTAACTACTCATGAAGATGCTATGCGCATTCTACACTGAGACCGTTTATATAATGAACCCTAGATGAGCATAGTTTGCGCTTTATTCCAAAAAGGTGTTGTTTAAATTTGAATTTAAATGCTAAATTATCGAATAAATAAACAAAATGGACTTGTTCTGTGAAATTAAGAAGTACAGCGCTAGTAAAAGGTTTCAGACAATCAACCCCTTACGTAAATGCTCACCGTGGCAAGACCATGGTAATTATGCTGGGAGGCGAAGCCGTTGCCGATAGAAACTTTGGCAACATTATTAGTGATATTGCCCTACTCCACAGCCTTGGGGTCAAGATTGTGCTTGTTCATGGCGCAAGACCGCAGATCAACCAACTGTTAGCAAAACAAGATTGTCATACGCCATATCACAAGAATATTAGAGTCACCGATGAATATTCTCTGGGTGTTGCTATGCAGGCAGCGGGTCAATTACAGCTTGCCATTACAGCTCGTCTTTCAATGAGCTTAAACAACACACCTATGGCGGGCACTCAACTCAACGTGATGAGTGGCAACTTTATTACAGCTCAGCCATTGGGTGTTGATGATGGTACGGATTACTGTCACAGCGGACGTATCCGTCGAATCGATATTGAAGGGATTAATCGCACACTCGACCAAGGATCCATCGTCCTGCTTGGCCCTATTGCCAGTTCCGTAACAGGCGAAAGCTTTAACCTACTTTCTGAAGAGGTTGCGACTCAAGTGGCCATTCGTTTAAAAGCCGACAAACTCATTGGCTTTTGCTCTGAGCAAGGGGTCACGGATCAAAACGGCAATGTACTCGCCGAACTTTTCCCAAAAGACGCCAAACTTATTCTAGAGCGCTTAACTCAATCTCAAAACCCAGCCGAAGACATGAGCACTGGCACATTGCGATTCCTGAAAGGTGCTATCTCAGCGTGTCGTGCAGGCGTACCTCGTTGTCACTTAATCAGCTACAAAGTCGATGGCGCACTGATCCAAGAACTGTTCTCTTTCGATGGTATTGGAACCCAAGTGGTTATGGCGAGTGCCGAGCAAGTAAGACAAGCTCAGATCGACGATATTGGCGGCATCTTTGACCTTATTCGCCCGCTTGAAGAACAAGGCATTCTCGTGCGTCGCTCAAGAGAGCAGTTAGAACAAGAGATCCACCGCTTTACCATTATTGAGAAGGACGGGCTGATCATCGGCTGTGCAGCACTCTATGCGTATCCGGAAGATCACATGGCAGAAATGGCGTGTGTGGCTATCCACCCTGATTACCGTGATGGAAATCGTGGGCAGTTATTGCTGGATTACATGCGTCATCAATCGAAATCTCGCGATATCGACCAGATTTTTGTCCTAACGACACATAGCCTTCATTGGTTCCGTGAACAAGGATTTTACGAGATCGGTGTGGACGAGTTACCGATGGAAAAACAGGGGTTATACAACTATCAACGCAACTCAAAGATGTTAGCGTTAAATGTGTAAATAAAGTTTTGGACTAGAATCTCAGTTCAAAAGAAAAATAATTGCAAATGTAATCGTTTTCTATATGAGATTTATTAAGTATGCACTTTCACTCACACGAATTATTGTATAGAATTTAAGCGCTTTAATAATATTAACAAATGTTTTTATAGGAATTGCCATCTCGATAGTCACATCGAACTTATTGAGGTGGTAACTGCACGGATTGCTATACCCGTTAACGGTCAGCACGCTAGCAGTAGCTCTGCCGTTAGTACAACAGCAAAAAGAGCAACATTGATATGAGAACCATTGTTTGTAACTCGCTGCAAAGTTTTTGGGATATGGCTGATAACCAATTCTTAGAAGGGCTAGACGTACACTGCGTGTTCCCTGTGAGCGAGAATCTAAAAGAGTTTATTTTGAATTGCCAAGCAAAATACAAAATAAACCACATATCGTTTACTCGAGCGTTTTTAGGCACTGATTCCTAGCACGCTCAAAGCAACCAGGGATGGTTGCTTTGTACATACATCGACATCACCTTTAGCTAGTTAAGCGGCTTCCTAAACCACTCACTCGCTCTGTTTTCACCTTAATCCCACGCTTTAATACATTAGTATCACTGAACATCATCAGTCGTTTCTTCGCACGCGTAATACCTGTGTAGATAAGCTCTCGCGTCAAAATTTGACTGAAGTCTGGCGGCAGGATCATTAAGGTCAAATCAAATTCACTGCCCTGAGATTTGTGAATCGTCATCGCATAAGCCGTTTCATGATCAGGCACTCGGCTTGGTAGCACCGCTTTTACGCTGCCATCGGGCAACTCAAAATAGACCTTCAAGCGAGGAGTTGAGTCAGACTGGTTTGAATCCGCTTCAAGCATACAAATACCAATATCACCATTGTATAAGCCCAAGCCATGATCGTTACGCGTTACCATTACTGGTCGCCCGTGATACCAAAGTTCATCGTTGTGTGGATTCACTAAACGTCTTGCGGCAAGCGCCCTTTCAATACGATGGTTGAGGCCTTTAACACCAAAATCACCTTCTCGAATAGAGCACAACAGTCGGCATTGGCTGAACAAATCGAGTACAGATTTGGCTCTCGCTTCTTGAGTTTCTAACTCTTCCAACGGCACATTCATTCGGTTGAGGTACGCACCATATTCATTAACCAAGGTACGCAACATCAAGTTGTAGCTATCGCTCGATAGAGGATGGTTCTCAATATCGCCAAATCCTTTAGCAAACACTTGGTCGACTTGATTCGCAGACCCGTTGTTAATTGCTTTTGCCAACTGCCCGATACCTGAACGAGCATCGAAACGATAACTCTTCTGCAGCATACACAGACTATCCGCAATCGCCGGAGGGTTAACCGATCCAGCTTTTGCCTGCTGTGTATTCGCTATCGCGTCAAAACCTGTCATCTCCGCAATCAAGTTACCTTGCGCCGTGCTGTAGCCTGTTGAATTAAATGAGCAGATATCACCTAACACCGCGCCCGCTTCAACGGAAGCCAATTGGTCTTTATCACCCAACAAGATAAGCCTTGCGTGCTCAGGAAGTGCATCCACTAATTTATACATCATGGACAGATCAACCATCGAAGCTTCATCCACCACCAAGATATCAAGGTGAAGTGGATTACGTCGGTTGTGCCTAAATTCCGCTCGATTAGGGATCGCGCCAAGCAAGCGGTGCAAAGTGCTCGATTCTGTTGGTATGTTAGCCTTAACTTCAGGTGCTAGAGGTAGTTGCTCAATCGCTTTACCAATCGACTCAGTTAAACGTGCCGCCGCTTTACCCGTTGGTGCAACTAGCTTAATCGTTGGCGTTTTGCCTTGGCTTAATGATTGCTCGACCATAGCCGACAATAACTTGGTGACCGTGGTCGTTTTACCGGTACCCGGTCCACCAGAAATCACTGCAAAACGACGACTCAGCGCTACCGCTGCCGCCACTTTTTGCCAGTTCAAACATGCAGATAATGGTACCAAACTGTCTAGAACATCTAAGTCCGTCACTTGCTTGGCTTGTACAATCGCTTGGTCAATTGCCCCCCAATTCAGAGGTTGCTCATCGACGATATCAAGATGATCACACACCAGCTGTTGGCGTAATACCTGAGACGTTTGTTGGTTTGCTTCAGCCTTCGCTAAAGCGTTAAACAGAAAATGATAACTGCGAGCAAAGAGCTGATTGAGCGTTTCTGTCAGCGCCTTCTTCTGTTCAACATTAAACTCAACTGGCTTACTTAAACGGTTTAACGTGTTTGCCAGTACCACCTCGTAGTTCCAATAACGCTGTAAGTAGACACGCTGTCCATCAAACATCAGCGGCTTAACACAGTCATTGGTTGTGCCTACTAGGTTTGACGATTGAAGTACCGTCACCCAGTCAATGCCTAACAATTTTTGGTTCAATTGCAGTGCCGTTTCACCGTACAAACCGAGTAACTGAGCTAAATCTGCTGTTTGAGCTTGTATAAGCTGAGTACAAATGTGCCCTTTGCCTAATTCATGGCTTACTACCCCAGCGAGAAAGCCGATCTCTTGAGAGTGACTCGTGGATTGCTGAGCAATAAAACGGGCAAATTGATAATCCAACTGACGAATCGAACCCTTATCCGCAAGAAACTTGAGTACATCCATAAGTTGCTCAGGAATAAGTGAAACGGGCTTCACCGTGTTCGCAGCTTCTATGCTGGTATTAATGGTCGTTGTTGTCATTATAAAAGCCCCATCTGTCCAGTTTCATCGTCATTCAGTTGTGCTGAACGTCTGTCTATCACTTTACCGTCAATCAATTGATCCATTTCATCAAGTAACGCCAGTGTTGGTTTAGCCGAGAAAATGCCCTGCTGAGATTGGCCGTCCATGCCTCGCAAGAACAAGTAATAAACCCCACCAAAATGTTGTTCATAGCTGTAATTCGCAACACGACTACGTAAGAAACGGTGCAGCGCCAATGCATAAATTTGATATTGCAGGTCATAACGGTGGTCGGCCATCGCCGATTTCAATGCCTCACCATGGTAGACGGCAACATCATCACCTAAATGATTCGATTTCCAGTCAAGTACATAGTATTTACCTTGATGCTCGAACACTAAATCGATGAAGCCTTTCAGCATACCTTGCACAGTTTGGAAACCTAGGTCGCCCGCTTTGGCCGATAATGGATCATGATATTGAATGGTTTGATTCAGTTCAGATGCGGCCAATACTTCGATCGGTAGTAAGAACTCCATCTCAACTAAGCGTTGCGTCGAATCTTTCTCACTTAGCTTTAAGTTCTTGCCATCCAATGCTGTGTTAAGAACGATATCGACCAGTTGCTGAAGCACAGGTAGCCACTCTAGTTCGTATTGTTCAGACTCTAATAAGTGAGTAATTACTTGCGTGTTATGTTCGCTGGTTGCTGGCTCGGTAAATTCAACATCCTCAAACAAGGTGTGCAAGAAAGTACCTGGGCGCGCACCACGAGGAAACGTAAAAATAGAACGTTCAGGTTCAATCAACTCAGACTCATCCTGCTCATCAGCCGAATCAATATCGAAGCCAGATACCTCAATGGTCGCGTCATGACTCGCACCGTGACTGCCTTGCTTTACAAGCCCCGAGTAACTGGTGATACGCCAAGCCCTGTCGATTGAAGCCTTGAGCTCGTTCGCATGTAAGTCTTCACTCACTTGCTCTGTTTGTACAAACACTTGCTCATGCGCGGTTGGTGTTTCGGCTAACAGCACACTTGAATTTTTGCCTTCAATGGCCGCTAAAGCTTGGTGTAATTCGGCAATACCCTGCTCTTGTCCGTTTTGAACCAAGTAGCCCATCGCACTCAAATGCACACCGGTAGGTTCTTTGGTTGAACGCCCTTTACGCAGTGGCGCCATGCCAATGAAACAGCCATAAACCGCACGAGTCAGCGCTACATAAATCAAACGCAAGTCTTCCGCGAGTCGCTCTTTATCGGCTTGCGCTAAGGCACTGTCACTACCTGTGATATCCAGTACCGTGGTATCTGAATCATGGTCGTAGAATTTTCCTTCGCTCGCTTCTCGGTAACTCGCCACAAATGGCAGGAATACTAAGTCATATTCCAAACCTTTCGATTTGTGAATGGTAACGATTTGAACCAAGTTTCTTTCAGATTCAAGACGCTGAATATCATCTTCACTGCCGCCTAGACCATTTTGCGCATCTGAGATCGCTTCTGCTAACCAGCGCAACAAACCATAATCACTGTCGAGTTCCTGCCTTGCTTGTTGCAGCAATTCGCCAATGTGCATCAAATCGGTAAGTGAGCGCTCACCATTTTCTTCTTCCAGTAAGCGTTCCGCGAGATGTCGTTTACTGATCACGCTACGAAGCATTGGCAACACACCACGCTGTAGCCATAACTTACGATACTCACGAAATTCGTTAACAACGTTTTCCCACACCACTTCATCATTGTTGAGTTCATCCAATGAAGCCGCATCCAGAGCGAACAACTCAGAGGCCAAGCTCGCGCGCAATGCTCGATCGTTTTCAGGTGTCAGCACAGCTTGTAGCAAGCGTTGGATATCTTGTGCGACTAAGCTGGTAAACACACTGTCTCGGTTAGAAAGATACACACTTGCAATGTCTTGTTCGGATAGCGCATTCTTGATCAGACGACCTTCACTACCAGTTCTAACCAAGACAGCAATATCGCCCGCATTCACGGCATGTTGTTTTTTGCCGTTATCGAAATAAGCTTGCTGATTTTGAGAAGAGGTCAGAATGGTTTGAATTTGACTCGCCGTCGCCTCTGCCATTGCATTGTGATATTCGCCCTTTGGCAACGGCTTGTCTTCAGCCTCTTGCAGCCAAAAGGTAAGTGCGTGCTGAGTTTCTCCGTTCATCACCCATTGGCGTTTGTCGGCTGATGGACTGGCAGCTACGGGTAAGAATGGGATGTCTTGGTCGTAGATAAACGGGCTGTCCGAATTCATAAACACTTGGTTTACTGCACTGACCATATCGGCACTTGAGCGCCAGTTAGTGCCTAAGGTGTAGTGAGCACTAACTTGGTTTCTCGCCTTGATATAGGTAAAGATATCTGCGCCACGGAAGCCATAAATCGCCTGCTTTGGGTCACCGATCATAAACAAGCCGCACTGCGGATTATCGAGATAAATTCGGCTAAAAATACTGTATTGCAGTGGGTCGGTATCCTGAAATTCATCGATCATCGCCACCGGGTATAAAGTGCGAATTCTTTCCACCAGCAATGATTGCTCATCGACATCAATCGATGCAGATAACTGAGTCAGCAAGTCATCAAACGATAACCACTGCTTTTGCTGTTTAGCCTTAGCGAGCATAGTTCGACAATGGGTAATCGCATGTGCCAATAACGGAGCTTTCAAGTCGGCTGGGTGATTTAAGAAATCTTCAATCGCTTCGAAAACGGCATGCTGAGGTGCGGTGCCTTTCGGTGTTTTCTCGATTAAAGTGGCTTGCGAGAATTTCTCTAATTTGTCTGGGTATTGATAATCATGGGTGTCACTTTGCGCCCATGCCGTCACTGCTTCTAACCATGTCGGCAGAGACTTCTTGGTGTAGCTGCGCTTGTTCACATCTGAACCTGAGATCAAAGCCAAAAAGTCCGCTTCAGATTCACACCACAGCGCTTTGAGCTGCTTCACTTTGTCTAGGTTCTGGTTGTGCAGAGTTTGCAAATCACCCGACATAGCATCTACCGTCAATTTCAGCGGCGATCCTGTCAGATAACGATTTACGTCTGCTAATAATGCAGCCGGTGAACCCCAAATATTACGAACCTCACCAGCCAGTTGAATAGGTAGCGAGTAAAATTGCTTACGCCAATAGTCAGCTACCACTTGAGCTTTCAAGTGGCTTTCATCGGTCACAAATTCATTATCAAATCGGCTGCCAGATTCGAAGGCATTTTGAGTCAACATTCGCTGACAGAAGCCATGAATGGTGTATACCGCCGCTTCATCCATTTGCCTTTCCGCATTGAGCAGTGTTTTTGCAGCGCCTGCGTGGTCTTCGATTGCTTGCAACAGAGGCGCAATCACTGGGTCGTCACTTTGCCCGCGAGCAAACGCGATGCGCGCATCATGAATTCGGGCACGGATACGATCTCGCAGCTCTGCGGTTGCCGCTTCGGTAAAGGTCACAACCAAGATTTGGTCTACTGTCAGCGGCTCATGGTGTCGGGTTGCTTCCGACAGCTCCCCTTGTGGTGCTGCCGTGCCATGTCCGAGCAGTAAGCGTAAGTACAAGCCAGCGATGGTAAATGTTTTACCTGTACCCGCCGATGCTTCAATTAAACGCGCGCCATGAAGTGGAAACGTCATGGTATTGAGTGTCTGTGGAGCAATTACCTGAACACTGCTTGTGGTCGTCATGCCTTACTGCCTTCTGATAAATATGTTGTTACAAATGTGACCTAGCGTGGAAAACGTCATTCAATTTACGTCCTACGCTGATTTGTTAATAGTTAGTGCGATCTCTCTCACGGATCAATTCGGATCGCCTCGCTACTATGCGCCCACGAGTTCAGGAGCGCGATTCGAGTTTTATGCTCATTGCCTACTTTGAACCACAGAATAATGGTCCCTCTGACCTGTGGCCGTACAGCGAACGCCCTACACTAATAATGATTTACTGGCGGCCACTTTATTTCCTGTACCTTGATTCCATTCACATTGAAAGCAAGCATCCCAAATGCTTACCAGCGACTCTTTTTTGTCTTTCATTAATTCAGCGCACCCGCGATTGATCGTATCGATCACAGCAGCTTACTCCTGATCTTCCAGATCGGCAGCCGCCAACCTTGCCGCCTGTAATACAA
The DNA here is from genome assembly GCF_013394185.1 of Vibrio sp. Scap24. Lineage (NCBI taxonomy): Bacteria > Pseudomonadati > Pseudomonadota > Gammaproteobacteria > Vibrionales > Vibrionaceae > Vibrio > Vibrio sp. Scap24. The sequence continues at coordinate 2,574,072 of NZ_CP041332.1, read as the reverse complement.
GCGTTGAATACATACGCGACTCAGCAGCTAACCCATCGTCCCACTTAGGCCAAATACGTGAGATGTAGGTATCTCGACCCTCGCCAGTGAAAGCGAAACTGTCATTAAAAGTATCGGCCATTTTCTTGAGCGATTTCTCTTCATCATCGACCCATTTACCACGGCTAAAGCCCGCTTCAACGCCGGCCAATGCGGTTTTCGGGAAGTAAGGCAGTGGTGCAGTCATACCTTGATAAAACAGTCTTACCAACTCTGCCAATAAACTCTTTGCCTGCTGCGCATCAGCAATCGGTTGTAGCGTTTGGTGAACCACGCCTTCTTTTCTGTCGTAGCCAATAATATGGGTTGTTTTGCCATGCCCCATCACTGCACCACATAGATGATCGATCCATGCGGCCAAATAATCTTGCGAGCGAATTTTACCGCTACGGAAGCGCACCAAGCCCGATTGATAGTTTTGAGTGAGCCAACCCATCAAACGAACCGGTTTCCCCTCACCTAACACATCAAACTCAATATTCACCTCAAGATCTTGCTGTGGCTGCCCACTTACAAATCGAATCTCTTTGGCTAAGTCTTCCGCTTGAACGCGATTAGTTTCAAACTCGATATCACCAAAAGCACCAACCGGTAAGCGACCTTGGGCTTTTTGCTCAGAGACAAACAAGCAAACCGCTTCATCTGCCCCTTCTTGGTGATCGAGTAGTACTTGGAGCAAGGCATCCTTAAGCTGGAAGCTCTCTAAGCCATTAAGCACGAACGGCTCATCGTCTTCCATAACCGGAAGCGGTGGCTCAAACACTACCTTTAAGCGGCGATTAAAGAAGTATTGCACCGGCAAGCGCCAGAAACGCTGTAGCTCAACTAGATCGAGCTCTAATGGATAGGTCGCACCAAGTAAATAGTCATCCAAGGCACGATTGAATTCACCACTGCGTTCACCGGAACGGTTAGCCGCAGGAAGCCATTCTTTGGCGTAGCTCAATACATGGCTCGCATCACCTTGTGTAAAGGCTGCCGGGCTGAACGGGGTCATGGTGTGCTCAAAGCTGATCGCATGAGTCAGTTTGATACCAGAATCATCACTTGGTAGCGCTTGATCGTCACTTAGGCAGTAGTTCTGCTGGCAGTACTCAATCAACTCTGAAACCAATACCGACGGTACTCGCTCAGTATTATCTTGAATCGAGCGACCGACATAACTAATGTATAAACACTCTTGTGCTGACAACATTGCTTCTAAAAACAGGTAACGGTCATCATCACGACGAGAACGGTCTCCCGGACGAGTGCGCCCATTCATCAAATCAAAACCTTCTGGCGGCATTGATCGAGGGTAAACACCATCATTCATTCCTAATAGACAAACGGTTTTGAACGGGATGGAACGCATCGGCATCAGGGTACAGAAGTTAACTTGCCCCGCTAAGAAACGCTGACTAATGCGCGCGCCCGACAGTTTGTTATTCAAGTACTGATAAATGATGCTTGGTGATAATTCTTGTTCGTATAAGGCATCATCAAGCTGTTCATTCAGTTGAGAAAGTGCATCGCGAATCGACTTAAGCACTACCTCGCCTTCTAGCTCAACGGCGAAGAAGTCATCAATCATTTGCAGCAAGGTTTCACGCCACATATCGATTGATTGCGTCTCAGTGAGGCGTTGACGGTAATGGGCAATACGATCAATAAAGTGCGCTAACTTACCCGCAAGTTCGGCGTTAATGCCCTGAACTTCGTTATAAGCTGCAATTGGAGAGTGTTCAGTTTCAAACAAACCTGCAGAATCCGACATCGCATAACCCAGCAGCATCCGCTGAATACCAAATAGCCAGGTATTTTGCTCAGTAGCAGGCAAATCAAACTCCGTTGCGGTAGACGAGTCGACGCCCCAACGAATACCCGCTTCTTCAACCCACTGCTTAGCTTGCTCAAATTGAAATTCATCAATGCCAAAGCGTGCCATCATCGCTGGGATTTCTAATAATTCCAGAAGTTCAGAAGCTAAACAGCGCGTGTTTGGTAGCGCGACCAACTGCATGAACGCGGTCAGAATTGGGCTCTCTTGATCGGCCGTTCTATCCGAGATCGAGTAAGGAATGTAGCGCTCACCCGGAGCATTACCAAATACCGCCTGAATCGCAGGGCTGTAAGCATTGATGTCTGCCACCATCACGATGATATCGCGTGGCTTCAATGTTGGGTCGGCATCAAACATCGCCAATAGCTGATCATGGAGAACTTCCACCTCGCGCATTGGGCTGTGACAAGCATGCACAGTCAACGAGCGATCACCCAGTTCAACCACTTGTTTGTGGTTGCTGGAATCTAAGATGTGATCATCTTGATGTTCTTCTAACTGGAGAATATCGGCTTGCAGTTGATGCAGCAGACTGTCTCTCTCAACATCAATAAAGAACTCATGTTCTTCACTGTCTGATTGAGACAGCAAGAACAGGTTATCTCTGCCCAGCTTACCCATAGACGCAAGCAAGCTATTACCTACCGCTTGGCTGGTGTGTAGTTCATCTTCAACGTTGGCTTCGATACCATCTTTCAGTGGCGATACTTCGCCTTCAAGCTGAGGTAAACCATCAACTAATGCAAACTGCTTGCGACGCTGCGCTTCCACTCTTGCCAAGTATTTACGGTCGCGGATGTCACCCCAATAATGTTGGCAAGGGTTGGTAAACATCAGGTGGACATCAATCTGCTCGCCAAGCGCTTTCAAGGCATCCATGTAGCGGGGAGGCAGTGACGAAATACCAAACACAAACAGACGTTTCGGCAGGTGTTGTAGCTGCCCTTGTTGGTTGGCTAGCGCTTCAATAAAGTCGTGATACAAGTTACCACGGTGGTACTTCGATTGGCCTTGAGACAGTGTCTGATCATAGAGAGCCTTCCACAAAATGGGCTGCCAAGGGTGCTCTTGCTGCCCTTCACTATCAATCAACTCTGCAACGGGCTCGCCCGCTTCCCACATCGCCATCCACTCAGGTCGATATACCAAGTAGCCATCGAAGATATCGGCAATTTTCTCGGCTAATTGATACAGCTTTGAATCATCTTCGTCGTTTTCAAGATAGCGCTGCAGGGGTAAGAAATCAGGGTGGTCAAGTTTCGCGGGTAGCAAACTCATCAGCTTCCACGTCATCGCTTCTTTATTAAAAGCACTGCGTTTAGGTACATCAGGAAGCACTTGGGTAAACATATCCCAAATGAAGGTTGCTGGAAGAGGAAAATCGAGATTTGCTGCTACACCAAACTCTTTGGCGAGTTCCATCTTAAGCCATTGAGACATGCCCGGGCTCTGAACCAGAATTTGCTCTTTTTCGAAAGGATTGGCTAAAGGGTCACTTTTGATCAAGTGAACGAGAAGAATTTTTAAAGTATCAACTTTATTGGAATGGTAAACAGTAAACAAAGTGCACTCACGCTAATCTTGCCACAATATACTGCCAGATTAGCATAAGTGCTGAGTTTGGATGAGGAATATAAGCTTGTGAAATACCGAAAGCTTAAGGTCCGTTTATCTTTTGAACTATTGGCCTTTACAATCTGCCGGCTACCGCACTTAAAACACGATGAGGTTTGTAGTTCATGTAGTAACGAATCGCGACATAACCGACGACGAAGGTTGCCACAATCAGTTCTAGGTACGCTAGATTGAACACTTGGCTGATGTAGTGCGCTTCAATACCTTGTACTTGCATCCAAGCCGCCAATTTAAATAACGCTGTTGCACCAATCACGATTGGGAAAGTAAACGCTGCATAGCCTGGGCTGAATGGCAGACGAAGTAGTTTGAAGAACGCGATGTAAATAATAAACGTCATCAACACTGCAATACCAAATAATAAACCAATGATCACTGGTGAAGGGCTAGCAGTAACGGTTAAGTAACCCGCCAAAGATAGGCTCGCTGGTGCTGCCATAATCGCAATCGTTGGTTTTGCAGCATCTGGCACTTCGTGAGAGAACATCAAACGGTAAACCATCAGTGGCAGCATCACAGCATAAACCAATAAACCGAATACCAAAGTCGCGTTCGCTACTGGCTCTAAAACTGGATTACCAGAGAAAGACACGTCAGCCACAATAATACCAATCGGTGGTACAAACCAACTTGGTACCATGTGGTGAATCTCAAAGTTTTTAGCTCTGTGGTACAAAAAGCTCACTAGAAACACAACGTGTAAAGCCACAGAAGCCAACCACATCGCTTCTTGTAAAAATTGAGAAATTGGCGCCAAAGACGCTGATACCACCATGCACCCCATAGCAAATGTTGGTACCACACTGCCAACAACAGGGTGAGCAAGATCTTCACGCAATAGGTGACCATGAATCAAAAATTTCACAGCTAAAACAAGAAGCAATACCGCTGCAATACCTGCACTTATCCACTGCACTAAGCCTGGAGTGTGCAAAATACCTTGTGCGACTAAAACGCCATCCCAGCACCAGCCTAAGCTTGCGATTGCTAGTGCTAACCCTGCCATGGGTGTTGGAGCTCCTGTTAATCTATATTTAATACGTTGAATCATGTCAGCCTCTCTTAAACTTAATTCACTAAACTTGTGAACTCATCAGCTTGTTGAAGCCATAATACGCTTGCGCTTCGTTAAACAATATCCAATTATATATAACAAGTGTTCATCAATACTGAACGACCCTTTCCACCAGCAGCGTAAAACTAGGAACCTGATGGCTAATATTTCAATCAAACAACTCAAAGTGTTTGTCACCATTACCCAGCATTCGACACTTACTGCCGCATCAGAAGCGCTGTTTTTGTCTAAAGCTGCGGTCAGCATGGCACTAGGCGAAATGGAGAAACAGTTAGGTCACTCTCTATTTGACCGGGTCAACAACCGATTAATTCTCAATCAGGAGGGACAAAAGTTACTTCCTTTGGCCGATGAGATACTTCACAGAGCTGCAGGCATCGATGTTTTGTTCCGCGATGACCAACCATTAAGTGGCAATCTCAAGGTTGGCGCGAGTGACACGATTGGTAATCAGGTCGCACCCTTTATTCTGTCTGGCTTTCGCGAACGAACTCAGCATCAAGATCAAAGCTTGTTCATTTCAAACAGTGCGCTGATCTGCCAAAAGTTGGTGGATTATGAACTGGATATCGCGCTAATTGAAGGAAAAACACTCCACCCTGAATTGATATCTAGCCAGTTCAGTAGCGATGAGATGTGTATTATCGTTAGTAATCAACACCCTCTCGTTTCACAAGACAAAGTTGCTCTGCATGATTTAGAAGACAGCCATTGGATATTGCGCGAATCAGGCTCAGGTACTCGTGAGTTTTTCTTGCGTGCCGTTGCACCGCGTATCGAGCACTGGTACGAATCATTTGAGCTCAACACCACGGAAGCGATCATCAACTCTGTTTCTGCAGGTCTGGGCTTTGCGTGTTTATCGCGTTTAGCGGCACAACGCGCGATTGATTCTGGCCGAGTGAAAGCACTTGATGTACCACTCGACATGAAACGTCGATTCTGGATGCTGGTCCATAAAGACAAATATCAAAGCCCACTGCTGAAATCTTTCATGGGTTATTGTGAAGACTGGGCTACACATCAAGATTGAGGCCGCATAGTTCGGGCTCCAACTGGACTTTTCGCATCAGAAACTGTATAAAAAGCCAGTAAAATTTATCAAACTTAGAGGATTAACCATGGCTGTTATCGTCAAGTACGTGGTGGAACGCAACGGAGAAGAGAAAATGACTTTTACCTCTAAAGCCGAAGCTGACGCATACGACAAAATGCTGGATATGGCTGATGAGCTTTTTGAACTGTTAGGCAAAAGCGATTTAGTTGAAGATGAAGGCAAGCAAGAAGAACTTGCAATGTACCTAGCGAAGAACAAAGAAGAAGTTCTTTACGCATTAGGTGCTAAGCGTAAGCCAGCTCCTAAAAAAGCTAAGAAGCTTGAAGCTGTTGAAGACGCAGAAGAAGATGCAGCATAACTAGCTGATCGCTTTCTAAAAAACGTCAATGACGCCTCTAATCAGAGTTCGCTATTGGCGTTTTTTTATACTTATCGAAATATAATGAAGCTTGTTTATAGTCGAAATCGCTCTAAACATTCGCTTGCATGAAAGTGTGATAAAGATCTAATCTATAGCCATCAGGTGATGGGGTTCCACCTAAGCTTTTGCTTCAACCGCCCGTTCTTTCCGAACAGTGCTAATGACTCCTACAGAATCGAAAACAGGTAATACTGTTGGACGTATCGCTATTCCTCCATTTTGAAATGGACTTAGTCTATCAAGACCAAGATCCATGACACCTTTGGATTATCGATACTCAAGATCTGTAGTGAATTAGCCGCACCTCTTCCAACACGTCCTGTTTTCTCAACGCCCTAGGTCTTAAATGGCTCTATAAGTGAGAAAACATTATGCACTACTCTTCAGAAATTCAATCAATGTGCCCTATTCAAAGGGGTGATCTTCACAATTCAGCTCCAATTCCAGTTGAAGGCGCAATGGTTAGCCCAAAAGATGTCATCGCTATTTCTGGCTTAAGCCATGGCGTAGGCACTTGTGCACCACAACAAGGTGCAGCAAAACTAACTCTTAACGTAAAAAACGGCATCATCGAAGAAGCATTAATCGAAACGATTGGTTGTTCAGGTATGACTCAATCAGCCGCGATGGCCGCTGAAATCCTCACCGGAAAAACCATTCTTGAAGCACTCAATACTGACTTAGTATGTGATGCTATCAACGTAGCGATGCGCGAAATCTTCCTGCAGTTTGTGTACGGTCGAACTCAGTCTGCTTTCTCTGAAGGTGGCCTAGAAATCGGTGCAGCGTTGGAAGACTTAGGTCAAACACAGCGCAGCCAAGTCGGCACCAGCTATTCAACCTCAGCGAAAGGCGTTCGTTACCTAGAGCTTGCAGAAGGTTACGTGACCAAGCTTGCACTTGATGATCACAGCGAAGTGATTGGCTACGAATATCTCAACCTCGGCAAAATGATGAAGGCGATTAACCAAGGTGTACCAGCGAACGAAGCTGCTGACCTTGCGACAGGGACTTATGGTCGCTTCGACGAAGCCGTAACCACCATTAACCCACGCCAACAATAATTTTTGCCAATTAAGAGGAAAGATATGATGAACACTCAATTTAATGAATCAGTAACTCGCGTATTGGCAGAAATGAACTTCGACTCTTTAGAGCAAGCAAACCAATACTGTTTATCACACAATGTCGACCCAAAAGCATTAGTGATGGACACTCAACCTATCGCATTTGAAAGCGCCGCTGACGCTTATACTCTTGGTGCTGCATTAGCTCTGTTCCGTAAAGCGAACAACGCTGAACAAGCGGCGAATATCATTGGTGAAGGTCTTCAAGCATTCACAAAACCCGGTAGTGTTGCAGAGCAACGCCAAGTCGGTATCGGCCACGGCGCACTGGCTGCTCGTCTACTAAATGAAGAGAGCCACTGCTTTGCTTTCCTTGCAGGCCATGAGTCTTTTGCTGCTGCAGAAGGTGCGATCAAGATTGCACTGAACGTGAACAAATCACGCAAAACACCATTGAAAGTTATCTTGAACGGTCTAGGTAAAGATGCGGCTTACCTAATCTCTCGCATCAATGGCTTTACCTATGTTCGCACTCAATTTGATTACCAAACGGGTGAGCTAGTTGAAACAGAACGTCGCCGCTTCTCACAAGGCCCTCGTGGCGAGATCTTGTGTTACGGCGCTGATGATGTACGTGAAGGCGTAGCGATCATGCACAGAGAAGAAGTGGATGTGAGTATCACGGGTAACTCAACCAACCCAACACGCTTCCAACACCCTGTTGCCGGTATCTATAAAGCAGAGCGTACTCGCCAAGGCTTGCCTTACTTCTCAGTTGCTTCTGGCGGCGGTACAGGCCGTACATTACACCCAGACAACGTAGCCGCTGGCCCTGCGTCTTACGGCATGACAGATACCATGGGCAGAATGCATGCTGACGCTCAATTCGCTGGTAGCTCTTCTGTTCCTGCTCACGTAGCAATGATGGGCTTCATCGGTATGGGTAACAACCCAATGGTGGGTGCTACGGTTGCATTGGCTGTCGCAGTGAGTGAATCTCAAAACGCATAACGGCAAAGTGAGCTCTACTGTCGACCTGTTGTATAGAGCTTGTTAATTGAGAAACTAGCAATAACGCGCGACCAAAACTCTACACCTATCACTAAAACCAAACAGCCAGCCTTATGCTGGCTGTTTTTTATTCACACTTGCTCTACTATCTATTTCTAATAATTATTTGTATCTAAGATTAAATACACCAACCATTAGTATTTAACTGCATATTTTCAAAGGAATAATATGAAAGAGCTCATCATTCATACCATTACTGTGTTCATGGGCTTTTTTGCCATCATGAACCCAATCGCCAACACCCCAATCTTTCTTGGATTAACTGGTGATAACGACAGGGAAACGGTCAAGTCCATCGCCTTCCGTTCAGTGTTTATCGCATTTGTCATCGTCAGTACGTTTGCGCTATCTGGCAAACTGATTTTTGACCTCTTTGGTATCACGCTGTACGCACTGCGCATCACGGGCGGTATTCTGGTCTTTTTGATTGGCTTTCACATGCTACAAGGTGATTCAACACACGCCAAAGCGAAAGAGAAAGTAAACTCAGACGCTCAACGCGACGCAGCGCTTAGCATCGCAGTATCACCTTTAGCCATGCCGATACTGGCAGGCCCGGGCACCATCGCCACTGCGATGAACTTCGCCAGCACTGAAGGCATTTACGAAACCATAATTACCATCGTCGCCTTTGGTCTTCTGTGCACATTAACCTACGTATTATTTGTATTCGGCGAACGCTTCGTGAAAGCCGTAGGGCCAAGCGCACTGAACGTGATTACTCGAATGATGGGGTTGATACTCGCAGTTATCGGTATGCAGATGTTGATTGAAGGGATTGAACAAGCTTATAAGGCGTTGTTTATCTAAAGAGGCTATTCACAGGAGAATGTTGATTAACGCACCAATCAATTTGTGTTGATCTGCAGTGTTTTCTCATTGCAGATCAACATCTCTCAAAAGACAAGCAATATCATTTTACAGACTTTATCCCGATGCGCCCTTTCATAACGAGGGCGCTCTCTTTATGATGAACGCAATTAAATTAACTTTGCTAACGGCAGCGCTTGTTATTCGAGCCGCTGTTATGAAATAGCAAAATCAAGACTCAACACATGGAGATTCAACATGGCTTACTTTTCACTAGCCTTCGGTACGGCAACCAAAAACCGCGACAATAAAATCATTGAAGCGTTCTTCCCTAACCCACTTCTAAACCCAAGCGATGCTCTAGTAGCGGCTGTTGGTGAAGTTGCAGGTTACACTGAAGGCAACCAAGCTATCGAAATCTCTGCAGCACAAAGTGCAGAACTAGCGAAAGCATTCGCAGCAAACGACGATGCAGCAAACGCATCTTTCGCAGAAAAAGCAGCAGCATCTGAGCAGCCACTTGTTCTTGTTGTTCTTGCGACTGACGAAAAGCCAGCATCAGTTGCTGAAGGCTTCCTTAAGCTGCAACTTATCTCTAACCGCCTAGTTCAACCACACGGTACAGTACTAGACGGCATCTTCGGTCTACTGCACAACATCGCATGGACTAACGAAGGTCCAATCGATCTTCCTGAACTGGCTGAGCGTCAAATCGAAGCACGCCTAGCTGGTCGCGCTCTATCTGTAGATTGCGTAGACAAGTTCCCTAAAATGGTGGATTACGTGGTACCAACAGGTATTCGTATTGCTGACACTTCTCGTGTTCGTCTTGGCGCACATGTGGGTGAAGGCACAACGGTTATGCACGAAGGTTTCATCAACTTCAATGCAGGTACAACTGGCGTAAGCATGGTTGAAGGTCGTATATCAGCAGGTGTTGTTGTAGGTAACGGTTCAGACATCGGCGGCGGCGCTTCTATCATGGGTACTCTGTCTGGTGGCGGTACTATGGTTATCTCTATCGGCGAAAACTGCCTACTAGGCGCAAACGCGGGTCTTGGCTTCCCAATGGGCGACCGTTGTACTGTTGAGTCTGGCCTTTACGTAACTGCAGGTACTAAGGTTCGCATGCTAGATAAAGAAGGCAACGAAGTAGAAATCATTAAAGCTCGCGACCTAGCTGGCGTTTCTGATCTTCTGTTCCGCCGCAACTCGATCACTGGTCAAATTGAATGTCTAGCGAACAAGTCTGCTGTTGAACTAAACAGCGAGCTACACAGCAACAACTAATCTAAGCGCTAGATGCTAGATGCTAGATGCTAGATGCTAGAAAATACGAAGCCGCTGGGGTTAAATCCAGCGGCTTTTCTTTTATTGGTATCAAACTAAAAGGGTTACGCTTTCTCTGCGGCTAGCTGCTCAAGCGCTTGAATAGAAGTTTCTGATACTAGCGTGCCATCCATGTAGTAGCTGACCTTGTCGCCATCACGAACACCTGTCAGAACGGCTTTTTGGCCATCGTTGTAGGTAATGTCCATGCGAATCGTATTCTCATCGATTTGTTGCATTTCACCCCATTCGATCTGACGATTATTGAAACCAAGTGGCGCTTCTTTTAGTGAATCGTCTAGGCTGTCGTTCACATCAATCATGGTATCGACTTTGCTATCAAAGATGTGAGGTGCGCCTGTGAGTGGGTTTTTACCCGCCCAGAATTCGATTGAGTTAAAGACAATGTAATCGGCTGCGGTGGTTAGTGCGTAAACCGGAGCAAGCAAGAAGTTGACGCCCGCACGAGCGTAACGGTTATCCACCACCTCGACGTTGAACTTCATTAATTTCCCAGTAACCGCGTTACTACCTACACACCCAGCTAACGACATGACAATCGCTGCCACTGCAACGGCTTTTGTAATTGTTGTTTTCATAGATCCCTCTTATGCCACGATGATTGATTCAGTTTTTGCATAGCCGAACGAAGCTTTCCTTGCTCGAGTGCAAGAATTATTCGCCTAACAAATTGATTCCATAACATTTAGCGTAGTGGAGATTTTTAGAACAGCAAACTGCAAACCTCAATTGTTTCGCACTGGTTCCTAAATCTTAGGAAATAAAAAAGCGCAGACCTTTCGATCTGCGCTTTTCATTTTTGATTAACCTAGCCTAGATTAATGCGACCTGTAAGAAAGTGATTAGCCTACATTCTTACGAGCGTTTTGGAACATACGCATCCAAGCGCCGTTCTCGCCCCAACCTTCTGGAGACCAAGAGTTTGCAACCGTACGGAATACACGCTCTGGGTGAGGCATCATGATAGTCACGCGGCCGTCAGTCGTTGTTAAACCTGTGATAGCGTTTGGTGAACCGTTCGGGTTGTTCGGGTATTGCTGCGTTTGGTTACCGTTGTTATCAACGTAACGTAGAGCAACTGTACCTGAGTTTTCAATCGCGTTTAGGTGGTCGTTGTCACGCACTTCTACGCGGCCTTCACCGTGAGAAACAGCGATTGGCATACGAGAACCTTCCATGCCGTTGAAGAATACAGAATCAGATTTCTGAACTTCTACTAGGCTGAAACGCGCTTCAAAACGCTCAGATTCGTTGCGAACGAAACGTGGCCAGTACTCAGCACCAGGGATTAGGTCACGCAGGTTAGACAGCATCTGACAACCGTTACATACACCTAAAGAGAAGGTATCTTCACGCTTGAAGAAGTTTTCAAACTGGTCACGAGTAGAGTCGTTAAACAGAACCGACTTAGCCCAACCTTCACCAGCACCTAGTACGTCACCGTAAGAGAAGCCACCACATGCCACAAGGCCGTTGTACTCTTCTAGTACTGCTTGACCCGTTAGGATGTCGCTCATGTGAATATCAGTTGCTTCGAAGCCTGCACGGTCGAATGCTGCTGCCATTTCAACGTGAGAGTTAACACCCTGCTCACGTAGAATTGCCATCTTAGGTTTAGCACCTGTGTTGATGAACGGTGCAGCGATATCTTCGTTTACGTCAAAGCTTAGTTTCACGTTCAGACCTGGGTCTGAGTTGTCTTTCTTCGCTTCGTGCTCTTGGTCAGCACATGCTGGGTTATCACGTAGACCTTGCATCTTATGCGTTGTCTCAGCCCAGATAGTACGAAGTTCAGTACGGTTACGTTCAATCACTACAGACTCGCCAGACTTAATCACTAGCTCATCAGATGCTTCAACAGAACCGATTACGTGTGAACACGCTTCTAGGCCGTTTGCTGCAAGAGTTGAAAGAACAGCGTCTAGGTCGTCGTTACGAACCTGAATTACCGCACCTAGCTCTTCGTTGAATAGTGCTGCTAGAGCATCTTCGCCTAGCGCCGCAATATCAGCATTAACACCACAGTGACCTGCGAATGCCATTTCAGCTAGAGTAACGAATAGACCACCGTCGCCTTTATCGTGGTAAGCCACAACTTGGTCGTTAGCCACAAGTGCTTGAACGCCTTCGTAGAAACCTTTTAGCTGTGCTGCGTTGTCTACGTCTGCTGGCTTGTCACCAAGCTGCTTGTAAACTTGCGCTAGTGCCGTAGCACCTAGACGGTTTTTGCCGTTACCTAGGTCGATAAGTACTAAGCTTGAAGCGCCTTTGTCAGTGCGAAGCTGAGGCGTAATTGTTTTACGAACATCTTCAACACGAGCAAATGCAGTGATAACAAGAGATAGCGGAGAAGTGACTTCTTTCTGCTCGCCGTTCTCTTCCCACTTAGTCTTCATAGACATTGAGTCTTTACCCACTGGGATAGTTAGACCCAGTGCTGGACATAGTTCTTCACCAACTGCTTTAACCGCTTCGTAAAGACCTGCATCTTCACCTGGGTGACCCGCTGGAGACATCCAGTTAGCCGACAGTTTAATGTGTTTGATATCGCCGATGTTCGTCGCAGCGATGTTAGTGATTGCTTCACCAACCGCTAGACGAGCCGATGCGCCGAAGTCTAGTAGTGCCACTGGCGTACGCTCACCAAGAGACATCGCCTCACCGTGGTAAGAGTCGTAACTTGCAGCAGTTACTGCACAGTTAGCAACAGGAACCTGCCATGGACCAACCATTTGGTCACGAGCAACAAGGCCAGTTACCGAGCGGTCACCGATAGTGATAAGGAATGTTTTCTCAGCCACTGTTGGTAGACGAAGAACACGGTCAACCGCTTCGTTCATTTCGATACCAGAACGGTCAATCGCTGGGTTATTTGCTTTTAGCGTTTTCGCGTCACGGTGCATCTTAGGTGTTTTACCTAAAAGGATGTCCATTGGCATGTCGATTGGCGTGTTGTCGAAGTGTGAATCTTCAAGTTTAAGTTCACGCTCTTCCGTTGCTTTACCAACCACTGCGTAAGGTGCGCGTTCACGCTTACAAATAGCGTCGAACGTTGCCATGTCTTCGTCAGCAACGGCCATTACGTAACGCTCTTGAGATTCGTTACACCAGATCTCAAGTGGGCTCATGCCCGGTTCATCGTTTGGCACGTCGCGTAGGTTGAAGATACCGCCACGCTCACCATCGTCTACTAGTTCAGGAAGTGCATTAGAGATACCGCCCGCACCCACATCGTGGATGAATGCGATTGGGTTCGCATCACCTAGTTGCCAACAACGGTCGATAACTTCCTGACAGCGACGTTCCATCTCTGGGTTTTCACGTTGTACAGAAGCGAAATCTAGATCTTCAGAAGAAGACCCCGAATCCATAGAAGATGCTGCACCGCCACCAAGGCCGATGTTCATCGCAGGACCACCAAGAACGATTAGGCTTGCACCTACTGGGATCTCTTTCTTCTGAACGTGCTCATCACGGATGTTACCAAGACCACCAGCTAGCATGATTGGTTTGTGGTAACCACGTACTTCTTCACCTGCGTGAGAGTTTACTTTCTCTTCGTAAGTACGGAAGTAACCTAGTAGGTTTGGACGACCAAATTCGTTGTTGAATGCCGCGCCACCAAGAGGACCTTCAAGCATGATATCCAGAGCAGTAACGATACGGCTTGGCTTACCAAAATCAGTTTCCCAAGGTTGAACGAAGTTCGGGATCTTAAGGTTAGATACAGAGAACGCAACCAAACCAGCTTTTGGCTTACCACCAATACCAGTCGCGCCTTCATCACGGATTTCACCGCCTGAACCTGTAGATGCGCCCGGCCACGGAGAGATTGCCGTTGGGTGGTTGTGCGTCTCAACCTTCATCAAGATGTGTGTTTTCTCTTGGTGGTAGTTGTACTGACGAGTTTTTGGATCTGGGAAGAAACGACCGACTTCAGAACCTGTCATTACCGCTGCGTTATCTTTATAAGCAGACAGAACGTGTTCTGGTGTTGTTTCAAAGGTGTTCTTAATCATCTTGAACAATGATTTTTCTTGCTTAACGCCATCGATAGTCCAATCAGCGTTAAAGATCTTGTGACGACAGTGCTCTGAGTTCGCTTGTGCAAACATCATTAGCTCGATGTCAGTCGGGTTACGACCTAGCTTTTCAGTGAAGCTTTCAAGAAGGTAATCAATTTCATCTTCTGCAAGTGCAAGACCTAGGGTAACGTTTGCTTCTTCAAGCGCTTTACGTCCGCCAGTTAATAGGTCAACTTCCGCATAAGGAGCAGGCTCAGCAACTTTGAATAGTGCCGCTGCCGATTCGAAGTCAGTGAAAACCACTTCCATCATACGATCGTGCAGAATCGCTTTCAGCTCAACAAGTTGAAGCTCAGAAAGTTCAGAAGACGTTTCAATGTAGAAAGCAGTACCGCGCTCTAGACGTGACACTTTAGCCAGTCCACAGTTATGTGCGATATCTGTTGATTTTGAAGACCAAGGCGAGATAGTGCCCGGGCGTGGCGTTGCAAGCAGCAATAAACCTTCAGGTTCATGCTCTTCAATCGTTGGACCGTAAGTCAGTAGCTTTTCTAGCTTCTCAACTTCAGACTCATCTAGGTCTGCCGTTAAATCAGCAAAGTGGGCAAACTCAGCGTAAATACCTGTTACAGGTAAGCTTAATTCACGACAAAGCTCTAAAAGCTTGTTAACACGAAACTCAGATAGAGCTGGGGAGCCACGCAAAATTCTCATGTGCTTAGGTCTCTTATGCAGTTGATTAAGGTAGTATTGGAATAAATTCAGTGGGTTATAGGAACAACCTAACTGTTTTCTTCGAAGCTATTCCCGAAGGTTGCCAAACCTATGCCGATTCCACCTCTTCAATGCGAGCGCATTATAAAGCATTTCTTTTTGTGACGTAACACCAAAAGCAACCGTTTGCGTTATTTTTTTTATCTTTCTGCGTAAATGGTATTTTTGCTGCATTTATCACCACTTTTACATCTGTTTAATTAAACCTGCTTTGCCAGCCTTGCGGGGTTTGGTATAAAGGGGCTTCCACTTTTCGAGATTTCATTTTGATGCCTAAATTTACGCTCATCTTTTCGTCTAAATTCATTCTGCTCGTTATCGCTCTGGTTGGGCTAGCGGGATGCCAGATTGAATCTGAACCTAAAAGTGTCCTTGAGCAGATACGAGATCGCGGCGTTCTTCGTGTCGGCACCCTTAACAACCAACTCTCTTATTACATTGGTCCTGATGGTCCAGCAGGCTTAGATTACGAGTTAGCTCGTGAGTTTGCGCAGGAGCTTGGTGTAAAGCTTGAGGTTAAACCCGCTTACCGTCTATCTGGCTTATTTCCAGCGTTGAAGAAAGGCGAAATCGACCTTATCGCGACAGGTTTAACGCAAAATAACAAACTGACACGCGCTTATCGCGCCGCGCCTGCTTATTACTATGTAAGCCAACAGGTCGTGTACAAAAAGGGACAATGGCGCCCAAGAAACCTTGAGCAATTGATCAATTTTGAGAATGATCGTCAGGCTGAGTTTGTAAAAGCACAAGCTGAATCAGAAGCTGCGGTATCAAGTGACACGCTATCGCCATCTTTGGTTGTGGTGAAAGACTCACACTTTGAACCAACACTTAAACTGCTGCAGAAAACACACGATGACTTCATCTACGACGCGGTCGGCAATGCAGACATCAATGACCTGTTAAAAGAGGTATCAACAGGCGAACGTTTATTCACGGTGGCAGACTCTATCGAGCTATCACTGGCGCAGCGTTTGTATCCAGACGTAGCCTTGGCATTTGAGCTGACAGAAGACCAACCTATCTCTTGGTACCTAAATAGATCGGAAGATGAAAGCCTGTATGCGTTGCTGATTGAGTTCTTCGGTAACCTAAAACAATCTGGTGAACTGGCTTCACTGGAAGAGAAATACATCGGTCATATCGGCACCTTTGACTACGTTGATACTCGTGCCTTTATCCGCGCACTGGACAGTAAGTTACCAAAATGGTCACCGCTGTTTCAGAAGTACTCGCAAGAATTTGATTGGCGCTTGATTGCTGCATTGGCATACCAAGAATCACACTGGAACCCTGTCGCACGCTCGCCAACGGGTGTACGTGGCATGATGATGCTGACACTACCTACTGCAAAAAGCGTTGGCGTGACTAACCGTCTCGACCCGAAACAATCGGTACAAGGTGGTGTTGAATACCTTCGTCGTATCGTGAACCGAGTACCAGATTCAATCACACAACATGAAAAGATCTGGTTTGCCCTTGCTTCATACAATGTCGGTTACGGGCATATGATGGACGCGCGTCGCCTCACGAAGGCACAAGGTGGCGATCCTGATGCTTGGGGCGATGTGAAAGACAGACTGCCGCTGTTAAGACAGAAGAAGTACTACAGCCAAACTCGTTACGGCTATGCCCGTGGTGATGAAGCTAGAAATTACGTTGAGAACATTCGCCGTTATTACCAAAGCATCATCGGCCATGTAAATAAGCGTAATAAGGAACAAGAAGAGAGTCTTGAAGGGTTGATCGTCATCCCACCTCTAGAGACTTCTGGTGCCGAATCAAGCATTAGCGCTGCCGAATCGACAGTAAGCATTTCAGAGTCTTCGCAATAGATACTAAAAGAGCAATGCCATTAAGCATTGCTCTTTTTTATTGTGCTTTTTTTAACTGCGCGCAAAAGAATAAGCTCGACAAAGGCCGTGAAACTCGATGTGTCATATTGCAGTAACAATCGAACTTTATAACGGCACACCATAATCAAAATTACGCTCTGTTGCACTTCAGTGCTGGGTTTTCGCTAGAACTGCTCTTCTGGGTAAGCCAAGCGCGCGACAAGCCAAATAAACGAACAACACTATAATTAAATCGTTAGTCCAAACTACAAAGTCAGACGACAAATAGGAAATCATTGAAATGATGAAGAAACTGAAATCGAAGCGCCTTGATAAGACCGTTGCTGCAAACCGTCGTAAGCGTATGCTTTCAAATAACAAGAAGAAGATCATTTGGCGCAACCGTGCGTTCATGCAGATGATTGCTGAGTAAATACGATAACCAAGTCACTTGGCGCGGGCACTCTTGGAGTTGAGAGTGCCTAAAGCTCGCAGCTATTTCTTATTACTGACCTTATTATCGCTACTTACCTTATCAGCTTCTAGACGCTGCTCTTCCAACAGACGCTCTTGCTTTCGCTCCTCTTTGATCTCTTTTCTACGGCGCTTGAAAAACGCCTGCAGCTGCTCACGACACTCTTCTTCTAATAGGCCGTGTTCAACATCGGCATAGTGGTACGAGGCTTGGCTTTCAAACAAGTTCAAGACAGTACCCGCCGCACCCGCTTTTAAGTCAGGTGCACCAAAGACAATGCGTTTTACTCGGCTGTGTAACAAAGCTCCGGCACACATAGGGCACGGCTCTAGCGTGACGTATAAGGTGGTATCGAGCAGTCGGTAATTTTCCAGAGCTTGCCCCGCTTTACGCAAGGTTTCGATTTCTGCGTGTGCCGTGGCATCGTGGCTACCAATCGAACGGTTCCACCCTTCAGAAACAATCTCACCATCTTTTACCAACACGGCACCCACGGGAACCTCTCCCTCACTCTCAGCTTGCTTGGCTACCTCAATGGCACGTCGCATGAAGATTTCATCTTGAGGGGTGAATTGATGGTCTGACAAAGGGAACTCCAGAAACAAAGGATAAAAACGAAAATAGGTATGCGGTGAAGCATACCTAATCTTGGTGGCTATGAACAACAAAGAGATAATGAACAATCGCCACCATCTAGAGAGTTAACTCTCTATTTAGCTTGCCGCTTCAACGACATCGTTAACGATTTGCGTCGCTTTAACGCTCACAATACGGTTGTTCTCGACTGAGATGATTTCAAACTGCCACTGTTGACACTCAACGAACTCACCCGTTTCTGGTAAGCGGCCTAGCAGCCATGTGATGAGGCCATTCAGAGTTTGGAAGCCCTCGTTTTCACCTTCTAGATCTGAAAGTTCTAAGCGGTTTTTAAGCTCACTGAGGGGGATTAATCCATCCACTAGCAGTCCGTCTTCGACTTGTTCTGTCCAAAGATCTTTCGGGTTGTTCGATAGCTCTCCGGCAATCGCCTCAAGAATATCGTAGTGAGTCACTAGGCCTTGCACATCACCATACTCATCAACAATGAATGCCATCTCACTGCCCGACTCTTTAAAGTAACCAAGTAGACGCAATGCCTTCATCGATTCAGGCACGTAGATCGGAGATTTAGATAACCCCATGATCACTTGAATACTTAAATTGCCAGCTTGATTTAACAAGGCTTTGGCTGACACCGTACCGACCACTTTATTCAGGTGATCTTGGCACAATGGAAACACACTGTGCTTTGATGAACGCAATTGCTTAAAAATGTTCTCGACAGGCTGGTCGATATCCAGAAAATCGATGTCTCTGCGAGGAGTCATCAATGAGCTGACAAGACGATCATCAAGCTGCAAGATATTGCGAATCATCTCTTGCTCACCACGCTCTATCACACCAGATTCAGAGCCTTCTTTCACGAGCGCATGAATATCATCTTCAGTCACGCTGTCTTCTTCGCCGCCACGCCCCATCAGCTTAAGAATGCCTTCGGTTGAAGCCGATAGCGCAAACACAAACGGCGTTGCGATTTTAGATAACCAGAAGATAGGTAGCGCCACTAACACGGCGATGTTTTCAGCTTGAGATTGAGCGAAACGTTTTGGTACTAACTCACCGACAACGATCGCGAAGTAAGTAATACCAACCACCACAACCGCAGTAGACAAGATGTTCGCTTGTGTTGGGTCCAATCCCCACAGTTCAAGTTGAACGGCCAATGGAGCAGACAGCGTCGCCTCACCCACAATACCGCTGAGTAGGCCGATTACCGTGATACCGATTTGGATTGTAGAGAGGAAGCGGGTTGGGTTTTCTTTGAGCTCAAGCGCAACCTGAGCGGAACGGTGTTTTTCGGCTAAGCGTTTCAACCGACTATTCTTTGCTGCTACCAATGCAATCTCTGACATGGCAAACAGACCATTTAAAACAATTAACCCTACTAAAAGCAGAATCTTCATGTGGTTTGGATTTCCTAAATTTACCGGCCAACAATTAGCCGTAATCCGGAGTATAAGCTGAGTGCCTTTATCTTGGATATAAAAAGTTTTGGAGATGAAAAAATAGCGAAAAAATAGCGAAAAAAAGCCCGCACATTTCGGTGCGGGCTTAGCAATGAATAAAGCTTAATTTTGCTTAGTTCAATCTTACATTGTGTAAGTGTAAGGTGCTTGGATACCTAGTGGGATACCAAGAGCCCAGTAAGCTAGCAAGAAGATAGACCAACCGATCAGCATAGCAATCGAGAATGGCATCATTAGAGAAGCTAGAGTACCGATACCTGTCGACTTAACGTAGCGTTGACAGTAAACAACAACCAGTGGGAAGAACACCATTAGTGGAGAGATGATGTTAGACACAGAGTCACCTACACGGTAAGCCGCTTGAGATAGCTCAGGAGAGATACCCACAACCATTAGCATTGGAACTAGGATTGGACCGATAAGAGCCCACTTAGCTGAAGCAGAACCTACAAGAAGGTTAACTGAAGCTGTTAGTAGAATCATACCAACAACCGTTGCTTCACCAGGAAGGTCCATCGCTTTCAGGCCTTCAGCACCGTAAAGCGCAAGCATAGTACCGATGTTTGATTGACCGAATGCAGATAGGAACTGTGCACAGAAGAACGACATTACAATGTATGCGCCCATCGTTGCCATCGTCTCAGACATTGCTTTGATTACGTCATTACTGTTCTTGAAAGTACCCGCTACACGGCCGTAGACGATACCTGGAATGATGAACAGGATGAAGATCAGAGGAACGATAGACTTCATTACTGGTGCAGAGAATGCTGTTAGCTCACCTTCAGGCGAACGAAGCGCTGAGTTTTCAGGAATAAGAGCCGCGATAAGCAGACCAATACCTGCAACCATTGCCCAACCTGCAAACTTGAATGCTTTAGATTCGATTGCAGTGAAAGTACCAAGATCTGGTGCAGCTTCTGCATCTTCATCAACTGGCGTGTTAGCAAGACGAGGCTCGATGATCTTCTCAGTTACGTACCAACCGATAGCAACAATAAGCACTGAAGATAGGCCAGTAAAGAAGATGTTCGCTAGAGGGTTAATCACGTATTCAGGGTCAAGAACGTTTGCCGCTGTTTGAGTGAAACCAGCTAGTAGCGGGTCAATACCTGAAGGAATGAAGTTCGCTGAGAAACCACCTGATACACCAGCAAACGCTGCTGCAATACCCGCTAGAGGGTGACGACCCGCTGCGTGGAAGATGATACCGCCAAGAGGGATTACTAGAACGTAACCTGCATCTGCTGCTGTGTGAGACACGATAGCAACAAGAATTAGCATTGGCGTTAGTAGCTTAGCTGGCGTGAAGTTAAGCATCTTCTTAAGGCCAGTCGTAATGAAGCCTGAAGAATCTGCAACGCCAACACCTAGCATAGCAACAAGTACGATGCCTAGCGGTGCGAAGCCTGTGAACGTGGTAACCATATTCGCTAGGAAGCTAGCAAGCGCTTCACCAGTCAGTAGGTTGTTAACTTCTAGAGCAGCACCCGTTTGAGGGTTGATTAGGTCGAATGAAAGGTTCGACAAAAGTGCAGATGCTACCCATACGATAACTAGAGCCCAGAAGAACAGGATTGCTGGGTCTGGAATTTTGTTGCCGGCGCGTTCAATGAAGTTTAGAAAGCGGTCCATTCCACTGATTTTCTCAGTCGATGGTGCTTTTTTTACGGCTTGGTTACTCATTGTAACTCCATATGTGATGTTGTTTTGTTTAGGCCTAATATAAGTTTTGACCACGGCCTATTGGTACAGCACATATTCTATTTAAATCGCCATTAAAAAGCACAAGATTCCACCTCATTTTCCATAAATGGAGACATATTTTGCAAAAATACCATACAACAGCAACAATATAAAAACACAAAAAACACCATTCCATATACAGTCATTTAACTAGTACGTAAACAATGTCCGAGGAGTGAAAATTATCAGTAAAAGGAGTCGCGTAAGCCTTGGCATGCAGTAAACGTTTGCTTGAGGGTCAATCAAACTCACTGTATTTGGAGAGCATAGTTTCTAGATAAATGCTTTGTGCGCGGTTCATACGATCTTGCCATGCAATTGTGACAGTAATGTTTTTCAGAGCGCCATACAAAGCCCCGTTGGCATCGGTTACATCACATGTCATCGCATACGCAGAGCCCGATAAACCGGATAAGGGATCTGAACTTGCTATGTTGAGACAATGGTTCGCCTCACTTAGTTCCGAGAAAGAAATAAGCCCAACCGCCCCACTCACATCCGACACGCGAGTTCGATAATATTCCATCTGTCTTTCTGCAAAATGCAACGCTTCAACACTGTGGAGTGCAAACTCTGATTTTTGTTCCGCGTACACCTGCAATTTAACCAGCCCTAATGAAGCAACACCAATGAGCATAAAGGAGATAAGCACCTCGATCAGGCTGAAACCTTGTTGTTTAGAAGTCATTCCATGAACCTCGCTTCCATTGGTAAATCGAAGGCGGATCGCTTGGGTTAGATTCAGAACGAAAATCTAAGTCCATGTCACCCACAATGGTCGTCACACCAAGTGGGGAATCAAAGATAAGGCCACCGGAAGGAAGACCCGACGCAAACTGAATCCCGACACTTTTTTTAATAACGTTGACGTCATCGATGTCTTTGATAAAAGGAGCAAATACATTGTTCGCCACAAGCCCCTTCCAAAAGTCATCGACACGAGTTTTCACATGGCTCTTTTGATAATCAACCAAGTGATAAATCACTCCGTTGTAAGCCATGGCTCCATTCAAGGCGAACACACCATCTTGCACAACCAGAAGCTGCGATGGATTGATTGTGGCCGCCACCGCAGCGTTGATATGGCAGTTGCCTTCAATCCACAGCCCCTTGCTTTGCCCTGCGGTAAAGTGGTCCATGATCTCAGTACCGCAGTCAGTCGCATTCAATAGCTGAACATGCTTAAACAAATCAGCATCTTGTGACAAGTCGACAATATTTTGGTCGGTTTTAGCAACACCAAAGAAGGTGTAAAACGGATTCATATTTGGGTCAGGGTTAAAGTCTTTCTGGAACGGAGGTGGGTTCGCTTTTTCATAGTAATCAGGAGCATAAATCGAATGAGAGCTGCCGGAGGTACCTTTAGGGATCGCTGTTTTATAGTCGCTATGGCAAATACCATCGAAGCCAGAAAATGGGCCATCAGCACTAGGATCAAGCACCTCTAATCCCAATGCCTGCCCTGAATTACTATGGGTTGCATCATATTGATAGGTGAACAGATCAGCAAAAGTAACACTGACACACTCATATTCATTACCATCAATAGGATCTTCTTTCGCTGTCGGTTTAAGACTCAGTGTACCGATGAGCTCAATCGGCCCTGTTGATTGAATCGCCCCACTGCCTAGCAAGGAGCTTTCCTTTATTGTCTTATAGAGCGAATGTGTATCCATTGATGACGTCACAATATAAGCATTAGAACTCACACTATCAGAGATCTCGACTTTAGGTTGGCCTGTATAAGGGGAGCACCAATCGGCAAAATCAGCAGGGCGAGTACTCGAATCTTTGATGTCAGGAATGGTTTTATTTAACTCGAGTAGATAAGAGTATGTGCACTCCAAGCCACCTTCCGATCGCCAGTGGGCTTTGCGACCTTCGACCTCATTTTGGGCCACTTTGATCTGATGAAAAACACTGCGGTATGAACCTAACGTCACCACCAGCGCACCAATTAAAAGCACAGATGTAATCAACAAGGTCACCACACCACGCTGGTTTCTTAACATCATCATTGCCAGTTCCTTTGTTTAATGGAGACCGAAAGCGATTTGGAAACACCCGCGGTTAGAATTGAAGCTGTGATATTGATATCAGTGAGCGTGGTCTTGATAGAGTTTTGCTCTAATACCTGAGAATTAATGTTGAACTCGTCCACTTCGATAAGACTGTCATCGAACAATGAATAACACGATGTGACGTCATTGAACGAAAGGAGGTCATCTGAAACAAGCATGCCTTTTTCACATATTTGTAGCCGAGTCCCATCCTTACGGTAAACGATATGTCGATGATCTTTATCGCTACTCGACCCTTCTCGGAAATAAACAAAACCCACCGCCACACCGCCACTGACTTGAATGGTATCAGTCGCGCCAGATAACTTGATTGAGTAACCGTTTGAGCCATCGTAACCCGCTCGTTGGATATCCTCTTTCATCACCTGCATGGTGCTTGTTAGATTTTGTAGCAGCAATAATTCAATGCCTTTGTCTTTGGCAATTCTCTGCCCTGTTATAAAGACACTACCGATAATCGAAATCGCAAATACACCAATCACAGACGCCACCATTAACTCAATTAATGATGTGCCTTGTTGTTTACTCGGCGCTATCGCGGTCGGTCTAACACGCATCATAGCCATACTGCGCACTGGACTCTCCGCACACCTTAATTCGCCCTGGAGGGCTAGATAATTTAACCAACAGTCGGTCTGTAGACGCCGTGTTTGGAGAAAGGTAAATCGTCCCTCTGGCTGGCCGCCCTCTCACACTCTCAAAACTAATTCTTGCGCCTGTATAGTTATGAGAAAACGAGACATCTCGAAACGGTTGACCCGATAACATCACCAGCGTTTCGCCGGAGAGATCTTCGGTCGGTTTCAACAACAAGCTCCATTCCCCTGTTGATTGCTCTTCATTTTTATCCATGGAGAAATGAACCCAAAGATCTTGATTCCTTTTCACCGATTCCGACTTAGCTTGAATTAAAAAACCATTCAACTCACCAGCGAGTCGCTGCATCTTGACGGTTTGAGTCACCGAACTAAAACTCGGGGCAGCCGTCGCTATCAGTATCGACAAAACCGATACTGTTATTAACAGCTCTAATAAAGTAAACCCGCGAGTCATTTCCCAAATTCCTATGTAATCTGATGCGTAACCGTATTTAATCTTGCGCCGATGCTACCACCGGAGAAAAATAGACAGAGTTATGAAAGGAAACTACTCGCGATGATTCGAAGAAATATATGCAACAACAACAACTTAAGCATTAAAGGAATGACATTGATCGAATTATTGATCGCTATCGCCATCGTGGGGATACTCGGCGCCATTGCCTACCCAAGTTATACAAACCATGTAATCAAGGCGCATCGAGTTACAGCGATGGCTGATATGACAAAGATCCAATTGGAGATAGAAACGCTGTACACGGGAAACTACGCGTCGGCAGCGGAGAGTGTTATTTCTGGAGGGACATGCTTGTTTTGCGATACGGATACCAGTCGCTACACGCTAGCAGTTTCGGCTAGCAGTACCACCTATTCGATTCAGGCTGAACCACTTTCACAACAAACAAACGATGACTGCTTAGAGTCGACCACCGATATTTTGGAATTGCACCACTCAGGTATTTCAGAACCGGAAGCATGTTGGAAATAGCAAGATAACCCTGCAAGAAAACTAGAACTTGCCCGTACACCTCAGTTCTTTCCTATATGAGCTTCTTTTCTCTAACCTACAGACACAAAAAAGCCTGCTACATGAGCAGGCTTTTCTATTGTTATCAAAAACTTTAAGTATCAACAATTTAAAGCATCAATAACTTAAGGTATCAACAACCTAAGTTGCTAAGTAAGGGATTACTTAGTTAGGTCATCGAAGAAGTTTTTAACGCCGCTGAAGAAACCTTCAGACTTTGGCTTGTGCTTGCTTGCCGCTTCGCCACAACATGTTTCTTCGAATTCGCGTAGTAGTTCTTTCTGACGAGAGCTTAGCTTAACTGGTGTTTCTACCACTAGCTTAACGATTAGGTCACCTACACCGCCGCCACGAACGCCTTTCACGCCTTTGCCACGCATACGGAACATACGGCCCGTTTGTGTTTCTTCTGGCACTTTAAGGTTCACACGACCATCCAGTGTTGGAACTTCAACTTCACCGCCTAGAGCAGCCATAGAGAAGCTTACTGGTACTTCACAGTAAAGGTTGTTGCCGTCACGCTCAAAGATGTTGTGCTCTTTTACGTGTACTTGTACGTACAGGTCGCCAGCTGGAGCGCCTTGCTCTCCCGCTTCGCCTTCGCCAGATAGACGAATACGATCGCCAGTATCAACACCAGCAGGGATCTTAACATTAAGTGTTTTGGTCTTCTGCTTACGGCCTTGGCCGTGACAAGAGTTACATGGGTCTTTGATGATCTTGCCTTTACCATTACAAGTAGGACAAGTCTGTTGAACCGCGAAGAAACCTTGACGCATTTGTACTTGGCCGTGGCCATGACAAGTGCCACAAGTTTGCGCTGAAGAACCTTTCTTCGCGCCGCTTCCGTCACAGGTATCACACTCAACAAGTGTTGGAACTTCGATTTCTTTAGAAACACCACGAACCGCTTCTTCTAGAGAAAGCTCCATGTTGTAACGTAAATCAGAACCACGTTGTGCACGCGCTTGACCGCCACCACGACGACCGCCGCCGAAGATGTCACCAAATACGTCACCGAAGATATCGCCGAAGTCACCTTGGCCACCGCCGCCGAAACCGCCGCCGCCACCCATGCCGCCTTGTTCAAAAGCTGCGTGGCCGTATTGGTCGTAAGCTGCTTTCTTTTGAGGATCGGTTAGGATCTCGTACGCTACTTTTACTTCTTTAAACTTATCTGCTGCGGTGTCGTCACCCTGGTTACGGTCCGGGTGGAATTTCATCGCTAAGCGTTTGTACGCTTTTTTAATATCGCGCTCTGATGCATCGCGGCTTACGCCTAATACTTCGTAAAAATCACGTTTTGACATGTTCTAGGTCACCAAAATAATTGCTACTACCGAATGATCACTTCAGTAGTCTGTGTATCAATCTAGATAAAAGTTCTGCCGGCTGAAACGCCGAATAAAGCTATTATCTAGATCGACAAGTCTAAATACAAATTTACGGGCGTGAGAGTTACCTCTGACGCCCGTATTAATAAGTCTTCGAGACAAATTTCTAAGCAGATAGCTTGAGTTCTAGGAGGAAGCGCGGAGCCTACGCTAGTAGGTGAGCACTTCCGACAACGAAATCAGGCTACTCTGCGACGAAATTATTTTTTGTCGTCTTTAACTTCTTCAAACTCTGCGTCTACCACATCGTCGTCTTGCTTAGGTTGCTCACCCGCTTCAGCGCCAGCTTGCTGTGCTTGAGCTTGTTGTTGAGCGATTTCCATTAGCTTCTGAGCTGCTTGCATAAGTTCTTGAACTTTAGCGTCGATAGCTTCTTTGTCGTTACCAGACTTAACTTCTTCTAGTGCCGTGATAGCTGCTTCGATCTTCTCTTTCTCTTCTGCAGGTAGAGCTTCACCAGCTTCTTCTACTTGCTTACGAGTACCGTGAATCATTTGGTCAGCTTGGTTACGTGCAGTTACTAGCTCTTCGAACTTTTTGTCCGCTTCTTTGTTAGCTTCTGCTTCTTGTACCATTGCTTCGATCTCTTCCTCAGACAGGCCACCTGATGCTTGGATAGTGATCTTCTGCTCTTTACCTGTCGCTTTATCTTTAGCAGATACGTTCAGGATACCATCAGCATCTAGGTCGAATGTTACTTCGATTTGTGGCATGCCACGTGGTGCTGGTTGGATACCTTCTAGGTTGAACTGACCAAGAGACTTGTTGTAAGTCGCTTGCTTACGCTCACCTTGAAGAACGTGGATAGTTACTGCGTTTTGGTTGTCTTCAGCTGTAGAGAACACTTGATCCGCTTTAGTAGGGATAGTTGTGTTTTTCTCGATAAGCTTAGTCATCACGCCACCCATCGTTTCGATACCGAAAGATAGAGGAGTAACGTCTAGTAGTAGAACGTCTTTAACGTCACCAGCTAATACACCACCTTGAACAGCAGCACCCATTGCAACAGCTTCGTCAGGGTTCACGTCTTTACGTGGCTCTTTACCGAAGAATTCAGTTACTTTAGCTTGCACCATAGGCATACGAGTCTGACCACCAACTAGGATAACGTCAGTGATTTCGCCTACAGATAGGTCAGCATCTGCTAGAGCTACTTTTAGTGGCTCAAGAGAACGTTGAACTAGGTCTTCAACTAGAGACTCAAGCTTCGCACGAGTCACTTTGATGTTCATGTGCTTAGGACCAGTCGCATCAGCAGTAACGTAAGGTAGGTTTACGTCAGTTTGAGTAGTAGAAGAAAGCTCGATTTTCGCTTTTTCTGCTGCTTCTTTAACACGCTGCATTGCTAGTGGATCAGCTTTAAGGTCGATACCTTGCTCTTTCTTGAACTCATCTACTAGGTAGTTGATCATGCGGTTATCGAAATCTTCACCACCAAGGTGAGTGTCACCGTTAGTTGAAAGAACTTCGAAAGTCTTCTCGCCTTCTACTTCATCGATTTCGATGATAGAGATATCGAATGTACCACCACCAAGGTCGTATACAGCGATAGTGCGATCACCGCCTTGCTTGTCTAGACCGTAAGCTAGAGCAGCAGCAGTTGGTTCGTTGATGATACGTTTAACATCTAGACCAGCGATACGGCCAGCATCTTTAGTTGCTTGACGTTGAGCATCGTTAAAGTAAGCAGGAACAGTTACTACTGCGCCAGTTACTTCTTCGCCTAGGAAGTCTTCAGCTGTTTTCTTCATTTTCTTAAGAACTTCAGCAGATACTTGAGGAGCAGCCATTTTTTGGCCTTGCGCTTCAACCCATGCATCACCGTTGTCAGCCTTAACAATGTTGAAAGGCATGATTTCGATATCGCGTTGAACTTCTTCATCTTCAAAACGACGACCGATTAGACGCTTGATAGCGAACAGTGTGTTTTGAGGGTTAGTAACAGCTTGACGTTTTGCAGGTTGACCAACTAGCGTTTCGCCTTCTGTGTATGCGATTACTGATGCTGTTGTGCGTTCGCCTTCAGCATTTTCAATTACGCGTGGTTTGTCGCCGTCAAGAACAGCAACACAAGAGTTAGTAGTACCTAAATCAATACCAATGATTTTACCCATCAGGCCATCTCCGAAATATATTCTATTAAGTTTTTGCTATACCCACATATGTGGGGGTGGTAATTAGAGAATCAACCCTAATACACAAAATTAAAGTGCAAATGTAATTTGCTTTCGTATGCACCATAGATAAGGGCTGCAAACTGGTTTTCAAGGGAATAAGTGAAAAAAATCTATTTTTTCGCGCATCTTTTTACATAAATATAAAAAGTGGCCCCCCCCTTCCCCCTTATGGCTCGAAAGTAGAGATATTCGCGTGTTTGCTATGCAAAGAAAATATCCGCCATATTCTCTTTCACATAAAAAAAGACCTTCACTTTGAAGGTCTTTTTAAAATAGATGTTAATCGATATGGGTATCAGCCAATATCGATATCACTGGAATAATTATTGATTTAGCACTAACTGGTAGAAGCTTGCTTGAGTGTAGTCACCCGCCTCCATACCACGCCATTCACAAGCCGAACTCGACTTCTTGGTGTTGCACTGGTTGTAGGCGCCCGCTTTGAAATACATCCAATCTTGACCGTAACCAAGGTCGATGTCGTGTCCTTGATATTTACCCTTTGCCAAATCAACATCGTATGTCTTCACGACTGGGTCAGATGAGTTTGGATTCTTAGTAAAGGTTAAGTGCATGATGTTGTCTTTGATATTCACATCGTATGAGAACACCTCACCTAATTTAATACCATCGGCAGGATCAGCACTGCCCTTCTTCAAGTTGTATTGACCAAACACATCATGGCGAATGTCTTTACGAAGTTTCTTACCGTTTTCGTCCTTCGCATCTTTCATTTCTGTCGGCGGGTTCAGTTCATAGTTCCACGTTAAAGAACCGTGTTCATGCTCTGGCAATTTGCGGTAAACAATTTTCAGAGGCTCATTATCCGAGCCATGGATCTGACCAATAACCACTGAGAATGCGCCTGTCTTTTTGTAGTTGCCGCTAGTACTAACTTGGTCGACAGAAAGCGTTGCCGTCATTTGACCACCAATAGAACCAAACTCTTCTGCATTGTCATGGCTTGAAGTCGCGAAGTTGTTGTTCGGCGCTGAGTAACTGTCTGCCAGCATTGCTCTCAGTTCACTACGTGTATTCTTACTGTTTGGTGTGGTTGGCGCGGTATTTGGAGCCACAAACACCATCGCACCAGATTCAGCATCTGTGTAGAACCATTTAGGGTGAACATAAGGCGTTTCTACATTCGACAATTCCTTCTTACCAATCTCCAGAGTTTTACCTTTACGGTCTCCCTCGGTTGTCAGCTCAGGTAAGTTAATTTTCCATTTAGATAAATCGAAGTTCTGTGCCGGTGCTTTTGCCGGATCAAGGTCAAACTGTTGACCAACATCGTGATTAGAAGCAAGAACAGGCGCCGCTAAAAGACCAGCAGTCAGTAGGCTAAGGTAGGACAACTTCATTATTTGGTTTCCTTTATGTCGTCATAATATAGGTTGCCAGAACAATAAAATAATATTGTATTATTATATGTGATCTACATTAAATATTGAAAACTGATGACCGATAAGGTGTCTATAAAAATAAAAAATGAGACTTAGCACCAACCAGAGATCCTCTTTAACCTACTAACTAGCCAAGCAACACCGAGCACTTATTAGCAGCAACAAAAATGTATGGTCCGCCCCGTTATTGCAACTACAATTAAGTAATAACGGAGTTGGTTTGCGCTAATGTATTCGGAGTCCTTGTTGGGAGCACTAGCTTCCCAGCTCCACGATGATATCCGCGCCAGATTATCCTTAAAAAGCCCAAAGCATTGATTGCTATTTTTTGTGTCAGGTTCTTAATCTGGCCGATTGACCGTTTTTGTCATCACGTTCATTGACGTTGCAAACTTGGTTATAGCTAAACAGCCTTAAAAGCTTGGCGGTGGTATAACACCGCCCAAGCTATCCTCACTAGCTTGTTGGCTAATGCGACTACCACTACATTAAATGGTTTGGTGGCTCGTAGATTCACAAGCCACTCTCCAAACACTTTCCCTGTCGTCTCTAGTCTAGAGAGTACAGCCCTTGCCCCATGGACAAACAGAGTTCTGAGGTGTTTATTCCCTCGTTTACTCATACCAAGTAGCTTGGTCTTTCCTCCCGTTGAGAATTGCCTTGGCACAAGCCCCAACCAAGCCGCCATCTCACGGCCATTGGTAAAGTTACTCGGAGAGCTTACATCGGCAATACACAATGTGGAGGTAAGATCACCAATTCCAGGGATAGTTTTTAATAATTGAGCACTTTCGTTGTTATTAACAATAGTTTGAAGCTTGTTATCTTGAGTTTTGATTTGTTCATTAAGGTACTTGTAATGCTCGTGGATAGATATCAATTCACATAGCAAGCTTTTTGGTAATGAGACGGTTTGTTCTGCTAACCATTGAAACAAAGACTTCATCTTTGCATGCCCTTTGGGAAAGCTAAGGCCGAACTCAAGTAAGATCGCTCCGATCCGCGACATAGTGGCAGTTCTCTCCTTGATATAACTATCTCTGACTCGATGAATCGCTGCGATGACTTGAGCCTCTTCACTTTTTACAGCTACAAACCTCATGGTCGGTCGACCCGCAGCCTCTGCGATCGCTGAAGCATCGATGAAATCGTTTTTATTGCCTTTGACATAAGGCTTAACATACTGAGGAGGAATAAGTCGGGGTTGATGCCCAAACTCACTACACTTTCGAGCAAGCCAATGAGCACCGCCACAGGCTTCGAAAGCAATAGTTGTTGGTTCTATTTTGCTAAGAAAGATTAAGAGTTGGTTACGATTAAATTTACGACGAAGAACCACCACTCCACAACGGTTATGTGCGATAGCATGGAAGCAATGTTTACCTAGGTCGATACCTAAAATATGAATAGAAGACATATGGTTCACCTCATTCTGAGAGCCTACTCTAAGCTTAAGGGCTTGAGAGTGAGGCGGACCATATAATTAAGCCCCGCTCTCATTGAGCGGGGCTTCCAGTTATCGAGTCTTAATTAAGAATTAAGCTTCTGCTTTCTGTAGTTCAGCTTCTTCGTTTGTTTCAACGCCAATTTCACCTTCAGACTTAGCAACGATAGTGTTAACCGCTGTGTCACCCACTACGTTAGATGAAGTACAGAACATGTCACAGATACGGTCAACAGCAGCAACAATCGCTAGACCTTCTGGTGGCAAACCTAGTTGGTGTAATAGAACACCTACCATCACAACACCGCCACCTGGAACACCACCAGCACCGATAGACAGTAGCAGGATAGTTAGACCTAGAGTGAAGATATCAGCTGTATTGATTGGTTGACCGAATGCGTTCGCAACGAACATTGTCGCTAGTGCGATGTAGATAGATACACCAGACATGTTCATTGTTGCGCCTAGTGGTACACCGAAACCTGCTACTGACTTAGATACGTTTAGTTTGTCAGTTAGAGTACGCATTGTTACTGGGATTGTTGCATTCGAACTTGCTGTAGATAGTGAGAATAGAACTTGCTCACGAGTTGCACGTAGGAACTGCTTTGGAGAAATGCCAGTGAATGAACCAACCATCATCGGGTAGAAGAAGAAAATCCAGAACACAAGCATTGCAACCACAAGTGCCACATAGCCAGCAACTGACATTAGCGTGTCTGCATCCAGTGTTGCGCCTAGCTGAATCATCAGAGCAAATACACCGTAAGGCGCCAAGCTCATTACTAGACCGATAAGCTTCATCATGATTTCGTTAGCCATCTTGAATGTCTTGATAGCTGGACCACCACGAGAATCAAGCGCTTGAATAGCAAGACCTGTCAAAATTGCCATGAAGATGATTTGTAGCATATCGCCGCTTGCGAACGCTTCTACAGGGTTGCTAGGAACGATGTTAACAACAAGAGAGAAGATGTCTGGTGTTTCAGTTGTTGTAAGCGCAATTGTCTCAGAAACCGTACCTGCTAGGTTTGCACCAGCGCCAGGTTGGAAAATAAGACCAATCGTTAGAGCAGCTGAAATCGCAATGATGGTGTTAATAATGTAAAGACCAAAGGTTTTACCACCAAGGCGACCAAATGAACGGATATCTTTTAGTTCAACGATACCGCAAACAATAGACACGTATACAAGAGGCACTACCAGCAACTTGATAAGTGATACGAACATACCACCAGCGCCTTCCGCAGCACCAAGTAGGTAAGTGTCAAAAATAGCAATACCGCTGAATAGGTACTGAATAGCAGTACCAATAAGTAGGCCGGCAAACAAGCCTACAAAAATCTTACTTGAGAGCGATTTATCCATCGTTCTTCTCCAGTCTGTTGTGTTTAAAATTTGTACTTTTATAGTTATATATGCGACTAAAATCGCTATATGGCAGTGGATTTTACATACAAAGATAACAATTAAAAGTATTTATTTACAAAAACATTACAAATGTGACATCAAAACATTTCTTCATTAACAACCAGTTTCATAATATAAAACTCTAAATCGTTGATATGGATAAAATAAAAAGAACGACATTCTTAATGCGATTTTGATGACTATTTACGTGGACTCTCAAATGACAGGCACAAAAAAAGAGAGGCCTATGCCTCTCTTTCATCTTACGGTAGCCAGTGAATTATGTTGCAGCCCCTACTTATTCAGTAAGTGTGCCAGACAATCACTTGGCGACTTAATTACTTAGCAACCATAACCATTGCAGGACGAACTACACGACCGTTTAGTTCGTAGCCTTTTTGCATCACGAACATAACCGTGTTTGATTCGTGATCTGGGCTTTCTTGGATAGACATTGCTTGGTGGAATTCAGGGTTGAACACTTCACCTTCAGGGTTGATCTCTTTAAGACCAAACTTAGCCACTGTGTCTACGAACGTTTTGTGCGTTAGCTCAACACCTTCAAACAAAGGCTTAACCACTTCGTTTTCAGCATCTGCAGCTTGCATTGCACGCTCTAGGTTGTCGATTACAGGAAGTAGACCTTCAGCAAACTTGTTCAAAGCGAATTTACGCGCTTTATCAATTTCTTGCTCGCTACGACGACGCATGTTTTCAACTTCAGCTTTCGCGCGAAGAACAGAATCTTGCTGCTCTTTCACTTTAGATTCGCTAGATAGCAGTGCAGCTTCTAGTTGAGCGATTTTTGCTTCCTGCTCATCAGCAGCGTCTTCGCTCAGCTCAGCAGCTTCCACTTTTTCTGCTTCAGCAATGATCTGATCTAGCTCTTCTTCGGTTACTTTGTTTTCTTCGTTGCTCATGATATCTCCAGAATTCGTTTTCAATGCAAGTGACAGGCGTGTTTGCACCCCAAATTGATATAAAACACTCGCATAGACGTTCAACTTGCCTTTATTATGGGGATGAAGAATTTTGATTCAAGCCTAATTCGTTTGGAAACGTTATGAAAAAGCCATTTGAAGTCATTGCCATTATCGGTAAACCTCGAGATCAGCAAGCAATTCAGACTCATAGAGAGCTCTATCAGTGGTTAAGTGCTGAGGGTTATCAAGTGTTTGTTGATGACAGACTCGCCACAATTTTAGACGATATCCCAAAAGAACATTTTTCTAGCCTGATTGAATTAGGTAAACGCGCCGATCTCGCGATTGTGGTCGGTGGTGACGGAAATATGCTGGGTGCAGCTCGAATCTTGTCACGTTTCGATATTTCAGTGATCGGTGTTAACCGAGGCAACCTTGGTTTCCTAACCGATCTTAACCCTGAAAACTTCCAGAGCGCGCTGACGGATGTTCTTAAAGGCGAGTTCATGGAAGAAGAGCGCTTCTTACTTGAAACGGAAATTCATCGCCACGGCCAAATAAAAAGCCACAACGCCGCACTCAATGAAGCAGTACTTCACCCCGGTCAAGTTGCCCACATGATCGAGTTTGAAGTGTACATCGATGACAGCTTTGCTTTCTCTCAACGTTCCGATGGTTTGATCGTTTCCACTCCGACAGGCTCTACTGCCTACTCGCTTTCTGGTGGCGGTCCTATTTTGTCATCAAGTTTGAATGCGATCTCATTGGTACCAATGTTCCCGCATACGCTTTCAAGCCGCCCACTGGTGGTCGATGGCAAACGCCGCATCAAGCTGATCGTATCGCCTGATAACCGCGGTACTCAAGAAGTCAGCTGCGATGGTCAAATCTCACTACCCGTTTCTCCTGGTGACGAGATCCACATTTACCAAAGCCCAAATGTGCTCAAGCTGATCCACCCGAAAGACTACAACTACTATCATGTCCTACGTAACAAACTGGGCTGGTCGAGTAAGTTGTTTTAACTAAACGACTCTAGTAATAACCGAAAATTTTAAAGGCTGACGACATTCGTCAGCCTTTTTTAATACCTGAGAGATTCCCTATCACGTTCCTTCGTCGCTGTAGGGAATGACGATAACTCACACTAAAACTCAAAATGACCGTCATTCCAGAACCGAGGGACGAGGTATCTGGAATCTCCTACTCATCTAAATACACACTCACAGAACCTATCTCTATCATGCACCTTCGTCACGATAGGGAATGACGGCAACGAACATCAAGCCTCAAAACGTCGCCATTACCAAGAAGGAGAAACGACTTAGTTGGCAATCTCATAATAGTTCGTCGTAGAGATCGCGCCGACTAGGATTCAGCTTACTAATCAACGCTTCCTTCCATGAACGATTCCATTTCTTTAGTTGTTTTTCTCTCCCAATCGCAGCCCTGAAGTCTTCGAAAGACTCAAAATATACTAACTTGTGAACATTGTACTTCTTAGTAAACCCCTCTACCTCTCCCGCTTTATGTAGCCAGATCCTTTGCTTAAGGTTCCCAGTAACACCAACATAAAGGACTGAATTGGTGCGATTAGTCATAATGTAAACGGTAGGTTTTTTCATAGAAATTCTTGTTCGTTTTTCCTGAAGCTAGCAAACATTTAACTCTCAAAAGTGCGAGATAAGTGCGAAACAGCCTTAAGTAGATTCCCTATCACGCTCCTCCGTCGCTGTATGGAATGACGAAAAACCGCACCAAAATCAAAAATGACCGTCATTCCAGAACCGAGGAACGAGGTATCTGGAATCTCTCCAACTGAAACAAACTATAAAAACAGATCCCCTACCACGATCCTCCGTTGCTGTAGGGAATGACGACAACGAACAAAAATCTCAAAACGAACCGTCACTCCAGAATCGAAGAGTGAGGTGTCTGGAATCTCTGACACTCAAACAAACTACAAAAACAGATTCCCTATCTAGTTCCTTCGTCGCATTAGGGAATGACTCTGACTGACCTCAAGCACATACTAAACCGTCATTCCCAAGAGGGAGGAACGACCGAGTTGGGAATCTATCGTGCTTTCAGTGATCTACAGACAAATTCAATTCTGAGAGCTATCGCAAAAAATTTTCACCTATCGACTTTACTGTATAAAGAAACAGTATATACTGAGCTTATATACAGTATTGTTCGGTTATACAGGTAAATAAAAATGCTGGCTCATTTAAGTGTTAATAATTTCGCTATTGTTAAGTCTTTACAGCTAGAACTCTCTAAAGGCATGACAACAATCACCGGGGAAACGGGTGCGGGTAAATCTATCGCTATCGATGCTTTAGGCTTATGTCTTGGAGGAAGATCAGATGCAGGAATGGTTAGACAAGGTGAAGAAAAAACCGAAGTCAGTGCCGCTTTTTTACTTGAGAACAATCTGCATGCAACTCGCTGGTTAGAAGACAATGAACTGCTTGATGGCGGTGAATGCATCCTACGTAGAACCATCTCTAAAGAAGGTCGTTCTCGCGCGTTCATCAACGGCAGCCCGGTTCCTCTTTCGCAATTGAAATCACTGGGACAACTGTTGATCAACATTCATGGTCAACACGCACACCATCAGTTGATGAAGAGCGACTACCAAATGGCCATGCTTGATCAATACGCAGGCCACTTGAACCTATTGAAGTCGACACGTAACGCTTACCAATCATGGCGACAAGCGGATAACCATCTAAAAGAGTTACGTGAAAACAGCCAACAAAACCAAGCTCAAAAGCAGCTTCTTGAGTATCAAATCAAAGAGCTAAACGAGTTATCTATTGGGGAGGAAGAATATGAAGAGCTCGAACAAGAGCATAAGCGCCTCTCCAATAGCGGAGAATTGGCCTCAACCTGCCAGCAAGCTATCGAACTTATTTACGAAGGTGAAGAAGTTAATGCGCTTGGTATTTTGCAATCGGCCAATCACTCCCTAATTCAACTTGCTGATTTAGATGAAAGATTAGCTGAGCTACCAAATCTACTATCTGAAGCCATAATTCAGATTGAAGAGACCAATAGCGAGTTAAGAAGTTACCTAGACAGCATTGATGTCGACCCTGCTCGCATGGCTTACGTGGAAGAGCGCTTCTCTAAAGTGATGTCGATGTCGCGTAAACACCATGTGTTGCCAGAAGAACTTTATAAGCACCATCAAGACTTGCTACAACAAGTCGAAGCGCTGGATTGCTCTGATGAAAAGCTGGATGAATTAGCTAACGAGGTGGAGAACCAATACCAGTCGTTCGTTGCGAAATCAGAAAAGCTGCATAAGTCACGCACTCGCTACGCGAAAGAGCTGAACAAGCTGATCACTCAAAGCATGCACGAACTCAGCATGGAAAAAGCACAATTTGCTATTGAAGTGAACAATACCAATACACACCCATCACCATTAGGTATGGATAACGTGACCTTTATTGTGTCCACCAACCCAGGCCAACCGATGCAGCCAATTGCTAAAGTAGCGTCTGGTGGTGAGCTATCACGAATCTCACTCGCGATTCAGGTCATCACGGCGCAGAAAGTCGACACTCCAAGTCTGATTTTCGATGAAGTCGATGTGGGTATCAGTGGACCTACCGCTGCGGTTGTCGGAAAAATGCTGCGTACGCTAGGTGAATCAACTCAGGTGATGTGTGTGACTCACTTACCTCAAGTAGCAGGTTGTGGTCACCAACAACTGTTCGTTGCCAAGAGTACCAAGTCGGGTAAAACAGAAACGCAAATGTACACGCTTGATGAGCAACAACGCGTTTCAGAGCTTGCTCGCCTGCTTGGTGGCAGCCAAATTACAGAATCGACCCTTGCCAACGCAAAAGAGTTATTAATCGCAGCTTAGGTCAAATATTCAGCAAATTTCTGATAATTTACCGAAAATTCTTGGCAATTTTGCAACTAAATTCAAAATTGCCAGTCATAACAAGCTCAAAGCGCAAGGAGCTTTTTACTTCTTGCTGGAGCTTGTTTATTATCAGGCAGTATTTTAGCGAAGAAAGATCTCAAACTATGCGAATTAAAAAGTGGTTAGTTGCAGTTCCACTTGCACTAACAATGTTGACCGGTTGCTCTCTACTAGAGAAGTTGGTTTATCGAATTGACATCAATCAGGGTAACTATGTTGAACAAGAAGCTGTCGACCAGCTCAAGTTTGGCATGACAAAAACACAAGTTCGTTACGTTATGGGCTCACCTATGCTTATCGAAAATGGCTACCCAGATACGTGGTACTACATTTATCACCATCAAAAAGGTCACAACGACCCTATTCAGAAAAACCTTGTCGTGAACTTTGATGCTACTGGCACTCTAGTAACGATCAACGGTGATTTTGAAGCCAGTGATGAGTTCTTCGAAAGCCTTCGCTAGCTTTCCAGTCAACAAAGCTTTCAGCCGATAAAGCTATTAGTGGACAAAGCAAGAATCGCAAAAGCCTGCTCAATGAGCAGGCTTTTTAATATCCGCTAACAAATTAACTCACGGTGCCCAATCCCAACGGGCACAAAAAAGCTCGCCAATATAGCGAGCTCTTCTTAATAAAATAGGTTTTACAATGCTACTTGGCAGCTGCTGCTTTCGCTTGTTCTGCACGCTTGCGGCGAATCTCTTTTGGATCAGCTAACAGAGCACGATAGATTTCGATACGGTCTTTATCGCGAACCGTTGCATCTAGCTTCACGTTACGGCTGAATACACCAACCTTGTTCTTAGCCAAGTCGATCTCTGGATACAGCTCCAATACACCTGACTGCGCGATGATCTCTTCAACGGTCGCGTTCTTGTTCACGACTAAGGTAAACACTCGCTGTTCGTGTGGAAGAGCAAACACAACTTCTACGTGGATCATATCTGATTCAATAGTCATGGCTTAGTAAACCTGTTTCGCGCGTTGAGTAAAAGCACTGACCATATTGCTCGTCAGCTCATTGAAAATCTTACCAAAAGCCATTTCAATCATTCGGCTAGAAAATTCAAACTCTAACTTAAGCTCGACCTTACACGCTTGATCGTCAAGAGGAGTAAAGTACCAACCACCCTGCAATTTTTTGAATGGGCCGTCCACCAGCTCCATCAAAATCTCAGCACCTTCCGCTAAGCGATTCGACGTAGTAAATGTTTTGCTGATACCGGCTTTAGAGACATCAACCGAAGCCACCATAGTTGAATCTGAAGATTCGATCACACGTGAACCAGAACACCCTGGCAAAAACTCGTGATAACGAGCAACATCATTGACCAAGCTGAACATCTGGTCGGCACTAAACGACACTAATGCTGAACGAGTAACCTTTGGCATATAGACTCCTGTTAAAGACAGCGTTACATTAACACAAACTGCAATTTTAATTGTATTGGGCCAGAGCGCAAATAAAAAGGATTCCCCAACTAGGGCGCAATCCGTATAATGAGGCCATTATGGCAAAGAATAAATCAAAATCAAAAGCCGGTAGTAATACCATTGCGCTTAATAAGAAAGCTCGCCACGAATATTTCATCGATGATGAGATAGAAGCGGGGCTTGAGCTACAAGGCTGGGAAGTAAAATCCCTACGTGAAGGCAAAACCAATATCGCAGAAAGCTACGTTTACATCCGAGATGGCGAAGCATTCATCAGTGGTATGACGATCACTCCGCTTACTCAAGCGAGTACTCATATCGTGGCGAACCCAACACGTATCCGTAAACTCCTTATGTCGAGAAAAGAACTCGACAACCTTATCGGTCGTATTAACCGTGAAGGCATGACACTTGTCGCAACTGCACTTTATTGGTCTCGCTCTTGGGCGAAGATTAAAGTGGGCGTAGCGAAAGGTAAAAAGCTGCACGATAAACGTACTGATATGAAAGAAAAAGATTGGGCGAGAGATAAAGCACGAATTATGAAGAGTAATTTGCGTTAATTTTAAGCACTTAAACGCACAGTGCTAGACAGGTTAAGCTTTTCTGGTACTATGCAAATAACACTTGGGGCTGATTTAGGATTCGACAGGAATTTTGAAGTCTGAGGTGCATGCCGTGGGGCGGTTGGCCACGTAAAAAGCCGCAAAAAAATAGTCGCAAACGACGAAAACTACGCACTAGCAGCTTAATAACCTGCTCAGAGCTCTCTTACCCTAGCTTCCGCTCGTAAGACGGGGACCAATAAGAGATCAAACCCAAACTAGCTAGCGTGGCTTCTCCCACCTGAGAGGAAAAGCGCGAATTATAATTCAGGTTAGCCTTTAACTAGCGTGTCGGTTCGCAGGTTGCTGGTGAAATTAAAGATCGACTAAGCATGTAGTACCAATGATGAATGATTTTTGGACGCGGGTTCAACTCCCGCCAGCTCCACCAAACGTTTGGAAAGGGCCAACTCGAAAGAGTTGGCCCTTTTTGTTTGTCTAAAGGTAATGACTTAGCAAACAACCCAATAAATAACAAACACTTAGGGCTATAATCGTAAATATCAAAAACAGACACTCAACAAAAAGCCACACATCCCATTACTGAAATGTGTGGCTATTTAGAACTGTTCTATTTCTCTCTCAGTAAGTTGAGGCGTTACTCCATCTCGCCTAGTACGTAATCTTCATCACTACTCACTACTGCGCCGTGCTTCAGGAAGTTCTTACCTAAAATCATGCTGTACTCGAAGCGAGAACGATCTTGAAGGTTAACTCTCACCTTCTTCTCAAGGTCACCTAGCTTAACGTTCATTTCGACTACTGGGCGAATGTTCACCTTCTCGCCTTTCTTGGCTTTAATGCGCATTACATCAATCACTGGCTTAGTGAACTCTTGCTTATCGCCTTGGTTGTTTTGATAAGTAAAGGTCACCATGTCTTGGCCATCTTTCTTGAATCGTTTGATGTTCAGCGCATTCATTGAGCTAACATCAGCACCTGTGTCTAGCTTGGCAGGGAATGTCATGCCGTTCACTTCAACCACTTCAATGTGTCCTACTTTAAACAGAGGCTCGGCTTTCAATAGATAGTCAGAACGCGTGTTTACATAAACGCCCTCTTTCGCCATCTTCTTACCAAGGATGAAGTAGGCTTCTTTTTCATTGCTGTCTAACACATCAATCGCGAAGTCTTGTTGGCGAACTTTGCCAGAAACCGAGAACTCACCGCTTACAACCGGGCGAGTATCTTCTCCTACTTTGAGCTTTTTAATAATTGGCTTGGTCACCTTCTGCTTTTCACCATTGACGTCAGTTAAGTAGAACTCAACAGATTCATCTTTGCCCTTGCCGATAATCTCAAAGCTATCGACCTTCAACAGAGGTGTATTTACCGTGAAAGAAGCCACAGCCTTGAGTGGAAAGTTGTCGATGGTAATGTCTTCTTCCGGCGAGATGATCAACGGTTCACTTGCATCAGCAACATCACTAAAGCTCTCTGAGCCTTCTGAAAGAATATTCTCAGCATTGGTATCAATCATGAAGAGTTCGCTAGCGGTGTTGGTTCCCAATCTAAGCTGTGAGCTGCTGCTTGAACGGTCACGTAAGTACACGAGAACATCTTTAGTTGTGTTCTCATCAAGTTGAACAGGTACATACACTAAAGGTCTCTTGTTGCCGCTCACGCTTAACATACGAACCAATGGCAATGTCATCTCTTTCTGTTTGCCATCGTTGTCGAACATATCAAACGTCACTTCGTTGTTCTTTTTGTCTACGTCGATATTTTTTGCATGCAAAATGCTGTAGCGGTTCTTTAAAGAGAAGGTCGCGTTCATCGCCATGCCCGAGATAGACACTACCTCTTTGCGGCCAACCACGGTTGCGTTCTCTTGCTCTTGCAAATAGTCGTAGCCAGCAAACACTAGAGCGTTGTCAGCAAGAAAGGTTTTACCGATCAATACAGGCGCGGAGAAGTGACTTCTGTCTGTCAGGTTAACGTCGGTTTTTAGCTCTTGGTCTGCAATGGTCAGAGACATTTTAATCGTTGGGCGAAGCAGAGGTGTGCTGCTAGTGCGGCTGCGGATCATACTGACACGCTCTAAAGGCGCTTCAATTAATACCATGTCTCCCATGCGTGGGTTTTGAACCTTGAAAGACACCACAGCTTCATATTTCTCAAAGGTGCTGCCATCCCAATCATCGTAATCAACATCACTGTTGTTCAACACATCTTCGGTTAATGCCGCCATCAACTCTTTGTCTTTGAAATTCTTGTAGTCGGCATGTGTGCTTTTTACATGAATGTCTTCGGCATGCATGGAAGTGGTTTCGGCACCGGTGTCGATTTTGCCAATGAAAGGAACGTCTTTAAGCCCTTGAACGCTAGAAAGGTACACATTCTCAGTACGGCCTAATACCGCCTTACCATCGAGTTCGTAAGTCGGGTTTTGTGTGGTGTGTGAAGTGTCTGTAGCCAAAGAATATTGTGAAAAAAGTAGAGTGCTTAAAAGAGTTAGAGCCAAAGGTATCTTTTTCATTAGTTGGTCCGTTGTGATCAGTACACTAATAATACTGGCGAATAGGCAAGAAGTTCCTCCACCAGCGATGGTTCTCACATAACGTTTACGCTATGACTTTTTCAATGACAAACCGATGACTTTGCGCCGCATTACTTCATCAATTATTGACTAACGGATACCCAATAACCTTTTGATTGCTCGGTATTCTATTGGAGAAACGAATATAAAAAAGGCCAACGACGTGCGTTGACCTTAGCGATTCAAAATACCCTTGAAGCGATCTTAAGTTGCTAAAACACAAACGGTTCTAGATAAACATAGCACTAAAAAGTCCCGACCGTTTTCTTTGCACAGACAGCGCGAGCTTTTTCTGCGCCCTCGCCTTTATTTTTATTAAAACATTGGCGGTAAGATTCGACGTATCGCTCAAATAGTACTTTGGCTTCAGGTTCTGGTTTAGAGAGCAGTTGATTAACGAACTTTCTCGAACCGACCTCGAAATGCTGAGTATCGATTGGGGTATTCCAGTCTCCTCCCCAGATCATAAAACCATGATGTGCAAACAGCTCGACCACATCTTCCGCCATGCCTCGGCGCTCAATATCATTACGAGCACGAAAGCGCGTTCTGTTTACATAGCTGGTTGCCGATTGTGATGGCTTAACCGTGATGGTTCCGTTGCTATCGAACGCTAAGAAAGGGTTTTGAACTGGGTTGATGTCGATTGCCACACCGTAAGCATGCTTCGACCAACCTCCTCCGCCAGTGATAGGCCGAGCATTAAACGCACTGCTGTTGTTAGCTTCCATCGAGGCGTTGTCATCACCGTTAAACTCACGCATTAGTCGCGCAGAATGCAGTGGGAAGTTACGCTGTTTGAGTTCTAAAAAGATTTGTTCAACAGAAGGGGCGATAACATCAAGCACGATCATGTTCCCTTGCTGCGTTTCGCCCTTAAAGTTTACGAAATCAAAGTCCACTTTGGATAGGCGGTCACAACCGACTGGCGCTCCGCTATTCAATACCTTGTTCTTTTGCATCATGTCACACTGCCATTGAGAGACAGGCGCAACTTGGGCGTAACTCGCCGCACTGAGCAAGGTTGCCAGCAAACCAACAATTAAACGTTTCATATCAAGGCTCAAAAACAGTAAGAGTAAAAAGACAGGAAGTGGAAAATAACACACTCAGCCTAACAGAGCGCATACCTTACTAGTGCGCTTTGTTCCAATAAACGATTTCGCGAACTCGACCATTCTGATCCTTATCAGCCTTTTCGCCAATATCTGAAAGTTCAGGCAAGCACGACAATGTTGGAGCGTGATAAGCAATCAGCATCAATATAAATGCGTCATAAATATCATCTATCGCGACATCTTTACGCTTGGTGTTTGAGATAGCTAAAGCCACACCCTCACACCATTGCGGAGCGAGTTGCTGAATAATCGAAAGCCTTTCTTCTTTGCCCTCTTGAGTTCGCTTAGAAAACGTAAGCGGTTCTTCTTTTAAGGCAGCGAATACCACCTCAGGGTGAGACTCTCTGATCGATAAGTTCGGGTGATCATCGATGAGTTTATCTAACTCTCGGATTTTAGGAACAATCCCCCAAGTTTGCTTAGAGAACTTCTTACCAAGCTGCTGCACATTGGCATTACACGCCGCAATATAATCGGTTTGATAAACCGCCTCACGACACGGAACTGGAAACACCGAAGAACCACGTTTGCTGGTTAGAAAACGCCTTGCTGCTTTGTCGCATAAACGATCTGGAGTCTGCGCATCACTGAAACCAATCGGCATGTCGATAAGCGCCGTTGAACCGATGAGATCACTCGCAAGCTCATCAAGCGCCTTTACTACTTTGAAAACTGGCGCCTGATTATCAGAGACAATCCAAGCGATCCAACCCGCCTTACAGCCATCAATTCCGATGTATTTCATTGTTTACTCTACCGTTTCGTAAAGGATTAAATTAGAGGGTAAACTGCGATCAGTGCCACTCATTGATTAATAGTCGGCTTTTCACACCGCGTACCTGCAGACCCATTGCGTCAAACACCTCTTCGAAGTCTCGACACTGTGGTGGAATATTGGGTAAAGAAAGTGCCGCTTCAGAAAAGAACTGCTGTTCAAAATGAGCCGAATCACTCCACGCCAATTGCCACCATTCGAGAATACGAGGTTTAGACGCGCGAAGTTTTTCAGCGGTAGGCACTTTGTCACTTTTACTTAGATTCTCTTTGCTTGTGGTTGGAAAGAGGTTCCACTTGTCGTTATTCGGCCAGTAAGCAAAAGGCAGACAGTGATCAACGTGATACTCATTTTTTAATGACTTTCCACTCCAGACACTGACAATGTCTGCCTGATCCGATCTAAGCTGTTCAACTCTCTTGCGTACGTCACGAGTATCGTGGTTTCGGTCAATCCATACTAAGCAGTCGTGATAGGTCTGTAGTGAAATGTTGCGCTGTCGATTTAACTCAAAACGCTGCATCTCCATCACCCATTGATTCACGACTAGCGGCTCAATCCAAGAGTGATAGATTCTGAAACATTCCCATAAGCTTTCATCCAGTGTGAAGTAACCAAAGCTTGCTAAGAACTCACTGTCGATGACCAGTGATTCTCGACTCTTACGTCGCTGCTGAGGTGGGAGTATCTCAAACAACTTATTCTCTTTAGAGCCTTGATAAATAAAGGTCACTGGACCCGATTTAAGAGTACTGATCGTTTGTGAAAACAGCTT
Source organism: Vibrio sp. Scap24 (assembly GCF_013394185.1). Taxonomy (NCBI): domain Bacteria; kingdom Pseudomonadati; phylum Pseudomonadota; class Gammaproteobacteria; order Vibrionales; family Vibrionaceae; genus Vibrio; species Vibrio sp. Scap24. The sequence continues at coordinate 2,529,151 of NZ_CP041332.1, read as the reverse complement.
CTGCAATGCTTTGGCTTCCTCGCCCAAAAACATGGTACCAATCGCTAAATCATCGGCACTGAGGTGTTTGAGCTTGTTCCAACCATCGTCTTTTACAAACCCTAGGCCTTTACTCGTGTTGCTGTTTTGCTGAATCCCAACGCCTTCTATATCGATATCAATTAGACGCTTAAATTGCCTAACCCAATACAGAGCAACCAAACCCACAGGTAGAGATATTTTTCCATCGGTTCGATCTAGCACGGCACCTGAATGGGCATCTGCGATTCGTAGTAAGGTTCTTAACAATGCCAATTTGTATGTAGCCGACTTATTGTCATTCACAATAATGTGGCGCACCTTGTTTAAGTCACCCGAACCGTCATCTGGCAACGTCATCACTACGGTTTGCCACCAAACCTCACTGCGGTTCAATGTGTCTTGGCTGTTATCAAGATGACGCACCAACAAAGCACTGTTCTTCGATAAACGCTCAAGCTCTTCAACAGAGACCTCATAGCCCTCTCGGTCGTCATGAAACTCTCCGTGACGTAGCGTAATCACCAACTTGCCATTTGGAGCGAGTAAGTTAGATAACTTTCTGAATGCTCGCTCTCGATATGACGGTGCAAGGTGCATCCAAACAGCACTCACCAATATCAGGTCAAAACGCATTCCGAGGTTTTCTGTTCGGCTCAATGATGGCAGTGAATCATCTAACCATGTAACACTTGGCCCAGTATGTTCAGCACCTTGATCGCGTAATGACGCACTGGGTTCTATCGCAATAACTTCAGCTCCAGCCTTTTGCATCCATAACGCATCACGGCCACTGCCCGCACCGACATCTAACACCTTATCGCCCTCTAAAGGCCAGTAAGCTTGCCAGCTTTTATGTACCACTTCGAAAGCCACGGAGTTGTACTGCTGACAAAGTGCAGGAGCATTTTTATCGTAAAAAGGAATCGATGAGGACATATACACTATTGGAGTAAGGAGACTAGTCCTATAGTAATGGTGGCCTAATAGGATTACTAGCGGCACATGTAGGTTCAGCAACATCCGTCAACATTCATCATTAGTGGCTGTTTTATATCAACATATCCCTATCGAACTCATCCAAAGAAAAGTGAAATAAACCAGGTGCAAGGTGACACTCAAATAGAGATAATTACTTTTACAACAATCCCCCTAACCTCAATCCCTAGCCGATAGAAGCTCAATGACTCAATACTCCTACATAGATATCCCGTTCAACCTGCGCCACACCTGTTGGTTTTGTGGTGAGCCTTCTGATCACAGCGTTGAGTTTCCTAAAACTGCTCAGCTTTTTGCCAAGGTTGGTCATGTGCCGATAGCACTACCAGCGTGTAAAGAGTGCGCGAGTGTTAAGTACGCGAAAGACCTGACATCTATATGGGCGGTGCGCGACCAGATAAAGCATGCACTCATAGATAAGTATGCCAAGCACTTAGGCATTGGTGAGAACTGGACTGAGCAAGAGCTGATAGACAGCGAGTTTACAGGCTCGACACTTGGCGGTTTTGGGCGCAGCGCTTGGAAGATGTATCAAATCGCCAAGCAGCGAGTCGAGTATCAAGGTTGGCCTTTGTCGGTTGATAACACCGCGATTGAGGCCTACGACGAAACTAGTGGCTTTGAATTTGAAGGCACTCGTTATGCTTCAATCCATTCTTGTATCGACTATTTCACCAAGGCTGCAGGCGTAGACAAAGAACTACTCTCAGAGCTGGTCAATATTGTTTCATCAGAAAGGTTTAGCTACGCACTGAAAATTGCGAAGCTGAATAAGAATGTCTCGAATACCAAGCGCTTGGCGATCATCGACGAGGTGCTGCAGCAAGAATCTGAACAACAAGAGATTTTACTGGAACAGGCTAACGCGATGTTTAACCCCAATATTGAAGAAGTGTCGGTTTCAGGCTCAACGGCTCCAGTGTTTGCAATTCAATGGGCAATCGCAAACAAGGTGGAAGACTTAGCTCAGCTATGTGCGCTTGAAGATGATTATTTTGACTATTTTGAACACCTTGGTGGCCCCGCAGCTTTCATGTCTTACAACGGCCTGCAACTCTATTTAGAGGCACGCCAAGATCCTGAATGGGTAGAAAAAACGGACCCAAATAAACAATATTGGTTATCATGAACCATTACTGGTGAACACGTGTAAGCTCGATATGCGCGTCTAATACCTATTGTTAGTCATTGTTTTATATAAAGATCTAAAAAAAGACCTCTAGCACAGTTAATTGTTGCAATTCGGTTAAATAGAGTGAAAACTTCAACTATCTAAAACTATTTAATCGCTGCACCCTTGCAGTGAATAAGGAGTGAGTTGTGCTTGCTGTTCTTCGTATTATTTTGGCGACAGTGTTTATTATTTTCACCACTTTATGTGCTTTTGTTTACTGCTTGTTTAGCCCCAAGAACCCTAAGCATGTGTACGTTTTCTGTCGTTGGTTCAATCAACTACAAAAGATAGTTGGTGTAAAACTGGTTCAGCGCGGCCTAGAGAATGCGCCAACACCAGAAAAAAGCGTGTATATCTCTAACCACCAAAGCATATTGGACTTTGTCACCGACCCTGGAATGCTAAGACCACGCACCGTTTCTTTAGGAAAGCGCGATTTGTTAGTAGTGCCGTTTTTTGGGCTGCTGTATTGGATCACGGGGAACATTTTGATCAATCGTGAAGACAAGTCGAAAGCGCGCGATACCATCAAACAAGTGGCAGAAGCGATTCATCAACGAGATCTGTCTGTGTGGGTTTACCCTGAAGGAACTCGTAGTAAAGGCCGCGGGCTATTGCCTTTCAAAACTGGCGCTTTCCGAATGGCAATTGAGGCGGGTGTGCCTATCACCCCTATGTGCACGAGCACCACTCACAACAAAATCGACTTTAACCGATTAAACAACGGTATTGTGATTACCGAGATGCTTGAACCTATTGATGTGTCTGGATACAAACTGAGTGACGCTAGAGAGCTGGCCAATCACTGCCATGCGCTAATGGCTGAGAAGATTGCAGAGCTTGATGCCGAAGTCGCTAGATTGGAATCACAACAAAACCCAGAGCTTGATTCAGACCGTTCTTCCACTAACTAACTCGCAACGAACACACTGAGTCATCGCTCAGTTACTTAAAAAGATACTCAACGATCGCAACTCTCATTGTTCTTGTTTTACTTGCTGGCGCTTATCCGCAAAATAAAAACAGGCACTAACGGCTTGATAGAGCAATGGGAGTAAACGATGGAAGTGATTCACCATGGCGGTAAACATACGGTCACAGGATCTTGTCACGAGTTAAGAGATTCAGGCCAAGCGGTGCTCATCGATTGTGGCTTGTTTCAGGGTAGAGACACACGCCCTCTTGATATCGATTTTGAAACATCCCACCTCAATGCCCTACTGCTAACCCATACTCATATTGATCATATTGGACGACTGCCTTGGTTACTCGCCACCGGCTTTAACCAACCGATTTATTGTACTCAAGCGACGGCTGAACTTGCCCCTTTAATGATTGAAGACGGCTTAAAACTACTAGGGCTCAGTCATAAACAATCCAAACTCATCCTTAAAAAGATTCATTCGTTAATCGCGCCCAAGCCTTATGGAAATTGGTTTCCTATCATCTCTAAACCGCAAAACAACGGAAAGGATCATAGTAGGCCAAATACTCTGTATGCTCGTTTTCAACCTGCTGGACATATCTTGGGTTCTGCCTATATCGAGATAAAGTTACCTAATCAAGAAGTGGTCGTATTTTCTGGGGACTTAGGGCCAAGCAACACACCCTTGCTTCCGGACCCTATGCCGCCACAACAAGCCGACTATCTGTTTATCGAATCCACTTATGGCACAAGTACACATGATGATATTGCAACACGAGCAGAGCGTCTTAAAGCAATCATTGATCGTTCACTACTCGATGGCGGTGTCATCCTAATTCCGGCGTTCAGTATCGGTCGAACACAAGAGCTGTTATTTGATATCGAACACCTGATCTTTGAGCATCAACTCAGCGCCGATATTCCTATCATCCTCGATTCTCCGATGGCAGAGAAAGTGACACGTTCCTATCGACGTTTTAAAGAACTCTGGGGACAAGAAGCAAAACAACGCCTAGAACTGAAACGTCACCCACTTGCTTTTGATCAGTGTATTGCTGTTGATGGGCATAGAATGCATAAGAAAATCGTTAATCGCCTCAAGTCGACAGGTGAACCAGCGATTGTGGTCGCGGCATCTGGAATGTGTCAGGGTGGCAGGATCATGAACTACTTATCAGCCTTACTTCCAGATAAACGAACCGATGTGATTCTGGCAGGATACCAAGCTCATGGAACCCTTGGAAGAGAGCTTCAACAAGGTGAAACGCAGGTTTCAATCGACAACAAACAAGTGAACGTGAATGCTCAAATTCATGGCATGTCTGGCTACTCGGCTCATGCCGATAAAGAGGATCTCAATCGATTTATTACTGGCATTCCTGTTAAGCCAAAAGAGCTGCATTTAATACATGGCGAACCAAATACTCAGTCTGAATTCGCTCAAGAGTTGCTAAAACAGGGATTCAAGGTCGTTTGAAACAAGTGTCTAATTAGGCACTTTTCCTACCGTAAAGATAGAAACTATCATTTTATCCCCTCAAAAAATGATAGCGTTCTAAAACTGCCTACCTATTCTGAGCAAGTGATATATTCTAACTTACCCGAAACAAAATCACTCTAACAGCCGTTCATGCTAAATGGTCGATTCGTCTATTTTATCACCACCCTTTCTTAGTTACCGATCGCGAAACTTACTTGTTTGTATTAATCACTATTTATTCACTTTGCAAAACCCGAAACAAAGCAACTAGTTGCACTTGCGTTTAAATAGAACGATTTCCTAAATAGCACTAAGCGTTAACAATTAGCCCCTGTAACATGCTTTATGTCACAGTAATCCCAATGCGCAGTTAAATAATTTAACACTCAGGTTACAAGTGAAGTATTGTGTTGTTCGAAAAACAATCACAAGTAAAACTAACAGGGAAAATACTCATGCAGTCATTCGTTGATTTTTTGAATGGAATTATCTGGAGTCCAGTGCTTATCTACCTATGTTTAGGTGCAGGTTTGTTCTACTCCGTCATGACTCGATTTGTACAAATCCGTCACTTCTTTGAAATGTGGCGCTTGTTACTTTCGGGTAAAAGCTCGTCAAAAGGCATCTCGTCTTTCCAAGCTCTCGCTGTTTCGCTATCTGGCCGTGTAGGTACAGGTAACATTGCAGGTGTTGCTGCTGCTATCGGTTTCGGTGGCCCAGGTGCAGTATTCTGGATGTGGGTTGTAGCCTTCTTTGGTGCCGCGACTGCGTATGCAGAATCAACGCTAGCGCAAATCTATAAAGAAGAAGACGAAGGCCAGTTCCGTGGTGGTCCGGCTTACTACATCGAAAAAGCGATGGGTCAGAAGTGGTACGCATGGATCTTCGCAATCGCGACTATTTTTGCTTGTGGTATTTTACTTCCAGGTGTTCAGTCAAACAGTATCGGTAACGCTGTAGAAGCTGCATTTGGTTCAGGTGATATGATCGAAACAGCTGTTGGTACATTCAGTTTTGCTAAAATTTTCACTGGTACTGTTGTCGCTATCATCCTTGCTTTCATCATCTTTGGTGGTGTTAAACGTATTGCGAACTTCACACAGATCGTTGTTCCTTTCATGGCATTGGCTTACATCATCATCGCGTTCGTTATCATTCTGCTAAACATCAGCCAAGTGCCAACTGTTTTCGCAATGATTGTTGGTGATGCATTCACACCTATGGCAGGCTTCGGTGCTGCAATTGGTTGGGGTGTTAAGCGTGGCGTTTACTCAAACGAAGCAGGTCAAGGTACTGGTCCTCACGCGGCAGCGGCTGCAAGTGTTGATCACCCTGCTCAACAAGGTTTGGTACAAGCGTTCTCTATCTACATCGATACACTTCTAGTATGTTCTGCTACAGCGTTCATGATCATCATCACTGGTGCTTACAACGTTCACGGTGGAGCTGAAGGTGTATTCCTTGTTCAGAACCTAGCAGCAAACATCGGCGCGAATGGTCCTGTATTTACACAGCTTGCTATTGAAAGTGCACTACCAGGCATTGGTAAGCCATTCATCGCATTTGCTCTGTTCTTCTTCGCATTTACAACGATTCTTGCTTACTACTACATCGCAGAAACGAATATTGCTTACCTACGTCGTACCATCAAGATCCCTGGCATGATGTTCGTACTTAAGCTTGTTCTTATCACTGCAGTTTTCTATGGCACAGTTAAAACAGCGAACCTTGCATGGGCAATGGGTGATGTTGGTGTTGGCTTGATGGCATGGTTAAACATCGTCGGTATTCTGATTATCTTCTTCATGTCTAAGCCTGCGCTTAAAGCACTGGCTGATTACGAAGAACAACAGAAACAAGGCGTAACTGAGTACACGTTCAACCCTGTGAAACTAGGCATTAAAGGTGCTACTTACTGGGAAGAGAAGTACAAGCGCAAAACGGGCAAATCGCCTGAAGCCGAAGCGGCAGACAGCAAGCCTGTTGAGCAGCCTTCAGCGTAAGACGTTCAAACAGTGATATTGCTTTAAATGATAACGATGTTTTAGATTCTGTTTTTCTTTGAAGCAAGATGCAAAAAAGGGTTAGCCATGGCTAACCCTTTTTTTATATTTCTAAGAAACGCTAAATTATGCAGCGATTTCTTGTGTTGCCATTTGAGGAGCTTTCTTCTCACCAACTGGCAGTACTGTGCGGCCGTATTCGTTGTTGATTACTTGTGCCATTGCAAAGTAAATAGCAGAAGCGCCACAGAAGATGCCTTCAAAACCAGCGATAGTGCCGATCAATGCGCTGCCTGTGAAGTTATGAGCTGCAAGTAAGAAGAACAAGATAGTTAGTGAACCGAATACTACTTGCTTCGCTACTGGGTAGCATAGAGAGCCGATAAACATGAAGCCTGTGAAGATGCCCCATAGTAGTAGGTACCAACCCATGAATGCCGCAGGGCTTGCTGGTAGGCCCATGTAAGGCATTACAATCAAACCAACCAAAGACAACCAGAATAGGCCGTAAGAAGTAAACGCAGTTGTACCGAACGTGTCACCACGTTTGAAACACATAGTGCCCACGATAACTTGGCTCAAACCACCGTAAAAAATACCCATCGCAAGGATCATTGAATCCATTGGGAAGAAACCTGCGTTGTGGATATTAAGAAGAATAGTGGTCATACCGAAACCCATTAAGCCTAATGGCGCTGGGTTAGCTAGTTTGGTCGACATTGCGAATTTACCTTATTAAAGTGGTTGATTAAAAAAAATCGATAAAATTTGTAAGAAAATTTTAATTGATAAATTGCTTTTGGGGTAATCCAGTTATCGAAAACTAAGGTTGTTGAAATGATCACATGGAAGATTAGTTTCATAACAAGCTGTATTGATTCACAGAAACTATCAATGAGCAGATTCCCTATCACGCTATAAAAAGATGCGAGATGCGAGATGCGAAAAGAGTCTTGAGATTCAAGTAAGCGGGATACGAAGAGCAGGTCTCGATTGAATCGTCACTCCAGAATCGAGGAACGAGGTATCTGGAATATCATCTTCGATAGAAGCACTTATGGCAAACAAGAGGTTCCCTATCACGTTCGTTCCTCACTGTAGGGAATGACGGAGGTTTATGTAGATGCGGGTAACGAGATGCGGGATGCGAACAGCGCGTTCAGATTGAGTAAGCGAGAAACTAAATAGCAAACACGAGTAATAATAGGACGATCTTTTCGTTACTCGTTTACTCGCATCCCGTATCTATTCATCGAATCGTCATTCCAGAATCGAGGAACGAGGTATCTGGAATCTCATCTTCGATATAAGCACGTTTGGCGCACTAAAGAGATTCCCTATCACGTTCGTTCCTCACTGTAGGGAATGACGAAGGCTTGCTTAGGTGCGAGTAAATGAGATGAAGATCAAGAGAGCGAGCTTTTCGTTACTCGTTTACTCGCATCCCGTATCTATTTCATTAAATCTCATCCCCCATTTGTCATCTTAAATTACGCTTGTTGAGCTTTAGATTCAGACACTTGAGATTGAACTTCTGAAGAAGCGTTTTTACTCGCATCACGCTTGGCTAGCAGTGTTACAACAACCAACTGAGCGACAAGCGCACCTAACACAACCAACGAACTACCAGTAAAGCCTGCAACAACAAAGCTCACTAGAGCAATAGATCCGTTCATCAATGCGTAAGGCAGTTGTGTCTTAAAGTGCTCAAACTGGTCACACCCGGCACCTGTCGAAGAGAGAATGGTGGTTTCAGAGATCGGTGAGCAGTGATCACCAAACAAGCCGCCAGATAGCACCGCACCAATCGCAACTAACAGCGGTGCATCAATTGCAATCGCGGTTGGGATAACCAACGGCATCATGATGGCAAAGGTTCCCCATGACGACCCCGTAGCGAATGAGATAATAGCCGACAGCAAGAAGGCTACCGCAGGCACTAACCAGTAAGGGAAACCGCTCTGCGCTTGTTCTGCAATATAAGCTGCCGCACCTAACTCTTTACCAATCGAGCTTAACGCCCACGCCAGTACCAAGATAATCGCGACGGGCATCATGTTCCCCATACCCTTTAGGTATACGGAAACACCATCAGAAAGCTTTCTTACACCGTAGTAAGCCATCAACGAGATCAAGGTAATCGCAGCAAAGAAGTAAGCCGAAGATAATGCTGCTCTGAATGATGAGCCTGCAACCTTTTGGAATGGGAAGCCTTGTGGAACTAACATGGCACACAATACCATTAGCATCACTAACAACGGAGCCCAAACAAAAGAGGCCTTTGCATTTTTATGCGAAAAAGGATTAAGTGATTCGCTATTCACGCCAGAATTAACTCCCGCTTGGCAATCACGCTCGGCTTTTGCCATCGGTCCGAAATCTAAGCCTTTAAATGAAACCAAAGGAACGATGAAAATCGCTAGGAATGCGTAGAACTGAAAAGGAATCGCACCGATGAATGCATCCCAGTCAGACATGTTGACATTCAAAGCCGTGAACTCTTTTTGAATCAGGCTCATGATGTAAACGCCCCATCCAATGAAAGGAATCAGGATCGCAACTGGCGATGAGGTTGAATCAATAATGAATGCTAGCTTCTGTCTTGAAAGTTTCAGTTTATCGAAAAGGGGACGAAAAACAGGGCCAACGATTAAAGGGGTGCCTAAGTCAGAGAAAAATATAACGATTCCCCCAAACCATGCTGAGATTTGAGCTTGGCATTTATTGCTTACCCATTGGGTAACACGCTTAGCAAACGCAACGCCACCGCCCGATTTCTCCATCAAGGCAACAAAGCCTCCGATGAACACCAACAGCATAATCACGCCAGCATTGTAGCTATCAGTAAGCTGAGGGACTAAGTAACCTTTAACCATGGTACCAAACGTATCAAGCGGGTTAAGTTCGCTAAACATGCCAGTCAACATCGCAACGCCACTTAGCACGCCAGCAAAAAGGCCTATCACCACATTCCTTGTCGCCAACGACAACACCAAAGTAATCACAATGGGGATGAGTGACGTGATATCTGTCTGTTCCATAGGTACACCTTAACCCTAAAAATAAAGAATAAATATAAATTAAATTTGAATATAAATTCACAACCACAATTTGTACAGGACTTTATTCTCTAACTGGATAATTAGTCTTTAAATGCGCATTAACATAGCCGAATAGGTCCATCGACCTTCCTAGACCGCCAAGTTCGAAACGAAAAAAAGCCGAAAGTAGAAACTTTCGGCATTTGACTATTAATATCGCTACAGTCGTAATATTGAACTCGTCGTTTAAACCGCTTTTTCGATATTTAGACTATCAATTACAACTGACTTCATCCCAGAACCAATTCGATTGAACAGGACTCTCCCAAACACCCGGACCATTTTTAGCCACGAAGCACTTGCCGTTATGTGTCACTTTGTCACCGTTACTTACTTGGCTAACGCCCGCTTCCCATGTGATAAACACCGATGGGTCAACAACGACAGGTGGCTCAGTTACTGGCGGCTCAACTGGTGTAGGGTTCACCGGAGCAGGATCGATTGGTGCAGGGTCAACAGGAGCTGGGTCAGTCACTACTGGTGGTGTTGGCTCCCCTGCTACTAGTTTCCAAGGGCCGCCATTGTTAGGGTCATCCCCTTGAGTCCACCATTTCGCTTCGTAAGTCGCACCGTTGTGAGTCACTTGATCGCCAGCGTTGTAAACCTTAGTCGCACTCCAGCCGTTACCGCCAGGATCGGTTCCTGGGTCTACCGGATCAAGCTTGTCGACCACTTTCACTTCAGGCCAACTCGCATGAGAGCCATAGAAGTTAGTCACACACTTCTCGTAATCGCCCGCCACTAGCGCTGAATATGCCGTTTGGAAACCAACCAACTCACATTCAAATGAGTAGCCTTCTGGGCGGTCTGCGTAGTATTTCCAGTTACCATCCCAGTTGGTGTACAGCACGTCAGTGGCGCCATTAAGGTTCAAACTTCCATAAGGCGTTTGCTGCCAACAGGTATTCGCTTCATCCGCTTCTACAGGAATTTCATAGTGCGCCGCTAGCCCTTCCCAGTAACGAATGCGGTTAACTGGCTGGCCTTTGTCTTTATTCTGTTCACCACACTCAATACCACCGTTGATCACGTTGATTGTGGTACCAAAGCCATAACCAATCCCAGCATCCAATTCACGTTGAGATGGCGTCCATGTACGGTCGATAACATGCAGCATGGCCGGTTTAGGCGCTTGTGGGGTTAAGAAGAACCAGATAGCTGAAGCTAAGTTCAACCATGAGTCAGCCACTAAGCCCGGATTATTCAATAGCACCGTCGCATCACCATCGAACATCACCTCAGAGAAGGCACCGTAGTTAAAGTGGTAAGAAAGCTGTTTAGCGCCACGACCGAAGTAGCCCTGCCCTGCGGCACATGGCCAGCGTGCATTTTGCCAATCGTTCTGACCACAACCAGTGGTGTAGCCTTCTTGACCGTCAGACCACCCCATTTCACGAACATGTACCAGCGCTTGCTGCCACTCTTCGAGAGCTAATGGGTTATCAGAGGTGTTATCTATTGCTATGTGACCGCCCGTCTCTTGAGAGAAGTGAGCAAAAGCAGTGATGATGGATTTCTTACAGATGGCATCAGAATCACGGCCGTCGGTGTACTCTCCACAGAACGCAGGGAATTTACCAATCGCACGTAAGAAACGAGTGTAAGTGTATTCTGGTGCCGCCATCTGAGTAAGGAAATCCCATTCAGATTGAGGGAATACACGCTCAACCCGTTTTACGTTTTCAGGGTTAGAAGGTGAACCGGGCTCAATCGCTTCAACGATGGTGTTCGAACGAGTTTGTAATGCTTGTGACCAGATCGCATACATAGGATCCGAGGTTTTTGCTTGTTCAGCGGCTTGTAACGCCGACTTTTCAACAAGGTAGCCATTCGGGTTTTGCGGATCAGGTTGAATGTTCAAAGACGCATGACTTTGTGCTGCTAAGGTGCAGCCCAGTACTGTCGCCAAATATTTGATTCTTAACATGATGGATTCTCTTATCTGTCCTTAATAAGTCCATCAAAGAGTATGTGGCACGTGGGAAATAGCCTAGCTGTTGAGGTGTGAATTTATAAAAAGTGCGAGTGATAGTTTTATGTATAGTTCAACGTAACAGCACGTCTCATACTTTCTTGAGCTGATATCTAGTTTCCAACTGATTCAGTTTCTAGGTATTGTTCACTTGGTTTCTAAGTGTTGCTCACAAGCCTTTAATGCAATGAATCAATGTAATAAATCGAAAAGAAAAAAGCCCCGAACTGAGTTCGAGGCTTAAGATCTTAATCAAAGCTGGTTAAATCTCTAAGAGATTATTCCCACTCGATAGTTGCTGGTGGCTTACCAGAAATATCGTAAACAACACGTGAAATGCCGTTAACTTCGTTGATAATACGGTTAGATACCTTACCTAGGAAGTCGTATGGTAGATGTGCCCAGTGAGCAGTCATGAAGTCGATAGTTTCTACAGCACGTAGAGATACAACCCAATCGTACTTACGACCATCGCCCATTACGCCAACTGAACGTACTGGTAGGAATACCGTGAATGCTTGAGATACTTTGTGGTAAAGGTCAGCAGCGTGAAGCTCTTCAATGAAGATAGCATCTGCGCGACGCAGTAGATCACAGTACTCTTTCTTGATTTCGCCAAGAACACGAACACCTAGACCAGGACCCGGGAATGGGTGGCGGTAAAGCATGTTGTATGGAAGACCAAGCTCAAGGCCGATCTTACGTACTTCATCTTTAAACAGCTCACGTAGAGGTTCAACAAGGCCCATTTCCATATCATCAGGAAGGCCACCAACGTTGTGGTGAGATTTGATTACGTGTGCTTTACCAGTCTTAGATGCCGCAGACTCGATTACGTCTGGGTAGATAGTACCCTGAGCAAGCCATTTAGCATTAGACAGTTTCTTAGACTCTTCATCGAAGATATCTACGAATACGTGACCGATGATCTTACGCTTAGCTTCTGGTTCAGCTTCGCCTTCCAGAGCTTTAAGGAAACGATCTTCTGCATCTACTTTGATGATGTTTAGGCCGAACTGGTCACCAAACATATCCATAACTTGCTCAGCTTCGTTTAGACGAAGAAGGCCGTTATCAACAAATACACATGTTAGTTTGTCGCCGATAGCACGGTGAGCAAGCATCGCAACTACAGATGAATCAACGCCACCAGAAAGACCAAGGATAACTTCGTCGTCACCTACTTGTTCTTTAATACGTGCAACTGCATCTTCAATGATTGAAGCTGAAGTCCACAGACCTTCACAACCACATACGTTAAGAACGAAGTTCTCAAGCATTTTCAGGCCGTTTTTAGTGTGTGTTACTTCTGGGTGGAATTGAACACCGAAGTACTTCTTCTCTTCGTTTGCCATTGCAGCGTATGGGCAAGTGTCTGTTTCAGCGACCTTTGTGAAATCAGCTGGGATCTCAACTACTTTGTCACCGTGGCTCATCCAAACATCTTGAGTAGACTCAAGGTCAGCGAAAAGTGCAGATTCACCAGTCACTTGTACAGCAGCGTAGCCGAACTCGCGTTCAGTAGACGTTGCTACTTTACCGCCAAGTTGCTCAGCCATAGTTTGCATGCCGTAGCAGATACCGAATACAGGAACACCTGAATCAAATACGTACTGAGGTGCACGTGGAGAGTTCTCTTCCGTTACACTTTCAGGGCCACCAGATAGGATGATACCATCTGGATTGAATTCACGAATATCCGCTTCTTCTACGTCCCAGCTCCAAAGTTCACAGTAAACACCGATCTCACGAATACGACGAGCTACTAGCTGTGTGTATTGAGAACCGAAGTCCAGAATTAGAATACGTTGGTCATGAATATTTTTAGTCATTGTAAGCAGTCTTATTGGCTATGTGATAAAACGGAGGCGAGTTTACTCACCTCTGATTAACTCTTCAAGAAATAAAGCAAACGTTTTCGTTGGTTATCTGTAAGTCGATGTTTTGCAAAAATCATACGTTCAACAAAACAGACGGTAGATAAAATAATGTGCCGACTAAATCAGCACATTATTCAAACGTTTGGACGTATTATTAACCTAAACGGTAGTTAGGTGCTTCTTTCGTGATTTGAACATCGTGTACGTGAGATTCTTTCATGCCCGCACCAGAGATACGAACAAACTCAGCTTTAGTACGCATGTCTTCAACAGTTGCAGAACCTGTTAGGCCCATGCTTGAGCGTAGACCGCCCATCTGTTGGTGAACGATCTCTTTTAGACGACCTTTGTATGCGATACGACCTTCAATACCTTCTGGAACAAGCTTGTCTGCAGCGTTGTCAGATTGGAAGTAACGGTCAGAAGAACCTTGAGACATAGCACCAAGAGAACCCATACCACGGTAAGACTTGTAAGAACGACCGTTGTAAAGGATAACTTCACCCGGTGCTTCTTCAGTACCAGCAAACATTGAACCAACCATCACACAAGATGCGCCAGCAACGATAGCTTTACAGATATCGCCAGAGAAGCGGATGCCGCCATCTGCGATTACTGGAATACCGTATTCGTTTGCAACTTCAGCTGCGTCTGCGATTGCTGTTACTTGAGGAACACCAACACCAGTAACGATACGAGTCGTACAGATTGAACCAGGGCCGATACCTACTTTAACCGCACTAACACCAGCTTCGATAAGAGCACGAGCGCCAGCGCCAGTTGCTACGTTACCACCGATGATTTGTAGATCAGGGTATGCAGCGCGAGTTTCGCGGATACGGTTAAGTACACCTTCAGAGTGACCGTGTGAAGAGTCGATAAGTAGAACGTCTACGCCAGCTTCAACTAGAGCAGCAACGCGCTCTTCGTTACCAGCACCAGCACCAACAGCTGCACCTACTCGTAGGCTGCCGCGTTCATCTTTACAAGCGTTTGGTTTACGTTCTGCTTTGTGGAAATCTTTTGCAGTGATCATTCCAGTCAGTTGGAAGTCATCATTTACAACAAGAACTTTTTCAACACGCGCTTCGTGCATTTTCTCTTGAACTTCTTCACGAGTTGCACCTTCTTTAACAGAAGCAAGGCGAGCTTTAGGCGTCATTACTACATCAACTTTCTTAGAAAGGTCAGTAACAAAGCGAACGTCACGGCCAGTAATAATACCAACCAATTCGTTTGTTTCAGTAACAACAGGGAAACCGGCAAAGCCGTGTTTTTGAGTAAGGGCTACAACATCAGCGATTGTCGCGTCAGGGCTTACAGTTACTGGGTGAGAAACCACACCAGCTTCGTAAATTTTAACCTGGCGAACCATTTCAGCTTGCTGCTCGATTGACATATTCTTATGAATAAAGCCAATACCACCTTCTTGCGCAAGGGCAATTGCTAGGCGTGCTTCCGTAACAGTATCCATCGATGCAGAGATCATTGGGATGTTTAAAGAAATGTTTTTCGTTAACTGAGTGCGAAGATCAGCTGTGTTCGGAAGAACGGTTGAGTGTGCTGGGACGAGTAAAACGTCATCAAAAGTTAAAGCTTCTTTTGCGATTCGTAGCATTTGCAATATCTCACAACAAAGGTGTTAAAAGGAGTAAACCCAACTTTATCGTTTCGCATAATAAAGTGATTTGGATTTGATATTGCAGACGGATTATACGCACGGCGAAATCGCTTGGCTACACATTTTTGTATTTTTAATTTGCATTTACCCCCTTGCTATGTATTATATTGCCGCTATCTTCCATACTCACGCCCTGTGAGATTCCAAGAAAGACCTTCCTTCAAGGAAAGATAGTGCTTCTATGACTAATCCAAACATCTTTACTGTTTCTCGCCTCAACTCAGAGGTTCGTCTCCTATTAGAAAACGAAATGGGAATAGTCTGGCTCGTTGGTGAAATCTCAAACTTCTCAGCACCTGTCTCTGGTCACTGGTACCTCACGCTTAAAGACTCTCGCGCTCAAGTTAAGTGCGCCATGTTTCGTGGCAATAACCGCCGAGTCACCTTTAAGCCTCAGAACGGCAATCAAGTGTTAGTCAAAGCTCGCCTATCTCTTTATGAGCCACGTGGTGACTATCAGCTAATTATCGAAAGCATGCAGCCAGAGGGTGACGGTAAGCTTCAACAAGAGTTTGAAAAGCTGAAGATGAACCTTGCCGCAGAAGGGCTGTTTGCTCAATCAAGTAAGCAAGATCTTCCTGAACACCCGAAACGCGTTGGCGTTATCACCTCTAAAACCGGTGCAGCGCTGTTTGACATCCTAGATGTCTTGAAGAGGCGTGATCCTTCGCTGCCAGTGGTGGTTTACCCAACCATGGTTCAAGGCGAAGAGGCTGCTATTCAGATAGCTCAAGCGATTGGACGTGCCAATGAGCGCAATGAATGTGATGTGTTGATCGTGGGTCGTGGCGGCGGTTCGTTAGAAGACCTATGGTGCTTCAATAACGAGATCGTAGCTCGCACAATCGCAGCAAGCCAAATACCGATTATCAGCGCCGTTGGCCACGAAGTTGATGTCACTATCGCTGATTTCGTCGCAGATATGCGCGCTCCAACACCATCAGCAGCCGCTGAATTGGTTAGCCGAGATAACAGTCATAAAGAACAAGCTTTCGCGTCTAAACGTGCTCGCTTAGTCAGTGCGATTCGTCATGTGTTAATCAAACAAGCGCAATCCACCCAAACGTTGAAGTACCGCTTAGAAAAGCAACACCCGAGCTACCAACTGCAAAAGCAAAGTCAGCAGCTTGATGACCTAGATATGCGTTTGCGTCGTGGTATGACTCAATACCTAAAGCAGCATGCACAGCGTGTTGAACGTAAACAGCATCAGCTTCAATTGAACTCGCCAGTGAAACGTCTTGGCGAACAGAAACTGCATCTGCAACGTTCAGAGCAAAAGCTATTAGATGCGATGGATAAAACGTTACTAACGACTCGCCACCAGCTCGCTATGGCTGCAGAGAAGTTAGAAACAGTAAGCCCACTGGCAACGCTAAAGCGCGGCTACAGCATTACTCATTCAGCATCGAGCAAGACTGTATCATCAATTAACGATGTCGAAGTCGGTGAAGTGATCACCACTCAAGTTGAAGACGGTGTGATTGAGTCGCAAGTGACCACAAGAGTTACTAAGAGCGAGCTTTAAGTTCGACTCTAACGTTTGAAACCAGAAAGCCCTATCGATAATCGACAGGGCTTAATTATATGGTCCGCCTCACTCTCAAGCCCTTAAGCTTAGAGTAGGCTCTCAGAATGAGGTGAACCATATGTCTTCTATTCATATTTTAGGTATCGACCTAGGTAAACATTGCTTCCATGCTATCGCACATAACCGTTGTGGTGTGGAGGTGCTTCGTCGTAAATTTAATCGTAACCAACTCTTAATCTTTCTTAGTAAAATAGAACCAACAACTATTGCTTTCGAAGCCTGTGGCGGTGCTCATTGGCTTGCTCGAAAATGTAGTGAGTTTGGGCATCAACCCCGACTTATTCCCCCTCAGTATGTTAAGCCTTATGTCAAAGGCAATAAAAACGATTTCATCGATGCTTCAGCGATCGCAGAGGCTGCGGGTCGACCGACCATGAGGTTTGTAGCTGTAAAAAGTGAAGAGGCTCAAGTCATCGCAGCGATTCATCGAGTCAGAGATAGTTATATCAAGGAGAGAACTGCCACTATGTCGCGGATCGGAGCGATCTTACTTGAGTTCGGCCTTAGCTTTCCCAAAGGGCATGCAAAGATGAAGTCTTTGTTTCAATGGTTAGCAGAACAAACCGTCTCATTACCAAAAAGCTTGCTATGTGAATTGATATCTATCCACGAGCATTACAAGTACCTTAATGAACAAATCAAAACTCAAGATAACAAGCTTCAAACTATTGTTAATAACAACGAAAGTGCTCAATTATTAAAAACTATCCCTGGAATTGGTGATCTTACCTCCACATTGTGTATTGCCGATGTAAGCTCTCCGAGTAACTTTACCAATGGCCGTGAGATGGCGGCTTGGTTGGGGCTTGTGCCAAGGCAATTCTCAACGGGAGGAAAGACCAAGCTACTTGGTATGAGTAAACGAGGGAATAAACACCTCAGAACTCTGTTTGTCCATGGGGCAAGGGCTGTACTCTCTAGACTAGAGACGACAGGGAAAGTGTTTGGAGAGTGACTTGTGAATCTACGAGCCACCAAACCATTTAATGTAGTGGTAGTCGCATTAGCCAACAAGCTAGTGAGGATAGCTTGGGCGGTGTTATACCACCGCCAAGCTTTTAAGGCTGTTTAGCTATAACCAAGTTTGCAACGTCAATGAACGTGATGACAAAAACGGTCAATCGGCCAGATTAAGAACCTGACACAAAAAATAGCAATCAATGCTTTGGGCTTTTTAAGGATAATCTGGCGCGGATATCATCGTGGAGCTGGGAAGCTAGTGCTCCCAACAAGGACTCCGAATACATTAGCGCAAACCAACTCCGTTATTACTTAATTGTAGTTGCAATAACGGGGCGGACCATACATTTTAGTATCTAACGGCTTGAGAAAAACTAACGAATTTAAGCCCTACTCAGTCGTAGAAGGCTCCTTCATGGTGAGCATCCCTTCGGTCACAATAAAGTTGATGATGAAGTCTAACCCTTTGCTCTCTTTGAGGTTGGTGAACACGTAAGGCTTGGTTGGACGCATGCGTTGTGTGTCTTGCTCCATCACCTCAAGTGACGCGCCAACATACGGTGCCAAATCGATCTTATTGATAACCAGAAGATCAGATCGTGTAATACCCGGGCCACCTTTACGTGGGATCTTCTCCCCTTCCGCTACATCAATCACGTAGATAGTCAGGTCGGCTAATTCAGGGCTGAAAGTCGCACTCAGGTTGTCGCCACCACTCTCTACAAACACCACATCAAGGTTCTTATGTAGCTTAGCTAGCTCTTCGACTGCTGCGAGGTTCATCGAAGCATCTTCACGAATCGCCGTATGCGGACAACCACCCGTTTCTACACCGATAATACGATCAGGTTCTAAAGCTTCAGCTCGTGTAAGTATCTTGGCATCTTCTTGGGTATAGATGTCGTTGGTTACTACGGCAATATTGAGCTTGTCGCGAATCGCCTTACATAGCACTTCCAACAACGCTGTTTTACCAGACCCAACCGGGCCACCAATACCAATTCGAAGGGGTTGCTTATAACTTTCCATTGTCTACTTCCTTATATTCTTTTCTTGCTACCTCGTTAGCGCTGACCGCTACGAACGAAATAGTCGTGTGTATTGTGTTTCGTGCAGTGAACTCGCTAATGCCATCGAAGGCGAAAAGCTACCTATCATCCAATCCTCTATCGTGCGTGCTTTCTCAATCACCTCAGGAAAGGTGTTGGTGATATTAATCAGCGCCAACTGCCCATCGGTTTGGCCTAAAGGCACCAGTTTGACGCCTGCAGTAACGATATTTTCAAGCCAGCTCCATAAGTAACCTTGCTTGAGGCTTTCTAAACCAATATCCCAATGTTGAGCAGCGATACACATGCCCAACAGTTGGTTTGGGTGACTATCAACAGAATCCACCAGCGAAATATCGATCTCTAAGCGCTTTAACAAGGTATTCAATGCATGTCCGCGCTGCTTTTCTTCTGCTCGTAATTCACTGGTTTCACGGCTTGAGTACAAGTAGTTACACCAGTGCTCAATCTCATCGAGTTCACCTTTTTCTAGAGCATGGTAAAGACGCTCTAAGATAGGTAATTCCAAGGTCGCGACACTGGAACTAACGATGGTATTAAGCCACTGTTCCATGCTATCGCGGTTGGTCACCCATCCAGCCTCAACCGCCAGCTCTAGCCCTTGCGAATAAGTGAAACCACCAATCGGCAACGACGGACTGATCAATTGGAACAGACGATAAATCGCGACATTTTCTGTTGTACTCATACTCTGCTCTCTGTCTTCTAGAATCGAAAAATTCGAGAGGTTACGCGCCTAACAGTAATAGTGCGCTCGCTGAAGCCACGCCAACTGAAAGCCACTTAGAGTAAACTGCGCGCCCTACAAAGGTACCGACAACCATTAATGCCAAAGCAGTAATGCTCATGCCTGTTGCAAATTGAGTTAAGTTACTCGCAGCTTCAACGCCGTGTGCGTAACCATGGAAAAACAACATCGCAATGGAAGCGACTAATACGCTGTTTACACGCTTTGTTGATGGTGAGAATACGTGCCATAGACATAGGCTGACGACGAACAGAGAAGCGATGATTGCTGGTTCAACAATCACAGAGAAACCTAAGGCTTGGCCTGCGATAAGCCCAACGACCAATGAAGCCAATCCACCACCAATCAAAGCGGCTTTTATCTTGGTTGAAAACGACAGTGCGCCAATTAACAGACCAAAAGCGATCAGCATGATCAGGTGATCCATACCTGTCACAGGGTGAGTTAAGCCAGACATAAATGAGTGAGACTCATGAACCGAATGCGAACCATGACCCGGGTGAGCCAAAGCCAATGTCGATGTTGTTAGAGAAGCCAGTGTGAAAGTGCATAAGCCTGCAGCTGTTTTAAAGTTCATCGCGAGTTCCTTGCGTTTATAGTTATTAATATCGTGGTTGTATCTATAAATGGGTGAGTCTCAAATGACTCGATTAATGATGGTGATGATGACCACCTGAGCGACCGCCATAAGCGCCACCTTCAGGTTCAAAAGGTTGTTTTTCGGTCGTCACAGTCGCGCCCAAACCTTCAACCATTTCATCCAAAACATGGTCGTGTTGATAACGCACCCAGCCCGCTTCCACTTGTAGCGGAACATGACGGTTGCCAAGGTGATAAGCAACACGAGTTAATAGATGCGAGTCCTCACAGTAAACGGTCGACACGGTTTCCGGCGCCGCTTTTACTTCGACAGTTAAGCCACACTCACTAGTTAATTGCTCTCCGCCACGCAAGATATGACCGCGTGGTAGAAACAATCCAGCATTGCGCCCGTCATCGAGTATCACCTTAAGGCGACTTTTAATGCGGCTATCGATCGGCAAGCTTAAATAGCCGTCCGGTGCATTTTGTATTTGAGTATTCAGTTGAGTCAGTTCAATCATGCTATTACCTCAATCTCCTCGTGAGATTTATAACGTTCAAAATAAGAGTCTTCAGTCAAAAGCCCTCAGGCAAAGACTTAAAATAAGAGCCTTCAGCCGAGCTATTAAAATAGAAAATATCTTTGAGCCATTGGTAGTTCTTCAGCAGGCTCACACGTCAACAGTTCACCATCAGCGCGCACTTGATAAGTCTGCGAGTCGACCTCAATCTTCGGCATCCAATCGTTAAGCTTCATGTCCGCTTTGCTGATGTTTCGGCAGTTGCTGACTACGCCAATCAGGCTCTGTAAACCCAACTGCTTGTCGATGTTTTGTGCCTTGGCTTCTTTAGAAACAAACAGCATCGATGTGTTCTGACATGCCTTGCCATAGCTACCAAACATAGAGCGATAGTGAACGGGCTGAGGGGTTGGGATTGAAGCGTTAGGATCACCCATTGGTGCCATCGCGATCATGCCGCCTTTCAAAATCACACTCGGTTTCACACCAAAGAAGGCTGGTTTCCACAGCACTAGATCCGCTAGCTTTCCAGCTTCAATAGAGCCGATCTCATGTGCCATGCCGTGCGTAATCGCAGGGTTAATGGTGTACTTAGCGACATAACGTCTTAGGCGGAAGTTATCACTGTAGTCGGAATCTTCTTTTAGGCTGCCACGCTGCACTTTCATCTTGTGTGCAGTTTGCCAAGTACGGGTTACCACCTCGCCTACGCGACCCATTGCTTGTGAATCCGAAGCGATCATCGAGAATGCGCCTAAGTCATGAAGAATGTCTTCTGCGGCAATGGTTTCACGGCGAATACGCGATTCAGCGAACGCGACATCTTCAGCAATCGAAGGTGATAAATGGTGACACACCATCAACATATCTAAATGCTCATCGACCGTATTGACGGTGTAAGGACGTGTCGGATTGGTAGAAGAAGGCAGAACGTTCGGCTCACCAGCAGCACGAATAATATCGGGAGCGTGGCCGCCGCCCGCACCTTCGGTGTGATAAGTATGAATCACGCGATCACCGATGGCACCAAGTGTCGATTCAACAAAACCCGATTCGTTCAATGTATCCGTGTGAATCGCAACTTGTACGTCCATTTCATCGGCAACACTTAAGCAGGTATCGATTGAAGCAGGGGTTGTTCCCCAGTCTTCATGCAACTTCAAACCCACAGCACCCGCTGCTACTTGCTCACGCAATGCTTCCGGTTGGCTCGCATTGCCCTTGCCTAACAAACCAAAGTTCATTGGGAATTGATCGAGTGATTCCAACATACGGTGCATGTTCCACGGACCCGGTGTACATGTGGTTGCGTTAGTCCCTGTGTTTGGCCCAGTGCCACCGCCTATCATGGTAGTCACACCCGACGCCAACGCCTCTTCAATCTGTTGCGGGCAGATAAAATGAATATGTGAGTCAATGCCACCTGCAGTGAGGATCGAACCTTCGCCGGCTAAAATTTCCGTACCCGGACCGATCACAATATCAACGCCCGGTTGAACATCTGGGTTGCCTGCTTTACCTAACGCTTGAACTCGGCCGTCTTTGATGGCGACGTCGGCTTTTACAATGCCCCAGTAGTCCAACACAATCGCATTGGTGATCACCAAGTCTGGCGTTTCTGCACTTGGACGTTGGCTTTGCCCTTGCCCATCACGAATCACTTTACCGCCGCCGAACTTCACTTCGTCACCGTATACGGTGTAATCCTTTTCAACTTCTAGCCATAAATCGGTGTCAGCAAGACGCACTCGGTCTCCGATTGTTGGCCCAAACATTTCGGCGTAAGCCTGTTTGGATATCTTCGCCATGATCAATCCTTTGTTGTTTTCATTGTTTTCGTGAGAGCGCTTAAAGCTTGCCCATCACTTTCCCTTGGAAGCCGTAGATCTCTAACTTACCGGCGTAACGCACTAACTCGACGCTGCGCGACTGACCCGGTTCAAAACGGGTGGCGGTGCCTGCAGGGATATTGAGTCGAAAGCCTTTAGTAGCTTCTCGGTCAAAGATCAGCGAAGGGTTTGCTTCATAGAAGTGGTAATGAGAGCCAATTTGCACGGGACGGTCGCCAATGTTTTGAACCTTAACGGACGTCGTATCTCGGCCTTCATTTAGAGTGATGTCTCCGGGAGCGGTTTCTACTTTTCCGGGAACTAAGCCTGAATATTGTTTGGTGGAGCCAGCCATACTTCTTCTCCCTACACGATAGGTTCATGAACGGTCACCAACTTGGTGCCATCAGGAAAAGTAGCTTCGACTTGTACATCTGGGATCATGGAAGGAATCCCCTCCATTACGTCATCGACGGTAAGCAGTGTGCGTCCAAAATCCATCAATTCCGAAACGGTTTTTCCCTCACGGGCACCTTCAAGAATGGCACTGCTGATCAGCGCAATAGATTCTGGGTAGTTGAGTTTTAAGCCTTTTTGTTTGCGCTGCTGTGCCAGCATTCCTGCGCAGAAGATAAGGAGCTTATCTTTTTCTCTTGGTGTTAATTCCATTTAGCCGCCCGCTGTTAGTGTTGTTTTCTTATTGCTCAGAAACGCATGAGCAGTAAGTGGGATTCAATCACAGCAAGCTTGAAAAAATGTACCGAGGGCCGGAAGTCGCCCTCGGTACAAATAGGGCTAATCGCTAAGTCGCCCAAATCCTTGGTAAATCAGGAGTCGTACCACATAAATGAGAGCGAGTTGCTTGCCATATCTGACCAAAGGCCTGGAGGATGTCTTCACTCCAATAACCCAAGGCTCGCACCACAATCAATCCTTCTATCTGCGTCGCACCCAATATTAATGTGGGTTCACTCGACGTTTTTGATGTAACTGATTGCTGTGAAGCTTGCTGTGTAATAGTTAAGAGCAAGCTCTGTACCAACTCTAAAGCTTGCTTCTCATTTGAGGTGAGATAAAAGGTACCCATCATTGAAAAATCAAGTAACCCCATATTTATCATTAACTTATCGCCACCGTGAAAATTAAAACCTTCTGTCAGAAGCCTTTGATTATCAAGATAGATTTCCGTTTTCCCAACAAGGTGACCACGCTCAAATCCCTCATTCTGTGCAGGCCGCCCAAAACAGTGCATCTCCCACCCCCAAAACTGTGCACCCTTTTCAAGGCGAATTTCAGTATCTAAACGAACGTGTGCATTGGGGAAAAAGATGTTCTCTTGCGGCATCCATTCCAAGCGCGCACCTTTTTTGACGCGAAGGGTTTGCTTTTGTTTGGCGTACTTGTTGTTAGAACGATAGAACTTGGTCGCGCCGGGTGTGGTGATCAACGTATGAGCACCGCTTTCTACAGTTGCCTCAATATTGAGAGTGTCACCACCCACCACTCCGCCGGGGGGATGGAGTAAGTAGGTGTGACACGTTTCCCCATCAGGATACAGGGGGCGTTGCACCGCAAGCGGACCAGACTGCTGACGATTCTTTAATACGGTTTTATCACCGCGGTCGACAAAGGTGAGGTTTAAGCTCGCTTGCCAACCGTCTCGAATATCTTGTTCGATGGTCTCTTTCAGAGACAAGGCTTCTACTAAAGAAGCGTTCCTTACTTCATTCGGAGAAAAGAGAGAATTCATACGGTTAGGTACTCCTTAATCAAGGACTCATCGAGCCCTGTCATTTCACCTTCAGCCACCTGACGTCCACGGTCGAGAATACAAAAACGGTCACCGACCTTTCTTGCAAATGGCAGCTTCTGCTCAACCAACAGAACTGTAAGTCCCATCTTCTCGTTGAGCATGCGAATGATATCGCCAATCTCTTGCACAATATTGGGTTGAATCCCTTCCGTCGGCTCATCCAAGATCAATAGCTTGGGATTAACCACCAGCGCACGACCAATCGAAAGCTGTTGCTGCTGACCACCCGATAAGTCACCACCACGGCGATGCAGCATCTCTTTCAAGACAGGGAAGATATCGAAGATGAATTCGGGGATCTTACGATCGCCCTTCTCTCGAATCGGTAGGCCGACCTCTAGGTTTTCTTGAACGGTGAGCATCGGGAATATCTGACGACCTTGCGGTACATAACCGATCCCTTGGCGAGAACGATCCTCGGCATCGGTTTTCAAAAGTGACTCGCCCGATAAGGATATGTCGCCGCTTTCAACCTTAACCAACCCCATGATGCATTGCAGCAAGGTGGTTTTACCGACGCCATTACGCCCCATTAACACCGTGCATTTACCTTCAGGGATCTGCATATCCAAATCCCATAAGGTGTGGCTCTCACCGTAATATTGATTAACTGATTTAACCTCTAACATCCTATTCTCCGAGATAAACTTGTTTAACTTCAGGGTGAGCCTGCACTTGGTCCATGGTGCCTTCTGCCAACACGTGACCTTGATGAAGCACGGTGACATGGCTAGCAATCGAACGAACGAAATCCATATCGTGTTCAACCACGACCACTGAGTGCTTACCTGCCAGTGAGTTGAGTAACTCAGAGGTTCGATCCATCTCTTGGTGAGTCATACCTGCCACGGGTTCATCGACTAAGAGTAACTTAGGGTTTTGCATCAGCAACATACCGATCTCTAACCACTGTTTCTGACCGTGAGACAGGTTGCCCGCTAAGTTGGCCGCTTCGTCTTTAAGGTGAATAAGCTCTAGTACCGAGGTCAGTTTGTCTTTCTGCTCGCCAGACATCACGGCAGTGAAAGTTGCCCACACCGAGCGATCACCTGCCATGGCTAATTCAAGGTTCTGCCACACAGTTAAACATTCAATCACGGTCGGCTTTTGGAACTTACGCCCAACGCCTGCGTTAGCAATTTCAGCTTCATTCATCTTGAGTAGATTGATGTTCGAACCTAGCCACACTTCGCCAGTATCTGGTTTAGTTTTCCCGGTGATGATGTCCATCATGGTCGTTTTGCCTGCGCCATTAGGACCGATGATGCAGCGCAGTTCACCCTCCTTGATATAGAGATTTAGATCGTTTATCGCTTGGAAACCATCGAAGCTTTTATTGACGCCTTCCACGTACAACAACACGTTGTGACGGGTATCGATGGCAGGATGAACATCGGGTTTAAGGTAATCAAAAACTTCGTCTCGACGAGTGAACGCCTGAACGGATTCCTTTACGCTGTTAAATGTGGTCATGCGATTGCCTCCTTGCCTTTATGTTGATCATCCTGATCTTGTCCTTCGCCTTTTGAATTCGATGCCTTGCGTAACTTTTGCCACTTTTCACTGACAAAGCCAATCACACCTTGTGGGAAGTACATGGTTGAAAGAACGAATAAACCACCGAGAGCGAATAACCACACCTCTGGGAATTCAACCGTAAACCAGCTCTTGGCGTAGTTGATGATCAGCGCACCAACAATGGCCCCAAACAGAGTGGCACGACCGCCTAAAGCAACCCAAACCACAATCTCAATCGAGTTAAGCGGCGCAAACTCTCCCGGGTTGATGATGCCGACTTGAGGAACATATAAAGCACCAGCAATACCCGCGATAACCGCAGACAAAACAAATACCCATAGCTTAATGCCATCGACGTCGTAACCCATAAAGCGAGTGCGAGACTCGGTATCACGAATCGCCAATGCCACACGCCCTAATCGACTGGTCACTACCATGCGACACGCGATATAACTTAAGATGAGCGAGATACCCGTCGCGACAAACAAACCAATCTTGACCGCGTCACTCTGTAAACTCAGGCCGATGATATCTTTGAAATCTGTCAGTCCGTTGTTGCCACCAAAGCCCATCTCATTACGGAAGAACGCCAACATCAAGGCGTAAGTTAACGCTTGGGTCATGATCGAAAGGTAAACCCCAGACACGCGAGATCGGAAAGCTAAATAACCGAACAAGTAAGCCAATGCGCCCGGTACCAACACCACCATCAGACAAGCAAACCAGAACTGATCGAAGCCCTGCCAAAACCACGGCAACGCTGACCAATCAAGGAACACCATAAAGTCAGGTAGGATTGGATCACCATAGACCCCACGGTCACCAATCTGGCGCATTAAGTACATACCCATGGCATAACCGCCAAGCGCAAAGAAAGCACCGTGGCCTAGACTTAATATGCCGAGATAGCCCCACACCAGATCGAGCGCCAACGCCAACATCGCATAGCTTAGGTATTTGCCCATTAGTGAGATAGTGAAGGTCTCAACATGAAGCGGGTGCCCACTTGGCAACATGGTGTTAGCCAGTGGAATAAGAATCACGGCCGCAAGAATGGCAAGGATGGTCAGTTGGCCACCTTTATCACCACGCATTGCCGAAAGTACAAATGATTTAGACTGCATGATGTTGTCCTTAACCTTCAGCCGCACGACCACGTTGCGGGAACAATCCGCGTGGGCGTTTTTGAATAAATAGAATGATGAAAACCAGTACTAGAATCTTGGCGAGTACTGCGCCAGCCCATGGCTCTAAGATCTTATTGAACAAGCCAAGACTCAGACCTGCGACGAGTGTTCCCCACAAGTTGCCGACTCCGCCGAACACCACCACCATGAAAGAATCGATGATGTACGCTTGCCCCATATTAGGGCCAACGTTAGTCAATTGAGACAGTGCCACACCTGCGACACCCGCCACGCCAGAACCTAAGCCAAAGGTCATCGCATCAACTCTTTCAGATCGAATACCCATCGCACGCGCCATACCACGGTTTTGAGAAACCGCACGAACCTGTAAACCTAGTGGCGTCTTTTTCAGAACCATCAACAAGCCCATAAACACCAAACCACAGAACAAGATGATGTATAAGCGGTTGTAGGTCAGAGACAACATTGGATTCAATTGAAGTGCACCAGACATCCATTCAGGTGTGCTTACTGAACGGTTCAAAGGAGAGAAAATAGAACGAACGGCTTGCTGCAAGATCAAGCTAATACCGAAGGTCGCAAGCAAGGTTTCCAATGGGCGACCGTAAAGGTGACGAATCACGCTGCGCTCTATCGCAATGCCCACTAAGCCAGACACAATAAACGCTGCCGGAATAGAGAGAATCAGCGCTAAACCGATGTGGTTCGGCATTAGCAGTTGCAATACATAGGTGGTGTATGCGCCAATCATGATCAGCTCGCCATGAGCCATGTTGATAACGCCCATCACACCAAAGGTAATCGCCAAGCCTATGCCAGCCAGCACCAACACAGAACCCAAACTCAAGCCGAAGAATACGGTCTCAACACCCGAGTAAAGTGCTTGGCTCTGTTGATAATCGTCCATCGCACGCTCTGCCGCTGCCAATACTTTTGAGTCTTGTTCGCTGTTGAGCAATTGATTTAAGGTTTTGAGTACCACTGAATGTTTGAAGTCACCGACTCGGTCAATCGAAGCCACGCGATCTTCAATCGTGGCGCTCTTATCAAGAGAGGTGAAAATGGCTAACGACAAGTCCATCAACTCAGCGACTTTGCCATCAGATTCGCTGGTTCTAAGTACAGATAAACGATCGATGATGTCAGAATCTTTAGTGCCGAGTAGATCCAGAACCGCTTTATAACGCACGTCTGGATTACTGCTGTTCAGTCCAATCGAAGCAATTTCCCCACGCAAGATCCCGCGAAGCTTGTTGTTCACGCGAACCTTCTTAAACTGCCGAGCATTCTCGATACTGAGGCTTGATTCATCCCACACCGACTGAGCTGAAGTTGCCGTTTTAATGCTTTGAATCAAGTAGAGCTGTTTATATTGCTCGCTCTGTTTGTCATTAAAGTAATAGAGATTTCCGTTTAACCAGCCATCCAAAATAGGTTTCGACACGTCTTCCGCTTGTGTCTCAATAACCCAATCGATAGCCAATTCTTTATCCGATGTTTTCTTACCAACTAGCGCCTTGGTAAAGCTAGCTTCATCCGTTATTCCAGCAAAAGCCAACTGAGCACTGACTGCCATAAGCAATAGCGCCTTAAATACGTTCAATACGTTTTTCATCCCTGCTTCCTTAACCCACCGAGCTAGATATTGTTATTTTTGCTCAGTGGACATGTGGAGAATTATTGTTAGTTGAAACGATGAGCCTTCCGTTTGCTTCACCTCTTAAACAGAGGCGCTCTTCCCAAACAAGAAGGCTCAATATTCCTAAATTAACGCTCTAGTTACCGCCAGAACACTTCTTGGTTTCGACGTTAAACGCACCACATGAGAATGGCTTAGACCAGCTAGAGAAAAGCTTCGCTGATTCAGGTAGGTAACTAGACCAAGCATCACCTGCAACAAGGCCTGTTGTTTCCCACACGATATCAAATTGACCATCGTCTTGGATTTCACCGATCAGGACAGGTTTAGTGATGTGGTGGTTTGGCAGCATGGTAGAGTAGCCGCCAGAAAGGTTAGGAACAGACACGCCAATCAGGGCATCTTGTACAGATTCAGGATCGGTTGTGCCCGCGTTGGTTACCGCTTGCGCCCACATGTTGAAGCCAACATAGTGCGCTTCCATTGGATCGTTGGTAACACGCTTTTCACTCTTGATGAATGACTGCCACGTTTCAACGAACTCTTCATTGGCTTCGGTATCAACACTCATGAAGTAGTTCCAAGCCGCTAGGTGACCAACCAGTGGTTCAGTATCCATACCTGACAATTCTTCTTCACCAACAGAGAATGCAATAACTGGAATGTCTTCAGATGAAATGCCTTGAGCGCCAAGCTCTTTGTAGAAAGGTACGTTCGCATCGCCGTTCACAGTAGAAACCACTGCGGTTTTCTTACCTGCTTCGCCGAACTTTTTTATGTCTGAAACAATAGACTGCCAATCAGAGTGACCAAATGGCGTATAGTTGATCATGATGTCTTCTTCTGCGACACCTTTATCTTTTAGGTAGGCTTCAAGGATCTTGTTGGTCGTACGTGGGTAAACGTAATCCGTACCCGCGAGTACCCAACGTTCGACTTCAAGCTCTTCCATCAAGTAATCCACAGCAGGAATTGCTTGTTGGTTTGGCGCAGCGCCGGTGTAGAAAACGTTTTTAGACGACTCTTCACCTTCATATTGAACTGGATAGAAGAGGATGCTGTTAAGCTCTTCAAATACCGGCAGCATGGATTTACGTGATACCGATGTCCAACCACCGAAGACCACATCGACCTTCTCTTTTTCGATAAGCTCACGCGCTTTTTCTGCAAATAGCGGCCAGTTTGATGCAGGGTCAACAACCACAGGCTCTAGCTTTTTACCCAGCAAACCGCCTTTTTTGTTCTGCTCTTCGATGAGCATTAGCACGGTATCTTTTAGCGTGGTTTCACTGATCGCCATGGTGCCAGACAGTGAATGTAGAACGCCGACCTTGATGGTCTCATCAGCCGCAAGCACAGATGCAGAAGAAAATGAAAGTGTTGTACACAGTGCAGCTAGCGATAAATTGAACACCTTGTTCATGATAGTACTCCATAATTGTATTTTTGTTATTCAATTACAGAGTTACAAGAAGAGTGCCAAACTTAAAAATTAACCATTAAAATTATAAGTCATTGTATTAATGGAACTAAAAAACCATTCACACCAATAGCGTGCATAGCAATAATGTAACTATGTTTCATACTGGTGCAGCGACGATAAGAATGAACCAAGATGAGACACAACCGCACAATGGATATAAAAAAGGCCCAATACATAGGTATTAGGCCTCTATTAAATTGTATGGATTGCGATACTGAATCTTATAGCTTTCAAGCTAGTCCGCAGCTTGGAACTCGAATTTTACTCTCGACTTAGATT
The DNA here is from genome assembly GCF_013394185.1 of Vibrio sp. Scap24. Lineage (NCBI taxonomy): Bacteria > Pseudomonadati > Pseudomonadota > Gammaproteobacteria > Vibrionales > Vibrionaceae > Vibrio > Vibrio sp. Scap24. The sequence goes on along the minus strand of NZ_CP041332.1, from coordinate 2,498,737 downwards.
TAAGCTCGTTACAATCAGCATTACAAAAATAGCTGGCAGCACCACAGGCTTGAAGCTTCTCTAGTTGGCTGCTGCACTCTGGGCAGAACCCAACTTTGGTAAAGTGAGCCTGACAACTTTCACAGTGATACTTACCATCCCAGCCTAACTCTGACTGGCACTTAGGGCAGATATTTTCACTCATTAGCATTTCCTAATTCACTACTATTTTGACAATCTACTACTGCTGAGACTTAGCTTGCTTGATTTGGTACATGTTCTTATCAGCTTGTGCGATCAAAGCTTCTAACGACTCAGGATCTTTCTCGTAAGAAAGCCCTACACTGACCGCAAATTGAGTGTCGTTGATATAGAGAGCCTGTTCCAAGGTTCTTTCTAAGCTTCGATAAAAGTTAAGCACGCTTTCTTGATCGTCAAAGCAAGAGAACACCACAAACTCATCACCACCATAACGCCCGATCTTGGCACAGGCTGTGGTCGCCTCTTCCAGCACTTTGGCAACCGCTAACAGCACATCATCACCAAAGCTATGACCATAGGTATCGTTGATTGATTTGAATTTATCGACATCAACAAACAAGCACGCCATCACCTTTTGTGCAAAACAGCGCTTGGTTAACACTTGCTCGGCTTCTCTCAATAAGGCTCGACGATTCAAGCTGTGTGTCAGAGAGTCGCGGTTGGCAAAGAAGTTGAGTTGATTCTCTAACTCATACTTCTCGAGTGCGACTGAATAAAGAGACGCTAATAGCTCTAGGATCTCTAGTTCAAACTCATGGGGTTCAGAAACATATTGGCTGTAAATCGCGAAGGTACCTAACACATGACCATGTGAAGAGATGATTGGCACCGACCAACACGCATGAAGATTGGCTTGATTAGTTAAAGCTAAGAAAGGTGCCCAATTGGGGTGTGTATTAATATTGGAGATCATGACGGCTTTTTTAAGCGCCGCCGCCTCACCACAAGAACCAATCCCGGCACCAATGCCTACCCCTTCTATCTGTTGATTATAAAAATCAGGTAGATTCGGGGCATATTCAAGATGCAGAGTATTTGACTCGGAGTTGAGCAGTAAGATTGAAGCCATACGCTGACCAAAAAGCTGCTCAGTAAGCTGAATGATCTTGTGGTTTAAGTCCTTGCGATCCATCCCAAGGGCAAGCTTCCGAAGCAAACTATTGACTGCTCGGTGGCCTTCTAATAAAAATTGTTGTTCCATTCACTAAAGCTTTCAATTATGTAATTGGGTACAGCCTGTTCTTATGCAAGCTTGTTATTGGTTAATAATAACACACTAACTTAGTACCACACACAACCGAAGATCATAGGTTGATCTTTCGCTTTATCTATTTTGATCAGCGATCTACCCCAAAAAGAATATTTATATCACCACACACCGAAAGCATAAGTTACATGTGCTGCATTTCAATTTTAAATAGTCATTTATATTAAAAGTGACATATTAAAACAGGATAAACAGCACAAGCCATTTCGATCTGTAACCTAAATCATCGAATTACATGCGTCAGCATTTCAATGTGCTGGTCATCTAACTGGGTTAATTTAACCGATAATGCATTAAGCTCTGAGGTGTTCTCGATGTGAGTACCACCACACGGAATCGACACCAGCGTCTCAGCATCCAGTTGCCATTCCCAGTAACGAGAGTCAGTGAGTGCCTCACCTTCCAGTCTCATCACGACAGGCGTCGATTGTGCGAGCCAGCCTGAAATCATCTGGTTAATGTCGGCTTCGATACCTTCAAGGTTTGCAAGCATGTCTGCAACGTTCAAGCCGCGCTTCTTCAGCGTTTTACCCAAACGATACTTATCAGTACATAGCTCAGGAGTCACAAAGCTGGTCACTTGTGCGTAACTATTAAAGTCGTAGCTACCGAGCGGATCCTTTCTGTCGGCATCTTTGCGCCAGTAGCTCTCAGCCAATACTTTATTCAACGCTAAGAAAGCAATGTGACCCGCACTGTGACCACGACTCAAGCTTGCTTGATACGCTTTATCTACCGACAACACCACTTCGTCGTTAACATTAATCATAGAAGCAAATGCAGGCAGTTGGTGGACTACCACAAACGCCCAACCTTCCGTATCACGTTTAACAGGAATATCTGCTGCGATATAAAGCTTGCCAGTAGATTGTTCTATTGCACCAACAAGGCACTCTTCCACTGGATATTGAACGTCACCAACAGTCACAAAACCTTGGTCTGCCGGATGATCAGGCCAAATATGACTGACAGGGTGAAAAGGCGTCACATCAGTGATCAGGTAGGTTTTGCTGCTGTCGCTTTCTACATACAACGCTTTCGCCGTCAGTTGCCAAGCTTGATGACAGAATTGAGTAATGGTTGGCGTGATTGCTTCAGCTTGTGTAATCAAATCGCTAGTGGTCATATCGTTCTTCTTTTGGAATCTAGTCTGATTCGTTAAGCCACAGCGAAACAAGAATGTGCCGTTATGGATTAACGTGAATTTTGCTTAAAAAAATACCCGAGACAGGCTCGGGTATCAAATCTATTGGAAAGGACTATTTACGGCCTTTAACCATGCTCATCATACGCTTACGTTTGCGCTCTTGAGAGATTGTCAGCTTGTTAGTCTTCGCTTCAAATGGGTTCTCGCTGTTCTGGAATTGAATGCGAATTGGTGTACCCATAATCTCTAGTGAACGACGGTAGTAGTTCATCAAGAATCGTTTGTATGAATCTGGCAAGTTACGTACTTGGTTACCGTGGATAACGATAATCGGTGGGTTATAGCCACCAGCGTGCGCGTATTTCAGTTTCACACGACGACCACGAACCATAGGCGGTTGGTGATCATCAGTTGCCATCTTCATGATACGAGTTAGAACAGAAGTACCAACACGAGTCGTCGCTGACTTGTAAGCCTCTTGAACAGACTCAAACAAGTGACCAACTCCTGTACCGTGAAGTGCAGAGATAAAGTGAATACGTGCGAAATCAACGAAACCTAAACGGCGGTCTAGTTCTTTCTTAACGCGCTCTTTAACGTCGTTATCTAGGCCATCCCACTTGTTTACTGCAATCACGATTGAACGACCTGCGTTCAATGCAAAGCCCAACAAGCTTAGATCTTGGTCAGAGATGTTTTCACGAGCATCAATAAGCAACAATACAACGTTCGCATCTTCAATCGCTTTCAGCGTTTTAACTACTGAGAACTTCTCTACTGTTTCGTTGATATTCTTACGACGACGAACACCCGCAGTATCGATCAGAACGTATTCACGCTCGTCACGCTGCATTGGGATGTAGATAGAGTCACGAGTCGTACCAGGCATATCGTAAACAACCACACGCTCTTCACCAAGAATACGGTTAGTTAGTGTTGATTTGCCTACGTTAGGACGACCAATGATCGCTAGCTTGATAGGTTGATCTTGAAGACGCTTGAATTCTTCTTCAGCTTCTTCTTCTGTGAATTCAACCTGCTCTTCTTCTTCGTCTTCAAACTCAGTTAAATCGCTTACTTCGCCATTTTCCGCTTTTAGCGCTTCTGCGAACGGGTTAAGAGCAAGATCAATCAGCGCTGTTACACCACGACCGTGCGCAGCTGCGATTTGATACATGTCTTCTACGCCTAGTTGCCAGAAGTCAGCACTTGCAGCATCAGGGTCGATACCGTCAACCTTGTTTACTACTAGCATTGAAGGCTTTTCTAGCTGACGAAGGTGCTTAGCAATCGCAACGTCAGATGGTGTTAGACCAGCACGGCCATCTACCATAAATAGAACAACATCAGCTTCATCAATCGCCGCTAGCGACTGTTCAGCCATTTTAGTTTCAACACCTTCTTCAGTACCGTCGATACCGCCAGTGTCAATAACAATAAAGTCATGCTCGCTAAAATGAGCATGGCCGTATTTACGGTCACGCGTTAAGCCAGGGAAATCCGCAACCAATGCATCACGAGTTCGAGTCAATCGGTTAAATAACGTAGATTTACCTACGTTCGGACGCCCTACTAGAGCAACAACAGGTACCATAACAACCTCTACAATTTCTTCTCTAAATGTAGTTATAGGTAAGCACTTGTTCGCAAGTTTAAACTCTTACCTATAACCACACGGTTTATTAATTTTTAACAACAAAACGGCTCCTGGCTGTTACCAACCAGGAGCCGACTGTGAATTATATCACGCTTTTATTGGCTAATCGTTAGTTTCTTTACATCGCCATTGCGAGTCGTCACTAAGTAGCCTTCAGGTAATTCAATTGGTGCAACCGCAAAGCCGCTATCATCGACGAGCTGTTGAGCAACAAACTCACCCGATGAACGATCTAACCAGTGCAGATAACCTTCGGTGTCACCCACGACTACATAACCATTAATAATAGCAGGTGCTGTCAGTAAGCGGTTTTCTAACAATGGAGTGCTCCAAAGTTCAGTACCACTACGCGCATCAACCGCTACCACATGGTCTTTGTCGGTAACAACGAACAAGCGACTACCGTCACTTGCTAAATCAATCGCAGACGAGTAGTTACGCTTCCAAACTGGCTTACCAGAACGAAGATCGATAGCGATAAGCTGACCATTGATACCTACGGTATACAGAGTGCCGCCAAGAACAATTGGTGATGCATCAACATCCACCAAGCGATCAATTTCCGTAGCACCTTTTGGCGTACCTACTGGCTGTTGCCAAATAAGCTGACCACGGTCTACGATAGCAGCTGCTAAACGACCATTTGCCGTGCCCCAGAATACACCGCCAGAAACCGCAACAGGTGTGCTGTCGCCACGCAGTGTTAGGCTTGGAACTTCAGTGCTGATTGTCCACTTCTGTTCGCCGCTTTCTTGGTCTAATGCGATCATCATTCCGCGACTGGTGTGAATCAGTACCATGTTGCTTTCAGTCGCAGGAGATGCAAGCACCTCACCGTTCACTGATACACGCCACAGTTCTTCACCTGTCGATTCGTCCATCGCGATCACTTCGCCATTTTCAGAACCTACAAACACCTTGCCGTAAGCAGCGGTTAAGCCGCCTGACAAACGAGCCAGTACTTCTTTCTCAAGATCCACTTTCCACAGCTCTTTACCTGTTTCAGGATCAAGCGCCTTAACGAGACCTTCACGGCTTGCAACAAACACTTTGTCGTAAGCCAATTCAGGCGTTAGTTTTGAAAAGTAGTGACCAACACCATCACCAACCGACGTAGACCATTCCTGTTTAGGAGTGAACTCGCTGTTTACTGTTGGTACTGGAGCCATGATTACGGTGTCTTCTTCACCTGCACAGCCAGCTAGTAGGCCAAGAGCAATCGCACATAACGCCGCTTTTGGAAACATCTTCTTCATTCAAAGCGCCTTATTTAGCTAGGTCGTCAAGTTTGATTTGAAGCGTTTGGCTAGCATCAACAGCTTGCTGTGCTTCTGTGTAAGCACTGTATGCTGCGTCAGTGTCGCCTTTACGAAGTGAAATATCACCGCGTAATTCAGCAACACGGCCTTTCCAAGATTCGTCTGTCATTGCAGCAAGGTCAGTCAATGCTGCGTCAAATTCACCTTGCTCAGCTTTGATACGTGCAACACGGTAAGTAAGTAGTGGCGCAAGTGCCGCGTCCTTAGTTGCCGATTTTGCCCACTCTAGCTGTTCAAGTGCCGCCGCTAGATCGCCTGCTTGTACTTGTATTTTTGCTAGTTGCATAGCAGCAAGTACTGAGTACTCAGCGTCTTTGTTTGCGTCGATGAAAGCTTGAATATCAGATTGAGCATCAACGCCCTTAACATCAAGAGCTGAAATTACAGAAGTGTAGCTTTCTGAAGCTGCTTCACGCGCTTCAACTACTGAATCTTGGTAATAGCGCCAGCCAAATAGACCACCTAAACCAATAACCGCACCAAAGATTACGGCTTTACCGTTCTCTTTCCACCAATCTTTAATGGCTTCAACCTGTTGCTCTTCGCTATCGTAAAGTTCCACTTCCTGTCCTCTTTAAATTCTTTAAACGCCAGCATAGTGCTGACGTTAGTATTCATTATGAGCGTTTGCTCAAGGGCTAATTAGATTAGCGCAGCAACTTTCTCTGCAACTTCCGTTTGAGACACGGTTTCTTGCTCGCCGCCAACCAAATCTTTTAGCACTACTGTATTGTCAGCAACTTCGTTCTCACCAAGTACAAGCGCTACAACAGCACCTACTTTGTCAGCACGTTTGAATTGCTTCTTGAAGTTACCACCACCGAAGTGGTTCATTACACGCACGCCTTCAACGGTGTCGCGTAATTGATTCGCTAACTGCATGCCCGCGATCATCGTACCTTCGCCAGCAGCAACTACGTAAACATCAACGCTACGGCGAACTTCTGTTAGCTCTAGCGTTTCCATCATCAGAACCAAACGCTCTAGACCCATTGCGAAACCAACCGCATTGGTCGCTTTGCCGCCTAGTTGCTCAACAAGACCATCGTAACGGCCACCGCCACATACTGTACCTTGTGCACCAAGACTGTCAGTGATCCACTCAAATACAGTGCGGTTGTAGTAATCTAGGCCACGTACTAGACGTTCATTAACTTGGTATTCGATACCAACTGCGTCAAGAAGTTCACACAAACCAGCAAAATGTTGCTTCGACTCTTCACCTAAATATTCAGATAGTCGAGGGGCGTCACCTAAGATAGCTTGAACGTCTGGGTTCTTAGTATCTAGTACACGAAGCGGGTTGGTGTGCATGCGACGTTTGCAGTCTTCATCTAGCACATCGATGTGTTGCTCAAGGAATGCCACTAACGCAGTGCGGTAGCTTACGCGATCTTCTTGAGAACCGATTGAGTTCAGCTCTAGGCGAACGTGCTTATCGATACCTAGCTCACGCCATAGACGTGCTGTCATCATGATAAGTTCTGCGTCTACATCTGGACCGTCTAGGCCAAACACTTCCACACCACATTGGTGGAATTGACGGTAACGACCTTTTTGAGGACGCTCGTGACGGAACATTGGACCCATGTACCATAGGCGCTGTTCATCACGGTTGATAAGGCTGTTTTGAATACATGAACGTACACAACCTGCTGTGCCTTCTGGACGCAGCGTTAGGCTATCGCCATTACGGTCATCAAAGGTGTACATTTCTTTAGAAACAACGTCAGTCTCTTCACCAACCGCACGGCTAAATAGGTTCGTTTCTTCAACGATTGGCATACGTACTTCGTTGTAACCGTATGCGCTCACCACGTTTTTAACTGCGCTTTCTACTTTCTGCCACAGTGGTGATTGAGTTGGAAGGCAGTCGTTCATGCCTCGAATTGCTTGGATATTTTTAGCCACAGTATTTATTCCGTAATTTCTCACGACCAGGTGTTAATGCGAATAGACAATCACACCCCATCGCGTTGTATTAATCTTCTAAGTTTTCTACATCAATGCGATTTGCTTTATCAAGCACTGACGCTTTTGCTCGGATCTTCGCTTCAAGTTTATCGACAAGGTCATCGTTGTCAAAACGCTCTTTCTGACGCTTACCGTCTTCGTAGAAGGCACTCTTACGTGCACTACCCGCTAAGCCTAAGTGAGACACTTCAGCTTCACCAGGGCCGTTAACCACACAACCGATGATTGATACATCCATTGGTGTGATAACGTCTTCTAGGCGCTCTTCAAGGGCATTAACGGTGTTAATAACATCGAACTCTTGACGTGAACAGCTCGGGCACGCAATGAAGTTAATGCCACGCGAGCGAATGCGCAAAGATTTAAGAATATCAAAGCCAACTTTGATCTCTTCAACTGGATCAGCAGCTAGCGAGATACGTAGCGTATCGCCGATACCTTCAGAAAGAAGCATACCTAGACCAACAGACGACTTAACTGCACCAGCACGTGCACCCCCCGCTTCGGTAATACCAAGGTGAAGCGGCTGATCAATCTGCTTAGCCAGCAAACGGTAAGAACCGACGGCTAGGAATACATCAGAAGCCTTAACGCTGACTTTAAATTGATCAAAGTTCAGACGGTCTAGGATATCTACGTGACGCATTGCAGATTCAACAAGTGCTTCTGCTGTAGGTTCTGTGTATTTCTCTTGGATCTCTTTCTCAAGAGAACCACCGTTAACACCAATACGAATCGGAATATTCATATCGCGTGCACAATCAACAACTGAGCGGATACGGCTTTCGTTACCGATGTTACCTGGGTTGATACGCAGACAGTCAACGCCGTACTCTGCCACTTTAAGAGCAATACGGTAGTCGAAGTGAATGTCAGCAACCAAAGGAACAGAAACCTGCTGCTTGATTAGCTTAAAGGCTTCAGCGGCATCCATAGTCGGTACAGATACGCGAACGATATCAGCGCCAACTTTTTCCAAAGCTCGAATTTGAGCAACGGTCGCGGCTACATCTGTTGTTCTTGTGTTGGTCATGGATTGCACAGCAATTGGTGCACCATCACCGATCGGCACATCACCCACATAAATACGGGTTGATTTGCGACGAATAATAGGAGATTCGTGTTGCATATTAACTCTAAGGTAAGGTTATTCTGGCTACTTTGCCTGAAGTATACCCAGAAAGGTCGACAGGTTCACTTGCAAATGTCATTGATACGCCCTCTGGCGCACCTAGAATCACTTTATATGGCGCAGTTCCTGATAGATTTAATGACTGACCTGCTTTTTTGATGCCAGTCGACAAGGTTTTACCCGTTGCATCTTTTACTTGGATCCAGCAATCAGCAGAGAACTGCATCACTAACTCGTTCGCTACAGCTTCAGGAGCAGCGTCTGCTTCAACCGCTTCTGGCTCAGCAGCAACTACAGCTGTGGTTTCTGTCGCTGATTGTGCGTAGGTCTCATCAGCTTGCGTTAAGGCCTCTGAAGTAACTGCCGCGTCACTGATTGCAGTAAGGCCTTCAGTGTCTTCAATAACAGAGGCAGCAGCGTCGTTTTGCCCCGCTTCAATCACTTCTAAAGAAGCAAATTCAGGATCAAGTGACTCTTCTACAGCGAGCTCTTCTGAACTTTCAGTATTCACTAGAGATTGAGATAGCGTGTCTTGTTGTTGGTTCTGCCACCACCAAAGTGAAGAGATACCAGCAATTACAGCAAAAATGCTCCAAGTAAGGATCATAATGCGGCTGTTGTGCTTCTCGGTCTTTGTTTTACGAGAGAAGCTCAGCATTTCTTGTTCTTGATGTTGAGCATCACCAGCATGATGAAGCGCGTTCAGTACCACTTTTTCATCAAGATTGACGTATTTTGCGTACGAACGAATGTAGCCACGCATGAACGTTGCTACTTGATCTGATTCGAATTGGTTTTCTTCTATTTGCTGGATCAACGTAATACGAAGTTTCAGGCGATCTGAAATCTGCTTTTGCGTTAAACCAAGAGATTCGCGCTTATTCTTAAGCAGCGTTCCCGCTTCTAAAGCAGGAGCAATCGTTTCTTGCGTTTGTGTTTCGTGTTCTGTGTTCATAGAGAGTGAACTTCTAAAGTATTATCGCAGGTTGACGAGAGCGGTTTTTATTGTCGTTTAAGCTCAATCTAACAACCCACTTTATGTGGAATTTTTCCTGTTACCTAAATCATCAACCCTTAAAGACGAATGTCACGCATATTGTTATGGATGACCTTCTCAGGAAGCTAGTTTATCAAGTAGCCAACCTAAATAGACATATTGATGATCAGTAGCAAGCGAGCACTTAAATTAATTTAAGATTAGTTAATCATAAGCTAATGCCATTACAAGGCAAAAACACTTTAAACAAAATTTACCGTCAGCTCATGGTTTTGTCCAAAATTTGACGAAAAATGTAAGAAAGCGTGGGCAAGAAGTCCAAAAATCGAAAAACCATACCCCAGAAAAGCAACAAGCCAGAAGTAAGACTTCTGGCTTGTTTAGGTTCAATTCGCGTTTTATACCGCTTTTACTTCAATCACACCACCGGCAATCAAGTTCGCTTCTGAGGCTGCTTTGATCATTTTGGTACGTTTGGTTCTATCAATCACATCACCAACTAACTGACCACATGCGGCATCAATATCATCACCACGAGTCTTACGAACGGTTACTGTGTAGTTGTATTCCATCAGCGTTTTTTGGAAGCGGTCAATACGAGAGTTGCTTGGTTTCTTGTATGGCGAACCCGGGTAAGGGTTAAATGGAATCAGGTTGATCTTACATGGCGTATCTTTCATTAGCTCAGCAAGTTCACGAGCGTGGTCCATATCGTCATTCACATGATCCAATAGCACGTACTCAACCGTTACTTTACCGCGGTTAGCATTTGAAGATGCAATATAACGACGAACAGACGCTAGGAAGTCTTGAATATCCCAACGATCGTTGATCGGCATGATTTGGCTACGAAGTTCATCGTTTGGCGCGTGTAGAGAAATAGCCAGTGCCACATCGATGTTGTCAGTCATTTGGTCAAGGCCAGAAACAACACCAGAAGTTGATACAGTTACACGACGCTTAGACAGTGCGAAGCCTAGGTCATCAAGCATGATTTCTAATGATGGCATTAGGTTCTTCATGTTTAATAGAGGCTCACCCATACCCATCATTACGACGTTAGTAATTGGACGACGACCTGTTTCTTTCTCTAGGCCGATTTCACGAGATGCACGCCAGATTTGGCCAACAATCTCTGAAACTTTTAGGTTACGGTTGAAGCCTTGTTGAGCTGTAGAGCAGAACTTACATTCAAGTGCACAACCAACTTGTGAAGATACACACAGCGTCGCACGGTCACCATCTGGGATGTATACCGTTTCAACGTCTTGGTCGCCAACGCTCATCGCCCATTTAATTGTGCCATCTGAAGAGTGTTGAGCTTCAGAAACAACAGGTGCAACAATCTCACAACGACGTTGAAGTTTTTCACGCAGTTTTTTGTTGATGTTGTTCATCTGTTCGAAGTCATCGACACCGAAGTGATAAATCCACTTCATCACTTGCTCTGCTCGAAACGCTTTCTCATTCAGTTCTTCTGTGAAAAATTTACGAAGACCTTTACGATCAAAATCGAGTAGATTGACTTTAGCTGTGGTCATGATGCCTCTCAATGACGGAACAATAATTAAGGGCGCGAATTGTACAGGCTTTACGCAACTTCAACAAGCGCTGTAAAACCCTGTGTTTATTAAGACATTCAAAGTTAAGCGATTAAAAATTGAACAACTCTATTTATTGGCCTGAGATTACCCAATTTAAAGAAAAGATTCCCGATTACGCTCCTTCGTCGCTTTCGGGAATGACGTAAATAATCTCCAACAGCTCGGTAAGATTTACTACGAGATTGTAGCCCCCACAATTCATCGTTATCAGGTCACAAGCGACTCAAATCCCGTCATTCCAGAACCGAGGGACGAGGTATCTGGAATCTCCAATAACAAACTCAGATTCCCGACTACACTCCTTCGTCACTACCGGGAATAACGTGAAGACTCCCCCAATTACTTTCCATTCATCGTCATCGGGCCATGAATTCCTCAAAGCCCGTCATTCCAGAACCGAGGAACGAGGTATCTGGAATCTCCAATAACAAACTCAAATTCCCGACTACGCTCCTTCGTCGCTATCGAGAATGGCTAAAACTTACTCAATAACTTTCCATTCATCGCCATCAGGTCACGAGTTCCTCAAAGCCCGTCATTCCAGAACCGAGGAACGAGGTATCTGGAATCTCCAATAACAAGCTCAGATTCCCGATTACACTCCTCCGTCGCTATCGGGAATGACGACTAAGTTGATTATCGAGAACGCAAAGTCCACTGTCTCGTCCTAAAATACGTTGACAGTATTTCTACTAAGCCAACAGCGCCAGCTGTTGGCTTTTTTCATGCACCTCATTTGGAGTTTTCATCATGAGACTGAGGTGCGGCCTCATATTGTTATAGATATTGATAGACTCTTTTACTAGTCGTTTAAGCTCCTCAAGACTCTTACACCTATCAAGTAAGAACTCTTGTTTCAGGATCCCGTTTATTCTTTCTGCTAAGGCATTTTGGTAGCAATCATAACCATCTGTCATCGAAGGCATTATGCCGCTAGTTTTCAGTTTATCTTGATATACACCTGAGCAATACTGTAGACCACGATCTGAATGATGGATACAAGAATGATGATATCGACGCTCTTTGATAGCCATATCTAGCGCTTTCACGACATCCGTCGCTTTCATTTCATTACTCAGCTCATAACCCATTATTTTTCGGCTAAAAGCATCTGTAACCAATGATAGGTAGTGAACTCCTTCATCAGATTGAACATAGGTTATATCGCTCACCAACACACTCTCTGGACTACATGGCTTGTAGTCCTTTAATAAGTTCGGGTGTTTCTTCATCCAATGCCGACTATTGGTCGTTTTTGTAAAACTACGCTTAGGTCTTACCAACAATCGCTCAGCGCGTAAGTAGTTGAAAAGCGCATCTCGGCCTAACTTGATACCTTGTTCTTGTAGTCTGGGTTTTATTAAAAAATAGAGCTTCCTAGTACCAACCCGAGGCATATAGCGCCTAATATCCAACACCATTTTTTTAATCGGTTTAAGCTCTAACCGACGGTGATGAGCTCGCTTTTCTCGTTGATAAACACTCTGCCTTGTTATGCCGCAAAGCCTACATACTCGAACTAGACTTATTCCTTCTTGCTTTTGAAGGCTTCTGGCTCCTTGGCTAGATACTTTTTTCTGAGACTGGTTCCGTGCTCAGCATCAAGGATATCAACCACTCTATTTAAGAAGAGGTTCTTGATTTTTTCGTCTTCCAACTCTTTTTCAAGACGTTTTATTTTCTGTGCAGGCGATTCTTTAGGCTTAGGTGATTGGCTCATGACATTCATCCTTGGATTTTGCGCCCAATTCATCTTACCGTGCTTTCGAAGCCAGGTTAAAACGGTTGAACGGCCTTGGATACCATAAATGGTTTGGGCTTGTTTATATGTCATATCGCCTCTTTCTACAGCGGCGACGACCTGTAATTTAAAGCCTAGTGTGTAATCACGCTGAGTGCGCTTAACGTAGGTATTATTTGAAGTAGTCATAATTCGTCCTCAATGTGTAAACACATTTCAGGACGAGACACACTTACAAAAAAGGCCTCACCAAAGTGAAGCCTTTAGAATGATTTGCTGTGCCGATTATTGAGCTGGACGCGGGCAAATTTCAGATTCTGGGAAGAAGAATTCGATTTCGCGAGCTGCAGACTCAGGGCTGTCGCTGCCGTGTACTGAGTTATAACGCATGCTGATTGCGTAGTCAGCACGAATAGTGCCGCACGCCGCTTCTTCTGGGTTAGTTTTACCCATAAGTTCACGGTAACGAGCGATTGCGTTTTCACCTTCAAGCACTTGAACCATGATAGGACCAGAAGTCATGAACTCTTTTAGTGGACCAAAAAATTCTTTACCTTCATGTTCTGCGTAGAAGCCACTCGCTTGCTCTTCAGTAAGACGAACCATTTTAGCAGCAATAATTTCTAGGCCTGCTTTTTCGATACGGTGGTAGATTTCACCAACAAGGTTACGCTTAACTGCATCTGGCTTAACAATTGAGAACGTTCTTTCTAGAGCCATAGGGATTCCTTCACTTCATTTTTTTGTTATTAAATACTGAAACTACTGAGATCTTTCGATCTGAGCTTTAGGAGTGAGCAGTACCGAAATACCGCTCACTCTTATTATTATTTTGCTTGGTCAACAAGAAGACGAGCCAGTGTGCGAACACCCATACCCGTTGCGCCTGCCGCCCATTTGTCACTTGCTGACTTACGGTAAGTGCCCGCGCAATCCATGTGAATCCAACCTTTTTTGTAGTCATCTACAAAGTAAGAAAGGAACGCAGCCGCTGTACTTGCACCCGGCGTGTAATCGCCCGTGCTGATGTTTGAAAGATCAGCAAAGTTTGAAGGCAACATACCACGGTGGAAATCAGCAAGAGGCAGTGGCCATAGGCCTTCTTTCTCTTGATTTGCCGCCGTTAGTGCTTGGTGAGACAACTCATCGTCGAAACTTAGTAGTGCGTGGTAGTCGTTACCTAGTGCATTTTTAGCCGCGCCAGTTAGCGTTGCACAGTCGATGATAAGTTCAGGGTTTTGTGCACTTGCATACATCAGGCCATCAGCTAGAACTAAACGACCTTCCGCATCGGTGTTCATGATCTCAACTGTCTTACCATTTTTGTAAGTAATGATGTCGCCAAGCTTCAATGCACGACCGGAGATCATGTTCTCTGCACAACATAGGATAAGCTTGATGCGCTTGTTCAGACCGCGTTCAATCGCTAGACCTAAACCACCAGTGATAGTAGCAGCGCCGCCCATGTCAGCCTTCATCGCTGTCATGAATTGACCGGGTTTGATGCTGTAACCGCCTGAATCGAAAGTAATACCTTTACCGACTAGACAAGCAAACACTGGCGCGTTTTCGTCGCCTGTTGGGTTGAAGTCCAGTTGCAGCATTGCTGATGTACGCTCAGAGCCACGGCCTACTGCGTAGATGCCTTCCCAACCTTCAGTTAGGAGATCTTTGTCTTTAACGATTTTTGCTTTTACTGTGCCCGCTGGCGCCACTGATTTGATGTATTCAGCAGCCATTGTCGCAAGTTGACGAGGTGCCACTTCTTCAGCGGTTTTGTTGATAATGTCACGCGTCCAATCAGTAGCACGGATGCGAGCTTCTAGCTCAGCTTGATCGGCTTCTGAAAGTGCATCCCATTCCAATGCATTCTTTTTCTTTGGTCCACGGTAGCCTTGGTAAAAAGCCCAAACGCTTTCTAGATCCCAACCTTCACCACGAAGTGAAACGAATGCGATACCTTGTCCGTCAAGCGTACGACCAGCACGTTGAACCGCGCCTAAATCGTGGCCTTCACCAATGTGAATTGTCGCTCCCGCTTCTGAGAACGATAAAATAGCTCTTGCTCCCCACTGAGGCTGGGCAGCTTCTTGACTTAAAAATACTGACATCTGTGTAGACATGATTTCTCCTTGTCACGAACCACTTTGAGTGTGTGATTCTGATTATTTTTTATTAGCGCACTGATGTTAGCATTATGTAGGAGGAAAATGTCATTTTGATAAAAAAACGGACCATAAGGTCCGCTTTTTTTGGTAAGAATTGTTAACTTGGCTGCGTTTTATATTGGAGTGGTTCCAACCCGCGACCAAATCATTCGATGAGAGGATTAATCCATCTCATCCATCCAGCATAAAATAATAGCCTCTAAGATTTTTTCATTCGAGTGATTAGGCTCGTCATCAAACTCTTCAAGGTCTAGCACCCATTGATGCAGGTCGGTAAAACGTACCGTTTTAGGATCAGTATCTGGGTACAAATCACATAGCTCAATTGCGATGTCTCGCGAATCAATCCACTTCAAGCTCATAACACTTCCTTATATTTATTAGCGACGCTTGGTCACCTTTATGATCTATATTCTAGGCCAGTTTTGTTAAACCGTTATCTCAGTCATGGCGAAACCACCATGACTGTAGAGAAGTTCTTAGTGATCTTCAGACGCTAGGTTCAATGTGTACTTTGGAATCTCTACTACAAGATCTTCGTTAGCCACTTTTGCTTGGCAACCAAGGCGAGATTCCATCTCTAAGCCCCATGCCTTATCTAGCATGTCGTCTTCTAGGTCATCACTCTCTTCTAAAGAATCGAAACCTTCACGAATCACAACGTGACATGTTGTACATGCACACGATTTTTCACATGCGTGCTCAATACCAATACCGGCCTTCAATGCAACATCAAGAACCGTCTCACCAGTTTTTGCTTCTAAAACAGCGCCTTCTGGACATAGATCTTCGTGAGGTAAAACAATAATCTTTGGCATGTTTATCTATTCTCTAACTATTAAATATTATCGACTGACTGACCTGACAGTGCAGCACGAATTGATTTATCCATACGACGAGAAGCAAAGTCTTGGCTCGCTTTGTCGGTATTCTTAATTTCTACTTCAATGGCATCAGCGCTGTCGCCATTGCGCACTTCGATGAGTGTTTCAATCGCTTGTAGCAGCTGCTGCTTTTCTTGTTCGTTAAGCAGTTCGTCGCCGTCAGCTTGCATCGCAGCAATAAGGCCTTCGATCACACGATCCGCTTCTACACGTTGTTCAGCAAGAGCACGTGCTTGCATGTCTTCTTTAGCGAACGTCATTGAGTCTTTCAGCATGTTCGCTACTTCATCATCGCTTAGGCCGTAAGAAGGCTTAACTTGAATCTCAGCTTGAACACCCGTGCTCTTCTCCATCGCTGTAACCGATAGCAGACCATCAGCATCAACTTGGTAAGTCACTCGAATATGCGCCGCGCCTGCAGCCATTGGTGGAATGCCTTTTAGAGCAAAACGAGCCAGTGAACGACAGTCGTCAACCATTTCACGTTCGCCTTGAACGGTATGTACTGTCATTGCAGTTTGACCGTCTTTGAACGTGGTAAATTCTTGCGCGCGAGCGACAGGGATCGTGGTATTACGAGGAATGATCTTTTCGACCAAGCCACCCATAGTTTCAATACCGAGCGATAAAGGAATAACGTCCAGCAGTAGCATTTCAGAGTCTGGCTTATTGCCAACTAGAATGTCCGCTTGAATTGAAGCGCCAATCGCAACCACTTCATCAGGGTTAATGCTAGTTAATGGCGTGCGACCGAAGAAGTCACCGACCATTTCACGGACAAGCAATGTACGAGTAGAACCACCCACCATCACGACTTCTAGAACTTCGTCAGCGTCAACTTCTGCATCTTTCAAAGCACGGCGGCATGAAAGCAATGTTTTCTTCACAAGTGGCTTGATGATGTCTTCAAACTCTTCACGAGTTAATGAGCCAGACCAACCCAGCACTTCAACATCAACACTTTCTGCTTCAGACAAGCCAATCTTTGCTTCTGTTGCCGCATCAAGAAGAATACGGTTCTGTTCTGCCGTAAGCTCTGATAAGCCCATTTGCTCTTGAAAATAATCAGCTACTAAGTGATCAAAGTCGTCGCCGCCTAGTGCAGAGTCACCGCCTGTTGCTAGAACTTCAAAAACACCTTTAGATAGGCGCAAGATTGAGATATCAAACGTACCGCCACCTAAGTCGTAAACCGCGATAACACCTTCTTTACCTGAATCCAAACCGTAGGCAATCGCTGCCGCAGTGGGTTCATTAAGAAGACGTAACACGTGAAGACCAGCAAGTTGCGCCGCGTCTTTCGTACCAGCACGCTGTGCATCATCGAAGTACGCTGGAACGGTAATTACAGCACCAGATAGCTCGCCACCTAATGTTGACTCAGCACGTTGACCTAGCGCTCGCAGAATGTCTGCAGATACTTGAATTGGGTTCTTGTTGCCTTGTTCTGTGAGAATCACAGGCAGACCATTATCACTTTCTTCAAACTGATATGGCAGAGACGGGTATCGCTGTTGGATATCTGACAATGAACGACCGATCAATCGCTTCACCGAGATAATGGTATTTTTAGGATCAGTCTGTGCATTTGCACGAGCTTCATCACCAGTCGTGTACGACTCTGACGTATAGTGAACAACGGAAGGCAGAATACTGCGACCTTGTTGATCAACGAGTGTGCTCGCCTCACCACTGCGCACTGCTGCAACCAATGAGTTTGTTGTACCTAAATCAATACCCACAGCAAGCTTATGCTGGTGAGGAGCGGCGCTTTGCCCTGGTTCTGCAATCTGAAGTAGTGCCATGGATGTGTCCTTGTTATACGAACTAGCCGATCAGACGATCTTCAACTAACTCGATTTCATTCTTTAATTTTGCAATAAACTTAAGCTTTCTTACTCGGTCTGCAGCTTCTAACCAAGCTTCGCTGTCGAGTTCTTGTTGGATAGCGCTTAATTGTTGTTTATACATTTTGCTAACCTTTCCTTCAAATGCAAACAATGCATCTTCAGGTTCAGAACTGTCGGCGATGTCTTCAAGCTCTTCACGCAATTCCATTTGCTCCATCAGGAACATTGGATCTTGCATGGTCTGCTGCTCGCCGCGAATATCCTCACCATGTTGCATTAACAGGTATTCAGCTCGGCTGATTGGATTCTTCAACACCTGGTACGCATCGTTAATTTGCGCAGCTTTTTGCACGGCTAATAGGCGATCACGCTCAGAAGCTGTGGCAAATTTATCAGGGTGGAATTGGCGTTGCAGATCTCTAAACTGAGAAGAAAGAAGGCTACCATCCAGTTGAAACTGAAGTGGTAGCCCAAATAATTCGAAATGATTCATGTAACGGTGGTCCTAAGTTTAGGCCCTTAAAACAGAGCCTAATTTTATTCTTCGCTCATTATAGACGCTCAACGATTGAGGCGTTTATACATTGAAGCTCTCACCACAACCACATTCGCCTTTCGCGTTCGGGTTGTTGAATTCAAAACCTTCGTTTAGGCCTTCTTTTACGTAATCAAGCTCAGTACCGTCTAGGTAAACTAGGCTCTTTGGATCAATGATGACCTTAACACCTGAATGCTCGAACACTTCGTCTTCTTCGTTAAGCTCGTCAACGAATTCCAGTACATACGCCATACCCGAACAGCCAGTAGTTTTTACCGCTAAGCGCAACCCGATACCTTTACCTCGGTTATCTAGGAAAGCTTGAACTCGGCTTGCTGCCGTATCTGTCATGGTGATGGCCATACTACAACCTTGTGTTTTATATAAATTGAGAACTCAGGGGGAGCACAAAGGATGCTCCCAAATATTACTTTTTTGAAGTGATTACCTTGTAGAAGCGATTAGTGCTTCTTTTTGTAATCCGCAACTGCTGCTTTGATTGCATCTTCAGCAAGAATTGAACAGTGAACTTTCACTGGTGGCAATTCTAGTTCTTCTGCAATTTCAGAGTTTTTGATAGCCGCTGCTTCATCAATGCTCTTACCTTTAACCCACTCAGTTACTAGTGAGCTAGAAGCGATCGCGCTACCGCAACCGTAAGTCTTGAATTTTGCGTCTTCAATAATACCTTCTGCAGATACTTTGATTTGCAGTTTCATTACGTCACCACAAGCCGGTGCGCCAACCATGCCGCTACCTACACTTGGGTCTTCTTTATCAAACGAACCTACGTTACGTGGGTTTTCGTAGTGATCAATTACTTTTTCGCTATATGCCATGATAGTTACCTCGAATCCTCTATTTCCGTGAGATTAGTGATGAGCCCACTCAACAGTGTTCAAATCAATCCCTTCTTTATACATATCCCATAGAGGAGACATGTCGCGTAATTTGTTTACCGCTACACGGATTTGTGCAATCGCGTAGTCGATTTCTTCTTCCGTTGTGAAACGGCCGAATGAAAAACGTACTGAGCTGTGTGCCAGTTCATCGTTCAGACCAAGAGCACGTAGAACGTATGAAGGCTCTAGGCTTGCTGATGTACATGCAGAACCTGATGATACCGCTAGGTCTTTTAGAGACATAAGCAGAGACTCACCTTCAACGAAAGCAAAGCTCACGTTTAGGTTATGTGGTACACGTTGGTCTAAGTCACCGTTTACCGTTACCGCTTCTAGATCTTGAACACCTTTCAGTAGGCGCTCACGAAGTGCTAGTGCGTGATCGTAATCTTTCTGCATGTCTTGCTTAGCAACAGCACAAGCTTCGCCCATACCCACGATTTGGTGAGTAGCAAGCGTACCTGAACGGAAACCACGTTCATGACCGCCACCGTGCATTTGCGCTTCAAGACGGATACGTGGCTTACGACGAACGTAAAGTGCACCGATACCTTTAGGACCATACATTTTGTGAGCTGAAAGTGAGATTAGGTCAACTTTCATTTCTTGTACGTCTAGTGGGATTTTACCCGCAGACTGAGCCGCATCAACGTGGAAGATGATCTTGCGTGAACGACATAGTTCGCCGATTGCAGAGATATCTTGGATTACACCAATCTCGTTGTTAACGTGCATGATAGAAACTAGAACAGTGTCTTCACGCATTGCAGCTTGTAGCTTGTCTAGATCGATGATGCCGTTTGCTTCTGGCTCAAGGTAAGTGACCTCAAAACCTTCACGCTCTAGTTGGCGACATGGATCAAGAACCGCTTTGTGTTCTGTTTTGCACGTGATTACGTGCTTACCTTTCTTCTCGTAAAAGTGCGCTGCACCTTTAATAGCAAGGTTATCTGACTCTGTAGCACCTGAAGTGAAAACAATTTCACGTGGGTCTGCATTTAGTAGGTCAGCAATTTGCTCACGAGCATTATCTACTGCTTCTTCTGCCTGCCAGCCGTAACGGTGTGAACGAGATGCAGGGTTACCGAAGTTACCGTCCATCGTCATGCACTGAACCATTTTCTCAGCAACTCGTGGATCGACTGGGCATGTAGCTGAATAGTCAAAGTAAATAGGCAGTTTCATTTTCTACTCCAATGTAAAAACTGACCGCTAAGAGCGGGCATTAACACCGTGAGGTGCTGCACTAATCGTTGTAGTGCTCGTATTTTTATGTGCAAAACCATTATTAACCGCAAGATCGATATCTTGACGATCAGAAATTTCTAAAACTTCGTTATCTTTCATTAGCTCACCGAGCGTAATGTCGTTTAAGAAGCTGCTGATTCGGGAGCTTAAATCACGCCATAAAGTGTGAGTTAAACAACGACTGCCACCTTGGCAATCTGCTCGACCGTGGCACTTAGTCGCATCCACTGATTCGTCTACTGCTGCAATCACAGTTCCGACAGCGATATCGCTCGCTTCAGCACCTAAACGGTAACCACCACCAGGGCCGCGAACACTAGCAACTAAGCCAGCTTTGCGTAACTTAGAAAAAAGTTGCTCTAAGTAAGATAACGAGATGCCTTGTCGCTCTGAAATGTCAGCCAGAGGAACTGGGCTTTTTTGCGAATGCAGTGCTACATCTAGCATAGCTGTTACCGCATATCTTCCTTTAGATGTAAGTTTCATATCACACCGTATCCACATTGTTTATGTGGTTGGAATCTTCCCATACCCGACTAAATTGGTCAAGTATTTAGTTGACTATTTTAGTCAGGTATTCACCCTTAACTATTGTATGGGCTTTATTTGTCGTTTTTGCTCTTCTCAATCGAAGTCAAAATACCGCGAAGTGTGTTGATTTCTTGCAGTTCTGGACGAGCACGGCTAAATAGACGACGTAACTTGTTCATTACCTGACCCGGCTTATCCTTAGAGATAAATTGGGTATCGATGATCACTTTTTCAAGGTGTTCATAGAACATTTCTAGTTCGTCGTGACGTGGGTACTCATCTTGTTGCTGTGGCTGATATTGGCTAGCGACCATATCAAGGTGTGCAACACGTACTTCGTAGCTTAGTGTCTGTACTGCCATTGCTAGGTTTAGCGAGCTGTATTCTGGGTTAGCTGGAATACATACATGGTAATGACACTTCTGCAGCTCATCATTAGTTAAGCCAGTACGCTCACGACCAAAGACTAATGCTACCGGGTGCTTCTGACCTTCAACCGCAAACTTTTCACCACACTCGCGAGGCTCGAGCATTGGCCATTCAAGCGTACGAGAACGAGCACTTGAACCCACAACCAAACCACAGTCTTTTACTGCTTCTTCAAGAGTAGAAACAATCGTCGCGTTTTCTGCGATGTCACCTGCACCAGCAGCCAGTGCTAAGGTCTGCTCGTCAACTTCACATTGAGGGTCTACAAGAACTAATTGACTCAAACCCATCACTTTCATTGCGCGAGCTGCTGATCCGATATTTCCCGAATGAGACGTACCAACCAGAACGACTTTTACATTGTCTAACATGCTATATGACACCACTTTAAAAATAATCGCGAGATATTAACACATAGCAAAGTAAAATGGTCAGACCCTTCGCGGAATGTGAAACCAAGAGTTCAAAAAATAACCACTTCCCTTTTGGTAAAACTTTGGTATACTCGCCGCCGCTTTAAATTGTTCTTTAACATCTTGTGGGAAAAACCATATGCATCCAATGCTAAACATTGCGATACGCGCTGCGCGTAAAGCTGGCAACCATATTGCTAAATCTCTAGAAACAACTGATAAGATCGAAACGTCTCTAAAAGGTAACAACGATTACGTTACTAACATTGCTCAAGAAGCTGAGTACATGATCATTGAGACAATCAAAGCATCTTACCCAGAGCACAGCATTATTTCTGAAGAGAAAGGCCTGACTGAAGGTAAAGACTCTGACGTACAATGGATCGTTGACCCACTAGATGGCACCAACAACTTTGTAAAAGGTTTCCCTCACTTCTCTGTATCTATCGCTGTTCGCATGAACGGTCGTACAGAAGTTGCTTGTGTTTATGACCCAATGCTAAACGAGCTATTCACAGCTCAACGTGGCGCTGGCGCTCAACTTAACAACGCTCGTATGCGTGTTACTCAACTTAAAGACCTTCAAGGTACTGTTCTAGCGACTGGTTTCCCATTCAAGCAAAAACAACACTCTGAATCTTTCATGAAGATCATCTCTGGTCTATTCATCGACTGTGCTGACTTCCGTCGTACAGGTTCTCCTGCTCTTGACCTATGTTACCTAGCTGCTGGCCGTGTTGATGGTTACCTAGAACTAGGCCTTAAGCCATGGGATCTAGCAGCTGGCGACCTAATCGCTCGTGAAGCTGGTGCTATCATGACTGACTTTGCTGGCGGTACTGATTACATGACTTCTGGTAATGTTGTTGCTTCAAGCGCACGTGGTGTTAAGTCTATTCTTAAGCACGTTCGTGAGAACGCTAACGAAGGTATGCTGAAGTAATTCAGGCCTTACGTTAAAAGCTCCCTGTTTCAAGGGAGAGTAGAAATTTCAAAGCCTCGCAATCGCGGGGCTTTTTTGTATCTGCGATACGAGATACGAGATACGAGATACGAGATACGAGATACGAGATACGATCAGAATGTCTCTTAGTGAAATGAAGTACAACTCACTTCAACGTTAAATTGTATTTAGCTTCCCCTAGAATACAGACGTAAAAAAACCGCTAGTTGCCTAGCGGTTTTTTTGGTTTAGCGAAACTTGTTAAGCCAAGGCCTAAGGCATTTCGTCAAACTCTTCACCTTCTTTTTCCACTTGTGGTGGCATTAGGTGCTCACGCGTAATACCCAACTTCATAGCTAGTGCAGATGCAACGTAGATAGAAGAGTAAGTACCAACCGTAATACCTAGTAGAAGTGCGGTTGCAAAGCCGTGAATCATAGCGCCGCCCTGAACGAACAGTGCGATAACTACGAACAACGTAGTACCAGAAGTGATCAATGTACGGCTCAATGTTTGTGTGATTGAGCTGTTCAGTACTTCAGGAGCTTCACCTTTACGCATCTTACGGAAGTTCTCACGGATACGGTCGAATACAACGATGGTATCGTTGAGGGAGTAACCGACTACCGTTAGCAAGGCTGCTACGATGGTTAGGTCTACCTCAATTTGCATTAGAGAGAACACACCAAGTGTGATGATAACATCGTGCGCAAGTGCTAATACCGCACCCGCTGCCAAACGCCATTCAAATCGCACTGATACGTAGATCAAGATACAGATAAGAGAAACTAAGATAGCAAGGCCACCAGCTTCTGTTAATTCGTCACCCACGTTAGGACCAACGAACTCGATACGACGCATTTCAACTTGCTCACCAGTACCGCTCTCAATAGCAGAAAGGATCTGGTTACCAAGCGTCTCGCCCGCTACGCCATCACGTGGACGTAGACGAACCATTACATCACGAGCTGAACCGAAGTTCTGTACCGTTGCATCACCAAAGCCTTCGGCTTCTAGTGCACTACGGATATCAGGAAGGTGTGCTGGTTGTTCAAAGCCAACTTCAATCAGAGTACCGCCAGTAAAATCTAGACCCCAGTTCAACGATTTCGTTGTTAGGGTGAAGATAGCAGTACCAATCATCAAGATAGAAAAAACAAAGGCAACCTTTGACCAACGCATAAAGTCGATCATTTTGTCTGCTTTTAGAATCTGAAACATATTAATTCCTAGCCTTAGATCGACAGTTTTTTAACGCGTTTGCCGCCATACATCAGGTTCACGATACAACGTGTTCCGACAATAGCTGTAAACATTGAAGTCAAGATACCGATAGACAGCGTTACCGCGAAGCCTTTAATCGCACCAGTACCCACAGCAAATAGAATGATTGCTGTTAGTAGTGTGGTGATGTTGGCATCGGCGATTGTGCTGAATGCGTTCGCGTAACCTTGGTGAATCGCTTGTTGAGGACTGCGTCCATCTCGAAGCTCTTCACGTATACGCTCAAAGATCAGAACGTTCGCATCGACCGCCATACCGACCGTTAATACGATACCGGCAATACCTGGCAGGGTCATGGTTGCCCCCGGAATCATCGACATCACACCGATAATCAACACCAAGTTAGCCATTAGTGCAACGTTCGCAATCAGACCAAAGCTACGGTAGTAAAGCAGTGTAAATAGCATTACTGCAGCCATACCCCAAACCATCGCCATGATACCCATATCGATGTTTTGTTGACCCATAGATGGACCAATCGTACGTTCTTCTACAATCGAGATAGGTGCAATTAGAGCACCAGCACGAAGTAGAAGTGCCAAGTTATGAGCTTCAGCCGTTGAGTCGATACCAGTAATACGGAAGTTACGACCAAGTGCAGACTGAATCGTCGCTTGGTTAATCACTTCTTCGTGCTTACTTAAGATCACTCGGCCTTCAGGTGTTTTACGACCGCTGTCTTTGTACTCTGCAAATACCGTTGCCATTAGCTTACCGATATTCTGACGAGAGAACGCTGACATCTTGCTACCACCTTCGCTGTCTAGCGAGATGTTAACTTGAGGGCGACCATATTCATCAACACTTGAACTTGCATCAGTAATACTTGAACCGCCTAAGATAACGCGCTTCTTAAGTACCACAGGGCGACCATCACGATCTTGCTTGATTTCACTACCCGCAGGGGCACGACCAGAAGCGGCAGCGGCTAAATCAGCACTGCTATCCACTTCACGGAACTCAAGTGTCGCCGTCGCACCAAGAATTTCTTTAGCACGAGCCGTGTCTTGAACACCAGGCAATTCCACTACGATACGGCTAGCGCCTTGACGTTGAACCAAAGGCTCAGCAACACCAAGTTCGTTCACACGGTTACGTAGAATGGTAATGTTTTGCTCTACCGCATAGTTGCGGATTTCTTGAAGACGAGTCTCTGTGAAGCTAGCAACCAAAGAAAAACGACCGTTAGATTCAGAATCCACAAACGTCATGTCTTGGTGCTTAGATTGCAGTAGCGATTTCGCTTCAGCAAGCTGTTCTGCGTTACGTAGAATCACTTCAACCGCATCTTTACCAGATGGGCGAATTGCACGGTAACGGATTTTTTCTTCACGAAGTTCGCTACGGAACGCTTCTTCTTGTTGGCCCACCAGCTTTTGCATCGCAGCGTCCATATCCACTTCCATCAAGAAGTGAACACCACCACGTAGGTCAAGACCAAGCTTCATTGGTGCAGCACCAATAGATTCAAGCCAATCAGGAGTTGAAGCCGCTAAGTTTAAAGCAACGATTACATCTTCATCTAATGCTTCAGTGATGACATCACGGGCACTAATTTGAGAGTCTGTATCGTTAAAGCGAACAAGAATGGAACCGTTTTCTAGAGCAACGGATTTCGTAGAAAGGTTTTCAGCTTCAAGAGCATTGGTGACAGCATCCAGCGTAGACATATCTACAGAGGCGCCACGCGCCCCTGTAACTTGAACTGCCGGATCTTCACCGTATATATTCGGAAGTGCGTACAACGCAGCGATGGCGATAGTAAACACCACCATCAGGTACTTCCATAACGGGTAACGGTTTAGCACAGCGAGGATCCTCTAGCTGTTTATAGAGATTTCAGAGTACCTTTTGGTAGCACTGCTGTAACGAAGTCTTTCTTGATAACTACTTCGTTGTTTGCATTCAGTTCGATAGCAACGTAGTCGCTGTCTTCTGCAATCTTAGTGATCTTACCGATTAGGCCGCCGCTTGTAAGAACTTCATCGCCTTTGCCCATAGAAGACATAAGGTTCTTGTGCTCTTTAACACGCTTAGCTTGTGGACGGTAGATCATGAAGTAGAAGATCACAGCGAACATACCTAGCATGATAAGCATTTCGAAACCGCCGCCTGCTGGTGCACCTTCTGCTGCTGCGTGAGCTTGAGAAATAAACATTTAAAACATCCTCTATTTATATTTTCGTAATTGTTTGTCTAATTGGGTTGCATCCCTTTATTTTCAAGCCCCATCACTCGGAAGAGAGATAGGGCTCGCAAAAAAAGAAATACTAAGATTCTTTACCTAGTGGTGGCACTTCACGCCCCATTCTTGCGTAGAACTCTGCAACGAACTCTTCAAAGCGGTCTTCATCGATAGACTGACGAATGTCTGACATTACTCGTTGGTAGAAACGCAGGTTATGAATCGTGTTCAGTCGAGCACCTAGGATTTCGTTACAACGATCCAAATGGTGTAAGTACGACTTGCTGTAGTTCTTACAAGTGTAACAGTCACACTCTGAATCTAGTGGTGTTGTATCGGTTTTATGCTTCGCATTACGGATCTTGATCACACCTTCAGTCACAAACAGGTGGCCGTTACGTGCATTTCGCGTTGGCATTACACAGTCAAACATGTCGATACCACGACGAACACCTTCAACTAGGTCTTCTGGTTTGCCTACGCCCATTAGGTAACGAGGCTTATCTTCAGGCAGTTGAGGACATGTGTGCTCAAGAATACGGTGCATGTCTTCTTTTGGTTCGCCTACTGCTAGGCCGCCAACTGCGTAACCGTCAAAACCAATTTCAGTTAGGCCTTTAACAGATACATCACGAAGGTCTTCGTACACACCACCTTGAACGATACCGAATAGTGAGTTCGGGTTTTCAAGCTTGTCGAAGTGGTTGCGTGAACGCTCAGCCCAACGAAGAGACATCTCCATTGAGTCTTTTGCTTCTTTGTGTGTCGCAGGGTAAGGCGTACACTCGTCAAAGATCATTACGATGTCTGAACCTAAGTCTTTTTGGATTTCCATAGACTTCTCAGCGTCCATGAAGATCTTGTCACCGTTTACAGGGTTACGGAAGTGAACACCCTCTTCAGTGATCTTACGCATTGCACCTAGGCTGAATACTTGGAAGCCGCCTGAATCAGTCAGGATAGGACCGTGCCAGTTCATGAAATCGTGCAAGTCGCCGTGCATCTTCATGATTTCTTGACCAGGACGTAGCCATAGGTGGAATGTGTTACCTAATAGAATTTCAGCGCCTGTGTCTTTCACTTCTTCAGGTGTCATACCTTTTACAGTACCGTAAGTACCTACAGGCATGAATGCTGGGGTTTCAACGGTACCGCGTTCAAACTGAAGTTGACCACGACGTGCGCCGCTATTAGTTTTTTTAAGTTCGTATTTTAATTTCACGAAGCCTCCAATATGCCAGAGAAACAATCTGACTGTTAATTCAGAACCTTAAGCCAAACAAAAGTTCAGTCCAGTGGGTTCTATGAGGAGCGGTCGCGTATTCCTTGCGAGAGATTAGACAGACACCCTGCCCGACTCCTAGCTTACTGCTAGCACCCGTAAATTCTTATGTATATCGTTTATAACTAGCTTAAATTAGCTTGTTTTCTTATTGATGAACATGGCATCACCGTAGCTGAAGAAACGATATTCGCTCTTCACTGCGTGATCGTATGCGCCCATCACGTTGTCGTAACCTGCAAATGCACTTACCAACATAATCAGCGTTGATTCTGGTAAGTGGAAATTGGTAATCAAGCAATCCACCAACTGGTATTCGTAACCAGGGAAGATGAAGATTTCAGTGTCACCAAAGAACGGCACTAACTCTGTACCTTTCTTCAATGCATCTTGCGCAGCACTTTCTAATGAGCGAACCGATGTTGTACCAACCGCAATAATGCGTCCGCCACGCGCTTTAGTCGCTGCAACAGCATCAACCACTTCTTGTGGTACTTCAACGTACTCAGCATGCATGTGGTGGTCATTGATGTTGTCTACTTTAACGGGCTGGAATGTGCCAGCGCCAACGTGAAGCGTCACGTAAGCAAACTCAACACCTTTCTCTTTCATGTCAGCCATTAGCTTGTCATCAAAATGAAGACCCGCTGTTGGAGCGGCAACCGCACCCGGCTTCTCATTATAGACCGTCTGATAACGCTCTTTATCTGCGTCTTCATCTGGACGATCAATATAAGGAGGTAGCGGCATATGACCAACGCTGTTCAGAATTTCTAAAACGCTTTGATCAGATGTGAAATGGATTTCAAATAACGCGTCATGTCGCGCCACCATTTCAGCTTCATACTCATCGTTCTCACCAAGGAACAACTTAGTGCCCGGTTTAGGTGATTTAGAACAACGAACATGCGCTAGAATACTTTTCTCATCAAGCATACGCTCAACCAGCACTTCAAGCTTACCACCTGATGCCTTGCGACCGAATACACGAGCAGGAATCACGCGCGTGTTATTGAAAACAACAAGATCGCCTGGCTCAACCAAGTCTAAAACGTCTTTAAACGAACCATCTGTCAGGTTGCCATTATTACCGTCTAATTTAAGCAGGCGGCTTGCTGTACGCTCTTCTTGAGGGTAGCGAGCAATAAGTTCATCTGGTAGGTCAAAGTGAAAATCTGAAACTTGCATGTGTCTAGTCTTGTCTTAGTTGATGAGATTTGTGCTGTTGACGAATAATAAATCGTTGTCGCTAATCAATCGTTATAGTAAGTAAACCGTTACCGTAAACAAAGCGCAAACACGACTAAAAATTTCGCAGTGGGCTAGTATAGGCACACGAGCCGCAATAGCAAGGTTTACAGCGATGGATTATTGTAAAGAGGCGTAAAATAATGCTACTGATTCACCGCTTCAAGTCAGAGAATTAGTTGCATAAAACTCCCTCAAAAATGCGCCAGCTCTCAGTTATTTTTTGGATAAAAAACTATAGTGATAGCAACAAATAAAAAATAAGGAGGTTCGTATGATCAAGGTTGAAGATATGATGACTCGCAACCCTCATACTCTATTGCGCTCACACTCACTGGCCGATGCAAAGCACATGATGGAAGCGCTTGATATCCGCCATATCCCAGTCGTCGATGCCGACAGAAAGCTGCTTGGTGTGGTTACTCAGCGAGATGTTCTCGCAGCCCAAGAATCCAGTCTACAAAACATCCCTCAAGCTCAATCTTTTACCCTTTCAACACCACTCAACGACATCATGCACAAAAGCGTTATGTCGGTAGAACCACGTGCAGGATTAAAAGAGTCAGCTATTTATATGCAGAAACACAAGGTGGGCTGTTTACCTGTCGTCGATAACCACGAATTGATCGGCATTATCACTGACAGCGACTTCGTCACCATCGCGATAAACTTGCTAGAGCTACAGGAAGAAGTAGAGCCAGAAGAAGCTGAAGTAGAGTAGCGCTCGAAGCTATAGAAAGAGCGGCTTACATAGCCGCTCAAAGGTAGATTTTTATCTATTCGTACACTGAGATTTTAAAGCAACTCAGAAACCACATCTGCTAACTGATGAAATGTTTCGCGGCGTGATGAGCTTGGACGCCAAACCAGGCCGATGTCTCGGTATGCTTGCTGGCCTGGTGGATCGATAACCACTAGGTTCTGATTTTCCAGCAGGCCGTGGTCGATAGCCATTTGCGGAATAAAGGTGGTTCCTAACCCATTTGCTACCATTTGCACTAATGTATGAAGACTCGTCGCTGTAAACGGATTGATCTTTTCTTTGTCGGTTAACTTACACGCTGATACCGCGTGTTCGGTTAAACAGTGCTCGTTCTCCAACAAAAATACAGATTCGTCTGGCAGGTCGTCATATTTAATAGGGACACGAATGCCATCCGCTTGATTGCGACTGATCACCATTCTGAAAGGGTCTTGCCCAACCACTTTACTTTCCATGTTGTCGATATCGACAGGCAGAGCCAGAATCAACACGTCTAACTCACC
This sequence comes from Vibrio sp. Scap24, assembly GCF_013394185.1. Lineage (NCBI taxonomy): Bacteria > Pseudomonadati > Pseudomonadota > Gammaproteobacteria > Vibrionales > Vibrionaceae > Vibrio > Vibrio sp. Scap24. The sequence goes on along the minus strand of NZ_CP041332.1, from coordinate 2,468,707 downwards.
GTGGCGCAATGCCGCGAGTAAGTTCGTTGTTGTGTCTTCGCGTAGCAGCAGGTTTAGCTGAGGAAAGCGTTGGTTAGCTTCTTGTACCAAGTCGCACAAAAGAAATGGTGCAATGGTAGGGATACACCCTACTCGCAACTGACCTTGCATCGCATCCCCATTACATAGGTTTCCGAGTTCAACCAAGTCCTGTCCTTTCGCCAATAACTCTCGACCATGCTTAACCACCAGCTCTCCCGCTTGAGTGAAAACAAGTGGACTCTTTTTATCTTTCTTCTCGTAAAGAGGACAACCGATAAGCTCTTCTAGGTTTTGAATGCCTTTACTTAGCGTCGATTGGCTAACGAAACAGCGATCAGCGGCGTCGCTAAAGTGGCGTGTTTCGTGAAGAGTAACAAGATAGTGAAGTTGCTTAAGACTTGGCCATTTATTCATGAAATTACTTTGTAATATGAGTAGGATAAGTTAAACGAAGGTCATAAGACCTGAGAAAAGGACAAAGAATAAGCTTATCGCTTTTTTCGATGAACTTAATCTATTTAATTCGCTTTTTTCTATAGTACCGATTGTACTATAGTTTGTCGCGTAGAAACGGAGCCCAAACAAAGATGTGTTGGGCCAACTAATTTTTTAGGAGATTCCAAAATGGTACTAGTAGGTCGTCAAGCCCCTGACTTTACTGCAGCAGCTGTTCTAGGTAACGGTGAGATCGTTGATAACTTCAACTTCGCAGAGTTCACTAAAGGTAAGAAAGCGGTTGTTTTCTTCTACCCACTAGACTTCACTTTCGTTTGTCCTTCAGAGCTAATCGCTTTCGACAACCGTCTAGAAGATTTCCAAGCTAAAGGCGTTGAAGTAATTGGTGTTTCTATCGATTCTCAATTCTCTCACAACGCATGGCGTAACACTGCTATCGCTGATGGCGGTATCGGTCAAGTTAAATACCCACTAGTTGCTGACGTTAAGCACGAAATCTGTAAAGCATACGATGTTGAGCACCCAGAAGCAGGCGTTGCTTTCCGTGGTTCTTTCCTAATCGACGCTGACGGTCTTGTACGTCACCAAGTAGTTAACGATCTTCCACTAGGTCGTAACATCGATGAAATGCTACGCATGGTAGACGCACTAAACTTCCACGAAAAGAACGGTGAAGTTTGTCCTGCACAATGGGAAGAAGGTAAATCAGGTATGGACGCATCTCCAAAAGGTGTTGCAGCATTCCTATCTGAGCACGCTGACGACCTAAGCAAGTAATTACCTCTTAAGCCCGCCTCAACACGGGTTAATGGTTGGATGAATCTCTTTAAAGAGAAATAAAGCATAAGCTAACAGCGCAAAGCGCACCGCCAATCAGTTAAGAAGTAAAGTCTTATTCAAAGCCCGAAGTTAACGCTTCGGGCTTTTTGTTTTTACACACTTTAGCAACAATTAAATCTATACTCTTTTTCACAATAAATAGAGGTAACCGCAAAGCCAAACTTTACCCCTATTTTCCTCTACTGCTACCTATTCAGAATCGTCTCAAGATTGCTATGATTTCCTCAGTCTCAATTTGAACGAGTAAAGTATCATGAACATCGAAATTGAAGTTTGTATCGATAACCTAGAATCCCTACACAATGCCCTAGCAGGCGGAGCTAATCGTATTGAGCTCTGCTCTTCACTAGCACTTGGTGGATTGACTCCGAGCTTCGGAATGATGAAGCAAGCCGCTCGTATCTCGTCGGTTCCCGTGTATGCAATGATTCGCCCAAGACAAGGTGACTTCATCTTCGATAATGACGATATGATGTGCATGCTTGATGATATCCAAGCCGCAGCTGATGCTGGCTTAGATGGTGTGGTGTTAGGTGTGCTTACCGCTCAAGGTGAAATAGACATGGTTGCGATGAACACACTAACCTCAAAAGCCCACCAGCTAAAGCTTGGCGTAACCTTTCATCGTGCTATCGACCAACTTAAGGATTACCAAAAGGCTCTAGAACAGATTATCGAGCTAGGTTGTGAACGTGTTTTAACTTCAGGCTTAGCAAGTAACGCAGAGCAAGGAAAAGACATTCTCAAGAAAATGGTTACGCTCACTCAAAGCCGCTTAGATATTATGGCTGGGGCAGGCGTTACCGCTGAAAATGGCCGAGAAATTCTCAAGCACACTAACGTTCAAGCGCTGCACCTCTCCGGTAAGTCGACAAGACCAAGCCTCATGACACAAGCTTCTCAAGCTCAAATGGGGCACGACGACGTAGACGACTACTTAATCCCAGTAACGAGCACAGCAAAGATTCAAGACCTGATAGCATCCCTCAACAAATAGATAAGCACCCAGAGCTGACGAAATCCCAACACAACATGGCTAGTAAAAGCCTAGAAGTCACGTATATTAATAGACTCGATATGGCGACTCATGGAATGTTATGGCTAAGGATCTATTCAGCTCTCTCGACTTAAACTTGTTACGTACCTTTCTGATTGTTTACCAAGAGAAAAACACCAGAAAAGCAGCGGAACGTTTGTTCGTATCTCAGCCAGCGGTGAGCCAAGCCTTACAGAAACTTCGCCATCATTTCTCCGATGATCTGTTTGTCAAAGTTCATGGGGGATTGCAATCAACGACCTTTAGCGATCAGCTAGCCAATGAGATCACCCCTCATTTAGACGGTTTGATGACAGCCGTTAACTCCTCAAAAGCATTCGATCCAAAAGCCATTGATTACCCGATAAAAATAGCCTTATCTCCAGTCGTACTTTCTTGCTTATCTGGCACATTATATAAAGAGATCATGACCCAAGCTCCGAACTCAAAGCTAGAGCTTACAAGCTGGACGACATCGTCAGCCGAAGATATTCAAAAAGGGGAAGTTTTACTCGGGGTTGCGTATGAACTGCCAAACCAATCGAAGGAAATCTATGCCAAGCAAATGGTTGAAGTAACGGGCCGTTTGATAGTGAGAAAAGATCACCCAATCAAACAATCTTTGGTAACACCACAAGGTTTGGCGGGCTACGATATCGCATCGATGATATCCCCGGGTTGGAACGATAACTTCAGTCGAGCTTCACAGATTTTAGACGACCTTTCTGTCCCTCATAAAATAGGTTTTCGTTCTGAAATCGTTATGGCCATTATCGACGTTTTAAACCACTCAGATATGTACTTACCACATTCAAACTTATTCCCCATAGACAGCTACCCTAGCCTTAGAGCCATTGATATCTTAATTGCAGATGAATATAAGAAAGTTGCTGTCTACAGCCATATCCATACCAAAAATCGGAACAACCCTCTTTTTCACTGGTTATTCAATGTTATTCAAACCGCATTGGAGAAGCAACTTAATAAGAATTGCTTATCATAGATATATAAATACCTACTTAGAATAACAATAAAACACTGTTTAATATTAGCTCTATCAAAACGGACACTGAAGTACGAAGGATCGTGCAGTTAAAGTTAACCCTAAATAGAGACTAATATGAAAATTGCACTTACTACCCTAATCTCAGCTTCACTACTATCTGTTCCAGCGCTAGCAAACAGTTTCGAGAGCCAACATCGTGTCGGTATTGGCTATAACAAAACCCAAATTGATACTTGGCTGACAGACGATACTGTTGATTGGGGTAACGGTATCAAGCTTGAATATGGTTACGAATTTAACCGTATCGTAGGTATCAATGTTTCTTATGCAGCCAACAGTGATGATGAGAGTTTTGAAGGTATCAAGACTGAGATCGATGGCTACAAGTTCCAAGTTGACGCCGATATCGGTTACAAGTTTGAGCTGGATGGTTTCTCTTTAAAACCTTACGGTGTTCTTGGTCTAGCGCGCCACAGCGAAGATAATTCGATTAGCTACTCCGATACAAAGTATACTGACTCATACAACGATACCAGCTTTGTTGTTGGTTTAGGTGGCCGAGCTGAATTCGGACAACACCTATACACTGATGTGCGTTTTGAATTCGCGAGTTACGACGACGTAGATTACGACACATTCTCGTGGACTGTCGGATACCGCTTCTAACAGCTTATAAAGCCAGCGACCAAGCTGGCTTTTTACGATCTAATATTACCGAGATTAAACACCTCAATAAACCTGACTCACTTTTAAACGATTCGAATCAAAATTCATTGCAGCCAAGGACGGCTATATGTTCTAGGTATTGTTATGAAGATAAAAACTCCCCTGCTTTTGCTAACCCTTCTTTCAACTTCAGTTTCAGCAAGCGGACTACACCTATCCCCAGAACTAAAAATCGGGGCCTATCATGGCTTTGGTATTCAAGCAGGAATCACTGAGGTTGCTGATCTTGGTGCAATCTACTTAAGCTATTCAGATATTTGGTATGAAAGTGGTCGTTATGATGAAACGGTAAACTCGTACCGGATTGGTATCCAGAACATGTTTGGTTCACAGCAAATACACGGCTTTCAAGCTGAGATTGGATTTGCCGACTACGACGGTGAAAAGACACGTTCTGACATTACGGAAAGGAAAACGGCGACAGGCTTAAGTTTAGGTGGTGCTTACGTGTATCAAGCTAATTCAGTATTGGCCTTGAGAGCAGGGGCGGACTTAAATATTTTTGATCACAATAAGACTTTCGTGCCTTATAACACCACAATCAGCCTCAACCTAGGGGCAATCATACGCTTCTAGATTGATTAGATTTTAAGATAGGAAAGCTATCGTAAAACGTCATCTAGGCTTTGCTCTCCTAGGTGACGAACATCTTTACCTTTCACAAAGTAGATGATGTATTCACAAATATTCTGACAACGATCCCCTACACGCTCAATAGCTCGTGCAGACCACATCACTTGTAAGATGTTAGGAATATTCTTCGGGTCTTCCATCATGTAAGTCATTAACTGGCGAATCACAGCTTCGTATTCAGCATCAAGCTTGTCATCGAGTTTATGCACTTCGGCTGCCGCATCTACATCCATTCGTGCAAAAGCATCCAAAACCTGATGCAGCATGGTAATCGCTTGTCGACACAGTGGTTCTAAAGACACATGGAATTTTTGTTCTTTAGTCGAAGGGATCTCGATAGCACCTTGCGCTATTTTAGAAGCAACGTCACCAATACGTTCCAGATCAGTAATGGTCTTGATGATCGCCATAATCAAGCGCAAATCTTTCGCTGTTGGCTGACGCTTGGCAATGATTCGCGTACATGCCTCATCAATCGACACTTCCATCGCATTTACTTTATGGTCGTCACGAATAACTTTTTTAGCCAACTCCACATCATCTTTGTGAAGCGCTTGCATCGCAAAAGAAAGCTGCTGCTCCACTAACCCGCCCATAGTAAGTACATGAGTACGGATAGACTCTAATTCAACATTGAATTGTCCTGAGATGTGGCGACCAAAATGCATGTCAGCTCCTTAATAGAAATGAATTAAGCCGTTTACATAAGAGTGGCTCAGCTCTAAATGGCGCGAACAGTAACGTTAGCCATATCTACCAGTAATGTAGTCTTCCGTTTGATTTTTCAATGGTGACGTGAATATTGAATCCGTATCTGAGTACTCGATCAATTTTCCCATATGAATAAACGCAGTGTGGTCACTCACACGAGCGGCCTGTTGCATGTTATGGGTCACGATCACTACGGTGTATTGTGTTTTTAGATCGTTGATCAGCTCTTCAATCGTTAGAGTAGAAATCGGATCCAAGGCAGATGTCGGCTCATCAAGCAAAAGTACTTCCGGCTCAATTGCCACCGCGCGAGCGATGACCAAACGCTGTTGCTGACCACCCGATAAACCAAAGGCATTTTCATGCAAACGATCTTTTACTTCATCCCATAACGCGGCGGCACGTAACGAACGCTCAACAGCATCATCTAAGTCACGGCTGTTGCTCACGCCTTGCAGTCTTAACCCGTAAACCACATTCTCATAAATCGATTTAGGAAAAGGGTTCGGGCGTTGGAATACCATGCCCACACGACGTCGCAAGGTCGCGACATCAACCTTCGGATGATAAACATTATTACCGTACAATTTCACCTTGCCAGAGACCCTACAACCTTCGACAAGATCGTTCATACGGTTAATACAACGAAGCAGTGTCGATTTGCCACAACCAGAAGGACCGATAAAAGCCGTCACTTGCCCTTTCGGTATCGTCATCGAGATATCATCAAGCGCCTGAGCTTCTTTATAGTATAGGTTCAGCCCCTCAATCGAGATGGCTGTTTGCTCTTCGGTTAGGTTGTGCACATCTAAAGGTGCTTGATAACCCAAGGTTTCATTAATTGAGAACATCTTAATCTTGTCCTAAGGTTCGGTACTTTTCACGCAGGTTATTTCGAATGTTAATTGCCGTTAAGTTCAATCCAACAATCACGGTAACCAGCAAAAATGACGTTGCATAAACCAGCGGTCTTGCTGCTTCTATGTTTGATGTTTGGAAGCCCACATCATAGATGTGAAAACCTAAATGCATAAATTTTCTGTCGAGGTGCACATATGGGAACTGCGCATCGACAGGTAGGCTCGACGCTAGTTTCACTACACCCACCAGCATTAATGGCGCCACTTCTCCCGCAGCACGGGCCACAGCCAAAATAAGCCCGGTGATAATTGCAGGGCTCGCCATAGGTAACACGATTCGCCACAAGGTTTCAGATTGGGTTGCACCCAAAGCGAGAGAGCCGTGTCTCACAGAGCTTGGGATTCGAGTTAAGCCTTCTTCGGCGGTCACAATCACGACAGGCAATGTTAACACAGCCAGCGTTAATGCCGACCACAGCAGACCCGGCGTACCAAACGTCGGAGCAGGTAAACGCTCTGCATAGAATAATGAGTCTATCGAACCACCAATAGTGTAAACAAAAAAGCCTAAGCCAAATACGCCGTAAACGATGGATGGCACACCCGCTAAGTTTATGACGGCTATGCGAATCAAGCGAGTTAGCGCATTGTTTTTTGCGTATTCATGTAGATAAATCGCAGCAATGACACCAAGCGGCATCACGACGATCGACATGATAAGCACTAAGAGCACCGTGCCGAAAATTGCAGGGAATACACCACCTTCAGAGTTGGACTCTCTAGGGTTTTCAGATAAGAACTTCCAGACTTGCTCGCACCAATGCAGCACTTTCTCTGGATAAGTCATCTGATTAGGGAACCAGAAGTCTAAGATCTCACTCAGTGGAATCTCGACGACTTTGCCCGTCATATCTTCAACAATCAGAGCATCAAGGTTGAGCTGTTGCCTAAGAGAATCAAGTTGATACTCTCCAGAGGCGAGCTCTTGACCTAAAGCCAAACGTTTAGATTCCAGATCTTGTCGCTCTTGCTCGGATAGGTTGTCATTGAGTTCTTTTTTACGCTTTTCTAAACGTAACTGCTCCAACGACCAACTAGTCGTTCGAACCGTTTGGTTAACGATCTTTTGAATTTCATCACGTAACGTATCAGCGTGAGTTAAACCTTTGACCAATTCTTTCTCGATGTCATCGGTTAGAACACCGTCAGCACTCCTAAAGCCAACCGGTTTTCCGAAGAAGTAACCACCGCGGCTACGCTCGATCACAGCCCACTCTTTTGGCGTCGTCGGTTCTTTCAGATTCACCTCAAGAATTGACACAAAGTCTGCAGGGTACAATTCACGGTTAGCGATCTTGATGCTCAAACGTCGAACTAACCCTTTATCGATGATCTCTTGTGGTAGCTTCTTATCCTGCACATTCGACAGTTGTTCAACCGGAATGTATTTACGTTCGTAAAGTTGACCAATTAAACGATTCTTCGCCATCTCTTGATGTTGAAATGGAACATTGGCAAGGCTTTCTGTTTCATTCACTTGCCACTGATAAAGAGGCGCAGGCCAGAAATAGGTCAACCCTTTCCAACCAATGAATAAGATCAGGCCAAGTACCGACAGCATACTAATACTAACGGCACCACCAGTTAGCCATATCCAAGGAGATCCCGATTTAATCCACTTAAACATGAAGAGGCTCTCTTACTGGTTGCGATTGACGATTCAGATAAAAATTATAAAGCACGGTATTTATCTCGCAGCCTTTGTCTAACCCATTCCGCAATCGAGTTCACGGCGAAGGTAAAGATGAATAGAAGTAACGCAGCTAAGAACAACAATCTAAAGTGAGGACTGCCAACCTCGGATTCAGGAAGCTCAACCGCAATCGTCGCAGAGAGCGTTCGCATCCCCTCAAGAATATTCCAATCCATGATAGGCGTATTACCGGTCGCCATTAACACAATCATGGTCTCACCAACCGCTCTGCCCAAGCCCATCATAATTGCTGAGAAAATACCGGGACTCGCAGTAAGCAGAACAACATAAATCAGTGTTTGCCAAGGCGTGGCGCCTAGTGCCAAAGAACCGTCCGACAAATGTTTAGGCACTGAGAAAATAGCATCTTCTGCGATTGTAAAAATGGTCGGGATAACCGCGAAGCCCATCGCGAAACCAATCACGAGTGCGTTACGCTGATCAAAATCGATTCCGTGGTGATTTAAGAAGAGTTTGATATCACCAGCAAACAGTAGTGATTCAATTTTCCCACCAAAGTTAAGCACGACCACTGTAGTCACAATCAACACCGGAACCAGAATAAGTGCGTGCCAACCATTAGGGAAACGGCTCACCCAGTCCTGTGGTAAGCAATACCAAATTAAGCCAACAACCAGAGTACTAAGAGGCAACACCAATAGCAGTGACACAATGGCGGTTAAATGCGTTTCCACGATAGGAGCAAACCATAAGCCCGCGATAAATCCGATGATAACGGTCGGCAATGCTTCCATTAATTCAATCGAAGGTTTTACCACTCGACGCATCTTAGGTGTCATAAAGTAAGCTGTATAAATGGCACCAAGTACCGCAATAGGCACGGCGAACAACATTGCAAACAACGCCGCTTTAAGCGTACCAAAAGTCAAAGGCACTAAGCTGAACTTACCTTCAAAATCATCATTCGCAGAAGTGGATTGCCACACATACTGAGGCTCTGGGTAGCTCTCGTACCACACCTTTTTCCATAACGATGAAAACGATATCTCAGGATATGGGTTATCAACCAATGCAAGACTAATAACGCCATCACTCAGCGTTGCGAGATGAAGTTCATTGGCAGACATAGCCGCAAGTTGTGGCGACTTCTTATAAGCTTTCTCAAATAGGGATAGCTTTTCACTGGTCGTATAATGGCTTTGAATCGTGCCATTCTTATAGAAGCTGTAAAAGCCTTTGCGATAAGTATCAGGCAATAAGAACTGAACCTCAGAAGGCAGTTTAAAATCGCGGATGTGAGTCAGGCTGCGCTGCTCATTACTCAATACATCAAACCATTGAGAGACTCGCCCATCAAAATGACTCACCAGCAGAGAATAAGCACCTGACAACAAGTCAATATTCTTAACGGCATGCTGCTCATCACCTAAACTTAAATCGATCACTTCTCGAACCGAGAACTTGTTCGCTTCCGCAGTTAGAACCGTAAGGTCAGAGGCGTTTCGAAGATACAAAGTATGCCCGTTAGGTGTCATTAAAAGCTGGTCTTGCTGACCAAACTCTTTCGATAACCATTGAGAGTTAATCTCTGAGTATTCACCCGTTAGCGACGCTTGATACCATTTCACCAAGATGCGTTTATCGGATAGCTGAGACACCAGTGTCAGATGACCATTGTCAGTCGCAAATGTGAGCTTCTCAATGCTCAAACCATCACCCAACGCAACACCATCTAAAAATTGAAATGGTTTGCTTTTGGGTTGAAGGTAATTAATGCGAGGGCTAGCGGCTTGCCCTTTTACGGCAAGAGGCTTTGAAAATTCCGGTTGAAACAACTGAACTTGGCCTTGGCGGTTAGCAAAGGCAAACCAATTGTCTGCTGGTGTGCTTCGAGCAAACGCGACCGAGTCTTGAATAATGGATTCAGAAAAGTACGGCGTAGTTTGGGAGTTATCGAGAGTCCAATAATCGACTGAACCATCACGGTCGATCACTAACGCATGTTGGCCATACTCATCGATCGTCATTGCGATAGGATCTTGCACGATCACAGGTTGGACTTTTTGATCGGTCTCTAAACTTGAGTCAGCGAAGATCGGAAGAATGACCATCGCTAGGTAAATAAAGATCAGAACAAGTGCTGCCAGCACGCTCACACCGCCTAATGTCACCGCAAAACGCATAAGACGGTCTTTCAACCATCTTTTTTTATCTCGTTTTTTCAATGAAAGTTCGGCTGCGGCCATCTGTCTATCTACCTTTTTTGAGCTAATATCATAATATTTCGTTTACATGACAATTATATTACAACTCACATTAAACAACTGAAAATAATAGTAAGTTTTATTGAAACTGTAGAGTGAAATAATAACGTAACAAAAACAGCATACTCTGCTCATTTTTTACAATTTGAGTAATCTCACACTCTTTAAGATGTCTAGGATTGATTATGAACGCTGAAAAGCTCTATATAGAAAAAGAACTCAGTTGGCTCTCTTTTAACGAAAGAGTCTTACAGGAATCAGCGGACAAAACAGTACCTTTGATCGAAAGAGTACGCTTTCTCGGGATCTTTTCTAACAATCTAGACGAGTTTTACAAGGTTCGATTCTCTGATGTGAAACGTCGCATTTTGATCAACCAAGAGCGTGGGATCAATGACAACTCAAAGCATCTACTCACTAAGATGCAAAACAAGGCGTTTAAGTTAAACCAACGTTTTGATGAACTCTACAATGATCTCATTCTAGAGATGGCAAGACGACGTATTTTCCTGGTTAACGAGACACAACTGAATGACGCTCAAAAGAAATGGGTAAAGAAATACTTTAAGAAAGAAGTGCTTCCTCACATCACACCTCTTTTAATGAACGACGAAATGAATGTACTTCAGTTCTTAAAAGATGAGTATGCTTACCTGACCGTCGAGCTTCAAAAAGAGCAGCAATCCAAATACGCCGTAATTGAGATACCGACCGATCACCTTCCGCGCTTTGTCATGGTGCCAGAGCAGAAAGGAAAACGCCGTAAGACCATCATCTTACTTGATAACATTATCCGATACTGCATCGATGATCTATTTAAAGGCTTTTTCGAATACGACCAGCTCAACTGCCACGCGATGAAAATGACTCGTGATGCTGAATATGACCTTAGCCACGAAGTCGAACACAGCTTGCTGGAACAGATGTCTGAAGGTGTGGCTCAGAGGCTCAGTGCTCTACCTGTACGTTTTGTTTATGAACATACAATGCCTCAAAACATGCTGGATTTCTTGTGTGGAAAATTAGGCATCTCTAACTACGACAACCTGATTCCGGGTGGTCGTTACCATAATTTTAAAGATTTCATCGGTTTCCCGAACGTAGGCCGTGAATACTTAGAAAACAAACCTTTACCACCAATGTCATGTGCGGATTTTGATGGGTTTGATAACAGCTTTGATGCAATCAAGAATCAAGACATCTTGCTGTACTATCCATATCATACCTTTGACCACATGACAGAGTTGGTTCGTCAGGCTTCATTTGACCCAAAAGTCATCAGTATCAAGATCAACATCTATCGTGTCGCGAAAAACTCACGATTAATGAATTCGTTGATCGATGCCGTTCACAATGGCAAAAACGTAACGGTAGTGGTTGAGCTTCAAGCTCGATTCGACGAAGAAGCTAATATCGAATGGTCAAAGATCCTAACTGAAGCTGGCGTTCAAGTTATCTTTGGTGCTCCGGGTCTAAAAATACACTCTAAGTTACTTCTGATCAGCCGCCGTGAAGGTGAAGAAATCACTCGCTACGCACATATCGGCACAGGAAATTTCCACGAAAAGACCGCACGAATCTACACCGACTTCTCGCTGCTTACCGCCGACCAAGAACTGACTAACGAAGTGCGTAATGTCTTTGGGTATATTGAGAACCCTTATCGCCCTGTAAAGTTTGACCACTTAATTGTGTCGCCACGAAACTCACGTAAGAAACTTTACCGTCTTATCGATACAGAAATAGCTAGTGCTAAAGCGGGTAGAAAAGCGCAGATCACCTTAAAAGTGAACAACTTGGTTGATAAAGGGCTTATCAATAAGCTTTATGGCGCAAGCAATGCGGGTGTCAAAATTCGCATGATCATCCGAGGTATGTGCTCACTGGTTCCGGGAGTCGAAGGCGTTAGTGAGAACATTGAAATCATCAGTATCATCGACCGATTCCTAGAGCACCCACGCGTTTTGATTACACACAACGATGGTGACCCAAAAGTATTTATCTCATCGGCAGACTGGATGACGCGAAACATCGATCACCGCATTGAAGTCGCGTCGCCAATCCGTGATGAACGTTTGAAACAACGCATCATCGACATTGTAAATATTCATTTTACCGATACAGTTAAGGCAAGGTGGATAGATAAAGAGATGAGCAACGCTTACGTCCCTCGTGGTAACCGTAAAAAACGTCGCTCTCAAGTCGCCATCTATGATTACCTCAAGCAGGTAGAGAAACAGACTCGAAAAGCTAGGGAACAACAATCTCACGATGAGCCAAGCTAAAAATACGAAGGCCAATACGCCAGAAGATTCCAACAATACCGCCTCACTTGAGGCGGTATCTCCACCTATCAAAAACGTTGCTGCCATCGATTTAGGCTCTAATAGCTTCCACATGGTTGTGGCAAAAGTCATCGGGCAAGAATTGCAACTTGTCAGCCGACACAAACAAAGAGTCAGATTAGGCTCTGGCCTCGATGACCAATCAAACCTCAACAATGCAGCCATCGAGCGTGGTTTAGAGTGTCTCGCGATGTTTGCCGAGCGCTTACAAGGCTTTGAAGTCGAAAACGTTCGTATTGCAGCCACCCACACACTTCGCCAAGCAAACAACGCTCATATTTTTATCCAGCGTGCACGTGAGGTGCTTCCTTTTCCTATCGAAGTGATTCCCGGCGAAGAAGAAGCGCGACTTATCTATTTAGGCGTTGCACACACACAACCCGAGTCAGATTCGAAATTAGTTGTGGATATTGGTGGTGGTAGTACCGAGTTGATTATCGGCAAAGGGTTTGAGGCGAAGCTCGTCAACAGTAAACAGATGGGCTGCGTGAGCTTTACACAGCGATATTTCTCGAATGGAAAACTCTCTCGCAAGAACTTCTCTAAGGCCATCATTGCGGCTCAACAACGTTTAGAGCCTCTTGCTGTTAAATACAAAAAGAAAGGCTGGGATACTGCTCTTGGCTCTTCAGGAACCATCAAAGCAATCAAAGAAGTCTTGGTCGGAATGGGCTACGAAGATGCCATGATCACCGAAAAGCGATTAGGCCACTTAATTGATGTGTTGTGCGAACACGACACTATTGAAGAGATAAAACTCAAAGGACTCACTGAGGAGCGCCAACCCGTTTTTGCTGGCGGAGTGGCTATCCTCACTGCGATATTCATGGCTCTTTCAGTCAAAGAGATGCACTTTTCAGACGGTGCACTTCGTGAAGGATTGCTCTATGAGATGGAAGATCGCTTTCAGCGTTCGGACATTCGTATGCGAACCACTGAGAACCTCGCGACCAAACACTCCGTTGATTTCGACCACGCAACTCGCGTAAAAGATCAAGCAAGCGAGTTCTTACATCAGATATGCGATGAACTATGCATTAAGAAAAAAAGTCAGCTGTTTGAACTACTTGAATGGAGTGCGCTATTACACGAGGTTGGACTGAGTATCAGCTTCTCTGGTTTCCATAAGCACTCTGCGTATCTTCTGCAACATACCAATATGCCGGGCTTTAATAGCGAGCAACAGATGGTCATGTCGATTTTAGCTCGCTTCCAACGTAAAGCGCTCAAGCTTCAAGAGATGCCTGAACTGAACTTGTTTAAGAGTAAACACCTGATCAGCTTGATTCGCATATTACGTCTATCCATCATTCTCAATGGTCAACGCAACGACTCCCCACGCCTAAAAATACGCATTGAGGTCATCGAGAAAGATCATTGGAAGATTTGTGGGGCCGATGGTGATTGGCTTGATGAAAATAAACTATTGGCGGCGGACTTACTCGCAGAACAGGAGCTGTGGAGTAATGCTGAATGGCAACTAAGCTTCGATGAGAATTAAAAAGCGTAATTGCCAATCGGGAGGTTAAAGCCCTACTTTTGCAAGCTCTTGTTTAGCGTATTCGTGAGGAATAGAAACGTAGCCGTCTTTTTCCACCAACTCTTGGCCTTGTTTAGAGAAGATAAAAGTTAGGAACTCTTGCTCTACCGGAGAAAGCGGCTTGTTTGGGTGTTTATTCACGTAAACGTATAAGAAGCGTGAAAGTGGGTAAGCGCCGCTTAGAATATTTTCTCTTGTTGCGTGTACATATTGGTCACCCGTCTTAACCACAGGAACCTGCCTCACACCCGCAACACGGTAACCGATGCCTGTGTATCCAATGCCGCTGATCGACAAGGCAACAGATTGAACAACAGAGGCTGAACCCGGCTGCTCATTGACTCGGTTCTTGAAATCACCGCCACACAAAGCATTCTGCTTAAAGTAGCCATAAGTACCGGATACGGAGTTTCGGCCAAACAGTTGGAAACGATGTTTTGCCCAAGGTTGCTTGATGCCTAGCTCTTGCCAACTCTCGATATTTTTAACACCGCCACAGCGCAGCGTTTCAGAAAAGATGCCATCTATCTGACGAAAATTGAGCCCTTTGATCGGGTTATCTTTGTGTACAAACACGCCAATCGCATCAATCGCGACTCTAAGCGCTGTGGGCTTGTAACCATGCTCTCTCTCGAATGCCTCAATCTCACGCAAACGCATCGGTCGGCTCATTGGTCCTAGGTGTGCTGTGCCCTCAGTAAGTGCGGGAGGTGCAGTCGCAGAGCCTGAAGCCTGAACTTGAGCATTCACGTTCGGGTAATAAGATTTAAACTCTTCAACCCACAATGTCGTCATACCCGCCAAGGTATCTGAACCTACCGATAACAAACTGCCAGAAATCCCAGGTACCTTAGAATAATCAGGAAGCGATTCCACGGTCAGTTCTGCATGAACTGGAGAAATTAAAGCACACGCTAACAACGAACTGATGGGTAAACGCATCCTGCGTATTAAAGCAATCATGATACGGTTAGTCGGTTTGGTAGCGTGAAATGGAAACGACTTCCGACGCCTAACTCACTCTGAATTTCCAAATGAGAATCATGGTGGGTCAAAGCATGCTTAACGATAGCCAGCCCGAGACCACTGCCGCCAGTATCACGTGAGCGCGCCTTATCAACACGGTAGAATCGTTCTGTAAGTCGATGTAAGTGTTGGGGCTCGATACCGTCTCCGGTGTCTGAGACATCCAAACAGGCACCTTGGCTTGTTTGATACCAGCGAACCTTAACCGTTGCACCCGGTGGTGTGTATTTGACTGCGTTGTAAACCAGATTCGATATCGCACTTCGCAACTGATCTTCATCAGCTAATACGCGTAGGCTCTTATCAATATCAAACTCAAGCTTGTGTTCACGATCGCCACTTAAACTCGCGGCTTCTTTCTCAAGAACCTCAAGCATAGCGGGAACGTTCACCACTTCATCCAACTCGTGCATTGGCGCTGCTTCAATTTTCGAAAGCGTGAGCAACTGATTAACCAGACTGTTCATACGATTCAATTGCTCAGTCATTACACCATGCGCCTTGGTCCACATTGGGCCAACGATCATGTCTGGGTCTTCCGTCATTTCAAGGTAGCCCTGAAGTACGGTCATTGGAGTACGTAGCTCATGAGATACATTAGCGAAGAAGTTACGACGCATGCCCTCTAGCTGCTTAAGCTGAGTCACATCACGTACTACCATCAGGTGTTCACCCTCGGTATACGGCACAATACGCAGCTCAAGCATACGCTCCACATTCAATGGAGAAGGCATCTCTAATGGTTCAGAGAAGTCTTGCTTATTGAGATACTTAATGAAATCTGGAGTGCGAATCAGGTTCGAGATCGGTTGTCCTGAATCATCTGGCCAACGAAAACCCAGTAAATACTGAGCAAGCTTGTTACACCAAACGATATTGCCTTCACCGCGAAATACCACAACGGCATCGGGAAGCGATTCTGCACCGTTACGGAAACGGCGGATAAGGTTAGTCAGTTCTTTACGTTTGCGACGCTGTCTCTGCTGCATACGATAAATACCGTTGAACAGAGATTCCCAGTTTCCTGAACCTGAAGGTGGTGTTAGACGCTTCTCATCCCACAACCATGCAGATAAACGCATTTGATTGTGTAGATGCCAGCCGAGCTGCAATACCGTAGCAGCCAGCAGTAACCAAGGTAAGTAACCGAATATCCATCCGACTAAAACCCATGGTGCGTAAAAAAAAGCCAGCTCCCAAGCCAGCTTTTTCCAGGTTAACTTTTCAACCATTCAGGACTCCGTAAGCTGTGCAGCGAAGCCACATTAAGCCTTTGTAGAAAAACGGTAGCCCGCGCCGCGAACCGTTTGGATTAGCTTATCGTGACCTGCAGATTCTAACGCTTTACGTAGGCGTCGAATATGTACATCAACGGTGCGGTCTTCAACGTAAACGTTGGTACCCCAAACGTTGTTAAGCAGCTGCTCTCGGCTATATACACGCTCTTGATGCGTCATAAAGAAGTGCAGCATTTTGAATTCTGTTGGTCCCATATCTACTGGACCTTCACTCGCGGTAACACGGTGTGATACAGGGTCTAGTTTAAGACCTTGAACATCAATCACATCTTCCAATGCGGTTGGTGTTACACGACGAATAACCGCTTTCAGGCGAGCTACTAACTCTTTTGGAGAAAATGGTTTGGTAATGTAGTCGTCAGCGCCAACTTCTAAACCGCGAACCTTATCTTCTTCTTCACCACGAGCCGTCAGCATCACCACTGGGATGTTGCGAGTTAACTCTTCACGCTTCATGTGCTTGATAAAGTTTATCCCGCTACCACCAGGTAGCATCCAATCTAGTAATACTAGATCTGGGAAAGGTTCACATAGCTTGTTTACCGCTGTATCGTAATCTTCAGCCTCTACTGCTTGGTAGCCTTTTTGTTCAAGTACAAAACACAGCATCTCACGAATAGGTGCTTCATCTTCAACGACCAGAATCCTTCTCGACATAATTGAATAGCCTTTGTATTTAATCAACGCATTGCATTATCTGAGTTAATTATGACACTTTTGTGACCTTTGAAAACAAATTTTCATATAACTGTCTCAAACGTTTCACTTTACAACTTTTGATACAGAGCTAAGGACAAATCGAATTAGATCTCATATCATGAAGCACTTCTAAAAAGGTATGAGAAAAATTTATGTGGTTTAAAAATTGCCTAGTCTATCGCTTCAACCGTGATATTGATTTCAACGCAGATCAGCTAGAGAAACAACTTGAAGAATTCCGCTTTACTCCTTGTGGTAGCCAAGACAAACAGAAGTTTGGTTGGGTACATGCAATGGGTAGACATGGCGATATGATGACGCACGTATCAGAAAACCGCATTCTAATCTGTGCAAAGAAAGAAGAGAAAATGCTACCTGCTTCTGTGATCAAAGAATCACTGAACGCAAAAGTAGAAACGCTTGAAGCTGAATCTGGCACTCCTCTTAAAAAGAAAGAGAAAGACAGCCTAAAAGAAGACATCATCATTGACCTGCTTCCTCGTGCATTCAGCCGCAGTAACTTCACTTACGCGCTGATCATGCCAAAAGAAGGTTTCATCGTGGTTGATGCTAGCAGCTACAAAAAAGCGGAAGACGTATTGGCGTTACTACGTAAAACAATGGGTAGCCTACCCGTCGTGCCAGCTATTCCTGAGCAAGCGATTGAAACGACTCTTACCGAGTGGGTTAAATCGGGTGATACGCCTCAAGGTATCACGATGCTTGATGAAGCTGAGCTTAAGTCGATTCAAGAAGACGGCGGTATTGTTCGAGTTAAGAAGCAAGAACTAGAAGCGGACGAGATTAAGAACCACATCGAAGCCAATAAGATGGTGACTAAACTTCTTATCAACTGGCAAGATCGTATTGAATTCATTCTGGCAGAAGACGGCAGCATCAAGCGCCTAAAATTCAGTGATGAACTCAAAGATGAAAACGACGATATCCCTCGTGAAGACCAAGCTGCACGTTTTGATGCTGATTTTTCACTTCTATGTGGTGAGTTCAGTGTTTTCCTTCCTAACTTATTCGAATCACTTGGCGGGTTAACTCAACCAAACGCTTAATCTGTGATTTTAAAAGCTCAGATGTCGACGGCATCTGAGCTTATTTCCTACCAAACTCCTGCTTATATTCGTCTCTCAGCCCTCTTCTTAATGTCATTGCTATCTTTAGGGCTATCAACCAAACTCGTTTTAGCGTAAAATTTGCGCCCCTTTGATATCACTTGGTGGTATCAACCTGACTTGAGATCAGATTAGAGAACGAAGCAATGACTACACAAAAACCATTTGTACCTGAACTATTATCACCGGCAGGAAGCCTTAAAAACATGCGTTACGCATTCGCCTACGGCGCAGATGCAGTTTACGCAGGCCAGCCACGTTACAGCCTTCGTGTTCGTAACAACGAGTTCAATCACGAAAACCTACAAATCGGTATCGATGAAGCTCATGCTCAAGGCAAAAAGTTATATGTTGTATGTAACATTCAGCCACACAACTCTAAATTAAAAACATTCATTCGCGACCTTAAACCAGTTGTAGATATGGGGCCTGACGCTCTTATCATGTCAGATCCTGGTCTTATCATGATGGTTCGTGAAGCATTCCCTGAGATGCCAATCCACCTTTCTGTTCAAGCAAACGCAGTAAACTGGGCGACCGTTAAGTTCTGGTCAACTCAAGGCGTTGAGCGTGTGATCCTATCTCGTGAGCTTTCTCTTGAAGAGATCGAAGAGATTCGCGAACACTGCCCAGAAACAGAACTAGAGATCTTTGTTCACGGTGCACTTTGCATGGCGTACTCTGGTCGTTGTCTACTTTCGGGCTATATGAACAAGCGCGACCCAAACCAAGGTACTTGCACTAACGCTTGTCGTTGGGAATACAAAACAGAAGCGGCAAAAGAAGACGAGAACGGTCAAATCGTTGAAGCAAACCCTACTGGTGTTGAGATTCAAGATGTAGAGGTTCAAGACGAACGTCCAGACAACACATTAGGTCTTGGTAAACCAACAAACGAAGTCGTTCTACTTTCTGAATCACACAAGCCTGAAGAGAAAATGGCAGCGTTTGAAGATGAGCATGGTACTTACATCATGAACTCGAAAGATCTTCGAGCGATCCAACACGTTGAACGCCTAACGAAGATGGGCGTACACTCTCTGAAGATTGAAGGTCGTACTAAGTCTTTCTACTACTGTGCACGTACAGCTCAAGTGTACCGTAAAGCTATCGATGACGCTGTTGCGGGTAAGCCATTTGATGAAAGCCTAATGGGTACACTAGAGAGCCTAGCTCACCGTGGTTACACTGAAGGTTTCCTACGCCGCCACACTCATGATACATACCAGAACTACGAGTACGGTTACTCTATCTCTGATACTCAACAATTTGTTGGTGAATTCACAGGTAAGCGCCGCGGTGACCTAGCGGAAGTAGAAGTGAAGAACAAATTCCTAGTTGGCGATAGCTTAGAAATGATGACACCGAAAGGTAACGTTGTTTTCAAACTAGAGATAATGGAAAACCGTAAGTCTGAAGCAGTAGAAGACGCAAAAGGTAACGGTCACTTTGTATTTATTCCTGTACCAGCCGATCTAGACTTAGAGTACGGCTTGCTGATGCGTAACTTGAGCGAAGGCCAAGACACACGCAATGCATCAGGTAAGTAACTTTACTTAGAAAACTGAGAAGTAAGCAATGGCTCTGTTAATCACTGACAAGTGCATCAACTGCGATATGTGTGACCCTGAATGCCCAAACGGCGCAATCACTATGGGTGACAGCATCTTCGAAATCGATCCAGATTTATGTACTGAATGTAAAGGTCACTATGAGAAGCCAACGTGTCAGTCAGTATGTCCGATTACAAAGTGCATAATCACTGACCCAAACCATGTTGAAACAGATGACGAGTTGCTAGAAAAGTTTGTCATCATTCAAGGCTTGACCTAAAAGAGAAAAGGTTCAACTCATTGTAAGTTGAACCTTTTTTTTATCCAGATTTCTCGATTGGATAAATATTGCAGAAGAGCTCTTTTTCAAATTGATATTCGAGTCGCTCTCGCCAATTGATTGATTGAGCTATAGGGACGAGATAAAAGTTTTCCCTGCTGGTATCAGTCACAAACGCCATTCCATATTGCATCAACTCATAATGGACATCGTTTACAAAACTAGGGTCTAGTCGTTGTCTGCCCGTCAATTGGTTGATGTCATCTCTTGAAATAGAAATACCCGAGTTTTCTGTACTGAACCTATGTCTTAACCATTCTGAAAATTCCTTTGCACAAATCATAGTCATAGTCTTATCCTTGAATTATCTATCGACGGGTATCAGACTCTGATTTCGCATACTGCACATAAGCCGCATCTTTCACCCCAAAAACACTCCATCCCTGACCAAACCTTGTCAAATTCGTCACTGTTCTTGCTGTTGTCGTTATTGGTTTTGTTAATATCAAACGATGTTCTTAATCTCGTGTTTATAAACTCTAGACAAAAGTGTGACATTTCTCAACTTTCAGAGACGAGAAAGCCAGTGGCATTACCACTGTAATTAACCTCGATAGATGCGATTACTTATTAGATATCAAGGCTAAACACTGACTTGGCATCACTTTAACTTTCTTCTTTTTCTTACTTTTTGCGACTTTTTTAGGAGGAGGTACAGGTATGGTTTTCGGAGCCCAACTCGCAAGTTCTTCTCCACAACCATCACCTTTTGGAGGGCTGGCTTGAGCAATGCAGTTCGTACTCCCTTCAGGGCACTTCAAGCGAACATGAAAATGAGAATGATGTCCCCACCAAGGTCTGATTTTTCCGAGCCAAGCTCTATCACCTGCATCAGGGGTTTCTCGGTCACAAAGAGCTTGCTTAATCACGGGATGAACAAAAATACGCACTACTTTTTCATCTTTCGCGGCGTAGCGGATCACTTGAAAATGATCATCTGTCCAATTTGATTTGCGAAGCTTGTAGTCAGTAAGATCAACGACACTCACTGGCTTAGGAACAGCAAGCTCATTCACCGAAAGCCTCTTGCTTGTGAGTCTTAACCATATATCGATATCTAACCCTGTTTGATGACTTGAATGACCAGATGAAAAGCGCCCTCCCCGAGGCAAAGAAATATCTCCTACCAGTAAGTTGGTATCGAGTTGCTCGCTTGTAGTTATGCCTAGCCTTTCAATGAACTGAATGGCCTCTGTATGACCATAATAACGCCCTCTCTGGGGACGAATAATCTGATAGCCGATCCCATCGATTGGCAAGGCCTGTGCGCCATCAAGGCAACCGTTGGCATAGCTTCCTATTGATGAGGTTGAGTTTACCGTGGGGGTCTTTTCTTTCTCCCAAGTCGTTGCAGACACTAAAAAAGAACAAAAAGTCCCAACTAATACACAAAATAACCTCATACCAATTCCAAGTAAGCGATGCATATTATTTATACTAGTCGTCATTAGAGAATAGTTGACGATTATTGGTAACTTTTCGGGAATAAACAAAGAGGTATTTGAGATGGAAGAATCTGAAAGGGGGTTAATGAAGTATTTCGACGTCAGAAAGCAAAAAGGCTCTAGTCTATCGACTAGAGCCTTAAAAATGGCAGGGGTGGAGAGATTCGAACTCCCAACACGCGGATTTGGAATCCGCTGCTCTGCCAATTGGAGCTACACCCCTATTTTCAGTTTTAAAGAGCTGAAACTCTGAATAAGTGGCGGAGTGGACGGGACTCGAACCCGCGACCCCCGGCGTGACAGGCCGGTATTCTAACCAACTGAACTACCACTCCGCAGTGGACTACTTGTCGTCGCTGACAAGTCGTTCATAATTTAAAGCCTGGCGATGTCCTACTCTCACATGGGGAAGCCCCACACTACCATCGGCGCTATTGTGTTTCACTTCTGAGTTCGGCATGGAATCAGGTGGGTCCACAATGCTATGGTCGCCAAGCAAATTTTGCTTTTACTTTCAGCTTTTTTTAAAAACTGAAGGCAAAATAATCTGGAAAACTGTAATTTAAAAGTCTCTTCAAACTCATTCAAGGTCTGTCTTTGAGTCCACAAAACCCCTTGGGTGTTGTATGGTTAAGCCTCACGGGCAATTAGTACAGGTTAGCTCAATGCCTCGCAGCACTTACACACCCTGCCTATCAACGTTCTAGTCTTGAACAACCCTTAAGGACGCTTATAGCGTCAGGGAAAACTCATCTCAGGGCTCGCTTCCCGCTTAGATGCTTTCAGCGGTTATCGATTCCGAACTTAGCTACCGGGCAATGCCATTGGCATGACAACCCGAACACCAGAGGTTCGTCCACTCCGGTCCTCTCGTACTAGGAGCAGCCCCCTTCAATTTTCCAACGCCCACGGCAGATAGGGACCGAACTGTCTCACGACGTTCTAAACCCAGCTCGCGTACCACTTTAAATGGCGAACAGCCATACCCTTGGGACCGACTTCAGCCCCAGGATGTGATGAGCCGACATCGAGGTGCCAAACACCGCCGTCGATATGAACTCTTGGGCGGTATCAGCCTGTTATCCCCGGAGTACCTTTTATCCGTTGAGCGATGGCCCTTCCATTCAGAACCACCGGATCACTATGACCTGCTTTCGCACCTGCTCGAATTGTCATTCTCGCAGTCAAGCGGGCTTATGCCATTGCACTAACCACACGATGTCCAACCGTGTTTAGCCCACCTTCGTGCTCCTCCGTTACTCTTTGGGAGGAGACCGCCCCAGTCAAACTACCCACCAGGCACTGTCCGTAATCCCGATTCAGGGACCAACGTTAGAACATCAAAACTACAAGGGTGGTATTTCAAGGACGACTCCACCACATCTAGCGACGCGGTTTCAAAGTCTCCCACCTATCCTACACATGTAGGTTCAATGTTCAGTGCCAAGCTGTAGTAAAGGTTCACGGGGTCTTTCCGTCTAGCCGCGGGTACACTGCATCTTCACAGCGATTTCAATTTCACTGAGTCTCGGGTGGAGACAGCGTGGCCATCATTACGCCATTCGTGCAGGTCGGAACTTACCCGACAAGGAATTTCGCTACCTTAGGACCGTTATAGTTACGGCCGCCGTTTACCGGGGCTTCGATCAAGAGCTTCGACCGAAGTCTAACCCCATCAATTAACCTTCCGGCACCGGGCAGGCGTCACACCGTATACGTCATCTTACGATTTTGCACAGTGCTGTGTTTTTAATAAACAGTTGCAGCCACCTGGTATCTGCGACTCTCGTCTGCTCCATCCGCAAGGGACTTCACTGATAAGAGCGTACCTTCTCCCGAAGTTACGGTACCATTTTGCCTAGTTCCTTCACCCGAGTTCTCTCAAGCGCCTTGGTATTCTCTACCCGACCACCTGTGTCGGTTTGGGGTACGATTCCTTACAATCTGAAGCTTAGAGGCTTTTCCTGGAAGCATGGCATCAATGACTTCACTACCGTAGTAGCTCGACATCGTATCTCAGCGTTAAGAAAGTCCGGATTTACCTAAACTTTCCGCCTACATACTTGAACCTGGACAACCGTCGCCAGGCCCACCTAGCCTTCTCCGTCCCCCCATCGCAATTGTAAGAAGTACGGGAATATTAACCCGTTTCCCATCGACTACGCCTTTCGGCCTCGCCTTAGGAGTCGACTTACCCTGCCCCGATTAACGTTGGACAGGAACCCTTGGTCTTCCGGCGAGGGAGTTTTTCACTCCCTTTATCGTTACTCATGTCAGCATTCGCACTTCTGATACCTCCAGCAGCCCTTACAGACCACCTTCAACGGCTTACAGAACGCTCCCCTACCCCACATACCCTAAGGTACGTAGCCGCAGCTTCGGTGTATAGCTTAGCCCCGTTACATCTTCCGCGCAGGCCGACTCGACCAGTGAGCTATTACGCTTTCTTTAAATGATGGCTGCTTCTAAGCCAACATCCTGGCTGTCTGAGCCTTCCCACATCGTTTCCCACTTAGCTATACTTTGGGACCTTAGCTGGCGGTCTGGGTTGTTTCCCTCTCCACGACGGACGTTAGCACCCGCCGTGTGTCTCCCGGATAGTACTTACTGGTATTCGGAGTTTGCAAAGGGTTGGTAAGTCGGGATGACCCCCTAGCCTTAACAGTGCTCTACCCCCAGTAGTATTCGTCCGAGGCGCTACCTAAATAGCTTTCGGGGAGAACCAGCTATCTCCAGGTTTGATTGGCCTTTCACCCCTAGCCACAAGTCATCCGCTAATTTTTCAACATTAGTCGGTTCGGTCCTCCAGTTGATGTTACTCAACCTTCAACCTGCCCATGGCTAGATCACCTGGTTTCGGGTCTAATCCTAGCAACTGTACGCCCAGTTAAGACTCGGTTTCCCTACGGCTCCCCTAAACGGTTAACCTTGCTACTAAAATTAAGTCGCTGACCCATTATACAAAAGGTACGCAGTCACACCACGAAGGTGCTCCTACTGCTTGTACGTACACGGTTTCAGGTTCTATTTCACTCCCCTCACAGGGGTTCTTTTCGCCTTTCCCTCACGGTACTGGTTCACTATCGGTCAGTCAGTAGTATTTAGCCTTGGAGGATGGTCCCCCCATATTCAGACAGGATATCACGTGTCCCGCCCTACTCGTTTTCACTGATGATGAGATGTCGATTACGGGGCTATCACCCTTTACTGCGGCACTTTCCAGAGCCTTCATCTGTCTCATTAAAAGCTTAAGGGCTAATCCAATTTCGCTCGCCGCTACTTTCGGAATCTCGGTTGATTTCTCTTCCTCGGGGTACTTAGATGTTTCAGTTCCCCCGGTTTGCCTCCTGTTGCTATGTATTCACAACAGGATACTTACTTATGTAAGTGGGTTTCCCCATTCAGGAATCCCAGACTTAAAGGTTATTACTACCTAATCTGGGCTTATCGCAAGTTATTACGCCTTTCATCGCCTCTGACTGCCAAGGCATCCACCGTGTACGCTTAGTCACTTAACCATACAACCCGAAAGGGTCTTAATGTATGGCAACTAACCAAGGTTTTTGGTTGTCATTAAGAAGGGTTAATTCTCAATGACTGTTTGCCGGACTCAATGTGATTCAAACAAGTTTGAATCGAATACAAGACACTTGAATGTGTTTGTTGTGTTTATCAAAAGATAAACATTGAGAACTTTTAAATTTGATTGAATTACTCGTAAGTAATCAATCAGTCAGCTTTCCAAATTGTTAAAGAGCTAGATATTTCAAAAGAAATAACCATTTTTAAAGATTCTTAAGGAAGAACACTTAAAGATGGTGGAGCTATGCGGGATCGAACCGCAGACCTCCTCGCTGCCAGCGAGGCGCTCTCCCAGCTGAGCTATAGCCCCATCTGGAAAAGTATTTCCTACTCTTAACTTATTAAACCATCAATCTGTGTGGACACTTATCGTGAATATCTTCGTATAAGGAGGTGATCCAGCCCCAGGTTCCCCTAGGGCTACCTTGTTACGACTTCACCCCAGTCATGAACCACAAAGTGGTGAGCGTCCTCCCCGAAAGGTTAAACTACCCACTTCTTTTGCAGCCCACTCCCATGGTGTGACGGGCGGTGTGTACAAGGCCCGGGAACGTATTCACCGTAGCATTCTGATCTACGATTACTAGCGATTCCGACTTCATGGAGTCGAGTTGCAGACTCCAATCCGGACTACGACGCACTTTTTGGGATTCGCTCACCATCGCTGGCTTGCAGCCCTCTGTATGCGCCATTGTAGCACGTGTGTAGCCCTACTCGTAAGGGCCATGATGACTTGACGTCGTCCCCACCTTCCTCCGGTTTATCACCGGCAGTCTCCCTGGAGTTCCCGACATTACTCGCTGGCAAACAAGGATAAGGGTTGCGCTCGTTGCGGGACTTAACCCAACATTTCACAACACGAGCTGACGACAGCCATGCAGCACCTGTCTCAGAGCTCCCGAAGGCACACCTGCGTCTCCGCTGGCTTCTCTGGATGTCAAGAGTAGGTAAGGTTCTTCGCGTTGCATCGAATTAAACCACATGCTCCACCGCTTGTGCGGGCCCCCGTCAATTCATTTGAGTTTTAATCTTGCGACCGTACTCCCCAGGCGGTCTACTTAACGCGTTAGCTCCGAAAGCCACGGCTCAAGGCCACAACCTCCAAGTAGACATCGTTTACGGCGTGGACTACCAGGGTATCTAATCCTGTTTGCTCCCCACGCTTTCGCATCTGAGTGTCAGTATCTGTCCAGGGGGCCGCCTTCGCCACTGGTATTCCTTCAGATCTCTACGCATTTCACCGCTACACCTGAAATTCTACCCCCCTCTACAGTACTCTAGTTCACCAGTTTCAAATGCAGTTCCGAGGTTGAGCCCCGGGCTTTCACATCTGACTTAATGAACCACCTGCATGCGCTTTACGCCCAGTAATTCCGATTAACGCTCGCACCCTCCGTATTACCGCGGCTGCTGGCACGGAGTTAGCCGGTGCTTCTTCTGTTGCTAACGTCAAGAGATAGCGCTATTAACGCTACCCCCTTCCTCACAACTGAAAGTACTTTACAACCCGAAGGCCTTCTTCATACACGCGGCATGGCTGCATCAGGCTTTCGCCCATTGTGCAATATTCCCCACTGCTGCCTCCCGTAGGAGTCTGGACCGTGTCTCAGTTCCAGTGTGGCTGATCATCCTCTCAGACCAGCTAGGGATCGTCGCCTTGGTGAGCCATTACCTCACCAACTAGCTAATCCCACCTAGGCATATCTTGACGCGAGAGGCCCGAAGGTCCCCCTCTTTGGCCCGTAGGCATTATGCGGTATTAGCCATCGTTTCCAATGGTTATCCCCCACATCAAGGCAATTTCCTAGGCATTACTCACCCGTCCGCCGCTCGACGCCCATTAACGCACCCGAAGGATTGTTAGTGTCGTTTCCGCTCGACTTGCATGTGTTAGGCCTGCCGCCAGCGTTCAATCTGAGCCATGATCAAACTCTTCAATTTAAGATTTTGTGACTCAACGAATACTGACTTCAAAACTACAAAAAGTAATTCTAAAGCTATTACCATTCCAACAGAATGATAATGAATTGACTGTGCCAAATAACCCCTCTCTATATAGAAAGTAATTATTTGTATTGGTCACTCAGCTCATTGAAATCATTGCGTTACCGAAGTAACTGCTATTACCTAAGTAATAACGTTTTGATATTCATCAACGAGTGCCCACACAGATTGATAGGTTTAAATTGTTAAAGAGCTTTACTTGTTGAGCGTTCCTTTCAGTAAGGAGCCTCTCGAAGTGGACGGCCATTCTAGCGAATTGGGTTCCAGTGTCAAACACTTTTTCCAGCTATTTTTTCAAAGCATCTTAAATGCTTAGTTCCGTCTTGTTACTCAGTTCAAACCGCTTGGTTATCCTTGGCAACGGAGGCGCATTATAGAGAGAATAATCCTTTGCACAAGGCCAAAAACGAAAAAAAGCCGCCACTGGCGACCGTTCGAACACTATTCACACAAAGCGTTCAAAATAGGTACGATTACGCCTTAATTTTAGCTAATCGTACCTACCGTTCGTGCTTTAACTATTGGTGAGCAATAATTCTGTCGTTATTTACTAATAGTTGTACTTTTTTCTCTGGGTTTATTTTTCCAGCCAGTATCGCTTTCGCTAGCGGGTTCTCAACACTCTGTTGAATCGCTCTTTTCAACGGTCGTGCACCATATACCGGGTCGAAGCCAACTTGAGAAATCAGCTTAAGCGCTTTTTCCGACACTTCAAGTTCATAACCGTTATCTTCCATACGCTTTTTAAGATGCTCAAGCTGGATAGAAGCAATAGATTGAATGTGTTCTTGGCCTAGTGGGTGGAACACAACACTTTCATCAACACGGTTTAAAAACTCCGGACGGAAATGCTTACCTACGACTTCCATCACCTCATTCTTTATTCCTTGATAGTCGAGTGTGTTGAAGTTCTCTTGGATTCTTGAAGAGCCAAGGTTAGATGTCATGATCACTACCGTGTTTCTGAAGTCGACCGTGCGCCCCTGACCATCGGTTAAGCGACCGTCATCAAGAACCTGCAACAAGATATTGAAAACATCCGGGTGCGCTTTCTCTACTTCATCCAACAAAATCACTGAATAAGGCTTGCGACGCACAGCTTCTGTTAAGTAACCACCTTCTTCATACCCAACATAACCTGGAGGCGCGCCGACCAAACGAGCGACTGAATGCTTCTCCATGAATTCAGACATGTCGATACGAACCATCGCATCATCGCTATCAAACATAAAGTTAGCGAGTGTTTTACAAAGTTCGGTTTTACCAACCCCGGTAGGCCCAAGGAATAGGAAGGAACCAATAGGCTTATTCGGATCAGACAAACCTGCGCGGCTACGACGAATCGCGTTCGAAACCACTTCCACCGCCTCTGCTTGACCGATGACACGTTTATGCAGAACACCTTCCATTTTAAGAAGCTTCTCTTTCTCCGCTTCTAACATTTTGGAAACTGGGATACCCGTTTGCTTAGATAGCACGTCTGCAATTTCTGCGTCGGTAACCTTATTACGTAATAAGGTCATTTCTTGCATTTCAGCTTGAGTCGCGAGATCTAGCTGCTTCTCTAATTCAGGGATTCGGCCATATTGCAATTCAGACATTCGGTTAAGATCACCAGCACGTCTTGCAAAATCCATATCCATACGAGCTTGTTCTAACTCTGACTTGATATGTTGTGTGCCAGACAATGCCGCTTTCTCTGCATTCCAAACTTCTTCAAGCTCTGCAAAATCTCTTTCTTTATCTGAAAGCTCTGCTTGTAATGTACGAAGACGTTTTTCACTGGCTTCGTCATTTTCGTTAGTCAGAGCTTGCTGCTCGATCTTCAATTGAATGATCTTGCGTTCAAGCTTATCCAGAGATTCAGGTTTTGAATCGATCTGCATACGGATGCTTGAAGCCGCTTCATCAATCAGGTCAATCGCTTTGTCTGGTAATTGACGATCAGAAACGTATCGATGAGATAACGTTGCCGCAGCCACGATTGCTGGGTCAGTAATTTCAACATGATGGTGAAGTTCGTAGCGCTCTTTCAGGCCACGAAGGATTGCTACCGTGTCTTCAACTGTTGGCTCATCGACCAGTACTTTCTGGAATCGACGCTCCAATGCAGGGTCTTTCTCTATATATTGGCGATATTCATCAAGGGTTGTCGCGCCTACACAATGTAATTCACCACGAGCCAATGCTGGTTTAAGCATGTTACCCGCATCCATAGAGCCTTCACCTTTACCAGCACCGACCATGGTGTGAATTTCATCGATAAAGAGAATGATATTGCCTTCTTCTTTAGACAATTCATTAAGAACCGATTTCAAGCGCTCTTCAAATTCACCACGATATTTAGCGCCCGCAACTAAAGAGCCCATATCTAACGAAAGCACACGTCGGCCTCTTAAACCTTCTGGTACTTCATTATTGATAATGCGTTGAGCCAAACCTTCCACAATCGCGGTTTTACCAACACCAGGTTCGCCAATAATGACAGGATTGTTCTTGGTACGACGCTGAAGTACTTGGATAGTGCGACGAATTTCATCATCTCGGCCAATCACAGGATCGAGTTTGCCTTGCTCTGCTCTTTCAGTCAGATCAATGGTGAACTTCTCTAATGCTTGGCGTCTGTCTTCAGCATTTGGGTCATCGACCTTCTGACCACCGCGAACTTGCTCAATAGCTTGAGATAATTTTTGCTCAGTAAGAC
This sequence comes from Vibrio sp. Scap24, assembly GCF_013394185.1. Lineage (NCBI taxonomy): Bacteria > Pseudomonadati > Pseudomonadota > Gammaproteobacteria > Vibrionales > Vibrionaceae > Vibrio > Vibrio sp. Scap24. The sequence continues at coordinate 2,438,777 of NZ_CP041332.1, read as the reverse complement.
CAAGCTCCTTAAGCAAGTTGCCTAAAGGACCTTTGTCTTCAATCGCAGCAAGTAGGAAGACTTCTGAAGATATGTAACTGTCTTGGCGCTTTTGCGCGACCTTATCACATAGGTTGAATAACGTGCCCATTGCATTCGACAGCTGAACATCACCACCGATACCACTTACTTTTGGTACACGATCTAATATTTCGCTTAGCTTTGAACGCAATTGAACCACATCAATATTCAACATGGTCAGCAATGGGCGAATTGCACTGCCATCTTGATTAAGCAAAGACACCATTAGGTGTACAGGTTCTATATATTGGTGATCACGACCTAATGCGAGCGACTGAGCATCAGATATCGCAATTTGGAATTTACTAGTGAATCGATCGAGACGCATGCCAACCTTCCTACTCTTAGATATGTTTATCTTATGGTTAGAAGATGGATACGGTAACGCAGATTTTCAAGGGATAAGAATGAAGAATAGAGCTTATCTAAAAATATAAATGAGCTGGATGAGTAGTTGCACTAGTTAGAGGTTAGTCTAACCAAATAAAAGTAGCCTGACGCCCAGTGATGCCATCGCGGCGATAGGAATAGAAAGCGTCTGAATCTGCGTATGTACATAGATTCGAGTCTGTCACTTGTGACACGCCCACTTTCGCGAGTCTTTGTGTTGCAAGTTGAGACATGTTCGCTAGCCATTTTCCTGGTTCAGCTTTGGCTTGAAATGCTGATTGAGCTTGAGGGTCAAAATTAACAAAAGCTTCTAGCACGTCATCACCAACCTCAAACGCATCTTTACCAATAGCAGGACCAAGCCAAGCCATAATTTGGTTATCTGAATCGAGGTTTGAAAACTTTGCGACTGCATTTTCAAGAATACCACCAGCAAGACCACGCCAACCTGCATGAACAGCAGCGACTTGAATGCCTTTGGTATCAGTAAGAATGACTGGCAAACAATCAGCTGTCATTGCAGAACAGACAACACCCGTGGCCGTGGTAAATGCACCATCAGCATCGAGAATATCCGTCGTTGGCTCTAAAACCGTAACAACATCCGTTGAGTGAGTTTGATTTAACCAGACTGGTGAAACAGGCATATTCGCTTGTTGCTTAAGCCATACTCGGTTTTTTTCAACAAGCGAAGCATCATCCCCAACATGCGTACCTAGGTTTAACCCTTGATACGCACCCATTGAAAAGCCCTCGAAACGTGTCGAAGCAAATGCCTTCACGTTTTTAGGCGCATTCCAGTTAGGGATGATCATTGACATGATTAAATGTCGTCTTCTAGATTTTCGCGAGCATCAACACGTAACGCTTCAGCCATCACAACCATGTCATTTGGTACTGGAGCGTGGAACTCAACTTCTTCACCTGTAATTGGGTGAACAAATTTAAGCATAACCGCGTGCAGTGCCTGACGGTCAAAAGAACGAATCATTGTCGTTAGTTCTTCAGATGCACCTTTTGGAATGCGTGCACGACCACCGTACGCCACATCACCTAGCAGCGGGTGCTGAAGGTATGACATGTGAACACGGATTTGGTGAGTACGGCCTGTTTCTAGACGCAGACGAATACGCGTATGTTCGCGGAAGTGCTCAGCAACACGGTAGTGAGTTACCGCAGGCTTACCAACTTCATTTACCGCCATTAACGTACGCTTAGTTGCGTGACGGCTAATGCCTTTTTCTACCACACCACCAGCAGTCATTTTACCGATGGCAATCGCTTCGTATTCACGAGTAATGCGACGCTTAGCCAGTGCACGTACAAGACGAGTTTGAGCTGGAACCGTTTTAGCGACAACCATAAGACCGGTTGTATCTTTATCAAGACGGTGCACAATACCTGCACGAGGTACTTCAGCAATTTGTGGGTAGTGGTGCAGTAACGCGTTTAGCACGGTTCCATCCGGCGTACCTGCTCCAGGGTGAACAACAAAATCGCGAGGCTTGTTGATAACCAATAAGTCGTCATCTTCGTAGACAATGTCTAGAGGAATGTCTTGTGCTTCCCAGCGCTCTTCATCTGCAAGTTCAGCTTGCAAGATGATCTCTTCACCGCCCATAACCTTAACGCGCGGCTTAGTGATAACTTCGCCATCCACTTGGATTTTGCCGTCGAGAAGCCACTCTTTAATACGAGAGCGAGAAAAATCGGTAAATAGTTCAGCGACAGCTTGGTCTAAACGTTGACCTAACTGGCTGCTTTTTACTGTGTCTGTTAATGTGATCTGCTGAGCCATATCGAACTTTTTTAAAAACCGTGAGACTAATACCCATTAGTATGGATAAAATAGAATAATTGCATCATTGTATCTGTTACTGGTTAGAAAGTAACGGAAGCTTACGAAATATTTAATTCAAGGAATCGACGCCTGACATGAAACACCTTACTTTATCGGGTCTATTAGCCGTATCACTCTTGGTTGGCTGTTCAAGTAGTGAAGAGATAGTGCCAGATGTACCACCATCGGTTCTCTACTCTGACGCTCAAGAATCACTGCAGAGCGGTAGCTGGCTTTCTGCAATCGAAAAGCTAGAAGCCCTAGACTCTCGTTACCCATTCGGCGCCTATTCTGAGCAAGTACAGCTCGATCTGATTTACGCTTACTATAAAAATGATGACTTGGCTCTTGGCCTTGCGACCATTTCACGATTCCTGCGTTTAAACCCAACTCATGAGAAACAAGACTGGGTTCTTTACATGCGCGGCCTAACGCACATGGCACAAGATCGAAACTTCATGCACGATATTTTTAATATCGATCGTAGTGACCGAGATCCAGAGCCAGTGAAGCTTGCTTTTGCTGACTTCAAGCGACTACTTGAGCGTTTCCCAGCAAGCCCTTACGCGGAAGATGCACAAAAACGTATGTTCGCACTGAAGAACCGCCTAGCGGAATACGACTTAGCAACAGCGGATTTCTACTTACGCCGTGAAGCTTGGATTGCTGCAGTTAACAGAACTCAAGAACTGCAAAAGACTTACCCTGACACCATTGCAGCGCGTAAATCTTTGAAAATACAGCTCGAAGCCTACAAACAACTGGGCCTAGAAGACGCAGTTTCAAGAACAGAAAAGTTGATTGAGTTAAACCCACTCCCTTAATCAACAATTTACATATCAATCAAAAAAGCGCGCTAATTAACTAGCGCGCTTTTTTTCAACTGGATTTCGCAACTTGATGAATCGCACAATACACGGTATCTTCAATAAATAACTGTTAACAAAACATCAACATGGAGTGTGGATGTGAGTAGGTTGTTATTACTTATCGGGATCGTGCTATTTAGCCAATTTTCCCACGCATTAGAACTGTCCCCATTGAGCAATAAGCCATACATGGGCGACTTAGATGTACTCAAAACCAAAGGAACGGTTAGAGTGCTGGTTTCTGCTGATCTTGGCTTCTACTACATAGAAGATGGAAAGCCAAAAGGTATCGTGGCAGAAATGCTCTACCACTTTGAGAAAAGCCTTCGCAAGAAACACCCTTACCTCAATGTTCAAATCATCCCTGTACAGCGAGATGATCTGCTTCCCTCTTTACAGTCTGGTTATGGTGATGTCGCCGTAGCTAACCTGACGATCACCGATAAACGATTAGAAAGCATCGATTTCTCAGATCCTATGATTAAAGATGGTAAAGAACTCATTATCACCGGGAAGAAGTCAGCGCCTATCACTGAAATCAAGCAGTTGAGCGGTAAGGAAGTTTGGATACGCGCGAGCTCAAGCTACTTCGAGAGTGTGCAAAGGGTGAATAAAGAGCTCAACGAATTAGGTTTACCACCACTGCATGTCCACTTTATCGAAGAATCACTGCAAGACTATGAGCTGATAGAGTTGGTTAACCAAGGCTACATACAAGGCACAATCCTAGATAGCCATAAAGCTAAACTGTGGATCGATGTAATGGAAAACATTCAGGTTCATAACGACTTACCGTTACGTGAGAATGGCCGTATTGCGTGGGCTCTGAGAAAAGACAGCCCAATCCTCAAAGCAGAGATCAATAAATACGTTAAGAAAGCTCGTACTGGGACCTTATTGGGGAACGTGATTTACCAGAAGTACATCGACAACACCCGTTGGTTAGGGCGAGCCCTCAACCCAAATAAAGTAGACAGAGTCGCTAAATTGGCGGATGTCTTTGAGAAATACTCTAGCAAATACGAATTTGACCCTTTAATGATGTCGGCTCAGGGCTTTCAAGAGTCAGGGCTTGATCAGAGCCAAGTCTCTCACCGTGGTGCCATTGGTGTGATGCAGGTATTGCCTAGCACAGCTCGAGATAAAAACGTCAACATCAAGAATATCCATAAAGTAGACAACAATATCCACGCAGGCGTGAAGTACATGCGCTTTATCAAGGACCGCTATTTTAGTGACGTGGCGATTTCCCCCGACAACCAGATCTACTTCACCTTGGCCGCTTATAATGCAGGTCCAGCCAAAATCAGAAAGATGAGACAACTGGCCAAGAAACAAGGCTATAACCCCAACATCTGGTTCAAGAATGTCGAAATCATCACTCGTAAATATGTCAGTAAAGAGCCTGTAACCTATGTTGCTAATATCAACCGTTACTTTGTTATCTACAAACAGCTAGCGGCGATTAATGCTACTCGAGAAAACGGAACCGCGAGACTACTGCAAACCAACGATTAACGCCTATTGGCACTATTAACCATAACAACAAGCGCTTGAGAACGGACTAAAAACACAAAAGCCGCATAAGAAAACTTATGCGGCTTTTGCTTATAAAATTCGTAGAGGTCTTGAGTGTGATTCCGATCACGAAAGCGTATTGAGTAAATTTTCATCAAGCACTTTCAATAAGCTGTAAGACGCCCCTAAAAACCGTTTTAATTTTTAGCGAAGCCTTGCCTCCAAGTTATCGTTTTTCATAGGGATAACAAGCATTTTTCGACAAAAAGATACCAAGACTTGCGTGAGATCACATTTGATTTTAATGATCATGACACCCGACCAAAACAAGATCTAGATCACATTCTTTATTCCTAAAAGTCGTAATCTGAAGTTAACCCATGAGGGATACAACAGAGGAAAACTTCTATGAAAATGAACATCACTGGTAAAAACATCGACATTACCTCTGCAATCCGTGATCACATAGAAAGCAAATTTAAGAAGCTGGATAAATGGCAAGTAGACATCATTGGCTGCCAAGCGAGCTTTAGTGAAGAACCAAACAAGAAGAAGAAATTTGAAGCGGTACTAACCGTACCAAAAGGCCAACTTGTTGCTTCATCAATCCATGACGACCTCTACGTTGCCATCAACGAAGTAGAACAAAAACTAGAGCGTCAACTCAACAAGCTGCGTCATAAACCAGAAGCGCGCCGCGCTGAAAAGCCTGAAATCGAAGAGCTAGAAGCTGAAGTAGAATAAGGAAAGATAACAGATTAAAAAATAGCGCCTCAGGGCGCTATTTTTTTGCTTGACGCTCGTAGCTCGCTTGCTTATTGTGTTTAAACATTCATAAAACAATCACTTTTTATGCACACTCAATTTTTGTTTATTTTTGACTTCTTTTTTCTTCCGTAAATCGGAGGCTAAGTCGTTTTAGAAAAACAAGTCAAAAACGAACAAGAAGCCTCCCACACTAGGGAGGCTTTTTTATAAGGACACATTTATGACTGACCGCTCAATTTCACTGGATGATATCCGCCTTCGTCTTAATGACTTAGACGACGAACTACTGAACCTACTTTCAGAGCGTCGCAAGCTAAGTATCGAAGTTGCGAAAAGCAAGGTAGAAACATCAAAGCCAGTTCGTGATGCAGTAAGAGAACAACAACTATTAGTAAAGCTGATCAACAACGGCAAAGATAAATACGAACTTGATGCGCAGTACATTACTAAGCTGTTTCACACCATCATCGAAGATTCTGTTTTACTGCAACAGTCATATTTACAAAACCTAGCGAATCCGCAAAGCCGCAAGCCATTGGCTCGTGTTGCATTCTTAGGCTCTAAGGGATCTTATTCTCACCTTGCGAGTCGAGAATACTTCAGCCGCAAGAATATGGAATTGATTGAGCTAAACTGTAATCACTTCAAGGAAGTCGCCTCTACGGTAGAATCTGGCCATGCTGATTACGGTGTACTGCCTATTGAGAACACCAGCTCAGGTTCGATTAACGAAGTCTACGACCTACTACAACACACAACGCTTTACATCGTTGGCGAGCTTTCTCAACCAATCGAACACTGCCTAGTGGCGAAAAGTGATATCCGATTAGAAGACATCAAAACACTTTACTCGCATCCACAACCACATCAACAATGCAGTGAGTTCTTGAGCCGCCTCAAAGGTGTGACTCTTGAATCTTGCGCAAGCACAGCCGACGCAATGAAAAAGGTTAAAGAGCTGGACGGTGATGATGTTGCAGCAATTGGTAATGCATCTAGCGGCAAGCTTTACGGACTTCAGCCAATTCAAGGCAACATTGCAAACCAGACAGAAAACCACACACGTTTCATCGTGGTCGCTCGTAAGCCTGTTGAAGTATCGACTCAGATCCCTGCGAAAACGACACTGATCATGTCAACTTCTCAAGAGGCAGGTTCTTTGGTAGAAACACTACTGATTCTGCAACGCTTGGGTATAAACATGACTAAGCTAGAGTCTCGTCCTATCATGGGCAACCCATGGGAAGAGATGTTTTATGTCGATCTAGAAGCCCACCTAGATTCAGACAATATGCAGCAAGCAATCACTGAATTAACAGCGATTACTCGTCATCTGAAGGTTCTGGGCTGCTACCCAAGTGAAAACATCAAAGCCACGCAAGTTAAGTTGTCATAACTTTGAACGAGTCTGAATTTTAGCTTCACGAGCATTTGGCCTACAGTAGGCCAAATGCTTTATTCATTAGCTAGTAAATACAATTCGAACCAAAAACAGTTAACCTAACACGCCTTAGACACAATTTATTTGTTTCGCAGACCCTGCATATGTACCGACCACTATCGTTTTATGGCCTTCTACAATAAAACTCACTAGTGCCTTTTTTATCAATTAAGACAAAACCTTACTCCCTTCACAGGAAATCACCGAACATCGTCTAAAAAATAGCGAGCTCCACGCAAGTAACATAAACTGACGCGCTAAAATTTATAAACAATGTTGTGAATAGCCATGAAGCTAAGTACGAAAATATTACTTCTGATTGCCCCTGTAATACTGATCAGTACGGCGACTTCTAGCTATATCATCTACTCCACGCAAAAAAGCAGCTTCATAAAACGTGAAGACAATGCACTGCAGTTAAGCATGGAAAAGCTAGCTGGTTACTTTCGTCAGTCTCGATCTTTCCTAAACAGTTACTCTTATACCCTCACCAAAAGTGACATGGTTAAGAACTACTTTATGGTTGATGATAATCCAAACCGTGAGCTTGAGCTGATTGATAACCTCCACGAGACGATTCAACTACTGCAAGATGGCGACGACAGCTTTACAGGGCTTGCCCTACTCGATGGCGATCGAACCCTCAGCTATTACGCTGAAAATAATAGTGATCCTTTCGCAAAGATGGATCCTAAAGTGTTGGAATTCATCGACCATCAATATCAAGAAACCTTAGCCACTTCGAGCACCAACTACATACAAAACTCCGAAGGCGAAGGGATGTTGGTTCACTATGAGGTGCTTGATAAAAAAACGGTTTCGACACCCATAAGCTATCAACTCAACAATGTGTTTTTTGTGGTGGTGTCAGTCTCTCTCGATAAATTTAATTCACTGCGGAAACAGATAGAGTTCGACTACCAAACCAGTTTGTTCTTTACCCCAGCACCAGTCACTTTAGGGCATGAATTAACCCAAACCGTAAAACTTGCACCAGAGCTTTACGCCACTCTCGATCCCGCACAGTTCTTGTTAGACAACAAACTCAAATCTATCTGGAATGAACTCAGCCTGTCTTTTGCTTTATCTGCATTTGTTTCAGTTACCTTGCTACTGATTCTTCTGTCTCGTTGTGTAATAAGCCCAATCACACGTTTAGACAAACAACTTCAGCAAGTAGAAAAGAAACAGAGAAAGAACATTGAACGTTTGGGGACGAATGATGAGTTAGGCCGTTTATCACAACGCTTTTACGATATGTACCAAGAGTTGGATAACACCTATCAGCAGACGAAGGTGTTGGCAGAAAACGACCAACTAACCAAGATTGCCAACCGACGTCAATTCCAATCATTCGTTGAACAATCTCTGCCTAAACCGAATTCAAATACCTATACCTGGGTGCTTTATCTCGACTTAGATAACTTCAAATTTGTGAACGACAAATATGGTCATCAGATCGGTGATTCGATTCTGGTGTCCTTCGCCCAGCGCATCACGGACATTTGTGCTCTTTATCAAGATAAGTACCGTGCTCACTGCATGCCTGCACGTTTGTCTGGCGATGAATTTGTTGTTTATATCAATGCGCCTGTTCATTCGGGTAACATGGCACATGATTTCTCTGAAAAACTATTAGAGCCGCTGCAAAAAGGGTTTATTACCGAGTCGGGTAGCTTTCCGATCACCGTCAGCATTGGCATCGCGACCTACCCGAATGATGGGTACTCGATCGAAAAGCTATTATCGAATGCCGATACTGCGATGTATCAAGCAAAGCGTGCTGGTAAGAACCAGTTTGCGGATTACTCGCTAGACTTAGACAAAACAATTCAACGGCAAGCCAGCATCGAGCAAGCGTTAAGAGAGAAGAACTTTGATGAAGAGTTTAAGCTTGTTTACATGCCTTATATGGACTCAAGTGGCCGTGAGGTTATTGGCGTAGAGGTACTACTGCGTTGGGAATCAAGTCATCTTGGATTGGTTCCGCCGAATGAGTTTATTCCGATAGCCGAACAAACCGGTTTATTTGAGCTTGTCGACCGCTGGGTGATTAAGAATGCATTCGCCTCGTTTCATCAACTGCAGGCTCAATTTGATCACTCCATTCAATTATCAATCAACTTGTCTTCAGCTGGGATAGAAACCACGCACCTCGCTGAATTTATTGACCAACATGCTGGGATTCAAAACATCCCACCAAGTTTGATTGATTTTGAGATCACCGAAACTTTCTATTCAAACTCACAAGGTTTCCCGCTGCTCAACGAACTGTCTCGAATGGGCTACCGATTAGCAATTGATGATTTTGGTTCGGGCTACACATCCATAACCCAGTTGGTTGAGTACCCAACCCAGAAAATTAAATTGGATAAAGGCTTTTTAGAGACCTTGATCGAAACAGACAATCAGAACATAGTTAAACCCGTGATAGAGCTGTGTCATGCACAGGGCAAAACCGTTACAGCTGAAGGCATCGAAACTAAAGAGATGCACAAATGGTTACAAGACGCCCAGTGTGACATGTTGCAAGGCTATTACTTTGGTAAACCTATGCCACTGCAAGATCTCAACAAATGGTATCGATCGCATCAACTTCGCTTTAATCAGCTTCGATTTAATCAACAACAAGAAGAATCCAATACATGAAGAACGTCATCATTGCTTCGCTAAACCCTGCAAAAATAAATGCTGTTAAAAGTGCGTTTCAGTCAGCTTTCCCAGATACAGATTTTGAGTTCACTGGCGTCAGTGTGCCAAGTGGCGTAGCAGATCAACCGATGAGCAATGATGAAACCTATCAAGGTGCTGTGAACCGTGTGCATAACGCTACTAAAGCGCAGCCTAATTCTGATTTTTATGTTGGTCTAGAGGCTGGAATAGAAAGAAATGTTACCTTTGCATGGATGGTGATTGAATCTAACGGGCAACGAGGCGAATCACGTTCAGCAAGTTTGATGTTGCCACCAGCCGTGCTTGAAAAGCTAGAGCATGCAAACGAGCTGGGAGATGTAATGGATGAAGTGTTTGGTACTGACAATATCAAACAGAAAAGCGGTGCGATTGGCTTACTGACACATAACCAACTGTCTCGCAGCTCGGTGTATCACCAAGCTTTAATCTTAGCGCTGATCCCATTTGTGAATCCTGAGCACTTTCCTATTTAGTGTGTAGCTAGAGCTCAAGAGCACATGAAATGAATGAGCTGAAATGGATGCTCACAAACAAAAAAACGCTAACAATCAGTTAGCGTTTTTTTATCGAATTCTTACTCTCACAACTTAGTGACTATTTGAGCAGCAGATCCGCAATCACGGCTTTCTCTTGTTCCGATTTTGCTTTTAGCTCATTCGAGCCTCGAGTAATTGTCGCAACACCTACTCCTAGCATTTGGCTTACCTGTCTTTGAGACATCTCGCCTTTCATCAACTCACAAAAGATATTAATTCGTGCAACCAGAGCATCTCGCTCATCGGGTGTCATCATCATAGTCAACAACAGTTCATGCTGATCTTTTTCGACAGCCGTCTTTACCAAATCCATTAGTTGTTGCCAATTATCATATTCAGGTTGTGATGCCATATCTCTACACTTACTTTTAAATTCTGACTTTAAAGAGTCGCTTAACGATTGAAAGCGTTTAACACTTTATACCGCAACACTTGCTGCAATCCAATGTAAAAAGGCAGTAAGTGGAAATGGTTCGCACTCACTGCCTTTAATATTTACTCAGTTTCGGACCAAGCGCCGAGAGCTTAATATTTCGTTTTTGCCTCATGAGGCGCTAAAAACGTGCCCTTCTCACCTAAGATATCTCGATAGTAAGTCTCAAACATCAAGATGTTCTGAACATAGCCACGTGTCTCTTTGAATGGGATCATTTCAATAAAGGCATACGCATCAAGCTTTTCGTCACTGCGAGAACGCCACTGCTTCACACGGCTTGGTCCTGCGTTGTATGCAGCAAAAGCAAAAATACGGTTGTTGTCATATTGAGAAAGCAAGCCATCTAAGTAGTGGCTACCAATCTCTATGTTCTTACCGACATCATAAAGATCATCACTACCCTTGTACTTAATCTGATGCTTGTTAGCTGTGTATTGCGCCGTCTTCGGCATAATTTGCATGATGCCGCGTGCGCCAACAGGAGAGCGAGCTTCCGAATCCATCGCACTCTCTTGTCTTGCTAAAGACATCAAGGTGATTGGGTCGATATCGTGCTTTTCAGCATAGAAATTAAACCACCATTTATGAGCAACAGGGAAACGTAATGCAATGTTATCCCACATTTTCGCTGAGATACTCGCGGTCACCGTAAAGTGATTCCATCGTTGTGTCGCAGCGTGGGCAGCAAGCATCGCCTTTTGGTCTTTGTCTGCATTGGTTAATAACCAACGCCACTCACTCTTCGCAGCCGCAATTTTATCTCGGTCAATCAGCTCACCAATACGACCTAAAGAAGTATCGAACGGCTTCACCATTTCAGCATTATATTTAAGAGTCGATGTTGGGTATTGAACTGGCTTTCCTAATTGCTTCGCTGCAGCCACACTGTAGAAATTACGTTGCCCCAAAATATCTGACAATCGCTTGTTACCTACCGCGGTATCACCCAGCGCAATTTCTGCTCTGCCCTGCCAATACTGCCAGCGAAGCGAAGCTTGGTGCTTGTCATCCAAGCGCGCGATCCACTGTTGTAGACCAGTCCAATCGGCATGTTGGATCGCTAAACGAGCACGTCGCTCAAGCAACACTTGCTTTGATGAGCTCGCGAGCATTTTGTCTCGCCACACCATCAACTCTTCAGAATCGGTGTTAATCAAACGGAACGTTAGATAATCCGCAAGTTCTTGAGATTTCTCTTTCGAAAACTTCTGAGCCTTGATGACATCATCAAACACCGCTTGAGCACTGCTTGATGACTTCCTTGCTAGCTTCTCGAAACCAAACTCGGTTTGAGCTTGATAGAATTCATTAGCAGGATGTTTCTTAGCAAATGCGAGCACGTTTTCAGGCTTGTTGTACAACGCCTTCATCTGCTTAGCTTGAGCAATTGACTCATCATGATCCAATTGCTTGATCAGGTAGCTCATCAGCTTGCCGTTACGGCCTTCAAACGCCAATAACATTCTATCTAGGATGAGTTCATCCGTTCTTAAACCAGCTTGATCCCAGCTCTTAAACAGAGGGTCACAGGCATCATCAACACCACTACCGCTCAACCAAAGCTGTTTCGCCCCTTTAAAAGCGAGCTCTTTGTTACCTTGCTCGTAATGCGCTCGATAATAGATGCATTGATATTTTTCACCGACAGGCTCTTTGGTTTGAAACTCAAGGATGGTCTTCCACTGCTTTTGAGAAGCCAATGAATCCAGATAAGGTGCGCGCATTCGATTAGAAAATGGCAGTGCCTTATTCTCTTCAATAAAAGCATCGACCTCAGCAGGAGTGCGATTACCCAAGCCAATTAAAAAGGCTCGATAATCGGTGTAAGGTGTTAAAGGGTATGTTTGAATTTTGTTACGCAGCGCGGAGTAGGCTTTTAGATCACGGTTGTCTAAAACCTCTTGCGCTCTATCATAAACATCACGCTGCATTTCAAGCTCGGAGGCGTTGCTAGCCATAGCCATCGGAGCCAGTGAAAATGAAGACAAAATTGCTGATGCAGCCACAGCAATTTTCGTATTACCAATGCGGAAAAACATTCGCTCTTTCCTTAGTGCGTGTATGAATACGTGAAGTCTATTTACGCCCGACATCACATCAAATGTAAAGAGTTTGAGTGTAAATATTATTAATATTTAACACTTCGCCTCAGAAGCTCATTAAATATAGTTTTAATGACCAATGTGACAATAATAGGTAAGGATTAGTTCAAGAATGGCTTTTCTGACCTAGGAGTAACATCTTTGGGGATATTGGTATAAAATAGCAGACAATTTTGAACAATAATTAGGATCGATCGGCAATGGCTGAATACGTATATACCATGTCTCGGGTGAGCAAAACTGTTCCACCTAAGCGTCAAATTCTTAAAGACATTTCTCTTAGCTTTTTTCCTGGCGCTAAAATCGGTGTTTTGGGTCTAAATGGTTCAGGTAAATCTACCCTACTACGTATCATGGCTGGTATTGATACTGATATTGATGGTGAAGCTCGTGCACAGCAAGGCCTTAAAGTAGGTTACCTACCGCAAGAGCCTGTACTAGACGAATCAAAAACAGTGCGTGAAATCGTAGAAGAAGCGGTTTCTGATGTTGCTGACGCACTTAAGCGTATCGACGCAGTTTACGCAGCTTACGCAGAACCAGATGCTGACTTCGATGCACTTGCTAAAGAGCAAGGCGAGCTAGAAGCACTGATTCAAGCAAAAGACGGTCACAACCTAGAAACAGCTCTAGAGCGTGCTGCTGATGCACTTCGTCTTCCTGAGTGGGATGCAAAAATTGAATTCCTATCTGGTGGTGAGCGTCGTCGTGTTGCTATCTGTCGTCTACTTCTTGAAAAGCCAGACATGCTGCTTCTTGATGAGCCAACCAACCACTTAGATGCTGAATCAGTAGCATGGCTTGAGCACTTCCTAGTTGATTACAGTGGTACTGTTGTGGCAATTACCCACGACCGTTACTTCCTAGACAACGCAGCTGGCTGGATCCTAGAACTTGACCGTGGTGAAGGTATCCCATGGGAAGGCAACTACACATCTTGGCTAGAACAGAAAGACGAGCGTCTTAAGCAAGAAAAAGCGGGCGAAAGCGCACGTCAAAAGACTATCGAGAAAGAGCTTGAATGGGTTCGTCAAAACCCTAAAGGCCGTCAAGCTAAGTCTAAAGCTCGTATGGCTCGTTTTGAAGAACTGACTACTGGTCAATACCAGAAGCGTAACGAAACCAACGAACTGTTCATCCCGCCAGGTGAGCGTCTAGGTGACAAAGTTCTTGAAGTGAACAACCTAACTAAATCGTTTGGTGATCGCGTTCTTATCGACGACCTATCGTTCAGCATGCCTAAGGGTGCAATCGTAGGTATCGTTGGTGCCAACGGTGCAGGTAAATCAACACTATTCAAGATGCTAAGCGGCGCAGAACAGCCAGATTCAGGTACAGTTGAACTAGGCGAAACCGTTAAGCTTGCTTCTGTTGATCAGTTCCGTGACAGCATGGACGACACGAAGACAGTATTCCAAGAGATCTCTGAAGGCGCTGATATCATTAAGATCAACAACTTCGAAATCCCTGCACGTGCATACTGTTCTCGTTTCAACTTTAAAGGCAATGACCAACAGAAGATCATCGGTGAGCTTTCTGGTGGTGAACGTAACCGTGTTCACTTAGCGAAACTGCTAAAAGCGGGCGGTAACGTACTACTACTCGATGAACCTACCAATGATCTTGACGTTGAAACTCTACGTGCTCTTGAAGAAGCACTGCTTGAGTTCCCTGGTTGTGCAATGGTTATCTCGCATGACCGTTGGTTCCTAGACCGTATTGCGACCCATATCTTAGACTACCGTGATGAAGGTCAAGTTAACTTCTACGAAGGTAACTATACTGAGTACACTGAGTGGCTGAAGCAGACTCTGGGCGCTCAAGCGGCAGAACCGCACCGCATCAAGTACAAGCGTATATCTAAGTAAATTAGCTTGTATTCTGAACAAAGGCCGCGATAATAGCGGCCTTTGATATATCTGGCTTACTATTTACCTATTGATATAGAGATATTACCTATGGTTGAAAGACGTCAATTTTCACGAGTTATTTATCAAGTCCCGACTGAGATCTCACAAGGACAAGTAAATGTATCCGGCTCAGTGCAAGATTTGTCGCTCCATGGTTTACTCATTCAATGTGAGAAGTGGCAACAACTCAGCCACGATAAGCCTGTTCACGTGAGCTTTACGCTGACAAACAGTGATATCAATATTCAGTTAGAAGCAACGATAGTCTCTACCATCAATACCTCAATGCGTTTACGCATAGAGCATTTAGATATTGATAGTATTAGCCACCTTAAGCGCCTTGTGGAGCTTAACGTTGGTGACGATGAACTGCTTTATAGAGAGATTGAACACCTTACCGACTTAGGTAGTGAGTGATATCTCCGTAACCCATTTGTCTATTAGAAGCATTTAGTTAATACAGAACCATGTCTAAAAAAATTTCCATCACTATTCCCTCTAGTCAGGGGGAACAGACGTTTTACTTCGGCCGAAAAGCCGTGCTCATGTGCACCACTGCAATTTTTTCAGTACCACTACTGATTGGCGGCGCGGCCTACATGCACTTCGAGAATCAACAAGAGCTCGCGATGCAAGCGGGTGACGCACAAGAGTTGATTGAAACCCTGATTGTTGAAAAAGAGCAAACTGAGTTTCTTTACGCAGAACAAGTAGAAACCAACCACTCTTTGTCGCAAACCTTAACCGAGAAAGAAGGCACGATTCAGCTGCTTGGTAAGCGTGTATTTGATGTGGAATCCGTACTTGGCCTTGCCGATGAAGAACTACTTACTGATGAAGTCTCTTTAGAAGATCGCATTGATGCTGCGGCCGTCGATTCAGCGGTAAGAGCCACCATGTTCCGCTTGATTCCAAACGACAGCCCAATGGCTTATCAGCGTATCTCATCTTCTTATGGTCGCCGTACCAATCCGATCACAGGTAAACGCCACAACCATACCGGTATCGATCTAACATGTAAGCGCGGCGAAGATATCTTAGCGCCTGCTGATGGTGTGATTGAAACGGTTCGCCCAAGTAATAAAGGCTTCGGCAACTTTATTACCATGCGCCACTCGTTTGGCTTCATGAGTTCTTACGCTCATCTACAGAAATTCAAAGTTCGCAGCGGTCAGTTCGTAAGTAAAGGCGATGTGATTGCAAGCTGTGGTAACTCAGGTAACTCAACCGGGCCACACCTACACTATGAAGTACGCTTCCTTGGCCGTTCGTTGAACCCTCAATACTTGATGGACTGGACACCAGAAAACTTCAACTACGTGTTCGAGAAAGAGAAAAAGGTTAAGTGGGGACCACTGGTTCAACTAATAGATAATGTGGTTCGTTTGCAGATAAACCTAACAAACGTGCCTTACATCAGTTCGACCATCGACACAGTATCAAGCGAAGACACTAAAAAGCCTATCGCGACTAACTAGTTATTCGCTGTTGGTTATTAGCTATTGATTATTAGGAGCTGTTGGTTTGGCCTACGATGATCTAATTACTTTTAGCCTACTGTAGGCCAAATGCTTTCATAGCGTTCAGTACAAACAAAAAGAGCGACCCGATGGTCGCTTTTTTTATGATTCTGTACCGTCCTAAATATGGTTGACACATTTCCAACATGAAATTGGAGAGTGTCATGAAAACAACAAGTAGACGTACTCAACGAGATTATTCTCTTGCCTTTAAATTGGCAGTAGTAAGCCAAGTTGAAAAAGGCGAAATGACTTATAAGCAGGCTCAAGAGCGTTATGGGATCCAAGGTCGCTCTACCGTTTTAGTTTGGCTTCGCAAACATGGTCAACTAGATTGGTCTAAAGGAATAGAACAATCGAGAGCGTTAGGAGCGACTATGTCAAACTCTTCCTCAACTCAAACCCCAGAGCAACGAATCAAAGAACTCGAACAGCAATTAGAAGAAACTCAGCTTAAAGCTGAGTTCTTTGAAGCGGTTGTAAAAGTCATGGATCGAGATTTCGGTGTCCGAATCTCAAAGAAGCGCAAGGCCGAGTTATTAAGGAAAAAACGGTCAGAAAGTTGACCGTCACTAAAGCTTGTCACTTCATCGGTATTACACGACAAGCTTTCTACAAGCGCTGTGTTGCGGAAATTCATCAGACAAAGAAAGATGAATCAGTACTCGGTTTTGTGAAGGAGCAAAGGATGATGCACCCTCGTATAGGAACTCGTAAGATCAAGTATTTACTTGCTCAGAACGAAATTGAAATCGGGCGAGACCGCTTATTCTCTCTACTGAGAATGAATCGATTATTAGTGCAGAATCGAAGGGCTTATCATCGAACCACAAACAGTAATCATCGCTTTTACTGCCATCCAAATCGAACCAAAGAAGGCTTAATACCGGAAAGACCAGAGCAATTATGGGTTGCCGATATTACTTATCTAGCAACGCGGTGTGGTAGTACTTATCTCAGTTTAGTGACGGACGCTTATTCAAGAAAAATCGTGGGCTATCACATAGGTGATGATATGAAAGCTCGCACGGTCAAGCAGGCCTTTTTAAACGCGTTGAAAGAGCGGAAGAATACAGGTGAGCTTGTTCATCACTCAGATCGAGGTGTTCAGTACTGCTCTGTTGAATACCAAGAGTTGCATCGACAGTATGATGTATCTTGCTCAATGACTGATGGCTATGACTGTTATCAAAATGCGTTAGCAGAGAGGATCAACGGAATATTGAAGATGGAGTATCTGTTGAATAAACCGAATGATTTAGATGAAGCAAAGAAAATGGTCGCCGAATCAGTAAAAATCTATAATGAATATAGGCCTCACACTGCTCTAAAATACAAAACGCCCGATGAAATACATCGAGCGTTTTAGTCAATCAAGTGTCAACCCATATCAGGACGGTACATTCTAAACCGTACTTAGCCACGGTGAATCGAGTCATGTGCTTGTTTTAACAAGCTTTGGCTCTCTTGCAAGAATTGCTGTGAGTAATCACCAAACCAATCGCTCACTTGGTTAAAACTATCAACAAACTTAGCTTTATCTTTCCCGTCCAAAATCTCTAGAGCTTCTCCGAAACAACTGTGGAAGCGTCGAATCATCTCAATATTCTCATCTGAAGACAGAATGATGTCTCCGTACAAGTTCGGGTCTTGAGCAAACAGACGACCAACCATCGCAATCTCTAGTCGGTAGATTGGCGAGCTTAATTTCAGAAGCTGATCAATGTTTGGGTTCTCTTTACTTAGGTGCAAACCGTAAGCAAACGAGGTGAAGTGGCGCAGTGCTTGAATCAAGGTCATACCATGATCATGCTCAGCGGCATCCATCTGGCATAGGCTTGCGCCCCAGATACCAAATTGATTCAGTAGCCATTGGTAGTTTTCAGAACCACGTCCATCACTGTAAACAATCACTTGTTTCGCTAGGCTTGGTACATCAGGGCCAAACATTGGGTGTAAACCAACCACTGGGCCTTGGTGTATGTTCATCATTGCTTGCAGTGGTTTTGACTTAATCGATGTTAAATCACAAAGAATACAATCGCTTGGCAGGTTACCTAGTTTTGCAATCACACCTTCCGTTAGGTGAATTGGAACAGTAACAACCACAAGTCCTGCGTTATCTAAGATTTCGTCGGCTCTATCCCAATCTTGGCTGCCAAGGATTTTCACTTCGTAGCCAGAAAGCTTAAACATCCGGCCAAACAGACCGCCAAGTTGACCATTACCACCAACAATAACCACTGAACGTAACTCTGGGTTAAGACACTTAAAACCAGAATCTTTCTCACTGGCATAAGACTCACGCATAGTACGACGCAAAATATCTTCGATTAACTGTGGTGGAACCCCAATTTTCTCGGCTTCTTGACGACGAGATGCCAGCATTGCCGCTTCGCGCTCCGGCACATAAATAGGTAAACCATGTTCACTTTTTACTTCACCGACTTTCTCCACTAAAGCCAATCGCTGAGCAAGTAAATCCAGCATTTGTTTATCGACAGCATCGATTTGGTCGCGTAATTCGTTCAGTTCAACGGCCATTTTATTCCTTACTAATCTATAAGCCCGTACTAACCCAGATTTCGTTAGTAACAGATCTTAAAATGCCCCATTAGATGAGGCACTTAAATTTAAACTCTGACTAACCTTTCAAGCGGTTCTCTAAGAACGGGACTAATTCCGTATGTGCATGTTTCAATAGTGCCTCAGTTGAATCCCAATTGATACACGCGTCGGTAATAGATACGCCGTATTTCATCTCATTGAGAGGTATATCCGAAGATTGGTTTCCTTCGTTAATATGGCTTTCAATCATAAGGCCGATAATCGACTTGTTGCCTTCACGAATTTGGTGAACCACATCTTCTGCAACTAGAGGTTGGCGGCGGAAATCTTTGCGAGAGTTCGCGTGGCTACAGTCAACCATCAGTGCCGCTTCTAGGCCTGACTTGCCAAGCTCTTGTTCACATTCGTGTACTGATACTGAATCGTAGTTCGTTTGCTTACCGCCACGTAAAATAACGTGACCATTTGGGTTACCTTGAGTAGTAAGCAGCGCAACTTGACCTTCGCGGCTAATACCCATGAAACGGTGGCTAGAAGAAGCTGCCTGCATCGCATTAATTGCAGTACCTAGGTTGCCATCGGTACCGTTTTTGAAGCCGATTGGCATTGAAAGGCCACTTGCCATTTCGCGGTGAGTTTGTGACTCAGTCGTACGAGCACCGATTGCTGCCCAGCTGAACGTGTCTGCTAGGTATTGTGGGCTGATTGGGTCTAGTGCTTCTGTTGCGAGTGGAATTTCCATCTCAGCAAGTTCAACCAATAGCTCACGACCAACATGCAGACCATGCTCAATATCGAACGTGCCATCTAGATGAGGGTCATTAATCAAACCTTTCCAGCCAACAGTAGTACGAGGCTTTTCAAAGTAAACACGCATTACAATATACAGTTGATCGCTCAGTTCTTCAGAAAGTGCTTTTAGGCGTTTCGCGTACTCTTTCGCAGCTTCAATGTCATGGATAGAACATGGGCCACATACAACAAGCATGCGATGATCTTTCTTATGAATGATGTTCGCGATAGTTTGACGAGACTCTTGAATGAAACGACGAGCATTATCACTCAAAGGCAGTTTTGCTTTTAACTCCTCAGGAGTAATCAGTACCTGTTCGTCGATGATATTGACATTGCTTAATTCACTTTTCTGCATAACTCAACCTGTATATTTATTTTTACACCCAACATTTCCATTTGGGCTAACAATCTTTAAAAACACAATAACAGCTACAAAAACGATTGCAAGTGTAAACAATAAAAAACATTAAATGTAAATTATTATTTACACCATTACTTTAACTCCTTCAGACTATCAAATAGCGCTAAACCACGCCCTACACATACAAAAAAGGCGATATTCATCATATCGCCCTATCTAAAATTCTTATGTGTTTATTTATCACTCATTACCTAGCATTCGCTTAATTTGCTCTGAAGCCTTTTTCCATCGGCTATCTGAGTGAAGAGTCGATAAATCAAAGCTGTGTTTTTTAAGCAATGAGTTGGCTAAAGGCACCTCTTGGATAGCTAAGTGATCGAGAGCCTCTATTTGTGCATCTCGTTTATTACACATCAACACCATGTCGCACCCTGCATTCAAGGCTGCCTTTGCTCTGTCGGCAGGACCGCCCATAATCGCAGCGCCTTCCATGGTTAAATCGTCAGAGAACACCAAGCCTTTAAATCCAAGCTGCTGCTTCAATACTTTCTGCAACCAATACTGAGAGCCGCTTGCTGGCTGATCATCATAATGAGAGAAAACCACGTGCGCTGGCATCATCGCATCCAATATTCCGGCTTCAATTTGCGCCTTGAAGATCGCCATGTCGGTTTCAAAGATATCGGCTCTTGGGTCATAAGGCGTTTCAAGGTGTGAATCAGCAATCACACCGCCATGTCCAGGAAAGTGCTTTCCAGTTGTCGCCATGCCAACCGATTTCATGCCCTTAATAAAAGCACTGCTGTGGCGGACGATGGTATCGATATCTTCACCAAATGCTCGGCTACCAATCGCCTTACAGTCATGGCCTTTATCTAATACTGGTGCAAAACTCAGGTCGATATCATGGGCAATCAATTCCGCTGCCATCAACCAACCCGCTTGTTCTGCTAATTGTTCACCATTGTTTTTGGTCGCGAACTCTTGCGCAGCAGGGATAATAGAAAAACCGTCGCGGAAGCGTTGTACTCGACCGCCCTCTTGGTCAACACCAATCAAAATAGGACGCTTGGCAACTTTACGGATCTCTTTGTTTAACGCCGATAGTTGTTTACTATCGTGGTAGTTTCGAGCAAATAAGATGAGACCACCAACGGTTGGGTGCTCTAAAATCTCTCTGTCTTCAGCAGTCAGTTCGTAGCCTGCAACATCAACCCACAACGGTCCCATAAAATTTCCTTCTATTGCTTAAATTCCGCTACTGCAGATTTACTTTGTTCAATTAATTGGTCGGCTTGCTCTTCTTGCTGAGTTAACGCAATGAACAACAAGTCAGTAATATAAAGCTGGCCATCACGAGCCGTAATCGATGAACTGCGAATATGGTTTTCGTCAGCCGCGGAGATAAGTTTGATATCCGCATATTTGTCTAGGGCAGACGGAGATAACTGACTAATCACAATCACCTTGGCCTTTTTCGATCTCGCCAGCTGAGCTACCTTCACCACTTCTCTGGTTTTTCCTGAATAGGAAATCGCAACCAACACATCATTTTCAGAAAGAGAAGCGGCGTTAGCTATCTGAATGTGGGCATCCTGTTCTGCGTTAACAGCATGGCCTATTTTCATCAGCTTGTAAGCGAAGTCTTTGGCGACCAGAGACGATGCACCCACACCTGAAATCTGTACTTTATTAGCAAGATGCAGTAAATCAGCGGCATTGCTCAGCTGTTCGCCTTCATTTAATAACACGGTACGCTCAAGCGATTGTGTTTTACTTGCAAGAAGTTTGTCCATCACGGTATCGTGCGGATCTTTTCTGGTGATGGTGCCATGTATCCCGCGCTGGGATACAGGCTGATAAGTCATATCACTCTGATAGAGCTTCATCTTCATCTCAGAAAACCCTTTGTAACCGAGCTTCTGACTAAACTTTACGATCGTCGATTGGCTGACCCCCACCGCTTTGGCCAACTCAGGAGAGGAGAGTTGCTTAACTTGTTGTGGATGATCCAATACGTAACGAGCCACCAGCGAATCCGATGGAGAGAGTTTTGGTAATAACGTTTTAACTTTCGCAATGCCTTTCATTAAACGCTCTTCCTCTTCCCTCTGACCTCACCTCGTTATCATAACGAGTTTTGTATTTTCATTGGAATAATTATTCCTTCACATTCTACCGTTTGGAATAGCTGACATAACCTTCTGGGATCACTGTCAAAGAAAACCATTGGTCACTATTCCACCAAGGAATAGATTTTGAAACTCATTATTCAAACTGACATTCTGAAAAAATAACAATAAACACCCTCTACTCTATTCATGCTACGGAGCTGCTATGAATTCACTATTTACCTCGCTGGACTGGGCGGTATTTGCGATATATTTCGCCATTATCGCTTTTACTGGTTGGCACTTTAGCCGAACAAAAATAACAAGTACCAAAGACTATTTCTTAGGTGGTAACTCCATGCCTATGTGGGTTGTTGCTATCTCGGTACTGGCGACCTCACAATCCGCAGCGACGTTTTTAGGTGGACCAGAGTCGAGCTACCGTGGTGATCTCACTTACCTAGCGACCAACATTGGCGGTATTCTTGGTGCGATTTTTGTCGCGCTCGTTCTAATTCCTCGTTTCTACCAAAACAAAGTCTCTACCGTTTATGAACTGTTGAAAGTGCGTTTTGGTGAGAAGACCAAACAGCGCGCCGGTGTGATGTACTTGGTCGGTCGTGTGTTTGCTTCTGGTGCCCGCCTATACATGGCGGCTATCGCAGTATCTATGATTCTATTTACCAACATTGATCCAAGCAGCGTAATCACTTCGGTTGTGATCCTTGTCGCTGTTGGCCTCGCTTATACCTACATGGGCGGCATTCGTTCCGTTATCTGGAGTGACTTAATCCAGCTCATTGTTTATGTCGGCGCAGCTATTGCGGTAATTATCTACCTATTAGGTCAGATCCCAGCCGACTTTAGCCAAATTGCTCAGGTACTTGCTAATCCGGGGGAAGGACAATCTTCGAAGCTGACCCTACTTGATTTCACGCTCGACTTTAGCCCTGCTGGCACCTTCAGCTTCTGGGCATGTATCACTGGTTTTGTCCTGTTAAACATCGGGGCGTTTGGTCTTGATCAAGACATGACGCAACGCGTTTTGACTTGTAAAGATGCCAAGCAAGGTTCAAAGGCGATGATCAACTCAATCATCTTCTCGATTCCCGTAGTGTTGGTATTCATGTCGATTGGCCTACTCTTGTATGTCTTCTACCAAAGACCTGAACTCATGGGTGTTGAAGGCAAAGATGTCGTACAAAATTTCAATGGCGAAAACGTCACGATCTTCATGTACTACGTGCTCAATGAAATGCCGGCTGGTCTTCGTGGCTTAGTCACTGTTGGCGTAGTAGCCGCAGCGCTTTCAACACTAAACTCTGGCTTAAACTCTATGTCTTCAGTTGCGGTACAAGACATTTACAAGCCTTGGTTAGAAGCTCGTAAGGGAGATCAAGATGACTTCCATTACGTGAAGGCTGGCCGCTTTGGAATGGCTACAGCGGCCGTAGCCTTAGGTAGCATGGGTATCCTTTGTTACTACTGGCAACAGTACACAGACATGCCACTGTTATCGTTCGCTTTGAGTGTGATGGTATTTGCTTATACCGGATTATTGGGTGTCTACTTCACTGCGATCTTCACTGAACGAGGCAATGAAACGTCTGTAGCCTTAGCGCTTGTGGCAGGCTTCTTAACGACATTACTGATGCAAGCTTATGTGTGGGATAGCGTGATGGGTGTTATTGACGCAGATTGGGTGGGTATTCGATTAGCCTTCCCGTATCAACTCTGTGTCGGCACGTTTGTATCATTAATCGTGTGCCTTGCAGGAAAGAAGCAGACTCAAGAAGTTAATAAACTACAAACGGTTTAGCCAATGATTACCCATACTCTGGCAGTCGATGGCGGTGGAACCAAAACCGCCATGAGACTGAAGCAAATATCACCCACACCAAGTGTCATTCAAGAACGCACTTTAGCGGCGACGTCATTGACCTTATATGGTGAAACGGCAATCACTCAACTGACTAATTATATTGAGGAAATGTTGAGTGTGAATCAGATTAAAGCTAAACAGTGCTATATTGTGGTTGGCGTGGCTGGTGCAGGAAATAAACAATTAAAAGCCAAGCTACAATCGGCATTAGCCCACTGCCCACACCTATATGTGACAACCGATGCTGAGGCGTCGGTATTTGGTGCTAACGCAGGGCAAGGCGTTAACTGCATTGCGATTGGCACAGGTTCAGTTGCCATTCAGTTAGATAGCGAATATGTGACTCATCAGTTTGGTGGGTGGGGGTTCCCGATTGGCGATCAAGGGGGCGGCGCTTGGCTTGGATTTCGAGCTGTGCAGCAAACTCTAGCCGAATTTGATGACAAACATTCCTCTGTAACGAGCCAATATGTCATGAAGAAAACAGGCAGCGAACGAAGTGACATTCTTAAGTGGATCAACACGGCCAATGCGACCGATTATGCGCAATTTGCACGAGAGCTCGTTGATATAGAACAGCGCTGTCCAACAGCAAGGAGCATAATAGAGCAAGGGGTTGACCACATAGAGAAGCTCACACGAACATGCTCAGAAAATAACAGCTTACCGATTATGTTTTTAGGCAGCTTAGGGCAATTCTATCGCCCTAAGCTTTCTCAAGAGCTTCAAGCTCGCGCCTCAGACATTCAAGGTGATGCTCTGAATGGTGCCGAAGTTATCGCTCACCAAAAGATCCATATGCTCAATTTAGGAAATGAACAATGAAGTCAGAGTTATATATCGGCGTGATGTCCGGCACGAGTATGGACGG
The DNA here is from genome assembly GCF_013394185.1 of Vibrio sp. Scap24. Lineage (NCBI taxonomy): Bacteria > Pseudomonadati > Pseudomonadota > Gammaproteobacteria > Vibrionales > Vibrionaceae > Vibrio > Vibrio sp. Scap24. The sequence continues at coordinate 2,414,105 of NZ_CP041332.1, read as the reverse complement.
TGTTGATACGGCCTTAGTGTCGATAGAAGGTGCTAGTATCACATTGCTCGCTCATGATGAGTTCCCTATGCCAGATGACCTTAAGGCCCGCCTGCTTGAGGTGTGTATTGGTCAGAAAACGGATTTGATAACCATTGGTGAACTCGACCACCAGCTTGGTCATCTATTTGCTGACGCAGTTCTACAACTTCTCGAAAAATCAGGTACTCCGGCCTCTTCTGTAACGGCGATTGGTAACCATGGTCAAACGGTGTTCCACCAGCCAACCGGTGAATCACCCTTTACCATGCAGTTGGGTGATGCCAATATCATTGCAGCGAAAACGGAGATTCAAACGGTCGCTGATTTCAGACGCAAAGACATGGCGCTTGGCGGGCAAGGTGCCCCACTCGTACCAGCGTTTCATCATACGATTTTCCACCCGCAAGACAGCTCAGTTGTTGTGCTGAATATTGGTGGTATCTCGAATATTTCAGTGCTGCGCCCGAACCAGCCAACACTTGGTTATGATACAGGCCCTGGCAATATGTTGATGGACGCTTGGGTAGATAAACACACGGGTGAAAAGTTTGACCGTGACGCACAGTTCGCTCTGAAAGGTCAACTGAACCATGACTTGCTCAAACAGTTGTTAAATGAATCTTATCTATCTCAGATGCCACCAAAAAGCACCGGTAGAGAGTTGTTTAACTTACCGTGGCTAGAGCAACAATTAACAGAATTTAAAGACCTTGCAGCAGAAGATGTCCAACGCACGCTTTGTGAATACACAGCATTGACGATAGCCAATGAAGTGGAGACTTATCGCTTAGGTAATCAACCTGCACTCTATGTGTGTGGCGGCGGTACGAGGAATCCATTGTTGATGAAAAGGTTGGCTGAACTGCTTCCGAGTTGGGAAGTTGATTCTACGACTAGTAAAGGCGTTGATGCCGACTACATGGAAGCCATGGCCTTTGCATGGCTTGCCCAACGTCATGTTCATCAATTGCCAAGTAATTTACCCGAAGTGACGGGCGCAAGCAGGGCTGCCTCTCTAGGCGTCCTCTATCGTGCTGACTAAACAATTTAGAACCATCATTTTAGAATCACCATTTAAGGATCATTATGAGTAACGACGCTCTCATATCAGCGCTCTCGCACCTCGTTTCGGAGGGGAGAAACCCTGATACTATGGATATTGATCTACTCACCTCTCTCGAAGTGGTTGAAAAGATTAATCAACAAGACAAACAAGTACCACTCGCTATCGAGGCCGAGCTTCCACAGATCGCTCAAGCCGTTGACAAGATCGCTCACGCCTTCCAAAACGGCGGTCGACTGATTTATATGGGCGCAGGCACCAGTGGTCGATTAGGTGTGTTAGATGCATCAGAATGCCCACCGACTTTCGGTGTTTCAGACAAGATGGTTATCGGCCTAATTGCAGGCGGGCCAGAAGCGATTTTAAAAGCTAAAGAAGGCGCGGAAGATTCGCTAACTCTTGGTATTGAGGACCTTAAAGCAATTCAGTTTTCAGAAAATGATGTCGTGGTAGGTATCGCTGCGAGCGGTCGCACACCTTACGTGATTGGTGCACTTAACTATGCCAATCAAATCGGGGCGGTGACCGTAGCGCTGTCTTGTAACCCTGACTCTCCAATTGCCGAGATCGCTCAAATAGCAATTAGCCCAGTGGTTGGCCCAGAAGCATTAACGGGGTCAACACGACTCAAATCAGGTACGGCACAAAAGCTGGTACTTAATATGCTGACGACTGCGAGTATGATTCGCATTGGTAAGAGCTACCAGAACTTGATGGTGGACGTAAAAGCAACCAATGAAAAGTTGGTTGCCCGCGCCGCTCGCATCGTGATTCAAGCGACTGAGTGTGATAAAGCACTGGCCGTGGCGACGCTAAAAACCACCGATTATGACGTGAAGCTCGCTATTTTGATGATTCTAACCGGGCTTGATTTTGAAGCAGCCAAGGCTCAGCTTGATCAACAAAATGGCTTTCTGCGAAAAGCGGTTGAGAATAATCAGTAAAATATCGGATTAGTCTTCGATACAGATGAAAGCTTGATACAAAAAACCAGTACACATGAGGTACTGGTTTTTGATTTAGCTAGATGTTTTTTAGTTAGCGGTTTTGTTATTTAACGAGATCAATAACTAACCGTAAACCAGATTAATAGTCGTTCGAGAACTCATCCCAACCACGCTGCCATTCCATACGGAAACGTTGAGCGTCTTCCGTACCAGAACACACACCTTCATACACCTGACCAGACAGACCAATCTGATAAGCATGATTAGGGTTACAGTATTCAGTCACACCTGAGTGATAACCTTCTGTGTAACTTGCTTGGTCAACAGCACCAAGCGCAGTCATCTCTTGATAAGAACGCTGAGTGTGGCCTTTAATACCATCACGGTAACCAATCTCTTTCCAGTTACCTTCTGCCGCTAAATCTTGAATATTGGCGCTGCATCCTGCAAGGCTAAATGCCACGGCGAATAGTGCGATTATTTTTCTCATTTCAATCCTTTATATTATTACTTCACCACTTTCTGACGAAGCGCTGCCTTTGTGGTGATTCTCCGCTGAACGCCTGTCGATGTCCACTTATTGTCTAATGTTCGCCACTTTAGGCCAATTTCGACCACTCGGAATCGGTAGTCGCCGCTAAGCCAGCTCAAACAACCTCTCTATATAGCTAATAGGCCTCTCGATAGAAATATCCGCCACTCACCACAGTGAACAAACCACTCAATCAGTTATAACACCGTTAAATTGGCTATTCGACCACTCACTCTCGTAGCGGAAGTTTCTTCTCATCGACTCCTTTAATATACACCCTGACTTAATTAATACATTCAGGGATAACAAATTATGATGTGGTTTCTTACCTGTGTTGCAGCACTCATTGGTGGCTACTTTATTTACGGTACCTTTATCGAGAAGATTTTCGGTATCAATGAAAAGCGCCAAACACCTGCTCACACTAAGCAAGATGGCGTGGACTACGTTCCAATGTCGACACCGAAGGTTTACCTAGTTCAGCTGCTTAACATCGCTGGTGTAGGTCCAATCTTCGGCCCTATCATGGGTGCCCTATACGGCCCAGCAGCAATGCTTTGGATCGTGCTAGGTTGTATCTTCGCAGGTGCAGTACACGACTACTTCTCAGGTATGTTATCTATCCGTAATGGCGGTGCTTCGGTTCCAACCATCACTGGACGTTACCTAGGCAATGGCGCAAAACACTTTATGAACATCTTTGCCATTGTTCTACTGCTTCTTGTTGGTGTGGTATTCGTATCTGCTCCAGCAGGTATGATCACGAACCTAGTGAACGACCAAACTGATTTCGCGATGTCTGCTACTACGATGGTTGTTATCATCTTTGCTTACTACATCATCGCAACGATTGTCCCTGTCGATAAAATCATTGGTCGCTTCTACCCATTGTTCGGTGCACTTCTTATCTTTATGTCTGTTGGCCTAATCACTGCGATTGGTCTATCTGACGAGCACCAAATCATGGGTGGCTTTGAGATGAGCGACATGTTCACTAACATGAACCCGAATGACCTACCACTTTGGCCGGCTCTATTCATCACAATCGCATGTGGTGCTATCTCTGGCTTCCACGCAACTCAGTCTCCTTTGATGGCGCGTTGTATGGAAAACGAGAAGAACGGTCGCTTCGTATTCTACGGCGCAATGATTGGTGAAGGCATCATCGCTCTAATCTGGTGTGCACTTGCTCTGTCTTTCTTCGGTTCAGTTGAGTCTTTGTCTGACGCGATTGCAAACGGCGGTCCAGGTAACGTGGTATACAGCGCTTCATTTGGTCTACTGGGTGTATTTGGCGGTATCCTTGCTTTCCTTGGCGTGGTTATCCTACCAATCACTTCTGGTGACACAGCGTTCCGTTCAAGCCGTCTTATCCTTGCTGAATACTTCAACATGGAACAGAAAACACTGCGTAACCGTCTACTAATGGCGTTACCACTGTTCGTTATCGGTGGCATCTTGACTCAAGTTGATTTTGGTATCATCTGGCGTTACTTCGGTTTTGCTAACCAATCAACAGCAGTGATGATGCTGTGGACAGCTTCAGCTTACCTACTTCGTCACAACAAACTGCACTGGGTAACAACGGTTCCAGCTATCTTCATGACGTCTGTGTGTATCACATTCATCCTGAACAACAGCCAACTGGGCTTCGGTCTACCAATGCAAATCTCAACCATCATTGGTGTGGTGAGTGCGCTAGGTGTTGCGGCTTACGTTATCAAAATTTCAAAAGGCAAAGGCGATATCGACCTTGCTGATGAAGAAGAGAAAGAAGCAAAAGGCGTCACCAAAACAGCCTAGTTCTTTAAGGCTCTTGATAACAAGAGACCAATCTTCATAGAAAGAGATAAAAGAACAGCCAAACACAACTTCGCTTGCTCCCGTAATCACTCAGTGATTCGTGGAACCTAAGACTAAAGCCCGTCCACTGTGATGGGCTTTATTGTTTTCAGGCGTTAGTGCTTTCGACTCTGGGAAGCGAATATAACCCACTAAAACACAAGCAAAGCTACCGTTACCAAGCAATGAGCTTTACACTTAACAAGCGTCTCAATAGGTGAAAATATGGAACTCATTCTCTCTCTGCTACAACAAACCTGCGTCTACTTAGTGATTGCTTACATGTTAAGTAAAACCCCACTGATTCTCCCTTTGTTGAGCATCTCATCTCGCTTAAGCCATAAGATCAGCTGCTACGTTCTGTTTTCATTGTTCTGCATTATGGGCACCTATTTCGGACTGCAGATCAATGACGCCATCGCTAATACGCGAGCGATGGGCGCGGTCATGGGCGGTTTGTTCGGTGGTCCTGTGGTTGGCTTTGCGGTCGGATTTACTGGCGGGATACATCGATATTCATTAGGTGGTTTTACGGACTTAGCTTGTGCTATATCAACGACAGCAGAAGGCTTGATTGGTGGTTTGCTGCATGTTTACCTAGTCAGAAAGAACAAAGCCAGTCAGCTGTTTAATCCGCTGGTAGTGTTCTCTGTCACCCTGTTTGCAGAAATCATTCAGATGTTGATTCTGCTCGCAGTCGCCAAACCGTTTGAGCAATCCTACGCGCTAGTTTCCGATATTGCTGCGCCAATGATCATTGCTAACTCAGTGGGTGCGGCACTGTTCATGAGCATCATCCAAGACCGAAAAACCATCTTCGAGAAATACTCCGCCACCTTCTCACGCAGAGCCCTCACCATTGCCGAGCGTTCGGTGGGCATTCTTCATGGTGGCTTCACTTCCGATAACGCACAAAAGATCGTGCGTATCGTTTACGAAGAAACCAACGTAGGCGCAGTTGCGATTACCGACCGAGAAAAAATCCTCGCGTTCGTCGGCATTGGCGATGAACACCATATTCCAAATACCCCAATTTCATCGCAGAGCACCCTCACTTCGATGGAAAAGAACGACATCATCTATCTTGATGGTAAAGAGAACCCATACCAATGTTCTCTATCTCAAGATTGTAAGTTGGGCTCTGCGCTAATCATTCCATTACGTGCTGGTAACGAAGTCGTCGGTACCATTAAACTGTATGAGCCTAAGCTGAAGCTATTCTCGACCATTAACATGTCGATGGCAGAGGGTATCGCGCAGCTATTGTCGAGTCAGATCCTGTTCAGCAACTACCAGCAACAGCAAACCCTGCTCACTCAAGCTGAAATCAAGCTTCTGCACGCACAGGTCAACCCGCACTTCTTGTTTAACGCGCTCAACACCATCAGTGCCGTAACACGTCGTGACCCAGATAAAGCACGTGAGCTCATTCAGCACCTATCTCACTTCTTCAGAAGTAACCTTAAGCAGAATATCAATACCGTGAAGCTTAAAGACGAGCTCGCACACGTTAATGCGTACCTGACGATTGAAAAGGCACGTTTTACTGACCGCTTAGAAATTGAATGGGACATAGACCCACAACTGTTTGAATCACAACTGCCGAGCTTTACCCTGCAACCTCTGGTTGAAAATGCCATTAAACACGGAATTTCAAATATGCTGGAAGGCGGCAAAGTGAAGATCTATAGCGAAGCTTTCCAAGGCGGATTTAGACTGATCGTCGAAGACAACGCTGGTAACTACCAGAAGCCATCTCAAGATCATGTTGGATTAGGGATGGAAATTGTTGATAAACGACTCACTAATTTCTTTGGACAAGACTCAGCACTAAAAATAGAATCTCAACCACAGCAATTTACTCGAATGAGCTTTATCATACCTATACTAAAATAATGGTGTTTTCGTAGGTAATCGCTTCTCAGTAGCGACATTTAGAAGCAGGCATTAAAAAGATAAGCGGAATAAGCAGGGACAGAACAAAAATGAAGATTGCAGGATGTTAAAAGCACTCGTTATCGATGATGAGCTTTTTGCTCGCGAAGAGCTGATTGAGTTACTAACTGAAACGGGAGAAGTGGAAGTCATCGGTCAAGCAAGCAACGCGATCGAAGGGCTTAAGCAGATCAACCTTCTTAAACCCGACGTGGTGTATTTGGATATTCAGATGCCTCAAGTTACGGGGATTGAACTGTTGAGTATGCTTGACCCAGATACCATGCCTTACGTGGTGTTCGTGACCGCTTACGACCAATATGCAATTCAAGCCTTTGAAGACAACGCCTTTGATTACCTGCTTAAACCCGTTGAGCCCTGCCGACTCAATAAAAGTGTCTCTCGACTGAACAAAGTCGTTAAGCAGAACCAAAAAGCACCAGAGCAAAATGTCGCTTCCATCGCCCCTTCCCGCCTAGAACAAATTCCGTGTATTGGTCACAACCGCATTGTGATCATGGCGAGCCAGAGTGTCGAGTGTGCCTACTCTGATATCAGTGGCGTGCATGTTCGCTGTTCATCACAAACGGCCACTTCACAGTTAACGCTAAAGATCTTAGAAGAGAAGACCGATTTGATCCGTTGTCACCGACAATATTTGATCAACATAAAATCGATCCAAGAGATCAAGTTACTCGAGAATGGATTAGCAGAGATCATCACACTCACCGGCTTTGAAGTGCCTGTGAGTCGTCGCTATCTCAAGACACTAAAAGAACAACTCGGGATCCAATAGCTTATCAAAGCGCACGATCAAAAAAGCCAACGTATCAACGTTGGCTTTTTACTCCTTGCGAATCGACTGTATGACGAATCGTTAATGTCACAAATCGATAGAGATTAATCGACTTGTTTAATCTGTAGCTCTTTTGGTACTTCGAAGAACATGTTCTCTTCACGACCTTGAATCTCTTCAACGTCAGTAGCACCAAGCTCGCGAATGCGATCTAAGATTTGATTTACTAGCTCTTCAGGAGCAGAAGCACCAGCGGTTACACCGATTTTCTTCTTGCCTTCAACCCACTCGGTCTGAATGTCTTCAGGGCAATCAGTTAGGTAACCAGGTGTGCCTAGCTTCTCAGCCAGCTCTTTCAAACGTGTTGAATTCGATGAATTCTTAGAACCAACCACAATCACTACGTCGACGTCGTTTGCCATCTCACGCACTGCGTCTTGACGGTTTTGAGTTGCGTAGCAGATGTCGTCTTTACGAGGACCTTGAATCTCAGGGAAGACACGACGTAGCTCTTCGATTACGTCAGCTGTCTCATCAACAGATAGCGTCGTTTGGCTCACGTAGTGCAGGTTAGTTGGATCGTTTACCACTAGGTTTTGTACGTCCTCTGGCTTCTCAACCAAATACATACCACCGGTTTGGCTAGCGTACTGACCCATAGTACCTTCAACTTCAGGGTGACCTGCGTGACCAATCAGTACCACTTCCATATGTTTGCGGCTCGCACGAGCAACCTCCATATGAACTTTCGTCACCAAAGGACACGTTGCATCAAATACAGTCAGTTCACGTTCTTTCGCTTCTTTACGAACGGCTTGAGATACACCGTGAGCAGAGAAAATTACGATGTTATCGTCTGGCACTTCACTCAGCTCTTCGACAAAAATAGCACCACGTTGCTTAAGCCCTTCAACAACAAAGCGGTTATGTACCACTTCATGACGAACATAAATCGGTGGCTGATACATTTCAAGTGCGCGCTCCACGATGCTGATCGCACGATCGACACCGGCACAAAAGCCACGAGGGTTAGCTAACATTATTTTCATTTCATTGCTCATCATTTACCGCGGTACTAAGGTTGTTTCTATAGAGTTCGCCGTCAGCGAGGTTCGCATTCTACAGTGAAGCGCCTAGACAGTGAAGCTCTGGGTTGTGTCACAGCTGTAAGGTGATGTTATTCGACAGCTAAGATATTGACATCAAACGTAACGTCTTGGCCTGCAAGTGGGTGATTAAAATCAACCGTCACTGAGTCACCCGCGATATCTGTAATAATACCTGGGATTTCCATACCGTCAGGGCCAGAGAATGCCATGATGGTGCCGACCTCAACATCAGTACCACCAGCAAATTTTGCTTTATCCATATGGTGGATATGGTCTGGGTTAGGCATACCAAACGCATCTTGCGCTTTCAGTTCGATAGACTTTTCTGTGCCTTCTTCAAGTCCAAGCAGGCATGCTTCAAAGTTCTCGCTTAGGCTGCCATCACCCATAACGAACTTCGCTGGTTTGCCCATATTTTCGGTGCTATCGGCAACTGAACCATCCTTCATCTTAATCGTAAAATGTAGGGTTACTGCTGAATCATTTTTAATTGCTGCCACGTTACTTTCCTTAGACTTCTTTATTATTTGAGAACGCATTCTGCTTTGCTCTCATATTAGTTGCAGCATAAAAAAAAGCGCCACCGGAATCAACCGACAGCGCTTAGGGCTATTCTATTCTGTGAGTCATAGACTGACTTTAGGGCAATCTATTTCAAGGCTCTTTTACTTAAGGCTTATTAGCTTATTTGCCTTCGTCTTTCTTGCGGAAACCATCGAGGATGATCATCGCAGCACCGATACAGATTCCCATATCCGCTAAGTTGAATGCAGGCCAGTGGTAAGTGCCCCAGTAGAAATCTAAGTAATCGACAACAAAGCCGTGTACTACACGGTCAAATACATTACCTACTGCACCACCAATAATGATGGCGTAAGCGATGTTGTTCCACTTTTCTGTCGCTGGTAGCTTGCTCATCCAGTACGTCAGCATACCCGTTACCGCAAATGCGATACCGGTAAATAACCAACGCTGCCAACCACTTTGGTCGCTCAAGAAGCTAAATGCTGCGCCGTAGTTGTGAACGTACAAAAAGTTAAAGAACGGCAGCACCTCAATACGGTTTGCCCAGCCATAACCCATGTTGTCCATCACGAAAAGTTTAATGCCGATATCAGCAAGGAAGACCAACAGAGCCAACCACAACCAACGTACACCAGATTGTTTTAACGAAACTTCACTCATTTCTATTCCTAGTATTTACGAAGCTGGTATTCATTCTCACCCGATTTAAGTGATCATCAGTACCCAACTTGGCGAAACACATTTTCTATAATTAAAAATAACCCCAGTTGATACTGGGGCTATAATTTTTACAAAAAGTTCAGTCTTTCTCGAGCGGTTATGCGAACTTACGCACTTCGCCTTCACCGTCGATGTTCGACACACAACGACCACAAACTTTCTCGTGACCTTCGATAGTGCCTACATCTGGAGTGTGGTGCCAGCAACGGTCACACTTCTCAGCTTCAGTTGCCGCTACTTCAACGAATAGACCTTCAACGTCTGTCGCTTGAGCTGCATCAGACTTCTCGCTTAGTGGCTTAACAACCGCAGCAGAAGTGATAAGTACGAAACGTAGCTCATCTTCTAGCTTGTTGATCTTAGCCGCTAGTGCGTCGTCAGCGTATAGAGTCACTTCAGCTTGCAGTGCACCACCGATTGTTTTCTCTTTACGAGCGTCTTCAAGAAACTTGTTCACTGCGCCACGAACGGTTTGGATTTCAGCCCAGAATTCGTTGCTTAGCTCTTCACCTTCAGCAAGACCAAATAGATCTTCGAACCACTCACCCGTGAATACGAACTTGTCACGTTGACCAGGCATCTCGTTCCAGATTTCATCTGCAGTGAACGACATGATAGGTGCCATCCAACGAACTAGAGCTTCTACGATGTAGTAAAGCGCAGTCTGACAGCTACGTTGAGCATGGCTGCCCTGCTTCGCTGTGTACTGACGGTCTTTGATTACGTCTAGGTAGAAAGAACCCATTTCGATAGAACAGAACTGCATTAGACGCTGAGTTACACCGTGAGTGTTGTACTCACCGTATGCTTTAACGATCTCTTCTTGTGCAGCTTGAGCACGGCCAACAGCCCAGCGATCAAGTGCAACCATCTCTTCAGCTGGAACTAGGTCAGTTTCAGGGTTGAAACCGTTCAAGTTCGCAAGGAAGAAACGAGCTGTGTTACGAATACGACGGTAAGCATCAGCTGAACGCTTCAGGATTTCATCAGAAACCGCAACTTCACCCGTGTAGTCTGTAGAAGCAACCCATAGACGCAGGATGTCTGCACCTAGCTTGTTGGTTACATCTTTAGGCGCAACAACGTTACCGATAGATTTAGACATCTTACGGCCGTTACCATCAACCACGAAACCGTGAGTTAGTACTTGCTTGTATGGTGCTTCGTCTTTCATCGCGATAGATGAAATTAGAGAAGACTGGAACCAGCCACGGTGTTGGTCTGAACCTTCAAGGTAAAGATCAGCACTGTTACCGTTGTATTCTTCACGAGAGTCAACAACAGAGAAGTGCGTAACACCTGAGTCGAACCATACGTCTAGCGTATCCATTACTTTTTCGTACTTATCAGCGTCTTCTGCGCCCATAAGTTCAGCAGCGTCTACATCCCACCAAGCTTGAATGCCTTTCTCTTCAACTAGCTTCGCTACTTTTTCAATAAGTGCTGGGCTATCAGGGTGAAGTTCTGACGTTTCTTTATGAACGAACAGAGCAATTGGCACACCCCAAGTACGTTGACGAGAGATACACCACTCAGGGCGACCTTCGATCATACCTTCGATACGGCTTTGACCCCACTCCGGCATCCACTCAACATTCTTAGTTGACTCTAGTGCTTTTGCACGTAGGCCAGCTTGATCCATAGAGATGAACCATTGTGGTGTTGCACGGAAGATGATTGGAGTTTTATGCCTCCAACAGTGTGGGTAGCTGTGCTCGTAAGCGTGGTGATGCAGAAGTGCACCTTTCTCTTTTAGAACTTCTAAAACAGAGTCGTTCGCTTTGAATACATGCTGACCAGCAAATAGCTCAGTATCTGGCAGGTAAACGCCGTTAGAGCCTACTGGGTTAGCGATTTCTAGGTTGTACTTCTTACCAACCACGAAATCCTCTTGACCGTGACCAGGTGCAGTGTGAACCACACCAGTACCTGAATCCGTTGTAACGTGATCACCAAGAACAGCTGGAACAGTAAAGTCGTAGAACGGGTGGTTGAACTGAGAAAGCTCAAGATCAGCACCAGTAGCAAAACCAAGGTTGTGGAAGTGCTCGATACCTGCACGATCCATTACGTCTTTTGCTAGTTCAGAAGCAACAACGATACGTTGAGCCGGCTGGTCGCCATTTGCTTCAACTTGGATAAGCACGTATTCAAGATCATCACGTAGACATACTGCGCGGTTAGCAGGCAGAGTCCATGGTGTTGTTGTCCAGATAACGATAGAGATTTCGCCCTGACCCGCGTGGCCTTCAGCTAGAGTAAATTTCTCTAGAAGAGCCGCTTCGTCAGCTGCTGTAAATTTCACATCGATAGATGGAGAAACTTTATCTTTGTATTCAACTTCAGCTTCAGCCAGAGCAGAACCACAGTCAGTACACCAGTGAACTGGTTTGAAACCTTTAAGAAGGTGACCTTTGTCTGCGATTTTACCTAGAGAACGAATGATGTTCGCTTCTGTGCCGAAATCCATAGTGCGGTAAGGTTTATCCCACTCGCCCATGATACCAAGACGTTTAAAGCTCTCTTTCTGACCTTCAACTTGGCCCGCAGCGTACTTACGACACTCTTCGCGGAATTCAGCAGCCGAAATCTTCTGACCAGGCTTACCTTTCTTCTTCTCAACCATTAGCTCGATTGGAAGACCGTGACAGTCCCAACCAGGGATGTACGGTGCATCAAAACCAGAAAGGGTCTTAGATTTAATAATAATGTCTTTAAGAATCTTATTCAGCGCGTGGCCAATGTGAATGTCGCCGTTCGCGTATGGAGGGCCATCATGCAGTACGAAAGATTTTTTACCTTTCTTTGCCTTACGGATTTCGCCGTAAAGATCTTCTTTGTACCAACGCTTAAGCATTTCTGGCTCACGATTTGCCAGATTGCCGCGCATTGGGAACCCTGTTTCTGGTAAGTTCAGGGTATCTTTATAATCACTCATCGATTCTTAATTCCGTTATATTGGGCGAAGTTAGACATTATGTTAATCGGTGGAATCATCCGATTAATTCTTTAGCTGAAGCAGCCACACCCTTGCGGCTTCAGCATCCAATTCTATTTGATTCTTTAATGCGTCGAACGATTCAAATTTTATCTCGTCGCGCAGTTTGTGCAAAAGTCGTACTTCTAACTGTTTACCATACAAATTGGCTTTAAAGTCAAAAAAGTGCACTTCTAATTGCTGCCTTACACCATTAACTGTTGGTCGTTGTCCAATATTAGCAACGCCACCGACAGGAACCCCATCGATATCCAATGCTTCAACAACATACACTCCCGATACAGGAGAAACACAACGCTTTAATGGAATATTAGCGGTAGGGAAACCTATGGTTCTCCCCAGTTTACGACCATGGGACACACGACCACTAATACTGTAATCACGTCCTAACATGGTAGCACTTGCAGCCAAGTCATCGACCGCTAATGCATTTCGTATCTCAGTACTGCTGACTCGTAATTGGTTTAAGCAATAACTTTGGGTGCTTACCACCTCAAAGCCATACTTTTCGCCCGCTTCTTTAAGCATAGCGAAATTACCAGTGCGGCCTTTGCCAAAGCAAAAATCGTCACCAACCACCAAGAACTTCACACCAAGCTTATCAACCAAAAGATCTTTAATGAATGCTTCTGCGGATAAACTTGCAAAATACTGATTAAAATTGACACACAATAAACGACTAATATCTAGCTTGCTCAGTTGCACGTACTTATCGCGTAAGCGAGTTAAACGTGCTGGCGCTCTATCTCGGGCAAACAGCTCCATAGGTTGCGGCTCAAACGTCATAACAACAGAAGGTAGCCCTAATGCTGCAGCTTGTTTAGAAACCTGACTCAGAACCTCTTGATGTCCTAAATGAACACCATCGAAGTTACCTATGGTTAATACACAGCCATGATGCTGCGCTTTAATATTGTGTATACCTCGGATCAGTTCCATTATGATCAGCTAAAACCTGTTATTTGCATCATTTATTGTGTGAAACCGACGGATTATATACTAATCAGTATTAATCTGTCGCTGCTTTTAAATGTTTTACTCGGATACCTAAAATCAGTACCGAAACAATATAAACAAAGCCACCAAGTCCAATCAAGCCTGTTAATGTCAGCGCTCTCTGGCTAAAGCTCCATTCAAGCCAATGTTGCATATTATCCAGCTGCCATAAAATAGCGGCTACCATCACCACACCCGAGATAATCAATTTGGCACTGAACAATAAGGTTGTCTTTGTTAATTGATATACACCTGCAAGATGTAATCCTCTATATAACAAGGCCATATTCACAAAAGCAGACAAGGCTGTCGCAATCGCCAAACCAACATAACCATAGAAATAAGCAAAGATCGCGTTAAATACCATATTGGTCACCATAGCTATAATGCCGTACTTAACCGGTGTTTTCGTATCTTGGCGAGAGTAGTAACCCGGAGCCAATACTTTTATCAGCATGAAGTTAAGCAAGCCAGATGCGTAAGCAACCAAAGACATCGATGCCTGTTGTACATCGTGTGGAGAGAACTCACCACGCATGAAGAGCACCATCAACATCGGTTTAGCTAAAACGATAAGACCTAACATCGCAGGAATGCCGAGAAGCAAAACCATGCGCACACCCCAGTCCATGGTTTGTGCAAACCCTTCCCTTTGAGCATCTACGTGTTTACGAGATAAAGCAGGAAGAATCACCGTCGCAATCGCGATACCGAATAAACCGAGTGGAAACTCAAGTAGTCGGTCTGAGTAGTACAACCAACTGATAGAACCCGTCGCTAGGAAACTGGCAATGAAGGTATCAAACAATAAGTTGATTTGACTAACAGACACACCAAACAGAGCTGGGATCATTAATGTGCGGATCTTAACGACGCCTGGGTCTCTCCAGCCCCATTTCGGCTTAACCAACACACCCGCTTTTATCAAGAAAGGCATTTGGAATAGGAATTGGACTAAGCCGCCAAGAAATACACCGATTGCCAAGCCAATTTCAGGTTGCTCTAGATTAGGAGAGATAAACCACGCTGCGCCGATGATCATTACGTTCAAAAACACAGGGGTAAAAGAAGAGACCGCAAATTTACCTAATGTATTAAGAATCGCACCAGATAAAGCAACAAAGGTGATAAACCATAAATAAGGAAAGGTAATCTTGAGCATGAAGCTCGCCAGCTCAAACTTAGGCGCCGCAGGGCCATCATTCAACCAGTCGATAAACCAGCCTGCGCCAAACATCGCGGTGATCACACCTGAGCCCAAGACCCCGATAACCGTGACGATAGATACTAAAACCCCGAGCGTACCCGACACCTTAGCAATTAAATCTCGAGTCTTATCTTTATCACCTGCCGCGTGATATTCCGTTAATACAGGAACAAACGCTTGAGAAAACGCACCTTCTGCAAAAAGTCGACGTAAGAAATTAGGGATTTTATTAGCGAAGAAAAATACGTCGGCACTCGCCCCAGCCCCCATCAAATTTGCTACTACTACATCACGTACTAGCCCCAATACACGGGAAACAAAAGTCATAGCACTGACAATCAGGCCTGACTTTAATAGTCGTTTACTCACAGAAACCTCTGACACTAGTTGATTACTTTCAAGCGAGGATAAATACTATCCTATCCTAAGAAGCATATTTATTAGCATTGGTCTAAAAATGCTGTTAGAATCCCCGCCATCTTAACCGCGATGACCTTTCCATACCAAAGTTTGTTTGGCTACGATTGGTTTTTGCACAAATCATTTGACAATTAAGCGCTAATGAGGGATAGTCCTCGCCCTTAAATTGTCACCGAACTAAGTTTTTGGGAGTTAGACCCTTGGCAAACAGTAAATCTGCTAAGAAGCGCGCTATCCAAGCTGAGAAACGTCGCCAGCACAATGCTAGCCGTCGTTCTATGATGCGCACTTACATGAAAAAGACTATCGCAGCTATCGCAGCTGGTGATAAAGAAGCTGCAACTGCTGCTCTTGTAGAAGTTACACCACTTCTTGACCGTATGGCGACTAAAGGCCTTATTCATAAGAATAAAGCTGCACGTCATAAGTCTCGTTTCGCTGCTGCAATCAAAGCTCTTTAATAGAAATTTGATTACAACGCAAAACGAAAAAAACCGGCCTAGGCCGGTTTTTTTATATCTAAATTTTGAGTAACGCTGCTATTTACTGACTAAAAGCGACTTTACTCACTGAAAACAGTTTTGCTTATTCACCGAATCGGCTTTTCAATAAACAGAATAAGTCGATAGGAAAACAAGCTGTTCAGGATTAACGTTCGACGTGAAATACTGACACTTCCTTGTGTCGACCTTACCCCTGACAAGAAATCATCTCCCTCATCAGTAATAAGCTACTTGCAGTAAATACCATGCAGTAGGTTAATCATCGCTTTTACTTCTTCACTGCTCAATGTGTAATACACAGTTTGAGCTTCTTTGCGAGTTTCGACCAAACCATCTCTTCTCAACCAAGCAAGATGTTGAGATAAAGCAGACTGACTCAGTTCCAACTTGCCGCACAACTCCCCAACCGACAGTTCAGTGCCATGTAATAAGCATAAGATCTGTAAGCGACGCTCGTTGGCCATGGCTTTGAGTAGAATCACAGCTTGTGCTGAGTTCTTCTCCATCTCTTTTAAGTTCATAGTTTGGCTCCCTACAACCTTTTCGCCAACTACGGGCTATCAGTATTTCCGGCATATTGCGGAGTTATGATAATCGATATCAATTCATTAACAAACTATCTCACTCGAACAATTTGCTAAAATCTGCGTCACATACGTTTTTAACTGCTGGATGTTGGATCATCCTCTCAGCAAATATGACGTAGTACTCCTCTTTTAACTCTTCAATACCGCCCAATAATTGCAGCGATGTATCTTCTTCCACTTCAGACATATACAGTGTCGGTGCCAAGAAAATAGCGTCATGATGATAACGAGCAAAAGCTTTCATCAATGCCGCATCATCAAACTCACCTAAAATATCAGGTTTAAGCCCTTGCCTATCAAACCACTGCAGCACCTTACGCCCCATCGAGGTTCGGCTACCAGGGATCAAAAGCTTCCTTTGTTCTAATACTGCCGGGAAGTTAACGCCTTCAACCTTGCCTGAACTGAAAAAGCTCATGCCACTCTCACCCAGTTTCTTACTAAACAAACCAGGGCTTTGGCTAGAGTCCACCGGACAGTCAGACAAAATCATATCCAGCTTATGTTGAGAGAGTTGCTCAAGCAGCATTTCGTGAGTCGATTCAAAACAGCGAAGGTGGATACTGTTATCTTCTGGAATCGTCGACATTAAGATCTTGCTTACGAGCCTTTTTGACAGCGCATCCGCTACACCCACATCAAACAAAATATTGGAGTGCTGGCTGTAATTCACGATATCGAGCATTTCGTAACTCAGGCCAAACATACGATCGGCATACTTAAAGACCAGCTGCCCAAGCTCTGTTGGCTCAACACTACGCCCATTGCGCTTGGTCAGCTTGCCGTCCATTCGCTCTTCTAATGCTTTTATCTGACCCGTTACCGTTTGAGGAGTGAGAAATAAAGCTTCTGCCGCTTTGGTAACAGAGCCTTGCTTGCAGACCATCCAGAAGTAATAAAGATGGTTATAGTTGAGGTGCGACATAGGTGTGCCGTAATAAAGGAGTAGATACCCTTTTATATCAAATATGACACTCCCGCTCAACAAACTCGGAAAAACCTACCCCAACCACTAATTACCACTTATTTTTTCGAAGTGTGTGATTTCATAATGTAATATTTGAGCGATTATTTTCAATTTTTTTCTAACTTTTAAGATCTATATCACCTATAGAAACACCCTTTAAATTCCCTTAAAAACAAACACTTAAAATAACCACATTAGCCATGGGAATATTTAAAGAGTAAATCATCACAAAAAAGTCTCACCTAAACCAAAATGTAATATTACTGAAATATTTCCCCTCTAACATCACGCTCAGATTAAACAAACAGACCAAACACAGACTTAAACGGTCCAATGGAGAAAACATTATGAACCAAGCTACTACTGCAGCAGCGCCTATCTCGAGCACAACTCGTTGGCTACGCTGGGCTAACTTGGCATTCATGCTTTACCTACTATTACTTTCAGTTTCAATGGTTGGTACAGGCTTCAAATGGGCAACAGGCGAGCAAGCAAAGGTTCTTTTTGAATTTGCTTCACACCCAGTTGCAGGCTTAATGATTGGTTTAGTGGCAACAGCACTTATTCAGTCATCAAGTACAGTTACTTCAATTATCGTTGGCCTTGTGGCAGGTGGTTTACCTGTTGAGCTAGCAATCCCTATGATCATGGGTGCAAACATTGGTACTACGGTAACCAATACGCTAGTTAGTCTTGGTCATGTTCGTTGTAAAGAAGAGTTCAAGCGTGCGTTCGCAAGTGCGACTATTCACGACTTCTTTAACCTATTAGCCGTTGCTATCTTCCTACCACTAGAGATGGCGTTTGGTATTCTAGAGAAGATTTCTCACTGGTTAGTGTCTCCAATGCTAGCAACAGGTGATATGAGCATGAAGGGTCTTAACTTCATCAAGCCAATCACTAAGCCTGTAGTAAGCGCGATTAAAGAGCCACTATCAACATTTGGCGACACTGTTGGCGGCATCATGCTTATCGTTCTTGGTATCGCAACTATCTTCGTAGCTATCACTGTAATGGGTAAGCTGATGAAGAGCCTAATGGTTGGCCGTGCTCGTGAGATTCTAAAGAACGCAATCGGTCGTGGTCCAATCCACGGTATCGCTTCTGGCTCTATCGTTACTATCCTTGTTCAGTCTTCTTCAACGACAACAAGCTTGATGGTTCCGCTAGTAGGTTCAGGTGTTCTTAAAGTACGTGATGTTTACCCATTCACTCTGGGCGCAAACATCGGTACATGTATTACCGCTCTACTTGCAGCAACAGCAGTATCTGGTGAGTTCGCAGTATTCGCACTACAGATTGCTCTAGTACACTTGGTATTCAACATCATGGCAACGGTATTCATCTTCGGTATTCCGTTCCTACGTGAACTACCAGTAAAAGCAGCTGACTTAATTTCAGACATGGCTGTGAAGAACAAAGCTGTAGTGGCTGGTTACCTTGTTGCGGTATTCCTTGTACTGCCTGGTAGCGTCTTAGCTCTTACCGCTTAACAGCAAAATAAACATCGCTTATAACAAAGCCCGCAACCTAGGTTGCGGGCTTTTTCTTTTTAGGAACAGATACGGGATGCGAGTGAACGAGTAACGAAGAGCAAAAGCAGGTAAAAGCCGTCATTCCCTGCAGCGAGGAACGAGCGTGATAGGGAATCTAGCTATCACAGGCTCCTAGAGATTCCCTACTCCCTCCTTCGTCGGTCTAGGGAATGACGGAGTCTTTGCTCTTCGCATCTCGTATCCCGTTTACTCGTATCTAGCTACCCTACTTACCTTGCTCATTACGCAGGTACATAATCGCAACCATGCCAAAACCGATAAATTGCCATAGATACTGTCCATCGCTTGCGCCAGTGATGGTTTGAGTGAAAGCCATACAAGCAGTCACAAATAAAGATGAAAATGCGGCATAAAGCAACCACGGACGTTCTTTACCAACCATGAACTCACCACCAAGTACCGAGCGAATAACCAATAAAAACGGCACACATTGCAAAGCAATTAGAATCGGAAACATAAAGTCGAACGTTGGGCTCAGTAAAGCGTGACCGACTTGGCTCTTGTCCCAAGTACCGACAATATAGCCTTTCCAGCCTGCCCAGGTGTCTCCCGCATAAGCAGTATCTGGAGTGATAAAGCCAAGTAGCACGCCCATCACTTTATCGATAAAGCCATTTTTGAACCAAAAGACGAATAAGAAGATCTGAATAGGAATGATCTGAAAAGCAAACTTCTTCAACATGTGTTTATCCCAAATAATGAATGATTTGGTGACCAGTATGTGGAAGTCGATGTTTTTACGCTTGATGCAAGGCAATTGAGCCTGAGTCCAAACAATAATCAAACATGTTGAAAAGCTAGCTGGTACAAGTGAGCCGTATAGAAATACCATTGCAATCAGCTCTCACGAAACACCTTCACTTGAAAACGTATTTCGCGGTTTAGGAAAGGTTTGTTTTTTTATAAAGATTCAATAAGATCAAACAGTTGACCAGTATGCTCTTTTTTTACGTCAGTATAGCGCTGGTAGTTGTATTGCGAGCCTTTTGGGTTGTCCGACAGCTTGTCAGCAACACTAAGCAGATAAAAGCTGATTGGGCTCGGTGTACTTTCAGCAGCATAGGAAAGGTAAGGGAAAGCTTGGTTGGCATGTTGGTTGATTAACAATGCTAGTCCCAGAGTAAGATTGGCAATATCACAACGTGGATTCATCTCAAAGGCTTGCTTTGCCAATTGCAGAGCGCGTTCGCGATCTTCTTGCTCACTGTTTTGCAAATAAGCCAAAGACTCCGAATACGAAAGCAAGGCATTCACCAGATAATTGTCTCGCCCTTGCTGTTGAATCGCATTCAACTGAACCGCTATGTCTTCAAATGGCTGACCACCTTTGCCTTGGTAAAAAAGAGATATCCCCTCAGAGATAACACTCCAATCATCGTAACTATCAATAGAGGTCACTCGATGACTCGCTACGCCATACTCAGACCCCATAGGTGCGATAATCGCTTTAATCTCAAGGATGACATCCCCAATGGCATCAAAGAAATTATCTTGGCTAAAGCTTTTTTCTACTTTCTGGCTTTGGTTAGGGTGATTATTGTTTTGTACCAGCACACTCAGTACATAATCCCCATCCTTTTTCTTGAGCCAACTTTTGAGTTCGACACCATTGTTGGCAAGTGATTGCTTGCCTTGTTTTGATAGCTGAGAGAAGTGGTAACCCGATAGATTTTTAGCTGAGTTCAACCCGTAGAAAAGATAGTTATATACACTTTCCGACATCTCATAATTGTTCGCTGAATCAAGGGTGATGTCATGGATATAAACGGGAATCACATCAGCCTGGCGTGCAGTAATCACCATAGGGTCATTAGTTTGGAAGTCATTGTTCCATACCCAAACTGCAGTTACGCCAACCGCTAATACTGCGGTTACGGTGAGGACGATGATTTTCTTTTTGTAATAAGGAGCGAGAGTTGCAGTCGCAGATAGAGAAGTCTTTTCGGCAGACATAAGTTTAACGCTCGGCTGAGTCACTTCAATATCAAACAGATAACCTTGTTTAGGTATCGTCTGAATAATCCGATACGGGCGAGACTTATCCTGAAGTTGACTGCGCAATAAACTGATGACCTGTCTGACCAAGTTGTCGGATACGTGAGCTCTTTGCCACACATCGGTAGCGATCTGTTGCGTACTCACCACCATCCCACGCTTTTCGATGAAATAGCTGAGCAGCTTTGCTTGCAATGGCTCTAAATGAATCTCTTCACTATCAATCACCAACTGATTCTTCTCAGGGTAAAAAGAAATAGGAAAGTCGTGTTGCAATAGGAAGCAATGCGAGCGAGTCATAGCTGTTCTGTAGTTAGAAAAGACCCCACAAGATTATTGGTTTTATAAATAGTAAGCAAGCCAAGCATTGCAAATAAAAAAAGGCTGCACAGTGGCAGCCTTTCTATCAAATAAAGCGGATAACATTAAACCGAGAACGGGTACTTAATCGCTTCGTGACATTCGTAACCTTCAACCCAGAAGTCATCCATAGTTACCCATGTTTCCAAATCTTCTAGAGATTTAATCTCAGGGTTGATATGGAATGTAGGGCCAGCTAGAGGCTCACGCTTCAACTGAATATCACGCATTGGCGCTAATTGGTCTTCATAAATATGAGCATTAACCAGCTTGTGGTAAGCCACACCCGGCTTCTTGCCAGTGATTTGCGCCATGATTGCTAGGAACACATACACTTGAACCATGTTGAAGTTCAGGCCTAGCGGCACGTCACAAGAGCGTTGAGTGCTGTTTAGGTACAGAGTGTCACCAAGTAGAGAGAAGTGGTGGCTGTACATACACGGACGCAAGCAGCCCATGTGGAACTCGCCAGGGTTGTAGAAGTTTAAGATCTCACCACGGTCATCGATACCGTTCGTTAGGTCATCCACAATCTTCTTCAGTTGGTCGATATGACCACCATCAGGTTTCGCCCATGCTCGCCCCTGAACACCATAAACACGGCCCATGTCATCTTCACCCTTACGGTAAGGATTGTTCAGCCATGCTTCGTTCAAGTTAGAGTTCGCATCCCAAGTTTTAGTGCCTAGTTTGCGGAAGTCTTCAGCATTATCGTAACCACGAATGTAGCCAAGCAGTTCAGCAACCGCCGCTTTCCAGAAGCTCTTGCGCGTTGTTACTAAAGGGAACTGGTTATTACCAACATCATATTCCAGGTCAGCATTGATAACGGTTAGGCAGCGCTTACCCGTGCGTTCATTTTCAATCCAAGTACCGTCATCAACGATACGCTGACAGAGATCTAAATACTGTTTCACACCAATTCCTTACTTCGTTTGTTGTGGTAATTCGTCTTTGTAGTGATCGCGTTTGTATGCCCAAACCATCATCAGCACACCGATGATAACCATTGGCAGTGACAGGATTTGTCCCATCGAGATAAATCCGCCGAACAAGCCTAGATGAGCATCTGGTTCACGTACGTATTCTACTAAGAAACGGAATGTACCATATCCTGCTAGGAATAATCCTGATACAGAACCAAGAGGACGCGGCTTTTTAATAAACCAGTTCAAGATGAAGAACAGAACAATACCTTCAAGCGCCATTTCATAAAGCTGAGATGGGTGACGAGGAAGTGGACCACCATTAGGGAACACGATAGCCCATGGCACATCAGTCACACGTCCCCAAAGCTCGCTGTTCATGAAGTTACCTAGACGGCCCATACCTAAACCAAATGGTACTAATGGTGCAATCATGTCTGCTACGCCGAAGAAGGTGCGGCCGTTCTTTTTCGCATACCAAAACATTGCGGTGATAACACCCAGCAAACCACCATGGAAAGACATGCCGCCAGTCCATACTTTAAATAGGTAAAGTGGGTCTGCTAGGAAAAGGTCGAAGTTGTAGAAAAGTACGTAGCCAATACGACCACCTAGAACCACACCTAGAAAACCAGCAAACAGTAAGTCTGATACTTGCTCACGAGTCCAACCACTACCTGGCTGATCAGCTCGGCGATTTGCTAACCAAAGAGCAAACATAAAACCAACGAGGTACATTAGGCCGTACCAACGAACTGAAATTGGTCCTAGTTCAATAAGAACAGGATCGATATTTGGGAATTCGATAAAACCCTGAGACATACTTGGCTCTCTATCTAAATTGATCAACGGTTAGCTCACAGCTAACAGAAAAGACACTACAGCAACATTGTGGCTGCTATAAACATTAAAAATACTGCAAAGAATTTCTTTAACACAGGGGTTGGCAATTGAGTAGCCAGCTTCGCACCCACTCGCGTCGTCAGAACGGAGGTACAAGATATCGCAATCAAAGCAGGAAGATAAACATAGCCCAGGCTAAATGCAGGCAGATCATCGACAGAAGAACCATGCCAGATGAAACCGAGCATTCCCGAGATCGCAATAACACAACCACACACCGATGATGAGCCAACCGCTTTGCGCATTTCCACACCGTGATGGTTAAGGAAAGGTACAGACAACGATCCGCCACCAATACCCGCTAAGCTTGATACCAAACCAATACCGCCGCCACATAACATGGTTTTAGCTGAGCTTGGCATCGCCTTCTGGCTCTTAGAGCGAATCGACAACAGCATTTGCAAAGCCAACACCAACACGATCATACCGAATACTTTTGGCAGATACTGAGCCGGAATCACTTCGGCCACAAAAGAACCGAGGAAACCACCGACAACCACTCCTGGCATTAACCACTTAACGACAAAGATATCCACGTTACCCAATTTTAAGTGGTTAATCGCAGACGATCCCGACGTAACAATAATGGTGGATAGCGACGTAGCAAGTGCCATTTGCATTGCAAACTCTTGAGGTATACCCGCTTTAGGAAGCAAAAACAGTAAGGCCGGAACCACCAACAAACCACCACCAATGCCTAGCAAGCCAGCTAAAACACCAACAATAGCACCAAGGCCTGCTAACAAGCCTATCAGTTCATATGACACGTTAAATCCTATTTTTTACCTGCTCGAATGAAGCCTGTAAATTCACGCTCTTCGAAATAGTTCAGCATCATACTATAGATGTCACTACCATACGGTTTTGAAAGTGCCTTATTTGCTAAATCCTGTAATTCACCCAAGTTAGATTGACGAATCAGATATTTGGTTCTGGCCACATTCGAGGTATTCATACTTAGTGTCTGATACCCCAACCCAATCAGTAACAGTGCGCCCATTGGATCACCGGCTAACTCTCCACAAATACACACGGGTAATTGATATTGCTTACAAGTATCATG
The DNA here is from genome assembly GCF_013394185.1 of Vibrio sp. Scap24. Lineage (NCBI taxonomy): Bacteria > Pseudomonadati > Pseudomonadota > Gammaproteobacteria > Vibrionales > Vibrionaceae > Vibrio > Vibrio sp. Scap24. Next base: position 2,390,134 of record NZ_CP041332.1, on the reverse strand, counting down.
AATTTGTTTTAATGCCATGATCACCGCAGGGTGCATTGATTCATAGACATCGGAGACTCGTGAATTGTTCCGATCAACGGCCAATAAATATTGGGTTAAGTCATTGGTACCGACAGAAACAAAATCGACCTTGTCCGCAATCAGCGGCAGCAGATAAAGCATTGATGGTACTTCGATCATGATACCTATGCGTGGCATACGCACTCGGTTATCAAGCTCGTGCACTTCATCATAGGCTTGCTCAATCAACTGCAGCGCGTCATCAAGTTCTTGAGCACCTGAGATCATCGGTAGCAAAATACTTAGGTTGTGGCTCTCACAACTCGCACGCAACATGGCGCGTAACTGAATAATAAAGATGTCAGGATGATCGAGCGTAAAGCGAATACCACGCCAACCAAGGAATGGATTGTCCTCTTCTATTGGGAAGTAAGGTAACGCCTTATCACCACCGATATCGAGCGTACGCATCACAACTTGCTTCTTAGGGTAACTTGCTAATACAGAACGATACTGCTTGAACTGTTCGTCCTCTGACGGAAACCTTTGTTGCAACAAGAAAGAGATTTCCGTTCGATACAGCCCTACCCCATCAACACCTTGGTTGATGGCGATATTAGTATCGGCACTCAAACCCGCATTAAGCAGAATCTCGACCTGCTGGTCATCTTGCGTTTTGGCTGGTAGATACAGTTCTCGATTGACCATAGAAGAGAGTTCACTCTCCTCAAGAATCAGCCCTTGATACTCTTTGAGTAGGTTTTTCGTCGGCTCAATAAAGATCTCACCGCTGTACCCATCAACAATCGCTTGCTTGCCATTGGCTTGAACAAGGTTGAGGTTAACCCCCATTACTGAAGGAATGCCAAGAGCGCGAGATAAAATCGCAGCGTGCGAGTTCGCCGCCCCTTCCAAGGAGATCACTGCCAGCAGCTTCTCTTTTGGAATCGACGCTAATACCGAAGCCGTTAATTCACGAACCACCAGAATAATAGGTTTATCTAAGGTGCGTAGCTCGTATTCTGAGTTATGAAGGAAATACAGCAGCCTTTGTCCGAGTTCTCGGATGTCTTGCGCTCTCTCACGAAGATAAACATCAGACATACGAGCAAAGCGGTTGGAGTAACTCTCAACCACTTGTCTTAATGCCCAATCGGCTTTATCGCCTTTCTGAATCTGGCTCTTTAGATCCTTACGCAACATAGGATCGTTGAGTAAGTGAGTAAACAGGTCAAAGATCGCCAATGCGTCTTTATTGATTTCGCTGTCTAAGCGCTTTCGCATACGCTTAAAGTCATTGAGGGCTTTCTCTACTGCAACCGCCAACAACTCTTGCTCTCTCTCGATGTTGAGTGTTGATGCTGGGTACACATCCGTTAGTTCAGGTTGTGTGTTGTCCCACCAAAGATCACCAATCGCGACACCCGATGAGGCAGCGATACCTTTAGTTGCAGGTAGCTTCTGTTGCTCTAGTAGCCAATGGCCTTGAGTTTGGGCGTGCGCCACAATAACCGCAAGTTGTGCCGAGAGCGTGACAAGGAAGGACTCTTCCATCTCACTGAATAAACGAGGGGATTTCTGCTGAATAACCAATACGCCAAGCACTTGCTTGCGATGGATAATCGGAGTACCAAGAAAAGAGTGATAGACGTTTTCTCCAAGCTCTGGAAAAAACTTATAAGCAGGGTGAGCAGACGCTTGTGCAAGGTTGATAGGTTCCGCACTTCGCTTAACAAGGCCAACCAGACCTTCGTCAAAACCAATGTGGATACTATTGCCTTCAAAGATCAGGCCTTGAGTTGCCATCAACTCAAGGCGCTGCATATCATTATTGGCTAAATACACGGTGCAACATTCCGTCTGCATCGCACTGCATGTCTCTTTAACTAAAATATCAAGTGCCGTCGACACATCTTCAACTCTTGATACGTGTTCAACTATTTCCCTTAGTTGACTGAGCATGCTTAACCTCTACGCAATTTGCGTTTTCCTTTTGTTTTTCGCTCTTTAAACGGCATTGCTAAAGATGCGAATTCTTTCATCGCTCGACGGTAAACATCTCGCTTAAAAGAAACAACTTGTCGAACTGGGTACCAGTAACTCACCCAACGCCAACCATCAAACTCAGGTGTACTTCCACGCTGCATATTGATACGCGATTCATCGCAATCTAAGCGCAAAAGGAACCACTTCTGTTTTTGTCCAATACAGACAGGTTTCGAATCCCATCGAACCAGTCGTTTGGGTAGCTTATAGCGTAACCAATGACGACTTGTCGCGACGATCTTTACATCCTTTTTAGTAAGGCCAACCTCTTCATACAACTCTCGGTACATTGCCTGTTCCGGAGTCTCACCTTCATCTATTCCCCCTTGAGGAAATTGCCATGAATGTTGTCCGTATCGTTTAGCCCAGAAGACCTGACCATGGTTGTTACAGATTACAATACCAACATTTAATCGGTAACCATCGCCATCTATCACTGGCCAACCTCTATCTAAATTTTTAATTACACTGATTTTTCCACATATCCCCAATCGGAGCAAACTTAGTGACGTGATAAGCGCTATATTTATGAATATTAACTAAGAATATGGATAAGTTTTGTTCAAAATTTAGTTACCCACACAATAGTGAGACATAGACCACATTTATTCACCTTTTCTGTGAATAACTATGTGAAGAATTACCCGCAATCGTTTTTTTTAATCCATAGATTCATCAACACCCAAAACAACAAATCGATAAATCAATATTAAAATCATTTAAAATCAGGCAATTAAAAGTAAAAATCAATTTTCAAAAACATTTAAAATGGAAAAGATCTTTTAAAATCAGAACGTGGTTAAAGATCAACCACCCAGGTGTTTATCCACACTGCTAATGGAAAGATTCATTTTAACCCCTGTTTGGCAAGCATTTTATCCACCACAAACCCCTGTTTATTTATCCACTAAATTAATATTTCAATTAATTACGTTCATGTCCTGTGGATAACCCTGACTTTGATCCCTTTCGTCGCAATGAGATCATTTCTTAACCAGTCGTCATATGGTGATAACTTCTGATAAAATCATTTTTTTGATCATGCCTTTTATTATGAAACCAGAACCACAAACACAACAAGAGCTGTTAGACAGAGCCTACGCGATTGCCGGAATGACTTTCAAAGAGCTCGCTGACGAAGCCGAAATGGACATGCCGAACGACCTCAAGCGTGATAAAGGCTGGGTTGGACAGCTTTTGGAATGGCACTTAGGCGCACCTGCTGGCAGTAAGCCAGAACAAGATTTTGCGAAGCTAGGTATTGAGCTCAAAAGCATTCCGATTGGCTACTCTGGAAAGCCGCTCGAAACCACGTTTGTTTGTGTCGCACCATTAATGGGCGTGCAAGGCATTACCTGGGAAACCAGTCACGTTCGTAATAAGCTATCCAAAGTGTTGTGGATCCCTGTTGAGGGAGAAAGAGAGATCCCATTGGCAGAAAGGCATGTAGGATCCCCTTTACTATGGACACCAAGCGAGGCTGAAAACGAGCTTCTAAAAAGGGATTGGGAAGAACTGATGGAATTGATCGTGTTAGGCAATGTTGAACAGATAACAGCAAGACACGGTGAAGCGCTGCATCTACGACCAAAAGCCGCCAACAGCCGAGTGTTAACGGAAGCTTACGGTGCAAGTGGAAAGCCCATCAAGACTAAACCGCGTGGTTTTTACCTAAGAACTCAATTCACCCACAAATTGCTGACAACACACTACGTATAAGTCGTTTTAATACACCTCAAAGATCGGATGATCAATGTGTTATAAACCGTCGGTAATAAGAAACGAGTTCTAATGAGGTTTGAGCGCCAGTTCAATATCGCAGTAGCTTTGGCTTGGTTCACTACCAAACTCATCATACGCGTTGTGCAAGCGAAGGTAGGCCTTTTCAAAACCGAGCCGGAGTAACTCCTCTTTCACTTGATCCAAAGATCCAAAGTGAAGCGGCTCGCCGTCTTGCTTGACCGGTTCTAGCTTGTGTTTGTACTCCACCGCCAATAGATACTCTGAGATATCAGAACAACCAATAACGTACACTTTGGGTGTTTGATAAGAGTCTTTGTGCTCTCCATGTAACCACATGTCTAATTGATGCTTTTGCATAACCGGCCTCCCTTGCTCTCTAAAGCTTAGTAGAACTCTATTTCTTTACTAGGGCGTGTTGATTTTTCTCGATTAAAAAACCAAAAAAGAGAAGCTAGAGCTTCTCTTTTTTGGTCAGTTCTAGTTCAAAAGCTCACACTTTTGACGCCATAACTATCCCTGTGACTTATCTAAGGGGTTGAAAGGTGCTATCAACCCCGCAGATTACGTCGGTATTCGCGCACTTAAGACACGACGAAGGTGACGTACTCTACGTTCAATAGTAACGACTTCAGGTTCAGAAAAACCAATAGGTCGACCATCTGCTTCAAGACCAATATCTCTTAGTAAGTGAGTATTGTTCCATGGTAGATCATATGAACTGCGACGAACTTTTCGTTGCCATTCACGCTCTTCACGACGAAGGTCTGCACGGATAAGGACTGTTGCTAATTTTAAATATACTGAGTGACGCATAATAACTCTCCAGTTGTTGAATAAACTGAGGAAAAATAGCGTGTTAGATAGTATGAGGACTTCTCATTTAGCTGCTATTTTTCCGCAGCCAAATAAGGATACGGATCTATTAGTTAGGTTTATCTTGGGTGTTTCGATCGGCCATGGCTGATGTTTGTGACATAACAGTCACCATGTCAGAACACGGATCAAACGAAGCGCAAATATGCTGTATAAAATCGAAATGTTTCATTTGCGCCTCCAAGCTAACTAAAAAATCCAAAAAGAAATGGGTAGTAAAAGCAGACAAGTCTTTGTTAAATCGCTGCTTTCACGGTTAAAGTCTAACCAAGTGAGTATATTATTCAACCGATAATTGGTTAACATTTTCAAAACAATGCATTCACCTGAAATATCAGTTGCATATTCATTTATATATAAGATATTCACTATGATTATATAAAATCACAGCATATCTCTCTTAGTGACTGAGAGTTCATCTCTCGATTATTCGAACATCAACGCAGCGATTAGCAATAAAAAAGCCACGCATGATGCGTGGCTCTTAAATTTACACTAACAGATTGAATGACTTAGAAGAGAGTTCTACACAACACCCTCAGAAATAAGGCTGTGTTTATTCAACAAACGGTACATGGTGGCTCGTGATACACCAAGCTCCTTAGCCGCCAACGAAACCTGTCCACCATAAGACTCCAATACAATCAGCAATGCATCGCGCTCTGAACGCTCACGGATGCTTTTCAAGCTACGGCGTTCATCATTCTGTTTTGGTAAATCAAGTTGGTGATCTTCGATGATCACTGCATCCGACATCAGAACAACACGCTTAATCTGATTCATCAGCTCACGGACGTTGCCTGGCCAGTGATAGCGATTCATCGAACGAATAGCGTCGTCTGAAAAGCTCTTAGCCTGAGCATTAAACTCTTTCGAGTACTCACGCAGGAAATGATTCGCCAGTACCGAAATATCACTCACACGCTCTTTCAGGCTCGGAACATGAATACGCAGAACATTGATGTAGTGATAAAGCTCTTCATTAAAGTCACCTTCAATCAGTGCTTTTTCGATATCAGAAGAGTTCGCAGCAAGAATACGTACATCGACCGATTTTGGACCGTTCGCTGTTTCAATTTTTCCTTCCTGCAAAAAGCGCAGCAGGTTCAATTGTTGATTGCGTGGCATCGCCAACACATCATTGAGTAGGATGGTTCCGCCATCGGCCTCTTCCAACATACATGGTGCTGTCGCTTGTTGTGCTGATGCTGAGATACCAAACACTTCAGCTTCTATTCTCATTTCAGACAAGGCACGGCAATTCACCGTGAGAAATGGTTTCTGTGCTCGCGAAGAGTTTTGATGAATCGAGCGTGCAATCGTCTCTTTGCCTGCCCCACTCTCGCCGTAAATTAAGATACTGACGTCAGTCGGCCCAATACGCTTCACTTGGTCTCTCAAGCGCTTCACAGCCACAGAGTCACCCAGTAGGCCCATATTGTTGTTAATGCCGTAGTTTGGCCATACTTTCTGCTCAAGCTTGAGCATACCCAACTGGTGACCAATGGTACTCAATAGCTGAGCATCTGGAATTGGCGCTGTGAAAAAGTCGATACAGAAGTTAACGATAAACTGGCAGATCGTATCAGAGCTTAATTGCGATTCACGAATGAAGGCGAGCCATCTCACCTGTTTGTTATTGCTCACAAGGTTAGCAATACCGTTAAGGCTGAACTCATCATGGCTAAGATCCACAATGCCAATGCATGGACCAATGTCCGCAATCAAGGCATCGGCTTTTCGTAAATCTGCACATTGGGTGCATTGCCAACCCACTTGTTCTAATACAGATAACCAGGGTTCGTACGCACCACCAACGACGATAAGAGAACCTGGTAAGGAATCCATCTTAAATTGAGTTCCCATCCTTCTTCCTTATTCTATTTTTATTTAAATCAGGCTAATACGAGTCACTGCTTCATCGTTCGACAAAATGCCACGAGATCGTATTCAGCGCAGAGACGTATAGTAGTGAGACTATCTTAGATTTTTTGTCTCAATAGTAAGACTATGTCAGAAATAATGATTTTTCGAATCAAGAGTGCGGTACAGGTTAGGTTTTGGAGGACAAAAACAGAAAAAGCCACCCGAAGGCGGCTTTTTAATTTTATGGGCTGCTACGACCCTTAAGCGAAAATTACGCTTGTGGACGCATTGCCGGGAACAAGATCACGTCACGGATTGTGTGCGTGTTTGTAAATAGCATAGCTAGACGGTCGATACCGATACCTTGACCCGCTGTTGGCGGTAAGCCGTGCTCAAGCGCTGTGATGTAGTCTGCATCGTAGTACATTGCTTCATCATCACCTGCGTCTTTCGCATTAACTTGCGCTTTAAAACGCTCGTCTTGGTCTTGTGCATCGTTCAGCTCAGAGAAGCCATTCGCTACTTCACGGCCACCGATGAAGAACTCAAAACGGTCTGTGAAGAACGGGTTGTCATCGCTACGACGTGCTAGAGGGGAGATGTCCGCTGGGTAACCAGTGATGAACGTTGGTTGAATTAGCTGAGGCTCAGCTGTTTCACCAAAGATCTCTTCAAGAAGCTGACCACATGTCCAGAACGTTTCTACGTCTACGTGTACAGATTTAGCGATAGCTACCATCTTCTCACGGTCTTGTAGGTCTGCTTCTGTTAGCGCTTGAATCTCAGCGTGCTCAGGGTTGTAGTGTTTGATTGCATCGAACATGCTCATACGAGCGTAAGTGCCACCGAACTCAACTGTTTCGTCACCGTAAGGCATAGAAGTAGAACCAAGAACGTCCATTGCTGCTGTGCTTAGCATCTCTTCAGTCAGATCCATAAGGTCTTTGTAATCAGAGTACGCTTGGTAGAATTCCATCATTGTGAATTCTGGGTTGTGACGTGGAGACAGACCTTCGTTACGGAAGTTACGGTTGATCTCGAATACACGGTCAAACCCCCCCACAACTAGACGCTTAAGGTAAAGCTCAGGTGCAACACGTAGGTACATGTCGATGTCTAGTGCATTGTGGTGAGTGATGAATGGACGTGCAGTTGCACCACCAGGGATCACGTGCATCATTGGCGTTTCAACTTCTAGGTAGCCTTTAGCGCTCATGAAGTTACGGATTGAAGATACAAGCTTAGAACGCACGATGAATGCATTGCGAGAATCTTCGTTCACGATTAGGTCAACGTAACGCTGACGGTAACGCATCTCTTGGTCAGTTAGACCGTGGAACTTCTCTGGTAGAGGACGAAGTGCTTTAGTCAGCAATTCAAACTCTTCCATGTTCACGTAAAGGTCGCCCTTACCTGATTTGTGAAGCGCACCTTTAACACCGATGATGTCACCGATATCTAGGCCTTGGTACTTCTCTTTCAGTACTTTTTGTACGTCTTTCGCTGCGTATGCTTGGATACGACCAGAAGTTTCTTGAATCGCAAGGAATGGACCACGCTTCGCCATAACACGACCAGCGATCGCAACGATGTGGTTAAGCTCTTCTAGCTCTTCCTTAGTCTTCTCACCGAATTCCGCTTGAAGATCGCCAGCTAGGTGCTCACGACGGAAATCATTTGGGTGACCATTTGCTTTGCAGTTTTGGCGGATGTGATCCAGCTTGCTACGGCGCTCAGCAATTAATTTGTTTTCTTCTTGTACGTTTTCGTTTTGAACAGCATCAGTCATTAGAGATGTACCCTGCTTTTATAATTTGGACCGCTATATCTTTGCAAATATAGGCATTTTTACAAATATACTTGGTTAGCTTACAGACCTGATTTCAGGCTAGCTTCAATAAATTTGTCTAAGTCACCGTCAAGAACCGCTTGAGTATTACGGTTTTCGATGCCGGTGCGTAAATCTTTGATACGAGAATCATCCAGTACGTAAGAGCGGATCTGACTGCCCCAACCGATGTCTGATTTCGTTTCTTCGCTCGCCTGTTTTTCAGCATTTTGTTTTTGAATCTCAAGTTCAAAAAGCTTAGCACGTAGCTGCTTCATCGCTTGATCTTTGTTCTTATGCTGCGAACGGTCATTCTGACATTGAACCACGGTGTTGGTTGGAACGTGAGTAATACGTACCGCCGATTCCGTGGTGTTTACGTGCTGACCACCAGCGCCAGAGGCACGGTATACGTCGATACGTAAGTCAGAAGGATTAATGTCGATCGTAATGTTGTCATCAATCTCAGGATAGATAAACGCAGATGCAAACGAAGTATGACGACGACCACTTGAGTCAAATGGCGACTTACGAACTAAACGGTGAACACCTGTCTCTGTGCGTAACCAACCGTAAGCGTACTCACCAGAAATACGTACCGTTGCGCCTTTAAGGCCAGCAACATCACCATCAGACACTTCGATAACTTCAGTTTTGAAGCCTTTCGAATCTGCCCAGCGTAAGTACATGCGCAACATCATTGAAGTCCAGTCTTGAGCTTCTGTACCGCCCGAGCCTGACTGCAGATCGATGTAGCAATCTGATGCATCGTGATCACCAGAGAACATACGACGGAATTCCAGCTTCTCTAGCTTAGCTTCTAGCTCAGCCAACTCTGGTTCAATTTCGTCAAACGTTTCTTGGTCTTCTTCTTCAACCGCAAGCTCTAATAGGCCATCAACATCCTCAACACCTTGGTCAAGTTGATCGATCGTTTCTACTACCGCTTCCAATGCAGAACGTTCTTTACCTAGCGCTTGAGCACGCTCAGGTTCGTTCCATACATCCGGTTGTTCTAATTCTGCGTTTACTTCTTCTAGACGCTCTTGCTTAGCGTCATAGTCAAAGATACCCCCTCAGGATATTTGTGCGCTCAGACACATCCTGCAGACGGTTTTTTATAGGATTGATTTCAAACATTTTAGCTCATCATTTATGAGTAGAATTTAACCGGAGAATTGTACTCAAAAGTGTGACGGAGATACAGAAATTTTTGGGGTTCGAAACAAGATTCAATCACTTAGAAGAATATAATTTTGAACACTGGGGAAATCCTGCCATTCAGGCAATCACTGGGAGGAAAACAAGCCCTGTATTATGTACAGAGCTTGTTGAATTTAGCGCTAAATGTTTAACATTAATCAGCCGAGATCTGGCTATTTAGCTTCGATGTGATCAATCATCAACTGCAAGGATTGGTTGCCACGAAACTCGTTAATATCGAGCTTAAACGCAAGGTGAACTGTTTTCACTGACGCATCAGGCCAGCGACGCAAATCCACGTTAAAGGCAATCCCATCAATCATCACATTGGTTGGGTGACCTTTGTATAACGGCTCAAGCATCAACTTAAGGTGCTTTTCACCCACCAGCTTTTGGTGCAGCACTTTAAATTCACCATCGAAGATTGGCTCTGGGAAAGCTTGTCCCCACGGGCCACCTGCACGCAACGTTTCAGCGGTGTGCATCGAAAACTCTTCAGGCAGCAACTCACCGTCAGACAAGATAATGCCTTTAAGTGCCGTTTCTCCCAGTTCTTTCTTAACCACGTCATTGAACAGTTTGCTAAAGCGTTCGAAGTCTTTTTCCATGATGCTTAAACCCGCCGCCATTGCATGGCCGCCAAACTTAAGAATCAAGCCTGGGTTTTGAGTATCAATGCGATCCAATGCGTCACGCATGTGTAACCCCGGAATCGAACGACACGAACCTTTGATGGTACCTTCCCCGCCGTCAGCAAATGCAATCACAGGTCGATGATATTTGTCTTTGATACGCGAAGCCAAGATACCAATCACGCCTTGGTGCCAATCACGTTGGAACAAAGCCAAACCAGAAGGCAGGTCGTCTTTACCAAACTCAAGGCGTTCACAAAAAGCCATCGCTTCTTGCTTCATGCCCTCTTCAATCTCTTTACGAGTCTGGTTCAAGCCATCCAGCTCACTCGCCATTCGACGCGCTGCATGGATGTTATTACTCATCAGCAGTTCAACACCGAAGGACATGTCATCCAATCGGCCCGCAGCGTTAATACGAGGACCTAACGCAAAACCAAAATCAGAAGCGACTAATCGCTTAGCGTCTCGCTTGGCAATTTCAATCAAGGCTTGAATACCCGGACGAGCTTTGCCCGCACGAATGCGTTGCAAACCTTGATGTACCAAGATGCGGTTGTTCTCATCGAGTGGCACAACATCGGCTACGGTGCCTAACGCCACAAGGTCAATCAGCTCCATCAGCTTAGGTTCGGTCATGCCACGTTCTGCAAACCAATTTAGCTTACGCATGTGAACACACAGCGCCATCATAAGATAAAACGCAACCCCTACACCGGCTAGAGCTTTTGAAGGAAAAGCGCAGCTTTCAAGATTCGGGTTCACCATCGCATCAACCATTGGCAGTTCGTTGCCCGGCAAGTGATGGTCGGTAACCAGAACTTCTAGCCCTTTCTCTTTGGCAAAACGCACACCTTCAATCGAAGAGACACCGTTATCAACCGTCATGATCACTTCAGCGCCAAGCTCGATGGCCTGTTCGACAACCTCGGGGCTCAAGCCATAGCCATCTTCAAAACGATTTGGTACCAGATAATCGACGTTAGAGCTGCCCAACATACGCAGAGCAAGCACTGACAACGCTGAACTGGTCGCGCCATCGGCATCAAAATCACCAACAATGATGATGCGTTTTTGATACTGAATCGCGTTGAACAACAACTCAACCGCAGCATCGATGCCGCCCAGTTTCTGATAAGAGTGCAAGCCTTTCGCAGCAGTCTCAAGTTGGTCAGCACTGTCGATACCACGACTCACATAGATGCGCTTTAACAAGTCAGGTAAGTGAGCAGGTAAAACTGAAATGTCGACCTCAGGACGGCGTTGGATCTCTATCATATAAAAATGGGCCCGATATCAATCAGGCCACTCCTTAAATCAAAAACATGGGGGATAAGTTGGCAATACAGAAAACGAGATTATTGCTCTAAACGTTGAAGCAGTTGTGCTGGCGGTAAGTAACCACTCACCAACTCACCACTTTCTAATACGATAGCTGGCGTACCGTTGATACCAAGCTCACGGCCTAGTTGGTATTGTTTTGCGATGATCTGTTTCTGCTCAGCAAGGTCTTTGCCTGATGCTGGCATCTGACGTTCTACTTTAGCATTGTGCATAGCTGCTTTTGGATCTTCAGAAGCCCAAATCGCTGCCATTTGGTCTGCAACTTGACCCGTTGCACCTTGGCGCGGGTAAGCCATGTAACGAATGGTAATTCCTAAGTCGTTGTAGCCTTGCATTTGGCTGTGCAAGCGAACACAGTAACCACACGTAATATCAGTAAACACAGTCACAACGTGCTTTTCGTTATCCGCTTTATATTCGATAACCGTATCTGACAATGCTGCTACTTTTTCAGCATTAAGCGGCGCTTGTCGCTCAGCCAATACATCACTGAATTTGCCTTTCTCATCCAAAGAGTAAAGTGTGCCCGCTAGAAAGTGATCACCTTTTGGAGAAGAGAAGATAATGCCGCTGTTGGTTTGAATCTCTAACAGGCCATCGATATCTGAAGGAACGATCTTATCAACTTTGATACCGATTTTTTCAAAACGCTTAGTTAACGCTGCTGTATCAATCGCTTGAGCTGGAGCAACTTCTGCGGCTGTTGATGTTTGTTCTACTTTAGCTTCTGATGCGTTACATGCAGTAATCATCAGCGGAAGCGCTAATAGAGGAAGACGGCGTAATACGCTCATTAAGTTCACCTTAAAAATAAATGGATTTAAGCACGAGGGTGATGCTGCGCGTGAATTTGCTTCAGCCTTTCAGTCGCCACGTGAGTATAAATTTGGGTTGTCGATAAGTCACTATGCCCAAGCAACATCTGTACGACCCTGAGATCTGCGCCATAGTTCAGTAAATGCGTCGCAAAAGCGTGTCTTAATACATGCGGTGACAACAATTCAGTATCGATACCTGCGATAACCGAGTAATGCTTAATACGGTACCAGAACGTCTGACGGGTCATTTGCTTGGCGCGCTTACTTGGAAAAACCACATCTGAACTGTTTTCACCAAGCAACTGCGGGCGACCTTGTTCAATAAATGTCTCTATCCAATCCACGGCATTTTCGCCCATTGGCACCAATCGCTCTTTGCCGCCCTTACCAATAACACGCACCACGCCTTGTCTTAGACTGATATTTTCCATCGTCAAACTAACCAGTTCAGTCACACGTAAACCGGTTGCATAGAGTAACTCAAGCATGGCTTTATCGCGAAGCTCGATAGGATCGTTCGGATCTGGCGCATCGAGTAACGCGTCCACTTGTTCTTCGCTCAAATCTTTTGGTAAGCGTTGAGGAAGCTTGGGACTGATCAATAAAGCGCTTGGGTCATCCGCTCGGATTTTCTCACGGTGCAAATATTGAAACAGGCGACGAATTGCCGACAACATGCGTGCACGAGAAGTCTGCTTAAAATCAGCGTCGACTAACCAGCCTTGATAATCTTGTAGCCCTGAAAGGCTAATAAAATCGAGGCGGTAATTGTGCTGTTCCATCCACGTAAGTAGCTTGGACAAATCGGTACGATACGAGACAAGCGTATTCTCAGATAACCCTCGCTCCATCCACATAGCATCTAAAAACTGTTCAACTAGACCGTGGTCTGCGCTCTGCCCTTGAGGCGACTGCATAGTGTTACTCACAATATTGGAAACTGTTTTGAGAGTATGCCAGAGCAAATATGAATGCCATAAAAATTACGACTTGAGCGGATAATCGCTGCAATCGAAGTCGATTTATGGTTAGAATTCGCCATCTGAAATTAAAATCGAACGTTTGCTATGAAAATTGGATTATTTTACGGCTCAACCACCTGCTACACCGAAATGGCAGCAGAAAAGATTCGCGGCATTATTGGTGAAGACCTAGTTGATATCCATAACGTGAAAGAAACCCCTCTTTCATTAATGGCAGACTACGACCTTTTGTTACTGGGCATCTCAACGTGGGACTTCGGTGAAATCCAAGAAGATTGGAATGAACTGTGGGACGACATCGCGACAACGCCAGTTAAAGGCAAGGTTGTGGCACTGTTTGGTTTGGGTGACCAAGAAGGTTACGGCGAATGGTTCTTAGATGCGATGGGTCTATTGCATGACGAACTGAAAACCGCTGGTGCAGAGTTTGTTGGCTTCTGGCCAAACGATGACAGCTACGAGTTCGAAGCGTCTAAAGCACTCACCGAAGACCAGTCACAATTCGTGGGTTTGGCGCTTGATGAAGATTCACAATACGAACTCAGCGACGAGCGTATCGCAAGCTGGGTAGAGCAAGTTCTGGTTGAGTACAGCGAAAAGCTATAAACGCACATACGCTCTCGAAGACCAGTTCATCTAAACACACAGAATACAAAAAGGCCTCATTACTGCGAAGTAATGAGGCCTTTTCTATATCTAGTGACTATTTAATCTCAACGGAAAGATTAAACCGTCTCTTCTGCCATCTCTTGCTCTGTTGATTTACCAACAAAGAACATACAGATGATTGCTGCAGTTGTTGGTAGTAACCAACCCATGCCGATCTCAAACAGTGGCAGCATCTTCAGTGCAGATACATCAACACCCGCTACTTTAGCACCATCAATTAGAGCAAACAGTAGAGACACTAATACCACCACGCGGTAAGCCGCTTTTGGATTAGGGAAACGACTACGCAAGAACGTCAAAGCAACCAATGCAATCGCGACTGGGTAAAGTGCAAACAGTACTGGTACAGACAGAGAAATCAGCTGAGAAAGACCAACGTTCGCTACGGTTGCACAAGCGACACCGTTAATGATTACCCAAGTCTTGTAAGACAGAGGCGTTAGCGAGCTGAAGTAATCAGAACATGCTGATACAAGGCCAATTGCTGTTGTTAGACACGCCAACAGTACGATCACAGAAAGCACTAGCTGACCAGAAGGACCAAACAAAGATTGAACGTATAGGCTTAAGATAGCACCACCGTTGTCTGCACCCGCTGCTACTGTTGCGCTTGTTGCGCCCAGGAAGAAAAGAGAGATGTAAACAAACGCTAGACCAGCAGCTGCAATACAACCTGCGCTGATCAGATACTTAGTCGTCGCTGCGCGGTCAGTAATGCCCTTGCTGCGGATCGCATCAACAATCAGCATACCAAACATCAAAGAAGCAAAAGTATCCATGGTGTTGTAGCCTTCAAGGAAACCTTTGGTCAGTGGTTGAGTGATGTACTCACCGTGAGCCGCAAGCACGTCACCTTGAGGGTTAACGAATACAGCAATTGCCAATACAACCAAGCCAACGAATAGTGCAGGTGTCAGTACCTTGCCAATTACGTCGATAAGCTTACCTTGCGACCATGAGAAGAACATCGCTACAACAAAAAAGGCAATCGAAAAAAGAGTTAGGTGAGCTTGAGAGGCATCGATGAAGAACGGTTTCACCGCCATCTCATAAGCAACAAGACCGGTACGTGGTGCAGCAAATGCAGGACCGATAATGATGAAGATCAGCACAGCCATGATGGTTGCAGCTTGCTTAGGAAGATCTTTGGTTAGATGACCCCAAGAGCCACCAGCGACAGCAACGGCTACGATTGTGATTAACGGCAGACCAACGGCAGTCAGCAGAAAACCAGACATAGCTGGAAGAAAGTGGTCACCAGCCAATTGACCAGCTAGAGGTGGGAAGATGATGTTCCCCGCACCCAAGAAAAACGCAAAAAGCATAAAGCCCAATGCCATTATATCTGTTAGTTTTAGACTCTGTTTCACAGATAATCCTTAATTATATTTATGAATTTATGTTGTGCTTACATGAATGTTACAGCTCAAGGCTGCCAATCAATCTATAAAATAGTCGCGCATAATGACGAAACACTTAGCTAGCTGCAAGTCACCATAAAAAAACACCATATAAATTTGTATATATGAACAAAAAGCAGTGGATTCCACTGGATATGGAAAAATAGCCATAATTATAAACTAACCATAATTCACAACAATAAATCACCAAGCAGAACATTGATCCATACAAGTGGTTAACATTAGAGCTAATCACTCAAAATATCTCGATACTCAGAACATTCATGAAAGACAAAACAGTAGAAACCAAAAGCTTCAATTTTAAGAAATTCTCTATTTACGGTGGACAGAGCGGTATGCCTGTCAGCACCGATGGCGTGCTACTTGGTGCGTGGATGAGCCTTGCGCCGAAATCATCGGTACTCGACATAGGAACAGGCACCGCGTTGTTAGCTTTGATGACCGCACAGCGCTTTGAAGATGCCGCTATATCAGCAATCGATATTGATCAGCACGCCATTGACGCAGCGACAGTCAATATTGAGCAGTCACCTTGGCAAGATCGTATCGCGCTTCATCACGGCAGCGTTTTAACAGCAAACTTTCCACAGAAGTTTGACGCGATCATCTGTAACCCGCCCTACTTCAACTCAGGCGAACAAGCACAGCAAAGCCAAAGAGCCACAGCCAGACACACAGACAGTTTGGATCACCTTGATCTTGCGAAGCGCTGCTTCGAGGTAACAACTGACTCTGCGACGGCCAGTTTCATACTGCCAACGCCAGAGGGAGAAGGTTTCATCAAGCTTGCCCAGCAGTGTGGTTGGTACCTAGCAAAGCGCCTTGATGTGAAAACAACAGACAAGAAACCCGCGAGCCGAATCCTGTTTGAGTTATCTAAAAATCCTGCTTGTGAGCAAGATTTGCAGCGTGAATCGCTTACGATTCATCATCAAGGTGGTTATAGCGCAGCATTTATTGCACTTACTAAAGATTTTTATCTCAAGATGTAGCAAATACCATGTGATCCTAATCACTAATGCTTCTATAATGTCCGACTACTCTTTTTTATCGTCTGCTTTTTGAGGCAGAAACATTTATTGCTTGTGGAGAAACAACAGTGATCAGAACCTTTGCAGAACTCGATCTAAACCAAGAGCTGCTTAAAGCAATTGACGAAATGGGCTATGAACGTCCAACACAGATACAAGCTGAAGCAATCCCACAAGCGTTAGATGGAAGAGACGTTTTGGCTTCTGCGCCAACAGGTACTGGTAAAACAGCATCATTCGTACTGCCAGCACTGCAGTACCTACAGGATTTCCCACGCAAGAAAGCGGGCCCTGCTCGTATGCTTATCCTGACGCCAACTCGTGAACTGGCAATGCAGATCACTGACCAAGCTCGTGAGCTTGCGAAATACACTGCACTAAACATCTTCACCATCACAGGTGGTGTGATGTACCAAGAGCACGCAGATATCCTTGGCACAACGCAAGACATCGTAGTAGCAACACCAGGCCGTCTGATGGAATACATCGAAGCTGAGCGCTTTGACTGTCGTGCTATCGAATGGCTGATCCTAGACGAAGCAGACCGTATGCTAGACATGGGCTTTGGTCCTGTTGTTGACCGTCTGTCTGCAGAGTGTCGCTGGCGTAAGCAAACTTTACTTTTCTCAGCAACGCTAGAAGGTAAAGGTGTTGAAGGCTTCACTGAAGATCTACTGAAAAACCCAGCGGAGATCGATGCGAAATCATCACTTCGTGAGCGTAAGAAGATCACTCAGTGGTACCACCGTGCAGACACAGCAGAGCACAAGCTAAACATCCTGAAGCACATCATCACAGAACAAGCTGAGCGCAGCATCGTGTTCTTGAAGACTCGTGATCGTCTAGGTGATCTTCGTGCTCAACTAGAAAGCGCGCAAATCCCATGTGCATGGATCCAAGGTGAGATGCCTCAAGATCGTCGTAACAACGCGATTGCTCGTTTCCGTGACGGTTCAGTAAACGTATTACTAGCGACTGACGTTGCGGCTCGTGGTATCGACCTTCCAGACGTAAGCCACGTAATCAACTACGACATGCCTCGTACTGCCGACGTATATCTACACCGTATCGGCCGTACGGCTCGTGCTGGTAAGAAAGGTAACGCGGTTTCTATCATTGAAGCGCACGATCAACTGATGATTGAACGTGTGGCTCGTTACACAGACGAACCAATCAAAGAGCGCTTCATCGAAGGCATGCGCCCAACGCACAAGAAAGCGGCCGTGACGAAGAAGAAGAAGCCGAAGAAAGAAGATAAGAAAGCGGTAGCGAAACAGAAAATCGCTAAGAAGAAGAAAATCGCTAAGAAAAAGAAAGCGGTTAAGAACAAGTAATCTAACGCTTTCCACGATTCAATAAAAAGCCCCATGCAGTTCGCTGCATGGGGCTTTTTCTATCTGGGTGGTATCGCGCTATAGAGCGTGACGACCTTTAATCAATAGCGTCTAGTTTTGCTCTTCACGCTTGAAGACCAACTCTTTCGCGGTCGACTCTTCTTCAACGAAGTAGTAACCCGCAGTATCGAACTTGGTCAGCGCTTCGACTGAGTCCACTTTGTTTTCGATAATGTAGCGAGCCATCATGCCACGCGCTTTCTTCGCGTAGAAACTGATGACCTTGTATTGACCATTCTTACAGTCTTTGAATACAGGTGTAATCACTTGGCCATCCAAGTTCTTCGGCTTCACTGCTTTAAAGTATTCGTTCGACGCTAGGTTGATCAACACATTGTCGCCTTGAGCATTCAGCGCTTCATTCAGCTTATCTGTGATGATGTTGCCCCAGAACTGGTACAAGTTAGTACCACGAGCATTCGCTAAGCGTGTGCCCATCTCTAGGCGGTAAGGCTGCATCAAATCTAACGGCTTAAGCAAACCATACAATCCAGAAAGCATGCGCAGGTGATTTTGTGCGTAGTCAAAATCTTCATCCGATAGTGTCTCTGCGTCTAAGCCTGTGTATACATCGCCTTTGAAGGCAAGGATGGCTTGGCGTGCGTTGTCTTGGGTAAAGGTCTCGCTCCACTGCTCAAAGCGCGCTACGTTCAACCCTGCGATCTTATCGCTGACTTTCATCAATGCAGATACATCTGCAGGTGTCAGTTTACGGCACTCTTCAATAAGCTCAGCAGAGTGTTCAACAAACTCAGGCTGACTAAAGCGTTCAGTCGCTAATGGTGATTCGTAATCAAGTGTTTTGGCTGGAGAAACGACAACTAACATAACTTTACCCTAATCGGTTATCTAACTGGATGCTGCTAGAGTATAGAAAAAACATCAACTTGTCTTTATGACTCTTCCTATTACTTTGATAGGGAGAATGAGCTTTGATAGACAGAATGAGACAAACGACAGGCAACGAAAAAGGCTAAGGTCGAAACCTTAGCCTTTCTAATCGTTTTAGGATGAGCGATTTATCGCTCCAACAAGATTACTTCTTGTTGTTGTCCCAAATACCGTCTTCCAGTTGAGACTTAAGCTCAGGGAAGTCATTCGAATCGAATGTCGGTACTTTACCCGCGTCTAATTGGCGGTTGTAGTCTTTCGCTAGCTTAATCACGATACCTGATAGCAGGATAATCGCCACCAAGTTAACAATCGCCATTAGGCCCATCGATACGTCAGCTAGAGCCCATACCGTTGGTAGCGTCGCTAGCGAACCGAACATAACCATACCCAGTACAACAATACGGAACAGCACTAGGCCTTTCTTGTTGTTGTGCTCTAGGAAGATAAGGTTCGTTTCAGCGTACGAGTAGTTTGCAATGATTGAAGTGAAAGCGAAGAAGAAAATCGCTACCGCTACAAAGATGCCGCCCCATTCGCCAACTTGTGCTGTTAGTGCACGTTGCGTTAGTTCGATACCTGTTACTTCACCGTGTGGTACATACTCACCAGACATCAGGATGATTGCCACTGTTGCAGAACAGATAACAATAGTGTCCATGAATACACCTAGCATTTGCACGTAACCTTGCGATGCTGGGTGCGGTGGGTAAGGCGTAGCAGAAGCTGCTGCGTTTGGCGCAGAACCCATACCCGCTTCGTTCGAGAACAAACCACGTTTGATGCCGTTAATCATCGCTTGTGCGATTGCGTAACCTAGGCCACCCGCTGCTGCTTCTTGCAGGCCGAATGCACTCTTGAAGATAAGAGCCAATACTTCAGGCACTTTCTCAATGTTCGCGAACATCACGTACATAGCGATCGCTAGGTAAGCCAATGCCATGATTGGAACGATAATTTCTGCTGTACGTGCAATCTTACGGATACCACCGAAGATAACGAATGCAGAGATAATTACGATACCAACACCAACGTAGCTACGCTCAAGGTCAAATGCTGTGTTCATTGCGCTTGCAATCGCGTTTGCTTGAACCGCGTTGAATACAAGACCGAATGCAATGATTAGGAAGATAGAGAATAGAACCCCCATCCAACGCATGCCTAGGCCTTTCTCCATGTAGTATGCAGGGCCGCCGCGGTAGTTACCGTCGTTATCACGCGTTTTGTATAGCTGTGCCAGTGTGCTTTCAGCAAACGATGTTGCCATACCTAGCATTGCGATTAGCCACATCCAGAAGATAGCACCAGGGCCACCAGCGGTTAGCGCTACAGCAACACCTGCCATGTTACCCGTACCTACACGAGCAGCGAGACTAGTACAAAGAGCTTGGAAAGAAGAGATACCAGCACTGTCTGCTTTACGGCTGTTTCTTAGAACAGAGAACATGTGGCCGAAATGGCGGAATTGAATGAAGCCTAGTCGTACGGTGAAGTAGATACCCACACCAACCAGTAAGTAAACTAAGATAGATCCCCAAAGGAGATCGTTCATCAAATTGATTAAGTCTGTCACGTGAACCTCGTAATTGAGTTTAAGCACCGATCATGCTTCCTAGCCTTCCTCTAGATCACCTATGCCAGTGTCAATAGTTGTGTCGGCATTAGTTTTATATTTATTTGCTGCGATCTAGATTGTAAATGTCGCTTCATGCATCCATTTTACGTATCAGTGTATTTTTTGACGGGCGGATAATGCAGCGAGACGGCTTAAAAATCAATATGCAAATACACTTATATTAAAATGACATTTCACTAATAACACACCTTTTGTTAACACACTTTTCAACAATACAGCCCAATAAAAATCACATTATCGGGACATAATATCAACAACAACCATCGCCTCACCGCAACAAGAACACCATCCTATAAAAATGACGTCAGCCTAGGTTTTACAAGGTATAGTGAAGATCTGCGTTTTTTTCTAGAGCAATAAGATTGCTATCTCGCACACAGCAATACGCACTTAAATGCATTGTGGCTAAAGTGCTATTCCTTTCGCACAATGAATTAACATTCAATAACCCCTAATTTAATCGTTTACTTCGGTTTGTTTGCTTATTTTTTATACATAAAAATTCCCTCAATGTGTGAGCATGCATAAAAAAACAGAACAAAAGCTTCATAGTTTTGAAACAAATGAGAAACAAATCAAGGTTATGGTAAACCTAAATATGATATTTAATGGTTCGTAAGAACTAGTCCCACGGAAGGAGATATGGCTTATGGATAGCTTTCAATTCGATGAAGTATCAGAACTAGAAATGCCTCGTGCAACTCAAAAAACACGCTCTAAACCACTCAAGCGTAAGTGGCGTGAAATCGAAGCAATCAACGATCGTAGGCAACTTGAGAAAGAGCTAAGAGAGATGAACCTCGGTCTCGATTTTAGCCTTGACGATATAAAGCTTTAATCAGCTCGATAAGAAATCAGATAGCAAAAGGCACCTATAAAGGTGCCTTTTTTTTATTGTCTAGACTCTCGTATCCGTTCAAAGCGCTGCATTAAAACCGAATCACCTAATATAGAGGGAGCCCCAAACTCTCGCCTCTTATATAGAAGGCACTTCTAACTGGGAGACTCACTCTTGATATTATCTAAACGCACTCTTGCTCATTTTGTCGAACGCGAGCTGCAAGCTGGCGATATTGATCAGCAATCGTGTCCCCAAAAACAGGGTCGTCTTCTGGTTGAAGCCACTGTGACTCAACCTCTTGCCAATCCTTAACCGTGAATGCATCAACAATCATTGGCAACACATGCTTCTCTTCATATTCCATGTGCTTGCGCTGAGCTTTTACAAAGCTTTCGAGTTGGTCAATGAACACCTGTTGCGGCACCACAGCATCTTGGAGAATCATATCAACCACGCCTAAGAAGTCGGCTGTTTTCTCAGATAGCAACTGATGCTCGAGCTCCAAGTCCTCAATTGCTTGGTCACTGCCATATTGCTTAAGGTAGTAGCGATAAATGACGTCTTCTTTAGGGTGATGTACTTTGTCTGAGTGGTTCATCAAGTAATGAACTACCTCGGCGATCAGGCTATAGTTAATTTCTCGCTCCTGCTTGAGGAACTCTAATTTATTATTGAGTATCGCGAGTAAACGAGCCATATAGCCATGCTCTCGTCTTATCCTTTCAATCATCATAGTATTGCACTCCATTACACCTACTATTTATAAGTGTATACGAAGATGCTGATTTATGATTTGACCCTGCTCAGAAAACCACCAACCTACACTTCTGTTGGTAAGTGCCAGTCGATAGGTCGTTGATCCATAGAAGAAAGCAGCTTATTGGTTGTCGAAAAGTGCTGACAACCAAAGAAACCGCGACGTGCAGACAATGGCGAGGGGTGAGGCGCAGCCAGCACATGGTGCTTGCCTGTATCAATCGCTTGGCCTTTCTTTTGGGCGTGTGCGCCCCACAACAAGAAGATGATCGGTTCAGATCGCTGGTTTAGTTCTGCAATAATGGCATCGGTAAACGTTTCCCAGCCACATTTCGCGTGTGAGTGTGCTTTTGCCTCTTCGACTGTAAGCACGGTGTTCAACATCAACACCCCTTGCGATGCCCAAGCATCAAGATAACCGTGGTTAGGGATCTCAAAGCCCTCTATATCTAGTGCGAGTTCTTTATACATGTTGCGTAGAGAAGGCGGGATTTTAACGCCGGGCAACACTGAGAATGCCAAGCCGTGCGCTTGATTGGCGCCGTGATAAGGGTCTTGCCCTAGGATAACCACTCGCACAGATTCGAAAGGTGTCATATCGAAGGCACTGAACACCTGCTCTTGTGGCGGGTAGATGGTTTTCCCACTATTACGTTGCTGTTCGACGAAAGCGAGAACACTCTGGAAGTACTCTTTCTCACGTTCATCATTAATAATGGATTCCCAAGTCTTTGGTGTGCTCATCGTTTTACTTCCCAATCATCAAGGTTTCTAGGCTTCGCCAGACAAAAAATAGCTGTATCGGCTAACTGTCCTAAATAAGGCTTTAGGGCGTGTTGACCTTTCGTGGTTAAATTTTGTTCGAGATAAAAGCGTTTTAATCGCGGCGAGGGAGAAGTAGCCTAGTCATTCTAAGCAAATCTCCCTCAACAAAGAGTAAAACGCTTTTAGCCGAACCCTCCGGGCAGCGTTTGCTGGTCATTTCTACTGCGTTAGCGGCTTCTCATGTAGGCTAGCTACACGTCAAAGCCTCTGCCTTGTATAAATACCCAGCAACTCGCTGCAAAAATCAGCTCGAAAGATCAACACGCCCTATTTATACCTCATACAGCTATCAATAAACATGATGTGTAGGGTTCACTTGTTGATGAATCATAATAATCAGTTCAAGTTGTGTTGATCTCGATTAACCACTTTTCTGCTGTGTGCGATGGTGACCGTGGCTATGCACGTGACGGTTTGGAGTTGGTAAACGGCGAGCAGCAGAAACAGTTGAAGTTTGGGCTTTTGAATACATAAAGGCACCTCCTCTAAGACATCGTGAAATACATATTCACTTTAAGACTATGAAAGAAAGGTGCCAATTTTTACAAATAGAAGAAAGTTAATTTTCCCCTCTATTATTACGCCTCTTCAGTCGCGACCGTTGCTGAGCGATGAAACATTCTAAGTTGTTGAATTTCCTCTTTCCAAATCGTCGAGTCAATCGTTTCTAAGATAAGAGGAATTCCGTTGAAGCGAGAATCTGAGGCAATATATTCAAAACAATCCCAGCCAATTTCGCCTTTTCCTAAAGAATGGTGTCTATCAACTCGGCTCGCGAACTCAGCTTTTGAATCATTGATGTGCATTGCTCTCAGATAGTGCATGCCCACAATGCGGTCGAACTCTGAAAAAGTATGCTCACACGCTTCTTTTGTTCGTAGGTCATAACCCGCAGTAAAGGTATGGCAAGTATCTAAACACACGCCAACACGCGACTTATCTTCTACTTGATCGATGATCTCTGCTAGGTGCTCAAATTTCCAGCCCAAGTTAGTACCTTGGCCTGACGTATTCTCGATCACCGCAATCACATCTGGAACCGCTTGATGAGCGAGGTTGATCGACTCAGCTATCTTAGCCAAGCACTCCGTCTCAGAGATCTTCTTAAGATGACTGCCAGGATGAAAATTCAAAAGCGTTAAGCCAAGTTGGTTACAACGCTCCATCTCATCAATAAAAGCTGCGCGCGATTTCTCTAGTTTCTCTTCTTCCGGTGCGCCTAGGTTAATCAAGTAGGAATCATGAGGAAGAATGTGCTCGGCAGCAAAGCCCAACATTTTGCAGTTGGCTTTGAATGCACTAATGGTTTTGGCTTCGAGTGGCTTTGCCGCCCACTGCCTCTGGTTTTTGGTAAACAGTGCGAACGCATTAGCACCGATCTCACGCGCACGCATGGGTGCCTGATCAACACCGCCCGCCGCCGACACGTGAGCGCCAATAAACTTAATATTTGTCTCAGGTTTTGAGGATGAAATTTTGTTTGTCATTAAATCACTTTACACTTTCAGAATGCATCATAAATAAAGGGTCATATCGGTTGTAGTTCAATTAAAACACAACAAATGTAGTAAAATTACACCAAATAAGACTGTTAAATATTTTTTATACTTTAAAATATTTTGTAATTACTTTGTTTTCAAAGGTTTTATTGATTTACCTCAATATAATCACCTTTGTAAAAATATGGTTTTTGGTTGTTTTTTGACTTAAATCAATGTTAACCTTACGAACATTAGGTATATATTACCCAGCTCAATAAAAATCGAAAGTTAACACCATAATCAAACCACGTTCAGTGGACTAGGAGATAGTTATGATCCAAGGTATTCAAATTACTAAAGCAGCAAACGATGACCTACTAAACTCAATCTGGCTACTAGATAGCGAGAAGAATGAAGCTCGTTGTGTTGTTGCTACTGCAGGTTTCGAAGCTGACCAAGTTATCTCAGCTGCAGACCTAGGCGAGTACGAAAGCCGTGAAGTTGCAATCGAAGCAGCACCACGCATCGAAGGTGGTCAACACCTAAACGTTAACGTTCTTAAGCGTGAAACGCTAGAAGATGCAGTTGCTCACCCAGAGAACTACCCTCAGCTAACAATCCGTGTATCGGGTTACGCTGTACGTTTCAACTCTCTAACAACTGAACAGCAACGTGACGTTATCGCACGTACGTTCACTGAGTCTCTATAATCTCAGTAAACTAGAGTGTTAAAGATTTAAAAAGCTTGGTCAGAAATGACCAAGCTTTTTTCGTTTTAGTCTTACCCATTTTTTATAGCTAACTATCTCAACGCAAGTTCGGATCACTCTGGATTAACCCATCACGCACACTACTCGATCTAACTATGGCGCGTTTCGTTGAGAAGGATCTTTAGTAAAGGCTTTCGCTAACGCAGTTGGATCCACATTGTCTCTTTGCAACGCTGCACCTTGTGCCCACCACATTAATTGATGGAACGTTCGGTTCATGTACTCATCCCATTGTGCCTGTTCTGACTCTTGAACAACACAGCCCTCTTCATCAAACACTTCTTGTGCTTTAGGTAGATGAATCATCGCAGAAACGGGTAAACAACCTAACTCTGATAAGAAAGTTCTCATCGAAACGGATGCTCTTGCCCCGCCCCACTGACCGGCAGAATAAGTCACAATCGCGCTCGGCTTATATGAGAATAACGAGCTACCAAAATGGTTGAGAATATTAGCCAGCGCAGGGCTCATTGAATGATTGTATTCAGGGCTGACCATCACGTAGCCATCGGCTTTTGCGATCTTGTCCGCTAACTCCGCAAGATGTGCAGGTACTTTGGATCGATGATAAGAAAACTCTGGTTTAAATACGTCACCAAAATCGTAATGCAATGGGTCGATGATCTCGACGGTATGCTCAGCGTGTTTATCCGCCAGTAACTTTGCACACGCCTTGCTAACTCTCATCCCTAATCGGGCTGGTCTTGGTGGGGTGCTCTCACGTACAGAGCCAAGAAAAATCAAAAAATTCATACTATCCCTTTCTATTTTACTTTGGTCAGTTCACCGCGAGCTTGAGCTAACCTCAAGCTTAAGAAAATGCTTCATTAGAGCTTACTGGTTAAAAGCCATCAGGCAATAAAAAAGGTGAATGATTGCTCATTCACCTTTCTCTTAACCATCTAAGTTTTCACATAACGTTTGTGAAAAATTACGCTGGTTGAACTCGACGAAGTACCGCTTTTAGCGCTTCAAAATCGTTATCTAGATCTTCAGACAACAACTCCATCGCAGCGTGTTTTGCTAACGGGCCAGGCAGTTCAATATCAGAACCTAGAATGTCATCAACCACTTCTTTGAACTTCGCTGGGTGCGCTGTACATAGGAACAAGCCAGTTTCGTTCTCTTGCAGTTGCTCTTCCAATAGACGGTAAGCAATCGCACCATGTGGTTCACATAGGTAACCTTGTGCTTTTAGGTCACGTACTGATTCAGCGCTCTGCTCGTCAGATACTTTACCCTTGCCTAGTGTATCTAAGCCCCAACCTTTCAGTTGGCAAAGCTCTTCGATACGAGGCCAGTTGTTCGGTTGGCTTACGTCCATCGCGTTCGATGTTGTTGCAACGGTCGGTTTTGGATCCCATTGACCTGTTTCTAGATAACGAGGAACCGTGTCATTTTCGTTAGTTGCAGCTATGAAACGCTTAACTGGTAGACCTAGAGCTTTAGCCAATAGACCAGCTGTTAGGTTACCAAAGTTACCACTTGGTACAGAGATAACCAGGTTTTCACGTTGCTCTTTAGTCAGCTGAGAAGCCGCTTCAAAGTAGTAACAGATCTGAGCCATCAAACGACTGATGTTGATAGAGTTTGCCGAGTTAAGGCCAATCTCTTTACGCAGTTCAGCGTCATCAAATGAGTCTTTAACCAGTGCCTGACACGCATCAAAGTCGCCATCAATTGCAACAGTGTGGATGTTCTTACCCAGTGTACAGAACAGCTTCTCTTGTAGAGGGCTGATCTTGCCTTTAGGGTAAAGGATCACAACGTTGATGTCTTCCATGCCGTAGAAAGCATGCGCAACCGCCGCACCAGTATCACCTGATGTTGCCGTTAAGATAGTGATTTGACCACCATCTGAAACTGCTGCTAAAGATTGCGCCATAAAGCGGCCACCGAAATCTTTAAATGCCAGTGTTGGACCGTGGAAAAGCTCAAGTGCGTAAACACCGTCTTTTACTTGGTTGATTGGCGCAGGGAATTGGAATGCTGCATCCACCATCTGGTCAATTTGCTCTTTCGACAGTTCATCACCGATAAGCGCCGACAAGATCTTTGAGCTACGAGGGACAAAGTCCTCTGCTAGCAGCGCATCGATATCATCAAACTTAGGCAGTTCTGATGGGAAAAATAGACCTTGATTACGGCCTAAGCCTTGACGAACGGCTTGGCCAAAAGAGACTTGTTCATCATTTTCTTTGATGTTGTACAGTTTCATAACTCACTTCCTGTAACGATCGAACCCTGCTTATCTAGGCGACAAACGTGAACGAATCCTTCTTCATTTTGTACGTAATTTTGTTCTAACCAGCGTGCAACACGCTCGGCGACATCTTGTTCTTTGCAAATGCTAAATAGAGTTGGGCCACTACCAGAAATACCAGTAGCCAATGCACCTGCCGACAGCGCGTATTTACGAGCGTCAGCAAACCCTGGAAGCAGTTTCTCACGATATGGTTCAGCGATCACGTCTTTGATCATCTTCGCTGCCAGTTCAGGTTGACCTGAGTGACACGCGTGGATAAAGCCCGCTAAGTGGCGACCATGAGCAATGATATCCTGACGACGGTACTGAGATGGTAGGATCTCTCTCGCTTCTGCCGTTGAAACCTTAATGCCCGGATAAGCCATCACCCAGTACCAATCATCAAAACACGGTACTTCTTGGCTAATGATGCCAAGCTCTTCAAGCATTAATTGCACGCCACCAAGGTAACATGGCGCAACGTTATCGTAGTGAATACCACCAGAAATCTTACCTTCCATCTCGCCCATCAGAGCAAGCAGTTCAGTTTCATTCAATGGCTGACCATGAAAACGGTTTAGCGCATCAAGCGCCGCTACGATTGAACATGCACTTGAACCTAAACCAGAACCGATAGGCATGTTCTTTTCGAGTGTCATTTCTAAAGGCTTTAGCGCAACGCCTTTTTTAGCAAGCTCTCTAGAGAACACCACCCAGCAGTCGTAGACGATGTTTTCTTTGGCTTCAGTCGGCAGCTTAGAAACAAAGCTGCCTGCTGTTTTAAGTGAGAATGGTTCATCACCTGCTTTAACCATAACTCGGTCACCCAGCAGTGTGCCATCCACTGGAGACACAGCGGCCCCCAGCACATCAAACCCTACACTGACATTACCGATTGATGCAGGAGCATAAACGACAACATCCATATCACTTGAACTCATTCCTAAACTCCTAATTTCCAACCAAGAGTACGCATCACATCAGAGAATACGCCTGCTGCTGTTACTTCAGTACCAGCACCGTAGCCACGAAGTACTAACGGGATTGGTTGGTAGTAACGGCTGTAGAATGCTAGAGCGTTCTCGCCATCTTTAATCTTGAACATTGGGTCGTCGCCATCAACAGCTGCGATACGAACCTTACATTTACCATCGGCAATCTCACCAACATAACGAAGTACTTTGCCTTCTTCTGCTGCGATAGCTGACTGCTCTTGGAAGTAAGCATCCGCTTCTGGCAAGCGAGCCATGAACTCTTCAACCGTACCTGAATCATCAAAACCCGGTGGAAGTGCTTGGTCTACTTCAACGTCTTCAAGTTCAAGTGCCATGCCTGCTTCACGAGCAAGGATAAGTAGCTTACGCGCTACATCCATACCAGATAGATCGTCACGAGGATCCGGTTCTGTAAAGCCGTTGTCTTTAGCGATGTTGGTTGCTTGGCTTAACGTCATACCTTCATCAAGCTTACCGAAGATGTAAGACAGAGAACCAGAGAGGATACCGTTGAACTTCTCAAGTTCATCACCTGCAGAGATTAGGTTCTGTAGGTTTTCGATTACCGGAAGACCTGCGCCTACTGTTGTTTCGTACATCAGCTTACGACGTGAGTTACGTGCAACTTCACGAAGCTGATGGTAGTAAGCCATGCTAGCTGTATTCGCTTTCTTGTTTGGTGTTACCACGTGGAAACCAGCTGCTAGGAAGTCTGCATATTGAGCAGCAATACCTTCACTAGACGTACAGTCAACCAATACCGGGTTGATGATGTGGTTACGTTGAACTAGAGCTGCTAGGCGCGCTAGGCTGAACTCTTCTGTCGCGCTCGACATGCGATCACGCCATTGCTCTAGTGGTAAGCCTTCACTGTCTAGCAATAAGCCTTTGCTGTTTGCTAAACCACATACACGAATCACGATGCCTTTTTCAGCCAGTTTGCCCTGCTGACGTTGGATCTGGTCAACAAGCTCACCACCAACACCGCCAACACCCACAACGAATACGTCTAGGAAGTGTTTAGAGTTAAATAGGTTTTCGTGACACGCTTTGATTGCTTCTGAAATTTTATCTTCGGGGATAACCGCAGAGATAGCGCGCTCAGATGAACCTTGAGCAATTGCAACGATGTTAACGTTCACTTCAGCTAAAGAAGAGAAGAACTGAGAAGCGACACCGCGTGAAGTACGCATACCGTCACCCACCAGCGTTACAATCGCTACATCGTCCATGAACTCAACTGGCTCTAATAGGCCATCTTTAAGTTCAAGTTCAAATGCGTCAGACAGTACTTGCTTCGCTTTTACTTTATCTGCTGATTCAATACAGAAGCTGATGCTGTACTCAGAAGAAGATTGAGTAATAAGGACAATAGAAACGCCAGCTGAAGACATCGCACCGAATACACGGCTCGCCATGCCAACCATACCCTTCATACCTGGGCCTGATACGTTAACCATCGTTAGGTCACTTAGCGTCGTGATGCCTTTGATTGCTAGGTTATCTTCGCCAGTGTCTTGGCCGATCAAAGTACCTGCACCCTGTGGGTTAAAGCTGTTTTTGATCAGACAAGGTATGTGGAATTGTGCGATAGGAGCGATGGTTTTCGGGTGTAGAACCGAAGCGCCAAAGTAAGAAAGCTCCATTGCTTCTTGGTAGCTCAGTGATTTAAGCAGACGAGCATCATCGACTAAGCGTGGGTCACAGTTGTAAACGCCGTCTACATCTGTCCAGATTTCACAACAATCAGCACGTAGACATGCCGCTAGCACTGCCGCTGAGTAGTCAGAACCATTACGACCAAGTGTAACTAGCTCGCCTTTATCATTACCTGCAGTGAAGCCCGGCATGATGTTAACGTGACCTTGTGGAAGTGGCGATTGACGGAAGTTCTGAGTAGACACATCCACATCAACCATAGCTTCAAGGTGATCACCTTTAGCGTATAGGTATTGAACTGGGTCAATCAGGCTTGCTGGTTGGCCTTTTGCTTCAAGTACCGCTTTCATTAACTGGATAGAGATTCGCTCACCTTTACTGATGATACGAGCATTAACGTGGTTCGGGCACATACCAAGTAGGTTGATGCCGTTCACGAACTGCTTTAGCTGAGCAAGAGAGGTATCAACCTGCTCTTGGAACGCAGTACCATCAATCGAAGGTACAACCGCTTTAATCTCTGCAAACAGCGCAGTAAATGAAGATTCGATCTCTGTGATTTGTGCGTCAGCTTCACCATTTTTCAGTGCAGCTTCAATAACAGCGACCAACTTATTGGTTGTTTTTCCTGGAGCCGATAGTACAACGGCTAGCTCTTCTTGCTGGGCATTATTAGCGATGATATCAGCCGCTCGTAAAAAACGATCTGCATCAGCTAATGATGAACCTCCAAACTTTAAAACGCGCATCCCTTTCTCCATAAGTCATAAAAATGGTACAAAAAAAGGCCTGTATCTTGTTGGATACAGGCCTTTTTTTTAAAATCCGTTACTTAGCAGCCTGCCCCAACAATGTTAATGTCGGTAATAATAATGGTTGTGGTCATTACTAGGTGGCTTACGTGCTGCATATCAAATTCTCTGCTTGTGCTTTACTCTACGTGTATCAATTTTTACCACTAGACGTCAATGAAAAGTTGCGTTTTTTTTACATTCACACCGTTTTTCAGAGCAAACCGTCATTTAAGGGATAAAACACCCTGTATGCACCTGTAATTCAGATCGTGGATTTATCCTATAAACACTCAAGAGTGATTAATTGCATATATAGTCATAACAAAATGCTATATCGATTGTTCAGCAAGCACACAAGAACTGTGCTTTAATTGAACGATAACGTTCAAAGAACAATAATAATGACATCAGGAGTGGGAAGTGAAGAGATTACTTATTCTTTTAGCCTTTGCTATGCCTGTTGTTTGTTCAGCGAACAGCTTACCCCTGCTAAGCAACCTGCCCCTATTACCCGGTCAAATCGATCGTTCTTCTCATAAGTTCTTTATCTCAACTCAAAATGCGTCGAGCGAAAGTTTCGATACTTGGAAAGTCGACAGTGGCTACGCCTATAGCTTGTTTGATGATGTTGACCTTTATGTCGGTACACGTATAAACAGTGCGTCTTTGAAAAGTGAAAGTGGATTCTTGAGCGGTGTCAGTTATCAATTCTCTGAAAGAATCTCTTTCAATAGCTCTCTCCATACCTATAAGGATGAAACCGAAGAGAATGAAAAGTCGGTAGCCGCGGAAGTGTCAAGCCGAGTTCAACTGACGGACAACTTGGATCTGCATGCCACCCTTGATTATGAAGAGTGGCAGCAAGGTGTTGAAGTGAGATTAGGGTTTCGCTTCTAACCCAATAAGCTTGTTACCCATTAACAACTGTTACTCAAATCGGCGTTATGATTCGAGTAACAGCTCCGACGAAATTAACACGCCATTCCAATCTGCATAAATGTAATCACCAGGCTGAATCAGTTGGTTATGCATTGTCAGTGTCACATTAACTTGGCCTACGCCACGCTTCTCGGTTTTGAATGGTGATGCACCTAGCGCCTGAACGCCCAGATCCATTTGCGACATCATGCCAACATCCCGTACAGCACCATTAACGATCACGCCCTCCCAGCCATTTTCTATTGCAAGAATAGCAAGTTGGTCACCAAGCAGTGCTTTCTGGCACGAGCCATTTCCGTCAACAACCAGTACTTTACCGCTGCCGTCGGTCGCTAAAACCTCGCGAACCTTGGAATTATCGTGATAACAACGAACTGTTACAATTTTTCCCCAGAACGCACCACGTTGACCGAAGTTCTGTAATGGAAGGTTAAGTAGGGTGACTTTGCTTTCAAACTCATCACACAAGTCGGGTGTTATATCGTGCATATATCCTCCGTGAGTAAGGCGCTACCTGTTAAGTCAGGCTTACCTCTATGCTTTTATATGTTATTAAAATTAATCCTTTGTTTTCATTGTTCTATGCTCAATTTAATCATTAATTAAAGTTGATTGAGCATATTTATCTACTAGACTCTAAGGACAGCTTTCCGCTTCCTTGGTTCATAATCAGGTCTTTAGCATACGAGATGTGAGAACTATCTCGAATAACCATTCTGGTTTTGATGCTAAATAATCACCATAACACTGGTTAAGTTGTAGCCATACTATTAAAGTTTGTTGCGATACGGCAATTGATGTAAATCAACAAAGTGAATGGAATTAACATTCTCGCGTTGTTAGCATGCTGTTAACATTATAGAATCCGTTGCAATCACTAAAAGAATGATTGAAAGGCGTACTGGATCTACGTTATTGGGCAATACTTCAAGGAAGGCAGATAGCTGGAAGTAAGTGTTTTTTTGAAAACTTTAAGTTATCATCAAAAATACATTACCTGTATGTTATGTTTTTGCCTAGAATTTATTCTATTAGCACAGTTTCGTCACAAATTTAGGTACCGCCAAATGCAAACCCCGCAGATTCTTATCGTTGAAGATGAGCAAGTAACTCGTAACACTCTAAAGAGTATTTTTGAAGCAGAGGGATATGCTGTTTTTGAGGCTAGCGACGGTGAAGAGATGCACCAAGTGCTATCTGACAACCAAGTTAACCTTGTAATTATGGACATCAACCTGCCAGGTAAGAATGGCCTACTACTTGCGCGTGAACTACGTGAGCAAGCAAATGTAGCGCTTATGTTCTTAACTGGTCGTGATAATGAAGTTGATAAGATCCTTGGCCTAGAGATCGGCGCTGATGACTACATCACTAAGCCTTTCAACCCTCGTGAACTGACTATCCGTGCACGCAACCTTCTTAACCGTTCAATGAGCACAAGCTCTGTTCAAGAAGAAAAGCGTAGCGTTGAGAAGTACGAGTTCAACGGTTGGGTACTAGATATCAACAGTCGTTCTCTGGTTAGCCCAGATGGCGAAGGTTACAAGCTACCTCGTTCAGAGTTCCGTGCTCTACTTCACTTCTGTGAGAACCCAGGTAAGATCCAAACACGTGCAGACCTTCTTAAGAAGATGACTGGCCGTGAGCTTAAGCCACACGATCGTACTGTAGACGTAACAATCCGTCGTATTCGTAAGCACTTTGAATCTGTTTCTGGTACGCCAGAAATCATCGCAACGATTCACGGTGAAGGCTACCGCTTTTGTGGTGACCTAGAAGACTAATTCGATTCGCGTTTCTAGTCGTTTAGCACTTAGTGTTTGAACAGTAGAGGCGCAATCAATAGTTATTAAAAAGGGAGAATGCCAACGCATTCTCCCTTTTTTGTTGTTCATTGTTCGCTAAGGTTTAGTAAACCGTATCAACCTTAACGTCTTTCTCCACCAGCCACTTCACGGTTTCACCATCTTTCAGTTCAACCGCAACATCAACAGGCTTGTCGCTGTCGATCTCTAGTTGCCACACAAAAGCGACTTCCCACTGAGTTTCACTGTGCGTTCTTAAATCAAGATCGTCAGCCGTCACTAACAAGGTATCTGCACCTTGTTTTACCGTAACGCTTTCAACCGCTAGCGTTGCTGGCAGCTCTGAGTCTGATTCTAGGTAGATAGCACCATGCAGTGTCTTATCTTGAGTCTTTCCAATCGTTGGCATCTTGTTGTGCCAAAGATTGCTTTTCATTGTTACTGTCGTTGCTGATACTTCAACTTGGTTACCTTGCTGCCATTCTACTTGCGGTGCAGAACAACCTGCTAATGCCACTACGCATGCGGCGAATGCTAATTTTTTCATTATTCTTCTACCTTTGGTTTAACCAACTTTTTAAGACTTCAATGTCATTCTGGTATTCGTTATTAATTTCATCGACCCAGTCTGAAATATTCTCCCACCAAGCAGGCATATCTGGAGACTGAGCTTTCTGAGCAACTTGCTGTATGCGTTTCAAACCAATCGAACCTGCCGCGCCTTTGATCTTGTGCGCCTCAGAAACGATACTGGCTTGGTCTTTCGCGACCATGTTGGAATTCAATATTTCCATATACTCCGGCATCATATCTTCAAACATCGCGATGCTATCCAAAACCGGTTTCGGCCCAACAATGTCAACATAAGACTCTAGCATATCAATATCAAGCAAAGTGGTGTCAATCGATGAAAGAACTGGCTTACTCTCTTCTATCTTTTCAATATTTCCGACTTTTTCGACCACCTCTGGTGCATCCTCGATAAGCTCGCTGATCACATCCTGAATAGCTCGAACCGACAATGGCTTACTGATCGCTTCGTCCATGCCTTTCTGGAAATACTCTTGTTTGTTATTTAACACGTTGGCAGTTAACGCAACCAAAGGCGGTAACTGGCTGTACTTCTCACGGTAGTATTGAGCAATATCAAAGCCAGTCATGTCTGGCAGTTGGATGTCCAACAGTACCAAGTCATAGTCTTCAGGATTGAAAGCAATTTGCGCCTCTTTACCCGTCATCACCACCGTCACTTCGTGACCCAAGCTTTCAAGTAGAGAGCGAGCCACCGTGATGTTCAGTTCAATATCTTCAACCATGAAGATCTTAAGATTCGACTGCTTTCTTGGTGTTTTAATCAGTGCTTGAGTATCGTGATTAACAGGAACTCGAATCGATACCGTAAAGGTACTACCAAAGCCCTCTTCACTGGTCACTTCGATGTGGCCGTCCATCATATTGATCAGCTGCTGCGATACAGCTAGGCCAATGCCTGTACCCACCGCATGCAGATTATCCGTTCCAGATTTCACCTGATAATACATCGCGAAGATCTTTTCGATTTCACTTTCAGGGATACCAATACCGGTGTCTTCCACTTCCATCGTAATGTTGGCAAAGTCGCCATCGATGTCGGCGCTGACTGTCATCACCACACCACCATCTTTGGTGAACTTCATGGCGTTACTTACGAGGTTCCACAGCACCTGCCTCAGGCGAGTGCCATCCACTTCAACGGCCGCAGGCAGATCAGACAACCTTTCTAGATCGAACCTCAATCCTTTTTGCTCGGCCATCAATGCAGAGATACTTTCGATCTCAACAACGAAATCTTCAAAGTTGATTGGGGTTGGGAATAACTCAAGCTTACGACGGTCAAACTTATCCATGTCGATAATATCGTTGAAGATATTACCCAGTGTCACCGCGCTCACCTTGATGGTTTGCATCTGTTTACGCTGCTCAGTGGTCAATTGACTATCGAGCAACATACGGCTTAAGCCAATGATGCCGTTAAGCGGTGTTCTTAACTCATGGCTAATGGTTGAGATAAAGGTGGTCTTATCACGACTGGCTTTCTCTAGCGACTCTTGATGCTCTTTACGCTCGGTAATATCACGACCAAAACCCACTAAGCCTAAGTGGCGACCATCTTTGCTGTAGAAAGGTACTTTACGCAGTTCGAAGTAGCTCTTACGCCCATCTGGGTATTCAAGCCATTGGTCATAAGTTAGCGCTTGGTTATCAGCAAACACCTTCTTATCGGTTTCCACAACTTGTTGAGCGACCTCTTTGCTGTAGACATCCCAAGGCGTCAAACCGACTAGCTCTTTTTCTGTCTTGCCGGTGAGCTCTTCAACCGCACGGTTACAACCAGAGAAAACACCCTCTTCATTACGGTAGTAAATAAGGTCAGGCGAGGCATCGATAAACGAACGTAACAATGCAGTACGCTCTGCTAGCTCAAGCTGAGTTCGCTCACGTTGAAAGACTTCATTTTCGAGATCATGCATCGCTTCAGCGCGTGCTTCTTCAGCTTTTTCACGCTCTTCGATTTCTTGATTGAGCTTCTCGATATTGAGTTGCAGTTTATTGTTGAGCTCTTGGTCTCGCTCACGCATGTCACCAAGCTTAGAGACTAACTTCGCCAATCTTTGACGAGACTCTTCCAGCTGATCAACCACCACTGACAAGAAATAAACCGCCCAAGGTGTGATCACTAAACCGAAGAAAACTGAACGGACAATGTCGATATCATCAACATTACCTTTGAGTGCGAGGGTTATGCCGACTTGCACAACAACAGCGAGGGCAACAAGCGCTAGGGCTAGTAAGATAGAAAAGCGGACAATCCCCAGTTTTACGAGTAGATCCACGTAATACTGGGCGAGATTTTTCATGGGTTTCATTTAGCGCTCCATGCGATAAGACTAGCAACATTCTACCCTGTTTGAAGATAGGAGGTAAGCTAGCTACATCACATGCAGCAAGAGAGCTCGGGTTATATTGTTTAAAACAGATAACCCAAGTAAATACTGATTAAGTCAGTGATAGGTTTGTTTAGCGAATCGACGATGGATGCACGATTGAACGGTTTCGGCCATCGGATTTTGCTTGGTACAACGCGCTATCAGCCAAGGCAACCGCAGACTCCATTTCATCATCAGGAGTCGGAATGTAAGAGATAATACCAATACTCACCGTGATGAATTCGGAGACTGCCGATTTCTCGTGTATTAGCCCCAGTTTAAGGACTTCACTATGAATGCGCTCCGCCACCAGCTGCGCACCATCAGCCGTTGTATTTGGCAGAATAAAGCCGAACTCTTCACCGCCATAACGAGCCACACAATCTGACGAGCGATTGAGCACCTTTTTAAACGCCTGAGAGACTTGGATAAGCGCATCATCACCTTGCTGGTGCCCGTAATAGTCGTTATAGCCTTTAAAGAAATCGATATCACACAACATAATCGTCAGTGGCAACTTCTCACGCACATGGTAATGCCACAGTGTCGACAGCTGTTCATCAAAACGGCGTCGGTTAGACACCTGAGTTAGGCTGTCCATAAAGCTGAGGCGCTCAAGCTCAAGGTTGGCTTCTTCAAGTTTTTGCTCAGCAAGGTAACGTTCGGTGATATCACGCGCCATGATCAACACGCCATTGGTGCTTGAGGCTGGATCTCTAAACGGAGATTTCACCACATCGTACCAAGTGTATTCGCCATCACTAGACACCACCTTATCTATGTAGCGCAGTGATTTTCCGTGATGGAGCACTTGATGATCTGTGTCTGAGATACGCATGTACATGCTG
Organism: Vibrio sp. Scap24; assembly: GCF_013394185.1. Classification (NCBI taxonomy): domain Bacteria; kingdom Pseudomonadati; phylum Pseudomonadota; class Gammaproteobacteria; order Vibrionales; family Vibrionaceae; genus Vibrio; species Vibrio sp. Scap24. Next base: position 2,352,832 of record NZ_CP041332.1, on the reverse strand, counting down.
TTTGGCACCACATCTTGCAGACGTTTGCCGACTAAATCACTCACTTCAGAAATACCAAGCGCCGCGACGAATGGCTTATTACACGCTTGATAAACCATGTTCTCGTTGAAGATACCAATCGAGTCAGGGCTGGCTTCTAAGATGTTTTGTAAGATGGTGTCACGCTGGGCAAGTGCGACCTCGGTATCTTTACGCTTCTCCATCTCGCCACGCAGTTTCTGCTGCATGTCATGCCAATCGGTCACATCATGGCTAATAGAGAGCGTACCGATTGTTTCTCCGTCTTGGGAAAGCAACACACTTTGATAGGTTTCGAGCAGGCAACCTTTGCCGTCCTGGTCGGTTGTCCACGATCGCTCACTGACACGACCTTTTAATGCACCACCAGACACACTCAAGGTACCCTCTTCAGGACGACCATGCCAAAACTTTTTAAACGAACGATTACTCGCGACCAACTCACCCTTCTGATCTTTTACGTAGATCAGCTCAGACAGAGAATCCAAAGCCGTACGCGCAACATTCAGCTCGCGAACTTCTTGGGACTGCTCTTCATTAGTATTCTTGTAGGGAGAGGCGTGAATCATCCACGCTTTTTTGCTTCTAAAGCGGATCTTACGAGCCACTAAATTGATCTTAAAAGATTCAAATTCAGAAAGAGCCCAAAACGAGATCTGCTCAAATGCTCGGGAATTGATGTGATTGGTTAAATAGTGGCGAAAGCTGTTCTCACTCTCCACGGTAGGAAAGCGAAAATTAACACCGATTTGGCGGATACCAAGCAGTTGCATCGCTTGGCGATTGGCATAGAGGATCTCGCCACTTCGCACATCGACGAAATAGAGTGGCGACGGAGTAGAAAGAAGAAGCTGTTCAATATGCGACTGATAACGTGAATAAAGATGCCAGCAGATGAGAGCAATCAGCAACATGAGAACGATATAAATACCGTAGCCATACGCCCTGTCCCACAACCAAGTCATTACCAGTTCCATTTACTCTCAATCTATACCATAAATTCTGTGAGGGAAATGTTACCACTATTTGTTGGTTTTATCTGCTGTTACCTACTCTCACCGATTTCTATCAATTGGCTGTGTTTAAAACGGGTAGCGTGTATTCAAATGCTGAACCTGTTTTGATGCCTTGCGCGCCGGTTTTATCGAGTGAACGACCAATCTCAGTCATCGCTAACCAGCGGTTTTCACACCATAAAGGCGAGAGCAACGTTGGACGCCTCGCGGCTGATGAAACGCGATGGTAAACCACGTTCGCAGGCGTACATTGAATGATATCCGTAGCAACATCTATGTACTCTTCAAGGCTTGGTGCTTCTAGCTTTCCTGCTTTCCACGCCTTAGCCATGGTACTGCCCTCTACTATATGAAGGCCGTGAAGTTTGATGCCATCGGTTCCTACCGCTAATACCTTGTCTAAAGTTTCAAGATTGTCCGCTTTGGTCTCTTTTGGCAGGCCAACAATAAGATGAGTACACACCTTGATACCTAACGCACGTGCGCGGTGGGTGATCGTTTCATACACCGCAAAATCGTGTCCGCGGTTAATTCGTTTAAGGGTCTTATCATTGGCCGTTTGCAAGCCAAGCTCTAGCCAGATTTCATAGCCCTGTTTTACATATCCCGCGAGCAGATCTAACACTGAATCAGGTACGCAATCAGGTCTTGTGCCCACGCAAAGACCTACAATATCGGCACCCGGTGCTTTTAGCGCCTCTTCATACATATTCTTAAGCACTTGCACCTCAGCATAAGTGCTGGTGTACGCCTGAAAATAAGCAAGATACTTCTTAGCACGAGCAATTTCACCCGCACGATCTTTTAACTGGTCTGCAATACTTTGAACCTGAGTTTGTTCATCAGCAAAGGACGCAACATTGCAAAAAGTGCAGCCTCCGCGGCCAATGGTTCCATCTCGGTTTGGACAACTAAAACCGCCGTGCAGTGTTAGCTTGTGAACCTTTTCGCCATAACGACGTTGAAGATCTTGGCCGATAGTATTGACCAACTCATGTAATTGCATATTTTCAAAGCGCTCAAGTAAATAAGAATGAATATCAGTCTTTTTTTGAAAAAAAATTACATCCCTGCAAAATTCGACCAATTAGTTTACTCAAGGCTTTTTGCAAGCAACCTATCAAATATCAATAAACATGCAAAAAATCGGCTCTATTTGCCTAATGTTGCGCGTTTGTTAGACAAAAAATTCAAAATAAAACGAAAAAAATGGTCTACATGGGTCAACTTTCATTGCAATTCGCCTAGACAAAATTGTAGGATACTTACACATATTGGCTATTTTTGAGTGTTTACTTACAACGAAAACTTGCTAATAAGTCGGTGATATCTAACTCCCACCTATATAAACCACTAGTTTGTGGTTAAAAATAAACGGATATCACTAAGGATTGTTTTTCTCGCAATACTTTTCCTGCGAGATACGGAAAGGATTCAAACCGCCAGCATAGGCAGGTTTAGACCCATAAATATAAAAGGACAAGGCTGACTTTGTACAAAGAAGTTGCGCCTAGATTTAACTGGAAGGATGTATCTATGGTAGATCAAGAGCAGAACTCACAGGGTCTGTATACTCCTGAACTGGAGCATGACGCTTGTGGTATCGGTTTTGTTGCGCATCTAAAGAATCGCAAATCTCATGATGTAGTAACTCAAGCACTCGATATGCTTGCACGTATGGAACACCGTGGCGGCCAAGGCTGTGATCCGTGTTCTGGTGATGGTGCAGGTATCCTGCTACAGAAGCCCCACGAATTCTTACTAGAAGAAGCCGTAAAGCTTGGAATTAAACTGCCATCTTTTGAAAAATATGGTGTTGGTGTTGTACTTTTCCCTAAAGATGAACACAAACGTGCACAGTGTCGTGACATTCTAGAACGCAATGCACAACGCCTAGAGTTAGAAGTTATCGGCTACCGTGAACTTCCAACTGACAACTCAATGATTGGTGCTGACCCACTAAGCACTGAACCTCAATTTGAACACGTATTTATCTCTGGCGGCCCTGGTATTACTCCAGAAGAGCTTGAGCGCAAACTGTACGTTCTACGTAACTACACAGTTCGTGTGTGCCTAGAAAGCGTGTCAAATATCGGTGATGACTTCTACATCAACTCTATGTCTTACAAGACATTGGTGTACAAAGGTCAGCTAACAACAGAACAAGTTCCTCAGTACTTCCTAGACCTGCAAAACCCAACTATGGTGACAGCTCTAGCACTTGTACACTCTCGCTTCTCTACTAATACATTCCCACGTTGGCGTCTAGCTCAGCCTTTCCGTTACATCGCGCACAATGGCGAAATCAATACGGTTCGCGGTAACCTAAACTGGATGAAAGCGCGTGAAGCGATCCTTGAATCGGATCTATTCACACAAGCTGAAATCGACATGCTACTGCCTATCTGTCAGGAAGGTAGCTCGGATTCATCAAACTTCGATATGGCACTTGAGCTTCTGGTTCTGTCTGGTCGTACTCTGCCACACGCATTGATGATGATGATCCCGGAAGCATGGCAAGAAAACAAAAACATGGACCCAACTCGTCGCGCGTTCTACCAGTACCACGCGAACGTAATGGAACCATGGGATGGTCCAGCTTCGGTATGTTTCACTGATGGTGTTCAAGTAGGTGCAACACTCGACCGTAACGGTCTGCGCCCTTCTCGCTATACAGTGACAAAAGACGATTTCCTAGTGATGGCGTCTGAGTCTGGCGTAGTTGAAATCGCACCAGAAAACGTTGAGTACCGTGGTCGTCTACAACCAGGTCGTATCTTCGTTGCTGACCTTGAGCAAGGCCGCATCATTTCTGATGAAGAAGTGAAAGATGGCATCGCGAAAGCACAACCTTACGAGAAATGGGTTGAAGAAAACCTTCTGAGCTTGAAAAAGCTACCAGATGCGAGCAACGAATTTAGCCAACCTTCTCCAGAGAAGCTTCTGCACAAACAACAATCGTTTGGCGTGAGCTCTGAAGAAGTAAACGAAATCATTCTACCTCTTGCGAAAACAGGCTATGAGCCGCTTTCTGCAATGGGTGCTGACTGGCCGCTAGCGATTCTTTCTCACCAATCGCAGCACCTTTCAAACTACTTCAAACAATTGTTTGCTCAAGTAACTAACCCGCCAATCGACCCGATTCGTGAGCGCATGGTTATGTCTCTGAACACTTACCTAGGTAAAGATCAGAACCTACTTGCTGAAACACCTGAGCACTGTCAAAAGGTAGAGCTTGAGTCTCCAGTACTTTCTAACTCTGAGCTAGAAAAGCTGCGTGCAATCGATAACGAGCACCTTCAAGCGAAGACGCTGGATATCGTATTCCAAGCAAATGGCGACCAAGGTAAGTTAGAGCGCGCACTTAAGCGTATCTGCCAATACGCAGAAGACGCAGTGATTGATGGCTACTCTATCATCCTACTGACTGACCGTGCGGTTAACTCTAACCACGCAGCTATTCCAGCAATGCTGGCGGTTGGCGCGGTTCACCACCACCTAATCCGTAAAGGCCTACGTGCTAAGTGTGACATCGTTGTTGAAACGGGTGATGCTCGTGAAACACACCACTTTGCAACGCTTATCGGTTACGGTGCAAACGCGGTTAACCCATACCTAGTGATTGAAACGATTGTTGAACTGCAACGTACTAAGAAGCTAGATCCAAACGTACACCCACGTGAGTTCTTCGATAACTACCGTAAAGGTGTCAACGGCGGTCTACTGAAGATATTCTCTAAAATGGGGATCTCTACGCTGCAGTCTTACCACGGTGCACAAATCTTTGAAGCACTTGGTGTAAGCAAATCAGTGGTTGAGAAATACTTCACTGGTACTGTTTCTCGTATCCAAGGTCTAACGATCGACGATATCGCACGTGAAGTGCTTGTTCGTCACCGTGTTGGTTACCCTGCTCGTGAAATCCCAGCTCAAATCCTTGATGTTGGCGGTGTTTACCAGTGGAAACAACGTGGTGAGAAACACTTATTCAACCCAGAAACGATTTCTCTACTTCAAGAATCGACGCGTAACAAAGATTACGGCCAGTTCAAGAAGTACGCAAAAGCAGTCGATGACCAAGGCGACAACGCAGCAACGCTACGTAGCCAACTTGATTTCATCAAGAACCCTGCAGGCTCTATTCCTCTAGCAGAAGTAGAACCAATCGAGAACATCCTTAAGCGTTTCGCTACTGGCGCAATGAGCTTTGGTTCAATCTCGCATGAGGCTCACTCAACACTGGCTGTTGCGATGAACCGCATTGGCGCGAAATCAAACTCAGGTGAAGGTGGTGAAGATCCAGCACGTTTCGAACGTAAAGAAAACGGTGACTGGGAACGTTCAGCTATCAAACAGGTGGCTTCTGGTCGCTTTGGTGTAACGTCTTACTACCTATCTAACGCTGATGAGCTGCAAATCAAGATGGCTCAAGGTGCGAAACCTGGTGAGGGTGGTCAACTACCTGGTGATAAGGTTGATGACTGGATCGGCGCAACGCGTCACTCGACTCCGGGCGTAGGTCTTATCTCGCCACCACCACACCACGATATTTACTCAATCGAAGATTTGGCTCAGCTAATTTACGATCTGAAAAACGCGAACCGTAATGGCCGTGTAAACGTGAAGCTAGTATCGGAAGCAGGCGTAGGTACGATTGCATCAGGTGTAGCAAAAGCGAAAGCTGACGTAGTACTTATCGCAGGTTTTGATGGTGGTACGGGGGCGTCACCGATGTCTTCTATCCGTCACACTGGTCTACCTTGGGAACTGGGTCTAGCAGAAACGCACCAAACACTACTGAAAAACGGCCTACGTAACCGTATCGTTGTTCAGTCTGATGGTCAGATGAAAACACCACGAGACCTTGCAGTTGCAACGTTACTTGGCGCTGAAGAATGGGGGGTAGCAACAGCAGCATTGGTTGTTGAAGGCTGTATCATGATGCGTAAGTGTCACAAGAATACATGTCCTGTTGGTATCGCAACACAGAACAAGACTCTGCGTGAGCGTTTCGACGGCCGCGTAGAAGACGTAGTGACTTTCTTCCAATACATGGCTGAAGGCCTACGTGAAGTAATGGCTGAACTTGGCTTCCGCTCTATCGATGAGATGGTGGGTCAATCACACAAACTTAAAGTTCGTGACGACATCGGCCACTGGAAGTACAAGAACCTAGATCTAACACCTGTACTGCACATTGAACAGGCTCGTGAAGAAGATGGTATCTACAACCAGACACAACAAAACCACAACCTTGAAGATGTTCTAGACCGTAAGTTGATTCAAGCTGCGATTCCAGCACTTGAGAAAGGTGAAGCTGTAAATGCAACCTTCCCTATCATCAACACAGACCGCTCTGCGGGCACCATGCTGTCGAACGAAATCTCGAAGGTTTACAAAGACCAAGGTTTACCACAACCAATGAACGTTAAGTTCCACGGTAGTGCTGGTCAATCTTTCGGTGCGTTCCTTGCGAAAGGCGTTAAGTTCGAAGTAGAAGGCGACGCGAACGATTACTGGGGTAAAGGTCTGTCTGGCGGTACTTTGGTGCTGTACCCAGATGCGAAATCTTCTATCGTTGCTGAAGATAACATCGTGGTTGGTAACGTATGTTTCTACGGCGCAACCTCAGGTGAATCTTTCATTCGCGGTATGGCTGGTGAACGTTTCTGTGTTCGTAACTCAGGTGCGAAGGTTGTTGTTGAGGGCGTTGGTGACCACGGTTGTGAATACATGACTGGCGGTGTTGCCATTATCCTTGGTTCAACAGGTCGTAACTTTGCTGCGGGTATGAGTGGCGGTGTCGCTTATGTTTGGGATAAAGCGGGCGACTTCGAAACCAAGCTTAACTCTGAACTTGTAGACCTAGATCCAATTGAACAAGAAGATAAAGATCTTCTACTAGATATGCTAACCAAGCACGTTGAATTCACAGGAAGTGAAGTTGCTCAGTCTTTCCTAGACAACTTTGAAGCAAGTGTTGCATCACTAATAAAAGTAATGCCACGCGACTACAAAGCAGTTCTTGAGAAGCGTAAAGCTGAAGCACAACAAGCACAAACGGAAGAAGTGGAGGCAGTATAATGGGTAAGCCTACTGGATTTTTAGAACACGGTCGTGAGCTTCCAAAGAAGCTCGACCCGTCAGTTCGTATCGAAGACAACAAAGAGTTCGTACTTAACGAAGAGTTTGGTGACAAGATCAATACTCAAGCATCTCGTTGTATGGACTGTGGCGTACCTTTCTGTCACAGCGGTTGTCCTATTGGTAACATCATCCCAGAATTCAATGACGCGGTTTACCGTGACAGCTGGGAAGAGGCTTGGAACATCCTAAGCTCGACCAATAACTTCCCTGAATTTACAGGTCGTGTGTGCCCTTCTCCTTGTGAGAGTGCTTGTGTACTAGGTATCAACCAAGACCCAATCACTATCTGTAATATCGAGAAAACCATAGTAGAAACTGCGTACCGTGAAGGGTACGCAAAACCTAAAACACCTCGTTCTCGCACAGGCAAAACAGTAGCTGTTATCGGTTCAGGTCCTGCTGGCCTAGCCGCTGCTGAGCAACTAAACAGTGCAGGTCACTCAGTGACTGTATTTGAACGTGACGAGAAAGTTGGCGGACTACTGCGTTTCGGTATCCCAGATTTCAAACTGGGTATGGACGTAATTGATCGTAAGATCAACCTTATGGCTGAAGCGGGCGTTGAGTTTAAAGTGAACCAGCACATCGGTGTTGATGTTAACGCTCAACAACTACGTCAAGAGTTTGATGTAGTCTTGCTAACAGGTGGTTCTACGGTTCCTCGTGACCTTCCAATTCCAGGTCGTGAGCTAAAAGGCGTTCATTTTGCGATGGAATTCCTTGGCCAAAACAACCGTCGAGCCAACGACCTAGACCTGAAAACAGAAGAGATTCACGCTCAAGATAAGCACATTGTGGTTATCGGTGGTGGTGATACAGGTTCTGACTGTGTGGGTACATCAAACCGTCATAAAGCAGCAAGCATTACTCAGGTAGAGATCATGCCGATCCCACCAGAGAAGCGCCCTGCAAATATGCCTTGGCCTCAATACCCAATGATCATGAAAACAACGACTTCTCACGAAGAAGGTTGTGAGCGTCACTGGAACATCTTAACCAAAGAGTTCATCGGTAACGAGCAAGGTCAAGTGACGGGTCTACGTATTGCTGACATCGTTTGGCAAGATGCGAAACCTGGTGAGCGCCCAAGCTTTGATGAAGTGGCGAACACAGAACGTGTTATCCCTTGTGATATGGCATTCCTAGCGATGGGTTTCTTGCACCCAGAGCCAACAGGTGTGCTAGCTCAACTAGACATTAAACTGGACGAGCGCGGTAACGTCGCTTCTGAAGGTTACGCAACTAACCAGAAAGGCGTTTTCGCTGCTGGTGATATGCGTACAGGTCAGTCTCTAGTAGTACGTTGTATTAATGAAGGTCGTGAATGTGCAATTGCTATTGATGACTTCTTAATGGGTAACTCAAACTTAGAAGCGAAAGCTGATTCACTCATGCTTTCCGCATAATATTTCTCGGGCTAGCGTCGATGACGTTAGCCTAGAGGAAAAGCAACACCCTTCCTAACTTTTATATTTGGCTAGCACTCGATGCTAGCCTTTTTTCTATCTAGCCTTCGGCGTTTTCAAAAACACCCTGTTGTATATGTTAAATACCATTAACATTCGCCTTGCATATCTCATTGATATCCATCGACTATTTTAGATTATTAAGTGGCTAATCGCGTTTATGCATGATAATTAACCATGAACTTGACCTTAAACACAATTAGCTATACGTTGTAAAGCTGATGAAAATAAAATCAATCGGTTTTGTTAACACAACCAATAACGTTTTAACTGGCTAAAGCAAACTATCAGTTTATAAAAAACAACAAGTACATGAATAGTTAGTCATTTACTGTCTGGATGACAGAGAAGCAAAAGGGAGAATTGCAATGGCTCTATATGATCCTAGTCTTGAAAAAGACAACTGTGGATTTGGTTTAATAGCGCAAATGGAAGGCCAACCTAGTCATAAGTTGGTAAGAACTGCTATTTCAGCCCTAGATCGCATGACACACCGTGGTGGTATCGCTGCGGATGGTAAAACCGGGGATGGCTGTGGCTTATTACTGCAGAAGCCAGACTCTTACCTCAGAATTATCGCAGAAGAGAATAACTTCAACCTCGGCAAGCAATACGCTGTCGGCATGATTTTCTTCAGCCAAGACTCAATCAAAGCGCAATCCGCGCAAGACATCGTCAATAAAGAGCTCGCTCAAGAGACACTCACCGTTGCAGGTTGGCGTGTCGTGCCGACTAACACCGACGTTTTGGGTCCAATCGCAAAAGACTCGGTTCCGAATATTCAGCAAGTGTTTATCTCTGCTCCTGCCGGTTGGCGTGAGCGTGATATCGAACGCCGCCTATACATTGCTCGTCGCAGAATTGAAAAGCAGATCACCGAAGACAAAGATTTCTATATTTGTAGCCTTTCAACACAGGTAATGGTCTACAAAGGTCTGTGTATGCCTGCCGATCTTCCTCGATTTTACCTCGATCTTGCAGACTTACGTATGGAATCTGCAATATGTCTGTTCCACCAGCGTTTCTCAACTAACACACAACCACGCTGGCCACTGGCTCAACCGTTCCGCTATTTGGCTCACAATGGTGAGATCAATACCATTGAAGGAAACCGTCAATGGGCTAAGGCTCGTGCCTATAAATTCTCTTCACCACTGTTGCCAGATTTACAAACCGCAGCACCCTTTGTGAATGAGACAGGCTCAGACTCTTCAAGCCTAGATAACATGCTCGACCTGTTCCTAGCGGGTGGTATGGATGTGTTCCGAGCGATGCGTATGCTTGTTCCGCCCGCTTGGCAAAATCACCCAGACATGGACCCAGATCTGCGTGCCTTTTACGACTTCAACTCCAAGCACATGGAACCGTGGGATGGCCCTGCAGGTATCGTACTTTCAGATGGTCGTTACGCCGCATGTAACCTCGATAGAAATGGCCTGCGCCCAGCGCGTTATGTGATTACTAAAGACAACCTAATCACACTGGCATCTGAGGTCGGTATCTGGAACTACGCACCAGATGAAGTTGCAGAAAAAGGCCGTGTTGGACCGGGTGAGTTGCTGGTGATCGATACTCGCCGCGGCAAGCTGTGGCAATCTAATGAGATCGACAATGACCTCAAAGGTCGCCACCCATATAAAGAATGGATGGAAAAGAACGTTCACAAGTTAACGCCATTTTCTGCGCTGCAAGATGACCAAGTCGGTAAGCGTAGCTTTGACGATGACACGCTCAAGACTTATCAGAAACAGTTTGCGATGACCAACGAGGAGTCTGACCAAGTACTGCGTGTGCTTGGTGACATGGGGCAAGAAGCGGTAGGTTCGATGGGCGATGATACGCCGATGGCTGTTCTCTCTTCAAAAGAACGTCTGGTCACTGATTACTTCCGTCAGAAGTTTGCACAGGTCACCAACCCACCTATTGATCCATTGCGTGAAAAACACGTGATGTCTTTGGCGACCAGTATTGGTAAAGAGATGAACGTGTTCTGTGAAACAGACGGTCACGCCTATCGTGTCACGTTTGATTCACCAGTACTTCTTTACTCAGACATGCAGCAGCTTCTGCAGTTAAGCCAAAAACATTACCGTCATGTCATTCTCAGCATGCACTACGACCCTAACCATCAAGACCTTGAACAAGCAATCAAAGCAGTATGTGATAGCGCCGAACAAGAAGTCCGTGAAGGTGCCGTTTTAGTTGTACTGTCGGATAAAGGTTTAGAGAAAGGTAAACTATCCATCCCTGCAGCCATGTTAGTTGGTGCGGTGCAAACAAGACTTGCTGATACCAACCTACGTTGTGATGCCAACATCGTGGTTGAGACCGCAACTGCTCGTGACCCACACCAGTTCGCAGTTCTACTTGGCTTCGGTGCGACCGCGGTTTATCCGTACCTTGCTTATGAAGCGTTAGGTAAAATGTTGGATGATGGCTCTTTAGACAAAGACTATCGCACCGCGATGCAAAACTACCAAAACGGCATCAACAAAGGTCTGTATAAGATCATGTCGAAGATGGGTATTTCTACGATTGCTTCATATCGTTGTTCGCAACTTTTCGAAGCCGTTGGCCTACATTCCGACGTTGTTGAGCTCTGTTTCCGCGGAGTTACTACAAGAATCCAAGGCGCAAGCTTTAGCGATTTCCAACAAGATATTTATAACTTATCTCGCAAAGCGTGGACCAAACGTAAGCCAATCGAGCACGGTGGTTTACTGAAATACGTGCATGGTGGTGAATACCACGCCTATAACCCAGATGTGGTCGGCACACTGCAAACGGCAGTTAAAACCGGCGAAACTTCGGATTACCTCTCTTTTGCTAAGCAGGTAAATGCTCGCCCTGCTGCGATGCTGCGTGACTTAATGAGCCTTAAAAAAGCCGATAACCCACTAACGCTTGAGCAAGTAGAGCCGAGTAGTGATCTCTTTAAGCGCTTTGATTCGGCTGCGATGTCGATTGGTGCGCTGAGCCCAGAAGCGCATGAAGCATTAGCGATGGCGATGAACCGCTTGGGTGGTTACTCCAACTCAGGTGAAGGCGGTGAAGATCCACGACGCTTTGGTACCGACCGTAACTCTCGTATTAAGCAAATTGCTTCTGGTCGTTTTGGTGTCACGCCACATTACCTAACCAATGCAGATGTTCTGCAAATCAAGGTCGCACAAGGCGCTAAACCTGGCGAAGGTGGTCAACTGCCAGGTCATAAGGTGACGGCAGAAATCGCCAAACTGAGATACTCAGTTCAAGGTGTCACTCTGATTTCCCCTCCTCCACATCACGATATTTACTCTATCGAGGATCTAGCGCAGCTGATTTTCGACCTTAAGCAAGTGAACCCTAACGCACTGGTTTCAGTGAAGTTAGTGTCTGAACCGGGTGTCGGCACTATCGCGACTGGTGTAGCAAAAGCCTACGCCGATTTGATCACCATTTCTGGTTACGATGGTGGTACCGCAGCGAGCCCACTGACTTCGGTAAAATACGCAGGATGCCCTTGGGAACTAGGGCTAGCAGAAACCCAGCAAGCACTGGTTGCAAACGGGCTTCGTCATAAGATCCGTCTACAAGTCGATGGCGGTTTAAAAACCGGTCTTGATGTGATTAAAGGTGCGATTTTAGGTGCTGAAAGCTTTGGTTTTGGTACCGCGCCGATGGTCGCAATGGGTTGTAAGTTCTTGCGAATTTGTCACCTCAACAACTGTGCAACGGGTGTCGCGACTCAAGATGAAACACTACGTCGCGAATACTTCAAAGGTCTGCCTGACATGGTGGTGAACTACTTTACTGGCCTAGCCGATGAAGTTCGCCAATACCTTGCAGAGCTTGGTGTAGAAAAACTTACAGACCTAATTGGTCGTACTGATTTGCTTGAAGCCGTTCAGGGCCTCACTGCGAAACAGAGCAAACTCGATCTATCTTCAATACTCGAAGCTCCTGTTTCTCCAGAAGGTCACCCTCTGTTTTGGACAGAACCAAACGCACCGTTTGATAAGGCGCAACTCAATCAACAGATCCTTGATGATGCACTCGATGCGATTGAGAAACGTCAATCCACCAGCCTTTACTACAACGTGATCAACACAGACCGTTCGATTGGCGCTCGTATCTCTGGTGAAATAGCTAAGCGATACGGCAACCAAGGGATGGCTGGCTCACCAATCAAATTGTATCTCGATGGTACAGCAGGCCAATCTTTTGCAGTTTGGAACGCAGGCGGCGTTGAGCTTTACCTAACAGGTGATGCCAATGACTATGTTGGCAAAGGCATGGCTGGCGGCAAAGTGGTTATCAAGCCTCACCAAGGCACCGCATTTACTTGTAACGAAGCGACCATCATAGGCAACACTTGTCTGTATGGTGCAACCGGTGGCAAGTTGTTTGCCGCAGGTACAGCGGGCGAACGATTTGGCGTCCGTAACTCAGGCACGGTTGCTGTGATTGAAGGTGCGGGTGACAACGCCTGTGAATACATGACGGGCGGTATTGTTGCCATTCTTGGCGCAACTGGCGTCAACTTCGGCGCCGGTATGACAGGTGGTTTTGCTTATGTCATGGATAAGAATGAAGACTTCCAAGGCCGAGTTAATAACGAGTCGGTCGAGGCTCTTTCTCTGTCTGACTTATTTATCCACCAAGAACATCTGCGTGGCTTAATTGCAGAGCACTTAGAAGAGACTGGCTCAGTACACGCTGAAGCTATTCTGGCGAACTTTGATGAATGGATTCCGAAGTTCTACCTAGTGAAGCCAAAGACGGCGGATCTAAACACCTTGCTCGGCCACCAAAGCCGCAGCTCAGCTGAACTTCGTGTTCAAGCGCAATAATTGGAAGGAGCCAATAATGAGCCAGAATGTATACCAATTTATTGATGTGAATCGCGTAGACCCAGCGAAGAAACCAATCAAGATACGTAAGATTGAGTTTGTAGAGATCTACGAACCTTTCACGAAACAGCAAGCGAAAGCGCAAGCAGACCGTTGTTTAGACTGTGGTAACCCATACTGTGAATGGAAATGTCCAGTTCACAACTACATCCCTCAGTGGCTTAAGCTTGCCAATGAAGGACGTATTATCGAAGCCGCTGAACTGTCTCACCAAACCAACAGCCTGCCTGAGGTTTGTGGACGAGTTTGTCCTCAAGACCGTTTGTGTGAAGGCTCTTGTACCCTCAACGATGATTTCGGCGCAGTAACCATTGGCAATATTGAAAAGTACATTACCGACAAAGCCTTTGAGATGGGCTGGAAGCCTGACATGTCTCATGTTGAGTGGACTGATAAAAAGGTGGCTATCATCGGAGCAGGCCCGGCAGGTCTAGCGGCGGCTGATATCCTAGTTCGTAATGGCGTGAAAGCTGTTGTATTTGACCGTTACCCAGAGATCGGTGGCCTACTGACGTTTGGTATTCCATCGTTCAAACTTGAGAAAGGCATCATGGAAAATCGTCGCCGCATCTTTAGCGAGATGGGCGTTGAGTTCCAAATGAATACCGAAGTCGGCAAAGATGTACAACTTCAGCAACTTGTCGATGATTACGATGCAGTCTTCTTAGGTGTCGGCACCTATAAAAACATGCGTGCGGGTTTAGATAACGAAGATGCACCGGGCGTTTATGATGCCCTGCCTTTCCTAATCTCTAACACCTACAAGGTAATGGATTTAGAAAACCCAACTCCGTTCATCGATATGCAAGGTAAGAAGGTGGTCGTGCTTGGTGGTGGTGATACCGCGATGGACTGTGTACGAACCTCGATTCGCCAACATGCAGCCAATGTTGTGTGTGCTTACCGCCGAGATGAAGCCAACATGCCAGGCTCTCGCCGTGAGGTAAAAAATGCACGTGAAGAGGGTGTGAAGTTCAAGTTCAACCTCCAACCTATCGGCTTAGAGCTTAACAGCGCTGGTCATGTGGTTGGCGTCAAAGTCGTGAAAACCGCTTTGGGTGAGCCTGATGAAGCAGGTCGCCGCCGTCCAGAACCTGTCGAAGGCAGTGAGCATGTTCTTGAAGCCGACGCAGTGATCATGGCATTTGGTTTCCAACCTCACGCGATGGAGTGGCTAGAACCTTTCGGTGTTGAATTGGATCAATGGGGACGAATCAAGGCTCCCGGACAACAAGAGTTTCAATACCAAACCACCAACAGCAAGATCTTTGCAGGTGGCGATGCGGTTCGAGGATCTGACTTGGTAGTGACCGCTATCGATGAAGGTCGAAAAGCCGCGGAAGGGATATTAGATTACCTAGAAGTGTGACCAGGGCGTGTTGATCTTTCGAGCTGATTTTTGCAGCGAGTTGCTGGGCATTTATACAAGGCAGAGGCGTCGATGTGTAGCTAGCCTACATGAGAAGCCGATAACGTAGTAGAAATGACCAGCAAACGCTGCCCGAAGGGTTCGGCTAAAAGCGTTTTACTCTTTGTTGAGGGAGATTTGCTTAGAGTGACTAGGCTACTTCCCCCTCGCCGCGATTAAAACGCTTTTATCTCGAACAAAATTTAACCACGAAAGGTCAACACGCCCTAGTATAAGGTTTCCTTTATTACTCAAGCCGTTACTATAAAAAAGGATCCAATTATGGATCCTTTTTTGAATTAGATACGTTTATCACAAGCACAACAAAAATACGTAGAACAATCGCAAACAAGCCAATACCGATAACTACAATTAGAATTAAAAACAAGCCATAGGAAACACTATGAAAAAAGCCGCTCTCCTCTCGCTATCACTTTTAACGTTAACCGCATGCAGCCAAGGAATTACGGATATGAAAGACAGAACTTCATCACCTTGTGGAGACAAACCAAACTGCGTATCAACTCAAGATGATCGTGAACAGCATGCATTGGCCGCGTTCGAGTTATCAGATTCAGCAAACCTAGATGCGATTGAGCAGGTTGCGCTAACCTTACCGGGTTCGAAAACCGCGAGCAAAACAGAAGATTACCTGCGTGTCGAATGTACCTCTCGCATCATGCGCTTTGTCGATGACTTAGAACTCAAAATCACCGATGGCAAACTGATCGTGCGTTCTGAGTCTCGTACTGGTCATTCTGATTTTGGTGTGAACCGAAAACGTTCTGAACAACTTCGCGCAAGCCTAAAAAGCGAAGGCCTAATCAAATAGATAAAAGAATACGCAGATAAATCGCTGCTATTCGGATGAGAAGTGCTTCTGGGCTGTCGCTCGACACTTCTCTTCCATGCTACAATTTCGCTCTACTGTTTAAATATTTTTATTAAGAGACTACACATGAAAATCGGCATCATTGGCGCAATGGAGCAAGAAGTTGCGATCCTAAAAGCAGCAATTTCAGACATTACTGAAGTTAATAAAGGCGGTTGTACCTTTTTCTCTGGTCAGCTAAATGGTGTTGACGTTGTTTTGCTTCAATCAGGTATTGGTAAAGTAGCAGCAGCAGTTGGTACTTCAATCCTACTAAGCGAATACCAACCAGATGTCGTTCTAAACACTGGCTCTGCTGGCGGTTTTGATTCAACACTGAACCTTGGCGATGTTGTTATCTCGACTGAAGTTCGTCACCACGATGCAGACGTTACGGCTTTCGGTTACGAAATCGGTCAAATGGCAGGTCAACCTGCAGCATTCAAAGCTGACGACAAACTGATGCAAGTTGCTGAACAAGCGCTATCTCAAATGGAAGATAAGCATGCTGTTCGCGGTCTTATCTGTACTGGCGATGCATTTGTTTGCACCGCTGAGCGCCAAGAGTTCATCCGTAAGCACTTCCCATCAGTGGTTGCTGTAGAGATGGAAGCTTCTGCGATTGCTCAAGCTTGTCACCAATTCCAAGTTCCATTCGTGGTTGTGCGTGCAATCTCTGACGTTGCAGACAAAGAGTCACCAATGAGCTTCGAAGAGTTCCTGCCACTAGCAGCGCAAAGCTCTTCTGAAATGGTTATCAAAATGGTTGCCCTACTAAAGTAAGCGACTAGACATGCAAACACTGTTTGATCAGGTATTTGCAAATGGCGTGCTCCTTGTAATGTGGGGAGCACTGCTTTTTCATTTAATCTTACCTATCCCTCATGCCGCACACCCCACGACCTTATGGCATAAGTTTGCTGAGCTTTTAGCAAGCAAGGTTAATAACAACCAAAACTATTCCCAAAGCCTAATCTCGGGCACGTTAGCCTGGGGATTAATGGTATTACCGACTCTGGTTATTCTGTTGGCCTTACAACCTTTGGTTTGGCAATCTCAGCTATTTGAGTTAGCACTGCTATTACTCGCCATTGATTGGCGTAACAATGAAAAGCTGGCTAATCAGTTGATCAAGGCACTTGGTCGAGAAGATAAAGCTGCCGCTCGTCAGTTACTGGATCCAATTGTCAATCGTCAGACCGAATCACTTTCATCACTTGGCCTAGGCAAAGCCGCTACAGAAACCATCATTATGGGTTACGCTCGTAACGTGGTTTGTGTGCTGTTCTGGTACGCCATCGGTGGTGGTATCGCCGCATTGATGTATCGTCTGATTGTCGAATTAGCTCGAGCTTGGTCACCAAGCCGCAAGCAGTTCTCTCCTTTCGGCTCTACGGCAATCAAGATCGTCGCGATCCTAGAATTTATACCAATGCGCTTGTTTGCCTTGATGATCGTCTGTGGTGATAAAGCGTCCCACACATTTAAGATAATGCTCGTTCAAAGTCGCTCCTGGCCTCTACCCGGCCCAGCATGGTTAATTACAGCCGTAGGTAACAAGTTAGAGTTATCACTAGGTGGCCCTGCGATTTATGACAACACCAAAGCCATTCGTGCAAAATTAGGTGGCAGAATCGCCCCATCAGCGCTGCACTTATCTCAGGTTCAAAAGCTGCTTTTTGGTCGCATCGCTATCTGGATATTCTTACAAAGCCTAGCCTTCCTCATTATTCACCAAGGGATTTAAAGTGAAACCCTCTCAATTTGTTACACGATGTACAGCCCTCACGTTCAGTCTCAGCTTCAGTTTTTGGGCACCCACTTCACTTGCGACAGAAATAGCAACAGCCGAACGTGTTATCAGCCTCGCTCCTCATGCGACGGAGCTTGCGTACAGTGCAGGCTTGGGTGACAACCTTATCGCAGTGAGCGAACGAAGTGATTACCCACCACAGGCTGATAAGCTTGAGAAGGTAGCAAACTATCAAGGCATCAAGGTTGAGAAAATCATCGCACTGCAGCCAGATCTGATTCTTGCATGGCCTGCAGGCAACCCGCCTAGAGAACTCGCAAAGTTAGAGCAGTTTGGTTTTAATATTTACTACTCCAAAACCAAAAGCCTAGACAGCATCGCGACCAATATTGAACAACTAAGCCAGTACGCAAGTGACCCAAGTGTCGGTGAAAATAATGCTAAGCAATACAAAGAACAGCTCAACGCGTTAAGGCTAAAATATAAAGACGCCGAGCCTGTGAACTACTTTTATCAGCTTAGCGAAAAGCCGATCATCACTGTGGCTCAAGGGCACTGGCCAAGTGAGGTGTTTGAGTTTTGTGGTGGGCACAATATTTTTGAAGACAGCGCCTCCCCTTATCCGCAAGTTGGTATTGAACAGGTTGTACTTAAGAAACCTGAAGTGATCTTCACATCTCAGC
Source organism: Vibrio sp. Scap24 (assembly GCF_013394185.1). Taxonomy (NCBI): domain Bacteria; kingdom Pseudomonadati; phylum Pseudomonadota; class Gammaproteobacteria; order Vibrionales; family Vibrionaceae; genus Vibrio; species Vibrio sp. Scap24. Next base: position 2,334,578 of record NZ_CP041332.1, on the reverse strand, counting down.
ACGCCATCGAGAACGGAACCATGTGGCAAACTTGGGAAGAAGAGATCCCAGCTGTCGCTCAAGATCAGATTTGGTCACTCAATTCAGATTGGATTAATCGCCCGACAACCAGAACTTTGCAAGCGATCCAACAAGTGTGCGATTTCTTCGATAGAGCTAGGCAAAATCACTAACTTTTTGCTGCGTTTTTTCGTACAATTCGCCACCGACCTGTCCCTACAATTTTAACTATAAGAGCACCAGTATCATGGACTCCATGCTGCTTTATATTATCGATTTATTTGGCACTGCCATCTTTGCTATTTCAGGCGTTTTTGTCGCAGGCCGTCTTAAGATGGACCCCTTTGGCGTAGCCGTTCTAGGCAGTGTAACCGCGATTGGCGGCGGTACTATTCGTGACATGGCATTGGGTGCAACTCCAGTGTTCTGGATCACTGACACCACCTACCTTTGGGTAATCATCATTACCTGCTTGCTGACCATGATCATCGTAAGACGTCCCAAGCGTCTGGCATGGTGGATACTGCCGGTATGTGATGCAATCGGCCTAGCGGTATTCGTGGGCATTGGTGTTGAAAAGGCGCTGATTTACCAAGATTCTGCATTGGTGGCCATTATCATGGGTGTCATCACAGGTTGTGGTGGGGGTATTATTCGCGACGTGCTTGCCCGTGAAGTGCCGATGATCCTAAGAAGTGAAGTCTACGCGACCGCTTGTATTATTGGTGGCGCTTTCCACACCATGGCAATCAGCATGGGGCACGACTCAGAGACGGCATTTTTAGCCGGTGTATTCTCAACGCTGCTGATTAGGCTTGGGGCTATTCGCTGGCACTTATCACTGCCGACGTTCGCCATCAAATAAGCGAGCGCTACACAATAGATTAAAGGCTCCGTAAGGGGCCTTTTTTAATTCTACTTCATCTTCTAATTCACTCATAAACATCTGTCATTCAATACGAATTCCTAAGTTTCACTTTCCAAAGTCCCTCTATCGTTTCCAAATTTCAATTTAGTTAATAATGTTTTTTGTTTACTTATACGATTACCAGACTATATTAGTAAACAAATGACTTTACAAATATATTTACTTACTAATGCTAACTACGAGGGTTTAAGGATGAGCAGTAATAAAATTGGAATTGTTTTCTTCTCCAAATGCGGGGCAACCAAGCAAGTAGCAGAGCTCATCGCAGAGGGCGTAAACTCTCAACTGCCTAGCTCGGCATTGCTCATCGAGGTTCTCTCGTCTGAAATCATAGAAGGAAGGTATGACAATATCGATAAGCTCAAGGTATTAGACAGCTGTGATGCGATTGTCTTTGGAGCGCCAACTTATATGGGGTCACCTGCCGCTCAGTTTAAGAGTTTTATGGACGCGAGCAGTGATACTTACGGTAAGAAATCATGGAGAAACAAACTTGCTGCAGGCTTTACCACCGGTGGCAGCCTCAACGGAGAGCAACAACAAACCCTACTCAGCTTTTTCACTCTAGCTTGCCAACATGGCATGATTTGGGCAGGGCTTGATGTATCTAAACACATCGACGACCTAGGCCTGAATCGCACTGGTTCGAGCATTGGCTTGGTTGCCAGTGTCGATGAAGCCCCAACCTCAACAAACAACAGCGTTAATGCAAATGACCTAAAAACCGCTTTCTATTTTGGTCAACGCATCGCGAGCTTGGTTCAAAGTTCGTAGCTTGTGTGATATCTATGAGCTCAAGACTAGAGAATGGCTGTCGTTTCAGGTAACTTGATTCAATCATTCCCAACTTTCATGAATATTACTAAATGCTACTCGAAGGAATCGAAACTCTATTGGTATTGAGTAAAGCAAAGACGATGAGCCGTACCGGCAGTTTGCTTTATATCAGCCAATCAGCGGTCAGCAAACGGATTGCAAATTTAGAAAAGAAGCTAGGTAAAAAGCTCATCGAGCCGAGTGGCCGACAGATAAAACTGACGCCGGATGCGGTTGCATTGATCGAGAGTATCGGCCCTACGTTCAATGAGCTTCGTGGCCTTATTTATGAACAACAAGAGTTGGAAGATACCACTCTCATCACCTTAGACAGCTCTAAATCTCTAATAGCGGGCTACTTAGGTGAGATGATGGGGCAATTTATCCAGCAAGATAAATACATCACCATTACCACCAACCACACGCCGAGAATCATAGAACGAGTGCAATCAGGCAAGGCAACTCTAGGATTGTGCGCAGGCTTATTGCCACCGCATCATGGATTGATGACCTTCCACCTGTTTGATGAGCCGTTTTACATTGTGAGTAAGCAGCCACTCAAGGCCCTTCCTCCACTGGTCATTACCAACGATATGACCAACCCTGCTAACTCTTATCAATTATCTGTATTAGAAAAATTCGGCATAAAACCCTTAATGGAGATGGATGCCTACACCGCAGCGGCGCAACTTGCATTGGGCGGAACGGGACCGGCGTTAATCCCGCTCTCTATCGTAAAAACACTCAATATTGAGCCTCAATACTTGTATAGCTTCCATGAATTAGCAGGCTTAATTCGACCGATTCATGTCTGTGTTAGACCAAATAGCTATCAGTCTCCGAGAGTTAAAATACTGATAGAATCCATTGTTGATGCTGTTCCCAAAGGAGTTTAGAAGCCATGAGCATCGACATGACGATCACAAGAGGGCGAATCCATTTCTGCCCTTTTGCCACCACCACTTTAGCGCCAAGCTGAGCTCCCATAAAGCCACCAACCGCCATCACTAATCCTAACTCCCAAATTGGCAAACCAGCCAAAATAAAGAAGATCAGTGCAGCGATGTTCGAGGTGAAATTCAATACTTTGGTGCGTGCCGTAGCATCGACTAATGAGAAATGACCAATAGCTACAAAACAAACCGTGAAGATTGAGCCTGTACCCGGGCCAAAGAAGCCATCATAGAAACCAACACCGCCACCGACACATAACGCAAACATCGCCTCAGAGATCTTTTGTTTGCCTTCAGAGGCTCTGGTTTGTGGTGCTAATAGGAAATAGAGAGAGATCGCGATAAGCAGCAGTGGGATCACGCTGGTCAAAAGGCTCGCGTCGATGTATTGAACCAACTCAGCACCAATAGCCGAACCTATAAAGGTACAAAAGATAGCGAGGCGCATCTCCTTAATACTGACGATACCGTTACGCACGAAATACCAACTCGCAGAGAAGCTGCCAAATGAGCTCTGGAGTTTGTTAGTCGCCAGTGCTTGCGTGGGTGGCACGCCAGCCGCGAGCAATGCAGGTAGAGTCAACAACCCACCGCCGCCAGCCATTGCATCAATAAAGCCTGCTGCCGTTGCAACAACAAACAAGATAGCCAATATTTCTAGAGTGATTTCCATATACCCAACGCCTTAAATTCTTGTGTAGCGACAAGTTACCACCGTGAGCAAACGAACAACAACGAAACACAAGATTCTAACCTATTCCATATTTTCATCATTTAACTCATGCTATCTAACAGGCATAAAAAAGCCCACTCCGGAGAGTGGGCTTTGAGCATTTATATCCGCTTAACAGCGATACACTTTAGGCGATTAAGCTTGAGAAGCTTTAACCTGTGCGTGTAGCTCTTGAACTGAAGTTACTGATGTCTTCGCGTCTGCAGTATGCGCCATACAAGTCGCGAATGCAGCGTTTAGCGTAGTCGTGTAGTTAACTTTCTCAGCCAATGCGCCACGACGAAGTACTTTAGAATCTTCAATCGCTTGACGACCAGCAGCTGTGTTCACGATGTACGTGTACTCGTTGTTCTTGATACGGTCAAGAATGTGAGGACGACCTTCGTGTACCTTGTTGACTAGACGTGGGTTGATACCCGCTTCGCCAAGGATAACCGCTGTACCGTGTGTTGCGTCTAGCTGGTAACCAAGCTTAGATAGCTTAGATGCTAGGTCAACAACACGCTCTTTGTCGCCTTCGCGAACAGAAAGAAGTGCACGGCCGCCTTCTGGGTAGATGTTGCCACAACCCAATTCAGCTTTAGAGTATGCTTCTGCGAACGTCGCGCCAACACCCATAACTTCACCAGTAGAGCGCATTTCTGGGCCTAACAGTGGGTCAACACCAGGGAACTTGTTGAATGGAAGTACAACTTCTTTCACTGAGTAGTAAGGTGGGATGATTTCTTTCGTAAAGCCTTGAGACTCTAGCGATTGACCTGCCATTACACGAGCTGCAATTTTAGCGATTGGTGCGCCAGTTGCTTTAGATACGAATGGAACCGTACGTGCTGCACGAGGGTTCACCTCGATTAGGTACACTTCGTTGTTCTTAACAGCAAACTGCGTGTTCATCAGACCACGAACACCCAACTCGAACGCTAGCTTTTCAACTTGCTCGCGCATTACGTCTTGGATTTCTTGGCTTAGCGTGTATGCAGGAAGAGAACATGCTGAGTCACCAGAGTGAACACCCGCTTGCTCGATATGCTCCATGATACCGCCGATTACAACGCGTTCACCGTCACAAATCGCATCTACGTCTACTTCAACAGCGTCGTCTAGGAAGCTATCAAGTAGTACTGGAGATTCGTTTGATACGCTAACTGCTTCATTGAAGTAGCGACGTAAATCTTGCTCGTCGTATACGATTTCCATCGCACGACCACCAAGTACGTAAGAAGGACGTACAACAAGTGGGAAGCCGATTTCGCGAGATTTCTCAACCGCTTGCTCCATTGTTGTTACTGTTGCGTTCTCTGGCTGAAGTAGGCCTAGACGGTCTACAGCAACTTGGAAACGCTCACGGTCTTCTGCACGGTCGATTGCGTCTGGGCTAGTACCGATGATTGGTACACCAGCAGCTTCAAGAGCACGAGCCAGTTTAAGTGGCGTTTGACCACCGTACTGAACGATAACGCCTTTTGGCTTCTCAACGCGAGCGATTGCTAGTACATCTTCCAGTGTTACTGGTTCGAAGTACAGACGGTCAGATGTATCGTAGTCTGTAGAAACAGTCTCAGGGTTACAGTTAACCATGATAGTTTCGTAGCCATCTTCACGTAGTGCTAGTGATGCGTGTACACAACAGTAGTCAAATTCAATACCTTGGCCGATACGGTTTGGACCGCCGCCTAGAATCATGATCTTGTCTTTGTCTGTTGGGTTCGCTTCACACTCGTCATCGTAAGATGAGTACATGTAAGCTGTGTCTGAAGAGAACTCAGCCGCACACGTATCTACACGCTTGTACACTGGGTGGATATCGTATTGGTCACGCAGACGACGGATTTCGCTTTCTGCTACACCTAGAATCTTAGATAGGCGCGCATCTGCAAAACCTTTACGCTTAAGCTTGTTTAACTCGTCTTTGTTCAGACCAGCAAAGCCTTTCGCTTTCAGTTCTTGCTCTAGCTTAACGATGTCTTCGATTTGAACTAGGAACCAACGGTCGATTTGCGTTAGGTTGAATACACCATCTACCGACATACCAGCACGGAATGCGTCAGCGATGTACCAAATACGCTCTGCGCCAGCTTCTTTCAGTTCGTGACGGATAGTCGTTAGAGCATCAGGTGCATCTAGGTCTACCATTTCGTCAAAACCAGTCGCGCCAACTTCTAGGCCGCGAAGTGCTTTTTGTAGAGATTCTTGTTGGTTACGGCCGATAGCCATAACTTCACCAACAGACTTCATTTGCGTCGTTAGACGGTCGTTAGCACCTGCAAACTTCTCGAAGTTAAAACGAGGAATCTTAGTTACTACGTAGTCGATTGTTGGTTCGAATGATGCTGGCGTTGCGCCGCCAGTGATGTCATTCATTAGCTCGTCTAGCGTGAAGCCAACAGCCAGTTTCGCTGCAATCTTAGCGATTGGGAAACCTGTAGCTTTAGATGCTAGTGCTGAAGAGCGAGATACACGAGGGTTCATCTCGATGATAACCATACGGCCATCTTTCGGGTTGATACCAAACTGTACGTTTGAACCACCTGTTTCAACACCAATCTCACGCAGTACTGCTAGAGATGCGTTACGCATTAGTTGGTATTCTTTGTCTGTCAGCGTTTGAGCTGGAGCCACAGTGATTGAGTCACCTGTGTGAATACCCATTGGGTCGAAGTTTTCAATCGCACATACGATGATGCAGTTGTCGTTTTTGTCACGAACCACTTCCATCTCGTACTCTTTCCAACCGATAAGTGATTCATCGATAAGAAGTTCGTTAGTTGGAGATAAGTCCAAACCACGACGACAGATTTCTTCAAATTCTTCTTTGTTGTAAGCGATACCGCCACCAGTACCACCCATCGTGAACGATGGACGAATGATACAAGGGAAGCCAACCATGTCTAAAACTTTGTAAGCTTCTTCCATCGTTTTCGCTGTATCAGCAGTTGGACACTCAAGGCCAATTGCTTTCATTGCTTTATCGAAGCGTGAACGGTCTTCTGCTTTATCGATAGCGTCAGCCGTTGCACCAATCATTTCAACACCGAACTCTTCAAGAACGCCGTGCTTTTCTAGGTCTAGAGCACAGTTCAATGCAGTTTGGCCACCCATAGTAGGTAGAACTGCATCAGGCTTCTCTTTAGCGATGATGTTACGCACAACTTCCCATTGGATAGGTTCGATGTAAGTTGCATCGGCCATATCTGGGTCAGTCATGATTGTCGCTGGGTTCGAGTTTACAAGAATAACTCGGTAACCTTCTTCGCGAAGCGCTTTACAAGCTTGAGCACCAGAGTAATCGAACTCACATGCTTGGCCGATAACGATCGGGCCAGCACCTAGAATAAGAATACTTTTAATGTCAGTACGTTTTGGCATTGTCTACTACTCCGAATTACGCTGTGTGCTGTTTGATTAGTTCAATAAAGTGGTCGAATAACGGCGCTGCGTCTTCTGGACCTGGGCTTGCTTCAGGGTGACCTTGGAAGCTGAATGCTGGTTTGTCTGTACGGTGAATACCTTGTAGAGAACCATCAAATAGTGATTTGTGCGTTGCACGTAGTGTCTCTGGAAGGGTTTCTTCGTCAGCAGCAAAGCCGTGGTTTTGCGAAGTAATCATCACAACATCACGATCTAAATCTTTAACCGGGTGGTTTGCACCGTGGTGACCAAACTTCATCTTCACTGTCTTAGCGCCTGACGCAAGAGCAAGAATCTGGTGACCTAGACAGATACCGAAGATTGGTAAGCCTTTTTCTAGGAACACTTTTGTCGCTTCAATTGCGTAAGTACATGGTTCTGGGTCACCAGGGCCATTTGAAAGGAAAACACCGTCTGGGTTCAGAGCTAGTACTTCTTCAGCAGAAGTTTCAGCTGGAACAACCGTTAGGCGGCAGCCGCGGTCAACAAGCATTCGTAGGATATTTCGTTTTGCACCGAAGTCATAAGCAACAACGTGGTATGGCAATTCAGAGTCTGCTTTCGCTTCAGGAAGTCCACCCGTAAGCGTCCACGAACCTTGTTTCCATTGATACGCTTCTTTTGTTGTAACTTCTTTCGCAAGGTCCATACCTTTCAGGCCAGGGAATTCTTTTGCTTTAGCTAGAGCCAAAGCTTCGTCTAGGTTGTTACCCGCTACGATGCAACCGTTCTGTGCGCCTTTTTCACGAAGAATACGCGTCAGCTTACGAGTATCGATATCAGCGATACCAACAACGTTTTGCGACTTAAGGTAATCAGAAAGGGATTGTTCATTACGGAAGTTAGAAGCGATTAGAGGGAGATCGCGAATCACAAGGCCTTGAGCGTGGATTGAAGAAGATTCTTCGTCTTCGGAATTGGTTCCGGTATTGCCAATGTGAGGGTAAGTAAGGGTAACGATTTGTTGAGAATAGGAAGGATCAGTGAGGATTTCTTGGTACCCCGTCATCGAGGTATTAAAAACGACTTCACCAACTGCAGAACCTACAGCGCCAATGGCTTCACCGTGAAATACTGTCCCATCTTCTAGGACGAGTAGTGCTGACTTCTTCAAGACAACCTCCAGAAATAAAAATGCATTAAAATTGATTTAATTTGCAAATCTACCTTCCTGCAACACCAGAAACTGCGTGTTTATGGAAATTAGACAAATTGGCGGTATTTTAGTGATGTGCGTGATACGTGTCAACATTTAACGCAAAAGAAATTAAACATTTGTAAGGACTAATTCAATTTACGCCATCAAAGCTTCAAAAGTTTAACTTTCATGCTCATTTCGGCCGAATATTACGATTTTCTAATTTTCACCCCTCATTTTAGCCAACCATAGAGTGATAAAAATATCAGCAACAAAACGCAATCGATAAATACAAAGAGAAAAGATCGTAATTTAAAGACCTAAAACAAAAAACACACTATAAGCATTAAAAAACAAAGTTAAATAAGGAAAAATCGACGATCAGAAGAAACTAGAGGGAGGTTTGTAAAAGGGATATTACGAGGAAAAATGTACCAAATAAAGAAAGCGCCGGCAACTGCCAGCGCATAAATATCTATTTACAGGTCATTCAAACCTAGGACATCAGTCATGGTATAAAAGCCGGCTGGTTTATCATTTAACCAGACTGCAGCCTTGATTGCGCCATTAGCGAAAGTCATTCGGTCCGTGGCTTTATGAGTAATTTCGACTCGCTCACCGATATCAGCAAACATAGCGGTGTGTTCACCAATGATGTCACCGGCACGAATCGTAGCGAAACCAATCTCATCTTTCGTACGCTCACCAGTAATACCTTCACGTGACCATACGGCTACATCGTTAAGATCATTGCCCATCGCACCAGCAATCGCTTCGCCCATGCCAATCGCTGTACCAGAAGGAGCATCGACTTTATGACGGTGGTGAGCCTCAACGATCTCAACATCACAGTAATCGCCCATGACTTTAGCGGCCTTTTCTAGCAGCTTAAATACCAGGTTCACACCGACACTGTAGTTAGGTGCCATTACGATAGGAATCTCTTTTGAAGCCGCATCAATCACCTGCTTCTCTTCTTCAGAGAAACCCGTCGTACCGATGATTAGCTTTTTACCGTGACGTTTACAAAGTTCAATATTCGCTAATGTGCTAACAGGGGCAGTAAAATCGACAATCACATCAAACTCTTCGATCGCTTTAGACAAGTCATCCACTAGAGCGACATCAAAACGACCTTCACCACATAACTCGCCAACATCAACACCTACCAAAGATGACTCTGGACGCTCTGAACCAGCACCAACACTTGCTTCTGAATTATGATGAGCGGCTTTCACCAAGTTGCGACCCATACGGCCCGCTGCTCCTGCAATTGCAATTCTTACCACTGCGAATATCTCCATTGTTTTGGTTACCGTTGCCACTTATCTCTTGCAGCAACGTTCATTCGATTAATCTCTTTAAACTAACAACAATCTCAAACTCAGGCTAGCAATTACGAAAACTCTTTTACCACTCGCTCTAAAATTGGCACATTTGCTTCAGGGAAGGCGTATTGATTCAATGATTCAAGACTTACCCATTCACCTTGCTGGCCTTCTTTGCCATAAGGTTGCTGTTCAAAGTCGGTCACAAGGATGAAGTCGAACTTAAGCGACTTGTCCGTGTAATCAAATTCAAGGTGCTCAAACAAAGACTGTTCAGTTACTTTAATGCCAATCTCTTCATCCAGTTCACGAGTCATCGCTTGTTCAATGGTTTCGCCCGCTTCAACCTTGCCGCCAGGGAACTCCCAAAAACCACCCTTATGTTTGTCGTCTGGGCGCTTAGTGATAAATACCTGCGACTTATCTTGGTTGAAGATAATGCCCGCTACAATATGGATTCTTTTCATGTGTTGGTGTTCCTTAATAAAACGGTTAACTCACATAGTCCCCGAATACGTCATCCTCAAGAAGGAGGAACGACTGAGTTGGGGATATAAAACAACGTGAGTCTAACTAAACGAGATTCCCTACTACGCTCGTTCCTCGCTATAGGGCATGACGACTTCCTTGTATAACAAAGTAAGCCATGAAATTTACATACAAAAAGAGCCGCCTAAGCGACTCTTTTTATCAATAAGTTTGTTTGAAGCTAAGCTGTGACGTGGTGAGTGCAAGGAAGGGCACGGAGCTTACGTTAGTAAGTGAGTACCTCCGACACTGCAATCATCCGTTACAGCAACGATTCACCAAACTTAGTCAATTTTACCGTGACACTGTTTGTACTTTTTACCACTTCCACATGGGCATGGTTCGTTACGACCCACTTTACGCTCATCACGTACTACCGTTTGTGGAGATGCTGGTTCAGCTTCATCGTCACCTAACTGATTTTCAGCCGTTGCGTGTTGTGCTTGTGCACGACGCGCCGCTTCTTCAGCTTGAGCTTGACGTTGAGCTTCCATCTTTTCTACTTCTTCTTGTTGCTGAACGCGAACTTTAGAAAGGATGGTAATAACATCTGATTTCAGTACTTCTAGTAGACCTTCAAACAGTTCAAACGACTCGCGCTTGTACTCTTGTTTCGGGTTCTTCTGAGCGTAACCACGTAGGTGGATACCTTGACGAAGGTGATCCATCGCAGCCAAGTGCTCTTTCCAAAGGCCATCTAGCGTTTGTAGCATTACAGATTTCTCGAAGTTACGTAGTACTTGAGCACCAACCACTTCTTCTTTCTGTTTGTACGAATCAACCGCCATACCTAGGATACGTTCACGCAGTGCTTCTTCGTAAAGCTTGTCGTCTTCGTCCAACCAACCTTGAATATCGAACTCTAGATCGAAGTCGTTCTTCAGGCGATCTTGCAGACCTGCGATATCCCACATATCTTCAAGCGATTGAGGAGCAATGTACTCATCGATAACCGAAGTAAACACATCTTCACGGTTGTGTTCGATCATTTCGCTGATGTCGTCAGAACTCATCAGTTCATCACGAAGCTCATAAACCACTTTACGTTGGTCATTGGCTACATCATCGTACTCAAGAAGCTGCTTACGAATATCGAAGTTACGACCTTCAACTTTACGTTGTGCTTTTTCAATTGAGCGAGAAAGCATCTTAGATTCGATCGCTTCGCCTTCGTCCATACCACTTTGGATAAGACCAGCCATACGATCCGATGTAAAGATACGTAACAGTGAGTCTTCCATTGATAGGTAGAAACGAGAAGAACCTGCATCACCTTGACGACCAGAACGACCACGTAGCTGGTTATCGATACGACGAGATTCATGACGCTCAGTACCAATGATGTGCAGACCACCTGACTCAAGTACTTTATCGTGGATTACTCTCCAGTCAGCTTTGATCTTATCGATCTGCTCTTGAGTTGGGTTATCCAGCTTCTCAACTTGTGCCTGCCAACTGCCACCTAACACGATATCGGTACCACGACCGGCCATGTTAGTTGCGATAGTAACCGCGCTTGGCGTACCCGCTTGTGCAACGATCTCAGCTTCCATTTCGTGGAACTTAGCGTTTAGAACGTTGTGCTTAATTTTTGCTTTTTTCAGTGCGTTAGACAGTAGCTCAGATTTCTCGATAGAAACTGTACCAACCAGTGATGGCTGACCAGCAGCTACACGGTCTTTAATGTCTTCAATGATCGCATTGAACTTGTCTTCTTCAGTACGATAAACCACATCTGGCATATCGTTACGAACCATAGGCTTATTGGTTGGGATAACCACTGTTTCTAGGCCGTAGATAGACTGGAATTCGAAAGCTTCTGTATCGGCTGTACCTGTCATACCTGACAGTTTTTCGTATAGACGGAAGAAGTTTTGGAAAGTAATCGATGCTAGCGTCTGGTTTTCATTCTGAATCTTCACACCTTCTTTCGCTTCAACAGCTTGGTGTAAACCTTCAGACCAACGACGACCTGGCATTGTACGACCAGTATGTTCATCAACAATAACGACTTCGCCGTCTTCAGTAACGATGTAGTCTACGTTCTTCTCAAACAATACGTGTGCACGAAGCGCTGCATTAACATGGTGCAATAGGCTGATGTTTGTTGGAGAGTAAAGCGTATCGCCCTCTTCCATCAGACCGTTTTTCACCATTAGCTCTTCTACAAATTCTTGACCATTTTCAGTCAGGTGAACCTGCTTCGATTTCTCGTCCATGGTGTAGTGACCTTCACCACGGTATTCTTCAGAATCTTCTTTATCTTGGCGCTCAAGGTTAGGAATTAACGTGTTAATACGCGTGTAAAGATCTGAGCTATCTTCAGCAGGGCCAGAGATAATAAGTGGAGTACGAGCTTCATCAATTAAGATTGAGTCAACTTCATCGACAACAGCAAAGAAGCGTTCGCGTTGAACACGATCTTCAGCACGGAAAGCCATGTTGTCACGTAGGTAATCGAAACCAAACTCGTTGTTTGTTCCGTATAGGATGTCAGCTTGGTACGCTTCTTTTTTCTCTGGCGGAGCCATGTTTGGCACGTTCACGCCAACCGTCATACCAAGGAATTCAAATAATGGGCGGTTTGTTTCCGCATCACGCTTCGCTAGGTAATCGTTCACCGTTACTACGTGAACACCTTTGCTAGGTAGGGCGTTAAGATAAGCTGGTAAGGTTGCTGTAAGAGTCTTACCTTCACCAGTACGCATTTCTGCAATTTGGCCAGCATTTAGAACCATGCCACCAATCATTTGCACGTCAAAGTGACGCATGCCGTAAACACGCTTAGACGCTTCACGTACCGTAGCAAATGCTTCAGGTAGAAGTTGGTCTAGCGATTCACCTTTATCTAAGCGCTCACGAAACTCAACCGTTTTTGCTTTTAGCTCTTCGTCTGAAAGTGCTTCAAACGTTGGTTCGTAGTTATTAATTTCTTTTACAATTTTTCTAAGGCGGCGCAGTGTTCTGTCATTGCGACTGCCAATTACCTTTGTCAGCAGCTTAGTAATCATGTGCTTGGAATCTCTTCGTTCTCAGATCGTCCGCGATCTATTTTAAATGCCGTCAGTCTCTACTAGCTATGAACTAGTCTTCAGTTACTAACCAAGGATACTGAGATAAATCTAGTATCTTTGATATTGTACTTGAGAGTAGAGTTTTCAAGGCTTGAGTTAAAATTAATGCCCTTTAGTGTAAGTAATTTTCACACCAACGACCATTTATAACCCCATTTGTTTGATGTGCTTGGAACTTTTCTTTCTAATTGCTGACGGATTAGCCAGACTGTAGCCCATTGGTAGTCAACTTTCGGATGTTGACGACACTGTATCTGGAAAATAGATACAAAAAAACCAGGTCAATGACCTGGTTTTCGAAATCTTATATTGTTGTAAACAACAATTACGCTAGAACCATTCCTGGCTCAGCAAATGCAACAGGAGAGCCTACTTCTTCTTCGAATGTTGCCCACTCCCAAGCTTCTGCGTCAGCAAGTACTGCACGTAGTAGTTGGTTGTTTAGACCGTGACCTGATTTGTATGCACGGAACTCACCAATAATAGCGTGTCCACACATGTACAAGTCACCAATCGCATCCAGTACTTTGTGAGTTACGAACTCATTGTCAAAACGCAGACCTTCTTCATTAAGAATTCGGTATTCGTCTAGAACGATAGCGTTATCGAAGCTACCGCCAAGTACTAGGTTTTGAGATTGTAGATACTCAATATCGCGCATGAAGCCGAAAGTACGAGCGCGAGAGATTTCTTTCACAAAGCCTTGTGAAGAGAAATCAAACAACAAACGTTGCTCATCAGATTCAATTGCTGGGTGGTTAAAGTCGATCTCAAAGTCCATACGGAAGCCGTTAAATGGAACAAACTCTGCCCACTTATCGCCATCTTCAAAACGGATAGGCTTTTTGATACGAATAAAACGCTTCGCTGCATTCAGTGTTTCCACACCCGCTTGCTGTAGCAAGTATACGAATGGGCTTGCGCTACCATCCATAATTGGGATCTCTGGTGCATCTACTTCAACAATAATGTTGTCGATGCCCATGCCCGCTAGAGCTGCGTTAAGGTGTTCCACTGTAGAGATACGTACGCCTTCGTCATTAACAAGAGCAGTACATAACATAGTGTCACGAACTGATGCTGGATCAGCTGGGAAATCTACAGGTGGATTTACATCTGTACGACGATAAACAATGCCTGTATTTGCAGCTGCCGGGCGAAGAGTAAGTGTGACTTTACGACCAGAGTGGAGACCCACACCAGTTGTTTTCACAATTTCTTTCAGAGTACGTTGTCTGATCATCTGCTTGCCTCGTTATCAGTGCTACAAATCACGGTCAGTATTTACCGACCGCGAATTTTACCATTAATTCGACTATAGTCAAATTTTGGGTGTTTGTTAATCAGCCTGACGTCGTAAGAATGCTGGAATATCTAAATATCCACTCTCTTTCTCAGCTTTAGGTGCAGCACTTTGGCTAGCTCCTGTACCTGAAGAAACAGGTGACGTTGTTGGCTGTGGCTTAACTTGAGGTTTAACCTCAGTTTTTTCTTGCAATGGCTGTGCCACTTTCTCTTCCACTTTTGGTGCAGTTTGAGCCGCTACCTGTGGTTGAGGAGTTGGTGCAACCTTAGCTTTACCACCAGCAACTAAAGTAATGTCTGGTTTTTTCTCTGTACCGATACCTGTTGCAACAACAGTTACGCGGATTTCATCCGTCATATCAGGGTCTAGAGAAGTACCAATCACAACTGTTGCGTTATCAGATGCGAATGCCTTAACTGTGTTACCTACTGTTTCGAACTCATCTAGACGCATATCTAGGCCTGCTGTGATGTTCACAAGAACGCCACGAGCACCAGCTAGGTCGATGTCTTCTAGTAGTGGGCTAGAAATTGCCGTTTCAGCAGCTTCTTCAGCACGGTCTTCACCTTTTGCGATACCGCTACCCATCATTGCATGACCCATCTCAGACATTACGGTGCGAACATCCGCGAAATCGACGTTAATCATACCAGGGCGAGTAATTAGCTCAGCGATACCTTGTACAGCGTTTTTAAGTACATCATTTGCACTTGCGAAAGCTTCTAGCAGTGTTACGCCGCGGCCAAGTACTTTAAGTAGCTTTTCATTTGGAATCGTAATTAAAGAATCCACATGCTTAGAAAGCTCTTCGATACCTTGCTCAGCAAACGCTAAACGCTTTTTGCCTTCAAAGCTGAATGGCTTAGTTACAACAGCAACCGTTAGCACACCCAACTCTTTCGCAACTTCAGCAATAACTGGAGCAGCACCTGTACCAGTACCACCGCCCATACCAGCTGCGATAAATACCATATCGGCGCCAGTTAGAACTTCTTTAATTCTTTCTCGATCTTCGAGAGCTGCATCACGGCCTACTTGTGGGTTTGCACCAGCGCCCAAACCTTTAGTGATATCACCACCAATTTGGATCACGCTGCTCACGCTTGTTTTACGAAGTGCTTGAGCATCAGTGTTAACACTGATGAATTCTACGCCTTCGATTGATTCACGTACCATGTGCTCAACAGCGTTACCGCCACCGCCACCAACTCCAACGACTTTAATTACTGCATCGTCAGACATTTCCATCATCGGTTCAAACATGTGTTATCTCCGTTTTTTCCTGCAACTCAGGTTAAAACTCTTTTTGTATCCAATTACGCAATTTGCCAAACAAACCAGACATAGAAGGTGCTGAACGCTTAGGTTCGCTGTAATCACCTTCATCACTGATCTGACAATCTCTTGCGTAATGAAGTAAACCAACCGCCGTAGAATGATACGGCTCTTTAACATAGTCAGTTAAGCCACTAACTTCTAATGGCTTACCAACTCGAACTTGATTGCGGAAAACACGTTCCGCACACTCTACCAATCCGTCAATTTGTGCCGCTCCACCAGTGAGAACGACGCCAGCTGCAAGGTGGTGTTTAATACCTTCATCTCGTAGCTGTAATTGAACCGTATCAATAGTTTGGTTAACGAGGCCCATAAGTTCAGTGTAACGTGGTTCAATCACTTCCGACAAAGTTTGTCGCTGCAAACTTCTCGATGGGCGACCACCAACACTTGGGACGTTAACAGAGTCATCCTTGCTTACGAGTTCACTCAGAGCGCAACCATGGTTTACTTTTATCTCTTCAGCATCGCTCACTGGCGTGCCGAAAGCGAAGGCAATATCACTGGTTACTGCATTTCCTGCGTAGGAAAAGACTTCTGTGTGTCGCAGTGCGCCGCCAGTCCAAATGGAAATATCCATCGTACCCGCGCCGATATCCACCACACATACTCCAAGCTCTCTCTCGTCTTCAGTAATTACCGCATTACTTGAGGCAAGTCCTGAAAACACGATCTGTTCTACTGTGAGACCACATCGTTCAACAGCTTTAATAATGTTTCTCGCCATATCGCTATGGCAAGAAATTAGGTGAACGCTGACTTCCATTCGAACACCAGATAAGCCAAGTGGGTTCTTAATCCCTTCTTGATAATCGATGGTAAATTCTTGTGGGATCACGTGCAGAATTCTCTGCTCATCACCTATTTTAATTGATTTTGCGGTATGGATCGCTCGATCCATATCGTCTTGAGACACCTCTTCATCAGAGATTGTGCCCATGCCTTTTTCAATTCGGCTTGCGATATGTTTGCCCGATAGCGAGATAAACACATTGCTGATTTGGCATTCCGCCATCAACTCTGCTTGATCAATAGCTCGCTGAACCGACTTAACTACCGACTCTAGGTCGTTTACACCACCTTTATCCATACCTCTGGATGGGCTTTGCCCAGAACCAATGATATTGATTTGACCATCAGGCAATATTTCACCAACCAGAGCTGATATGGTCGCAGTGCCTATATCAAGACCAACGATTATGTTGTCATCTGCGGTCTTAGTCATCTGTGCTCTCTTCTAACTCTTGCTCTGGAAACCAGCCTACAGCGGCTCCCGTATCATACCTGAGGTCGATGTAGCTCACTTGATTCGCCTTACTACCTAACTCGTTGTAAAGCGAAATGAAGCGTTCAACACGCTCATCTAAAGAATCTTTACCTAGTTCTAAACGGATACCGTTATCTAGGATTATTTGCCAAGCGCGACGCTCATTGAGAACGAGCGAGGTAACGGTTAACCCTAGGCTGTTAATCAAAGGGGTTATCTGTCGCCACTTTTCTATCACTTCTTGGCTGGTGCCGTCTGGGCCGTAAAGCTTAACTCTATCGCCCTTCAAGAGGCCGATATCACCATTGAACACCTGACCATCATCATTCAGCAGCATGTTACCGTTCCAGATTGCTGCCGCATGGTACTCAGTCAAAAATACTTTTATTGTGTCTGGCCACTGCTTACGAATAGAGACAACAGATACCCAAGGTAACGCTTCTAAACTGTCTTGCAACACGCCGATGTCTTGTGACATAAATGTTCCAATGTGTTCAAGCTCGCCAAAGGCATGTTGAACATCACCAGCGGTTACGTAAGTTAAGTCGCCTTGAAGTACTATTTTGGAGAGAGGCAATCGCTGATCGTCCCACATCCAAGTCAGTGTGGTATAGAAAAGAAACCCAATGAATAGCAATACCATGACAAAAAAAGACCCGCCTAAGGCGTGTTTCTTGAGCGACGGTAAACTGAATAGGTGGCGGTTTTCGCTAAAAGTACTTTCTACCAAAGCCCGCATTCCCTGTCGTTGGTTCGCAATTCTATTCCCTATCTTCGTAATAGAGGTAAAAGCACTTACTTTAACCTATGAATTATACTGAGCAAAATCAAACTATCAAACGTTGATAATAAGATTTTTGGTCAATTTTAGGTCAATCGCAAGAAGTGAGCGATCGACCACAGTATGTAGACGCTATTCTGTTACGCGTTCCGCATTTGATTAATGTCTAATTGTAGCGATTCAAGTTGCTTAGCTACACGACCAACATCACCTGCACCCTGCGTTAAAACAAGGTCGCCGCCTTGAATTACGTTCGCTAGAACCGATGGCAGTGTGTTGATATCAGCAACAAAGATTGGATCAATCTTACCACGCCCACGAATGGTTCGACTTAATGAACGTCCGTCAGCCCCTGCAATTGGTTTCTCACCAGCTGAATACACATCTAATAAGATTAAGACATCAACTTGTTCAAGAACGTTCGCAAAATCATCATATAAATCACGTGTTCGGCTGTAGCGGTGCGGTTGGAAGATCATTACAAGACGTTTGTCAGTCCAGCCACTGCGAGCCGCTTGAATCGTCACATCCACTTCCGTTGGGTGATGACCGTAATCATCGACCAACATCGCGACGCCTTTACCCGTTTCGTACTCTCCAAGATGATCGAAACGACGACCAGTACCTTCCGTTCCCGCCATCGCTTTTAGAATCGCTTCATCGCTGATGTCGTCTTCAGTCGCTACCGCAATCGCCGCTGATGCATTCAGTGCGTTGTGGCGACCTGGAATGTTCAACGTAATATCTAGGTTCGCTTTGCCTTCACGCACAACCGTAAACTTGCCTTGCTGACCTTCTTGTACGTAGTTTTCAATGCGAATGTCCGCATCTTCGGAGAAACCGTAAGTAATCACTTGGCGGCTTACCTGAGGGATAAGCTCGCGTACTACTGGGTCATCTACACACATCACAGCCTGGCCGTAGAACGGTAGGTTATGTAGGAAATCGATAAACGTCTGCTTTAGCGTTTCGAAGTCGCCGCCATAGGTATCCATATGATCCGCTTCAATGTTAGTTACAATACTAACCATTGGTTGCAGATGTAAGAATGACGCATCACTTTCGTCAGCTTCAGCGATAAGGATACGGCTCGACCCTAGACGTGCGTTTGTGCCTGCACTTTTCACCAAACCACCGTTGACGAAGGTTGGATCTAAGCCAGCTTCAGAATAAATTTGTGTAACCAAAGCCGTTGTTGTTGTTTTACCGTGCGTACCTGCCACAGCAATGCCATGACGAAAACGCATCAGCTCAGCCAGCATTTCTGCACGACGAACAATAGGGGTACGCGCTTCACGAGCGGCAATAATCTCTGGGTTTTCTTCGTTGATAGCGGTTGATACCACCACCACACTTGCATCGGCAACGTTACTTGCTTGGTGACCAATGTAAACGGTCGCGCCCTTGCTGACTAAACGATCAGTCACTGGGTTTTGAGCAATATCAGAACCTGTGATTTGGTAGCCTTCATTTAGCAGGACTTCAGCGATCCCGCTCATGCCTGCACCACCAATACCAATGAAGTGGATAGATTTAACACGGCGCATCTCTGGCACCATTGCACGGATTTGCGCTAAGTCTTGGGTATGTTCAATCGTCATCAATTCAATCTCATTATTTTGCTAAAGCTTTAATCGCTTCAGCGACGGTCACATCAGCATCAAGCTTGGCTGCTTGACGAGCTTTTGTTGCCATCATTTTTAATTCATTTCTATCAAGCTCGGCGATCGTGTTCGCTAGCTTATCAGCCGTCAGTTGAGGCTGTTCAATCATTAACGCTGCGCCACACTCAACTAAGTGATCGGCGTTCAGCGCTTGTTGTCTGTCTTTGTGCATAAACGGAACGAAGATAGAGCCCACACCCGCCGCAGACACTTCTGATACGGTTAATGCTCCTGAGCGACACACTAATAGATCTGCCCACTCATAAGCTTGCGCCACATCATCAATAAATTCAGTCACTTGAACATTATCTACAGAATGTGATTTGTATTGCTCAATGACTTGTTGTTGGTTGTTCTTGCCCGCTTGGTGCATCACTGTGAAGCCTTCGCCAAGCTTCGCCATCGTCACTGGCAAAGTATCATTAAGGATCTTAGCGCCTTGGCTACCGCCCATCACTAATATACGGATATCGCCGTCACGCTCAGCCATGCGTAGCTCTGGTTCAGCTAAGGCAACCACATCTTCACGTACAGGGTTACCAACCACTTCCGCAGTAGGAAATGCACCAGGGAAAGCTTGGAATACCTTCTTAGCAATTTTAGACAGCCATTGATTCGTTAAACCTGCCACTGCATTTTGCTCATGCAGTACCACCGGAATACCAGACAACCATGCCGCGATACCGCCGGGACCACTTACGTAGCCGCCCATACCAAGCACCACATCTGGCTGCCATGCTTTGATATGCTGCCTTGCTTGAAGTATGGCATTGATAATCTGGAACGGCGCTTTAATTAGCTTGCTAATACCTTGACCTCGAAGGCCTTTCACCTTGATGAAGTCGATTTCAATACCATGCTTTGGCACTAAATCCGCTTCCATTCTGTCAGCGGTTCCTAACCAGCGAATTTCCCAACCTTGCTGCTGAAGCTTTTTAGCTACCGCTAACCCTGGGAAAACGTGACCGCCAGTACCACCAGCCATCACTAAAAGTTTTTTGTTTTGTTTCATCACGTTAGATTCTTATTCTACTAATTCGTTTTGATTGTCGGCTTGTTCTTTTTGTTGTATCCGGCATTCGTGATCGATACGCAGCAGCATAGAAACCGCCACCGACATCACGATAAGACTTGAACCACCATAACTGATCAACGGTAAGGTTAGACCTTTAGTTGGAACAATACCTGAAGCAGCGCCTACGTTAACAAGCGTTTGAAAAGCAAACCAAATACCAATACCGAAAGCCAAATAGCCACTGAACACTTGGTCGTTATCGAAGGCTTTTTTGCCAATAAAAATGGCTTTAAACACCAAGCTAAAGATCAGCATCAACACTAAAGTAACACCGACGAAACCAAGCTCTTCTGCCAAGACCGCAAATACAAAGTCGGTATGCGCTTCCGGTAGGTATTCGAGTTTTTGAATTGAGTTGCCAAGCCCCTGTCCCATCCAATCACCACGACCGAACGCCATCAATGATTGAGTTAACTGGTAGCCACTGCCGAACGGGTCATTCCAAGGTTCCCAGAAGGAGGTCACACGTCGAACACGGTAAGGTTCTATGACAATCAAGCCAACAACGGCGGCAATGCCCGCCACCATCAAGGCAATAAACTGCGAAAGTTTGGCACCAGCGATAAATAACATGCCGAACAGAGTCACCAACATTACGACTACGGTACCTAAATCGGGTTGACCGAGCAGCAACACAGCAAAGGCGCCAAACACCATGATAGGTTTACCGAAACCACCGAAGAAGGTTTTCCTCACTTCGTCTTGTTTTCGAACCAAGTAGCCCGCCATAAAGATAAACAGTGATAGCTTAGCGACTTCGGCTGGCTGAAGGTTAAATAGGCCGAGAGGGATCCAACGCGATGCACCGTTAACTGACTTACCGACCGCTAATACCACGATCAGCAAGAAGAAGGACAAGCCCAGTAAGTACATACTGTATTGAAACCAGCGTTGCATCGGAATCTGCAATATGACACTGGACACACCTAACGCCAACACAAGGAAGATGGCATGACGGAACATAAAGTGAAACGGCTGATCGGTTAAACGAGCACTGATTGGGAACGAAGCCGACGTTACCATTACCAAGCCCGTCAGCATCAGTCCAAGAGCAATCCATACCAATTGACGATCGTAGAGCGCCTCTGGTGTGGCACGGTTAAGCCATTGCCAAATAGATTGATTGATCTCTTTCACTCTTTGCACTGAATGTTAGTCCTTCAACACGTTAGGCATACTCATGAGCAAGGTCAGTGAACGCGTCACCTCTCGCCATGAAATTATTAAATTGATCGAAGCTCGCGCACGCAGGAGACAACATCACCATATCTCCAGCCACCAGTTGTGGTGAGATAGATTCGATTATCTGCTGCATGGTCTCGAACTTTTGAGCTGATGGATGCAGCGGCATAAATTGCGCAGCATCTTCACCGAAGCAACACAACTGAACACGCTCTAGTTGCGTTAATACAGGTTTAAGCTCGCTAAAGTCAGCACCTTTACCAACGCCACCAACCAAGAGATACAAAGTACCTTGGTACTCTAAACCGGACAGAGCCGCTAATGTGCTCGCTACGTTGGTTGCTTTTGAGTCGTTAACCCATTTGATTTCGCGCTTGTCAGCCACCACTTGGCAGCGATGAGTCAAACCATTGTAAGCTTTCAAAGCTTCAAGGCTTTTGCTGTAATCAATACCAACTTGCTTCAATAATGCTAAAGAGACTAACGCATTCGCCACATTATGACGTCCAACCAATGTTAAATCTTGAGTAGCAAGTACTGGTTTACCGTTATCGATTAACCACTCAGTGCCATCAATCGTCGATACACCAAACTCTTGGTCATCGAGTCCAAATGTCACCAATGGCATTGTGTGGTCTGGGTAAGTCTCTTTGTCTTCGCGATTTACAATCGCACACTGCGCGTTATTAAAGATTCTTAACTTAGCCTCGCGATAATCAGCCATACCCTGATAGCGATCCATGTGATCTTCTGACAGGTTCAAAAAGGCTGCTGCAGCAAGGTTTAGGTTCGATGTAGTTTCTAACTGGAAGCTTGAGAGCTCAAGAACATATAAATCTGCATCAAGCTCAAGAAGGTCTAAAGCCGGAATTCCAATATTGCCACCGACACCGACGTTAAGGCCAGCCGCTTTAGCAAGCACACCAGTAAGGTCAGTCACCGTACTCTTGCCATTTGAGCCAGTAATCGCCACGACCGGTTTATTCACCGCCCAGCCAAACAACTCGATGTCACCGACAACAGGCGTTCCCGCTTGAAGCACATCTTGAATTTCTGGGGTCGCTAAGGCGATACCTGGATTAGCTACCACTAAATCAGCCTCAGCCAACCATTGGGTATTCCAGCTTCCAGAATGCAGCTCTACCGATTCAGGCAAAGACTCTCTGCCCGGCGGTAGTTCTCGCGTATCGATTACCTTCACATGAGTGTGAGGCTGATATTTTACGAGATGTTTAACGACAGAGAGCCCGGTAATACCGAGCCCCACAACCACTACATTTTGAATATTTTGCCAACGTTCCATTTAAACAAGATGCTCTTAATAGTTTTAAAGAGCCTCTACTCAGAGGCTCGCATAGGATTAACGAACTTTCAGTGTCGCTAGGCCAACCAGTACTAATACCATTGAGATGATCCAGAAGCGCACGATTACGCGCGGTTCAGGCCAACCTTTAAGCTCATAGTGGTGATGAATCGGTGCCATACGGAAAATACGCTGGCCACGCAATTTGTAAGAGCCTACCTGCAGGATTACTGACAGGGTCTCCATTACAAACACACCGCCCATGATAACCAGTACCAACTCTTGGCGAACCAACACAGCAATCACACCCAATGCACCACCCAGTGCTAGAGAGCCAACATCGCCCATGAATACTTGTGCTGGGTAAGTGTTAAACCATAGGAAACCAAGGCCAGCACCTACGATAGCAGTACATACCACAACCAGTTCAGAGGTGTATGGGATGTATGGAATGTGTAAGTATGCCGCGAAGTTAACGTTACCTGTCGCCCAAGCGATAACAGCAAAGCCAGCCGCAACCATAACCGTTGGCATGATCGCCAAGCCATCTAGGCCATCCGTTAGGTTTACCGCGTTACTGGTACCCACAATAACAAAGTAAGTTAGTACAATGTACAGTAAACCAAGCTGTGGCATCACATCTTTGAAGAAAGGAACAACCAATTGCGTTGCAGCGGTGTCGTGACCGTGAGCATACAGAGCAAATGCCACAACCAATGCAATCGCTGATTGCCAGAAATACTTCCAACGCGCAATCAAGCCATCGGTGTTCTTACGAACGACTTTACGATAGTCATCAACAAAACCGACCGCACCGTAACCACCAAGGACAACTAGAACAGCCCAAACGTAAGGGTTTGAAAGATCAGCCCACATCAATACTGTAATAATGATTGCAGCAAGGATCATCACACCGCCCATGGTTGGCGTACCACGTTTGCTGAAGTGAGATTCTGGGCCGTCATTACGAACAACTTGGCCAATTTGTAGCATTTGCAGACGCTCAATTAAACGAGGTCCCATCCACAGCGACAGACACAAAGCTGTCAGAATACTCGCGATTGCACGAAACGATAGGTATTCGAACAAACGGAAGAAAGAAAAGTGTGGCTGTAGTAGCTCTGCAAGCCAAATTATCATGAAAAGTTCTCCTTTAAAGCAGCGGCTATTTTACTCATTCCTGCACTATTCGCGCCTTTGACCAACAAGGTATGTGACGCGTTTTCTGGCAAGCTTAAGTGCTGCTCTATGTGCGCGATCATCGCTTGATGCGTTGCAAAGTGAGTCCCATTACAGACCTCACTAATCACCTTGGTATCATCACCGTAAGTGAGTACATGCTCAAAAGCGAATGGGGCAGCATATTCACCGACTTGACGGTGAAGTGCAAGGCTTTCGTCGCCTAATTCAGCCATATTGCCTAAAATCAACCAACGTTGACCTTTGAAGCTCGACAGCAATTTTGCTGCTGCCTTCATTGCAGGTACGCTGGCGTTATAACTGTCATCTATCAGCTTAATATTCTGACTTAATTGTTGAACCTCAACTCGACCTTTAACCGAGATAAGGTTTGCTAAACCGCTTTTTATTTCCTCAAGCGTGGCACCAAATTGAGTGCTTAACGCTGCAGCTGCCAACGCATTTGCCACGTTGTGCTGACCAATAATGCCAAGTTCGACTGCCATTGCACCTTGCGGTGTCTGCATATCAAAGCAAGCTTCACCTTGCTCATTGATGCGAATATTCTTAGCAAAGTAATCCGCAGCATTATCGCTTTCTGAAAATGTCAGCACCGTTTTATCTGCAAGTACGTCATTCCAAAAGTCACCACCGTTGCTATCTAGATTAACAATAGCAGTATCACCAGCAGCAAGCCCCTGAAAGATTTCACCTTTCGCTTGCTTCACACCATCAATAGAACCAAAACCTTCTAAGTGTGCCGCAGCGACATTGTTCACCAAAGCAACCTGTGGTTTCACTAGCTGAGTAGTGTAAGCAATTTCACCGATATGGTTAGCGCCTAATTCAATCACCGCATAGTCATCGCTTGGCTCACTGCGTAGCAGAGTTAGCGGTACACCAATATCATTGTTGAAGTTACCCGCTGTAAACAGCACCTTGCCACGTTGTTGTAGAATACTCGCGACCATCTCTTTAACGGTCGTCTTACCGCAGCTGCCTGTAATCGCCATAGTTAGAACGTTACATTGCTCGTGAATCCAAGCACTTAGCTGACCTAAAGCAAGTTTAGTGTCTTCAACAACAACTTGAGTAATATTTAGGTCAAGTTTTAGTTCGACTAACAACGCGCTCGCATTAGCTTCTACCGCTTGATGACAAAAGTCATGCGCATCAAAACGTTCACCAACAAGAGCAACAAACAGTGCACCTTCTTCAACAGTGCGAGTGTCAGTAGAAACCGCATTAATAACACTATTGCTCGACTTGCCAGCCTCAATCAGCTGACCGCTCACCGCTGAGCAGATCTGCTCGAGTGATACATCAATCATTATGAAATACCTAAAAGTTGGAGCGCAGACTCGCGATCTGAGTAATGGATCGTTTCGTCTTTCAATACTTGGTAATCCTCATGGCCTTTACCAGCCAAAAGAATAATGTCATTACTGCCAGCCTGTTCTAGAGCAAACTTAACCGCTTGATAGCGATCGTGCTCGACGAATGCAGATTCAGGTTCGCTTAAGCCAGCTAGCATGTCTTTAACAATCAAAGCAGGATCTTCGCTGCGAGGGTTGTCATCTGAAATAATAATTTTGTCGGCGAACTGCTCAGCCGTTACCGCCATCATTGGGCGCTTGCCGGTATCTCGATCACCACCACAGCCAAAGATTGCCCATAGTTTTCCAGAGCAGTGTACACGCAGTGCCGCCAATGCTTTCTCTAGTGCGTCTGGTGTATGTGCGTAATCGACAACGACTTTTGCTTTGTTTGGTACTTGGAACAGTTCCATGCGACCAATCACAGGTTGAAGCTGAGGCGCGGTGTCGACCAAGATTTGCTTGTCGATGCCCAGTGAAAGCAGAGTCGCGAAAGCAACCAACACATTTGATGCGTTGAACTGACCAATTAAAGGAACCGAAAGCTGACCTTGCCCCCAGCTACCATCAAAATTGAGTTTGATGCCTGTCTCTGCATAAGCGACATCAGAGGCCCACACCGACTGTTGGTAACCAGACAACGGAAGCAATGAAACCGCTATCGCATTGGACAAGTCTGACATCCACGCTTTACCTACTTCATCATCTACATTGATCACTGCATGTTTGCATTTATGTTGAGTAAACAGGCTTTTCTTAGCCAATGCGTACTCTTCCATTGTGCCGTGGTAATCAAGGTGATCACGGCTCAGGTTAGTAAATACACCAACCTCAAAATCCAATGCTTTTACTCGGCCTTGAACCAAACCATGAGAAGAGATTTCCATCGCGGTATAAACGGCTTTTTCTTCAGCCAACTCACTCAGCGTGCGCTGTATTTCAATCGCGCTGCCGGTAGTGTTCGCTGCTGTTTTTAGATTATCTAAGAAGCCATTACCTGTAGTGCCCATTACCGCAGAGCGTTGACCAACGAGATCTAACCACTGAGCAATCAATTGAGTGATGGTGGTTTTGCCATTGGTGCCAGTAACACCTATCAGTTTGGTCGCCTGAGAAGAATAAACTCGGCCAGCCAGTTCAGAGAGAATTGAATTGAGCTCTGCTACATAAACAACAGGAACTGAATTTAACCACTCAACCAAGCCATGAGCTTTGTCATCACCAGCCTGTGCAATGACGGCTTTCGCGCCTTGAGCGATGGCTTTATCGATAAAGCGACGACCATCAACGGCATGTCCAACAATGGCAACAAAGGTATCACCGTCCTTGATCGCACGGCTATCTAACTCCAACTGCTCAACAGCAATCGCATCTAGCTCAGAAGAACTGAAGTCTCCCCAAGGAGAAAGTAAAGATGACAGCGTGAGGCTATTACTCATATTGAATCCTGATTGGCTCTATTCTTGAAATTTGTTTTCATCAGCAGGGACATTGAGTATTTGCAGTGCACCCTTCATGATTTCAGAAAAAACGGGGGCTGCAACTGAACCGCCATAGTAAAGGTCACCCTGAGGTTCATTGACCACAACAACCAGCGCCACTCTTGGGTCACTAACAGGGGCAAAGCCTGCGGTGATCGCAATGTATTCATCACTGTACCCGCCCGCTTCAGCCTTACGAGATGTACCCGTTTTGGCTGCAACTCGGTAACCTGGTACAGCAGCTCTTGTTGCCGTACCGCCTTTTTGAGTCACCCCTTCTAGCATATTCAACACCAGTTCCGCGTTCTCGCGCTTGATGATCTGCTTTGAAAAATCTTGGTCGTTACTCTTAATAATATGAATCGGTTCATACATGCCTTTGTTAGCCAACGTCGCATAAGCATGCGCTAATTGCATCGGCGTAACCGACAAGCCATAACCGAATGATAAGGTAGCAATTTCAAACTTAGACCAACGACGTCGATTCGGGAAAATACCACTGGTTTCACCGATTAAGTTCAGACCAGACATCTCGCCTAGACCAACAGAGCTGTACATTCCAAGTAAGGCTTCTAGTGGCATGTTAAGTGCCAATTTCGCCACACCGATGTTACTCGACTTCTTGAGGATCAAAGCTAAGTCAGCCTTACCCACTTTAGAAGAGTCTCGTACACGGCTACCACCGATTTGCATGATGCCATTGCCAGTATCAATAACGATATCTGGGTCTGCGGTACCGTTCTCTAAGGCTGCCAAAACCACAAACGGTTTTACTGTAGAGCCGGGCTCCATCGCATCGGTCAGCACGCGGTTACGCATTTTAAAACTTTGTAAGTCAGCACGATTGTTCGGGTTGTATGAAGGGGCATTAACCATAGCCAACACGGCACCGGTTTTTACATCTAATAAAATCGCAGAGCCAGAAGTCGCCTTATGATCGGCCACGGCCTGCTTAATTGCTCGATACGCAATGGCTTGTAATCGTTGATCGATCGTTAATTCAAGAGGCTTACCCTCTTCACGCTCTTCTAGAGCAATGTTTTCAACAACACGCCCGTAACGGTCTTTACGGATAGTTCGCTTACCCGCCTCGCCCGTTAGCCATTTATCATAGCTGCGCTCAACGCCTTCTAGGCCGTGACCATCTATTCCGGTCACACCAATAAGGTGCGCACTGACTTCGCCTGCTGGGTAATAACGTCGAGATTCAGCTTTAAGGCCAACACCCACCAGCTTTAGCTCACGAATGTACTTAGCCATCGCAGGGCTAACTTGTCTTTGTAAATAAATAAATCGGCGGGATTTGTTGCTAGAGATCTTGTCGATCATCGATTGACGTTCTAGGCCAAGTACATCGGCTAACGCATACCAACGATCAATTTGAGCCATGCCATTTTTATCGAAAATGGTCTTAGGGTCGGCCCATACCGCTTCTACCGGAACACTCACAGCAAGCGGTTCGCCATTGCGGTCAGAGATAATACCGCGAGCGGAAGGAATAGCTTTAACACGTACCGAGCGAAGGTCACCCTGACGAATTAAATTATCTGGTTCAATGATTTGGATGTAAGCCACACGACCTACGAGTGCAGCAAAGGCAAGAAACACGAAAGCAATAACAACGTTAAAACGCCATTTAATCAGAATGGGATCCGAATCCTTTTCGCTCTTCACACGCTCTTTCGTTGGTTTCTTAACGGTTTTCGCGGGTGCTTTTTCCTTTTTACCGGTCATTTCAGTGTGATCACAACTTCTTTGTCAGAGTCTGGACGTTTCATGTCTAGCTCTCGTTTCGCCGATGCTTGAACACGGCTGTGTTCAGCCAAAGCCGTCTCTTCAAGCATTAAATTTCGCCACTCATCATCAAGCTGTTCTCGCTCCACTAATGCCATGTCTTTTTGCGTGATCGCCTGACGTGACATATGTGTCGTAAGAACGACCCCCATCGCACTCGCGAAGATACAGATAAGAAGCACCAATGGGACTTTACCCACGGAGATCAAATCAAAAAATATTATCTTGGTTAAGTTTGGTTTGGAGGTCTTCATTGACTATAGCTTTTCTGCGATTCGTAATACTGAGCTACGTGAACGAGTATTCTCATCCACTTCGCCTTTCGATGGTTTGATCGCCTTACCTACTGGCTTAAGATCAGCACTGCCTAGCGCTTTGATCTGCTCTTCAGTCAAAGGTAAGCCGTGTGGAACTTGAGGGCCTTGGCTCTCTTTACGGATAAAGCGTTTCACCATGCGATCTTCAAGTGAGTGGAAGCTGATAACAGACAAACGGCCTTCAGGAGCAAGAATGCTTGCCGCGCCTTTTAGTGCCGTATCGATCTCTTCAAGTTCACTGTTGATGTAGATGCGGAATGCTTGGAAAGCACGTGTCGCTGGGTGCTTTTTCTCTTTGAAGCTCTTTGGAGCCACATCAGAGATAAGCTTAGCCAACTGGCCAGTACGCGTTAACGGTTCGTTCTCTTCGTTTTCTTGATAAGCAATGATGCCTTTCGCGATACGACGAGCGTGTTTGTCTTCACCAAACTCACGAATAACCCATGTGATGTCATCTAGATCCGCTTCAACCAACCACTGAGAGACAGGAATGCCTGACGTTGGATCCATACGCATATCAAGCGGGCCGTCTTTCATAAAGCTAAAGCCACGTTCTGCATCATCTAACTGTGGTGAAGAAACACCTAAATCCAGTAAAACGCCATCCACTTGACCGACTAAGTCATAACGCTCTGCATATTCAGCCATACCTGAGAAAGGGCCGTGAATAATCGTAAAGCGAGGGTCATCAATCTTTTGTGCTTCTGCAATCGCTTGTGGATCGCGGTCGATACTAAAGAGTCGTCCATTCTCGCCCAGTTTAGACAGGATTGTACGGCTGTGACCACCACGGCCAAAAGTACCATCGATGTAGGTACCGTCAGGTTTGATCGCAAGTCCGTCAATAGATTCGTTAAGCAATACTGAAATATGTTTGAATGCTTCTGTCATAGTCTTCTCAGTGAGTGGATTGAGCCAATAGTTCGGCAATAATTTGTTCTGTTAACGTTTTAGTGTACTGATTTCGCGCTGTATCTCCACCATATTGTGTATAGGCTTTGGGAATTTTTGACCCAAGCTCATATCAGGATGAAGGATTCTAAGGAAATCTAAATAATTTACGTCAATATAAAGCAAAAAACCCATCACTACCGTTAAGTAATGATGGGTTCTTTAGATAGGTGGAGTTGACACATACGCCGGGTTCTGTTCCGCTTGCGCGGCGGTAACCATTCGTCTAGGCCTGCAATCGCTCACAGGCTCAAGCAATCTACCCGCCCCCATACGCGAGCAACGCAATGTGAGGGCCTATTTGATCTTGCTCCGGGTGGAGTTTACCTTGCTACGAACTGTTGCCAGTCGCACGGTGCGCTCTTACCGCACCCTTTCAGCCTTACCTGTGCCTCTTCCGAAGAAATGAGGCCATCGGCGGTCTTCTCTCTGCTGCACTTGTCGTGGGCTCGCGCCCCCCAGACGTTATCTGGCACCCTGCTCTATGGAGCCCGGACGTTCCTCCCCTCTGCCAGTCTCCCGAAGGACTTCAACGTCAGTTTCCCGAAGGACCTCAACGTCAGTCTCCCGAAGGACATCAGCAAAGCAGCGATTACCCGTTCAACTCCGAGGGCGGATTGTATAGAGATTAGAGTGCAGTGTCTAGCGAGATCACAAATATGCTGCAAACCGCTAAGTAAACGCATGAATTTCACACAATCTAGGCAAAAAAAGAGGAATGAAGGGTTTGCCCTCATTCCTCACAAGCTTTGAAATAGCGCTCTAGCAACTTATACACTGAGCAGCTATTTACCTATTCAGCCTTAACCATCTAAGTGCTCAAGGCCCCACTTGTATAACGCATTCTTTTTCAGGTTGTAGATTTCAGCTGTCATTGCCGCCGCTTTTTTAAGAGGTAACTCTTTAGTTAGGATACCCAGCGTACGAGTCGCTTCGTCTGGCAGTTCTGTGCTCGCTTCTTCACGATGACCATGAATCAGTAACACCATCTCACCGCGCTTACGGTTCGAATCTTCTTCAATCCACTCAATAAGCTCACCCAATGGCAATCCTTGAATGGTTTCGAATGTCTTAGTCAGCTCACGCGCTAATACCACTTCGCGGTCTGGGCCTAAGATCTCAAGCATGTCTTGTAGAGAGTCTGAGATGCGGTGAGGTGATTCGTAGAAGATACACGTTCGCTCTGCTTTCGCGATCTCTAAGAACTTATCTTTACGACCTTTGCTCTTTGGAGGTAAAAAGCCTTCAAAGCTGAAACGATCAGATGGCAAACCAGACGCACTCAACGCCGTAATCACAGCACAAGCGCCAGGAAGTGGCACAACTCTCACACCCGCTTGACGACATTGTGATACAAGATGGTAACCTGGGTCACTGATTAAAGGTGTACCCGCATCAGAGACTAATGCGATAGACTGACCTTCTAATAACCTTTCGACTAGAACTTGCGCTTTAGTTTGTTCATTATGATCATGTAAAGCGAACGTTCTGGTTGATATATTGAAGTGAGCAAGCAGCTTACCCGTGTGGCGTGTGTCTTCGGCTGCAATAACATCGACACTTGATAAAATTTCAATTGCTCTTTGAGTGATATCTCCCAAATTTCCGATTGGGGTTGGCACAATGTAGAGAGTTGGGCTCTCTGTGAGCAAGGTTTTGTTATCTGTCATTTGTTTACCATCACTTCAACGATTAATATAGATACAAATTTATACGGAATTTAAAGAACTCATGGCAACGATGAACCATAAGAGACTCAGTGTACCACGCTTACTAACTCCAATTGCATTAGCAATTACATTGGCGGCTTGTTCTTCAGGTCCTCAAGCACCAACGAGCGTTGATATTACACTAGATCCAGCGCAATCAACTGAAAGTTACATGATGCAGGCGGATAGTAGCAAAGGAAGTCTACAAAACGACTGGTTAATCATGGCGCTTAAAGCTTCTGTGCAAGCTGGAAAAACCGATCAAGCAACATTGCTTATCAAACGCTTGGCTAAACAAGAGCTGAGTGAAGTTCAACAGGCAGAATGGCAATTGGCTCGCGCTCAGCTGTTAGTCAATAACTCACAGCCTGATCAAGCTTATAGCCAACTGAACTTTCAGCCTTGGTGGAAGCTACCTGACGAACAGTGGAAAGATTATCACGAGCTACGCGCGAACATCTCAGAGATGAAGAGTGAGTATTTCGAGGCAAGCCGTGAGTTAGTGCTCTATTCAGAGTACCTAGAAGCTGACGAAGAGCTTCAACAGCAAACTGCCGACCGTATTTGGCAAAACCTGAATAGCTACTCTCAATACGAGATTCTAGAACTGAAAACATCGCCGACAGAAGATGTGCTTTCTGGTTGGTTACAACTGGCTATCTACATGAAGACGCTGAACTCGAATCTTCCAAACCTGCAGGAAACCCTGTCTGATTGGTTAGCCGAGAATCCTCAGCACCCAGCTGCGACTTACACACCTCAGGCGATCACCGACATCTTGGCGCTAGAGATCAGCAAGCCAACCAGCACTGCACTGTTGCTGCCGCTAACGGGTAAATACGGTAAGCAAGCACAACTGGTACGTGATGGCTTCATCTTTGCGATGATGAACGACAAAGAACGCGAAGAAGATGCAACGCTGACAGTCATGGATACCAATGTGCAAAGTGCTGCTGAGATTAAAGCGACACTGGAAGAGAACAACGTTGATTTCATTGTTGGCCCGCTAATTAAGAGCAACATAACTAAGCTTCAGCAAGCACAGAAAAACCACGAGAACTCGATTCCGGCTCTAGCTCTGAACATTCCAACGCAACTAGAACCTGATACCAATATTTGCTATCTCGCTCTATCGCCTGAACAAGAAGTCGCTCAAGCAGCGAAGCATCTTTTTGCTCAAGGCTACAAGTACCCGCTTATCCTTGCTCCAAAAGGACGTTTAGGTGATCGCGTTGAACAAGCGTTTAAAGAAGAGTGGAAAAAATACAGCAGTAATGATGTAGCAATCAGCTTATTCTCAGACAAGCGTCAACTACAACGTAATGTGAATCAGGTATTTGGCTTACAAGAGAGCCAACAACGTATCGCTCAAATGGATGGTCTGCTTAACCTTGACCTAGAAACTGAGCCGCGTAGCCGTCGTGATATCGATTCAGTGTACATTGTGGCGAAAAACTCAGAGCTAACGCTGATCAAGCCTTTCATTGAAGTGGCGATTAACCCAGATGCTAGCCAGCCTGCTCTGTTCTCAAACTCACGCAGCAACAGCGGTGATAAGCAGTATGAAGACCTGACAGGTGTGTTCTACAGCGATATCCCACTATTGGTTGAGAACAAGAACGAGCTTAACAAAGAGCTAAACGACCTATGGCCGTCATACTCAAATGGCCAAAAACGTCTGCAAGCGTTAGGGATGGATGCTTACTACCTAATGGATGCTCTTCCACAGATGAAGGCCGTTCAGGGTTACAGCATTCCTGGTGAAACAGGTGTGCTCACTATCGACAACAACTGTGTTGTTCAACGTGAAATCAGCTGGGCAGAGCATGGGGCTTTTTAGCCGAACGTTCTTAGCGAAACCAACTATCACCCACAAACAGGTGGGTGATAAATACGAGGCCGTGGCAAAATCTTATCTGATTAACCACGGTTTATCGTTAATTCAAGAAAACTTCATAGCAAAATGTGGCGAGATTGATCTTATAATGCGCCATAACAACACGATTGTGTTTGCCGAGGTAAAATACCGCAAGCAAACCCGCTACGGACATGCCGCAGAAATGGTGACAGCCAAGAAGTCACAGAAGCTACTCAAAACAGCTAATATTTGGCTGATGCAGCAAGGCCTGTCGGTGCACTCTACAGATTTCAGATTTGATATCGTTGCCATTGAAGGGCCGAATGACAATATCAATTGGATTCAAAACGCGATTACCCAAGGATAAACATGCTAGACAGCATTAAAGAAAGTTTTACAGAAAGTATTCAAATCCAAATTGCGGCTGCAGAAGCCCTGCCAGACGCAATCACGCATGCCGCTCAAGCCATGGTTGCGACCTTGCTTAACGGAAACAAAATTCTTTGTTGTGGTAACGGTGGTTCGGCGTCGAATGCTCAGCAATTTGTGTCGTGCCTACTTAATCGCTTTGAAACCGAGCGCCCTAGCCTTCCAGCGATGGCGCTAATGGCAGACAACACCACGCTAACGGCAGTTGCTAACGACTACCACTATGAAGAGATCTTCTCTAAGCAGGTACGCGCGTTTGGTCAAACTGGCGATATCCTGTTAGCTATCTCTACCAGCGGTAACAGCAAGAACATCATCAAGGCAATGGAAGCGGCAGTAACTCGTGACATGACCATTATCGCCTTTACGGGTAAAGATGGTGGTGAAATGGCAGGTTTACTTGGTGAACACGATGTAGAGATTCGTATCCCTTCACACCGTACCGCGCGCATTCATGAAGTACACATGGTGACACTGCACTGCCTATGTGACCTAATCGATCAAGTTCTCTTCCCAGCTCACGAAGAGTGATATACGGAGCATCACAATGAAATCATTAACCTCTATGAGGCTGTTTAAGCTGATTAGTGTTTCGCTACTTACACTGTCCCTATCTGGTTGTGCTGGCATTTTCATTGCTGGTGCAGCAACCACAGCGAACTTAGTCACTGATACTCGAACCACCAAAGAAATTTGGAACGACAACAATATCGAATTTGAAGTCGCAGCCATCACCAATAAACAACCCTACCGTGGCAATGTTCGCATCACTGCGAGCTCTTACCGAGGTTCAGTTGTACTGATGGGACAAGCGACCACAGACGCCGAGCGCCGTGCCTTTGAAAGCCAAGCTAAAGATGTGGCTGGCGTAGAGAGCATCCACAATCAGGTTCGTGTTAAACAACCATTGTCGATCAGTGCCATCAGTAACGACAGCTGGATTACTACTAAGGTGAAATCTGCACTATTAGCTAATGCTGAACTGAATGGCATTAAAGTGAAGGTAATTACTGAGGATTCAGAGGTCTTCCTACTTGGACTGGTTTCTCGCGAACATGCGGATATCGCAACCGAAGTGGCGCGTAATGTCTCTGGTGTAAAACAGGTGATCCGAGCATTTGAATATGGCGAAGAAGAGACAGCTGTTAACTAGCGTTTTATTTGAAGCTTTAGCGTATTGTACAAAAAGAAAAAGCAGCGACGAGTCGCTGCTTTTTTTATTCGGGTTCGTTATTTAACTAACGTTATTTGATAACACGAAGGCTTGGGCGACCTTTTGCTGGACGAGGTGGCTCAGGGTCTGAGTCAGGCTCTTCAGCATCTACATCTGCCGTTGCTACGCTCAAAGATGGGCCTTTTTCTGGTTCTTCAAAAGGAGTGTCTTCAATCCCTTCTTCGAACGCTTCCATGTAAGCCTCTTCAGGTTCAAACATGGTGCCAGCACCGTTCTCACGAGCGTAAATCGCTTGTACAGCATAAAGTGGCACGATCACAGAGTGTGGACGACCACTAAAGCGTGCACTAAACGTCACAGCTTCGTTACCCAGTTCAAGTTGTCCAACAGCACGAGGCGCGATGTTCAGAATGATCTGACCATCTTGAACAAACTCTTCTGGTACTCGCACACCCGGTAATGTTGCTTCAACAACAAGGTGGGGAGTCAATTCGTTATCAACCAGCCAATCGTAAAATGCACGAAGCATGTATGGACGGCGTGGTGTCATATTTGAAATATCCATAACGCTTAGCGAACTAGTCGCATCTCGCGCTCAGCTTCAGTTAGAGAAGCTAGGAATGAATCACGTTCAAATACGCGGTTCATGTAAACTTTAAGTTCTTTAGAACCAGGGCCAATCAGTTCAATACCAAGCTCAGGTAAACGCCATAGTAGCGGAGCTAGGTAGCAATCAATTAGGCTAAACTCTTCGCTCATGAAGTATTCATACTCAGCGAAGATTGGAGCAAGAGTCAGTAGGTCGTTGCGTAGTTTAACGCGAGCTGCTTCAGATTCTTCAGCGTTGCCTTTAACGATCTTCTCTGCAACTGAATACCAGTTACGCTCAATGCGGTACATCATTAGACGGCTATTACCACGAGCAACCGGGTATACAGGCATCAATGGTGGATGAGGAAAACGCTCATCTAGGTATTCCATGATGATCTTTGAGTCATATAGAGCAAGCTCACGATCAACAAGAGTTGGTACTGATTTGTACGGGTTCAGTTCAACAAGCTCTGCTGGTAGATTTTTCTCATCAACCAACTCAACTTCAACACTTACGCCTTTTTCAGCAAGAACGATGCGCACCTGATGGCTATACATATCAGAAGCACTTGAGAAAAGAGTCATTACAGAACGTTTATTGGCAGCTACAGCCATGGAGCCCTCCAGTACACTTTAAATAAAAACAATGGAGGCCTAAAGCCTCCATTGAACATTAACATAATTTGGGAATTAGCACGGTATTATAGCACAATTAGTGCACATCACGCCAATACTCTTTCTTAAGCAAAATCACGATGATAGTGAAGATGACTAAGAAGGCCATTACCCACCAACCCATAGCGTGACGCTCAAGTTGAACTGGGTCGCCTGAGTAAACCAAAAAGTTAACAAGGTCACGAACCGCTTCGTCGTATTCACCAGAACTTAGTTCACCAGAACCGTCAGTTTCAGTACCAACAACTACTGTTACCTCTTCGCCATCTACCATGTGAGTATCGTAGATTGGTGTCGGGATACCTTGCAGCTCTTCAAGAACGTGCGGCATACCAACAC
The DNA here is from genome assembly GCF_013394185.1 of Vibrio sp. Scap24. Classification (NCBI taxonomy): domain Bacteria; kingdom Pseudomonadati; phylum Pseudomonadota; class Gammaproteobacteria; order Vibrionales; family Vibrionaceae; genus Vibrio; species Vibrio sp. Scap24. The sequence continues at coordinate 2,297,883 of NZ_CP041332.1, read as the reverse complement.
TTGGGAAAACAATGTTGTTCACACCAAATGGACGTGATGGATCTTCATAGAAAGTACGAAGGTACGTGTATAGCCAATCGGCACCACGAACACGAGCAACCAAAGTTAGGTCAGGTGGCGGAGCACCAAACCAACTTGCCGCTTGCTCTGAAGGCATAGCGTTAACCATCAAGCTACCGATTTTCGCTTCAGGATCGAAAATCAGGTTTTCCTTCATTAGATCAACTGGGATCTCTAAATCATTCGCAACACGTTCATAGCGTTGGTACTGCGTTGAGTGACAAGCAAAACAGTAGTTCATGAACATCTTAGCGCCATTTTGCAATGAAGCTTTATCTGTTAAGTCGTTGTTTGCTTTGTCTAATGGTACGTTTGCACCCGCTGCCATCGCCAATGACGGCAACATAGCAAATAAAATTACAATCCACTTTTTCATTTGAATGTCACCCTTTCTGGTAATGGTTTCGTCGCTTCATTTTTACTGTAGAACCACAGTAGAACGAAGAACATGAAGTAACCTAAGCTAAAAATTTGAGCTAGTAGCGTGTATGTTGGCGTTGCTGGAAGCGCACCAAGTACACCAAGCGCAATAAAGCTTATTGTGAATTGGATGATGTTAATCAAATGCAGTTTGCTACGGTAACGGTAAGAGCGCACTTTACAACGGTCGAACCATGGCAGTAGGAATAGCACAACAATAGATGCACCCATTGCTACTACACCTAGCAGCTTATCAGGAACAGCACGAAGTACAGCGTAGAACGGCGTGAAGTACCAAACTGGAGCAATGTGCTCTGGTGTTTTCAGTGGGTTTGCAGCTTCAAAGTTAGGCGGCTCAAGGAAGTATCCACCCATCTCTGGGTTAAAGAACAGCACATAACAGAACAAGAATAGGAAACCAGCAACACCTACCATATCTTTCACAGTCCCGTATGGGTGGAAAGGAATAGAGTCGATGATGTCGTATTTCTTAGTGTAATCCTTGTGGAATGGGAACTGAGTTTTGTAGTCGTCGCCCATTGTGCCTTTCGGAAGCTTAGTCTCGATACCGTCTGGGTTGTTTGAACCCACTTCGTGCAGAGCTAGTACGTGAAGTACGATAAGCAGCAGAAGAACAATTGGTAGTGCGATAACGTGCAGTGCGAAGAAACGGTTCAGCGTTGCACCAGAGATGATGTAGTCACCACGGATCCAAAGCGTTAGGTCATCACCGATAACAGGGATCGCACCAAACAGAGAAATGATTACCTGAGCACCCCAGTAAGACATTTGACCCCATGGTAGTAAGTAACCCATGAAAGCCTCAGCCATAAGCACTAAGAAGATCAACATACCGAAGATCCAAAGTAGCTCACGAGGTTTTTGGTAAGAACCGTAGATTAGACCACGGAACATGTGCAGGTAGATAACAACGAAGAATGCCGAAGCACCCGTCGAGTGCATGTAACGCAGTAGCCAGCCGTATTCCACATCACGCATGATGTATTCAACAGAAGCAAATGCACCGTCGCCAGACGGTACGTAGTTCATTGTCAGCCAAATACCTGTAAGGATTTGGTTAACCAACACCAACATTGCCAAAGAACCGAAAAGGTACCAAAAGTTAAAGTTCTTAGGCATTGGGTATTCAGATAAGTGCTTTTTGTAAGCATTCATCGCGGGTATACGTTTTTCTACCCAGTCTAGTAGTCCTTGCATTATGCATCTCCCTCGTCAATACCGATAAGGATCTTGGTGTCGCTTAAATACATATGCTTTGGCACAACAAGGTTCAACGGTGCAGGTACGCCTTGGAATACTCGACCAGCCATATCAAATTTCGAACCATGACACGGACAGAAGAAACCAGACTTAACACCCTGAACTTGTTCTGCAAAAGAATCTGGCAGGTAAGTTGGAGAACAACCTAAGTGCGTACAGAAACCAACAGCAACGAAGAATTCCGGCTTAATCGAACGGAATTCGTTCTGTGCGTATTCAGGTTGTTGTTCAGCTTCAGATTGAGGATCACGAAGTTGACCACCAATAGACTTTAGATTTTCTAATACCGATTCAGCACGGCGTACAACCCATACAGGTTTACCTTGCCACTCGACACGAACCATTTGTCCCGGTTCCAACTTACTGACTTCCACTTCCACCGGCGCGCCCGCAGCTTTCGCCTTGGCACTCGGATTCCATGATTTAATAAAAGGCACGGCTACAGCAGCTGCTCCTAAACCACCAACAACGGCTGTTGTTGCGGTTAAGAAACGCCTGCGACCGTTATTTAAAGGCGCGTTGCTCATCCAAACATTCTCCCATTTGCTCCTTATGGATTGAAATTATTCCGATTAAAGAGCATGGCTAACAAAATATGTATTTAGTTCTATTTATTGACGGCAAATGATAAATAAAACCCTACTTTTTGACAAGATAAAGCTACCTTTTTGTAACAATCATGAGGCAAAGCGCACATTGGGTTACAAAAGCTTTCAAAATATAAGAATTTGGAAATAAAACGAGGGAGGGAAAGCGTTTAGCGGGGGTATAAAAACAAAAAGCCCGGCATATAGCCGAGCTTTGAACCACAATTCCAGCAATAAAACTGGGAGCGTGTACTTTTTCGTAAAGAAAAATTAACGCTTAGAGAATTGAGGTTTACGACGTGCTTTACGTAGACCAACTTTCTTACGTTCAACGCAACGAGCGTCACGAGTAACGTAGCCAGCTGCACGTAGAGCAGGACGTAGAGTTTCATCGTACTCCATAAGAGCGCGAGTGATACCGTGGCGGATTGCGCCAGCTTGACCAGAAATACCACCACCAGAAACAGTGATGTAAAGGTCAAGTTTCTCAGTTAGTTCAACTAGCTCAAGAGGTTGCTTAACAACCATACGAGAAGTTGGACGACCGAAGTAAACATCAAGGCTACGCTTGTTGATTACGATCTCACCAGAGCCTGGTTTGATGAAAACACGAGCTGCTGAGCTTTTGCGACGACCAGTGCCGTAGTATTGATTCTCTGCCATTTTCATAATCCCCTTAGATGTCTAGTACTTGTGGCTGTTGAGCAACATGGTTGTGCTCAGTACCAGCGTACACTTTAAGCTTACGGTACATCGCGCGGCCTAGAGGACCACGTGGAAGCATACCTTTAACTGCTAGTTCTAGAACCATTTCTGGTTTCTTAGCAATTAGCTTTTCAAAAGTGATAGTTTTAAGACCACCTGGGAACTCAGAGTGACGGTAGTAAACCTTACCCTTAGCTTTGTTACCAGTTACAGCAACTTTCTCAGCGTTAACAACGATGATGTAATCACCAGTGTCTACGTGAGGAGTGTATTCTGCTTTGTGCTTGCCGCGTAGGCGAGAAGCGATTTCACTTGCTAGACGGCCAAGAGTTTTGCCTTCAGCGTCTACAACATACCAGTCGCGTTTTACAGTTTCTGGTTTAGCAACGAAAGTTTTCATGCTAATAATTACCTATTTAAAAAATTTACACTTAAGGAATACTCGCGTATTCCCACTGTCTAAGAGTTACCATTCATCACCCCTTCGAGTGTTGGAAAACTCTTGGCATAACGTGATTTTACTCATCGCTAGAGGCCCGCAGTAACGGTAGGTCGCAGGATTATAGAGAAGAGCGAAGAAAAAATCACCTCTTTTTGAACAAAATCACGATTTTTTTAATTCTATTTCTTATTCGAGATAATCAGAACTAACTTAAGTGTTCTTTTGCCAAATATTCATGGCTCTGCATTTCGATTAAACGCGACTGACAACGTTTAAATTCAAACTCTAGCTGGCCATGGGTATACAATTTTTCGAGCTCAACTTCCGCTGAAATAATCAATTTCACATTACGCTCGTAGAACTCATCCACCAACGCGATAAAGCGCCTCGCTGCATCATCTGAAGTCGCGTCCATTTGCAGTACATCAGCCAACAGAACGGTATGGTAAACACGTGAGAGCTCAATGTAGTCATTCTGGCTACGAGCCGACTGACAAAGCTGAGCAAAAGTACCATGCAGCACACCATCACTCGCTTCAACGACATCCAGTTGGCGGTGATTGACCTCGATCTGCTTAAGCTTCTCTTTATCTTCACCAACGAGCTGAGCGTAATACTTTTCGAGGTTGATATTCGCTTGGCTATCCAGCGGGTAATGATAAATTTCAGCCTGCTCTAAGGTACGTAGGCGATAATCAATGCCGCTATCAACATTAAGAATGTGGCAGTTATCTTGAATCAGCTTAATTGCTGGCAAAAAGCGCGCGCGTTGCAAACCGTTACGATACAGATCTGCCGGCGGAATATTTGAGGTTGCCACCAGGATAACGTTACGAGCGAATAACTCTTGGAACAAAGTGCCTAGGATCATGGCATCCGTGATATCAGAAACAAAGAATTCGTCGAAACAGATAATATCCGCCTCTTCTTTCAATTTATCGGCGACCAAAGGCAATGGATCACTGACGTTACCGAGTGCCTTCAACTCATCATGCACTCGATACATAAAGCGGTGAAAGTGAACACGCATTTTTTTAGTGGTCGGTAAAGCATCGTAGAACGTATCCATTAGGTAAGTTTTACCGCGCCCTACACCGCCCCAAAAATAGAGGCCTTTCGGTGGTTGTGGCAGTTCTGGCTTTTTACCCATCAATTTCTGGAATCGAGTCAGTTGAGGAATGGGCGTATTCATGTAATCTTGGAATTGATGAAAGAGTTCATCTAAAGATTTAACTGCTTGCTCTTGTGCTGGATCTCTTTGAAATCCATGTTCTTTTATATCTTGTTCGTATTTTTTGATGGGATTCATGACGACATTTCCACAATGAAAGCGATATTCAGACAGCAAATAAAAATGGGCTCAGACAGTACGATAGATTAAGTAATGCGGTGAATAATGCAGCACTAAACTGCTAACTAGCGCACACGCATTTCTCTTTATACTGCGGCTTTCTCATAGTACCATGGAGCCGTAGCACGTGTAACTAAGCAGTAACAAACATGTTAAAAAACAATAATAAGGAGCTGTTATGCCTTGGATGTATGCCGTTGCCGGTTTACTAGTCGGAGTTATTTTAGGTGTCGCTATTTCTCGTCTTATGACACCTGAATACAAAAAACAAAAGAACGTACAGAAAGAATTGGATAGCGCAAAGTTTGCCCTGGAACAGCAGCGACAAGAGCTGGCTGACCACTTTGCGAAATCAGCAGAAATGTTGGACACCTTAGGTAAGGACTACACGAAACTGTACCAACACATGGAAAAAACAAGCTCAGAGCTGATTCCTAACCTGCCAGAGCAAGACAACCCGTTTGTGAAAACAGCTGCGGCTCATTCGGACAAATCACAAGATAAGCCTTCAATTAAAGAAGCGACTCTTGAGGAACAACCGAAAGATTACGCGAATGGCGCAACCGGTTTATTTACAGAACAGAAGAAAGAGATCATTGATGCTCCTGATGTAGTGACAGCAAAAGCATCATAAACATTTAACACTTCTGTGAACTTTACAAAGGTTTTTGAGTCATAACTTTCACTCAGGTCATTTGAAACTTCTCATACTTATTACACGTATTGAGAGGGGTAAGACCTTAACTAGAGAGGAGTTTATGATGAAAAAACCTTTGCTTGCTTTATCAGTACTGACTTTAAGCTTAAGTTCAATCATCACCCCCATTCAAGCAACGGCCGCACTGCCATTAAGTGTGGGTAACGAACAATTACCAAGCCTCGCGCCTATGCTTGAACAAGTGACCCCCGCTGTGGTTAGTATTGCCGTAGAAGGCAAACAGGTACAACGTCAGCAAATCCCTGAACAATTTCAATTCTTTTTTGGCCCCGAACAAACACGAGAGCGCCCATTCCGCGGGTTAGGCTCTGGTGTGATCATTGATGCCAAGAAAGGCCATATCGTGACTAACTACCATGTGATTAATGGTGCCGACGATATCAAAGTAAAACTTCATGATGGTCGAGAATACGATGCCGAGCTTATCGGTGGCGATCAGATGTCTGATATCGCACTGCTTAAACTAGAAAAAGCCAAGAACCTTACCCAAATAAAAGTGGCAGACTCAGACAAATTAAGAGTCGGTGATTTTAGTGTCGCAATTGGTAACCCATTTGGACTTGGGCAAACCGTGACATCCGGTATTGTTTCTGCACTTGGTCGTAGCGGCCTGAACCTAGAAAACTTTGAGAACTTCATTCAAACCGATGCAGCCATCAACAGCGGTAACTCTGGTGGTGCATTAGTGAACCTCAACGGTGAACTGATTGGTATCAACACAGCCATTCTTGGCCCTAACGGAGGTAATGTCGGTATCGGCTTTGCAATCCCATCCAATATGATGAAAAACCTGACAGAACAAATCCTCGACTTCGGTGAAGTAAAACGCGGTATGCTTGGTGTTCAAGGTGGTGAAGTCACCTCTGAATTGGCAGAGGCACTAGGTTATGAATCCAGTAAAGGGGCCTTTGTGAGCCAAATTGTACCTGATAGTGCCGCAGACAAAGCAGGCCTGAAAGCGGGCGATATTATTGTCTCTATCAACGGTAAGCGCATTGATACCTTTAGTGAACTGAGAGCCAAAGTGGCAACTCTAGGTGCGGGTAAGCAGATTGAGCTTGGTGTAGTTCGCGATGGGAAAAGTAAGACCTTTGACGTAACTCTTGGTGAATCGACTAACAGCAAGACACAAGCCGAAAAACTCCACGAAGGACTTGCTGGCGCTGAGCTCACCAACACAACAGACAGCGACTCAGCAACAGGCGTGAAGGTGTCAAGTGTGGCTCAAGGCTCACCAGCAGAGGCTTATCAACTTCTCAAAGACGACATCATTATCGGCGTCAACCGCCAAACCGTTAAAAACCTTGCTGAATTTAGAAAGATTCTTGAGAAACAACCGGGCGTATTGGCGTTAAATATCCAACGTGGCGACAGGACTATCTACCTCGTTATTCGATAGTCGTACGTCAGCGTAATAATAGGGAGGCTCGGTAAGTTTGCTTTAAACTTACTCAGTCTCCCTTTTCTTTAGATGAATCAAAATGCTATGCTTCACTAGTAATCAAGTCAGTCATCCATCTACGGAGGCTTCACACCTTACTTGTTGAAGAGGGAAACATGCTGTCCTTTCTATTTCGTTCTATTTCCCTTGGACTTGTTTCAGCGGCGCTTATTCTTCTTGCATTTCCAAGCTTGAGACCCGCTATTGTTTCTGATGTTACCAGCCCTAAAGTGGATAACATCGGTTCGCTTCAGATTTCATTTAATCAAGCTGTACGCCGCGCGGCACCAGCTGTGGTTAACATTTATAGCCGTAAATATGCAGAAAGCGATCGCAACAAACTGCTGACTCAAGGTTTGGGTTCAGGAGTAATTGTCAGCGAAAAAGGCTATATCATTACTAACTTCCACGTGGTTGCTCAAGCTGACCAAATCGTAGTGGCACTTCAGGATGGCCGAGTCGCTGCCGCACAACTTGTCGGCTCAGACAAACGCACCGATATCGCGATACTGAGAGTCAGCGGTGACAACCTACCAGTGATCCCATTAAACCCAAGCTACAAAGCCAACGTCGGTGATGTGGTACTGGCGATCGGTAACCCATATAACCTAGGCCAAACGACCACCTTCGGCATCATCTCGGCAACGGGTCGCTCTTCGATCAGTGCTGATGGGCATCAAGCCTTTATTCAAACTGATGCGGCGATCAATGAAGGTAACTCTGGTGGTGCACTGGTTAATTCACAAGGTGAGTTAGTTGGCATCAATACCGCTTCTTTCCAACAAGCTACGGATATGGAAACCTACGGGATCTCGTTTGCTATCCCTTACCCACTAGCAAATAAAATCATGGAGAAGATCATCGCGGATGGTCGTGTGATTCGTGGTTATATCGGCATTGATGGCCAAGACATCAACTCAGTCACGTCACGTTTGCTTGGCACCAAGAACATCGGCGGGATTGTTGTATTAGGCATAGACCCGAACGGACCAGCAGCTGATGCAGGCTTTGAAGCGCAAGATATCATTGTTAGCATCAACAACACCCAAGTTAATGGACGTCAGAGCGTGATGGATATTGTTACTGACCTACGTCCAGGTACGGTTATTGATGTCGGTATTCTGCGCCAAGGTGAGAACAAGACGCTTAAGGTCACCATCGCTGAAGATACTCGTTTGTAGAGCAATTCTAAAGGTAGCGATTCAAACGGCTAAAGTACGAATACAAAAGAATACAGATACAAAAAACCCAGCTCTCAGGCTGGGTTTTCTTTTATCCGAAGATGGTATCAAGTTTCTCTATGATTCACTTGGCTCATCGATGTCGATACGAGTCACTCGCTGTAATCCTCTAGGCAGTAACCCACCACGACGACCACGCTCACCACGGAAGTTCTCGAGATCCGATGGTTTCAAACCAAGCTTACGTTTACCCGCGTAGATAGTCAGCGTTGCATTCTCTGGGATAGCCATCAAGTGCGATACAAACTCTTCACGCTCTTTTGCTTTCGCAGAAGGGATGTTGATGATCTTGTTACCCTTACCTTTGCTCAGTTGAGGTAGGTCTTTAATCGGGAACAACAACATACGCCCTTGGTTAGTAATCGCTAGAATCTGGTTACTGTCCAAATCAGCAATCGGGCTTGGCATCATCACTTCAGAAGACTGTGGCAAGTTCACTAACGCTTTACCGCTCTTGTTCTTCGACAGTAGATCACTGCCCTTACAAACAAAGCCGTACCCAGCATCAGAACCGACTAACCATAGCTGCTCATTCTCTCCCATCACCACTTGGCGAATAGAAGTACCAGGGCTCACGTTCAGGCGGCCTGTAATCGGCTCACCTTGGCTTCGTGCCGAGGGTAATGAATGAGATTCAAGGGAGTAGCTTCGGCCATCACTGCCGAGGAACACCGCTTGTTGATTACTCTTACCCTTAGCGCTTGCTAAGAATTTATCGCCAGACTTGTAGTTCAAGCCCTCAGCATCAACCTCATGCCCTTTCGCATGACGAATCCAACCTTTCTCAGACAACACAACCGTGATTGGCTCACTAGGAACAAGGTCACGCTCTGTTAGCGCTTTCGCTTCTGCACGTTCAACCAATGGAGAACGACGATCGTCACCATATTTCTCGGCATCCGCTTGGATTTCTTTCTTGATCAGGGTGTTTAGACGACGCTCAGAACCCAGTAGTTTTTCAAGCTTATCGCGTTCTGCTTCAAGCTCTTCTTGCTCGGCGCGAATCTTAAACTCTTCTAACTTAGCTAAGTTACGAAGTTTAATGTCTAAGATAGCGTTCGCTTGTGTCTCAGTAATATTGAAGCGGCTCATCAGCACAGGACATGGTTCGTCTTCTGTACGAATGATTTCAATCACTTCATCAATATTGAGGTAAGCAACCAGCAAGCCTTCTAAGATGTGCAGGCGAGCTAATACTTTGTCTAGACGGTATTGCAGACGACGACGAACGGTTGTGCGACGGAACTCGATCCACTCTTTCAGGATTTGAACCAGACCTTTAACTTGAGGGCGATTGTCTAAGCCAATCATGTTCAAGTTAACACGGAAGTTCTTCTCTAGATCCGTCGAAGCAAATAGGTGACTCATCAGCTGATCACAATCGATACGATTCGAACGAGGAACCACTACGATACGCGTTGGGTTCTCGTGATCCGACTCATCACGCAGATCGTCAACCATTGGTAGCTTCTTAGCTCGCATCTGGTTAGCGATTTGTTCAAGCAACTTAGCTCCTGACACTTGGTGAGGCAGAGCTGTGATAACAATATCAGAGCCTTCTTTATGCCAAACTGCGCGCATCTTGATACTGCCACGGCCTGTACGATAGATCTTTTCGATGTCCGACTTCGGCGAAATAATCTCAGCCTCTGTCGGGTAATCTGGGCCTTGAATGAAACCCATCACATCTGGAAGTTCAGCTTTCGGAGTATCAATCAAATGAATCGCTGCGTTCGCCACTTCACGGACATTGTGAGGTGGGATGTCAGTCGCCATACCAACCGCAATACCTGTGATGCCGTTAAGCAAGATATGAGGAAGACGTGCTGGCAACATCTGAGGCTCTTTCATCGTGCCATCAAAGTTTGGTTGCCAATCAACGGTTCCCTGACCTAATTCACCAAGCAGAACTTCAGCAAACTTCGACAGTTTTGCTTCGGTATAACGCATCGCAGCGAATGATTTAGGATCATCCGGTGCACCCCAGTTACCTTGACCATCTACCAGTGGGTAGCGGTAAGAGAACGGCTGTGCCATCAGTACCATCGCTTCGTAACAAGCAGAGTCACCGTGTGGGTGATACTTACCTAGTACGTCACCAACGGTACGTGCTGATTTTTTATATTTCGAAGCGGCCGATAGACCAAGCTCAGACATCGCATAGATAATACGGCGCTGAACGGGCTTAAGGCCGTCACCGATATAAGGCAATGCACGATCCATGATCACGTACATTGAGTAGTTTAAGTAGGCGTCTTCGGTGAACTTGCGCATTGGCAACTGTTCAACGCCATCAAATGTAATTTCGTTAGACATCCATTATACCTCGGCCATATCACCGTTAGTCTGTAGCCATGTGCGGCGATCATCAGCGCGCTTTTTACCTAGCAGCATGTCCATCATCTCAAGAGTCGCTTCGTTATCATCAATGGTTAATTGAACAAGACGACGAGTGTTTGGATCCATGGTGGTTTCGCGCAACTGAAGTGGGTTCATCTCACCCAGACCTTTGAATCGTTGTACGTTGATTTTGGATTTCTTCTTAGACAGACGCTCAAGCACGCCATCTTTTTCATCGTCATCCAATGCGTAGAACACCTCTTTACCACAGTCGATACGATACAGTGGCGGCATTGCTACATAGATATGACCCGCTTCAACTAATGCGCTGAAGTGACGAGTGAATAACGCACATAGAAGTGTTGCGATGTGAAGACCATCCGAGTCCGCATCGGCAAGGATACAGATCTTACCGTAACGTAGGCCTGATAAATCGTCGTTGTCAGGGTCAATGCCCAAAGCAACAGAGATGTCGTGTACTTCTTGTGAAGCCAAAACTTGGTCTGCTGACACTTCCCATGTATTTAGGATCTTACCGCGCAGTGGCATTACTGCTTGGAACTCACGATCGCGAGCTTGTTTAGCCGAACCACCCGCCGAGTCCCCTTCCACGAAGAAGATTTCGGTGCGGCTTAAATCTTGAACCGAACAGTCAGTTAGTTTCCCCGGCAGTGCTGGGCCTGATGCGATCTTCTTACGCACAACCTTTTTGCTCGCGCGCATACGTCGGTGAGCATTGGCAATACAAGCTTCAGCTAGCTGCTCTGCCAGTTGCGGTTTTTCATTCAACCAAAGGCTGAAGGCATCTTTTACCACACCAGAAACAAACGCTGCGGTTTGACGAGAAGATAAACGCTCTTTTGTTTGACCAGCAAACTGAGGGTCTTGCATCTTCACAGATAGCACGTATGAACAACGATCGAAGATGTCGTCACCCGTTAGCTTTACGCCACGTGGCAGTAGATTACGGAATTCACAGAACTCACGCATTGCATCAAGCAGACCTTGGCGAAGACCGTTTACGTGTGTACCACCTTGCTTGGTCGGAACTAAGTTCACGTAACTCTCGGTGATCATATCACCGCCTTCTGGTTGCCAGATAATTGCCCAGTTAGCCATTTCCGTTTCAGCAACGAATTCACCCACATAAGGCTCTTCTGGCAATAAGGTGTAACCTTTCACGCCTTCTGCAAGGTAATCTTTTAGACCATCTTCATAGAACCATTTGTGCTCTTCACCACCAACTTTGTCGACAAAGGTGATTTCTAAACCTGGGCAAAGTACCGCTTTTGCTCTTAGGTTATTGATAAGGCGAAGTGTCGAAAATTTTGGGCTATCGAAGTATTTTGGATCAGGCCAGAAATGGACTGATGTACCGCTGTTACGATGACCACAAGTGCCTGTTACAGTCAGTTCTGTTACGGCATGACCACCTTCAAGTGCGATCTCATGAACCTGACCTTCTCGGCGAACGGTCACTTCAACACGTTTTGATAGTGCGTTTACAACCGAGATACCTACCCCGTGCAAACCACCAGAGAACTTGTAGTTGTTGTTTGAGAATTTACCGCCAGAGTGGAGCTTGGTTAAGATCAGCTCAACACCTGAGATCCCTTTTTCAGGGTGGATATCAACGGGCATACCACGGCCGTCATCGGTAACTTCTAACGATTGGTCTGCATGAAGCACAACTTTGATCTTCTTAGCGTGTCCCGCTAGTGCTTCATCGACCGAGTTATCAATGACTTCTTGGGCAAGGTGGTTAGGTCTTTCTGTCTCGGTATACATTCCCGGGCGGTGTCGCACAGGGTCGAGACCTTCAAGTACCTCGAGGTCTTTTGCATTATATTGTTCAGTCATAATACGGAGTTTACTCAAAAAGTTTGCGTCAGTTCGCTGGCTCTAGTTTCACTAAAGCAGAATCATTACTATGAACCGTCATAGTAGAGCGAACGAGCGAAGTATTGGGGAATATAGTCTGGAAGCTGAGTAATGATGTCAAGCTAGTTCAAAAACTAAGACATCAAACTATGATATTTCACCATTGATAGATGAAATAACAGGCAAACAAGAGAAAATCACTCGATTGGTGGAACAGATTAAAGATTTAGAAAGGTGATGATTTGCTGTGGGTAGCGTTCAAAATCAACAAAGCTATGATCCCCACCCTCTTCTACTGTCTGTGTTGCACCTTGGTACTTCTCTACCGCTTGTCGGTAATCCAGAACTTCGTCTTCCGTTTGCTGAAGCAGCCAGAAGTCGCTCGGCTTTTCGATAGCCGGCACATCTAACGCCTTCAATTCATCAATATGCTTTGTTTCCAGTACATATCGTTCATCTGTGTATGGGTTTACTTGCTCACCTAAATAATCAGCCAACAATTCATAAGGCTTCACTGCCGGGTTAACAACAACCGCTTTAAAACCATAGTGACTATTAAGCCATGTTGAAAGGTAGCCACCCAACGAGCTGCCGACTAATGCGATCTGGTACTGATCTTTGTATTGCTCCACCAGCGTTTGCAAATGAAGTGCCGCTTGCTGAGGAAAACTCGGAAGCTGAGGGGTAATCACCTTGATATCAGCGCGATACTCTGCACAGTAATCTGCCATCACCGTCGCCTTGTGGGAACGCGATGAGCTGTTAAAGCCGTGAATATAAAGAAGCAGTGATGGCTTAGTGGTTTGTGTATCGGAGCCAGTCATTAATAACCGCCTGCAGCAAAGTCAGGTAGGAATTGCCCATGAGGTAAACGGCGAACTTGCGTGGTCACCGTGCCATCTTGATGCAATTCAATCTCTCGCCAACCTGGAGACAAAGTATCCACCGCAAAGTCATTCGAGTTAGGTTTGAATTGAACACAAGTCGACGGTGTTGCCATGACTTGTACACCATGATGCTCTCGATTCATGTCTTGGTGAACATGACCACACAACACGGCTTTCACATTGGTGTGTTGTTGAACCACATCCCAAAACTGGTCAGCATCTTTAAGGTTATGTTGATCCAACCATGCACTACCAACCAATAACGGATGATGGTGCAGTAGAACCAAGGTATTGCGCTCTGGGAATTCTGATAGTTTTTGCTCGAGTAGATCGAGCTGTTGATCACTGAGTCGCCCATGAGGTACACCCACGACTTGCGAGTCCAACATCACCATCTGCCAGTTATCACCTAGCAAGACATGCTCAACGCATTGAATTTGTGGAGATGGTAAAACGCTACCCATATTCGGTTTGAAGTCATGGTTGCCCGGAAGCCAGTAACAAGGCTTTTCTAAAGGCTGAATCCCTGACTCAAATTTCTGGTACGACTCAGCACTGTGATCTTGCGAGATATCACCCGTCGCTAAGATCGCTTGGTAGTCAAAGTCCTGACTAACAATGCCATCGACTACAGCACGAAAGCTATCTTGAGTGTTGATGCTTAATAAGCTGCCATTGCTCGGCGCAAATAAATGCGTGTCCGTTAGCTGCACAAGCTTAATACTGCTCTCATCAAATTTTGAAGTGTGTGATAATTCCAAAATAACAAATCCAGATACGTTACTGTTTAGACTTTAAAGTGTTCTTAAATAGGCTCAATTAAAAGGCAATTGGGGTTCGGCTGATACCAGTTTTTAAACAAAACGTTAACCATTCCCCAAGAAATTTATTCAATTGAAATTTCTCGTCCTTTTGCAGAAGCTTAGTGTTGGGATAGTCATATTTCGCTTTGACACGCGAAAAATCCCCGCTAGCGCACACTTCTGCAACTCGAGCGTCGTGATATAGCCTGACAGACATTTTTGGCAAAGGAAACACTGGCATCGCGTCACTCTGACATATATCTATTAATGTGGTGTATTTTGTGACCTCATTCACTGTCAATTGATACACCATATTAACGGCTTGGTAACAGCGAACGTCACCAACCTCATGTCCAACCGGTAACAAAGCGTTAAGTTTGGCATAGTTAGTCTCGTAAACTCGCATCAATTCAGCAAGATCAACATGATACGGTTTTTTGACCGCTATATTTGGCATGACGTTAATCTATCCACTCTGACTGTAATTCTTGGTAGTTCAATTGTAGCCACTGTAGCGCAATGATCGTGGCTCCATTTTCAAACACACCGTCTTTTACTAACTGATAAGCAGCTTCGCGACTCATCACTTGTACACGAATGTCTTCACCTTCGTAATCCAGTCCGTGCACCCCTTTTGCAGTCGTTGCATCAACACAGCCAACAAAAACGTCGAGCTTTTCTGAGCAACCACCAGATGAAGGGTAATACGAAGTAATAGGCAACACAGATCCGACTTCGACTCCCGCTTCTTCCATCGCCTCGCGACGAGCAACGTCTTGCGGTGATTCATCGGTATCAATGATCCCGGCAACAATTTCGTATTGCCATGGGTTCTCATGCTCTAAGGCACCGACACGGATCTGTTCGACGATCACCACTTCATCACGCACAGGATCATAAGGTAGCAAAGCGGCAGCATGACCACGCTCAAACATCTCACGCTGTATTGGTTGGCTCCAGCCGCCCTCAAACAGTCTATGTTTAAATGTGTACTTAACCATTTTGAAAAAACCACGAAACAGCGTCTCTTTTGAGACTATTTCCACATCTTGCGGAGTAAACTCATGTCGTTGATTGTCATACTGTTGCATTTGGTACCCCACTAAGTGATCTTTATAGTTTACTCATTGTCCGAGTTAACTACCAAGGATAAGGTTCAACTTTTTATATAAAATTTATAATTAAAGTTAAGTTTTAAAAAATAAATATTGCACGAGTGGACAGTTAACTGTAAAAAAGTGCAAAGTTTCGAGTAAATTACCACCAAACTGGGTTAAACTCTTTTAAAGAAAATTCCATAAAAGGCAGGAATAGGAAAATGAAAAAACTGCTTCCACTATTTATCAGTGCAGCAATTGGCAGCCTGAGTTCGTCAGCTTTTGCTGATACGCTAGCTGAAGTTTACGACCAAGCAAAACAGAACGATCCACAACTTCTTCGTTCAGCAGCGCAGCGCGATGCCGCTTTTGAAGCAGTAACGTCAAGCCGTAGTGATTTGCTACCACAAATTAATCTAACAGCAAACTACGACATTAATCGTGGTGATCGAGATACATCAGGTGTTGGTAATTCAAGCATTGATAACAACACTTGGGGAGCTGCTATCGGCTTCAGCCAAGAGCTTTATCAGCGCTCTTCATGGATCACACTAGATACGGCAGAGAAAACCGCTCGTCAATCTGATTCAGCTTACGCGGCAGAACAACAAGCCTTGATTCTTCGTGTTGCGACAGCATATTTCGAAGTACTTCGCGCTCAAGATAACCTAGAGTTTGTTCGTGCAGAGAAAGCAGCAGTTGCTCGTCAACTAGAGCAAACTAAACAGCGTTTTGAAGTAGGTCTTTCAGCAATCACCGATGTACATGATGCGCAAGCTCAGTACGATGCCGTTTTGGCTGATGAAGTTCTTGCAGAGAACGACCTAACGAATAGCTACGAAGGGCTTCGTGAGATTACAGGTCAGGAACACTCTAACCTAAGCATCCTAGATACTGATCGTTTCTCAGCAAGCAAATCTTCTGAGTCTGCCGTTGCGCTTGTTGAACAAGCAGAACAAAAGAACCTGAGCTTATTGGCTGCACGTATCTCTCAAGACGTAGCAAAAGACAACATCTCTCTAGCAAGCTCTGGTCACCTACCAAGCTTAACACTAGATGGTAGCTACGCTCTTTCAGATCAATCAAACAGCACCCAAGATTACGACCAAGACAACCTAAACATTGGCTTGAACTTAGTTGTGCCTCTATACACGGGTGGTAACACAACTTCTTTGACTAAACAGGCTGAATACAACTACGTTGCAGCAAGTGAAGATCTAGAAGCGACTTACCGTAGCGTTGTGAAAGACGTACGTGCATTCAACAACAACATCAGTGCTTCGATTGGTGCTCTACGCGCTTATGAACAATCTGTAGTGTCTGCTCAGTCTGCTCTAGAAGCAACAGAAGCTGGTTTTGATGTTGGTACTCGTACTATTGTTGACGTACTTGATTCGACTCGTCGTCTATACGATGCGAACAAAAACCTTTCAGATGCTCGTTACAACTACATCCTAAGTGTGCTTCAGCTTCGCCAAGCGGTTGGTACGCTAAGTGAACAAGACATTGTTGATGTAAACGCAGGTCTAAAAGTAGCAAGTAAGTAATTCTTAGTTACTAAAGTTACAGTTATAAAAATGCCGCTCATTGAGCGGCATTTTTATTATCTATTCAAAAGCGAGCATAGAAGCTAAAAGACCGAAGGTTAGCCTCGACCGCCTTTGATCGCTTTAATGATTTCAGTAGTCGAGCAACCGTCTTCAAAGTTAAGCACTTTCACTTCACCGCCAGCAGCAATCACTTCCGCACCACCAGCAATCTCTTCAGGTTTGTAATCGCCACCTTTCACTAAGATGCTTGGTAGCACTTCAGAGATCAAACGTTGAGGCGTATCTTCAGAAAACGGAACAACCCAATCAACTGCGCCTAAGCCAGCCAGGACCGCCATACGACGATCGGTAGGATTTACAGGGCGACCAGGGCCTTTTAAACGTTTCACTGAATCATCAGTATTCACAGCAACGATTAAACGATCGCCTAATTCAGCAGCGTGGTTCATGTAAGAAACATGGCCAGCATGCAAAATATCAAAACAGCCGTTAGTCATCACCACTTTCTCGCCTTTAGCACGAGCACGCTTCACCGCTTCGACCAGTGCCGCTTCAGAGATCACGCCATAGTCTGTATCTTGGCTACCGTGAATCGCTTCCGCTAATTCAATCGTAGACAGTGTCGATGTACCGAGCTTACCAACGACCACACCAGCCGCCGCATTCGCTAATGCACACGCTTCATCCAGTGGCTTACCAGCGGCAACAGAAGCTGCAAGGACAGAGATAACCGTATCACCAGCACCTGTCACGTCATACACTTCCTTCGCTTGAGTCGGCAAATGGAATGGTGCCTGACCTTTACGCAGTAACGTCATACCATGCTCACTACGAGTCACTAACAAAGCTTCGAAGTCATACTTCTCAATCAAAGCGATGCCTTTCTCGATAAGGTCTTCTTCAGATTTAACCTTACCAGCTACCAGCTCGAACTCTGCCATGTTTGGCGTAAGCAGAGTCGCACCACGATAACGTTCTAAATCAGCACCTTTCGGATCGATAAATACAGGAACGTTGGCCGCGCGCGCTTTTTGAATAAAGCTCTGCACATGCTCCAATGCACCTTTCGCGTAATCAGACAGGATTACAGAGCGAACATTAGGAAGCGCTTGTTCCATGCGAGATAAAACCAATTCAGGGTCGGTGTTTTCAAATTTGTCTTCAAAATCAAGACGGATCAACTGTTGACCACGGCTCATCACTCGCAGCTTAGTGATCGTTGGGTAGTCTTCTAACTCAACGAAATCACACTTAACCTTAAGTGCACCCAAGGTATTTTTTAACACCTCAGCTGGTTCATCTTTACCAGTTAAACCAACAACATGAGCATGACCACCAAGAGAGGCAATGTTCATTGCAACGTTGGCAGCACCACCAGGGCGCTCTTCGTTATTTTCTACTTTTACAACGGGTACAGGTGCTTCTGGCGAAATACGGCCAGTTGGACCATACCAGTAACGATCAAGCATGACGTCACCGACAATAAGAACACCTGATTGGCTGTAGTCAGGTAGAATTGGTTTCATTGTTGAACTCCAAAAATCGAATCTGGCTAGAGTCTAGCACACTGATTACAGTGGCTAAACCATATAAAAATGAGTAAAACCTATCTCGATAGGCACTGTGACAGATAAGCAAAAGACAACTTATGCTTCCATCCACTGCTTCCAAGCTTGAACTACATGTTCTCTTTCCATTTCGAACTTATCAATCGCCACATCCGCATCTAGATTGAGTAGATTGCGGTGATGGATTTCATCTCTTAGCGTGGTATAGGCGTTGGTCAATGCCATGCCTTGTTGCTCGTCCATTATGCCTTGTGATAACAAGCTTTCAAAGATTCGTACATTGTCACACCAGCGAGTCAGCTTAGGCTTTTCACTGCTGTATCGCAGCACCAAGTATTGAGCTAAGAACTCAACATCGGTAATGCCACCCGCATCTTGTTTCAGCATGAATCTATCGGCTTTTTTACCACCAAGATGACCGCGCATTTTTTCACGCATATCCACAACAGACTTTTTAAGTGTCGCTTCATCACGAGCCAAGCACAGTACTTCATGACGTGTTTTATTGAACGCAGACGCCAACAGATCATCTCCATAAATCATACGAGCACGAGTCAGTGCTTGATGCTCCCACGTCCACGCGTCATTGTGCTGATACTCATCAAAGGCATCGGTCGGGCTAACCAACAAACCTGAGGCGCCCGAAGGACGTAGGCGAGTATCGACTTCGTACAAAATCCCAGAAGCAGTTCTGGTCGAGAAAATATGAATAATGCGCTGAGCCAATCTCAGGTAAAATTGGCGTCCATCGATCTCTTTCTTACCATCAGTATAGATGTGTACTGGGCAGTCGTGCATAAACACAATGTCTAGGTCTGAGTTGTAGCCAAGCTCCCACCCCCCGACCTTGCCATAGCCAACAACCGCAAAACCACGACCTTCACGATCTTTAACATGAGTTGGTTCACCGAATTTAGCCGACACCTGCAGCCAAGCTTGGTTAACACCTGCCTCTACAATCGCTTCGGCCAAGTAAGTAAGGTGATCGCTGACCTTCATCACAGGCAGTACGCCCGCAATATCCGCGGCAGCGATTCTCAAGATACAGGTCTGTTTGAACTGACGCAGACCTTCCATCTGCTGCTCCATATCGTCTTCAGGAATACGTGCAAGATAATCACGCAGTTCCGTCTTATAAGACTCCAAAGGCACTGGATTATAGAGTTGCTGAGGGTCGATAAGTTCATCCAATAGAATTGGATAGCGACCAAGCTGCTCCGAGATCATCGGACTTGCAGTACACAAACGCACAAGCTGAGTCAACGCGGCAGGGTGTTCGTCCAATAGCTCTAGGTAAGTGGTTCGTGTGACGACTTTATGCAGTAGATGAAGCACTCGAGATAAGCCAAACTCTGCATCCTTAGCGGTATACAAAGCTTGAAAGACTTTTGGCATCAGTCGATTGAGAACTTCGCGTCCTCGTGGACCCAGAGTCTTCTTAGCTAGATCAACTTTAAATTGAATGATGGTTTTTGCCGCCTCTGGTGGGTTGGCGATAGCAATGTCATGTTCCAATACATGCTCAATAACGTCCGGCTTATGCGCCATATCCCACAACTCACTAAAGTGACTCGCAATAGGGTTGGCGTCTTCTTCATCAACCCCAATCAAATCTTCAAACACAGTGTGTACATTAGCCATGTGAGCGCGAGTTGCTTTAATCAAGCTATCCCAATCAGAAAACTGCATGGCAACAGCAAGTTGCAGTTGTTCGAACTCCCCATCAGGCAGGGTTTGAGTTTGTTTGTCAGCCATCGCTTGCAGTAGGTTTTCAAGACGACGTAAAAATAGGTAAGCATCACACAGGTGAGCTACCTCTTCTGTTTCTAGTAGATGCAGTGACTCGATAGCCGTTAGGGTTTCCAGCAATCCTCGGCCACGTAGGCTAGGTTCACGTCCACCACGAATCAATTGGAAGACTTGCGCGATAAACTCTACTTCGCGAATACCACCAGAACCCAGCTTGATGTTGTTTGATAAACCACGGCGGCGCACTTCGCTGCTGATCATCGACTTCATACGACGCAAAGATTGAATCGCACTGAAATCAATATAACGACGGAAGACAAACGGGCGCAGCATCTGGCGAAGCTCTTGATATTCAGGGTACATTTCACTACCCATCACACGAGCCTTGACCATGGCATAGCGCTCCCAATCACGCCCCTGCTCTTGGTAGTAATCTTCCAATGCTGCATAGCTCATTACCAATGGACCACTCTCACCAAATGGGCGCAGGCGCATGTCGACGCGATAACAGAATCCGTCAAAGGTTTGTTGATCTAGCGCCTTGATAATACGTTGACCTAAACGCGTGAAGAACTGCGCATTGGCAATACTGCGTCTAGCGCCTTGGGTCTCGCCATTTTCAGGATAGGTAAAAATCAGGTCGATATCAGAAGAGAAGTTGAGCTCACCACCACCTAGCTTACCCATACCAATGATAAGCATCGGCTGCGCTTCACCCTGTTCATTACAAGGTGTGCCCCACTCTTTACAACAAATATCGTACTGCCATTGATAGGTCTCAAAGATCATCGCCTCAGCCAGCATCGATAGATGATTTAGGCTTTGCTCTAACTCCCAAGAACCCATGAAGTCACGCCACGCAATATAGGTCATTTCTCGGTTGCGGAATTGACGCAACACACGCTGACCACTCATCTCATCAGCACAACCAGCAAGTAATTCAGCCAATCGTCCACGATACTCCTCAGCGCGTTCTTCGCATGCCAACATCTCCGGTAAGGTCGTGGATAATGTCGTGTCACGTTGTAAACAATCGCCCACAAAACAACTCAATCCTAATACACGTTTGAGATCTTCAATAAGTGGCTCAGACCAAATACTAATGGCTTCACTTTGATGTTCTAGCAATTGCTCAAAAGCAGACTGTGAGTGAGTGACGAGTTGAGAAGGCAATGGCATGTTTCTTCCTTGTATAAGCTGCGCGACGAACGTTCGGGTTATCGGTTCTAGTCTTCAATAGCGAGTTTTAAAACTAAAGCTAAGTTATACCAAAGTTACGCCAATAAAAAACGCCCACATTAGCAATGTGGGCGTTTTATCAGTGAACTTATCGAGTTAAGCCTTTCTCTTTAGAAAGTAGGCTCTAGCAACAAGGATTTGGAGCTTAAAGCTAGACCTTGAATTGCTTAATCTTACCGTCGAGTTCTTGCGCGTTGCTTTCCATTAGTTGAGAGGTCTCAAGCAGCTCACCAACCACGACGACAGAGGCTTCAACCAGTTCTCGAACATTAGTTAGGTTAACGCTCATCTCTTCAGCAACACTGCTTTGTTGGCCTGCAGCGGTTGCGATTTGGAAGTTCATGTCATTAATTTGGTTTACTTGGCTTACGATGCCATCCAGCTCAGAACCCGCATTGGTCACCAGATCCACACCTTCAGCCGCTTCTACAACACTCTTTTCCATCAGCTCTACAGCCGAATTCGCACTGGTTTGTAGGTGGCTGATCATGTCTTGAATTTCTACCGTCGCTTGTTGCGTACGTTGTGCAAGGTTACGAACCTCATCAGCAACAACCGCAAAACCACGACCCGCTTCACCAGCACGCGCCGCTTCAATCGCTGCGTTTAGTGCCAGTAAGTTGGTTTGTTCTGAAATGCCTTGGATAGTACCCACAACGCTGCCGATTGAATCCACGCGCTC
Source organism: Vibrio sp. Scap24 (assembly GCF_013394185.1). NCBI lineage: Bacteria > Pseudomonadati > Pseudomonadota > Gammaproteobacteria > Vibrionales > Vibrionaceae > Vibrio > Vibrio sp. Scap24. The sequence continues at coordinate 2,275,841 of NZ_CP041332.1, read as the reverse complement.
TTCAACTTGGTTTACCGCTGCCGCTGAAGCTGCGATATCTGAAGACAGTTCACTCATCTTAGACACAGAACCCTGAACGAACTTCTGACCCGTCAATGCTTGGCCTGATGCCTGCTCTGTTAGAGAAGAAGCACTTTGTGCATGTTCAGCCACCGTTTGAACCGTAGAGGTCATCTCGCTCATTGCCGTTGCCAGCTGATCGATCTCGTTGAACTCTTCTTGAGCCGACTCTTTGGTTTCTGACATGCTGATGGTCATCACTTCTGTCAAAGCAAACAGCTCATCTGAAGAAGCAACCTGAGCTTTAACCATGTCGTGCAGTTGCACTCGTGTTTTCTCAAGCTCTCGTGCCACATCGCCGTATTCATCTTTACAATCCATGTGAATTGGCATCGACAGATTCTTGTCTGCCATGGTTTTGATTGCATCGCTTAGGTATTGAGTTTGGCGCAGCATTACTCGCGCCGCTGCTAATAGAAGAACCACAAACACAATGATCATCAAGGCTGTTTGCCAAACCACTTGAACTAGGTAAGTCTCGTAATGCTGCTGTGCAACTTGCGCATTGTTCGTTACTGCAAGCAATGAATCGTAAAATGTGCTCGCGTCCCATAGTTGCTTCGAAATGATCAAGATAGTGCTGAATATCATCAGCATGACCATTTTTGGAACGAGACGAACGTCAGAGATTACCCTTTCCCACGGCTTGAATGACAGTTTAGTCATTGTCAGTTCTCCATTAACTCTTATATATTGATGGCTTCTATATCCGCGAGATGGCTATTGGAGTCACAGTTCGCGATTTATTTTGAGCCTCGTATGAATGTTAAATAGTATCAAAGACACAACCAACCCGATGAGCTTATTATCACTGATTCTCTCTTTCTTAGCGTTATTTGTGATCTCTGGCTTGTTGTTTGCGCCGATTGATAAAGAATCGAAACAAGTCCTTATCGGCCTCGATTTTATAATCTGTAGTGTTTTTCTTTTTCAGCTCACGATTGATCTATTCAGATCACAAAACAAGAAAGAATACCTAAAAGTACATTGGATCGATTTCTTAGCAAGCATCCCTATGGTCGAACCGCTTCGTTTCGCTCGCATTTTTCAGATCTTGCGTGTCATCCTCGTTCTGCGTTCAAGTAAACGAGTATTCAGAGAGCTGTTTCGCAATCGTAAAGAGACCACCTTCGCCTCGATCATTCTGCTATTGGTGATCTTACTGACTATCGGCGCTGGCACGATCTTGCTGTTGGAGCACAAAGATCCCAATGCCAACATAACTACGGGTCATGATGCTTTATGGTGGGCGTTTGTGACCATCAGTACTGTGGGCTATGGCGACCATTACCCAGTGACGACTTCCGGTCAGTTAGTGGCTTCGATGGTGATCATCTGTGGGGTGGGTGTATTCGGTATGATCTCAGGTTTGATTACTTCTCTGATTACCTCTCCGACTGATCTTCAAAATCAGCAACGAGAAAGCAAAGAGCGCAAGTTAGATAAGATTTTAGAACAGCAACAACTGATACTTGAACGGCTAGATGCTCTGGAAAAACAAACAAAAAAATAGGGCCGAAGCCCTATTTTCAAATTCATACTTATATTGATACTGGTGTTGAGGTTAGTCTTGCCAGTATGGCTCAACTTCTACACTGATTTGGCGCGTCTGCTCCATCGCATGCAGGATAGATACCTCTTGACGAGCCAACCAACGCTCTAGCTGAACCTTCTCATCGCCTTCTAACTTCTCAGTTAACGGCTCTAATGTCTTAAGTGCCAGCAAGTCATCGATACCTTGTACCATGTCAGCCCATGGCAGACGGAAGCTGTTGCGCTCATCATCATCATACAAGCTCGCGAAACCCACACCTGAGTATAAATTGCGCATCAAACGGTATTGCTGATCAATATACGCTTGGCTGGTCATCACACGTTCAGGTGGGAAAGCTTCCATCAAGTCCGCCCATGTGCGATCAAGCTGCTTCACCGAAAACCATTCGATACCACGAGCCATTTGCTCACGCGCTTTTTCATCTAGGAAAGGCTGCCAACCACGAGACAGGATCCAACGGCTCAGGTCTAGCAATAAACCGGTGTAGCGAGCCGAACTCAGCAAGGTAAGCAAGTCTTCACGATCTGGAAGTTGCTCTTGCATCTCTTTCAGCTCAGCGACCAAGAACTTACGCGCATCGAGTTTGCGCAGCACATGGCCTTTATCTTCCAACAAATCTTCAAAGTGGTCATAGCTTTTTAGCCACTCAAGCTCTTGCTCAAGCCACTTTAACTCTTGACGTAAAATCGCACTTGCTCGTCTTGGAACAATGCCGCCATAGATAGTGAAGGTTTGGCGAATAAAGCTCAGTGAGTGACTGATCTCATGCAACGCTTCAATCGATTGACGCTCGGTGAAAATCTGCTCGTGATAATGCCAATGAGCGAGAGCATGCTCTAAAGATTGAATGAAACACGATTCAACGGTGTCACTTTTGTCAGTATCAACTAAGGTCAAAGGAGTAACTTCATCTCCTTGATAACCTTGAGCAAGACGGTAACCCTTAGCAGCTTTGCTGAGATTACCTAGGCGCATGCCACCTTGCTCGCAGAATTGACGAGACAGTGTAAATAGAGCATCGGTTTGACCGGATTTAAGCTCCAGTTCGACTTCGCAAATGGGCTCTTGCTGGTCACCAGATTCAACAAAGCCTTGGTCAAAAGCCACTTCAACTTGGCTACCATCTGGCATACCAATCAACCACTGCTCACGAGTGAAGTTAGTAGAGAACAGAGGTGTAAGCTCAGCTTGCAGTGTTTCGATGTCTTTACCTGCTGGCCAGATATCTTCTGGGTGCAGAGCGAGCTTAGGCTCATTGCTGTCATGTTCAGCGTTGTATTCCGGCCTTTGATGCAAGCCAGCAACGACACGTCCTGCGGTCTTTACGGTTTGTACAAATACGTCATCAAAGCGTCGAATGCGCAAGCCTGTATCGTGCTTACGTAGCCAGTTGTCAGGGGTGTCAAAATAGATGTTACCTAGCTCACGACAACTGTGCTGAAGTACTTTAGTTTCAGCAATTTTATTGCGTAAAGTATCTGAAAAATCAGGAGAAACAAAAAACTTCAGTTCTATCTCGGTTTCCATAGTTATACCTTTCTGTGAAGATAGGGACAGGATATTGCCAATTTAAAAACTCGGCAAGTCAGAAATATCGCCCTTATGATGATCTAAAACAGTTTTAATGAGAGATTGATTAGGTTAACATGCGCGACTTTGTAGCCATCGCTTAACATTTCACCATGAATATGGTGTATGTTGTTTTAAGGTTATTATTTATTAGGTTGGATGACCATGCCAGTAAATACAATTATGGGGTTATTTGCAAAGTCCCCAATTAAACCTTTGCAGCGTCACGTAGTATGCGTGAACGAATGTTGTTCTCACCTAGTTAATTTCTTTGAAGTTTCTTCAAAGGGTGACTGGGAAAAAGCAGCTGAAATTCGAGCTCAAATTTCTCACCTTGAGAAAGAAGCTGACGTACTAAAACGTGAAATTCGCCTTAAACTTCCTCGTGGTTTGTTTATGCCAGTTGATCGCACCGATATGTTGGAGCTATTAACACAGCAAGACAAACTAGCAAACCTAGCGAAAGACATTGCTGGCCGTGTATATGGTCGTCAACTTGTCATTCCTGCTCCTCTACAAGAAAACTTCATCGCTTACGTTAAACGTTGTCTAGATGCAGCGAACCAAGCACAAAACGTAATCAATGAACTAGACGAATTACTTGAAACTGGCTTTAAAGGCCGTGAAGTAACACTCGTTGCTGAAATGATTCATCAATTAGATGTAATTGAAGATGACACGGATGCGATGCAGATCGAACTACGCCAACAATTGATGGCGATCGAAGACGGTCTGAATCCAGTTGATATCATGTTCTTATACAAAATTCTTGAATGGGTTGGTGGTATTGCAGATCAAGCACAGCGTGTAGGCGCTCGTCTTGAAGTAATGCTTTCTCGATCTTAAATCATACGTTAACCATATAACGAAGAGCACTTTTTGAACAAACCACTTATGCGCTGAGTATTTCTCTCGCTGAGCGGTTTTTTGCGTCTAAATTTGCTCCGCTTGTTATCAAACAACTAGGTATTACGATGGATATCCTTGCTAACTACGGCACTGTCCTGATTATTGTTGCAGCAGCTTTCGGTTTCTTGATGGCTATTGGTATTGGTGCAAATGACGTTGCGAACGCAATGGGCACCTCAGTAGGCTCTAAAGCTCTAACCGTTAAACAAGCGATCATTATCGCAATGATCTTTGAATTCGCTGGCGCATATCTTGCCGGTGGCGAAGTTACCGATACGATCCGTAAAGGTGTTATCGAAACATCTCTATTCGCTCATCAACCAGATGTACTTGTGTTCGGTATGATGTCTGCACTTCTAGCTGCAGGTACATGGCTACTTCTAGCTTCATACATGGGCTGGCCTGTTTCTACTACTCACTCAATCATCGGTGCAATCATCGGTTTTGCTTGTATCTCTGTAGGTACAGAAGCGGTTGACTGGAACAGTGTTCAAGGCATTGTGGGCAGTTGGATTATCACACCTGTTATTTCCGGCTTCTTCGCTTACGTGATATTTGTGAGTGCGCAGCGACTGATCTTTGATACGGAAAACCCGCTATTCAATGCGAAGCGTTTTGTACCGGTATACATGTTCATTACTACAATGGTCATTGCACTTGTAACTATCAAGAAAGGTCTTAAGCACGTAGGTCTTCACCTAAGCAACACTGAAGCATGGGTTTGGGCTGCAGGCGTTTCTGCTCTTGTTATGATCGGCGGTTACCTATACATCCAGAAGAAATTCGCTAACCGCGAAGAAGACCACGGCTTTGCTGGCGTAGAAGGCATCTTCTCTGTACTAATGGTTATCACAGCTTGTGCGATGGCTTTCGCACACGGTTCAAACGACGTTGCAAACGCGATTGGTCCACTATCAGCTGTTGTATCAACGGTTGAGCACATGGGTGAAATCACAGGTAAGAGTACTATCGCATGGTGGATTCTTCCTCTAGGTGGCTTCGGTATCGTTGTTGGTCTTGCTACAATGGGTCATAAAGTAATGGCAACCGTTGGTACTGGTATTACAGAATTAACACCAAGCCGTGGCTTTGCTGCACAACTTGCAACTGCATGTACGGTTGTACTAGCTTCAGGTACTGGCCTTCCAATCTCTACTACACAAACACTTGTTGGTGCGGTATTGGGTGTTGGTTTTGCTCGTGGTATCGCAGCACTGAACTTAGGCGTTGTACGTAATATCGTAGCTTCTTGGATTGTGACACTACCTGCAGGTGCTCTACTTGCTGTTGTGTTCTTCTACGGAATTCAAGCTGCGTTTACTATGTAATCGCGACTGCGTTAGTGATAACTAGCGTCAGAATAGTGTGAGCTTCAGTAACGATATGTAAATGCCATGTCATTATTGACTCAAACGCACAGAAAGGGAGGCTTTGCCTCCCTTCTTTGTTGCACCGCATAAAGAAACTAAATATTATTTGCTAATTGAGGCTGACTCATCCGCCTACCCAATTTGAATCGTTAAGGGATTTACTGTGAAAAAACTGATTAGCTTAGTTTTGTTCGCAATGCTTGCGGCTCCAGCTGCCTTTGCACAAGACCGTTATATTGCTGACAAACTATTTACTTATATGCATTCTGGCCCAAACAATACCTTCCGTATCATCGGTAGTGTTGACGCTGGTGAGAAGATTACATACCTACAAACTAACAAGAGCACGGGTTACACCCAAATTCAAGACAACCGCGGCCGTAAAGGCTGGGTTGAAAGTAAGTTTGTAAGCACTCAAGAAAGCATGGCACTGCGCATGCCTAAACTAGAGAAAGAGCTGACTGAAGTAAAAGGCAAGCTAGCAAACGCTCGTCAAAGTGCTGACAGTGAAAAAGCTGGCCTAGCGAGCTCTCTAGATTCTCGTAACAAGCAAATTGCTGAGCTTGAACAGAACTACAGCGAAATTAGCCAACAGCTAACAAGCTCTCAAACAGAAAACCGTGAACTGCGCGCTAAGCTAGACACGCAGAAAGATGACCTACTACTGAAGTACTTCATGTACGGTGGTGGTGTTGCAGGTATTGGTCTACTTCTAGGCCTTGTTCTACCACACATCATGCCTCGTCGCAGAAAGTCACCAAACGGCTGGGCGTAAGCTAACCGCTTTACTTGCCTTTCACTAAGGTAAATCCAGTAGCGAATATCAAAAAGGAGCACCGAGGTGCTCCTTTTTATTTGTCTTGAATTTCTACTCAGCTACCATGCCAATAGCAACGTCACTAACCTTTCCACTCATACAGCGCTGGGATTTCTATCTTCTGCTGATTGAACTCAATAACCACCGATTGCGGTTTAATCTCAAGTAGCTGAATGTCTTGGTCAATCCAATCCCCTTGCGCCACTTCGTGACCATTCACTTTGACCCAACGCTTGGTTTCACTGCTTGAGTACATGTGAGTCTGTAGATCTAACTTAGGTAGCACTCCAGACAAGCTATTGGTATGCGTTTCTAACTCGATGACCTGTGACCCCATTTCTCCAGCGGGTCTAGAATCCATCGGTTCAGGTGCATCATTTTGTTGTTCACCCATGATGGATTCAAGCTTCAATGCCAGATCGGGTGGTAGCTCGGTAAGATCCAGTCCTTGCAGCAAATCACTATCGGCTTGTCGGTCAGCACTCTCATCATTCGAACTGGATTGAACCGTTGCTTGGGTTGCTACCGGTTCTACATTCGCTGTTGTTTGCGGTGTGCTATCGGTATTGGCCATCGCGACGGTTGTTCCACCCGAGATATTGTTACTTTCTAGCTCAACCTGCGCGTATACCTCTTGGCGCGGTAAGGCTTTTAACGCTTTGTTTGTCGGAGCAACACGTACAGCAAACAAGGCATCATCTTGTGCAGGCTCGACAGCTGTTGCTTCACTCTTTGTTCCGGCTTCAACGGTTTGCAGTTCAAGCTCTGGCTTAGGCTTTGACTCTGTCATCACGGCATTAGCAGATTGGCTTGCTAAGTGTGTCTGTTGCTGGCTATACGATTGATAGACAAGAACCCCACCTACCAGCAAAGAAGGTACCAAAACTAGGAGTAGACCCATCGCTAAAGATGAACCGCGTTTGTTGCTCATCCCTTTAGCAGAGCTAGGCACATGATGATTCTGGTAGCCTTTGAAGCTTGGCTTGCCAAGAGAGTGCTGATTAAGAGACGACTGTTTTCCAGAAGAGTGTTTAAGCTCATGCATAATGCGAGACATTAGCTTGCCCCTCCTTCCAATGACATCAACTTCGGGGAATCAAGCTGCGCCAATCTTTGCAATCTTGCGAGTGTGCGCTTACCTGCGATGCCATCGACAGACATCCCTTGCCAAATCTGAAAGGCTTCCACCTTCATTTTCAACTCGTTATCAAACACATCACTGCCAGACACCACTTCACCCAAGACTTCAGAAAGCAGCAAATCAAGCATAGCAATCGCCTCACCTTGATAACCCTCTTTAAGGGTCTCTCTTAACGGCTGCTTCCAAATCGCGACATAGTCGCCTTGCCATACTTGTTCTAAGGATTGCTTTGGCATCGCCAGTAGCTTTTCGTTAACGAGCAGTTCGACTGAATCCTCAGACACACCATAGAGCACTGCAAATACAGGTTCTTGGTCGATTTCGAGATTGAGCACCACTGGCATGCCGAGTTCTAACAGAGACGCTAAATCAGAATGATGCTGTTCACACACAAAAACACTCTGTGGCTCACTTAAGCACAAGCCATCACGCAAAGAGGATTGATACCCCCATAGTGTGTAGAGATCTTTAATCGCAAGAGAACGGTTGGTTCCCTGCATCAAGTGTTGTTGGATATGTTGCGGCAGCGCGAACTTAGCTGGCTTAGGTTCAGCAACCAACTTTGGAGTATCGGCTACCAGTGAACGCTGAGCGTGTGCCAACACCTCAGTTTTAGCTTCACTTTCCGTCTCAGCAGGTAACCATGAATCGATATAAGATGGTGCGAAATTAAAGGTCGCAATGGCAAGACCGACACTTAATGCAGCAATACCTGCATACTGAAACATTTTTGGCGCTACACCGGCGCCACGAGGCTTCTCAACATGATAGACATCCGCCTGAAAAGCCATAACCTGTTGGCAGGCTCTACTGACGGTTTCATTGCTTGGTAACTGCTCTCCGTCATGAAAAGCCAATTGCAGCGCTTTATCACACACCAAGTTAATCAACCGTGGAATACCATGAGTGTATTGGGCGATCAGCTTGATGGAGCGATTCGAAAACAGCATCTGTTCGCCACCCGCAGTTTCCAAACGAAACGCGATATACTTGCCGGTTTCTTCCGTATTAAGAGGCAATAGGTGATAGCGACCAGTAATTCGCTGTGCGAGCTGACGTAGCTGCGTGGTCTGTAGGTGCTGTTGTAATTCGGGTTGACCAACCAGCAGCACTTTTAACAGCTTGCGACTGTCGGTTTCCAAATTGGTTAGAAGGCGCAGCTGTTCCAACACATCGGCTGCGAGGTGTTGCGCTTCATCAATGACCAATAAGGTTTGAATACCGTCTGCATGGCTATCAAGCAGGAAATGATGAATCGCCTGACTCAGCTGCTTGAGCGATGCTTGTTCAGGGTAGTCGACCTCAAATTCATCACAGATAGCTTCAAGCAAATCGGTGTTGGAAAACGTAGGGTTGAGTATAAGGCCAGCTTGAGTCTGATTATCGAGTGAAGACAGCATCGCTTTGGCGACGGTTGTTTTCCCGGTACCTACCTCACCAGTAAGCATCGCAAAGCCCCCACCCTCGCCTAAGCCGGCTTGTAGGTTCTGCATCGCTTCTTGATGACGTTGACTCAAAAACAAATAACGAGAATTTGGTACAATCGAAAATGGCATCTCAACGAAGCCAAAATATTCCTTATACATGTGCTGCCCTATAATTACGATTAATGGAAAGTACCATTGCTTGCCGTAAAGTCCAGCAGTGATAAAACATTTCGAGGTGATAAGTTGCAAATATACGATAGCCTACCAAAAGAGAATGGGCTACAGCGCTATCTAGTCGGTGGGGCGGTGCGCGATAAGCTACTCAATATTGATAGCTATGATAAAGATTGGGTCGTGGTCGGCAGTACCCCTCAACAGATGGAAAGCCTTGGCTTCACTGCGGTAGGTAAAGACTTCCCGGTATTCCTACATCCAAAAACCAAGGAAGAGCACGCACTGGCTCGCACTGAGAGAAAGTCAGGTTCTGGTTACACAGGCTTCGAATGTTACTTCGCTCCGGATGTCAGCCTAGAAGAAGATCTCATGCGTCGCGATCTAACGATCAACGCCATCGCTCAAGATGATGAAGGCAACCTGCACGATCCTTATCACGGCCAGCAAGATCTCTCAGATCGTATTCTTAGACACGTATCCGATGCCTTTGTTGAAGATCCACTTCGTGTGCTGCGTGTAGCTCGTTTCGCTGCCAAGCTTCACCACCTCAACTTTACGATTGCAGCTGAAACCATGTTGATGATGAGTGAAATCGTTCAATCTGGTGAACTCGCACATCTTACGGCAGAGCGTGTTTGGCAAGAGTGGCACAAATCACTCAGCACACCACACCCAGAAGTATTCCTTTCTGTGTTGAAAGAGTGCGGAGCACTCGCGGTTGTTTTGCCAGAGATTGACGCTCTATTTGGTGTCCCTCAACCTGAGAAATGGCACCCTGAAATCGACACAGGTATTCACACGCTGATGGTGGCTCAACAAGCTGCATTACTAAGCCCATCACTGCCCGTACGTTTTGCTGCTCAAGTGCATGACTTAGGCAAAGGCGTGACTCCACAAGCCGAGTGGCCAAGCCACAAAATGCACTGCCATACTGGCGTGAAGATCATTAAGAAGCTTTGTGAACGAGTAAGAGTGCCCAATGAATTCAGAGATCTCGCACTATTAGTGTGTGAGCAGCACTCAAACATTCATCGCGCGGGTGAACTTAAGCCCACGACTTTTCTTAAGGTTTTGAACAAGTTCGATGTTTGGCGTAAACCAGACAGGCTCAACGACATTCTTCTATGCTGCCAAGCTGACCACGCTGGTCGTAAAGGTTTAGAAGATCAACCATATCCTCAAAAAGCTCGCTTTGAAGCGGCCTATCAAGCAGCGCTGCAAGTTGAAGTTAAGGCTATTATTTCCGATGGCTTTCAAGGTAAAGAGATTCGAGAAGAGCAAGAGAAGCGCAGAGCTGCGGCAATTGAAAGCGCCCTCGCAGAACTCGCGAATAACTAATCTTTAGTGCGCTGATAAACACGCATGAAAAAGCCCGCAATTAAGCGGGCTTTTTGTTTCAATCTTACGACGAGACGGTCATCAGCGCCTGTTACTGCATCATTAAGAAAGCAAACAGACCACAACCTAGAATTAGGCGGTAGATAACAAATGGTGTCATGCCCATACGAGAGATAAGCTTCAAGAAGAAGTGAATACAGATATAAGCACTGATGAAAGACACCGCAACACCCGTTAGCAGGGTACCAACATGGATTGGGTCACCGCTTGTCACCAACTTAAGACCTAAGTAACCACCAGCCAAAGTAATGATTGGGATAGACATCAAGAAAGAGAATCGAGCTGCCGCTTCACGAGTAAAGCCAAGGTAAAGCGCTGCAGTAATGGTTGCGCCAGAACGAGATGTGCCCGGAATGATCGCCATTGCTTGAGCAAGACCAATGAACAAGGCTTTTTTCCAACCCGCTTGGTATTCGTCATCACGTAGGCTTGAGTTCTTGTCCACCCACCATAAAAGCAGACCAAAGACGATAGTGGTTATCGCGATCACCCATGCACTACGCAGGTAAAGCTCAACAATGTCTTTCATTAGCAGACCAAAGATACACGCAGGAATCGTCGCGAGAATGATCATCCACGCCAGCTTCGCTTCTTTGCTGCGGTCGCCTTTAAATACCGAACCAAAGAAAGCACTCAACAGAGACACCACTTCTTTGCGGAAATAGATAACCACGGCAGCCAAAGTACCAACATGGACCGCGACATCAAAAGCCAAGCCTTGATCTTCCCAGCCTAAAACAGCAGAAGGGAGGATTAAGTGTGCAGAACTGGAAATAGGTAGAAACTCAGTAAAGCCTTGCACCAACGCCAATATAAACGCTTCAAAATAACTCATTACTTACCTTAAAAAATTATAGTTTTATATCTACAACAGAGAGCGAGTCTAATTGCTGCATCTTCTGCCATATTTCACTGACGGTTCGTCCGTCTTGCGGGATCACTCTCGCAGGACAGAGATCATAAAGTGGTTGTGTTACAAAAGGATATTTATAGATATCACTGCGTGGTAATTCTGGTTCGCGCTCAGATACCACGTCTCCAAACAGCACAATATCAAGATCGAGCTTTCGATCTTGAAGTTTGTGTGCATCTTGAGAGCGACCCCATTTAAACTCAATTTTACGAAGTTGCTGTGAAAATTCAGTCAATGAAAGTGATGTGTCGAGCTCTATCACAAAGTTATAAAACGGGTGGCTATTAAAACCCACAGGCTCACAGTGATAGATTTTAGAGCATTTAAGGTTAATTCCTAACGATTGAAGCTCTGTCCATGCCACCCTTGCATGCTTGTCGCGGTCTATGTTCGTGCCAACACCAACATAGGCTACTGTCATGCTTGGCCTCGTTCGATGATCACGCCAACAGCTTTTGCTTGTGGAACGGCACCCGGCTTCGCTAGGCGGATCTTAATCCAAGGCACAGAGAATTGAGTCATGATTAACTCAGCGACTTCTTCTGCCACTCGCTCAACCAATAGGAAGCGACCGTTAGCAATATGGTCAAGCACAGCGGTACTCACTGTTGAGTAATCCAAAGCGTCAACAACATCATCACTCTTACCGGCTGGGCGGTTGTCATGAGCCATTTCAATATCAAGCACCAGTTTTTGTTTGATCTCTTGTTCCCAATCGTAAACACCGATCGTTGTAATTACTTCTAGCTGCTCAATGAAAACTTTATCCAGTGCCATGACTTGTCCTTTTAGAGGTCGGATACCCATATTGGGGAAAAAAACGTATTATTTGCGTAATTCGAGATATGATATCAATTACTCTTGGATTGAGCATTATTTTCCCATCGTTAGGCTTATAACCGTTTAAGGACAGACATGACCCCATTGGCACTTATCATGATCATTGCTGCCTACTTACTAGGTTCAATCTCTAGTGCGGTCTTGATATGCCGAGTTTTGAGGCTCCCTGACCCAAGAACGGTGGGTTCGAATAATCCTGGAGCAACCAACGTGTTACGTGTTGGCGGCAAAGGTGCAGCAGCGTCAGTACTGCTTTGCGACATGCTAAAAGGTACGATCCCTGTCTGGCTTGGTTACTACCTAAAAATCGACCCAATCATTTTAGGCGTTGTTGCAATTGCAGCCTGTCTTGGCCATATGTACCCAATATTCTTCCACTTTAAAGGTGGTAAAGGTGTCGCAACTGCACTTGGCGCTATCGCCCCAATAGGATTCGATCTAACGGGAATGATCATGGCGACATGGCTAGTGGTCGCGTTTTTGTTTCGTTACTCTTCTTTAGCTGCACTGGTCACCGTGCTACTTGCACCTTTCTACGCTTGGTTAGTCAAACCGCAATACACACTGCCCGTGGCCATGCTGTGTTGTTTGATCGTGTTGCGTCACCATCAGAATATCCGACGATTACTTGATGGCAGTGAACCAAAACTCGGACAAAAAAAATCGGCTTAACCTTATATACCCTTTTGAATATAAAGATTTAAGCCGATAAGTTTTAGCTGTCGAGAGTGCTTATAGCAGGTGTTTATCTAAAAAGCCTTTTAGCATCGTATTCACAAACTCTGGCTGCTCTAGCGAACTAATATGACCTGCGCTAGGAATTACCACTAACTCACTCCCTGTAATGCAATCGTGCATTAGGTATGACTCAAGCACTGGGCGTGGTTTGTCTTCTTGCCCTACCGCAATCAACACAGGCAGTGCAAAGTTCTCTACTGATTCGATCATGTCACGACGCCCAAAGACCATTCGGCCGATACGAGCCACTTGTTCTGCTTTATCACCCTTAAGTTCAGATAACTGCTGAGTAAAGCCTGCTACCAAATCAGGTGTGTTGGTTTGAGCATCGTTTGCAAAGAACAGTGGAACCACCGCTTCAACAATCGGTTGAGGAACCATCTTAGTTTGAGTGATGATGTCTAACATGTTGAAGTATTTAGCGTGCGCAACTTCTGGCTCTAAACCCACAAAGGTATCCAGTAATACCAATGACTGAATTCGCGCGGGTGCTAATTCGGCAAGCTCCGCTCCCCACATACCACCAACCGATAAACCAACAACTGAAAACTTATCGATGTTTAGGTGATCAAGCAGTGCCAAAACATGTTGAGCGTAATCTTTCAGGTTACGCATTGCACTCGGTGCCGCTTCAGATTCACCATGAGACCAAAGCTCAGGCACAATACAACGGTACTGAGCTTTCAATGCCTCGATCTGTGGCTTCCACATTGCGCTATCCCAAAGGTAGCTGTGACCCAATACAACAACCGGGCCTTCACCTTCGTCTAGGTAAGCCATCGATTGATTATCTACAGTGAACTTGTTCATCTTCTTCCCTAATCTCTATCAGCAATTATTTATCGACATATAGTCGGTAAGCTAGGATATAAAAACGGCCGCACTAGGCGACCGTTTATCGAAACATCTTGATGTATTAAGCAATTGGCTCTAATTGGTCAATCGGCCAACGTGGTGTAGCTTGAACTGAAAGGTCAGCAGTCTCACCATTTTTTAGGCGTTGCATACCCGCATAAGCGATCATTGCACCGTTATCAGTACAGAACTCAGTGCGTGGGTAGTAAACCTCACCACCAATTTTCTTAGCAAGCGCTTCAAGCTCAACACGCAGTTGTTTGTTTGCACTTACACCACCAGCAATCACTATACGTTTCATGCCCGTCTGTTCCAAGGCACGCTTACACTTGATTACCAAGGTGCCACAAACCGCTTCTTGGAATGCGTAAGCAATATCCGCACGAGTTTGATCATCGTTTTCATTGTCACGAATCGTATTCGCTGCAAATGTTTTTAGACCAGAAAAGCTCATGTCTAGGCCCGGACGATCGGTCATAGGACGAGGGAACTTAAAGCGACCTGGCGTTCCTTTCTCTGCTAATCGAGAAAGCAACGGGCCACCTGGGTAATCTAAGCCCATCAGCTTAGCCGTTTTATCAAAGGCTTCACCCGCCGCATCATCAATCGATTCGCCAAGGATCTTGTATTCACCAATACCTTTCACTTCAACCATCATGGTGTGACCGCCAGAAACCAGCAGTGCCACAAATGGGAACGGCGGTGGATTATCTTCTAGCATTGGCGCAAGAAGGTGACCTTCCATGTGGTGAACAGGTACTGCCGGTACGCCCCAAGCGTAAGCAATACTGCGGCCAATCGTTGCGCCAACAAGCAATGCGCCAACCAAACCTGGGCCAGCCGTGTAAGCCACACCATCAATATCTTTCGATGTTAGGTTAGCTTCCGCTAAAGCGGCTTTAATCAGTGGAATGGTCTTTTTCACGTGGTCACGTGAAGCAAGCTCAGGTACCACACCACCGTAATCGGCGTGCAGTTTTACTTGGCTATATAATTGATGAGAAAGCAGCCCCTGCTCATCATCATAAATTGCGATTCCTGTTTCATCACAAGAGGTTTCAATACCAATAATGCGCATAATTTTCTCGGCACGCTTTCGTCTAAAATGGGAAATTAGCGCAATATTACCCTGCCTAAGCTCTTCAAACAAATATTGTACAGACTATAATCGACAAAGTGCTTTACAAAGCTACTGTGATCGGATTAAAATTCCGCACCATTTTTGATCAAGCTGGTTAATGGCCAAACGCGAATAGAGAGTTAGCTCGATGGGTAACTTCTCTGATTTGGTACTGAGTAGCCAGCGATAATGAATAACCCCTGAGGTGAAAGGCATATGCCAATAGTTAAAGTACGTGAAAACGAACCGTTCGACGTTGCACTACGTCGTTTCAAGCGCTCTTGTGAAAAAGCAGGTATCCTTTCTGAAGTTCGCCGTCGCGAGCATTACGAAAAGCCAACTACAGTTCGCAAACGCGCTAAAGCAGCAGCTCAAAAGCGTCACGCTAAGAAGCTAGCTCGCGAAAACGCACGTCGCGTTCGCCTGTACTAATAACTTAATCCATAAGGACTGAGTTATGGCTCTTATTGAACAACTCAAAGAAGAGCAAAAATTAGCGATGAAAGCCAAGGACAAACCGCGCCTTGGCACTATCCGCTTAGCTCTTTCAGCAATTAAGCAACGTGAAGTTGACGAACGGATCACTCTGAACGACGACGACATTCTTGCTGTATTAGTTAAAATGGTTAAGCAACGTCGCGATTCTGTTGCTCAATATGAATCGGCAAATCGTCAAGATCTTGCTGACGTGGAAAAAGCAGAAATTGCTGTACTTGAAGGCTTTATGCCTCAACCGCTAACTGATGAAGAAGTTATTGCACTACTTGATAGCGCAATTGCAGAAGCTCAACCTGCGGGCATGCAAGACATGGGTAAAGTAATGGCTATCTTGAAACCACAAATTCAAGGGCGTGCAGATATGGGTAAAGTTAGTGGTTTAGTTCGTTCTAAACTCGCTTAATCCCAAATCAAATTGCAACAAGCCGTGCAATCCTTCGGAACGCACGGCTTGTTTGTATCTGTAACCTATTCAAACTATTATTATCCACACTCTCAGTTAGTGCATTTTTCTAAGGTTTTATGGCAGGACACATCCCGCGTAGTTTCATCGATGATCTCCTAGCTCGTCTCGACATTGTCGACATTGTGGACGCACGCGTGAAACTTAAGAAAAAAGGCAAAAACTATGGTGCTTGTTGCCCATTCCACAACGAAAAGACCCCTTCTTTTAGCGTAAGCCAAGAAAAACAGTTTTATCACTGCTTTGGTTGTGGCGTACACGGTAATGCTATCGACTTCATTATGGAGTTCGAACGTCTCGATTTTGTTGAAGCCATTGAAGAACTAGCTTCTTACTTAGGGCTCGATGTTCCTAGAGAACAGCGCAGCGGCGAGATATCAACAACACCTAGAGCCAACAGCGAACAAAAACGTAACCTATATGATTTGATGGGCGGCATCAGCCAGTTCTATCGCTCTCAGCTGAAAATATCAGCCAACAAACCAGCGATTGAATACCTAAAGAATCGCGGCCTATCTGGCGAAATCGTCCAGAAGTTTGGCATTGGTTATGTGGCGGATGAGTGGGACTTAGTTCGTAAGAACTTTGGCCAACAGAAAGAAGCCCAAGACATGCTCGTGACCGGCGGCATGTTAATAGAGAACGATAAAGGTAACCGATACGACCGATTCCGTGGACGCGTGATGTTCCCGATTCGCGATCGTCGCGGCCGTGTGATTGGTTTTGGTGGTCGTGTCTTAGAAGACGGAACACCAAAATATCTGAACTCACCGGAAACACCTATCTTCCATAAAGGTAAAGAGCTTTACGGCCTTTATGAAGTGTTGCAAGCCTACCGTGAACCGCCGCAAGTACTTGTGGTTGAAGGTTACATGGATGTCGTAGCTCTTGCGCAATACGGTGTCGATTATTCAGTGGCATCACTGGGTACCTCAACAACTGGCGACCACATTCAAATGTTGTTCCGCCAAACCAGCACTGTGGTTTGTTGTTACGATGGTGACCGAGCAGGTAAAGAAGCCGCGTGGCGTGCATTAGAAAATGCCCTTGAGTACCTGAAAACGGGGAACACACTCAAGTTTCTATTCTTGCCAGACGGTGAAGACCCAGATAGCTATATAAGAGAGCACGGCAAAGCCGCTTTCGAACAGCTCGTTCATAATGCGACGCCGCTTTCGACCTATTTGTTCGATAACCTGATTGAAATACATAAGTTGAACTTGGGAACAACGGAAGGAAAATCGGCACTGCGTGCACACGCTAGCGCCTTGATTAACAAAATTCCTGACAGTTACTTCCAAGAACTGCTCGAAAAACTGCTCGATGAGCGGACTGGATTTGATAACCAATTGCGACGTGCACGAGTTCATACACAGAACCCGACACCTCAACCGCATAAAGAGCTGAAGCGCACTCCAATGCGTGAAGTTATCGCTTTGCTTATCCAAAATCCGAGCTATGCTGATATGGTACCGGATTTATCAAGTGTCAAAGGCTTACAGTTGCCTGGACTAAGTTTATTCGTCGAAGTACTTGATAAATGCCACGAGCATCCCCATATCAACACAGGCCAATTATTAGAGCATTGGCGACACAATAAACATGAGGCTCTTCTGTCTCGTCTCGCGAGCTGGGAAATCCCCCTCGACGAAGACAATCAAGAAGACATATTTTTAGACTCATTGGACAATATACTTGCCCAGTGCGTTGAAAAACAAATTGAAAACCTGCAGGCCAAAGCAAGAAGCGTCGGTTTATCAGCCGAAGAAAAAAGGGAGCTACTAGCTTTAATGCTAGATCTAAAAGCGTAACCCTGTTTGATTAGTCAGCATTTAATAAATTTGTTAACATAATTGGTTTGCATTTGAGAATGCAACGTCCTTCACCAGACCTGAAGTTGGATATCATCTATGGATCAAAATCCGCAGTCACAGCTTAAATTACTTGTTATTAAAGGCAAGGAACAAGGCTATCTGACCTACGCCGAAGTAAACGACCACCTACCTGCAGAAATCGTGGATTCTGAACAGGTAGAAGACATCATTCAAATGATTAACGACATGGGTATCAAGGTAGTTGAAACTGCACCTGATGCTGATGATCTAGCACTTAATGATGACGATGCCAATATAGATGAAGATGCAGCCGAAGCTGCAGCTGCTGCGCTTTCAAGCGTAGAAAGCGAGATTGGCCGTACTACTGACCCAGTTCGTATGTACATGCGTGAAATGGGTACGGTTGAACTACTGACTCGTGAAGGCGAAATCGACATTGCGAAACGTATTGAAGATGGTATCAATACGGTTCAACTTTCTGTTGCTGAGTACCCAGGCACTATTCCATACATCTTGGAACAGTTTGACCGCGTACAAGCAGAAGAGATTCGCTTAACAGACCTAATCAATGGCTTTGTTGACCCAGATGACGATGGCACTGCTGCGCCAACGGCAACTCACATCGGTTCAGAACTTGCTGAAACAGATCTGGAAGACGAAGACAAAGAAGACGCTGAAGACGACGAGGAAGAGGAAGAAGAAGATACAGGTATTGATCCTGAGCTTGCTCTTGAGAAGTTCACAGCACTTCGTACTAGCTACCAGAATCGTCAACTAGCGATCAACGAGTACGGCCATGAAAGCCCGAAAGCTATGCTTGCAACAACAATGATGCAAGACGTATTCAAAGAGTTTCGTCTTACACCAAAACAGTTTGATTACCTAGTAAACGAACTGCGTAACTCTATGGATCGTGTACGTACCCAAGAACGCCTAATCATGCGTCAAACGGTTGAGTACGGCAAAATGCCGAAGAAATCTTTCATTGCTCTATTTACTGGCAACGAATCTAGCGAAGCATGGTTGGATGAAGTTCTTGCTTCTGACAAGCCATACGCAGAAAAGATCAAACGTAACGAGAATGACATCCGTCGCTCAATCCAAAAACTGGATATGATCGAGAAAGAGACGTCTCTTACTGTTCAAAGCATTAAAGACATCAGCCGTCGTATGTCTATCGGTGAAGCGAAAGCTCGTCGTGCGAAGAAAGAGATGGTTGAAGCGAACTTACGTCTAGTAATCTCGATTGCTAAGAAGTACACAAACCGTGGTCTACAATTCCTGGATCTAATCCAAGAAGGTAACATCGGTCTGATGAAAGCCGTAGATAAGTTTGAATACCGTCGTGGTTACAAGTTCTCTACTTACGCTACTTGGTGGATCCGTCAAGCAATCACTCGTTCGATTGCCGACCAAGCTCGCACTATCCGTATTCCGGTTCACATGATCGAAACGATCAACAAACTAAACCGTATCTCTCGTCAAATGCTACAAGAGATGGGTCGTGAACCACTTCCGGAAGAGTTGGCTGAACGCATGCAAATGCCTGAAGACAAGATCCGTAAAGTACTGAAAATCGCTAAAGAGCCAATCTCAATGGAGACACCAATCGGTGACGACGAAGATTCGCACCTAGGTGATTTCATCGAGGATACAACGCTAGAACTACCTCTAGACTCTGCAACGGCAACAAGCCTACGCGGTGCAACGAAAGACGTTCTTGCTGGCCTAACACCTCGTGAAGCTAAAGTACTGCGTATGCGTTTCGGTATCGACATGAACACTGACCACACTCTCGAAGAAGTTGGTAAGCAGTTCGACGTAACTCGTGAACGTATCCGTCAGATCGAAGCAAAAGCACTGCGTAAACTTCGTCACCCAAGCCGCTCAGAAACTCTGCGTAGCTTCCTAGACGAGTAATCGCACACTCAAGTGTGGTTAGCTTTTAAGCATAAATAAGAAAAGGTGAGCGTTGGCTCACCTTTTTTTTATCCGTGTGATTTAAGTGGCTAAGATGTAAGCGGAATTGCCCCTTATAGTGTCTAGACACCACTGAATGCTTCCCCTATAATCTATGCCCTACGGCCCCTTAGCTCAGTGGTTAGAGCGCACGACTCATAATCGTTCGGTCCCCAGTTCAAATCTGGGAGGGGCCACCAAATTAGAAAAGCCAGAACAGTTCATGCTGCTCTGGCTTTTTGCTTTTCTGGAATAGTACAAATCACACCCTGCACTTCTAAAGAATAACGAATCGTCCCGCACACAATTCCAATTGCTTCTCTGTGACTAAGCTTACTTTTCTTTTATAGAAAAATCGGCAATATGAATGTACACAAATCAATCAATTGTTCAGGGAAGACACATGAAAGACGAAACGCTCTCGATTCACTTCGGCTACGAAACTGATCCAACGACTAAATCGGTAGCAACACCTATCTATCAAACCGTCGCGTATGAATTCGATGATGCACAACACGGTGCCGACCTATTTAACCTTGCAGTACCCGGCAACATCTACACTCGTATAATGAACCCGACCAATGATGTGCTAGAAAAGCGCATGGCTGCCTTAGAAGGTGGTATTGCAGGTTTAGTGGTAAGTGCGGGCAGTGCCGCGATTAACTACGCGATTCAAACCTTGGCACAGATCGGTGACAACATCGTCTCGACACCTCAACTTTACGGCGGCACGTACACCCTATTTGCTCATATGCTACCCAACCAAGGGATCGAAGTTCGCTTTGCTAAAGATGACAAACCAGAAAGCTTAGCGGCGCTGATCGATGAAAAAACCAAGGCGGTTTACTGTGAAAGTATTGGTAACCCAGCGGGTAATATTATCGACTTAGAGCGTGTCGCAGAACTTGCTCACGCGCAGGGTGTACCCGTGATTGTCGATAACACAGTCGCGACACCAGTGCTTTGCAAGCCTATCGATTTTGGCGCTGACATCGTAGTGCACTCACTAACCAAATACGTTGGTGGTCACGGAACAACATTAGGTGGCGTGATTGTCGACTCAGGCAAGTTCCCATGGGCAGAACACAAAGATCGCTTCCCTGTGTTTAATCAGCCAGAGCCTTCTTATCACGGTGTGGTTTATACCGAAGCCTTTGGTGAAGCTGCGTTTATTGGTCGCGCTAGAACGGTTCCACTACGCAATACAGGCGCCGCACTGTCGCCAATGAATGCTTTCATGCTGATGCAAGGCTTAGAGACGTTGTCGCTACGCATGGAGCGACACACAGAGAATGCATTGAAAGTAGCTGAATATCTCAAACAACACGAGAAGGTCAGTTGGGTAAGCTACGCAGGCTTGTCGAGTTCAGAATTCTACCCGCTTGCTGAAAAATACATGCAAGGTAAGCCATCGGCTATTTTATCTTTTGGCTTGAAGGACGGCTATGAAGCAGGTGTTCGCTTCTACGACGCGCTGCAAATCTTCAAGCGCCTAGTGAACATTGGCGACGCCAAGTCTCTTGCTTGTCACCCAGCTTCTACAACGCACCGTCAATTAAGCGAAGCGGAACAAAAGCAGGCTGGTGTGTCACCAGAGATGATTCGCCTATCAGTAGGGATTGAGCACATCGAAGATATCTTGGTTGACCTAGAGCAAGCTCTTAACGCTTAAGACTTATAAGCAACACTAGAAGATAAGCTTGCAAAGTAACAGGTACAAAAAAGCCCATCATTGGATGGGCTTCTTATTATCTATTGCTTAGATAATCTGTCGATTACTCAACGGTTACCGCTTTCGCTAGGTTACGAGGTTGGTCAACATCGGTACCTTTGATTAGCGCTACGTGGTAAGACAGCAGCTGCATCGGTACAGTGTAGTAGATAGGCGCTGTAACTTCGCTTACATGAGGCATCTTGATGATCTTCATGTTCTCATCGCTTTCAAAGCCAGCGTCTTGGTCAGCGAATACGTAAAGTAGACCGCCGCGAGCACGTACTTCTTCAACGTTTGATTTCAGCTTCTCTAGTAAGTCATTACTTGGTGCAATTACTACTACAGGCATGTCAGCATCAATAAGTGCTAGAGGACCGTGCTTTAGTTCACCAGCAGCGTATGCTTCTGCGTGAATGTAAGAGATCTCTTTCAGCTTCAGAGACGCTTCCATTGCGATTGGGTAGAACTCGCCACGACCTAGGAACAATGTGTGGTGCTTATCAGCAAAGTCAGGTGCTAGCGCTTCGATCTCTTTATCGAATGCTAGAGCTTGTTCGATAGCCGTTGGTAGCTCGTGCAGCGCTTTAACGATTTCAGCTTCTTTCTCTTCATTAATACGACCTTGCAGACGACCAATTGAAGTAACCATCATCAGCATTGCTGCTAGTTGAGTTGTGAAAGCCTTAGTTGAAGCTACACCGATCTCTGTTCCGGCGCGAGTCATGAAAGCAAAATCAGATTCACGAACCAGTGAAGAACCCGCAACGTTACAGATAGTCATTGCTGACATGTAGCCTTTCTCTTTTGCAAGACGAAGTGCAGCAAGCGTATCAGCCGTTTCACCAGACTGAGACAGAGTGACGAGTAGACTGTTCGGGCGAACAACGAAATCACGGTAACGGAATTCAGAAGCAATCTCTACGTCACAGCTTACGCCCGCTAGAGACTCAAACCAGTAACGAGCGGCCATACCTGAGTTGTAAGAAGTACCACATGCGATGATCTGCACGTGTTCAACCTTGCTTAGGATCTCTTCAGCTTTAACACCAATTGCGTTAGTGATAACCGAAGTTTCAGAGATACGACCTTCCATTGTGTTGATCAACGCGGTTGGCTGTTCGAAGATCTCTTTCTGCATGAAGTGACGGTATTTACCTTTGTCACCTGCATCGTGTTCTGCGTTAGATTCAACGATTTCACGTTCAACACGCTCACCCGCTACATCAAATACTGTTACATCACGACGAGTAACCTCAGCAACATCACCCTCTTCTAAGTACATGAAGCGACGAGTTACGCTTAGTAGTGCAAGTTGGTCTGATGCTAGGAAGTTCTCACCCACACCAAAACCAATAACGATTGGGCTACCAGAACGAGCAACAACAATGCGGCTAGGATCTTTGCGATCAACCACAACCGTGCCGTACGCACCGTCTAACTGTTTAGCTGTTTTTTGCAGAGCTTCAACCAATGAATCAGAAGTACGAAGTTCCCACTCAACTAAGTGAGCGATAACTTCTGTATCCGTTTGTGAAGTAAATACGTAACCACGCTCTTGCAGCAGAGCACGCAGTGCTTCGTGGTTTTCGATAATGCCGTTGTGTACAACTGCGATATCACCAGACATGTGTGGGTGTGCGTTCGCTTCAGACGGCTCACCGTGTGTTGCCCAACGAGTGTGAGCGATACCTGTACCGCCAATCACTTGTTGCTCTTCTACCGCGTCTGCTAGCTCTTGTACTTTACCTAAGCGGCGAACACGAGTTAGGTTAGATTCGCTATCAACCACAGCGACACCTGCAGAGTCGTAGCCACGGTATTCTAGGCGGCGAAGGCCTTCTACTAAGATTTCGGCTACATCACGTTGTGCTACTGCACCAACAATTCCACACATAGTTTTACTCCATCAATTTTGTTTATTCCTACTGGCAGCAAGCAAAGGCCATATCTTTAATAAGATCAATTATAGGAAGTTAAATGCATAATATTTAAAATTAGTTTTAAGCTGGATCAGTCAGGATCACTCGAACGTCATGTGACTCGATACTTGCTTGAGATTCTTTGCTCAAGTCTGTATCGGTAATCAAAATATCGATGTGGTTCCAAGCCAGCTCTAAGTTGGGGATCTTTCGTCCCACTTTTTCAGACTCAACCATCACGATCACTTCTCGTGACACTTCAGCCATAACTTTACTCAGGCCAACCAACTCATTGAATGTGGTTGTGCCTCTGTCGAGGTCGATACCATCAGCCCCGATAAACAGTTGGTCAAAATCGTAAGCACGCAGTACTGACTCTGCGACTTTGCCTTGGAAAGAATCCGAATGGGTATCCCAAGTGCCGCCGGTCATGAGTAGCGTCGGTTCACTTTCCAGCTCATTAAGAGCGTTAGCCACATGCAATGAGTTGGTCATAACCACCAAACCACGCTTACTGTTTAGCTGCTGAATTAGGGCACCTGTTGTGCTGCCGCTGTCGATCACAATACGGTTATGGTCACGAATTAAATCTGCAGCAGCTTTTGCCAAAGAAAGCTTTCGAGTCGAAACTTGTTGACCCAGTTCTTCGTTCACAACCTCTTTCGGTAACGAAATCGCACCACCATAACGGCGTAAAAGCTGACCGTTTTTCTCTAAAGACGCCAAGTCCTTTCTAATAGTGACCTCTGAGGTTTCGAACTTAGCGGATAATTCATCAACACTAACCTCCCCTTTTTCGTTCACTAGGTTAGAAATTGCATGTCTTCTGAGCTGAGTGTTTCGTTTCGACATTTAAAAAAGACCGTTAAGTTTCGATATGAAACATATTATAGTTGCAACGAAACTATTTAGTCCATTTATTTTGATCCAAAAAATTAATAAATAGCGATAAAACCTTGTCCTAAGACAATTGTTAAGCAGTGATATTGAAGTCATTAGGTGGTAGAATCCGCACCCGAAAAGAAAAAAAATTACAAAACTGACTGTTATTTTTTTGCAACTTACCGCCTATATAGTGGGGTAAGTCACAGAAAACCGATATTGAATCAAAATCTTTTGGTCATAAAATGACTAAAATTGATGAAAGACTTACAACTCTGAAGGACATATTGGAAGTCCCGCGCTTTTACACAACAGGCACAAAATGTTGATGTAGCGGACCAATCTTCAGAACTTAAATAAATTTCAAATTGTAACAATACTTACCGGAGAGTACCTTCCATGAAAAAGACCAAAATCGTATGTACGATTGGCCCTAAAACTGAATCTGTAGAGAAGCTAACTGAACTAGTAGATGCTGGCATGAACGTTATGCGTCTTAACTTCTCTCACGGTGATTTCGCAGAGCACGGCACTCGTATCGCGAACTTCCGTAAAGTAATGGAAAACAAAGGTGAGCAACTTGCTATCCTTCTAGATACTAAAGGTCCAGAAATCCGTACTATCAAACTTGAAGATGGTAACGACGTAGATCTAGTAGCTGGTCAAGAGTTCACTTTCACAACTGACGCAACAGTTGTTGGTAACAAAGACGTAGTTGCAGTAACTTACCTAGGTTTCGCTAAAGACCTAACTGCAGGTAACACTATCCTTGTTGATGACGGCCTTATCGAAATGGAAGTTATCGCAACAACAGAAACTGAAGTTAAGTGTAAAGTTCTTAACAACGGTGCTCTAGGCGAAAACAAAGGTGTTAACCTTCCTGGCGTTTCTGTTCAACTTCCTGCTCTTTCTGAGAAAGACAAAGCTGACCTTAAGTTTGGTTGTGAGCAAGGCGTAGATTTCGTTGCTGCTTCTTTCATCCGTAAAGAAGAAGACGTTAAAGAAATCCGTGAGCTTCTAAACGCTAACGGCGGCGAGAACATCCACATCATTTCTAAGATTGAAAACCAAGAAGGTGTAGATAACTTCGATTCAATCCTTGAAGCTTCTGACGGCATCATGGTTGCTCGTGGTGACCTAGGTGTTGAAATCCCTGCTGAAGAAGTAATCTTCGCTCAGAAGATGATGATCGAGAAGTGTAACCGTGCACGTAAGATGGTTATCACAGCAACTCAAATGCTTGACTCTATGATCAGCAACCCACGTCCAACTCGTGCAGAAGCGGGTGACGTTGCGAACGCAATCATGGATGGTACTGATGCAGTAATGCTTTCTGGCGAAACTGCTAAAGGTAAGTACCCAGTTGAAGCTGTTACTATCATGGCTCAAATCGCGAACCGTACTGATTCTGCTCTTAAAGCTGAGCTAGGTTCTCGTCTAGACAGCCCACGTCTACGCATCACTGAAGCAGTATGTAAAGGCGCTGTAGACACAGCAGAGAAGCTAGCTGCTCCTCTAATCGTTGTTGCAACTGAAGGCGGCAAGTCTGCACGTTCAGTACGTAAGTACTTCCCAACTGCAAACATCCTTGCTCTAACAACTAACGAAAAGACAGCTGCACAGCTAGTTCTTACTAAAGGTGTTAAGCCAGTTCTTGTTGACTCTATCGAGAACACAGACGCGTTCTACATCAACGGTAAAGAAATCGCTCTACAATCTGGCCTAGGTAACAAAGGCGACATCGTAGTTATGGTTTCTGGTGCTCTAGTAGCTTCTGGTACTACAAACACGGCATCTGTTCACGTTCTATAAGAATGAACCGATTCGCATAAAATATAAAAGAGGGCTTCGGCCCTCTTTTTTTATGAAACAAAATCTTGCCTAACTTTTCAGTACGCTGTATTATCAATCACAATAGAACTACGTACTGTTAACTTCCAATGGGCTCTTTCTAAGAGACGGATTAGCAGACTAGAAATCAATATACATGAGGTTTGTAATGTCTAGTCCTACGCTCACTGACAAAGTATCAAAGATGATTCGCCAAGATATTCTTAATGGTGAGTTAACCCCAGGCCAAAAACTCGTTGTTGCTGATCTAAAAGCACGATACAACGTAGGCGCATCTCCAATTCGCGAAGCCTTGGTACAATTATCTTGGAGCAAATACGTAAAGCTTGAGCCACAAAAAGGCTGCTGGGTATCTCCTGTATCAAAGAAAGAACTGAATGATCTATACGAAAGCCTTCGTGTTGTCTCTTCTGTTCTACTCAAAAAGGCGATTTCAGCGGGTGATGAGAGCTGGGAACTAGATGTACTTACGTCTTACCATAAATTGTCACGAGTACAGCACGTATCAGAAGAGTTTGATTGTGTTGAGTGGGAAGAGCGTCACCAACAATTCCACGTTGCGTTACTTGAAGGCGCTGATTCAGAGAACATGTTTAAGTTCTTTGATGACCTGATCAACCAAGTAAAACGTTACCGCTTCTTAGCGATGTCTGCTGAAAGCGCGTCTGATGATCTGTTCAATATTGATGAGCACGAAATGATCATGAAGCTAGTACTGTCGAAAAATGTAGAACAAGCGACTGAACTGCTTGATCAACACCTGCTAGGTTCAATGAAACGAATTGAAGAAGTTATCGAAGCGGCATAACGCTAAAGTAGTTTCTAACCAAATAAAAACGGAGCCCAATGGCTCCGTTTTTTGTTTCCAGTATTACGACTGAACTACCACCCAAAAAACTCTTTGTGATGAGTATTGAGCAGCACAACCATAGGTAAAAAATACAAAGCACTCAATTGAAAGCCAAGAATGGCTAATGTGCCTATGGTTAACCTCACTAAAAAATCGACAAACATACCACGCCTCTTTTAACCAGACTGTATGATCCCCAAACTCTTGCTCCAGCTAACCTAATTCTACTGCTGCTTTTCAAACCATTGAAAAAGCTAGCTAATCAGTTGAATTAAGTTAACGGTGTCATCCTTTTACATCTGGTAAACACTCTATTTATTACACCGTTAAGCACGATGTAATCTGAAGCAAGGTAGTTTACTATTTGTTCAGTTTAGCTCAAATTATCACCAATATTAGACTTTAGTCTAACTGTATAGATTTTGTGACATAGGTCGCTCAAAAGTGAGATTCCTAATAAAGAGCAGGGAAGGCAAAATCAATCGAAAAGTAGTTTAAAGAGATGAGTCAGAGAGAAGAAAGAAACTAAATAGGCAGAAAGCTAAGCAACATCAGCGTGGCTAGGACACATAGAGACCGTATTGCGACCAGAGGATTTCGATTCGTAGAGACCGACGTCCGCACATTTGTATGAGCGGGTGCTGTTACTGGTTAAATCCGTAAAGCCAACACTCACCGTCACCTTAGTACCGGCTGCTAACTCTATCTCAATGCGTAATCGGTCTAACACGCGCTTCGCTTCCGGCAGCGACGTGTGTGGCATCAGCAATGCGAACTCTTCTCCCCCAACACGAGCAACAAAGTCGGTACTGCGAAGGCTATCTTGTAAGAGCCCAGCAACGCGCGCAATCACGCGGTCACCCTCATCGTGGCCAAGCTCATCATTGATTCGCTTAAAGTTATCGATATCGACTAAGGCTAAACAAGTGGTGGCTTCATTAGGGTAACGCTCAACCAAGCGAGAATAGTAAGCCAGTTGTTCTTCGAACTTACGTCGGTTCCAGAGGTTACTCAAAGCGTCTCGCTCACTCAGAAAACGCAGACGCACTTCAAGCTCTTTCCTTACCGAGATATCAACCAACGAGGTAATGTAATAACTCACTTTGCCCGAATTGTTTTTGACCGCATGGACTCGCATGATGGCAGTAAAAGGAATACGAAGCTTGTTCTTACACAGCACCTCTCCTTCCCACACTTCCTCTTGCTCTAGGTGCTGCCAGATAGATTCACTAGAGAGCACCTGCTCGGTATTTTCCAGCAGCAGCTGCAAGGCATTGTGGCCGATGACTTGGTTTTTACTGTAACCCGTCATGTTTTCAAATTCGTTATTGATCATCATGGCACGATGTTGCTTGTCAGAGATCATCACTGCCGACATGCCGTTCAATGCCGCACGTGCTAATTTACTTTCCAAACTACGACGTCGATAGTGCGTCACCAGATAAGCAAATGGAAAGGCGAAAATCAGAACGGTAAATAGAACAATGATCTCTTCGTGGGCAAGATCATTCAAATCACGCTCAGCTCGATCAAGAAGCTGTTTCTCGTTCAAGTGGATCAACAGGTGCATTTTTTGATTATTCGCGAGCTTGACCGTGTTAAACGCGAACAGGTTACCGTCTTCAAACACCGTGCCCATTTGTTCACGAGAAATCGCTTCCCATGTCTTAGGCGCGAGATTTTTTAGGTTGAAGCTCTTTCTTTCTGGAACGGAATCACCGAAAAGCTTACTGCTGTTGTTACTCGCAATGTAATAGCCCGACTCATTGACGACCTCAGATCGAAAATCATAATCCGGTGAGAAATTAAGACGCGAAGACAGTCCCCAAACATCCAAATTAATCACAAGATAGCCGACACGCTTCTCTGGTGTTTCAACGGGAGTGAAGACTCGCAGAACGGGTTTATAAGGATAGGTTAACTCGCCATGTTCGGTTTCAAGTTCTATCCCCCAGCCGCCAATCTCTTCACGTTCCAAGCCTTGTGCAAATTGGTAGTAACTCGATTCCGATCGGTCTTGAAGGTGCTGAGGTAACGTCACCTCGCCTGTTGCAGACGAATAGTTCACACGCACTAGTTCTTTACCGGAAATATCAAGCAGATGAATTTGTGTGTACCATTTTTGGTTCACTAGAACAGACTGCCACACTTCTTCAAGCAGGTTTTTGGTTTGGTCTGATGGAGAAGAGGCGAAATTAACTAAACTTTGGCTATGGCTGAGTAACTCCATAACAGAGACTAATTGAGATTTTAGAAGGTTGTAGTCTCGTTCTGCATAGACCAATTGATGAAGGGCTTGTTTTGCCGACTCATTGAAGCTCTGAGTTTTAACGTCTTGATAGCGTTGTAAATAATACAACCCTACAGCAGAAGACAGTGTGATAGAGATAATCAGCAATGTAATTATTGATTTTTTAGTTCTCATTGCTAACTCAGGTGAATGGAAGTCGAGCGCGGGATTATAGCACTCTAAAAAATTAACAAAATAAAAGCCGCTTAAAAAAGCGGCTTTAAAGCTATTTTATAAAGACTTATCGTCTAGGCTTTCAGCGCTCGTTCACCACGAGCGATACCAACCACGCCACTTCGCGCTACCTCAAGTACTTCCGTTACTTCAGACAAAGCCTGAATGAAAGCATCAAGCTTCTCGCTCGTGCCCGCCATTTGCACCGTATATTGCGAAGCTGTCACATCAACGATCTGACCACGGAAAATATCCGCTGTACGCTTCACTTCTGCACGAGCAAAGCCGCTCGCACGTACTTTTACCATCAGAAGTTCACGTTCGATGTGCTCAAGCTCAGAGACCTCTTGTACCTTAAGTACATCGATCAGCTTATGCAGCTGCTTCTGGATCTGCTCAAGCTGCATTTCGCTGGAGTTAGTTGTCACGTTCAAACGAGAAAGTGTTGGATCATCAGTTGGAGATACGTTCAATGACTCGATGTTGTAGCCACGTTGAGAAAACAAGCCAACCACACGAGAAAGCGCACCCGGTTGGTTTTCCATTAGTAGTGAAATAATGTGTCTCATATTATGTTCTCTCCGTTTTGCTTAGCCACATGTTATCCATACCCTCGCCTTTGATCTGCATTGGGTATACGTGCTCGGTGTCATCAACACTGATATCGACAAATACCAAACGGTCTTTCATCGCCAGTGCTTTTTCCAAACCTGATTCCAATTCATCCGGAGATGAAATGCGCATACCTACGTGGCCATAAGCCTCCGCGATGGCAGCAAAATCAGGAACAGAGTCCATATATGAGTTAGAGTGACGACCTTGATAAACAATGTCTTGCCACTGTTTAACCATTCCTAAGAAACGGTTGTTCAGGTTAATAATCTTAACTGGGATATTGTATTGCAGCGCCGTCGACAGCTCTTGGATATTCATTTGAATACTGCCGTCACCGGTTACAACAACCACTTCTTCGTCTGGCTTAGCAAACTTAACACCCATACCAGCAGGTAAACCAAAGCCCATCGTGCCTAGGCCACCCGAGTTAATCCAACGGCGTGGTTTGTTGAATGGGTAGTACAATGCAGCAAACATCTGGTGCTGACCAACATCCGAGGCAACATACGCATCGCCATTGGTTACTTTGTGCAGTGTTTCAATAACTTGTTGTGGCTTAATGCGCTCAGAAGATTTCTCATAAGCTAAGCAATCACGCTCTTGCCACTGTTTGATTTCACTCCACCAGCTTTCCATCGCCTCAGCATCGTTAGTGCCACCTTGCTCAATCAGCAGGTTCACCATGCTTTCTAGAACTTTTTCTGCAGAACCTACAATCGGTAGATCCACTTTCACGTTCTTAGAGATCGACGATGGGTCGATATCAATGTGCATGATTTTCGCGTTCGGGCAGTATTTGTCTAGGTTGTTGGTAGTACGGTCATCAAAACGTACACCGACACCAAAGATAAGATCGGCATTGTGCATCGCCATATTGGCTTCATACAAACCGTGCATGCCCAGCATACCCAAAGAGTTCTTATGAGTGCCAGGGAAGGCACCAAGACCCATTAGGGTACTTACAACGGGTAAATTAAGTGCTTCAGCCAATTTAATCAGCTGTTGGTCTGCTTCAGAGATAACTGCACCACCGCCGACATAAAGTACCGGCTTCTTCGCTTCATGAAGTGCTTTTAGTGCCTTCTTGATTTGACCTTTATGACCCGTAACCGTTGGGTTGTACGAACGCATTTTGATCGTTTCAGGGTATTCATAAGGAAGCTTGATTTGTGGGTTTAGGATATCCTTCGGCAGATCGATAACCACAGGACCAGGACGTCCTGTCGTTGAAATATAGAAGGCTTTTTTAACGACTTCAGGGATATCTTCCGCTTTCTTAACTAGGAAGCTGTGTTTAACGATCGGGCGAGATACACCGACGATGTCACACTCTTGGAAGGCGTCGTTACCAATCAGGTTATTTGGTACGTTACCAGAAATAACAATCATTGGGATTGAGTCCATGTACGCTGTCGCAATACCTGTAACGGTATTGGTTGCGCCTGGACCAGAACACACAAGTACTACGCCCGGTTTACCGGTAGAACGAGTATAGCCATCAGCCATATGGGTAGCGGCTTGTTCGTGTCGTACTAATACGTGTTTAATTTCAGCAGTTTTAGCATGCAGCGCATCGTAGATATCAAGTACAGAACCACCTGGATAACCAAAGATTTGTTCTACACCCTCTTCAATTAGAGACTGCACCACCATCTCAGCGCCGGATAACATTGCTGTTTCAGGTTTTGTTGTCATATTGCTCTCCTCACCAGTTTCCAATCATATTTGGTGAACATGTTGGGCTGGTTTTTCATAGTCTAGGGCTTATTCGTAGCCTAATTCGAAATACTTCCACTTTTTCGGCTATGCTGTCTGTCGTGATAACAACAAACAGTAATACGAAACAACTTTAACGCTTTATTATCATCTGGTCTAACACCTGTTATCCGACAATCATGTCAAAAAACCAACTATTAGCTTAAAGCATCAAATAAAACCCAAACTAAGATTAATAACTAGATATTAAAACTAGAAATAGAACAAAAAAAAGCACTTAATATTTAAATGAATCGCTAATTATCGATAAATATCGAGCTTATCTGTGTGCGCTTTCGCACATTGTGCTTGGTCACTAGATACAAAAAATCCCCCTAAAAATGCAATCACATTCGTAGGGGGATTTTTAAACAACTGAAAATTTATCTCAGTAGAAAACTACTTATCTTTCGACTTTTCAGTGTACATTTCTTCGATTTCGTCTTGATACTTATCGTTGATAACCTTACGACGCAGTTTCTGGGTCGGCGTCAGTTCACCATCATCCATAGAAAACGCTTTCGGCAATAGCTTGAACTTCTTAACTTGCTCAAACTTCGCGAGCTCTTGCTGCAGGTCATTCACACGCTTCTCTAGCATCTCAACGATTTGGTGGTGCTTGATAAGCTCAACACGGTCGTGGTACTTGATGTTCAGTTCTTTTGCGTACTCTTCTAGCGAGTCGTAACAAGGAACAATCAGTGCCGAAACAAATTTACGTGTGTCAGCGATAACGGCAATCTGTTCGATAAAGTGATCTTTACCAATCGCGCCTTCCACCACTTGCGGTGCAATGTATTTACCGCCAGAGGTTTTCATCAGCTCTTTGATACGGTCAGTAATGAACAGGTTACCATTTTCATCAAAATGACCCGCATCACCAGTTTTCAAGAAACCGTGTTCATCGAATGTTTTCGCGGTTTCTTCAGGCATCTTGTAGTAGCCACGCATCACCATTGGACCACGAACAAGAATCTCGTTCTGAGCACCAATCTTAACTTCTGCGCCCGGCATAGACATACCGATAGAATCAGGGTTAAAGCAGCGGTCATCCCAACAAGACACCGTTGCTGTGGTTTCTGTCATGCCGTAGCCAAGTTTTACGTTGATACCGATAGCATGGAAGAAACGACCAATGGTTTCATCTAGCTTCGCGCCACCACATGGCATGAAGTTGATGTTGCCGCCTAACAGTGCTCGCAGTTTAGATAACACAAGCTTGTCTGCTAGCGCATGGCTCTTCTTCAGCATTAGTGAAGGCGTGCGACCTTCTTGGTGACAAACAGAGAGTTTTGCTCCCATGTTCACCGCCCAAGTAAATAGAACCTTACGGATAAACGGCGCTTTCGAAACCTTCTCGTGAATCGCAGAGAAAATCTTCTCGTAGAAACGTGGAACCGCACACATTACGGTTGGTTTCACATCGCTCAGCGCATCACGCACCTGCATCGTATCTTGCAGGTAACAGTTGGTTGCGCCTTTATAGAGAACGTAGAAAGTCCACGCTCGCTCAAATACGTGAGATAGAGGTAAGAAACACAACGAGACATCGTCTTTGCTTAAGCTTAGACGCTCATCGTGGCCTTCTAATTGATAACCAATGTTGGTGTAATCAAGCATTACGCCTTTCGGCTGGCCAGTTGTACCAGAGGTATAGATAAGAGTCAGCAAGTCGTCCATGCTTGCATCTGCAAGACGAGCATCAAGTTCAGCTTGTTGAGCCTCAACACCGCGCGCCATGAAATCAGCCCAAGATACCGCAAAGCTATGGCCTTGAAGGTCGATATCATCAGACATCGCGACAACCACTTCTAGCTGTTCGCACTCTTCAAATAGGCTCACCGCCGCGTCAAATTGAACTTGCTCACCAACGAATAAGATCTTCACATCCGCATTTTGGATGATGTAAGACGACTGCGCTGCTGTGTTGGTTGGATAAATCGGCACAGTCACAAGACGAGCTTGTAAAGATGCAAAATCTGCCACGGTCCATTGAGGCATATTGTTTGAATAGATACCGATCTTATCTTGAACTCTCAGTCCCTGAGCCAATAGTGCTAATGAAAGCGTATCGATTTGTTGTCCAAACTGCTCCCAGCTAATACCTTGCCATACATTGTCTACTTTGTGCTTCAAAGCTGTACGGTTGCCGCCTTGGGCAATTTGGTCACGAAGTCTTTTTACGATATGAAAATCTAAATTGGCCATCTCTTTACCTTTGGCTTACACCTGTAAGCTTTTTTGAGCGCACAAGTGTACCTCTGATCATGGAAAAGGCAACTGATGAAGCTCAAAGTTATAAGTAATAGTACGTCTCACGCTAAGTTTTCTATCAACAAAAATAGCAGGTACAAAAAAGCCCCAAGCCAGACTCCTAGCTTAGGGCTTATAAAACATAGGGATTAGTGTCTAGTTAAGTGCCACTACTTCGCCACAGATCATCATTAACTGATCTCGTAACCAAATGTGTCCTTTGTCCTTTTCACTTGATTCGTGCCAGCTTAGGAAGCCTGAAATTGCCGCATTATCAAATGGGAAGTCTAGAATCTGAAGCTGCTCTTTGTTTGCTGCATGTTCTACCATCCAACGAGGAGCAATCGTTACTAGCTCAGACTGACCTACAACGTAAAGAACGTTGCTTAGGCTCGTGCCTTCGTAGAAAGGCATGCAATCTAGGTCACGGTAAGCTTGCTCAGAGAAGCTACGTTGACCGTGAATGCGAGACAGTTTTGCGTGCTTTTCGTTAAGTAGCTCTGCCGCTGTTACTTCACCGTTAATGCGTGGGTGAGAAGCAGAAGCGACAACAACCAACTCATCTTGGAAGATTTCAGTGCTTGAGAAACCTTGCTCATCAAAGCGAGCGTAATCGATTACGAAGTCGATTTCTTGGTAGCGCATACGCTCAGAAAGCTGACGGTCGAACTCAGCATCCATGTGCAGTTTAACGCTTGGTGCTTGCTCGTTAATTGTCGACATGATCTTAGGTGCAAAACGCATGTCACAAGGGCTGCAAATCGCAAGTTTGAACAGACGAGAAGACGACTCTGGAGAGAACACAGAACTTGGTAGTTCGTTGCGTACTAACTGTAGCGCTTGGCGGATTGGGCCAAACAACTGACGAGCACGTTGAGTCGGTTGAATACCACGACCTTGACGCATGAATAGTTCGTCGTTGAACATCACTTTTAGACGAGCAACAGCGTTACTTACAGCTGGCTGAGACATACCCAGATTGTGAGCTGCACGTGTAATGTTTTGCTCTTGCATAACTGCATCAAATACAGTCAATAAGTTTAAGTCGACTCCACGAAGTGTGCTTTCCATTCTGTAGCTTGCAATTGCACTCATTGCGTCTTTTTTCTCTAACATTCAAGTTGCCTCTTGTCGGTTCGACAGCGTTAAATTGGTAATGGTATGGGAATAGATAACCACTAATTCTTATATTTATCAGACCGATGTTTTTCGGATTACCATTACTATTAACCAATACATCTCGAGCTACCAACAAGATTGATAAAGAATAATTTTATTTTACCTTAATGATTAATTAACACCTAAAAATCAGTAATTTATAGAGTTATAAAAAAACATAAAATGCGTCACTTATGAGTTTCATTTCGACTTATTTAGCTGTTCTATCGTTTGGTTACATTTGTTACAATTTATTGAACGCGTGAATTGTTCAGCTAGTTAATTCA
This sequence comes from Vibrio sp. Scap24, assembly GCF_013394185.1. Lineage (NCBI taxonomy): Bacteria > Pseudomonadati > Pseudomonadota > Gammaproteobacteria > Vibrionales > Vibrionaceae > Vibrio > Vibrio sp. Scap24. Next base: position 2,240,452 of record NZ_CP041332.1, on the reverse strand, counting down.
GAAATAACACTTATGAGTTAGGTGAGCGATGCATAACTAGGAAAGTCGACCTTGTCCCAAAGCTGCTTTCTTAAGTCATCTTGGTTGGACCAATTTCCTGCCAATACCCACTCAACAAGTGCGCTCGCGACGTCTGGATAAGTGACCACTTCCGCTTGTTTTTCGTTGAGCCAACCACGCAAGATAGCAGGGTCTAAAAAGCTCATTGTTTGAGCCAATCCAAGCGCCTCTAGCGTCGCCACATTGCTCTGTTGTTCAAACTGCCCATCAAGCGGTTTAAGGAGCAACTTCTTACCCAACGTTAGAGCTTCAGAGGGTAATTCAAATCCTCCATTTGCCACCACACCTGAGCACTGGCTGAGGTCGAATTGGAAGCCTGCATGACTGAGCGGTTTAAACTCAATATTTTCAACTCGGCTTTGCTCAATCACATTCGGGTGATAACAGACAAAATTATGAGAAATGAACTTCATCAGAAGCTCTGAAATCGCCTCTAGATCCTCAAACGGCAGATAGACCAAAGTGAAATCTTGCGGCGTTTTGGTTTGTTGTTCACCTGTGAGTGTATGAACGATCGGTGGCAATATCGGCTGTTCAAAGTGATACCAGTGCAGTCCAATTGAGTGCTCGGTTGGGGCGAAGTGTTGAATCACAGAATGCTCAATCCAGTTGCCGCCTTCTTTAGGCACATCATAGCGGAACGCATTTTGGTGGCTTATACCTATGCAAGGTACGCCTTGTCTTTTAGCTGCCCAAGCAGTCACAGGCTCAAAGTCGTTAAGCACTAAATCATACGGTGTCAGATCGATCTGGTTAATCTCACTCAGAAATCGCCAGATGTTGTTCTTGATGAATGTTTTGCCGTATTTCACCTGCCCTTGCTCGCTGTAAAACGTTAAGCCACTGCGGGTTTGGTAGTTTCCAAATTCTTCCATCGAGAAGTACTTGCTCTCTTCTCGTCCAGAGAATAGAAAGTCGACATCGATATTTTGCTGACGAAAGGCGACGGCCATTGCTCTCGCACGCGCGATGTGACCATTTCCAGTGCCCTGTACGCCATATAAGATTTTCATGCTTTTTCCTTTAGAGTTACCACTTAAACGCGGCAGAGATTGCCAACAAAATGATTACAGAATGAAACTGATAGCTAGGCTCGTACAAGCAATGCCCAAAGCGGCACCTATCAATACGTCTGTTAAAAAGTGCACACCAAGTAAGATTCGAGAGCCAGCGATCGCTATCGCCCAAAACAAACTAAAGAGATATAAGCTCGGATAGAAATGTCCGATTAGAGTCGCCATAACAAAAGCCGCCGCGGAATGCCCAGATGGCAGGCTGTATTTATCGGATGGCACAATGTGGGAATAAAGCAGTGAAGAGAACTCTGCTGGCCTGCGGCGTTTGAGGGTATTTTTTGCGAACCAGTAGATAGGCAGCTCGATAGCAAACGCGGTTAAACCGACCAAGAGAAAATCTCGGCCAGTACTGCTATCCGCCAGCAAAGCAATCAACGCGATTAACACGTAAAGGTGTCCATCCCCAGTATGAGACACCGCTTTACTGAGTGTTGCATGTTGCCCGCTATAACGGTTTTTCAAACAGAAAACAGAAAATGCCACATCCCAGCGGACAATAGGTTCGATAGTACGCATACGATCTCCTTAACAATTCTTATTCAGTTAAGGGTCAAGTTATGCCCAACAAATGACAGTTAAGTGACGTTTTGAATGAACTAAAATGAAATTTCCTTGGGGTGTGCAATGAAGCCCCCTCAGGCTAAGGTGATGACAAAAACACCCTATAAAGATAAAGCGGCACTAGGCCGCTTCATTGTTTATTACTTCTTTTCTTGCTTCAAAGCTCTATAGCGAAAGAGGCTCGTGCTTTTTCACTAAACCAAAGTCAGCCAAGATAGCGTAGGCCGCAGGGATCATAAACAGCACCAACAAGGTTGAGGCAAATATCCCGAACACAATCGAAATAACCAGAGGCTGAATAACCTGAGCCTGTAAGCTGGTTTCCGTTAACAGCGGCAATAAACCTGCGGCCGTAGTCATAGACGTTAAAAATACCGCACGGAAACGCTCGCGGCTGGCTTTAACAACCGAGTCATGCACGCTATCCCCTTCATCGACATGGTGACGTATGTATTGCACCAACAAAATCGAATCATTGACCACGATCCCTGCTAGCGACACAAAGCCCATCATGCTTGGCATACTCAGTGCGTGACCTAACAACCAGTGACCAACAACGACACCAATGAACGCCAGTGGAATCGCCAACATCACGACCACAGGCTCCAAGTAGCTTCGGAATTGATAACTAAGAATCGCAAACACACCGAATAAGCCCAATAAGAAACCTTTGCCCATCGAGGCTCCGGTCTTAGCGGCATCTTTGGCTTCGCCTTCAAAATCAAAACGTAAGCCCGGGTATTTTTGAATCAGCTTAGCTGCTTCTTCTTTTTGGAACTGAGCTAAAATCGCGGAAGAGCTCGCCTTCTTATTATCTATGTCACCAAAGATACTGATGGTTCTCAGGCCATCGATACGTTGGATTCGCACGTAGTTACGTTGAAAATCTAACGTTGCCAGGGTAGCTAATGGAATCTGACTGCCATCTGCGGTGATGATTGGGAAGTTAGCCAGTTGCTGTAAATCACCCGCTTGTTCTTTATCAAGACGAACCTCAATCGAGATATTCTCGACACCAATTTGAATCTCATCCGCTGTCTGACCGAAGAAAGCCGCACGCAATTGAGAAGCGATCATCTGCCCATTCACGTTGTAGGTTTCAGCGCCCGGACGCAGCTTCACCAAGATCTCTTCTTTACCCATGCGCATGTCATCAAGCACACCGTGCACGCCATCGAACTGATTAAGGTATTCCTGAATATCCAGAGAAGCGGATTTCAATGCACTTAGGTCATCATGCTTAGCTCGAATCTCGATAGCGCGACCACCCGGCCCCATGGTCGGTTGCTTGAATACCAGTGAGATTGGATCTGCAAGTTCACCGATGTCCTCTCGCCATGCATCGATGAAATCATCGATCACCGTATTACGACTCTCTGCTCCGCGTAAGTCTAAGCGCACTGTGGCTAGGTGTGGGCCAGATTCATTGGCATCGGCGTTAGCATTGAATTGGCTAGTTATGTGCTCGACCAGTGTATTGCCTTCTTCAACCTCTTCGCTCCATTGCTTGTTCAAACGCTCAGCCGACGCGACAATTTTATCGACCACTTTTTCGGTTTGAGACAGTGATGCGCCCGGTGGAAGAATGATACGCGCTTCGGCAATATCACCATCCAGCTCAGGGAAAGGTTGAAACTTAACAACCCCGCCAGCAATCAAGGCTACTGAAAGCAACAATAGCGTAATCACTCCGCCCATAAAGGCGTAGCGGAACGTCACGACTTTCTCAACCATGTTCATCAAAGTGGTATTACGGAAGTTCTCAAACTTCTCAAGCAACACAACCTTAAAACGCAGCGCTGGCTTGTCATTCTTTTCTTTGTGTAATGAATGAGATAGGTGATTAGGTAGGATCAGGAAGGCTTCAATCAAGCTCAACGACAGCACCAAAATCAAGACTTGAGGAACGGCCTTAAGCACCGCGCCCATCTCGCCATCTAGGAACAGTAAGCTACCGAAAATACACACCGTGGTTAAGAAAGAAGACAACACTCCGGGAAACACTTTCTTAACGCCGTTGTACACCGCATCATCAACGTTTTGCCCCCGATCTAAATGGGACGCTATCGATTCGGCAATCACGATGGCGTCATCCATCATGATACCAATCGCCATCAACAGTCCGACCAGCGACATAATGTTAATCGATAAACCAAGATTGGCCATCAAAAACAAACCACCAAGGAAGGCTACCGGCAACCCCGCCGCTACCCAAAATGAATAACGTAAGCTGAAGAACAGCCACATGGTGGCGAACACCAGCACAATACCTTGCCAGCCATTACGCGCCATCATGGTTAAACGATCCCACAGCACAGAGGAGAGATCGTTGGTCATTTGTAGCGTCACACCGTCAGGAGCAATCGCGCTTTGATCTTCAACGAATCGTGTTACGTTCTCTTTGATTCGCAGCGCATCGTCTTCTTTGTTCTTACTGATCTTAAGCAGCGCCGAAGGCTTGCCATCAAATAACACCTTCTGTTCATCCAGCTCAAAGCGGTCGGTTATTTTGGCTATGTCTCTCAAACGGATCACCGAGCCATTAGGCGCAGAACCAACCACGATACTTTCAAGTTCAACCGGTGTGATTCGTCTCTCGTCAAAACGAATCAGGAAGTTTTTATCAGGTGTTTCAACGTTACCACTCGGAAGCTTCACATTCTGACGACCAATTTGATCTGCAATATCACCGACGCTCAAACCCAGCTGGCGAATCGCTTGGGTATCCAACTCAACACGATATTGATGATCTGAGAAGCCGCTGACCTCGACCAAAGATACACCGTAATCGAGCTTCATAGTGCGCTTAAGATCTTCCGCGTAGGCCTTAAGTTCCGGCCACGACGTTTCGGCTGTGATGGCGATATCAACAACTGGTTCATTCCAATCTAGCTCTTGAACAACAGGTGATTCAATCTCGGTTGGGAAGTCATTGATCGCGTTGATCTGGGTTTGCACGTCCACCAGCATTCGGCCAATATCCGCTTTCTCATTTAACTTCAGAATTAGACGTGCGCTACCTTCGATCGCCTCACACTGAGTTTCTTCAATGTTGGCTAAGCCGTCTACTGCATCTTCCATTCGCACACATAGGCTCTCTTCCACTTCTTGTGGAGAAGCGCCGGGATAAACGATGGCTGCCATAATGTAAGGCGGATCATAAGCGGGGAAGGTTTCACGCTTGATTGTTGATAATGAGCTTATACCCATGATCAACAATCCAAGCATCAACAAGTTGGCTGCTGTTGGGTGCCTAGAGAAGAACTTGATCATGACGCACTCTCCTGAGTATCCGATTCAAGCTCATCCTCTTCAGAGTTCGACTCTTTCAATAACATGCCCTCGATAGCTGGCAGGACATCATTTAGAACCAACTTGTCTCCGGTTTGTAGCTCACCACTCACAACCACTTGATTGTCTCTGCGATAAAGCACTTCAACATTCACCACTTGCAAGCGTTGATTGTCGTCCATCAAGTAAACCTTATCACCATGCAGTGCTCGCTCCGGCAGAACCCAACTCAGATTCGCTACACCTTCAATCTCGGCTTTTACAAACATACCATTAACCAACGGCGTTGCGCTGTCTGGCTGCAGTTGTGAATAGTCTTGAGCGATCTCGAGAATAATCCCCGCCGTCGCTTGGTTTTCATCAACCGTTTCGCTGATTCTTGCTACCTTCGCAGGCCAGCTAAGGTTCAGGTTACCGCTGTTAAGTTGGATGCTTGCTTTGATTGGCGCTTCATAAGGATTAGGAATTCCTGCGGTATCGCGAGGGAACTGCTTAAAACTGGAGGCTAAGGTTTGCATATCGTGAATAGAAAGTTGCGCCTCCACTTCCATAACATCAATCCCGTGAGCAATAAACATCTCTTGTTGAAGGTTAACCACTTGATTTTGCTCGATATCAACTTGAGCAATTCGCATCGCTCTTGGTAAAGTGACGGTAGTCTTATCGAGAGAGCGTTGCGCCTCTTTGACTTTAGATACATTGACCTTAATCACCGCTTCCGCAACACGTTTTTCGTCTGGCATTAATGCGATTTGGTTCGCGATATCTAATACCAACTTCTGTTGAGATAGCGCACTTTGTTTTTGTAGATCGACATCAGACTGCGAAGTCAGCCCTTTCTTACGCAGATCCTGTTTACGTTGTAACTCTTTATTACTGATCACTAAGCGATTCTTTTCGATCTTAAGAGTCTGATTAAGGTTGTCTTCTTCTTGATTCAATTTCGCTAATGAGGTTTGGCTTGATTTTAGATCCGCCTCTGCTTGTATCAGTTTCAATTCGTAATCCAATGGATCAACTTTGAGCACGACCGTTCCTGCAGAGATCACCTGCCCTTTTTCAAGATCTGGATGTCGATAGACAATCTGCCCTGTTACCTCGGCAATTGCTTTCCATTCGACTTTCGGCACCACCTTGCCAAAGCCAACCGCTAACGGCGCTATCAGTTGTTGCTCTAGGCTTACTGTATCAACTAAGCGGGCTCTATCACCCGCAGGTTTGGTTGGAAGATCCGGCTTCAAGTTAATCGCGGCGACAAGGCCAATCACACCAACCGCAAGTGCTGGAAAGAAGAGTAGTTTTTTATTTATTTTCATTATCTTTGGTCCTGCACAGAAGAAGGGCTAGGCGTATTTATAAAGCCTTCTGTCATCAATTTAATGTTGTGTTCGATTAAGCGGTTAAGAAATTCTTCATTAATCTCAATACCATGAATAGCAAGCAAAGGTGGGGGCGCAATGAACGGGAACACCATCAAGCTTATATACGACACGCGGCAGAGTTTGGGATCCATCTCTTTTCTTAAAACGCCTTGTTCAACCAGTTTTTCAAAAATGACATCCTGAGCTGGCTTAGCGACATCGTGAAAAACCTTTTCGAGCAATTCTCTTTGCACTTCAGAGGGAGGCATATTCATCACTTGGGCTAGCAAGCGAGGAAACTTAGGTACCTTGACCATCTCTTTGTAGTAAGTCCGCATTAGGTCAAGAAAGCTCTCATGACTACCTTCTTCAACCAACCTTTGCATCTGCAATTGCATCGGTCGTAGCGTTTCACGCAGCATGGCTTCAAACAGCCCGGCCTTACTGCCAAAGTAATAACGGATCATCGCAATATTGACACCCGCACGCTCAGCAATCAGGCGTGTCGAGACCTTGTCGTATGGCAGAACAACAAACAGATCACGAGCATGCTCAATTAATAACTGTCGAACATCTAAGTTCTTTTGAGGTCGCCCCGCTTTTCGTACCGTCATGGAAAAAATCCATCTCTATAATTAATCATCTGATTAATTATAGAGATAAACAGGCGTAACAGTAGAAGATTAATTACTCATTATTTAATCATGTGATTAATTAATTTGGTCACGCTTGTGATTTTTTTGGTGAATCGTTCCATCAAAAAGATTTACTACAAAGTTTTAACCTACACATCAGCCAAACGATAAACTAACCGCCCAATACAAAACACTCAATCAGCCGATAACACCAACAAACAACACACAAGCAGCACAAACCAAACCAAAACACCGCCAAAGCACGCTGATATTGGATTTTCTTGTTTGACGCTCAGAATAAATTGCGGTAAATATGGTGTTAACAGTTTATTTACGGATATTTGTGTAATGATTTTTTCTTCTTCTCGACTGCTGAAACTTCTCCTTATCGTGAACCAATCGCGCGGGTAAGTTGTGGGTCAAGAACTACACAAATATTAAAACCCGCGCTGAGCGGGTTTTTTTGTAACTGGCACTTTTAAAAGAACATCATTCTTAATAATAATTTGGATAGCAATCGATTCATTATCGATATAAGGAAGCACCCATGAACGATCAAGTGATAATTTTTGACACGACCTTACGTGATGGCGAGCAAGCGTTGGCTGCAAGCTTAACGGTAAAAGAGAAATTACAGATCGCTTATGCACTTGAACGACTGGGTGTAGATGTTATTGAAGCGGGTTTCCCTGTGTCATCACCAGGCGATTTTGAATCAGTACAAACCATCGCAAAGAATATTAAAGATAGCCGTATATGTGCGCTTTCTCGTGCAGTAGCGAAAGATATTGATGCCGCAGCCGAAGCACTAAAAGTGGCTGAACAGTTCCGTATTCATACCTTTATTTCTACATCGACGGTTCACGTACAAGACAAATTACGCCGCAGCTACGACGATGTTGTCGAGATGGCAGTGAAAGCGGTAAAGCATGCGCGTAACTATACCGATGATGTTGAATTCTCTTGTGAAGATGCCGGTCGTACACCTATCGACAACCTATGTCGTATGGTTGAAGCCGCGATCAACGCTGGCGCAAAAACCATCAACATTCCAGACACCGTAGGCTACACAGTACCGAATGAGTTTGGTGGCATTATCCAAACGCTATTTGATCGCGTACCAAACATCGATCAAGCGATCATCTCTGTTCACTGTCACGATGACTTAGGCATGTCGGTTGCTAACTCAATTGCTGCCGTTCAAGCAGGTGCTCGTCAAATTGAAGGCACAATCAATGGTATTGGTGAGCGTGCGGGTAACTGTTCTTTAGAAGAAATCGCAATGATCATCAAAACTCGTCAAGAGCTTTTGGGTGTTCACACAGGCTTGGATCATAAAGAGATTCACCGTACCAGTAAGTTGGTTAGCCAGCTTTGCCACATGCCAATTCAAGACAACAAAGCAATCGTTGGTGCTAACGCATTCAGCCACTCTTCAGGTATCCACCAAGACGGCATGCTTAAGAACAAGAACACTTACGAGATCATGACGCCTGAGTCTATTGGCTTGAAGAACAAAGCATTGAACTTAACAAGCCGCAGTGGTCGTGCAGCCGTTAAAAGCCACATGGATGCAATGGGCTACAAAGACAATGAGTACAACCTAGATTCATTGTACGAAGACTTCTTGAAGCTTGCTGACCGTAAAGGCCAAGTATTCGATTACGACCTAGAAGCACTAATGCACTTCGCAAATCTACGCGACGAAGATGACTTCTATAAACTTAACTACCTAAGCGTACAATCTGGTAGTGTTATGTCTACCACCAGCATCAAGCTTCAATGTGGTGATGAAGAGAAATGCGAAGCGGCTGTCGGTAACGGCCCTGTTGATGCGCTATACCAATGTATTTACCGCTTAACGGGGTACGAAATTGCATTGGATAAATTCGACCTTACCGCGAAAGGTGAAGGCGAAGATGGCCTAGGCCAAGCTGATATTATTGCTAACTATAAAGGCCGCAAGTACCACGGTACAGGCGTATCAACCGATATCGTTGAAGCTTCTGGTCAGGCGCTACTGCATGTTATCAATAGCATTCAACGCGCAGACACCATTGCTGAAATGAAACAGCAAAAAATCGCGACAGTTTAAGTACCCAATAACAGAGCCCTAGAGCCGATGTTATTGGCTTTAGGGACAAAATTTAAAACGAGCCAAATGGCTCAGTAACAAAGAATTAAAGGATTAACATGACTGATAAATCATACAAAATTGCCGTACTACCTGGTGATGGCATTGGCCCAGAAGTAATGCAACAAGCACATAAAGTGCTAGACGCGATCGAAAAGAAGCACGCGATTAGCTTTTCTCGCGAAGAGTATGATGTTGGCGGTATTGCAATTGATAACCACGGCTGTCCACTTCCAGAAGCAACAGTAGCTGGCTGTGAAGAATCTGACGCTGTGCTTTTTGGTTCTGTTGGCGGTCCTAAATGGGAACACCTTCCACCAAATGATCAACCAGAGCGTGGTGCCCTACTTCCTCTACGTAAACACTTCCAACTGTTCTGCAACCTACGTCCTGCACAAATCCATAAAGGTTTAGAGTCTTTCTCTCCTTTACGTGCTGACATCTCAGGTAACGGTTTCGACATCGTGGTAGTCCGTGAGCTAACAGGCGGCATCTACTTCGGCCAACCTAAAGGTCGTGAAGGCGAAGGCGCAACTGAAAAGGCTTTTGATACTGAGGTTTACCACCGCTACGAAATCGAGCGCATTGCAAAGATTGCTTTTGAATCTGCACGCCTACGTAACAAAAACGTTTACTCAATCGATAAAGCGAACGTTCTACAAAGCTCTATCCTATGGCGTGAAGTCGTTGAAGAAATCGCAAAAGATTACCCAGATGTAACGCTAAACCACATGTACATCGACAACGCGACCATGCAGCTAATCAAAGATCCTTCTCAGTTTGACGTGATGCTATGTTCAAACATCTTCGGCGACATCATCTCTGATGAGTGTGCAATGATCACTGGCTCTATGGGTATGCTTCCTTCTGCAAGCTTGAACGAAAGCAACTTCGGCCTATACGAACCTGCGGGCGGCAGTGCTCCGGATATCGCAGGCAAGAACATCGCAAACCCAGTCGCACAGATTCTTTCTGCTGCGCTAATGCTTCGTTACAGCCTAGGCGAAGAAGCGGCAGCACAAGACATTGAGACTGCAGTATCTAAAGCGCTTTCAGCAGGCGAGCTAACAGCAGACCTTGCAGGTGACAACCAAGCGCTTACTACCTCTGAAATGGGTGACAAGATCGCAGAGTACATCTTAGCTTCATAGGCTAACCGCTCGAAACTAGAAGCAAGTACATAAGAATAATATCAAGCCAAGTTTGCAAAATTGCATGACTTGGCTCGAAACAAACACTGGGACTGATGCTCCCAAGGAAGAAAAGCTATGTCGACAAACCAGCAAGCCAAAACCTTATACGAAAAAGTTTACGACGCGCACGTTGCAGTAGCAGCGGAAGGCGAAAACCCGATCCTTTATATCGACCGTCACCTAGTCCATGAAGTAACGTCACCTCAAGCCTTTGATGGTTTACGTGAAAAAGGCCGTAAAGTTCGCCAAGTTGGCAAGACATTCGCGACCATGGATCACAACGTATCAACCCAAACCAAAGACATTAACGCTTCTGGTGAGATGGCTCGTATCCAAATGGAAACGCTATCGAAGAACTGTGAAGAGTTTGGTGTAACGCTTTACGACCTCAACCACAAATACCAAGGTATTGTGCACGTAATGGGCCCTGAACTAGGTATTACGCTACCGGGCATGACCATCGTATGTGGTGACTCACACACTGCAACACACGGTGCATTTGGTTCGTTAGCATTCGGTATCGGCACTTCAGAAGTTGAGCACGTTCTAGCCACTCAAACGCTAAAACAAGCTCGCGCTAAAACGATGAAGATCGAAGTAAAAGGCAAGGTAGCACCGGGCATCACTGCAAAAGATATCGTGCTAGCAATCATCGGTAAAACAACAGCTGCTGGCGGTACTGGCTACGTTGTGGAATTCTGTGGTGAGGCAATTACTGACCTTACGATGGAAGGTCGTATGACGGTATGTAACATGGCTATCGAGCTTGGTGCTAAAGCTGGCCTAATTGCTCCAGATACAACTACATACGAGTACATCAAAGGTCGTAAGTTCTCTCCACAAGGCGAAGACTTAGAAGCAGCAATCCAATACTGGGATACGCTAAAAACCGATGCTGATGCAGAATTCGATGCGGTTGTGACACTAGAAGCGGCAGACATCAAACCACAAGTAACTTGGGGCACAAACCCAGGTCAGGTTATCTCGGTAGACACGCCAATCCCAGCACCAGAAAGCTTCGCAGACCCTGTTGAAAAAGCATCAGCAGAAAAAGCGCTAGCTTACATGGGCCTTGAAGCAGGTAAATCTTTATCTGAATACAATGTCGATAAAGTGTTTGTGGGTTCTTGTACTAACTCACGTATCGAAGACATGCGAGCAGCAGCAGCGGTAGCGAAAGGTCGCCAAGTTGCAAAACATGTACAAGCGCTTATCGTTCCGGGCTCTGAGCAAGTAAAAGCTCAAGCCGAAGCCGAAGGCTTAGATGTTATCTTCAAAGAAGCAGGCTTTGAGTGGCGCCTACCGGGTTGTTCTATGTGTCTTGCAATGAACAACGACCGTCTTGGTCCACAAGAACGCTGTGCTTCTACATCAAACCGTAACTTTGAAGGTCGCCAAGGCCGTGATGGTCGTACGCACCTAGTTAGCCCTGCAATGGCTGCAGCAGCAGCGATCGCTGGTCACTTTGTCGATATTCGTGAACTTTAATTAGAGGATTTAACATGTCAGGTTTTCAACAACACACCGGATTAGTCGTTCCTCTAGATACGGCCAACATCGATACTGATGCGATCATTCCAAAGCAGTTCCTACAGAAAGTAAACCGCATCGGTTTTGGTAAGCACTTGTTCCACGATTGGCGCTTCTTAGATGACGCTGGCCAACAACCAAATCCTGAGTTTGTAATGAATGAGGCACGCTACCAAGGCGCTTCGATTCTACTGGCTCGTGAGAACTTCGGTTGTGGTTCATCTCGTGAACACGCACCTTGGGCTCTTGCTGATTACGGTATCCAAGTGATGATTGCGCCAAGCTTTGCAGACATCTTCTACGGTAACTCGATCAATAACCAAATGGTTCCAGTTCGATTGACTGAGCAAGAAGTGGATGAGATCTTCCAATTCGTCGAAGCGAATGAAGGTGCTGAAGTGACTGTCGATCTAGAAGCAATGAAAGTGAGCGCGAATGGCAAACAATACTCATTTGAAATTGATGAGTTCCGTCGTCACTGCCTACTGAACGGCTTAGACAACATCGGCCTAACACTTCAACACGCCGACAAGATTTCAGCGTATGAAGAAAAGATTCCAAGCTTCCTAAAATAAAGAAGCCTTGAAATAGAAAAACAGTTTCAAAAATCGAAAAGGTTGGCTCAGTGCCAACCTTTTTTGTTTGGTTGAGCTTTTTGCTTAACTTAATGTGCTTATTAAGCTCAGCCCTTTATATAGATCAGTTCCGCTATTTAACTGAAGAGCCATGAAAGAAAATCGCAAAGCATAAGGTCTTAGTAGTCAGTCATCAGGAGAATGCCATGAAACAACTACTCGTTATTATCAGCCTACTTTTTTCAACCTTAGCTTGGTCTGCACCTAAATCCGATCTTTGGCCATACTGGAATCAAAGCGACGAAACCAATCTAGAACAGGTATCTCATCAAGATTGGCAGCGATTCCTCGACAACTACTTAGTTCAACAAGGTCAAAATACCCTAGTTCGCTACCAAGCGGTGAACACTGCCGATAAGACCAAACTCAAGCAATACATCAAGAGACTAGAACAGGTTAATCCGCTCGACTATTCAAAAGCGGAGCAGTATGCCTATTGGGTTAATCTATACAACGCCGTGACTGTCGATTTGATTCTAGATGCCTACCCAGTTAAATCTATCACTAAGCTCGGAGGCCTATTTAGCTTTGGCCCATGGGGAGATGATGTCTTCGTCGTCAACGGTAAATCACTGACACTCAATGATATTGAGCATCGGATTTTAAGACCTATTTGGCAAGATCCCCGCACACACTACGCGGTAAATTGTGCGAGTTTAGGTTGCCCTAACCTCCAACCTCAAGCCTTTACTTCTGACAACACCGAAACTCTACTGGAACAAGCAGCGTCTGAATTTGTTAATAGTGATAAAGGTGTGTTGGTTAAAGGTAATAAGCTCCAGCTATCATCGATTTATGAGTGGTTTGCTGTGGATTTTGGTGACCAAAAGCAGCTTATTCAACACCTAGACCAATATCGAGTTAAGTCAGTACCGAGTACTAACAAAATCAACTATGAGTACGATTGGTCGCTCAACCAAGCTAACTAGCTATAACGCTAAACTTCATAACTAAAGCAAAACAAAAAAGAGGCTAGGGTTTTATCAACCACTAGCCTCTTCTCAAATATTGACCGTATCTCTACAATTAAAAACTTGATCCCGGTTGCTGCAAGAATTCCACTTCTTCAGACGTTGAAGTTCGCCCTAGCACTTCATTACGATGAGGGTAACGACCAAAACGCTCAATGATAACCTTGTGCTTAAACTCAAAATCCAAATTATGTTCTAATCCCGTTTGAGAAAAGAGCTCCACGGCTTGTTCATGGACTAACAAAGACTCACTATGCATATAAGGCATATACAGGAAGCTTTTTTGTTGCTCGTTAAGTTGGTGATCAAAACCACCCGCTACCGCCTCTTGTGCTAGAGCCAACGCCATCGGATCAACCGAAAAAGCTGCCGGACTGTTTCTACCAATATTGCGAGAAAACTGATCAAGCACGATAATCTCTGCCAATCGTCCTTGTGCGTTTTGTCGCCATTCAAATAGCTCACCTTGAGCTGCTGATCGGTGTAAGTCAGAAAAGCGAGCCTCAATCAAAGCATCAATTTCTTCGCCGCCAGTAAACCAGTCTTTTGGCGTCAATTCATCGAACCAAAACTCTAGAACATCCTGATACGTTACCGTCATATAATTCCCTTTAATAAAAAACCGAGTCATTTAATGTCATGGCTCGGCTTATGTTCTGTTACTTAAAACCTTTAACTTTTTTTATCAAGTCATAAGCATTTTGAATTTCTTGCGATTTCTCTTTCGCAACATTCATCATCTCTGGCGGTAAACCTTTCGCCATCAGTTTATCTGGGTGGTGCTCATTCATCAGTTTGCGGTAGGCTTTCTTCACCTCTTTACCGTCAGCACTTTCACTCACACCAAGAACCTTATATGCGTCGCCTAGCTGGTTCTGTTGTGAAGCCTGTTGCCAACCTGATGATTGCCCATGGCCTTGATGGCCACCAAAGCTTCCACCTTGCTGTTGGAAACGGAACGCTGCTTCTTGCATCTGCAAACGACGTTCAAGTTGCTCTGCTGAGAAACCAAGGCCTTGAGCAATCTTATGCAAAACCTGACGCTCACTTGGGTGCAGACTTCCATCTGCAAATGCTGCTGAAACTTGAAGCTCTAGGAAGAACTGCAGAAGATCAAAACGCCCACCTGACGAGATCTTTACGCGCTCAAGTACATCACTTAGCGGGAAGTCGCTTTCTTTACCGTCACGGAATGCATCTTGCGCCGCTTTACGTTGCTCGCCATGCAGGTTCATTCGCTCCATCATTGTAGAAGCAAGCTGAATCTCTTCTGGCGTAACCTGCCCCTTGGCCTTAGCAACGTGTCCCATAACTGCAAAAGCAGATTTAAAAAACTCATTTTGCCTTTCGGCTTGGCTCGGTCCTCGTCCAAAACCAGATGTATTAAAGCCCGATTGGGTCAATCGACGAGCTTTATCGAATTGGTGCCCTAAAAATAGGCCAAAAATTAGACCAAGCGGACCTCCAAATAAAAAGCCAAAAAAAGCGCCCAAAATTTTGCCAAATATTTGCATTATGTGTTCTCTATCTATGAATTTTATCTGAGTACTGCTGTCTTATGGTGCTGAATGCTAATATTTCCTTTATCATAAGGAAAATGCTTTATTAATTGGATTGATACTAGATCAACCCTTCATCTAGTGACACAGGATAGTTCAACTTCATGCAATGTTTTTCCCGCACCTTGTTAGCCGCGTCTATAAGCACCGCCTTATACGTGTCGACAACTCAAGCTGAAACAATAACCGATAGTAGTGTGCAGGAAATGCCCTCTATAGATCAATGCTTGATCGAACCCGCTGCCGAAAACGAGACACAACTGCCCGCTCATGTGGAATCAGATCGCTTAGAGGCTATCAATGGTGACAAGGCAATATATTCAGGTGATGTAAGAGTTACGCAAGGAAACAAGACCATTCTTGCCGATAATGTAACGCTTCACCAACAAGAAAACATCGTTGTAGCTGAAGGCAACGTAAACTTTAGTGACGGTCAAATAAAGTCAGTGTCGGATAGAGCAACTAACAATCTGACTACAGATGAAATGACGCTAGAAAATACCGACTACGAATTTCTTTGCGAACCAGGCCGTGGTAATGCGGTATACATATCTAAGACAGGC
The DNA here is from genome assembly GCF_013394185.1 of Vibrio sp. Scap24. NCBI lineage: Bacteria > Pseudomonadati > Pseudomonadota > Gammaproteobacteria > Vibrionales > Vibrionaceae > Vibrio > Vibrio sp. Scap24. The sequence goes on along the minus strand of NZ_CP041332.1, from coordinate 2,224,883 downwards.
AAAGCTGTTTACGAAATAGAAGATGGCTCAATAACCTCTTGCCCTATTGGCGATAACGCCTGGCGCCTAAGAGCATCAAGTATCGACGTCGACCAAAATGAAGAACAAGCAACGTTTTATAACCCACGCTTTGAAATCCAGAGCGTGCCGGTTTTCTACTTACCTTATTTAACTGTTCCTATTGGTGATACGCGTAAGACCGGCTTCCTGTATCCAACGGTTTCGTACGGCTCAAGCGATGGCTTCGAAGCTGAAATCCCTGTGTATTGGAACTTAGCGCCAAACTACGACTTGGAAACGACTTTTAAGTACATGCAAGAGCGTGGCACTCAGCTTAACAGTAAATTCCGTTACTTAACTGATTTTGGTTCAGGCAGCATTGAGTCCGAGTACCTCCCCGATGACAAAAAGTTCAAAGACAAAGGTGACCGCTGGGGCGCCCAGCTACAGCACTCAGGTATATTCCAGCAATCTTGGTTGTTTGAGGTTGATTACTCAAAAGTCAGTGATATTGATTACTTCACCGACGTGAGTTCAAGTAGCATTGGTAACCGTGAAGATGGGCAACTGCTTCAAGAAGGTAAGGCGACTTACCGCTCTCAAAACTGGGATGCATCGGTGCTTGTCCGAGATTTCCAAGTCCTAACCGATACAACGAATAATTTACCTTATCGACTAATGCCACAACTCGAGTATAACTATTATGCTCCAGAGGTAATGGATTACTTAGACTTCGACATGATCAGCCATGTATCTCTCTTTGATACCGACGCTTCAGGTAAGCCTTCAGCTACTCGTGTACACGTTGAGCCAGGGATAACCGTCCCGGTGGGTAATACTTGGGGTACTTGGACAACCGAAGCTCGATTACTCGGTACATACTACCAACAAGATCTTGATGGCGTTGATACCGGTGCAGGATCAGATTATGAGGGCTTAGAAGAGTCCACTAGCCGTGTTATCCCTGAATTTAGAAGCCATGCAGGTATCATTCTTGAGCGAGATACTACAATTGTTGGCAACTATACACAAACGCTAGAGCCCCAGGTTCAGTACCTTTACGTACCGGAAGAAGATCAAAGCGAGATTGGCCTTTACGATACAACGCTACTACAGACTGATTACTATGGTTTATTCAGAAGCCGTAAATACAGTGGTGTAGACCGCATTGCATCAGCAAATCAAATTAGCTATGGCGCATCATCTCGCTTTTTTGATGATGAGTACCGAGAGCGCTTAAACATCTCCTTTGGTCAAATTTTCTATTTTGATAAAGATGCAAAGCAAACTTTAAGCAATGAAGACTCAAGTGATAAAACTAATTATTCATCTTGGGCGATTGAAATGGACTTCAACTATGATGATTACCTTTTCTACCATGGCGGCGTGCAATACGACATTGATTCATCTTCGATGCAACTTGCTAACAGCACCCTTGAGTACCGTTTTGCTGGCGGCTATATACAAACCAACTACCGCTACGTTACAGAAGAGTACATAAATGAAACTGTAGATTTTGACGTATCATCAATCACAAGAGATGGTATCTCACAAGCAGGCTTACTTGGTGCCTACCAAATTTCACCGAAGTGGAGCACAAGTGCTCAATATTTCTATGATTTAACCACACAAGAAGATCTAGAGTGGTTAGCTCGTTTAAACTACAGATCGGATTGTTGGTACATCGGCTTTACCTATAGTAACCGTTTGACGAACAACATTAGTGATCCTAATACCACACCTGAATATGAAAACAACTTCAGTGTGAACTTCGGTATTGTTGGTTTCGGTACCAATATCGGTTCTGACTCAGGCGCTGTTGGAGATAGCAGCTCTGATAACTCATTGAGCTACGGTCGCCCATTCTTCTTAAACAACTAATTTTTTTATTGATAAAACATCAGTAAATTTAAAGGATTACACATGACATTGTGGAAACGCACATTAATTGCTATCGCAGCAGCTTGTACTTTATCAACAAGCTACGCAGAACCAGTTGAGCTCGACAGCGTAAAAGTGATCGTGAACGAAGGCGTGATTTTGCAAAGTGACATCGATGCTTCGATGAAAACGCTACGCGCAAACGCTAAGAAAAGTGGTCAAACATTACCGTCACAAGATGTGTTGAATGAACAAGTGCTAGAAAAACTGATCATCGATACGATTCAAACTCAAGAAGCGGAACGTATCGGTGTTCGTATTGATGATGCCCGACTTGATCAAGCAATCGAAGGCATCGCGAAAGACAACAACCAAACCGTAGAACAACTTACCGCATCGGTTGCTGAAGAAGGTCTTAGCTACAACGCTTTTCGTGAGCAAGTAAGAAAAGAGATCGCAGCAAGCGAAGCTCGTAACGCGCTCGTTCGTCGTCGTATCAACATTCTTCCAGCAGAAGTCGATAACCTTGCAGACATCTTAGCGCAAGAGACTAACGCGACGGTTCAATACAAAATTGGTCACATTCAACTTCGCTTTAATGATGATCAAACAAAAGAAGAGCTAGAAGCTCAAGCTAAAGATTTAGTTGAAGAACTAAACTCAGGCAAAGACTTCAGCACCATGGCTTATACTTACTCTAAGGGCCCTAAAGCACTGCAAGGCGGTGATTGGGGTTGGATGCGTAAAGAAGAGATGCCAACCATTTTTGCAGACCAAATCAAAATGCAGAATAAAGGCAGCATCATTGGCCCATTCCGTAGCGGTGTTGGCTTCCACATTCTAAAAATTGAAGATGTGAAAGGCCTAGAAACGGTTGCGGTAACTGAGGTGAATGCACGTCATATTTTGATTAAGCCTACAGTGATCCTAAGCGATGATGGCGCGAAGGAGCAACTTGAAGAAATCACGCGTCGCGTTAATGCCGGTGAAGCGAGCTTCGGTGACCTGGCTCAGCAATACAGCCAAGACCCAGGTTCTGCGGTTCAAGACGGCGAGCTAGGCTACCAAACACCTGACTTGTACGTACCAGAGTTCAAGCACCAAGTAGAGACGCTACCAGAAGGTAAAATCAGCGCACCATTTAAGACCGTTCATGGCTGGCATATCGTTGAAGTTCTTGACCGTCGTGAGGTTGACCGTACAGATTCAGCGTTAAAGAACAAAGCTTACCAAATTCTATTTAACCGTAAGTTCAACGAAGAAGCTGGTGCTTGGCTGCAAGAAGTAAGAGCAAGTGCCTTTGTTGAAATGGTTGAGGACGACCAAGATGACAACTAAACGTATTGTCATTACCGCGGGTGAACCAGCAGGGATAGGACCAGATTTAACTCTGGCGCTATCTCAAGAGAGCTGGCCTCATCAACTCGTGGTTTGTGCCGATAAAAACCTACTCGCGGAACGTGCTGAACTGCTGGGGATTGAAGTAGAGCTACTGGACTACGACGCCGATGCGGCTAAGCAACCACAACGCTCAGGCACACTGGTTGTGAAACATGTTCCACTCGCTGAAACGGCTGTAGTTGGCCAACTCAACGAGGCTAACGGTCATTACGTATTAAATACTTTAGAAACCGCAGCAATTGGCTGTATGAATAATGAATTTGATGCTATTGTCACCGGCCCCGTTCACAAGGGTGTAATTAACCGAGCTGGCGTTGCTTTTAGCGGCCATACCGAGTTCTTTGCAGAGAAGTCCAATACACCGCTCGTGGTGATGATGTTGGCAACTGAAGGGCTGCGTGTTGCACTAGTAACAACACACATCCCACTAGCTTATGTATCTCAAGCCGTAACCGAAGACAGATTAGAGCAAATTATTGCGATTCTGAATAAAGACTTGGTTGAAAAGTTTGCTATTGAGAAACCAACTATCTACGTATGTGGCTTGAATCCACATGCAGGTGAAGATGGTTGTTTGGGTCGTGAAGAAATAGAAACCATCACCCCTACGCTAGAAAAAATTCGCCAAAAAGATGGCATCAATTTAGTTGGCCCATTGCCAGCAGACACCATCTTTAATGAAAAATATTTGCAAGATGCAGATGCTGTTTTAGGTATGTATCACGACCAAGTACTCCCGGTATTGAAATACAAAGGGTTTGGTCGCTCAGTGAACATCACGCTTGGCTTACCGTTTATTCGCACATCAGTCGACCACGGTACCGCCTTAGACTTGGCAGGGAAAGGCCAAGCCGATACAGGGAGCTTTAGAACAGCGCTCACGCACGCCATTGAATTAGTAGAGAAAAAGCAATGAGAAATGATGTCCACTTAGGACACAAAGCGCGTAAACGTTTTGGTCAAAACTTCCTTAACGATCCATACATTATTGATGGCATCGTATCGAGCATTAACCCACTACCAGGTCAAAACCTAGTAGAAATCGGCCCAGGCCTTGGCGCAATTACGGAGCCGGTAGGTAAGCTTGTCGATAAATTTACTGTTATCGAATTGGATAGAGACCTTGCAGAACGTCTTCGTAACCATCCGGATTTGGCTGATAAGCTAACAATCCGCGAAGGCGATGCGATGAAGTTCGACTTCCAAGAGCTTGTTAAGCCAAACAATAAGCTACGCATCTTTGGTAACTTGCCATATAACATCTCTACACCATTGATGTTCCACCTTTTTGAATTCCATAAAGACGTGCAAGATATGCACTTTATGCTTCAAAAAGAAGTGGTTAACCGTTTGGCGGCAGGCCCTGGCAGCAAAGCTTACGGTCGTCTTACTGTAATGGCTCAATACTACTGCAAAGTAACACCTGTACTGGAAGTGCCACCAACGGCCTTCGTTCCGCCACCGAAAGTAGACTCTGCAGTTGTACGTCTGCAACCATACGAAGTGTTACCTTACCCAGCAAAAGATCTAAAATGGTTAGATCGTGTTTGTCGTGAAGGCTTTAACCAACGCCGTAAAACGGTTCGTAACTGCTACAAGAGCTTAATTGATAAGGAAGTGCTTGAAGAACTTGGTATCAACCCAAGTATGCGTCCTGAAAACTTAACGCTCGAGCAGTTTGTCGACATGGCAAACTGGCTGCACGACAGTCACAACGCTGATAAATAAATAAAAAAGGCTCCTACACTTCGGTTAGGAGCCTTTTTTATGTAATACTTTAATTACATTAAGTATACCAACAACAAAAGGTGCGAATATGGATATATCTACGCCTTGTATCAAATGCCAGGTTCACTCTAAATACATAGAGGAGCAATCTGAGCCAACGAAGAACCGTTACGTCTTCGCCTACATCATTACCATCAAAAACCTAAGCAAAACAACGGTGCAGCTGATGTCTCGCCGCTGGTTGATTACCGACTCTAACGGCAAACAACTCACCATTGAAGGTGATGGCGTGGTTGGACAACAACCCGTGATTGAAGCCAACGACGAATACACTTACACAAGTGGCACCGTCATCGAAACCCCTGTGGGTGTTATGCAGGGCCACTATGTGATGACCGATAACAAAGGCATTGATTTCATCACTGAGGTCGATCCATTCAGACTCGCAATCCCGAACATTCTTAATTAGTCATCCTTCAGCATCTACAGGAAAATACTGTGTCGAATTATATTGTCGGAGACATCCAAGGGTGCTTCGACGAACTTCAACTCTTACTTGAAACCGTCAAATTTGATAAACAAAAAGACACTTTGTGGGTCGCTGGTGACTTGGTCGCAAGAGGCCCTAAGTCACTTAATACACTAAGGTTTATCAAATCTTTAGGAGAATCTGCGAAGGTGGTATTAGGCAATCATGACCTACACCTGCTCGCCGTCTCGCTTGGTCTTTTTCCAGCAAAAAAGAAAGACCAAACTCAGCAGATCCTAGATGCTGATGACAAAGATGAGTTGCTTGAGTGGCTTAGAGAACAGCCATTGATGCAAGAACATGATCAATTTGTCATGACCCATGCGGGTATATCTCCGCAATGGACAGTAAAGCGAGCGCGTAAAGAGAACAAAAAGATCACAGGTCTATTACGCTCAAAAAAATGGAAGTGGCTGATTGAGAACATGTACAGCAACACTCCTGACTTATGGTCGAAAGAACTGAGCGATATAGAACGTTACCGATACGCGATCAATAGCTTTACACGTATGCGCTTCTGCTTTCCTGATGGGCGATTAGACATGGGGTGCAAGCTTCCTCCAAAAGAGGTCACTGACAACGAATACATTCCTTGGTTCGACCTTCCTCAAAGAATTCAGTTAGATAAAACCGTACTATTTGGGCACTGGGCGGCACTTGAGGGCTATAACGGAAAGGATGTGATTGGGCTTGATACTGGGTGTGTTTGGGGCGGAGAGCTAACGGCACTTCGCTGGGAAGACAAACAGTTTTTTACTCAAAAGGCGCTATAAAAAAGAGATACGAGAAGCTTGCACTAGCTGGGACGGTAGCGCAAGCATTCTTCAGAGCCGAACTATTTCAGCATAGTTAACGTTCGAGGATCACAAACTCCATGTTGTGTTTGTTTTTCTCATCCGCTTGATAAGTATCATTAAAGCTCTGTTTCCAACCTTCTCCCCAGTCTGGGAATTGAGTGTCTCCATCAACATCAAAATCGATATAGGTCAGGTACAGCTTGTCTGCTTTTGGGAGGCAGCTTTCATAGATTGAACCACCACCGATAATCATCACCTCTTCAACATCGCTGACTAACTCAAGAGCATTTTCAATCGAAGTAACTGTCGTTACCCCTTCTATCTCTAAGCTCTCATCGCGGCTGATCACAACGTTCAATCGACCTGGCAGAGGGCGCCCAATTGAGTCATAGGTCTTACGTCCCATTACGACAGGTTTACCCATAGTTGAGCGCTTGAACCATGCGAAGTCCGCAGGTAAATGCCAAGGCATCTGATTGTCTTTACCTATTACACGGTTATTTGCCATTGCTGCAATCATGCTGATGATCATAAATCGAAAGTCCTGTCCTTAACTGGAGAAAATTGATGCTAGACGATAGGTCTACGGCGGTAGAATAACAGCCCAGGCACAGCTAAGCCAACCGCCAGCCCTGCGATAATGAACATCGATTTCAAAAAGTTCTCCATCAACATTGCCAGTAGCTCAGGGCTGTACCCTGCTCTGTTTATCTCAACCATGGCTATCATCGCTTTAAAGGCAAACACGCCTGGAACCATTGGAATCAGGGCTGCGACCGTAAACACCTTAGGGTGCGCTAACAATTTATGCGACCAATGGACGCCAATCATGCCTACTATGGTTGCGGCAAAAAATGTGGCCCACTCAATAGGAATACCAAAGTGCATCATCAAGTAACGACTGCCGTGACCGATAGAGCCGCCCAGCGCACAATAAATTAAGGCGCGTTGTGGAACATTAAATACCAATGCGAATCCGACAGCGGGAATCGCGGCGAAAAACATATCGTTAATCAAACCTAGAAATAATTCAAAAAGACTCATTAGCCCGCCCACCCCCAAACACCAGACAGACTCATCGCAGCGACAATACCTAAGCTTGTGGCAAGTGTGAGTAGACTGGCCATGGTAAAGCGCGCTAAGCCCATATTTATATGGCCTTTAAGCATATCTGCAACGGCGTTGATCAGAGGGAAGCCTGGTACGAGCATCAACACCGACGAAGCCATTACGATTGTTGGCTGACCACCGATATTGTAGAGAACTGCTTGAGCAGAGATAGTAGTGGTCACGAAAGCCGTGATTGCAAAGTTTAATAGCGGATTGAAATGACGATGACCAATCTCTTGTCGGACGATCATGCCACAAGCAGACGCAATAAAGGTCATCATGAATACCTGCCAATCTCCACCCGCAAGGCGGCTAAAAGAGGCACACGACAGTCCTATCATCACGACCACTATCCAGCGGTTATAACGTTCAGGGCTTATGCTTTGGATCTTTTTATACGCCAATCCATAATCGAGAATTCCCTTCTCCATCATGATACAAACGCGTTGAATGTCGGTGATCACTTGCATGTTAATACCACGATCAGCACAGCTTCGAGTGGTGGTGATACAGTGATCATTCATTACGGTTGTGACTACAAGCGCATTGGCTGATAGTGCGACTTCCACTTCGTCCACCCCACAAGCGATACCAATGCGGCGCATAATGTCGCCCACTAAAGTGCTTTCAGCACCGTGTGCCAATAACATTTGTCCTGACTGAGCGACCAGTCTTGAGATCGCTCTTTGCTTTGATGCCATGATTTCCTTCCCATAGGCGTTAACTAGTTAGAATAAATTCTGCATTAAAATCCGATAGTACATAATGATTTAGATACAAAAAAACCGCAATTTTCATTGCGGTTTAATAAAACTATCGGCGTTCTTTAGAAGAAGCGGCCTAAGTGTTCATAAGAAATACGAGGATTAGTCACGAACGTAGATAACATGACCGTCATCTTCTTCGTCGTCCCAATCATCCCAGTCGTCATCATCTTCAGTAACGACATTCTTACCACTCATCGCATCTTTATGGTAGTCGTCCCACATAAAGTCTACTTTTTCTTCTTCTTCAACTTCTTCAATTTCACGAGGTAGGTTCTCCATGAACTCACCTAGTTTGAAACAAAGATCTTTTGTGCCCATTTTGTTCACAGCAGAGATCTTGAAGTATTCGCCTGCCCAACCTAGAGCATCGATGATTTCTTGAATCTTTTCGTCTGCTTCTTCTTCAGGCATTAGGTCAACTTTGTTGAATACTAACCAGCGAGGTTTTTGTGCCACTTTTTCGCTGTATTGCTCAAGCTCATCAATGATCGTCAGTGCGTTCTGAATAGGATCAGATTCATCGATCGGCATAATATCGATCATATGAAGCAGAACACGACAACGCTCAAGGTGCTTCAAGAAACGAATACCAAGGCCAGCGCCATCAGCAGCACCTTCGATTAGACCTGGGATATCGGCTACTACGAAGCTCTTCTCAGGAACCACACTCACCACACCCAAGCTTGGGATCAAAGTTGTGAACGGGTAATCCGCTACTTTTGGTTTCGCTGCTGATACAGAACGAATAAAGGTAGATTTACCTGCGTTTGGTAGGCCAAGCATACCAACGTCAGCTAATAGAAGAAGTTCTAAACGCAGTTCACGAACTTCACCTTTAGTACCCATTGTCTTTTGACGAGGAGCGCGGTTAACAGACGATTTAAAACGCGTGTTACCAAGACCGTGCCAACCACCTTTACCAACCATTACTTTTTTGCCGTGTTCAGCAACTTCAGCAACGATTTCGTTGGTATGGATATCAACCGCACGCGTACCAACTGGTACTTTCAGCGTAATATCTTTACCACGTTTACCAGTACAGTTACCGCCGCGACCATTCTCGCCACGCTCTGCATTGTAAAAACGTTGGAAACGGTAATCGATCAGTGTGTTTAAGTTCTCATCCGCTTGGATGTAAACATCACCACCGTCACCGCCGTCGCCGCCATCAGGACCACCTTTAGCGACGAACTTTTCGCGCCAAAAGCTTACTGTACCATTACCGCCATCACCGGCTTCTATTTTTACTACCGCTTCATCAACGAATTTCATTTTTTAACTCCGCACTTACGTTGCGTTACCACTCATCATGGAGTGATATAAATTCTAGCAGATCCGTGTTTAGATCGATCACCTAAGATCTAGGCCGACCTGCAACCAAGGAACAAAGAAGGAGAGGTTCTTTGCTTTAAGCTTATTAAAGCTAAGACAAGAGCGTCTGCTTTTTTATTCTCGCTATAAATAAAAAACCCTGCCGAATCGGCAGGGCTTTTGAATTCAGCTTGAAAGCTATTAAAATAATCTAGTTAAAGATTAAATTACTCAGCTTCGATGCTTACAAACTTACGGTTTTTTGGACCTTTAACAGCAAATTTCACTTTACCTTCAGTAAGAGCGAAAAGAGTGTGGTCTTTACCGATGCCAACGTTTGTGCCAGCGTGGAACTTAGTACCACGTTGACGAACGATGATGTTACCTGCAAGAACAGATTCACCACCAAAACGCTTAACACCAAGACGTTTGCTTTCTGAATCGCGGCCGTTATTAGTAGAACCGCCAGCTTTTTTATGTGCCATTGTTAAACTCTCCTAATACTTAAGCGTTAATGCCAGTGATTTTCACTTCAGTGAACCACTGACGGTGACCAGCTTGCTTACGCGAGTGCTTACGACGACGGAACTTAACGATTTTTACTTTATCGCCACGACCGTGTTGTACTACTTCTGCAGTAACCTTGCCACCTTCAACAAGAGGTGCACCAACAGCGATTTCTTCGCCGTTAGCAACAAGAAGAACTTTATCAAATTCAACAGTTGCACCAGTTTCAACGTCTAATTTCTCTAAACGAAGTGTTTGACCTTCGCTTACTCGGTGTTGTTTGCCACCAGATTGGAAAACAGCGTACATATTTTACTCCGCTTTTTCCGCACAGCCTATGGTTGTTATTTGTACAACTCGGGTGTGCGCTAAACTAATCAATAGGGCGCAGATTCTACGGGAATCATGGCGCTATGACAAGCCATATTTTTAAAAAATTGGCGAAAACCTGTTCGCCAAAGAAAAGTGCGGCAATCATGCCCTTTAGCGATGTATTAATCAACGTTTTTTAGTGTATTATTCAACAATTAAATACAACGTATAAGCCTTACAGGGTCTAACTTCAGCCGGATGAACAATGGATTTTAAAGCTATCCAAACGCTTACTGCCAATGATATGGCAAAAGTGAATGAAACAATTCAAGCCCAACTTAATTCTGACGTAAGTTTAATCAACCAGCTTGGTTTTTATATCGTTAGCGGCGGTGGTAAACGCCTACGCCCTTTGCTTGCTCTTTTATCTGCTCGCGCTCTTGGTTACCAAGGTGAAGCTCATATCACCTCTGCAGCCTTTATCGAGTTTATTCACACAGCAACCCTACTTCATGATGATGTCGTCGACGAATCGGACATGAGACGCGGTAAAGCGACAGCTAATGCAGCTTTTGGTAATGCTGCTAGCGTTTTGGTGGGTGACTTTATTTATACTCGCTCGTTCCAAATGATGACAACGCTAGGATCTTTAAAGATCCTTGAGTTAATGAGTGAAGCGGTAAACGTGATTGCCGAGGGTGAAGTTCAACAATTAATGAACTGCAATAACCCAGACACTACAGAAGAAAGCTACATGCAGGTAATCTACTCTAAGACTGCTCGCTTGTTTGAAGCTGCGACCCAAATTGGCGCGATTCTTACTGAGTCGTCACCTGAAATCGAAACGGCTATGCAAAACTACGGCAAGTACCTAGGCACCGCATTCCAACTGATTGACGATGTGATGGACTACACTGCTGATGGTAAAGAGATGGGTAAGAACGTTGGTGACGACCTTGCTGAAGGCAAACCAACACTGCCTCTACTTTACGCAATGCATAATGGTTCCGCTGAACAAGCAAGCATGATTCGTGAAGCTATTGAAAAAGCCAACGGAATGGAGCGTCTCGACGACATTATGGCTGTAATGAAAGAGACAGGCTCATTAGAGTACACGACTACTAAGGCTTATGAAGAAGCCGACAAAGCGATTGCTGAGCTTTCTATACTGCCTGACTCTGAATATAAGCAAGCACTGACCACACTTGCTCACTTGGCTGTTAAACGCAGCAAGTAGCTGTGTAATGTCTTCTATATAGACAACATTACATAGATAATAAAAAAGAGCCTCAGGGCTCTTTTTTTGATCCTCACGAAAATCTTTCCAAATCCGCTTCAGTAACGACTCGACTCTAACGACAACGGAAGTTGAGCTTCGACTTCTTCTATCTCTTCCAGCGGCACTGCGTACTGCTCATGGCTGTTGTATGACTCAACCAGCGCAAATTGTTCTTGTTCATCGATAACGAGGATCTTCCCCAATCGACCTAAATGGAAATGGACGCTCATTCCTTTTTGAATGCGGCTCATAATTGCTGCTCCACTCGACTCTATAAAACACTGTCTACGAATGAGGCAAATCCAAGGATCAAAAAAAGCCGATCATAATGACCGGCTCTTATTAGCAATTATAACCTGAGTTAAATGTTGTATCGCTTATTTAGCGAATTCAACACCAATCTCGATATCACCATTTAGCGTTTCTAGCATGCTGTCTAGAGCGTTACGTTCGAAGTCGCTCAGTTCGCCGTAGCTAAGGATCGCTTCTGCGCCCTCTTTACCTAGCTTAACTGGTTGAGCGAAGAATGGTGCGTGCTCGCCTTCACCTTCAACGTATGCACACTCAATCACGTTCTCTTCGCCTTGAAGAGCTTTCACTAGCGCAAGGCCGAAACGACAAGCCGCTTGACCCATAGATAGTGTTGCACTGCCGCCGCCAGCTTTAGCTTCGACTACTTCAGTACCAGCGTTTTGGATACGAGTCGTTAGTGCTGCGATTTCTTCGTCAGTGAACTCTATGCCTTCAACTTGAGAAAGTAGAGGAAGGATAGTTACACCTGAGTGGCCACCGATAACAGGAACACGGATGTCGCCTGGATCTTTGTCTTTCAGCTCAGCAACAAACGTTTCTGAACGAATCACATCAAGAGTAGTAATACCGAATAAGCGACGCTTGTCGTAAACGCCTGCTTTCTTAAGTACTTCAGCAGCGATTGGCACTGTCGTGTTTACTGGGTTAGTGATGATACCAACACAAGCAGTAGGACAAGTAACTGCGATTTTCTCTGCAAGAGACTTAACAATGCCAGCGTTCACATTGAAAAGATCCGCACGATCCATACCAGGCTTACGAGCAACACCTGCAGAAATTAGCACAACATCCGCACCTTCTAGTGCTGGAGTTGGATCTTCACCCGCGTAACCTTTGATCGAAACAGGCGTTGGGATATGGCTAAGATCGGCAGCGACACCCGGAGTTACCGGTGCAATGTCGTAAAGTGCAAGATCTGAACCAGCAGGCAGGCGGTTCTTAAGTAGTAGGGCTAGGGCTTGACCGATGCCACCAGCGGCACCAATAACAGCTACTTTCATTGTTATTCTCCTTGAGAGCTTTCTCTTATAGATTCTTTGTAGGGTAATTCTTGAGCTAAACCTAAGTTAAAAAACTATATTAATCACAAAGTGATTACAATCAATTAACGCTAGCTTTGCGACTTCGCGCAAGTCAATAAAACCGTGCTACACAGCAAGTTCGCATTATGGCGATAATCGTCTGAAATAACAAAATAAGTCGTCGCAAATAACACATTATTCTATTAAATATTTACAGTGATATGACTAACAAATTACAGGGATGTTTTGGCTAAAATTGAATATGTATGCGAGAATATGCAAACATCTTTGTTAATGAATAAGAATGACATATGCGCAATACAGAAAAGCAAGACAACTTAGTTCGTGCATTTAAAGCCTTACTAAAAGAAGAACGTTTTGGCTCACAAGGCGAAATTGTGGATGCCCTAAAACACGAAGGTTTTGAAAGCATCAACCAATCTAAAGTCTCGCGTATGTTAACCAAGTTTGGTGCTGTTCGAACTCGTAACGCGAAAATGGAGATGGTTTACTGTCTTCCTGCTGAACTGGGTGTTCCAACCGTTTCTAGCTCGCTAAGAGAATTAGTATTAGATATTGACCACAACAATGCATTGGTTGTGATACACACTGGCCCTGGTGCGGCTCAACTAATCGCTCGTTTGTTAGACTCACTAGGTAAGTCGGAAGGCATACTGGGCGTGGTCGCAGGCGATGATACTATCTTTATTACACCAACCTTATCGGTAACGACCAAGCAACTGTTCGATTCAGTGTGCGAACTGTTTGAATACGCTGGCTAATTGCTCATAGTTTCATAACTATCCATCGTATTAATGGATCACGAATATCTATTTGCTTCGTGATCCAAATCACATCCTAGAATATCTACCTCCCCTTCCTCTGAACAACACTAAACCATTGATTTTAAAAAACTCAGTAGCAAATTAAACACGAGATCTACGCATCATTTGTTAGATTTTTTAGCTATATCTTTTAACATTCGAGTAATTTTCTGCCAATTTTTGATATTATTCAGACACTTTTTCATCACATGGATTGAAAAAGGTGCCGTTTCCAAATAGGAAACTCCAGAAACAACTACACTTGTTTCAGGGTTAATAATGAATAAAGGAAGGGAAATTCATGGCATTTACCAAACTTATTAAAGTTGGTGCTATTGCAGCTGCTGTAATGGGCGCTGGCGCAGTTAACGCTCAAGAGTTCATCACAATTGGTACTGGTTCAGTTACGGGTGTTTACTACCCAACTGGTGGTGCGATTTGTAAGCTAGTGAACAAGGGCCGCAAAGACCACAACATTCGTTGTTCTGTAGAGTCTACTGGTGGTTCAATCTACAACGTTAACACCATCCGTGCTGGTGAACTAGATTTCGGTGTTGTTCAATCGGACTGGCAATACCACGGCTACAACGGTACAAGTAAGTTCAAAGATCAGGGCGAATACAAGAAACTTCGCGCTATGTTCTCTCTACATACAGAACCGTTCAACATCATTGCTCGTACCGATGCTGGCATCAACAATGTTTCTGACCTTGCAGGTAAGCGTGTAAACATTGGTAACCCAGGCTCTGGTGACCGTGCAACTATGGGTGTTGTAATGGACGCTATGGGTTGGACAAACGATAGCTTCAAGCTGGCTTCTGAACTTAAAGGTTCTGAGCGTTCACAAGCACTTTGTGACAACAAGATTGATGCATTCATCTACATGGTTGGTCACCCGAACGGATCAATCAAAGAAGCAACAACGTCTTGTGATGCAAAACTGGTTTCAGCAACAGGTCCACAGATCGACAAGATCGTAGCTGAAAACCCATACTACGCTTACAGCACAGTTCCTGCTGGCATGTACCGCGGTACAGACGCTGACGTAAACAGCTTCGGTGTTGCAGCAACTATGGTAACAACTTCAGACGTTTCTGAAGAAGTTGCATACAACGTTGCTAAGGCAGTATTTGAAAACTTTGACACTTTCAAACGCCTACACCCAGCATTTGCTAACCTGAAGAAAGAAGACATGGTTAAAGCGGGTATCTCTATCCCTCTTCACCCAGGTGCAGAAAAATACTACAAAGAAGTGGGCCTTCTAAAGTAACTCTACTTTAAGCCTACTACACCAA
Source organism: Vibrio sp. Scap24 (assembly GCF_013394185.1). Classification (NCBI taxonomy): domain Bacteria; kingdom Pseudomonadati; phylum Pseudomonadota; class Gammaproteobacteria; order Vibrionales; family Vibrionaceae; genus Vibrio; species Vibrio sp. Scap24. The sequence goes on along the minus strand of NZ_CP041332.1, from coordinate 2,209,808 downwards.
TAAGGAGGCTAGCCCTCCTTATTGGCTTTTCACGTTTTATAAAAATAACTTAAGTGAAAAGATCAGACCTTTAAGTTTCTCCAATTTGGCGAACTTACCTTCGTATCAAGCCTAAGACAAAGACGAACAAACAAACGCATTTCCCTATCCATTCACTACACTAGATAGGAAATAAATAACGTCTCGTTGTTCGTAAGAAAGGCAGACCATCAATAATAAGGATAAAGTACATGACGCAGACAACATCACCGTCTCCAGATGTGCAAGAAATGGTGGCACAATCAGACACTGGTGCGCGTAGCCCTCGCGGTATCCAAGGCCGTATTTTATGGTTTGTGCCTCTATGTTGGTCACTGTTCCAACTTTGGTATGCATCTCCGCTGCCGTTCATTTTTAACTTCGCAATTTTAAACGACACTGAAGCTCGAGCAATTCACCTTACGTTTGCTATTTTCCTAGCCTTTACCGCTTATCCAGCCATGAAGAACTCGCCTCGGGATCACATCCCTGCAGTCGACTGGATATTGGCGCTAGTAGGTAGTTTTTCAGCTTCTTATATCTATATTTTCTACACTGAACTTGCCGGTCGTTCGGGTGCGCCAACAACATTCGATATTGTTGCAGCCGTATTTGGTATGGTTCTACTGCTTGAAGCAACACGACGCGCTTTAGGTCCACCTCTTATGGTTGTGGCGGCAGTATTCCTACTTTACACCTTTGGCGGTCCACACATGCCAGACGTTATTGCCCACAAAGGTGCGAGCCTGAACAAGGCAATGTCGCATCTGTGGCTAACAACGGAAGGTGTATTCGGTGTAGCTCTTGGCGTATCAACGTCATTTGTATTCTTGTTTGTACTGTTTGGTGCAATGCTGGAACGTGCTGGTGCTGGTGCTTACTTCATCAAGGTTGCATTCTCTCTGCTTGGTCACATGAAAGGTGGTCCAGCAAAAGCAGCCGTTGTAGCCTCTGGTTTATCTGGTCTGGTATCAGGTTCATCTATTGCAAACGTGGTAACCACGGGTACCTTTACTATCCCGCTAATGAAGCGTGTTGGTTTCCCGGGTACAAAAGCCGGTGCAGTAGAAGTAGCAGCTTCAACCAATGGTCAATTAACACCACCTATCATGGGTGCTGCAGCATTCTTGATGGTTGAATATGTGGGCATCTCGTATGTGGAAGTTATCAAAGCAGCGCTACTGCCAGCTCTGATTTCTTACATCGCTCTGATTTACATTGTTCACCTAGAAGCATGTAAAGCAGGTATGACTGGTCTACCTCGCCGTCACACACCAACTATCGTACAAAGCTTACTGTCTTTCACTGGCACCATTTTGGGTCTATGTGTTATCAGTGCCGCGGTTTACTACGGTGTGGGTTGGACGAAAGATGTGTTTGGCGATGCGGCAACACCAATCGTAACGGTGGCGCTATTGATCGCTTATGTTGCTCTGGTTCGCGTATCTGCAAAATACGCAGCTGAAGGCGGCATGGAAATCGATGCGGATCTAAAAGAAGTTCCAGATCCAGGTCCAACGATTAAATCTGGTTTACACTTCCTGCTGCCTATCGTAGTGCTAGTTTGGTGTTTAACGGTTGAACGTTTCTCTCCAGGTCTATCTGCATTCTGGGCAACAGTATTCATGATCTTCATTTTAATCACTCAGCGTCCTTTGATGACTCTGATGAACAAATCTGACGATCTTACAGAGCAAACTAAAGCCGGCTTCGTTGACCTAGCAGAGAGCTTGGTTTCAGGTGCACGTAACATGATCGGTATCGGTGTAGCGACAGCTGCTGCAGGTACGGTTGTAGGCGTGGTGACTCTGACGGGTATCGGCCTTGTAATGACGGATTTCGTTGAGTTTATCTCAGGCGGTAGCATCATTCTTATGCTGCTATTTACTGCGGTAATCAGCTTGATCCTAGGCATGGGCTTACCAACCACAGCAAACTACATCGTTGTATCAACACTGATGGCTCCGGTAATCGTTACTCTGGGCGCTGCGCACGGTCTTATCATCCCACTGATTGCGGTGCACTTATTCGTGTTCTATTTCGGTATTCTTGCCGATGATACACCTCCCGTAGGTCTCGCAGCGTTTGCTGCAGCCGCGATTGCGAAATCAGACCCGATTCGTACTGGTATTCAAGGCTTTACCTACGATATTCGTACCGCGATTCTGCCATTCATGTTCATCTTCAACACCCAACTTCTGTTGATGGGTATTGATTCTTGGTGGCACTTAGCGTTGACGATTTTCTCCTCTGTGACTGCGGTACTTATCTTTGCAGCAGCGACACAAGGTTGGTGGTTCACGAAGAACAAGTGGTGGGAAACGATTCTTCTTATCGTTCTGACCTTCTCTTTCTTCCGCCCAGGTTTCTGGTGGGACATGATCTATCCAGAGAAAGTTCTTTCACCTGGAGTTGAGATCGCTCAAATCACAGAAAACCTATCTGTGGGACAATCACTTGAATTGAGAGTAGGTGGCGAAAACTTAGAAGGTAACTATTCTGAGAAGACGGTTCGCCTTCCATTTGAAGATTCTGCGAAAACAAGTGAAGACCGTATTGCTTCAATGGGTCTAATGCTGACACAAGCCGACGACAAGATGATTGTTGATATGGTTGAATTTGGCAGCCCAGCAGAAGCAGCCGGCATTGACTTTGATTGGGAAATTAAATCCGTTATCCAAGACGCAGATCGACCGATGAAAGAGTGGGTATTCTTGCCTGCCCTACTGATTTTGATTGGTTTAGCAATGAACCAAAGAAGACGTGCTCGTAAGGATGAGATTAGCGCGTAATGGATAGAGCCAAGTAGTGCTCAACCCTATTTGGCTTTTTTATTACATGGAAAAGATAATGACAGCGCTTGGTAAGTACTAGGCGCTGCTTAAAATGAGACGAATACATGTATAGACAAATCCTTGTTCCCGTTGATCTTAACGACAAAGGCTTTTCTGACAAAGCTGTCGAGCTAGCGGTATGGCACGCAAAACACAGTAATGCTGAGATTCACATTCTAAACGTACTACCGGGCATCCACATGTCGATGGTGGCGTCTTACTTCCCGAAAGATGCAGCGAACCAAATGAAGCTTGATGTTAAAAATCAGCTGAAAGAGTTTGCCGACAAACACATCGACGATGAAGTGGTATATAAGGTTCACGTTGCTGAAGGTAAAACTTACGCGACGATTCTTGATTACGCAGAAAAGCTTGGCGCCGACCTTATTGTGATGCCTAGCCATAAGCGTTCGAAAATCGACAAAGTGGTACTGGGTTCTGTTGCGAGCAAAGTGGTACAGAACTCACCAATCAATGTATTGGTTGTTAAGCCGCAAGGCTAAATCACTTAATCAACACAACGATCTAAAAAGGTTGGCCTAAAAGCCAACCTTTTTTGTTTTGAGGTCTACTCGCTGAATACCAATCGTAGTAAAGACCTCAAGAATCAACTCACTAAGTTCTGCGGATTACCTGCAACAAAGCCATCTATGTTGTCCATTAAGATATCCGATAGCTTTTGAATGGAACTATCACTGCCCCACGCCACATGTGGTGTCAGCAGTAAGTTAGGTAAGTGGCTGTTGGCCAATAGTGGATTCGAGCTGTCTGCGGGCTCTTGTGTGAACACATCCATACCCGCACCGGCAATCTCATGGTTTTTCAAGGCCTCAACGAGGGCTTTCTCATCGACCAATCCACCACGCCCCGCATTGATCAGCACCGCGCTTGGTTTCATCATTGCTAGCTCTTGATCTGAAATCAGATTCCGAGTCGCTTCAGTCAATGGACAATGTAAGCTGATCACATCCGCTTGCTGCAATACCGTATCAAAAGGCAGATACCCTTCTCGACAAGACTCTGCTTCTTTTCGCTCAGCAAAAATAACTTTCATACCAATTGCTTTGGCTAATATCGCCGTTGCTTGCCCTAAGCTGCCACTGCCCATTAAGCCCAATGTGCTGCCCGCCACGTCTTGAATCGGATGAGTAAAAAAGCAGAACTGCTTATCCTTCTGCCACTCTCCCGCTTCAATATCTTGGTGATAGCCGACGAGGTTTCTCTTTAACGTAAACAGCATTGCAATCACATGCTCAGGTACCGATTGAGTCGCATAACCCTGTACGTTAGCCACTGCGATATTATTACTTTTGCAGTAGTCTACATCGACATTGTTGACACCTGTCGCAGAAACAGCGATCAGCTTAAGTTGATGTGCTTGAGCCAAATTCGATTTATTGAGCACCACTTTATTGGTGATCACGACATCGGCACCTTCAACTCGCTCTAAGACTTGTTCGGGAGTTGTGAAGTCGTACTCAATCCATTCATGTTCAAAGCTAAGAGGTTTTAAATTAATTTGAGATGGGATGGTAGCTCGGTCGAGAAAGACTACTTTCAGCTTTGGCATTGTACTTCCTTGGATAAGTCGATTGGTTACTCTTATTCTAAGCCTTTAGCTTACTGTAGTCTGGAAGCTCTGGCGCAATTTCAAAGTGCTGTTCAATTTGTGGTGACGCTTGAGGGTAAAACTCACAAGGGACAAAGGCTTTGAACAGTTGATTGTTCGCAGGATGATAGAAACTTAGTTCACACGCATGCAAAGCCAGACGATCGCTATACTCAAAAGCTTCAGGCGTTGCATAAAACTCATCGCCCACAATTGGGTTCCCTATTTCCATACAATGCACACGCAACTGATGAGAGCGGCCAGTAATCGGCAGTAACTTCAACAAGGTGGTTTGAGCCTCTTCTTGCTCTACCACATAGCGAGTCTGCGATGGTTTACCGTCATCAAAACATACTTTCTGCCTAGGGCGATTCGGCCAATCACAAATGAGTGGCAGATCAATGAGCCCTTCTTTTTCTTCTACTGCCCCCCACACTCGTGCGTAATAGAGCTTATGTGTCAGTCGATATTGGAACTGCTTCTTCAAATGGCGCTCAGCTTGTTTGTGTTTAGCCAACAACATCAAACCCGATGTCGACATATCCAAGCGGTGCACGACCTGAATATCAGCAAACTCTTCAACCAACCGACTCCACATACTGTCGTAATGCTCTGGCAATCTTCCCGGTACTGAAAGTAGGCTAGCAGGCTTGTTCACGACAAGAATATCGTCATCTTGATAGACAATGTCGATCCACGGTTCACGTGGTGGTGTGTACTGTTCTAACGCCATTGAAGCCTCTTAATTACTGGTGAATAAATAATTTACGGTTGATTTGTTTATTATTAAATACAATTTCCAACATTTTCGTACATAAAAGTTGACGGCTTTACAAAACATGGTATTGATAGGGTAACGGAAAATAAGAAGTCAGCATCAAAGGAAAAATGATGGAAAGTACGGTTAAAACAACCACCGAAAAAACACAAACCTCTGCTCCCCTGTCAAGTTTAATCAAGTCTCTTGGTCCAGGCATTATGATGGCCGCAGCAGCTGTAGGTGGCTCACATTTAGTTGCCTCGACCAAAGCTGGTGCGATTTATGGCTGGCAGCTCGCTGCTCTTATTATTCTGGTTAACGTATTTAAATACCCATTCTTTAGAGCCGGTATCCAATATACATTGGGAACAGGTCAAAGCTTGGTTGAGGGTTACTCTAATCTAGGTCGCCCATACCTTGTGATCTTTTCAATATTGAGCGCCATTTCCGCCGTCGTGAACACGGCTGCTTTGTTACTGTTCAGTGCAAGTTTACTTAGCTACTTTGTTCCTTTCGAATTAGCCACCAGCACATTGTGCATGATCGTTTTAGCAACCTGTTTGATCATTCTATTTGCAGGCCACTATCGTGCTCTTGATACCCTTTCAAAAGCGATCATGGCGATCCTAACGATCACCACTCTAGCCGCTGTCGCAATTGCTATTGGCTCTCCTGTTGAACCTGATGCGGCTTTTGTTCCTCCATCACCTTGGTCGTTGGCCGCTATCGGCTTTATCGTGGTGACTATGGGTTGGATGCCAGCACCTATCGAGATATCCAGCATCACCTCTATGTGGCTAAAAAGCCAAAAAGAGAAGCAAGAAGTCACAGCTCAATCTGCCTTATTCGATTTCAACGTTGGCTACATTGGTACGGCGCTGCTTGCTTTAGTATTCGTGGCTTTAGGTGCTCTAGTGCTTCACGGTTCAGGTGTTGAACTGTCTCGCTCTGGCGTTGGTTTCACTCATCAATTGGTGGGTATCTACGCCTCAACGATTGGTGAATGGTCTCGTCCGCTCATCGCCATCATTGCTTTCTTCTGTATCTTTGGCAGCACAATTACGGTTATCGACGGCTACTCACGTGTACTTGCTGAATCACAACGTCTGTTATTCAAAAAAGAGTCGAGCCCACGCATGCTGCAAGGCTGGATAATCATTGTCTCTATCGCGGCATTGGCGATTGTGATGTTCTTCAGTGCTGCGCTGATGCCAATGTTGGATTTTGCAATGGTACTTGCGTTTGCAACGACACCGTTCTTCGCTCTGCTTAACTTCATTTTGGTAAACAAAGCCAAGCTTCCTGAAGCTCTAGCGATTGGCACCAAACTAAAATGGTTGTCTGTAGCAGGTCTTGTTTACCTATTTGGTTTCCTAGCGGTATTTGTTTGGTGGAAGTGGTTGATGTAATTCCTCAGCCAATACAGCTTTCAACAACCAATACATCTTTCAAACGCTAGATAACAATAAGGCCTTCGTAATGAAGGCCTTATTTCGTTGAAGCATTCCGCTAATTCAAACTAGTTGTGAGAAACCACAATCAAGCGTAATGAATCTAGCTGAACCTGAGCTTTGCTGATGTAACCTGTCAGTTCATTGATTTGAGCTTCGATAACCTCAAGCTCTTCATCACGAATATTCGGGTTCACAGCTTTAAGCGCTTGTAGACGCTCTAGTTCACCGTTCAAGTTAGTTTGCATATCTTTCTGAGCTTGCTGACGAACTTCTTCAACCTTCGGCAGTACATGCGTCTCACCCGCTTCGATTAGCTTGTGAATCTCGCCTTGTACCGAGTTCACGAGCTTGCTCGCTAAGTGACGGTTTACAGGGCTTAGCTGACGGTTAAAGCTATCAAATTCAACCTGAGCAGATAGATCGTTACCACGGCCATCCATCATCAAACGAATTGGTGTCTTAGGCAGGAACTGACTGATACCGCTGCGTTTCGGTGCTTGCGCATCCACAAGGTAAACCAACTCAAGCAGGATAGTACCCACTGGCAGTGCTTTGTTTTTCAGTAGCGATACCGCAGATGCACCCACACCTTCACTCAGTAGCAGATCAATACCGCCCTGAATCATTGGGTGTTCCCAGCTAATGAAGTTCATGTCTTCACGAGAAAGGGCGGTATCACGGTCGAACGTGATGGTTGCGCCTTCGTAAGGTAAACCAGGGTAGCTTGGTACCATCATGTGCTCAGATGGTGTCACAACTAGCGCATTTTCACCTTTGTCGTCTTGGTTCAAACCGATCGTGTCGAACAGGCTCAGTGCAAACGTCACTAGGTTAGTATCACCATCAGTCGATGCAATCTTCTCTGCAATTTCGTGCGCTTTGTCGCCGCCGTTTGAGTGCATTTCTAGCAGGCGATCTCGGCCTTTTTCTAGATCCGCTTTTAGGCTTTGATTTAGCTTGGCAGACTCTTCAATCACTTCATCAAGCTGTTCTGTATTACCAGAAGCCAGCATTTCAATCAGAACATCTGAGTACTTGTCGTAAACCGTGCGACCCGTTGGGCAAGTCTCTGCAAATGCGTTCAGACCTTCATCGAACCAACGCGCTAGAATCGCCTGTGATGTGCCTTTTAGGTAAGGGACATGAATGTCGATGTCACGCAGCTGACCGATACGGTCCAAACGGCCGATACGTTGCTCAAGCAAGTCTGGGTTGAATGGAAGGTCAAACATCACTAGTTGGTTCGCAAACTGGAAGTTACGACCTTCAGAACCGATTTCACTACAGATCAGAACCTGAGCACCGCCCTCTTCTTGAGCAAAGTAAGCCGCGGCTTTATCACGCTCTAGAATCGACATGCCTTCGTGGAATACGGTTGCACGCACACCTTCACGTTCACGCAGTGCTTGTTCTAATTGAAGAGCTGTACTTGCACGAGACGCGATCACTAGGATCTTTTCGCTGCGCTTGTCTTGAATCTTTTCAATCAACCAGTTAACACGTGAATCGAACTGCCACCAGCTTGAGTCTTCACCTTCAAACTCTTGGAAGATCTCTTCTGGGTACAGCATCTTCATCGCACGAGCTTCTGGTGCCATCTTGCCACCGATCATGCCCGATACACGCATCGAGGTTGTGTACTGCGTTGGAATGTCCATCGGCAGTAGGTTTACGTTACGCTTAGGGAAACCTTTGATAGCAGCACGTGTGTTTCTAAATAGAACACGGCCAGTACCATGGCGATCCATAAGGTTATCAATTAGTTCTTGGCGAGCTAATGCCTGCTCTTCTTCGCTACTATCACCTTCGATAACACGGAATAGAGGCTCTACATCTTGCTCAGAAAGCAGTTCAGTAATCTGATTCTTCGCACTGTTTTCAAGCTTCTCGCCAGAGAATAGCGCTGTTACGGCATCAGCAACTGGCGCGTATTGATCTTCTTCTTCAACAAATGCTTCGTAATCGTAGAAACGATCAGGATCCAGTAGGCGTAGACGTGCAAAGTGGCTTTCACGACCCAATTGCTCTGGGGTTGCAGTCAGTAGTAGTACGCCAGATGTATTTTCAGCTAAGCCTTCCACCACTTGGTATTCGCGGCTTGGTTTGTCTTGGCTCCACTCAAGATGGTGCGCTTCATCGACAACCAACAGATCCCACTCACCCTCAAGTGCTTGCTCGTAGCGCTTACGGCTCTTACGTAGGAAATCCAGAGAACATAGAACGTATTGCTGAGTATCAAATGGGTTATCTGATTCAGCGAAAGATTCGATACAACGCTCTTCATCAAAGATCGAGAAGTGCAGGTTGAAACGACGCATCATCTCTACTAACCATTGATGTTGTAGAGTTTCAGGCACAACAATCAGAATACGTTCAGCACGGCCAGACAACACTTGTTGGTGGATGATCATACCCGCTTCGATGGTTTTACCTAGGCCAACTTCATCGGCAAGTAAAACACGTGGAGCGTGACGACGACCCACTTCATGAGCAATGTACAGCTGATGAGGAATCAAGCCAGCACGCATGCCACACAGGCCGCGCATTGGGCTCTTGTGTTGTTGGTATTGATTACTTAGCGCTCGGTAACGCAACACAAAGTTATCCATACGGTCGATTTGACCTGCGTACAGCTTGTCTTGTGGCTTGTTAAAGCGGATCTGATTGCTTAAGAAGATTTCACGCAGAGCGACTTCTGTTTCTTGGGTATCTTCGCGAGTACCTAAGTAGGTTAGCAGTCCTTTGTCTTCGATAACTTCTTCGACAGACAGAGACCAACCTTCTTGGCATTCGATGACATCGCCTACATTAAACGTTACTCGGGTTACGGGAGCATCAGTACGTGCATACACACGGTTTTCTTCTGATGCTGCAAACATTAGTGTCACTGTGCGAGCATCCATTGCTACAACGGTACCTAAACCTAAATCGCTCTCCGTATCGCTTATCCAGCGTTGCCCCAAAGCAAATGTCATGAATCGACTACCTCAATCTTATAGTTGGAATTTGGTCTTTTTTAACTGCAATTTTGAACAAGAGCATTATCACTCCCGAACTAAAAATATAGCCAAAAATACCTAGTTTGCAGCCACTTTTTAAGTGCGCTCTAGATAATAAATATCTCGAGAAAATGGTGCAGAAAAAGGTCGCTAATCTTACTCGATGCTGTGATTTAGGTCACGCCTAAAGGAGATGATTTCGTGCTTTTTTTCTGTTTTCGCCAGTGCAATCAAACTGTCAAAAAATCATGGTTAATCTATAGGTAGCAGATTGCTGCTCTCAAACGAATACGCCATATTCATCGACAACGATATGGCGGTATTCCTCTAGATGAAGTTTAGGTGAGTAGTTGACTATCACCAGAATCAGATACTAATCTTTATAAGAGCTTTATCTACGTTCAATGAATGCAAGGCAAGCCGCACGTCGGCAAGGAGATGCTATGGGCGAGACCAACCGGAAGCTATTTGTTTTAGACACCAATATCCTACTTCACGAACCCTTCGCTATATTTTCTTTCCAAGAGCACGATGTCGTTATCCCCATGACAGTGCTAGAAGAACTCGACAGAATCAAAGACAGTAAGAGAGACGTTGCTCGAGATGCGAGAATTGCGATTCGAACGCTCGAAGATCTGTTCAGGGAAGCCACACCAGACCAAATATCGGAAGGCATTCCATTCTCTAAAGACATTAACGCCTCTGGCAGTATTTCAATACTCGCTGATTACGAACTTCAAGAAAGCATCAAGGCCTTCGCCGACGACAAAGCTGGCGATAACCGAATCCTCAACGCAGTCCTCTATCTTCAAAACAAGCGCGCACCACGCGAAGTGGTTCTCATCACCAAAGACATCAACATGCGCTTACGAGCCAAAGGCGCAGGCGTTCGCTTTGTTGAAGATTACCAAACCGACCAACTGATCGATGACATCCAATACCTCACCAAGGGCTTTCAACAACTCGAAGGTTCCTTTTGGGATGGTATCGACAATGTCGAGAGCAGAAGTTTAGGTGGCAAGACGCTGCACACCTTAGCAAGAGAACCGTTCGAACCTACGTTCCTCAACCAATATGTGATTGACGAAGAGAGTGACTTTGCCGCTCGAGTCGAAGAGATTGAACCAGAAAGCATTACATTGAGAGACCTCAGTCGCGAAAGACTGATGAATCGCAGAGCGTGGGACATCACACCCAAAAACGTCTATCAAGGTATGGCGATCGATGCCCTGCTCGACCCCGATATTGACCTTGTAATCCTCACTGGTGCGGCAGGTAGTGGTAAGACACTGTTAGCTATGGCCGCTGCGCTTGAACAAACTATTGAACGTAAACAGTTCGATAAGATCATCGTAACCCGAAACACGCCCGACATTGGTGAGTCGATTGGTTTCCTTCCGGGTACCGAAGAAGAGAAGATGCTGCCTTGGTTGGCTGCTGTGACCGATACACTGGAAGCGCTACACAAAAACGACCACTGCACCGAAGGGTCGATGAAGTACATCTGTGACAAAGCCAATATCCAGTTCAAATCGATTAACTTCATGCGTGGACGCTCGATTCAGAATGCGTTTGTGCTTCTCGATGAGTGTCAGAACCTCACCGCTTCACAAATCAAAACCATCATCACCCGTTGTGGTGAAGGTACTAAGATCGTCTGCTCAGGAAACCTAGCGCAGATAGATTCTTCCTACTTAACCCCCGTGACTTCAGGCTTAACTTACATGGTTGAGCGTTTTAAAAACTTCGAAGGCAGTGCCAACATCCACCTCAATGGTGTGGTGCGTAGCCGACTGGCAGAGTTTGCGGAAGAGAACATGTAGTGACTCTATACGCTCACTGAATCAGTAATATAAAAACAAAAAGCGCCTCACATTGGAGGCGCTTTTCAATTTATTTTTTTAAACAGACTTGTTGAGGCTAACCTGAGTTACTCAGTACCACCAACAGTTAGCGAGTCTAGCTTCAATGTTGGTTGACCAACCCCCACAGGTACACTTTGACCAGCCTTACCACACACACCAACACCACGGTCGATACTTAGGTCGTTACCGACCATAGACACCTGCTGCATTGCTTCAATACCAGAACCGATTAGCGTCGCGCCTTTCACTGGGTGAGTGATCTTGCCGTTTTCAATCATGTACGCTTCAGAAGCTGAGAATACAAACTTACCTGATGTAATATCCACCTGACCGCCGCCGAAGTTCGGTGCGTAGATACCCTTCTCAACCGTTGCGATGATCTCTTCCGGCGTGTGTTCGCCCGGTAGCATGTATGTATTCGTCATACGTGGCATTGGAAGATGCGCGTAAGACTCACGACGACCATTACCTGTCGGTGCTACACCCATTAGGCGAGCGTTCAGCTTATCTTGCATGTAACCTTTTAAGATGCCGTTTTCGATTAACGTATTGTACTGACCATTGACACCTTCATCATCGACGTTCAATGAACCACGAAGATCGGTCAATGTACCGTCATCGACAATCGTACATAGGCTTGAAGTGACTTGCTCGCCAACTTTACCCGAGAATACTGAAGACTCTTTACGGTTAAAGTCGCCTTCTAAACCGTGGCCTACGGCTTCGTGTAGAAGAACGCCCGGCCAACCAGAACCAAGAACCACAGGCATTGCACCAGCAGGCGCAGCAACTGCTTCAAGGTTAACAAGCGCTTGGCGAATCGCTTCATCCGCAAATTGGTAAGCAACCTGAGTGCCTTTGTCATCGCTTAGGAAAAAGTCGTAACCAAAACGACCACCGCCACCAGCACTACCACGTTCACGGCGATCGCCTTTCTGAGCAAGTACACTGATTGATAGACGAACCAGCGGACGAATATCGCCTGCGTAAGTTCCATCAGTCGCAGCAACCAGCATCTGCTCATGCACACCGCTTAGGCTGACCGACACTTCAGTCACCATAGGCTCTTTAGTACGAATGTAGGCATCTAATGATTTCAGTAATTCTGTTTTCTGCTGTTTTTCCCAGCTTGCTAGCGGGTTAACTGCATCATAGTAAGTTTGGTTAGAGTTGCGTTTAAAGGCTTGTACCTTGCCGTTTTGACCTTGCTTCGCGATACCACGAGCCGCAATTGCGCTCTGTTTAAGGCCATCCAATTGGATTTGGTCAGAGTAAGCAAAACCGGTCTTTTCGCCAGATACCGCGCGAACACCAACACCGCAATCGATATTGAAAGAGCCGTCTTTAATAATGCTGTCTTCTAGCACCAAAGATTCGTGCCAGCTTGACTGAAAGTAAATATCAGCATAATCAATTTGGCGGGTAGCAATGCTCGCCAATGTATCTGCGATATTTTGCTCCGTAAGCCCTGTTGGGTTCAGTAGCGCTTCTTCAATTTGATTAATGCTCATAGATGGCTCTTGTTTGTAATTAAAATTGATTGGTAAATCGAGAGTGTTGCGCGATGGGCATATTTTGCCTGATTGATTCGCAACTGGACGTGTCTATCTCAACCACCATACTTTTAGGATCTTGGTCTAACTGTGCGACCACTCTTCCCCAGGGATCAACCACCATAGAGTGTCCCCATGTTTCTCTTTGACAAGGGTGCTTACCACCTTGCCCTACCGCGACGATCCACGACTGTGTTTCGATCGCACGGCATCTTAATAATGCTTCCCAATGCGCCTGTCCGGTTACTGCGGTAAACGCTGCCGGAACTACTATGATTTGCGCACCTTGCTTACGTAGCTCGGAATACAAGTGTGGAAAGCGCACATCATAACAAATACTCAAACCTAAGCGACCAAAAGGCGTTTCCGCTGTCACAACTTGGTCACCCGGTGTGAAAATATCGGACTCTCGATAACACTTATGGGCGTCAGCGACATCCACATCAAACATGTGTAGCTTGTCGTAGTGAGCAACCAAGCAGCCAAAATCATCAATCACCAAGGTGGTAGTAGTCACGCCTTTGGCTGACCTTATCGGTATACTGCCAACAACAATCCAAACACGATGAAGCTTGGCTAGATCAGACAATTGCTTTTGCAATGGACCGTCATTTAAAGGCTCTGCATATTGGTGATAGTCTGCTTTGCTGCCAAAAACCAATGCGTTTTCAGGGCAAACTACCCACTTAGCCCCTAACTCTTTGCACTTCACTATCTCTTGAGCGAGATAACCGAGGTTGCTTTCAGGATTAGGGCCTGAAGTCATTTGAATCAATCCAACACAATCCATGTGTACCGCTTCTCCATTCATTATGATTCAGAAATCTGTATTTAGCCGCATATTAACTCGCTAGCATCTAACGACTATTCCGCTAATTTCCTCAGTTTCTCTGGTAACTGGAACTCACCAGAGCTACGAGACAACTCACTCACGGTCGGTGAATCAAGCGGTCCTTTCACTGAGTAGTTAACCTGAGTAAAGACTTCCACAACTGGCGAAATCACCGTGGTCACCGCCAATACGTACAACGCGGTTTGAGGGGTTACCGCAAACGCCGTTAATACTGGAATACCCGAGGTAATATCTGGGGTGAAGTTCACCTCAGCATCGACCTGACGCGTATTCAGGTTAGCTATGCCTTTAATCTTCATTTCACCAGCCACCGCATCCATGTTCAGGTCGTTGGTTAGGAAGATACCGTTTTGAATCTCACCCGTACCTGTAATGCTGTTGAATGCCATGCCTTTATCAAACACGTCAGAGAAATCGAGCTGCATCTTACGGATGATCGAATCCAAGCTAAACAGACCGAGCAAGCGAGCCGCACCACTCACATCTGAGATAATGCCTTTGCCAAACTTGGTTTTGACGTTGCCATCAAGGGTATCCATTTTGATTCCCCAAGGCGAACCATCCCAGTTCAGTTGTCCTTCCAATGCAAATGGCGCTTTTTGAATACCGGAAGTAATACCGAAGCGTTCCATTAGCTCGCTGTTATTTTCACCTTCAACATCAACCGTTAGCGCGGAATGACTCTTGTCACCGTCCAGTTCCCACCAGCCACTGACATCCGCTTTGTTGCCGCCGCTACGAACCTGAATCTTCTTCCAATCAATACGGTTATCTTGTCTAGCCATCTCAACATCAACTTTACCGACCTTATAGCCTTGCAGCCAAAAATCGTTAAGAGTCAGCGTCAAATTTGGCATCGCATCATGGATCTTTCTATCTAGTTCAGAGATCAATGGCGCTTCTTGCGGTTTGCGTTGCAGTAATTGCTCTTGCTTGTCTTTGTCGCTCCACTCAGGAACAAACAGATGCAAACGATCCAGTGAAACCGTTAAATCGTAAGGAGGTAGATAATTAATGTCACCTTCTAGCTCTTGGCTGGACACTTCCATCTGCCACGCTTGCTTGTTCTTACGCGCGCTAAAATCAACATCATTCCAAGAAATACCGCCTAAGATCAGCTCTTTACTCTCAAAGGTGATGCGGCTTGGCGCAGGAATGGTTGGCGTATTCATTTGGCTCAGTACAGCAGTTGACGGCTGTACGGGCTCCATCACAACCGATAACCAATCATCCGCATTAAATTTGTCAGTACGAATCAGTGCATGATGGCCTACAACAGGGCTAATTTTATAGCCACCACGGCCAAGAACTAAGTTAGTCGCCGTTAACTCAGGCACATCGCCTGTAATATCGATTTCAGCTTGGTACTTAGTATTCGGCAGTTGCAAACGTGCAGTTATTGCTTCTTGGTTGCCCGACGCTTGTAGCCTTGCTGAACCACTTTCCAACGACTTTTTCGCCAATGGATACGGGTAATCACTTGCCAAATATTTTAGGTCGGACTGCAAATCAAGTTGGTATGTAAAACCGATATCATTGAGCTGGATATCAATCTGACTTTGCCATTGTGCATGACCAGACAGACGGCTTAGCCATTGTTCACCAATGTAAGGCTCCAGAGGTTTAACATCCCAATCGCCTAGCACATCGATATCAACCGCATAGCCGGGGCCATCATTCAGGCCTTTAAAGTCAATCGAGATACCTTGCTTCAGCAAATCCGCAGCAAGGCCATTCGCCGTCACCACATCATTATCAAATTCGATACGACCTGTGGTGTTCTCTAGCACCATAGGTGGCGCTTCAATCTCAACATGGTTTTCGTTTAAGTCAGCGTAACCCCACGCTCTTGCTTCTTTATCCGAATCAAACGGGATATTAAGCTGAAACTCCGAAGAGACATCACCACTGACTTGAAGGGCAGTTAACGCGGCGCCGACCGACCCCACCAGCGGCGAAGACGTCATGTAATCTCGTACCGCATTGCCAGATGCTGTTGCCTTGGCTTCAATCTCAATATGACCGCCTTCCCCTAAGTAAGGAATACGTCCGGTGATTCGGTCTGCCGTTACATCCATCAACTGCGCTGAGCGAGAATCTAGATGCATCGCATCATTTTCAAATAACAGATCAAGTTGAAGGTCGGTAATCAATGGCCACGCGGTATCGAAGCTGAATTTAGCGTCTTCTAACCCCACCCAAACTTGGAAAATACCATCATGATTAGTGTACGGATATTGCGCTAACTCGCCATGCCACAGCAGCTTTACGGTATCCGCTTTACCCGCTTGAATCGCAGTTGAAAGGTAGTCGGTCAGGTCTTGCCCAAGTGCTAACGTTGGTAGGTAACGCCATGTTTCGCCGACATTGTAAGCGTCCGCTTCACCGTAGAACGATAAGAATGGGCTAGCATCTTTTGGAAAGTCTAAGCGAAATGCGCCTAGTACTTGCAGATCAGGCGTGGCTGCCGTGACTTTATCGGACCAAAGCTTCCAGCCGTTTTCATCTTGCTGCCAAACGATATCAACCTGACCCTGTTTGATATTCAACGGCGCTTGGAAAACATCACCATAAGGGAAGACATCGTCAATAACATGTAGGCTTGCTTTCGCTTCTGATGCAGAGCCAAACACGCTACCGGACACTTGGCTAAAGCCTGGAACTAATTCCCATTGCTCGATAGCAAGATCAGAAAAGCTCGCTGAATAACGTAGACTCTCGATGCCTGACCCCATTGATACGCGAATATCAGAAACAGAACCGCCAGGTGCCAATACATTAATCATTTTGGTGGATTGCTCTGAATCCGGCAGAAGCTTAATCAGCGGAGTAATGGTCTCAATATTGAGTTCAGAGACATTCAGCTCCCAAGGACCTTTGTTCCACTTAAATGCCACATCTAGTTCTGGCCAAGGCGTATCGTCAGTTCTCAAATTAAGTGAGTGACCATTTACTTGCCAACCATCATCAATCGGAGACAACTTAAAAACACCGGATTCAAGCATCAAGTCATGCTTGCCATCTTCGTTCCATGTTAATTCCGAAGGCAAAACCTCAACATAAGCGCTCACAGGTTTGCTATTACGCAGTGTTAGCCAGCTATTCAAGCTCACAGTGCCCGTTTCAATGCCAGATTCGGCCTGCATATAGCGCGTTAACCAAGGCTTTACTGAGATACTGTCTGCACTGACATAAAACTCGCCCGTCACATCTGTCAGCGATCCGCCATCAATAAAGTTAGCACTCACTGACAAAGAGTTAAGGTTGGCGTCTTTAATACTCACCACTCCTTCCGCAAGGTGGTGTTTGCCCGAATTTTGCCATTTCAGGGTTTCGATATCCAACTGACGTTCTTCATCAGAAACAGCTCGATATAAAATCGTGGAATCTTTAGCGGTCACATCCACTAAAGTCTTGAGCAATAGATTATCTAGCTCTTGCATCACACGCTTAGAGGAACCCGAATCTTTGGGCTTCTCTGTGCCGTTTTGCGCAGCAAACAGATCAATAGTGCGAATATCGAGGTACATTTGATTCATGACCAGATCTGCCACGACAGGACGCATCTGAACAACCGATTGAATCAAGTCAAACTCGACTTCAACACGCTCAACAGAGAAAGTCACATCTTCTGCATTAGGAAGGCTGGCTTTTACGCCTTGCAGAGCAATAGAGGGGTGAGTGTTACGCCAAAAACCGCCCACGTCTTGAATTGAAAAGTCAAAACCGGAATGTTGGTTTACCCAAAGCTCAATTTCAGATTGATACTTGTTTAAATTGGGTAAGGCTACACGAAGTGTAGTAACGGCAATGGCTAGCGTTACTAAGAGAGTAACCACTAACCATAAACATGCACGTAGAATCAGAGTAACGCTTGAGCTCACAAAATTTCCATTACATCATAACAACGTCAAACTGCTCTTGTATGTACAGAGGCTCAGCCTGGATTTTAACTTGTTTACCAATAAACACTTCAAGCTCAGCAAGCGCATGTGATTCATCGCCTTCTAACGCCTCGGCAACAGCTGCTGCCGCATAGACAACAAACTTATCGGCGTCGTAGGCACGGTTCACACGCGTGATCTCTCGAAGTATTTCATAACAAACGGTTTCGACTGTCTTCACGCTGCCACGACCTTCACAAGCTGGGCAACTAGAACACAGAATATGCTCAATACTTTCACGGGTACGCTTACGCGTCATCTCAACCAAACCAAGCTGCGTGAAGCCATTAATATTGGTTTTCACGCGATCTTTGTCGAGCGCAGCCTCTAAAGAAGTTAGTACTCGCTTACGATGCTCCTCAGACAACATATCGATAAAGTCGATAATGATAATGCCACCTAAGTTACGCAAACGCAGCTGACGAGCAATCGCTTGGGTCGCTTCGACGTTGGTGTTGAAAATCGTCTCCTCTAGATTACGACGACCGACAAACGCACCAGTGTTGATATCAACTGTAGTCATAGCTTCAGTTTGGTCGATAATCAGATACCCACCAGACTTTAATTCGACTTTACGATCCAATGAACGTTGAATTTCATTCTCGGTATCGTACATATCAAAGATCGGCTTATCACCTTCATACAGCTCAAGCTTGTCCGTCAGCTCCGGCACATATTCAGAAGTAAACTCTTTAAGGTTTTCATATTCTAGACGAGAGTCGACCTGAATCTTGCTCAACTCAGTACCAACGAAATCACGCAAGATACGTTGGCTTAGGCAAAGCTCACCATAAAGACGAGTGCGCGCTTTGTGTTTACCACGACGCTCAAGAACCTTTAGCCAAAGTCGCTTCAAGAATGCCGCATCTTGTGCAAGTTCATTCGAGTCAGCGCCTTCAGCCGCAGTACGGATGATAAAGCCACCGTGTTCATCGCAGTAACGCGATACAACTTTCTTAAGGCGGTTACGTTCAGACTCGCTATCGATACGCTGAGAAACACCAACATGGCTAGCGCCCGGCATAAAGACGAGGTAACGAGATGGTAGAGTGATATCTGTGGTTAAGCGGGCACCTTTGGTACCAAGTGGATCTTTGACCACTTGAACTACAATGTCTTGTCCTTGGCGAACAAGCTCTGAAATGTCGCGAACCTGAAACTGCTTCTTTTCGTTTTCAGCGACACATTCAGTGTGCGGAACAATATCAGAGGCGTGTAAAAAAGCTGCTTTCTCTAGGCCTATATCCACAAAAGCCGCCTGCATTCCTGGAAGAACACGGCTTACACGTCCTTTATAGATATTTCCTACGATACCGCGTCGAGCATCTCGTTCGACATGGATCTCTTGAAGAGCTCCCCCTTCAATCATGGCCACGCGAGTTTCACTCGGGGTCACGTTCAGCAACAATTCAGCACTCATGGTGCACCTCAGATTAGTAATTATAAGAATTCTTGCAGTAGCTGGTCCGTTTCAAATAAAGGTAAGCCGACAACGGCGTAATAACTACCTTCGATTCGGGTAACAAAGCGTCCACCCAAACCTTGGATCCCATAGCTACCGGCTTTATCGCATGGCTCCCCTGTTTGCCAGTATTGTTCTATTTCTTTTTCACTGAGGGGTTTAAACCATACGTCGGTAATAACGATTTCTGTTTTTTGTTTTTCTTCTGAAACCACAGAGACTGCCGTCATCACTTGATGACGTTCATTCGCTAACTGAGTAAGCATACGCTTAGAGTCAGAAAAATCGGCTGGCTTCTCGAGCACTTGCCCTTGGCTTACCACTACGGTGTCAGAGCCAAGAACAACTGTTTCAGAATCAAGAGAAATAGCATCAGATCTAACAACTACAGTATCAGAACCAGAAGCGACATGCTGCTTTTCAGAAGGATTCGTCGCTAATAAAGACAGCGCCGCTAAAGCTTTATCTAAAGATAGTCGCTTAACGTACTCTTCGGCGGTTTCTTGGGCGTGTTTACACTCTTCAACGTCAGTTACGAGAACAGAAAACTCATACCCAAGTTGAGATAGCAATTCTTTGCGGCGTGGTGAACCGGATGCCAAAACTAAATGTTTCTTTTCCATCGTCACATTACCTCACATGCCAATGGCGACGCACGCGTCTCATTAATAAAAACATCCAAGGCCAAAGTATACAGTTTATCAATGCGCTCCATAGCGATAATGGATTGAAAACGACATCTTGGATCAAATATTCACCAAAGAATATCAATACCTCAAACAACACCGTCAATGCAGCAATGATCATGGCTTGTTGCCATAACGCCATGTTGCGGATCACAAGGAAGTTCAGCGCAATGATGTACATCACTATTGCCATCATCATGCCTCGAATACCTAACGTCGAGCCAATCAACAGGTCCCACAACAAGCCCAGAATCAGAGCACTACCTACGTTAACACGGTGAGGCAATGCTAGGACCCAATAACAGGTAACCAGTAGTAACCAAGAAGGTCTGAATAGATCTAAACTACCAGGCCAAGGGATCGTCTGCAGAATAAGC
This sequence comes from Vibrio sp. Scap24, assembly GCF_013394185.1. Taxonomy (NCBI): domain Bacteria; kingdom Pseudomonadati; phylum Pseudomonadota; class Gammaproteobacteria; order Vibrionales; family Vibrionaceae; genus Vibrio; species Vibrio sp. Scap24. Next base: position 2,189,394 of record NZ_CP041332.1, on the reverse strand, counting down.
GCGATCAAAAATGAGCAGCCAATTACGACCTTGCTTCTTAAAACGCTATTGGCCATTTTCGCCCTCTAACATTGCTTGTTCTATGCTGGATTGATCCGCTTGTTTTTGCTTATTTTCGTCTGGCCATACAAGCAACAGGTATCTGAGCTTATCAAACTCAACCACAGGCTCTGCTTTAATAACGGCGAACTCACGTTTAGGATCCGATTCAACCGCAGACACATAAGCGACTGGATATCCCTCTGGATATACCCCGCCTAACCCTGAAGTCACCAACAGATCTTCTTCTTGAATATCGGTACTGGCTGGAATGTGCTCTAGTTGAATTTCATCAATCATGCCATTACCCGATGCAATCACACGGATATCATTACGAATAACTTGAACAGGAATCGCATTGTTTGCATCAGTCAGCAGCAAGACGCGGCTATTATGAGCGGCAACAAAGGTGACTTGACCAACAATACCTTTCTCGTTAATCACCGGCTGACCTTCATACACCCCATCAATCAAGCCTTTATCGATAACCACTTGATGACGGTATGGAGAAGTATCAACAGCCATAACCTCAGTAACGACTTTCTTTTCGTCACGGATAAACGGAGAGCCCAATAGCTTACGTAGGCGTTTGTTTTCTTCTTGATATTGCTCAAGCAGAATCAACTCGCTCTTCAGTCGCAAGACTTCACGTTTAATATTATGGTTGGATTCGATCAGCCCTTTACGAGTGCTAAAGCGGTCGTAAACACCGTCGAACATAGTGCGAGGTAAGTTAGCTGCATATTGAATAGGTGCAACCATGCTGTTCAATAGATAGCGGACATTTGAGAAAGCATCTAAACGACTATCAGCCAGCATAAGGCTGGCTGATAAAATTACAGCAAAAAACAGGCGCAATTGTAGAGAGGGACCTCTACCAAAAATTGGCTTCATTCTATATTTGGTCCTAGAGCTACATTTGATCCTATAGACAAGGTCCTAGGCTCTTTACATAAAACTAGATAAGAAAAGAGCCTAACACTAGATATTATTCTTCGCTGAACAGATCGCCGCCGTGCATGTCGATCATCTCTAGGGCTTTACCGCCACCTAGAGCAACACACGTTAATGGCTCTTCTGCAACAACAACAGGGATACCTGTTTCTTCTGTTAGCAGACGATCAAGGTCTTTAAGCAGTGCGCCACCACCTGTTAGTACCATACCGTTTTCTGAGATATCAGAAGCTAGCTCTGGTGGACACTGTTCAAGTGCAACCATCACTGCAGATACGATGCCAGATAGAGGCTCTTGAAGTGCTTCAAGGATTTCATTTGAGTTTAGGCTAAAGCTACGAGGCACACCTTCTGCAAGGTTACGACCACGTACTTCGATCTCTTCTACTTCATCGCCAGGGTAAGCTGAACCGATTTCGTGTTTGATCTTCTCTGCTGTCGCTTCACCGATCAAGCTGCCGTAGTTACGACGAACGTAGTTGATGATCGCTTCATCAAAACGGTCACCACCGATACGAACAGAAGACGAGTAAACCACACCGTTTAGTGAGATAACCGCAACTTCAGTAGTACCACCACCGATATCAACAACCATTGAACCTGTTGGTTCAGATACACGTAGGCCTGCACCAATCGCTGCAGCCATAGGCTCATCGATTAGGTAAACCTCACGAGCGCCAGCACCTAGCGCAGATTCACGGATAGCACGACGCTCAACTTGCGTTGAACCACAAGGTACACAAACCAAAACGCGAGGGCTTGGTTTAAGCACACTGTTGTCATGCACTTGTTTGATGAAGTGCTGAAGCATTTTTTCCGTTACGTAAAAGTCGGCAATTACACCGTCTTTCATTGGACGGATCGCTGAGATGTTACCAGGCGTACGACCAAGCATTTGCTTAGCAGCGTGACCAACAGCAGCGACACTCTTTGCAGAACCCGCACGATCTTGGCGAATAGCTACAACTGAAGGCTCATCAAGAACAATGCCTTGGCCTTTTACATAAATAAGGGTATTGGCTGTACCTAAATCAATCGATAGGTCGTTTGAAAACATGCCACGAAGTTTTTTAAACATATTCTTCGCTCATCCTGCAAGAATTAGAAGACAAAAATTGCACTAAATGTACCAATGCCTTGCTGTCTCGGCAAGGCATTGAAGTATAAACATGGACTGAAACCCGCAATTTCTTACAGATTCCTAACTTAAGGGGCAAAAATTATATTATTACTGACCTGTTAAGCCACTTTCCCCTCGGTAGATCACTCGATCGTTACCGCGATAGATGCCAAATGTGACGACGGTGGAGGGATCTTCATCGCCTAGTTGACGCCAATTGTAGCGCAACCATGGTTGATCTTGATCACTGCCACTACATGAGATGTTATTTCCGCCATCACTATCAGGCTCAGACTCATCCATTCTTAACCACAGACGGACTTGTTCACGTGGAGAATCTGTGCCTGCTGGCGTATTTTGACTTGCTGTGACCTCTTCATCTCCATCATCAACATCCCCACTACCATTAAGTGAAGTTAATGTAGTGTTCACTGTATTGCTGGTCCAAATGACTTGCTTGCAAATATTTGAGCTATTGAAGGTGCTGCGGTCATCATCCTCGTTAACAATAAACTCGCTACCATCCCAGAACTCAGCTCGCAGCGGAATAGTTAGAGTAGTACCGGAATTACCACCAATATCATCAAGCGCCATTCGGCCATAACGAGCTGGAGGCTGGACCGGGAACTCGACAGAGCCAGTCAAAGTATCAGAGTCAGTAAATGAAACAGGATCAACTCCTACAACAGTCAAGCCGAAGTGAGTAATAGTGGAGTTAGCGTCTGACGTATTAAACGGTATATCTCTTCGGCTAACATCATCAGAATCCGTAACTCGCTGAAGAACAGCGGCACTATCATTCAACAACCAATGCTTACGATCATTAGACCAAGTGCCTGCCTCAGTATCCAGTAAGAACTCGTTATCGATAGCTGTGTCATCTAGAACACCAAATTTCGCCTGTAAGTCTGAATGGAAGAAACGATAATTGTTGAGCGCGTTGCCGACACTGCTTTCACCAGATGCCATTGGATACACTTGATGAATGCTTGAGTCATAAGGCTGATCTAAATAAGCAATATCGTTTTGATTCGCGACATTCCATTCAGGATTCTCTTGCAGGAAGTACTTTGGATAGAAGCGGCCAATTGATTTACTTCCAGAGAAGCCACCAAGGATCTTGCCGTAAAAACTGTCCGAATCTTCTGTCACTGTAAAATTGAAGCTACCCACTTCTGAATATTCTAAGTTTTTAAATTTATAGCCATTATCTGCGAGTACTATATCAGAGCTAGATTGAGTCAGTTGACTAGTCGGTTCTAAACTCCCTAACACTGCACCACTGTTATTAGGTGTATCTAATGTATGAGTTGCACCCACCGCACCTGCAGAAAGCAAATAGTTTTGTGTTACCAAGCTATTATTACATTGCTGACTTACATCACTCGTGAACCGAATAGGTTTAGCAAACACGTCAAACTCTTCCCTAGCCGCAGCAAACGCACTCCCACTACTACTGTTTCCATCAGAATTATTGCTCGTGCAGATGGCAAATTTCCAAGGTCGAGAATTCACCAAGAAGCTACCTGAAAGTTTATCAATACCACTCTCAGGACAGCCCGATATTTCACTACAGTCAAAGCTGTTGTCGGTCAACGTTACCTTGAATTGACCTGACTCTTGAATCGAAAGTGTATCGGTTGTTTCACCTTGATCACTTAACTCAAAATCTGGAGTGTAATCTAGTAAGCTTGTCGCACCGTCTCCACTCGCAGGCTGAACTATATCTAAACTCACAGTGGGCGTACCGACATAATCTTGTGACAACGACGAATCTTGCGTATTGCATGACGATACCTTTGCCGTCACGTCGTACCCCTCGCCAGCCACAACAAACTGCTCATCAACATCAAACTTATAGGGTACGAAGTTAATTTTTGATGCTGCCGTTTCGAACTCACCATTCCAGGAACCACTAACATCATAACTCTCTAATTTAGAAGAAGATAAGTACAGCGTTCTTTGCCCATTCACAAAGTGACTTTGATAGTCCCCTGAAGATGTAGAGCAACTGCTCCCATTCTTATCTTCACACCACTTCCCTGAAGAATTTGGGGCATATGATGCAGTGAAATCATCTTGAACTGTACTAATTACATTGCCGTCATCATCTACGACTTTAAATTCAACTTCTGCGACTTCACAGGTTAAAACATGAGAATATTTTGGGGTAACGACAAGAGAACCAGTCGGAAGTGGAGGAAGTGGGCAGCTATAGTCAGGCTTATTAATAACTAAACCACTCTGCGAAACAACGCTCGCAGCAGTAACTGCGCCTTCCACTGTAAGTAAGTTTGGCAGGTTAAGTGTTTTCGCTAAAATAAAGCCTCTAAAGTTTCCTTTCAACTGCACAGTTGCATCTGGAGCATAAATGATTGGGTATGCGTTCTCATTAACAATATCGACGCTATTACTAAATTTAAAACTTGTAACTACATTTATTTTAGAGCTATTTTCAAATATAAAATCACTTCGGTTTGTATCCGAAGCCAAAAAGTTATTAAAAGTTACTGATGATTGTTCAGGGATAATTAATACTAAGCCACTACCATTTGATATTTCGAAATCATCAATATATAAACCATCTTTGAGGTGAACCCTTATTTCTGGATACTCATTGCCTAAATCATTTATATATAGTCGTTTCAGGTCTTCATTGATATACACATTAGCATTAGCTCCTGCTAACTCAAATGAACACAAGTTTGACGCATCACATCTAGACTTGATGTTTTTATCAATAGCCAGGGTTTCTGTTACAGAACGACTCGGAACATTAGGCAACAAGTTATGGTCAATCTTTCGTCGGTTTAGTTGACTATCTTCATTCCCTACAGCACAACCTAAATCATCTCCACAGACATCATGGTTGTACATTTGATTTGTACCTCCCTCTAAGTCAAATCCGACTAAAAGCAAACTCTCAGGGTCAGGATTAGATGGGTCCCAAGACCGATCATTTTCAATTGAAAAAGCATCAAGGTAATCGGGAGACCAGCCATTGAAAGTTGTGTCACCCCCATTATTAATAATCAATGAACTCTCAATCCCAGTCCAACTTTGGATAGGCTCAGGGAACAAGTTACATACGTTGACTGGAATTTCGACTTCAGGAATTTCAAAAGCAAAGTAGCCTACTGATTCATAAGCACCATGCTTACGAGTACTAAGAGAAGTAGCATCTTCATCAAATGCGAACGTAAATTGTGATGATCCACCGCTCACGTATTGCTTACAATAACGAAGCCAACCACCGTCCCCCCCGTTCCGGGTTTGCTTATTCGCAATCACACCAAATTTATTAAAATTTTGATGCAGCGATATTTCATTGTTGATGCATGACCAACCAATAGATTTATCTGGTTCAATTTCGATTTTCTGATTGTAAGATCCCGGAGCTTGAAAAAACTCAATTTTTGATGATTTAGATTCATCTTGACCGGAGAAGGTAGGAACCGCTAAGTACGCGATTTTCTTAGCTGAGGAGGTTGGTCCTTGCCTACCACGCTCTAATGCTAGTTTGAATTGTTGATTCGTTAAGCCCGAAATGGCTGTTGTTGCCCAATCTTGATCCTTACCCTGTACTTGAGCCATAATCACTGGGTTGGTAATACCCCCTCCCTGATATGAGACCGTTTCCCAATCAGAGCTACCACAGGCATTACCCTTACATTGAGCTTTCGAAGTTACGACACTGCCAGCTTCACCATAAACCTTAGCTCCATTATGATCGTAAAATGTTAACCTTCCTGGCTCAGTAACAAAGTAGTAAATAGGCGACATTCGATCCGTGGAGCTATAGCTCTCAGCCGATTCACTCTCAATTGTGGCACCTTTCTTTGAATCCCAAATAGTCGCAACACTCGCCTTAGTTGGTACACTATTTACGATATCATCAGGGTTAATAGTCGACATTAAGAATACAATAGGGTTCTCATATTGCTTTTGGAACAATAGGTTACACCCATGGGTACAATCCATACCTTCAATAGAACCAAACTCATAAGGTACGTCTTCTAACTCTGGCGGATGAGTAATATTACAAAGTGATTGATAGGTATCTACAGGACAGTTTCTATTTGAGTAATTGCAGTTAGCATCATCGACCCCGCAATAAAAGTCAGAGCTCTCATACTCTTTATCATCAGCAACAACTCGTCCACAAATAGATGAGCCTTTTATAATTGCATCATCATCAGCCTTAATTGCTCGTGTAGATGAAAATATATAGTTCCCTCCGAAGTCGGGTTCCAACTTTACATCATCATGTGTAGATACAACTTGACCATCACAGACTACAGCACCTTTGAGAACAATATCGTTCTTAGCAGTTAAATTGCCATAGATTACAGATTGTCCCTTATCAGTGGTTATCCCTTTATTTGCTACAAAATTGATTGGAGCGTCTGAACTACCTATTTGGCTATCTTCTATTTGAATATCACTATTTGAAGTAATGGTAACAGGAGCACCGGTAGAATTGACTATACTGTCACCCTCAGCCAAGTATATCTTACCGTTACAACGATTCTCACTCGAAACCCAGTTTCCTTGACAATATCCAGTATCATTCGGGAATACATATGTTGTCCCAGCAGAGACTGAATATGAAGAAAACAAGAATACAATGAAGGCTAAGACCAAAACCAAAGATTTAGTGCTGCTTGTACCTACATATATCTTTAATTGATACATTAACTACTCCTTCACCCAAACTTCTTGAATTCGTTGCACTTGGTTAATACCTGAACCACAAATGGCTGTTGATTCAATTTTGAAAAAGCCAACACCATCTAAAGTACCAATTTGACGGCAGGTTAATTGGTCAACAGTACAGATGGTCGACATACCACTACTCACTTGATTTGAGTTTAAGTTGCTACACACGGTGCTCACACTGGTTGAGACCGCAGGCGAAACAGTTAATGGATAAACTTGAGTAAGTGCCCATTCATTAGCAGAATGCGCGAGTAGCCAGGCTTGTGTACCAAGCTGTTTACGCGTCAAGGTATCGTGATTTGACCACTGAACTTGCACTAAAGAAGTCGCAAGGAAACCCATCACCACAATAACAAAGACTGCGACGACCAAAACACTACCTTGTTGAGATGATTTTCTATGGCGCATTGAGTACCTGCACATCTTGTTGGTAAACACTTACTTCGTTATTTTGTTCAAGTACAAGGTCGATGTGTATCACACCACCTTTTTGTAAGCTTGGCTCTTCGTAACGAAAATTACTTTCCGCATAATTGATACTATCCGCCACAGTGACTCCATTGCGCTGGATTAGACCTTGATTTTGTATGGTGTCATTAACAAGACAATAGCTCACATGACTATTCTGATCATAAACGTAGTGTCGTTTAGCGGGAGATTCGCTAGCTAGGCTAACTACAGGCACACTAAAAGCATTGTTATTTTGTGTCGCACCTGACACATCGATACGTTTACTTGATATTGCAGCAAGATCATTGAAGCTAGTTGGATTGATAATAATGTAATCATCATTATCTAGAGTCGGAGAATCTTGTCCAACGATGAAATCAAGCTTATTGTTAGCCTCATCAAAGTAATAAAAGCCGGAGTATTTGATCGGATAGAATGAAAGGCACTTTCTATCAAAAGCAGGTGCCGGTAAAAAAGTCTGGTCTTCAGTAAAACTATTAGGAACCGCGTGGCTTATCTCGCGCGACATTTTTTCTACAACAAACTGCCCTTTTACTTGTACCTTTTGTCTATCGATAGTGTCAACATACCCTTTCATCCCATATTCAACAAAACCGGCAATAGCTAGCCCGATAACCGCAACCACAACAATCGTTACAATCATCTCAATTAAGGTGAAACCACGTTGCTTCATTTAGTAGTTCCCCTTGTAAGCGATAACGCTGTAGCGGTTGTTACCACCAAAGATCTGTATCTCAACACGCTTCATCGTGCCAATTGCGTTGTCATCAATTCCATCCATGTTGCCATCGTAAAACACAGATACTTCAACCCGAAAATTGGCATAACTGCCTTCAATATTTTCATCTAAGATATTGGATAATGGGTACTTGGGTGATGAAGTACAGGCTGACTCGGTGGTATCTGTGTACCAACAGCCAATATAGTCGTCTACGTCATTAAAAGCAGCGGGAGTAGCTTCTGAACCATCAGTTCCTAGCTCACTTTGCGCAGAACATGACGCCTCTCCAGCATCACCACAACGAACCAAACCTCCCTCAAAATCACTATGCTCGTCAAAGCCACGCGCCAATATTTGATTCATCAAACTCTGCCCTAAAGCTACTGAGCGGTTTTGATATTGAGGGTCAGCGGAGCTCGCCACTTGAGGAGCTAAAAAACTAGTAATCGTGACCATCGCAATGCCCAATACGATAATCACCACAATACTTTCAATAAGAGTGAAGCCACGTGAGCGCATCATAAACATGCTCCCTCGCGCACGTAACCTTGAGAATTAATACAAACTTGGGCGCTATTATTTGAAGAAGTAGAGTTAATAGTAATATTCACTCCAGCACTCACCGAAGGGTTACCTAGTAAGTCAAAGTCGATAATTGTATTTGTAGGAGAAAACTCTATATCTGGTATGCGCACATAATCACTACGCGCATCGGCTTGTGATTTTTGCGTACTATTCGATAAATTTAAACTGCAAGCGGTGACTGAACCTAAACAGTCATCATTAATAGCAAGGCGAAAGCTATCATTAGCAGAGGAAACATTCGATTGCATTCGATTGACTTGGATTTGGCGAATGACTGAGATGGCTTGCTCTTGTGCAGTAAAACTGGAATAGCTAGATGTACCAATGAAGCGACTCGCGGCAAAGGTAGAAACAATACCGAGGATAATGATAACGATGATCAGCTCTACTAGAGTAAAGCCTTTGGGTATGGGGTTGTTATCCATAATAAGCCTCTAACTGCCAAGCGAATACTGATTATACAAGATAACGAGACTTACGATCTTATGTATATGAATAGTTTTGATATTTATGTGTAGTAGATAGAAAAAAGGCCAGCAAGAGCTGGCCTCTGTTTTCTCAAATTTACAAATTAATCAGTACAAGAAGTAACTGTAATTCTCGGCTCTTGAGCTGTTGTTGCTGTAGCATCGATCGCGTAAGTTACAAAACACGTAGTGTTGTTGTCAAAGCCGTATGCAATAGCACCAGTTGCAGACGAAATTACCGTCCAATCTTCAGCTAAACCTGATACTGCATTGCCAATACCAGCAGATGTAGCTTCAGGGTAACCAAACACTACATTAATATCATTTCCGTTAGCGCCAGAGACTGCTCGACCTGAAGAAATAGCCTCTAAGCCATCAATTGCAGCTTTGCCATATACGATACCTGCCGCACCAGCCATTGCACCTTTTAAGCCTTCTAAAGAAGACGTACGAGCATCATCTTGCAGGTTTAGGAAACGTGGCGCCGCAGTTACAGCAAGAATACCTAGAATAACAATTACAACCACTAGTTCGATTAGGGTGAAACCGCCTTGTCTTTTCATAGTTAAGCTCTCTCTATGTTTAATTTTACGCAGACTTACTGCAAAGTTACGGTCACACGACCAGTTTTAATTTCGTAAACAAATTGGTGCTCAGTACTACCTTCTAATTGAACGTAAGTACACGTTGCATCACCTGAATTCGCTTGCGCTGAATATTTGTAATTTGAGTCACTAGCAACAACTGAAACTTCACCAACTTTAGGTGGGTTCTGCAGCAAGTTTTCCATTAGTTCAGAACATGTTTTATCTGAAATATCTTGTGGCGCGGTGCCAGAATTGTTGTTCAGAGTCCAAGGGTAGCCATCTCGAAAGTCGGTATCGACGTTGCTACTGTTCTTTGATCTTGTTAACCAAAAATCAACACCATCATAATTTACAGTATTGTATGTTTCAACACCTATCTTCTCTGATGGTCTAGCTTCTGCTTCCCATTGTGCTCTAGCCGACAATACTGCGGTTGCAAAACCACCAGCAACGCCTTCAATGCTTGATTTCTTGGCTTCATCTGTCACATCGAGAAAACGAGGTAAAGCAGCTACCGCCAATAAACCAACGACCACGATCACTATGACTAATTCGACAAGGGAGAAACCCTTTTGATTCTTAAGCATTTTCTACCTACTCATCTAATTATTAACGCGCATTATACATTCGCGCTCGTATAAAACCATAAAAAAACTGTCAATATTTTCACAAAGCCAAAATATTGGCTTTCACACTAAACCTTTCTCTTTCGAGTAATATATCTATCTGATATTTATCGCTATAATGATAACTACAATGAAACTGTATGTTATCACTTTTATCTTCAACACTTGGAGAGCTTAGCCCTAAAATGCTCCCTTGGGGATATAATTGATCCAGCCAATAATTGCAGTCTCGCTCTGAGCCCTGAATCGGCATTATCCACCCAGTTCTGCTGTAGACCTTTGATGATTCTGAATCATTTTCTCGTTTAGTACTCTTTAACAAATACTGTTGTTTGAACAGATTTGCTTGCTCAAGAATTCGTTTGCTCGCTACGATAAATGCCGTATTAGTCGCTTCTTCTTCTACCGTTTCCCATGCCGAAAGTAATCCAATCACAAGAAAAAGGATAACCACAGTCCAAATAACAAAACGTGAGCGCTGTAGGTTATTTAGCATTCCTTAGCCTTTGATTGCATCGAGCATTCCCCACATCGGTAAGAAAATACCCAGAGCTAAAATCAACACCATACCCGCAACTATGGTCAACAAAATCGGTTCAATTCTGGCGGTTAAGGTTTTCAAATCGTAATCGACTTCTCGATCATAAAAATCAGCCACTTCAAGCAGCAACTCATCAATCCGACCAGTCTCTTCACCGACGGAAATCATTTGTATCACCAAAGGTGTGAAAATTTCGCTGTTGATAGCAGTGGATGACACCGTACTACCCGCTTCTATAGCCGATTTCATAGCTTGGACTCGAAGTTCTAGGAAGCGGTTATCCAAAGCCTCAGCCGATAAAGCTAATGACTGGTTAAGTGGTACGCCCGCCTTTAGCATCAAAGCAAAGGTACGAGAAAAACGTGACAATAGCGCTCGATTTACAACGCCACCGATCACTGGCATCTTCAAACGTAATCTGTCCCACTTCTCTAATCCTTTGTCTGTCTTAACCCAGGCTTTAAAAGCAAAGATAAGACCAAAGATCACTCCGAGCATTAAGCCCCAGTAATTAACAAAGAACTCCGACATACCAATCAAGATACGAGTAGGCAGCGGCAGGTCGACACCGAAACGTGCGAACATGCTCGAGAACTGTGGAATAACCTTGACGTTAAGAATGAACATCGCAATCAAAATAAAGCTGATAACGAAGGTTGGGTAACGCATCGCAGTCTTGATTCGCTTACGAGTCTCAACTTCCTGCTCATAGTATCCAGCCAACTGCAGCAGAGCCTGATCTAAACGACCCGTGTTTTCACCAACACCAATCATCGATACAAACAATGGGCTGAATACTTTGGGGTGCATCTGCATCGATGCTGCTAACCCACGACCATTGGTGAGCTCAGCGACCACTTCTTCAAGTGCTGCTTTCAGCTGTTTGTTTTCGCAATTTTGAGTGAGGCCTTTCATCGACCTTAATAGTGGCACGCCCGCTTTAGTTAGACTGTATAACTGTCTACAAAACAGAACCAACACCTCAAGAGGGACATTGGGCGTAAACAGGCTAGAAACGTCCATATCCAATACAGAGCCGCCACTTTTACCTAACTTGATTGAGGTTGGAATGATCCCCTTACTCATCAAGCTTTCAGCAGCGAGATCTTCGTTATTCGCATCCAGTTGGCCAGTAACTTGACTGCCATCAGAACTGCGACCTACATAACGATAAGTTGGCATATCACTCTACCCCTACAGATAAATTGGGTCGGTTGCACCGGACGCATCGCCTTCACCAAGGTGCATTATCTCGTCGAGACTCACGACACCTTGTAAAGCCAATTCCATCGCAGAAGCTAAGAGCGGTTTGTAGTTTTCAGACTGTCTCGCCGTTTGAGCAAAGCCAACGGCATCATTGGCTCTAAGCGCGTCCATCATGTTTTGCTCTAGCTCCAACATCTCGAAGACACCAATACGGCCACGATAACCCGTTAGGTTACAGTTCTGACAACCACGCCCTTTCATAAATGGAACGCCTACCTGATTTGGGAAGCGAACGCTCAACCATTGCTTGCGAGGTTCATCTAGCTCATCTTCAACCTTACAGTCGTTACACACTTTACGAACCAATCGCTGAGCGACTACAGCTCGAACGGCACTTGCTACCAGATAACCCGGAGCGCCCATATCCATCATACGCAGTGCACTGTCTACCGCATCATTGGTATGCAGGGTACTTAAGACTAAGTGACCTGTCAGCGCTGCTCTCAAGCCTATTTCTACGGTTTCGTGGTCACGCATCTCACCAATAAGAATAATATCGGGATCTTGACGTAGGAAGGTTCTTAAGATCGTAGAGAAATCGAGATTAATCTTAGGGTTCACCTGAACTTGGTTAACACGAGGAAGGCGGTACTCCACCGGGTCTTCTGCGGTAATGATCTTTTTACCCGGTTCGTTCAATTCACTTAACGCACCGTATAAGGTGGTCGTTTTACCCGAACCAGTAGGGCCAGTAACCAAGATCATGCCGTGTGGACGACGTAACTGTTGACGAAGACGAACCAGAAGATCACTCGGTATACCCGACGACTCCAATTTACGTAAACCAGCAGATTGATTAAGAAGACGCATCACCACAGACTCGCCGTGCTGTACTGGCATGGTCGACATACGAATATCGACAGATTGGCCTTTCGCTCGAATATTGAAGCGACCATCTTGAGGAAGACGCTTCTCTGAGATATCGAGGTTTGCCATCAGCTTTAAGCGCAGTACTAGAGCAGACGCGATATTAACCTCGTTTAACAAGGTTTCATGCAACACACCATCAATACGTTGACGAAGGCGCAGTACATTTGAGTCTGGCTCGATATGAATATCGGAAGCGCCAACTTGAATCGCATCTTCAAATAGTGAGTTAATCAGCTTAACAACCGTAACTTCGTCGCTGTCTTCTTCGGCAATATCAAAATCGAAAGCTTCATTAACTTGGTGTTCGGCGTGAAGCTGCTCTGCAAATGAGGCAATCTCTTTGGTTCTTCGGTAGTAACGATCAAAACCATCAACTAACTGCCTTTCTGGAGCAACAACGAATTCGAGTGCGTAATCACCTAATTGGCCAAGCAAGGATTCTTGAGCAAACAAATCGGCTGGATCACTCATTGCAACACGCAAAGTATCGCCTTGGTGTCCGATAACCAAAGCACGAAGACGACGAGCGTGTACTTCAGGTAAAAGCTGAACCGCTTCGACATCGACAACAGCTCGACTTAAATCGATAAGTGGAATAGCTAACTGTTGCGACAAGAAGCTCAGCATTTGCTGTTCTGACAAGAAGCCAAGTTCAATCAGTGCATCACCTAGCTTACGGCCAGTGCTTTTTTGAGAGGCAAGTGCTTGTTCCACTTGAGCCTCGGTAATAATGCCCTCTTCAACGAGCAAATCACCAAGCCTTTTTCTTAATCTAATTTGCATCGCTACTCTCCTCTAAAGCATTGATTATTTTTAATCGATCTCGCACAAAGCTTTGCGATTGAGATGAGATGCCGACTCTGACTAGCGCACCTTGGTAAGATTGTTTTGCCGCCGTAAAATCAAGCTGTCGCTCTTGTTGGATAGCCAAACCTAGCCACCAGCGAGCATTATCCGAATCAATCTCAACCAGTTTTTGATAACTCTCTAATGCAATCTCTTCTTGCTGAGATTTTTGGCTCAGCGCGGCACGCATCGCTAAATAGTCCTGAGTTGGATTAGGCGGTAAATGTATCAATGGACTCAAAGCCGCTTCAGATTGGTCTGCTTTAACCAGCAGTTTTGATAAACCTAAGCGCAGCTTTTCGCTGTTGTTGTTAAGTTTGATACCAGACTGATAAAGTTCGTAGGCTTTACGCGTATCCCCCTTACCAAAATAGAGAATTGCGAGCTTCTGACGAACATCTTCATTTCTTGGGGCGTATCGAAGCGCTTCGTTATAACCTTTCAACGCACCATCAAGATCGTTCGCATCAAGCGCTTTCTGAGCTCGACCTTGGGCATTAATAGAGAGTTGCTCAGACGTTAACTCGACCTGCTCAATCATTATTCCGCTATTTTCTGAATCACCAAACGCTTTGGAATCATTAGGGAGTGACTTGGCATCTTTATTAGCTGCACTAGCAACATAGATTGGTTTTGCAACTTCCGCTTTAGGCACGCTTTGAGATTTAGGGGTTGCTTGCGGCTTTGTCACGACCTGAGTCGATGCAACAACTGACTCGGACTTAGCAAACTGAGTTTGAGTGCTTTTAACGATCGTCGCGTTGTCAGCTGAAAGGTTCGCAGAATCTATCGTCACTAACTTCTTAGTTGGTGACGATACAAGTGGAGTAACTATTGTTTTGGGCTCATCTTCAGCGTTATCAACCACAGCAACCTGAACGTCACGAGTTGATATTGAGCTATCGACAGCAGGGCCTTGTGAAATCGCCCAACCGCCCATAGCTAAACTGAGAGTAAAACCCGCAGCAACCCAAACGAAAGGAGAGCGTGTTTTTACTTTCGGCACAACGGCAGCTTCTATTGAAGTCGCTGATTTTTTCTTTGCCAATTCAGACAAGGCGTTATTAATGACACTCATAATTAATTCCAACCCCACAGTATTGGCGTTTTAAATTTAGGCTTACACACATCGTAAGTTTCGTGCATGGCGGAGAACAGATGCTGATTGTCGATACTTTTCTTATCTTCACTGAACGAGAGCAAAAGAGCCTTATGACACAACTGGTTTATCAACCTTGGAATACCCACTGAAGAACGAAAAATCGCCTTTTTTTGATTCAAACTGAACAATTCAGGATTGCCACCAGACTTAGTAATTCGATTATCAATGTAAGCTACCGTCTCATCGAGCGTCAGCGGCCTCAGTGTTGAACTGAATGTAATTCTTTGACGAAATTGTCTTAGGTGGTACGCCTCTAATCGAGCGTCCAATTCAGGCTGTCCAAGTAACACTATCTGAAGTAATTTCTTATCTTCTGTTTCAAGGTTGCCGAACAGCCTTAAGGTTTCAAGAGCCTCATCGGATAGAGCTTGCGCCTCATCAAGTATAGCGACCACCCTCAAACCGGAGTTGTGTAAATCAATCAACTTATGCTGAATGTTATCGACTAAAGTGGCTTCATTATCGATGGTCAAATCAAGTTCTTTAGCGACAGCGTGACGTAAATCAGCGCCGGACAGCACAGGGTTTGGCAAATAGATTAACGCCGTACAATCCTTTAAATGATTTACCAGCATCCGACAGACCATGGTTTTCCCCGTGCCCACCTCACCGGTAACTTTGATTACACCCTCTCCCATTTCTAACGCGGAGATGACCGTTTGAATCGCCTCAAAATGAGGCGCCAAACCATAAAAGAAATCAGTATTCGGTGTTAACGTAAATGGCAGTTGTTCAAAACCAAAGTGAGCTTGATACATATGACGACCTAGCTTAGTGAGACACTGCCACTCTATATTGAGAAAGTAAGCATTTACTCTTCATCAGGGAACCACTCTTGAAGAAGATCACGAGAACGCTCCAACTCATTTTGCCAAGTATTCACACCCACGATCGTTGGTTTAAGCAAGATCACGAGCTCAGTTTTTTGAGTCAACTGATTGGTATTACGGAATAAATGACCTAATGCAGGGATGTCACCGAGGAACGGAACTTTAGACGTCACATCAGTGGTGTTGGATTTCATCAAACCACCAATAACAACCACGTCACCGTCTCGAGCTCGAATCACGGAGTCCGATTCGCGAATAGAGCTTTTCGCCAAAGGAAGTTGTACTAACCCCGTTGTTGAACCTAGGTTGAGCTCTTTCACCTCTTCCTCTACCTCAATAACGGCAGGGTGAACATGTAAAAATACGCTGCCTTTATCATCTATTTGAGGGGTCACATCTAAAGAGATACCAGAGAAGAATGGCGTCAACTCAACCTCCGGCGCAACATTAGCATTGTCACCACTACCGACCGAGCTTGATAAATCCGTCACGTAGTATTCGTCTGTACCAACTTTGATTACCGCTTTCTGGTTGTTTGCGGCCGTTACGCGTGGGCTAGAGAGAACATTGAGATCACCTTGAGTATCCATAAAGCTCAATACCGCTTCAAAGCTACCGTCTGAAATCGTTACGTTGGTTTGTCCACCTAACAAAGAGCTGATTGCATCTAATGGAGGCAATGTTCCACCTGGTCGGTCAATAACAACACCACCACTACCAATCGACTTAGATAAGTTCGACCAGCTAATACCTTGTTGGTAACCATCACTCAGGGTAACTTCCATGATTTTGGCTTCCAAGATAACTTGGCGTTGCAGACGTTTCTGAGAAATACCGAGGAACTCACGAACCTCACGGATCTCATCCGGGTAAGCGCGTACGGTAATCACACTCGCTTGCGGTGTAACCACGACACTTTGCCCATCCCCCGAGCCAATCAAGTGAGCAACCGCTGCTTCAAGCTGTGGCCAAAAATCACTTTCAGATGTGGTTTCAATCTCTGTACCACCATTCGATGTCGAGTTTGATGTATTAGAAGAGTTAGATGAATTCGACGAGTTAGAGTCTGAGCTTGAAGAGCTCGACGAACTGTTGTCCGAATTGGAGATAGTGCCTGTAGTGATCGTCGTCAATGAACGACCAGAACGCTTAACTTGTAGGTAATCGACAGGGATCGTCACTGTGCGAAGGCCTGCAGGGTAAACCTGAATCACCTTGCCACGCTTTTCGATATCGTAGCCATACATGTCTTGAGCAACAGCTAGCACTTCATCCAACGTCACGTCGGTTAGATTAAGCGTAAGGTTTCCAGAGACGCTTGGGTGAATAGCGGCGCTGTACTCTGTTCCTTTCACTAAGCTTGCAAAGAAGGTTCTCGCTTCAACGCCTTTAGCCTGAATGCGAAAACGCTTAACCGTTTCCATTCCTGGCGATGCAGAGTCCGAATCGAGTTGAGGCATAAGATCATCTTGTACTGATGAAGGAAGCTCATGAAGCGCTTTACTGTTAGCTTCATTAATTGATTCATTCAAAGACTCTTTAATTTCAACAGGATCGCGATGCCCCATCGAACAGCCGACTAAAGATGACACTAGGATTGCTACTACAAGTTTACGCATGTCTTCACTCTAACCTTAATTATTCTTAACATCTAAAGAGAACATCTCTAATTTCCACTGCTTAGAGCTTCTCTGCAGAGTGACGTATTCTGGATCTATGTTCTTAACTCGGTACCCTCTGATCGTTTCCCCTTGACCGAGGATCTGACCATTCATAATCGCATAGCAAGGTGTATCACCCTTGCAAACAATGCTCTCTAGAGATGGTAAACGATATTGAACTGGCGCCTTTTTAGCTGGCGCTGTTTTTTGTTGAGGTGAAAGCCAACCTAATGGCGCCGTTGGATCTTGCTCAGCCCACACAAGGGAACTACTAAACAGCAAGGACAACAATAGAGTTCTAGCCACCGATAAACTCCTGTCTGGTACCAAGTGTGTAAACCTCGAACACAAGTCGAGCTTTAGGATATTCTTCTACTGAATACTCAAATGTACGCCAGTAATAACTCACCGGAAGAGACTCAAGGGCTTGAAGATAAGCTGAAATATCAAAGTAGCTGCCTGTTAGTTCCATTCTCACAGGGTGAAGAAAGTAGCCTGAGTACTCGCTAGTCTCTTTGTTATTTGAAATCGCTTCTGGTTTTAGTGATTCCAAGGATTCCAGCTTAAGTCCATGGCCAGCATTGAGAACACTTTCCAATAACTGTGACATTTGAGAAGGCGTGATCAGTCCATCGACAATCTCTGACAGTTGAAGCGAAAGGTCTTGGCTTTCTACTAATAGCTTTTTGTACTCGATATTAATTTCTTTGTCTGGGTCTTTGTTTAACTTAGCTTGCAGAACAAGTAACTCACCTTGCTGCCTTTGATTTGACTGCATCAGACTCATCGACTTAGCGTTTTTCGCTTGTAAGTCGAGGTATGCAGGCTCAACCAATAAGGTGAATACAAGCATTGATAAACCGACAAAGCCACACACGAAAAGTAGCCATTTTTCTCTTTGGCTTAATGCAAGAAACTTATCGCTCAGATGGTTCCACTGCTGCATTATTTACTCTCCCTGCGAGTGCTTAACTCGAACGTCACCACATCTTGATCATTGCGACCTATTTTGAGTTTTTCAAAAGTGCGGCCAACCAAATTAAGTTCACTTTTAAACTGACCAATCCAGTTTGGAACGACATTAGCATTACGAGCTAAACCACTAAGATCTAAAGTATCGTGAGTCATATAGATGTGCGAAAGAGAGATGTCATTTCGGCCTAATGTAGCTAGGGAATTCATGACGCCAGAATACCCGACTTGCTGGGATTCGTCGTATTGCCCAACGGCCTTCAACGCCTCTTTTTTTGCTTGTGTCTCACGTTTGAGACGAGCAACGGCGGCGACTTTCTCCGGAGACGGTTTATGCTCAGTTAACTTACTCTTCAACTGGTTAACTTGCTTGTTAACTTGATTGGAGTCATGTTGCAAAGCTGTTAGTTCTTCGTCCAAATTCGATATTTGGTATTGCATCACAAAGTAACCGCCAAGAAGCAAGCCACAGACAAGCCCCCAACTCGCGACCACATTCGTTAATGTGAAATATTCTTTTTTCGGCTTCAGGTGTTCAGGGTAAAGATTGACGTTAAACGCATCTTTTTCAGCAGCGAGCTTAACTAACAAGCTTTCAGAGTTTTCACGCTCACCTTCAACCAGTAAAGAAACCGTTGAGCTCAGTGTATTGTTTAACGCACTTTGTAATTCTGCTTCATCTTCTTCATCACAACAGATCTTCAACTGATGAAGTTGAGTTCCCTTGATTTGAGAAGAAAGGTAGTCAATCGAACGCTGGAGTTCTAAAGCAAGGCCATCTAACTGCAGTGCGCTGGATGCAACACCCGTTAAAGGTGGAACCACACTGCGAATCGTTCTTTGGAAGCAGACTGTATTCTCAACAAACGCACCCAACTTAAAGTGTGAATTTGAGCTGCGTTGTAGAAGTATAAAATTAGAGAGTTCGCCGGCACTATAGCCCCAGATTTCATCTTCAGGAGCAACACCTTTAAGCTCTATTTGCGCTGAGTTAGTAATGTTTAAAAGCTTATCTAACAGCTTTTTAGGTAAAACATACACTTGCAGTTTATTTGATGTCGGTAGTGTTACCGCGCTTGCTGTAATCTCAGTCACTCTTTCAGCGACAAGATCTTTCAATAAAAAAGGCAAGGCAACCGACCATTCACTCTCTGGAATGTCCGGTTTATCAATTTGGTAAGTTTGGTAATAGTTAGCACAAACTATCAATTGAAGGCTACTGCTGGTAAAAGCCTCACTGTTAAGCGATTTTTTTAGTGCACTTTCCCAGTCCCCATTTACTACAGGAATGTGAGTGACTTGAGATTCTTGCTCTGTCGATGAAATATAAACAGCATCATTGCCCAACATAACAACTTGCGAGCTGCCTTTATTATTCGTTGGCTTTATCTTGTCTAAAATCGCTTTAAAATTCATGCTTAACTACTACTCTTACGCCATCGATTTCTTCGACCAACTTTTACAACAGATTCAGCTTTCACTGTCTTTTCACCTTGGTGAGGCAAAGGAATAATTTGTTGCTCTTCGTCGAAATATCTCCCTTGATAGCCGTTAATGCCTAACTCTATCAAGGTATTCTTTTCTTGTTTTGTCTCGACCCCAACCGCGATAACTTGAGTTGGAGAGTCACCGCATGCCCCTATTAAACTTCGGACAAACAGCTGGTTCTCATGTCTTTGATCGATTTTCTTAATTAAGCTCCGATGAAGCTTAATATAATTAACCTTCAAATCCTTTATATAGTGTGTGCTAACTATGGTTCGCCCAGCTTGACCAACAATGACTTTACACCCTAATCCTCGCAGCATCTTTGCCACCGGTCTCATATAATCAAGATGAGCAATAAGATGACCTTCTGGAAATTCAAAAGCCAGCTGAGAGCGATGTTGAGCTGAGAGTTGTAATAACTCGCTTCTAAACCACTTAAAATGCTGTTTACTCGCAAACGGAGTGACATTCAGGTTCACCGAGTAGTTAATCGATTGAGTTGATTCTTTCAAAGATTTCAACAAAACCTTCAACACGGATTGGTCCATTTGAGCTTGATAACCCACTTGCTCTACCGCAAGCATAAATCGAGACGATTTCAATAAACCTTTGTCTGGATCCTGAATTCTAGTGAATATTTCTCTATGTAATTCATTAGCTTGACCAGATTCCGGCATAAGGTAACACCGCTGAGCAAAGATTACCAAATTTTCAGGAAGCAGAGCTTTATCTAGTAATGTTCTCCAACGAACGCTGCCTCTATCAAGCTCATTTTTATTCTGTTTAGGGTAACGGCTCCAGTTGTTAATGCGTTCCAACTGAGCACTTTTTAGTGCGGTTTCCGCCTCATCCATAATCTGGCTATGACGCTCACCCTCGGTATACATGGTCACGCCGATATGACACCAATTATCCGACTCTAATGGCTCCGGTGGGGTTAGCTTATCTAACTGCCTTAAACATTGAGCCGCCAAGGTCGCAATATCTTTTGCTCCTTGGTGTGGAATAAATACCGCAAAGTCCGCTTCGTAATAACGAGAGAAAATAACATCAGGGTAGCGCTGAACAATATTCGATAAGACTTCACCGACTTCAATAATAAAGCCATCGGTCACTTGCTTATCATTGGCATCACGAACTTGTTCCCACTCATCGATACGTATTAACAACACACCACCACGCGCACCACTTTCATGCAATGCCGATTCAAGCTTGTTATCGAATAGCACTCGGTTGGCTGTGCCAGTGAGTTTATCTAAGAAAGTATGAGTACGAATGAAGGTATCGAAACGGCTACGCTCTTGGCGTGCATCTTTTAACTCTTCAATCAACACATCGAGTGCTTCACTTGCCGTAAAGGGCCACTCTCGCTCATCGCCTTTTGCATGTGCTTCAACTTGTCCTGCAAGGATCATCCGTCCGCGCTCTTCCAACATTTCAGAGCCCATTAACTGCTCTTTCAACCATCGAACACCATGAGCCAAACAGAAAATGATCAAAGCAACCGCTAAAGTAATCGACCACATCGCTTCTATTGAGTAGTTGTAACCAATATAAGGAGGCAATGCTTTGAATTCGATTTGGTAACCTTCATTACGCTCTAAAGTGAAGCTTTTCTCATAGAGGCGATTCGGATCAATTTGTGGGGAAGTATCTTTGAAGCGGTAAACAATACCCGTCTTATTTGAGAGTTTCATCTCTACGATATTGCTAGCCTGCAACATCTTAGGCATCCAACGCTGCATTGAATACGCAGCATCTGGATCTTCCATTTCTTTATCTACAACGTCGACTATTCCCACCAAATAATGGTCTAAATATTCCTGCCCGATGCGCTTGAACGAAAGGGTGCCACCTATAAAAAGAATGAACATCGCGCTGATAACTATCACTGTGACAAATGCGACTAATCGGGTGCTCAATTTTAGCGTGGGGGTATATCTCATGAATAACGAAATCCTTTTCAACTCACATTATACCGTATTGCTACTTATACTATAAATTGACGTTGTAAATAAAGCGTTAAGAATTCTAGGTAACAAAAAGCCGCGATGAACGCGGCTTTTTCCAATTTAATACTGTCTTTATAATATATTAAAAACAGGGATTAAAATGGGATGTCATCATCAAAATCCATCGGTGGCTCATTATATTGAGGTTGAGCCTGCTGAGGAGCTTGTTGTTGAGGTGCTTTCTGCTGTTGAGCAGGTGCACTGTATTGTTGCTGCTGTTGTTGTGGCTGTTGCGGTTGACCCCAACCACCTTGCTGTTGGTTGTTACCCATACCACCTTGAGCAGGAGCACCACCTTGAGCACGGCCGCCAAGCATTTGCATTACACCGTTGAAGCCTTGAACAACCACTTCAGTTGTGTAGCGATCTTGACCGCTTTGATCTTGCCATTTACGAGTTTGAAGTTGACCTTCAATGTAAACTTGAGAACCTTTACGTAGGTACTCACCAGCAACTTCAGCTAGCTTGCCAAACAGAGCAACACGGTGCCATTCTGTTTTTTCACGCTGTTCGCCAGTTGCTTTATCACGCCATGACTCTGACGTTGCAATGGTAATGTTCGCTACCGCGCCGCCATTAGGCATGTAACGAATTTCTGGGTCATTACCTAGGTTACCCACTAATATAACTTTGTTAACTCCACGGCTAGCCATGATTTGCTCCGTCTAAATTCATAGTCTCAGAAAATTTTAGCGCACAAGAATAGCATGCTTTTCTACAGTGATAAATCGCATTCCTATTCTCTCCTCACTACAAAGAATAAAAACGTAACAAATCATGATATTCAGAGCGATGTTGCTTTTTTCTCCACTTACAAACCACTCATTTACTTTGGGAATTGATATTCAACGCAAGTCACTACTATTGCGCTAGAGAAGCCAAAGCGTGCATGACAACGTGAAATCTCACCCAACTTAAACACGGAGTTTCAATGAGAAAATCCCGATACGCTCGCACTTTACACTTTCTGTGCATCGACCCGAGTGACACTTACCTACATGTAAAAGAAATAGAAAAACACTTATCCATCATTCTCTACAAAATGACTCCGGACGACTTAATGTTAGTCGACAGAAAGCAGAGTAACCGCATCCTGCTTGTCGACTATAAGGAGGTACCACAACTACTTATTATCTATCCCAACCTGACCGTGATGTGGAAAAACCATGAGATCATCTTATTCAATGTTCCACAGCAACTGCCGACTTCGGAGCTTCTTACTTATGGTGTACTGAAAGGTCTCTTTTATAGCACCGATAAAAAGGACAAGATTGCGCATGGCCTTCAAGAAGTGATTGATGGTGATAACTGGCTACCAAGAAAAGTGACCAATCAACTGCTGTTTTACTACCGCAATATGGTCAATACCAACACGACCCCAACCAATGTCGACTTAACCATTCGAGAGATTCAGGTTATTCGTTGCCTTCAATCCGGCTCATCCAACACACAAATTGCCGATGACTTGTTCATTAGTGAGTTCACGGTCAAATCCCATCTCTATCAAATATTCCGTAAGTTAGCGGTTAAAAATAGAGTCCAAGCCATCGCCTGGGCTAACCAGAATCTACTTGCATAATTGATCCGCCTCTTAAACTGACGATAATTTTGAGGGAAGCTCTAATAAACCATAGGTATTGTTGCTGAATTTTCGACATAACTTATGCTAGAGTTGCCCTCAGAAATATCAACCATTCAGGTTGAATCAATAATTATTATAGATAAAGGGTCTTATCATGATCAAAAAGTGCCTTTTCCCGGCAGCTGGCTACGGTACACGTTTTTTACCAGCAACTAAGTCAATGCCTAAAGAAATGATGCCTGTTGTGAACAAGCCGCTAATTGAATACGGCGTAGAAGAAGCAATCGAAGCTGGTATGGACGGCATGTGCATTGTTACTGGCCGTGGTAAGCACTCAATCATGGATCACTTCGATAAGAACTACGAGCTTGAGCACCAGATCAGTGGTACCAATAAAGAAGACCTTCTAGTTAATATCCGTGAAACGATTGAAGCAGCAAACTTCACTTACATCCGCCAACGCGAGATGAAAGGCCTAGGTCACGCTATCCTAACGGGTCGTGAACTAGTTGGTGATGAACCGTTCGCAGTTGTGCTTGCCGATGACCTTTGTGTGAACGAGCAACAAGGCGTGCTAGCTCAAATGGTTGCACTATACAAGCAGTTCCGCTGTTCTATCGTTGCAGTACAAGAAGTACCTGAAGAAGAAACACACAAGTACGGTGTTATCTCTGGCGAGATGATCAAAGACGATCTTTTCCGTGTCGATGACATGGTAGAGAAACCAGAACAAGGTACAGCACCAAGCAACCTAGCGATCATTGGTCGTTATATTCTGACTCCAGATATCTTCGAGCTGATCGAACAGACTGAACCAGGTAAAGGCGGCGAGATCCAAATTACTGATGCATTGCTTAAACAAGCAAAAGCGGGCTGTGTATTGGCTTACAAATTTAAAGGCCAACGTTTTGACTGTGGTAGTGTTGAAGGCTACATCGAAGCAACAAACTACTGCTTTGAAAACCTATACAAGAAAGACCAAAAGCAAGTTGAGCTAGGCAAACATTCAACGCAAAAAGAAACATAACGGCTCTCTAAGAAGTAACGTTTCGAATTTTAAAAGGGTGGCTCTTTGAGTCGCCCTTTTTTGTTTACTGTTTTTTTATCCAGTAAAACTTTGCACAAATCTCACTCTATGTAATACTTTAGCCACTTAAAATTACATGGTCTGTTGAGATGGATAAAATAGAAATTAGAGGCGCTCGTACGCATAACCTCAAAGACGTTAACCTAACAATTCCCCGCGATAAACTCACTGTTATCACAGGGCTATCCGGTTCAGGAAAGTCGTCACTTGCGTTTGATACTCTCTACGCAGAAGGGCAACGTCGCTATGTTGAGTCTTTGTCTGCCTACGCTCGCCAATTTCTATCTCTTATGGAAAAACCCGATGTAGACCACATCGAAGGTTTATCTCCAGCTATCTCGATAGAGCAAAAATCGACCTCTCATAACCCACGCTCAACCGTAGGTACCATTACCGAAGTCTATGATTACCTGAGACTACTTTACGCTCGAGTGGGCGAACCTCGCTGTCCAGATCACAACATCCCCCTAGCTGCGCAAACCATCAGCCAAATGGTGGACAAGGTACTTGAGTTACCTGCAGGCTCAAAGATGATGTTACTTGCGCCGATCGTTAAAGAGCGTAAAGGCGAACACGTAAAGACACTAGAAAACTTAGCGGCTCAAGGCTTTATTCGAGCACGTATTGATGGTGAGACCTGTGATTTGTCCGATCCACCAGCACTAGAACTTCATAAGAAACACACGATAGAAGTGGTGGTTGACCGATTTAAGGTGCGCCCAGATCTACAACAACGCTTGGCTGAATCGTTTGAAACAACACTGGAGCTATCTGGCGGTATTGCGGTTGTTGGCTGGATGGACGAAACAGATCAAGAAGAGATAGTGTTCTCTGCGAACTTCGCTTGTCCCAAGTGTGGTTACAGCATGCAAGAACTTGAACCTCGCTTGTTCTCATTCAATAACCCAGCAGGTGCGTGTGGTACGTGTGACGGACTAGGTGTTCAGCAATACTTTGACCCGAGCCGAGTGATTTTGGATGAAAACCTAAGCATTGCTGAAGGAGCAATTAAAGGTTGGGATCAAAAGAACTACTACTATTTCCAGATGCTAACATCACTGTCAGAGCATTATGGTTTCGATCTGTTTGCGCCGTTTAATTCTCTACCAAAGAAGACTCAAGAGATAATTCTCAAAGGCTCTGGTCGTACTGAAGTTGAATTCAAATACATCAATGACCGTGGTGATATCCGCGTTAAGCGTCACCCGTTTGAAGGTATTTTAAATACACTAGAGCGTCGCTACCGTGATACGGAATCAAGCTCAGTTCGAGAGGATCTTGCTAAATACATCTCTACGAAGTCATGTTCAAGCTGTGATGGTACTCGTCTGAGACTAGAAGCTCGAAATGTATTTATCGGCGATACAACACTACCTGAAATCGTTGAGCTCAGCATTGCTGATGCACTGCAATTTTTCCAGGAGTTGAAATTAGACGGTCAGCGTGGGCAGATCGCCGATAAAGTGATGAAAGAGATCAATGACCGCCTACATTTCTTGGTTAACGTTGGTTTGAACTACCTTAACCTATCACGCAGTGCTGAAACTCTGTCTGGTGGTGAGGCACAACGAATTCGTCTCGCAAGTCAAATCGGTGCTGGCTTAGTGGGTGTTATGTATGTGTTGGATGAACCGTCAATTGGCCTCCACCAGCGTGATAATGAACGTCTACTGCAAACCTTGGTTCACTTGAGAGACTTAGGCAATACGGTACTTGTTGTAGAACATGATGAAGATGCTATTCGCTGTGCTGACCATGTCATCGATATTGGCCCGGGCGCTGGTGTTCACGGTGGTCACGTGGTTGCAGAAGGCACCATGCAAGACATCATCGACAACCCGAACTCTTTGACAGGCCAATATCTGAGTGGCGTGAAAGAAATTGAAGTACCAAAACAACGAACACCAATCGACAAGAAGAAAGTCGTAGAGATCGTTGGGGCGACAGGCAACAACCTAAAGAATGTGACAGCTACTATCCCTGTGGGTTTATTTAGCTGTATTACGGGTGTATCGGGCTCGGGTAAATCGACATTAATTAACGACACCTTCTTCAAAGTCGCTCACACTCAACTTAATGGTGCAACCACAGCAGTACCGGCAAAACATAAAAAGATTAAAGGGTTAGAGCATTTCGATAAGGTAATCGATATTGATCAAAGCCCAATAGGACGCACACCAAGATCAAACCCTGCAACCTATACTGGAATCTTCACTCCTATTCGTGAACTTTTTGCTGGCACACAAGAGTCACGTTCACGCGGTTACAAAGCGGGAAGGTTCAGCTTTAACGTACGTGGCGGACGCTGTGAAGCGTGTCAGGGCGATGGTGTTATCAAGGTAGAAATGCACTTCTTACCGGATGTGTATGTACCGTGTGATGTATGTAAAGGTAAGCGCTACAACCGTGAAACACTAGAAGTTCGCTACAAGGGTAAAACCATTGACGAAGTTCTTGAAATGACTGTCGAAGATGCGCGTGAGTTCTTTAATCCAGTTCCAGTGATTGCACGTAAACTGCAAACGCTTATGGATGTAGGCCTTTCTTACATTCGCTTAGGTCAAGCGGCAACCACCTTATCTGGCGGTGAAGCACAACGTGTTAAATTGGCTCGCGAGCTGTCTAAACGAGATACAGGTAAAACCTTATACATTCTCGATGAGCCAACAACAGGCCTTCACTTCCACGATATCCAGCAACTATTAACGGTACTGCATCGCCTACGTGATCACGGTAATACTGTTGTAGTCATTGAACATAATCTAGATGTCGTAAAAACAGCTGACTGGATCTTAGATTTAGGTCCAGAAGGCGGACAAGGTGGTGGTGAGATTGTTGCAGAAGGCACACCAGAAGATGTGGCATTGGTCGAAGGTTCACACACCGCTCGCTTCCTTAAGCCTATGTTAAATTTGAAGTAGGTGTAAAATAGCGCCCTGTGAGCAGACAGAAAAGTGTTAAAGTAACAGAGCTTGTTTCAGAAGGAACAAGCTCTGTTTTTATAAGGTTAGGGATTTATGGCAACAATACATACTAGCGGTACCCAGCTAGAAAATCAGATCACTCAGTTACCACTCAACAAAGCATTCCTCGCTTCATTAGCTGTTGTGTTCTTACTCGCCATGCATTTTTTCATGCCTAATCCAGGGGGCTCAGGCCTTGCTCTATCCTTTAACCCTACCACTTGGTTAGCACTGAGCTTCACCTTAGCCATTGGCTTTTATCAACTAGCGACCAATCGAGTACTCAAGTATTCCAAGTTAACCATAGGTTTATTGATCAGCTGCATGATACTTACATTGCCGATTTTATACAGCAATGCTTCGCCGGAAGGGGCTTCAGGTCGATTACTTGGGTTATGGGCAGGTTTTGCTTTATTTGTAGTCCTTCAGCAGTTCAAATTCAGCAACAAACACAAACAACGTATGCTGTGGTTCATCGTACTCGCTGTCGTCATACAAGCGCTATTTGGTTATGTGCAATATTTTGTATTAGAGCCAGGTAACCTATTTGGCTACAACACTGCGGCTAATCGCCCTTACGGAATATTCCAGCAACCCAATGTAATGGCCAGCTTCCTAGCAACGGGTTTTGTGCTTTCTGCTTACCTTTTAGCAAGACAGCCCGCTAAGTATAATCACAAGATCAGCGAATCTTTCTTACTGTATCTAACCCCAACTTTAACCGTGCCACTACTGATCATCATCGCATCACGCACAGGGTGGTTAGCGGCACTCATCGGCTTTGTGTGTATTCTTCCTTACCTATACAAATTCTCGACCAAAAAGCGCTTCTACGGATGGTGTTCATCAGTTGCTGTCGGTATTGTGGTTGCGTTTACTGTAATAAACCTTAGCGCTACAGATAGTATCGCTAGCAAGAAAGCGAACTTAGAAAGCCCTCGCGCTTACACCTTCCCACAAGCGTTAGACATGATGATCGAAAAGCCATTTACCGGTTATGGCTACGGAAAGTTCGAATCTGAATACACACTATATACAGCTCGTCAGCATCAACTGAACTCAAATTATCATCCGGGGCTTCCTTCTATGGATCACCCGCACAATGAGTTTCTATTTTGGGGGGTTGAAGGTGGCATAGTGCCAATCATAGGGATCTTGATTGCCGCAGTATTGGTGATGTCTCGTATAACAAGTTCAGCAAAGGGTACACGCCTAGCATTACTTGCTCTGTTTATACCGATACTCTTGCACTCTCAGCTGGAGTACCCGTTTTATCATTCGGCGATTCACTGGATAACCTTCATCATTTTGATTTACTGGGTGGATCAGCGTGCTTCACGTCACTATCAGCAGCCGTTCAGTATCATCAGTAAAACCTTGTTTAGAGTGAGCAGCTTGGTATTACCGATCCTGGTGAGCTTCTATATGCTAAGCGCACTGCACACTAACTATGTACTGACTAAGTTCGAGCTATCTAAACCTAAAAACCCAGATATTCTCAAACAAGTGACTAACCCAGTAGTTTGGAAAGATCGCTACGACTGGGACATATACAGCACTTATCTTAATATTGGTCTGTACAAAGCCGACTCTAGCCTAATCCAACCTTATATAGATTGGTCGCTAGAAATCATAAAAAGTAAGCCAAGACCTGCTTTCTACAGCAATCTGATTCTTGCTTACCAAGGTTTAGGGGAAGAAAGCAAAGCGGAACAGATCCGCAGCGAAGCAAAGTTTTTATTTCCAAACAGAGACTTTTCACAGGTTCAATACAAAAAAATATCTCAAGCTGAGAACAACGTCTCGTCGGCAGAGTAGTTAGCAGCTAACGAGGTATGACTTCCGCGTTTTATCTTTAGAACAAACACAAAAAAGCGCACGATCTCTCGTGCGCTTTTCTTTTTAATTTCAGTTTATTGCAGCTATTTCAAAACATCTTTTAGCGCTTTTAGGCACAACGCGACATTCTCTTTTCGCGCACCATAGCCCATTAGGCCGATACGCCACGCTTTGCCCGCTAGAGAACCAAGTCCTGCACCAATCTCAAGGTTATACTCTTCTAAAAGCTGAGTTCTGATTTGTGCTTCATCAATCCCTTCAGGGAAATAAAGTGCGTTAAGTTGTGGTAAGCGGCTATCTTCATCAACCACAAATTTCAGCCCTAAAGCTTCGACGCCCTCTTTCAACTCTTGATGCATTGCGTGATGGCGAGACCAGGCATTATCTAGGCCTTCATTTTTTAGTAGCACAAGAGACTCATGCAGCGCATAAAGACTATTTACAGGTGCAGTATGATGATAGCTACGCTTACCTTCGCCACTCCAATAACCTAATACCAAGCTCTGGTCTAGGAACCAACTTTGCACTGGTGATTGACGCGCCTTCATTTTCTCAACCGAACGCTGGGAGAAAGTCACTGGAGACAAACCCGGCACACAAGATAGACATTTCTGGCTTCCCGAATAAACCGCATCAAGCTGCCATTCATCAACCAGCAATGGCACACCACCTAATGATGTCACCGCATCGACAATAGTTAACGCATTAAACTGACGAGCAATAGCCGAGATAGCTTGAGCATCCGATAGTGCTCCAGTTGATGTCTCGGCATGCACAAATGCAACGGCAACGGCATCGGGGTTTTCTGCCAATGCTTGTTCTACCTTTTCAACTGAAACGGGCTTGCCCCACTCGTCATCAACAAGGATGGCTTCACCACCGCAGCGAACAACGTTCTCGCGCATACGCTCACCGAAAACACCGTTACGGCAAACGATTACCTTCTCACCAGGTTCAATCAAGTTAACAAAACAGGTTTCCATACCTGCACTGCCCGGTGCAGAAACCGCTATCGTAAATTCATTTTCAGTTTGGAAAGCGTATTTAAGAAGCTGTTTAAGCTCATCCATCATCGCAATAAACAGCGGGTCTAAGTGACCAATCGTCGGACGGATTAGAGCCTGCAGTACTTGAGGTGAAATATCAGAAGGACCTGGTCCCATTAACGTTCGGTGTGGTGGATAAAAGCTATCGATAGCAGTAGTGAGTGTTAAATTAGACATGTACATCCCTTACGTTAATGTTGTGAACAATCCACCCTAAAGCAAATTGATTACCTCAGCAATTAGCCATAAGTATTGAGGTCAAACCACTGTCACATAATTGTTAAAATTATTTTTCAATTATCTCAAGTTACGGATTGACATTGTTACCGCAAACACGTTCAATGAAACGGCTATCTAGCAGAAGAGGAGCACTGCCCAGGCAGATGTTTTGTGGAACCGCATTTCCAATACAAAACATTAATGGGGAGCAGTGCCGAGATAATAAAAGGATGCAGGACCTTTATTGTCGGTTGAGCGGGCTGAATCCCTTCAACTGTCGCCATTTCTATATGGTGAAGAGCTTCTGAGGTTACTATTCTAATAATTCCTCTCTTTTTGCTCTAAAACTCTCTTCGAAAAACATCGGACGTTGGATTACCCAACCGTAATTTTATTTTAGGAAGTCGTGGGAGATATATCGTGAGTGCATCTAATGTAGCTGGTTCTTTTAATGTCGCTAAGTTTGGTGGAACAAGTGTTGCCAACTTTGAAGCAATGAGCCGTTGTGCTGCCATTATTGAAAACAACTCAAATACGAAACTGGTCGTAAGCAGCGCGTGTTCTGGCGTGACTAACTTGCTAGTGGAACTCGCAAACGGAGTTCAAGACAAAGCTCGCCGCCAAGAATTGATGACGCAATTAGCCGACATCCACAATGCTATTCTTGACCAACTTGCAGATCCAATCAGCATCGAAAAAGAAGTTCATAACATTCTTGATGACATTGCGAGCGCAGCAGAAGCCGCATCATTTCAAGCAAGCACTAAGCTGACTGATCACCTCGTAGCATGTGGCGAGTTGATGTCGACACACATCCTTGCTCAAATCCTTCGCGAGCGCGGAACACCTGCGGTTCGTTTCGATATCAGAGAAGTGATGCGCACCAATGATGATTTCGGAAAAGCAGAACCACAGCTAGAAGAGATTGCTGCTTTGGCAAAAGAGAAATTGATTCCACTGTGCCAACAACAAGTTGTCGTTACCCAAGGCTTTATCGGTGCTGATAGCGAAGGTAACACCACGACCCTAGGCCGCGGTGGCAGTGATTATTCAGCTGCACTGATTGCCGAGTCGGTACAAGCGATTGGCTTAGAGATCTGGACGGATGTTCCGGGTATCTATACTACCGACCCACGTATTGCTCCTAAGGCCTCTCCTATCCCAGAAATCAGCTTCAGTGAAGCATCGGAAATGGCAAACTTCGGCGCGAAGATATTGCACCCATCGACGCTAGTGCCTGCACTGCGCCATCAAATTCCAGTCTTTGTCGGTTCTTCAAAAGCACCAGAGTTAGGTGGAACTTGGATTCGCCAGCAAGTAGAAAGCTCTCCTCTGTTCAGAGCACTTGCCCTGCGCTGCAACCAAACCATGGTTACGCTGCGCAGTGCTAATATGTTCCATGCTTATGGCTTCTTAGCGAAAGTGTTCGAGATCCTTGCTAAACATAAGATCTCTGTCGATCTTATCACCACATCAGAGATCAGCGTTTCACTTACGCTGGATCAAACTGACACATCAGGTGGTGCTCCTGAATTACCAGAAGCAGCGCGTATTGAACTTGAAGAGCTTTGCTCTGTCGATATTGAGCACGACCTATGCCTAATTGCTCTTATTGGTAACAACATGAGCGAAAGCAAAGGCTACGCAAAACAGGTATTCGGTACTCTAGAAGATTTCAACCTGCGTATGATTTGTTACGGTGCAAGCCCTCATAACCTGTGCTTCCTTCTTAATGAATCAGTGTCTAAGCTAGCGATTCAGAAACTTCACCAAGAATTATTTGAGTAGAAAGCCCGTTTATCATTGACAGATAAATAACTAAATCACAAATACAAAAAGGGTTGCAATTAAGCAACCCTTTCTCTTTTTTACTTTACGAATCAAAGCTCGTTGTAGCTAAAATGCTAGTTAATGTTTGGACCTAACCACTTCTCAGCTTCTAACATATCCCAGCCTTTACGATCGGCATAGCTATCCACTTGATCCTGTTGAATCTGTGCAATCGCAAAGTATCGAGCATCTGGGTGTGAAAAATACATACCAGACACAGAAGCACCAGGCCACATCGCATAGCTCGACGTTAATGACATATCAATCGCTTTCTCAACGTCCATTAACTCCCACAACGTACCTTTCTCTGTATGTTCAGGGCAAGCAGGGTAACCTGGAGCAGGACGAATACCTTGGTATTTCTCACGAATCAAATCATCGTTCGATAAGTCTTCATCTGGCGAGTAACCCCAAATATCCTTTCTCACTTCTTTATGCAAGTACTCCGCGAACGCTTCAGCCAATCGATCGGCAACGGCTTGAATCATGATGGCATTGTAGTCATCTCCATTCGCTTTATATTCATCAGCTAGTTCACGCTCTCCAATACCACCAGTAACCGCAAAGCCACCAATCCAATCCGCTTTACCGCTTTCTTTTGGAGCAATGTAATCAGACAAGCAGTAGTTAAAGCCTTTTGGTTTCTCTGTCTGTTGGCGAAGGTTATGCAGAACCTTCAATACCTCAGTACGAGATTCATCGGTATACACCTCAATATCATCACCAACACTATTGGCAGGGAACATGGCACACATACCACGAGCTTCAAGTAGCTTTTCTTTCTCCACGCGGTCCAGTAGATCGTTCGCGTCTTTGAATAAACGTTTTGCTTCTTCGCCCACTTCTTCATGCTCAAGAATCGCAGGGTACTTGCCAACTAAAGACCACGTCATGAAGAATGGCGTCCAATCGATGTAGTTGCGTAACGTAGCCACATCA
Organism: Vibrio sp. Scap24; assembly: GCF_013394185.1. NCBI lineage: Bacteria > Pseudomonadati > Pseudomonadota > Gammaproteobacteria > Vibrionales > Vibrionaceae > Vibrio > Vibrio sp. Scap24. Next base: position 2,155,952 of record NZ_CP041332.1, on the reverse strand, counting down.
AAGTCATTGAATATGTGTACTCCCGGTTTAGCTGGTGCCGGTGGTGTATAAGCATCCCAATCAATGGCCACTTTATTAGCACGAGCTTTTTCAAGTGTCACAGGCTTGGTGCGAGGCTTCTTACGATTATGTTGATCACGAACACGATCATAATCGATATCCAACTTCTCGACAAAAGCAGGTTTCAATTCGTCAGAGAGAAGTGAGGTACACACACCCACAGCACGAGAGGCGTTGTTTACATAAACAACTGGCTCAGAGTAATTTTGCTCAATCTTCACCGCGGTGTGCGCTTTAGAGGTAGTTGCGCCACCAATCAATAGAGGGAGCTTAAAGCCTTGTCTTTCCATCTCTTTGGCCACGTGTACCATTTCATCAAGAGATGGCGTGATCAAACCAGATAAGCCGATAATGTCGACGTTCTCTTCTTTAGCGACCTTAAGAATCTTTTCACAAGAAACCATTACACCTAAGTCGATAATTTCGTAGTTATTACACTGCAAAACCACGCCAACGATATTCTTACCGATATCGTGCACATCGCCTTTAACGGTCGCTAACAGAATCTTACCGTTAGTCGCACCCACTTCTTTAGACGCGTTGATGAACGGTTCTAAGTGCGCAACAGCCTGCTTCATTACACGTGCAGACTTAACTACCTGTGGTAAGAACATCTTACCTTCACCAAATAGGTCACCTACAACGTTCATGCCGTCCATTAGAGGACCTTCAATCACTTCAATAGGGCGAGAAGCATTAACGCGAGCTTCTTCGGTATCTTCAACTATAAAGTCTGTAATACCTTTAACCAAAGAGTGCTCTAAGCGCTTCTCTACAGGCCAAGTTCGCCATTCTAGAGCTGACTTATCTTCAACTTTACCAACTGCTCGCTCTAGGTACTCAGTTGCCATATCAAGCAAACGTTCCGTCGAATCATCACGGCGGTTTAGTACTACATCTTCAACAGCATCACGCAAGTCTTCAGGAACATTATCGTAAATTTCTAACTGACCAGCGTTTACGATGCCCATATCCATACCATTCTTAAAACAGTGATATAGGAATACTGCGTGGATTGCCTCACGAACGTAGTTATTGCCGCGGAATGAGAACGACACGTTCGACACGCCACCAGAGATCATCGCATGTGGGAGGTCACGCTTGATATCCCCCACTGCTTCAATGAAATCGACCGCATAGTTGTTATGCTCATCGATGCCAGTCGCAACCGCGAAAATGTTCGGGTCAAAAATAATGTCTTCAGGTGGGAAGCCAACTTCATCAACAAGAATGTTGTAGGCATTAGTACAGATCTCTACTTTGCGTTCTCGAGTATCAGCCTGACCAACTTCGTCAAAAGCCATCACGATGACGGCTGCACCATAACGACGAACCAACTTAGCTTGCTCGACAAATTTCTCTTTGCCTTCTTTCAGAGAGATCGAGTTAACGATACCTTTACCCTGAATACATTTCAGGCCAGCTTCGATAACCTCCCATTTTGAAGAGTCGACCATTACTGGTACTTTTGATATCTCAGGTTCAGAAGCACATAGATTAAGGAATTTAACCATGCACGCTTCAGCGTCCAACATCCCTTCATCCATGTTGATGTCGATGATCTGAGCGCCATTTTCAACTTGCTCACGAGCAACACTCAACGCTTCATCGTAAAGCTCTTCTTTGATCAAGCGTTTAAAGCGGGCAGAGCCCGTCACGTTCGTACGTTCACCAACGTTAACAAACAAAGAGTCCTTTGCAATGGTCAGAGGTTCTAAACCGGATAGACGACACGATACTGGTAGGTCTGGCAATTGACGAGGGGTAACACCTTTAACCGCTTCAGACATTTGGCGAATATGCTCTGGCGTGGTACCACAACAACCACCAATCAAGTTCAAGAAACCACTTTCAGCCCACTCTTTAACATGCTCAGCCATGTCTTCGGGTGAAAGGTCATACTCACCAAATGCGTTAGGCAAACCTGCATTAGGGTGAGCAGAAACAAAGCTCTCAGAGATACGAGACATCTCACCGACATACTCACGCAGCTCGTCAGGGCCTAATGCACAGTTCAAACCAAACGAGATAGGCTTAACATGACGAAGGGCGTTGTAGAAGGCTTCTGTTGTTTGGCCTGAAAGTGTACGACCTGATGCATCAGTAATGGTACCGGAGATCATTACAGGTAAAGTTATGCCCACTTCTTCAAAAACAGATTCAACCGCAAAAGCACACGCTTTAGCGTTTAGTGTATCGAAGATAGTTTCAATAAGAATTAGGTCTGAACCGCCTTTAATAAGCGCGCGAGTCGATTCAGAGTAAGCTTCAACCAACTCATCAAAACTCACATTACGATAACCCGGATCATTAACATCTGGAGAGATAGAACAAGTACGGTTAGTCGGACCTAATACACCCGCCACAAATCGAGGTTTTTCTGGGGTCTTTGCCGTCCACTCATCAGCCGCTTCACGGGCAAGCTTAGCGGCAGCAAAGTTAATTTCTTCACTAAGGCTTTCCATATCATAGTCGGCCATAGCAATGGTTGTAGCGTTAAAGGTATTGGTTTCGAGGATGTCAGCCCCAGCTTCCAAATATTGTGAATGGATGTCTTTGATAAGCTGAGGTTGTGTCAGCACTAAAAGGTCATTGTTACCTTTTAGGTCACTATGCCAATCAGCAAAGCGTTCACCACGATAGTCTTGCTCTTCCAATTTATAGTCCTGAATCATGGTGCCCATGCCACCATCAATCAGTAAAATTCGTTGCTTCAACAGAGCGTCAATCTTTTGCCTTACATTACTTCCCACGGTACAACCTCATTCCTTTAATTATTCCTCCATCCTATCACACATTAAAAAGGAGTCTAGACGTCTAAAAAAGGAAATTGATTACCGACTCATGACAAAAAAATGTTTGCTATTTGAGCATGAGAGAACGAAAATTCATATTCATACTTTGTTACATGTTGGAATCCCAATGTCGGTCTATTACACCTTATGCTTCTTATCCGCAGCGGCAATGCTCATTGCTTTCGTGAATACCAAAATTGGTAAAATGCAGACAACCATCGCCATCACTGCTGGCTCAATGATGCTGTCTCTATTGATTATCATTGCAGGACAAAATAATTGGTTCCAACTGGCTGACATCGCCTCAGAAACCGTTGCCAGTATCAACTTTGAAGACTTCCTACTCAAAGGAATACTTGGCTTCTTACTTTTTGCTGGCGGTTTAGGAATTAAATTACCGAACCTAAAAGACCAGAAGTGGGAAATAACGGTACTCGCGTTGGGCGCTACTCTGTTTTCAACATTCTTTATCGGCTTTGTGCTCTATGGATTCTGTCAATTCATCGGTATTCAATTTGATCTGATTTATTGCTTACTCTTTGGTTCTTTAATCTCTCCTACCGATCCAATAGCAGTGTTAGCGATAGTGAAGAAACTTGATGCCCCAAGACGAATCTCAACTCAAATCGAAGGAGAGTCTCTATTTAATGATGGCTTTGGCTTAGTCATCTTCGTTACCCTATTTACCATCGCATTCGGCACAGAAGCACCGACGGTAGGCAGCGTAACCATGCTGTTCGTCCAAGAGGCTATTGGTGGTATCGTCTACGGATTTGCTTTAGGTTTGATATTTCATTATCTAATCAGCAACACCGATGACCACTCAATGGAGCTACTACTAACCATCGGTATACCAACGGCTGGTTATGCCTTCGCTGAGGTTTTACATGTATCAGGTCCACTAGCTATGGTGGTATCCGGTATCATGATTGGTAACTGGACTCGTTTTATTGGGTTCTCTAAAGAGAGTGAAGACCACCTAGACCACTTCTGGGAACTGATAGATGAGTTTTTAAATGGCGTACTATTCTTGTTGATTGGTATGTCGATGCTACTGTTCAAGTTCCACCAAGAAGACTGGATCTTAATGGCATTCGCAGTCCCTCTCGTATTGAGTGCGCGCTACCTAAGTGTTTTCTTGTCATACATTGGATTTAAACGCTTTAGAACTTACAACCCATGGTCAATCAATATTCTAACTTGGGGCGGCTTACGTGGCGGCTTAGCACTAGCAATGGCTCTTTCAATCCCTTCAGGTATCTGGGTAATTGAAGACAAGGCGATAGATGTTAAAGAGATAATCCTTGTCATGACCTATGCCGTTGTAGTGTTCTCGATTCTGGTTCAAGGCTCAACGATTACTCCTATGATAGAGAAAGCAAAACAAGCCGAGAAAGAGTTAGATTAACACTCCCTATTTGTGAACATAGGCCGCTTACTTAAGCGGCCTTTTTTATATCCATCTACCACTGAAGGCTTAATTCTCCATATTCATCTTGTCTTGCCCCTAGATTCTAACAGTCCTCAACCTTCTTTTACCAAGAACAGATAACTAGACTCAATCATGGACTTCTCTGTATTCCCAAATCATAAACTGCGCGAGAGTACTAACTAAACAAGCTTTAAAGCAGCTAAGCTCAATGCCTATAATTCGCTTTGATAGAACCCAAAACCACAAAAATATAGATATGAGGGTTAATAGTGTAAATGACCGTTAGCAACCTAAACCAGTAATTTCAAATCAAGTGAAAGTGGTGAGAAACGAGAGAGGAGTAAGTCATCTTAGAGTTAGGGGCGAGAGTAACGACGACTTAAGCTAGCTAAACAGGTGATACATCAAAAAAGAAGAGGTGAAACAGGATAAAGCCTAATTATCCGGCCATCGACTACTCAAAGGATGAGAGTTGCATGGTGTTAATTAGATTTACTCTATTAGATCAACGCCTAGAAGCTAAGATATTCGCCGTAGAAGCGTATATAAGAGTTTTGCTAGCTCAAACGCTTTAGATTCTGAAGTGTAGCCTTAAGGAGATTGAGGCTTATTTCTTAACCACTTTTAAAAAGTGACAGATACAAAAAACTCAGCATTTCTGTTCAGGTCATATATATGGTTGAGGTAGAGAGGGATGAGCTCCCAACACGTGGTGTTTTGGTGTTAGCGGAATCTGCTGATCTGTCAATTACATGTCTAACGCCAAAAAGCAAAAAGGCTCTAGCATTTCTGCTAGAGCCTTAAATATGGCAGGGGTGGAGAGATTCGAACTCCCAACACGCGGATTTGGAATCCGCTGCTCTGCCAATTGGAGCTACACCCCTAAAACTTTATCTTACTTCAGATTCGAAAAAACCTCGCACTAGGCGAGGTTATCGAATAAGTGGCGGAGTGGACGGGACTCGAACCCGCGACCCCCGGCGTGACAGGCCGGTATTCTAACCAACTGAACTACCACTCCGCAGTGGACTACTTGTCGTCGCTGACAAGTCGTTCATAATTTAAAGCCTGGCGATGTCCTACTCTCACATGGGGAAGCCCCACACTACCATCGGCGCTATTGTGTTTCACTTCTGAGTTCGGCATGGAATCAGGTGGGTCCACAATGCTATGGTCGCCAAGCAAATTTTAAAATTCGGAAAACTGTAATTTAAAAGTAACTCTTCAAACTCATTCAAGGTCTGTCTTTGAGTCCACAAAACCCCTTGGGTGTTGTATGGTTAAGCCTCACGGGCAATTAGTACAGGTTAGCTCAATGCCTCGCAGCACTTACACACCCTGCCTATCAACGTTCTAGTCTTGAACAACCCTTAAGGACGCTTATAGCGTCAGGGAAAACTCATCTCAGGGCTCGCTTCCCGCTTAGATGCTTTCAGCGGTTATCGATTCCGAACTTAGCTACCGGGCAATGCCATTGGCATGACAACCCGAACACCAGAGGTTCGTCCACTCCGGTCCTCTCGTACTAGGAGCAGCCCCCTTCAATTTTCCAACGCCCACGGCAGATAGGGACCGAACTGTCTCACGACGTTCTAAACCCAGCTCGCGTACCACTTTAAATGGCGAACAGCCATACCCTTGGGACCGACTTCAGCCCCAGGATGTGATGAGCCGACATCGAGGTGCCAAACACCGCCGTCGATATGAACTCTTGGGCGGTATCAGCCTGTTATCCCCGGAGTACCTTTTATCCGTTGAGCGATGGCCCTTCCATTCAGAACCACCGGATCACTATGACCTGCTTTCGCACCTGCTCGAATTGTCATTCTCGCAGTCAAGCGGGCTTATGCCATTGCACTAACCACACGATGTCCAACCGTGTTTAGCCCACCTTCGTGCTCCTCCGTTACTCTTTGGGAGGAGACCGCCCCAGTCAAACTACCCACCAGGCACTGTCCGTAATCCCGATTCAGGGACCAACGTTAGAACATCAAAACTACAAGGGTGGTATTTCAAGGACGACTCCACCACATCTAGCGACGCGGTTTCAAAGTCTCCCACCTATCCTACACATGTAGGTTCAATGTTCAGTGCCAAGCTGTAGTAAAGGTTCACGGGGTCTTTCCGTCTAGCCGCGGGTACACTGCATCTTCACAGCGATTTCAATTTCACTGAGTCTCGGGTGGAGACAGCGTGGCCATCATTACGCCATTCGTGCAGGTCGGAACTTACCCGACAAGGAATTTCGCTACCTTAGGACCGTTATAGTTACGGCCGCCGTTTACCGGGGCTTCGATCAAGAGCTTCGACCGAAGTCTAACCCCATCAATTAACCTTCCGGCACCGGGCAGGCGTCACACCGTATACGTCATCTTACGATTTTGCACAGTGCTGTGTTTTTAATAAACAGTTGCAGCCACCTGGTATCTGCGACTCTCGTCTGCTCCATCCGCAAGGGACTTCACTGATAAGAGCGTACCTTCTCCCGAAGTTACGGTACCATTTTGCCTAGTTCCTTCACCCGAGTTCTCTCAAGCGCCTTGGTATTCTCTACCCGACCACCTGTGTCGGTTTGGGGTACGATTCCTTACAATCTGAAGCTTAGAGGCTTTTCCTGGAAGCATGGCATCAATGACTTCACTACCGTAGTAGCTCGACATCGTATCTCAGCGTTAAGAAAGTCCGGATTTACCTAAACTTTCCGCCTACGTACTTGAACCTGGACAACCGTCGCCAGGCCCACCTAGCCTTCTCCGTCCCCCCATCGCAATTGTAAGAAGTACGGGAATATTAACCCGTTTCCCATCGACTACGCCTTTCGGCCTCGCCTTAGGAGTCGACTTACCCTGCCCCGATTAACGTTGGACAGGAACCCTTGGTCTTCCGGCGAGGGAGTTTTTCACTCCCTTTATCGTTACTCATGTCAGCATTCGCACTTCTGATACCTCCAGCAGCCCTTACAGACCACCTTCAACGGCTTACAGAACGCTCCCCTACCCCACATACCCTAAGGTACGTAGCCGCAGCTTCGGTGTATAGCTTAGCCCCGTTACATCTTCCGCGCAGGCCGACTCGACCAGTGAGCTATTACGCTTTCTTTAAATGATGGCTGCTTCTAAGCCAACATCCTGGCTGTCTGAGCCTTCCCACATCGTTTCCCACTTAGCTATACTTTGGGACCTTAGCTGGCGGTCTGGGTTGTTTCCCTCTCCACGACGGACGTTAGCACCCGCCGTGTGTCTCCCGGATAGTACTTACTGGTATTCGGAGTTTGCAAAGGGTTGGTAAGTCGGGATGACCCCCTAGCCTTAACAGTGCTCTACCCCCAGTAGTATTCGTCCGAGGCGCTACCTAAATAGCTTTCGGGGAGAACCAGCTATCTCCAGGTTTGATTGGCCTTTCACCCCTAGCCACAAGTCATCCGCTAATTTTTCAACATTAGTCGGTTCGGTCCTCCAGTTGATGTTACTCAACCTTCAACCTGCCCATGGCTAGATCACCTGGTTTCGGGTCTAATCCTAGCAACTGTACGCCCAGTTAAGACTCGGTTTCCCTACGGCTCCCCTAAACGGTTAACCTTGCTACTAAAATTAAGTCGCTGACCCATTATACAAAAGGTACGCAGTCACACCACGAAGGTGCTCCTACTGCTTGTACGTACACGGTTTCAGGTTCTATTTCACTCCCCTCACAGGGGTTCTTTTCGCCTTTCCCTCACGGTACTGGTTCACTATCGGTCAGTCAGTAGTATTTAGCCTTGGAGGATGGTCCCCCCATATTCAGACAGGATATCACGTGTCCCGCCCTACTCGTTTTCACTGATGATGAGATGTCGATTACGGGGCTATCACCCTTTACTGCGGCACTTTCCAGAGCCTTCATCTGTCTCATTAAAAGCTTAAGGGCTAATCCAATTTCGCTCGCCGCTACTTTCGGAATCTCGGTTGATTTCTCTTCCTCGGGGTACTTAGATGTTTCAGTTCCCCCGGTTTGCCTCCTGTTGCTATGTATTCACAACAGGATACTTACTTATGTAAGTGGGTTTCCCCATTCAGGAATCCCAGACTCAAAGGTTATTACTACCTAATCTGGGCTTATCGCAAGTTATTACGCCTTTCATCGCCTCTGACTGCCAAGGCATCCACCGTGTACGCTTAGTCACTTAACCATACAACCCGAAAGGGTCTTAGTGTATGGCAACTAACCAAGGTTTTTGGTTGTCATTAAGAAGGGTTAATTCTTAATGACTGTTTGCCGGACTCAATGTGATTCAAACAAGTTTGAATCGAATACAAGACACTTGAATGTGTTTGTTGTGTTTACCTTAAAGGTAAACATTGAGAACTTTTAAATTTGATTGAATTACTCGTAAGTAATCAATCAGTCAGCTTTCCAAATTGTTAAAGAGCTTGATTTCTTTCGAAACCATTTTTAAAGATTCTTAGGGAAAAACCCTTAAAGATGGTGGAGCTATGCGGGATCGAACCGCAGACCTCCTGCGTGCAAGGCAGGCGCTCTCCCAGCTGAGCTATAGCCCCATCTAGGTCGATATTGGTGGGTCTGAGTGGACTTGAACCACCGACCTCCCGCTTATCAGGCGAGCGCTCTAACCAGCTGAGCTACAGACCCAATATCGTCTCTTAACTTTTCTAAACCTAATCAATCTGTGTGGACACTTATCGTGAATATCTTCGTATAAGGAGGTGATCCAGCCCCAGGTTCCCCTAGGGCTACCTTGTTACGACTTCACCCCAGTCATGAACCACAAAGTGGTGAGCGTCCTCCCCGAAAGGTTAAACTACCCACTTCTTTTGCAGCCCACTCCCATGGTGTGACGGGCGGTGTGTACAAGGCCCGGGAACGTATTCACCGTAGCATTCTGATCTACGATTACTAGCGATTCCGACTTCATGGAGTCGAGTTGCAGACTCCAATCCGGACTACGACGCACTTTTTGGGATTCGCTCACTATCGCTAGCTTGCTGCCCTCTGTATGCGCCATTGTAGCACGTGTGTAGCCCTACTCGTAAGGGCCATGATGACTTGACGTCGTCCCCACCTTCCTCCGGTTTATCACCGGCAGTCTCCCTGGAGTTCCCGACATTACTCGCTGGCAAACAAGGATAAGGGTTGCGCTCGTTGCGGGACTTAACCCAACATTTCACAACACGAGCTGACGACAGCCATGCAGCACCTGTCTCAGAGCTCCCGAAGGCACACCTGCGTCTCCGCTGGCTTCTCTGGATGTCAAGAGTAGGTAAGGTTCTTCGCGTTGCATCGAATTAAACCACATGCTCCACCGCTTGTGCGGGCCCCCGTCAATTCATTTGAGTTTTAATCTTGCGACCGTACTCCCCAGGCGGTCTACTTAACGCGTTAGCTCCGAAAGCCACGGCTCAAGGCCACAACCTCCAAGTAGACATCGTTTACGGCGTGGACTACCAGGGTATCTAATCCTGTTTGCTCCCCACGCTTTCGCATCTGAGTGTCAGTATCTGTCCAGGGGGCCGCCTTCGCCACTGGTATTCCTTCAGATCTCTACGCATTTCACCGCTACACCTGAAATTCTACCCCCCTCTACAGTACTCTAGTTCACCAGTTTCAAATGCAGTTCCGAGGTTGAGCCCCGGGCTTTCACATCTGACTTAATGAACCACCTGCATGCGCTTTACGCCCAGTAATTCCGATTAACGCTCGCACCCTCCGTATTACCGCGGCTGCTGGCACGGAGTTAGCCGGTGCTTCTTCTGTTGCTAACGTCAAGAGATAACGCTATTAACGTTACCCCCTTCCTCACAACTGAAAGTACTTTACAACCCGAAGGCCTTCTTCATACACGCGGCATGGCTGCATCAGGCTTTCGCCCATTGTGCAATATTCCCCACTGCTGCCTCCCGTAGGAGTCTGGACCGTGTCTCAGTTCCAGTGTGGCTGATCATCCTCTCAGACCAGCTAGGGATCGTCGCCTTGGTGAGCCATTACCTCACCAACTAGCTAATCCCACCTAGGCATATCTTGACGCGAGAGGCCCGAAGGTCCCCCTCTTTGGCCCGTAGGCATTATGCGGTATTAGCCATCGTTTCCAATGGTTATCCCCCACATCAAGGCAATTTCCTAGGCATTACTCACCCGTCCGCCGCTCGACGCCCATTAACGCACCCGAAGGATTGTTAGTGTCGTTTCCGCTCGACTTGCATGTGTTAGGCCTGCCGCCAGCGTTCAATCTGAGCCATGATCAAACTCTTCAATTTAAGATTTTGTGACTCAACGAATACTGACTTCAAAACTACAAAAAGTAATTCTAAAGCTATTACCATTCCAACAGAATGATAATGAATTGACTGTGCCAAATAACCGAGGTTATTTGTATTGGTCACTCAGTTCATTGAAATCATTTTGATTCCGAAGAATCTGTTTTATCTAATGATAAAACGTTTTGATATTCATCAACGAGTGCCCACACAGATTGATAGGTTTAAATTGTTAAAGAGCTTTGCTTTCAGTGCCTTAGCACTCAAGCAGGACGCGTATAATACGCTTTCTACTTTGAAAGTCAACATAAAATACTAAGAAAACTTAGAACTCTATGGTGACTTGTCTACTTAGTAGACAAAGTCGAAATTAAAGCCTGGCGATGTCCTACTCTCACATGGGGAAGCCCCACACTACCATCGGCGCTATTGTGTTTCACTTCTGAGTTCGGCATGGAATCAGGTGGGTCCACAATGCTATGGTCGCCAAGCAAATTTTAAAATTCGGAAAACTGTAATTTAAAAGTAACTCTTCAAACTCATTCAAGGTCTGTCTTTGAGTCCACAAAACCCCTTGGGTGTTGTATGGTTAAGCCTCACGGGCAATTAGTACAGGTTAGCTCAATGCCTCGCAGCACTTACACACCCTGCCTATCAACGTTCTAGTCTTGAACAACCCTTAAGGACGCTTATAGCGTCAGGGAAAACTCATCTCAGGGCTCGCTTCCCGCTTAGATGCTTTCAGCGGTTATCGATTCCGAACTTAGCTACCGGGCAATGCCATTGGCATGACAACCCGAACACCAGAGGTTCGTCCACTCCGGTCCTCTCGTACTAGGAGCAGCCCCCTTCAATTTTCCAACGCCCACGGCAGATAGGGACCGAACTGTCTCACGACGTTCTAAACCCAGCTCGCGTACCACTTTAAATGGCGAACAGCCATACCCTTGGGACCGACTTCAGCCCCAGGATGTGATGAGCCGACATCGAGGTGCCAAACACCGCCGTCGATATGAACTCTTGGGCGGTATCAGCCTGTTATCCCCGGAGTACCTTTTATCCGTTGAGCGATGGCCCTTCCATTCAGAACCACCGGATCACTATGACCTGCTTTCGCACCTGCTCGAATTGTCATTCTCGCAGTCAAGCGGGCTTATGCCATTGCACTAACCACACGATGTCCAACCGTGTTTAGCCCACCTTCGTGCTCCTCCGTTACTCTTTGGGAGGAGACCGCCCCAGTCAAACTACCCACCAGGCACTGTCCGTAATCCCGATTCAGGGACCAACGTTAGAACATCAAAACTACAAGGGTGGTATTTCAAGGACGACTCCACCACATCTAGCGACGCGGTTTCAAAGTCTCCCACCTATCCTACACATGTAGGTTCAATGTTCAGTGCCAAGCTGTAGTAAAGGTTCACGGGGTCTTTCCGTCTAGCCGCGGGTACACTGCATCTTCACAGCGATTTCAATTTCACTGAGTCTCGGGTGGAGACAGCGTGGCCATCATTACGCCATTCGTGCAGGTCGGAACTTACCCGACAAGGAATTTCGCTACCTTAGGACCGTTATAGTTACGGCCGCCGTTTACCGGGGCTTCGATCAAGAGCTTCGACCGAAGTCTAACCCCATCAATTAACCTTCCGGCACCGGGCAGGCGTCACACCGTATACGTCATCTTACGATTTTGCACAGTGCTGTGTTTTTAATAAACAGTTGCAGCCACCTGGTATCTGCGACTCTCGTCTGCTCCATCCGCAAGGGACTTCACTGATAAGAGCGTACCTTCTCCCGAAGTTACGGTACCATTTTGCCTAGTTCCTTCACCCGAGTTCTCTCAAGCGCCTTGGTATTCTCTACCCGACCACCTGTGTCGGTTTGGGGTACGATTCCTTACAATCTGAAGCTTAGAGGCTTTTCCTGGAAGCATGGCATCAATGACTTCACTACCGTAGTAGCTCGACATCGTATCTCAGCGTTAAGAAAGTCCGGATTTACCTAAACTTTCCGCCTACATACTTGAACCTGGACAACCGTCGCCAGGCCCACCTAGCCTTCTCCGTCCCCCCATCGCAATTGTAAGAAGTACGGGAATATTAACCCGTTTCCCATCGACTACGCCTTTCGGCCTCGCCTTAGGAGTCGACTTACCCTGCCCCGATTAACGTTGGACAGGAACCCTTGGTCTTCCGGCGAGGGAGTTTTTCACTCCCTTTATCGTTACTCATGTCAGCATTCGCACTTCTGATACCTCCAGCAGCCCTTACAGACCACCTTCAACGGCTTACAGAACGCTCCCCTACCCCACATACCCTAAGGTACGTAGCCGCAGCTTCGGTGTATAGCTTAGCCCCGTTACATCTTCCGCGCAGGCCGACTCGACCAGTGAGCTATTACGCTTTCTTTAAATGATGGCTGCTTCTAAGCCAACATCCTGGCTGTCTGAGCCTTCCCACATCGTTTCCCACTTAGCTATACTTTGGGACCTTAGCTGGCGGTCTGGGTTGTTTCCCTCTCCACGACGGACGTTAGCACCCGCCGTGTGTCTCCCGGATAGTACTTACTGGTATTCGGAGTTTGCAAAGGGTTGGTAAGTCGGGATGACCCCCTAGCCTTAACAGTGCTCTACCCCCAGTAGTATTCGTCCGAGGCGCTACCTAAATAGCTTTCGGGGAGAACCAGCTATCTCCAGGTTTGATTGGCCTTTCACCCCTAGCCACAAGTCATCCGCTAATTTTTCAACATTAGTCGGTTCGGTCCTCCAGTTGATGTTACTCAACCTTCAACCTGCCCATGGCTAGATCACCTGGTTTCGGGTCTAATCCTAGCAACTGTACGCCCAGTTAAGACTCGGTTTCCCTACGGCTCCCCTAAACGGTTAACCTTGCTACTAAAATTAAGTCGCTGACCCATTATACAAAAGGTACGCAGTCACACCACGAAGGTGCTCCTACTGCTTGTACGTACACGGTTTCAGGTTCTATTTCACTCCCCTCACAGGGGTTCTTTTCGCCTTTCCCTCACGGTACTGGTTCACTATCGGTCAGTCAGTAGTATTTAGCCTTGGAGGATGGTCCCCCCATATTCAGACAGGATATCACGTGTCCCGCCCTACTCGTTTTCACTGATGATGAGATGTCGATTACGGGGCTATCACCCTTTACTGCGGCACTTTCCAGAGCCTTCATCTGTCTCATTAAAAGCTTAAGGGCTAATCCAATTTCGCTCGCCGCTACTTTCGGAATCTCGGTTGATTTCTCTTCCTCGGGGTACTTAGATGTTTCAGTTCCCCCGGTTTGCCTCCTGTTGCTATGTATTCACAACAGGATACTTACTTATGTAAGTGGGTTTCCCCATTCAGGAATCCCAGACTCAAAGGTTATTACTACCTAATCTGGGCTTATCGCAAGTTATTACGCCTTTCATCGCCTCTGACTGCCAAGGCATCCACCGTGTACGCTTAGTCACTTAACCATACAACCCGAAAGGGTCTTAGTGTATGGCAACTAACCAAGGTTTTTGGTTGTCATTAAGAAGGGTTAATTCTTAATGACTGTTTGCCGGACTCAATGTGATTCAAACAAGTTTGAATCGAATACAAGACACTTGAATGTGTTTGTTGTGTTTACCTTAAAGGTAAACATTGAGAACTTTTAAATTTGATTGAATTACTCGTAAGTAATCAATCAGTCAGCTTTCCAAATTGTTAAAGAGCTTGATTTCTTTCGAAACCATTTTTAAAGATTCTTAGGGAAAAACCCTTAAAGATGGTGGAGCTATGCGGGATCGAACCGCAGACCTCCTGCGTGCAAGGCAGGCGCTCTCCCAGCTGAGCTATAGCCCCATCTAGGTCGATATTGGTGGGTCTGAGTGGACTTGAACCACCGACCTCCCGCTTATCAGGCGAGCGCTCTAACCAGCTGAGCTACAGACCCAATATCGTCTCTTAACTTTTCTAAACCTAATCAATCTGTGTGGACACTTATCGTGAGTATCTTCGTATAAGGAGGTGATCCAGCCCCAGGTTCCCCTAGGGCTACCTTGTTACGACTTCACCCCAGTCATGAACCACAAAGTGGTGAGCGTCCTCCCCGAAAGGTTAAACTACCCACTTCTTTTGCAGCCCACTCCCATGGTGTGACGGGCGGTGTGTACAAGGCCCGGGAACGTATTCACCGTAGCATTCTGATCTACGATTACTAGCGATTCCGACTTCATGGAGTCGAGTTGCAGACTCCAATCCGGACTACGACGCACTTTTTGGGATTCGCTCACTATCGCTAGCTTGCTGCCCTCTGTATGCGCCATTGTAGCACGTGTGTAGCCCTACTCGTAAGGGCCATGATGACTTGACGTCGTCCCCACCTTCCTCCGGTTTATCACCGGCAGTCTCCCTGGAGTTCCCGACATTACTCGCTGGCAAACAAGGATAAGGGTTGCGCTCGTTGCGGGACTTAACCCAACATTTCACAACACGAGCTGACGACAGCCATGCAGCACCTGTCTCAGAGCTCCCGAAGGCACACCTGCGTCTCCGCTGGCTTCTCTGGATGTCAAGAGTAGGTAAGGTTCTTCGCGTTGCATCGAATTAAACCACATGCTCCACCGCTTGTGCGGGCCCCCGTCAATTCATTTGAGTTTTAATCTTGCGACCGTACTCCCCAGGCGGTCTACTTAACGCGTTAGCTCCGAAAGCCACGGCTCAAGGCCACAACCTCCAAGTAGACATCGTTTACGGCGTGGACTACCAGGGTATCTAATCCTGTTTGCTCCCCACGCTTTCGCATCTGAGTGTCAGTATCTGTCCAGGGGGCCGCCTTCGCCACTGGTATTCCTTCAGATCTCTACGCATTTCACCGCTACACCTGAAATTCTACCCCCCTCTACAGTACTCTAGTTCACCAGTTTCAAATGCAGTTCCGAGGTTGAGCCCCGGGCTTTCACATCTGACTTAATGAACCACCTGCATGCGCTTTACGCCCAGTAATTCCGATTAACGCTCGCACCCTCCGTATTACCGCGGCTGCTGGCACGGAGTTAGCCGGTGCTTCTTCTGTTGCTAACGTCAAGAGATAGCGCTATTAACACTACCCCCTTCCTCACAACTGAAAGTACTTTACAACCCGAAGGCCTTCTTCATACACGCGGCATGGCTGCATCAGGCTTTCGCCCATTGTGCAATATTCCCCACTGCTGCCTCCCGTAGGAGTCTGGACCGTGTCTCAGTTCCAGTGTGGCTGATCATCCTCTCAGACCAGCTAGGGATCGTCGCCTTGGTGAGCCATTACCTCACCAACTAGCTAATCCCACCTAGGCATATCTTGACGCGAGAGGCCCGAAGGTCCCCCTCTTTGGCCCGTAGGCATTATGCGGTATTAGCCATCGTTTCCAATGGTTATCCCCCACATCAAGGCAATTTCCTAGGCATTACTCACCCGTCCGCCGCTCGACGCCCATTAACGCACCCGAAGGATTGTTAGTGTCGTTTCCGCTCGACTTGCATGTGTTAGGCCTGCCGCCAGCGTTCAATCTGAGCCATGATCAAACTCTTCAATTTAAGATTTTGTGACTCAACGAATACTGACTTCAAAACTACAAAAAGTAATTCTAAAGCTATTACCATTCCAACAGAATGGTAATGAATTGACTGTGCCAAATAACCGAGGTTATTTGTATTGGTCACTCAGTTCATTGAAATCAATGTTGTTACCGAAGTAACTACTATTACCTAAGTAATAACGTTTTGATATTCATCAACGAGTGCCCACACAGATTGATAGGTTTAAATTGTTAAAGAGCTTTGCTTTCAGTGCCTTAGCACTTAAGCAGGACGCGTATAATACGCTTTCTACTTTGAAAGTCAACATAAAATACTAAGAAAACTTAGAACTCTATGGTGACTTGTCTATTTAATAGACAAAGTCGAAATTAAAGCCTGGCGATGTCCTACTCTCACATGGGGAAGCCCCACACTACCATCGGCGCTATTGTGTTTCACTTCTGAGTTCGGCATGGAATCAGGTGGGTCCACAATGCTATGGTCGCCAAGCAAATTTTGCTTTTACTTTCAGCTTTTTTAAAAACTGAAGGCAAAATAATCTGGAAAACTGTATTTAAAAGTCTCTTTCAAACTCATTCAAGGTCTGTCTTTGAGTCCACAAAACCCCTTGGGTGTTGTATGGTTAAGCCTCACGGGCAATTAGTACAGGTTAGCTCAATGCCTCGCAGCACTTACACACCCTGCCTATCAACGTTCTAGTCTTGAACAACCCTTAAGGACGCTTATAGCGTCAGGGAAAACTCATCTCAGGGCTCGCTTCCCGCTTAGATGCTTTCAGCGGTTATCGATTCCGAACTTAGCTACCGGGCAATGCCATTGGCATGACAACCCGAACACCAGAGGTTCGTCCACTCCGGTCCTCTCGTACTAGGAGCAGCCCCCTTCAATTTTCCAACGCCCACGGCAGATAGGGACCGAACTGTCTCACGACGTTCTAAACCCAGCTCGCGTACCACTTTAAATGGCGAACAGCCATACCCTTGGGACCGACTTCAGCCCCAGGATGTGATGAGCCGACATCGAGGTGCCAAACACCGCCGTCGATATGAACTCTTGGGCGGTATCAGCCTGTTATCCCCGGAGTACCTTTTATCCGTTGAGCGATGGCCCTTCCATTCAGAACCACCGGATCACTATGACCTGCTTTCGCACCTGCTCGAATTGTCATTCTCGCAGTCAAGCGGGCTTATGCCATTGCACTAACCACACGATGTCCAACCGTGTTTAGCCCACCTTCGTGCTCCTCCGTTACTCTTTGGGAGGAGACCGCCCCAGTCAAACTACCCACCAGGCACTGTCCGTAATCCCGATTCAGGGACCAACGTTAGAACATCAAAACTACAAGGGTGGTATTTCAAGGACGACTCCACCACATCTAGCGACGCGGTTTCAAAGTCTCCCACCTATCCTACACATGTAGGTTCAATGTTCAGTGCCAAGCTGTAGTAAAGGTTCACGGGGTCTTTCCGTCTAGCCGCGGGTACACTGCATCTTCACAGCGATTTCAATTTCACTGAGTCTCGGGTGGAGACAGCGTGGCCATCATTACGCCATTCGTGCAGGTCGGAACTTACCCGACAAGGAATTTCGCTACCTTAGGACCGTTATAGTTACGGCCGCCGTTTACCGGGGCTTCGATCAAGAGCTTCGACCGAAGTCTAACCCCATCAATTAACCTTCCGGCACCGGGCAGGCGTCACACCGTATACGTCATCTTACGATTTTGCACAGTGCTGTGTTTTTAATAAACAGTTGCAGCCACCTGGTATCTGCGACTCTCGTCTGCTCCATCCGCAAGGGACTTCACTGATAAGAGCGTACCTTCTCCCGAAGTTACGGTACCATTTTGCCTAGTTCCTTCACCCGAGTTCTCTCAAGCGCCTTGGTATTCTCTACCCGACCACCTGTGTCGGTTTGGGGTACGATTCCTTACAATCTGAAGCTTAGAGGCTTTTCCTGGAAGCATGGCATCAATGACTTCACTACCGTAGTAGCTCGACATCGTATCTCAGCGTTATGAAAGTCCGGATTTACCTAAACTTTCCGCCTACGTACTTGAACCTGGACAACCGTCGCCAGGCCCACCTAGCCTTCTCCGTCCCCCCATCGCAATTGTAAGAAGTACGGGAATATTAACCCGTTTCCCATCGACTACGCCTTTCGGCCTCGCCTTAGGAGTCGACTTACCCTGCCCCGATTAACGTTGGACAGGAACCCTTGGTCTTCCGGCGAGGGAGTTTTTCACTCCCTTTATCGTTACTCATGTCAGCATTCGCACTTCTGATACCTCCAGCAGCCCTTACAGACCACCTTCAACGGCTTACAGAACGCTCCCCTACCCCACATACCCTAAGGTACGTAGCCGCAGCTTCGGTGTATAGCTTAGCCCCGTTACATCTTCCGCGCAGGCCGACTCGACCAGTGAGCTATTACGCTTTCTTTAAATGATGGCTGCTTCTAAGCCAACATCCTGGCTGTCTGAGCCTTCCCACATCGTTTCCCACTTAGCTATACTTTGGGACCTTAGCTGGCGGTCTGGGTTGTTTCCCTCTCCACGACGGACGTTAGCACCCGCCGTGTGTCTCCCGGATAGTACTTACTGGTATTCGGAGTTTGCAAAGGGTTGGTAAGTCGGGATGACCCCCTAGCCTTAACAGTGCTCTACCCCCAGTAGTATTCGTCCGAGGCGCTACCTAAATAGCTTTCGGGGAGAACCAGCTATCTCCAGGTTTGATTGGCCTTTCACCCCTAGCCACAAGTCATCCGCTAATTTTTCAACATTAGTCGGTTCGGTCCTCCAGTTGATGTTACTCAACCTTCAACCTGCCCATGGCTAGATCACCTGGTTTCGGGTCTAATCCTAGCAACTGTACGCCCAGTTAAGACTCGGTTTCCCTACGGCTCCCCTAAACGGTTAACCTTGCTACTAAAATTAAGTCGCTGACCCATTATACAAAAGGTACGCAGTCACACCACGAAGGTGCTCCTACTGCTTGTACGTACACGGTTTCAGGTTCTATTTCACTCCCCTCACAGGGGTTCTTTTCGCCTTTCCCTCACGGTACTGGTTCACTATCGGTCAGTCAGTAGTATTTAGCCTTGGAGGATGGTCCCCCCATATTCAGACAGGATATCACGTGTCCCGCCCTACTCGTTTTCACTGATGATGAGATGTCGATTACGGGGCTATCACCCTTTACTGCGGCACTTTCCAGAGCCTTCATCTGTCTCATTAAAAGCTTAAGGGCTAATCCAATTTCGCTCGCCGCTACTTTCGGAATCTCGGTTGATTTCTCTTCCTCGGGGTACTTAGATGTTTCAGTTCCCCCGGTTTGCCTCCTGTTGCTATGTATTCACAACAGGATACTTACTTATGTAAGTGGGTTTCCCCATTCAGGAATCCCAGACTCAAAGGTTATTACTACCTAATCTGGGCTTATCGCAAGTTATTACGCCTTTCATCGCCTCTGACTGCCAAGGCATCCACCGTGTACGCTTAGTCACTTAACCATACAACCCGAAAGGGTCTTAGTGTATGGCAACTAACCAAGGTTTTTGGTTGTCATTAAGAAGGGTTAGTTCTCAATGACTGTTTGCCGGACTCAATGTGATTCAAACAAGTTTGAATCGAATACAAGACACTTGAATGTGTTTGTTGTGTTTATCTAAAAGATAAACATTGAGAACTTTTAAATTTGATTGAATTACTCGTAAGTAATCAATCAGTCAGCTTTCCAAATTGTTAAAGAGCATAAAGCAAAAAGCTTTAATCAATAACTTGCGTTATTAATTAAAGCTCTGGCTTTAACTAAATCTAAACCATCAATCTGTGTGGACACTTATCGTGAATATCTTCGTATAAGGAGGTGATCCAGCCCCAGGTTCCCCTAGGGCTACCTTGTTACGACTTCACCCCAGTCATGAACCACAAAGTGGTGAGCGTCCTCCCCGAAAGGTTAAACTACCCACTTCTTTTGCAGCCCACTCCCATGGTGTGACGGGCGGTGTGTACAAGGCCCGGGAACGTATTCACCGTAGCATTCTGATCTACGATTACTAGCGATTCCGACTTCATGGAGTCGAGTTGCAGACTCCAATCCGGACTACGACGCACTTTTTGGGATTCGCTCACTATCGCTAGCTTGCTGCCCTCTGTATGCGCCATTGTAGCACGTGTGTAGCCCTACTCGTAAGGGCCATGATGACTTGACGTCGTCCCCACCTTCCTCCGGTTTATCACCGGCAGTCTCCCTGGAGTTCCCGACATTACTCGCTGGCAAACAAGGATAAGGGTTGCGCTCGTTGCGGGACTTAACCCAACATTTCACAACACGAGCTGACGACAGCCATGCAGCACCTGTCTCAGAGCTCCCGAAGGCACACCTGCGTCTCCGCTGGCTTCTCTGGATGTCAAGAGTAGGTAAGGTTCTTCGCGTTGCATCGAATTAAACCACATGCTCCACCGCTTGTGCGGGCCCCCGTCAATTCATTTGAGTTTTAATCTTGCGACCGTACTCCCCAGGCGGTCTACTTAACGCGTTAGCTCCGAAAGCCACGGCTCAAGGCCACAACCTCCAAGTAGACATCGTTTACGGCGTGGACTACCAGGGTATCTAATCCTGTTTGCTCCCCACGCTTTCGCATCTGAGTGTCAGTATCTGTCCAGGGGGCCGCCTTCGCCACTGGTATTCCTTCAGATCTCTACGCATTTCACCGCTACACCTGAAATTCTACCCCCCTCTACAGTACTCTAGTTCACCAGTTTCAAATGCAGTTCCGAGGTTGAGCCCCGGGCTTTCACATCTGACTTAATGAACCACCTGCATGCGCTTTACGCCCAGTAATTCCGATTAACGCTCGCACCCTCCGTATTACCGCGGCTGCTGGCACGGAGTTAGCCGGTGCTTCTTCTGTTGCTAACGTCAAGAGATAACGCTATTAACGTTACCCCCTTCCTCACAACTGAAAGTACTTTACAACCCGAAGGCCTTCTTCATACACGCGGCATGGCTGCATCAGGCTTTCGCCCATTGTGCAATATTCCCCACTGCTGCCTCCCGTAGGAGTCTGGACCGTGTCTCAGTTCCAGTGTGGCTGATCATCCTCTCAGACCAGCTAGGGATCGTCGCCTTGGTGAGCCATTACCTCACCAACTAGCTAATCCCACCTAGGCATATCTTGACGCGAGAGGCCCGAAGGTCCCCCTCTTTGGCCCGTAGGCATTATGCGGTATTAGCCATCGTTTCCAATGGTTATCCCCCACATCAAGGCAATTTCCTAGGCATTACTCACCCGTCCGCCGCTCGACGCCCATTAACGCACCCGAAGGATTGTTAGTGTCGTTTCCGCTCGACTTGCATGTGTTAGGCCTGCCGCCAGCGTTCAATCTGAGCCATGATCAAACTCTTCAATTTAAGATTTTGTGACTCAACGAATACTGACTTCAAAACTACAAAAAGTAATTCTAAAGCTATTACCATTCCAACAGAATGATAATGAATTGACTGTGCCAAATAACCGAAGTTATTTGTATTGGTCACTCAGTTCATTGAAATCAATTTTGTTACCTAAGTAACTGCCATTCCTGAGAATGACGTTTTGATATTCATCAACGAGTGCCCACACAGATTGATAGGTTTAAATTGTTAAAGAGCTTCTCTTCATTGTGACTTACATCACTTCGGAAGAGGCGGCCATTCTAGCGATTTAATTCTCAGTGTCAAACACTTTTGAAAATTAATTTCTACTTTCTAAAAGTAGAAGCGAATAATCGCTTAAAGCTAGTTGCCTCACTAACATTCTTCGCTGAAGCCTTGTGGCGTCTGCCGTGTCAATGAGGCGGCATTATAGAGATGTTCATCACATTGGCAAGTGTTTATTAAAGAAAAATGCAAAAATAACGACTACATGCCGAATAAACACCCAAAGCCTTATTTATGCAACTTTAACTACAAAGTACCTACAAAATAACCACAGACTTATCCACAATCGCTTTAATCTTATCCCCTAGAAACAAAAAAGCTGCCTTATGGCAGCCTTTTAAATAGAAAGGAATCTAAATCCCAGAGCCATATTGCTCTCCATCATCCTCATGAAGCCCACATTCTCGTTTTAACCCATTAAAACGGGTTTCTTCTTCCGTCATACCCGGCTCCCATTTCTTAGTCGTATGTGTATCTCCAACAGAAAGGTAACCCTGCTCTCGAAGCGGGTGATAACTTAGGCCGTGTTCTTCTAGGTAGTAGTGAACATCTTTATTCGTCCAATCGATTACCGGCAAGAATTTAAACACACCATTTTGAATAGATAAAATTGGCAAGTTTGCACGCGATTGAGATTGCTCCCTTCTTAAACCGGAAAACCATGTCCCAGCCTCAAGCTCATCTAGCGCACGTCTCATCGGTTCTACTTTATTAAGCTTGTTGTACTTCTCTATCCCTTCTATACCTTGATCCCAAAGTTTGCCATATTGCGCTTCTTGCCAATTAGGGCTCTGCTGCGCTCGGAAGACTTGAAGGTTTAGAGTCAGCTTCTGACTTAACTCATCTATAAAGCGATACGTTTCAGGGAATAGATAACCTGTATCCGTCAAAATAACGGGAATATCCGGTTTTGCTTGTGTGACCAAATGAAGCATTAACGCGGCTTGAATGCCGAAACTTGAAGACACCACATGTGTTCCTTCCAAGTTTTCTAATGCCCACTTAACTCTTTCTAATGCTGTTAGCTGTTCTAACTCAGAATTAATTTGTCCAAGACGAAGTATTTGCTCCGTCTTAGTCAATGCGAGTAGTTCTGCTAACTTCAGCTTTGAAGCGACAGAATTATGCATGCAGATCCCTCTTTGAAATGATCACCTCTTCGATGATGCCAGCTCGGATAGTGAAATCGCCAAAGCCTTCATTGTCTTGTCGTTCTGTAGCCCAGCGTCCCACCAGTGAATCAATCTCTTCCAAGATCTGAGCTGATGTGATGTTCTCTTTATACATCTTAGGAATACGAGTACCTGCTTTGTTCCCACCTAAGTGCATATTGTAGCGACCTGGTGCTTTACCCACTAAACCAAGTTCAGCCAACATCGCGCGACCACAACCGTTTGGACAACCAGTGATTCGAAGGATGATGTTATCTTCTTCTGGTAATCCATGCTTCTTGAGAATGTCTTCAACATCTGTCACGAACTCGGGAAGAAAACGTTCGGCTTCTGCCATTGCTAGAGGACATGTTGGGAATGCCACACACGCCATTGAATTTTTGCGTTGCTCGCTTACCGCGTCATCCATCAAACCATATTGACGTGCCAGTTTCTCAATCTTGGCTTTTTGGCTCGTCGACACGCCCGCAACAATTAAGTTTTGGTTTGCAGTCATGCGGAAATCGCCTTTGTGGATCTTCGCAATTTCAGCCACACCCGTTTTCAAAGCCTTACCTGGGAAATCAAGTAAACGACCATTTTCAATAAACAGTGCTAAGTGGTGTTTTCCGTCGATACCTTCCGCCCAACCGATCCGGTCACCACGGCCAGTAAACTCATAAGGACGACTTTCAGAGAACTCGACACCGGCACGCTTTTCAACTTCCGCTTTGAACACATCAATGCCAACACGGTCTAATGTGTATTTGGTTTTTGCATTCTTACGGTTTGAACGGTTACCCCAATCACGTTGTGTAGTCACAACCGCTGCTGCTACATCTAATGTCTTCTCTAATGGTACAAAACCAAAGTCGTCAGCTTTACGTGCATAGGTAGAAGTATCGCCGTGCGTCATAGCTAAGCCACCACCCACTAACACGTTAAAGCCCACCAGCTTTCCGTCTTTAGCAATCGCAACAAAGTTAAGATCATTGGCATGAACGTCCACGTCATTCTGTGGAGGAATCACAACCGTCGTCTTGAACTTACGCGGTAGATAGTTGCTACCTAGGATAGGTTCTTCGTCTGTCGTTTCTAATTTTTCACCATCTAACCAAATTTCTGCATAAGCGCGAGTCTTAGGTAGTAGGTGTTCACTGATCTTTTTCGCCCACTCATACGCTTCTTGATGAAGCTCGGACTCAACCGGGTTTGTTGTACACAGAACATTTCGGTTTACGTCACCTGCTGTCGCAATTGAATCAATGCCAATACTGTTTAGCGTTTGGTGCATCAATTTAATGTTCGGCTTCAACACACCATGGAACTGGAAAGTTTGACGTGTTGTTAGACGGATAGACCCATAAGAGGTACTTTCATCTGCAAACTTATCAATCGCTAACCATTGTTTAGGTGTAATGATGCCACCAGGCATACGCGCACGAAGCATGACATTATGTAAAGGTTCTAACTTTTGTTTTGCACGCTCGTTGCGAATGTCACGGTCGTCTTGTTGATACATACCGTGGAAGCGGATCAGCTGAAAGTTGTCTGCGGTAAAACCACCAGTTATACGGTCTTGAAGATCTTGTTCAATCGTACCGCGTAGATTCTTGCTTTCACGCTTCAAACGCTCATTGTCAGCCAAAGGTCCAAGTACTTGACCTAGCACTTCTTGCTCTATTACTTGCTTGCTCATTAGTACACATCCCTTTGGTAACGTTTCGCTTTACGTAAATCATTAATATATTGTTCAGCTTGCTCACGGCTTTGGTTGCCATGTTTTTCCGCTATCGTAACTAACGCTTCATGAACATCTTTCGCCATTCGAGTCGCATCACCACAAACATAAAGGTACGCGCCCTCTTGTAGCCAGTGCCAAACCTGCTCTGCTTGTTCTATTAAACGGTCTTGAACATAAACTTTTTCTTTTTGGTCACGGCTAAAGGCAACATCCAATTTAGTTAGCGCACCAGATTTGAGGTATTTCTGCCATTCAACTTGGTATAGGAAATCTTGAGTAAAGGTACGGTCGCCGAAGAATAACCAGCTCTTACCTTGAGCATCATTATTTTCACGCTCTTGAACAAAACTGCGGAAAGGTGCGATACCTGTGCCTGGGCCGACCATGATAATTGGCGTGTTGTCGTCTTGTGGTAGCTTGAAGTTATTATTGTTCTCTACAAACACCTTAACTTCGCCACCTTCTTCAAGGCGCTGAGCCAAGAAGCTTGATGCTCCACCTAAGCGAGATTCTTCACCTTTTTGGTATTCAACTAAGCCAACCGTTAAGTGAACTTCTTCATCCACTTCTGCTTGGCTCGATGCAATAGAGTAGAGACGCGGAGTCAGCTTACGTAATAGGCCCAATAACTCATCAGCCGATAACTTGGTTTTCTTCTCTGCTAGTACGTCAACGATCTGAGTATTGCCTGCATATTCACGAAGCTTGTCTTTATCTTCCACCAGCTTGATTAACTTCTTGCTGCCCGAAAGCTCTGCAAACTTAGTTACAAGCTGAGGGTTTGAAGTGGTGATCTCGAACTTGCTCACTAGAGCGCTATGGATAGATAAGCTTTCACCATCTACATCGACACTCTCAATACCAGACAGCCCAACCTTCGCGAGAATCTGATTCGCCAATTCTGAACTGTTTTCATACCACACACCCAACGCGTCACCCGGTTGGTAAGTGATACCAGACTCATCAAGATCAATCTCGATATGACGAACATCTTTACCCGAGTCACGACCAGTGATCTTCTGACTTGTTAGCAATGTCGCTGTGTATGGGTTTTGTTTAGTGTATTGCGAATGACCAGCAGCCGCTTGACCTACTGGTAGCTGAACTACTTCCGCTTCAGCGCCCGTTGACAATGCTTCTTGAACTTGTGACAGCGCTTTCGCACGCCACTCTGTTGCAGACGCTTCATAATCGACATCACAATCAAGACGATCGACAAACGATTTAGCTCCAAGCTTAGACAGGAAGTTATCGAAGTCTTTGGCGGTTTGGCAGAAGAACTCGTAGCTTGAGTCACCTAAACCAATCACACCATATTGTAGGTTTGCTAGCTTTGGCGCTTTCTTAGACTGAAGGAATTCGTGCAGCTCAATAGCGTTATCAGGTGCTTCGCCCTCACCATTGGTTGATGCTACAAAAATGACGTGTGTCTCTTTCGCTAGATTCTTACCTTTGTAGTCACTAGCATCGAAAAGCTCGACGGCAATCCCTAAGGCTTTGGCTTCTGCTTCAAGCGATTCAGCAACACCTTTCGCGTTACCCGTTTGAGAAGCAAAGATAATACTTAGCTTACCCGCTGGTTTAGCGGCTACAGCAGCGGCTGCTTGAGCGATTGGTGCGGCTGCACCTACAGGCTGAGCTTGGCTCACACCCCAAAGATAGCCGCTGACCCATGCCAGTTGCTGAGAAGATAATTCAGAAACAGTTTGCTGAAGATGACCTAATTGTTGGTCATTAAGTGGTGCAGCTAGCCCAGGTAACTCATTAGCCCCAGACTGTGCATTATTATTTTGTGAAGACTCTTTCTTATTTAAAGACATGGTCACGACATCCCTAATCATTGCGTGACGATAGATTAACCACTCCTTTTAATAACAAGAAAGAATAGAAAAGTATGTTTTATAACTTTTTGGAAGTAAAAACCGATTGAAACGCAATTTGACTTACTGGTTTTCGATCCGTACTTGCTGAAAGCCAACCGCCATTGCCGACTTAGATGCTAAGTCTAGATCCGCATAATGGCACTCCTCACCATGAACATCAGTGAGCAGAACAAAGCCGCCTCCCATATGGCGAAACTCTACAACCCAAGACCCTTCTTGTATTGAGGGCTCTATGACCGCTTCCACTAGTAGGTTTTCTCGATATAAATTTCGTAATTCATTGAGTGTCATATTCCATCCCTTGCTTTGACCTCACAACATAGACTCTATAAGAATAGACGCTAATCAGCTCTCTGTATAAGGATGGTCGAAAGTGATGAATGTGCTAACTAATTCCAGAAAGATATAATCAATAGATATAAAAAACGCCACTTAATAAAGTGACGTTCTTAAAATTTGTTCTAAATGCTTTTCAAAATAAGCTTTAATCGCTTAGAAACGAACTTCCGCACCAGCAAACCAGCCATCTACCATGACAAAGTTTTTACCTAGATCAGATTTAAAGAACTCATCTGAGTCTAGGTCGATAACACGGTAGCCACCACGCAGAGCAATTTCAGATTCTGACACAGGAATTCGGTACTGAACACCTGCCATTAAGTCCGTGCTCTTTATGCCGCTGCTATCACCGAACTCCATCGTACCAATGATATCGAAATTGGTATCAGGAACGTTGATCTCTGCGTTACCGTAGAAACTCCATGTAAACTCATCAAAAGTTGACGTCTTCGCGCTTGTCGCTATTGGTTCGATGTAGTTAGAGTTTGAATACTGAGTAAACGTCACACCCGCATCGAAGTTCATCAACTTATGCTCTAACAGAGTGTAGTAAAACGTGTAGTCGTACTTATCAAAAGCCAACGCATCCGTATCAATAGACGTATAACGGAAGCTAGCATTTGGCAGCATAGGGGCATTATGCTCAAATGCGAAATACACAGAAGGAGAGTTAGAATCTTCGTCTTGTCTCACTTCGTTTAGCTTGGTACTTCCCCACCACATATCGGCACCGACTTTAGCCGTGTAAGAAAACTCTTCTTCAGCAGCCACTGCCGAACTTAAAGATAGCATTCCCACTAAAGCAATTAATGGCATTTTATTCATTTGAGATAGCTCCAATTCCATATCGTTGTGCTAAGTGTATGCACATTCATAGATTATTGGGGAAAATTCTATCACACATCTTAAAGACTAGAACGATAAACCGCTGGTGAATAAAGATTTGACGGCACCATGACGTTAGTAACGTCTTTGATTAGAACTGTGTACATAGTTTTTGAAAAACCACACACCGATTGCAATCACAATCAACCAAGGCAACAGCTTAAAAACAACACTCATCATACCCAAGACCAGCATGACTAACAGTGCTACGCCAGTTGCGGCCAATACCGTCATAAACGTAATACCAGTGACAAGCAGGGTTGCTACGAAAATAAGAACAAAGATTAATTCAAACATAATGGTCTCCCTAATGAGTTCATGACCTATCTTTCCTACTTTCTAACATTGCAGCTTCTGTACCAAGTTACAAAAAACAATAAAACCCTTATTTATCAATCAAATAAAAAGCCACACATTTCCATGCGTGGCTTTTCAATAAATCAGAGTGGTAAATTTAGCCTCTAATGGCGAATTTAACCTTAACTTAGACTCTTCACCTTGAGAGAGGCTATACGTTCAGCTCTTTAGGAATCTTAGCCAATGCCGTCTGCATTACTTCGATACCTGCGCCTTTCTTATGCGCATTTTCGCTGATGTAGCGACGCCATTGTCTCGCACCCGGCATGCTTTGGAACAAACCAAGCATATGACGAGAGATATGCCCTAGGCTCGCACCATTTGAAAGTTCACGCTCAATGTAAGGGTACATCTCTTCCACAACTTGTGAGCGTTTCTTAATTGGCGTATCTAAGCCAAAGATCTGTTGGTCAACTTCCGCAAGAATAAATGGACTATGGTAAGCCTCACGACCGATCATCACACCATCAAGGTGCTGAAGATGTTCTTTAGTCTGTTCTAACGTAGTGATACCGCCGTTTACTGCGATCACTAGATCTGAGAAGTCTTTTTTGATTTGGTATGCACGATCGTAGTCTAGAGGTGGGATCTCTCGGTTCTCTTTCGGGCTTAGACCACTCAGCCATGCTTTACGTGCATGGATAGTAAATTGCTCACAGCCGCCTTTTTCTGAAACCGTAGAAACAAACTTAGTTAAAAACTCATAAGAATCTTGATCGTCGATACCGATACGCGTTTTCACTGTGATTGGAATATCGGTCACTTCTTTCATTGCCGATACACAATCCGCCACCAGCTCAGGCTCAGCCATTAGGCACGCACCAAAGCGACCATTTTGAACTCGGTCTGAAGGGCAACCTACGTTTAGGTTCACTTCATCATAGCCGCGCTCGCCAGCAAGCTTGGCACAAGCAGCCAAATCAACAGGGTTTGAACCACCAAGTTGAAGTGCAAGAGGGTGTTCTTGCTCGTTATATTCTAGGAAGTCGCCCTTACCATGTAAGATCGCGCCCGTTGTTACCATTTCCGTGTACAGAAGAGTCTGCTGAGAAAGCAAACGGTGAAAGTAACGACAGTGGCGGTCAGTCCAATCGAGCATGGGTGCAACAGAAAGTCGGTTACTAGCGTATTTACTGGTTTTATTAGTGTTTGTCATGATTCAGTCTCAATTAATACTGTACAAACATACAGTGAATTACCTAGAATTAAACGGAATTACTTCCTGTAGTACCCCTCAAGTACCCCTTTAGGAGTTGGACAATGGCAAGTTATACCATCGAGACCAGAAAGCTAAAAAGCGGTGAACCAAGGTTCAAGGTAACAATCATCGTTAAAAAGAATTCGCGCATTATACACAGGGAAAGCAAAACTCTAAAAAAGAAAGCACTCGCTAAAGCTTTCGGTAAAAAAAGGGTAGCTGAACTAGAAGCTCAAGGGGTACTCAATCAGCCAAAAACAGTCCCCCTTTCGGTACTCCTCGATTTGTTCATGGCTGAGCGTGATCTCTGGGACAATACAGGCCGCACAAAACGCTACGTTATTAAAATGCTTAGGGATTGCGACATCGCCCAAGTTGAGAGTAATCAGCTACGAACTAGCGATTTAATCGAGCACTGTAAAAATAGAAGAGGCGCAAGAGCCAAACCCGCAACGATTTATCATGATATTGCTTACCTACGTTCTGTAATGAAAAAGTCTAAGCCTGTCTTCAACATCGATACCAATCACCAAATATTTGATGAAGCCGTACCCGTTCTGATTGATATGGGGTTAGTTGGTAAGAGTCAGAAACGAACACGCCGCCCTACTTCAGAAGAACTGAAATGCTTAAGGCTTGGATTAGAACAACGTGAGTCTTTCCGGCCAAACGGCACAACTCGAATCCCATTCACCGACATTCTTGATTTCAGCATTCTTACTTGTATGCGAATAGGTGAAGTGTGCAAGCTGCGTTGGGAAGATCTCAACCAAGAACATAAAACAATACTCGTCAGAGACAGAAAAGACCCAAGAAAGAAAGAGGGCAACCACATGATTGTTCCGTTACTTGGTGAGTCATTTGAGATCGCACTTAAACAACCGAACAAAGGCGAACTCATTTTCCCATACAACTCGCGTAGTGTTAGTGCCGGATTTCAAAGAGTACGAAACGAATTAGGTATTGAGGACTTGAGGTATCACGATTTGCGGAGAGAGGGAGCTAGTAGACTATTTGAAAAGGGCTACTCCATTGAAGAGGTAGCCCAAGTGACAGGTCATAGGAACCTAAACATATTATGGCAGGTGTATACACAACTGTTTCCGCATAAATTACACAATAAGACTCCGCAATGAATCTTTTTCCACTAACTCTACGGATAATAAGTTAAGAATATTGAGACATGCCAAAAGCACTACAATCGTAGTGCTTTAATTAATAGCTGATATAAGTGCTAGTTAAGAGGGTCATTAACAGCCATTTGCACTGGAATATTCATGATTGGTGCTTCAATTAGACACCAAAAATGGAAGTCATCATTTCGAGCCACACCAACGGGTTCAACACGAATAACCATTAAGCCTTTACTCATCAGCTTTTTATTAATTGAATTCACTAAGTCAGGGACATTACTACAACCAGCTAGTTGTCTTAGTTCATTAGTTTGGGAGAGAGGGTTATCAGAGATTGCTTTGAGCAATTGAGCTGTTTTAGACAATTTACCAGCCTGACGAGAAGCCCATAAGCTGCTGTAGTTAGTGAATTGTTTCTCTGTTAGCTTTACGATTGGGTGTCCCACTTTGTGTAGGCTAGGTTGATTTTGTTTCAAGTTTACATTTCGCATTAGTATTACCTCTGTAGGTTATGCATTCGTACATTAAGTCGGTTAAGAGCCGACATTTACATTTCAATCTGTTGATAAGACAGATGTATTCAAGCTAGATATGAAGGTATTTTCACTTGAATATTGATATGTTACCACATAAGTTCTCATATGCAAACTCAAGGCACGAGAAAAGCCCGTCACCTACAGGGAACGGGCTTAATGTTTATAGTCATTTTGATGTACGTTCAAACGGACTTTGTTTTACATCCTCAGGGTTCTTAATCCTTCAGATCGTCTTCTGGGTTATCAAGCCAGAGACAAAATTTTGTATAGTCTTAATGGAATAAATTCCATTAACTACTGACTACAAACGAACTCTAATTGCTATCGACCTGAAGGTCAATGCCAGCAGATAGCCGTTCTTAGGGCGCGGAATTATACTGACGTCTCAATAACTGTCAACTTCAATCTCAATTTAATATCAAACGCCCCTAAAAGCGCTATAGGTGCATTTTTTGTCAAAACAAATACATTACTGCGATAGTGCGTAAAAACTGCGTACTGCCTCTTACATGCGCATATTATACGTATTTGATGTATATACACCGCATTCATGGATGAATAACCAGTACTTTAAAAATATCATATAAATCACAAAAAATGTGATCTAAATCACATTTAGTTGCCAATTACTTATTCTTTAGGGCGTAGAGTTGCCAGCAATGTCCTTACAGCAATATTGCTTATAGTGTATTCATAAGGAAATGTTGGTTCTAGCATGTCTATTTTCTCTTGTTGCCTTTGAACCTTGTTACTGGTTGTTCTGCTTTACGCAGGTATCACTTAAGAACTAACGATAGTCTCATTTGATCAATGCCCCCTACGAACTAAGGCTTTTATTTTCAAGCTTAGTTAATCTCTCATCCATCTTTTCCATCATCAGCCGCAACCACTTCACATCCGTTTTAAGCGCTATCCCCACACCAACACCGCTAGACAAGGCACTAACAACGGCAACAATTATTGTTTGATACTCTGCCATTACTTGAACTCATTACGTAGAGTTTCCCATAAGCCAAATACTATTGGAGCACTTGCGCCAACAAGGCCACCGAATTGAACACCATCTGCCGATATGCTTGCGGTGATAAGCTCAGGGTGACCAGCTACCAAAGCAGCTCCCGCGCCAAGTAACGCTAAACCCTTTTTGGTGGATGGTTGGTCAAGGTCAATTCCGATTTTTTCTAATAAGCTTTTCATAGTAATTTGCTCTTCCTTAAATACTTGATGGTGTAACTATGAGTAATGGGCTCTATCGAGTTCGATATGAGGACCATCTTTAAAGCTGACCCAATCACCGCCCCATACAATCGGAATACCTAACTCATCCGCTGCCTGCTTGAATGCCCAACTCACTTGTTCGTAATAACTAAAGCCCCACGTCACTTTGCCGTTTTCGTCGTACACGACAAAATCAACCGCGCAGCCTGATTGGTGACGGCTTTTTTTGTTGTATCCGTCTAACTGGCTTGCTCCTTGTTTGAATAGAGCGTTCTGTTCCTCTGCGGTGCGCTTACCTGACGTAATGCCAAAATCAAACGGGGTTAGCTCAATAGCGCGGCGAACGACTCGCTTTAAATCACCGCGCACACCCACCATGCGCATCTCACTTCTCGCTGATAAAGCAAAGCCACTCACTATTTTGATTATCTTGTCTTTTTTCATTAGGTACCCCCCAAACAGGATTAGGAAAACCAGTACTAGCAAATACTTAATATTCATTACCACCAAACCCTTGTTAATCAGGCACCGGATAAACGGCTTCCTCAGCAATCCACGCCTTTTTGACATGAATAAGCCCAAACAAGTTTTCTAACGTTGCAGGTGCCTCTTCCAAGTAAACCATCACATCATTAGTTATATCTTCCACATCGAAAGAAATTTGAAGTTCTGATTCAGCAATACTGGCTACATCGCCCGCTTGAACATTAAGAACAACATCAGACGAGCCACCAAAGACCAATGAAGAATCACTCGAAGAGTACGCAGCTGTCACACTGCAATACGCGCCTCTATATGATGGGGCGGCTTGAGTCTTAATTCCGATTACGCAAGAAATAGGAGTATCTAACGCGCTCACCTTCGCAGCCGTTGACGCATCAAGATTTATCTTCCCTTTGAGCGTGACCGACATCATTAACGATACAGAATCATAAGGCTCCGCTTTCGTTATCAAATCGACTGCTGACTTTAATTGCATTCTTCGACCCCACTCACCATTAATGCTTTCATTTCGATGATACAGAGCCGCGTTATAACTACGCTCAGGATCGTCATAAAGGTTATTTAAGATGGTCACGAAACCGGACGCACTCCCGCCATTTTGAGCACTTAGAGGAATACAGGCCAAGACATTAGCCCCGACTTCCCCAACTGAGCCCGAACTCGAAGAGGCTTGGGGTGGGTTTGAAAGTTGGAACATTAGATAAACTCCCCTACTTTGACGCTATCGCCTATGGCACCTTGCAGTGTCACGATGGCATCCGTTTGAATTAATGTATGACCGCCAGCTGTAAGATCAATTAAGCCTTGCACCAACACAGGACTGGCATTGTCGGTAGAAGCCTGAATAAAGAGCCCTTTACGCCCAGCTTTCCCATCAATAGTTTGCTCATCGCTTGTTAAATCCAATAACCCACTGCCGACCTTTTGCAAGGTGTACAAATCAGCAAGCTTTTCCACCTTGAGGACGTCATTTTGAATGCGTGTTTTTACCTCGGTTTGGACTTCGCCCACCTTTATAGGGGATAGAACTTTATCAACGGTAATGGGCGTTAAAATCTCGCTAATCGCTACCGAATTACTGATATCAATTTTTTGCGCTTTGGTGATGATTGGCACATCTGCGATTTGATATTCAATCGTCACGGCATCCGCTTTGTGATTAAAAAGTTCAAGCTCGTCAAAACGAGTGATATCAACCGTGTCACCGCGTTCAATCTCTACAGGTCGCAGAGCATCACCGCGCAGCATGACGGTATTACTGGCCTCACGCATGATGAGATACTTACCAGCCTGACCTGCGTTAAATTTAATTGCTTCACCAGTATTTAAGGTATGCAGTTGCTTCATTGCTTACGCCCCGCGAACATATAAGCCATCGTTAATAACGAGACGAGAATCCCGACAATAAGAGACACATTTTTCAGTAGCTCGTTATTACTTTCGTTCTCACCCGTTTGCTCTCGCGCTTTTGCTGCCCCTGCTATGGCAAGTGCTGCTTTGGTCGTTTCCGTTTGTTGGCCTGCCATGGATTTAATGGAATCTATCGCGTGCTCGCTAAGATTTGTATTTGCATCCAATGCGCTCTCACCAAAACTGAACGCTCCGTCTAACGCTTTCTCACCAAATCCCAAAGATGCATCAACGGTATCTGTTGAAAAATCTAATGCGTCAGTTCCGAAATTAAACGCTTCTTCTGCCGTTCGACCTGCAACCGCCATTGCGCCATGGTCAGTCATGCTTAAATTAATGTCAGAGTTTTCTATCCCTGACAGCGCAAAGCCATTGTTATCGCCACCGATACCTTGGCTATTGCTTTTGTTTGTGGTTGTGGTGACGGTTTTAGCGTCACTTCTTGAGCTACTTTTCCCGCCCATATCATCAAACCTTATCTGTAATACATGCTCATTCTTGTGAGTTTCAACCTCTCGAACAGGCAATCGTAATTTACGCTGAATATAGCGATGGGCTCCGCGTTTGCTAAAGTGGGCGCGAATGGAGTCAAAGCCGTTCGCTTTACCGTGATTAATTGCACTGAGCGTACCCGCTGCCATATCACCCGCTAACGCAACCACCACCAACTCCTTAGAGCCTGATTGTGATTGCTCTCCGCGCAGTAACATGTAGGTATCTTCCACTCGATAAAGGGACTCTCGCCCCTCTTGAACTTCAATTTCTGCTTGTTTGAGGTAATCACCAAGGGCTTTACATAGCCTCGGCTTGGCATTGCCCCAAGTTTCAGGAATTAAGTTACTTTCGAGTGAGAACATACAGCGCAATCAGAGCAACAAGCGCAATTCCCCACCACGGTATGCCGTTGTTGCTGCCAAAATTCATTGCGCCAGCAGTAAAGCCACTGTTATTTGTGGTGTTAGACGTATTACCTGATTTTGCTGGACCCGAAGACCCGCCCGTCAAGCCACCGCCACCCGTTAAAGACGTTAATGAACCTAGCATTAGCGAAACACTCCCGATTTGTAGGCAAGGTATAACAGGGCAATCAACGCGGTAGCAGTCAGAGCCTTATTGATGCCCTGACTCACACCAAACCCAAGTGCAGATCCAAGCCCAAGCCCACCTAAACCAATGAAAAGTAATGGCATAACTATTTACCTTTCAGCATGACAACAAGCAGAACCAGCACTAACAGCGCAGCAATACCACCACCGATATAAAGCAGGGTGTTATCTTTCGCTACCAGTGAGCCTTGAGGGGTTGTAACAGCGTTGCCGTTATTATCAACAACGGGTGCGTTAGGTTGCTGGGTAGTGTTCGGGTTAGATGAATTGTCATCATCACCAAACAGCCAATCGGCATTTTCACCCACGCTATCAAGCGCACCGCCCCCAAACTCTAAGAGGTCATCAAAAAAGCTCATATCGGCTCCTTAGCTTCGACCCGCGAGCATTTCAGGGCGAACCACTTTCACCGATTCAACCAAAATAGGGATTGAGCCTGCTACGTCACTCGTTGTTACTGAGAACTTCAAGTTAGAGCTGTGCTGTGTTGGAAATAGCTCATCGATAGAAAAACCACGCACAATAGGATCGAAGTGAAAGTAACCCGCTTGAGGTGTACGTTCGTTACGCTTGGCGTTCGCTTCATTGATAAACTTGTTAGCTTCATACTCTTTGACAAAGTCGCGCTCAACTTCAAGTTTAGTGATACCCGTGTGCATAAAGTGCGCACGACGTAAACTAATCAATGGGCTTGATACTAGGCTTGTGAATTCGTTCACCCCTGCCGCGTTCGCTGGCATGGTTTCACGCTTAACCATTGGCACGATGATTCGTGCAGGTTGCGCATTCGTCACCCACGCATGGACTTGAATCGATAGCGGGTCGCCACTGGCTTTCGCTTTGAACTGGATATCTAAGTGAATGTTGTCACCCGCTTCCGTCACCAGTCCCGTGTAACGAACACCATTTTTAGTACGTGCGGAAATATCACTAAATGGGATCACGTAGTGGCCTGTTGTATGAGCGCGTTGTTTGTAACGCTCAAGCATCAAAATCTCACTGCCCGTTAAGACATAGATTTCTTCTGCATTAAGCGTGATAGACAAACGCTCGATATCGGCAGCTTCGGCATTGGTCTCTAGTACCAGCTCTTGATAAGTAGGGCCTACTGGGATAGGTAGCGTACCTTTTTGCCCCCAAGCAGCACCGACCATTGAATTAAGTTTGATTGGTTTTACTGACATGTTTATATCTCCTTAAAACCAGCCACGCTTGCCGTTAATGAGTTCTTTGACTGCTTCTAGCGTTGATACGTTATTGATGATGGCAATCACCAGTAAGGTCAGTGCTACAGCAATCAACATGTTTTTATGTTGAGCTTTCATGAGTTCCCCTGTCTCTCGACGTTGGATTGTGAATAATCAAATTGAGCGTTTATCAAATAGGAGTGAGGTAAAAAAAGGAAGGGAAAGTAACCTATAGGTTGAACGGGTAACCTATAGGTTAAAAAGGCCGATTAACGGTAGTTTAAATTGAGCTTAGAGCCTGACTGACAGTTAAACGCTTTGTGCTCGATATTGCCGATACCATCACCAATCAATAAGTATTCGGCTATCGGTTTACCAATGCGTTCTTTATTGACCTTGGCAGACTTTAGCCCCGCCACGATATTCACATCCAACCCACGTTTATCCGCTATCCAGTGAGCATCACTCATTGAGTTAACCGCGCCCACCCACCAAACGCTTGATTGTTCAGTCACGGTTTTTGGTACTTCTTGCCCTCGTTGAAACACCGTATGCACCACCAGACCGTATTGACGACCTCCGCGCAAAAGCTCACCCGCACGACCTCGAAGCTTGCCCGAGGTTTCAACACATGACGCCAATTCTTCGATCACGGTATAGAGCTGGCTAGCCCGACCGTTACCCACCGACCACACCACCGACGCAAAGAACTCTAATTCGTCGGCCGTTGCCCCGTTTGCTGGAATGTAGGCCAGCTTAAACGAGCCACCGCGACGACGCGCCATAATGAGCGTTTTGACAAAGGTTAAGCGTGATGAAGTTCCGTGGCACATTTGACCTTGAAATTTACTCCTTGCGTAGTTGGTGTAGGGGTCAAAAAAGACCGCTTGAGCCGTTTTAGGGACTAGCCCCAAATGCTTAACGGCTGAGGTTTTACCTCCTCCTGTTCCCGCAACATAAATGGTGTGCTCGGCATCATGTGACGGGTTCGAGTTAACGGGGTTCGGTAGGGCTAGGGGCTTCGGTTTTTTCACCGTCCACCTCCTTTGATTGTTGCAGCATGACCAATTGCTTTTTAGAGGCATAAATCAAACCAAGAACCGCAAGCAATAAGGTCGCCTCTTCGATGTAATCCCCAAACACGCCCATAAGCGTACTACCGTGTTTTGCAAAGACAGGCTCAGCCGCATCCATAACCGCTTGCTTACCTTTACCGTCAAACTCAAATTCAACTCCTGAAATGATGGAAGTCGCTTGCTCGGTTAAGGCAAACAAGATATTCAGTAAGCCCGCCATCGCTTCTGTTTTATCTTCGGTTACCGTTTCGGTTGGCTCGGTTAAGCCGACTAAATCGCTCTCGGCTTTCTCTTGTTCTTCAAGCTGATGAATAACAGAGCCAAAATCCCCCCAATCATCCAGTTCAACTTGCTCACCTGGTAAGGTTTCGTTAGCTTGCTCCATGCTCACCCCCTTGCGGTTGTTCGGTTGGGGCTTTCGGTAGCAATTGAGACACAGCCCAAATGATGAAGATAACCGACGCTAACCCCGCGAATACTCGTTTAAAGGGGAATTTACTTAGGGGACTTTCTGTTTTTTCAGTGACGACCGTTTCGGTTACCTCTCGGTTAGAAACCTCGTCTTTACTGACTTCATCCACTTGCACCGATTCGGTTAACTCAATTGCATCGGTAGGGTTAGGCTCAGTTATCAAATCAGACTCAATAACCGAACCTTTTTCGGTTGAGTTCGGTTTAAGGTCGCTTAACTCTGCGACAGAATTTGCTTTGATGAACTCCGTAACCTTTTTACTATTCGAACTATTACCGCACTCAGGGCAACGGTAATACATGAGTCCAATGTTACGACTGTTTTTTGGTGGCTCACCAGACGCGATCAATTGTCCCTCACCCACTTGGTGAGTAGTGGCTGCAGACTGACAAACAGGACAGGAAATATACCCACGAACAGGGTTTTCATATTTAGCCATGTTTCACCTCAACGCTCTCCACTTCACTAAGCTTTTCTTGGTTAGCCACAACGACAGCTCGGTATTTACTGCGCGCCACCCCGTTGAGTTTTTCGAGCTGCTCTAATTGCTCAAATAAATTGACGGGAAGCCCTAACGCTTCCAGTGATAGGTTGCCACCCATCAGCATTCCCATGGCTTTTTTCATGAGCTTGCTGGTATCCATTTCTTTGAAACGGTCGATTTCCACTTTCATGTTGCTCGTTAGCTTTTCAGCCGCATCCAAAGCGGCTAAATCTCTTTGGCACTCTTCAAGCGATAGTATTTTCATTTTTAATCCTCTGTCTCACGACGTTGTTTAGTGTTTAGCCCCTGATTCACATCGTTGGCAATGGTTTAATACACAATCAGACGGTTGTTTCTAAAGCTGATACTCGTGTATTTATCAATTTGAACTTTGGCTCCCCGCATTAGCGGTGATATCAAGCATTGGACTCCCTCCACGCTCCATCCGGTCGCGCGTTGAAGATGTTCAACTAAGGGAGAGTTACAGTTATTTTCAGTGCTCCAAGGTGAGACGCTCCGCGCCTCTTGAAGACGCTTCACGTCTTTTTTCTTAACGAGCGAATAGCACTCGCTAGACGTTTCGATAAGACGACCGAGCCAAGAAAAGCCGATCACCTTTTTGGTTGTTTCACCGTATTGGTTTTGTTTCGATTGGTAGGCAACTTTTGCACTATCAGCTAATTGGCAGAACAGCGACCACTTCGAAGAATCTGCCGCTTGGCGCAGCTCTTCGAGCTTTGGGTCTATCATGGTCTGTTCCGGTTTTGCCCTGCGTAGATTTCGCCAAAGGGAAACAGGCTTACCACCAAATTGCTGAAACTGACGGATTCGGTGAGTGGAAGCCCAAGCACGAGCACGATAAGCAGATTCTTCACCCTCATTCTCTGGCATGTGCTTTCCGTTGATGTTCTTCGATACGTATTTGGCAATGTAGGCAGTCGCCCCGCCCTTTTTAGGATCAGCCTCTTTCACATCAAAACGAGGCGAAATATCAGAACCTAGTTCGAACGTATCCTCAGAGATAGCGCACGACTCTAAGGTATCGATAATGAAGTCTTTATCGTCAGGTGAACAAAACAAAAAGTAGTGAGCATGACTGGTTGCGTCCTTGTGTGGTTCTGCCACTCGAAAACCAAAGTAATGAATCTCTTCTTTAGCTATGAGCGCTCGACCTAACGCCCATTGCTGCATAAGTACTTGGTGACCATCTTTCACACTCGCACCTTTCCAATTTTTAGATACTCGGTGATATTTGCTCGGCAGCGTCCAAGTAATAAAAAGCGCGGTATAACCCAAGTCTTGAGCTAACTCTTCAAAACCACGGGAACGCACCATCATTTCAATGCGACGATTTTCTGGATTAGCAGTGGTTCTCTTGATCACATCTTCAAGATTGAATGAGTCGCCCGTCTCGTTATTCATTACGGCCATCGTTTCAAGGAATGCTTTAGCGTCACGCTGTTTCTGTTTCCAGTTAGCAAATGACAACGCACTGATCACCGGTGACTGATGTTTTCCCTGACCAACTCGTTCAAGCGTGATTTGTGAATACTCAATGTATTGTGCTCGGAGGTGTAACAAACGTCCCTCAATCCAAGATTCAGATTGCATCTTGAGCACAGCTACCTGTAGGTCTTGTTCTAACTCTTCCGGTTTCTTATCGCGCTTTTTGAGGTTCACTTGTGGCGCATTAACATGAATCGTTTTTAGTTCAGCCTTTTGCAATTGGTAAACATGCTCTATCGCATCTAAAAAGCTTTTGAATACTTCGGGTTGGCTTTCTTCGGTAAGCAGTAACGCACACTTATCAGCGAACTTTTTTGCTAGTTCACTAACGGCATCATCACGCATCAAAATGTCGTGGCTTAACGGTTGAGTTCGAGTCTTGGCGCGACTATCAACAAACGGGAATTTGTCTTCAATGAAGTGCGCTCTTTTTAGCCCAAATTTAACGGCATCTTCTGCCGCTAGTATCAGGTTTTCTTTGGTCGGGTTTTGGCGTTGTTTACGGTTGGCTATTTTACGCTTCACATCGTTACGCACGATTTTAGGCAAGCGAGGAAAGAAGCGTTTAGTGAATGCAGAGTAACGAGGGAGTTCCCCTGCGTCACTTTTCGCTTCCATGTTAGCAAGTGCGGCTATCATCGCTTGTTCGTTCATTACAGCCCCGTACACGAATGATTTGTGCAAACGTAATTCATCGGTCTAGCTTTGCGCTTTGAACGCTTCGATAAACCATGTTTTTCACGTAACTGCTCTATCAAATGAATAGAGCGTTCGCGTAGTTCCGGTTTTGGGTCAACCATGCCAAGCATATCGGGGCAAGGTAAGTGGATCGGGTCAGATACCTGCATGTCTATTCCTCCAAACTTTCCAATAAAGTTGCGGCTTCGACCAACTGCTTATAAATCGGAGATAAAAATTCAAACTCAGGTGAGGACGGGCTTAACCAAGACAAACGGCCTTTAACTATCATTAAAAGCTCTTTGGCTTCACTCGAATGAGAAAGGTCTACGCTAACGCTGTGAATCGGAGTAGTTACATTATTCATGTTCAACCCTCTGATCCGTTTACGGATAGCCAGTCTTGCATGGCCTCAGAGTGGCGCTTATCAATGTAAGCAGCTAAGTCTTCTATCTTGATTAATGACGGGCTGCGCTCTGAATCGCGCAACTTGAAGGTAGGGACGGGAAAGTCACAAGCTTTCGCTCTTTGTTCAGCTGTCCTTGAGGTAATACCAAAGAATTCTTGGCTAACTTGTTTCAACTCTACCGTTGGGTTTCCGAAACGGGCTAATAACGCAAAGTTTGTATTCATAGCTCACCTATTAATCTATTATCTAAGCAACAAAATGAGACTCTAAGCGATTCAAAACCGTCCTAATCGTCCCTAAAGCGATTGAATAATATTAACGATGAGACGCTATTGCAACGCTTTTATTTTAATAGAGGTGCCCTTTGAAAACTATTGATGAACAAATAACAGAACTTAAGCAACTTACCAAAACAGCAAAAATTACAGATTTATCAAAGGCTTTAGGTGTTTCACCGTCCACAGTCAGAACATGGCGATCACGCGAAAAAATCCCTGAAAATATTTTTCTTAAAGCCGAAGAAATGGCACAGGAACGAGACGGTTTCGGGACGCCAAAAGGATATATGACTCTAGATTTCTATGATGTGGAAGTTAGCGCAGGACATGGCGCACTTGTAGAAAGGGAAGAGAAGTCGACTGAAATCGTCTTTAGTGAAGAATTCATAAGCAAAAGTATTGGCGTTAACCCTAATGAGGTTTTCTTGATGCCCGTTAGAGGCGACAGCATGGCGCCAACACTAAAAAACCAAGCGTTAGTTATGGTTCATAAAGTTGATGAGTTTTCTGGGGACGGTGTTTATGTTTTTCGCTTCGATGGCCAACTGATGGTTAAGAGACTTCAGTTCATGCCAAAGGTGATTAAGGTGGTTAGTGACAACCATACTTATGAAAACTGGGAATTACTCAAAGATGATCTGAAGAATGAAGATTTTCAGATTATTGGCGAAGTCGTTTGGTCGGGGCAGAGGATGTAAGATCACATCTTATGAAACACCAAACCATAAATGTATAATATGCATAGCTTTCAATGTATTATCCATTCAAATCACACATCACTCAATGAATGGAGAAAGAAATGCTTACTAATAAAGAAAAAGCTCAAGATTCAAAGCAGCAACGCAAAGCCAAAAAGAAAGAGAAAACACAAATTACATTCACGGTTTCACCAGAATCGGGAATGCTTGTTGCCAAAGTCGTAAACAACACATCGCACAGAGGGAGATGGAAAGCACGACGAGTAGTTGTTCATTACACCCCAAATGGCGAACAAGGCGAGCTGATAAAGGGAAGAACCCTAGTAAAAAACACACGTAGTGGTGGACCTAAAGCTCCAAAGCATGCGATTTAGGAGTGGTAAGAGATGAACTTACAATTTCTGAGAAACGAATTTAATGCATATACTGCTGCAGCTAGTGCTACGAATAGACAAATTGCTTTGGCTGGTATCGCTGTCGTTTGGATACTCGTTCAGCAAAAAGCCAACTTAGCTATCGAGACTACCGCTCTAAAATGGTTTGTAGTAGCTTTAGCTCTTGATTTGTTACAGTCGGTTATTGGCTCAGCCTTTTGGGGCGTGATGGACAGAATTAAAGAAAACGAGCTAAAAAAGCAGCATGGCGATAATTATGAAGCTATAGAAAGTGCAGATTTCGAAGTAACAGGGGCGGGCAACATTTTTACGTGGCTTTGCTTTGGTTCGAAAATTGCGGCCGTCGCTACTGGTTACTTTTACCTTTGGAAAATGCTTTCCTAGAGGCTACCTACTATTATTTGGGCTCATGTTTATCAGTCTCATGAGTCCCTATTGAACAAATTAGTATCCCTATAGTACCCCTCAAACTCGCTCAGCCCTTGCTAAGGCTGCTTAATCAATCCAATCGAGCATTGGAGCGACGGACAACCTACATGAATGTGTCATGGCAAAGTACCCTAGTAGCGAGTCAAAAAAATATGCTGGAATACCCAGCAAAAGCAAGGTCGGCTATTGTAAATGCTATGCCCTGTTTGTGCTATATGAACTTTGCCTCACACTTTTTTTATAAACCTAT
This sequence comes from Vibrio sp. Scap24, assembly GCF_013394185.1. Taxonomy (NCBI): domain Bacteria; kingdom Pseudomonadati; phylum Pseudomonadota; class Gammaproteobacteria; order Vibrionales; family Vibrionaceae; genus Vibrio; species Vibrio sp. Scap24. Next base: position 2,112,823 of record NZ_CP041332.1, on the reverse strand, counting down.
TCACCAGATCTCTAATTCAACCTCACTAATCAGTTATGCCTTGAGTCACACTGTCATTTTGAGTTACCTTGTCTTATTCAAAGTCGTGGGTCACAATACGCTCTGTACCTGACTTTAATAGAAATCATTGGCCCCCAAAACGTAGTAACCTAGAAATAGAGTTTGAATAGGGATGGCCGATTGAATGGTGAAAAATTTGGACCACACATTAATAGAGCAAGTTGAAGGGATATGCGCATCGCGAGGTGTTAGATTAACGCCTCAGAGAAAGCGAGTGTTTGAGCTCATTCTCTCTAATAAAAAAGCCTCCAGTGCTTATGAATTGTTAGAGCAGTTGAAAGTCAGTGAACCACAAGCCAAACCACCTACGGTTTATCGCGCTTTAGATTTCTTGTTAGAACAAGGTTTCATTCACCGAGTTGAGTCAACCAATAGCTTTATATGCTGCTGTTCTTGCAATGCCGACAAACATTTCTCTCAACTACTGATCTGCGATAAATGTGGCACTGTGATAGAACTGCAAGACGATGCGCTTGTCACTCTACTCGCGAGTAACGCTGAGAAGCATGGCTTTCAATTGACCAATCATGTCATTGAATCACATGGCATTTGCCAAAGCTGCTCCTCTGAGATGAAAGAATAAGATTATAGAAGAACATTATGCGCGCTGAATTTGTAAACCCGTTTTTAGCTTCTTTGATGAACGTATTAAAAACGATGGCTTCTCTAGAATTGAAGCCACAAAAACCAAGAGTGAAGAAAGATGAAATCGCTCGTGGTGATGTATCTGGCCTGATCGGTATGGTGGGTACACAGTCTCGTGGTTCGATGTCGATCACCTTCGATGAAGGTCTCGCTCTCGAAATCATGGAAAACATGCTAGGTGAACGACCAAACGGCCTCAACGAAGAAGTGACCGATATGGTGGGTGAAATCACTAACATGGTAACAGGTGGTGCAAAACGTATTCTTGCAGAAAGCGGCTTTGACTTCGACATGGCAACGCCAATCGTGGTTTCAGGTAAAGGCCATACGATTCGTCACAAGTGTGATGGAGCGATCATCATCATGCCTTTCTCATCTCAATGGGGTAATGCCTTCATCGAGATCTGCTTCGAATAGAAGTAGCTACAACAAAATATTTAGAAGGCTGGCGTCGATACGTCAGCCTTTTTATTACCTGCGATTTAACCATTGCTTACTCTACTGATACAAAAACGCCAACCCTAAGGTTGGCGTTTCTTTCTAAGCTATCAACTCAATTAAGCTTTAAGTGCTTTAAATGCGTTGATTAGACCGTTCGTTGAGCTGTCGTGAGACGTTACTTGTGCGTCGTCAGCAAGCTCTGGAAGAATTTGATTTGCTAGTTGCTTACCAAGTTCTACACCCCATTGATCGAAGCTGAAGATGTTCCAGATAACGCCTTGAACAAAGATCTTGTGCTCGTACATCGCGATTAGGTTACCTAAAGAGCGAGGGTTGATTTGCTTAACAAGAATTGAGTTCGTTGGGCGGTTCCCTTCAAATACTTTGAAAGGTACTAGTTCAGCCACTTCTTCAGCCGTTTTGCCAGCTGCTAGGAATTCAGCTTCTACTGTCTCTTTTGTCTTACCGAAAGCAAGTGCTTCAGTTTGAGCAAAGAAGTTAGACATCAGCTTCTGATGGTGATCAGATGCAGGGTTGTGGCTGATAGCAGGCGCAATGAAGTCTGATGGGATCAGCTTAGTGCCTTGGTGAATCAGTTGGTAGAAAGCGTGCTGGCCGTTTGTACCTGGTTCACCCCAGATGATAGGACCTGTTTGGTACTCTACTGGGTTGCCTTCACGGTCTACAAACTTACCGTTCGATTCCATGTTACCTTGTTGGAAGTACGCAGCGAAACGGTGCATGTATTGGTCGTAAGGTAAGATAGCTTCTGACTCAGCGCCGTGGAAGTTGTTGTACCAAATACCGATAAGCGCAAGGATTACTGGAATGTTGCTTTCAAACTCAGTTGAAGCAAAGTGGTTATCCATCTCGTGAGCACCTTCTAGTAGCTCGACGAAGTTATCGAAGCCTACAGAAAGAGAAATAGAAAGACCGATCGCAGACCATAGTGAGTAACGACCACCAACCCAGTCCCAGAATTCGAACATGTTGTCAGTATCAATACCAAACTCAGCTACTGCTGTTGCGTTTGTTGATAGTGCTGCGAAGTGTTTAGCAACGTGTGCGTTGTCACCCGCTTCAGCCAAGAACCAATCACGTGCAGAGTGCGCGTTCGTCATTGTTTCTTGAGTAGTGAAAGTTTTAGATGCAACTAGGAATAGCGTTGTTTCTGGGTTTAGAGGCTTAAGCGTCTCAACGATGTGAGTACCATCTACGTTAGAAACGAAGTGCATGTTTAGGCGAGTTTTGTATGGTGTTAGCGCTTCAGTCACCATATATGGACCAAGGTCCGAACCGCCGATACCGATGTTGACTACATCAGTGATCTCTTTACCTGTGTAACCCTTCCACTCACCAGAAACGACGCGGTGCGTGAACAGTTCCATTTTTGCTAGTACAGCGTTAACAGCAGGCATTACATCTTTGCCATCAACCATTACTGGGTTGTCGCTACGGTTACGTAGAGCTGTGTGAAGTACTGAACGGCCTTCAGTCTTGTTGATTGCATCACCGCCAAACATCGCTTCAATTGCAGACTTAACTTCAGTCTCGTTTGCAAGAGCAAATAGGTGCTGCATAGTCTCAGCGTCGATTAGGTTCTTAGAGTAATCCACTAAGATGTCTGAACCGAAACGAGTAGAAAAGCTCTCGAAACGCTTTGCATCTTGAGCAAATAGCTCTTTCATATCCATATCTTGAGCAGACTCAAAATGTGCAGTTAGAGCTTTCCACGCTTGTGTTTGCGTTGGGTTGATATTTTTCAACATGGTATCTATCCCGATGTTACTGTAGGTTTTATTCTAAACGTCACCTGGGTGATGAATAGAACCCCCGATTAGGCGAAAGTTTATATTTTTCTGTGATGACCAAACCGCATCACCACTGAAAGATTCTTTGTAATTTTTTTTCACGACGTATTATGCCGTATATGAAGAGCTGCACCTTGAGATAAATCAGGATTCGAATTCCTGACAGAAAGATCGGAGCAGACTCTAGCTCTAACATAATTAAATGTGAGCGAGACCTGATAAATTCAAGTTCAAAAGATAGCGTTAAACCACTTTTTTTCCAAATACATTATAAAGGATGGCGTATGTGGATTCAGAAGACTATACACCTAAATGCACGAAAGCGTGGATTCCATCTCATTACTGATGAAATTGAACAACAGATACACGATATCAATTCTCTATCTGTTGGTTTATTACATCTCTTTATTCAGCATACCTCTGCCAGCCTAACGCTGAATGAGAACGCCGATCCGACTGTCCGTAGCGATATGGAATCGCACTTCAATAAATTTGTCCCAGAGCGAGCTCCTTACTACAGACACACCTATGAGGGCGATGATGATATGCCTGCTCACATTAAAGCATCGACACTTGGCAACAGTGTGACAATCCCGATCACCAACGGTCGTTTAGCTTTGGGAACATGGCAGGGTATTTACTTAGGTGAACATCGAGATTGTGGTGGAAGCCGAACAATAATTGCTACAATTCAAGGTGAGTAGACGGCTTTAAAACTAGATTTTCTTAATAAAAACAATGCCTTGTTAATAAAAAAGAGTGGTGTACTTCCACTACCACTCTTGTAAATATAGTATTTGGCCTACTGTAGGCCGAAAGGTTTAGAAGGGCTGGTTTATCATAACCCTAAAGGTTCCTTCATCGCCGCCTCGCGCTAATTCCGCACGAACAACAATGCCTTCCACTTGGAAACGAACCGCGCCGCCAAGGCTCCATTTCATATCCGTGTGCAGTGTTTTGATATCGTACTCATCCGCAACACGCCCTACTTCGGCAAACGCCACCCATTGCCACCAAGGCAAATCGTAGTAGTTAATCAGTGGGATATCTCCCAGTGGCTGCCAATCTGGAAGTACACGGTATTCTGCAGAGTAATGCACCGCCGAGCGCCCGTGGTAGCGACCTCCGGTGTAGCCGCGTAAGCGATACAAGCCACCCAATCGAGCTTGCTCCGTTTCCGGTGGACGAGCACAATCTTGACCTGAACAGTTATCCCACGTTGGTGTATCAGCCGTATAGAAATCAAATGCCACGACTTGTTGGTCGAATAAGTCCCCTAACGGACCTAAAGCAAAATACTGACTATTCTGGAACGTCCACTTCAACCACAAGTCATCATCAGACCAACTATCGGCACCCGTAGTAAACTCAAGGTTGGTATGAGAACCTTTAGTTGGGTTACGTGTGCTATCACGGTTATCCCAATCAAACGCTAAACTAAAGCCTGTTGCTTCTTCACTATTATTTAAACCTTCTAGCTCACGAGCGGTATAAAAAGGCGTGAAGATAATCGAGCTGACACCCGACTCAACGGGAGAAGCAAAACTCACATCTTTGATTGGCTGAAAAGCGCCAAGCAAACCATGCTCTGCTACATTGCCCCAAGGCAGCAAATACTTAAACTCAAACTGATAGTTCTGCTCTAAGCCATCGGCAATGGTTTTATCATCGATAGATGAATCGTTATCGCCTTGAGAGCCAATGTAATACGGATTGTCGTTGAAGCGCGCTTGATACATCTGAGTGCTGAACAACACGTTCTCAGACAAGGCATAGTTAAACGCAGAGAGAAAACCAACATAGCTGTCTTTGTCAGAATAAAGCGCCATACCAAACAGAGCAGCTTGAGGTTGCCAAACACCCTTTGCGACCCCCGCAACACCAAAGGTATTGCCCATCGTTTCAGTACTGAAATAGAAAGGGACAAAAGCGGTATCTTTTTCTTCACTTAAGGCTGAAGAAGAAAAGCTAACACCGAGTAATGCCATTGCTGACGTTAACCAGTGTCGAGTCGTTCGCTTGAACATAATTTACCTTACAAGACCCATAGCTACTTCACATACTCCATCGCAACACGAGAAGTCAGCTTAGTGACCAACTCATAAGCGATAGTGCCAATATGTTCTGCCACTTCTTCTGAAGGTAAATCTTTACCCCATAGCGTCGCTTCATCGCCCACTTGATCGATCGCATCAGGGCCTAAGTCGACCGTTAACATATCCATCGATACTCGGCCTGCAATTGGCACCTTTCTACCGTTGACGAACACTGGCGTGCCGTTAGGTGCAGTACGAGGGTAACCATCACCATAACCAATTGCGATTACACCAACCTTGGTATCACGCTCGCTGGTCCAATTACCGCCATAACCCACACTTTCGCCAGCTTTCAAATCACGAACCGCAATCAGGTGAGAGGTCAGAGTCATCACAGGCAAGAAACCAAGCTCTTGAGCCGACTTATCAACAAAAGGTGATACGCCGTACGAAATGATCCCAGGACGAACCCAATCTAAATGACTATCTGGCCAAGCAAGTAAACCTGCAGAGTTCGCAAGAGAACGCTCACCCTCACAGCCTTCTGTCAGAGATAGGAATAATTCAGTCTGTTGCTCTGTGGTTGCTTTGTCTAACTCATCAGCACAGCCAAAATGGCTCATGTAACGCAAAGGCTTAGCCACGTTAGGACATTGATGCAGGCGCTCAACGAAATCTTGATATTGTTCAGAACGAACACCTAAGCGATGCATGCCGCTATCAACTTTCAGCCACACCACAACGGGTGATTCTAGAACTGAATTTTCTAGAGCGCTCAGTTGCTCTTCACAATGCACCACGGTTTGGATGTTATTGGTCACCAATATTGGTAAATCGCCTGAAGAGTAAAAACCTTCTAGCAATAAAACCGGCTGAACAATACCACCAGCACGCAGTTGTAAGGCTTCTTCAATACGAGCTACACCAAACGCATCTGAGTTCTTTGAGTGCTTAGCAATATGCAGTAAGCCGTGTCCGTAGCCATTCGCTTTCACAACCGACATGACTTTACATTGCGGAGCCTTCGACTTGATTTGGCGAAGGTTATGTTCCAACGCACTAAGATCAATGCTTGCTGTCGCTGCTTTCATATACGTCATTAACGATTACTCATCATCAAATGCAGGACCTGCATAGTTATCAAATCGGGAATGTTGACCTTGGAATGTCAGACGAACCGAACCGATAGGACCGTTACGCTGTTTACCAAGGATGATCTCAGCAATGCCCTTCAGTGAGCTATCTGGGTTATAAACCTCATCACGATAGATAAACATGATCAAATCGGCATCTTGCTCGATCGAACCTGATTCACGCAAATCCGAGTTTACTGGGCGCTTATCAGCACGTTGCTCTAGGGAACGGTTAAGCTGAGAAAGTGCGACAACCGGAACGTTCAGTTCTTTCGCCAACGCTTTCAATGAGCGAGAGATTTCGGCGATTTCAAGAGTACGGTTATCTGATAATGAAGGTACACGCATTAATTGAAGGTAATCTATCATGATCATAGAGATACCATCGTGTTCACGAGCAATACGTCGAGCACGAGAACGAACTTCTGTTGGCGTTAGACCCGAGCTATCATCGATATACATATTCTTCTTATCCATCAGAATACCCATACTCGACGAGATACGAGCCCAATCTTCATCGTCCAATTGACCAGTACGAATCTTGGTTTGGTCTACGCGAGAAAGTGACGCAAGCATACGCATCATCAGCTGTTCAGCTGGCATCTCCAGCGAGAAGATTAATACGGGCTTATCTTGCTTCATCGCCGCGTTTTCACATAAGTTCATCGCGAAGGTCGTTTTACCCATCGATGGACGAGCAGCGACAATGATTAAGTCAGAACCTTGCAGGCCAGCCGTCTTTTTATTGAGGTCGTTGAAACCCGTATCGACACCTGTCACACCATCTTGTGGCGTTTTGTATAGGATTTCGATACGTTCTAGCGTCTTCTCTAGAATGCTATCAACGTTTTGCGGACCTTCGTTTTCACTTGCACGGCCTTCAGCAATCGCGAAGACTTTACTTTCCGCAAGATCAACCAGCTCTTCCGATGTACGACCTTGTGGGTCATAACCAGAATCCGCAATCTCATTCGCGACACCAATTAGGCTACGAACAAGTGCACGCTGTGCCACGATATCTGCATAAGCATTGATATTTGCTGCACTTGGTGTGTTTTTAGCTAAGTCAGCTAGGTAAGCAAAGCCACCCACTTCTTCAAGTTGCTCGCGTAGCTCTAAGTGTTCAGAGAGTGTAATAAGATCCAGAGGAGAGCTCTCTTCAAGGATATCTTTTACCGCTTCAAAGATCAGACGGTGAGGACGACTATAAAAGTCTTTGGCCACAACCTTTTCGGCAACCGTATCCCAGCGTTCGTTATCCAATAACAAACCGCCAATCACAGATTGCTCAGCTTCTAATGAATGTGGCGGGACCTTGATGGCGTCCACCTGATCGTTGGCTGATTTCTGACTTTTGGTATCCACTATGACTACACTCAATAACTAATAATGATCGTTCATTATACCCAAGAACACTCATTTGTAATCCGATCCTATGAGTTTGTTTTATTCTTCAGGAAGAATTTACTTATTGCTGACGGAATTAACCAAGGGTAGCATTACGATCCTTCCATTCATTCACTGTATAACTGAGGTATGCGTGTCCAAATTATTGGCTCTGAGCACTGGTCTTCTAAGCACTGGTCTCCTGAGCACTCCGATGGCCTTCGCTGATGATGCTAAAGGCTCTGTTGATGCAATCCTCGACTCTATAGTAGTACCAGAACCTACTACTGAGCCGATCGTCGTTGCACCGACACCTGAAGAAAAAGATATGGATATCGCACCAAGTGATACGAGTGACACAGAACTGCCAAGCCCACTCAAAACTGAAGTCGAATTTGGATATCAGTCGCATACTGGTAATTCTGATTCACGTTCGTTGAATGCACGCCTAAACGGTGAGTATACGGCTGGCCGTCACAGAACCAGTGGCGAATGGAAATACTACAACCTCTACAAAGACGGTGAAGAAGATAAAAGGCAATCGACTTACTCAGCTCAGAGTGACTACAAGTTAAGCCCTAAAACCTATCTTTACGGCAGCTTTAAAGGTGTCGACTCTCGATACAGCGCCTACTTTAAGGACTACACAGTATCTAGTGGTTTGGGTTACCAGTTTTCGAATACCGAAGAGTTTGTGTTGGAAGTCGAAGTAGGTCCGGGTTTTCGTTACCAAGAACCTAATCTCGATGAATTAGACGATGATGACATCATCTTCCCCGAGATTGTTGAAGAAGCGATTTTTCGTGGCAACGTGAATACGTCTTGGCAGGTGTTGAAGAATTTGCAGCTGAAAGCCGATGTGACGCTGGTGTCTGGTCACAGTAACTTGAAGTTCGATACCGAGTTAGAAGCGATCAACGATATTACTGACAATATCGCACTTAAAATCGCTCACTCTCGCCAATACCACGATAAGGTACCTGAAGGGTTAAGCAAAGAAGACTCTGTACTATCGATTAACCTGCTCTTCCAATTCTAATGTTAAAACTAATTCTTATCTTCAGAGCAATTCCATTCTTAACGGTACTGTCTGTTCAGCAATAAGAGCTTATGGATCACCGTAAGCTTTTTGCTTACTTTAACCTTCCCTTATTTTTCCTATATTCCAGACATAAAAAAACACCAGCCGAAGCTGGTGTTTAAAACTTTCATAAAGAAAGAATTCGTCTTGGTACTGAAATTACTCAGCTGCAACGATAGCGATTTTCGCAGTAGCAAAAACTTCAGAGTGAAGTTGGATGCTTACTTCGAATTCGCCGATGTTACGTAGAGCGCCTTCAGGTAGGCGTACTTCGCTCTTAGCTACTGCAACACCTGCCGCTGTAATAGCGTCAGCGATGTCACGAGTACCGATAGAACCGAATAGTTTACCTTCGTCACCAGCTTTAGAAGCGATTGAAACGCCTTCTAGAGTGTTAACGCTCTCTGCACGAGCTTCAGCAGCAGCTAGTTGCTCAGCAACTTTAGCTTCTAGTTCAGCACGACGAGTTTCGAACATAGCAACGTTGTCTTTAGTTGCCATAACTGCTTTACCCTGTGGGATAAGGAAGTTACGAGCGTAACCAGATTTAACGTTTACTTGGTCGCCAAGGCCACCTAGGTTACCGATCTTATCAAGTAGAATAACTTGCATTATCTTAGTCCTCTTAAACTATTATTAACTATTACCGATTACTGATGCTTGTCAGTGTACGGTAGTAGAGCTAGGTAACGAGAACGCTTGATAGCGCGAGCTAGTTGACGCTGGTACTTAGCGCTTGTACCAGTGATACGGCTAGGTACGATTTTACCAGCTTCAGTGATGTAGTTTTTAAGAGTTGCTACGTCTTTGTAGTCAATCTCTTGTACGCCTTCTGCAGTGAAACGGCAGAATTTACGACGACGGAAGAAACGAGCCATGGGCTATCTCCTGATCTTAAATTTAGTAAAGCGGTCTTTCACAATTATCGAAATAACTATCAACGACCTAAAACAAGTTGAGAATTTTTTAAGGCATTAAGCCAAAAAAGAATTACTCAGCAGCTGCTTCTGGTTTAGCTTCTGTACGCTCTTCACGACGAGGAGCACGCTCTGCACGCTCTTCTTTTTGCTTAAGCATAATAGATTGCTCAGTCACAGCGCCTTTAGTGCGCATGATCATGTTACGTAGAACTGCATCGTTGAAACGGAAAGCAGTTTCTAGCTCGTCAATCACTTCTTGACCAGCTTCAACGTTCATAAGAACGTAGTGAGCTTTGTGAAGCTTGTTGATTGGGTAAGCCATTTGACGACGACCCCAGTCTTCTAGACGGTGGATAGTACCGCCAGCTTCAGTGATAGAACCAGTGTAACGCTCGATCATGCCAGCAACTTGCTCGCTTTGATCAGGGTGAACCATGAATACGATTTCGTAATGACGCATTTGGTTGCTCCTTACGGATTATTAGCTTCCACGAGTGGCCCGGTCGTCCAGAGGAAGCAAGGAACTAAAGATAAATGACCGAGTTTTAAGGACGGCAAATATTATAGAAAGAACCCTGTATTGGCAAGCGGTATTTGGCGAATAATGAAACAGTTTTTCTTTCGCCATTTAGGGGCTGTTAATCTTTCGAGCTGGCTTTTGCAGCTCTTTGTGGGAAATTTATACAAGACAGAGGCTTTGACGTGTAGCTAGCCTACATAAAAAGCCGATAACGCAGTAGAAATGAACCACAAAGGCTGCCCGAAGGGTTCGGCTAAAATCGTTTTATGCTTTGTTGAAGAATATTTGCTTAGAATGACTAGGCTATATACTCTTCGCCGCGCCTAAAACGATTTTATCTCGAACAAAATTCAACCACGAAAGAGCAACAGCCCCTTGCCATCTGACAAACCAATCACTTCTTTCATAACAGCCTAAAAAGAAACGCCCACCAGCAAGTGGTGAGCGCTAATAAATTCAGATACTTAAGTCGCTATACTGTGTTCCGTCGAAGGTTATTGAGCTAGGCGCTGACGTACCGCTTCAAACAAACAAATACCAGACGCCACAGACACGTTCAGGCTTGATACGCTACCAGCCATCGGGATCTTGATCAGGTCATCACAGGTTTCACGCGTTAGACGACGCATACCGTCACCTTCTGCGCCCATCACAACCGCAAGTGGGCCTGTTAGTTTTGCTTGGTAGATGTCATGCGTTGCTTCACCTGCCGTGCCCACAAACCATACGCCTTGTTCTTGCAGTGCACGCATTGTGCGAGCCAGGTTAGTTACACGTACTAGAGGAACTGTTTCAGCTGCACCGCACGCTACTTTGCTAACTGTTGCCGTTAACGGCGAAGAACGGTCTTTCGGTACGATAACTGCCGCCACACCCGCCGCATCCGCGTTACGCAGACAAGCACCTAGGTTGTGAGGGTCTGTTACGCCATCTAGAACTAACAATAGCGGTTGTTCGTGCTGCGCTAAAATGTCGTCTAGGTGAGTTTCATTAAGCTGCTTAGCAGGCTTCACCTTAGCGATAATACCTTGGTGATTCGCACCTTGTGCTTTTTCATCAAGCGGCTTACGGCCCATCTGTTGGATCGACACACCGAACTGTTGCAGTTGATTTAGTAATGGAAGAAGACGCTCGTCTTGGCGACCTTTCAGTACATACGCTTCGATAAAACGTGCTGGATCTTTTTCTAGTACGGCTTTCACCGCGTGAATACCGTAAATAAATTCGTTACTCATTGTCTCAAATTACTCTTATTGCTCAGAGAAGAATGACATCAAACCGACGTATTCATCTCTGTATTGTTTATTTCGAGAGCATGCATCTTCCGCCTGATACCCTCGCATTTAGATACGCTCATATTAACTGAGTGAGGCGCTATAGCTAATTAGCACAGCGCCTTAATGACCTTGTCTTAAGACTTATCAGCCTTTGGCTTACGGGTTGCAGCACGCTTTTTCTTAGCACGCGCTTTAGCAGCACCAGTTTTGTTCGATGACTTTTTCTTCTTAGCTGGGCCTTCGCTGCTTCCATCTGGTCGCTTAGTTGGCTCGACTAAAGGCTTCGCTGAAACGCCCGGCTTATTGCTCTTCACCGCAGAGCGCTTCTTGCTTTTCGCTTTTTTCATCGCTTCTGCTGCACGCTTCTTGGCTGTTTTGCCTTTACCACGCGGCTGACGATCGGTGTCTTCTAAGTCAAAGTCGATTTGGCGAGTTTCTAAGTTAACTGCAGAAACCTTCACTTTAACCGAATCACCCAAGCGGTAGATGTTACCTGAGCTTTCACCAACCAGACGCTGACCAACAGCATCAAATTGGTAGTAATCGTTCGCAAGCGCAGAGATGTGTACCAAACCATCAATGTGCAGTTCCGTTAGACGTACAAAGAAACCGAAGCCAGTCACGTTGGCAATCACGCCATCCATCACTTCACCGACATGGTCTTGCATGTATTCACATTTCAGCCAGTCGTTCACTTCACGCGTTGCATCATCAGCACGACGCTCAGTCATAGAACACTGCTCGCCGTAGAAGTCCATATCATCGAAAGTGTAGTGGTAACCACCCGTTGGCGTCCAACGTTCACTGTTACGACCACCTTCTTTCGCAATTAGGTACTTAATCGCACGGTGCAATAGCAAGTCAGGGTAACGACGAATCGGCGAGGTAAAGTGAGCATAGCGCTTAAGAGCTAAACCAAAGTGACCTGCGTTATCGGCGTTGTAGACCGCTTGCTTCATTGAACGCAATAGCATGGTTTGGATTAACTCACGATCTTCACGCTCGTTAATCTGTTGCATCAGTTGTGCGTAGTCTACCGGAGATGGCGACAGACCACCTTCCAGTGTTAAACCTAATTCACTTAAGAAGCTCTTGAAGCCCATTAAGCGTTCTTCACCTGGAGTTTCGTGAACACGGTACAGAGCCGGCTCTTTCGCTTTTTCTACGTAAGACGCCGATGCGATGTTCGCAAGAATCATACACTCTTCGATGATCTTGTGTGCATCGTTACGAACAACAGGTTCAATACGGTCAATCTTACGATCCGCATTAAAGATAAACTTGGTTTCTACTGTTTCGAACTCAATCGCACCACGCTCATCACGAGTCTTCTTCAGCACTTTGTACATTTTATGCAACTCTTCTAGATGCGGCACTTCTTGAACGTAACGCTCACGAAGCTCTTCGTTGCCATCTAGGATCGCGCCTACTTTGTTGTAAGTAAGACGAGCATGAGAGTTCATTACCGCTTCGTAGTGCTTGTAGCCCGATAGCTTACCTTTGTCTGAGATAGTCATCTCACACACCATACACAGACGGTCTACTTGCGGGTTCAATGAACACAGGCCATTAGAAAGTACTTCTGGCAGCATAGGCACAACTTGCGATGGGAAATATACCGAGTTACCACGGTTAATCGCTTCTTTGTCTAACGCTGTATCTGGGCGAACGTAGTAACTTACGTCAGCAATCGCCACCCATAGGCGCCAGCCTCCGCCTTTCTTCGCTTCACAGAAAACCGCATCATCGAAATCACGCGCGTCTTCGCCATCAATGGTAACCAGTGGCAGCTTGCGCAGATCAACACGGCCTTCTTTTGCTTCTTCAGGAACATGTTCACCTAGGTTTTCGATTTGCTTATCAACCGCTTCAGGCCACTCTTGTGGGATCTGGTGAGTACGGATCGCGATCTGCGTTTCCATACCCGGCGCCATGTTCTCACCAAGAACTTCAGTCACCTTGCCCATCATGTTACGAGAACGACCGCCACGATCCGTAATTTCAATCACAACCACATTACCCATTCGAGCTCCGCCTTTATGCTCGGTTGGAATTAGGATGTCATGACTGATACGTGAATCATCAGCAACTACGTAAGAATGACCGTACTCAAGGAAAAAACGACCCACTAACGGAGTGGTACGCTCTTCAAGTACGCGAACCAAACGACCTTCACGACGACCACGCTTACTGTTGTCAGTAGGCTGAGCCAATACATAGTCACCATGCATGATGGTTTTCATCTGGTGATGTGGAAGTAAGATATCGTTATCTTTACCCACGCTGCCATCTGGGCGAACCCAGCCATGACCGTCTTTATGACCAATCACATAGCCTTTAATCAGCTCTAACTTTTCAGGTAGTGCGTAGCATTGGCGACGAGTAAAGACCAGTTGTCCATCACGCTCCATAGCACGTAAACGGCGACGCAGCCCTTCGTATTGCTCCTCGCCAGCAAGGCCAAGAGCTTCGAATAGATCGTTGCGGTTCATTGGGATATTCGCTTCTGTTAGAAACGATAGAATGAACTCTCGGCTTGGTACTGGGTTGTCGTAATTTTTCGACTCTCGGTCGGCAAAAGGGTCAACATTGGTTGTAGCTGTCGTGTTTTCTGACATCGGTGTGTTTTTTGACATAGGCGGGCCTGCTTAAGCAAGGAAGGTATATACCCCTAGTATATCTGATGCTAGAGGTAAGCTACAGATATGCTTTAGAAAACCCTCAAATAACCTCAGATTGATACATATCTTCATTTTGTGAAACATCACTTCATAGCTGTGGACTATCATCAGATTTTTAAGCAATCGATAAAACAAACGTTTGCGCCATGAATGAAATACACTATTATCCACGCACTTTACCAACTCCTGTTCTGAGTATTGATATGAAATTAAAACGCACCCTATTGGCTTCAGCTATGGCGAGCCTAGCGCTGTTCCCATTCGCAAGTTCTGCAATGGAAAAAGCTGACCTAATGATTACCGATGCGATGGTTCTCACCATGAACCAAGACAAAACGGTTTATGAGAGCGGTACAGTTGTCGTCAAAGACAACAAAATCATTGCTGTTGGTGATGCTTCATTGGAAAAGCAGTACCAAGCGAAGCAAGTGTTAGACGTTGATGGTGATATCGTGATGCCGGGTCTTATCAATACTCACACTCACGTATCGATGACGGTTTTCCGTTCGCTGGCCGATGATGTGCCAGACCGCCTGCACCGCTACATCTTCCCACTAGAAAAGAAGCTAGTATCGCGCGATATGGTGCGTATTGGTGCCAACCTAGGTAACGTTGAAATGGTAAAAGGCGGCGTGACCACTTATGCCGATATGTACTACTTCGAGGATGAAGTGGCAAAAACCGTCGATAAAATCGGTATGCGTGCCATTCTTGGTGAAACCGTAATTAAGTTCCCAGTTGCCGATGCTGCCAATGCGGAAGAAGGCATCAAATACGCGCTGAACTTCATTGAAGAATACAAAGATCACCCACGTATTACGCCAGCATTTGCGCCGCATGCCCCTTACACCAACACCACAGAGATCCTGCAGAAGATTTCTAAGTTGTCACTAGAGCTTGATGTACCAGTAATGATTCACCTTGCCGAGTCGCACCGTGAAGAAGAGAAAATTGCAGAACGCTCAGATGGTTTATCTCCGGTTCAGTACATGAACAGCATCGGTGCGCTAAACAAGAACCTAGTTGGTGCGCACATGATCCTTGTTGATGACCATGACATCGAACTTGTGAAGAAATCGGATATGGGTGTGGCTCATAACATGAGTGCCAACATCAAATCGGCAAAAGGCGTATCACCAGCACTTAAGATGTATGACGAGAACGTACGTATCGGTTTAGGTACTGACGGACCAATGTCGGGTAACACACTGAGCACGATTGATGAGTTCAACCAAGTAGCTAAGGTTCACAAGCTAGTAAACAAAGATCGTGCAGCGATGCCGCCGATCAAAGTGATCGACATGGCAACCATGGGTGCAGCAAAAGCACTACATATGGAAGATAAGATCGGCTCTCTTGAAACAGGTAAGCTAGCGGACATCATAGTGATCGATACTAAGGCTCCAAACATGGTGCCAGTGTACAACCCATATTCAGCGTTAGTGTATTCCGCAAACTCAGGCAACGTTCGTCACACGATCGTTGATGGCAAGATCATCATGAAAGATCGCGACATGCTAACGGTAGACGAAGACAAGATCCGCCAAGAAGCGCTCGATTTCACTAAAGTCGTTCGTGATACCGTGATTGAGTCAGGTGAAGTGGTTCAATAACACCAATAGTTAATGAACGGCTTTCCGTTGAAATCAAAAAGGCCTCGCAGGTATTCACCAACGAGGCCTTTCTATTTCTAACTACCTTAATATTGATGATTAACGAGTGCAGGAGTTAATCATCAACCTTCAATAGCCTTCTCAATTACCAGAACACATCTCGACGTTTCGCTCGAGCAATAATATTGTCTGGCATTCTTTGTTCTAAGCCACTTCTAAGCACAGTAATACGCTTGTGCTGTCTTTGGTCTGCTGTTACCGAGTTATATAACCAACGGTAAGCATCTTCATAATCCAGCGGGCTACCATAGTCGCGCAACAGCAGTTCAGCTAAGTGAATACTCGCACTTAAGTTGCCCATAGACGCCGCTTCACGTAGATACGGAATCGCGCGCTCTTTGTCTTGTTGCACCAAGGTGCCACGAGAATAATAACGTCCTAACTGTTCAAGTGCCGCTGGTAAGCCTTGATGTGCTGCGTTTTCCATATAGTAAAGACCAAGCTCTACATCTTGTGGAACACACACGCCCCAAGCCAGCATATCACCGTATAAAAACTCATAAGAAGGCAAGCTAATACGCGTTGCACGAGCAACGATATCTTCGACTAACTGGCACTTATCAGCTTTCACTCGCTCTAGGTGTTGATTATTTTCGATTAATTTTATCAGTTCAGCTTCTGTATAGATTGGAACAGGCTCTCCCACATCAGCCAAATTAGCATGACTCAAGGGTGAGCTCAGCGCCATTATCAATGAAGCTGCTACAATTCGTAGCTTCATACCTGCACTCTATTATCTGTCGCTAAAGTTATCTATTGAGGGCGATAGACAATGTCTACACGCACCAAAACAGGGTGAACTTCACTTTCCATGATATCTGTATCGGCAATAACCTTGACGGCTTTAGACAAAACTTGCCGCTAATGGGCAATATTTTGCCAGATGGCGTTCAAAAGATCATCACCTAACGTTTCGACACTAAATTGCAGGTATTAAAAAGCCGACTTAATAAAGTCGGCTTTTAGAAACGATTTAATTATCAAGCACTTTACGTGCTGTGGTAATCACTCAACAGGCATTATGCGCCGTATGGGTGAACCTTGATGATAGTTTCGTTACGATCTGGACCAGTTGATACGATATCAATTGGAACGCCAGTTAGGTCTTCGATACGCTTGATGTAATCTAGAGCAGCTTGTGGAAGCGCGTCGATAGATTTAGCACCAAATGTGTTTTCAGACCAACCAGGCATTGTTTCGTAGATTGGCGTCGCTTCTTCGAATGACTCAGCAGCCATTGGAGAAACTTCTAGGATAGAACCGTCTTTCATCTTGTAACCAGTACAGATTTTCAGTTCTTCTAGGCCATCTAGAACGTCTAGTTTAGTTAGACACATACCAGATAGAGAGTTGATTTGGATTGCACGACGCATAGCAACAGCATCGAACCAACCAGTACGACGTAGACGACCAGTTGTTGCGCCAAACTCGTGACCAACATCGCCTAGGTGCTTACCAACTGGGTCTTGCTTCTCAAGGCCATCGTATAGCTCAGTTGGGAATGGACCTGAACCAACACGAGTACAGTAAGCCTTAGTAATACCAAGGATGTAACCGATGTGACGAGGACCGAAACCAGAACCTGCAGCAACACCACCAGCAGTAGTGTTAGAAGACGTTACGTATGGGTAAGTACCGTGGTCGATATCTAGTAGCGTACCTTGAGCACCTTCGAACATGATCTTGTCGCCGCGCTTACGTGCTGCGTCTAGTTCGTCAGTTACGTCGATAACCATCGCAGTTAACATGTCTGCGTAGCTCATCGCTTGCTCAAGAACTTCTTCGTAACTTACTGTTTCAGCTTTGTAGAAGTGCTCTAGTTGGAAGTTGTGGAATTCCATAACTTCTTTTAGCTTCTCAGCGAATGCTTCTTTATCGAAAAGGTCGCCAACGCGTAGACCGCGACGAGCAACTTTATCTTCGTAAGCTGGACCGATACCACGACCCGTTGTACCGATAGCTTTAGCGCCACGAGCGATTTCACGCGCGTTGTCGATAGCAATGTGGTACGGAAGAATTAGAGGACAAGCTTCAGAGATGAAAAGACGTTCACGTACTGGAATACCGCGATCTTCAAGAGGCTTCATTTCTTTAAGAAGTGCGTCAGGCGATAATACTACACCGTTACCAATAACACATTTAACGTTATTACGTAGGATGCCTGATGGAATTAAGTGAAGAACGGTTTTTTCACCGTCAATTACAAGTGTGTGACCTGCATTGTGACCGCCTTGGTAGCGAACCACGTATTTTGCATCTTCAGTTAAAAGGTCAACGATTTTACCTTTACCTTCATCACCCCATTGGGTGCCTAGAACGACTACGTTATTTCCCATCTTTCCAATTTCTGTTGCTAATTAAAAATGGATTCTAGCACTGAATCACACTTCTTGCAGTCACTTTTTGTTCATAAACGTTAACGCTGTACAAAAATAAACCAGCGATATTCGAACGAAGATGTGTAAAGATACTGATATCATTGTGTTTTTACAGACAAAAGGCAGAAGCATGTCTCAATCAATTTGGCTCGCTATTGGGCTTGTTCTTATCGTCGAAGGGCTTGGTCCCTTAATTGCGCCCAATGGTTGGAGAAACATGGTCGCTCAACTCAGTGAACAGCCAGACACTCAGCTGCGCCGTATCGGAGGCTGCCTTGTTGTTGCAGGAGTGGTTATCGCGTTCATGACTTACCGTTAGGCTATCTCAAAGCACAACGCTGTTGAGCGGCTTCCCTGAGATTCCAAAACAGTGAATGTTCAGCTGCCAGAAAACAAAAAGGCTCCCATGGTGGGAGCCTTTTTAACTTTAGTGTATTTCGCTACTTGAACTAAGCGTTCGCTTTTCAACTAACGAATCAGCTTATTTTGCTTGAACACCGCTTGCTTGATTCATGTATTGGAAGAAGTCTGTCTTCGGATCCAGTACTAGAATGTCGCTCTTATCGCTAAATGATGTCTCATAAGCTTGCAGTGAACGCATGAAGCCAAAGAACTCAGGGTCCTTGTTGTACGCGTCAGAGTAGATCTTCGCAGCTTCTGCATCAGCATCACCACGAGTCACTCGAGCAGTACGGTCAGCTTCCGCAAGAACAGTCGCTACTTCTAGCTCAGCTTGAGCACGGATAACTTCTGCTTTCTCACGACCTTGAGAACGGTGTCTACGAGCAACCGATTCACGTTCTGCACGCATACGGCGGTAGATAGATTCACTGATTTCGTCAGGAAGGTTAATCTTCTTCATTCGGAAATCAACAACTTCAACACCTAAATCAGCCATCGCACTTTCTGACGTTCCAGATAGAACGTTTTCCATGATCTTATCGCGTTCGCCATCAACTTCTAAAGCTTCTGCAGCCGCTACCGTTGTAACAACTTCGCTATCAGCAGAGTCTGGCAGGATGTCTTTATTACGAGGGCCTGATACGATCTGCTTAATTTCACGAGAACCGATTTCAGAACGAAGAACATCTGTCACTTTACGCTCAAGAAGTGCTTCTGCCGTCATGATATTGCCGCCGCCAGTACTCAGATAAAAACGTCCAAAATCAGCAATACGCCATTTTGCGTAAGTATCAATTAGAACGTCTTTTTTCTCTGATGTTACGAAACGGTCAGAACGACCATCCATCGTTTGAATACGAGCATCAAGTACTTTTACGCGATCAAACATTGGCAGTTTAAAGTGCAGGCCTGGTTCATAGATTCGTGATACGCCGTTGTCATCGAGAACTCGACCAAAACGAATTACCATGCCACGCTCGCCTTCTTGAATCACAAACAGTGACATCAATAGAAGAGCAATCGTCACAACTAATACAGGGATCATTAATTTACGCATTATTAGTATCTCCCTTGGCGTGAACTGTCTGAACGAGTTTGAGTGCTAGACTTTGGATCCGCTTGAGTTTCTAACTCAATTTGATCGTAAGTTGATGGTGCTTTTGCAGGGCGAGTGCCCGACTGAGAACCACCTTGAGCGCCTAGCTTATCAATTGGTAGGTATAGCAAGTTACCGCTTGATTCAGAATCAATCAGGACTTTAGATGTGCTTGAGTACACTTTTTCCATTGTATCTAGATACATACGGTTACGTGTTACTTCAGGAGCTGCTTGGTATTCAGGTAGCAGTTTCTCGAACTGAGCTACTTGACCTAGAGCACCATTAACTGTGCGCTCTGAGTAACCCACCGCTTCTTTCTTCAAACGCTCAGCACGACCTGTTGCTTTGGGAAGAATGTCATTTCGGTATGCTTCAGCTTCACGTTCGAAACGCTCTTCATCCTCACGAGCCGCGATTGCATCATCGAATGCATCTTTAACTTGCTCAGGTGGACGTGCTGACTGGAAGTTCACGTCAACAATAAGAATACCCATATCGTAGCTATCGATAATACGGTTTAGCGTTTCTTGAGTGCTTTGACGAATCTGTTGACGACCACTTGTCAGGATACTATCCATCAGTGAGTCACCAATTACTGCACGAAGCGCAGAATCTGTCGCTTGGCGTAAGCTATCGTCCGCATTCGTTACACGATACAAGTACTTGTATGGGTCAGAAACACGGTATTGAACACCCATTTCAACGGTCACAACGTTTTCGTCTTTAGTCAGCATGGTGCCTGACGCACGTAGAGAACGAATCGCTTGAACGTTTACTAGCTGCTCATCACTGATTTCATCGATGAAGCGTGGGTGCCAGTTAAGACCAGGTTCTTCGATACGGTCGAACTGACCCAGTCGAAGTACTACTGCTCTTTCTGCTTCGCCAACGGTGTAGAAACCCGCGAAGAACCAGATAGCAATCGCGATAACGGCAATGACACCAAAGCCAATTGCGCCGCCACCACCGATAGATGGTCCGTTGCCACCCTTTTTACCAAACTTGCCACCTAACTTTTGACTTAGTTTGCTAAAAACTTCGTCTAGATCTGGCGGTCCTTGATCTCGGCCGCCGCGATTATTTTTATTACCCCAAGGGTCATTATCGCGGCCGTTATTATCGCCGTTGTTGTTATTTCCAGGCTCATTCCACGCCATTAGAAAGCTCCATCATTTGATATGACGTTATACTGTAGCAGTCTCTTTGGTAACGATAAAGTCACCTAAGAGCGCCCCTTCTCTTTTTTCAAGTTTAGACCAATCTATTTGTTGCATTCGGATATCTATCAACAAGTTACCATTTTCATCATACTCTTCCTGTTGAATACATTTCATCTCGAAGAATAAGCTGCGAATACGACCCTGATGTTGATGTGGAATACACAACCGGAATTGAACCATCTGGCTAGCTAAACGCTCAGTTAAAGCTTCGAACAGCAGTTCAATACCTTCTCCTTCCATTGCAGAAACCCAAACAGCGCGAGGTGCGCCCTCTTCGTCTCTTTCAATTCGAGGTTTTTGGTCTTCCATGCAGTCAATCTTATTCATGACTACAAGGGTTGGCACTTCATGAGCATCGATTTCTTCTAATACTTCATGAACCGCCTGAATGTTCTCACGAAAGCGGTCGTCACTGGCATCAACAACATGTAACAAAATGTCAGCTTCCTGCGTCTCTTGTAACGTAGCCTTGAACGCAGCGACCAAGTCGTGTGGTAGATGACGGATAAAACCTACGGTATCTGCGAGAATTGCAGGCCCGACATCTGCCAAATCAATCTTACGTAGTGTTGGGTCTAAGGTTGCAAACAGTTGGTCTGCAGCATAAACACCTGCACTAGTGATTCGATTGAAAAGTGTTGATTTCCCTGCGTTGGTATAACCAACCAAAGAAATTGTTGGGATTTCAGCTCGATTACGAGCACGTCGTCCTTGTTCACGCTGTTTAGCCACTTTCGCTAAACGACGTAATATTGCCTTTATACGGTCACGCAACAAACGTCGATCGGTTTCCAGTTGAGTTTCACCTGGACCACGAAGACCAATACCACCTTTCTGCCTTTCAAGGTGAGTCCAACCACGAATCAGTCGAGTAGAGATATGACGAAGCTGAGCGAGCTCAACTTGTAGCTTACCTTCATGAGTTCGTGCACGTTGTGCAAAGATATCTAAGATCAAACCCGTGCGATCAATCACACGACATTTACACAATTGCTCGAGGTTTCGCTCTTGGGCAGGAGAGAGGGAGTGGTTAAAAATCACAATTTCAGCACCAGTTAGCTGAACAGCTTGTGCGATTTCTAGGGCTTTACCTTCTCCAACGTAGTATTTAGGGAGTGGGGATTGTCGACTACCAGTAATAACTTGTAGCGTTTCTACCCCCGCTGAGGAGACCAGCATTTCACATTCGCTCAGGTCTTCCCATTCTCCCTCTTGCGTGAAGTTGATATGAACAAGTACGGCTCGCTCGCCGGATTCATAACGGTCAAACAAGCAACCAACTCCTTATTACAGCGCAAGCTGTATCAATTGAACGATTAATCTTCAGTCTTCTCTGGACGATCAGATGGCGTGCGTTGCTCGCCGCTGTGGTGACTTACTGCACGTGCAGGTACCACAGTAGAAATCGCATGCTTGTAAACCATTTGGTTTACAGTGTTCTTCAATAAGATCACGAATTGATCGAAAGACTCGATCTGACCTTGCAGCTTAATGCCGTTAACAAGATAGATAGAGACTGGAATGCGCTCACGACGGAGTGCATTTAGGAATGGGTCTTGTAGCGATTGCCCCTTAGCCATTTTATTTTCCTTATTTGTATTTTGTTGTAATTATTTAGCTAGTGGTGCACAAAAAGGTGCGGCCTTTGCATCTGAGCTAAATGAATAAAAAAACTCCGTTGTTATTGAAAGGCTGTGATTTTTTAAAAGCCTCAATAACGGATCCTTTCCAGAGTATATTCACGCAAAAGCGATCACATTATACACAGCAATACTAATCAGATGCTATTGCATCTGAAAGAGTTTCTAACGCTTGTTCAATGTTTTCGCTATCTAACCAAGTTAAATCATCCCAGCTGCGCAACCAGGTGATCTGTCGCTTGGCCAACTGACGGGTTGCACAGACACCACGGAAAACCGCTTCGTCTAAATCACAATTACCGTCTAAATAATCCCACATCTGCCTATAACCAACGCATCGGATCGATGGTAGCTCAGGGTGAAGATCTTCTCTGGCGTACAACGCCTTCATTTCCTCTTCAAAACCCGCTTCTATCATCTTCTCGAAACGCAGTTCAATGCGGCGATGGAGTTCAGTCCTTTCCTTGGGAGCTATAGCAAATTGTTTTACACGAAATGGCAGGCTATCGCCTTTCGTTTGAGTTAGCTCAGTTAATGTTTTACCCGAAATTCGATAAACTTCCAATGCCCTTGAAAGCCTTTGTGGATCATTTGGGTGTATTCTTTCAGCGGATACGGGATCTATCTCTCTTAATTGATCATGCAGAGCCTGCCAACCTTGCTCGATAGATTCCGCTTCAATCTGCTTACGAATCTCTTGATCCGCTGCGGGTAATGGCGATAAACCTTCCAACAATGCCTTGTAGTAAAGCATGGTTCCGCCAACAAGCAGCGGAATTTTGCCTTCCGCTACAATTGCATTCATTTCATTGATCGCATCACGACGAAAATCTGCCGCAGAGTACGCTTCGCTTGGATCCAGGATATCAATCAAGCGATGAGGCGCGAGCGCAAGCTCTTCCGCATCCGGTTTAGCGGTGCCGATATCCATGTCTTTGTAGATCAATGCCGAGTCGACACTGATGATCTCTACTGGGTATTTCTGACGTAAGCGGATAGCTAAATCTGTTTTTCCTGATGCCGTTGGGCCCATTAAAAACAACGCTAAAGGTAATTTTTCAGTCATGATATTTAGTATTTGTTTCTCTGTTATAGCGCTTTTTAGCAAAGGGCTTTATATCGCGATACATTCCGCTAAAAAGGGGTGTCATCGCCAAAAGTTAAATCATAAACAGCCGAAGCCGTAAATAAGCTTAATGTACTCGTAAATTAAGCCATAAATGCCGCAATAGTCGCTGAAAAGTCGATAGGATTAACAAACTCTGGATCATCTAATGGAAGTAGACCATGCCAAAGTTGTTCAAGTTCCCCAACTAATTGAACCGCTTCAGATAAAGTGTAGTCGCTTTTTACTTGTGCGGTTTGAATCCCGATCCAGTTAACCAAGGATGGCAACAGGTCGTTAGACTGCTTCATTACACTCTGGGTATTTATTGAAGCCGCGTACGATAACAGATCTGGGATCAGAATTTGTAAGTTTTGCTGCCTCAAAGGAGACGGTACACCCATCACCATCACAGCTTCACTGTTTCGAGCTTTAAGCTCAATACCCAGCAATGCCAATGTTGGACTCAGCGCTTTCGCAACCTCAACCAACTCGCTACCAAGCTTGATAGATAACGGAACCAATAACGGTTGGCTTTTTAACCCGCCATCTCGAGTATCAAGCTGACCAACAACACGCAATAATTCAGCCTTGGCTAAAGAAACCAAGACACAGCCATTCTTATTGCCCATCACGAGATATTGACGATCAACAATCGAAACCGCTTTCCCTAAATCCGTCACTGGTGCTCTTGGCTTCAAGCTAACTGTTTTTTGTGGAACCATCTCTGCTTCTGCAGGCGTTGTTTGCACCACCTGTTCTTGAGGAGAGGTGAATTCCACAGTGTGCTCATCAAAGTCTGGCGTTTTTAAAAGCTCTTTATAGGCCTTAACTTCGCGCTTTGAAGGTGCTGGCTCAGCATGATGTTGGTGTGGTTCTTTTTCTTTCTTCGGTGCAGATCGAGACTCTATCCACTCTTGGCGAGGCGATCCTGTAAAACTACTTTCACTGGCAGACGAGCTTCGGCCAGCTGATGAACTTGGACTGCTTGATGAAGCATAGTGTCGCCCACCATCATTAACGCTGTGTTGAGGCTTATCATGAGCCTGCTCAGATTCGGCTTTTCTTGGGTAGGCTGGTGTTTGCTCAATGGCGTGTCGCTCCCTATCTGAGACCGATGCATAATCCGAGTTAGTCGGTGTTCTGTTTGCTGGCTCAGAGAACCCCGCGGTATTACCAATATCAGACATCGAACCATCTTGTTGATAATTCGGCGCTTCTGATTGGTGGAAAGCAGACTGATTGATAGGTGCAGCATCGATCTGCTTGCTCTGTGCTAAGCCATCACTCAATGCTTGGTAAATAAAGTCATGCACAAGGCGCGCTTGATGGAAACGCACTTCATGTTTAGCAGGGTGAACATTCACATCGACTTGATGTGGGTCCAACTCAATAAACAACACATACGTTGCGAATTGGTCTGGACGCAGACTGGTCTCGTAGCTTTGACGAATCGCGTGATTGATCAGTTTGTCACGCATCATACGGCCATTCACATAGCAGTATTGCAGATCACTTTGCTGTCTTGCCCCTTCAGGCGTAGTGATCCAGCCATGAAGTTTTAACCCTTGATGTTCAAGTTCAATCTTAAGCATGTGACGAACAAACGCATTACCACACACTGCAGCGATACGTTTCTCAGCCTGAACATCCGTTTTTGCCGCACGATACTGACGAATCATCTTGCCGTTATGACGAAGGTTGATCGTCACATCAAAACGGCTCAGTGCGATGCGTTTCAACAGCTCATCAATATGCGTGAATTCGGTTTTCTCGGTACGCAAGAACTTGCGACGAGCAGGCGTGTTGAAGAACAAGTCCAACACCTCAACAGAGGTGCCAATGGGATGCGCCGCAGGCTGCAGTTTCACCTGCATATCTCGGCCTTCACTGTGTGCAGCCCACGCTTGATCTTGAGTCGCAGGGCGTGAAGTCATAGTTAAGCGCGCAACAGAGCTGATACTCGCCAGCGCTTCACCACGGAAGCCAAGGCTGACAATTGCCTCTAGGTCATCAAGAGTGTGGATTTTGGAGGTAGCATGACGACTCAGTGCCAAGGCAAGCTCATCTTTAACGATGCCTTTACCGTTGTCACGAACGCGGATCATCTTGGCGCCACCTTTCTCGATATCAATATCGATACGTGTCGCACCAGAATCCAAACTGTTCTCAACCAGCTCTTTTACAACAGAGGCTGGCCTTTCTACCACTTCACCCGCTGCGATTTGGTTCGCTAAGCGAGCTGGCAGTATTTTGATCGTCATATTAATTGCTACCTTACTGCCATTGATGAAAACGCTTATACGTTTATGTTCGCACTTCTAAGTTAGTATTCTCGCGCTTGAAGTCACTGAGTTGTTACCAAAATTATTTATGCGGAATAATCAGAACTTGGCCTATCGCCAGTTCATCAGAGCGTAGCTTGTTCGCTTGGCGAATACTGTTAACGCTCACGCCATATTTTGACGCAATCTTGCCAAGGTAATCGCCTCTTGCGACTTTATGTTTGCGCAGAGGGACATCTTTAACTTCAACCGTAATACGTAACTTTTGGCCCACTCTCACCGTCTCTGATTTCAAGCGGTTCTCACGTTTGATATCTGCCACCGATACTTTGTAGCGGCTGGCTATCTTGCCTAGGTACTCTCCAGACTTAACCGTGTGAGTAATAGTTTTCGTTTTAACAGCACTGCTTGATGATGAACTTGAAGCGTTGCCCGGAATCTTAAGCACTTGGCCGATCGCTAGGCTGCTTGATTTCAGATTGTTCAGTTTCATCAAGGCCTGCGTTGATGTGCCATATTTGCTCGCGATCACCGATAAAGATTCGCCACGAGACACTTTATGTTGGCTTACACTGCCCGTTGATGATGTTGCATTCGACAAGATAATCCCTTCAGGTGGGTTAGCTTTTAAATACTTCACCACGGCTTTGGTTACAGCACGCGCTAGTTTGTCTTGGTGCGAACGCTGGAAAAGCAGTTTCTCTTCCGTCGGGTTCGAAATAAAGCCAGTTTCGACAAGTACTGATGGAATCTGTGGTGAACGTAATACTGCCAAACTGGTGTTAATCGGCTTGCTGTTGTGTAGCTTAGCAACCTTACCCATTTCAGAAAGAATTGCCGTTGCCAGCTTATAACCTTCTTTTTGCGAGTGACTGAACTGCAAATCCAACAAGGTTTGGTTCACGTTCTTATCATCGATATTGCCGGTGAAAGCCGCACCGCTACCACCAAGCAGTTCAGACTGCTTCTCTTTGTTCTCAATCCAGCGAGAGATCTCTGTATTTGCACGTCGAGTATTCAATACAAACACCGAACCACCTCTTGGTTGAGGCGTCGTGAAAGCATCGGCGTGAATAGAGATCATCAAGTGAGCTTCATTCTCACGAGCAATCGCAACACGTCGGTTCAGGTTTACAAAGTAATCGGCATTACGTGTTAAGCGTGTCTTTATTCCCGGCACTGCATTGAGATGTGCCGCGAGCTTTTTAGAAATGCTTAGAGTCGCGTCTTTTTCGTATTTACGCGTAGGACCAATCGAACCCGGGTCTTCACCACCGTGGCCAGGATCAATCACGATCAAAATGTCTTTTTGACGCTTAACCTGATTAATGTCTTTGCTTACGGTCGGCTTGCTCGGCGTTGTAGCTGGTTTGCTCTTACTCTTCGCACCGTGAGGAAGATCGATAACCAAGCGGTGACCATATTGACCACCCGGTGTTGGGCTCAGTTTAAAGAGTTCTGCATTAGAGGATTTCTTTAATTCAAAAACTAAGCGATACGTCCCTTTCTGCGGTGGAGAGCTCTTACGAACTTTCGATAACACAGGGCTATCTTTCACCACGACAGGTAGCTTGGTTGCTAACTCAGTATTTTTTAGATCGACGACTAAACGACTTGGGCTACTCAAGGTGAAATAGCTAAAGTCGACTTCTGATTTGAGATCGATAACCACACGAGTTTCTTCAGGTGAGGGCCAAACCCTCAAACCTTTCAGTGAATTCGCAGAAACAAATGATGAAAACAATAAAGAGAAAACAGCAGCCATCATGGCTACCGTTGAAAAAAGGCGTTTAGAAATCAACATAACTCCAACTGACTAAGTAAGCGCTGTCCGTATTCACTATTAGCGGTTAAAGAAACAATACGGTGATCGTCTTGGTAACGAATATCAATATCCATGTCCGCTTCTGGCAGCATGCCATAGCCTTTTTCAGGCCATTCAACCAAACAGATCGCGTCAGGGGTAAAGTAATCACGAATCCCCATAAACTCGAGTTCTTCAGGATCGGCTAGGCGATATAGGTCGAAATGATACACCTGCCAATCTGCAAGTTGATAAGGTTCAACTAAAGTATACGTTGGGCTCTTTACATTTCCTTGATGGCCAAGTGCTTTTACAAAGCCACGACTGAACGTCGTTTTACCTGCGCCAAGATCACCATGCAGATAAATAGTCGTCTGCTGTGAGCAAAGATTAGAAAGCTCCGTTCCTAGTTGAATCGTTGCTTGTTCATCTTTCAAAGTAAATTGTTTAGTGCTCATGAATACGTTCTCTAAAAATCGATCGTTGACTATATAAAAATCAAAAGAACAAGAATAGTAAACCGTGATGCTTTTGGGAGACAAGCACTCAAGTGTAAGTTCTATGAAAAATACTGCTCAAAACACGTCTGTTCTGGTCAATACCACTAAGATCCGTTAAGATCCGCCCCCATTTTTGCCGAACCTAATTTTAATCGATAAGAATCAAGCCATGAACCTAGACCATCTTGCTGAAAAAATTAAAATTTGGGGAAAAGAGTTAGGCTTTCAAAAAGTTGGCATCTGCGATGTTGATTTAAGTGAACACGAAGCTCCTCTTCAAGCATGGCTAGATGCGGGTAATCACGGCGAAATGGATTGGATGGCTCGACATGGAATGATGCGAGCACGTCCTGATGAGCTTCACCCTGGCACCATTCGAGTGATCAGCGCCCGAATGAACTACCTACCACCAGCAGCTCAATTTGCCTCTAACCTAAGCGATACCACTCAAGGCTATATCAGCCGTTACTCTTTAGGCCGCGATTATCACAAATTGTTCCGTAACCAGTTGAAAAAGCTGGGACAAAGAATAGAGAAAGAGGTCGAAGGTTTAGACTCACGCCCTTTCGTGGATTCAGCGCCTATCTTGGAAAGGCCGCTTGCTCAAAAAGCAGGACTGGGTTGGACAGGTAAACACTCGCTTATTCTCGATAAAGACGCTGGGTCTTGGTTCTTCTTAGGAGAGCTACTGGTTAATATCCCTCTTCCAGTCGATCAGCCTAGTGTTGACCAGTGTGGTAAATGCACCGCATGTATCACTTCTTGTCCAACAGGTGCCATTATTGCAGATGGCATTGTAGATGCGCGCAAATGTATCTCGTACTTAACCATCGAATATGATGGCGTGATCCCTGAAGAATTTCGAGACGCGATAGGAAACCGTATTTACGGTTGCGATGATTGCCAATTAGTTTGCCCGTGGAATCGTGAAGCTGATATCACAGAACAAACTGACTTCCACCGTAGAGAAGATTTCCAAGAAGCTGATCTCGTTTCACTTTCAAGTTGGGACGAAGCAACCTTCCTGAAGAAAATGGAAGGTTCAGCAATAAGACGCATTGGTCACACCCAATGGCTACGCAATATTTTCGTCGCGATGGGCAATGCACCATTTCAACAACGTATTGTTGAAACGCTTGAGTCTCATCGAGGGGAAAGTGACTTACTGGACGTTCACATTGAGTGGGCTTTGCAAAAACAACTACAGCAGTTACCCAACTCAAATAGCGCGCAAGAAGGTAGCAGCAAAATCGCCACTAAAAAGCATAGATTGATACGTATTGTTGAGAAAGGCCTTCCAAGAGATGCCTAGCCCTTTAAGTATCAAGGATTGTCTCGTTGCACCACATCAGCAGTCCAATATTTAAGACAACCCGTTGCACATAATTTTAGAACAATGTTTGACCTTGTTCTCAATTTTAACAATGTGGAAAAAATTCAGATCTCTCGTAAACTTCCGACACCCGCACAAAGTTAAACACAGTGCTGATAAATGATTAAGATCAAAAAACAACAAGTTAACGATCTTTTATCAAATTAAAGATACACAACTAACCTTATAAAAAACAGCAAGTTACCAACACTATGATTCAGCTAATATATTGAAAACAAGAAAGATCTTTTTGAGATATATAAAGAATTAAGCCTGAAATAACTTTATCAACCAAGTTATCCACATCGAACTATTTGTGGATAAGTCTGTTTATAGATGTGAAAAACCTCAAGTATCTGCTTCAGAGACCTGATGTTTACTAGCATTCCAGCTGCTAAGAAAAATTTAAGACAAAAAAATATCCACCATGATGGAGGATTATTTGCTTTTTTGGGGGATTATGCTTCGCAGCATTAAAGAAAGAGCGTGACCTCTAAGGTCGCCTTTAAACTCTGTGATCTAAAGAAAAACACGGTGGTTTAAAGTATCTTATTAGCTTTTTTAGAAGAAAGCTGGAGCGATACATCGGGTTCGAACCGATGACCTCAACCTTGGCAAGGTTGCGCTCTACCAACTGAGCTAGTATCGCATAAGTTAATCGCTGTCGCGCTTAACTGTAATGTGGTTGCGGGAGCCGGATTTGAACCGACGACCTTCGGGTTATGAGCCCGACGAGCTACCAAGCTGCTCCATCCCGCGTCCGGATGCATTGTTTAAGTCAATGAGTCTTGTCTCTAGGAGACTAATTTGGAGCGATACATCGGGTTCGAACCGATGACCTCAACCTTGGCAAGGTTGCGCTCTACCAACTGAGCTAGTATCGCATGAGTTAACCGCTGTCGCGTTTAACTGTAATGTGGTTGCGGGAGCCGGATTTGAACCGACGACCTTCGGGTTATGAGCCCGACGAGCTACCAAGCTGCTCCATCCCGCGTCCGGATGCATTGTTTAAGTCAATGAGTCTTGTCTCTAGGAGACTAATTTGGAGCGATACATCGGGTTCGAACCGATGACCTCAACCTTGGCAAGGTTGCGCTCTACCAACTGAGCTAGTATCGCATAAGTTAACCGCTGTTGCGCTTAACTGTAATGTGGTTGCGGGAGCCGGATTTGAACCGACGACCTTCGGGTTATGAGCCCGACGAGCTACCAAGCTGCTCCATCCCGCGTCCGGATGCATTGTTTAAGACAATGAGGCTTTAAATTGGAGCGATACATCGGGTTCGAACCGATGACCTCAACCTTGGCAAGGTTGCGCTCTACCAACTGAGCTAGTATCGCATAAGTTAATCGCTATCGCGCTTAACTGTAATGTGGTTGCGGGAGCCGGATTTGAACCGACGACCTTCGGGTTATGAGCCCGACGAGCTACCAAGCTGCTCCATCCCGCGTCCGGATGCATTGTTTAAGACAATGAGGCTTTAAATTGGAGCGATACATCGGGTTCGAACCGATGACCTCAACCTTGGCAAGGTTGCGCTCTACCAACTGAGCTAGTATCGCATAAGTTAACCGCTGTCGCGCTTAACTGTAATGTGGTTGCGGGAGCCGGATTTGAACCGACGACCTTCGGGTTATGAGCCCGACGAGCTACCAAGCTGCTCCATCCCGCGTCCGGATGCATCATTTAAGTTGATGATTCTTTAATTTGGAGCGATACATCGGGTTCGAACCGATGACCTCAACCTTGGCAAGGTTGCGCTCTACCAACTGAGCTAGTATCGCATAAGTTAACCGCTATCGCGTTTAACTGTAATGTGGTTGCGGGAGCCGGATTTGAACCGACGACCTTCGGGTTATGAGCCCGACGAGCTACCAAGCTGCTCCATCCCGCGTCCGGATGCATTGTTTAAGACAATGAGACTAAACCATTTTCATTCTGAGTACTTTCTCAAGGAGATGACTTCTAAGAATTGAATTTGGAGCGATACATCGGGTTCGAACCGATGACCTCAACCTTGGCAAGGTTGCGCTCTACCAACTGAGCTAGTATCGCATAAGTTAATCGCTGTCGCGCTTAACTGTAATGTGGTTGCGGGAGCCGGATTTGAACCGACGACCTTCGGGTTATGAGCCCGACGAGCTACCAAGCTGCTCCATCCCGCGTCCGGATGCATCATTTAAGTTGATGATTCTTTAATTTGGAGCGATACATCGGGTTCGAACCGATGACCTCAACCTTGGCAAGGTTGCGCTCTACCAACTGAGCTAGTATCGCATTATAAAAGGTCTTTCACCTTTCGATTACCGCTTTCGCCATAACCTACAAATTGGAGCGATACATCGGGTTCGAACCGATGACCTCAACCTTGGCAAGGTTGCGCTCTACCAACTGAGCTAGTATCGCAATCTGAAAACGTCTTTCGCCGTTCAGGGCTGCGAATTATAAGAGCATTTTTTTGTGATGCAAGTCCTTAATGCAAAATTACGAAACTTTTTACTCAACTGCTGTAAAAGCACACAGATTTGCAAAAAAATTAGCTCTTATGTCCCTGAAAAGTTAGATAAACGTGATCATTTTATCCGACTAGATGTTAATAATCGTTTTTCGGTAGTACTGCAGCTCTGCGATCGACTCTCGAATATCATCAAGTGCTAGGTGACTTCCAGACTTTGAAAAACCGTCTAACACTTCAGGCTTCCAACGACGAGTCAGCTCTTTCAGCGTGCTTACATCGACATAACGGTAGTGGAAGTACTCTTCCAATTCTGGCATGTGCTTGTATAGGAAGCGGCGATCTTGACCGATGCTATTGCCACAGATTGGAGACTTACCTTTTGGTACCCACTTCTCAAGAAACTCAATCGTTTGTTGGATGGCATCTTGCTCTGAAACCGTGCTTTCTTGGATTCGCTTCACTAGGCCGCTGCCGGTGTGAGTCGTTGTGCACCACTCGTCCATCTTGTCTAATTCACTCTTAGGTTGGTGAATAGCCAAAACAGGTCCTTCAGCAAGGATGTTAAGCTCACTATCGGTAACGATAGTCGCAATTTCAATGATTTTATGAGTTTCAGGATCAAGTCCTGTCATCTCTAGATCTACCCAAATTAGGTTCTGATCGCTAAAGGACATAAGGCGTCGCCTATTTGTTTAAGTGTAAAAGAGGTACTATACCCAAATAACTATACTCAAACTAGCTTTAGGGCCATCGAAATCATGTGGCACCAGCAACACCCAGTTTGAGTTCCCAATCATCAAGTTAGATGTGTTAAGTGAAAAATTGTGGCTAAAAAAAAGAAGTTAACCAAAGGTCAGGTACGTCGAGTACGTAGCAACCAGAACAAGCGACTCAAGAAAGAAGATTCTATCCAATGGGATGAGAACATGCTTGGCGGAACCAAAAGCGGACTCGTGATTACGCGCTTTGGCCAACATGCTGATATCGAAGATCTTGAAACAAACGAAGTTCATCGTTGTAACTTACGCCGTAGTATCGAGACATTGGTTTCTGGTGACCGAGTGACTTGGCGTGCAGGCTTAGAATCCATGGCTGGTATTTCTGGCGTTGTAGAAGCCGTTGAACCAAGAACTTCAATGCTGACTCGCCCTGATTACTACGACGGCCTAAAACCGGTTGCGGCTAACGTTGACCAAATGGTTATCGTATCGGCTGTGCTACCAGAGCTATCACTTAATATTATCGATCGCTACTTGATCGCTTCTGAAACGGTCAACATCGCACCTCTTGTTGTTCTGAACAAGGTAGACTTGCTGACCGAAGAACAGATTGCGGAATACCGTGAGACGCTTAAAGAGTACGAGAAGATCGGCTACAAAGTGATGTTCGTGAGTAAAGAATCTAGCTACGGCATCAAAGAGCTGGAAGCTGAGCTCAAAGATCGCATCAACATCTTCGTTGGTCAGTCTGGTGTGGGTAAATCAAGCCTAGTGAATGCGTTAATGCCAACGCTAGACATTGAAGAGGGTGAAGTCTCTGAGAACTCAGGTCTTGGCCAACACACCACCACCGCAGCTCGTTTGTACCACTTCCCTTCTGGCGGTGATCTTATCGATTCTCCAGGGGTTCGTGAGTTCGGCCTATGGCACCTTGAAGCGGACGAAATCACTGAAGCCTTCATCGAATTCAAGCCTTACCTTGGCGGCTGTAAGTTCCGCGACTGCAAGCACAATGATGACCCTGGCTGTATCCTGCGCGAGGCTGTTGAAGATGGAAAGATCAGTCGACTGCGTTTCGACAACTACCATCGCATCATTGAAAGCATGGCAAATAACAAAGATAACCGTCAGTATTCACGCAACAAAAAAGCGGATCTCTAATCGCGTTTTTGTGAACAAATGTGTGCATTTACTGACAATTGGCGCGAATTTAAGTAACATCTCGCGCCCTAAAGCATCATCGACAGATTTAATTGAACAACAAATAGCATTGGAAAATTAATACAATGGATAAGATTAAAGTTGGATTGCAGTACTGGATTCCACAACATGGACTGACTCGTCTAGTCGGCAAACTTGCGTCTGCTAAAGCGGGCGGCTTAACGACAGCGATCATCAACTGGTTCATCAAGCAATACAAAGTGAACATGGATGAAGCTCTGCATAGCGATCCAAAGCACTTTAAAACATTCAATGAATTCTTCGTACGTGAATTGAAAGAAGGCATGCGCCCTATCGCTGAAGGCGAGTCTGTTATCGTTCACCCTGCCGATGCTCGCGTAAGCCAATTTGGTCCAATTACTGACGGCCAACTGATTCAGGCTAAAGGTCACAATTACTCAGCTCGCGAGCTATTAGGTGGTGATGCAGCCTTAGCAGATGAGTTTAAAGACGGTGAATTCGCAACGCTTTACTTGTCTCCAAGTGATTACCACCGTGTGCACATGCCATGCGACGGCACACTGCGCCAAATGATCTACGTTCCGGGTGACCTTTTCTCTGTAAACCCATTAACAGCAGAGAACGTTCCAAACCTATTCGCACGTAACGAGCGCGTAGTGTGTATCTTTGATACGGAATTTGGCCCAATGGCACAAGTGTTGGTTGGTGCAACTATCGTAGGTTGCATCGAGCAAGTATGGGCTGGCACTATCACTCCACCACGCGGTAACTCGGTTTACAAGTGGGATTACCCAGCACAAGGTGATAAAGCTATCATCTTGAAGAAAGGTGAAGAGATGGGTCGCTTTAAGCTTGGTTCAACGGTTATTAACCTGTTTGCGAAAGATGCGATCAAGTTCGACGACACAATGCAAAATGGCGAAAAGACCGTTCTAGGTACACCTTTCGCGCACATTGCTGGCAAAGAAGTTGAGACTGAAACTGTTGATTCAGCAGAGAATACTGACCAAGCTTAACCGTTTGAGTTAACTCATTCAGTTTTAAAGGCGCGTTACTTTTTCTATTTCAGAGAAGAACGCGCCTTTTTCTTATCTAGTTCGAGACGCTTCCCTTCAAGATTTCAATCAATCTAACTACCGACAACCTTGCTCTCAACGATCAGTACGTTGAATTACCAAGAAAAAAGATTGACCAAAAACAAAACAACTGTCGAAACCTTAAACAACTTTTCGATTTTATAACCCGTCTCCAAGTACCAAAAATCCAGATAACTTACTCTATTTGAAGATATTTTATTCATAGGGTCTTTGTACATGCCTAAACTCAATGTTGGCGTTATGGTCAAGCTGTTGATTTGTTTTGCGATTCCCTTAGGCGTGTTATTCATGCCAATAGATTCAATACCTATCGATGACCTGACGTTGATTCAACACCGCCTGCTAGCGATATTCCTACTTGCTGCCCTGCTTTGGGTACTTGAGCCCGTTCCAGTTTTCGCCACCTCGATACTGATCATTGCACTTGAACTGGTGATGATTTCCGACAAAGGCCTGCACCTATTTCGAAACCCACCAGCAGGTCACGATCTCGGTGATTTAATCAAATATACCGACATATTCGGTGCATTTTCATCACCAATCATTATTCTGTTCATGGGTGGTTTCGCACTTGCGATCTCTGCATCTAAGTACGAACTCGATAACAATCTAGCTCGAGTTCTATTGAAACCATTTGGTACAGAACCGCGCTTCATCATGCTCGGTTTAATGTTGATCACTGCTGTGTTCTCGATGTTCATGTCGAATACCGCTACCACCGTTATGATGCTAGCACTGCTCGGCCCTATCGTGGCATCTGCACCAAAAGGCGATATGGGTATCAAAGCGCTCGTGTTGTGTATTCCCATCGCGGCCAATACTGGCGGTATCGCGACACCCATCGGCACTCCACCCAATGCCATCGCACTGCAATACCTAACCGGTGAAAACACCATCGACTTCTTGAGCTGGATGATGATGGGCTTACCCTTTGTGATCATCCAACTCACTATAGCTTGGTTCCTTCTTCAGAAAATCTTTCCTTCCAAGCAGAAAAACATGGTACTCAAGCTCAATGGGCAGTTCAGAAAGAGCTGGCGAGCGATCGTGGTTTACATCACCTTCGCGGCGACCATCTTGTTGTGGATGACCACCAAGCTGCACGGCATGAACACCTACGTGGTCTCTATCATTCCACTGGCTGTGTTCACTCTGACAGGCATCATGGGCAAAGAAGAACTCAAGCTGATCAACTGGGATGTGCTTTGGCTGGTTGCAGGTGGTATTGCGATTGGTATCGGCCTTGATAAGACAGGTTTAGCAGCAGCGTTAGCACACGCGATTGACTATGAGTCGCTCTCACCTGCTGCCGTCGTTCTCACGTTGTCTATCGTGTGCTGGTTAATGGCAAACTTCATGTCGAACACCGCGACTGCTAACTTACTGATGCCAATAGCCGCTGCGATTGGTGCATCGATGGAAAGCCTAGTTGCGATTGGTGGCTTACAAGGCTTGTTGGTTGTGGTTGCCTTCTCTGCATCACTCGGCATGATTCTTCCAGTATCAACACCGCCCAATTCACTGGCCTACTCGACTGGGCTTATCGAAAGCAAAGACATGGCTAAGATGGGTATCATCTTGGGGATTGTCGGCTTGTTGATGGTTTACCTCGCGTTGTTCATCATTACCTAATAACCGTTCAACGATCACCCTTACTCCTGACTAAGGCGCTAAATGTAAATTTAGCGCCTATTCGTGCTATATCACGGATAACTATCGGAACAAGCAATTGATTTTTAAATCAATTAATAACTGTGATTTTACTTCACTGTTTTACAAAAAGCAGAGTAAATATATTTAGAATTTATGATTTCAAACACATTCATTCTGCCTAAGACAGCGGCACTATACGCCTATCAAAGACACATCAATTCATTATTAAGTACGTCACCGTAGTTAGGTTTTGTCTAATCAGAGAGGAATGGACCTTGAGACATACTATTAAATTTAAAATTCAGATCGCCATTGCGATCATTATCGCCGTAGTGAGTGGTACCCAAGCTTGGATATCGGTTACCCAGCTCACTCAAGAGACTGAAGTCGCGATCAACCAAGAAATGAAGAATGTCAGTGTAGGGACAACCAATTACATTGCTGATTGGCTCTCGACTCGCAGTGATATGATGCTGGCCAATGAGCCGACCATTTCAAGCAACAGTAACTCTGACCGCGAATTACTAATCACCAAACAAGCCGGGCAATTCCTATCAGTTTACGCCGGGTTCAGCGATGGCACGATCGCTTATGGCGATAAAACGGAAAGCTGGCCAGCAGACTACGATCCTCGTACTCGCCCATGGTACAAAGATGCCAACGCCGCATCAGACCTTATCATTACTGAACCGTATCAAGATTTCGATGGCAGCATCGTTATCAGCTTTGCTAAAGCCTTCAGTGGCCAAAAACAGGGCGTGCTTGCTGCAGACTTAACTGTCACCAGCATTATCGACACCGTTCTTAACGTAAAACTGGATAACGATGGCTTTGCCTTCTTGGTCGATGGCAACAACAACATTGTTGCGTACAGTGATGAAGCGTTAAGTCAAAAACCACTTACGAGCTTGAACCCAGAGTTAACCGCAAACCGAGTGTCACAGCTGATTCAAAATCACACCATCACCACATTAACCTGGCCAGGTCAGGGCGATAAGTTGGTTTACATTGCCAACGTGCCAAATACAGATTGGTCTCTGGGCATTGTTATCGATAAAGAGTTGGCGTTCTCTGCGGTATCTGACGCGATTCAATTCATCGCGCTGACCTCTCTGATTCTGTACATCGTGATTTCAATCGCCAGTACCATGGTCATCAACCGCTTGCTTTACCCATTGCAAACCTTATCAGAAGCGTTGACTCAGCTTGCTCAAGGTCGAGGCGATCTCACTCAACGCATTGATATCACACGCATGGATGAGATTGGTAAACTTGCCGAGCTGGTGAACCAGTTCTTAAGCCAAATGCAAAGCATGCTGAAAGGCGTTATCGAGCACAGTCATGATTTAAATAATCACGCAGAAAAAGCCAACCAATTGGCCACTCAATCCTCCATTCGAGTGGAGAATCAACAAAACGATATCAACCAGATAGCGACCGCGATTCATGAGATGTCAGCGACTGCTGCAGAAGTGGCGAGCCATGCGGAATTAACCGCATCCGCATCTCAAGCTTCGGCGACCGCTTGTAATGATGGGCAAGAGGTTATTCAACAAAACCGCGATGCGATTACTAGCCTTGCGAGCCAAGTGGAAGACGCTGCCAATGTCATCCGAGAGCTGGAAAACAACGCGCAAAGCATCAACCAGATCCTGTCCACCATTCAAGGCATTGCCGAACAAACCAATCTATTGGCATTAAATGCTGCAATTGAAGCGGCGCGTGCGGGTGAACAAGGTCGCGGGTTTGCTGTTGTCGCAGATGAAGTGCGAGTGCTTAGCCAAAGGACGCATGGCTCGACGGAAGAGATCCGCGTGATGATTGATACCCTGCAAAAGAACACTGAACATGCCGTAGAAAGCATGACCACCAGTACTCAACTGGCAGAGAACAGTGTTGGTTTCGCAGAGCAAGCTCATGGCAGCCTGACTAAAATCACGCAAGCTATCACCGAAATCAACGACATGGCATTGCAGATAGCGAGTGCAGCCGAAGAACAACGAGCAGTGAGCGAAGACATCAGTCGCAATACACAAGGGATCAAAGATGCCTCTGATGATCTTGCCCAACAAGCGGAAAGCAGCCGCAATAGCTCAAATGAAATGAGTAGCGCTGCTGAGTCGATGCGTCGAGATGTGGAACGCTTTAAAGTGTAACGCGCAGTTAATCACATCAAGCTAAGCCGAACTGTAAACGTTCATGATTCTTTTGTTAAGAATCGCTTTGTTCTCAGTTCGGTTTGATGCATATTGATGAGCTAATTTATCCCAGACACAAGGATGTTATTCAGATGGGATTCGAATGGTTAGCTCTTGCTGCCGCTTTTCTTTGGGCTATTGCCAGCCTAATGTCCGTAAAGCCTGCTCAACACTTA
The DNA here is from genome assembly GCF_013394185.1 of Vibrio sp. Scap24. Classification (NCBI taxonomy): domain Bacteria; kingdom Pseudomonadati; phylum Pseudomonadota; class Gammaproteobacteria; order Vibrionales; family Vibrionaceae; genus Vibrio; species Vibrio sp. Scap24. The sequence goes on along the minus strand of NZ_CP041332.1, from coordinate 2,073,870 downwards.
GGCTCTTTCGCCTATAGTCGTTGGCGCATGGGTTGTACCGCTATTATCTTATCGAGCATGGCTTGGTTTACGGGTGGGTGGGCAAGTGTTGAAGCAGACTTAGTCACGCCGATGATGCTGTCTGGCCTGATTGGTATCTTCATTGGTGATACCGCCCTATTTGCTTGTTTGAACCGCATGGGACCGCGCCAAGCAGGATTACTGTTCTCTTGCCACGCCGTCTTCTCGGCGATTCTCGGTTACTTCCTGTTTAGCGAAAGCATGACTTCCGGCGAGCTAATTGGCTCGGCGTTGGTGTTTAGTGGCGTATTAACCGCTATCTTCTTTGGTCGTCGCGGACAAGCCAACAACCAGCTTGAAACCATCAAGGGTACCGTGTGGATTGGTGTCGCTCTGGGCATCACGGCGGCTATCTGCCAAGCATTGGGCGGTATTATTGCCAAACCCGTGATGCAAACCAGCATCGACCCAGTTGCCGCCTCTGCTATTCGAATGATCACCGCCTTTGTCGCCCACTCCGCATTTCGTTTAACGGGCGCTAAGCTCTCACGCGCACTGAATCCGATGAACGGGCAGATATTCGCAATTACTGCAGTGAATGGCTTTCTTGCTATGGCAGTAGGAATGACGCTGATCTTGTATGCACTACAGGAAGGGAATGTCGGCATGGTTGCTCTGTTATCTTCAACCACACCTATCATGTTGCTACCAATTCTATGGCTGTACACCAAGCAGAGGCCAAATGCCTACGCTTGGATCGGTGCCATTGTTGCCGTAGTGGGAACCGGTATCTTGGTCAGCTAGTGAACCAGATTGAAAGCTGAGAGTTACTAGCTATTAGCTCTCAGTAAAAACAGAAAACTAAGAACGCGGGAACGGGAAAGCGGTCACGTCATCGATGTGGTCGTATCCCAAAGCGAGCATGATTAGTCTGTCGATACCCAGTGCAACACCCGCACAATCAGGTAAGCCCGCTTTTAATGCCTCAATCAAATGATGGTCAATCGGTTGAGGCGATAAGCCCATCTCAATACGTTTGGCATTATCATCTTCAAAGCGCTTAAGCTGCTCTTGTGGCTTATCTAATTCATGGAAGCCGTTTGCCAATTCGATGCCTTTAAAGTACACCTCAAAGCGGTCCGCCACTCGCGAATCACTAGGATTAATCTTGGCTAATGCCGCTTGTGAAGCTGGGAAGTCATAAACAAACGCAGGTACTGATTGACCAATCTTTTCTTCGACACCCACACTGAATAGCAGTTGCAGTAAGGTATCGCGGTCTAATTCAGGGTCGGCAATGTCACTCAACCCCAATTTCGCTGCCGCTTGTTTTAGGGTATCCATCGAATCCTCAAGTGGACAGACACCCAACACATCAATAAAGGCTTGTTGGTAAGTCATGCGTTCTGCCTCACCTGACTTTAAGATTTGCTGCAATAGCAGATCCATTTCATCCATCAAATCATGATGATCAAAACCAACACGATACCACTCCAGCATAGTGAACTCAGGATTGTGGTAACGGCCGTTTTCTTCATTACGAAACGACTTACAAATTTGGTAAATACAGCCACTTCCTGCTGCCAACAAGCGCTTCATATGAAATTCAGGACTTGTCATAAAGAACAGTGGTTGGCCTTGCGCATAACCTGGACCGACGAATTCAGTTTTGAAGGTATGTAAATGCACATCCGTCACCGTGGCATGACTCATGGCTGGCGTATCGACCTCCATCACGTCTCGCTCTGCAAAAAACTGGCGGATTTGATTAAGGATATCAGCACGTTGCTTTAACTGCTTAATGGTTGCGGCAGGTTGCCATGTTGAGTGCATTACTAAGTTCCATATCACTGAATTCTAGGCGACGAAAATTATCACTTTTCGTCGCTTTTGTAAGCTTCTATCTTTGTATTAATGAGGTCATCATACGGTTTTCATGAAGCCATAAAATCACGTTCTACAATACATTTATACATATTTGACCTCTCCCAGCATTGATAACAAAAATCATACTCAACAAGCCGTTAACACGAGCCTTGTGGGGGAATCGTTATCAACAATTGATTGCCGTGATTGCAGTCACATAACCTATAAATTCTATGCCTCCATATGCATTACCGAAGCAAAAACCTAAATACATCAATTTTTCAAACACCCTCCTCTCTTACACTGAACCTACCACTTAAGGCTTAGGGGTGATGATCGGTTGATGCCGTTTACTGCTCTCTAAATAGGCTTTTTATAATAACAAGCGGAATACTCCGCATCACACTGGAGAATAACTGTGAAGACAATTACCACAGATATCGCAGTCATCGGCGCAGGCGGCGCTGGTCTTCGTACAGCTATTGCTGCGGCTGAAGCTAATCCTGAACTGGAAGTAGCACTGATTTCTAAAGTTTACCCAATGCGTTCGCACACGGTAGCAGCAGAAGGCGGTTCAGCAGCGGTAATTAAAGACGAAGATAGCTTAGATAACCACTTCAACGATACTGTTGGCGGTGGCGACTGGCTATGTGAACAGGATGTTGTTGAATACTTTGTTGAAAACGCGACTCGCGAAATGATCCAAATGGAACAATGGGGCTGCCCATGGAGTCGTAAAGAAAACGGTGAAGTAAACGTACGCCGATTCGGCGGTATGAAGGTAGAGAGAACGTGGTTCGCAGCGGATAAAACCGGCTTCCACATGCTTCATACTCTGTTCCAGACTTCGATGAAGTACGACACAATCAAACGATTTGATGAGTACTTTGTGGTGGATTTGATCGTTGAAGAGGGCGAAGTACAAGGCCTTATCGCGATTCATATGTCTGAAGGTGAGCTTGTTACCATTAAAGCGAAATCTGTTGTTCTAGCAACCGGTGGCGCAGGTCGTGTTTACCACTGTAACACCAACGGCGGCATCGTAACGGGCGACGGTATGGCAATGGCTTATCGCCACGGTGTACCACTGCGTGATATGGAGTTCGTTCAATACCACCCAACAGGCCTTCCAGGCACTGGCATCTTGATGACCGAAGGTTGTCGTGGTGAAGGCGGTATCATCGTCAACAAGAACGGCTACCGTTACCTGCAAGATTACGGCATGGGCCCTGAAACTCCAGTGGGCGAGCCGAAAAACAAATACATGGAACTGGGTCCTCGTGACAAGGTTTCTCAAGCATTCTGGCACGAGCAGCAAAAAGGCAACACCATCAAGCACCCGCTTGGTGATGTAGTACACCTTGACCTTCGCCACCTTGGTGAAGAGTACCTGCAAGAGCGTCTACCGTTTATCTGTGAGCTTGCAAAAGCCTACGTAAACGTCGACCCAGCAAAAGAGCCAATCCCAATCCGCCCGACGGTTCACTACACCATGGGTGGTATTGAAACTAACGGTACTTGTGAAACTCGCATCAAAGGCCTATTCGCTGTTGGTGAATGTGCTTCTGTTGGCCTACACGGTGCAAACCGCCTAGGTTCTAACTCTCTGGCTGAGTTCGTAGTATTTGGTCGCGTAGCTGGTGAAGAAGCGGTGAAACGCGCTACTGAATTCAAAGGCTGGAATGAAGAGTCTATCGCTAAGCAAGTTAAAGCGGTTGAAGATCGCATCGCTGGTCTACTAAACCAAGAAGGCGATGAAAACTGGGCTGATATCCGTACTGAAATGGGTCACACCATGGAAGCGGGTTGTGGTATCTATCGTCAAGAAGACTTGATGCAAGAGACCATCAACAAGATCACTGAACTGAAAGCGCGCTACAAGAAGATCAGCATTAAAGACAAAGGCAAAGTGTTCAACACTGACTTACTTTACGCTATCGAAGTGGGCTACGGCCTAGAAGTCGCAGAAGCGATGGTTCACTCAGCGATCCTTCGTAAAGAGTCTCGCGGTGCACACCAACGTCTAGACGACAACTGCACAGAACGTGATGACGTGAACTTCCTGAAACACTCTCTATCGTTCTACAACGAAGATGCAGCACCAACTATCGACTACAGCGGCGTGAAGATTACCAAATCTCAACCTAAAGCTCGTCTATACGGTGAAGCAGCAGAGAAAGCCGCTGCCGCTGAAAAAGCTGCAGAAGCGAATGCTAAGAAAGATGAGAAGAGCGAAGAGGAGCAAGCATAATGTCAGCGAACCGTATCCAAAAAGTAGACATTCTGCGCTACGACCCCGAGAAAGATGCAGAACCTTACATGCAGACTTTCGAAGTCCCATTCGATGAAACCATGTCAGTACTTGATGCGATTGGTTACATCAAAGACCACCAAGACAAAGACCTTTCATACCGTTGGTCTTGTCGCATGGCGATCTGTGGCTCTTGCGGCATCATGGTTGATGGCGTGCCTAAGCTAGCGTGTAAGAGCTTCTTACGTGACTACCCGAACGGCCTAACTATCGAGCCATTGGCTAACTTCCCAATCGAGAAAGATTTGATTGTCGACATGACGCCGTTCATTGAGCGCCTTGAAGCTATCAAGCCTTACATCATTGGTAACGACCGTAAGCCTGAAGACGGAACTAACATTCAGACTCCAGAGCAAATGGCGAAGTACAAACAGTTCGCTGGTTGTATCAACTGTGGTCTTTGTTACGCAGCATGTCCTCAATTTGGTCTGAACCCTGAGTTCATCGGCCCTGCGGCACTGACTCTTGCTCACCGTTACAACCTAGATAGTCGTGACAACGGTAAAGCTGAACGTATGAAGCTTATCAACGGTGAAAACGGCGCTTGGGGCTGTACGTTCGTTGGTTACTGTTCTGAAGTATGTCCGAAGAAAGTAGACCCAGCAGCGGCAGTGAACCAAGGTAAAGTTGAGTCTTCAATGGACTTCGTTATCTCGATGTTCAAGCCAGACGGGTCGCAAGTAAAAACAGCAGAGGAGGCATAATATGAGCAATCGTAAGCCTTATGTTCGTGAGATGAAGAGAACGTGGTGGAGCAACCATCCGTTCTACCGCTTCTACATGCTACGTGAAGCAACTGTACTGCCTTTGATTCTGTTCACCGTGTTCCTAACCTTTGGTTTAGGTGCGCTAGTGAAGGGCCCTGAAGCGTGGGCGGGTTGGTTGAGCTTTATGGCGAACCCTATCATTGTCGGTATTAATATCGTGGCACTGCTAGGTAGCTTAATGCACGCTCAAACCTTCTTCAGCATGATGCCTCAAGTGATGCCAATCCGCCTTAAAGGCAAATTGGTTGATAAGAGAATCATCGTACTGACTCAGTGGGCAGCGGTGGCTTTTATTTCTTTAATCGTTCTTGTTGTGGTGTAAGGAGCTTTCGTTATGAACACAAACTACAAAGTTAAGCCTGTTAACCACAATCCTCAACGCTCTGATGAGCCAATCTGGTGGGGTCTATTTGGCGCTGGCGGTACTTGGTTCGCGATGATCACACCAATCACAGTTCTAGTGTTAGGTATCTTAGTACCAATGGGCATCATCGATGCGGACGCAATGAGCTACGAGCGTGTGTCTGAATTCGCTACCAGCATTATCGGTGCGCTATTCATCATCGGTACGCTAGCACTGCCAATGTGGCACGCAATGCACCGTCTTCACCACGGCATGCACGACCTTAAGTTCCACGTCGGTGTTGCGGGTAAAGTGGGCTGCTACTTCTTTGCAGGCCTAATCAGCGCGTTATCTGTTATTTTCATCTTTATGATTTAACAGTTAAGAGCAGATACGGGATTCGAGTAATCGAGTATCGAAGAGCTTAAGAGCGAAAAGACTAGAAGCAGAGCAGGGTTATCTTGTTCTGCTTTTTTGTTTTTCGTATCTCGCATCTCGTTTACGCGCATCTGCTTTTTTTAATACAAAAAAAGGCCGCCTAAGCGACCTTTTCAGATACTTGAAGTAAATTACTTCACACGACCAACGTATTCGCCAGTACGAGTATCAACTTTAACAACTTCACCGATTGCGATGAATAGAGGTACGCGAACTACCGCGCCAGTTGCTAGAGTTGCAGGTTTACCACCAGTACCTTGTGTGTCGCCTTTAAGGCCAGGATCGGTTTCTGTTACTGCGATCTCAACAAAGTTTGGTGGAGTTACTGTGATAGGGTTATCATTCCACAACGTTAGAGTACATACGTCGTTTTCAACTAACCATTTAGAAGTCTCGCCTACTGCTTTTGCATCAGCAGCGATTTGCTCGAATGTTTCGTTGTTCATGAAGTGGTAGAATTCGCCATCGCTGTATAGGTAGCCTAGTTCAACGTCTACAACGTCCGCTAGTTCTACTGTATCGCCTGACTTAAATGTTTTCTCTAACACTTTGCCTGACAGCAGTTTACGAAGTTTAACACGGTTAAACGCTTGGCCTTTACCTGGCTTAACGTATTCATTTTCGATAATTGAGCAAGGCTCGTTATCCATCATGAATTTTAAACCGCCTTTGAATTCATTGGTGCTTACTGACGCCATGATTTTCTCTTCCACATCTTTGAGTTAATTTCAATGCCGCATATCATAACCCGAAAAGTCGAATCTGTTGAGCAAAACTGGCTCAAACAACTATCGAATGCGATCTCTGACCCGACAAAACTGCTTGAGGCATTGGAAATAGACCCAACACCGTGGCAAGCCGGCTTTGCTGCACGTGAGTTATTTGCGCTTCGGGTTCCTCTTAGCTTTGTCGAACGAATGGAAAAAGGCAACCCACACGACCCTTTGCTGCGACAGGTTTTGCCGCTAAGCGAAGAGTTTGAGGTTCATCAGGGTTATTCCGCCGATCCATTAGAAGAGCAAGACAACGCCATTCCCGGACTACTGCACAAATACAAAAATCGCGCATTGATGATTGTGAAAGGTGGCTGTGCGATTAACTGTCGCTACTGCTTCCGTCGTCATTTTCCGTATCAAGATAACAAGGGTTCAAAGTCGGTTTGGCAAACCAGCCTCGACTATGTGGCCCAGCACCCGGAGATCAACGAGGTCATCTTATCCGGTGGCGATCCTCTGATGGCCAAAGACAGCGAACTAGATTGGCTTATCAATGCCATCGAACAGATACCACATGTGAAAACCGTTCGTGTTCATAGCCGCTTGCCTGTCGTGATTCCAGCACGTGTGACCGACGAACTGTGTCAAATATTGGCTAACACTCGTCTCAATGTTGTCATGGTTAGCCATATCAATCACGCCAATGAGATCGATGCAGAGCTCAAGCAAACCTTCCAAAAACTTAAGCAAACTGGTGCGACTCTGCTTAATCAAGGCGTGATGCTGAAAGGGGTCAATGATAGCGCTAACTCATTGAAAGATTTAAGTGAAAGACTATTCGATGCCGGTGTTTTACCTTACTATATGCATGTGCTTGATAAGGTTCAGGGCGCGGCGCACTTCTATATTTCAGATGAAGATGCAAAGCACCACTTCAAGGGTTTGATCTCTGAAGTCTCTGGCTACCTAGTACCTAAGCTCACTCGCGAGATCGGTGGTCGCACTAGCAAGACACCACTCGACCTACACATTGAATAGAGAAGTCGTATCAATGAAACGCAATGCCTCAGTTATGCCACCAGCGATAAAGCACCGCTCAAAAGGCTTCACCATTATCGAACTGGTGGTGGTGATCGTAATTCTGGGTATTGTGTCAGTCACTGCGGCTTCTAAGTTTCTCAACCTTCAAACCGATGCTCGCATCTCGACATTAAATGGCCTCAAAGGCGGGATGGAAGGCGCAAGTGCTATGCTTTATGGTAAGACATCAGCATTAGGCTTAGATAAAGCAGCGAGTGCGTCAGTAAATGTTGAGGGCGACGATATCTTAGTCGTCTATGGCTACCCAGCGGCGATCAACAGTGACGCTTGGTCAATGCTAATAGAATCAACCTTTCTCGATGCAGAGTGGGGAGTCGGCAATGCCGATTGGTATTTTACGAACAGTAACGGTACAGATGGAAAAATTATCTATGCTCCAGCAAGTCGTAAAAAGGCAGGAGATAACTGCTACCTGGAGTATCAAGAAGCGACTGAGACCACGACACCAGTATTCACGTTAACAACAGACGGTTGCTAGACTTTAAATCATCTTTATCAATCGTTAAGACAAAAAGTTTTTGTTCGATCGTCCGGTCTATTATTAGCATACTCAGCTCTATTCTAAATTTTTAGGAGGGGTGATATGACACAATTTATAGAACAAACTCTCAACCTTGCCCCCTTTAGCTGGGCAGGCCTTGCTGTGTGTATGCTGTGTGGTTCGTTAATCGGCATCGAGCGACAAACGCGCGGTAAACCCGTAGGCATCAGAACCTCGATTCTGATCATCAGCGGTACTTACTTCTTCCTCACCATGGCGATTAGCCTTTCCCCCAATACGCTCGATCAAGCTCGTGTGCTTGGTCAGATCATTACAGGGGTAGGTTTCCTTGGTGCAGGCGTGATGATGACGCTCGACGGCAAGATTCATGGCGTGACCTCAGCTGCCATTATCTGGGTGCTTGCTGCGCTTGGGATGATGATTGCCCTTGGTCACCTTTCACAATCAGTCATTATCACGCTAATGGCGCTCGTGATTCTGCTTGGTGTCGACAAGGTGGAAAACAGCTTTCAGAGCTTGCGCCGTGGTGTTCACCAGAAGTGGATGCGCAAAGGTCGCGTGAAGAAATAATACCGCCCTTTATAGCCTTTTGTCTCAAGGCCTAAATGCACGACCACTGATACAAAGAAGCCTAGTCAATCGACTAGGCTTTTCGTTATTTGGTGAGTTGCTAATACACCTCAATACACACTTGGTTCTTACCTGCGGCTTTAGCTTTGTAGAGCTGTTCATCAGACGAACGTATGCTTTGGTTTTCCCACAAGTGCCCGACACTTTCAAACTTATACAAAGAGTAGAGGGTCGCACCTCCAGACACAGAGATACTGATTTTATCGCCTGTTGGGCATCGGTAGCTCTGCAAGCTGATGTCGTTTTGAATTCGCTCAAAGATCGATGAAAGCAGTTCAGATGATTCACCCGTAATCGCGACAACAAACTCCTCACCGCCAAAGCGAGCCACAATGTCTTGCTGCCTAACACTGTTCATCATCAGTTGAGCGACGTGACAGATCACCTCATCCCCTACTTTATGACCATGTTGATCGTTCACCACCTTGAAGTCATCGATATCAAACACGCCCACGCCAATAATCGGCTCTTCATCTTGCGCCAGTAATCGAGCCTCAAAACCACGTCGATTCAATAACCCTGTCAGCGGATCTTGCATCGCTAAATCATTTAAACGCTTATGTTCTTGTTTGGTATAGAAGCGCCACAGCGACAAGGCTGATACAAGATACAAAGCCAGTAAAATGAATAACTGAACCCGCTCCATCTCCAACACATGTAAGAAGTGCTCGCTCTTATCTTCTTCGATAGTCAGGTATAGCTGTGTGTTGATGCCATCGACATACAAAGGTCGTGAGTGGGTAAAATCCATCAAGCCATATTTGTTGGCACCTCTGACACTCGTCACCTCATAACCATGTGCTGGATTCGATACGAGATTAGAGACATAGCCATCAACGCCTAATACCCCTTTGAACTCGCCATTGACGTAGATCCCTTTGGTTAAGGTCACGACTTTCTTTCCGGTCAGGTAGTCATCATATTGGCCGGTATACACCACCTGCTCTTTGCCTTGAGAGAGGCCAAAGCGAATCGTATTCACCCAATAAGGACGGCTATTCACGACCGAATCAAAGGTATCGCCCTTAATGTAGCTAGCAAAGTCAGAAGGCGAAGAGATGATGAACTTCTCTTTCGAGATGAAGTAAATTGCAGAGATGGTCTCTATAGTATTGGCGAAATAAGCCATGGTAGGTGCGATGAATAAGCGCTTGGCCGCTTCAGAGTGAAGTTCTGAATTAGGGTCGCACATCTCGCTTGGGCCAGAGAACATAAAGTCAAAACGAGGGGCTTGCTGCTCCTCACTAATGAAGTAACACGTCTCACCCTCTACCTTTTTGTCATGCGAGAATACATAAGTATCTCCATGCAATGGGTAAAGCGCAGTGATGTTGTACTCAAGCGCATTAATGATCTGTGTGAGCTCGGTTAAAGAGCGTGTCACGCCTTGGTTTTCAATTCCATACTGTTTATCTGATTCTTCCGCTGAATCAACGAGCAACAAGCTCAAAACTACTAAAAAAATGGCGGTCAGGCTTAAGAAAGCCCTTTTAAAATCGACGGTATGGTGATTAATCAAAGCATATAAATCATCGTTGGAAATTTATCGAACATTGTACTTATAAATAAAAATGGCGCAACATTAAATATAAAACAACATGCTTATTGGGTGGCTAACGGGGATTAGATGAAGGCCGAGACTAAAACTAATAACGCCTAAGCAACAAGCTTAGGCGTGAGAATAACTTTAAATCTAGATAAGAAAATCGCTCGCCGATAGTGAAACTAAAGGCTCAGCTAACGTCTTACTTAGCAAAGTTCACAATCGGGAAGCACGGGAAGAAACCGTTGTCAGCACAGTTGATCAGACCAATCTGTACGCCTTCGATTTTGTTGGTTTTGTTGAAGATACCAACCTGAACCGTAGAAACATCTGAAAGGTTAGCTGCGCCAACATCGACCATAGTGTCGCCTTCAGAATAGTTTACAAAACTCACGTTCGCGCCTTTCACATCGTTAGTGATGTTCACGGCACCTAAGTTAAGACCCGTTGTTTGGCCTGTGTTCCAGTTGAAGAAACCCAGTGACGCGCCGGTCATCTCTTGATTCACTTTAGATGCACCAAAAATACCCAGGTTCACACCTGTTGTGGTTTGTGTTTCTGACATACCAACAACCGCAAGGTCAAGACCTTTAAGGTCGTTAACTTGTCCGTGAAGTAAAGCCAAGCGCACACCGCCAACTGCATCTGAATCAGGTGCGTTGAAGCCGTTGATTGTTGAAAACATAACTGGCGAAGAAGCGAATGCCGCTGGTGCCATTACCGCTGCCGACACAGCAAGTACTGAAAGTAGTTTTTTCATTGGGGAGTCTCCACTGACTTATTGTTGACTTGATTTATACATTATCAATCAAGCATTTATTGTCCTTTATTCAACAGCTATCCATGTTAAATCGATGTCATAACTGTACTGTTGAATATAAGACTCTAAATCATAAAGAGCAATATAAAGAAAGGGATACGATAAGAGGTAAGAGTAGCCATCGGCACACATTTCGATGCACAACACTAAAGATTCCCCATCACACTCGTGCCTCGCTGTAGGGAATGACGATGGATAAATGGCTCAAATCAATAACTACCGTCATTCCAGAACTGAGGAACGAAGTATCTGGAATCCTAACACCTCGAAAGCTCCGCTACCCACGTAAGTAGATACCCCACCACGCTCGTACTTCGCTGTAGGGAACGACGATAGATAAATGGCTCAGACCAATAACTACCGTCATTCCAGAACTGAGGAACGAAGTATCTGGAATCTCAACACCTTGAAAGATCCTCTACTCACGTAAGTAGATTCCCATTACGCTCGCGCCTCTCTGTAGGAAATGATGATTTCAAAATACAAAAAACGGAGACCGAGGTCTCCACTTTAAAGCTTATGTATGGCTTTCTCTGCTATAGAGAAAGGGGATGATTACATCATACCGCCCATACCACCCATACCGCCCATGCCGCCCATATCAGGCATTGCAGGAGCTGAATCTTGAGGCTTATCTGTTACCATCGCTTCTGTTGTGATCATAAGACCAGCAACTGATGCTGCGAATTGTAATGCAGAACGAGTCACCTTAGTTGGATCTAGGATACCCATTGCAATCATGTCGCCGTATTCGCCAGTTGCCGCGTTGTAACCGTAGTTACCTTCGCCTGCACGAACGTTGTTAGCAACAACAGACTCTTCATCGCCTGCGTTCTTAGTGATTTGACGGATTGGCGCTTCCATTGCACGTAATGCAACACGGATACCTACGTTTTGCTCTTCGTTGTCACCTTCAAGGTTAGCAACTTTAGATGCAGCGCGGATAAGTGCAACACCACCACCAGCAACCACACCTTCTTCAACTGCAGCGCGAGTTGCGTGAAGTGCATCTTCTACGCGGTCTTTCTTCTCTTTCATCTCAACTTCAGTAGCAGCACCAACTTTGATTACTGCAACACCGCCAGCTAGCTTAGCTACGCGCTCTTGAAGCTTCTCTTTGTCATAGTCTGACGTTGCGTCTTCGATTTGTTGACGGATTTGAGAAACACGACCTTGGATCATCACTTCATCACCCGCACCATCGATGATAGTCGAGTTTTCTTTAGTGATAGTAATGCGCTTAGCTTGACCTAGGTCTTCTAGCGTTACTTTCTCAAGGTCTAGACCGATCTCTTCAGAGATAACCGTGCCGCCCGTTAGGATAGCGATATCTTGAAGCATAGACTTGCGACGGTCACCAAAACCAGGCGCTTTAACAGCTGCTACTTTAACGATGCCACGCATGTTGTTCACAACTAGAGTTGCAAGCGCTTCGCCTTCTACATCTTCAGCGATGATAAGAAGTGGACGAGATGCCTTAGCAACTGCTTCTAGAGTCGGAAGAAGTTCACGGATGTTCGAAACTTTCTTGTCGATAAGAAGAATGAATGGGCTTTCTAGATCAACAGAACCCGCTTCTTGATTGTTGATGAAGTAAGGAGATAGGTAACCGCGGTCGAACTGCATACCTTCAACTACGTCTAGCTCGTCTTGTAGAGCCTGACCTTCTTCAACCGTGATTACGCCATCACGACCTACTTTTTCCATCGCTTCAGCAATGATGTTACCTACTGTCGAATCAGAGTTCGCAGAGATAGTACCTACTTGAGCAATAGCTTTAGTATCAGAACATGGAACAGAAAGGCCTTTAAGCTCTTCAACTGCAGCGATAACCGCTTTGTCGATACCGCGCTTAAGATCCATTGGGTTCATGCCAGCTGCTACCGCTTTTAGGCCTTCAGTAATGATAGCTTGAGCAAGAACGGTTGCTGTCGTTGTACCGTCGCCCGCTGCGTCATTCGCTTGCGAAGCCACTTCTTTAACCATTTGTGCGCCCATGTTTTGGAACTTGTCTTCAAGTTCGATTTCACGTGCAACAGAAACACCATCTTTAGTGATTGTTGGTGCGCCAAATGATTTGTCTAGAACAACGTTACGGCCTTTAGGACCTAGCGTTACTTTTACAGCGTCAGCCAGAACGTTTACACCTTCTAGCATTTTAATACGTGCGTCGTTACCAAATTTAACGTCTTTAGCAGCCATCTTTATTTCCTTTAAATTCTTTATTCAGTCAGTTCAGTTTTATGGGTCGGATTACTCAACGATCGCCATGATGTCGTTTTCAGACATGATCAGAACTTCTTTACCGTCGATCTTTTCTGACTTAGTGCCGTAACCTTCAGCAAAGATAACAGTGTCGCCAACTTTAACGTCCAATGGTTGTACTGAACCGTTTTCTAGGATGCGGCCTTTGCCAACAGCTAGAATTGTACCGCGAGTTGATTTTTCAGCGGCAGAACCAGTTAGAACGATGCCACCAGCAGATTTAGATTCAACTTCTTGGCGCTCAACGATAACTCGGTCGTGTAGAGGACGGATATTCATCGGTCGTATCTCCTGATAATTTCCATTTAATTTGATAGTTGCCACGATTGGCATGGGGTTAAAGAGTATGTTGGGGCGATGCGGAAGATCCCAAGGGGTGAAAGAGAAAAATTGTGATCTGATAGGCAGATAGAGCCGATGTAAGATGCGAGCAACGAAAAGAAGTAAATACGATGCGAGATATTGGTAGAAAATACGAGTTAAGATGCCGCCATTCAAGAACTGAGGGACGAAGTGTCTGGAATCCCCAAACACCAAAGATAAAGAGATTCCCTATCTCGCTCGTTCCTCGCTGTAGGGAATAACGAAGCAAGTTGAGGATGTCCTAAGCGGTGGTAAATGCCCGTATGCTTTAAAACTGGAAACTCATGCATCAAACCCTCTCTTGAGCTCTTCGCATCCCGAATCTCGTTTACTCGCATCTTTCTTTCCAAGCCACATCTGTTTATCCTACTCCTTTCGTTTCAGCTGGCGTTTTACATGCAAGATAAACACGGGCTTCTTACAGCCCCGATAGCAGACACTCTGCGCACTATGACCATACCGACTATCTTCGGTATGGTGGCGATCTTGATGTTTAACCTTGTCGATACCTTCTTTATCTCATTACTCGGCACACAAGCTCTTGCAGCGGTGAGCTTTACCTTCCCTGTCACCTTCGCCATCAACTGTATTACCATGGGTATAGGTATTGGCTTGTCGACGTGTATAGGGCGGTTACTTGGCCAAGGCTGCGCGCAAAATGCAGCTCGTTTTACCTGCCACGGTTTATTACTTGCCGTGCTTCTTGTAGGTTTCGCATCAACACTGGGACTGGTAACACTAGAACCCATTTTTACTCTCTTGGGCGCAGAGCCTGAGTTACTGCCACTGATATCCGAATACATGTCGGTCTGGTATTTAGCGATACCACTGCTTGTCATTCCTATGGCAGGCAACAGCGCAATACGTGCGAGTGGCGATACCAAAACCCCCGCCAAGATCATGATGCTGGCTGGCCTGATTAACGGTATTCTCGACCCGCTGCTGATCTTCGGTTACGGGCCTTTTCCTGAGCTAGGGATTCAAGGCGCAGCCATTGCTAGCGGATTCAGTTGGTTTGGTGCATTGTGTGGCTCACTGTATGTATTAACCATACGAGAAAAGCTGCTTGCTCCGCCCAAACTAAAAAACATCATCGATGACTGGAAACAGATCTTAGCCATCGGCACACCCGCTGCACTTTCCAATGCGCTAAACCCACTAGCTGGTGCCATCATTATGATGATGTTAGCCAAGCAAGGGACTGAAGCCGTTGCAGCTTATGGCGCAGCTCAGCGAATTGAATCGATTTTGATCATCGTACTGATGTCTTTAACCTCTGCTCTCACGCCTTTCATGGCGCAAAACTTTGGTGCTAGTAATCCACAACGCAGTTTTAAAGCGCTGTTCTTAAGCATGCGTTTTGCTGTGATGTTACAAGGTTTGATTTTCTTAATGATGGTGCCACTGAGCATCCCTTTAGCCGCCCTTTTCTCTCAAGAAGAATCCGTACGAGGCATCTTGTGGCATTACCTGCTAGTTGTGCCCTTTAGCTATGGGTTCCAAGGTATTGTGATGATGCTGATCAGCGCGATGAATGCGATGCATCAACCACTCAAAGCCTTTCAATGGAGCTTCATGCGCCTGTTTGTGTTTACCTTGCCGTTCGCTTGGGTAGGCAGCCAAATTGATGGTGTCGAAGGGTTGTTTATAGGCTTAGCCTTGGGGAACATCATGGGCGGTATTTCAGGGTATTGCTTTGCGCTTCGTGTAAGAGCTAAAGCAGATGCGGGATACGAGTGAACGAGATGCGAAAAGATATAAGAGCAGAAAGAAACTAAAAGAAGGAAGGTTACATGGAAGACACCACTTACAAACAGCTTTATGACGCGCCGATTGGCAAGATAATCATTGTTAGTAATGGCGACGCAATTATTGAAATTGACCATATAAATCACGAAGAGCTAATGACTAGCAATCCAGATGACCTTTGCCAACTGGCGACGAAACAGTTAGATGAGTACTTCGCAGGGCAGCGAACAGAATTCGATTTGCCATTAAGAGCGACAAAAGGCACTGACTTTCAAAAAGCAGCTTGGCAGGCTTTAACGACCATTCCTTATGGCGAAACCATCAGTTACGGTGAACAAGCAAAGAGAATGGACAAGCCAAAAGCAGTGAGAGCTGTGGGAGGTGCAAACGGCAAGAACCCGTTTAGTATCGTAGTTCCATGTCATCGAGTGATTGGTGCCAATGGCACATTAACCGGCTATACGGGTGGCATGAACCGCAAAGAGTGGTTGTTGGAGTTTGAGCGTTCGGTTTTAGAAGCAAGATGAGAGTAACGAGTGACGAGATGCGAACAGAAAAAAGAAGGAATTCTCTTTCTGTTTTTGGCTTTATCGCTTCTCGCTACTAGTTTACCCGTACCTATCACCTACCTTTAAGCTCTTCGTATCCTGTTTACTCGTACCTAGCATCTATAAAAAAAGCCCGCACTTTGAAGTGCGGGCTTTCAGAATCATTAAAGCTCAACGTGAAACGCTGAGCTAAACAATTACTTAACGATCACATCGCCTGACATCTCAGCCGGGATTGCGATACCAGATAGAGAAAGCATCGTTGGTGCTAGGTCAGACAGCTTGCCGCCCTCTTTGAACTCAACGTCTTTGCTACCTACGTAGATAAGTGGAACTGGTAGGTTAGTGTGCGCAGTGTGGATGCCGCCCGTTTCTGGGTTTACCATCATTTCTGCGTTACCGTGGTCTGCGGTGATAAGCAGTTGACCATCGGCTTCTTTGATTGCTTCAACTACTTTGCCAAGACATTCGTCTAAAGACTCTACGGCTTTAACTGCTGCATCGTAAACGCCAGTGTGGCCAACCATGTCACAGTTAGGGAAGTTACAAACGATAGCATCGTATTTGCCACCTTTGATTGCTGAAACTAACTTTTCAGTTAGCTCTGGCGCGCTCATTTCTGGCTGTAGGTCGTACGTTGCTACTTTTGGAGAAGCAACAAGCTGACGCTCTTCGCCTTCGAACTCGTCTTCGATACCGCCATTGAAGAAGAAAGTAACGTGCGCGTATTTCTCTGTTTCAGATATACGTAGCTGCGTTTTACCTTCCTTCGATAGCCATTCACCATAAGTGTTCTCTAGAGAAGCCGGTGGGAATGCACATAGAAGCGGGATGTCTGCTGCGTATTGAGTCAGCATCACGAAATCGATCGCTGGGAATACGTTACGAGCAAAACCATCGAAATCAGGAACGAATGCACGTGTAATTTCACGAGCACGGTCAGCACGGTAGTTCATGAAGATAACTGCATCGCCATCTACGATAGCTGCAGACTCTTCGCCTTCCGCTTTAATTTCAGTCGCTTTAACGAACTCATCGTTTTCGTCACGAGCGTAAGCTGCTTCTAGGCCAGCCACTGCAGTGTCGAATGTGAACTCAGCTTTTGCTTGAGTCAGCAGGTCGTAAGATTCTTGAACGCGATCCCAGTTGTTATCACGGTCCATTGCATAGTAACGACCAATAAGAGAAGCAACACGACCTTTACCCAGTTTAGCGAACAACTCTTGGAAACGTGCCAGTGTGTTTTCTGCGCTACGTGGCGGTGTATCACGACCGTCTAGGAAAGCGTGTAGGTAGATTTTCTCTGCGCCACGCTCTGCTGCCATTTCAACCGCTGCATAGATGTGATCTTCATGAGAGTGAACGCCACCTGGCGACATAAGACCCATGATGTGCACCGCTTTCTCAGCTTTTACCGCTTTATCGATAGCGTTCACTAGCGTTTCAGTTTGGCCGAACTCACCGTCTGAAATTGACTTCGTAATACGAGTAAGATCTTGGTATACCACGCGACCCGCACCGATGTTGGTGTGGCCCACTTCAGAGTTACCCATTTGACCATCAGGTAGACCCACATCTAAGCCAGAAGCAGAGATTAGCGTATTAGGTTGGTTAGCAATAAGACCGTCTAATACAGGTGTATTAGCGTTCGCGATAGCGTTGTCTTGGTTGTCTTCACGGTAACCGTAACCGTCAAGGATCACTAGAGCCATTGGCTTCTTAGCTGACATAGGACTGACCTCGTTCAATTCAAAATAAATCGGTATAAAAACAAATTAGCGTAATTTTACTACAGTTTACAGTCAAAACTGTAGCGGAAGATCAAGAAAGGTCGCAGGTAGGCGGATCTGATGTGAAAAAAAATGTCATTTTAGGAGGGTGTAAAGCAGGGATATGAACACTTATATCCCCACCATCTATATTGAAAAAGCGGAACAACAATAACCTCATAGCTTTTCAGTTTAGAAGATTAATCTCAGTGTCATAATCTTCATCATCGTCCTGTGACTTTAGATCATGCACCACTGGTTGCTCTGTCACTGTGGTTTTGTTGGTAACATATTGAAAACTAAAATCATCCCACAATATCTGATCCAAACTTTCTTCAATTTCTTGATTAGATGAAAGATCTATTATCATGATTGCTGCCTCATATCGCTACTTAAGCTCACAGTAATTATGGACAATAAACAGAACACCTTCGAAAGAATTGTGTAAAAAACACGCCAACAGAAGGTCATAATTCAAATAGCCGAATTCAATATAGGTTCTAGGTTCTAGGTTCTAGGTTCCAGAAAAAGCATATCTTGTGCCTGAGCAGCATTCCAAACCAAATCACCAATCCCGTCTGTCGGCTTAAACCCGGTTGGCGCATCAAGCAGAAGTTGACGAATCGTATCATGCTCTAAGTTATGACAAGCAAAATCCAAAGATTCCAGCAGAGTGTCATATTCGTCAATCGGTAAGAACACTTCTTGCGCTGTCATGATTCGCTCATGAGCGGTTGGGGCCACATTATCGCCAATCAACAACTCTTCATAGAGCTTCTCACCAGGGCGTAGGCCCGAGAATTGGATCTCAATATCGCCATGAGGGTTCTCTTCATTTCTAACAGAGAGACCTGAAAGGTTGATCAAGTTTTCAGCAAGGTCAGTAATTTTAACTGATTCACCCATATCAAGCACAAACACATCGCCGCCTTTACCCATGGCACCCGCTTGAATAACCAGTTGCGCCGCTTCAGGGATAGTCATAAAGAAACGGGTAATATCGCGGTGGGTAACAGTGAGTGGACCACCGGCTTTAATCTGCCTTTTAAAAAGAGGTATCACAGAACCCGAAGAACCAAGCACATTACCAAAACGAACCATACAAAAACGCGTGCCATGCTCTTTTTGATTCTCTTGTTGCGCTAAAGCCTGCAGGCCTAACTCTGCCATACGCTTAGTTGTACCCATCACATTGGTAGGACGTACCGCCTTGTCTGTAGAGATCAGTACAAAAGATTCGACACCCGCTTCAATCGCTGCTTTAGCTGTATAGTAAGTCCCGTAAACATTATTGCGCACGCCTTCGACGACATTGTATTCAACAAGAGGGACATGTTTATAAGCTGCAGCGTGATAAACCGTTTGTACACCAAAAGACTGCATTGAAGTTAACAAGCGATGTGCACGTTGAACAGAGCCTAATAGTGGTACTATCTCAACATCATAACCTTTGGTTTCTTTAACTAGAGAAAGCTCGCGATCAATTTGGTACAAGCCAAATTCAGAAACTTCAAACAACACTAATGTTTTAGGCTGTTGTTTGAGGATTTGACGACACAATTCAGAACCAATAGAGCCGCCAGCACCAGTAACCATCACCACCTTGCCTTTGATATTGGCTTCCATCAGAGCTTGCTGAGGCGCAACCGCATCGCGACCGAGCAAATCTTCAATAGGTACATCGGTAAGCTCATCAATTTTTGCTTTACCTGACACAATATCGGCCATTTCAGGAACGGTTTGAATCTCTACAGGTAGTGGGGCTAATAAATCCAACACTTGCTTACGGCGAGCGCGCGAGGCGCTGGGTATCGCTAACAAGATTTTAGAGACGTCATGTTTTTCAATCAAACGCTCAGCTTTGCCTAATACAATAACAGGCATGCCTAAAATCATCGTATTGGTGAGCGTTTTGTCTTCATCAATAAAGGCACGTACTCGATAGTTTTCAGATGCTCTTAGTGCTACCGCCAATTGTCGACCGCCAGAGCCCGCACCGTAAATCAGTACTTCTTCACGTGAATCTTTCGATGGTGATGTCGTCGCGACAAGATTGCGAACCACCAAACGAGAGCCACCGCATAACAAGGCTAAATAAGCACAGTAAATAATGGGCACCGTACGAGGAATGGGCTCTTGCAAGTAATACGCAAACAGAGCTAGAGAGATTGCCGATAATAGCGCACCGGCAGTTACCACAAACAGCGCTTGAAAGGTAAGGTACCTAAGTACTGCACGATAGAGCCCAATTTTTGTAAAAATAGCCACCGTTGTTACTACTGTTAAGCCTATCAGCAATAAATTGTCACCATCAGTCAAAAATTGAAAATCACCTAGCCTTGTCCACAAAGCAATATGCAGAGCAAGTACAATAAGCAAGGTATCAATAGAAACACTGATAACCCGCTTTTTAAAACGAGAAAGGTGCCATATGAAGTTTAGACGTTGCATAAAGTTATTCTTATTTATGAGTATTTAATAAACCACAAATACTGCATTAGTGGGGTGTATAGAACATGGTTGGAGTTCGCAAGGAGAGCTTGCAAAGGGCAACCCAAATATTTTAGTTTTAGCTTATATTTGTTCTTGGTAAAAACACCCCAGCAGTTCAAAAAATTTAACCTATTGGGGTATTTGAATCGGATTAAGAAAGGAGTTTACACGAAAAATACTCTCATGCCTCAGACTCTCAAATCACTAAGCCAATGATTAGAAGAGCAAGGTTCTAAAAGAGAAGGGCTCGTTCTAAGAATAGGGATTATTTAACTGCATCACCGGAGCCACTGCCAGTCGCTGTCATCAAGATATACTTGAAATAATCTTTTAATGTCAGCGTATCTATCATTTGCTTATCCGTCTTAGCTAGCAGCGCTGGCGTGGACATATCAATGTTTTGAACTTGAGCTAAGCCAGTAACCCCAGGCAACACATCATACACGCCTTGAGCATCACGCTCTTTGATCAACTCTTCTTGATTAAATAAATTTGGACGTGGACCAACTAGACTCATTTCACCTTTCACAACATTGATTAATTGCGGTAGCTCATCAATTTTAGTTTTACGCAAAAAACCACCAAGCCTTGTGATAGAAGCATCGCTCGCTAAGTGGCTCGCTACGGATTTTGTTTCAACCGACATAGTACGAAACTTAATAAGTTTAAAAGGTTTTTTGTTACGACCTACACGCTCTTGAATAAAAATTGGTGAACCTGTATCAAACATGCCGATAATGATTACAACGGCAAGTACTGGCCATAGGAATAGCAACCCCAAAAAAGAAGTAAGAAAATCGATTAAACGGATCATATTACTTGTTACCTCGTTTATTTAAAATATAGTCAGCTGTTTCTTTAAAACCATCTTGCAAAGACTGAGGTGGTGTCCAATCTAGTTTTTCTTTTGTATAAGATATATCTACTTGTAAAGAACCAATAAGACGAGCAACTACATCTTCTTTTTTAAACAACTTACCAGCAAGCTTGTAGCACCAAGCAGGGATAGGTAACTGAAAATTTGTCTTACCACAAGCCACTGACATTTGTCTTACCATTTCAGAAGTAGAAACATCGTGATCATCTGAAACTAGAAACACTTGGTTCTTAGCTTTAGGGTGCTCGATACAAGTCACAATTAAATCAACCAAATTGACCACAGACACTAAACTGCGCTTATTTGAATTGATTGAACCAAAGGGCAAAGGAAAGCCTTTCGAAACCGAATTCATTAATGAAGCAAAATTAGCTTTAACACCAGCACCATAAACTAGCGTTGGGCGAATAATAACGACTTCTAATCCTGTTTCTTCTGCTAATGCTAAAAGTTGTTCTTCAGCTTCAGACTTGGATTGCCCATAAAAATCTTCTGGTTTACGTTTATCCGTATAAGTAAATGGATAACCTGAAGTTGATGATTCACCATTCACTTTAATAGAGCTAATAAAGACAAATCGCTTGACCCCTGCATTGACCGCCTGCCTTGCAAGATTAATGGTACCTAATGTATTGATTTCTCGATAGGCATCTAAAGGGTTTTCTACCGAATCTCCCATTACATGAACTCTCGCGGCGAGATGAATAACAACACTAACACCACTTAAAGCTGCCGAATAATCAGTATATCTATCGATTTCGGCTTCAATAAATTGATGCAATTCTAAGTTAAGAGGCTTCTTACGCCCAAGACCTACAATCTCGTCACAAGGAAAGCGCTCTAAAAGCTTAGTGCCGACAAACCCAGAAGATCCAGTTACTAATATCGTCATTATTCGCTTACCATTAATGATTCATATATTTCTAAATGTCTTATAACAACATTGCTGACATCAAACTCGTTTACGGCATACTGCCTTGCTTGTAACCCCATTCTAATCCGCTTATCTTCATCAAGAAGTAAAACCATCAGGGCTTCACTAAGTGCTTCCGCATTTTTGATAGGCACTAGTAAGCCCGTTTCTTCATTGATAATCGAATCTCTACAACCTGGATTATCAGTAGTCACAATTGGACGTCCGCAAGCAGCCGCCTCTATCAGCACTTTGGGAACCCCTTCACCGTAAAATGAAGGCATCGTTACAATATGAGATTGAGCGAACAATCCTGGAATATCCTCACGATGGCCTAAAGCAGTTATAACCCCCTGCTCAACCCAAGTATCGACTTCTTCTTGCGATACCGAATTGGGGTTTTCTAGGTCAACACTACCTACCAACCAAAAATCGATATTTGAATGTTTTGCCTTAATGATTTTAGCGGCTTCAACAAATTCATAGACGCCTTTTTCTTTAAGTAAGCGACAGGCCATAGATACTATTTTTTTAGGGCTCACAGGTTCTGCCTGATAACGATAAACAGAAAGATCGGCACCAGACCCTTTAATCAAAGTCCTATCTGTTTTTGATAACTTTACAATTTCAGATAAAATAGTTTGATCTGAAGTGTTTTGAAATATCACGACTTTACGTTTATTACGAAGAGCAAACTTGTACATTAATGAAACCAATAGCTTCGTCATTTTTGCTCTAAGGGTCTCCGCAGTAAACACGTAACCTAAACCTGAGATAGCAGCGACAAAAGCTGGCGGACTTTTAATACTCTGCAAAGCTAGTCCTGTATAAATTACCGGCTTTATTGTTATCGCATGTACAACATCGACCTTAAGACTCTTTATCACTCGACGAATGGAAGAGATTGCATTGAATTCGCCTTTTATCGAGCTCCCGCTTCTTGAAAACGCAATGCTATGGCAAGTAATACCTAATTCTTCGAGTTGGGATTTCTTATCTGTGAAAGAACAAGCAAGATGTACATCATAACCGTCCGCTATCGCTTGTAATGCAATAGGGAGGCGATGGGAGATAAAAAACCAATCGACATTGACAACAAACAGTATTTTTTTCATTTATTTATAAAACTCTTTATACCAACTAACAAACTCTGATACACCTTCTCTTACTCCTACCTTCGGCGTATAACCTGTTACCGCAAACAAGTCTTGTGTATCGGCATAGGTTTGATACACATCACCAGGCTGCATTTCTCTGAAGTTTTTCTTCGCTTCAATGCCTAGTTCGTCTTCAATGGCTTTCACAAAATCCATCAAGCTGATCGGAGAGCCGTGGCCAATATTATAAACGGCATAAGGCGCAGAGCTGGTCGCCGAGGAACCTGCCTCTACCGTCCAAGCATTATCACGCGTAGGTACTACATCAGCGATACGAACCACACCTTCAACAATATCGTTTACGTGAGTAAAATCACGCCACATATCGCCGTTATTGTTGATATCAATAGTATCGCCATCCAGAATCTTCTTAGTGAAGATAAACGGTGCCATATCTGGGCGGCCCCACGAACCATACACAGTAAAGAAGCGTAAGCCTGTGGTTGGAATATCGTATAGGTGAGAATAGCTGTGCGCCATCAGCTCATTCGACTTCTTCGTCGCTGCGTACAATGAAACGGGATGATCGACCGAATCTGAGGTTGCAAACGGTGTTTTAGCATTTAAACCGTAAACTGAACTTGAAGAGGCGTAAATCAAGTGCTTCACTTTATTGTGACGACACCCTTCAAGAATGTTTAAGTGCCCGATTAAGTTTGAATCAGCGTAGGCATGTGGGTTTTGAATAGAATAGCGAACACCCGCTTGTGCAGCCAAATGAATCACTTGGTCAAATTGTTCAGTTTCAAACAAGCTAGCGATACCATCGCGATCGGCAATATCCAACTGAACCAGTTTAAAATTGACATGCTGAATACGCGCTAGGCGCGCTTCTTTTAAAGCGACATCGTAGTAATCATTGAGGTTATCAACACCCACAACCTGGTGGCCTTTCGCCGTTAGCAGCTCTACCACAGCACTGCCGATAAAACCCGCAGCACCAGTTATCAAATACTTCATAAAAGTCAAATGCTTCTATTGTAAAATTTAAAATCAGAACTTGATAGCTTTCTTATTTTATCACCTATAGGCAACTCAATAAATTTGTAACAAACCCACCCGGAAAGACAACTTACAAGCAACATTGAAAAGAAATATAAGTATGCGTAATCCATCAAACCAACTAAAGAAAAGCAAACTGTCACGGCAGAAAGAGTGAATGGATGCAATAGGTATAATGAATATGAAGACATACCAATATTATAAAGAATTCTATCCTTTGGCATAAGGTGTTCTATTGAAACAACTCCCAAAAACAACATCATCATAGGCAGCCCCGCATATAATGCCCTGCCAAAAATCACATCTTTCGACTCAAGTCCAGATCCGTTGACATAAAACAAAAGACTCAATGAAGCAGATATTAACACAATAGAATATATCAACTTTATCCGCTTAAACTGAATTAATTTATACGCAACAATACCCATCACAAATTCAAGGAGTAACGGGGAAGTAATAAACTTAAAGTAAGAGTTTTCTGTATCTACTAGCAAACCAATTATACTTAAACTTAACAGAGCCAAAATCGTCAAAGCCTTTTGCCCTGCTCCAAAAGGGATAAATAGAGAAAACACCAAATAAAAAAAGAACTCGAAGCTTAACGTCCAGCCATTATTAATAAGATATTTATCCCCATTGGGGATTAATGTAAAAGAAGCCCATATTGAAGTTTGACCGCCAGAGGAGTTTACTAGGGAAGGGTTAACTAAAAATATAATTAAGGCAACAAAAGACAAAATCCAATACAACGGAATTATTCGGATAAATCGGGCTTTCATAAACGCAATAACAGTGCTTTTATTCTTATCAATTGTCAGGCACATAATAAACCCTGATATGATAAAAAAAAGATCAACACCATAGGAGCCAATCTTGTAACTACTTAACAAGTTAATACTATGTACTTCAAGTTTAAAACCAATATGAGCCAACAATACAAATAATGCTGCTAGCGCCCTTAAATACTGAACTGATATATACATGGAGCCTCTTTACTACAGTTATCTACTAGCGATAGAATCAATTAATCACTACCAAAAAGATCTCTAGTGTAAACTTTACTTTCAACATCAGCTATTTCCTCAACCATTCGATTTGAGACAATAACATCAGACATTGATTTAAATTCATCGAGAGATTTAACAACTTTTGAGTGAAAGAAATCTTCAACATCAAGTACTGGCTCATAGACCACGACTTCAACACCTTTAGCTTTCAAGCGCTTCATCACCCCTTGAACACTCGATGCTCGAAAGTTATCAGACCCAGACTTCATAATTAAACGATAGATCCCAACCACTTTCGGAATTCGTTTTAAGATTGCATCTGCAACAAAATCTTTACGCGTGGTATTAGCATCCACAATAGCACCAATAATGTTGTTTGGTACATCAGCATAGTTAGCACGAAGTTGTTTTGTATCTTTTGGTAAACAATAACCACCGTAACCAAACGAAGGATTATTGTAATGTGAACCAATACGAGGGTCTAAACTTACACCATCAATAATTTGACGAGCATTTAACCCGTGAGATTCTGCGTAGGTATCGAGTTCATTAAAGTAAGCAACGCGAAGTGCCAAGTAAGTGTTAGAGAACAGTTTCACTGCTTCGGCTTCTGTTGAATCGGTGTACAGGATTTCAACGTCTTTTTTAACCGCACCTTCTAAGAGCAGGTTAGCGAATACTTGAGCGCGCTCAGATCGTTCACCCACGACAATACGAGATGGGTGCAAGTTATCGTATAAGGCTTTACCTTCACGTAAGAACTCAGGAGAAAAGATCAGGTTTTCACATTCTAGCTCTTGTTTAATACGTGCAGTATAACCCACTGGCACGGTAGATTTGAGCACCATCACCGCATTGGGATTAATCGCCATAACATCTTTAATGACGGCTTCAACTGATGAAGTATTGAAGTGATTCGTTTCTACATCGTAGTCGGTGGGAGTAGCTATTATCACAAATTCCGCATCGGCATACGCCAGTTCTTTATCGAGTGTAGCGATGAAACTTAATGACTTATTAGCCAAGAAATCTTCAATTTCCGCATCTACGATTGGAGAGCGTTTCTCGTTCAGTAGTTTTACTTTTTCTTCGATAATATCGACTGCGACAACGTCATGATGCTGTGATAGCAGCATCGCATTTGATAAGCCTACATAGCCTGTACCGGCAATTGCAATTTTCATTTTAACCAACTTATTTTTTTGATAACGACGGCTTACACGCGGAATATAATCACTATCAGAATTAATTCAGCGCAGATTTAACCGCTGCTAGATATTTATTGATGACAATCTTTTAATCCACTTAATGAATGCCTTTTGCATCGCTGACGGACTCACCATACCCATGACCGAGCAATAGTACCTGATGACGGAATACCATTCTCAAAACCAGATAGCACGCCACACATCGTCAGCAAAATAATGTCTGACAATTTATGTTCCACTTTCGCGGCTTGTCGGTAATCTTTTATCACTTCGAAATGCATAAATGGGTTCGTTATTGTCGTCATAATCTGGCTCCGTTTTAGTACAGAACCATAAAAAACACTCAGTATCTTGCTCCTTAGTCAGTTATCAATGTTGTGATGAATACTGGCAAAACGATTTATAAATTATATTTCTCCCAATTCATATTTGGCTAAATATTCCCAAGAGGTTAGATCTTCAGAGAGTCATGAGGGCGATCTTCGTTATATTCTCGCATCCATTCATCCGTCATTTCCGGAACTTGATTCAAGCTACTAAAAACGTACATATCGAGTAATTCGTTTCGATATGTACGATTAAATCGCTCAATAAATGAGTTCGTGTTGGCTTTCCTGGTTCAATGAACTTCAAGAGAGTTCGCTGTTCTTTGGTACATTCTGCCAATGCCGTCGCGATAAGTTCAGGCCCATTGTCTACCCTGATCTTTGATGATGTTCCACGCCATGCAATAAGCCTTTTGAGAGTTCGAATAACTCCCTGAGCGTGTAAATTAAGGTATATTTCAATGGCCAAAGCTTATCGATTAAAATCATCGACGATATTTAACGCCCTGAATCTTATTCCACAATAAAGGTAATTGTTCACCCAGATCACCTTCTGTAGTCGCATGAATTATGCGGTCTAGTGAATTTTCTAAATTTAGTAGCTACAGGTATATCCAGATAGTGCTTAATACTAAAGGTGGTGCCGATTCACATTCTCTGTTCACTGACAATACCTCGCGGGTGAACAGTTACCAATGAAGAGCGTCACTAACAAAATCCATCGACCAACAGGCATTCATATATTCAGGAGCGGCAAGTGGTGCAGGGTTACGACTGGGAAGACGACCCTTACCCTTACGTCGGAAATTTAGTTTGAGCGAACAATAGACTCGATAAACTCGTTTGTGATTCCACGGATGTCCCCACCGCCTTAGAACTTTGAATATTTTCCCAAATCCATACGCAGGATAACGTTCAGATATCTCTTGGGTTTTCTCGATGATCATATCATCACGGTGGTAATGCGCTTTGTAGCGATAACTTGAACCACTAATGCCAACTGCACAGCAGACCAGTCTTAGGCTGACCTTGAACTGCTGAACGACATAATCAACAAGTTCTCTTTTAACCGCTGCCTTGACAGCTTTTTTCTAAGGTATCTTTGACAATTCAGAGCTCCAAGCTTAGATCTGCGAATATCGTTTTAAGGCGTCGATTCTCTCCTTCAGTGCTTTGATTTTTTACATCGGATGCTTCCATACCACCATATTTCGATTTCCAGTTGTAGTACGAAGGCAGAGCCACGCCGTGTTCTCGGCAGACATCTTTGAGCATTCGACCAGCCTCAACTTCCTTCAAAATTTTGATAATTTACTCTTCCGTAATGCGTGATTTTTTCATGATGTTGTTTCTCCGTTTCTTTGAGTGTAAACGGAAACGTCTAAATGAAAGTGAGACGGTTATTGGGGAGGGTTACAATCCGTGCAGTTTCCCTGGTTCGTGACACCTATACAACACACAATGATGAAGATAAGGTCATCCTTGCAAACGAGGGGAGGTATATAGAAAAGCACATGAAAAGAACCCTAACCGCTGGTCAAAGAGCATCAGAAACTGGGATGACATCGGCGATGTGCATTAAAACCCAGAGAACAAAAAAGAAGCAGCTTAACAACTCAGGCGACAACTACCTTGAAAAACGCCGAATACAACACCGAACACATGAATTAATCATCAGTAGTTAGACAAATCGTTGCTAAGAATAACTGCTATTTTCTGTATTTATGATGTTCGGATTTTAATACTTCTTTTGAGTCACTACCTAAGCATAACTCTGCTAGGCGAATATCATCAACAAACTTCTTAAAATTATCTGTCAACATGTCAATCGCAACATTATCGAAATGGGCCCAAGGTGTATTCCCATACTTGACATGCTTCTCTACCATACGACCTCCAGCAGCGACCGACAACTGACAGCATAAAGAACCAATATCATGGCTGGAATAACCTGGAATTATTCGAGGATATTTCTTACTTAAATCATGATAATGACGAACTACCGCCACGTTAGCATCTTCATTCATCGTAGGATAAGCAGATACACATTGCAGCAAATAAAGAGAGCGACACTTATTGAATTTTTCTATAACAAATTTTTCGTAAGCACTGTCAGTCATACCAGTAGACAACACAACATCACCTCTAAAGTCGTCTGCTACGGTTTCTAAGAAATCTGTGTGTTCAGATATAGTTGATGGAAGCTTTATCATATCTGGGGAAAACTTCTTTATAAACTCGTAAGAAGGTAGGTCAAGAACTGATGCAAACCACTTAATATCAAATTCGTTACACCACTTTTCCACCATGTTAAAGCCAAATTCATCAAGTTCTAGTCCATAACGATAATCACGGAATGTCTCTCCAAATGGTGATGTATAAGGCTTATCGAGTTCTTCTGGAGAATAAAATGATTCAACATCTCTTTTTTGAAGCTTTATATAATCAGCCCCAGACTCTGCAGCAGCTAAGATCATTTTTTTTAGAAGTTGTAGATCACCGAAATGATTTGTAGTTATCTCGGCAATAACTTTTACTTTATAATTACGTTTCGCAGATTGGCAAATGCTTTTAGGTCTAGTCGATTCACCTAGAGTAAAAGCCTTACCATTAAATGCTTGATTAAACTGACTAGGGTTTAGGTGACTAAAATCTTGGCTCCCAACATGATTAACTGTAATCGATAGGTCTTTCTCATGTGCCATTAACAGCTCTAGATAAGCCCTCTGGCTATGAAGAATATTTTCAACATAAGCCTCTTCACCAAAATCGACTGTTCCACCAGATCTTTGAGAAAAACCAGCGGATAACGTAAAGTCAAACCCCAGCAAATAGACTTCAAGTTTATCTCTGACATAATCAGCTATCAAGTTGCAAAGCTTTAATGCAGATATGATTGTTGCGTCTTCCAACACAAATTCCGTCTCAAAAAAACGCTCTTGTATTGGAAGGTAATTCTCTGGGTCTTCATGCCTTTCAGATATGTATATATGATTGTTTTTTTCAAGAGGTTTAGAAGTTAAATAAAATGTACATTGGCCTGTAGAACTCGCCAGATAGTCCCTAACCCATTCGAAGTGATACATTCCGACATCACCCGAATAGGCTTTTTCTGAATCATTGATATTAATAACGAAAAATTCATCTAAACACTCTAGATCTATATGATCGAAAGACGAACCCTTACCAATAATCGCAATATTTTTTTTTCCGGAAAGCTTAAATAGCTCGAAAACATCAAAAAAAGAAGATTTCATCAACAACTAAGCCTCCAAAAGAATCTTGTATTTTTGAGTTGGAAAAAGGAGCTGTCCATTATAACGTTCGCCATTTACGTAAGCGTTAACACCATGCTCAAGAGCAAGATTTAAGCCTGGTAAAATGTCCCAACAACTGACTCCCTTAACATTCTCAAATCGCGAATAACTGCCCTTGACAGCGTTTAGCATATTGTACATAGAACAACCAATAATTCGATATTCAAAACCTTCTGGAAGTTTACTAAGGTCTTCTTTAGTCAAAGATGAGGACAAACCATGAATACGAGACTCAAACTTTTCGAGAGGTTGCCCACTAATAGCAACTTCATCAAGTTCTGGAAGATATATACACGACTCAGCATGCAAACCTTTTGTATAAATTGAGATTCCTACACCCCACTCACGAAGACCACTAACGAAGTTTTCTGTTCCGTCAATCGGATCCAACACTACGTAGGAGCCATTAAGGTTCCATTCATAACCTTCAAAAGGAGCAAGCTCTTCAGAAATTAAGGTGTGTTCTGGAAGATATCGACTACAAAAGTCCAACACTATCTCTTGAACAAGAAGATCTCCTTTTGAAACAAAACTGTCGTCTGATTTTTTTACTTTTGTTGACTTAAAGCTAACAATTAATTCTAACTGTTCTTTGATTTCAGTTACTAATTTTTGGCAAATACTCATCTACTATTTCTCTCGAATTTTCAATTAATGAACGTACAATGTGGAAGTCAAGTGAATCATCTATATCTAAACCACAAACCTTGTTTGATTCGAATGCTAATACGTTTCTACCAAGGAAATCATCTCCAAATTCGTTTCCCTTGAATCTAAATATATCCGTGCTGAACACTTTGTAACTCTTTGGCATATCCTGTCGCCTAATCATTGATTTACATTTGTCGTCAAACAGAGGTACCAGCTTATTTTTTTCGGTGGAATATAGACGATTCTCAGCCTCAATGACAGTGCGCGCAGCACTAAGACTAGTGTCATTTTTTAGGCTCAAAACCGCAACCTCAACATCAGCCTTAGAACGAAATACGAAAGTTGGTCTCAACCAAACAATTATCTCTGGCTCTTCGATCCCATGAAGCCTAAATTCTTCACGGATATTTCTAAGAATGTCTTGCTCCATCGCAGTGTCATGAGATGCTAAATCACTTCTCAAAAAAGGCACTTCTGCACCATATTTTTTAGCTATATTGGCATATTCTTTAGAGTCAGTAGTACAGAAAACTCTGTCGATGCATTCTATCGACTTAGCAAATTCAATCGAGTAGGCGATAAGAGGCTTACCAGCGATTTCCTTAATATTTTTGCCTGGTAACCCCTTAGAACCAGACCGTGCAGGAATAACAGCATAGACCAACATATTTTCTCCTTAACAATGTATTACAAAACTGACATGACTGAGTGTTAATTTTTTGACTTCAAAACCAGCCAAGCTCAAACAAGTTCAATACCAAACGAAATATAAACGCACAATAAATCATGACACGAATAAATAAACGAAAAATCATCGAACACAGTTAGAAAATTATTAATCAAACCTAATAGCTTACATCACAGAAAATAAGCACAAGGCGACCTAACACCTTCGACATAAATATTAAAAAAGTTAATTAGTTATAAAATACAATTTCAATTATGCTTCAAAGCCTCGGATACAACTCTATAAACACCTGATGAATCTATAACTTCTTCCCAAGCTCTTTTACTATAGTCACCTTCTCTATAAGGAAGTTGGTCTATTTCATCAAAACTAGAAAGAGTAATAACATCTTCGACATTATAAAAGCATGAGTTAGTTTCTATTTCAAAATCATACACCCATTGGTATTTATTAGTAATCACTCTCATCCCCAGTCCGCAGTAATCAATTAATTTCGTACTATCTTGAATATTGTATGGATATAAGTCAGGAGTATAATTAAGTCCAAATGTACAGCTTGCAGCTATAGTATAAGCGTCTTTTTGAGACATCCGAGGATAAGTGATTACATTAGGTATTTTCTCTGGGAGTTCGCCACCAATGATATGTAGTTCAAATCCTAAAGCTGCCAATTTCTTAATTGTCGACAAAACACCTTGGCGATTAACTGTTCCCATGTACACTATCTTTTGTTCTAGAGAGTCTAAAGACTTCGGCACCTGATAATTACTATAGCCCATCGACCTATAACAATAATTGCTAACCGAGTTAAAATAGAAACCGGTTTGGGTTGACTCATTTAGAAATATATACCCATCAGCTCTTTTGTTTAAAATCCGTTTAACCAAATTTTTTAGCCTTGGCCACCTCCCTGTACTTAACGAATGATACTCCATAATCAGTTTGGCATCACAATTTTTCCAGAAGGGCAAGAAACCACAATAGAAGATTATACAATCTGACTCTTTACTTGCTTCATCGAAGCTATTAAATATTTCAACCCGATAGTCTTCCTTGCTTTTAAAGTACTTTCGATATGCATTTGATTCCGGAAAAAAGGCTTTCTCATGACTATGAACTAGTCCAATAACTTTCATGCTAACTCCTTATTAAACTGTAAATATTTGATCGGGTACAGTAACATAATGAAGAGAAAAACATCAGATATTGAACCAGGAAATATGATAACCTCAAAGAAAGACCTCATCAAAAAAAGCAAGAAAATAGAAAACAAAAACCTATCGTGTATCAAAAATAAAACCAAAGAAAAAATTGCAACTAAAAGAAACAGTAGAAAATTAAATCCAAAGTTAGCCAAAAACCATATGTAGGAATTATGTGGTGAACCAGAACCTAGGCTCATAATTGATGGAACCCGAGTAAACTGTTGGCCTAAAAAGAACTTTGAGAAAGTTAATTGGTCAAGGTAGTCAACAAGCATTACTAGCCTTACATTTTCTGTTGTTCTTCCGAATTTCGTATAATTCGTAATATATAACTCTATTACATCATAATACTGTTCCATATAATAATAGACTAATATAGGGATAACTATAAGACCAATTACAGCTATAACCCGTTTCTTGCAATAAAATGCAACTGATATTAAAAATAATGCTGATGCAAAACCAATTCCCGAACGACCGTAAAGCAGAACGGAAAAAATCAGGCCCACCCCAATAATGACCAAGCTAGGCTTTATATCATTAATTCTATTCGAAAATAGGTAGAAGGATAGAGAAAAGAATACATAGTATGACAACATATTTCTACTTTGCCCAGGGAGTAAATTATCTGCCGTGATATAGAACCGTTGACCAACAACAATAGAATATATAAGCCCTAGAACTACCAAACCAAAAATATAGTAAATTAGAACCTTAGAAAGAAGGATAAGTTCTGTCCTAGACGTCAAAACCCTGAATGCAAATAAAAAGCTAAATACAAAACTTAGCACTGTAAACATGCTGCCTAAGCTATTGTTATCTGTATACCCTAATGTGGGAGGGATGAGCAGAAAAACGGACACGACTGTAACCACACAATAGTTAGTTAATGGCAGTCTTAGTTTTGCGACCATATATAAAAGCGAACAACAAATAAACAAAAAGTAGGCAGCATTGCTATTTATAACTGTGGTTAATAAAATCATTACTAACCAAACTATCGTATTAAAATTGATTTTAAAATTCATACCCTAAACTCCAAGGTACCAGTTTTTCTTTCTGAACAAAATAAAATGTCAACAATAGTCTTATCAAAGAGCTTAGGGCAAAAGATAACGCCACACCTAAAAGTTCGTGAGTAGAAATGAGCCAAAACATCAACGGTACGTTCATCAAACCTGTTAAAACTGTTATGAACGAAATTGTAGCGTTCTTTCTTGAATACGTTAAATATGAAGATAATAACGTTTGAATTCCATTGAATGATTGTGCGAGAAAAACCCAATGAATAAACTCAGTCAATACAATATATTTCTGACCGAGAATAACTTTAATCGCAAATTCTGATAATACAAATGTCAAAGGAAACACACTAAGCAAAAGTGCCATATATATATATGTATTTTTTACGAGCAACTGCTTATCATCGATACAATCCTTTGACAACACTTCATAAATCTTTGGTACTGCTACTTTGTTTACAGAGTCGAATACAACTTTTAAGGCAAACCCAAGTTGTATAGCGGCCATATATAAACCTGCACTGTGAAGACCTAGCTCCTGATTAATAAGAAATCTATCGTATGAAGATATTAGCAATCCAAAAGATAAGTGGGGAAGAAGTGGAACACTAAAAATTATGATATCTTTTATGTACAAATTGCTAAATCTAGATATAGAGATAACTCGAGTATGAAATAGTGAGTATATTGCAAAAGTCGACATAAGTGACACAGAAAGAAACTGCGCAACTATTCTTCCTTCACCACCAAAGTCATTAAATACAGCCAGAACACTTAATGCAAAAGTTACAACTACTGTACTAACTTGGAAAAAGCCGTAAGCTATAGCTTTGTTTCTTACTTGCCATTGCGTAAGTCTAAGCTCATTAAAAAATATAGCAATAGACGACGCTATTGCTATATACACCCACGTAATTGGCACTGAAAAATAACTTATAAATTCTGATTGAAATAGATATACCCCCAGAAAACAGAATGGTAACGTTAATATCATCACGTAAATACAATTAATATTATATGCAACTGCATCATTAGACTTTAAATCATAGTGCTTTCTGGTTGCTGCCCCGACACATCGAAACCCAACAAATACAGAAAATATATTAATCAAAATAAGGAACATGGCAACTTGACCATATTCTTCAACTGTAAGATAGCGCGTAATTATTGGTATCAAAAAAAATGGAATAGCAGCACTAAGAACATTAGATACAAAATATGACAAGATGTTTTTTTTAATCATCAATCTTTAACCCAAAAAGATAACACTAACCATCTATTATACATTTAGCACACCTAAAAGTTTTCCAACCTAATTTTTGAAAATAGCTTCTTTTGCTTAGAACTTAGGATTGGGGGAAGTTCACAAAGAAAAGAAATGACGTTAATTTCTTCGTTAAGCACGGTTAAATTAAACAGACTACTTGATGAATGTGAAACCACATGCGTTATATTGGGGCTATTAATACAGATGTCTTCAACTATCCGAGCATTACTTATGTAATCAAAGGGCTCTTTGCTAGTGAAATTTTCAGATGGGTGCTTCTTTAGTATCAATTGTAAATTGTTTTCCTCAGCATATCGCTTTATCCTACACAGTATATCGCCATACTCACTATTGGTGAGTAGGCCAAGCTTGACAAGAGGTTGCTCAGCTACTAGTAGTACTTTCCTATCACCCATTACCCCATCTTCAATTGGGCCAATTTCCCTACAAACCAGTTTAAACTCAGAAGCAAATCTATTGTCTTCTTCCATAGTCTTCAAGTTATGAAAAGCATAGGATTCAGACTTTATCAAACTGTTGAATATTGACTTGAGCGTATAATGAAAAACTGCATATAGACAATATACATTTACTGACTGACCTTCTCTGCGAATTGCTTTGTAGAATGAATACACGCTACCATAAGAGCCAAATCCATCAGCAATTACAACTCTACGACTTTTTCGAAAAAAAATGGACATAAGCGGATCTATTTTTCCAACAGAAACAAAGTCTATTTCTTTTGGACTAAAGCGCCGTTTGATATCTTTTATTATAGTTGGAGTCCCCTTAAGCCCCTCAACCAACACTCCGCCAATTGAGTGAAAATAGTCTAGATATAAGTTTGAAATTTGCTCACTCCCCCAAGCATTATACTTGTATACAACAATACAATTATATCTCGAGCCGTTAGCCTTATAGTAAGACATTAGAGACAATAGTTGATATGGAGAAGTGATATTGACACCGACTAAATTTTTCATAAAATCACCTGAATATCATTTATATTCTTCATTTTACTAAAAGTTTTCTTCCACAAGCCAGGCCTTCTAGTATCAAGATAATCAGACTTATCAATCATTGTATATAGTGGATAAACATTATTGGTGTCATTTAGAGACGCATAAATCAAAAGCGATGAGCCGAAACCAAAAACTTTTAGCCCACCACTTGCGATAAAGTAGTTTTCAAGAATTACACTGTCTTCAATCACCTCAACCTGAAAGAAGTTAGACATTATTGAAATTAGTTCTGCTCTCAAGCTAATAGTTTGCATTGGATGAAACTTTACAGCTAAAGTATCAACTTTAAGTTCATCTTTCATTATAGAACATGAGCGAATTAAGTAATGCAGCAAACTGTCGTGAGTTATTATTTCTTGCTCAACCAGTGCATCAAAAACAAAACAGACATTCGAGTTAATGTTAGCTTTGTAGTTTATTGGTACATGAAAACGGTCATTAGGGTTTGAATGTAAAAATGCGCCTTTGCCTATATGAAAAAATCTTGACTTACTGTAACCATAGTTATCGTACATATATCGTCCATACTTTACCCTTGTTGAGCTTGTACTCTCAAAGAATGGCATTAGCAAAGAGAGTAATCTGTCAATGTAATGCTCTTTCAAAGGGAATTTAGCTAATAAGTCATTTTTATCCAAGTATGCATCAAATCCATCTTCTATATAATTTATTTGTACACACTTTTCATGCGTCAAATATATTTGATAAAACGGGTTCTTGGTGTTAGGGCAAAAATAAGTAAAAACATCACCTTTCAAAAATTCATCCAAAACCGAGTCTATTATTTCAACCTTTTCTCTATTCAGGAACATGCTTTTAGTTTTTAACGCCCTAAGGTTTGCATAGTTATGAAGAATTAGGCTATCGTCCATAACGATGCAATTTACGCTAGTTACGTTTGTACCTACCCCTCTAAACAATAGAAACAAAACATCTTCATAATTTAACTTTAAAAAGTCAACAGTTGCCAATGCAGTAGATAGATTAATATTACTGTGAACATGAAAAATAAATTTCATTGTACTTTACCTTTGTAGGAGTTCAAATTAGATTGATATGCTTCATCCAACAGATAAAAATTCAGCAAGAGATCCAGTCGCTAATATATAATATTGTAATAGTACATCTAACCTATAACAATACACGTTCACAAGTAATGTTCCTCACGAAGTGGCGAACCACCTTCAACATTTGCACTAGCTACACTTCCAATAACACTATCATAATATTTTGGCGCTAACCCATAACCAGGTCTAATGCTTCGTACATGTTCTGGAGTAAATGTTTCACCAGCCTTAATGTCTTTTACTACATATAAAGAGCGACGAAACTTAACATTTCCCTTTTCAGCTTCTGTTCTTTCGTAGTTAACTTGTCCCATTGCTTGCCAAGCCGTTTTCGTGTCTTTACATAATGCCGCTAATTCATGAGGCTCAAGAGAAAAGCTATCATCGGCACCGCCACCATTTCGATCCATCGTGACATGCTTTTCTATCAAACACGCACCTAGAGTAACCGAAGCAACTGCGGTGGCATTGTCGATTGTATGATCAGAAAGGCCTGACAATACCTCAAATCGTTGTGCTATATCGGCAATAGTTTTTAAATTGTACTGTTCAGCCGGCGCTGGATACCCACTTACACAATGCAGTACAACTAGCTCAGTACATCCATTATCCCTCGCTGTTTTTACTGCTTCTTCAATCTCTTCCTCATTGGCCATACCCGTTGAAATGATCATCGGCTTACCGGTTTGAGCAACACGCTTGATCAAAGGTAAATCAACCACTTCGAAAGATGCTATTTTGTATGCAGGAGCGTCTAGCTCCTCTAATAAATCTACAGCGGTAAAATCAAATGGTGAACTAAATATCGTAATACCTAAATCTTTTGCTTTTTCAAACAAAGGTTTATGCCATTCCCAAGGCATATGCGCTTCTTTATACAACTCATACAGAGTTTGGCCATCCCATAAGCCGCCATGAATTTGAAACTCTTCCGAGTCACTATCCATTGTGATAGTTTCATGGGTATAGGTTTGAAGTTTAATCGCATCAGCACCTGCTTTTTTTGCTTCTTCCATAATCTGAAAAGCACGGTTTATATCGCCATTATGGTTAGCAGAAAGTTCAGCAATAATATATGGAGGACAATTAGGACCAATTTCTCGATTATCGATGTATATGTTTTTATTCATTCTCTTCGTATACTCTCAATTTATCTTTCATAAGGTTTCTAATACCTTTCCACTCATGTGAAAAGATACCCAAATGTACTACATCGTGATAGTCAGTCCCATTGAAGAAAGCATCTCGATGAGTACCTTCAACTTTAAAGCCAAATTTGGAATGTAACTTCACCACTGGTTGATTAAAGCCTAAAACCTCACAGCGTAATTTATGCAAATCTAATTCAGTAAATGCATGCTCTAGCGCTCGATATTCCATCAAAGATCCTGTACCTCTTACCGCATTGGGCGATGCATAGAATGCCCAAGAAGCGATTCTAGAAATTCGATTTATATCAGTAAATCCAACAACACCTGCCGGCTCTCCATTTAACTCCGCTAAAAAATATTCTTTTGAACTATCCTTGCACATACTAGAAAACCACGACTTGTGTTCATCCATAGTGATTTCATGAGAGGTGTACATGTTTTTCCTAACATCTGGAGAGTTTCTCCAAGTGAGAACTTCTTCTAAATCACTTTCTTCAAGTAGCCTAAATTTAATCACTCTTTGTTTCACGACAAAAGCTCTCCATTGTTTGAGCGACCTTATTCGCACCAAAGCCATCAACTTCAAAATCGCTAAAAGGTTTAATGTAATCCCACCTTTTACATAAACGCGCTAGCTCAAGTGCATAAGTATCGGTACTCGTCGTTATACCTTCACCTAAGTATTCAACAAACCCTAAATCTGACAAGTAATTTGAAAGTATGACTTGGTTCTCCGCTACGGAAACTATCGAGGCAGGAACTCTAAGACAAAACCGCTCCCAGTTACTGACTCCTGATGCGCCAATTGCATATTTGCTATTACTTAAAGATAAATCAAAACTCTCTAAATTTTTATATATAGAAACATTGCTATTTTGATTAAGCTTTATCAAAGCATCAAAACGAGGGTTGATTCTCCCCGTGATCAAAATAGTATTAAACGGGAGCGTCTTAAACTCATTTGCTGCAAGAATAAACTTCTCGCACTCATTTGTAGGATCTGTTCCACCAAAAAAGACTAAGAGTTGATTAGATATTGAATCTCGGGGCGAATCCCGCAATGTTGAAAAGCTCTTTCTTAAAAGAGCATATTCAGGACCAAGGAGTTTAGTAGCAGAACAATCCGAATATCTTTTTGAAATGTTCGGCCATAGGTTTTGGTCGAGAATAATATCACTACAGTGTTCACGGTTAAGGTCATCAATCGATAAAATAGCGCATGACAGCTTACCAATAATGATACTTTCCCATTCATGGTCCAACGCATAGTGATCCACAATCACCCACTCGGAATAATCAACTTTAGATAGAAAGTCATTTGCATCTTCTTCAACGCTACGTTGAAGCCAAGCTTTATAATCAGCGCTATGGGAGGGAGTCATTTGTAGGCAAGAGGGAGTCAGCTCTAATACGTCAAAGCCTCTATCACGGATATATGTAATCATGTCCCCAGGCTGAGGCAGGCAAGCAAAGCATACAGAAAAACCTTTGCTTTTTAATATATCAGCAAGCACCAAACAGCGCATGACGTGTCCACTACCGATAAATAGTGACGCATCCACTCGGAAGGTAACCTTCATTGTTTATCCTAACCTCAATGCTGAGAAAAGAGATTCAGCCAGTTCCCAGTCTTCTTGGTTATCAATATCTTGAACGCGTTTTCTCGGTAAGAGCACAGCCTTAGAGTGGCTAGAAAACACCGATAATTTATTCAAGAAAGCATCTTTACGACCCCAATAAAATTGGCCAGCATCGTGATACGCTTCTTCCAAGTCTTGTGATCTTACTTGTTCGTTTTCAGGAGAAAACATCGAAACAGAACCTTGCTCATCAAGCTTAATTGCACGCTGAATCGGAAACGGAAACGACGTAGCACTAAATGTAAATTGCACACTAGTACCCCTAAGTAGCTCATAGCCTTTCTGAAGATCTTCAGGTAAAACAAACGGGGCGGTAGCGTACAAACAACAAACATCACCAATATCCCAGCCATTAATATCGCACCAAGTTATTGCATGGTGCATTACATCCATGGTGGTAGCATAATCACCTGAGATATTTGAAGGCCGTAAAAATGGTACTTCAGCACCATATTTTTTCCCTACCTCAGCTATCTCAGCATCATCAGTAGAGACAATAACCTTATCAAAACAATCCGAAGCAAGTGCTGCTTCGATTGAGTAAGCGATCATAGGCTTGCCATGAAAGTGCTTTATATTTTTACGAGGAATACGCTTGCTGCCACCACGAGCAGGAATAATAGCAACGTTCATTATTTACCTGTCAAAGTTTCGGTTACTACACGAACAACGGTATTTTGTTGTTCTTCCGTCATACCGTGGAACATTGGCAGTGAGATTGCTTCCTGATAATAGCGTTCTGACTCAGGGAAATCCCCTTCAGTAAAGCCCATAGCTTGGTAATATGGCTGAGTATGAACAGGAATGTAATGCAAATTAACACCGATACCATTTTCACGCAGTGCATCAAAAACTTGTTTATGAGTTAATGATATCTCATCCAACTTCAAACGAATTACGAATAAATGTAGACCTGAGTACGTGTTTTCGAGTTGGTAAGGAAGTACTAAAGGTAATTCAGATAACATTTGATTATAACGCTTAGACAACACATGCCGCGCTGCAACAAATTCATCAAGACGCTGCATTTGCGTGACACCCAATGCCGCTTGAAGTTCTGTCATGCGGTAGTTGAAACCTAAATCAACCTGTTGGTAGTACCAACCACCATGAGAAGCTTCCGTCATCATTTCAGAGTCACGAGTGATGCCATGACTACGTAATAGAGCCATTTTATCAGCCAGTTCTTTCTGATTGGTTAACGCCGCCCCACCTTCCGCTGTTGTCACAATTTTCACTGGGTGAAAACTGAAAACAGTAATATCAGAATATTCACCGTTACCAACTGGTTTGTCCTGATATTTACCACCAATAGCATGAGACGCATCTTCAATGACTTTAAAGCCGTACTCTTTCGCTAATTTAGCAATAGATTCCATATCACAAGGCTGACCACACAAATGAACAGGAACAACAACTTTTGGTAGCTTTCCATTAGCTTTAGCTGCGATAAGCTTTTGCTCTAGCTTTTTAGGGCACATGTTATAAGTTGCTGAATCAATATCAACGAAGTCCACTTTGGCCCCGCAATAAAGACCACAGTTTGCAGATGCGACAAAAGTAACAGGCGTTGTCCACAACCAGTCACCTTCACCCAAACCTAAAGCCAAGCAAGCGATATGCAGAGCGGAGGTTGCACTATTCACTGCTAACGCATACTGAGCACCAGTATGTTCTGTTAACGCTTTTTCAAACGCAGGAACTTGTGGTCCCTGAGTTAGAAAATCAGATTTAAGGACATCAACCACACTATCAATGTCTTGCTGACTGATATCTTGCTTACCGTATGGAATCACTGTTCTACTCACACTGTAAATTTAGGATCAACATGCTCTTTGATTAGGCCACGTAGACCTTCAATCGTTTCCCACTCAGTATTGGTACCTGAGTTGTATTTAAAACCAAAAGGCACTTTCTCAGCCTTATGATGACTCATGTACTCATCTTCTGTGTATGTAAAAGAGACAGAAGGAAGGATCGCGTAATAACGACCTAAATCAATTGTATTAAGAGAATCAGTATCAGTAATCATTTCTTCATGAAGTTTTTCACCTGGGCGAATACCAACAACCTTGGTTGTCATGCCTGGCGCAACAGCTTCAGCAATATCTAGAATTTTGTATGAAGGGATCTTAGGAATAAAGATCTCACCACCCAAATGGTTTTCAAGTGCATACATGACCATATTCACACCATCTTGAAGAGAAATATTAAAACGCGTCATCTCTTCATGTGTAATTGGCAGTACACCTTCTTCTTTTTTCTGCATAAAGAATGGAATAACCGAACCACGAGAGCCCATAACATTACCGTAACGTACGACACTGAAACGAATGTCTTTAGATCCTTTAATATTGTTCGCAGCGGCAAAAAGCTTATCTGAAGCGAGTTTTGTAGCACCATATAAGTTAATTGGTGCACATGCTTTATCGGTCGAGAGAGCAACAACGTCTTTCACACCACACGCAAGAGCCGCACTAATCACATTCTCTGCGCCATCAATATTGGTGCGAATACATTCAGTCGGGTTGTACTCAGCAGTGTCTACTTGTTTGATCGCAGCTGCGTGGATAATAACATCAACATCTTCACACGCTTGAATCATACGGTTACGATCACGAACATCACCAATGAAGAAGCGCAGTTGAGGGAAGTCTTTTGCTGGATACTGTTGCTTAATCTCAAACTGCTTCAGTTCATCACGAGAATAAATGATGATTTTCTTTACGCTCTGGTAACGTTCTAGGATGGTCTTGATGAACTGCTTACCAAACGAACCGGTTCCGCCAGTGATTAATACGGTTTTATTATTTAACATACTACTTCCACTAAACTTAAACTCACTACTTGTGAGCATATAATAATTTTTAACATTATTACGCTAATTACCCTCAAACATTTTCACCGCCTGAGGCACTTTTCATTCAAAACGAGACAGCCCAATCCAACTATCCCATTGTAATTACTTGATTTAAAATATCTTACCAAACTAGCCCCAATAGGCCGCAAAACATTCTTTTTACGGCTCAAAGCCCTTTGGGGTTGCTAGTCATTCGCATTTAGGTACGCTACCGCCCTTAGGTTTGGCTCCCACAGGCAATAATCACAATTTGTTCGCTTTATGCGGTTTTCATACGGTTTTAATTTGCTGCGCATTCTAGCAAAGTAAGTGCATATTGACCAGTTTGAAATTTGCCCTATTTAGACAGGCTTCGCACAAAGCGTTTATCAAGTG
The DNA here is from genome assembly GCF_013394185.1 of Vibrio sp. Scap24. Classification (NCBI taxonomy): domain Bacteria; kingdom Pseudomonadati; phylum Pseudomonadota; class Gammaproteobacteria; order Vibrionales; family Vibrionaceae; genus Vibrio; species Vibrio sp. Scap24. Next base: position 2,030,891 of record NZ_CP041332.1, on the reverse strand, counting down.
AAACGAAGCTTTGGTTATTATTCACCATGCCTTCTGAGCTGTATTGGGCTACGATTGGAAACTGTTAGGAGAAATGCTCAGTGAAGCGTTTGGTTATCCGGTGTTAGCGGCGATTGGATTGTATTCAACGGGTGGGGTTATAAAAAGTAGATACGGGTGACGAGTAAACGGGACTCGAAGAGCTTAAAAGCAAATGCGAGTAGCGGGATACAAAGAGCGGCGCTTTTCGTATCTCGCCACTCGCATTCCGTATCTACTCTTCTCTCTTAAGCTCTTCGTTTACCCGATTACTCGTATCTAGTTACTGCTTTTTACTTTTTATCACTCGAATATGCGTAGTTATAGTAGCCGTAGCCATATGAGCTTGATGCTTTCTTCTCGATAGCGTTGAAGATAACGCCTTTCACTTCGATACCTGATTGTTCGAAACGGTTACGAGCAACATCGATCTCTTTAATGGTGTTTTGGCCGTAACGAGCCACCATTAGTGTGGTACCTGCGAAGGCGCCGACAATACTTGGGTCGGTTACCGCGAGTACTGGTGGGGTATCGACAATCACTAAATCATACTCTTTTGATGCCCACTCCATGAGCTTGGCAAAGCGCGGGTGCATCAGAAGCTCAGATGGGTTAGGTGGCACTTGGCCGCGCGTAAGAATATCTAGATTTTCTACTGGTGTGGTTTTAATGGACTGAGCGAACTCTTGCTTGCTGCTCAATACATCAGAAAGGCCGTTATCCCAATTCACACCAAAGCTTTGTTGGAGGTAACCTTTACGCATATCCGCATCAATCAACAGTACCTTTTGGCCTGTTTTTGCGGCTACTGCGGCAAAGTTGGTCGAGATAAAGGATTTACCAATGCCCGGTGCAGGGCCAGAGATCATCAAGACGTTGTTTTTCGCTTCTAACATTGCGAAATGCAAACTGGTTCGCAGGCCACGCAGTGCTTCAACTGAAAGATCCGCAGGGTTCGATTCTGCAAGCAGTGCTTGAACGCCTTTTGTTTGTACTTTCTTCGATTTAAAGCGGTTAGTCAGTTCAATTTGTAAATCAGATTTTGGTACGGCTGCGTAAACCGGCAGGCCGATTTGTTCAATTTGGTCTGGGCTTTCAACGCCACGGTGGAACGCCGCTTTCACTAATACAAACGCGACGCTTAGCATGCCGCCTAATAGTGTCGCTAACACAACAATCAGCGGCTTCTTCGGTTTAACGGCGCGAGCATAGGCTTGCGCGTCATCTAAGATGCGAACGTTACCGACGGTACCAGCTTTGATGATGCTTAGCTCTTGAACCTTGTTTAAAAGCTGAATGTAGATTTGTTGGTTTACTTCAACATCACGTGTCATACGTAGTACTTCACGTTGTGTTTTTGGTAGTTTTTGTACTTGCTTGTTTAGGCGCTCTTTCTCACTTAATAGCGTTTTACGTTTATCAAGCAGGGCTTTGTATGCAGGGTGATCTTTAGTGAAGCGTTGGCTGATTTCGCTCTCTTTGAACGTTAGTTCATTTAATTGCGCTTCAAGCTCAACCATTACCTTCAAGGTTGATTGTGCTTCTAAACCCAAATCTATCGATTCGTTCTTTTGACGGTAATTGTTTAGTGTGTCTTCATAGCCAGTTAACTCAGATTTAATACCAGGAAGGTGGCTCTCTAAGAACTGTAGGCTCTTCTCTGCTTCTGCTGAATTACGCTTCACGTTCTGTAAGAAGTAGATCTGGCTAATGTGGTTTAGGATTTCAGAAATCTGCTGTTTGTTCTCGCCTTCAAAGCTCAGCTTCAGAATGCCAGTTTGCTTACCTTGCTCAGAAAGAGACAAAGAAGACTTTAACCATTCGATAGCTTCTAGTCGGCTGCGTTGACCAATCGAGAATTCAAAACCGTTATGCGATTCAAAACCTGCTACAAACAAGCTGTAGTCATCAGAGGTTGCTAGTACACCCACTTTGCCTGTTAAGATAACGCGCTCATCGTCACGAACCAGTTGGTAGGTGCCTTGTTCGGCATCGACGATCTGAATAGTGTGCCCGTAATCGCTCGCATAGCTTGGCAAGGTAAAACGGCTCACCACAATGTGGTTAATGTCGCCGGTTAAGCGCGCGAACCCTTTACCTACAATTGGCGCATAGTTTGGAGAGGTTACGGTGGTTAAATTGAATTTATCAACGGTTTCGCCCAAGATCATACGCGATTTGATGATCTCCACTTCTGTCGTCGCAGAGGATTCCTGAGAGAACAATTCGCCCATATCACCGACCATCGATGAAATACCACCAGAGCTCTTCTCTTCAATTTGGATCAGAGCATCGGCTTTGTATATCGGCGTTGAAAGCAGAGCAAACGCAATACCAAACACAGCAAAAGCAAATGTGGTGAGCATGATTAGCCATTTAGCATCTAATAAGATGCCAAGCAGTTTCCCTAAATCTATCTCATCAGAATTATCTGTGTGTGATTGCTGAGATGGTTGTGTTGTCATCTGGTTGCTACTTCCTAAACTAGTATTTTGAAGAGAAGTTAAATACGGTTTATATGCTTCTCTTTTATATGATTCTATTAATAGCTATGCATCATAGCTTAACCAAGCGTATCTAAAGCTTAACTAGATAGCTTGGCTAAAGGTTAATTACAGCTTTTTTGCCCAAGCTTTTGCGGCTTCGTCAATCAGCTGATAAGCATGTTCAAATGCTTCGCGGCTTTGACGATACGGATCTGGAATGTCTTTTTGGCCAATCCACTGACCAAACAACATGGTTTTACCACGCGCTTCCGGTGATATTTGAGTGAGCGCCTCCATATGCCCCTTCTCCATCACCAAGATCAAATCATACTGAGCACAAAGCTGCGGTGTAACTTGCTGAGACTGATGATTTTCAACATCGACCCCGTTTTCAGCGGCAACTAGAATCGCCGTGTCGTCTGCTGGCTTACCAATTAAACGGCTTTTTTCAGCAGCGATGCCAGCAGAAGCCACCTCTTTATTAGGCAGCAAGTTTTGTAAAACTCGCTCTCCAGTCGGGGAACGACAAATGTTGCCCACGCATACGACTAAAATTTTATTAAACATAATTCACTTATAACGTTAGTCATTCACAATCTGAATGTATTTATAAACCGAACGTGTTTATAAACAGGATTTGATTTTAAATATAAAAAATCAGGCTACACACAACATGCAACCTGATTATCAATCTGCTCTTATTACCAATTACGAACGCGTAACATACCTTCGGTTAGGTCGTTGAAGCCCGAAATGGTTGGTACAAGCTGACCAATAACACGGTTCCAACGACTGATTGGCGCGGCGGTAACGTAAACAATATCATAAGGTTTTAAATCAAACTCGGTGCCAATGACTAGGGCTGAGGCGTCTTCCATATTCAGTTGGTAGATATCCGCCATACGTTCAGATTTATCATCAGAAGTTCGAATCACAAACACGCCCGTTGCATCTGCAGTCAGTTGGTTGATACCACCAACGTTGCTGAGCGCTTCGGTTAGGCTCATCCCCACTCTATCGATCTTGAGTAGTTGTGGGTCATTCACTTCGCCCATCACGAACACTTTTTGGTTGTCGTTACGAGGTACGTGAACAATATCGCCGGCTTGTAATAAGCGGTTTTGAGTTAGATCACCACGTTGCATTAAGCCGTAAAGAGAGAGATTTTCTTCTACACCATTGCGAGTTAATGACACATTACGCCAATCAGCATCTTCTGAAAGGCCGCCAGAACGGTTTACTGCATCCAGTAACGTTAATGGGATATTGGTGATGGCTTGCTGGCCAGGGTTTGACACCTCACCTGTAATATAAGTTTTCTTAGAGCGGAAAGCGGCGACGTTAACATCAACTTGAGGGCTTTCGATGTACTTAGCTAAGCGACCGGCAATATCAGCACGCACTTCACGAACGGTTTTTCCCGCCACTTCTACTGTACCAATGTACGGGTAGAAGATGGTGCCGTCTGCATGAACCCAGTTACCCGCTTCAGTACTACTACGGTAAGAGCCCGCCGGAATGGTCAGTTCAGGGTGATCCCAAATGGTGATGTTTAAGATGTCACCGACACCGACTTGATATTCATACTTTGCAATATCAACATCTAGCGTCGGGTTAGCTTGGGAAACCGATAAAGATTCGTTTCGGTAACTCGATACTGATTGCGCTGTCAGTGGGTAAAGGTTAACCACATCAGAGATATCAGATTCTTGCTGTTCCTCTGAAGGCTGAATCACATTCTTGTTGCCAGTAGAAAGGTGAGTTCCTGGAGTAGTACACCCTGCAAGCAATACAGGAAGGAGCGCTAAAAGGAGACGATTTTTATTAATCTTCATGTTAACCAAGTCATAGAAACGGAATTTGTTGTGATATCCCAAAGGACACCCAAAGAAGTTAGAACAAACAATTTTATCAGCTACGCAGTATTTAAGAGAGTTAAGGGAAGCCATTACCGTGACCTCGCTTCCATCTTAACATCAAAGATAGGAACGCTACCGCCCCTTGATATTCCGCGACATCACACTGCGTAGTTAATCTGCCCCTATCAATATGGAATTTGAATAGGCGTATTTTGTCTAAAACGTAGCAATAAAATGCGCTTGCATACGGTTAGTTTAATCCGTAAGCATTATCCACAAATTGTGGTTATTATCAACCTAGTTGAATGGTTTTAAATGTAGATAAGAGCAGATGCGAGATGCGGGTAAACGAGATGCGAAAAGCTAAAGAGCAGATGAGAGTAGCGAGATACGAGTAAACGAAGAGCAGGTAAAGCATGATGGGAGGCTTTTCGCTCCTCCCCTTTATCACAGCTGTTGTTTGGCAGAAAATACTAACATAAGGGGAGGCTGGGAGGGGTTGGTAACACTAACACATAGATAAACATCCCCCTCTAACTCCCCCCTTTGATGAACATCACCGCTCACAAACGAACGGCGTTCAAGGGGGAGAACCAAAAGCTATCCTCAATTATTCAAGACTGCTTTTTCCCTGATCTTCTCATCCCGCTTACTCGTCACCCAAATCTATCTTTTCTCGCTCTTCGATACACGATTACTCGCATCTCGTATCTCGTATCTGCTCTTCCCCGCTCTTCGTATTCCGCTTACTCTTTACCCGCATCTGCTTTTAAGCTACTTAACGCTACTTGGTCTTTGGAACCAAGGTGAGCGCGCATCGGTTTGATCGAACAAATTGTACTGCTTATTCAGTACTTGGCCGCCATCACGGGTGATCGGTAACCAGGTGAAACCTGCACGGCTTGAGCTTGGTTTTACGGTGACGAGATCAAACGGAATCGATACGTAGAAGCCTTTGGTGTAGCTGCCCTCACCGTATTCTTCGGTTGTCATGTCGGTTAGGCTGACAAACGCGCCGGCAATAACGCCACTCTTGAACTGCTTAGAGAAGTCGACACGAGTACCGATATCACCCGCAAGGAATTTACCCACTCCTACTTTAAGCAAGGTATCGCTCAAGAAGTCCCATTGTGGTGTGTAGTAACCCGTAATAAAACCAGTCGTACCTTTATCAATCACCTTGTATGTTCGGCTGCTGTCATCTGGGTTGACTTGGATCTCTTGATCAAACGTGCCGAACCAACTTTCTGGATCTCGTTGGCTTATTGCCGTCATATCTGCGCCAATCGCCCAGTTTTTGTTGAATGGACGATAAAGGATTTCGCCACCCACACCCGCGAACATGCTCTCTAGGTAACCACCGTAAGCTTGGGTGTAGACACCGCTGCCATAGTCTTCAAACCACGTCAGTTGTAAACGGTCTAAGCGAACCGGGTCATCAACATAAGAGCGGAACAAGGTTCTTACTCTTGGCGTTTGGTCGGTACCGTCTGATGGAATTTCGTAATTAAACTTGTCGTAGTTATCGACCAAGTTAACGTAAAGAGAACCCGACAGTTCGACATTGTTTAACGCCCAGAACGAAGCGTTGGTGTATAAACCTAAACTGTATAGGTAGAAGTTTTCAGCCGAGCCGAATGATTGAGCTAGATTTGGTGAAACCGACACATCGAATCGTTCGCGCCCATCATGATAAATAACGGATTTCTTGCGCTCTAATTCATGAGTGTTTGTTGCATCACTGGTTTGAGCATTGAGATAACTGTTGTTAGCCGCCGCTTTGAACACTTGAGCATCTACCGTTGTCTCGGTGAGTTCCAATGACTTATCGTTTTCAATGATTTTGTAGGTATCGATGTAACTCGGCACCGCGTTGGCAATCACTGTCGCACCGCGTTCAAGGGCGATATCTTTGTCTCGGTATTTAACCTGAGTGCCCTTTACCACAATACTGTTATCGTCTACCAAGATTTGCGCTTGTTCATAACCAGCGATCGTTTCGAGCTCTCCCGCAAGGGCAGCCATATCAATATCATCAACCGTCTCAACATCACTTGGGCGCAATTCTGCTGTTTCAGTATCTCGCCACACAGAATACATTTCATTGAAATTGGTAGAGAGATCAAAACCAAGAGTTAAAGTATCACCTCGTTCATAGCTCACTTTCGCTGAACCCCAATCAGTGAAACGGTACACCGCACCCACGTTCCATGGCGTGTGTTGTGTCATGTCGACACCACCACGCACTACTGGGAAGTCTTGAGAGTAATCATTGCCATCGTATTCAAGCTTCAAGGTTAACGGCTTATAAGGGGTTTGGTATTCAAAGCCACCATAAATCGCCGCATCGCCTTTAAACCAACGTTCAAAATCGACACTGCCGCCATTGCCTTTAAAATCAGACGGGCGTTCACAATACTTGTCACTGGCTTTACACAATGGATTAGTGAAGTTGCCACTGGTACCCATGTATCCCCAAGCCATGCCCAAGGTAAAATCAACAGGGCCAAAACGCTTGGTGGCCGCGACAAATTCGCCATCAAATAAACCGGTACCACCGAAGTCACGTACGCCTACCGACACTTCCGGTAAGTAGTACCCTTCTTCGATTAAGCGCAGTTTAAAGTCGATACCTTTATCTGTGTATTTGGTACAGCCACTGAATGAGTTCTGAGAGCAGTCTTGGTTCGCGCCTCCGCTATAAAGCAGATCTTGAACTTGCGTATAACGAATAGTAGTTTCAAGCCAAGGCATCACCTGTAGGCTGACGTTATAAAAGTAGTACTCATTGTTAAACGAAGCACTGAAGTTGAACTCACCTTCTGGTGCCATTCGGCCTGTTGGCATTTGCATTAGGCCAACACCACCAAAGTTCATTTGCGATGTTCTGTATTCTGTATCGTCGAATGATGATTTCTCCGCTCTGATCGAAGAGGAATCAATGGCTGTTTCTGCTCTCGTCGGCACGCTGTTAGCCATTAACAAGGCGCAGGTAACCGATGTGCACACTGCCGATAGAGGGAATGATTTCTGTTTCAGCATTACAAGCCAACCTTATGACGTAGCAAATCGACAATATCTTGGTTCAACGTTGAGTATTCCGATGGCAGAGAGTAGAACGCCATAAATACGATAGCACCTGGTGCTAAGTACACCGGCTGTTCGTTCCAGTAAGCGTATTGAATGGTTTGCACGACGCCATCTGGCTGGACAACATAAGCCACGCTTTTATCTGCTGATTCACCGACAAAACCGTTCGGTAATGCATCGAGATAATCATTCAACGTTCCATGCTCAATCAGATTCATTGTTACCGACTCTTTCATTACACCCATCAACTGAATTGACGTTGGTCGTTTTGGTAAGTACAGAGAAAAGGCTTGAGTTTGGCTGGTCGACGACTTGTTAGTATTAAAGCTTGAAACAAGTAACGGGTTCTTATCTGATTGTGAGATAACCGCATTACGGTCTAATTCAATAAAAACTCGATTAAGATATTGGAAAGAAGCTAATTGTTGCTTTACCAGTTTTGCTTCTGGTTCTTCTACCGCGAAAGCGTCAAGTTGGTTAAATACATTACGCTTTTTTGCTTCGATATCTTTGTTAGATTCGTTAGCTTCAGTATTGGTTTTATCAAACAGTTGAGCTGAAAGGGGGAAGTAACCAATACTGCCGCTAGCATTCGCGTCGTCTAATACCTGTAGCAGTCGAACATTAGCTTTATACTCAAGCGTGACACCCTGAAGAGGAAGTTCGATTGTTGTTTTAATCGAAGGCGTAACAACGTTAGATGCCGCAGAAGCGTAGCTCAAAGCAAACAAAGCGCTCATCATTAACAGAGCTCTCACTACTGGCAACCGACGCCCCGTCATTTTTGATGCGTGACTAATATAATTCATCATTTTAGTTCATTACCCTGTTCGTTAATTGCTTTGATAATGCTTAAGGACGGTTAACTCAAGCCTTGTCATATCAGGGCCTAAATACTGTATGGTTTTGACCACTTTGCCTTTGCTGTCGACCCAATACTCGTTGGTGATATCTTGCTCTAACATAGGGAAATTAATCTTTTCTTGGAACTTATTAGTATCGATAGACGCTAACGGTGTTTCGACCGTTTCATTTCCCGCATACGTTCGGGTGATATTTGCTTTATAGCCAAATCGATAGTTGGGTTGCCAGTCGTAAACCGCTTGCCACTTTTGGGCTCCGGGGTTAGCGGACACATCAAATGCAGAAGAAGAGTCTGCTGACGAGTTATTTGCAGAAGAGAATGCTCCTAGCGGTTGGAATGCCAAACCAGAAAGGTTTTCATAAGGAAGCAATAGCGTTTGTACGATACGTCCATTTTCAGTGACGATCATCGCTTTATCAGAAGACATCCACTTTAACTGTTCTGCGCCCGTTTGCGGATTTTCACCGACGTAGGCCAAAACCATGAAGATTTTACCTTGGTCATTCACTTCCGCGTAAATGCTGGAGTACGGTAAAGTTTGAATATATTCCTTAGATAGCTCAACATCGGAGCTTCCAAAAAAGGCTTCATCAAAAGTAGAATTAACGTCTTGAAACTGCTGAGAACAACCAGCAAGAAAAAGACCAAGAGATATGATTAGAGGTTTAAGCATGGCGAATTCTGCTTCCTAGCAATCTTATTGCTGCTGTCCAATATGGAAAATTAATCAATTAGATATAAAAAAACCACTTTATGCTTTCACATAAAATGGTTTTAAACATACATTAACTAAAACATGTATTACTCAAAAATTATCGAGTAGTTGTTGTAGTTGTTGCACCGCTTTCGTTAGAAGCAACCGCTACAGCTGCTGCTGCTGCTACTGCTGCTGTCGCTACTGCAACTGTTGTTGCTGTGCCAGCTGCTGCTGCCGATGCACCAGCGCCTGCTGCTGTACCAGTACCTGAACCAGTACCCGCTGCCGCTGTAGTTTCAGCTGCAAATGCAGCACCTGAGAAGCTAACTGCTAATGCAGCTGCTAGAGCCATCTTTTTCATAATGATTTCCATTAATATAAACGTTTATATGTAGAAGATGATTTTCACACCCTCAAACAGTTGCTCAGCTTAAACAACTGATTGAGCATGATAGATAATAACCACAATCAAGTAAATGGATAAATCATAAGCAATACCTTATAAAGCATCATTTATGAAATAGCATCACATAAAAATAGCCTTAGAGGCTATGTGTGGCACTAGCCACATAGGGTGCTAATCTTCTTTTCTGAGCGCAAATCGTATCAATACAATTGCCGCACCGACCAACCCACCAAATAATGTGAAAATAATCACAATAAGTGCACGTTTAGGTTTATCTCGAGAAATTGGTTGTTGAACATTATCTAAGAAACGAAATGTTTGAAACTCAACACTACGGTCAATTTCAAGATTGTTGAGCATGTCCAATTTTGCATTTATTTGTAGTAAGCGGGGTTCGATAACATTCAAATTTTTTACTGACTCTAGCGCTTTGATCTTCGCTTCTAACCCTTTTGAACCTAGCTCTATACCAAATAGCTCATTTTCATTACCTACTGGGATAGGTTTATCGACACCGGCCGCGCGAGCTATGCTCATTGCATATTTGGTTCGCTCTGTTTCAACCGACAATTGATTTTTTGCTTGGGTTTCCAGAATCCTTTTTTGTTGAATCAACTCATTTCGCTTACCGCTCACCATAGCCTCCAAGTTGTTAAACGCGTCTTGATGAATTTGAGACTCCGTAAAAGCGATGTAAGCGGTGAGTAAATCAAAACTACCTTGTCTTGTTGTAGATTGAAAACGCACAAAATATGGCGAATTATGATTTTCTATATTTTCCAAAGACGCCGTAATTCTTTTAAACCAATCCGAGTATAAAGTACGCTCTGCAACTTCCGACAAATCAGCACTATTAGCAGCCTGCCTGCCTTTAAGCGCTTGAAAGTATGGGCTTTTATCTAAAAACACTCGTTTATTGTTAGCTGAGTTAAAAGTGTTAATAAAACGCTGAAAGAGAACTTTGGAGTCTCCCACACTATCAAGCTCTTTGCTAACTAAAACAGTACCATCTTCTTGGTAAACATTGAAAACAGGTTGAAACTGTCTAACTTGCTGCTGATAAGCAGCTATATTTTGAGGCTGAGCTTTTGTGATTTTAGCACTTGAAGACCACCACTCCTGAGCTAATAATGCAAAGCAAATACTAGCAATACTGAATAAAGCTGTAATCAAGACAACTACTAACTTACCGTCCCACAAAACCTTAAAAAGCTCTCGAAAATCAAGTTCATTGTGGTCTGTATGCATCATTGAACTTTTGGTGGGAAATGATTGTGATTGGGTCTTCGGTTTCACTGTAAATCTCTCAAAACATCTAAAATCGATAACGAAAAATACTATCACATCATATACTTTTAGTATTGTCTGAGTTGTAAACTTTATGAAAGTGATCTTATGAACCTGAATATTGATTATAGGCTCCGACTTACCGTCTCAAAATACATCTAACAGAATTACAACCAGGTATGAAAAAGGGTTCAAGAAAAACGTCCAACTCTAAAGAAACTCCGGACATTACCCTTTTATACGAGCAAACAAAACTCATTGAGTCGCACCTCCTGTAAAGTGCCTTTAAACAAGGTAAACTTAGATTTACTAATCATTTACACGAAGAGATCACGGAGACCATAGCCTCCTCTTTAATATTGAGCTCAAATACACTAAAATCTCCCTAACATCCATTATTAGGCTTAGTCGTGCTCATTTCATTTCTTGACCTCTCTTTTTTGTTTTTCTTTTCTCTCGCGACTATTTTTCTAATGCGTAAGGTTGCTAAGAAAGTCGGCTTAGTTGACAAACCTAATATACGTAAGCTTCATAAAGGAGCAGTGCCATTAGTTGGTGGAATATCAATATGCATATCAACACTTTACTTTTTGCTTAACAACCCGGACATCTTACCCAATAGTGGTCTTTATGCAGCATGCATCTTACTTCTTGTGGGGGTAGGCGCTCTAGACGACAAGTTTGATTTAAGCTTCAAGCTGCGCTTTGCTGTTCAAGCAGCACTATCTGTTGCGATGATGGTTGTTGGCGGCATTGAACTCAATACTATTGGGGACATTTTTGGTTCTGGAGATGTCGTAACATTGGGCTGGTTTGGCTATCTAGTTACGGTGCTTGCAGTTGTAGGAGCAATCAACGCATTTAATATGGTTGATGGTATAGACGGGCTTTTAGGTGGGTTATCTGTAGTCACTTTCGGCGGCTTAGGGATTATGCTGAATTATGATGGGCAATATAATTTAGCGTATATATGTTTAGTACTCGTAGTAATAATAGTACCGTACATTCTTCTCAACCTAGGTGCTTTTGGCCGAAAAAGAAAGGTTTTCATGGGAGATGCCGGAAGTATGCTCATCGGCTTTACCGTTATCTGGTTGTTATTGCTCTCGAGTCAAAATGGTACAAGGCCCCCGCTACGCCCAGTCACTGCCCTATGGTTAATTGCCATACCATTAATGGATATGGCTGCAATTATGATCCGCCGTATTCGACGTGGCGACTCACCATTCAAACCGGACCGTGAGCATTTACACCACATTTTCCAACGTTTGGGGTTTAGCTCTACTCAAACTTTGGTCGTAATCTGCAGTATAGCTGTCTTATTTGCAGGTATAGGTATTTATGCCGAAATGATAGGCATACCAGAGTATATAATGCTTTATACATTTCTAAGTTGCTTTCTCATCTATCTGTTTCTTTTGAGTAATATTTGGAAAATAACCGCTTTTTTAAGGGTTAAGTTACATAAAGCTAACTCTGGTAAATAGTAAATCAACTAACTTAGCCTACCTTTGTTAAGTTAAGGATACGGGCCAATATGACCAGTAAGTTCTCTATACCCATGACAGCAAATAACCATAACTAAAGCATATAAGATAAAGTAAAAACCGCCTTAATGGCGGCTTTTACTTCCTACACTCTCACGAAAAGAATGTAGTCTGCATATAATTAATAATTGTCTGCAAGATATGATTGGTGCTCAAAAAGCAAAAGTAACTAAAGACGAATTACTGTTAGTTGTAAGCTCGAGCAAGCTTCCCTTCTCCCGCTAACCAATAAGATGAAACACTACAAGGAATAAATACACTTTCACCTGCTTTCATACTCAGGTTAACATCTCGAGAACATATCTTCACTTCACCTTCAATACAGAACAAGATTTCAGCACTGCGAGTATGCAACTCTCTAACGGGGTTCCCCACATTAAGAACATCAAAAGCGAAGTCATCCACCGGCACTGGAAATCTCAAGCGCCCTTCAGCAGATATTGGGGTAAGCTTCAACTGCTCTAATGGGATAGATTCGAAAGAGGTATTTGAAACAAGTTCATCAACATCAATATGTTTAGGCGTTAAGCCCGCACGAAGAACATTATCTGAACTTGCCATAATCTCAAGCGCGGTGCCTTTCACGTATGCATGAGGTGTTTCAGCGTGAAGAAACATTGCTTCACCAGGCTCAAGCTCTACAATATTTAAAATTAATGGCGCCAATATACCAATATCATCACTATAATATTCTACAAAACTTTGACTATAGCCAATCGCCTGCTGAAGCATTACAGACATATTTGAGCGTTCAAAAACCTCTTTAAACTCATTCAGAATTGCTAATTTTTCTGCACCTGATAACACCATAAGAGTAGTAAAAAAGCGCTTTAGCCCATCTTTACTTGGTTCCGTTTTAAGAGCCTCAAGCTCAAATTCAAGAGAAGGAAGAGCAACCTCATCAAATAACGAAATAATATGTCGAATTGGCCTAAAACCATTCATTGCTTTGTATTTAGTTATTGCATATACCAACTCGGGCTTATGATTGGGGTCTTTATAGTTTCGATTGCTCGCATCAAGTTCAACACCTTTCTTAGTTTCTAATTCAAAGCCGCGCTCAGAATTCGCTTTATTTGGGTGTACTTGTATCGACAGTGGTGTGTGTGCAGCAAGCACCTTAAATAAAAAGGGAAGCTGACCATATCGCTGTGCTGTATGCCTCCCCAAAACTTCATGTGCGTTTTTGCTAATATAGTCCGAAAGCAATTCACCTAACGGTTCAAGCTCAGAGCAGCCGTTTGGATGAGCCCCCATCCAAAGCTCAGCTTGTGGCTGATCATCTACATTGTCAAAACCAAACAGATCAGCCATGGATGTTTTACTACCCCAAGCATAATTCTGTATACGATTTTTAAGCTTAAATATCGCCATTAAACGTTACCACTTATCCATATCAAGGTTTTGAATGGCATTTAACACTTGTCTTACAATCTGTTGTGCCTCTTCTACAGTTGATGACTCTGCATAACAACGAAGTTCAGGTGCGTTACCAGAAGGACGAAGGTGAAGGATATCATTCGAACTTAATGTCATACGAAGGCCGTCTGTTGTATCTACGTTAAGAACCGTCAAATCCTTAAACCCCAGAGCATGAATCAAGTTTTCTTCTTGTCCAGCAGCTCTGGCAAGAATAGCTTTACTCCTATCTGTCGCAAACTTTTGAATGCGATCACTACTCGTAAAACGAGGTTCAAGCTCACCAAGCAATGAGGATATTTCACCCTCCTGAGCGGCCCAAAGTAGCATAAGTGCAGGAAGGACAGCATCACGCGTAGGTAGAGCCTTTAAAACTTGATCATTTATCTTTATATCACTCCCAAGCAAGAATCCCCCGTTCGCTTCAAAGCCTGCAATTGCTTTGTAAACTTCTGAAAGTTTTGAGAACGCTTCAATTACATACGGGGAACCAATTTTAGTTCGAGTAACTTTTTTAAATGACTCGGAGGAATCAATTACAGTATTACAGCTTACTGGTAGCGCTAACGCTTCGATATTCATAGCTTCCGCGCAGAGTAATCCTAAGATATCCCCCCTTAACCATTCTCCATTTTCATCAGCGACTAGCGGTCTGTCGCCATCACCATCCGTAGAGAAGATAAAGTCTAGATTGTACTGTTGGGACCATTGACGCGCTTTCTCTTTATCGACTTCTGCTACAGCTTCGGTATCAATTGGGATAAATTCATCCGTACGTTCAAGAGAAATAACCTCCGCACCTAACTCCTGAAACAAGATTGAATATAAATCACGCCCTGCACTAGAGTGCTCGTAGATACCAATGCGTTTTCCGTTCAGGAAACTAGAAGCGAACAGTTTTGTATAGCGCTTGATATACTGTGTTTGAGCTCTAGACGAGACTTGTAACTTCTCCAAAGTCGGTGGTTCAAATTCGACTTTCGCGTTCAGAATCACTTGTTCATTGGCTTTTGTAATTTCACCATCAGGTCGATAGAATTTAATTCCATTGCGGTCAAACGGAATATGACTTCCGGTGATCATGATACAAGGGATATTATCTTGCATTGCAGAGTATGCTAACGCAGGAGTAGGAAGAACCCCATAGTAGATAGCTTCATACCCCATGGTTCTGATAGCTGAAACAGTTGCCTGTGCCATTGCCAAGCTGCTTGGACGATTATCAATAGCAACAGCGACTCTTTGAAAGCTATAAGTACCTTCAAGACTACCAATAAACGCATGACTAAAAGCAGCGCACACTTCTGGCGTGAATTGCTCAACGAGCCCCCGAGCCCCACTTGTTCCAAACTGAATGCCAGAATCTGAGATCACTTGTGATGTAATTAGCATAATAAGACCTTAAATTAGTTAGTAACCCTCACCCTGGCGGGGTGTTCTTACGATATCATCTTCACCTAAATAGCTACCTGATCTGACCTCAATAATTTCCAAAGGTAACTTCCCTGGGTTCTCAAAACAGTGCTCTTCACCAACAGGTATATAAATCGATTCATTTTCGGTGATAACGTACTCATCGCTACCTCTATATACTTTAGCTGTCCCAGACACGACAACCCAGTGCTCTGAACGGTGATAGTGTAATTGCATAGCCGTCTTCTCACCCGGTTTTACAATAACTTTTTTTACATGATAGCGATTGCCTCCTGCAATATATTCGTGCTTACCCCAAGGGCGATATACTTCGCGATGATGTAAGAATTCGGTTCGTTCTTTGGCCTTTAAGTTTGACACTATGTTCTTGACGTTTTGAACCTCATCTCGATGTGCTACTAATAATGCATCTTTAGTATCAACAACAACGAGATCATTTACACCGACAGTCGCAACTAATCGATGTGGTGAGTTAATGTAACAATTGTGGGTGTTATCAGTTAATACGTCACCTTTTACAACGTTGCCATTGCAATCTTTATCACTGACTTCCCAAAGTGATGACCATGCTCCAACATCGCTCCAACCAACATCCATCGGACAAACGACAGCATCGTTCGTTTTTTCCATTACAGCGTAATCAATAGACTCGTCAGGGCATTTAGCAAATACCTCTTCATCCAAACGAATGAAATCAAGGTCAAAGTTAGCTCCTGAGTAAGCTTTTTTTACGAGAGCCAAAATATCCGGACGAAACTTCTCAAGTTCTTCTAAATAACGAGAGGCAGTGAACATGAACATTCCACTGTTCCAGTAGTATCCGCCGTCTTTTAAATATTGTTCAGCTACAACGCGGTTCGGCTTCTCAACAAAGGTATCAACAGAGTAAAGACCACTCTCATCGATCTCATGACCTCCTCGGATATAGCCATAGCCAGTTTCAGGTTTGGTAGGAACGATACCAAAAGTTACGAGCTTCCCACTCTCGGCAAATGGTTTGGCGATTGCCAATGTTTCTCTAAATTCTTGCTCATTTTTTATCAAATGATCAGCTGCCAATACCAATAATATCGGGTTTTGTTCGTTTTCGATTGCTCTCAAAGCAGCCAAAGCGACTGCAGGCGCCGTGTTACGTCCAAAGGGTTCTAAGATTATCCCAGAGTGCTTAATGTTATTGGAACGCAATTGCTCAGCCACTAAAAAACGATGTGCTTCATTACAGATTAACGACACTGGACCATGTTCAAGCCCACCCAATCGAAGGATAGTATCTTGCAACATTGAGGTTTCGTTTGTCAGTGGTAAAAACTGCTTCGGATAATGAGTGCGAGACATCGGCCACAATCGCGAACCTGAACCTCCAGCTAAAATAACGGGTAAAATATTGCTCATATAAAAAGCCTTTCAATCCAAGAGTTAATACTGTATTTTCTGCGAAGTTCACTCTCGATTGGAGAGTAAGGTGTATTGACGAAAGAATTAATTTCTTCTGAAGAGGTTTCATCATCCACATACAATATATTACTCGGATGATAAAAGTCATAAGATAATATTTGACTATTCGTCGTGACTATTTTCTTTCCTGCTCCAAGCATCTCAATAGTTCTCATCGTTAGACCGATTTGAGATGGATGACTAATGTCTATAATTGTATTAGTTTTCTCGATTAAATTTAATACTTTATCTCTACTCATCGACGAGAAAGAGACATCTGATAAATTCAAACCTTGCAACTCACCTTTTATATATTTCTTAAAAAGAAAAACCATATAACTAGGGCAGTAGAAAAATAAAAACTTGTTATCGAAATGTTTTACGATATTAGAAACAGACTCAAATCGCTCTGAATGAGCCGTTCCGATAAAGGCAAGATCGTACTTAACTTCTTTGTTACTCAAACCCTCATATTCATTAACATAAAAAAGAGGCAAAAAAGCAACATTATTTTCTTTAGCATCACTTGGGTCAAATGTGAAAAATGAAGATGATACATCTATATATTTGTTTGAGTAAGGTTTGTTGTTAAAAGAGTCCCACATGTAAGTGATAATTTTAATTTTTTGATTATTTTTCTTGGCTCTTTTTAAAACTTCGACAGGTACAGTTTCGGGGTTGACCAACAGTATATAGTCTAATTCACTTGCCTTATTTACAAGATTTTCGCTATAAAAACTATCAATATAGGGACTAACTAACCGGTGAAAACCTAAACGAACAAGGCCTCTACCTAAAGTACTTGTAAAGACACGCTCATCATACAAAAAAACCTTTGCTCCACTTTCTTCTAACGTATCTTTTATATCATTATCATAACCAAAGAAAGCAGGGCAAAAGAGTGCTATTTTCTTATCTTTGAGCTTTAAGTCTAACATCAAACTCTTTCCCATGACTCAGTTTCGAAGTTATATTTTTTAATAAGTTTTGCTGGGTTACCAGCATATATGGAATTACTTTCTAAACTCTTAGAAACTACAGAGTTAGCTCCGACTATAACATTTTCTCCTATAGTGACTCCAGGCAAAACTACTACACCTTCTCCTAGCCAGACATTACTTTCAATAATTACAGGAGATGAAGATAAAACTCGCTTTGCAGCCAACTCGGATGGATGCGATTGATAACATCCAGAATAAGAGCCATGATTAAGATCAGAAACAAACACTCTACTAGCAATCAGAACATTATCTTTAATAGTTACATTTTCACATGCGACTATATGAACATTGTCGTTTATCTGGCAATTATGACCGATTTTTAGAACTTTTTCGTGATTTGTAGAGTATGCTTCAATACGACAATACCGGCCAGTAGACAAGTTTTCAGAAAAGGATATATTTTTTTTACCTCTAACTTCAAAAGGAAATCGTATAATCTTCTGTTCGTTGTAAAGAATTTTTGTTAGCAGCCAACAAAATGACAAGTAGATCGTGTTAATAATTCCATTTTTAAAAATCATTTCTTAAATTTCACCAGATAAAAACGTCGAACAAACTTCAAAATAGAAAAAAAAGAAGCAGCTATATAAGTTAACAATGAAATATCAAGTTTAGAATATGCATACTTTAAATTATTCAATTCCCCTTTTTCCATTTCTTTTATATTAGCAGACAACCCAGATTCGCCAAATCCAGATTTTTCCCCACCATCATAAATGACTAACTGCTTGTTTATATGAATCATTTTCCCATACTTTGACAAATTGTAGTAAAACTGACCTTCTTCTGCATATTTTTGATTCTCATTGAAACAACCAAAGTCTAAAGCTATAGATCTTTTAGTCATTACAGTAGAAGTCTGAAAGTAGTTTTTAAACAACAAGTCTGTAAGAGTAACTTCATTAACATCTTGAGCTTTCTTTAGTGAGATACGTTGTACACTCTTATCAAAGTGATTTCCCCCAACCAATACAACATCATCTCTGAGTATATAATTGATTTGACTTTCTAACTTCTCATTGGTCCACTCATCATCACTGTCAAGAAAAGCCAATATCTCATTTTTCGCATTTAAAATACCAAAGTTTCGAGCTGAAGAAGCACCGCCGTTTATTTTACTTAAAACTCTAATATTTTTATCGCTATTATCAACAGCAAAGTCACTAATCACATTGAGTGAATTATCTTTCGAACCATCATCTACAATAATAATCTCATCGACGTCAATGGTCTGGTTTAGTACCGACTGTACCGCTCTTATTATGACAGATTCGGCATTGTACATCGGTATAACTACAGATATTTTTTTATTCACAGATACCTTTCCACATTTTTATTATATTTGACTCTACATACTTTAAAGCAGTAGTTCTTGCATTATTGCTAACTTTTTGACAAGTTTCTGGGTTTTCAAATAATTCCTTGTAACAATCAGATAACCCATAAATGTCGTTGGCCTTGACTAAATAACCATTCACTCTATGCTGTATTAGTTCACTAGGTCCAGTGGGGCAATCGTAACTAATGACTACACATCCGCTTGCCATAGCTTCCAATATTACCATCGAAAAGCTTTCTCTAAGTGAAGTTACAAAGAAAAATTTCGTATTATTAAGTTCTTTATAAATATTTTTAGTTGTGCCGGCTTGAATAAGCTCTGGAACCATACCATTTGATATCAGTATATCACTTAATTTTTTACTCTCTGGGCCGTCCCCATATAATTTAAAAGATTGTTTTTCTCTCAGAGGCTCTATAGTTGACAAGAATTGATAATAGTGATCATATTGTTTAATAGGCACAAGTCGACCAGCAGCTGCGCAATCGATAATGCGATCACTATGTTTTAAGGTATGTTCTGGGTAATACCCTAAAACGTTTGGAATAATATAAACATTTGAAAAATGTTTTTTATATAAGTTGCTATCAGTTTCAGTCAAAGCAATAATCTTATCCACACCACGATAAAAGATCCGACGTAATAGCCTAGTTGATATACGATGCGCAAAATAATCAGCGTGCTGACATGCATATAACTTAAAATCACTTTTTAACACACTTCGAATAAGGCTTAGTTTAATACTAAACCTATCATACATTGATAAAACGATGGTGTCGGGTTCTAAAGATTTAGAGAAGCGGAATAGTTTCCTATTTTCATCTTTACCACTCAGAACTTTAATATACGAAGAATCACTTTTACCATGAATAGAAATTATTTCGACATTAGAAAGAGATTTATCTTTTTTAAACATATCAATCATATTGAAAGCAACTCGCTCAATGCCTCCAATATCATTAATATTGAGAACTAGTATTTTTATTTTCATTTTAAAACCAAATTTTAATCATTAAAGCTAACATTGAGAGTCAACATCAAAAAACCACGTTTTTATAATCAGCATATAAATCTGGGTAAAAAGCAAGAGCTGAGTTTAACTGCCTTAAACATAAGACAAAGATAATGAATATTAGAAAAATACGATGAGCTTTACTTTTCGATGTTGCAACTATTAAAGACACAATAACTATCTCTGATATTCTAAAGTAGACACTAGCTCTCATGAATGCAGCATTAATTGGACCAACAACCGCATCAAATATCACAGAAAAAAAGTACAAGTTATAGAAAACATTACATAATTCTTTTTTTACCTTACTCAACACCTGTTGGTAATATAAATCAAAAAAGAGTAGTATAATAATTTTCTTAAGCATTGACGTTATACTAAAATTATCAAAAATTACACTTTGATATGTCGTCAACTTGTCAACCACATATGTAACACCAATAAGCGAAAATATTTTTATTGCAATTGCTATAAGCGCTGGCGCTAGATATGAACCAAAAACCACACATCCCACTAGAATGAAGTATCGTCTTTTGGCTGATACATAATCAATAGTAAAAAAATATGCTACGATATAGATGATTGCTGAAATATGAAAAAGGGAAGCTAATAAAATGCACGAAATAAAACCAAATTTATTCCTATCTATGATAAAAGCATTGCTAAGAAACACTATTCCAATTGCTATTATTTGGCGATTCCCTCCCATAAAAGAAAGCATATAGTTTGCAACAAAAAACATTATTGCAACGATAGCATAATCTACTCTTGAAAATAAAAAATACGATATAAAGAAAATAGAAACTAAAGTAACAAAAAATAGAAAGTATGAGTATTCCAGGTTACTGGTATAGAATATCTTTTCCAAGAACACATAACCTAATTCAAACTGCTCACCTTGAACAACATTGTAATGGTTTAAATAAACATCCCAATCAGAACCAACCTCCCACCTAAAGCCAATAAATACCGAAAGCATTAGTCCGACAAACAATAAAAATATTAATTGAATTTTTTTATCATTATGGTATGCCACATCAACATTAGCAAGAAAATAGACTAACGTAAGGACGAGAAAGTATATCATGATAATTGGCTAATCTTTCTTATATAATAATCATTAGATAGCTCGGACTTAACCTGTTGCAAGTTTGAGACTATTTCTAATATCCCCTGCTTATCATTGGCAATTTTGTCCATAACCACAGCCATCTCACTTATATCGTTACAGAGGTAACCTAACTGACCATATTTTTTAAAATAACTTTCTAGCATATTAGTTCTAATTGCTATTATTGGCTTCTCTAGTGAAATACAATCAGAGAAAACACCACTAGGCGTTAGTTCGTAGTTACTGTTATTCTCATTAAAAAATAGAACGCAATCAATTGATGCTACATTCTTCATAAATTCATCAAAAGGTATCAAGCTATCTTTCAAAAGCCCCTTACACTGGTGTTGGACCTTTTCATTGCGGTCATATGAAAATGTACCATCGGACACACCGACCGTAATTAAACTGTTTGATTTATAAAAGTCATTTGACAGAAGAGTAGATAGAGCATAAATTTCCTCACTACTTTTATTGACTGACTGTACCCCAAAAGTACCAAAAACCAATCCATCATAGTTACTCTTTGATATCTCATATTTGCTTTGAATTGGATGTTCTATATGAAAAAAATTATCACCTTTGTATAGCTTTTTTAAGTTATCGTAAATGTATGCATTAATAGCTATAAACTTTACTTTGGACTTTAAACTAAAAGCTAGGCTTATAAATCTTGCTCCCAGTTTTTGACCACGACCGTTTGCTTTTTTCAAGTAGCCAAGCTCACCATGCATGAAAATATTAATTTTCATTCCAAATAGCTTAGATACAATAGACAAGATTATGTATTGTAACGGTGTTGATGAAAGAAATGTATAAGTACTCCCCTTTCCGCTAGTGAATAATATTTTAGCAAGAAGTATATTAGATGCGAACCAAAGATAAAACTTTGTTGCCTTAACATCTATTAGCTTTACATTATTTTGGTCTTTAACGCACTCGGCAGAAGATGCATTTTTATCCAAAAAAAATATAGCACCACCTAACAAGTCAAAATATTTCACAATTTCAGAATTAAAGACGTGATGTTCATTATTGCGTCTGATTAAATCAACTATAATATTCACTATTTTAACCTCAATAAAGATGTTACTGGTTCTAATCCCCTAATGTTCAACTCTCGAAATACTAATAAAGGCCACTTCCAGTTATTGTATAGGATTTGTAATATTAATTGAGATAAAATCACTCCCCACAAACCATAAAAGTATGCAAAAACAATAGAACAAAATGAAATCAACACACCAGTTATAAATAGAGGCCACATAAATATGATCTCATTTTTCGTGGTTAGAAATGCCGTGCATAGCGAATGATTCATCTCTAAAAAAGCAGCAACCAAGAAAACAAACAACATAGCACTAGGGAGAAGCTGCGTATTTTTAGATACAAAAGCTAGTAAGTGTGGCCCTATGGTGAGAAGCGCAATGGCAAAGGTAAGAAATAATAACCATGATAGACCGAGTGAGCGACAAAAAGCTCGCTTTATTCCTTCAATATTGCCCTTTACTTGCTCAGAGTTCATATAAGGAAGCTGGAGCCCAAAATACATAGATGCCACTATGACAGCAATGGATGTAATCTGTAAGGTAAACCCATACATAGCAGCGGCTTCTAAGCTAATAATAGACGATACTATTAGTACGCTTGCCCTAACTGTAAGGAAGTTACCTAACTGTACAACCCCCATAAGCTTTGCATTTTTCCATATAACGCTAGTATAACCTTTGGTACACTTTAACTTAAATGCCTCTATCGTGTCATATGCACTATTATCAAAAACACTCAACCTCACTAAAATCCGGTCAACGACAGCACTACATAACATTCCAATAGACAGTGATAGTAACCCGTAACCCAAATACAGCAAAGGGATCGCGCATGCAATATTGGTTAATTTCGAAAAGACAATCACTTTATTCAACTGTGTTTGGTCTCCCCTTCCCTTCAATAAAGCATTATAGTATCCAAAATAAAATAAGATAACTGTAGCTGAACCATACACTAGCCAAGAAAAGTAAAGAAGAACTCTATCACCAGAGTAATCTAGTGTTGAAAGGTAATAAGTCCCTCCGACTGAAATTATAGCAAATGAAATTATCGAGACGAATAGATATATATTCCTTGATGCAGATATAATGTTTGATAGTAGTTGCACATTCACACTACCTTTATTAACCTCCTCAGGGACATACTTGTCTGATATTTCATCTGCACCAGAGAAAACATAAGAAACATATCTGGAAATAGTAGGTAAGAATCCAAACTCGAGTAGCTGAATTAACCCAATAAAGGTTATAAAAACATACCAAACCCCAACATCTTCTTGAGTTAGAAAATATAGAATAAAAGGTAATAGCATTAGACTAGATGCCATGTTCAATGCTTGTGACAAGTACCCCCAAATAACATCTTTTTTTTCTACTCTATACTTCATTTGGTTGTAACTTCTTTTTAAAATCTTCAATAAGAAGTTTTAAATCATCTAGTACATACCTAGGTTTGTAATCAATAAGTGAAACTAAGGTGGAAATATCCGTTTCAGGAAAGAGCTCCTCTCCCTTTTGGCCTTCATTCAACCAGTTAATTTCAGTATCGATATTTTCGGTTAATACCTCTGAAATTTCATTTGCAGTAATGTTTCTTCCGTATGCAATATTAACTATACTCGGTGTAACGTCTAACTTGAGTAAGGATAATGTACCAAAAACTACATCATTCACTGATACATAATCTTTAGCGTAAGACTTTGCAATGTACATGTCGATTTTGCCATCATTTATTGCATTTCTAATTATAGAAGGTAGAAATAAGTTACTATTAATAGCTAAGCCGTATACGTTACTTGGCCTTATTATTAGACAGTCCCGGTTACTTTTCAAACACAACTCTTCAGCTGTCAGTTTAGTAAGATTAAACAATCTTCGACTATCTTCTTCACAAATTTTTAAATCACTGTTCTCACTTGCATCACTTTGGTTCATATATACTCTTGTCGAAGATACGTAGACAAGTTTGCTAAATTGTGCCTTCTTTAATAGAGAGCTAAGTAAGACTACGTTTGCGTCTAGAACATTAAATGGGTCCTTATTACAATCACCATAACCAGCACTGTATATGACCGTTCCTAGATCACTGTTGTAAATACTTTCATCGTCTCTTTCTGGTACATTAACATCATGACCTTGCTGTTTAAGTTCGTTTACAAATGCAGAGCCAATGAACCCTCTTCCACCAAAAACTGTGAACTTTTCCATCATACCCACCCTAGTCTAATTCTATCTTCAATTTCGCTCAGTAGTGGCTGAACTCGATCCTTCTCGGACAGCTGTGGCTCAAGAAGAGGCCATTCAATTTTTAGTTCTGGATCATTCCATAGTAAGCCGCTCTCATCACTTGGATCATAATAGTCTGTACACTTATATTGGAAGTCAGCAGATTCACTTAGTACACAAAAACCATGAGCGAAGCCTGGAGGTACATAAAATTGAAGCTTATTGTCGCCGGTTAGAATTACTGCTTCATGCTGACCAAACGTCTCTGAGTTCGGACGTAAATCAACAGCAACATCAAAGACCTCCCCATGCGTTACACTAACTAACTTGCCTTGTGGCTTCGACTTCTGAAAATGTAAACCCCTTAACACACCGTGAGTGGATCTAGAACGGTTATCCTGCACAAAACGTTCTTTAATACCAGCTTTAAAATACCTTTCTTCTTGAAAAGTTTCTAAAAAGAAGCCCCTATTGTCACCAAAGACTGTTGGCTCAATAATTATACAACCCTGCAACTTAGTTTTTGTGACTTTCATTATCGGTTCACCTTTAGAGATTCTCTTAAAGTTCGATTGTTAATCAGAGAGATCAAGTATTGGCCATAGCTATTTTTCAGCATCGGTTGAGCAAGGCGAATGATATCTTCATCAGACAACCACCCATTAGCCCAAGCAATTTCTTCTAGACAAGCAACCTTTAAACCTTGAACATTTTCCAATGTTTCAACAAAGGAAGAAGCCTCATGAAGACTTTCATGTGTCCCTGAATCTAACCATGCAAACCCACGACCCAGTAACTCCACACTTAATGAAGCGTCATCGAGATACATCTGGTTAATAGACGTTATTTCCAACTCGCCACGTTCTGATGGCTGAACTTGTTTTGCAAAGTCAACAACTCGGTTGTCATAAAAATACAACCCAGTCACTGCCCAGTTTGATTTTGGTTGTAGCGGCTTCTCTTCAATGCTTAGAGCTTTGTAATCACCATCAAACTCCACAACGCCAAAGCGCTCTGGATCTTTTACATGATAACCAAAGACAGTCGCACCTCTTTCTCGCATGGTCGCATTTTTTAATGTTCGACTAAATGACTGCCCATAGAATATATTATCCCCTAACACTAGACAGACATTATCATCACCGATGAATTCTTCACCAATAATAAAGGCTTGAGCTAAACCGTCTGGTGAAGCTTGAACTGCATACTCTAAGTTAATGCCAAAATCCGCCCCATCTCCAAGCAAACGCTTAAAAGCAGCTTGATCTTCAGGAGTGGTAATAATCAAAATATCACGAATACCTGCCAGCATAAGGGTCGAAATAGGATAAAACACCATAGGTTTATCGTAAACGGGAAGTAGCTGTTTAGATACACCACGAGTAAGTGGATATAAACGAGTGCCTGAACCACCAGCTAATACAATACCTTTCATAAATTACTCCACACCTAAACGTTCACGTTGATAACTGCCATCTTGGACATTTTTACACCAAGTGGAATTGTTTAAATACCATTGCACAGTTTTACGAAGCCCCGTTTCGAAAGTCTCCTCCGGTGTCCAACCTAATTCTTGTTGCATCTTCGATGAGTCGATAGCGTAGCGGCGATCGTGACCAGGACGGTCTTGTACATACGTTATCTGTTCAGCGTATTTGGTCTCTTTCGGAACTAACGTATCAAGGATGTCACAAATAGTATTAACAACTTCGATATTCTTCTTTTCATTGTGACCACCAATGTTATAGGTCTCGCCTACTTTGCCCTCAGTCACTACTTTGTAAAGAGCTTTAGCATGATCTTCAACGAACAACCAGTCACGAATTTGGTCACCTTTACCGTAAATCGGAAGCTCTTTCCCTTCCAAAGCATTAAGGATAACCAGTGGGATCAATTTTTCAGGGAAGTGATACGGACCGTAGTTATTTGAGCAGTTAGTGACAATTGTTGGTAAACCATAAGTACGCAGCCATGCGCGAACTAAGTGGTCACTTGATGCTTTTGAAGCAGAGTAAGGACTAGACGGTTCGTAAGAGGTCGTCTCCAAGAACATTGGTAGCTCGGTTCCATTAGGGACTTCGTCTGGGTGGGGAAGGTCACCGTACACTTCATCGGTAGAGATATGATGGAAGCGAAACTCTACTTTCGCTTGATCTTCAAGTTTATTCCAGTACTCGCGCGTCGCTTCCAACAACGTATATGTTCCAACTACGTTCGTTTCAATAAATGCAGCAGGACCAGTGATAGAACGGTCAACATGCGACTCAGCAGCCAAGTGCATTACAGCATCCGGTTTATGCTCAGCAAAAACACGATCAAGTTCTGAACGATTACAAATATCTACTTGCTCGAATGTATAACGCTCATTTGAACCGACATCGACAAGTGACTCTAAGTTACCCGCATAAGTCAGCTTATCAACGTTTATCACGCTGTTAGATGTGTTACTGATAATATGGCGAATAACTGCAGAACCAATAAAACCAGCTCCACCGGTGACTAATATCTTCACAAAAACTCCTAAGACAAAACCTTTATAATCAAAAACTTAATACGATACAGCAATCCCCACCAGGCATGCTACCGCCCTTTGGTAACAAAGCGGTAACCACACTACGCATTCAGATTTAAAAATGTAAATGTCGCTATTATCTATGTATCAGAAATTATAATCAAAAAAATCGTAGAATTTACTATCGGGTTTGTTCAAAGATTGAGAACTCTGTGTACACTCAACTCCAAATCTCGCTATACTCCTACCCTATAATTTTTCGCCCAATAACGAATAAGAGTTCAAGACATGCAAGAGTTAGTTCCATTTGTTCAAGAGAATATGATTTTAGCCATCGTGTGGATCGGCTTAGTTGTTGCCATCATCGCGAACGTAATCAAAACATCAAACGCAGCCTACAAAGAGATCACGGCAGCGCAAACTACACAACTGATCAACCGTGAAAACGGCGTTGTGGTTGATATTCGTACTAAAGATGAATTCAAAAAGGGCCATATTACTGACGCACTTCACATTTTACCGTCAGACATCAAATCAAATAGCTTTGGTAGCCTTGAAAGCCATAAAGCTGACCCAATCATCGTAGTATGCAAGACTGGTCAAACAGCTCAAGAAAGCGCTAACTTGCTGGTTAAAGCAGGTTTCGAAAACGTAAGCGTGCTGAAAAGCGGCTTAGTGGCTTGGAGCGAAGCGAACCTGCCTTTGGTTAAAGGTAAGAAATAGTTCAAGGCAAGAAATAAGCTGACCGAGTTAAACCAATATGACTTTCAGGCTTTGCTCGACTGATGTGGTAGCAAAGTCTAATTTAAATTTTTAAGGACAAGAAAATGGCTGAAGCAGCACAACAAGACGCACAACAAAACTTCGCAATCCAACGTATCTTCCTAAAAGACGTCTCTTTCGAAGCGCCAAACTCTCCAGACATGTTTCAAAAAGAGTGGAACCCAGATGTAAAACTGGACCTAGACACTCAAAGCCGTGAACTAGGCCAAGGCGTATACGAAGTAATTCTTCGTCTAACAGTGACTGTAAAAAATGCTGACGACACTGCATTCCTTTGTGAAGTTCAGCAAGGTGGTATCTTCTCTGCAAGCGAAATGGAAGCTGGCCAACTAGCACATTGCCTAGGCGCATTCTGCCCGAACATCCTATTCCCATACGCTCGTGAAACAATCTCTAGCCTAGTGGTTAAAGGAACGTTCCCACAACTGAACCTAGCACCTGTAAACTTCGATGCTTTGTTCATGAACTACCTACAGAACCAAGCTCAGCAAGCTGAAGGCGAACAGGCTTAAGTCTCAAAGTAGAACTTAACTCTAACGAGTGCTTAAATAGCTTATTTTATAAGAAGCTTAGCTTTTAAATGCACATCGCAGCTTCTGCGATGTGCATTTTTTCTTTACACTGTTACTTAAGTAAACAGCTATTTCTTATTAGTAGCAAACTTTCCAGAACTCTTCGATTTCCCTCATTATTTTTAGGTGGAAGCATGACAGAAACAACTCGCCCGGCACACACGACAAACGCTTACGGCAAAGACATCGCCATGACAGTCATTGGCGCGGGTTCTTATGGAACCTCTCTAGCTATCTCTCTAGCGCGTAACGGTGCAAACGTTGTTCTTTGGGGACATGACCCTGTTCATATGGCTCACCTTGAATCTGAGCGTGCGAATAATGAGTTTCTGCCGAATATCGACTTTCCAGAAAGCCTGATTATAGAATCGGATCTTGAGAAAGCTGTCACAGCAAGCCGTGATCTTCTCGTTGTCGTTCCTAGCCACGTGTTTGGTATCGTTCTAAATAGTTTAAAACCTCATTTGTCAGCGAATTCTCGTATTTGCTGGGCTACGAAAGGATTGGAACCAGAAACTGGCCGCCTACTTAAAGATGTCGCACACGATGTACTTGGTGATGGTTACTCACTAGCAGTTCTATCTGGCCCTACTTTTGCCAAAGAGCTTGCGATGGGTATGCCGACAGCAATTTCAGTTGCCTCGCCTGACGAAAACTTCCTCAAAGAACTACAAGAGAAGATTCACTGCGGTAAAACATTCCGTGTCTACGCAAACTCAGATTTCATTGGCATGCAACTTGGCGGCGCGGTTAAAAACGTTATCGCAATTGGCGCAGGCATGTCAGATGGTATTGGCTTTGGTGCCAATGCTCGTACAGCACTGATCACGCGTGGGTTAGCTGAGATGAGTCGATTAGGCGCAGCACTTGGCGCACAACCAGAAACCTTCATGGGTATGGCTGGATTAGGCGATTTAGTACTGACATGTACCGATAATCAATCACGTAACCGTCGCTTTGGTTTGGCGCTAGGCTCAGGTAAAGACGTCGATACTGCACAAGAAGAAATAGGCCAAGTGGTCGAAGGGTATCGCAACACCAAAGAAGTTTGGTTACTATCAGAACGTATGGGCGTTGAGATGCCAATTGTTGAACAAATTTATCAAGTGCTGTATCAAGAGAAAGATGCCCACTTAGCGGCGCAAGACCTACTTGCTCGAGACAAAAAGTCAGAGCGATAACATCGCGCATCAAGTCGTGGAATGAAATAGATAAGATGGATGGAAAAATGAAACACTGTGAACAACAAAAAGTTTGGCAATGCATTGTGAAGGAAGCTCGACAGCAGTCAGAGCAAGAGCCCATGCTTGCGAGTTTTTACCATGCCACGATCATCAACCACGAAAGCTTGGGCGCCGCGCTCAGTTATATTCTGGCAAACAAGTTAAAGACCGCCTCAATGCCTGCAATGGCAGTGCGTGAAGTGGTTGAACAAGCATTTAAGCAGGACCAATCGATTATTGATGCTGCCGCTTGTGATATTTGTGCAACAGTGACTCGAGATCCGGCGGTAGAGATGTATTCAATGCCTCTGCTTTATCTTAAAGGCTACCATGCTCTGCAAGGTTACCGAGTCGCGAACTGGCTCTGGAAGCAAGGTCGAATCGCACTTGCCACTTATCTGCAAAATCAAATTTCAGTCGCTTGCCAAGTAGATATCCACCCGGCAGCACGTATTGGCAAAGCAATCATGCTCGACCACGCAACAGGCATTGTTATTGGTGAAACGGCTGTCGTCGAAAATGACGTGTCGATTCTTCAAGACGTGACCCTAGGTGGTACCGGTAAAGAAGGCGGTGATCGACACCCTAAAATCCGTGAAGGCGTAATGATTGGTGCAGGCGCGAAAATCCTTGGCAATATTGAAGTGGGTGAAGGTGCTAAGATTGGCTCTTGCTCTGTAGTCCTGCAGGCTGTACCACCTCATACTACCGTGGCGGGCGTGCCAGCAAAGATTGTCGGTAAACCAAAAACTGACAAACCATCTTTAGATATGGACCAAGGGTTCAACGGTCGTTCACAGAACTTTATTCATGGTGATGGGATTTAAACAGCAGTAGCGGGAAACGAGTATCCAGATGCGAGAGGAATTGCGAGCATCGATGAGGTTCGAATAGAACATAAACAACCTACAAGTAGATGAATAACAACTAAATGACGATAATGATGAAACAAATTCGAGCTATTAGTTCGACTCTCCTGATATCAGCGAGCCTCTGTATTGCTCTTTTATCTACGTCGTCATTTGCTGCATCTCAAGGTGAACTGAAAGGTGTATCTAGCGAGATATCTCGCCAACAAAAGAATCTATCCTCACAACAGAAAAAACTCGATAACCTACAAGCAAGTCTCAAAAAACAAGAGCTCTCCATTGCTTCGCTTGAAAAAGCTATCCTAGACAGTAAAAAGCAGCTGAATAACGCTAATGCTAATATTGCGAACTTAGACACCAAGATAAAAGCGCTCACAGCACAGAAAAAAGTCCATACCGATAAGCTAGAGCAACTGATTCAAACTTACTACATGACAAGCCGCGCTAAAGCCTCATCACACATCCTCAATACGGGTGTCGAAGAAGATCGCATCAGTCACTATTACCAACATCTTGCTAAAGCCCGCTCTGCAACAATCAAAACGATTGAACAAACTCAACTTGAGTTAGAAGAAAGCCACAAACAACGCCAACTTGAACAAGAACAGATAGCAACACTATTAAAACAACAAACCACAAAGCGCGATACGCTAGCCACAACCCAGACACAACGTAAGAAAACCGTTGGTAGCATCAAGAAAAACATCTCGGGTGACAAAAACTATTTGGCAGAACTTCAACGCAATGAAACTCGTCTGAAAGCTGAAATAGCGAAAGCAGAGAAGGCAGCTCGAGAAAGACGTAATGCTGTACCTATGGACGGTTTAGCTAAGCGTAAAGGAAAACTGCCTTGGCCGATAAAAGATAAAGTTCTGCACAACTATGGTTCACGACAAACAGGCCAAGTTAACTGGAAAGGTATGGTGATCAACGCCAAGTACGGTCAGCAAGTAAAATCGGTTTACTCCGGCACTGTTGTATTTGCCGAGTATCTGCGAGGTTATGGCTTAGTGGTACTGCTTGATCATGGTAAAGGCGACATGACGCTCTATGGCTTTAACCAAGCGCTTTTAAAGAAAGAAGGTGACAAGGTTAAAGCTGGCGAAGCTATTGCTCTAGCTGGTGATACTGGCGGCCAAACACGTCCATCATTGTACTTTGAGATTCGCAGAAACAGCCAAGCTCAGAACCCGAAGAGCTGGTTGGTTAGGTAAGAGCAGATGCGGGATTCGAGTAAACGAGATTAGAAAAACAAATCAGGTCATTGAGAGTATCTATATTCGTATTCTCAGACTTCGTCATTCCAGAATTGAGGAACGAAATATCTGGAATCTCGCTATGATATTTCTAGCCTCAACACAAAGATTCCCTATTCATGACTAGAACCTTCTCTTCCCTACTCTTGGAATCTCGCCACTCTCTCAACTCGTATCTTTCTATTTAGAGTTCAACGCCCTTACGCCATCTTCCAAAAGTGTCAGCTGCTCAAAACCTTGTGCTGTTGCAATCGGTTTAACAGTCGCGATCATCTGTAACATCCCTTGATGTACAACTTGCTCGGTAATTTGGGCTTTTGGAGACATCGCAGATTGATAAGCTAACCAACCCGATGCGATCAAGTGAAGAGAAGTCACCATCGACTTCATCTCTGAATCTGTCGCTTTCAGCAAGTTCAATTCAACAAACGCTCTCATGATATCGACAAGGTTAGTTTGCAACCTTTCTTGCACAGCCATGTAATCAAGGTGAAGTTGCTCGTCACGAGACAAGATTTCAGGAAGGTTTGCGTAAAAAAATCGGTACTTCCACATCAGTGTGAAGATAGAATCTAAGTAGGTCTTTAGCAGCGTCAGGCTTTCTTGTTGGCCTTGAATCGGCGTGAACCTTTCAAGCAACTCTGTTGAATAGAGAGTGAAGATATCACGGACAATTTCTTGCTTGTTACGAAAGTGGTAGTAGAGGTTACCAGGGCTGATCTCGATGTGCTCAGCTATATGATTGGTCGTAATACTACGCTCACCATGCTCGTTAAAAAGCTCTAAAGCAGCGTAAACAATCTTGTCACGTGTTTTCATTGATTATAAGTATCCCTATCCGTTTAGCGCTTCAGTATATCGCCACTAAACGGATAGATCGAGCTGTTAACATCTGGTCTAATTAGCATTAGCTAAAATAGAGATGTATCAGTCGCTGCCAAACAGATCTCGTGTGTAAACCTTGTCTGCTACGTCTGCGATCTCTTCTACCATTCGATTAGAAACAATCACATCTGATACCGCTTTGAACTCAGCAAGGTCAGCATACACTCTTGAGTTAAAGAAGTGCTCTTCTTCCAGCACAGGTTCGAACACCACCACTTCGATACCTTTCGCTTTCAAGCGCTTCATAATCCCTTGAATAGAAGAGGCTCGGAAGTTGTCCGACCCCGCCTTCATGATCAATCGATAGATACCCACAACTTTAGGAGCGCGCTTGATGATTGAATCCGCAATAAAATCTTTGCGTGTACGGTTAGCGTCAACAATGGCACCGACAATGTTGTTTGGCACATCTTGGTAGTTAGCTAATAGTTGTTTGGTATCTTTCGGTAGGCAATAGCCGCCATAGCCAAACGAAGGATTATTGTAGTGATTGCCAATTCGAGGATCTAAGCCCACACCCTCAATGATCTGGCGAGAATCCAAGCCATGTGCTTCCGCGTAAGAATCAAGTTCATTGAAATAGGACACACGCATCGCAAGGTAAGTATTAGAGAAAAGTTTTACTGCTTCGGCTTCAGTTGAATTGGTGAACAAAACATCGATATTCTCTTTTTCAGCGCCTTCAACAAGTAGGTCGGCAAACACTTTAGCGCGTTCAGAGCACTCACCAACGATAATTCGCGACGGATGTAAGTTATCATACAGAGCTTTACCTTCACGCAAAAACTCAGGGGAAAACATGACATTTTCACAACTCAGTTCTTGTTTGATACGCTCAGTATAACCAACAGGTACCGTTGATTTTATAACCATCACTGCTTTAGGATTTACTGCTATCACATCTTTGATAACAGACTCAACAGAGCTGGTATCAAAGTAGTTATTTTTTGGATCATAATCGGTAGGCGTTGCGATGATGACAAACTCTGCACCTTCATACACTGATTTATCGGTCGTGGCTCTGAAGTTCAGCGCTTTATTTGCCAGAAAGTGTTCTATTTCAGCATCAACAATAGGCGACTGCTTATTATTAAGCATTTTCACTTTTTCATCGATGATATCCACCGCGATCACTTCATGATGCTGAGCTAACAACATCGCATTTGAGAGACCTACATACCCTGTACCGGCTACTGCAATCTTCATGATAATACCTATAGTTTTGAGCAATTAACTCAACAAAATTTATAACTTAGCTTGCCGTATCATACTCCGGTTGGGGAATTATTCCACTAGCCCGCCTTATCCATTCCTTGCTATACTCGTGATAGTTTTGTATTCAAAAGAGTTAGAGAATTATGATTATCGTAACCGGTGGTGCTGGCATGATTGGCAGCAATATTGTTAAGGCGCTTAACGAAGCGGGCCACAACGATATTCTAGTCGTCGACAACTTAAAAGACGGTAAGAAGTTTAAAAACCTTGTCGATTTAGACATCACAGACTACATGGATCGTGATGATTTTCTAACTCAAGTAATGGCTGGCGATGACTTTGGCCATATCGAAGCGATCTTCCACGAAGGTGCATGCTCTGCGACCACTGAGTGGGATGGCAAGTACATGATGCTCAACAACTACGAGTACTCAAAAGAACTGCTTCATTACTGTGTTGAACGTGAAATTCCGTTCCTATATGCCTCTTCCGCTGCAACGTACGGTGAAACTGATACTTTCATTGAAGAGCGCGAATACGAAAGTGCATTAAACGTATATGGCTACTCAAAACAACAGTTTGATAACTACGTTCGTCGCTTAACTGCTGATGCAGCAGCGCACAACGAGACACTTTCACAAATTGTAGGCTTCAGATACTTCAATGTTTATGGCCCGCGCGAACAACACAAAGGTAGCATGGCATCAGTTGCCTTCCACCTAAACAATCAAATGAACGCCGGTGAAAATCCAAAACTGTTTGCAGGCAGCGAGACCTTTAAGCGTGATTTTGTGTATGTGGGTGATGTCGCGGCTGTAAACTTGTGGTTCTTAGAGAGTGGGGTATCTGGCATCTTCAACCTAGGTACAGGCAACGCAGAGTCTTTTGAAGAAGTAGCAAAAGCCGTAATCAAGCACCACGGTAAAGGCGAAATCGAAACGATTCCTTTCCCTGAGCATTTAAAAGGTGCTTATCAAGAATTCACCCAAGCTGATTTAACTAAACTGCGTAATACAGGTTGTGATATTAAGTTTAAATCTGTTGCCGACGGTGTTTCTGAATACATGAAGCTTGTTAACGAACAATAAGTTATCAAAAATTTTAGTTAGTGGCGGGCTCTATTGCTAGGGCCATCATTATTAAAATATGATCTCTCCTTGAGTTGTAAGTTCATAGCTCGCTCCCTTAATAAAAATGTAGTTTATTGATGACCACACAACGCAATGACTTTGACCCAAAAGCATACAACCCTGAGTTTGAATGGGGCTTTCTAGCACCTAAATACTGGGGCACCTGGATCGCCGTGCTGCTATCTTCGTTAGTTAGCTTTTTACCTAATAGTATTCGTTTAGCCTTGGCGAAGTTTATGGCTAAACAGGCAGTAAAAATAAAGAATAAAGCCAACCGTCGAGCTCGTGTAAACCTTGAGATGTGTTTTCCTGAGCAATCAATCGAAGAGCGCGAAGCACTCCTTTATAAGTCGTACGTTACATCCATCTCATTTTTGATGGGCTTTGCATCCCTAACCCTCAAAAGCAAAGATTGGTTAGAGAATAACACCTCGATTAACGGCCTGAGCAACCTAACTGAGCTTACGGATCGTGGCGAGAATGTTATCTTGTTAGTACCACACACATGGGCAATCGATATCCCAGCAGTATTACTCGCGTCACGTAATCTCCCAGTATCTGCGATGGCAAAGGCTCAGAAAAACAAACTCAGTGACTGGTTGATGCATCGACAGCGCGTACAATACGGCGGTCGAGTCTATGACCGTAGTGGCGGTATAAAACCTTTTATCAAATCAGTTCGTGACGGGTACCTTGGTTACTATCTCCCTGATGAAGATCTTGGCCGTGAACACAGTGTCTTTGTTGATTTCTTTGCCACTCAAAAAGCAACTATTTCAGGCCTTGGTCGACTATCTAAACTGAGTAAGGCTAAAATTGTTCCTCTCTTTGCTCAATACGATAGTAACACTGGCCAATACACTCTGGACTTCTACCCTGCTCTACCCTTCCCTACGGGAAGCGAAGAGCAAGATGCTCGTATGATGAATCAATGCATTGAAGATTATGTAAGCAAAAATCCTGAGCAATATATGTGGATCTTAAGACTACTTAAGACCCGTCCTGAGAGCAATATAAATCCTTATAATAGTTAGCATAGAAAGCGATGATAATTAAAAAAAATCATATATATACTGTTTTATTAGTATTACCATATTTTTTCTCTGTTACTGGTATGATGATATTAGGTGATGGTGATAAAAAATTAATCCCATTTATTTTGGTTAGTATTATAGTCAGTATTATTTTGTTCAAAAAAACCATTGTAGTACAAAATTTACGTCATCCTTTCATATGGCTGTTGTGTACCTTATGTCTATATTCAATATTCAGCTATTATTATCATGGTGCAAGTTCTAGAGAACTTAGAGCATTAATTGGTATAACATTATTTCTATTATTTCTCCCTAATGAGTTACTGCAAAAGAAAACAATTCGTTATGTCCTTTTAACTGGTGGCTTGTTTATATGTGCCAATAGTCTTTATTTTAACGTATATGTCGGTATTGAACGTGATGCTGGGTACATTAACCCAATTCCTTATGCTACCGCTTCTGCTTTACTCTTCATCGCTGCTTTCTCTCTAGCAATAGAAAAATCAACATTTAAGAACAAGTTAATTAACACTTTCACAACACTACTCTACCTGCCCCCTATTCTTTTGAGCGAAGCTCGAGGGGTTTGGCTAGCTTTATTGTTAAGCATTTCTCTCATAATATTTTTCAGGTGCGTGACAAACAAGCCATCTAAATATCAAGTTTTATTTTTCACAACTATAACTGCTATTTTACTTTCAGCTAGTTTTATTTTATTTAAGGACAAAATAAGCCAGAGATACAACCATACCGTTTATGAAATTAATAATATAAAATCTGGAAATTATGACACGTCTATTGGATGGAGGATTCAGTTATGGAAGTTAGCACCAGAGTTTTATACGCAAAGCCCTATAATAGGCCAAGGTCATGGCGAAAGCTATAATAAAATATTAAAAGAGAAACTAGATAATAATACTATATCTCATTTTATTTATTATTATGCGTCTAGCCATTATCATAATCAAATTATTGACAAGTTAGTTAAATCAGGAATAGTAGGACTATTGTTACTTAGCGGATTACTCGTTTTTCCACTACTAGCTTTAAAGCATTTATTGATTTATGAAAAATTTATTGTTATTGGAGCAACATCTCTTTTCTTCTTTGCCGGTTTGACCGATGTTCCTTTTAATCACCCACAACCTTTAATACTGTATTTATTACTCTTAATCCCTATTTGCTCAAGATGCAAGAGAGTTAC
Source organism: Vibrio sp. Scap24 (assembly GCF_013394185.1). Classification (NCBI taxonomy): domain Bacteria; kingdom Pseudomonadati; phylum Pseudomonadota; class Gammaproteobacteria; order Vibrionales; family Vibrionaceae; genus Vibrio; species Vibrio sp. Scap24. Next base: position 1,993,928 of record NZ_CP041332.1, on the reverse strand, counting down.
CAATGACTAAAATATTTGTCATAAATTTAGAATCTTCCAAAGAGAGAAAAGAGAACATTAGTCGTCAACTAGATGAACTATCTCTTCCTTTTGAGCTTTTTTCTGCTGTGGATGGCAGAATATCCCCCTCTCACCCACTACTAAGCCTTTACAATAATGATTTAAGTCAAACATACCGAGCAAAAACCCTAAGCGCTGGTCAGTTAGGGTGCTATGCAAGCCATTATTTATTATGGCAGAAATGTGTCGAACTCAACCAATCAATAATCGTAATTGAAGATGATGCTCTTATATTTAAAGAGACATTCATTAACTTCATACAAGATATTAGTGATATACCTGAAACTGTAGAATGTGTGAGATTATTCAAAAATAAGCGCCGTAAATATGATTCTTATGAAGTGTTCGGAGCTAAATATACTAGTATTCATAAGTTCACTAAAGGACATATGAGTGCAACAGCTTATTTCTTAAGACCTTCAGGGGCTAAAAAACTCCTTGAACACTCAAAAGAGTGGTATATGGCTGTAGATATTTATATGGATCGATTCTGGCAAAACGAAGTCGAGTGCTACGGCACTGCGGTCCCCTGCTTAACAAATGACCCAAAGTTTGATTCTGATATCGGCTATGAAAAGCGCACCAGCAACAGAAGTTTATTCAAGAAATGTAAGCGTGAATGGTTCAATTTAAATGAAACTATTCAACGCCACTTACATAATTTGAAATTCAAACTGAGTAGAAATAAATCATGAATTCAACACATAAAGATATATATATCTGCTCTACGGTAAGGCACTTATTACTTAGTTTGTATAAAGCACAAGATGAGGTAAATCTCTCAACCATAATTTATTTCTATGATTACCAAGATATAGACCCCAAAGACATAGACACAACTCAACTCCCTAAAAAAATAGAGTTAGTCTTAATGAACAGAGAGTCATTAGTTAATCATATAAAGAAAATTGGATATATTGGTAAATATATTTTATTTTGTTCACTTCGTGGTTGGCCAATACCAGATCCATTAAAAAACATATTGACGTCGTCAATATATGAGAGCAATAACAACGTAGACCTAAAGAAGGGGATAAATAAACTATTCTTATTCAATGATAACAATAAGATGTCTAGGCTATTTCGCCTTCTAGTTAGCTCTTACTCAATGATAGAAGATGGAATTGGGAATTACGTTAAGCACCAGATTGATGATAAACCCAAGCAATTACTTCGCTTGCTATCAAATCAACCACCTAACCATTACGTATTTGGTGAAAGAAAGCAATGTGACCACATTTATGTAATACACCCAGAAAAGTTACCAAAATCTGTACAACACAAAGGAAGAAGACTTATTTTATCAAAAGATAAAGCAAAAATATCAAAAATTCAACAATGCTTTAAATTTGATAGTACTAATAATTTCGACAATAAAACATTGATCATCGCCACACAACCTATATTTAACAAATTAAAAGGTAAGCTTAAAGACAATGGTTTCTTTTATGACATCTATAGTAAGTTAATATTAGAAAGTAAACATAAAGGTTTAACCCCAATTTTAAAGTTACATCCAAAGGAAAGCGAGTCAGATTATTTATCTTTCAAAGATAAAGGCGTTAGCTTTTTATCTAACAAGCTACCTTTAGAAATATACCTACTATCTAGCAAAGATAAGGTTAACATAATATCAATTAACTCTTCAGCCGGGATGGGGATCGAGGAATATTGTGAAATATATAAATTAATCCCGGACAGCAAAGTTCATGACTTAGAAAATATATTAATTGAATTAGAAAAAAAACAAGATAGCCTTCAAGATTTAATATCTCTACGGCTATCTAATATCAAATAACTAACTAGATAAATAAATTCAAGGATAAAGGAGTTCCTGAATTTATCTTAGTTAGAGCTTTTTTCCCCAGAACCTCTTCATAGTATTTTGGTGGTAAGCCAAAACCAGGCCTGATACTCCGAATGTTTTCGGGGGTCAACAATTCACCTTCCGCTATGTCTTTTACCACATATAAAGAGCGACGAAACTTAACATTTCCCTTTTCAGCTTCTGTTCTTTCGTAGTTAACTTGTCCCATTGCTTGCCAAGCCGTTTTCGTGTCTTTACATAATGCCGCTAATTCATGAGGCTCAAGAGAAAAGCTATCATCGGCACCGCCACCATTTCGATCCATCGTGACATGCTTTTCTATCAAACACGCACCTAGAGTAACCGAAGCAACTGCGGTGGCATTGTCGATTGTATGATCAGAAAGGCCTGACAATACCTCAAATCGTTGTGCTATATCGGCAATAGTTTTTAAATTGTACTGTTCAGCCGGCGCTGGATACCCACTTACACAATGCAGTACAACTAGCTCAGTACATCCATTATCCCTCGCTGTTTTTACTGCTTCTTCAATCTCTTCCTCATTGGCCATACCCGTTGAAATGATCATCGGCTTACCGGTTTGAGCAACACGCTTGATCAAAGGTAAATCAACCACTTCGAAAGATGCTATTTTGTATGCAGGAGCGTCTAGCTCCTCTAATAAATCTACAGCGGTAAAATCAAATGGTGAACTAAATATCGTAATACCTAAATCTTTTGCTTTTTCAAACAAAGGTTTATGCCATTCCCAAGGCATATGCGCTTCTTTATACAACTCATACAGAGTTTGGCCATCCCATAAGCCGCCATGAATTTGAAACTCTTCCGAGTCACTATCCATTGTGATAGTTTCATGGGTATAGGTTTGAAGTTTAATCGCATCAGCACCTGCTTTTTTTGCTTCTTCCATAATCTGAAAAGCACGGTTTATATCGCCATTATGGTTAGCAGAAAGTTCAGCAATAATATATGGAGGACAATTAGGACCAATTTCTCGATTATCGATGTATATGTTTTTATTCATTCTCTTCGTATACTCTCAATTTATCTTTCATAAGGTTTCTAATACCTTTCCACTCATGTGAAAAGATACCCAAATGTACTACATCGTGATAGTCAGTCCCATTGAAGAAAGCATCTCGATGAGTACCTTCAACTTTAAAGCCAAATTTGGAATGTAACTTCACCACTGGTTGATTAAAGCCTAAAACCTCACAGCGTAATTTATGCAAATCTAATTCAGTAAATGCATGCTCTAGCGCTCGATATTCCATCAAAGATCCTGTACCTCTTACCGCATTGGGCGATGCATAGAATGCCCAAGAAGCGATTCTAGAAATTCGATTTATATCAGTAAATCCAACAACACCTGCCGGCTCTCCATTTAACTCCGCTAAAAAATATTCTTTTGAACTATCCTTGCACATACTAGAAAACCACGACTTGTGTTCATCCATAGTGATTTCATGAGAGGTGTACATGTTTTTCCTAACATCTGGAGAGTTTCTCCAAGTGAGAACTTCTTCTAAATCACTTTCTTCAAGTAGCCTAAATTTAATCACTCTTTGTTTCACGACAAAAGCTCTCCATTGTTTGAGCGACCTTATTCGCACCAAAGCCATCAACTTCAAAATCGCTAAAAGGTTTAATGTAATCCCACCTTTTACATAAACGCGCTAGCTCAAGTGCATAAGTATCGGTACTCGTCGTTATACCTTCACCTAAGTATTCAACAAACCCTAAATCTGACAAGTAATTTGAAAGTATGACTTGGTTCTCCGCTACGGAAACTATCGAGGCAGGAACTCTAAGACAAAACCGCTCCCAGTTACTGACTCCTGATGCGCCAATTGCATATTTGCTATTACTTAAAGATAAATCAAAACTCTCTAAATTTTTATATATAGAAACATTGCTATTTTGATTAAGCTTTATCAAAGCATCAAAACGAGGGTTGATTCTCCCCGTGATCAAAATAGTATTAAACGGGAGCGTCTTAAACTCATTTGCTGCAAGAATAAACTTCTCGCACTCATTTGTAGGATCTGTTCCACCAAAAAAGACTAAGAGTTGATTAGATATTGAATCTCGGGGCGAATCCCGCAATGTTGAAAAGCTCTTTCTTAAAAGAGCATATTCAGGACCAAGGAGTTTAGTAGCAGAACAATCCGAATATCTTTTTGAAATGTTCGGCCATAGGTTTTGGTCGAGAATAATATCACTACAGTGTTCACGGTTAAGGTCATCAATCGATAAAATAGCGCATGACAGCTTACCAATAATGATACTTTCCCATTCATGGTCCAACGCATAGTGATCCACAATCACCCACTCGGAATAATCAACTTTAGATAGAAAGTCATTTGCATCTTCTTCAACGCTACGTTGAAGCCAAGCTTTATAATCAGCGCTATGGGAGGGAGTCATTTGTAGGCAAGAGGGAGTCAGCTCTAATACGTCAAAGCCTCTATCACGGATATATGTAATCATGTCCCCAGGCTGAGGCAGGCAAGCAAAGCATACAGAAAAACCTTTGCTTTTTAATATATCAGCAAGCACCAAACAGCGCATGACGTGTCCACTACCGATAAATAGTGACGCATCCACTCGGAAGGTAACCTTCATTGTTTATCCTAACCTCAATGCTGAGAAAAGAGATTCAGCCAGTTCCCAGTCTTCTTGGTTATCAATATCTTGAACGCGTTTTCTCGGTAAGAGCACAGCCTTAGAGTGGCTAGAAAACACCGATAATTTATTCAAGAAAGCATCTTTACGACCCCAATAAAATTGGCCAGCATCGTGATACGCTTCTTCCAAGTCTTGTGATCTTACTTGTTCGTTTTCAGGAGAAAACATCGAAACAGAACCTTGCTCATCAAGCTTAATTGCACGCTGAATCGGAAACGGAAACGACGTAGCACTAAATGTAAATTGCACACTAGTACCCCTAAGTAGCTCATAGCCTTTCTGAAGATCTTCAGGTAAAACAAACGGGGCGGTAGCGTACAAACAACAAACATCACCAATATCCCAGCCATTAATATCGCACCAAGTTATTGCATGGTGCATTACATCCATGGTGGTAGCATAATCACCTGAGATATTTGAAGGCCGTAAAAATGGTACTTCAGCACCATATTTTTTCCCTACCTCAGCTATCTCAGCATCATCAGTAGAGACAATAACCTTATCAAAACAATCCGAAGCAAGTGCTGCTTCGATTGAGTAAGCGATCATAGGCTTGCCATGAAAGTGCTTTATATTTTTACGAGGAATACGCTTGCTGCCACCACGAGCAGGAATAATAGCAACGTTCATTATTTACCTGTCAAAGTTTCGGTTACTACACGAACAACGGTATTTTGTTGTTCTTCCGTCATACCGTGGAACATTGGCAGTGAGATTGCTTCCTGATAATAGCGTTCTGACTCAGGGAAATCCCCTTCAGTAAAGCCCATAGCTTGGTAATATGGCTGAGTATGAACAGGAATGTAATGCAAATTAACACCGATACCATTTTCACGCAGTGCATCAAAAACTTGTTTATGAGTTAATGATATCTCATCCAACTTCAAACGAATTACGAATAAATGTAGACCTGAGTACGTGTTTTCGAGTTGGTAAGGAAGTACTAAAGGTAATTCAGATAACATTTGATTATAACGCTTAGACAACACATGCCGCGCTGCAACAAATTCATCAAGACGCTGCATTTGCGTGACACCCAATGCCGCTTGAAGTTCTGTCATGCGGTAGTTGAAACCTAAATCAACCTGTTGGTAGTACCAACCACCATGAGAAGCTTCCGTCATCATTTCAGAGTCACGAGTGATGCCATGACTACGTAATAGAGCCATTTTATCAGCCAGTTCTTTCTGATTGGTTAACGCCGCCCCACCTTCCGCTGTTGTCACAATTTTCACTGGGTGAAAACTGAAAACAGTAATATCAGAATATTCACCGTTACCAACTGGTTTGTCCTGATATTTACCACCAATAGCATGAGACGCATCTTCAATGACTTTAAAGCCGTACTCTTTCGCTAATTTAGCAATAGATTCCATATCACAAGGCTGACCACACAAATGAACAGGAACAACAACTTTTGGTAGCTTTCCATTAGCTTTAGCTGCGATAAGCTTTTGCTCTAGCTTTTTAGGGCACATGTTATAAGTTGCTGAATCAATATCAACGAAGTCCACTTTGGCCCCGCAATAAAGACCACAGTTTGCAGATGCGACAAAAGTAACAGGCGTTGTCCACAACCAGTCACCTTCACCCAAACCTAAAGCCAAGCAAGCGATATGCAGAGCGGAGGTTGCACTATTCACTGCTAACGCATACTGAGCACCAGTATGTTCTGTTAACGCTTTTTCAAACGCAGGAACTTGTGGTCCCTGAGTTAGAAAATCAGATTTAAGGACATCAACCACACTATCAATGTCTTGCTGACTGATATCTTGCTTACCGTATGGAATCACTGTTCTACTCACACTGTAAATTTAGGATCAACATGCTCTTTGATTAGGCCACGTAGACCTTCAATCGTTTCCCACTCAGTATTGGTACCTGAGTTGTATTTAAAACCAAAAGGCACTTTCTCAGCCTTATGATGACTCATGTACTCATCTTCTGTGTATGTAAAAGAGACAGAAGGAAGGATCGCGTAATAACGACCTAAATCAATTGTATTAAGAGAATCAGTATCAGTAATCATTTCTTCATGAAGTTTTTCACCTGGGCGAATACCAACAACCTTGGTTGTCATGCCTGGCGCAACAGCTTCAGCAATATCTAGAATTTTGTATGAAGGGATCTTAGGAATAAAGATCTCACCACCCAAATGGTTTTCAAGTGCATACATGACCATATTCACACCATCTTGAAGAGAAATATTAAAACGCGTCATCTCTTCATGTGTAATTGGCAGTACACCTTCTTCTTTTTTCTGCATAAAGAATGGAATAACCGAACCACGAGAGCCCATAACATTACCGTAACGTACGACACTGAAACGAATGTCTTTAGATCCTTTAATATTGTTCGCAGCGGCAAAAAGCTTATCTGAAGCGAGTTTTGTAGCACCATATAAGTTAATTGGTGCACATGCTTTATCGGTCGAGAGAGCAACAACGTCTTTCACACCACACGCAAGAGCCGCACTAATCACATTCTCTGCGCCATCAATATTGGTGCGAATACATTCAGTCGGGTTGTACTCAGCAGTGTCTACTTGTTTGATCGCAGCTGCGTGGATAATAACATCAACATCTTCACACGCTTGAATCATACGGTTACGATCACGAACATCGCCAATAAAGAAGCGTAATTGTGGAAAATCCTTGTGAGGATATTGCTGCTTGATTTCAAACTGCTTCAGTTCATCACGAGAAAAGATAATGATCTTCTTTACGTCTTGGTATCGTTCAAGAATTGTTTTGATAAATTGCTTACCAAACGACCCTGTGCCACCTGTAATTAACACTGTCTTGTTATTTAGCATACTGAACTACTCTAATATATTTCTATTTCTCTAAGTTTTAAACTTAGGTACTTGAATTCAAAATTGATATCTAGCTACTTTAACTGGCTAGCAACTTCTCAAAAAATTCCAGGTGCTTCTTCACTGTCACTCGGGAACTAAAGCTTTCATCTAGGCGCTTCTTAGCCGCTTCACTCATGGCTGTGCACTTGGCCTTGTCTTGTGCGAGCTTGTCCATAGCCTCACCCAGCGCTTTTGCGTCTCCCGTAGGGACGATATAGCCAGTCTCGCCATCGACAACGAGTTCAGGAGCGCCACCAGTAGTTGTCACTACTGAGGTTGTGCCATTTGCCATCGCTTCGACAATCGTGCGTGGTAGCCCTTCTCCGCTGATCGATGGCTGAACTTGAAAGTCAGCCATACACATAATTGAAGGGATATCGGTCCGGTGACCTATGTAATGAATTCGCTCACTCATAGGGCTAGCTTTCATCTCATCAAAGTGAGGCTCATAACCACTACCAGCTAAAATCAGGTGGAAGTTGGGGGCCGAAATGTATTTGGTCGCTTCAAGCAAAACGGAAATACCTTTACTTGGCCTTACGTGCGCTGCAGTAATCGCAACAACATGCTCTTCACTCAAACCAAATTCAGAACGCTCAGTTGGTGGTACCTTGTACCAATCCAATTCATGCCCTTTATATATGGTAACAACGTTATCTTTGTTCTTCCAAACACGCTTCACTACATCCTGTCGCACTGCTTCAGACACGCACACAATACCGTCTACACGAGGATGGAGTTGAGTTAGGTAAGCGCTTGGGTCATGTCGATACAGCCCACCAGTTGTACCTCGATAAACGACCAACTTAACGTCAAAACCAATACACGCAAACGCTGCATTGGGGATTGTCTTAGAGTTAAAAGCATAGCAGATGTCATAATTATGCGTTTTTAACTCATGACGGATCTTTTTAATGGTATCAAAACAAATTTTACGTTTCGGATAGCCATCGACCACTCGGATACCGTGCTCTTCTAGCTTCGATACGTGCTCAGATTCTCCCTGAGTCATGATCGTCACTTGATGCCCCTGACGAGCTAGCTCGATAAAAATCGCAGCTTCTGGACGCAAACTGTTCCATGCATGTAAGTATGATGCACAAACTAAAATCTTCATCTATCGGTTCCTATTTAGCTTGGTCTGTTGAACGGTCTTCTGAGCGATTTTCAAGAATCCACAAACCGACATATTTATTGAAATTCACTTGAGCGTAAGTCATCGCCATAATGAAGCCGACACTGCCATCCATAAAGCCACGGCGGATAATATAGACTAAGAAGAACGTCCATATAGCTCGTAGTAGAGCGAGGAATAAGCCATGTGATTTTTTACCTTTACGATGGTATTTTTGCGAGCCAAGCCAAGCATATTGCGCCGCTTTATCTAAACCATGACCATAATCACGATGAGTGTAATGAAGAAGAAAACCCTTCAATATCCCTGTAGAGCCTTGCTCTGGAACGACCGTCTCATGAACTTCATCAAGCGTATAACGAGAACCTTCTCTCTTAAACAGTCTTAATACTGCACGAGCACTGCGGCCATGTTTTAGAGTCGTGCCATAAAGAGTCACTCCCCAAGGCAGTTTGTACGCAGTGTGTTTGATTTGATCTTGTTTTAATAGTTCAACAAGAGCATTACTCATCTCTTCATCTAGAGCTTCGTCTGCATCAATTGATAGCACCCAATCACATGTCGCTTTATCTAGCGCTCGCTGCTTTTGCTTACCAAAGCCAGGCCAATCTGTGATGGTCACGTTATCTGTATATTTTTGGCATATTTCAACGGTTGCATCTGTTGAGCCACTGTCTAAAACAATCAGTTCATCGGCAATATCAACAACAGATTTAAGGCAAGTTTCAATTCGGTCTTCTTCATTCTTGGTAATAACAATGACAGACAGGGTATGTTTTCTCATTATTCAGCCCTAGAATTTCCAATAGTTTAATGATTTACGGATCTTAAAGTTACGAATCCAATTTTTGGGTTTCTTATCTTGCCAACCACTTTCTAGCACTTCGGTAATCGCACTCAGAACTCTCGCTGAGGATTGGCCATCTAAATATGGGGTTATCGATGGGCCATAATTAGCGATAGCGTTATCTCTTGCTTCATCAGGTCGCATTGCTTGTTGAATTGCTGACTCTAACTGCTCTGCTTGAGTAATATTGATGAAGCTCGCTTGAGGGTCTCGGTTGTTTACCGTAACAACAGGCTTATTGAGTAACAAAAACTCTTGAAATATCGATGAGTTGTCACACACCATAACATCAGCACGATGTTGCATTTCAATCACTCGGTCATTGTCGAAGAACAGAAGGTTATCGCCTTCCAACGCCTGGTATTTTTCTCGTGTCTCTTGCTTCATTTTAGGGTGCAATGTCACTAGCCACTGCCACTGGCTCAGTTTGCTTAGGCGCTTAAGTTCTTCATAAACCAATTCAGCACAGGATAAACTTGGCGAAAAAGTGGAAGCGAATAGAATTTGAGGTCTATCAAAATGACTCTCACTAGCTTGGTAGTTAAACAAACTATCTAGCTTCAACCATCCGGTCTCTTTGACTTGAAAATAGCCACGCTGCTTAGCTAACGGTTCCAACGAGTTGGTTCTTTCATGACCTTCTGTGCAATACAAGTCAAATAGACCACGCTCAGGATATAAGTTCCCTCGTTTACTCTCATTCAAACCGTGAAACACTTGTACCTTCAAACCTGGGATAAAAGCAGGAACGCGATCACCGGGTACTAAAACAGCAGAAGGGTTATAGGCGACAGCTTCTGTCAAAGACACGCGCTGCTCTTGCTCTAATAAGAGGTGTTCAGAAGCATCCTCACCAACGAGCAACCACTTTACGTCATGGCCAAGTTGCTTCGCGTAGTTATAAAATGAGCGAAGGATAGCAAATGAGTAGTTTTGCTCGACATAGAGCAAAAAACGATAGGATTGATCGGTTTGAATAAGCGATGAGATAGAGTTCACCATTTCCGTTTGAAAGTGTCACTAAGCATTTAATTATAACGCTCTTTACTTTCGAGATTGAAGAAAATACTCTTCTGATTACTGATTTTACCCTCTGGTGTCACTGTTCTTATGCTTATACGACTTATATACACTCTTATATTGTCATTGGCCTCTCCACTGCTCCTCTATGGGCTTTATAAGAGCAAACCCGGCAAACCAAGTTTCGGTAAGCGCTGGAAAGAGCATTTCGGTATTACAACGAAGATTCAAGGTAAAAGCCCGATCTGGATTCATGCGGTGTCGGTAGGTGAATCTATTGCTGCGATACCTATTATCAAGCAATTGAAGCAGCGAGACCCAAATCAAGCCATCATCGTTACCACGACAACCAGCACAGGTGCAGAACAAATAGACAAACTTGGTGGTTTGGTCGAGCATCGCTACATGCCGATTGATTTTTCTTGGTGTGTGCGAGGCTTCCTTAAATCAGTAAAACCAAAGCAAATGTTGATTATGGAAACAGAGCTTTGGCCAAACACGTTACATTGCGTCGCGAAAGCTGGAATTCCTATATCAGTACTCAACGCTCGCCTATCTGAACGTTCATGCCAGCGCTACGCCAAATTCCAACCCGTGTTTAACCTTCTAGCAAAAAACCTTTCTCAAGTGCTCTGCCAATACCCTAGTGATGCGGAACGTTTTGTACGGTTGGGATTAGATAAAGCATCTGTGCATGTGACGGGCTCAATCAAATTTGATATTGAAGTCTCTACTGAACAAGTATCAAAAGGCAAGGCATTACGTGAACAAATTGGCTTTGATCGCTGTGTATGGATAGCTGCCAGCACTCATCAAGGCGAAGATGAAATTATCTTAGACGCTCATAAACAGCTCCTTAAAGGCAATCCTAATACCTTGCTGATGATTGTTCCTCGTCACCCAGAGAGATTTAACCAAGTGATGGAACTGGCTAAACAACACCAATTCAACACTATCACTCGAACGAGTCAGCAACCAATCTCCTCTGATGTTGAAGTGTATATTGCGGATACGATGGGCGAAATGTTGGTACTACTCGGCGGCGCTGATGTCTGTTTTATGGGCGGAAGTCTTATTGGAGATAAAGTTGGAGGGCATAATCTGCTAGAACCAGCAGCTCTACAGCTACCCTTACTAAATGGCCCTAGCTACTTTAATTTTAGCGAGATCACCGACAAACTGCTTGAAGCTCAAGCTGTCACTATTTGCCAAAACAGCAATCAAATTGCAGGCCAACTCAAAGAGCTGTTCACACAACCTAACTTACGTAAAGATAAAGGCTTAGCGGCTTATCAAGTGGTTGAGCAGAACCGAGGGGCATTGCTCAATACACTCATAAAAATAGAAAGCTGTTAACTGTATATATCATTCAAAACTTGATACTTTTGTGAAAATCGACTTTTAATTATTTGTCGGTTTTCATCCGTAGCTTTAGGTTTATTCTCAAAACTCTGTGGTATTTCAGCCAAAGTGTTGTAGCCGTTAACTGAGATTCCTTCGGATTCTGTCATCTCAATGAAATTAGGGGTTTCAGCTTTCACATGGATTACACCATTACCACCAGAAATAAAGCTCCTAGCCGTACTCATGCTCCCTCTTCCTTGTAAGATAATATCGGAGCAAGACATGATTAATGCGTTGTAATTAATATTGTTTGTTGGTGTTACATAGCTGATATCAACTACACATTTCATCTTAAACAACGCCAAGAATGCATCGATAATGATCTTAGAAAACACTCTTTTAGGTTTAACGAAAACTAACAATTTATGTTGATTTAAAACTCCAGCCATACCTAAATGATAGATAATTGACAAAATTTCAAACACAGAAAAAGTATCAGCTTTTGCACCTATTAATATCTTATTTTCTGGTCGAGTTTCTTCTATGTACTTAGATTGCATACATTCAAATTCATCCCATAACTCACTGGGCATCGATTTAAAAGCATCCCTTGCATCATGAAAATTGAGATCTCTTCGTTTCAGAATTTTTTCAAGTGAGGGTCGGAAGTAGGGTTCTGGCGCAATAAAGTTAATAACTTTGCTCAGGACAAATAAGCAGTCTTCATTAATCTGATTATTTCTCGTTTGAATTAAACTACCTTTCTTTTCGATTGTTTTGAGCCAACGAGCAACTTCATCATCTGTGAGGTGAATATATAGCTTACTAACAAATTCATCTGAGCATTCCAGAAGGGTTTTCAAAAAAGGGGCATTACTTAACCCTAAGCTCATCGAGGTTACTGTTTTACAGCTAGCAAGAGCAGCTAAATCTACCATTCGATAGTTGAATAACTTTACATTTGTACCTTTTAAATGAGTACCCTGAACATTTTCAGACAAAGATATTAGGATGATATCTTCTTCTCTAATCGAACACTTTCTAACAAGTACATCAATATATAATTTAGTAAAAACATGATTTTCAAAACCAACGATGATGTTTTTATTTAAGAACATTTATATAACTCCCAACATGTATCCATCATTTAAGTATCCCCAATCCGACTCTTGCCATTGAATCTGGCGCTTGTTTACTTCTTTTAGGAATGAGCGTTTTAAACGATTCAAGTTACCTTCTTTCCAGTCATCACCCGCTTGTTGACCGCACTTGTCAAAGTCAATAATCCACACCTTTTGTGAATCATCAAGCAGGATATTGTGAATGTTGAGATCAGTGTGGTTAACGCCAGCATTGTGCATTTTACGTATCTCTTGACCAATCCTTTGATAGATATCCGCACTTATCGGATTAGCAATCAATACATCAACCAGATCCTTCGCATTGGGGATTCGTTCCGACATCAGATCTGCACGATAAAATAGGCCGCTTTTCGTCGCCCGAGCGGCAATCGGCTTAGGTACATTCACGCCGGCATTAGCTAATACATTAAGAACATTAAGCTCCATCGCGCAGCGCGTACTTTCCCAATCAGAGAAACGATATTGGTCTTCAACGAGTTTGCCAAATAGCCCACCACGACGATAGTGACGCAACGCAGCTTGCAGTCCATCAAGTTGAATAAACCAGGTGGTGCCACGCCCCTGAGCACTTCCTGAAATAGATTCTCGTTGCTGCCAGTATTCTGCCTCAAAAATCTGAACCATATCGTCCTCTGGTACTTGAGCCAGAAGTTCAGGATCATACCAAATTGTTTGGTTGTTGGTGCTAATCGTTTCCATCTATGAGGCCTTTGGGTCGCTTTTCGTCATTGCTATTTTACAACTAATGCGAGTATCTGCATAATTCTGATGTTATTCACTTTTTTCGGGCACTTTATGTCACTGTTCTCAACTGCACCTCAATCTCTTTGCATACTTCGCCTATCCGCGATTGGCGATGTTTGCCATGCTATTTCTGTGGTTCAAGCCATCCAGAAGCAGTGGCCTGAAACGAAAATCACTTGGATAACGGGCAAAATAGAAGCTATGCTGATCGGCGACCTACCGGGTATTGAAGTTATTATTTTCGATAAGAAACAAGGCTTCAAAGGAATGCGTGAATTATGGAGACAACTGTCTGACCGCAAATTTGATGCGCTGCTACACATGCAAGCCGCACTCAGAGCCAGCGTACTTTCCTGGGGAATAAAGGCGAAGTGTAAGGTGGGATTTGGCAAAAACCGAACTCGTGAAATGCAGTCACTCTTTACTAATCGCCACCTGCCTATTTCAGACAAGTTTCATGTATTAGATAACTTTGCTGAATTTGCTCGCTACATTGGTGTGTCCTTCGGTAAACCTCAATGGGATATTCCTTTAACACCGGAAGATGAGCAACTAGCCATCAACACTATGGCAGGGAAACCGACTCTGGTTATCTCCCCTGCTGCTAGTAAAGATTCACGCAACTGGTTAACAGAACGATATGCCGCCATTACCGATTATGCAGTAGAAAAAGGGATACAAGTGGTACTGTGTGGCTCTCCTGCTCCACGGGAAGTAAACCTTGGTAAGGACATCGAAGCATTATGCCAATCTCCTGTCATCAACTTAATTGGCAAAACTAACCTAAAGCAACTCACCGCCGTACTGAAACATGCGACCGTGGTGATAGCACCAGATACAGGTCCAGCACACCTAGCAACAACACAATCAACACCAGTCATTGGGTTGTACGCACACAGTGACCCTCGAAGAACAGGCCCCTACAATGACCTTGATATCGTGGTCAGTGTGTACCAACAGCACGTAGAGGCGCAACAAGGGAAACCTGTTCAAGACCTTCCATGGGGAACTCGAGCAAAAGGCGATGATTTAATGAAAGACATTACGCTCGAAATGGTAAAACAGACATTAGACAAAGCCTTAAATTCTATTACAACACCAAGCAAGGACAGCTAATATGACCACACACGTTATCTACCCAGGCACTTTCGATCCGGTAACTAACGGTCACCTCGATATCATTGTCCGAGCTGCAAGCATGTTTGATCATATCACTGTCGGAGTAGCCGCGAGCCCAAGCAAAAAGACCATGTTTAAGTTAGATGAGCGAGTAGAGCTGTTGCGTGATGCTGTGTCTCACTTGCCGAATGTATCTGTTGAAGGCTTTTCTGGTTTGCTTGTCGATTTTGCCAAGCAACAGAAAGCTAACGTATTGGTACGAGGCCTAAGAACAACCATGGATTTTGAGTACGAGTTCGGTCTCACTAGCATGTATCGCAAGCTTCTACCCGGACTTGAAAGCGTGTTCTTAACCCCTTCGGAAGAGTATGCCTTCCTATCTTCAACGATTGTTCGTGAAGTCGCGATACATGGTGGGGATATAAGTCAATTTGTGCCACAAAAAGTCGCAGATGAAATAAAACGTAAAACAGTAGAATAATACCCCCTCCAAAAACAAAAATAGCGCTCATTGAGCGCTATTTTTTGTGACTGCAATTGGGATTTACAGTGAGTAGTAAGCTTTATACCAATCAGCGAAAGCTTTAGCACCTTCTTCGATTTTAACTTGAGGCTTGTAGCCAACAGCTTCAAAAAGATCTTCCGTATCAGCATAAGTCGCGTACACATCACCAGGCTGTATTGGCATGAAGTTCTTCTTCGCTTCAATACCTAAAGCGGTTTCTAACGCTTCAACGTAATCCATCAATTTAACTGGGCTACCATGACCGATGTTGAACACTCGGTATGGTGCAGAGCTGGTCGCTGGTGATCCTTGCTCTACCGTCCAATCTGGCTGTTTTGCTGGAATGCGGTCTTGCACACGAATAATACCTTCAACGATATCATCGATATAAGTGAAGTCACGCATCATGTCGCCGTTGTTGTAAATGTCGATCTCTTTACCCGCTACGATTAAGTTCGCAAACTTAAACATCGCCATATCAGGACGACTCCAAGGACCATACACAGTAAAGAAACGTAGACCAGTTGTCGGAACATCGTATAAATGAGAATAAGTATGCGCCATTAGCTCATTCGACTTCTTAGTCGCAGCATATAGTGAGATAGGGTGATCAACGCTGTCTGCCGTGTGGAATGGCATTTTCTGGTTCAAGCCATAGACAGAACTCGATGATGCATAAACTAGGTGTTCAACCTTGTTATGACGACAACCTTCTAGAATAGCTAAATGACCAACAAGGTTACTATCAGCATACGCCATTGGGTTATCGATTGAGTAACGAACGCCAGCTTGCGCCGCTAAGTGAATAACTCGGTCAAACTTTTGCTTTGCGAAAAGCTCAGCGATGCCTTCTCTATCCGCAAGATCAAGCTCGATAAAGGTAAGGTTTTCATGTTCGATACGTTTAAGGCGGTCATGTTTCAGAGAGACTTCGTAGTAGTCATTTAGGTTATCGATACCAATAACCTCATGTCCTGCCGCACATAGTCGCTCTGACACAGCAGAGCCAATAAAACCAGCAACGCCAGTTACTAAATATTTCATTCTACTATTCTCAATTCATATAATTATTGCAATTGTAGCTATTAGACCGTATATCTACTAGCTTAAAAAAGTGAACATAGGTTCAGTTTTTCTATACCTGACATTGAGAGCAAAAAAACGTATTCCTTTGCCCGATTTTTTGCTCTTCAAGCTTCTCACCACAACTCGGGCACTTTTCTCCCGCTTTTCCATACACTTGCAGCTCTTGCGCGAAGTAGCCTGGCTTGCCATCCGCTTGGGCGAAGTCTTTGAGTGTAGTGCCACCTTGTTTGATGGCGGTAGCGAGCACTTGTTTGATCTCTTGGGTTAACAAGATCCATTCTTCTTTTGTCACTTTGCTTGCAGGGCGCAAAGGGTGAATTCGCGAAGAAAATAGCGCTTCGTTAGCGTAGATATTCCCGACACCCACAACAACTTTGTTGTCCATGATGAACTGCTTAACAGCCACTTTACGCTTTCCGGCCTTTTCCGCGATGTAGTCAGCGTTGAAGTCGTCCGTTAATGGCTCAGGGCCAGAATCAAGCAACACAGAGTGAGTTTCATCAGGCGCCGACCATAACCATGCTCCAAAGCGACGTGGGTCGTTATAACGTAGGATTTTACCGTTAGTGAGCTTTAGATCCACGTGATCGTGCTTTGCCGCGGGGAAATCGGCATCTAATACACGCAGTGAGCCAGACATACCAAGGTGCACTATGGCAGTGCCGGTATCAGTTCCAATCAGTAAGTATTTTGCGCGACGCGAGATGGAACGAATCACCTGCCCTTCTAACAGCTTAAGCTCTTGCGGGATATCCCAACGCAGCTTAGGCGTACGAAAGGTAAGGGTCTTGATGGTCTCGCCGACTAAATGAGGTGAGATCCCCATACGGCTTACTTCGACTTCGGGTAATTCAGGCATAGTTTAGTCGTCCGATTTTGAGGAATTGTCTGAGTTAAGACTTGGAAACAAGTAACTCTCTTCAATAGACACCGCCAACCACTGATCATTCCAGTTTTTTAATAACCAAAAATCAGGCAATTGATAATAGGTAATACGTTGTGGTTCTTCCTGATCGTGATACCAAACTTCAACAGTGTGTGGTGTATTTAACCGAGGCGTAAGGTCTGTGTAGGTTTGTGAGTCGACCTCGGTACCTACAAGCTGTTGCCAACGCTGTGACAGGTCTTGTGCACTCGTCGTTTTTTTTGGCACGGGATCTTTCATTTGATAAATCCACTGACCATCTTCTTGTACGATTGACCACTTAGTAAAGTGCAAAGCTTGAAGTTCTGATTCAGGATTTAAGAGATAAGGGTAAGGACTGCTTACCTTAAGTTCGGATTCAGGCTCAGGTTCGATGAGATAAGCTTTGATCAATGTTGGAAGGTTTAGCACGCCAATAAAAGCGATCACGCTCAACATGAGTATGTTGTTCCACCTACGTCCACGATATCTCATCTGATTCTGCTCATCTAACCTATTGAGCAATCAGTATATCGTGAAAGTGGCAATACTTTCCATGCTGCACGTTTTTCTATCGATTAGATGCTGTATCAGCCGGAAGTCGTTAAATTACTCAAAATTTAGATATAAAAAAACCCAGCGATTAAGCTGGGTTTTTCAATTCTTTCTTCTACTGAAGAAGAGCAAAAAAAGCATCAATTACTTGATTTTCGCTTCTTTGTACATAACGTGTTGGCGAACTACTGGATCAAACTTTTTGATCTCAAATTTGCCTGGCATGTTACGCTTGTTCTTATCAGTTGTGTAGAAGTGACCAGTACCTGCAGAAGATACTAGACGAATTTTCTCACGAATGCCTTTAGCCATTGCTTAATTCCTCTTAAACGTTTTCGCCACGTGCACGGATATCAACAAGAACAGCATCGATGCCTTTCTTATCAATGATACGCATGCCTTTAGCAGTTAGACGTAGTTTAACAAAACGTTTTTCGCTCTCTACCCAGAAACGATGAGTTTGTAGGTTCGGCAGAAAACGGCGCTTAGTAGCATTGCGTGCGTGTGAACGGTTGTTACCCGTTACTGGACGCTTACCAGTTACTTGGCATACTCGGGACATGAATGTCTTCTCCAATCGTTTCAGCTCGATATCAACCTTGGTGGCCGAACCTCTCTATCAATTAAAATAGAAGGTAAAAACCGTTATGGAAAATCCATACAAGGCTATCAAAGGTCGCGCATTATACTAACTTGACACGCATTGCTCAAGACCCGAACAGATCCTTTTTACGGATTTCGTGATCTTTTTTTGTGCAGCGCAGCTTGCTTGAGTAATCAGAGCTGATTTTAGGTCTAAAAATGTGGGCGGAATAATAGCAGATTTAACGTAACTAACAACCTAAAATGTGATTCAAATCCATCCACGCTCTGCAAAAGAGACAACTTCGCCATCTCCAACGACAAAATGGTCGAGAATTCGGATGTCCACCAGCGCTAATGCATCAGTTAAACGGCGAGTGATTCGCCTATCTGCTTGACTTGGCTCTGCGACACCCGAAGGATGGTTATGCGCTAAAATTAATGCCGCCGCATTGTGATGAAGTGCGCGTTTGACTACTTCTCTCGGGTAAACCGAAGCAGCATCGATGGTTCCTTCAAACATCACCTCGTCTTTAATTACCCTATTCTGGTTATCGAGGAACAATATATAGAAGGCTTCTCGCTGGCGATCACGCAACATACTCGAAAGGTAAAGCTTGGTATTACTTGGGCTGGTTAAGGCGTCCCCTCGAGATAAAGTCTCCGCGAGATAGCGCTGCGTCATCTCTAACACAGCCTGAAGTTGAACGTATTTAGCCTGCCCCATACCTTTATGAGCACAGAACTCAGCCTCCGTTGCTGAAAAAAGATGCCTTAGCGAACCAAAATCTTTAATTAACTTGTCCGCCAACTCTAAAACGTTCATTCCTTGTGTACCCGTTCTGAGAAATATTGCTAAGAGTTCGGCATCACTTAAAGAATCTGGCCCTCGATTCAATAACTTTTCTCTTGGCATCGATTCAGCGGGCATTTTATTTATCGGCATATAAAAGCTAATCATTGGTCATGAACACGATCCATCAGCGTAATGAGCTTGCACTCTGAGATCCTTTGATAGAGATAAAAGACAGCGAGTCCCTAACAAAATCGTGTAATTGATAAGTTTGATAACACCAACTTGATGAGCGTCAACTCTGTTCGAGTTCTGCTTCTAGGCACTCATCCTTTGTTCTGATATCGTAAGTCGCAGAAAAATTAAGGAACAGAATCATGCAAACACAGGTTAATCCACTGAGTAACGCTGACCAACAAGGCCTAGCAGGGAAAAAAATTCTTCTTGGTATTAGTGGTGGTATCGCTGCTTATAAATGTGCCGAGCTGACTCGCCGCCTAATTGAGCGTGGGGCGCAGGTACAAGTCGTCATGACCAATGCAGCCAAGGAGTTCATCACTCCCCTTACCATGCAGGCGGTCTCGGGAAGGCCTGTGTCTGACAGTTTGCTTGATCCTGCGGCTGAAGCTTCAATGGGACACATCGAGCTAGCAAAATGGGCTGACTTAGTATTACTAGCACCTGCAACCGCTGACCTTATTGCACGCATGACTGCTGGCATGGGTAACGACCTACTGACTACTCTGGTTTTAGCAACCGATGCGCCAGTTGCGGTATCTCCAGCAATGAATCAACAAATGTACAGCCACCCAGCTACCCAAGAGAACATCGCAACGCTAAAACGCCGTGGTTGTGAAATCTGGGGGCCAGCTGCAGGCGAACAAGCATGTGGTGATGTCGGTATGGGACGCATGTTAGAGCCAATGCAGCTCGTACATCGCTGTGAAGACTTCTTCCAACCTAAACCACTTGCTGGCCGTTCTGTGCTTATTACTGCAGGCCCTACTCGTGAAGCGATCGACCCTGTACGCTACATTACTAATCACAGCTCAGGAAAAATGGGCTATGCATTAGCTGAAGCAGCCGCGAAGCAAGGTGCAACAGTGACTCTAATCAGTGGCCCTGTATCACTTGCGACACCAAACAAAGTAACTCGGGTTGATGTAGATAGCGCACAACAGATGTTTGATGCCGTTACAGCTCACGCTGCTCAACACGATATTTTCATCAGCTGCGCCGCGGTTGCCGATTATCGCCCTGAAACCATCGCAGACCAAAAGCTCAAAAAGGTCGATGGCAAAGATGACATGACTATTCAAATGGTGAAGAACCCAGACATCGTCGCCTCTGTTGCTTCAATGGCTGAAGGTCGCCCATTTACTGTCGGCTTCGCTGCAGAAACTCAAGATGTTGAGAAATACGCTCGCGGCAAGCTGGAACGAAAGAACCTCGATATGATTTGTGCCAACGACGTATCTGTCGAAGGCCAAGGCTTCAATAGCAGCAGCAACGAACTGCACCTTTATTGGAAAGACGGCGATAAATCTCTGCCACTGGACAGCAAAGACACCCTTGGTTTCCAGATCCTCGATCAGATCCAACAACTTATTGTCGAATAAACACACGATTTAGCTCTGACAATCTGCTGACACCTCTCGATTCTGTTGACCTAGGTCTTACAAAACTAGGAAACAGAATTGAATGGTGTTTATAATCCTTCTTCACTCAATCCTCATCTTTAGGAAAGGAAGTAAATAGATGGCTGGTACTCGAAAATCAAACCGTCGTGAAGAAATCCTGCAAGCTCTCGCACAAATGTTGGAATCGACCGAAGGTGCTTCTCGTATCACAACGGTAAAGTTGGCCAAGCAAGTGGGTGTTTCTGAAGCTGCGTTATACCGCCACTTCCCAAGCAAAGCTCGCATGTTTGAAGGCCTAATCGAGTTCATTGAAGAAGCGTTGATGTCTCGAATCAACCGTATTCTGGATGAAGAGAAAGACACGCTAGAGCGCATTCGCCTAGTATTACAACTGATCTTAGTTTTCTCAGAACGTAACCCAGGCCTGACTCGAATTTTGTCTGGTCATGCTCTAATGTTTGAAAATGAACGCCTACGCGACCGCATCAATCAACTTTTCGAACGCATTGAAACGCAACTTCGCCAAATCCTGCGTGAAAGAAAGCTTCGTGAAGGGAAGTCATTCCCGGTTGATGAGAAAATTTTAGCCGCCCAACTGCTAGGTCAGGTTGAAGGCAGCTTGAATCGCTTTGTTCGCTCAGACTTCAAATATCAACCGACAGAAAACTTTGATGCTTACTGGGCTCTGCTAAGCGCTCAGATTAAGTAGCAATCAAAGTAAGTAGCAATCAAATTTTAAGTGATGGTTATGACGACGAAAACTTCTCCGACAAGCAGCACTGCACAACACGTTATTACTAAGCCGCCTTTTACTCTGGCGCTACTCCACCCTAAATATTGGGGTGTTTGGTTCGGCTTTGGGCTATTGGCACTTATCGTTAACGTTCTACCTTACCGTATCTTGTTACTGCTAGGTCGCTCGTTAGGCTCTCTTGGTGCTCGTTATGGTAAAAAACGTGTGGCAGTAGCAACACGTAACCTAGAGCTTGCCTTCCCAGATAAACCAGTAGACGAAGTCGCGGCTATGGTGAGTGAGAACTTTAAGAATACAGGTATGGCACTGATCGAAACTGGGATTACTTGGTTCTGGCCGACGTGGCGCTTTAAACGAATCTTAGTAGACAAAGACACTCAAATGCTGCGTACACATAAAGCCAACGGCAAAGGTGTTCTTCTGTGTTGTGTGCATGCCTTAAACCTAGAGATCACGGCACGAGCAATGGCTGTTCTTGGTATTTCAGGTTTAGGTGTTTATCGCCCGCACAACAACCCAGCTTATGAGTTCATTCAATACCGTGGTCGCACTCAAAACGGCAACCGTCTGATTCACCGAAAAGACGTGAAACGCATGATTCGAATTCTGCGTCAGGGTGAGATCCTTTTCTATCTGCCGGATCATGATTACGGTCGTAACAAGTCTGTATTTGTGCCTTTCTTCGCAGTAGAAGATGCGTGTACGACAACAGGCACCAGCATTCTTGCGTACACCAGCCGATGTGCACTTGTTCCGGGTTCAGGTTTTAGAAATGCCGATGGCAAGTATGAAATCATGGCTGACGAGTCGATCGAAGATAACTATCCGCAAAAAGATGAGAAAGCGGCGGCGGCTTACATGAACAGCTACCTAGAGAAGATTATCTTACGCGCTCCAGAGCAATGGATGTGGCTACACAAGCGATTCAAGACTATGGAAGATCCAGAAGCTGAACGCGGCATTCGTTACAAATAGAGCACCTATCTTCAGGTAAGAAAGCAGCTCACCTCAATAGAAAAGTAAAAGGCCCGAAAGATATTTATCTCTCGGGCCTTTCTGTTTGAAGCTCTAAATCTTAAGATTCAAGACATCAAATATTAGATGCCGTATTGAGCGCGGTACGCTTTTACAGATTCTAGATGTGCTGCATCTGTGCCTTTCTCTTCAAGGAAAGTCACAAGGTCAGTCAGGCTAACGATTGAGATGATTGCACAACCGAAATCGCGTTCAACTTCTTGAATTGCAGACAGCTCGCCTTTACCTTTCTCTTGACGGTCGATAGCAACAAGAACACCCGCTAGATCAGCACCGTTCGCTTGGATGATTTCCATCGACTCACGAATTGCAGTTCCTGCAGTGATCACATCGTCCACCAGCATGATACGGCCTTCAAGAGCACTACCGACTAAGTTGCCACCTTCACCGTGGTCTTTCGCTTCTTTACGGTTAAAGCAGTAAGGCGTATCCACATCGTGGTGATCTGCCAGTGCAACCGCTGTTGTCGTCGCGATTGGGATACCTTTGTATGCAGGGCCAAATAGTACATCGAACTCAATACCTGAATCAGCCAATGCCGCTGCGTAGAAGCGACCTAAGCGTGCTAGGTCACGACCTGTATTAAACAATCCAGCATTGAAGAAGTAAGGGCTCTTACGGCCAGACTTTAAAGTAAACTCACCAAACTTAAGTACTTCTTTCTCTAGTGCAAATTCAATAAATTCACGTTGATATGCTTTCATGTTCTTCCTCTACGTTTATTCAATAAAACTTAACTTACGCTCTGCACTACCCTTTCGAGTTTTACAGACAAAAAAATAGCCCCTTATGAAAGGAGCTATCTAAAAACTATTCTGCTAACGCCGACTTCTGCGCTTCAACAATATCGGCAATGCCCTTATTTGCCAGGGCTAAAAGCTGCATCAGCTCTTCGTGGCTGAACGGTTCGCCTTCTGCGGTGCCTTGAATCTCAATCATCTTACCGTCTTCCGTCATTACAACGTTCATGTCGGTATCGGCTGCTGAGTCTTCAACGTACTCAAGGTCACACAGTGCTTGTGCACCAACGATGCCCACTGAAACTGCCGCTACGTGGCCTTTCATTGGGTTCTTTTTCAGTTTGCCGCTTGCTAGTAGGCTGTTGATAGCATCAGCCATTGCTACACTTGCACCTGAGATAGAAGCAGTACGTGTACCGCCGTCTGCTTGGATAACATCACAATCGACAGTGATCATGATTTCACCCATTACTTTCAGGTCAACAACAGCACGTAGGCTGCGCGCGATCAGGCGTTGGATTTCCATCGTACGACCGCCTTGCTTACCGCTCGCCGCTTCACGACGGTTACGAGTGTGCGTTGCACGTGGCAGCATGCCGTATTCAGCGGTTACCCAACCCTTACCTTGACCTTTCAACCAACGCGGTACGTTTTCTTCTACCGTCGCATTACATAGAACTTTAGTGTTGCCGAACTCAACTAATACAGAACCCTCAGCATAAGCTGTGTAGTTACGAGTAATTTTAATTGGACGAATTTGATCTACAGCGCGGTCATTTGGACGCATTGGTATCTACCTTATTAACAGTCTGAAGTGATTTACTATCGAAAGAGTGCATCACCTAAGAAAGGGGTGAGACAGTTTTGATTGGGGCAAGATTATATAGCAGTTTATCTTTCAAATCTATTTGCCGTTCAAAGCTATTTATCTTGAAAGGCTATTTATAGTGAAAATCAATCGACTTCGGGTGCAACTCGTATCGTGATACTATGCGTGCGCGTTATTTTCAGAATGATAAAAGACAGGAAAATTCGATGATTTATAGTATGACCGCGTACGCGCGCAAAGAAGTAAAAGGCGATTGGGGTACAGCAGTATGGGAAATCCGTAGTGTAAACCAACGCTACCTAGAAACTTACTTCCGTATGCCTGAACAGTTCCGTGGTTTAGAGCCAATCTTGCGTGAGCGTTTCCGTAAGCGTCTAGCTCGCGGTAAGGTTGAATGTAACCTACGCTTCGAAGCAAACCCAGCCGCTAAAGGTGAGCTAAGCATCAACGAAGGTTTAGCACAGCAAGTAATTAACGCTGCTAACCAAGTAATGACCATGACTGGCGAAGACAGCCGTTTGAACCCATTCCAAGTAATGAACTGGCCTGGTGTGATGGAAACTCCAGAGCAAGACATGGATGCTATCAACAAAGACCTGCTAGACGCATTCAACGATGCTATTGCAGAGTTCATTGATGCTCGTGCTCGCGAAGGTGAAAACATGAAGGCGCTAATCGTACAGCGCTTGGATGCAATCACTGAAGAAGTAGTGAAAGTTCGTGCACGCATGCCTGAGATCTTAGAATGGCAACGTGAGCGTCTGCTTAACAAGTTTGAAGAAGCGAAGATTGAGCTTGAAGGTTCTCGCGTTGAACAAGAGCTTATCCTACTAGCACAGAAGTCAGACGTAGCCGAAGAGCTAGACCGTCTAGATTCTCACGTGAAAGAAGCCAATGCAGTATTGAAGAAAGGTGGCGCTTGTGGCCGTAAGCTAGACTTCATGATGCAAGAGTTCAACCGTGAATCAAACACGCTAGCGTCTAAATCTATCAGCACAGACATCACAGCCTCTGGTGTAGAGCTGAAGGTTCTTATCGAACAGATGCGTGAGCAGATCCAAAACATTGAATAACAGTCTGTTAATAGCAGTCTTGATTCACTAAAAATGAGCTCCTAGTTTTAGGGGCTTTTTTTATGGATACAACAATAACAATCTCGGTAAGTCAGTGAGCAATAAGTTACGCAGGAGATTTTTTAGATCGAAGGATAGATACAGCTACAGATAGAACAGAGAAACGAGTGTAGCAGAAGGATTTAAGCGTTTTTTGAAGGGGGTGTTACGGTGGAACTGAGGGGGATACAGATTTGAGAGAAAGTGACGCAAGCTGCTGTTGCAACCTGCGCCGACTTAAAATCTTATAGAGCTACAACGTTTGCAGCTTGAAGACCTTTTTGGCCTTGCTCTACTTCGAAAGACACTTGTTGGCCTTCTTTAAGAGTTTTGAAACCTTCAGAAGCGATAGCACGGAAGTGTACGAATACGTCAGCGCCGCCGTTGTCTTGAGTTAGGAAACCGAAACCTTTCTCTTCGTTAAACCATTTTACTACGCCGTTTACTTTGTTAGACATGATGTGTCCCTTATATAAAAATAAAAAATTAATCGCCAAGAAGTGCGATGCGCTGAAAGCTTGAATTATTTAATGTATCTATGAAGCTAAGGGAAACACTGAGAATAACAATGAAGCAATACTAAGGGTTTTACTTTACAACTGGATGTTTCATTTAATAACCCTGAAAACAGAGCGAGGCCATTCTTGGTGATCCTAGCTAGGTTGTAAAGCGTTATTTAAAGAAAACGACGTTTTTTCGCTCAAGCTCCCCTTATTGAAAAACCCAGCGCTATCGCTGGGCTTCATTTATAAAGTCTTAACCTTCAAAATTTTACTCATCTGGCTGCTTGGTTCGTAGATCCACATAAGGCCAGTAATGATGTCCAACACGAATTAATAGCGTCGCTGCTGCCAAAATAAATGCAGCTAGAGACAACCAAACGATCAATACCGCATCGAGCTCTTTCATACCTAAAGTGATGTAACGAGCAATTGCCATCATCGCGATGTAGATAGGGTACCTAACAGGAATCTTACCATTCACCACAAACTGCTGAACCATGGCCAACACTTCGAGATAGATAAACATCAACAGAATATCGGTCAGTTGCACTCGGCGTTCAGCGAAGACATGCATGAACTCTTCGACCATCGCGAACAGTGTCGCCAGTGTGATCGCCACCAGCAGCACCGCTTCCATAATATGGAATACTTTTAAAAACGGCTTACTAAAAGATTTAGGTAAGTGAGAAGGCATAGTCACTCTTCAAAAAATAATTAATCCAGTCTCTACAATAGCATGCATCAATATAAGTCGCGTACTCTCAAAGCATCGACTTTAGGATAACGCCACCAGTTACACGTCTAGAAACGGCAAATACAAAAATGGCCCTACATTCGCTGTAGAGCCATTTATTGGTCTTTTACTTAACGCCTGTTCTTAACAAACGCTACCTACCGAGCTGCCTTATAGCAGAATCAGATAAGTTAAGAACACCACACACAGTCCGTAGATTAGTGGGTGAACTTCTTTGCGCTTGCCCGCGACAACCATAGTGAATGCGTAGCTGATGAAGCCCATCGCCATACCGTTTGCTGGTGAGAAGCTTAATACTGTGAACATGATAGTGAAGAAGGCTGCAATACGTGACTCTTTCTTTTCCCAGTTGATCTGACCAAGACGACCTACCATGTAGATGCCCACTACTACCATCGCAGGCGCAACCATAGCTGCCGAGAAGATAGAGAAGATTGGGTATAGGAATAGCGAGATTAGAAACAAACCTGCAACCATCACTGCCGCTAAGCCCGTCTTCGCACCTTGAGAAGAAGCGATACCAGACTCAGAGAACGCGGTGATCGATGTGGTACCAAGAATCGAACCAATCACCGTACCACCCGCATCCGCCACTAGAGCTGACTTCGCATTTGGCACCTTGCCGTCTTTATCGATGATACCCGCATCACGACCAACACCAACAATCGTACTCAAGCCATCGAAGAAATCGACAATCAGGAAGATAAGCACGATGAACAATAGGTCAAACATTTTCTCAGGTGTGAAAGCCGAGAAATCAAAAATGGCACCGAAGCTACCCGCCATGCTCGGCGGCATCGCAACTAGCTGCTCTGGGATTGGTGCATTTGATGTACCCATGAATACGTCAGCAAGAATGGTCAACACAATAGCTGAAACGAACGAG
Source organism: Vibrio sp. Scap24 (assembly GCF_013394185.1). Lineage (NCBI taxonomy): Bacteria > Pseudomonadati > Pseudomonadota > Gammaproteobacteria > Vibrionales > Vibrionaceae > Vibrio > Vibrio sp. Scap24. Next base: position 1,966,466 of record NZ_CP041332.1, on the reverse strand, counting down.
ATGAAGGTCGCCAACTTAATGTCACGAACCATACAGCCAAGTGCGATGAAGATACTCACGTAAGCGATGATCACTTTTGGATCGGAAATATCACCTAAGCCAACCAGTACGAATGGGTTTGAAACAATGATGCCTGCATTCTTAAGACCTAAGAAAGCAATGAACAAACCGAGAGAAACCGTAATCGCCAACTTCAAATCTTCCGGAATCGACTCAATCATCGATTTACGGATATTGGTTAACGAGAACGCGAGGTAAAGAATACCGGAAAGGAAGATACCAAACAGTGCTTCATTCCAAAGCACAGCTACCGAACCGCTTAGTAGTAAACCTTTGAAGAAGCCGTTCATGCTCATGCCTGGTGCTAGCATTACTGGGTAGTTACCCCAAATACCCATGATTAGGGTCGCGATAGCCGCAGACAGAGCTGTCGCAGTAAACACGGCACCTTTATCCATGCCTGGAATGTCACCCAAAATCGCTGGGTTCACCGCCAGAATGTAGCTCATTGCCAAGAAAGTAATGAAACCTGCGTACAGCTCAGTGCCAATAGTGGTTTTTCTTTCAGTGATTTTAAACATCGAATCAAGCGATCCAGAGGTGTTCTGGGCTTTCAGGGTGGAATCGGTACTCACAACAAAACCTTTGCAATAAATTAAGAACTTGGTGATTCAAATGCTGTGAGAATAGAGAGGTCTCTACACTAAAAACTGTAGTCACCAAGGTAGGCTCGGTAGTAGAAACATCTAGTCTAGCAGGGTCTGTTGGCCCTTCGAGATGATTTTTGCAGCGAGTTGTTGGGGATTTCTACAAGGCAGAGACTTTGAAGTATAGCTAGCCTACATAAGAAGTCGATAACGCAGTAGAAATCACCAACAAACGCTGCCCGAAGGGTTCGGCTAAAATCGTTTTATGCTTTGTTAAGGAGTCTTTACTTAGAATACTAGGCTACAAACTCCTTGCCGCGCCTAAAACTATTTTTTCTCGAACAAAACTCCATCGCGAAAGGTCAACAGACCCTAGATATATACAGCATTTAATCGTTTGCGCGGATTGTAAGGATTGAGATTAAAACTTCAACAAATTTTGTCCAGATCACATAAAAAAGTACCGATGACCAGTCATTACATTTCTACAAAGATCGTCGAGAAGATCATTCGCTAATAAATAACGATCAAGCCAGTTGTTCTCAATCATCTAAATATGCTACTCTTCGCCTCCATTTTTCTGACCTAAATTTCACCAGTTGCTTCTATTAGTTTTACTCGTTATCCCTTTATAGACGTAACCATCGGTACAACAATTAAGGTCAGTGCTATCTTTTATAGTGTCGGTTTATCGCCTTCACTCAATCCAACCAACAGTGGAAATATACAGATGGGCAAAGGTACTCTTTACATCGTATCTGCACCTAGTGGCGCAGGTAAGTCGAGCTTGATCTCAGCAATGCTAGAAACCAATCCAACCTACGCAATGAAGGTATCTGTTTCACACACCACTCGCGGTATGCGCCCTGGTGAAGAAAATGGTGTTCACTACCACTTCGTAGAGAAGCACCACTTCGAAGACCTGATCAATAAAGGTGAGTTCCTAGAGTACGCTGAAGTATTCGGCAACTACTACGGTACTTCACGCGTTTGGATTGAAGAAAACCTAGACCGCGGTATCGATGTATTCCTAGATATCGACTGGCAAGGTGCTCGTCAGATCCGTGAACAGATGCCTCAAGCGAAGAGTGTATTCATTCTTCCACCATCAAATGGTGAGCTAGAGCGTCGTCTAAACGTTCGTGGTCAAGACAGCGACGAAGTTATTGCGAAACGCATGAGCGAAGCAAAGTCTGAAATTTCTCACTACAGTGAGTATGACTATGTGATCGTGAATGATGACTTTGATGCAGCCCTAATGGACTTCAGAGCAATCATTCGTGCGGAGCGTTTGAAAGAAGATAAGCAAGCAGCTAAATACAGCGGCATGCTTACAGCACTACTGGCGGAATAATCTCTGATACCAATCGTAGTAAACAACTGGTCATTCTAGCTTGTGAAAAAGCCTGATAACGTCGTTAGAATTTTTGATTGTAGGGTCACTACTTATCGAAAAATTCTTCCTTGTTCTCAAACTTTTTTCCGGCGCTATCTCTGAGCACTTATTTACTGTGATTGGTATAACTGGATTTTCCATTGAGATAAGTATACGGTGATCTAGAAAGTCTCTAGTTAAACTTGTATACTTTCTCGTCATCAAAAATTTATTAGTTAATTACTATTTGGAGTCCTCATGGCACGCGTAACTGTTCAAGACGCTGTTGAAAAAGTTGGCAACCGTTTCGACCTAGTTCTTATTGCGGCTCGCCGCGCACGTCAAATGCAAACTGGCGGTAAAGATTCACTAGTGCCTGAAGAAAACGATAAGCCAACGGTTATCGCTCTTCGCGAAATCGAAGAAGGTCTTATCACTAAAGACGTACTAGATGCTCGTGAGCGTCAAGAGCAACAAGAGCAAGAAGCGGCTGAACTTGCAGCAGTAAGCAGCATCGCTCACACTCGTTAATAACGTCATTCGAACTAATTAACCTTCCGGGCCTTTAATTTGTATCTATTCGATAGCCTCAAAGACGTTGCCCAAGAATACCTAACAGAGCCTCAAATTGAGGCTCTGCGTCAATCTTATGTGGTAGCGAGAGACGCCCATGAAGGGCAAACCCGCTCAAGCGGTGAACCATACATTATCCACCCTGTAGCTGTTTCAAGAATCCTGGCAGAAATGCGTCTGGATATCGAAACCCTGCAAGCTGCTCTACTTCATGATGTGATTGAAGACTGTGATGTCACTAAAGAAGACCTAGAGGAAAAATTCGGCAATACCGTTGCTGAATTGGTTGATGGTGTATCTAAGCTGGATAAGCTTAAATTTCGTGATCGCAAAGAAGCGCAAGCAGAGAACTTCCGTAAGATGGTTCTCGCCATGGTGCAAGACATCCGCGTTATCTTGATCAAATTAGCTGACCGTACTCACAACATGCGCACGCTTGGGGCACTTCGTCCTGACAAAAAGCGTCGTATTGCTCGTGAAACCCTAGAGATCTATTCTCCGCTAGCTCACCGTCTTGGTATTCATAACATCAAGACCGAACTAGAAGAGCTGGGCTTCGAAGCCCTCTACCCTAACCGTTATCGCGTACTGAAAAACGTAGTGAAAGCTGCGCGTGGTAACCGTAAGGAAATGATCCAACGTATCCATAGCGAAATCGAAGGCCGTCTTGAAGAAGTCGGTTTGCCTGCTCGCGTACTTGGTCGTGAAAAGAACCTGTTCTCCATCTACAACAAGATGAAAACCAAAGAGCAGCGCTTCCACACCATTATGGACATCTACGCTTTCCGCGTAGTGGTTGATACCCCAGATACTTGTTATCGCGTACTTGGTCAGGCTCACAGCCTGTACAAGCCTCGTCCTGGCCGCATGAAAGATTATATTGCGGTACCAAAAGCCAACGGCTACCAATCTCTGCACACATCAATGATCGGCCCTCACGGGGTGCCTGTTGAGGTTCAGATCCGTACTGAAGATATGGATCAAATGGCAGACAAAGGTGTCGCGGCGCACTGGTCTTACAAAGGCAATGGCTCACGCAGCAGTAATGGCACAACCGCACAGGTTAAAGCACAACGTTGGATGCAGAGCCTACTTGAACTTCAACAAAGCGCAGGTAACTCATTCGAATTCATTGAAAACGTTAAATCTGATCTGTTCCCAGATGAGATCTTCGTGTTCACGCCGAAGGGTCGCATTGTCGAACTTCCTGCTGGCGCAACAGCGGTCGATTTTGCTTACGCGGTGCATACCGATGTCGGCAACATGTGTGTGGGTGCTCGTGTAGACATGAACCCTTACCCACTCAGCAAGTCGCTGAAGAACGGTCAAACCATTGAGATCATCAGTGCTCCGGGCGCACGTCCGAATGCTGCATGGCTCAACTACGTAGTAACATCACGTGCGCGTACTAAGATCCGTCAGGTTCTGAAAACGATGCGCCGTGAAGAGTCAATTACGCTAGGTCGTCGTCTACTGAATCACGCACTTGGTGAACACTCTATTGCCGATATCGGCCAAGAGAACCTTGAGCATGTATTGTCAGACTTACGCCTAGATAACGTTGAAGACTTGCTGGCATCAATTGGTCTTGGTGAGCTGATGAGTATCGTTATTGCTCGTCGCCTACTTGGTGATGCTGACGAACTGACTGAAGTGGAAAACAACAGCGATACACCTAGGAAGAAACTTCCGATCCGTGGTGCTGAAGGTTTACTGCTGACATTCGCTAACTGTTGTCACCCGATTCCTGATGATCACATCATTGCCCATGTATCTCCGGGTCGTGGCCTTGTGGTTCACCGTGAAACGTGTCCAAACGTTCGTGGTTACCAGAAAGAACCAGATAAGTACATGGCGGTGGAATGGTCTGACGATTACGACCAAGAGTTCACAGCTGAGCTTCAGGTTGATCTGCAGAACCACCAAGGTGCACTGGCTGAGTTAACTAACGTTATCTCGAAAACAGGCTCTAACATTCACGGTATTTCAACCGAAGAACGTGATGGACGCTTGTACACAGTGACAATCTTGCTGACTACTAAAGATCGTGTTCACCTTGCGAGCATTATGAAGAAGCTACGTGTGATGCCACACGCGCTGAAAGTAAGGCGTCGTAAGAACTAGCTAATAGAGCAGATGAGGGATTCGAGATGGCGAGATGCGAAGAGCAAAAGACTTCGTGACTCACTATCTTGGCTCCACATCTGATTTAGTTTTTTGAATATCGATAGATAAAGCGATAAGGCAGATGAGAGATACGAGTCTCGAGATGCGAAGAGCAAAAGCTTTTCACCACTCAACCTTTCGTATTTCGAGTCTGCTTTAATTTTTTGTACTGCCCTGTTCTTTCATTCCTCGATAACTCCAAACTCCTCTTTGCTCTTAATCTCTTCGAATCTCGTTTACCCGCATCCCGTATCTGCTCTTTCGCTTTATCCTGTACAAAAACCCAGTAAAATGCTTGAATAGATTATCTCTCTTACGTTTATGAGCCTTGTTATGTCACAGCTTTTATCTGCTATCCCTCTCAACTCTTTATCTGGAGTCGGCGCTAAAGTCGCAGAGAAACTGGAAAAGGTTGGGCTTAACAATGTACAAGACCTACTGTTTCACCTACCTTTACGCTACGAAGATCGAACACGTATCTACCCAATCGTAAAACTACATGCAGGCCTTTGGGCTGCAGTACAAGGCAAGGTCATGCACGTCGATACCATTTTCGGCAAACGTAAGATGTTGGCGGTAAAGATCAGTGATGGTAACGGCACCATTACTCTGCGCTTTTTCAACTTTACCGCAGGTATGAAGAACAACTTTGCCGAAGGCAAACAAGTCCACGCCTATGGCGAGATCAAGCGCGGAAATATGGGACTTGAGATCGTCCACCCTGATTACAAATTCTTTGCCCCAAGGCAGCAGCCAGACGTTGAAGCAAATCTGACTCCGGTGTACCCAACTACTGAAGGGCTGAGACAAGTCACGCTGCGTAATCTGACTGATCAAGCGTTAGAACTGATCGACAAAGCAGCCGTCAACGAGCTTCTGCCCTCTGGCTTATACGATCACCAAATTACTCTCGCACAAGCACTGCATACCATTCACAGACCACCTCCGGGCATTGACCTAGAGCTGTTTGATGAAGGTAAGCACCCCGCGCAACTGCGCTTGATTATGGAAGAGTTGCTGGCTCAAAACCTGTCTATGCTGTCGGTTCGCAGCAAAGGGCAGCAAGACAAAGCGATGCCTTTTCCTCCAGTAAATACTCTGAAAGATAAATTGCTGGCTCAGCTGCCGTTTTCTCCAACCAATGCTCAAGCACGAGTGACTAAAGAGATCGAAGCTGATTTGGAAAAACCTCACCCTATGATGCGTTTAGTGCAAGGGGATGTAGGTTCAGGTAAAACCTTGGTTGCTGCGTTGGCGGCAGTTCGAGCGTTAGAGCATGGTCAACAAGTCGCTTTGATGGCCCCAACTGAGCTATTGGCAGAGCAGCACGCGATCAATTTTTCCAACTGGTTTGAAGCCATGGGCATTCAAGTAGGTTGGCTAGCAGGTAAACTCAAAGGTAAGGCTCGTGAGACTGAACTGGCGCGCATTGCCAGTGGCGAAGCGCAGATGGTTGTCGGTACTCATGCCCTATTCCAAGAGCATGTCGAGTTCAAAAACCTTGGTTTGGTCATCATTGATGAGCAGCACCGATTTGGTGTCCACCAGCGACTAGAGCTGCGCGAGAAAGGCGCAAAACAAGGTTACTACCCTCACCAATTGGTGATGACTGCAACGCCAATTCCACGAACACTAGCAATGACGGCCTATGCCGATCTCGAAACCTCAATCATTGATGAGCTACCGCCGGGTCGAACACCTATTCAAACCGTGGCAATTCCAGATACCAAGCGTGATGACATTGTTGAGCGCGTGCGTAATGCGTGTCTTAACGAGGGCAAACAAGCTTATTGGGTATGTACGCTGATTGATGAATCCGAAGTATTAGAAGCGCAAGCTGCGGCTGATACTGCTGAAGAGCTGCAACGAAAACTGCCTGATGTGAAAATAGGTTTGGTACACGGACGAATGAAGCCAGCTGAGAAACAAGCGGTGATGCAGGAGTTCAAAGAGAACAAACTTCACCTATTGGTTGCGACGACGGTGATTGAAGTCGGTGTGGATGTTCCGAATTCGAGCTTAATGATCATCGAAAACCCAGAGCGTCTTGGCCTAGCACAACTGCACCAATTACGAGGCCGTGTTGGCCGAGGCTCGGTCGCAAGTCACTGTGTATTGCTGTATCACTCACCGCTGTCTAAAACCGCTCAGAAGCGCTTAGGTGTGCTGCGTGAAAGTAACGATGGCTTTGTGATAGCGCAGCGTGATTTAGAGATCCGCGGCCCCGGTGAGCTACTTGGCACTAAACAGACAGGCTTGGCTGATTTTAAGATTGCCGACTTAGTTCGTGACCAACGTTTAATTCCTGAAGTGCAGCGTATCGCGCGTCATATTCATGATAGCTACCCAGACAACGCCAAGGCGATCATCAATCGCTGGTTGGGTGAACGCGATGTGTATTCTAAGGCGTAATTAGCCCTCATATTCCCGCTTAAAACGTAAAAAGGCTTCCACAAGGAAGCCTTTTTAATACACATTACTTTAATAAACCAAGAGCGAGATTCCCTACTCGTTCGTTCCTCACGATAGGGAATGACGAAAGGTTGCGGATAGGCATCGTCCGACTCAGATTTTACCACCAGTCTTACTCAACCTCTTTCTCTGGCGTTAGTTCTACATAATAAGAAAGAGCTTCAAGGTTAAGCACACCGTTTGCGCTTAATGAACCTGAATACTTATCACACCGTCATCCTCGAGAGGGAAGAATGACCGAATCGGGGATCTATATTCAACTCCCCAACTACTCAATAAAACCTAAGGCTTTACTGGGAAACTGATCTGCGCTTTTAAACCACCTTCACTGCGATTATTAACCACCACAGCACCTTGATGTTGGCTGACAATACGTTTCACAATCGCCAAGCCTAAACCTGTCCCTTCACTGCCACGGGCTGTGTCACCACGCGTAAACGGTTCAAACAACTTACCAATTTGGTCCTGTGGGATACCCGGACCGTTATCTTCTACCGTTACCCAAGCCAGTTTGTTATCCGCTGTCATGCCAGTTGATACCTTGACCCAACCATTACCGTAACGCAGCGCGTTCACCACCAAGTTACTCACAGCACGCTTCATTGCGATCGGATTGCCTAGTGCAGGTTTCATGCTTTCCGGAATATCGGTTTCTATCTGAACCTCATAGCCGCCTTCTGAGCTCGACACCTCACGTGCAATATCATCGACGAATACCGCTTGAAACGATTCACGATCGACTGGCTTTAGGTAGTCCATAAACTGACTGATGATCTCGTTACACTCTTCAGTATCACTGATGATCCCTTCTGCTAAGTAACCATCTTCTGGCGACATCATCTCAGTCGCTAAGCGAATACGCGTTAATGGAGTACGTAAATCATGACTGATACCTGCCATCAAGAGAGCCCTATCTTCTTCCAGTTCTTGTATGCCTTTCGACATTTGGTTGAAGGCACGAGTTACCGAGCGAATCTCTTGTGCACCTTGCACTGGCAATGGCGGCGGAATGTCACCGCGCCCAACCCCTTGTGCGGCTTTCTCTAGCGCAATCAACGGGCGGTTTTGCAATCGGATGAACAGCCAGCCACCTGCGACAATCAACATTGCCATGATCAAACTGTTACGAAATAGCGGCGCGAAATCTTCTTCTTGCAGTTCAGACAGCGGAATACGAATCAAAGAGTTAGGAAGCTGATCGATATCCATCCACAACACATAACTCTCTTTGCCGAGAATCAACCGCACTTCGGTTTCGGAACCGAGCTCTTTGGTCATCTCCTCACTCATCAGGTCAATCGCTACTGCATGGTAATACTCGCCCGCGGCTTCGCTGTCCTTGGCATGAACGGTTACCCCTAGCTGCTCAAGTACACGCTGGCGCAGCGGTGCATCAATTTCGATATCACTGCCTTGGTCCAATACGAGGTTTAACTCATGTGCCAATATCTTATTAAACTGCTGCAAACTCGGCATCAAAGCGTAGTTAAACACGGCGTAGTAAGAAAAAATTTGGCTAGCAACCAATAGCGTTAAGAAAAGCACTATCGACTGAGTAAAGGAGCTACGTATGCGCATAGAAAACCTAAAGTGAAAGGAGGAGAAACAGAGACATAATAGAAACTATAACTCTAAACCATTGTGCTGAATAGAAAACGGGCCATCACATATTAATGAGATGGCCCGTAAATAGAGAATTCTGAATGACAGAATCGATAAAGCTGCTGTAGAGCTTATTAAGCTGACTTACACAGCCTTACCATCTGGAACGAACACGTAACCCAAGCCCCACACCGTTTGGATGTAGCGAGGTTTGCTTGGATCTTCTTCCACTAGACGACGCAGACGTGAAATCTGAACATCGATAGAGCGTTCCATTGCTGAATACTCACGGCCACGAGCCATGTTCATCAGCTTATCGCGAGACATTGGCTCACGCGCGTTAGTCACTAGCGACTTAAGTACCGCAAATTCACCTGAAGTAAGCGGCATTGGCTCTTCACCGCGGAACATTTCACGCGTACCTAGGTTCAAGCGGAACTCACCAAACTCAACCACAGACTCTTCTGTGCTTGGTGCACCCGGCGCTTCAATCACTTGGCGACGCAGTACCGCTTTGATACGAGCAAGCAGTTCACGTGGGTTGAATGGTTTTGGTAGGTAATCATCGGCACCCACTTCCAAGCCCACAATACGATCCACTTCGTCACCCTTTGCCGTCAGCATCAGGATAGGTAGCGAGTTGTTTGCGTTTCTTAGACGACGACAGATCGAAAGACCATCTTCGCCCGGCAACATTAAGTCCAATACCATCAAGTGAAAGTTTTCACGGGTTAACAGGCGGTCCATCTGCTCACTGTTTGCCACGCTACGCACTTGAAAGCCTTGCTCTGACAGATAGCGCTCTAACAAAGCACGTAAACGAGCATCGTCATCGACCACTAAAATTTTGTAGTTTTCTTGCATGTAATGGTTCCACCTATTAAAGCTCAAACCTAAGGTTAAGCATTCTTGGTAAATGTGTATTGGTATAAGACATTAAAAATGTAACATTCTTGGAGAAAAAGTCGCCTAAAGAATTGTTAACGTATGTTGCCTTTCTATATATTCTATCTTAGAACATCATTTCATTAAGTCAGATTTATGAAAACAAACCTAATCACTCGTGAGGGTTATGAAAGACTCACAAAAGAGCTTAACTTTTTGTGGCGAGAAGATCGTCCAGAGGTCACCAAGAAAGTGACTTGGGCTGCAAGCCTTGGCGATCGCAGCGAAAATGCCGACTATCAGTACAACAAAAAACGCCTTCGAGAAATCGATCGCCGCGTTCGCTATCTAAGAAAACGTCTTGATCAGGTAAAAGTTGTGGATTACTCACCACAGCAAGAAGGTAAAGTGTTCTTCGGAGCTTGGGTCGAGATCGAAAACGACGATGGCGACACCAAAACATTCCGCATTGTTGGCCCTGATGAGATCTATGGCGGCGTGAAAAACTACGTGTCTATCGATTCGCCGATGGCGCGTGCGCTGCTAAAGAAAGAAGTGGATGACGAATTTACGGTAAGAACCCCAGAAGGCGAAAAAGAGTGGTTCGTTAACTCAATTCGCTACGCTGAAAGCTAACGTCTATCGGATTGGTAGGCAGCGATAAACCCGTCGCTGACATTACAAACGCCAGATAAAAGAAAACCCCGCAAGGCTTTCGCCTAGCGGGGTTAAGTCTCTATCGCAGCAATCCGGCTACTGTTTATCTCTTCGAGATAAGGTGCTCCCTGCATCTTTCCTTGATAGTGGCTAAATCCTTTAACCAATTTCCTTTTTGTTCATCGCCATCCTAGCGGTGTCCATTCTAGCCTGTCATCCTGACTGGCGAATCTCATCCAGAGATTATCACTTCCTTGCTGACCACTCATCCTAAGTAATCAAATCTTCATCCTGAAGATACCTAGTCCATTAGGCTTTTTCCTGTTCCTGCCAACTCCCTGTCGACAAGTTAAATATTACGGGAAACGACGCTATTTCCTAGATAGTCCCAAAAAACATTTCAGATGAGAAATATGCCCTCAAACACTCAACACAATAAAATCAGTAACTTAAGTTAATCTTAAGACGATTTCATCGGTTTAAAGTGACTTAGTCGCACATCACTTGTAAGAGATCTCGCACAAAGTGGGTATCACAAACGGAAATTCGACTTCTGACAGGATAATTACACAGCCAAAGCTAGAAAAAGCGTACGCTCACCCCCATGTAATTGTCACGATATTAAATAAGAGATTCATCGGATGAGCCAAGCTATCTGTCGACTGATTGCTGAAGAACTGAATGTTCGTTCAGAGCAAGTCACCGCCGCAGTAAACCTAATTGACGACGGTAACACCGTTCCCTTTATTGCCCGCTACCGTAAAGAGGTCACGGGTGGCTTAGACGATACCCAACTACGTAACCTTGATAGTCGCCTTTCTTACCTTCGCGAACTTGATGATCGCCGCCAAACGATTCTTAAATCGATTCAAGACCAAGGGAAACTCACGCCAGAACTTGAGCGTGATATTACTCAGGCTGACAGCAAGACTCGCCTAGAAGATTTATACCTGCCTTACAAACCAAAGCGTCGCACCAAAGGTCAGATCGCAATTGAAGCAGGCCTAGAGCCACTTGCCGATACACTATGGACTGAACCACAGCACGATCCAGAAACCGAAGCTGCTAACTTTATTAGCAACGACAAAGGCATTGCCGATACCAAAGCAGCACTCGATGGCGCACGTGCGATCATCATGGAGCGCATTGCAGAAGACGCGAACCTGCTTGAGAAGATCCGCCAACACCTAAACCGCAATGCAGAGCTTGGTGCTCGTGTTGTAGCAGGCAAAGAGAACGAAGGTGAGAAGTTCAAAGACTACTTCGAGCACAACGAAGCTCTGAGCAAAGTACCGTCTCACCGTGCGCTTGCAATGCTACGTGGCCGAAATGAAGGCTTCCTAACACTGGCGATGAACGCAGACCCAGAGCAAGAAGAAGGTGTACGTGGTTCTTACTGTGAGAACATCATCTCTGATCACTACGGCATTACCCTAAGCAGCGCACCAGCAGATGCCTGGCGTAAGCAAGTGATCAGCTGGGCATGGCGCATCAAGGTTTCGATGCACATGGAAACCGAGTTAATGGGCGCAATGAAAGAGCGTGCTGAGATCGAAGCGATTGAAGTATTCGCGACCAACCTTAAAGACCTGCTAATGGCTGCACCTGCTGGCCCTCGTGCCACATTAGGCTTGGATCCAGGTTTACGTACCGGTTCGAAAATCGCCGTTGTGGATTCAACCGGCAAGGTTCTCGCGACAGAAACTATTTACCCTCACCCACCACAAAAGCAATACGACAAATCAGCACACGTTGTTGAGCAGATGGTTCGTCAGTTTAATGTCGACCTAATTGCGATTGGAAACGGTACGGCTTCACGCGAAACCGACAGCTTTGTGGCTGACGTAATTAAACGCGGCAACCTAAAAGCGCAAAAAATCATTGTTAGCGAAGCAGGTGCATCGGTTTATTCAGCGTCTGAATTAGCGGCGAAAGAATTCCCGAACATGGACGTATCAATCCGTGGCGCGGTGTCTATCGCTCGTCGTCTACAGGACCCATTGGCAGAACTAGTGAAGATTGACCCTAAATCGATCGGTGTGGGCCAATACCAACATGACGTTAGCCAAACCATGCTTGCTAAGCGCCTAGATGCGATCGTCGAAGACTGTGTAAACGCCGTAGGTGTTGATGTGAATACTGCGTCTGCCGCGCTACTTACTCGCGTAGCGGGTCTTTCTAGCACTATCGCTCAGAACATCGTGGATTTCCGTGATGAGAATGGTCGCTTCGAAGCTCGTATTACGCTGAAGAAAGTTGCTCGCTTGGGGCCAAAAGCCTTTGAACAGTGTGCTGGTTTCCTACGTATTATGGATGGTAAGAACCCGTTAGATGCATCATCGGTTCACCCGGAAGCTTACCCTGTGGTGAAAACCATCGCTGAGAAAAACCAGAAAGACATCAAATCTCTGGTAGGTAACACCGACTTCTTACGTGGTTTGCACGCGATTGATTACACCAATGAAAACTTTGGTGTTCCAACGGTCACCGACATCATCAAAGAGTTAGATAAACCGGGACGCGACCCTCGCCCTGAGTTCAAGACTGCAACCTTCGCTGATGGCGTAAACAGCGTTTCAGATCTAGAACCGGGCATGATTCTAGAAGGCGTGGTATCGAACGTGGCCAACTTTGGTGCCTTCGTTGATATTGGTGTTCACCAAGATGGCTTAGTTCATATTTCAGCGCTCACCGATCGCTTTGTTTCTGACCCACGTGAAGTGGTGAAAGCGGGCGACATCGTGAAAGTGAAAGTGATGGAAGTGGATGTTCAGCGTAAACGTATTGCACTAAGCATGCGTATGAAGGACGAACCGGGACAAGACAACCGTGCTCAACGTTCAAGTGCACCTCGCACACAAAACCGCTCGAATCAAAACTCACAAGGTGGCCAACGCCGTCGTGAAGAGCCACAACAAAATGCCGCAATGGGTGGCGCATTTGCCGCTGCTTTTGCAAAAGCGAAAAAGTAATCCATTAGCTCATCGAAAAACGGGTTAGCTTAAAAACAGAAAACCTGCATCCCTTAGGGTATGCAGGTTTTTTTATTATGTGTTCAAAAAAGACATCGAAGTTTGGTTGTATCCTTCGTCTTTATACTCAAAATAATTGTAGCTGCAGCTAGGCAACAAGTAAGTTCAGCCCTATGAGCATAGGGGTTCTATGTGATTAGGGTGAACTTACGCAGTTAACAACGCTGCGGCTTCAAGTATGAAGAGTATAATCATAATACGACTAACATCTCTGACGGAGCATGAGGCGCAACAGCATGACCATAATGATACTTTATGACCTTACGTCGTTTCTCCATCTGTCCTTCCTGAATCGCCGCATCTAAAACATGCTTTGGCAGGCGGAAACGCATGGTATAGCCTTTGCCTTGATCAGCACTGTATGTTTTCAGTGCCAATAAGCTGAACAGCCTATCAAAAGGGTCTTGTGGCTCTTCTTGGCTAACCGAATTGGCCTCTGACTCGTTCTCCATTTCATAACCTGGATGGTCTGAAGGGTCCCAAGCCGACTGCTGCCTTCGTTTATCGTCTGATTTTACCTTACGCTCTGCATTGGTTCTCGCCAATGCTACTGCGGGAGCAACAGGCTCTCGGACTCTATTATCACGCGCAACTTGCTCTGTTTGCACATTAACGGACGGGGCGATTAGTGGCACACTCACTGCAGTTGCAGGTGACACAATCATCGCGAACTCTCCTCAAGAATCGCCCATCACTATTGCCATAGCACTGTTGTACCGAGAACGCACAACAGGCATAGCCCAACTTACCGCAATCAGCTCTGGAGAGAGTTAGGTCTGAGTATCATGCAGTGCATTGGTGTTATACCAATCGTAGTAAATAACTGCTCACCCTAGCTTGTTAAAACGCTCGATAACGGCGTTAGAACTTTTGATTGTAGAATAACTACTTATCAAAAAGCTCTGCCTTGTTCTCAAGCCTTTTTCCTACGCTATTGTTGAACACTTACTTACTGTGATTGGTATTAGCTTATATATCGACCAAGCCGGATATATATTTAGCAATTATTTTTGTGCGAAGCTGACAAGCTCACTGCAAAAGGCATCCGCTTCGGTCATAAACGGAGCATGCGAAGACTGAGTGAAGATGTATTGCTCAGTATGAGGCAAGGCTGTACCCAAATCTTTGGCGACCTTGATTGGCACGAGTCCATCTAACCGACCATACAAGCGAAGCATAGGCACGGAGATCTCAGGTAGCTGTTCACGCAGGTCAACATCAGACAACATCTTTAAGCCAGCTAATAACGAATCAGGATTAGGCAGCGGGCGAGACAGTACCGCTTGCTTGAGCTGTTTGACATCTTGTCTTGCTGACGGACTGCCCATGGTTTGCAATGCCATAAAGCGTTCGATGGTGGTTTGGAAATCTTCCACCAGCTGTTCGGTGAAAGCGGTTAATACATTTGGTTGAATACCTCGCCATAATACTGGCTCTTTTGCGGCAGCAAATTTCGGCGAACTCGCAACCGTCACTAATTTGCTCACGTAATCTGAATGATGCAGCGCCATGTGCGTCGCAACCAAACCACCGAGTGACCAACCGACCCAAATCGCCTGCTTTGGCGCTTCGGCCAACAGTTGTTGAGCTATCTCTTCAAGATCTTGAGCATGACAATGAGAACTGTGTCCGTACCCTGGCAAATCGACAACATGTACTCGGAAATCGGCCTCTAACGCATTCACGGTTTGCTGCCATACCGCACCGTTCATTCCCCAACCATGAACCAATACCAAATCGGGTCCCTGCCCTGAAACATGCCAATACAACGCGTCACTCATTCTCAATATTCCCTACTTTTTCCATCAGCGATAAACTGCGCTTTTCAGTATGGTGAGCAAAAGGAACACCATAACCCAAAAGCATCGCGAGCTATGTTATCCGATTGGCTACAAAAACACACACCACGTCTGGTCACACCTCAATGCCACCTGTGTAAGCTAGATAAATGTCCTAGTAATACACATCCTCGATGGTGCAATTCTTGTCTCACACTCTTTGAGCCAGCACCTCGCTGCCAGCGATGTGGCTTAAGAACTGTCACCACCGTTGAGCAGTGTGGTGAGTGTTTATCAAAGCCACCACCTTGGCATCGCCTCTATTGTGTCGGCGATTACACCTTTCCAACCGCTGGTTATATTCAACAAATGAAGTACGCGGATAAGTTCTGGTTTGCTCGCGACTTGTCGAAGTTATTAGCGTCACGGATTGAAGAGCCCGCATCGTTGCTGACGAGTGTCCCACTGCATTGGCAAAGGTACATTCATCGTGGCTTTAATCAGAGTGAGTTATTGGCGCGTTACACCGCTCACGAGCTCAACATCAAAAATGCCGTTTTATTTAGACGAACCCGCTCAACGATTTCCCAACAAGGGCTCACCAAGTCGGCAAGAAAAAGTAATCTGAAAGACGCTTTCGTTCTGAAAAATTTAAACTTTTCAGCGACGGATTATTCGCACGTCGCGATAATTGATGATGTTGTAACCACAGGCAGTACTGTGTATCAATTATGCCAATTACTACTTGAAGTAGGGGTGAAAAGGATTGATATTTACTGCATCTGCCGCACTCCTGAGCCCTCTGGATAACTGGTGTGAGTCGCTACTTGTACAGCAATCCAACAAAAAAGGGCTGAATTACAAATCTGACAGGAGTAGAATGGCGCTAATAGCCTACAAATTTACTCAGGTATTCGTCGTGTCAAATATTACTATTACAGAAACAGCTCAAACTCATTTTGCCAATCTGCTGTCACAGCAGCCTGAAGGTACAAACATTCGTGTGTTCGTGGTAAACCCAGGTACACAAAACGCTGAGTGTGGTGTTTCTTACTGCCCAACAGATGCGATTGAAGCATCTGACACAGAGCTTAAGTTCGAAGCTTTCTCTGCATACGTAGATGAGCTAAGCCTACCGTTCCTAGACGAAGCTGAAATCGACTTCGTTACAGACAAAATGGGCTCTCAACTAACACTTAAAGCACCAAACGCTAAGATGCGTAAAGTATCAGACGATGCGCCGCTTCTAGAACGTGTTGAGTACGCAATTCAAACACAAGTTAACCCACAACTTGCTGGTCACGGCGGTCACGTTAGCTTGGTAGAAATCACTGAAGACGGTGCTGCTATCGTAGCATTCGGCGGCGGTTGTAACGGTTGTTCTATGGTTGATGTGACTCTAAAAGAAGGCATCGAAAAAGAACTTCTTCAACAATTCGAAGGTGAACTGACTGCTGTTCGTGATGCAACTGAGCACGATCGTGGTGAGCACTCTTACTACTAATCACTGATTTAGTGTTAGTCGTTATTTGAAAGGTTGATGCGCAAGCATCAACCTTTTTTGTTTTCGGGCTGAGCATACACACTCTAATCCAGGCTTCCTATGCGCTTGTATTCCTTATGCTCCTCACCGATATTCTCGCCTCGTTACCATCTTGAGTAAGGTATTCAAGTGATCGCAATCGGTTCCTGCTTCAATAATTCTCGGATATGAAAACTCGGATCTAGGAACTCAACGTCATTTCCCCTATATTAGAATGACTTTATAAGAAAGAATTCCAATGAGCTAAGGAGCGAGCGCAATGACAAAAAGGACCAAGCCAGAAATTTTGGCTCAGCAAACTGTCGCTCAATCAAAACTATTCTCTATCGAGTCTCTCGACTTACGCTTTTCAAACGGTGAAGAGCGAACTTACGAACGCATGAAGCCTAGCGGGCGCAACGCAGTAATGATGGTTCCGATTACTGAACAAGGCGATATTCTATTAGTGCGTGAATATGCAGCGGGTACTGAACGCTATGAGCTCGGCTTTCCGAAAGGACTGATTGACCCAGGTGAACAACCTAGTGAAGCCGCAGTTCGTGAACTCAAAGAAGAGATTGGCTTTGGTGCCAACAAACTCACTCCACTAAAGGAAGTGATCCTCGCTCCCTCTTACTTTTCTAGCAAAATGACGCTGTTTATAGCAGAAGACCTCTACCCAGAGAAGCTAGAAGGTGATGAACCTGAACCACTGGACATTGTGCGCTGGCCGCTTGCTCAAGCCGAAGAGCTATTAACGCATCTCGACTTCTGTGAGGCTCGCAGTATTACCGCCCTACTATTGACCCTTCGATCACTCAATAATAATTAAAGCCATAAGCGCACTCGAAGAGTAAGAGAATATTTATGCCAACAACAAAAGATTTGTCTCATCTCCTACCCTCTGTGATTGAGGTTGCTCGCTCTGCAGGCCAACTCATCTTAGAGATCTACGAAAAGAAAGATTACGAAGAGTTCACCAAGAGTGACGACACACCAGTCACCAGTGCCGATCTGGCAGCGCATAAGCTGATCTCGAAAAAGCTCAGTGAGCTCACGCCAGATATCCCGGTGTTATCCGAAGAAGCCGCTGATATTAGCCTAGAGAAACGCGCGCAATGGGATCGTTACTGGTTAGTAGACCCATTAGATGGAACGCAGGAGTTCATCGCAAGAAGTGGTGACTTCGCGACAATTATCGCCCTAATTGAGCATAACAAGCCGGTAATGGGTGTGGTATATGCGCCTGTTTCTGGTGTGAGCTATTACGCTTACAGCGGCAAAGGGGCTTGGAAGATCCCAGACCTTAATGACAGCGTTAAAATCAAAACGCACCGTCACGAGCTGCCAAACCAATCTATAGCAATGGCGATCAGCCGCCGCCAAGATATCAACCGCATCACGAGCCGCATGAGCTCGGCATGGAACTATGACTTGGTGCCTCTTGGCTCTGCCGCACTAAAAGCATGTTTAGTCGCAGAAGGTGCTGTGGATTGTTATCTGCGCCTTGGACCTACTGGCGAGTGGGATACCGCAGCAACCCAGTGCATTGTTGAGGAAGCTGGCGGTCGTATCTTGAGTACTCAACTAGAGCCGCTCTCTTACAATGAAAGAGAGACCCTTGAGAACCCGAACTTCATTGTACTTGGTGATGCAGACTTACCTTGGGCTGAGATCCTACAAGGCAAAGACTAAAACAACTTAGCCTCATAACAATCTGATATTCAAATAAAATGGGCACCTCAGTGAGGTGCCCATTTTTTTATCTTGCTCTCGGATAACTAGCGGATACGAGATCAAAAGAAGCTATCTGACTAGAAGCGCCCTTGATAGCTGAACTGGTACTTACCTTGGCTATCCGGGTTGCCTAGCCACTTTAGCTGACTCTGCATGGCTGGCGGGAACTCTGCCCCCGGTTTAAACCATGCCGCCGAGGTGTAGCTTTGATTAGGCGTGACACTCGCAGAGAATTCGCTATCCACTTGGTCGCTCTTCTGAGTACCTTTGGCTGCAATAGTATTGTCTTCACAGGTAATGTCGGCAATCACAGGGCCTAGATCTAACGACCCCACAGGTGAGTCAACGGCAGCACCAGACCAAGCAAGCGTACCTTCGCCCGATTGGCACCAAGGCTGAGTATGAACCGCATGTTTGATCGTCAGTTCTACTTGTCCACCAATAGAAACCGGCACTGGAATGGTTGGGGCATACTTCATCACGTTCGCAGCGGGCATTGATGCGACTAAGTTTTCCGCATACGCGCCACTCATGCTGTACCCAACACGCCCTTTTCCTGACAAGTTCATGTCGCTATTGCGACCAAAACGAACCGCTAGTTCAGCTTTAGCTTGGAACAGTTTAGAGAACTGGAAGTCCCACTGTACTGAGCCGTAATTAACACGCTGCCACACGATATTGTTGGCACGACCTTGCCAAACCGTCCCTTCAACACCTTCAATGTTCAATCCACGAACAACAGGTGCATGCTTGAGAGCAAATGAGGCCGGTAAGTGCAGTAACAGGCTAACCGAGAAAAAGACAATAAAGATGCCACCAAAGAGCAAACCTAACTTCAAAGATACACCGCGTTTCACATTAACCTCGTTTAAACTGTAGTCGGTTGACGTCAATAACCCCAGGGCTATCAGAACGATCAATGTCCATGAACTCAACCTCAACACCCTGCTTTTCTTTCAGGTATGTTAGCCAATCTACGAACTGATTAAAGGGTACAGGTTTAACCCAGACTTGCAGCATCTCGCCACGTGGCTGTACACGAATTAACTCAATCTTAAAACGACGCATAGAAGCAGGTACGGATTGGTTCAAAGGCTGACTAGCACTGATGCCGCCACTGCCTCGCAGTTCAACCACTTCATTGGCTTTATTGGTGACCCAAGCCAGCAGTTGCTTCTCACTCTGAATACGGCTTTGTGCGAGTTCAGCTCGCTGACTGAGTGGTTGTATTAGCCCCCAATAAACCACACCTACCACCAATAAAATTGAACAGCCGATAACTAATCGCTGCTCTCTTTGACTTATTGAAGTCCACCACGCTTGGAGTGGCTCAATCATATTTCTCATCACTGATCTCCTTGCGCAGGTTACTGACGGGGTTTAAGAGTAAAGCTGCCAAACACGGCATCGCCATTACGATTCAATGGCCCTTGCTCAACGGTAAACTTCTCTTCGAGCTTCACTCTCGCGGTCTCAAAATGTTGGAAGTCAGAGCTTTTAGCCTGTAGTCGAACCTCTGAGCGGTTGCCATCGTAGCGAATGCTTTCGACTTCAATGGATTTCACCTGTCCTAAAGTTTCTGGCAACAAGGCTAGCCAACCAAGTAAGGAGTCACCATCGCCTGAACCGCCATACTTCTTGGCTTCATCGTTCATTTGACGCTTAAGGTAGCTCACAGTTGGAATACGCTGTTTACCTGGCAATACAGTTCTAAAGATGCGCTCACTTTCCATTCGGTAAGCTTCAGCTTGCGCTTCATATTGCTGAACCTTCAACACCTGTTGAGTCACAATCACCGCCACCAGCAAACAAGCCGCAATCGCCACTTTTTGCCAAACACGCCAATATTTACTGAATGAAGATTTGGTTTTAAAGGTGCCAGTCAGTAAATTCACGCTGCTTGTGATCGCTTGTTGGCTCAGTAGAGACATCACCAACTCAGCAGGCTTAGCTTGCCACTCCACTCCACTTTGCTGCTGAACGTCGTCGCTCGGCATTGAGGTGTAACTGAAGATCGTCGCTGGCTTTTCTTCGTCATCAACGACAACCCAATCACTTTGCAAAAACATTGGGAGCCATGCTTCACTGATTGATACAGCTTGGTAGTTGCCTTGACGCAATAACCAATGCTGGTCTATCTGCAACGCACTGATGCCTTGTTCTTCCAAAGGCACAGCTAACGTGTCTGGCAGTACCTTGCGGAAGACAATATTGGCTTCACGGAACTGCTCTAACGCTTGTTTTAACCATTCACGTTCAACACCACACACGGTCGCATGAGTAGCGTCTTTATCTAAAATAGTCAGATGTAAGTCTTCGATATCTTGTGCAACTTCGTCTTCTAACAAAAACGGCAGCATAGAATCGAACTGGCGAGCAGCACCTTTCGGGATCTCAACACGCTTAATTAAGCATTCATTTCCCGGCAATAAAGCGATGCAGCTGCGCTTTTCAGCGTAGGGCGTTAACTCATCAAGCTGCTCCCAGCTAGACAATTCGCCACTTGCTATCACTTCTTGTTGGCTTGTCGACCAAACTAACCACTGCACAGGGCTTTGTGGTTCGCTACTCAGTCGAACGGTCAGAAACTCGCTCACTGATTCCTCCAAAACGACGGCGTACTACCGTCACTGTTTCTCGATTACTACTATAGAAAAGCGTCCGTATACGCACACGTGACTGCTCAACTAATACCTCTGCATCTAGCTCAAAATAGGCGCTATCTACAGTTAAATATGCTTTGGCTTTTTTGCTGACTTCGCCACTGACACCAGCAATGGCAGACTCTTGCATAAAAGCATCCACCGTATCCCAACCATCAAATGGACGTTTGTCTATCAGCTGTTTCGCATCCGATTCACTTAAGCCCGGAGCAAACATCGCTTCCAATAGTGGCGCTTGTTTTTCCGTTAGTGTATTCACGTTCAAACGGAAATCATCGCTCGGTAGAGCACAAACAAATGGGCGAACCTTATTCATCACCTCACCCGTGACTTGATAAACCGCTCGTAGCTCTGATTCGTCTGCCATTAAGCCATTAGCTGCCAAATAAGATGGCTTCATCGCCTCATAAGTACTGTCTTCTACGCCAGCGGAAGAGATTGCTCGAGTATCGCTATCAACAAACTCCCAGCTTGAATGCGCGATAACCTCGGCTTGATAAGGCTCTACATCTTGGTTTTCCAATAAGGTTTGCCAAACTGTCACTAAATAAGGTGTCTGGTTGCTTGAAGTCGTCGCTATGCCAGCTAGCGCATTAAGATTAAAACACGCCTGAGCATCAACGATACGTCCCTTCACTTGGCCATAATCAAGTGGGTACACTTGTTCTTCTAACGCCCACGGCTGGCTTAAGTTTACGGTATCACTGTCTTTGTAGCTTTGCCTAATACCATCTTGCACAAGCGCTTCTACGCCAATACTGTACCAATAGGCCTGTTGGTAGTTCAGCTGGTTACCAACGCGTTTAAACTGAGTAAACAGACGCTCAGACATACTGCCAGCAATGGTTGCCATGATCGCCAGTAGCATCAAAATAATGATCAGCGCGACACCACGTTGTTTGCGGCCGAAAGCCGAACTTGTCGCTACAAGCTTGTTAGGTCGATGAATCATTATTCCCCTCACTACTGCCTGAAGAGTCACTGCTTGAAGAATCATCAGCCTGATCTAGGGTCCCTCCGGGAGTAAGATAAACACGTTCTATCTCACCATAATCTTTCAGTGTCAGCTTAAGTCTCACCGCTTTAGGCAGTGATTTGTCGGTTTGCCACTCTTTGCCCCAGCGACTCCCATCATAAAACTCGATTTCAAAGCCTTCTACATCATCAAGCAGCGGAGTAATCACACCCTCTTGGCCTGCAGGAGTATCGGGATAACGCCACCATACACGCTCAAGCGTTTCCTCTTTGATGCGGTAGCCAACCTTGGTGACTTCTCCGCGAGGAAACTGTTGTTGTGGGTTATGCCAACCAAGGCGAGTAAACACGATACCAATGCTATCGGAGTCCAATAAATACTCTTTCACTATAACCAGCTTAGATGATGCTTCTTCACCATTAGTACGAAATTGTCGTACTGCCATCTGGCGAAAATCATTATCTAAAATGACCAAACTACGTTGCAGTTGATTCAAACGGGCACTGCGCTCGATTGATAACTCATTGCTGCGCTGAACCTGATTCACGACTTGATAGGCCGCCATGCTCAACGTGGCAAAGATAGCGATCGAGACCAAGACTTCAATTAAGGTAAAACCTCTCCCTTTTGAAGATAGACCTTGCTTACGAGGCACTCGTTTCTTAACGGACATGCTCTTACTTAGCGACTTGCTGTTAGTTAGCGAGCTGTTCTTAACTAACAACACGCTCTTAGTTGACCACATAGCTTCGCACCGTAATGACTGGAGACGCTTGCTTACTGGTTGCTGCACTCACATCAAACGCCTTTAATAAATCGTCGCTGGTATCAATCGGTGTCACCTTCCAGAACCACTCTCTTCCCGCTAACTCTTGCGTACCCTGTGCTTTTTTAAGCTTCTCAGGGTGCAGCATCACCAAGGCCATTTGATTATCAACAACCATAGCGGCGAAGGTTTTTTCTTCGAGATAACTGAGTGTATTGATGTGCTGGGTTACGGCACGAATCACACTGATCGCTGCGGTTGCGAAAATAGCGAGTGCCACTAACACCTCAAGCAGAGTCATTCCTCGAGAACCAAGAGTCATACCACGAGAGCGATAAGGAGAACGGTTATTCCTCTTCATCTTCTTCTCCCGGTTCAAGCAATCGAATAACACCATTGTCTAACACGCGAACACGCCAACCATCCTGTACTGTGTCACCCGTATTTGGGTAGAAAGAAAGCGTAAAAGGTGTGGTTTCAGCACTCGACAAGATGTAGATCTTCGGTGGCTTCGGTTTCTTTTCCTCTTCAAGATCAGCAAACATATCTTCATCAAATAAGCTTCCCGGATTAAAAAGGCGATCGTCGTCTTCCCAAGCGCCACCGCCGAGTGTCAGCGTCAGTGCGAGGTCTTCTGGCAATTCAGTTGAAGAAGGGATCTTTTCGAACTCAGTTTCTTGCCAACCATCAGACTTAAGCGTCATCAGAACATAAGTCGATTTCTTTTCATCAACACGAACGCCAAAATCCAAACCACTCAAGATAGCTTCTTCATTGAGTAGCTGAACTCGCTGATAAAAACTTTGAGCGTATTTTTTGGCAACATCTTTACTATTGGTAGGAATGGTCGCGATAACCGCGACCGCCGTTACTGACAGTAATACCAGTACCAAAAGAATCTCAATCAAGGTGAAACCTGGCTGTGTTTGCTTAGTTTTCACCTTTAGACTCCATCTGTTTATGTCCTACCATCAATAACGAATCAAACAACAATAACGCATCAAGCAACAAGCCTAGGCTTATTGAAAGTCTTGCATGTTCCAGTTGCCGATATCCGCAGCAATACCTTCACCACCTTCTTGGCCATCAGCACCAAGCGTAAAGATATCAATAGTGCCGTTATCACCAGGGCTTAGGTATTGGTACTCGTTGCCCCATGGGTCGTTAGGTAGACGCTTGATGTAGCCACCGTCGCGGTAGTTACGAGGCTCTGGGCTGCTTGGCTTAGAAACCAGTGCATCAAGACCTTGATCCGTTGTTGGGTAAACGCTGTTGTCCAGTTTGTACATATCCAGCGCGTTCTCTAGCGCCACGATATCAGTGATGGCTTTTTGTTGGTCAGCCTTCTCTTTGTTACCTAATAGGTTAGGTACAACAAAGCTCGCCAATACGCCAAGGATAACCACAACAACCATCACTTCTAATAGGGTAAAGCCTGATTGTTTCTTCATTTTATTTTTCATTATTTTCTCCAAATTACAGACCGCGAGTTGAAGGTAATGATGTCCTTCTTCTCGATAATCCAAAAACTAACGTTTGATGAGCAATACGTTAACCGCTCATTAAATTGTTCATTTCAAGCATCGGCATTAGAGTCGCCATCACAATAAACAGCACTAAGCCTGCCATCAAAGCGATAAGGGCAGGGGTAAATATGCCTAGGGCGATATTCACGGTCGACTCAAAACTTTGGTCTTGGTTATCAGCCGCTCTTGTCAGCATCTGTTCCAATTGACCACTCTGCTCACCACTGGCAATCATATGCAGCATCATCGGTGGAAAGAGTTTGGTTTGATCCAAAGCTTTACGCAGGCTCGCGCCTTCTCTGACACTATCCGATGCTTGTAATACTTGTTGCTTCACATGGTGATTCGACATTACGTCAACCGCGACCTTCATCCCTTCAAGGATAGGAATCGCACTCGAGGTACAAATAGAAAGTGTTCGTGCAAAACGAGAGGTATTGATCCCTTTTGCTATCTTGCCGATAAGCGGAATGCTCAATAATTTGCGATCCCAACTCATGCGAACGCCCGGCTTTTTCAGCGCGGTCTTAACCAGAACAATCACAGCAATGATTAACAACAGTAATTGGATGCCCCAATTCTGGATAAATTCACTCGATGCTAATAAAAATTGTGTCGATTGAGGCAGCTCTTGGCCCATTTGGATAATAGGCTCGACGATTTTAGGTACCACGGTTGCCAACAGGAACGAAACAATCGTCACCGCAAACACCACCAGCACCACTGGGTAGATCATCGCTTGTAGGAGTTTAGAACGCATCTTCTGACGATTTTCTGCGTAATCGGCCAATCGCTCCAATACCGCATCCAAGTGCCCCGATTTCTCACCCGCCGCCACCATGGCTCTAAATAGCTCATCGAAGATGTGTGGGTAATCAGACAGGCTGTCGGCTAGCGAGTAGCCTTCAGTTACCTTAGAGCGAACCGCCAATAGCATGGTTCGAATACGTGGCTTTTCAGATTGCTCAGCAACTGCCTTCAAGCACTCTTCTAGAGGCATACCCGATTGAACAAGCGTTGATATTTGACGAGTAATCAAGGCAAGATCAGGCGTGCTGATGCCACGCTTAAAGCTAGTCGAAGGTTGCGCACCTTTAGCCGTTTTTGCTTTGGCTTCGGTCATCTCAACCGGCATTAAGCCTTGCTCTTTTAAGCGCTGGCGAGCCTGACGAGCGTTATCCGCCTCAATCGAGCCCTTTTTGCTTTTACCTTTAGCATCCAGCGCTTTGTATTCAAATGCCGCCATACTAGACTTCCTTGGTCACGCGCATCACTTCCTCTAGGGACGTTACCCCTTTCAGAACTTTGCTCAAGCCATCCTCTCGAATACTTGGGGTTGTGCCACGAATTGCTTTCTCGATCGCTTGTTCGCCAGCCTCGCTGTGAATCAGTTCTTGCACGGATTCATCAACCATCAGAAGCTCATGAATACCAGTACGACCTCGGTAACCTTTGTGGCTACAGTGCTCACACCCTTTGGCATGGTAAAGCGTCAGGCTGTCTTTCTTCTTCAGTCCAAACAGCTTCTTCTGCTCTTTGTCTGCTTCGTAAGGTTCTTTACAGTCGTTACACAAGGTACGAACCAAGCGCTGCGCCAACACACCAAGCAGTGAAGAGGAGATAAGGAAGGGTTCAATACCCATATCACGCAGACGCGTAATCGCACCTACCGCGGTATTGGTATGGAGAGTCGACATTACTAAG
The DNA here is from genome assembly GCF_013394185.1 of Vibrio sp. Scap24. Taxonomy (NCBI): domain Bacteria; kingdom Pseudomonadati; phylum Pseudomonadota; class Gammaproteobacteria; order Vibrionales; family Vibrionaceae; genus Vibrio; species Vibrio sp. Scap24. The sequence goes on along the minus strand of NZ_CP041332.1, from coordinate 1,940,385 downwards.
TGACCCGTCAAAGAGGCTTGAACGGCAATCTCAGCGGTTTCTAAATCACGGATCTCACCAATCATAACCACATCGGGATCTTGACGAAGAATCGCACGCAAACCACGAGCAAAGGTCATATCAACCTTAGGGTTCACTTGTGTTTGACCAATGCCATCGATATCGAATTCGATTGGATCTTCAACGGTAAGGATGTTGCGTTCGTTACTGTTGAGCTCTTGCAGGCCAGCATACAAGGTCGTAGATTTACCCGAACCTGTAGGGCCGGTAACCAAGATAATGCCATGCGGGCGTTGAATCAGTTTACGGAAGTTTTCGTGGTTCTCTGCCGTCATACCCAAACTGTGCAAGTCTAGACGAGTCGCGTTCTTATCCAACAGACGCATTACCACGCGTTCACCGTGTGATGAAGGCATGGTAGACACACGAACATCGACCGCTCGACCACCGATACGCAGAGAAATACGACCATCTTGTGGTACGCGTTTTTCAGCAATATCCAGCTTAGCCATAACCTTGACACGTGAAACCAATAACGGAGCCAGTTTACGGCTCGGCGCAAGAACATCACGCAACACACCATCAATACGGAAACGGATAGACAATGACTTCTCAAAGGTTTCGATATGAATATCCGAAGCGCCTTCTTTGATCGCCTCACCTAGCATCGCGTTGATGAGCTTGATGATTGGCGCATCGTCTTCTGACTCGAGCAGATCTTCATCTTGTGGCAGCTCTTCAGCTAGCGAGAAGAAGTCGTCGTTATCAGCACCAATGTCTTCCATTAGCTGACGCGCTTCCGACGAGTCACGCTGATAAGCATCGGTCAGCTTTTTATCAAATTCGTCTGCGCTGATCGCTTGTGGCGTGAAGCCATTTTTCACCACACGGCTGACTTCAATGATCGCCGCCGATTTCAGAGGCTCTACATAATAAAGTACAGGCGCGCGCTCTGGATGTTGATATTCCAACACCATCTTGTAGCGATTCGCAAAGCTAAACGGCAAGCGCTGATAAGTACGTGCCGCCCCTACCAATTCAGCCATTATTCTGTTTCCATTTGATCGATGAAGGCTTGGATTTCAGCCGGGTGATTCATATCGGCACCAAATTTAGGCAGTACCGGGATGTTATCGTCATCAAGCAATTTCAAACCTTGTTCTGCTTTGTACAACTGCTCTGCTCGGATGAAGTTGTATTTACGCTGAGTGATACCATCCGCCGTCATGCCATCGCGAATGATGGTTGGCTTGATGAATACCATTAGGTTCTTTTTCTCAACCTGAGTACTGGTTGATTTGAACAAGTGCCCAAGCACAGGAATATCACCTAAGAATGGCACCTTAGACTCACTCTCTAATGCACGCTCGTCAATCAAGCCACCAAGTACCAGCATTTGACCATCTTGAACAATCACCGACGTATTCAATTGACGCTTAGCAAAACGCACATCAACCGCACCATTCGCGCCCAGTACGTTTGATACTTCTTGTTCAATATTCAGCTGAACCGAATCGCCTTCGTTGATTTGTGGAACAACCTTCAGCTTGATACCCACTTCTTTACGTTCAACCGTTTGGAATGGATTGTCGTTGCTTGAACCTGCAGTCGAACCTGTCAAAACAGGCACCTCTTCACCCACAATGAACGACGCTTCGCCGTTATCCATTACTGTAATACTTGGAGAAGATAGGATGTTTGAGTTTGAATCGGTCGCTACCGCACTGATCAGTGCAGTCCAGTCACCCATCACCACACTCATAGCCGCGCCATTAACACCAGAAAGAGCTGACGCTAGTGTTGAATAGTCACCCTTTTCAGTAGTCGTCTCATTACGTTGGAAGTTACCATCAGAGTCGTAGACTGCAGTAGTCGTTTCAGTGTCTTTGGCTTCTTCCAGACCAACCATTACACCACCGATCGATGCACCTGTGTTGCCGTATTGAATCACAGCACCAGTATCAAGGTTACCCCATTGCACACCAAGGTTGATGCCGTCACCTTCAGCCATTTCGACAATTAAGGCTTCAATCAATACTTGGGCACGACGAATATCTAGCTGAGCGATCACATCTTGCAGCGCGTTCATGATATCTGGTTGGGCAGTAATAACTAACGAGTTGGTATCACTGTGTGCAGAGATCATCACTTGGTTACGTTGCGATGAGCTGCCTTTAGTTGATGACTGCTTCTCTGATTGCAGGTTGTCCGACACACCTTTCAATACATCAACCAAATCTTCAGCTTTCGCATACTTAAGGTAGATAACTTGGTTGTTACCCTTAGTAGCCATTTCAACATCAAGTTGCTCGATAAGCTTTCTTAGACGGCTACGAACCTTAGGGTCACCTGAGATAAGGATTGCGTTAGTACGCTCATCAGCAACCAATTTAGGTTGAAGGAAGGCAGGTGTGTTCTTTGCGTCTGTGGTTTTATTCAATGCATCAACAATGCGCACCATCTCAGCTGCTGAAGCATTCTTTAGCTCAACAACTTCAATTTCTTTGTCACCCGCTTGGTCAACACGCTTGATGATTTCAGCTAAGCGATTTACTACCGCCGCTCGGCCTGTAATAAGGATGATGTTTGCAGGGTCGTAGTGCACAACGTTACCCGCGCCTGCATTGTCGTTCAGTTGACGCAGCAGAGGAGAAAGTTCACGAACCGACACATTACGCACCGTCACAACTCGTGTCACGACGCTATCGCCGTTGATTGAGTCACGGTCACCGACTACTGGAATTGCCGATGTTTTAGAGTCTTTGGCTTTGATGATCTTCAGAACACCCGAGTCCATTTCAACGACCGCATAGCCGTACACCTCTAAAACGTTTAAGAAGAAACTGTAATATTGTTCTTCATTAAGGACATCGTAGCTACGTACATCGATTTTCCCGCGCACCGATGGGTCAACGATGATCGTCTTCTCTAGGTTACGACCAACGATATTAATAAACTCTTGAATATCAGTGCCCTTAAAGCTGGCACTAAAATCACTAGCGATGGCTGCGGGTGTGCAGATTAAGCTTCCTGCCAGTAACCATGCACTTTTCTTAAACCAATGCTTCACGTACTTCTCCTACACTTTCGTCCTTCGTTAGACGCAAAGTTTTAAAATTCAATAAACACTTCATGTTGTTGCCCATCTCGCTCAACGACGAGGTTTAGCTCTGTTAGCTCTGAGATGGTACGGAATATGTTGCCCATAGCGGCGGGGTCTGTCAGGTCTTGCCCATTTAACTGAGTGGCAATATCTCCGTTTTGGAGCCCAACAGAGTTAAAAAGTTCTGAATCTTTGCCAGGGCTCACACGATAACCAATAACACTATCGTCGCGCTTCACCTGAGACAGGCGAACATATTGGAAGATTTGTTGCGGATCTTTCATTATCTTCGCTTTAATTTCATCCAACTTCTCTTCTGCAGAAGCGGGGTTATTACCACGAACAGATGAAGAAGCGCGAGGTGGCGCAGGGGCTGATACCGCTAGACGCTTGTACTCGATACCTTCAAGCATCAAGGTTTCATCACGACCTGAGTTATCAATGATCACGCGATCCACTAACACGGCTTTGAGCTTAGCTCTGGTGCCTTCTATCTCTTCGTTAATTCCGTAGGTTGCTTGCGTGCCGCGATTAGCAATCACAGCTAAGCTTAATTTGGGATTCGAACTGGCAACCGCACCCACCAATACTAGGTTCAATCGCGTCTTTGGTGCATCTTGGATCACTTGTTGCTCAACCACTGGAGCCGTAGTTGGGTTATAGGCACCAAAAAGGTTACTCTTCTGCAAAGATGAGATATCAAGGGTCGATTGAGGTGCAGAAGACGATGAAGCGGTTGCTTTCCAAGGCACGACTGTTTGCTCGGCAGGTTCGATAAACCATGCAAGCTGTCCTAAAATCCATGCAGAAGCTGCAATCAACACACAACACGTAGCTAGGCTCAGTTTCTGCTGAAGTACAAATCCATTATCTAATAAGCGGCTCAACACAGGAGAATTTCCTATGCTATTTTTGAGCTCTAAAAAGTTCACTTTCCTTGCCCCTTTTCATGACGACAAACGCTGCAAATCATTAAACTTTCAGCTTTTTTATTCATTCGTTCGATACCGAGCTTATTTAAGCATAAGATCCTGAACTATATCATAGCAAATCGATAAATCGGCATAACATGGCTATTTTGTAATATGACTTGAAAAAAATGCCAACCGCCTCCACTTAAAGCTTCTACTTAATGTGATAAGCATCATCAAAAACATGTTGCGCACTGTTCATTACAGTTAAACCGCATTCATTTCTCACTTAATAAGGCACAGCCCTATATGAAAACTGCTAGTGAAGCTGTCAGACTCGATAAATGGTTGTGGGCAGCACGCTTTTACAAAACCCGGTCGATTGCTCGCAACATGGTCGATGGTGGCAAAGTCCACTATAATGGTCAGCGCAGCAAGCCAAGTAAAATAGTCGAACTTGGGGCAGTAATTACACTGCGTCAAGGTAATGAAGAAAAGACGGTGACTATCGAGAAAATCTCTGCCCATCGTGGTGGAGCTCCGATCGCTCAAACCCTCTATGAAGAAACCACCGAGAGCTTGGTAAAAAGAGAAGAGTTTGCAAAACAGCGCAAACTGAATGCTCATAACCCAGCTCCAGAGCGTCGCCCTGATAAGAAGCAACGTCGTGACATCATCAAGTTCAAGCATCAATAAGCTAGAAGGAATAGCCAAATGGCAGACCCAATGTCTACAAGTAATGTTTTAAATCGCTACCTATTTGAGGATCTATCAGTACGTGGTGAATTGGTACAAATGGATGAAGCGTACCAACAGATTATTTCTAGCAAGGAATACCCAGCACCCGTGCAAAAACTACTGGGTGAGCTATTGGTTTCAACTACGCTACTGACTGCGACCCTAAAGTTTGAAGGTTCGATCACTATGCAATTGCAAGGTGACGGCCCAGTATCTCTAGCAGTTATTAATGGCGATCACGATCAGAAGATTCGTGGTGTTGCTCGCTTTGAAGGCGATATCGCTGACGACGCTGGTCTGCACGATCTTATGGGTAAAGGCCACCTAGTGATCACTATCGATCCTAAGAAAGGTGAGCGTTACCAAGGTATCGTTGGTCTTGAAGGCGACACTCTTGCTGAAGTACTTGAAGGTTACTTCGCTAACTCTGAGCAGCTTAAGACTCGTCTATGGCTACGTACTGGCGAGCACGAAGACAAAGCACACGCTGCAGGTATGTTGCTGCAAGTTATGCCTGACGGCACTGGCACACCAGACGACTTCGAGCACCTAGAGCAGCTAACAGACACAGTGAAAAACGAAGAGCTGTTCACTCTAGAAGCCAACGAACTGCTTTACCGTTTGTACAACCAAGAGAAAGTACAGCTGTTCACACCGCAACCGGTTGAGTTCTTCTGTGGTTGCTCTCGCGATCGCAGCGCGGCGGCTATCATTACCGTTGCTCAAGAAGAGATCTACGACATCCTAAGTACAGAAGGTAGCGTTGCTCTGCACTGTGATTACTGTGGCACAAACTACTCGTTCGACAAGAACGATGTTGATGCTTTGTACGCAGAAGCAGCAGATAAAGGCAGCAATACGGTTCATTAATTTACGGCGTACCAAAAACACGTAATTTACCCCAAAAAGGTCAGCACTCAGCTGGCTTTTTTTGTGATCAAAATAGCGCAAACTCCTTAACATTTCGTAATAAAATCACCGCTTAATTTTAATCAATTAATAATGTTCTCGCCCCTAGCGCAAAGGTTTGCGTACAGGATAGACTAGTTGGGCCAATATGTGACGAGACGCTTAAAACCCCAAGGTTAATATGGATATTTTTTGAGCTGTATCCCTGTTTCCCCCGAGTCTCGTTGCTAGCATGGTGAGCAGATAACAATAAAAAATTAATACAAAATCCCTACAAAATATCCTACAAGGAGCACCTATGACCGTTATGGAACATACTAAGGCTGCACAAATTGATCTAACTAAGCACGGACTGACTGGCGTTACTGAAGTTCTTCGTAATCCTAGCTACGAGCAGTTATTCGTTGAAGAAACACTGCCAGGTTTGGAAGGCTACGAAAAAGGCGTAGTAACGGAACTAGGCTCTGTTGCGGTTGACACTGGTATCTTTACTGGCCGCTCACCAAAAGATAAGTACATTGTTAAAGATGACACGACCCGCGATACCATGTGGTGGTCAGATCAAGGCAAAAATGACAACAAACCGATTACAACTGAAGTATGGAATGAGCTGAAAGAGCTTGTGACAACTCAGCTATCTGGCAAGCGCCTGTTTGTCATTGACGGTTATTGTGGTGCTAACCCAGATACGCGCTTAAGTGTACGTATTATCACTGAAGTAGCGTGGCAAGCGCACTTCGTTAAGAACATGTTCATTCGTCCAACTGACGAAGAACTGGCAACGTTCGAACCTGATTTCGTGGTAATGAACGGTGCTAAAACAACCAACCCTAACTGGGAAAAACAGGGTCTAAACTCTGAAAACTTCGTTGCTTTCAACCTAACAGAGCGTGTTCAAATCATCGGTGGTACTTGGTACGGCGGTGAGATGAAGAAAGGCATGTTCGCAATGATGAACTACCTACTGCCTCTACAAGGCATAGCTTCAATGCACTGTAGTGCAAACGTAGGCGAGAAAGGCGATGTAGCCATCTTCTTCGGCCTATCGGGTACAGGTAAAACAACCCTATCTACCGATCCTAAGCGTGAGCTAATCGGTGATGATGAGCACGGTTGGGACAACGACGGTATCTTCAACTTTGAAGGTGGCTGTTACGCGAAGACCATTCGTCTATCTAAAGAAGCAGAACCAGAAATCTACAACGCTATCCGCCGTGATGCACTGCTAGAAAACGTAACGGTTCGTGGCGATGGCTCTATTGATTTTGATGACGGTTCTAAAACTGAAAACACTCGTGTTTCTTACCCGATCCACCACATCGACAACATCGTTAAACCAGTATCAAAAGCAGGTCATGCTCAAAAGGTTATCTTCCTGACTGCTGATGCATTTGGTGTACTACCACCAGTTTCTAAGCTGACCCCAGAACAAACGAAGTACCACTTCCTATCTGGCTTCACAGCGAAACTAGCCGGTACAGAGCGTGGTATTACTGAACCAACGCCAACGTTCTCTGCGGCATTTGGTGCGGCGTTCCTTACTCTTCACCCAACTCAGTACGCTGAAGTACTTGTGAAGCGCATGGAAGCAGCTGGCGCTGAAGCGTACCTAGTAAACACAGGTTGGAACGGAACTGGCAAACGTATCTCTATCCAAGATACGCGTGGCATCATCGACGCAATCCTAGATGGCTCTATCGACAAGGCTGATACTAAGGTTATCCCTATGTTCAACCTAGAAGTGCCACTAGCGCTACACGATGTTGACCCAGCGATTCTTGACCCACGCGACACGTACACTGACCCGCTACAATGGGAAAGCAAAGCGAAAGATCTAGCAGAACGCTTCATCAACAACTTTGACAAGTACACAGACAACGCTGAAGGTAAGTCACTGGTTGCAGCTGGTCCTCAACTGGACTAATCCAACCATCTGCTCGGGCTTAGTCAAAAGCGAACGCCCAATTTAAAATGATATTTTTGTAGCAAGCCCCTCTTTTGAGGGGCTTTTTTGTTGATGCTTGACCCTTTTTGTTCCACTCTGTTTTAAGACTATTGAGATTTAAGGCTTTCAGGGAATGAAAAAGGTATTCATGGTGTTTGGCATTGTGTTGGCTATCGCCGTTGCGGTGATCGCAGCGTTGCTATTAAGCCTACAAACTCAATACCGCGCCGATGTTGCTAACTTTTTTATCAAGCATACGATTGAACAACCGGTGCTCATTGAAGATGTTGAGTATCAGGCGCCTTATCACATCACCTTGATGGGCATCACCCAAAGCCAATCTGAAAAACACCCCCCTCTGTATATCGACAAGGCCGACATCTGGTTCAGCCCAGACTCTCTTCTTGATGCTAAGCTGGTTTTGGACTCTGTATTGATCAGCGGCCTGCAGTTAGAAGCCGACGATCTGGACACACTCACATCAGTGTTTACCCAACCAAACCTCAAGCTCCGTCAGCTAGCGCTCAATAACCTAGATTTCTCGACTCCAGACTTTAATGCACGAGGCATCGACCTGCAGATCGCAGACCCCGTCTGGGATAACCAAAACTCACTACTACCCTATGGCAAAACCCAACTTTCAGCCTCGCAGTTATATTGGCAAGGCGAAGCCTTCGATAATCTGTTGATTGACCTAGACCTCAAACCGAGTGACAGCACCCTTTATGGCGCTTCCTTTGATTGGCGTGGTACCAAGATTTCTGGGCAAGCTGAACAATATCAACATGACTGGTCATTGGTGAATGTGACGATTGATGGCTTGCGATTAAATGAAGAACAAACTCAAAGCCTATTGAACAAAGAATGGGATGTGGCAGGCATTCAGATCAACCACATCAACAGCTTAGATATTCTGCGTAGCGACATAGAGTGGAAAGATGGTCACCTTGCAGCCTTTGATGCCTCACTAGAAAATATCCAATTGCCTTTTGAACTGTGGAAGCAACAGAAAGCAATTTTCTCTCTGCAAGCTGAAGGCGTCACCTTAGACAATGATCAATTCATCGACCCAAGCCTTAAGCTGAACCTAAACCCCAACCAAATTTTGGTTGAAGACTTCTATACACAATTCCTGCAAGGCAGTATTCAGCTAAATGGTAAAGTTACCCCTACTGCTATTGATTTGGCACAGCTTGATCTTCAAGGCATCAAGTGGATTACCGAAAGCCAAGACAATCATCTACCCGCCGCACGACTAATACCTTGGCTTACAGAGCTTCAACAAGCCTCTATAGACCGACTTAATGTAGAGCGAACCCAACTCATTCAACTCGCAGAGAAACCTTACTGGCAGGTATCAGGGCTGCATGTCGAAGGGCATCACGTTCAACTACTGCAAAATAGAAAGCTAGGTTTATGGCAAGGCAAATTGATGGCCAGCGCCAACGATGCCAGCTACCAAAGTATCCTCAGCGCCCAACCTGTGGTTGAAATGAATAGTGAACAAGGAAAGTGGACACTGACACGCCTGTTTATGCCATTAAAGAATGGTTATGTTGAAGCCAATGCAACACTCGACTTTAACCAAATAAGCAAACCGTGGAGTATAGATATATCTGCCGATGGCTTGCCTATCTCTCCAATGCTGCAACAACTGGAATTACCGCTTGATGCTACCGGTTATGGTGAATTCGAACTTCAAGCTGCAGGTTTGTATGGTGACTCACTTATGCTTGGCTATTCGACCACAGGTCAACTCAAAGGCAGCGTTCGCCAAGGAGTGATGACCTTTAACGATAAGCTTTCCGAAACATCAACAGATAACGTGTTTGAAATCCCAGAGCTCAATGCGAATTTTGACCGTGGTCGCTTCACGCTCGAACCAATGCACATTATTGGTGCATCAGCAGCAGAGCAAGGCGAAAAAAGGGTTCAAACACTCAATGGTAAGATTTCTGGAGAGCTCGACTTGCTTAAAGCCGAGCAACACACGCTTTCTATTACTCTGTCCGACCAATGCAATCAAATCTCAGGAAAGCTCGACCAAGCTGAATATTCAGAGATTAATGACTGCCAACAAAAAAGCGCAACTCCTCAGGAGTAGCGCTTTCAATCAATAACTCAACCTTCCATTAAGCAAGCGTTCATCAAGCAATAGTGACGTTATTCACTCACCTTGCTATCAGTCGATAGGATTTTCTTGTAGTCAGGGATCAGCATATAGGTTCCGGTAAACTCTACCGCTTCCACATCGCCACTATGAATGGTCACATGAATAATGATACGCGCCTTTCTGCCTGATGCTAGGCGATCCAAGTCACCACTGATACCGTCTAAAGAAGTAGAGGCGACAGGGTTTTGCTCGACCGGATGGCGATAACGAATATTACTGTCTGCGAGAACGATATCGCCGGTTAGGCCGCGCTCTTTCATCAGTAACCATGTCATCCCCCAACCCGTTAAGGTTGCCAGCGTAAAAGCTGAACCTGCAAACATGGTGTTGTGCGGGTTCAGGTTTGGATTCAGTTGAGCACTACACTCAAATTGGTAACCCGTGTACTGGTTAATCTTGATGCCCATCTTGTCACTGATAGGGATCTGATGCTCCCAGCGCTGCTGCAGTTCATTACACCATTCTGGTTTGCGCAGTACGTCTGCCATTGGGTCAAGGTGCTTAACCATCTGTTGGTGACGCACAGGACCACGCTGGTCATTAATCTCACCACGACGTTCAAAATCATTCTTCTCGTAGAATGAGATCGCATCTTCGCGTGCATTACACACCAAACGCTTAGCACCTTCTTGACGCGCCAGCGACTCTAGGGCGACCAAAATCAGTGAGCCCATGCCTTTGCTACGACGAGAGTTCTTAACCGCCATGTAGCGGATCTGACCTTCGAGATCGGGAGTGATATAAAGACGGCCGATCGCCATTGGACGACCTCGACCATCGACAATCATGCGATGGTGACTCATGCCATCATATTCATCACGCTCAGAACCTACAGGCATTCGCCATGGTTCGCGCAACATTTGCCAACGAAAATGGTAATACTTGTTTAGTTGATTTTCGGTGGTTGGAGTTATGAGTTTAAACATGCTTATTCCTTTAAGCCTAAACCTGCAGCCAGAATGTTACTGGGCCATCATTGACCAAAGACACTTTCATGTCGGCTGCGAATCGGCCACGTTCCGTTGGCAACACTGATTCACATTGGTCAGAAAAATAGTTGTAAAGACGTTCTGCATCTTCTGGGTGAGCACCGCGAGAAAAGCCTGCTCGTGTGCCTTTCTTGGTATCGGCTGGCAGAGTGAATTGAGATACCACTAATACCTTGCCTTCTACCTGCTTCACGTTGAGGTTCATTTTATCGTCTTCATCTCCAAAGACACGATAAGTGGTCACTCGTTCCATCAAACGTTTGGCTTTGGCTTCGTCATCACCTTTTTCTACGCCTAACAGAACTAATAAGCCTTGCTCAATCTCACCAACTACTTCGCCATCAACACGGACGGCAGCTTCACTTACTCTCTGGATCAGTGCTATCACTGTTGTTTCCTTGCTCTGTGATTTTGTCGTTATCCGAAGAGTGTACCATTTCTTGCGTGTCACTCCACTGTTCGTGCTCACCGAGCGCTGCCGTCACCTCAGCACCAACCAATACGATCAGCCAACACAAATACACCCAGACAAAAAGAATCGGAATCGCCGCCAAAGCACCATAGATCAGCTGATAAGAAGGGAATTGAGTAATGTAGGCCGCAAAGCCTTTCTTACTGAGTTCGAACAACAGAGCCGCAACCAGAGAGCCTGCCGCTGCATGAGAAAAATGTATCTTTTTGTTGGGAACCAACAAGTACAAACCGAAGAACGCAAAGAAAGAGAGAATCAAAGGAAGTTTGCGAATCACGGTATTAAAAGCGCCAGATACCACTTCATTTTGTAGCAGACTGAGCGATGTCACATACGAAGTAGCCGCAATGCTCGCCCCAACCAAGATAGGCCCAAGTGTTAGCACCATCCAGTACATAGAGAAAGACAGTACCGCACGTCGCTTCTCAGTAACACGCCAGATGTAGTTTAGGTTCTTATCGATGTTAGAGATCAGCATCAGTGCTGCTATAAATAAGAACACACTACCGACCGCCGTCATCTTACCCGTGTTAGCAACAAACTCGAGCAAGGCACCATGCACCGCATCTCCTGACGCTGGAACAAAGTTGGTAATGACGAAGTTTTGAATCACGATACCAACATCAGCAAAGATAGAGAATGACGATAAGATAGAGAGCAGAACCGTCAACATCGGTACGATTGAGAGCAAAGTAATGTACGCCAAGTACCCCGCATTCACATTGACTCTATCGTGCGTCATTCGCGCCAAAAGATAGCGAGAAAAATGAATGCTGAGTGTGCCGACCTTTTTTATCTTCAACTTGTAACTCCCTTGTAACTCGTTCATAGTCCTAATTATTATTCCGACATATCAATCACAGTGAATAAATGTTCAAAAATAGCGTAGGAAAAAGGCTAGAGAACAAGGCAGCTTTTTTGATAAGTAGTTATTCTACAATCAAAAACTCTAACGCCGTTATCGAGCATTTTAACAAGCTAGGTTGAGCGGATATTTACTACGATTGATATTATTTAACTATAGGAAACTAGGATGCCTTATTTAATAGTTATAGTCCTCTCTATTTTTACTCTTACTGGATGCCAGTCAGCTTATTACTCCGCAATGGAGCAAGTGGGTTACCACAAACGCGACATTATGGTCGACAGAGTAGAAGACGCGAAAGAGTCACAGCAGGATGCTCAGGAAGAGTTTACCAGCGCACTTGAAGCGCTCAGCAGCCTGACTAACTTCAGTGGCGGCGACCTAGAAGACATGTACAACCAAATCAATGACAAATACCAAGACAGCGAAAAAGCCGCTCAAAATGTCAGTGATCGTATTGCTGCAATTGAAGATGTGTCGGATGCACTATTTGAAGAGTGGCAGGGAGAGTTAGACCTCTACACCAGTGACTCACTGCGTCGCTCAAGCGAACAAAAACTGCGCGAGACTCAATCCTCTTACAAGACCATGTTGTCAGCTATGAAGCGTGCTGAGAAGAAAATGGATCCGGTTCTCAATACCCTTCGAGACAACACGCTTTACTTAAAGCATAACCTCAATGCGAGCGCGGTTGGCTCTTTGCAAGGTGAGTTTATGAGCTTAGAAAAAGACATCGCCTACGCGATTAAGCAGATGAATGCTGCCATCGCAGAATCGGATAAATTCCTAGCTCAACTGAACCAGAAATAACGTCATTAGAAACGAATCAAGATAAGCCCGTATGAACCCAATCATTATTACTGGCGGCCCTGGCGCCGGAAAGACCACACTAATTAATGCCTTGGGAGATGCGGGCTACCCAACCTTCGCAGAGTCCTCTCGTCAGTTAATAGAACAGCAGAGTCAACTTGAAGACGGCATCTTGCCTTGGTTAGATCTTCCGGGCTTTGCTCAGCTATGTTTAGGTGTAATGAGCGAGCAGAAAGAGCAAGCGAGGCAGCACCCGATTGCGTTCCTCGATCGTGCCATTCCCGACATTTGTGGCTATTTGGCTCAGGCGAAACTAGAGATAGATGCGACCTATCGAGAAGCAAGCCAAGGCTACCACTCACAAGTCTTGTTCTGCCGCCCAGAGGCTTCGATTTATGTGCAAGATGAAGTGCGACCTTATCCCTTTGAAGAAGCGTTAGAGATTCACTACACGCTGGTCAAAATCTATCAGGAGCTAGGTTATGAGGTGGTTGAAGTGCCATTTATGTCGGTAGCAGAGCGAGTGCAATTCGTTGAAAGCCACCTAGGAATCAAAATCTAGATTCCAGATATTTCATTCCTCAATTCTGGAATGACGATTCGATGACAGGAATGGATAAAAGATAGCGGGCACCGAAGATACTTACCCTCTTAGTATCTGGCTATCTCCAGTCTAAACACACTCTTCGTATCACGCATCTCGTCTAACTCGTGCTAAACAAACTTCCGTAATTCCCTACAGCGAGGCACGAGCGTGATAAAGAATATCTTCCATGCCGTAAAAAGATTCCTGATATCTCGTTCCTGGATTCTGGAAGGACGATTCGCTAAATAGATATCGAACATGCTCTTCGCATCCCGTCTACTCGAATCTAAACAAACTAAAAAACAAAAGCCCCGAGCAGCTAGGCTACTCGGGGCTTTCTTATTTACTTAGCTAGAAGCTAGTCAACTGGCAATTAAGCCTTAGCTGGACGTGCTGCGCGCTTACGTTCGTTTTCAGTAAGAAGCTTCTTACGGATACGAATGCTTTCTGGCGTTACTTCTACTAGTTCGTCTTCGTCGATGAACTCAAGAGCTTGCTCTAGAGTGTGACGGATAGGTGGCGAAAGAACCTGTGCTTCATCAGTACCAGATGCACGAACGTTCGTTAGCTGCTTACCTTTCAGACAGTTTACTGTTAGGTCGTTTGAACGGTTGTGAATACCGATGATTTGACCTTCGTATACTTCATCCGCGTGCTCAGCAAATAGACGACCACGTTCTTGTAGGTTGAATAGTGCGTAAGTCAGAGCTTTACCAGTAGCGTTCGAGATAAGAACACCGTTGTTACGTTGACCGATTACGCCGCCTTTGTGAGGACCGTAGTGATCAAATGAGTGGTAAAGAAGACCAGAACCAGACGTTAGAGTTAGGAACTCAGTTTGGAAACCGATAAGACCACGAGAAGGCATCATGAAGTCCATGCGAACACGGCCTTTGCCATCTGGAGACATATCAGTTAGCTCACCTTTACGTAGACCGATGTTTTCCATGATGCCACCTTGGTGCTCTTCAAGCACGTCGATAGTCACAGTTTCAAACGGTTCAGTTAGGTTGCCATCTTCGTCTTTCTTGATGATAACTTCTGGACGAGATACAGCTAGCTCGAAGCCTTCACGACGCATGTTTTCGATCAGGATAGATAGGTGAAGTTCACCACGACCTGAAACACGGAAGCGATCTGGGTTATCAGTTTCTTCAACACGTAGTGCAACGTTGTGTACTAGTTCTTTTTCTAGACGCTCAAGAATGTTACGTGAAGTAACGAACTTACCTTCTTTACCCGCGAACGGAGAAGTGTTTACTTGGAACGTCATTGTTACTGTTGGTTCGTCAACAGAAAGCGGAGTCATTGCTTCAACATTGTTTTGGTCACAGATAGTGTCTGAAATCTTCAGCTCACCAAGACCAGTGATTGCAATGATGTCGCCAGCGTTAGCTTGCTCAACTTCGTGACGGTCAAGACCTAGGTAACCAAGAACTGTACCTACTTTACCGTTACGCTTCTTACCGTCAGAACCAACGATAGTTACTTGTTGGTTTGGCTTAACAGAACCACGTGTAACACGAGCAACACCGATAACACCTACGTAAGAGCTGTAATCAAGTTGCGAAATTTGCATTTGTAGAGGACCGTCAAGGTCAACTGCAGGCGCGTCTACTGTATCAACAACAGCTTGGAACAATGGTTCCATGTCTGTACCAGTTTCGCCTTCTTCCATTGTTGCCCAACCGTTTAGAGCTGAAGCGTAAACAACTGTGAAGTCTAGTTGCTCATCAGTAGCACCTAGGTTGTCGAAAAGGTCGAATACTTGATCCATAACCCAATCAGGACGAGCGCCTGGGCGGTCAATCTTGTTGATTACAACGATTGGCTTAAGACCGTGTGCGAATGCTTTTTGCGTTACGAAACGAGTTTGAGGCATTGGGCCGTCAACTGCGTCAACGATAAGCAGAACAGAGTCAACCATAGACATGATACGCTCAACTTCACCACCGAAGTCCGCGTGTCCCGGAGTATCTACGATGTTGATGCGGTAATCATTCCAGTTGATTGCTGTGTTCTTAGCAAGAATGGTAATGCCACGCTCTTTTTCGATGTCATTCGAATCCATGACACGCTCTTCAGCTTCACCACGAGACTCAAGAGTGCCTGACTGTTGTAGCAGTTTATCAACCAAAGTCGTTTTACCGTGGTCAACGTGCGCGATGATCGCGATATTTCTTAACTTATCAATCTGTGGAGTAGACATGGATTCTCGATTCACTCATAAAAGTAGCCGTCACTTATCTCAAAAGTTTGGATAATAACCGCTAGCTTGATTTAAAAAACGGTCAATAATATACCAGATTCTAGACAAAAACCCAGAAATATGTGATCTGAACCAAGGCTTTTTTCTTAGTTAGCGATTCATATCCTCTTAACTTTGATTCAGTACAGTGTTGGGTAGCCCGATTCGTAGGATTCTAAAAAAGCATCACGCGCGAGTCACAAGCCAAATCTCCGGCAAAATGACAAAAGTGGATTGACAACTTAGGCAATTCATTGCTGAATGGTGTTCGCTTATTGTCTCATATTGGTGCACAGACAAACGATTGCACCAATAAAGTGCAATCAGAGATCATTTTGGTGCAAAAAGTAGATTAAGCAAAACTTAAAAACAGTTAAATCATTGAAATTAATGGAATAATTTTTTTGGCACGTTTTTGGCTATAGATAAATCAGCATCGATTAATGCACTTATAGACATTAATCAATGCTAGTTTCAACCGAATCGAGCTAATACCGAATTAATAACACTGGAGGTTATCCAAGATGTCAGTAGAAAATGTACTATCCCTGATCCAAGAGAACGAAGTTAAATTTATCGACTTACGTTTTACTGATACAAAAGGTAAAGAGCAGCATATCTCTATTCCTTCTCACCAAGTTGATGCAGACTTCTTCGAAGAAGGCAAAATGTTTGACGGCTCTTCAGTAGCTGGTTGGAAAGGCATTAACGAATCTGACATGGTAATGATGCCAGACGCAGCATCTGCTGTACTGGACCCATTCACAGAAGACGCAACGCTAAACATCCGTTGTGACATTCTTGAGCCTGCAACAATGCAAGGCTACGACCGTGACCCACGCTCTATCGCTAAACGTTCTGAAGAGTACCTACGTTCTACAGGTATCGCAGACACAGTTCTAGTTGGTCCAGAGCCAGAGTTCTTCCTATTTGATGACGTTAAGTTCTCAAACGACATGTCTGGTTCTTTCTTCAAGATCGATGACGTAGAAGCAGCTTGGAACACAGGTACTGACTTCGAAGGCGGTAACAAAGGTCACCGTCCTGGCGTTAAAGGCGGTTACTTCCCAGTAGCTCCTGTAGATTCATCTCAAGACATCCGTTCAGCAATGTGTCTAGTAATGGAAGAGATGGGCCTAGTAGTTGAAGCTCACCACCACGAAGTAGCAACTGCGGGTCAAAACGAAATCGCAACTCGCTTCAACACGCTAACAGCGAAAGCTGATGAAACTCAAATCTACAAGTACGTTGTACACAACGTTGCTCACGCATTTGGTAAAACAGCGACCTTCATGCCTAAGCCACTAGTTGGTGATAACGGTTCTGGTATGCACGTTCACCAATCTCTAGCAAAAGACGGCGTTAACCTGTTTGCTGGTGATAAGTACGGCGGCCTATCTGAAATGGCTCTTTACTACATCGGTGGTGTAATCAAACACGCTCGTGCAATCAACGCATTTGCTAACCCATCAACTAACTCGTACAAGCGTCTTGTACCTGGTTTCGAAGCACCTGTAATGCTTGCTTACTCAGCACGTAACCGTTCTGCTTCTATCCGTATCCCAGTAGTACCAAGCCCTAAAGCACGTCGTATCGAACTACGTTTTGGTGACCCAGCAGCTAACCCATACCTATGCTACTCAGCAATGCTTATGGCTGGCCTTGACGGCATCAAGAACAAGATTCACCCAGGCGAAGCTATGGATAAAGATCTATACGACCTTCCTGCAGAAGAAGCAGCTGAAATCCCAACAGTTGCAGAATCTCTACAAGAAGCTCTAGCAGCGCTTAGCGAAGACCGTGAGTTCCTAACAGCTGGCGGCGTATTCTCTGACGACTTCATCGATTCTTACATCGCTCTGAAATCTGACGACGTACAACGCGTGAACATGGCTACACACCCACTTGAGTTTGAACTGTACTACTCAGTTTAATCTCTGGTAGAGATAAGCCATTTCTTACTGCAACCTTGTAAGAATCGCTAACTAAATATTAGGCTCGCCTCGCAGGCGGGCCTTTTTTATATTCTCCCTCCCCCAGCTTCCTCGTACCATATCTTAGCCAAAAGCCCTCAGAGGCTGTCGCGCGAAATACAACAAAATCAAAACCAATAAACCAATGCCAAACGTGAAACCACCCAAGGGTGGAAAGAGGCTAAAGATATGAAAAACATACTGTTCCTAATCGGGTTAACAGTCGCGTTCTCGTGTTCTGCTCAAACTGTATATACCTGGGTTGATGAGGATGGCGTACTCCACTTTAGTGACACCCCGACGGATCAAAGCGCTAAGTCTCTTCGCCTACCAGACGTACAAGCATCAGCACCCGCCCCTAAATTTGAAGCCTCGACTCCCGTTGATGCTGCAACTTCAACAGCAACGCCCACTCAAGCTCAGCCACAAACCGAAACCAAACAACGCGAGGCTCCGGCTCAGTTAACGCTCACCATGCTGACACCCATTCATGATCAAACTATCCGTAGCAACCGCGGTTTAATCCCAATTCAAATCGAGCTTAACCGAAAACTCGGTATTGGAGAGCAGCTGCAATTGATGCTCGATGGCCGCCGTTACGGGGCTCCTCAAACCAAAGCTAACTGGGAATTAAAAGGTATCGATCGAGGTACTCACACCATTGCAATTCAAGCACATAGAAGCGGCAAGCTTATTGCATCTACTAGTCCAGTCACCGTGTATTTACATCGAGCGACGCTCAAGTAGGCCAATGTGTTAAAAGAGACTGAATTACCTCTACTTTTCACCTAATCGAAGCAGCTTTCAGCAACTCTAATGAATTATCTTTAGCTTCTGGTTGATATGCGCCATACTTGAACTTAGCTACGCACCAATTTGGTGCAGTGAGAAAAACACCAGTTCAAGGACGAAATAGTGAATCGATCAGCCAAAAGCGACAGCATAGATACACATCATCTTTCCAGCGCCATTCTCGACAATATGGTGACTTCGACATTGATGCTCGATGAGCAACTCTATGTGCGATACGCCAATCCGGCGGCTGAACAACTCTTTTCACAGAGTGCGCGACGCATTGTTGATCATCCACTGAGTCAGCTTATCCAACACGCCTCTCTTGATTTGGCATTGCTGACCCAACCGCTACAAAGTGGCCAAAGCATTACCGATAGCGATGTGACCTTCGTTGTTGATAACCGCCCTCTGATGCTTGAGGTGACGGTTAGCCCTATCTCTTGGCAACGTGAGACGCTGTTATTGGTTGAAATGCGCAAGATAGACCAGCAAAGAAGACTCAGCCAAGAACTTAACCAACACGCACAACAACAAGCGGCTAAGCTGTTGGTGCGTGGCTTGGCGCATGAAATCAAGAACCCGTTGGGTGGCTTAAGAGGGGCAGCACAACTGCTTGGAAAGATGCTCCCTGATCAGTCTCTGAATGAGTACACCCAGATCATTATTGAGCAAGCCGACCGCTTACGTGCTTTAGTCGATCGCCTACTTGGCCCGCAAAAGCCAGGAACCAAATCAGAAGAGAACCTTCACCAGATACTCGAAAAAGTAAGGCAGCTAGTTGAGCTCGAATCAGGTTCGACGCTCGCAATCGAACGAGATTACGATCCAAGCCTACCTGCGATTTTGATGGATTCTGCGCAAGTTGAACAAGCCATGCTCAATATCGTGAGTAATGCAGCGCAAATTCTAAAGACGCAAGAATCAGGGAAAATCACCATTCGCACCAGAACGGTGCACCAAGCAAACATTCATGGGCAGCGACACAAGCTCGCTGCTCGAATTGAGATCAGCGATAACGGCCCGGGCATCCCCGACGAATTAAAAGACACGCTTTTTTACCCAATGGTCAGCGGACGAGAGGGTGGCACAGGCTTAGGGTTATCGATATCTCAAAACTTGATCGATCAGCACAACGGAAAAATTGATGTTGAGAGCTGGCCAGGTAACACCACATTCACGATTTATTTGCCGATATAAGCGAAACGACACTTCTCGATGAGAAAGTGAGCTTCATGGCAACGAAGAATACGAACAATAAAAACAACAATGATTATCACAATAGATTTGGCTGCAAAGGAATTGAATTATGAGTAAGGGATACGTTTGGGTCGTCGATGACGACAGCTCTATCCGCTGGGTAGTAGAGAAAACACTTTCATCTGCGGATATAAAGTGTGAAACATTTGCTGATGCAGAGAGCGTGTTGCTTGCTCTTGAGCGCGAAACGCCAGACGTATTAGTGTCTGATATACGCATGCCTGGTATCGACGGGATTGAGCTGCTGCATCAAGTGCATCAACGCTCTCCCGATTTGCCAGTGATCATCATGACGGCACACTCCGACCTTGATGCTGCAGTAAATGCTTACCAAAAAGGTGCCTTCGAATACCTACCAAAGCCGTTTGATATCGATGAGACACTCACGCTAGTAGAGCGAGCGATCGCACACAGCCAAGAACAAAAGCGCGAACAAGCCAGCGAAGTCACTGAAGAGACCAACGCGCCTGAAATCATTGGCGAAGCACCGGCGATGCAGGAAGTTTTCCGAGCGATTGGTCGTTTGTCTCGCTCATCCATTTCCGTACTCATTAATGGTGAATCCGGTACAGGTAAAGAGTTAGTGGCTCATGCCTTACATCGCCACAGCCCAAGAGCAAAGAAGCCCTTTATCGCCCTCAACATGGCAGCTATTCCTAAAGACCTGATTGAATCAGAGCTATTTGGCCACGAGAAAGGTGCCTTTACCGGAGCCAATAGCGTTCGCCAAGGGCGCTTTGAACAAGCCAACGGCGGTACCCTATTTCTTGATGAGATCGGTGACATGCCACTCGATATTCAGACTCGCTTATTACGTGTGCTTTCTGATGGTCAGTTTTATCGTGTCGGTGGTCATTCTGCGGTTAAGGTTGACGTGCGTATCGTGGCGGCAACCCACCAAGATCTTGAACGATTGGTGCATGAAGGCGATTTCCGTGAGGATTTGTTCCACCGACTCAATGTAATCCGAATTCACATCCCTGCACTGCGCGAACGTAAACAAGACATTGAAAAGCTGACTCATCACTTCTTAGCGTCAGCCGCTGAAGAGCTCGGTGTTGAAGTGAAAACACTGCACCCTGAAACCATAATGAAGCTAAACCAGCTCAATTGGCCGGGTAACGTGCGTCAGCTTGAGAACATTTGTCGTTGGTTGACCGTAATGGCGAGTGGCAGTGAGATACTCCCTTCGGACTTACCACCAGAGCTGTTGGAAGAGAAAGTGGTGACCACTTCCGGTACTGGAGACAACTGGCAACAACTGCTTGCGAATTGGGCAAAATGTGCGCTTGATTCAGGAGAAAAGGAGCTGCTGACTTATGCTCTGCCAGAGTTTGAACGTATACTGCTAGAGGCTGCGCTCAACCATACTAATGGTCATAAACAGGATGCAGCGAAGGTTTTGGGATGGGGACGAAACACCCTAACTCGTAAGCTTAAAGAACTGTACTAGGCATTATATGACTCTCGATGCAGCTACTTTTTAACCAAAAAAGTGTCGCTTGGTTTGAATAGTGTCGGTACAATTACAGTACACTATTCACCAAAGTTGTAGCTAAAGATGTCTTTGAAAACCCAAATTACATTGAGAACCGCAGTGGTTCTGCCCTTCGTGATGATATTTCTGTTCACTATGGGCGTAATGGTTTTCACTCAAAAGCAAAGCTACAAAGAGATGGTGAGTGATATTAGTGCACGTCAGCTAGCATCACTCACTGACAACGTTCATCAAAGTCTTTCCGATTTTTTAGAAAAACCCTTTCACGCGAACCTCTCCCTCAGCCACAACATTGGTTACCACAAGCTCTATCAGCCCGGTAATCTCAGTAAGGTTCAAGATTACATCCTTTATAAGTTTTCCGACCATTTCACTGCCGTGCCGCAGTTGGATGTGATCGGCTTTGGTTCTGAAGATGGCAACTATGTCGGTTTTCGTAAAGAGGCCAACAACGGCTACACCTTAATGGTGCAAGATGAACGAACCCAAGATCAACTCGTCATCTACCGCGGTAGCAAGATTAGCGAAGACATTCGCTCGGTCATTTCCGGATACGATCCAAGAGTCCGCCCTTGGTACACACCGGTTGTTAATGAGAAAAAAGCAGTATGGTCGCCAATTTATGCCAATGCGGATGAGCGCCAAGAGATTACTCTTTCTGCCCTCGCTCCTATCTATTCCGACAACGAGTTTAAAGCGGTCATCGTCAGCGACATCAAGATCAACACCTTCAACGCATTCCTGAAGAACTTAAAAGACAAGACCGATGCTTCTGTCTATATCATCGATCAGCAACAACGCTTAGTCGCACACTCCGGTGGCGGCAGTGTGGTTTCATGGGGCACAGGTAAGACGCATAAAGGCCAACGCTTATTAGCCACAGAAAGTGCCAACCCAGTAATACGAGAGAGTGCCAATTACGTTGATCAACTGCACTTGATTGACGATATGGGCGTACAACGCTTCAGGTTCACATTGGATGGCGAGCAATACTTTAACCAAATAACACCTTATGAAGACAAACACGGTCTCACTTGGTTTATCGGTATGTCGATTCCAGAAAGTAATCTACTCGGTGAATTACCTGAAAACCAAAGAGACAGTTGGCTACTTGGACTCGCGCTTAGCTGCGTTGGGATTATCGCGGGATTAATCGCTTTCAATCGTGTGACCCAGCCCATCACCTCCACCGCAGATGCCGCAAAACGCCTTGCCAAAGGTGATTGGGACAGCAGTATGCCGAAGTCAGGCAATATCTACGAAACCAGTATGTTAGTAGAGGCCTTCAACGAAATGGCCAACAACCTGAAAGCGTCATTCCAACAATTACAGTCTCAATTGACCTATGACTCGTTGACCAAACTCTACAGCCGAGAAGGCTTTATCGGTGCAGCACAGAAAAATGCAGCAACCGAAAAAGGCACGCTGTACTTGGTTGGTATCGATCGCTTCCGAGACATTAATGACAGCCTAGGTCACTACAATGGCGACCAGCTGCTTATCATCTCTGCCGCTCGATTGAGAGGCACGCTACCATCAGATTACCTATTGGCACGCACGGGCGGTGATGAGTTCGCCATATACGCACCCAACGTCACCCAAGAGGAAGACGTTCAACTGCTTGCTAACCGCTTGGTTCAAACCTTTGCTTCGCCGTTTGCGATGGAATCTGAAAGTGTCGTGGTCAAGGTTTCGATTGGTGTTGTGCATGTATCCAACGATCAAGATATTACGTCGTGGCTTCGTAATAGCAGCATTGCATTAAGTAATGCCAAACAAGATAAAACACGCGTCAGCATCTATAGCCCAGAGATGGGCAACGCCTCTCGACACCGCACTAAGATGTTGGCTCGACTGAACAAAGCAATTGAGCTGCAGCAATTTGAACCCTTTTATCAGCCAATCATCGACCTCGAATCAGGCACCACGATAGGCGCTGAGGCTTTGGCTCGCTGGGTCACCGACGAAGGCATTATCTCACCACTGGAATTCATCCCACTGGCAGAAGAAACCGGACTTATCTACGATATTGGTAAGCAGATCTTGCACAAGTCTTGTCGAGATACGGCAATTGCGATTGAGTCAGGAAAATGGAGCGAAGATTTCTCGATTCACGTTAACTTATCTGTCGACCAGCTCAGTGAAAGAGGGTTTATTGGTTTAGTTAAAAACACGCTGAGTGATACCAAACTACCGGCCAAAAACCTTACGCTGGAAATCACTGAGTCACGCATCATAGATAATGACCCAACCATCATCGAAAACATGCTGACTCTCAAAGCATTGGGAATCTCAATTGCCATTGATGACTTTGGTACTGGATATTCGTCACTGGCCTACCTGCACAAACTGCCATTTGATTGCCTGAAGATTGATCGTAGCTTTGTCAGTAAGCTAGACAAAGAGAATCTAGACAGCTCGATTGTTGCAGCCATCGTCAACATTACCAAAGGCTTCAAGGTCAGCTTAGTCGCCGAAGGCGTTGAAACTCAGCAGCAAGCAGACCTACTTAAGCAGCTGCAATGCCCACAAGCACAAGGGTTCTTATACAGTCGTCCAGTACCTTTTGACCAATGGCCAACCGATCTAAGCAATGCTCAACAGAATGGTAAAATCAAACAGAATACCGAAGCCAAGAGAGCATCAGTTAAACCAAGCCGACAAGATCGAGTGAACAAACTATAGATACAAAAATGCCAGCATAATGCTGGCATTTTTTATGTCTCTATTTTTTATGTCTCTACTCTCAATCGAGCGATTAGATCACGCGAGAGAATTGCTGTTGGCGAGCCTTAGCGCGTAGGTATTTGTCAAAACACATACAGATGTTACGAATCAACAAACGACCACGCAGAGTCACGCGGATCTCTTTGTCGTCGACTTCAACCAACTCATCATTAATGAAGGTTTGTAGAAGCTCTAAGTCTTCCTTGAAGTAACGATTAAAGTTAACCGAGAACTCAGACTCGATCATGGTCTTATCAAGCTTAAAGTTACAGATAAGCTGCTTTATCACTTCGCGACGTAAAAGGTCATCACTATCAAGTGCCACACCTTTCCAAAGTGCGTGGCGCAGGTCATTGACCTGAGCGTAGTATTTCTTCAGCTCTTTTTGGTTTTGTGCGTAAGCATCACCCACCATAGAGATAGCAGAAACACCGAAACCAATTAGGTCCGCTTCGCCTTGGGTCGTGTAGCCTTGGAAGTTACGATGCAGGATGCCTTCACGCTGTGCAACCGCTAGCTCGTCTTCAGGTAGAGCGAAGTGGTCCATACCGATGAACTGGTAACCCGCCCCCGTTAGAGTCTCGATAGTATCTTGCAGGATAGCCATTTTCTCTTTTGCTTCCGGCAGGTCTTCATCTTTAATCTTACGCTGCGCCGCAAACAGTTGTGGCATGTGCGCGTAGTTAAATACCGATAGACGACCCGGCTTCATCTCAAGTACTTGCTTCAGTGTTTCAGCGAATAGCGCTTGAGTCTGCTTTGGCAGGCCGTAGATCAAATCTAGGTTAGTCGAACGGAAGCCTAGCTCTTTAGCACGTTGAACCATCGCAATGATGAACTCTTCATCTTGCTCACGGTTAACTAGCTTCTGCACTTCTTTATTGAAGTCTTGAACACCGATACTCAGGCGGTTAAAGCCTTCGTTACGTAGGTGATCGAGCACATCGAGCTCAATTTCACGAGGGTCTACTTCGATACTAATTTCAGCATCCGCAGTGAAGTTAAACTCATCACGCAGAATCATCATCAAACGAGTGATTTGAGTCTTGCTCAAGAAGGTTGGTGTGCCGCCACCGAAGTGCAGTTGAGTCACTTCGCGACCATTAAGCAGAGACGCACGTTGGCGGATTTCATGCTCAATCACATCTAGATACTCATCCGCTTTGTGCGAGTGACGAGTAATGACCTTGTTACAACCACAGTAGTAACAAAGCTTATGGCAGAACGGGATATGCACGTAAAGAGAGAGTGGACGCTCAGGGTATTGCGTACACGCCATGTCGTAATCAGCGACGGTAAACGCTTCATGAAACTCCAACGCAGTTGGGTATGAGGTGTAACGAGGTCCCGAATAGTTGTACTTGTTTAAGATCTCTTGATCCCAAACGATTTGCTGATTCGTTGTTACTGGCTTGCTCGACATAGCGGTACTTCCAATTTAGATCCGCGAGAACCTAAGGTCTCTCAAATCATTTTACATACATTAAAATATAGACGGGTTATTTTGCCACACGACTTGTAAGGTCGTTTCAAGACAAAATCTTTTTTTCAGATAAAAACTCAGAACTGCTAGCTTGATCACTAACAATGCACCGAAATACAGGGGTGCAAGAGGTAAGAAGGCTCATTCAGCACTCGGGATTAAAGATAATGAATCTTAAATACACCGTGTATTAAACGAGCCTCTATATTAATAGTCTTAGCGACTAGATCATCTGAATATTGATTTGATTGTTGAGAGGTTTAACCTTCTCCTGCAACCTTTTCAAATCTTCGATAACCGCATCGTTCAAGCGAGTCTCTGCCTTGTGGCGTGTGAGGTTCTGCTGCATGCGTTCTTTCTTCGTCAGTTCCTGTCTTTCCTCTCCGCGCGCCATATCTTTAACGATGTGGTACAGCTCAGAAAGAGCAGGATATTCAGAATCTAAATCGACACGCTCATCACCCTGAACGTTATCCATAATGATACACACTCGGATACTGATCTCAGGTAAATCACACTGCCCTTGAATGCCCGCTAAACACAAGGTATTTACGTTGTCGTAAATCGTCGCGTTACGTTTCTCAATGGCTAGTGCTTGATGCTGCTTTTGCAACTCCGTCTGCTTCTTCACTTGAAGTAGAAGGTAACCTGCGTAAGAGCCCAAGCCGAGAATGATAATTCCACCAGCAATTGCTAATAAGGTTACGTTCATTGGCTATTAACCTTTAAAGCTGTCTAAGTCGAAGTCTTCGAATTGAGATAGCAAGTCTTCGTCAGAGCTTGCTTTCTTCTTAGATGCAACTGGTGCTTCTTCGAAGATCTCTTCTTCGTCTTCTTCTGGCTCTAACAGACCTAAGCGGCCCATTAGGTGTTCGATACGATCAAGTTTCTCGTCAACGAACTTCTGTAGACCTGCACCTAGGTTTTCACCATTTTCAAGGCGATCTAGCAGCGTGTTCAGTTGAGCATCGTTCTCAAGCATCTCTAACTCTTGTTCGTTAGATAGCTTACGCTCTTGTTTCGTTGGCTTCTTCGCTGGTTCAATGATCAGCGGGATTTTTTTCTTGCTGCCTAAACGAGGGTCGCGAGCTTGTGCAGCTTTACGCTGTTTTGCTTCGCTACCATCTGAGTGACGGCTGCCAGATTTTAGGCCTTTGCGCTTTTTAACACGCTTACGTTCACGACCTTCAACATCAGATTCGCTACGGTTGCGAGTAACCATAGGTTCCGGAGCGCCAAGAGCTCCCGGCTTTCTTGATTTTTTACTACGAGCCATTACTGCACTTTCCTCAGTAAAATTACATCATTTCCAAAAAATTCTAGTTCGAGCTTATCCCGCTCTGCCAAAAACTGGAATGTTTGACGACTAAAGAAGACAACATGAGTCGGGTCATTCTTGTAGTGCCAACCAGCAAACGCATCTACGTCTATTACTAGCTTAGTCATAAGACCAATCCAGCCTCTGGGTTTAACTAAATTCAACCATTGCTGCCACACTTTATCTGGGTGATAAAGATGTTCAATCACCTCCGTGGCAGTCATAAAGTCGTACGTTTTTTCCAACACAGAAGTCTCTGGGTGGTAATAGATATCGTACAACTCCATGGTGTGTCCGGCTTCTTCTAACATGATAGATAGCGTAGGGCCTGGGCCACAACCAAAATCCAACCCGTGTGAGTTGGATGAAATTTTGTCTGTTAGTGGATCCGCGATGCGAGATAAAAAACGGCGATAGCCTGCATCACTAGGATCGTTCTCATGGAGATCATAGTGTGCTTTTTCTTCTTTTGCTTCTAACCTTTGTTCAGGTTTAACAAATACCAGTTCACATTGCTGACACTGCAGATAGGCTCTGCGTTTGTCTTCAAAATAGTGATTCACGCCTTGGTGATGGCATAAGGGACAAGTATACATAGCACATCCTTAAACAGGGATGCGAAACATACCAGAAACTGCGTTTATAGTGGAGAGGTATTGGGTGTTTTTTCATCAAATCAATAAAAAAAGCGATAGGAAAACCTATCGCTCTCTAAATCTGCCTATATCGGCCAAAATTTGCATACTCAACTTGGTACACAAATCTCCATTTGTTATTGGTGCTTTCCATGCCAAATTTGTTTGTTGTTCATCGTCCTGATGAGTTTTGGCTATCCTTTTCTAACACCTTGTTGCTGGGCTGTCCTAGCCTGATCCATTTCTGTCTATACCGTTAGACTAGATGATCATCCATATCTAAGTCAGCTCCTAGCTGATGGCGGTTACTTTACCGTGTTACAAAAAGACTACAATAGTGCGAGTTCACACTTTCGAACACAAATTGATCACACATAGATAAATCAGACATAAACAATTGATTCATAACTAGTGACAATCAAAAGAAAACCTGCCAAAAAGAAAAGCCCCGACCATAATTGATCGGGGCGTCTCTTCAATCTCGCTCGAACGTACATTTCTTCACTCTGGCTAAGAGCAAGAAACCGACAAATTAGTGTAGACCACCAACGTACTTCGATAAGGTATCAATTTCTGCGTCTGTTAACTTTTTAGCTACATCACGCATCATCGCATTCATGTCGTTATTACGGTTACCATCGCGGAATTTTTCAAGTTGAGCCTTGATGTAATCTGCGTGTTGACCAGAAATCTTAGGGAAACCAGAAAGTTCGGTACCGTTACCACGTGGGCCGTGACAAGCAATACATGCCGTTAGGCCGCGTTCTGCGTTACCCGCCGTGTAAAGAACCTTACCTTCATCTACTACATTTTCAGGAGTAGAGTTACTAGAGATAGGTAGAGATGCGTAGTATGCCGCTAGGTCAGCCATATCTTCTTCAGATAAAGGCATCGCCATTGCACCCATTACAGGTTCGTAACGACCTTGCTTACCACCACTTGTCATACCTAGCTTAAGCTCTTTTAACTGCTTCTCTAGGTACTTCTCATGTTGACCAGCCAGCTTAGGGTACTGAGTGATCAGACTGTTGCCGTCAGCACCGTGGCAGGCAACACATGTTTGTGATTTGGCTTTACCAGCTTCAATACTACCTTGAGCCCATACTGAGCAGCTGGCTAAAAGACTCAAAATTAGCGCTAATTTCTTCATGACATTCCATTATAATTATCAAGCTTCCAGTACCACTCTATGTTGCCACTCATGGTACAATAGGCGACCTTATGCCGAGCACGGTTATTTTACACAAATTCACAAAAAAGTAATCAATCGACTACACAAAGTCGAGATGGAGTTAACAGTGAGCGTAAAAATTCATTATCAAAACACGCATTTCATTACCAGTGCACCTGATATTCGTCATTTACCAGAAGACGAAGGGATCGAAATTGCGTTTGCAGGACGCTCCAATGCTGGTAAATCTAGCGCGTTAAATCGCGTTACCAACCAAAAAAGCTTGGCGAAAACCAGTAAGACACCAGGTCGAACTCAGCTAATTAACTTATTTAAGGTGACAGACGGTTGTCATATCGTCGATTTGCCTGGATATGGCTTCGCTCAAGTACCACTTGAGATGAAGAAAAAATGGCAGAAGTCGCTAGGTGAATACCTACAACGACGTGAAAGCCTGAAAGGTTTAGTGGTATTGATGGATATCCGTCACCCAATGAAAGACCTTGACCAACAAATGATCTACTGGGCTATCGATAGCCGCATCCCAGTACAGGTTTTGTTAACAAAAGCAGACAAACTGAAAAGCGGTGCGCGTAAAGCACAGCTACTGAAAATCCGTAACGATGCAAAATCTTTCGGTGGTGATGTAGCGGTTGATGTCTTCTCTTCTATGAAAGGCATCGGTGTTGACCAACTGCGTGCCAAGATGGATGAGTGGTTCGCGCCAGCACTTGCAGACCAGCTTATCGATGAGCTAGCAGACGAAGAACACAACGATTCAGAGTAGTCTCTATATAGAGGGACTAGCTCACGACGGTCAAGTGATCGCACCTTATCAATACCCTGCCTTATATAGGTGGGGTATTTTTTTGGTTCATCGCGGATTAGCGGGAACTAAAAACAAAAACGGTAGTAAGTGATATGGTTTAGTCGCCAAACAAAAATCATACACAAACTACCGTTTTCATGCCGAATCATACTTTCCTATCTTCATTCTGGGAAGGCTTTAAAATAGTAAAGTCTCACCAGACAGCATCACTTATTACACTGACTCTTAAACCTAACTCTGAGGCTAAATGCCTTTGCGGTCTTGAAGCCGAGGCTATCCATGAGTATCAATGGCGTCATGTGAAAGAGGCGATGTTGTTCAGTGTTCCTGTTGAACTTTCCGTTCAAACTCGAAGGATTAAGTGTCGTGACTGCGGCATAAAAACAGAGTTTCTATCTTGGTTGGAGCCTTATGCTCGTATAACGAAGCGCCTAAAAAGCTATATAGAACAACTACTGCCTCTTCTTCCAATTAAGCATATCTCCCAGTTAACGAGCGTTCATTGGCACACCATTAAAGAGATAGATAAACGTCGACTTCGCCAAGTTGTACCTTCGGTGAAATGGGAGGAGTTAACACAACTCGTCATGGACGAGTTCGCCATCTTTAAAGGGCACCGATATGCCACAGTCATCGCTGATGCTAAGACTCACCAAGTCATTTGGATAGGGTTAGGCCGTGGCCGCAAGGACATACGACCGTTCTTCGAGCAGTTAGGCAAGCATGGCAACAATATCGAAGCGGTCGCGATGGACATGAATACGGCTTTTGACCTTGAAGTTCAAGCGTACTGCCCGAACGCAAAAATCGTTTACGACTTATTCCATGTTGTTGCTAAGTTCGGTCGTGAGGTGATGGATAGAGTCAGAGTCGACCAAGCCAACAAACTCAAGCAAGATAAAAAAACGAGGCAATGGGTCAAGCGCTCACGCTGGGTATTGTTGAAAAATAGAAGCAACTTAAATCCACGGCAAGATAGCTACCTTACCGAAATATTGAACATCAATAAGGACTTAATGACCACTTATATACTCGGCTCACAACTCAAAGAGCTTTGGTATTGTGAATCAGAAGCACATGCTAAGGGGCTCTGGGAGGTATGGTGGGCACAAGTGCAAGAAAGTGGAATTAAGCCATTGAAAGAGTTCGCACGAAAACTGAGGCCTTATCTTCACGGTATTATTGCATCGGCAAGTTATCCGCTCAACACCTGCACATTAGAAGGGATAAACAACAAAATAAAGTTAATCAAGCGAATGGGGTATGGGTATCGAGATACAGACTACTTCTTCTTGAAGATAAAAGCGGCTTTCCCCGGAAAGCCGCGATGAACCATTTTTTTATCTATAAATTAGCGGGTTAAACTCAAAAACTAAGGATAAAAAACGAGATAAACCCATTATAAGCAACAGAAGTGGACCATACTAAAAAACAGACTTTGATAAACAGAATATAGAGAAAGGAATACTCATGTGGAAAACACTCTTGGCCGTAATGGCAATGATGCTGATACCTGTTACAGGCCACGCCTCTGACGCAGAACCCACGGAAGCACCACTGATCAACGTCGATATGACCTTAGACCTCGACGGTATGGAAAAGTACGCTCAGGAAGCAAGCGAGTCACTCGAAGTGATATCACAATCTTTGCAAGCCATCGTCAATAATCCTAACCTCAGCGATGAACAACAACTGGCGCTTAATCAAACGGTTGAAAGCATCAACAAGCTTGCAGACACAACCAAGACCTCGCTCAATCAACTGCCACAAGCCTTAGATCAATCACGCGTCGCCTTTAAACAGACAAGCCAAACGCTGCTCGACGATATCCAAACCAAAGTCATCATCGCGCTGGTTGCCGTTGTCGGTGTGATTATTATCGCCCTGACCGCTATTTACCTGCTAATCCTCAAACCCATGCAACAAACCTTGGTTAAAGCGACTAACAATATCTCCTCTATGGCTCAATCTATCCAAGTCACTGCCGAAGCACTGAAATACAGCACCGAGAAGCAGCAAGAAATCATGGACTACATTGAGCATTCACCGACTCAATGCTCTGATAAATAAGGCGTGATCCATCAATCCTTTATCGGCAACTTGTAAAATAAAAGTTATTTCAAATGATAAAACAATCAATTTAAGTGTGGATTTAAATTACCAATTGCTGATCAAATTCCAGATTTAGGAAAAATTGGCGGTTAGCTAGAGCGTGAAAAAAAGAGTAATACAAGGCACTAAAAAGAAGCGGATTTACAGGGGAATAGTAGGTTGGAAATATTTTTCTTTCGCACAAGAAAAAACGCCCCAGTCAAATGCTGACTGGGGCGGCTGAATCAGCCTAATCCAATAACGTGAAACAAAAGGTCTGAAAGATAGAACATCTTACCTCTGTACCCTACGAGATTTAATGTACAACAATTGCTCAGAAATGAAAACAACTTTTGTAGTTTTTTTTCATGAATGTTTTATTAAAACACCTAAACCCTTTTCACGATTCAACTTTATTCGAGATAAAAAAAAGCCAGTGTTTGTGCACTGGCTCATACTAATTTGCTTAATAAGGTCAAAAACTGATTAGTGGGCTTGATCCCAGTTGTCACCGTGGCCAGCTTCCGCCACAAGTGGTACTTCTAGCTCTGCAGCTGATTCCATCAATTCTTGTACTTTACTTTCAATTTCGGTTAAAGATGACTCTTCCACTTCAAACACCAATTCATCGTGTACTTGCATCAATAACTTAACTCGACCATCGCCTTCCGCTTGGATCCATTCATCAACCAATAGCATCGCTTTCTTAATGATGTCTGCCGCTGTACCTTGCATTGGCGCGTTGATCGCCGCACGCTCAGCTGCTTTACGACGCATGCCATTACGAGATTGAATTTCAGGAAGGTGCAAACGACGACCGTAGATGGTTTCAACGAAGCCCTGTTCTGAAGCAGCACTGCGTGTGTCTTCCATGTACTGCATTACACCAGGGTAGCGCTCGAAGTAAGTATCCATGTAGTGCTGTGCTTCGCCACGAGGAATACCTAGCTGCTTAGCCAAACCAAAGGCACTCATGCCGTAGATAAGACCGAAGTTAACAGCCTTAGCACGACGACGTTGTTCTGTCGTTACATCCTCAATATTAACGCCGATGATCTCAGCCGCCGTTGCTGCGTGGATATCTTTGCCTTGTTGGAATGCTTCCAGAAGCGCTTTGTCACCCGATAGGTGCGCCATGATACGCAATTCAATTTGAGAGTAATCGACCGCTAGAATCTTCCAACCATGCTGTGCAACGAATGCTTGGCGGATACGACGACCTTCATCATTACGAATTGGGATGTTCTGTAGGTTTGGATCTGTAGAAGACAAACGACCCGTCGCCGTCACCGCTTGATGGTAAGACGTATGAACACGACCAGTTTCAGCGTTGATCATCTTCGGCAGCTTATCTGTGTAAGTTGATTTCAGCTTCGCAAGGCCACGATACTCAATGATCAGCTTAGGTAGCGGGTAATCAAGCGCGAGTTCTTGTAGCACTTCTTCATTGGTTGAAGGTGCACCTGATGGCGTTTTCTTAATAACAGGCAAGCCCATCTTTTCAAAAAGGATCGCTTGCAGCTGTTTTGGTGAGTTCATGTTGAACTCTTGCTCTGCAATCTCGTAAGCTTTCTGTTCTAGCTCATCAAGACGAACGGCAATCTCTTGCGATTGAGCGCCTAGCAACATGTCGTCGATGAATACGCCAGTGCGTTCAATACGAGACATCACTGGAATCAGTGGTACTTCGATCTCTTCATAAATCGCTTTTAGCTTTTCATCTTGCTCGATGTTTTCCATTAAACGGTTATGAAGACGTAGAGTTACGTCCGCATCTTCTGCAGCGTATGGAGACGCCTCACCTAACTCAATCTGGTTGAAAGTAAGCTGCTTCTTACCTTTACCTGCGATCTGCTCGAATGAGATACAGCTGTGCTGTAGGAAGCGCAGCGCTAGGCTATCCATATCATGCTTGCCGCCAACACTATTGAAGACGTAAGACGCTAGCATGGTGTCGTGCTTGATGCCTTTCATCTCGACACCGTAGCGCGCTAAAACGCTCATATCGTATTTCAGGTTTTGACCGACTTTAGCTTGTGCGTCATCTTCAAGAATCGGCTTAAGCTGCTCAAGTACCCAATCACGATCAAGTTGTTGAGGAGCATCTAGGTAGTCATGAGCAACCGGTACGTAAGCGGCAACGCCTTCTTCGGTTGCGAATGATAGGCCAACAAGATTAGCCACCATGTAGTCCAAGCTGTCTGTTTCAGTATCAAAGGCAAACACCTCTGACGCTTTCAGTTTTTCTAGCCACGCATTAAAAGAGGCTTCATCTAAGATGGTTTCGTAGTTGCTGCGATCAATCGTCACTGCAGAGGTATTCATTTCTACCGTAGAAGTAGTTGATGCTGTGCTGCTACGTACTGCACCCGACTTCTCATCCGCCTCAACTACACCGCTGCCGCCTTCAAGTAGCTCGTTCAACCAAGATTTGAAGACCAGTTGACCGTATAGCTTAATCAGCTCATCGGTGTTTGGTTGTGCTTTTACAAGCGACTCAGGTGTCTCTTCAAGCTCGACGTCGAGTTTGATCGTTGCAAGCTCGTAAGACATCTCAGCGTTGTCTTTATTATCAATCAGCTTCTTAGCCATAGTCTTTGAACCACGGAAACCAAGCGCCGCGATATCATCGAGGTTTTGGTACAGCTTTTCGATGCTACCAATACCTTGCAGTAACGCTGTCGCAGTCTTATCACCAACGCCCGGAACTCCTGGGATGTTATCGACTTTATCACCCATCAATGCAAGGTAGTCGATGATAAGCTCTGGTGGGATACCAAACTTCTCAATAACGCCTTCGCGATCCATCACCACGTTAGTCATGGTGTTGATCAGGGTAACGTTGTCATCAACCAGTTGCGCCATATCTTTATCACCAGTACTGATAAGCACAGGCATGCCAATAGCAGAAGCTTGAGAAGCAAGCGTACCAATCACGTCATCCGCTTCAACGCCGGGAATAGAGATAAGCGGTAAGCCCATCGCACGAATCACATTGTGCAAAGGTTCGATCTGGCAACGAAGATCGTCAGGCATTGGTGGACGGTTTGCTTTGTACTCTGGGTACATGTCATCACGGAACGTCTTTCCTTTCGCATCAAAAATAACCGCAATACGATCAGAAGCAAATTGACGCATCATGCTACGCAGCATGTTAACTACACCGTAAACGGCGTTCGTTGGGATATCACCATTGCTCATTGTGCCAGGGTAAGCATGGAACGCGCGATATAGGTAAGAAGAGCCATCGATCAGAATCAATGGATTATCAGGAATACGAGCCATAATATTTGTGTATCCAGTAAGTACAGAAATTATCTGTTAAGAATGCCACGTCTGTTGGTTGGATTCCACGTTGTCGATCCGTATCCGTTCACTCGGTTGTGTTCGTTATAATCAATTTGTTGTTATTTTTTGTTCTTAGACACAAGCGTTCTGTGGATAACTCTGTTTATATTATTTATCCACCCTGTTGAGAACTAAGGTAAACCAAGCAAAAAACACAAATAAACAACTGAAAATAAAGAATAAAATTACAGATCGAACATATGATCAACGATCTTTTTTCGATCTTGCATTGTGGAAAAGAATGCTGATGGCGTTTTATTCATAAAAATACGTGCCACTAAATATGCATCTTGTTGAAATAGAGATATAAAAAAAGCGACACCCGAAGATGTCGCCTAGCAAAAACCGGTAAAGCCATTCAAATTGAATACCACAGCTTTACCTAAAAGCTATAAATTACACTGGAAGCAATGTGAGCAATGTCGTGTCAAAAAGAACTTAGTACAAGTTCGCGAGAATTCTGTTGGGTAACCAAGTTGATACTTGAGTACTTAACATCCTTGTGAACATTTCCTCATTCCCTAAGACAGGTTTAATAATAATGATTCTCATTTAATAGTCAACCAGTAAATGATAATAAATCTCATTTAATTTCATTTTCATGTTTTATCTCGCTACTAAAAACGATTCACAGTACTGATAATTGCTTCACAAAATGGATTCTATTTTCATTAATATCTTCTTTTTCTTCCAGTTTTTCGATTTGATAACCGTTTCTCAATAGCAGGCGTAACATCGCGGGGAACTGGTTACGAGATTTTACTTTTAGCTGCTTATAACCTTGTTGTTGTGCCCACAGTTCCTGAACATCTAACTGAGACTGTGCGACCCCTTTGTTTCTTGCGAGCGGTGACACCCCACCAAACCAACTGTAAAAAGTCTGCTGATCCAATTCATAGCCGATCTTAAAGCCAAGCAGCACTCCTGCCTCTTCTGCTACTAAGATCAGGTTCTTCTTGCCTGATAATCGCTCTGAAAGAGAAGCCACACTCTCTTTTTTAGCAAACTCAGAGATCTGCTCCACAACTGAAACCACTTCTTCCAGTGAGCCTTCACGTACGATGACTGACATCTTATTTCATCCTCATAAACGAAAGGGCTGGCACAATGGCCAACCCTTTTGGTGATCAGTTAAGCAACGCTAGATCGTTACTTTGCTTTTAGGTGCTCTGCTGCTTGTGCGTTGTCTTCTGCAAGCCACTCAGCCACATCTTTAGCGAAGTAAGTCAGAATGCCATCGGCACCTGCACGCTTAAAGCACAGCAGTGATTCCATAACGGTGTCGCGCTCTTTCAGCCAACCGTTTTGAATTGCTGCTTTGTGCATCGCGTATTCACCTGACACTTGGTAAGCAAATGTCGGCGCTTGCAGTTCATGTTTCACACGGCGCACGATGTCTAGGTAAGGCATGCCTGGCTTCACCATCACCATGTCTGCACCTTCATTAAGATCCATCGCCACTTCGTGAATTGCTTCATCGCTGTTTGCTGGATCCATCTGGTAGTTCTTCTTGTTACCACCTTTCAGGTTCGAAGCACTGCCGACGGCATCACGGAATGGACCGTAGTAGCACGATGCGTATTTCGCTGAGTAAGCCATGATTTGGGTATGAATATGACCCGCTTCTTCTAGCGCTTCACGGATTTTACCAATACGACCGTCCATCATATCCGATGGTGCAACCACATCAGCGCCCGCTTCAGCATGAGACAAAGCCTGCTTGATCAGGACTTCAGTGGTCTCATCATTCATCACGTAGCCATCTTCATCGATGATGCCGTCTTGGCCGTGAGTGGTGAACGGGTCTAGTGCGACATCAGTGATAACACCAATGTTTGGCACATGTTCTTTTAATGAGCGTACTGCTCGCTGAACCAAACCTTCAGAGTTATGGGCCTCAGCTGCACATAAGCTTTTAGCATCTTGGTTCACGACTGGAAATAGAGCAATCGCAGGAACACCCAGTTTAGATAGGTAATCCGCTTCCTCAAGCATAAGGTCGATCGACAGGCGTTCAACACCCGGCATTGACTCTACAGGCTCGCGGCGGTCTTTACCCATCAGGATAAACATTGGGTAGATTAGATCATCCACAGACAATTGATTTTCTGCCATTAGGCGACGGCTAAAGTCGTGCTTACGCATACGGCGCATACGGCG
The DNA here is from genome assembly GCF_013394185.1 of Vibrio sp. Scap24. Taxonomy (NCBI): domain Bacteria; kingdom Pseudomonadati; phylum Pseudomonadota; class Gammaproteobacteria; order Vibrionales; family Vibrionaceae; genus Vibrio; species Vibrio sp. Scap24. The sequence goes on along the minus strand of NZ_CP041332.1, from coordinate 1,903,351 downwards.
ACCTGGGAATTGACCTTGAATTGAAACAGACACTAGATTCTCCTTGCCTAGTCTAAGCACCGAAATACTTAGATATGAAAAGTGCTAAATACAGGCAAAAGCATATCACTGATGGCTCAGGACGCTAGCAGTAAAATATAAAACCCACTCAAAAACAGGGAGAAATGGCAAAAAATGACCTTCTCCTCACACTGCCGTATACTCATGACAACTCAGTAAAGACCGCTTTCAGGACAAAACAATGATCGACACCCATGCTCATATTTATGCGAGTGAATTTGATGAAGACCGCGAGCAAGTTGTAGAGCGCGCACTGGCTCAAGGGATTGATACTATTCTATTGCCGAACATCGACTTAGAATCTATCGAGCCAATGCTAGCGACAGAAGCTCAGTTTCCGGATGTGTGCCGTTCAATGATGGGCTTACACCCTTGTTATGTGGATGGAAATATTGAAGAAACACTAAAGACCATTCGTGCTTGGTTCGACAAGCATAACTTCATCGCCGTGGGTGAGATTGGTATCGACCTGTACTGGGATAAAACTTTCAAGGCCGAACAAGAGATGGCGTTCGTGACTCAGCTACAGTGGGCAAAAGAGCTCGATCTACCTGTGGTGATCCACACGCGCGACTCCATTGAAGAGACACTTGAGCTACTGAAACAAGAGCAAGATGGCAGCTTACGTGGCGTATTCCACTGTTTTGGCAGCAGCTTAGAAGAAGCTCAAGCGATCAACGCTCTAGGATTCCACCTCGGATTAGGTGGTGTTTCGACCTTTAAGAATTCAGGGATGGATAAGGTGACCCCACATCTGGATATGAACTACGTCATCCTAGAAACAGATTGCCCCTACTTGGCACCGACGCCAAATCGCGGCAAACGCAATGAGCCAGCTTACACAGAATTAGTGGCAAAACGCATTGCCGAACTGCGCGGAATTACCCTAGAAGAAGTCGAAAACATAACCACAACAAATGCTAAGTCATTGTTTAATTTGTGATAAATCTATTAATAAGATAATTTTATGAATTTATAGCCGATTTATTTGTTAAAGCAAAGTGATGTGTATACTATCAACCACCTGCATATGGAGGTAGTTGATTATGTGTGACCATTCACAACACTTACAACGTCAGCATCGAACCCTATGGCATAAACTTTTGGGCATTAAAGAGCTCTATATATGTCAGAACTGTGGCTATCAGTTAAAGATTCGATAAACGGACATAATAAAAAAGCGGCCCTAGGCCGCTTTTTTATTATGTGATTTTTGCTTGAGAACACGCTCGAACAGTTCTCAAAGAATCTTGCGAATCAAGACTCGGCTTCTTCTTCGTCAGCATCTGGCTTACGCACATAGAAGCGCGCAAAGAACAGACCAATCTCAAACAGAATACACATTGGAATCGCCAACAGTGTTTGTGAGATCATATCTGGTGGTGTCAGCATCATACCGATGATGAAAGCACCCACGACAATGTAAGGACGCTTTTCAGATAAAGCCTTCGGCGTCGTCGCCCCAGTCCAACACAACAAGATAATCGCGACAGGCACTTCAAAAGCAATACCGAACGCAAAGAACAACGCGAGTACAAAATCGAGATAGCTCGATATGTCTGTTGCGAACTCTACCTGCCCCAAAGAGATAGCCGTGAAAAAGCTAAATACCAGCGGGAATACCACGAAGTAAGCAAACGCTACACCACAGTAAAACAGCAAAGAACTTGATGCCAAAAGTGGCATGATCAAGCGCTTCTCATGCTTGTATAAGCCCGGAGCAACAAACGCCCACACCTGATACAAAATAAACGGCACCGCGACAAAAATAGACGCGATTAAGGTTAATTTCAGTGGTGTGAAAAATGGCGATGCAACATCCGTTGCGATCATCGTCGCCCCTTCAGGTAGACGATCTACTAAAGGTGCTGATACGAATTCATAAATATCATTAGCAAAATAAATTAGCCCGATAAACACAACCAGAACCGCGACAATCGCGCGCAATAGGCGATTACGTAGTTCCAGAAGATGGCTAATTAAAGGCTGTGTCTGCTCAGTCGAAGACATGTCAAACCTCTTAAACAGGAAGATCGAAAAGGAGCCGCGCACCTATCTATCCAGTTGGATTGGTATCCACTTGAATAGTTATTTACTTAAATAGCTGTCTATTTAAGTATCTAGCTACTTAGGTATCAGACGACTCCTCCTTGCGAGACTATTCGGCTTTCTTATCTGACGGTGCTGAAGCTTCGCTGCTAGTCTGAATGGCTTCAGGCTCAGCAGTTTCCGTGACACTAGGTTTAGTCTCACTTGGCTTATCAGACTCAGGCTTAGCATACGGACGTTGAACCTCAGCAGCGGCCTGCTTAAGTTCATCGACTGACGCCTTAAGGTCTGGAGATAAATCTTCCATACCCATTTGTTCCGCCTTACGTAGGTTTTCTTGTAGCTCTTGCACCTTAAGCTCGTGAGAAAGTTCATCTTTCACACTGTTTGCCATACTTTTCGCCGCACCCACAAACTTGGATACACTGCGAATCGCAACAGGCAAACGCTCAGGTCCTAAAACCACTAACCCAACGACAGATATTAATACCAGTTCCCAAAAACCGATATCAAACACGATTTACGCCTGCTCTTTGTCTTTCTTTGTTTCAGCAGTCGCTTCTGTCTTCTGCTGTTCAATATTCTTTGGTTCAAAGTCTGCATCTTTCTTATCTGCAGGCTTGTCTTCATCGCTCATCGCTTTTTTGAAGCCTTTAACCGCTGAACCTAAGTCACCACCCATGCCGCGCAGTTTCTTTGTTCCGAATAGCAAAATTACAATTACAGCAATGATTAGAAGTTGCCAAATACTGATACCACCCATTGTCATTGTCCTCGGGTCTGTCTACACATAAAAAAATATTAAGAGAGTCTACTGTCTAACGACGGTAAGCTCGCCAACTAAGCAACCAAAATGTGACACCTGCGATGCCACAGCCCATAGATAGCTGCTCATAAGGGCTTGAAACTAATATTGCGGAGCATACGACTAAAGTGGCTCCAACACCAAACAAAAACTTTCCAGTTGCTTGTTGGCGCTTACTATCTCTATAGCCTTGATAGAGCTGATCCATTCTGTGGTTCATCGCTTTACCTTGGCGTAAGCTGTCATAAAGTAGCTCCGGCAGCTCTGGCAGTTTTTCTGCCCAGAATGGTGCGCGCTCTTTTACTGCGTTGATCACAGCTTGCGGCCCCACCTGATTCATCATCCAGGTTTCAAGGAAAGGCTTAGCCGTTGCCCACAAATCAAGCTGCGGATACAACTGGCGACCTAGGCCTTCCACATACAACAAGGTCTTCTGTAGAAGCACCAACTGAGGCTGAACCTCCATGTTGAAACGTCTTGCTGTATTAAATAAGTTTAGCAACACATGGCCAAATGAGATCTCGCCAAGTGGTTTTGCAAAAATTGGTTCACACACCATGCGAATCGCGAACTCAAAGTCGTTGACGTTGGTGTCGTGTGGTACCCATCCAGAATCAACGTGCAGCTCGGCGACTTTACGATAATCTCGATTGAAGAAAGCCAGCAGGTTCTCTGCTAAATAACGCTTATCTTCGCTGTTGAGTGTGCCGACAATGCCACAATCCAAACCAATCCACTGCGGGTTATCTGGATTTTCTGGGTTAACGAATACGTTGCCAGGGTGCATGTCTGCATGGAAAAAGCTATCACGGAACACTTGGGTGAAGAATACCGTTACACCACGTTCAGCGAGCAATTTCATGTTAGTGCCGTTGGCGTTTAGCGTCTCAATATCCGAAACCTGAATACCATAGATTCGCTCCGACACCATCAAGGTTTCACTGCTTAAATCAGGGATAACCTCTGGAACATACAGCTCTTCACTGCCTTCAAAATTACGTCTAAGTTGAATCGCATTGGCCGCCTCACGGCGCAGGTCTAGTTCATCCAGTAAGGTTTTCTCGTACTCATGAACCACCTCAACAGGTTTCAAACGACGTGCTTCAGGAAGCGACTTAGCGACTATACGCGCCATTCGGTGCATCAGTTTTAGATCTGCATCAATCACCGGGCGAATATCAGGGCGAATTACCTTGAGAACAATCTCACGGCCGCTCTCTCTGAGTTTCGCAGTATGCACCTGAGCGATAGAAGCTGAAGCTAGAGGCTCGATATCAAAGTCGGTAAACCAGTTATCTAAGCTGCCACCGAGCGCCTTTTCCATATCTTGCTTAGCCAGTTCACCATCAAATGGTGCAACTTGGTCTTGTAGCAGAGCAAGCTGATCAGCGATATGAGGAGGGAACAGATCGCGACGTGTCGACATCATCTGTCCGAACTTGATCCACACAGGGCCAAGTTCTTGCAGCGCGAGACGTAAGCGATGGCCCAACTCTTTATCTTGATGCTTGTTTCTAAGCCAAAACAGAGACTTTCGCGCCAATAAAGGGGCCTTGGTCAATTGGTGCTCTGGCATCAATTCATCAAGGCCATATTCCAACTGTACCTTGATAATATGATAAAGACGTTTCAGTTCTGTTGGGGTCATGCTTTCTCCAACAGAGCGTTCAACTTAGCTTCAAGGCGTGCTGCTGAGCTTTTTACGTCATCAACTTGATCGCAAAAATGCGCAACTTCTAATGGTGCTGGAGCAATTTTCCACTCTTCAGTTAATACCTGAGCGAGGTGGTTTTGATGCTTAGTCGCTTGCTTAGTCACAAGGCCGCCCACATTCTTAACGCCTTGTACCAAGGTATGCGCAACCACATCACCCGTCACACGCGACAACCACTCTTCCAAGTCAGGCTTGCAGTCTGTCATCAGTTGAGCGAATTTCTGAGCCAGCTGAATATCCCCCTCTAAGATCAGCTTATCTTGCTTGATCAGCTTGGTAATGTTCGATTGCTCACGCAGTTCAGGTAACACCGATAGGTTCAAAGATAGGTAGCAGTCAGGCTGCCCTTCGTATTCTGACAACACATCAATCTGTTGGCTGAAAACGAAAGTGAGTGTTTTATTCAACTCTTTCAAATTGACTTGAATGATCTGCCCCTTTAAACGAGACAAACGACGAACCAGTGCTGGATCATCGTTCACAAAAGTATTTAAAGAGGTTTCAATAACCGCGGTTACCAATGGATCAAATGGCATGACTGTCCTTACCTTTGAAAACGGATAAGCCTTAACCTATCCGTTCTATCTTTATTCTTATTGTTTAGCACACTCAACGAGCTTGCTACCAAGCTCGACTAGAACTTGTAACCGCGGTGCAGCGCAACAATGCCGCCCGTTAGGTTGAAGTATTTTGTATTTTCAAAACCCGCTTCTTGCATCATGCCTTCCAAAGTCTCTTGATTTGGGTGCATACGAATAGATTCTGCAAGGTAACGGTAACTGTCTGCGTCGTTAGCAATCAGCTCACCCATTTTTGGCAGCAGGTGGAAAGAGTATGCGTCGTAAACCTTTGATAGTGGCTCAAGCACTGGCTTAGAAAACTCAAGAACCAACAGACGACCACCAGGCTTAAGCACACGGTACATTGAACGCAGCGCTTGGTCTTTATCGGTTACGTTACGCAGACAGAAGCTGATCGTAATGCAATCGAAGTAGTTATCTGGGAAAGGTAGCTCTTCAGCGTTCGCTTGTACGTAGTGTACGTTGCCAACAATGCCGCTATCACGCAGCTTATCACGGCCAACATTCAGCATTGAGTTGTTGATATCAGCAAGAACCACGTGGCCTTTTTCACCAACAATACGCGAGAATTTCGCAGTAAGGTCGCCAGTACCACCACCAAGATCTAGGATACGCTGACCAGGGCGAACGCCACTGCAATCAATCGTGAATCGCTTCCACAAGCGGTGAACACCACCCGACATTAAGTCATTCATGATGTCGTATTTAGCGGCTACAGAGTGAAATACCTCTGCTACTTTCGCGACTTTTTCGTCTTTCGCGACTGTTTCGAAACCAAAGTGTGTGGTTTCTGACTCTACTGCTGAATTTGTCTGCACGCTTGTGTCCATAATGCTGTTATCTACCATGGTAAGTTCTCATCGACAGCACGCTCCGTGTTTAGAGGCGCTGCGGCCGATTAGTTTACTTTATCCTCAGCGGGTTGTCTTTCTACTAAGGAGGCATTTTCTGAAAAAGCCTCATTTTGCGCCATTTCGGCCAAACCAATCGAGATAGGTTTCTTCACCTCAACCCCGAGCTGCTTGAAGCTTTCGGCCTGACGAATCACGTTGCCACGGCCTGTGACTAGCTTGTTCATCGCGCCTTGATAGCTTTGATTAGCTCTATCTAACGAGCTACCAAGGCCTTCCATGTCATCAACAAACAAGCGCAGTTTGTCGTAAAGTTTACTTGCACGTTCTGCAATGACTTGTGCGTTCTGGTTCTGTCTTTCATTACGCCACAGATTATCAATGGTACGCAGTGCCACCAGCAAGGTCGTTGGGCTGACCAAGATGATGTTTTGCTCCATCGCGTCTTTCACCAAGCTAGGGTCGGCTTGAATCGCGACTTGGAATGCGGGTTCGACAGGGATAAACATCAACACATAGTCCAAGCTCTGAATACCTTTAAGTTGATGATAATCCTTCTGGCTCAGTCCTTTAATGTGCGCTCTCAGTGACACCAAGTGATCACGCAGTGCCGCATCACGCTGTTGATCGGTTTCTGCATTGAAGTAGCGCTCAAACGCCACCAACGCCATTTTCGAATCCACCACCACTTGCTTACCTTGTGGCAAATGGACTATCACATCAGGCTGATAACGCTTGCCAGCATCGTTCTGGAGATTCACTTGCGTTTGGTATTCATGGCCTTCTCGCAACCCAGATTCAGCAAGCACACGCGCCAAGACCACCTCACCCCAGTTACCTTGCTGCTTGTTGTCGCCCTTGAGCGCCTGAGTCAGATTAACCGCTTCTCGCGTCATGCTCTCGTTGAGGCGCTGTAGGTTTTTCAGCTCATGCACTAAGGTGTGGCGCTCTTTGGCTTCTTGGCTAAAGCTGTCATTAACCTGCTTCTTGAAGCCTTCTAACTGCTCCCTCAACGGCGACAGCAGTCCTTCTAGGCTCTGCTTGTTCTGTTGGTCGACCTTAGCGGTTTTAGTTTCAAACAACTGATTAGCAAGATGCTCGAACTGTTGCTTCAAGCGTGATTCCGCTTGTTCTAGCAACTGCAGCTTTTCGCTATTGGCGAGGTTTTCTTGGTCATGCCTTGCCTCTTGCTCGCGAAGTTCGGCTTCCAATTCAGATTTATGGTCTTTCAGCACATTGATCTCATCGGCATACTGCTGACGTTCTTGCTTCACCGCCTCAAAGTAGCGAAGCTTTTCCATCGCAGCCATCACCTTACCGTGCGCTTGCTTAAGTTCGAATGCGGCTTTATCTCGGTCGTCATCCAACTCATCAAGCTCTTGTTGCGCCTCTGCGAGCGACGATTTGAGCTGAGACTGCTGAGATTCATGCAACAAACGATCGGACTCTAGTTGCTGCTCGAGCAATCGCTGCTGAAAAGAGAGCTTCTGTTTAACCCACCAACCCACGACACCACCACTGACGAGCGCGCCAGAAATTGCAGCAATAAGCGTTGCCTGATGTTCGATAATCCATTGCATGATAATGATTTTGCCTAATTGGAAATAACTCATTAAATGGTATTTTGATACTGGATAAATGTCCAGTTTGCCGTATTAAAATTCGACAGATAGACTAAGCGCTCCGTATTCTGTCCCATCAAATTAGAATGAGTTGCTATGAACGAACGTCGTGCCTTGGGCTTTGGTCTTTCCGCAGTGCTACTGTGGTCAACGGTCGCTACTGCTTTTAAGCTGACCCTTGCTGAGTTTTCACCGATTCAAATGCTGACTATTGCCAGCATTGTGTCGTCGATTGCGCTGTTCGCCGTTTGCGCCTTTCAAGGTAGGCTTTCTCAGCTTAGTACTACGTTTCTTTCAAATCCTTGGTACTACCTGCTGCTCGGTTTGGTTAACCCGCTGGCTTACTACCTGATTCTATTCAAAGCATACGACCTGCTGCCCGCTTCTCAAGCTCAAGCTATTAACTACAGCTGGGCAATCACCCTAACTTTAATGGCAGCGGTTTTTCTAGGACAAAAGATTCGTAAACAAGATTGGATTGCGTGTACCTTCAGCTATGCAGGTGTCGTGGTCATCGCCACCAAAGGTGACGTGTTAGGCATGCAGTTCGATAGCCCACTTGGTGTGGCATTAGCTCTGCTTTCAACTCTACTTTGGGCTGGCTACTGGATTCTCAACACAAAAAACAAGGCTGACCCTGTGGTAGGTGTACTGCTTGGATTCTTAGTGGCGTTGCCATTCGCGATTGGTTTAACCATTTACGAGGGCGAAAGCTTTAGCCAAATCACGGCGAAGGGTTGGATGGCGGTGACTTACGTTGGCCTATTTGAGATGGGTATTACCTTTGTATTGTGGCTATCGGCACTGAAACTGACCAACAACACGGCACGTATCAGTAACCTAATTTTCGCCTCACCGTTTATCTCGTTGATGCTACTTTCAACCATTATCGGCGAAGAAATCCACCCCGCGACACTGTTTGGTTTGGTGTTGATCATTGCCGGTTTGGTGATTCAACAGATCAAGTTTTCAAAAAACAAGACCGTTGCTAATGAGAACTAAAAGCGTCGATTGACTGCGAAAACCATCAATTTAGTTACTTTAACTCTGGATTAGATACAAAAATGGCGAGTCATATGACTCGCCATTTTTATGTAACCTGAACTAATGGATAAGCGAAGTACTTACACCCACTGACCTGCTGCAAAACCAGAACTCCAGCACCATTGGAAGTTATAGCCACCCAACCAGCCCGTCACGTCCATCACTTCGCCGATGAAGTAAAGGCCAGACACGCTCTTACACTCCATGGTTTTTGAAGATAGATGGTTAGTATCGACGCCGCCTAAAGTCACTTCGGCAGTTCGGTAACCTTCTGTGCCGTTTGGTGCGATTTTCCAGTTCTCTAGGTGCTCGACAATGTCATTCAACTGCTTTTCGTTGAACTGCTTAAGCGGTTTGTCTTCCAGCTCTTTACGATCAATCAACACCTCTACAAAGCGCTTCGGCAGTGCTTTGGCCAAGGTGTTCTTCAAGCTCTGGTTTGGGTGCTTCTCGCGAGAATTCGCCAACAGTTCAGCCACATCAACCTCTGGTACTAGGTTAATTGAAACCGACTGACCCGCTTTCCAAAACGAAGAGATTTGCAGTACTGAAGGACCAGATAGGCCACGGTGCGTAAACAGCAGTGCTTCTTTGAATAAGGTACCGTCTTGCGCCGTGATCTCCGCAGGAATCGCGATACCAGAAAGCTCAGCGAAATCTTCTTTGTCTTCTTTATGTAGAGTGAACGGCACTAAACCCGCTGTAGTCGGCATGACTGATAAGCCGAACTGCTCTGCAATCTTATAGCCAAATGGCGTCGCGCCGAGCTTAGGCATCGATAAACCACCTGTCGCGACAACTAGCGAGTCACACTCAACTTCATCGGTATTAAGGTGCATTTTGAAGCCAGAATCAGTCTTTTCGATTGAGTGAACATCACAACGATAGCGTTGTTCAACTTTCACTTGCTTACACTCTTCAAGCAACATGCTCACGATGTCTTTTGCGGTGTGGTCATTCACACAGAACAATTGCCCGTGATCGCGCTCTTCGAACTCAATGCCGTACTTGCTCACCATCGAGATAAAATCCCAGTTGGTGTATTGAGATAAAGCTGACTTCACGAAGTGAGGGTTGTTACAAAGGAAGTTGTTCGCTGAAACGTCATAGTTAGTGAAGTTACAACGACCACCACCTGAGATTAAAATTTTTCTGCCTGGCTTTTTCGCATGATCAACCACCAGCACTCGTCGGCCGCGTTTACCAGCTTCCGCAGCACACATTAAGCCTGCGGCGCCCGCACCAATCACGATTACATCAAATTTTTCACTCATTGTGGTTCTGCTTTCTTCACTTTTGCATCACGAGTACACCCTGTTCTCGAAATGCCATCAATAAAAAAGGATGTGCATAAACAGCACATCCTTACTAATTGCTCGCTATTTTAGCGTCAATTTTTAACTTTGCAATTGATGTTCAATTGTACAAATCGCAGACAGCTGCGATTAGGCTACTGAGCTTAACGAACAAACAACCGACACTCTATATCACACGTACTGGATCGCCTAGACGATAAACGACGACAATAACGTCACACCAAGTAGGGCAGAAGAGAGTATGAATAACTGTCTTACACGATCACACTTGGAAGTGAACACTTCGTCATGGTGATGGTGATACTCTTTGCTTTTAATGTAACTAAACAAGCGGACTTGTTTGGTCATATTGCCATGAGTTGTGAAGAACCCACCTCCATCTACTTGTTGATAAAGCAGAGGATGTGCTTCTCGCATAATATAAATAAGTGTTCTTAGCGCAGTAAAATAACGCGCCCAGTTCACACAAGTCACAACCATTAGTGCAAATAGAATAGTGTCGCCGCTGATCATCCTTTCCTCCCTACATCTTCATAAGAAAACTCAAAAGAAAAAGATAATCAGTGTCTTTCTCGTACTACCTAAACGGCAGGAGCTTCCATAATTGAAGATGAACCATCTTTTGCCAATTGCGCTAGGTCTTTATCAATAAAGAACAGTGCTTTACCGTCTTCACCAACAAGTTCTAGCTTATCCAATACACCTTTAAACAACTTCTCTTCTTCGTGTTGCTCTGCAACGTACCATTGCAGGAAGTTAAAGGTTGAGTAGTCTTGTGTGCTGAAAGCAACGTGAGCCAGTTTGTTGATCTTTTCAGTAATCATCTGCTCATGTTCATAAGTTTCACGGAACACTGCGCCAAGGCTTTCGAATTCGTGTTTTGGTGCTTCAATTGCACCTAGAATTGGCATTGCACCTGTCTCACTTACGTAAGTGAAAAGACGCTGCATATGCTCCATTTCTTCTACCGCATGAACACGCAGAAACTCGGCTGCACCTTCAAATCCTTTGTCTTCACACCAAGCACTCATTTGTAAGTATAGATTGGATGAGAAAAATTCTAGGTTAATTTGATCATTCAGTTGCTCAACCATAGTTTTTGACAGCATTTAAGACTCCTAATTACATCCTCAATTTTCTCTACTATATCACTATTTTATTAATATCTCGCAGAGCATTAGTTAACCAATTTTGAATCATCACTACGCAAGACAGTGGATATGAGATCACTTCAGCAAAAAAAGCCATCGCATAGTGCTAATCTTTAATCAGACAATGAATAAAGGAGGTAGCGATATGAGTTACAAACATATTTTGGTCGCAGTCGATTTATCAGATGACAGCAAATTAATTGTGGATAAAGCGGTAGCATTGGCAAAGCCATTGGAAGCCAAAGTCTCTTTTATCCATATCGACATTAACTACGCAGAGCTCTATACCGGCCTGATTGATATCAACATGGCCGAAACCCAACACAACGCGATGGAAGCCTCTCGTATTCAACTGCAAAACTTTGCCGAACACGCTCAATACCCAATCACTCACACCTTAGTGGGCAGTGGTGACCTGAGCCACGAGCTGTGTGACACCATCAACGAGTTCAATGTGGATTTAGTGGTTTGCGGACACCATCAAGATTTCTGGAGCAAACTGCTCTCTTCAACACGCCAACTGATCAACGCCTCACCGGTTGATATGCTGGTCGTGCCTCTAAGAGATTCAGAAGACTAATGATTTAAGGTTAGGTAACATACAGCTCATATCTTATTAACGAAGTTTTACTATGAGCTATTTAGCTGGTGTTACCCTCCTATGGGCCTTCTCTTTTAGCCTGATCGGCGTCTACCTTGCAGGTCAGGTTGATTCTTGGTTTTCAGTACTAATGCGCGTTGCCCTTGCGGGTATCGTGTTCCTTCCTTTCCTTAAATTCCGCGGTGTGTCACGCAAACTGATCGGAAAGTTAATGGCGATTGGCGGTATCCAGCTTGGCCTGATGTACTGCTTCTACTATCAATCCTTCTTGCTACTATCTGTACCCGAAGTCCTTCTGTTTACTGTCTTTACCCCAATCTACGTCACCCTGATTTATGACTTTCTTAAAGGACAATTCTCACCTTGGTACTTAGTGACAGCTGCAATTGCGGTGTTGGGCGCTGTGTTCATTAAGTTCGCAGGTATCAACGACAACTTTTTAGTCGGCTTCCTTGTCGTGCAAGGCGCGAACCTATGTTTTGCTATCGGTCAGGTGGGCTACAAGGTGGTGATGGAGAATGAACCCACTGAGCTGCCTCAACACACGGTATTCGGCTACTTCTACTTAGGTGCTTTGTGTGTGGCTTCAGTTGCTTTCATGCTGCTGGGCAACCCTGAAAAACTGCCAACCACCACACTTCAATGGGGGATCCTGATCTACCTAGGTTTAATTGCTTCAGGTTTAGGTTACTTTATGTGGAACAAAGGTGCATGCATGGTGAATGCAGGTGCGCTTGCAGTAATGAACAACATCCTAGTGCCTGCTGGCTTGGTGGTGAACATTCTGATCTGGAATAGAGACGTCGACTTGGTTCGACTGTCGATTGGTGGCGGGGTTATCTTGCTTTCACTGTGGGTCAACGAAACTTGGGTGAAGAAGCGTGTCGCGAGATCCGCTAGCAACGCTTAATTGGCTTGATTTGAATCGATTTTGAGTTACCCCAGAAAGCAAAAGAGCGACCTTAGGTCGCTCTTTTTAATTGGGTGATATCATTACAATCAGTGAATATGGTTCACGGCCATCGATGGGCTTTCTGTGAAAACAACGTCATCAAGTTGTAGGTTGATGCGTTCCAATTTGCTTTCCATCTTCTGACTCTTCTTAAACAGCTTTTGCTGCTTCTTAATCATCTTCGCCAGTTTCTTATTGTACTTCTCTTGCTTCTTCGCGGCTTTCTTCGCTCGCTTAAGCTCTTTTTTCTCACCACTGTTCGCCATGAGCTTTTTCAACTTGGCTTTTTTCAATGATGGTTTCTTAGCAATACTAGTAACGCTAGGGTCAAACATTTGAACGGCTGAATCAGGCGTATCCACAACCTCAGCCAGTGTTATTTCAGGCTTAGGCAGCGTTTCAGCCAACAGACCACAAGCCGCTTTCTCTTCGGCAGGTTTGTTTTGACAGCCAATTGGTGGAATTGCGGTTGGTTTGCATAGGTTCGCTTCGTCCGCCGATGAACGTGCACAAGAGCGGCACACAAACTTTGGCTGCGTAACCAAGCTGTGGATCTCGCCTAGGTGTTCGGTAATATCTCGACGGTTTAACTTACAAAAGCGTTTAGCCATGCTACAACTCCAGCTAAGAATAATAATGATTCTTAGTTAGATATACATCCGTAACGCGACTATCGCAAGTGTTAAATGGTGATTTATCGTATTTATGACGGGAAATTTTCTTAGCGTGTTGCTAAGTTATTGATGCTTTACTTAAGTCATTGATGCTTTCACATAGACGTCAAAACGGTTCTTTTTGGTTTCGATCGCCATACTCGGTTTTTGCTCATCTAACCATGCTGCGTAATCGGGTCTTTTCACCACAACTCGTTTTGATGCCAACTTCATTGCAGGTGCCAACAAACCATCAGCATCTAAATCTGCACCGACCAAAGATTGGAATACACGCATCTCTTTTTTAACCAGAGCCGATTTCTTTTTGTTCTCAGGGTGCGGGTACATTGGATCAAGATACACCACATCTGGCTGCTCGAAGTTAGGATCATTACTGAGCTTATCTAACGCATCATGGCTTGAAGCGTGAATCAACTTCATACGCTCGCTTACCCAATCACCGATGTCTGGGTCTTGCTGGGCGCGTTGTAAGCCATCATCCAGCAAAGCTGCCACTACTGGGTGACGCTCTACCATTTGTACCTTACAACCGAGAGAGGCCAACACAAACGCGTCGCGACCTAAGCCAGCCGTACCATCAAGAATGGTTGGCGTAGCCCCTTTGTTTAAGCCTGCCGCCTTAGCGATCGCCTGACCTTTGCCACCACCAAACTTACGTCTGTGACCAACCGCGCCGCCGACTAAATCAACAAAGATAGCGCCAAGCTTAGGTTCGTCCACTTTGCGTAACTCAAGTCGTTCGTCAGTCAGCACCAAAGCAAATTCGCTGTTTTCATCATGAGATAAATTCCAACGGGTCGCTAAGTCATTTAAATGATCGATTTGGGTAGCATCTTCGCAAATCAGTTGTAGTTGCAAGGTCGTCTCCAACAGACAGTAGTATTCAAAACAAAAGAGGCAACCAGTTTACCTGATTGCCTCAACAATACATATTAACGGAGCAAACTATTCGTTCTCAAAGCCATTAGCGCTGCAAGTGGCTAGCACCAAAGAATACTCATCGTGTCGCTTGGTTTACTTTAATCGAGGTGCTCTAGCGCTCGCTCTTTCTGTAACTCTTCAACCAGTTCCGCAAGCGGCTTAGGTCGACCAATGATGTAGCCTTGTGCGTAGTTCACACCAAGCTCAATCAGCTTGTCGATAATCTGGGTGTTTTCAACAAATTCAGCCACCGTGTATTTGCCCATTTGCTTGGCTAAATCATTGATCGAACGAACCATCACATGGTCCATCTCGTTGACATCAATATCACGCACAAACAGACCATCGATCTTCACAATATCAACCGGAAGCTTCTTCAAGTAACCAAACGACGATAAACCAGAACCGAAATCATCCAGTGCAATCATGCAACCAAGCTCTTTAATACGAGTGAAGAACTTTATCGCCTGCTTCATGTTACTCATCGCAGCCGTTTCGGTGATCTCCAAACAAATCTTATGACACGGTATCGACGAGTTGCTCAAGCTATCTATCAGGAATTCAACAAACTCTCGGTTACCCATCGAGTGACCAGAAAGGTTGATTGAGCACATCCCTAGCTCATCAATCAGATGTGGGCGTTGCTCTAACCAGTTCAGCGTTTGCCCCACCACTTGGCGGTCAATCAAGTGCGCGATGTTATAGCGCTCAGAGGCTGGCATGAAGATCCCCGGAGAGATGTACTCCCCTTTGATGTTCTTGATGCGCACCAATATTTCAAAGTGCATTTTCTCGCTTTCTTCGTCTAAGCCAAGAATACGCTGTGCAAACAACTCTAAGCGATCATTGGCCAAGGCTTCATGCACTAGGTTCACGCACTCCATCTCTAGGTGACGACGACGTAGGTCTTCATCATCTTGATGGTAAAGGTTATAGCGGTTACGACCTTCTTCTTTGGCCGCATGACACGCTGCATCGGCTTGAGCATGCACCATCTGCGGTGAAGCCGCGGTATGGTCAATCAATCGAATGCCGATAGAACAAGTCAGATTGAGGCGAATATCATCCCACAAGAACGGATTCTCACTCATCATCGAGATAATACTGCGACACACATTCACAGCGTCGCGTTCGGTACAGTCTTTAATTAATACTGCAAACTCGTCACCACCCATTCGTGCCAACACCGCATTGTATGGCAGCACATCTTCGAGCAGTTGAGCGCTAAACAAGATCGCCGCATCGCCCGCTTCATGTCCTGCGGTGTCGTTCAAGACTTTCAATTGGTCTAGGTCTAAGAACAACATCGCATGGGTACGCATGTGGCTCTCAACCTCTTTCAGCGCCTTTTGCAACTCTTGCTCAAAGTGGTTGCGGTTAAAGGTGTCAGTCAACAGATCGTACTGTGCTTGATACTCTAGCTTTTCAGACAACTCGTGTGTTTCGGTGATATCTTCACCCACAATCAGTAGCTGATCAGACTCCACCAGCGGGCGGATATTTTCTCGAATCCAGATTGTGCTGCCATCGGCATGACGATATTCAATATCACGACGCCACACACCACGAATCTTGTGCTGTGGTTGCAGCAGAATATGACGAGGAATCATCGCGTTCTCGTCAACATAGAATTCTCTAGGGCGATGGCCTAGTAGCTGATCCAGTGGGTAACCCAATAACTCTTCGGCAAACTGGTTCACTTGTTGAATGCGGTTATTACCATCGAGGGTAATCATCATCACGGGCTGTTTGTCGTAATACAGTTTTAGGTTCGCTTCACGTTGGAACAGCTTATTTTCCGCAAGCTTACGTGAGGTGACATCACGCGCTTCAAACAAGAACTGAATATCGTCTTCTTCCGTGCCCGGCATTGGCTTCAGTGAAATATCCAAAACCATCGCACCACGGTCGCGACACCACACCTCAGCCTCAAATCTAAGAGCTGGATGTTCACCTTTTGCGGCGAAGTATTCTCTCAACACCTCACCAGCGGAATCTTCCCAGTGTTGATGTTGTTGAAGCGGCGTTCCCAATTTATAGCCTTGATTGTAAAGCAGCTCATGCAGTTTGCTGTTACTCGACAACAATACGCCGCCCTTATCGATGATGCCCATAAATTGCAGGCTCTGATCGAATATCGATTCAAGCAGTCGTTGGCTTTGGCGACTGGCACGTTCGCTCTTTTTGAGGCGATTAAGGTAATACACCAACACCGCGATAACACACGACATGCTCAAGAACATTAAGCCGATGGTGCGAATTTCATCTCGGTAGCGCATTAAGAATGACTTAGGCTTGTTGAGGAATGTCACCGAGGCTTCATTTTCAGCGCCCAAATCCCAACGAGAGATCTGTTGATAATCGAGTTTGATTTCCGGAGCGCCAGCCACCACTAACGGTAATGGCTCATCAGGGTGATTCAACACATTCAATAACACACGTCCGGTGTCTCGACCTTGCGTTTCGCCACTTTGAATTACACCACCAATCGCACCAAAACCAAGCCCCAAATCGTGCACCATATACAGTGGCATCTGGGTCTTAATATTCAGTTGTCGCCAATCTTCATCGCTGCTCACTCGGCCTTGAGCATCGCGGTAATAGGCCCAAAACAGTAAACTTTTACCTAGATCAGCACGTTGAGAAAATTCCATTAGTTCTTGGTAAGAATCCGGCACATAGTGCTCAACGAGATCAGAAAAATCCGGATGAGTTTTGATGAAAAGATCGATTTGAGAACGAATCGCCTCACCCGTGACCGAGTGATCAGTAACTATGTAGATCTTCTTTACGGTCGATTGAAGACGCTTAACCAGCTCAATATTGCCCACTAAGTCGATATCTTCGGTGATGCCCGTCGCGTTCAAACCTTCGATCATTTTAGGGGAGAAATTGTTAATACCACCAAAGATGACTGGTGTGCCCTTGAGATCAGGCGCAAGACGCTTCATTAGGTTGAGTGCGTTGTTATCACTAACGACAATCGCTGCAAATTCTTCATGCTGCAGCTTGGTGTGATAAAGCTGATACACACGCTCTAGGTATTCTGGGTTTTGAGTACGTTTACTATCGAGATAAACGACACGGTAAGACAACCCATCACGATCGAGCTCGTCTGATAATCCTTTATGAAAATCATCCGTCCAGAAAAAACCTTGATGGTAGGAATGGATCACCAATACATCTTTTGTCTGCGCCGAAGCAAATACGCTCCAACACATCGCAATAAATAACACCCAAAATCGCACTGAATTCACCCTAACATCATCGTTGCTGCTAATATTATCACCCTTGGCTATGATATGTACTCTAGCCAATATATTTTCATTAAATCTAAGGGTTAAGCATGTCCACAACCACCGCTCGTCTCGATGACCTAGACCGTGCCATTCTGAAAACCTTAATGGAAGATGCTCGTACGCCTTATGCCGAGATGGCAAAGCAGTTTGACGTAAGCCCTGCGACCATTCACGTCCGTATCGAGAAAATGAGATCGGCCGACATTATTGAGCGTACCGAGGTTGTGGTAAATACCAAAAAACTGGGTTACGACGTGTGTTGCTTTATTGGTATCAACCTCAATGCTGCCAAAGATTACCACTCGGCGATCGCCAAGCTGAATGCCTTAGATGAAGTGGTTGAGGCGTATTACACCACTGGTGCTTACAATATCTTTGTAAAGCTGATGTGTAAGTCTATTGAAGAGCTGCAGTTTGTACTGATCGATAAGCTGCAAGCGATCGATGAAGTTCAGTCGACAGAGACACTGATTTCATTACAGAACCCTATCAACCGCAATGTGAATCCATAATCGTTTGATAAATCGATACAAAAAGAGCCTCACAAGGAGGCTCTTTTACATTCTGGTCAGCACTATATTAAGCGCTGATACCCGCATGACGCAGCATCGCATCGATTTGTGGCTCACGACCACGGAAGCGTTTGAACAGCTCCATCGGCTCTTCACTGCCACCCATCTCAAGGATGTTGTTTAGGAAGCGATTACCGGTTTCAGTATTGAAGATGCCCTCTTCTTCAAACGCAGAGAACGCATCTGCTGAAAGCACTTCTGCCCATAGGTAGCTGTAGTAACCCGCGCTGTAACCACCAGCAAAGATGTGACCAAAGCTATGAGAGAAACGGTTCCAATCTAAGCTTGGCAATACCGATACCTTAGATTTCACGTCTGCTAGCGTTTCGAGTACGCGAGCTCCCACTTCTGGGTCGTACTCTGTGTGTAACGTAAAGTCGAATAAACCAAGCTCTAGCTGACGCAGGATAAACATCGCTGATTGGAAGTTCTTCGCTGCCAGCATCTTCTCTAGCATCTCTTTTGGTAATGCTTCACCCGTTTCGAAGTGACCCGAGATAAATGACAGCGCTTCTTCTTCCCAACACCAGTTTTCTAAGAACTGACTTGGTAGCTCAACCGCATCCCAAGGTACACCATTGATACCCGCAACTGCGCCCGCTTCAACTTGCGTTAGCATGTGGTGGATACCGTGGCCAAACTCGTGAAACAGAGTCACGACTTCATCGTGAGTAAACAGTGCTGGCTTATCACCAACTGGCTTGTTGAAGTTACACGTTAGGTAAGCGACTGGTGTTTGTAGATCGCCAGATTCAGTAATACGACGACCACGACAGTCATCCATCCAAGCTCCGCCACGTTTGTGTTCACGTGCGTATAGGTCTAGGTAGAAGCTACCGCGCAGTGCACCTGTCGCATCAAAGATATCAAAGAAGCGAACTGACTCATGCCATGTATCGACGCCTTCACGCTCTGTTACCGACATACCAAACACACGATTCAGTACCTCAAACAGGCCTGAAACCACGTTCGATTCCGGGAAGTAAGGACGAAGCTCTTCATCAGAGATCTCAAACAGGTTCTGCTTCTGTTTTTCGCTGTAGTAAGCGATATCCCACAGGTTTAGTTCAGAAACACCAAACTCTTTTTCCGCAAACTGACGCAACTCTTCAACTTCGCGTTCACCTTGTGGTTTTGCTTTTACTGCTAGGTCGTTTAGGAAGCCAAGAACCTGATCTGGCGTTTCAGCCATTTTAGTCGACAGTGACTTCTCGCTGTAGGTGCTAAAGCCCAGCATACGAGCGATCTCGTGACGCAGTTTA
The DNA here is from genome assembly GCF_013394185.1 of Vibrio sp. Scap24. Lineage (NCBI taxonomy): Bacteria > Pseudomonadati > Pseudomonadota > Gammaproteobacteria > Vibrionales > Vibrionaceae > Vibrio > Vibrio sp. Scap24. The sequence goes on along the minus strand of NZ_CP041332.1, from coordinate 1,883,877 downwards.
AGCTGCTCTGTGATGATCTCAGTGTTGTCCCACTTACCGGCATTTGGACCGCGATCCGAAGCACGAGTTACGTAAGCTTCGTACAACTCTTTACGTAGTTCTTGGTTATCACAGTAAGTCATCACAGGTAGGTATGATGGGATATCTAGAGTCAGTAGGTAACCGTCTTGCTCTTTAGACTCCGCTGCCGCTTGAGCTGCCGCCAGTGCTGATTCAGGCATACCCGCTAATTCAGCGACGTCTGTGATCTGCTTGCTCCAACCCATGGTTGCATCAAGTACGTTGTTCGAGAATTGAGAGCCTAGCTCAGACTGGCGCTTGCTGATCTCGCCGTAACGGTGCTGCTCGTCTGCTGGCAAGCCAATGCCTGACAGTTCGAAGTCACGCAGTGCGTCTGTTATGGTTTTTTGTTGAGCTCGGTTTAATGCTGAGAATGCTTCACTCGCCTTGATCGCTTTGTACGCTTCAAACAAGCCTTTGTGTTGACCAACCCAAGTGCCGTACTCAGACAATACTGGCAAACAGCTCTCATACGCTTCTCGCAGTTCGTCGCTGTTCACAACAGAGTTCATGTGGCTTACTGGTGACCAAATACGGCCTAAACGATCATCCACTTCTTCAATCGGAGCAACTAGGTTGTCCCAGCTTGGTGAAGTATTACCTTCAAGTACTTGTTCTATCTTGTTGCGACACGCTTCAATCACTTGCTCAACCGCTGGCTTAACGTGCTCAGGTTTGATTTGTGAAAACGGAGGTAAGTCCGTGAAGGTTAATAGCGGATTAGACATATAAACATTCCTTTGGCTTTAGAGACTTTCGTCTTTTTTGTAATGAGGTCGTCTTACAGTCATCAGGCTCAGGTTCGCCCTAAAAAAATCACCTGCGAATAGTTATTAAATAGTGCCCAATAAAGCAAATTTCAATAGTAGAACCAATAACTAACCACATATTGCGAACGACTGTTCCTGAATTGTTCGAGAATTTATGTTCCATTGAGGGTTATAATGGTCTGATTAACCCCACCTACACTAACCACACTCTAAATCGAGAGTGTTACGAGAGTTTAATTTGTTAAGTTATCGCCACAGCTTCCACGCAGGTAACCATGCCGACGTAGTAAAGCATATCGTACAGAGCCTTATTCTTAATTCTTTGAAACAGAAGGATAAGCCTTTTGTTTATCATGACACTCACTCTGGTGTAGGTCGTTACGACTTAACGCATGAATGGTCTGAAAAAACTGGTGAATACAAGCAAGGTATTGCACGCGTGTGGGAGCAAAAAGACCTTCCTGAAGACATTCAAAGCTACCTTGAGTCTATCTCAACGCTAAACAACGGCGACAAGCTGCGCTACTACCCGGGTTCACCACGTGTTGCCCGTGCCCACCTGCGCGACCAAGACCGTATGGTACTAACTGAGCTTCACCCAGCCGATCACCCGCTGCTTGAGCAAGAGTTCCACCGCGATCGTCAGGTATCTATCTACAAAGAAGATGGTTTCCAACGCTTAAAAGGTAGCCTGCCACCAAAAGAGCGTCGTGGTTTGGTACTTATCGATCCGCCTTATGAGCTAGCAAGAGAGTACCGCGATGTAGTGACTGCGATTGCTCAAAGCCATAAGCGCTGGGCAACCGGTATCTACGCAATTTGGTACCCGGTAGTAAACCGTTGTGACATCGAAGACATGATCGAAGGCCTTGAAGGCTTAGGCATCAACAAGATTTTACAAATCGAACTTGGCGTATCACCAGACACCAACGAGCGTGGCATGACAGCATCAGGCATGATTGTTATCAACCCACCTTGGAAACTAGAAAGCCAAATGAACGAGATTCTTCCATTCTTGAAGGAAGCAATTGCACCGGCAACCGGTCACTTCAAAGTAGAGTGGATCGTACCCGAGTAATCTCGAATCCACATCATAGACTGAAGAATCTTCAACAGACTGTGATGTGGACGAATAAATTTTAAACAGGGAGATTGAGTTCAACCGATCTGCCCTCAATATAATAATTAGACAATTTAAGAATCTATAGGACGTAGGTATCCAGTGCTCTCACTGTGACTACAACCTTCAATAAATGGAGAAAGTAATGGCGACTCATTTTGATTACATCTGTATCGGTGGCGGTTCAGGCGGCATCGCATCAGCAAACCGCGCTGCTATGCACGGTGCAAAAGTTGCACTTATCGAAGCTCAAGACCTTGGCGGTACTTGTGTAAACGTTGGTTGTGTTCCTAAAAAGGTAATGTGGCACGGCGCTCAAGTAGCTGAAGCGATCAACCTATACTCTGAAGACTACGGCTTTGATGTTGACGTAAAAGGCTTCAACTGGGGCAAACTGGTTGAAAATCGCCAAGCGTACATTGGTCGTATCCACCAATCTTACGACCGCGTACTGGGTAACAACAAAGTAAACGTAATCAAAGGCTTTGCTAAGTTCGTTGATGAAAAAACTGTTGAAGTGAACGGTGAACACTACACAGCAGATCACATCCTGATCGCGGTAGGTGGTCGTCCAACGATTCCAAACATCCCAGGTGCAGAATACGGCATCGATTCAAATGGCTTCTTCGACCTGATGGAGCAACCAAAACGCGTTGCAGTTATTGGTGCTGGCTACATCGCGGTTGAAATCGCAGGCGTACTAAGCGCACTTGGAACAGAAACACACCTGTTCTGCCGTAAAGAATCTCCATTACGTAGCTTCGATCCAATGATCATCGAAACGCTAGTAGAAGTAATGGAAGCAGAAGGTCCAACACTTCACACGCACTCAGTGCCTAAAGAAGTTGTGAAAGAAGCGGACGGCACACTGACTCTACACCTAGAGAACGGCAACACTCAAAACGTTGACCACCTTATCTGGGCTATCGGCCGCCACCCAGCGACTGACGCTATCAACCTAGCATCAACTGGCGTTGAGACGAACGACCGTGGCTACATCAAAGTAGACGAGTTCCAAGCAACTAACGTTCCTGGCATCTACTGTGTTGGTGACATCATGGAAGGCGGTATCGAGCTAACTCCTGTAGCTGTTAAAGCAGGTCGTCAGCTTTCTGAGCGTCTATTCAACGGTCAAACCAACGCGAAGATGGACTACAAGCTAGTACCTACTGTTGTATTCAGCCACCCACCTATCGGCACGATCGGTCTAACGACTCAAGAAGCTGAAGAGCAGTACGGCAAAGACAACATCAAGGTATACACATCGGGCTTCACTGCTATGTACACAGCAGTAACTAAGCACCGCCAACCTTGTAAGATGAAGCTAGTATGTGCTGGCGAAGAAGAGACAGTAGTCGGCCTACACGGCATCGGCTTCACTGTTGATGAAATGATTCAAGGCTTCGGCGTTGCAATGAAGATGGGCGCAACCAAAGCAGACTTCGACTCTGTTGTGGCAATTCACCCAACGGGCAGCGAAGAGTTCGTAACTATGCGTTAACTCTTTGTAAGTCAAAGAAATATTATAAAAAGCCGACCTGTGTCGGCTTTTTTTGTTTTTTACCGCATGGTTAGAATGTTTATTAACCGAACAGCGTTTCACACCCTTAACTTGGAAGAAAGATCACACTACAATCGCGCGCTATAAAATTACACGCATAAAAATAACAAATAGCTCTATTACATAAAGGATGTACGAGTAATGAAAAAAGTGAGTATTCTCGCAGCAGCGATTGCAGTGGCTTTAACAGGTTGTGGTAGCGATAGTTCTAACTCAGGTGTAACAACACCGACAGAACCATCGACAACAACCAACAAATTTATCGATGCAGTTGTTGAAGGTATCTACTACAACACCAGTTCTGGATTAAACGGCGTTACGAATAGTGAAGGCGAATTTACGGCTAAAACTAGCGACACGGTTACCTTCTTCATCGGTGGTGAAAACGGCTTAAAAGTAGGTGCAGCATCAAACCGTGATGTACTGACTCCATTTGAAGCGGCGGGAAAATACGATCGAGCTCTGAATTTAGCAATCCTACTTCAGTCTTTAGATAACCAATTTGGTAACACTTCAGATGAAGTACTGACAATTCCAGATATGCTGCGTGCTCCTGATGCTGCTACGTTAGCGAAGATGAAAGATCTAAGTCTTGATGACCGCGATTCTGTTACAGATTTCCTGACAGCTGTAGGAGTAAGTTCAATTATCAGTGAATCTGAAGCATTAACTCATATGGAAAATGCATTCGGAGAAAAATCTGGAACCGTTCGTGGTAGTGATGAAGCGAACCCATTTGTAGCAAAAAATGGGCAATATATCCGCTCAATCATGGTGAGACAGTATGATATTGAAGATCCTATTAATAACCCTAATAAAAAGACCATCTTAGTTCACGCTGACAAAATGCTTCCAGAAACTGTGTTTGAAAATACACGTGGTATGCCCTACTTCACTTATCAAGATTCTGCCAATGGACTTTTAGTCGTTGCTGAAAGCGACTTTTTGTTATCAGGCGCAACAGCCGAAGGTCATATAAACTGTGAGCTGACGGGAGATTCAACAAATTGTAGTCAACAGGCTCACCCTAACTTCAGTCTAAACTCCCCATTTTCTTACCTTTTGATCGATAAAAGCAAAGAAGATACAACACCTAAAACAGAAAGTTACGGCTGGGTACCTTTCATTGAGGGCAACCAACAAGCTCTCAACCATTACACTCCAAATAAGCTAGAAGATGATCGAAATGAAGGTGATGTAACTCCTTCATACCAATATGAAACTCTTTCTGGTAGTTATGACCCAATTACAAAAATATACACTCAGGTTCGTTCAAAAACAGAGCTAAACGATCCATCAGATAAATCTAGTGAAGCAAAACGTATCGAAGAAAGTTTAAACTTCTTCTATCAAGTAGAAGCCCCTAACGACGAGAGATACGTAGATTTTACTGGTACTTGGGATACTACGCAGATTTGTGCTGATGGACAGAGCGCAGTGATGAGAATGGTATTTGATGCTGAAGGAGCTACAGTATCAGGACAAGAGTGTAATTCAAACTCGCCAGAGAATCTTGAAAACGCAGGCAATAAATATACATATGAAGAGCTTGCTGCAATTGACTACTGGTGGTTCAACACGACGGGACGCGCATCAAAAGCAACACTAACAGAGCTAAACTCAGTAGTACGCTTCTGTGATGATACAGACAATGGCTATGTTCCTGGTTCAGGAGCTCAATGTCCTGTTGATGAAAATGGCTACAGCCAAGAATACATCATCAAGTGGGAGTATCAACCAGCAGGTACCAGTTGGGATGAAGGGCTGTTAACTCGCCGAAAAATGACTCCAAGCGGAGTAACAACAGGTCATGTGAGCATCATGCAGAAAATCAACTAATCACTGAGTTAGTTTGATGACTTAATCAGAAACCAGAAGCTGTGCTTCTGGTTTTTTCATTTTTAAACCACATGAACCTTCAAACAACTATTAACGTAAATACCAAAACAAAGACCTATTAAGAACAGCAATGGAGTTTGTGATGAATCTACTAATTGAATCATTTGAAGGCGGGATTTACTTAGCTTACCAAGTCGTTGGCGAGCAAAAGCAGTTAATTAAGGACGACCACCAGCACCCAATGAAGTTTTTGAGTGTCAATCAAGCACGTGACCACTTTAGTGATCAAGGTGTGGCGTCGGCAACCCTCATTCATAACAGCGCTTATGATGAAATGTGTGGTGAACACTGTGGTAGCACACAACCGTTCGAGATTGATTTGAAGTGGAGTTAAATCAACTTCAAATCAATCGTGATCAAAATGGAAAGGCTTGCGTTGATGCAAGCCTTTTTCTTTTGGATCTCATTTCTTATCGTGCTGTGCGTTTTTGTCTGCGTTTGATGTTTTGCTCTTTTACAACAAAGTCGAACAATGGTGCGAACAGGTTAGCAAACAAGATAGCGAGCATAATGCCCTCTGGATAAGCAGGATTGAGCACTCGGATACCGACCGTCATTACACCAATCAAGATCCCGTAAGCCCACTTACTCTGATTAGTGAATGCCGCGGAAACCGGATCCGTTGCCATAAAGAAGGTACCAAATGCCACACCACCCAACACAAAGTGCCAGTAGAACGGCATCGAGAACATAGAGTTAGTCTCTGAGCCAATCCAGTTCATCAAGCTCGAAGTCACCACCAGACCAACAATCACACCCGCAACAATGCGCCAAGAGGCTATCTTCATCACAATCAGAATTACACCGGTCAGCATAATAAGCAGTGAAGACACTTCGCCCATCGAACCTGGAATATTACCGATGAAGGCATCCATCCAAGTGATAGCCTCACCTGTCATGTTGTTGATGAGTGACGAGCTTCCGCCTTCATACCACTGGCTCAGCGGAGTCGCTCCTGAATAGCCGTCAGCGGCTACCCAAACCAAACCACCTGACATGTTGGCAGGATAGGCAAAGTAAAGAAATGCTCGACCTGCGAGCGCAGGGTTAAGGAAGTTTCGCCCAGTACCACCAAACAACTCCTTGGCTACGACAATACCAAAGGTGATACCCAGAGCGGCCTGCCATAGCGGAATGGTTGGTGGAAGAATTAAAGCAAAGAGAACCGAGCTAACAAAGAAACCTTCATTCACCTCGTGCTTTCGCACAACCGCAAATAAGACTTCCCAAAAGCCACCAACCACAAATACCGTGGCATAAACGGGAAGAAAGTAGAGAGCACCGAGAAACATCTGGCTTCCCCATCCACTGGAGACTATAGCGTCAGCACTACCAAACGCCCACGATAAACGCCAACTGCTGTCGATGATGGAGGTAAGCTCTGCGCCAGAATAGGTCACAGTCAAACCCATCATGGCTTGATGACCTACGTTGTACATACCCCAGAACATTGCGGGAAAAGTTGCTAGCCACACCAGAATCATGATGCGTTTAAGATCTATACTGTCTCGAACATGGGTTATGCCGCGGTTTACGTTCCCGGGAGTATAAAAGATGGTCGCAAAAGCCTCATACACAGGATATAGCTTTTCGTACTTACCACCCGCTTCGAAGCGCGGAGCTACGTCTTCTAATCGTTTCTTCAAACTCATAATCTCAATCACCTTATTGCTTGAGTTATGGTTTTCTACGCATCAAAGGCTCTATTTGAACAATTTCTAACGATATTTAATCAAATTCGTTTTGAAGAAGTGAACATCAATAACTTAGACCAAGATTGAAAAAGAAAGATGTAAAAACAACAAAGCCCCAGCGATGGCTGAGGCTTGTTTGGTATTACTGTATGTCGGAGTTACTTCACACACATCACGTTAAGCAGTGAAGAGCCTTTCAATTGATTCACGTTACCGTTGGTAAACAGACCTTTCTTATCTGCGCCCCAATAAGGTAGATGCATTGGCCAGTTCTGTTTTTCCATAACCTTTGAACCTAAGATGCTCTGCCATTGCTTTTCAGTCATCAGCTTCATGTTAACCTGCTTACACACTAGCTCAGCACTGGCGTAATCTAGGCGACTCCAAGGCTTGCCTTGTTCCATGTAAAACTGCTGTTGGTGATCAAGAAGGTAAGGTATCGCATATTGAGAGCCCGCCACATTGGCCGTCACACGAATTTCGATATCAAGGTCGTTGTTTGAGCTTGTACCACTACTTGGGAACGCTTGAATTGCAGCAGCGCTGGTTGCCGCTTGAGTTGCAACCACAGGTTTCGGTGCTGGTTTAGCGACTGGCTTTGCCGGAGCTTTAGGCTTAACCGCTTTGGATTCGACGGCTTTAGGTGCTGCCGCTTTTGCAACGATAGGTTGTGATGAAGTTTTCGACTTATCAACCATACGAATAAAGGCTTCACCGTAACCCGGAACCTTACGTACTTGAGCTAGGTCTTTTCTCGCATCAGAGAAGGTAGAGTAAGGGCCGATTAAGCAACGGTAGTCACTTCCTTCCAGCTTCATCCAAACGTTAGTCGAGATCTTTTCATATAGAGGTTTTGCACGGTTCAGCGACAAAGGCTTGTTCAGCAGGCCACATTGAACCCAAAACAACTCGTTATCTGAATGGCGTTTAGGTGCCTTGCTACCCCAAACTCCTTTACCAATCGGACATGACTGCTCTAGCTGTGGTAATTGATTGGTGCTTGCCTGAGTAGCATCACATAGAACCGATTCTGCACTAACTTGGCTCGATACCAAAAGGGATGCAGCGATAAGCCCCATACGATAATTTCTCATCACAGCACGACATACAGCATTCATTGTCAATTTCATAACCACCACTTAAACCCTTACGGGTTAATTATTACCGAATCAATGTCGATAAAACATGAATTCCATTTTAAGTATTATTGACAGTATCAATGATACTAAGTTCCAGATCCATTAAGCAAAAAAAGAGCCGTAATTGCTTACGGCTCTTAGTTTAGTGACTTTTTTTTCTAAAAATCAAACCGCGCTATCACCCTTTATAAATTTTAGGGTTAAACACGTCACGTAACCAGTCGCCTAGTAGGTTAATAACTAGAACTAATGTTACCAAAAGCACACCTGGGAATGCTGTGATCCACCATGCTCCTGAGAAAATGTAGTTAAAACCAGTACTGATCAGGGCACCGAGTGACGGTTGGTCTACCGGAAGACCTAAACCTAGGAAAGAAAGTGCCGCCTCTGACATGATGGCATTTGCCACCTGTACAGTAGAAATAACCAAAATCGGTGATAAACAGTTAGGCAGAATATGACGGAACATGATGCGAGGTGCTCTGAAGCCCATCACACGAGCCGCTTCTACGTACTCTTTCTTCTTCTCTGCCAATACCGATGCACGAATCGTACGAGCATACTGCGGCCATTCGGCAATACCGATGATCACCACCAGCATAACAACGGCATATTGCGCGTAGAAGTCACTACCGAAACTTGCCTTAAAGATAGCCGAGACAATGATCGCAACCATCATGGTTGAGAACGAAAGCTGAACATCGGCAAAACGCATCAAGAAGCTATCGATACGACCACCGAAGTAACCCGCAGACAAACCAATGATGATACCTAGAGTCAGCTGAAGGCCAACCGCTAAGAAGCCAATCGTCAATGAAAGGCGAGAGCCGTAAAGCATCGTCGATAGGATGTCACGACCTTGCTCATCAGTACCCAGTAAGAAACGCTCTTCGCCGTCTTCCATCCAAGATGGTGGCAACTCTGAATCCATGATATCGATAGACGTCACGTCATACGGGTCTGTTGGCGCTAAAATCGGTGCCGCTAGTGCCATCACTAAAAAGGCTGCAAAGATCGCAAAGCTGACCATTGCCACTTTGTCACGTAAGAAGTAGTACAGAATATCTGACTGCTTGAATCGCTCCCAACGAGATGGAGCTGTTGTTGTTTGTTCCATGATTATGCTCCTTTCCCTGTGATGTTCACTGTTGGGTTAATAATGCCGTATAGCAAGTCAACAATGGTGTTCGTTACTACGAAGATTAGGCCAACGAAGATAACGTATGCGGTAATCAGTGGTGTATCCACTCGGTTAATCGCTTCAAGGAATAGGAAGCCGGTGCCCGGCCATTGGAATACGGTTTCAGTAAGAATGGTGTAAGCCACCATAGTACCGATTTGAACACCACCTACCGTTAATACTGGCAGCATTGTGTTTTTCAAAGCGTGTTGGTAGTAAATCTTGTTCAGCGCTAGGCCTTTTGCTTTACCAAACTTGATGTATTCAGAGCTAAGAACCTCTAGCATTTCAGAGCGTACTAGACGAATAAACAGAGGCAGCATGATAGATGCTAGAGCAATACTCGGCAGCACTAAGTGCGCAAGGCCATCTATCGTTAAGAAGCCAGATTCCCAACCAAACCAGTTTGCGGTCTCACCACGTCCAAACGACGGCAGCCAACCTAATTCAATAGAGAATACATACATCAACATGATTGCGGTTAAGAAAACAGGCACAGAAATGCCGATACTACTGCCCGCCATCACCAGTTTAGTGAAGAAGCTTTTTGGGTGTATTGCAGAATAAACGCCAAGTGGAATCGACAGACAAACAATGATCAGAGAAGCACCAAACACAAGTTCAAGCGTTGCGACTAGTTTATCTAAGATTACGTCCACAGCTGGGCGTTTAAAGAAATATGAAGTACCAAGATCACCTTGTAGAGCTGCGCCCACAAAGCGAGTGTATTTTGTAATGAAGGGATCATTTAAGCCGAGTTCATCACGCAGCGCTTGACGCTCCGATTCTGAAACAGATTGACCGACTAACTCACGCAACGGGTCGCCCAGGTTATCCTGAATGGCAAACGCCACCAAACTGATCACAAACATCACTATCAGTGCCTGAAACAGGCGCTTGACCAGAAACGTAACCATTCCTTGCCCCTTATCTATCCATGACTATCTAATCGAAATCCGCGACTAGATAACAAAATTCAGTCTTAAAAAAGGTATTTAGCCAGACTGAAGGAAGACCAAATACCGAAACTTAAATCTATTTCTTAATAATTTGAGAGCCTGAAAAGCTTCAGGCTCTCGATTCTAGCAAGCTAGATTATTTTACAACTAGGTCGCCGAAGTAAGGCATAACCATTGGGTTTACTACGTCTGCTGCACCTACGTTAGACTTCGCGCCCCACGCTTCACTTTGCCAGTGTAGCGGTACGAATGCTGCGTCGTTGTAAAGTGTTGCTTCAACGCCTTTCAGCATTTCAGAACGCTTAACTGGGTCAGTTTCAGTGTTAGAAGCTTCTACAATCGCATCCATTTCTGGGTTTGAGTAACCAGAACAGTTGTATTGACCACGGCCAGTCTCTTCGTTACGAGTCATAGTTAGGAACTCGTTGAAGTTAGCTGAATCTTCTGTATCTGAGTGCCAGCCGATCATCATCATGTCTGCTGAACATAGGTCAAACTCAGGCCAGTACTGTGCTTTAGGCATAGTCTTAAGATCAACTTTAATACCAATCTTAGACAGCATTGCCGCAGACGCTTGCGCTACTTTCGCATCGTTCACGTAACGGTTGTTTGGAGCCATCATAGTTAGCGTAAAGCCATCTTCGTAACCCGCTTCTTTCATCAGCTCTTTCGCTTTTTTCAGATCGTAACGAGGAACTAGGTCTTCGTTGTGACCCGCGTAGCCTGTTGGGCTTTGCTGACCAGCAGCTGTTGCGAAACCTTTCATGATCTTCTTAACGATACCTTCGTTGTTGATTGCGTGAACAATCGCCTGACGAACGCGAACATCTTTAAGAGCTTCGTTGCTGTTTTGGTTCATTTGGAACGTGATGATACGAGTACCAGGTAGCGTTACTAAATCGATGTTCTTAGCGTTTTTAACACGCTTGTGATCGTTTGGTGCTACTGGGTGAATCATATCAACGTCGCCAGAAAGAAGTGCTGCAACACGTGTTGCGTCTTCTTTGATTGGCACAAGTGTTAGCTTGTCTACGTTACCTTCAGTTTCTGTATCCCAGTAATCGTTGAAACGTTCGAACGTTACTTTAACGCCTTGCTCACGCTGCGTTACGATGAAAGGACCAGTACCTGAAACGTTAGTCGAAGCAAACGAGTTACCGTGCTTAACTAGCTCAGACTTGTCTTTACCTTCCGCTGTTTGGCCAGAGTAGAACTTGCTGTCCATTGGGAAGATGTAAGTTGCTGTTTGTAGTACTAGTGGGTAAGCCGCTTTTGATACTAGCTCAACTGTGTAGTCATCCACTTTTACCATTTTTTCGTATGGCGTGAAGATAGACTTAAAGTCTGGAGAAGCTTGTAGACGTTCAAAAGTCCACACAACATCATCAGCAGTCAGTTCGTTACCAGAGTGGAATTTCACACCTTTACGTAGGTTGAAGCGGAAAGTCGTTTCATCAACACGCTCCCAGCTAGATGCTAGGCGGCCTTCAAAATCCATCTCTTGAGTGAAACGTACTAGAGGGTCAAACACCATGTGAGACATTTGCAGTGTGCCACCAGACAGCTGCTCGTGCGGGTCAAGTGATACTGGGTCAGCTGCGTAGCCAACGGTAATATCTGCTGCTGCTGCACTAAAGCTTAGGCCAGCTGCCATTAAAGCTACTGCTAATTTGCTTTTCATGGTTTTCATTGCATAACTCCTTCATGCGGGAATCCAGATCCCTAGTTGTTGTATTTGCGTCTGTTTATTGTTGTTAGCAAGCTAAACTCCAGCCTGCTGATTTTTATACCGCGGCTTGTGCCACTGCTTTTTCTTCTCTTAAACCTGTAAATTCAGGCATTAAAGAAATCAGATGTTTGCTGTATTCATGCTGAGGCGATTGGAACAGCTGCTCTGTTGGCGCTACTTCCAATAGTTCTCCCATTTGCATCACACCAACACGGTCACACATTTGGCGAATAACCGGTAGATCGTGACTGATGAACAGCATGGTTAGGTTTAGCTCGTCTTGTAAGTCTTTTAGTAGGTTAAGGATCTGAGCCTGTACCGAAACATCCAGTGCCGATGTTGGTTCATCACAAATCAAAAGACGCGGACGAGTTGCCAAAGCGCGAGCGATAGAAATACGCTGACGTTGACCACCTGAGAATTCATGCGGGTACTTCACCCCTGCCATCTTGCCTAAACCAACATGCTCTAGCAGGTCGTTCACGATCTGACGAGTTTCATTTTCGTTGCGAGTAAGCTTATGGAATCGGATAGGTTCAGCAATGATGTCGAATATCTTCATTCGAGGGTTCATTGATGTGTAAGGGTTTTGGAAAACCATCTGCATTTGACGACGCATCGGGCGACGTTCTTTTTCAGATTTAAGCCCAGTAAGATCAACGCCTTCAAACGTTACCTTGCCTGAGTTCGGTGCGTACAAGCCAGCAATCACACGAGCGATCGTTGACTTACCTGAACCTGATTCACCTACTAGACCAAACGTTTCGCCTTCATGTACTTCAAAGCTCACGTTGTTTGACGCCTGAACGTACTCACGGCGGCTCTCAAAGAAAGAATCTTTGGTGGTAAAGCGCAAGTTTACGTTCTCAACATTCAACAGTGGACCAGTGTAATCACGGTGATCTTGGCTTTGACCTAACCAGTGGTTTTTCACATCGAGTGGTTCCATCTCTTGTGCTTCTTCGATGTAGCTAACAAGAGGGAAACGATCGAGTTTGCGGTCTGAACGAGGAACCGCAGAGATAAGGCTATGTGTGTATGGGTGTTCAGGAGTGCCCAGAACTTTCGCTGTTGGGCCAAACTCAACTAAGTCACCACGATACATAACGGCTACGCGGTCGGTAACGTTAGATACCACGCCCATGTCGTGCGTTACCAACATGCAACCTACGTTTTTCTTAATACATAGATCGCGAATCAAACCTAAGATTTGGTCTTGAATAGACACATCGAGTGCCGTTGTCGGTTCATCTGCGATGATAAGGTCAGGTTCACCTGCCAATGCGATCGCGATAACCACACGCTGACGCATACCGCCAGAGAATTGGTGTGGGTACTGCTTTAAACGGTTTTCTGGTTGTGGGATACCCACTTGGTTCATCAAGTCTAATGAACGCTGGTAGGCTTCTTGATCCGAAACCTTCATGTTGGCATGAATCGTCTCTTTTAACTGCTGTTCTACTGTGAATAGAGGGTTAAGAGACGTCATTGGATCTTGGAAGATAAAACCAATCTTTGAGCCGCGAACAGAACGCATCTGTTCAGGAGATAAGCCAGAGACTTTTTCGCCATCCAGAAATACCTCGCCGCTAGCAATGCGACCGGGAGGGCTCAGCAAATCGATCACAGCATTACCTACTGTTGATTTACCTGCACCAGACTCGCCTACAACACCAACGATCTCACCACGTTCAATGTTGAACGAAAGCGATTTAACTGCGGCGTGAACTCCATGACGAGATGGGTATTCGATACGAAGATTTTTTACTTCTAAAAGTGACATTACCAGACCTCTACTGCTTTGGCAGCTTTCTGCCCTGTCTGCAAAATTGAATCCATTCTTACCAGAATATTGTTCTGATATTTTATACGGTTGACAATTTGGCAAATAATTCACAGAAAAGCAACAAAAATAGGATAAAAAGTCGACATTAAACGCTTAGCAAGCAAAAGTGACACATAACTATTCACTCAAAGAGCATATAGTAAGAAAAATCAACATTATATTAGCGGTAATAAATACTCACAAACCCCTTACCACTACTTACTTGTAGACCTAAAGCTGTGGTTCAAAGCAGATCTCACTACCATTCAATAAAAACAAATAATTATTCCAGAAAATAATTAACACTATAGAAACAAACGCTAACTTTGTTAATTTAAACAAACAAAACAACTAGATAGGATTATATTGACCACATATTTAACCATTTTCATTGCTTATCTAAATAGAAGACAAGCAACCCAAAGGCTTAGTAAATTAGATGATATTTTGAAGTGCTTGATAGGAAGAAAGCTGTCAAATACGTGCCTTAGTGAGCAAATTAAGAACCAAATTCAACTTTTCACAAAAATCTCTAGACCAGACCTATTAATTTGTCGAATTATTGAACGGTTATTTTATATAAAATTAGATATAGATCTTTTCATTTGATAAATGGAGTGCTTCTATAAAGACGCAATAATCGAGGAGATCGAAGGTGGGATTCTTACTTATAAAAGGAGCTTACTAAAGAGGAGCGAGTCGAACAGAACTGGCGATCCAGTCCGCAGCCCTCTTGGTACCAAATTATCTAAATTCCAGACGCAAAAAAGCCCTGTCATTCCTGACGCGGACGGCTAGTTGAGGCTTCTTAAGTGATCGGTGAAGAGACATCCTTTGAACGTCAGGCGAACCTCACTTGGGTTCCAATCTAGTGATCTACAGATGAAAAAAAGCTCATCATTTCTGATGAGCTTTCTTAAAATCGGTCAGTGAAGAGGGATTTGATCGGACTGGCGCTCCAGCCCACGACCCTCTGGTCTCAAAATATCTAAATTCCAGACGTAAAAAAGCCCCGTCATTTCTGACGAGGCTTCTTAAGGTGGTCGGTGAAGAGGGATTCGAACCCCCGACCCTCTGGTCCCAAACCAGATGCGCTACCAAGCTGCGCTATTCACCGAGACGTTTCGTTTGATTTCTCAAACAGGGAACTTCAAAGAAGCTACCAAAATTAATGGGGTGGCTAACGAGATTCGAACTCGCGACCACCGGAATCACAATCCAGGGCTCTACCAACTGAGCTATAGCCACCACTAATTTTTTATATAACCGCTTAGCAAGCGATTATTGAAATAGTGGTCGGTGAAGAGGGATTCGAACCCCCGACCCTCTGGTCCCAAACCAGATGCGCTACCAAGCTGCGCTATTCACCGACTAGTTTTGTATCGATTCTTGGGATAGTGAATCAACACTGGAAGCCGAAGCTACCGATATTTTGTAAAGAAAGAATGGGGTGGCTAACGAGATTCGAACTCGCGACCACCGGAATCACAATCCAGGGCTCTACCAACTGAGCTATAGCCACCATTATTTCTTTTCTGCCAATTTCTCACTTACCGAAGTAAGAGACCGGATGGCGCGCCTGAAAGGATTCGAACCTTCGGCCTTTGGCTCCGGAGGCCAACGCTCTATCCAGCTGAGCTACAGGCGCATGCCCTGTCGGCGGAGTGGAATAATACGTATATCACCCAATGCCGTCTAGTACTTTTTTAACTTTTTTTTCTGTTTGGTCTCTTTTTCGACAGTTAATATGTGATAAACCCCTTATTTGAGTACTACAACCCGCCACAGCTTATAAGTTGTTGTTTATTGCAACAACTTATCGGGATATAATCACCCATTATTTACATTGGTTTAACAGTTGCTCTTTACTGCTTAAAGCCAAAACACCCCTCCAACACTATAAATTGGTAAGCATGTACTTACCTTGGGAATGTAAAGTGAGTTTAATGGATATGTCTCGTCGAATTTTAAGCGTTGTCATCGCAGTTTTAACCTTTTCAACTGGTGCAATGGCTTCAGGCCTAAGCGAAGCAGAGCAAGATGCAATTGCTGAACGCATCAAACCAGTTGGCCAAGTATACCTAGTCGGCAGTGAGCCAGTAGCCGCAGAACCAACAGGCCCTCGTGATGGCGCAGCAGTTTACGGTACCTTTTGTATCGCTTGTCACGCATCTGGCGTAAGTGGCGCACCGAAAACAGGTGATGCTGGTGATTGGGGTCCTCGTATTGCTCAAGGTCGCGATATCCTAGCTGACCACGCAATCAACGGCTTCAACGCGATGCCAGCGAAAGGTTCATGTATGGACTGTTCAGACGATGAAATCAAAGATGCTATCGAGCACATGATTGCTGGTCTGTAATTCACCGTTCTGTAATTAAAAAAGCCAAATTCAAAAAAGGTGACCATCAGGTCACCTTTTTTATTGTCTTCTATATAGTGCTAATCAAGGAGAACGTTACTTCTTATTGAACATCGCACGAATGTTAGCAATGTGCGCCTGACCTTTCTCCATTCGCTCTTCAGCGGACTGTGGTTTCTTCACACTTTCCCACTCCACATCATCATGGGGTAATTCATCTAAGAAGCGACTTTGTGTTGGCTTAATCAACTCACCATACTGGCGACGTTCACGACACTTGGTAAAGGTCAGCTCTTTCTGTGCTCGAGTAATCCCTACATACATAAGACGACGTTCTTCTTCTACATTACCTTCATCAACACTGGTTTGGTGCGGCAAGATGCCCTCTTCAGTGCCCATCAAGAATACATAAGGGAATTCTAGACCTTTCGATGCGTGCAGCGTCATTAGTTGAACTTGGTCTGCATCGTCATCATCTTCACCACGCTCCATCATGTCACGCAGTGTTAAGCGTTGAACAACCTCACGAAGTGTTTTCTCTTCTTTATCGTAGTTGTCACCTTCGAGGTCAGCCACAATCCAACTATACAGATCAGAGACGTTCTTCATTCGCATCTCTGCCGCTTTCGGGCTTGCTGAGGTTTCGTATAGCCAATCTTCGTAGTTAATGTCACGAACTAACGCACGAACCGCATCCACAGTGTTACCACGTTCAGCGTTATCTGAGATACGAACAATCCAATCAGTGAATCGACGCAAGTTTTCTAAACCACGTCCCGTCAGTGTCTGCTCCAAGCCCATCTCAAAGCTGGCTTCAAACAGGCTCTTACCACGCATGTTGGCGTAGCTGCCTAATTTCTCAAGCGTAACCGGGCCAATCTCACGGCGCGGCGTGTTTACAATACGTAGGAAGGCGTTGTCATCATCTGGGTTCACCAACACACGCAGGTAAGCCATGATGTCTTTTATCTCTGCTCTAGCAAAGAAAGAAGTGCCGCCAGAGATCTTGTAAGGCACACGGTTTTGCATCAAGGCTTTTTCAATCAGGCGAGATTGGTGGTTACCGCGATAAAGCACCGCATAATCTTTGTATTCGGTACGGTTCAAAAACTTATGCGCGATGATCTCACCGGTAATACGTTCGGCTTCGTGCTCTTCATTCTTGGCATTCAATACCTTGAGCTTTTCACCGTCAGGAATCTCTGAGAATAGAGACTTCTCATAAACGTGCGGGTTATTGGCGATCAAGATGTTCGCGGCACGCAAGATTCGACTGGTTGAGCGGTAGTTTTGCTCTAGTTTGATCAGGCGAAGGTTAGGATAGTCTTCACCCAACAACACCAAGTTTTGCGGTTTTGCGCCACGCCATGAGTAGATAGATTGGTCGTCGTCACCTACTACCGTCAAACGACCACGCTCTCCAACCAGTAGGCGAACCAGTTCATATTGACTGGTGTTGGTATCTTGGTATTCATCCACCAATAGGTAGCGAATACGCGACTGCCAGCGCTCGCGCACTTCTTGATTGGTTTTGAGTAGCAATACCGGCATCGCAATCAGATCATCAAAGTCGAGTGCGTTGTAGGCCTTCATCTGTTTTTGGTACATCTCAAAGCAGAAAGCAAATAGCTGTTCTTGTTCGCCTTGAGCGCGCGCTTTCGCCTGATCTGGCGTCAGCATGTCATTTTTCCAATTCGAAATGGTACTCATCAAAGCGCGTAACAGATCCTTATCACCATCGATCTGCTTTTCTGTTAGCTCTTTTAATAAGGCCAACTGGTCTTGGTCATCAAACAGAGAGAATCCCGCCTTAAGACCCAAAGCTTTGTACTCACGACGAATAATCGTTAAGCCCATAGTATGGAATGTCGAAACAATTAATCCTTTCGACTCACCTTTACCCAAGGTTTGACCAACACGCTCTTTCATCTCACGCGCAGCTTTGTTGGTAAAGGTCACCGCAGCAATGTTACGTGCCTTGTAGCCACATTCCTGAACCAAATAAGCAATTTTATTGGTGATAACACGTGTTTTGCCTGATCCAGCGCCTGCTAATACTAAGCAGGGGCCAGAAACATACTTCACGGCTTCATCTTGTCTTGGGTTCAGTTTCATTTGATTCTCTATTTGTTCTTACAAGGTCGAATTGGTTGCGCGCCTATAATAATGCTGCAACTCCACGAAAGCTATGTTCTCTTCTACAAGAATTTTACGTCATTTATGTAAAACTTTGTTGCACATGTGTATGGTTCTTAGGCTATAATGAATGAACGTTCATTCACTGGTGATGTAAATATGACAACTCATGCACCTCAGGATAAACGCCAACAAATACTTTCTGCAGCAGAGAAGCTAATTTCAGAGGTCGGTTTTCAAGGCCTCTCAATGCAAAAACTAGCAAAAGAGGCGGGAGTGGCTGCAGGCACTATCTATCGCTACTTCGAAGATAAGGATCACTTGATCGATGACGTTCGAGTGCTCGTAACTCAACGAGTAGCAGATGCTGTTCAAGAAGGAGTTAATGATTCGGACCCAATAAAGCAACGCTACAGAACCATGTGGTTAAATATATGGGACTTAGCGGGAACGAATTTAGCTGCGATTAAAAATCGGGTTCAGTATGACTCTTTACCCATCACAAATAGCCTAAACTTCAGGGAACTAGAACGCGAAATGTTTGCCCAAGTTGAGCTGCTATTTAATGAGGGCAAAGAGCAAGGACTGTTTAAACCGCTTCATAATGAAGTATTAAGCGGCTTGAGCTTAGCGGCTAGTGTATCTCTAGCGCGAAAGCATTCTTTAGGATTTTACCAACTAGATGAGGCAGCATTAGAAGCCGCCATTGAAGCCAGTTGGGATGCAATAATTAAACACTAGATCGGAGTTTTGACCATAATGAAAAAGTGGACTTTCTTCATGTTACTCATCGCTGTAATTCTTTTCGGCAGCGTTATTGGGTTCAACATGTTCAAACAACAAAAAATTGCTGAGTATATGGCCAACCGCCCTGAACCAGAATTTCCAGTAACGGTAACTGAAGTTCAGCCGATCGATTGGGTTCCGGTAATTGAAGCTATCGGCTTCATTGAACCTAACCAAGGTGTGACACTAGCAAACGAAACCAGCGGTGTTATTGACCAGATCTCTTTTGAGTCAGGTACTGACGTTAAGAGTGGCCAACAATTAGTTCGCCTAGATTCTGACGTAGAAAAAGCGAACCTTAAGAGTTCTCAAGCTCGCTTGCCTGCAGCTAAAGCTAAGTACAAGCGTTACCAAGGTCTATTCAAAAAAGGCTCTATCTCTAAAGAAGCATACGATGAAGCAGAAGCAAACTACTTCTCTCTATCTGCTGACATTGAAAGCCTAAAAGCATCTATCGAGCGTCGTGAAATTCGCGCCCCATTCGATGGCACGGTTGGTATTCGTAACGTTTACCTTGGTCAATACCTACAATCAGGTACGGATATCGTTCGCTTAGAAGACACAAGTGTTATGCGCCTGCGCTTCACGGTTTCTCAAACTGATATCTCTCGCATCAATGTTGGCCAAGCAATCGACATCTTTGTTGATGCTTACCCAGAAAAACCGTTTGAAGGCTCTATCAGTGCAATTGAACCCGCAGTAAGCATCCAAAGTGGTCTTATCCAAGTTCAAGCAGACATTCCAAACAATGATGGCAAGCTTCGTAGCGGTATGTTCGCTCGCGCTAACATCATTCTGCCTAAATTAGAGAACCAAGTAACTCTGCCTCAAACAGCGATTACTTTCACTCTATACGGTGACAATGTTTACATCCTAACTGAAGAAGACGGCGTTCAACGTGTTGCTCAACATGTTGTAAAAGTAGGTGAGCGTACAGCTGATATTGCACACATCCTTGAAGGCGTGAAAGCAGGTGATACGGTTGTAACTTCTGGCCAAGTACGTCTAAGTAACGGTGCCAAAGTTAAGGTTGTTGAAAGTGATGCAATCACTCCACCTGCTGAAACACCTAAGCTGTAACCGGAGGCACAATGCGCTTTACTGATGTTTTTATTAAACGTCCAGTTCTAGCGGTATCCATCAGCTTTTTGATTGCGCTGCTTGGCTTACAAGCAATCTTCAAAATGCAGGTGCGTGAATACCCTGAAATGACGAATACCGTAGTAACCGTAACAACGAGTTACTACGGTGCAAGTGCCGA
Organism: Vibrio sp. Scap24; assembly: GCF_013394185.1. NCBI lineage: Bacteria > Pseudomonadati > Pseudomonadota > Gammaproteobacteria > Vibrionales > Vibrionaceae > Vibrio > Vibrio sp. Scap24. Next base: position 1,863,398 of record NZ_CP041332.1, on the reverse strand, counting down.
TCTTATCCAAGGCTTTATCACCCAGCCCCTCGAACAGGCTGTGGCCCAAGCGGATAACATCGACTATATGACTTCTTCTTCTGTACTTGGTAGTTCCACGATTACCGTAAACATGAAGTTGAACACCGACCCGAATGCTGCACTGTCGGACATACTGGCCAAAACAAACTCGGTTCGTTCTCAGCTTCCAAAAGAAGCCGAAGATCCAACCGTAACTATGTCTACCGGTTCAACGACGGCGGTACTCTATATTGGTTTTACCAGTGATGAGTTGGTGTCGAGCCAAATTACCGATTATCTAGAGCGTGTAATCAACCCGCAGCTATTTACGGTAAACGGTGTATCAAAAGTTGACCTATACGGTGGTATGAAATACGCACTGCGCGTATGGCTAGATCCATCAAAAATGGCGGCAGTAAACCTAACAGCAACTGACGTGATGGCGGTATTGGATGCGAACAACTACCAATCTGCGACAGGTCAAGCAACCGGTGAATTTGTTCTTTATAACGGCAGCGCTGATACGCAAGTATCGAACACTGAAGAGCTAGAGAATCTTGTTGTACGAAGCGGCGAAGGCGAAATCATCCGTCTATCTGACATCGCTAAGGTTTCTCTAGAGAAGAGCCACGATGTTTACCGCGCAAGTGCCAATGGTCAGGAGGCGGTTGTTGCTGCAATTAACGCGGCACCAAGTGCAAACCCAATCAACATTGCCGCTGATGTACTTGAGCTTCTTCCTCAACTAGAGAAGAACCTGCCAAGTAACATCTCAATGAACGTGATGTATGACTCGACCATTGCGATTAACGAATCGATTCAAGAGGTTATCAAGACCATCCTTGAAGCGGCATTAATCGTACTGATCGTTATTACCTTGTTCCTTGGTTCGTTCCGTGCGGTTCTTATCCCTATCGTTACTATCCCGCTATCGCTAATTGGTGTAGCAATGGTAATGCAGGCGATGGGCTTCTCGTGGAACCTGATGACGCTACTGGCAATGGTACTCGCCATCGGTCTAGTGGTAGATGATGCGATCGTTGTACTCGAAAACGTCGACCGACATATCAAGCTCGGGGAATCCCCTTTCCGAGCAGCGATCATCGGTACTCGTGAAATCGCGGTTCCAGTTATCGCAATGACACTGACACTAGGTGCGGTATACGCTCCGATCGCAATGATGGGTGGTATCACGGGCTCACTATTTAAAGAGTTTGCGTTAACCCTTGCAGGTTCAGTATTTGTATCAGGTATCGTGGCATTAACCCTGTCGCCAATGATGTGTTCAAAAATGCTAAAAGCTCACGCTGAGCCAAGTAAATTTGAGCAAAAAGTACATAGCGTACTGGATGGCATGACGAACCGTTACGAGCGTATGCTTGGTGCGGTAATGAATCATCGCCCAGTATTCATTGGCTTTGCGGTTATCGTATTTGCAAGTCTACCAATGCTGTTTAAGTTCATCCCGAGTGAGTTAGCACCTTCAGAAGATAAAGGTGTAATCATGCTTATGGGTACAGCACCATCAAACGCGAACTTAGACTACATGCAAAATACCATGAACGACGTAAACGCGATTCTGTCTGATCAGCCAGAAGTGGCGTACGCACAGGTATTTACTGGTGTACCTAACGCAAACCAAGCATTTGGTATTGCATCTATGGTTCCTTGGAGTGAGCGTGAAACAAGCCAATCAGAAGTAGCTAACCGCGTTGGTGAGCTAGTGAAAGATGTACCGGGTATGGCAGTAACGGCGTTCCAAATGCCAGAACTACCAGGTGCTGGTTCAGGTCTTCCAATTCAGTTTGTTATTACAACGCCAAACAGTTTTGAGAGCTTGTTCCAGATCACGACTGACATCTTGACTGATGTAGCGACCAATCCGCTGTTCGTTTACTCGGATCTCGATCTGAACTACGACTCAGCAACGATGAAAGTACACATCGACAAAGACAAAGCAGGCGCATACGGTGTGACCATGCAAGATATCGGTATCACACTGGGTACTATGATGTCTGATGGCTACGTAAACCGTATCGACTTAAACGGTCGTTCTTACGAGGTTATCCCTCAAGTTGAACGTAAGTTCCGTTTAAACCCTGAGTCGATGAATAACTACTACGTACGTGCTGCGGATGGTAAAGCTGTACCGCTAGGCAGTTTGATTACGATTGATGTTGTGGCTGAGCCTCGCTCTCTTCCTCACTTCAACCAATTGAACTCAGCTACGATTGGTGCAGTACCTGCTCCAGGCGCTGCAATGGGTGATGCAATTGCATGGTTTGAAGAGACAGCAGCGAACAAACTACCAAGTGGCTACAACCACGATTACATGGGTGAAGCCCGCCAATACGTAACTGAAGGTAGCGCACTTTACGCAACCTTTGGTCTAGCACTGGCAATCATCTTCTTGGTACTGGCGATTCAATTTGAATCTCTGAAAGATCCATTGGTTATCATGGTATCTGTACCACTGGCGATCTGTGGTGCCCTAATCGCTCTAGCCTGGGGTGCGGCAACGATGAATATCTACTCGCAAGTAGGTTTGATTACGTTGGTCGGTCTGATTACTAAGCACGGTATCTTGATCTGTGAGGTAGCAAAAGAAGAACAACTACATCACCACAAGACACGTATTGAAGCAGTAATGGAAGCAGCGAAGGTTCGTCTTCGTCCAATCCTAATGACAACTGCTGCGATGATTGCAGGTCTAATCCCGCTAATGTACGCAACAGGCGCGGGTGCTGCTCAACGTTTCAGTATCGGTATTGTTATCGTTGCTGGTCTAGCGATTGGTACTATCTTTACGCTGTTCGTACTGCCTGTGATTTACAGCTACCTAGCTGAAAAACACAAACCTCTTCCTGTATTTGTTGAAGACAAAGACCTAGAAAAACTAGCTCGCGTCGATGAAGCAAAAGCAGCGCACAGAGAATTAGCAGACAACAAATAATCGCTAAGTCGTAAAACAATTAAAAAGGCTACTTCGGTGGCCTTTTTTTATACGCGATAGGCGACATCTCAGGTGTGATTAAATAGAATAGTGATAAATAGTCAGGAGTTTTAATCGATATGTTTGATCCAAAAAAACTAGAGCAAATTGCTAAGCAGATCCACGACTCTATGCCTCAACCAGTGAAAGAACTGGGTTCAGACGTAGACCAAAAGGTTCGCCAGGTTATCCAAGGCCAACTGAATAAACTAGACGTTGTAAGCCGTGAAGAGTTTGATGTTCAAACTCAAGTACTGCTGCGTACACGCCAGAAGCTAACTGAAATGGAACAGAAGCTAGCAGATCTAGAAGCTAAGCTTGCTGACAAGTAAGCTATCAGCGAAAAATATAGAAGGGTTGACGTGAAAACGTCAGCCCTTTTTTATGCGAGCGAGAATAATAAGGAGATATTCCCGACCACGCTCCTTCGCTTTTTTAAAAGAATGACTTAGCTTTAAAGCCATCATCCTCAGGTACGCGAAGCATTCTCGATTCCCACCTCTGAAAAACAAAAAAGGCTTGGTCAACGGCGACCAAGCCTTTTCATTAGATGTTGTGTTGCTTATTCATAACTCCAACCTGTAAGGAGTTATTGATACTGCTTTGCTTTTTCTACAAATTCGCAGTATCTAAGCGACGAATTAACCGCCTACAGCGATACGTTTCATGTCGCTCATGTAGCTACGTAGCTCTTCACCAATGTACTCTACAGGGTGGTTACGGATAGCTTCGTTAACTTCGATTAGTTTAGCGTTATCTACTTGGTTAGATGTTTCACCTAGACCACGGCCGATTACGTCTGTTGCAACTGAAGGCATGAACTTCTCACGTAGTAGCGGTGTTGCTACGTTAGCGAATAAGTAGTTACCGTACTCAGCTGTATCAGAGATTACTACGTTCATTTCGTAAAGACGCTTACGAGCAACTGTGTTTGCGATTAGTGGAAGTTCATGTAGAGATTCGTAGTAAGCAGACTCATCGATGATACCTGATGCAGTCATTGCTTCGAATGCTAGCTCAACACCGGCACGAACCATAGCAACCATAAGAATACCGTTATCGAAGTACTCTTGCTCTGAAATTTCTACGTCAGAAGCTGGGTAGTTTTCGAATGCCGTTTCGCCAGTCTCTTCACGCCAGCCTAGTAGGTTCACATCATCGTTCGCCCAGTCAGCCATCATAGTGCTAGAGAAGTGACCAGAGATGATGTCATCCATGTGCTTGTTGTAAAGCGGACGCATTAGGTCTTTAAGCTCTTCAGAAAGCTCAAACGCTTTAACTTTAGCTGGATTAGATAGACGGTCCATCATGTGAGTTACGCCACCGAACTTAAGTGCTTCAGTGATTGTTTCCCAACCGTATTGTAGAAGTTTACCTGCATAACCTGGTTCAATGCCGTCTGCAATCATCTTCTCGTAAGATACGATAGAACCTGCTTGTAGCATGCCACAAAGGATAGTTTGCTCACCCATAAGGTCAGATTTAACTTCCGCTACGAAAGAAGACTCTAGGCAACCTGCGCGGTGACCACCGGTACCAGCAGCCCAAGCTTTAGCGATATCCCAACCTTCACCTTTAGGATCATTTTCTGGGTGAACAGCGATCAGTGTTGGTACACCGAAGCCACGCTTGTACTCTTCGCGTACTTCAGAACCAGGACACTTAGGAGCAACCATTACAACCGTAAGGTCAGAACGTAGCTGCATGCCTTCTTCAACAACATTAAAGCCGTGAGAGTAACCAAGTGCAGCGCCTTCTTTCATTAGAGGCATTACAGTTTCAACAACGTTTGTATGTTGCTTGTCTGGAGTCAGGTTGATTACTAGGTCTGCTTGAGGGATTAGCGTTTCGTAGCTACCAACAACAAAGCCGTTCTCATCAGCGTTCTTGAATGATTGACGCTTCTCGTCAATGGCAGCTTGGCGTAGAGCGTAAGATACGTCTAGACCAGAGTCACGCATATTTAGACCTTGGTTTAGGCCTTGAGCACCACAACCAACAATTACGATTTTCTTACCTTCAAGATATTCAGCTTCTGTCGCAAATTCTTCACGATCCATGAAGCGGCAACGACCTAGTTGGTCTAGTTGTTCACGAAGGTTTAATGTATTGAAATAGTTAGCCATTCTAGGGCACTCCTTTAAAAATAAGTCCGTAAGGTCGATATCTCTCTATCGAATGACTTCATACTAAAACAGACACTCCGTTGCTGAAAGTGATATATTCACAATTAGTTATTGCAATAAATGCAACATGGAAACGATCGCAAAACATGAACATAAAATCTCTACAATTATTTATACATTTATGTGATAGCAAGAGTTTCAGCAAAACCGCTGCTGCTATGCACGTCAGCCCTTCAGCATTAAGCCGTCAGGTACAGAAACTTGAAGAGGAAACAGGGCAAGAGCTGCTTATCAGGGACAACCGTAGTGTTGATCTCACACCAGCAGGGAAGCACCTATTGCCTGTGGCATTGAGCATTGTTGGGGAGTGGCAGCAATATAACCTTCACTTAAAAGGCGGAGAGCAGGAGTTGAAAGGTGAAATCCGTATATTTTGCTCCGTAACCGCTAGCTACAGCCACTTACCAGAACTGATTACTGAATTCAGAGCCATTCATCCGTATATCGAATTCAAACTATCTACGGGCGATCCGGCTCAATCTATCGACAAGATTTTAAATGATGAAGCAGATATCGCAATCTCAGCGAAGCCAGACATTCTCCCCTCAAGATTAGAGTTCGAAACGATTAGCGATATACCACTATCAGTAATTATTCCATCAGGTGTCAGTAGCTTTAGCCAGCAACTTCAATCCGACAAGCCAAACTGGAATAAAGTGCCTTTTATCATCCCAGAAGCGGGGACAGCTCGTGAACGTGCTAATGCATGGTTCAAAAAGATGAAGATAAAACCCAACATATACGCGCAAGTTTCTGGCCATGAGGCGATCGTCAGTATGGTGGCGCTAGGTTGTGGGGTGGGTATTGCGCCAGATGTAGTGATTAACAACAGCCCCGTAAGAGATAAGGTCGACCGTTTAAAGATAGAACCCATCAAACCCTTTGAATTGGGGGTTTGCTGCAAGCGAGCACAGTTAGATAACCCTCTAATTCGAGCGTTCTGGCAAGTTGCTGAAGGGAAGTATTTAACGGACTAATAGTCGTTAGTTTCAATACAAAAAAGGGAAGTGCACGTCAGTGCTCTTCCCTTTTTCATTTATATATATCGCAGTGTCTCGTCCTAAAATACGTTGACAGTATTTCTACTAAGCCAACAGCGCCAGCTGTTGGCTTTTTTCATGCACCTCATTTGGAGTTTTCATCATGAGACTGAGGTGCGGCCTCATATTGTTATAGATATTGATAGACTCTTTTACTAGTCGTTTAAGCTCCTCAAGACTCTTACACCTATCAAGTAAGAACTCTTGTTTCAGGATCCCGTTTATTCTTTCTGCTAAGGCATTTTGGTAGCAATCATAACCATCTGTCATCGAAGGCATTATGCCGCTAGTTTTCAGTTTATCTTGATATACACCTGAGCAATACTGTAGACCACGATCTGAATGATGGATACAAGAATGATGATATCGACGCTCTTTGATAGCCATATCTAGCGCTTTCACGACATCCGTCGCTTTCATTTCATTACTCAGCTCATAACCCATTATTTTTCGGCTAAAAGCATCTGTAACCAATGATAGGTAGTGAACTCCTTCATCAGATTGAACATAGGTTATATCGCTCACCAACACACTCTCTGGACTACATGGCTTGTAGTCCTTTAATAAGTTCGGGTGTTTCTTCATCCAATGCCGACTATTGGTCGTTTTTGTAAAACTACGCTTAGGTCTTACCAACAATCGCTCAGCGCGTAAGTAGTTGAAAAGCGCATCTCGGCCTAACTTGATACCTTGTTCTTGTAGTCTGGGTTTTATTAAAAAATAGAGCTTCCTAGTACCAACCCGAGGCATATAGCGCCTAATATCCAACACCATTTTTTTAATCGGTTTAAGCTCTAACCGACGGTGATGAGCTCGCTTTTCTCGTTGATAAACACTCTGCCTTGTTATGCCGCAAAGCCTACATACTCGAACTAGACTTATTCCTTCTTGCTTTTGAAGGCTTCTGGCTCCTTGGCTAGATACTTTTTTCTGAGACTGGTTCCGTGCTCAGCATCAAGGATATCAACCACTCTATTTAAGAAGAGGTTCTTGATTTTTTCGTCTTCCAACTCTTTTTCAAGACGTTTTATTTTCTGTGCAGGCGATTCTTTAGGCTTAGGTGATTGGCTCATGACATTCATCCTTGGATTTTGCGCCCAATTCATCTTACCGTGCTTTCGAAGCCAGGTTAAAACGGTTGAACGGCCTTGGATACCATAAATGGTTTGGGCTTGTTTATATGTCATATCGCCTCTTTCTACAGCGGCGACGACCTGTAATTTAAAGCCTAGTGTGTAATCACGCTGAGTGCGCTTAACGTAGGTATTATTTGAAGTAGTCATAATTCGTCCTCAATGTGTAAACACATTTCAGGACGAGACACAGATAAGAAAAAAGCCCGCTGATTTCTCAGCGGGCTTTCTAATGGTGGTGGAGGGATAGGGATTTGAACCCTAGAACCGCTATTAACGGTTGCCGGTTTTCAAGACCGGTGCTTTCGACCACTCAGCCATCCCTCCAACAAATTATCATCAACAGATTAGTACACTGTTGAGGTTGTTACTTGCTATGCAAATAACGAAGCTTTTTGTCTTCACTTTTTGAAAAAGTGAAAATAAATTTAAAGCCTGGCGATGTCCTACTCTCACATGGGGAAGCCCCACACTACCATCGGCGCTATTGTGTTTCACTTCTGAGTTCGGCATGGAATCAGGTGGGTCCACAATGCTATGGTCGCCAAGCAAATTTTGCTTTTACTTTCAGCTTTTTTTAAAAACTGAAGGCAAAATAATCTGGAAAACTGTAATTTAAAAGTCTCTTCAAACTCATTCAAGGTCTGTCTTTGAGTCCACAAAACCCCTTGGGTGTTGTATGGTTAAGCCTCACGGGCAATTAGTACAGGTTAGCTCAATGCCTCGCAGCACTTACACACCCTGCCTATCAACGTTCTAGTCTTGAACAACCCTTAAGGACGCTTATAGCGTCAGGGAAAACTCATCTCAGGGCTCGCTTCCCGCTTAGATGCTTTCAGCGGTTATCGATTCCGAACTTAGCTACCGGGCAATGCCATTGGCATGACAACCCGAACACCAGAGGTTCGTCCACTCCGGTCCTCTCGTACTAGGAGCAGCCCCCTTCAATTTTCCAACGCCCACGGCAGATAGGGACCGAACTGTCTCACGACGTTCTAAACCCAGCTCGCGTACCACTTTAAATGGCGAACAGCCATACCCTTGGGACCGACTTCAGCCCCAGGATGTGATGAGCCGACATCGAGGTGCCAAACACCGCCGTCGATATGAACTCTTGGGCGGTATCAGCCTGTTATCCCCGGAGTACCTTTTATCCGTTGAGCGATGGCCCTTCCATTCAGAACCACCGGATCACTATGACCTGCTTTCGCACCTGCTCGAATTGTCATTCTCGCAGTCAAGCGGGCTTATGCCATTGCACTAACCACACGATGTCCAACCGTGTTTAGCCCACCTTCGTGCTCCTCCGTTACTCTTTGGGAGGAGACCGCCCCAGTCAAACTACCCACCAGGCACTGTCCGTAATCCCGATTCAGGGACCAACGTTAGAACATCAAAACTACAAGGGTGGTATTTCAAGGACGACTCCACCACATCTAGCGACGCGGTTTCAAAGTCTCCCACCTATCCTACACATGTAGGTTCAATGTTCAGTGCCAAGCTGTAGTAAAGGTTCACGGGGTCTTTCCGTCTAGCCGCGGGTACACTGCATCTTCACAGCGATTTCAATTTCACTGAGTCTCGGGTGGAGACAGCGTGGCCATCATTACGCCATTCGTGCAGGTCGGAACTTACCCGACAAGGAATTTCGCTACCTTAGGACCGTTATAGTTACGGCCGCCGTTTACCGGGGCTTCGATCAAGAGCTTCGACCGAAGTCTAACCCCATCAATTAACCTTCCGGCACCGGGCAGGCGTCACACCGTATACGTCATCTTACGATTTTGCACAGTGCTGTGTTTTTAATAAACAGTTGCAGCCACCTGGTATCTGCGACTCTCGTCTGCTCCATCCGCAAGGGACTTCACTGATAAGAGCGTACCTTCTCCCGAAGTTACGGTACCATTTTGCCTAGTTCCTTCACCCGAGTTCTCTCAAGCGCCTTGGTATTCTCTACCCGACCACCTGTGTCGGTTTGGGGTACGATTCCTTACAATCTGAAGCTTAGAGGCTTTTCCTGGAAGCATGGCATCAATGACTTCACTACCGTAGTAGCTCGACATCGTATCTCAGCGTTATGAAAGTCCGGATTTACCTAAACTTTCCGCCTACGTACTTGAACCTGGACAACCGTCGCCAGGCCCACCTAGCCTTCTCCGTCCCCCCATCGCAATTGTAAGAAGTACGGGAATATTAACCCGTTTCCCATCGACTACGCCTTTCGGCCTCGCCTTAGGAGTCGACTTACCCTGCCCCGATTAACGTTGGACAGGAACCCTTGGTCTTCCGGCGAGGGAGTTTTTCACTCCCTTTATCGTTACTCATGTCAGCATTCGCACTTCTGATACCTCCAGCAGCCCTTACAGACCACCTTCAACGGCTTACAGAACGCTCCCCTACCCCACATACCCTAAGGTACGTAGCCGCAGCTTCGGTGTATAGCTTAGCCCCGTTACATCTTCCGCGCAGGCCGACTCGACCAGTGAGCTATTACGCTTTCTTTAAATGATGGCTGCTTCTAAGCCAACATCCTGGCTGTCTGAGCCTTCCCACATCGTTTCCCACTTAGCTATACTTTGGGACCTTAGCTGGCGGTCTGGGTTGTTTCCCTCTCCACGACGGACGTTAGCACCCGCCGTGTGTCTCCCGGATAGTACTTACTGGTATTCGGAGTTTGCAAAGGGTTGGTAAGTCGGGATGACCCCCTAGCCTTAACAGTGCTCTACCCCCAGTAGTATTCGTCCGAGGCGCTACCTAAATAGCTTTCGGGGAGAACCAGCTATCTCCAGGTTTGATTGGCCTTTCACCCCTAGCCACAAGTCATCCGCTAATTTTTCAACATTAGTCGGTTCGGTCCTCCAGTTGATGTTACTCAACCTTCAACCTGCCCATGGCTAGATCACCTGGTTTCGGGTCTAATCCTAGCAACTGTACGCCCAGTTAAGACTCGGTTTCCCTACGGCTCCCCTAAACGGTTAACCTTGCTACTAAAATTAAGTCGCTGACCCATTATACAAAAGGTACGCAGTCACACCACGAAGGTGCTCCTACTGCTTGTACGTACACGGTTTCAGGTTCTATTTCACTCCCCTCACAGGGGTTCTTTTCGCCTTTCCCTCACGGTACTGGTTCACTATCGGTCAGTCAGTAGTATTTAGCCTTGGAGGATGGTCCCCCCATATTCAGACAGGATATCACGTGTCCCGCCCTACTCGTTTTCACTGATGATGAGATGTCGATTACGGGGCTATCACCCTTTACTGCGGCACTTTCCAGAGCCTTCATCTGTCTCATTAAAAGCTTAAGGGCTAATCCAATTTCGCTCGCCGCTACTTTCGGAATCTCGGTTGATTTCTCTTCCTCGGGGTACTTAGATGTTTCAGTTCCCCCGGTTTGCCTCCTGTTGCTATGTATTCACAACAGGATACTTACTTATGTAAGTGGGTTTCCCCATTCAGGAATCCCAGACTCAAAGGTTATTACTACCTAATCTGGGCTTATCGCAAGTTATTACGCCTTTCATCGCCTCTGACTGCCAAGGCATCCACCGTGTACGCTTAGTCACTTAACCATACAACCCGAAAGGGTCTTAGTGTATGGCAACTAACCAAGGTTTTTGGTTGTCATTAAGAAGGGTTAATTCTCAATGACTGTTTGCCGGACTCAATGTGATTCAAACAAGTTTGAATCGAATACAAGACACTTGAATGTGTTTGTTGTGTTTACCTAAAAGGTAAACATTGAGAACTTTTAAATTTGATTGAATTACTCGTAAGTAATCAATCAGTCAGCTTTCCAAATTGTTAAAGAGCAAGAGTTTCAAAGTATTAAACTTTTAACCCATTTTTAAAAACTCTCCGAAGAGAATGCTTAAAGATGGTGGGCGATACCGGGCTCGAACCAGTGACCCCCTGCTTGTAAGGCAGGTGCTCTCCCAACTGAGCTAATCGCCCATAAAAGTTTTAATTCCTTATGGAAGGAATGGTGGAGCTATGCGGGATCGAACCGCAGACCTCCTGCGTGCAAGGCAGGCGCTCTCCCAGCTGAGCTATAGCCCCATATTTTTATTTCCTTGGGAGGAAATGGTGGGTCGTGCAGGATTCGAACCTGCGACCAATTGATTAAAAGTCAACTGCTCTACCAACTGAGCTAACGACCCAATGGTATCCCGTAGGGGAGTCGAACCCCTGTTACCGCCGTGAAAGGGCGGTGTCCTAGGCCTCTAGACGAACGGGACACTGGATTGAAGAACTTGGGAGTTCTTCGTCTCTTTTACTTTCTAAACCTAATCAATCTGTGTGGACACTTATCGTGAATATCTTCGTATAAGGAGGTGATCCAGCCCCAGGTTCCCCTAGGGCTACCTTGTTACGACTTCACCCCAGTCATGAACCACAAAGTGGTGAGCGTCCTCCCCGAAAGGTTAAACTACCCACTTCTTTTGCAGCCCACTCCCATGGTGTGACGGGCGGTGTGTACAAGGCCCGGGAACGTATTCACCGTAGCATTCTGATCTACGATTACTAGCGATTCCGACTTCATGGAGTCGAGTTGCAGACTCCAATCCGGACTACGACGCACTTTTTGGGATTCGCTCACTATCGCTAGCTTGCTGCCCTCTGTATGCGCCATTGTAGCACGTGTGTAGCCCTACTCGTAAGGGCCATGATGACTTGACGTCGTCCCCACCTTCCTCCGGTTTATCACCGGCAGTCTCCCTGGAGTTCCCGACATTACTCGCTGGCAAACAAGGATAAGGGTTGCGCTCGTTGCGGGACTTAACCCAACATTTCACAACACGAGCTGACGACAGCCATGCAGCACCTGTCTCAGAGCTCCCGAAGGCACACCTGCGTCTCCGCTGGCTTCTCTGGATGTCAAGAGTAGGTAAGGTTCTTCGCGTTGCATCGAATTAAACCACATGCTCCACCGCTTGTGCGGGCCCCCGTCAATTCATTTGAGTTTTAATCTTGCGACCGTACTCCCCAGGCGGTCTACTTAACGCGTTAGCTCCGAAAGCCACGGCTCAAGGCCACAACCTCCAAGTAGACATCGTTTACGGCGTGGACTACCAGGGTATCTAATCCTGTTTGCTCCCCACGCTTTCGCATCTGAGTGTCAGTATCTGTCCAGGGGGCCGCCTTCGCCACTGGTATTCCTTCAGATCTCTACGCATTTCACCGCTACACCTGAAATTCTACCCCCCTCTACAGTACTCTAGTTCACCAGTTTCAAATGCAGTTCCGAGGTTGAGCCCCGGGCTTTCACATCTGACTTAATGAACCACCTGCATGCGCTTTACGCCCAGTAATTCCGATTAACGCTCGCACCCTCCGTATTACCGCGGCTGCTGGCACGGAGTTAGCCGGTGCTTCTTCTGTTGCTAACGTCAAGAGATAACGCTATTAACGTTACCCCCTTCCTCACAACTGAAAGTACTTTACAACCCGAAGGCCTTCTTCATACACGCGGCATGGCTGCATCAGGCTTTCGCCCATTGTGCAATATTCCCCACTGCTGCCTCCCGTAGGAGTCTGGACCGTGTCTCAGTTCCAGTGTGGCTGATCATCCTCTCAGACCAGCTAGGGATCGTCGCCTTGGTGAGCCATTACCTCACCAACTAGCTAATCCCACCTAGGCATATCTTGACGCGAGAGGCCCGAAGGTCCCCCTCTTTGGCCCGTAGGCATTATGCGGTATTAGCCATCGTTTCCAATGGTTATCCCCCACATCAAGGCAATTTCCTAGGCATTACTCACCCGTCCGCCGCTCGACGCCCATTAACGCACCCGAAGGATTGTTAGTGTCGTTTCCGCTCGACTTGCATGTGTTAGGCCTGCCGCCAGCGTTCAATCTGAGCCATGATCAAACTCTTCAATTTAAGATTTTGTGACTCAACGAATACTGACTTCAAAACTACTGTGTAATTTTAAAGCTATTACCATTCCAACAGAATGATAATGAATTGACTGTGCCAAATAACCGAGGTTATTTGTATTGGTCACTCAGTTCATTGAAATCATTTTGATTCCGGAGAATCTGCTTTATCTAACGATAAAGCGTTTTGATATTCATCAACGAGTGCCCACACAGATTGATAGGTTTAAATTGTTAAAGAGCTTTTCCTTTTTGAGCTTCGCTCAAATCGGACGGCCATTTTAGCGATTTAAGTTTTAGTGTCAACCACTATTTTCAAAACTTTTTTCAAGCGCTTAGCTTGGCTAATTTGACCTGCTGATTCGTTTTGGTTTCTTTCGAAGCCATCCCGTGTCAGCGAGGTGGCATTATAGAGATTTCGATCACACTGGCAAGCCCTTTTTTAAGTTTTTCTCGTTTTTTTATTCGTTCGATTAAAAAGAACTCAAAACGCCTCAAAAGTAAGCTTTTCTATTACATATTCTTTAGTTTTTCAGTGAACAAAGAGACTTTTTCCCAGTTTGTGTACTCAACTTCCTTGGTTGTATCCGTTTCGCCACCTGTCATATTCATAATAAAGCGAATCATGGTTTTATCGAACCAGTTGTAACGTGGGTAATAGAGGGCACCGGCAAATACACCGATTAACGTCGGCTGCCACGGAGACTTTATAAGAAACTTCTTAATGTAAGCACTTCCTTCTGGCGTATCTTTACCTTGGTCTTCTTTACGTGCTGTTAAGTTCACGCAGAAGAACGCAACCTTGCTTGATTTTAACTGAGCAAGATTCGCATCAATAAATTGATATAGCTTCTTATTAAGGTGACCGTAACGAATCGATGCACCGATCAATACTCTGTCATATTGAGCAAAGTCGACATTACCAATAGTGTGCAGATCTTGAAGCTCACATTCGAACTCATTCATTTCTTCTTTTATATAGTTCAAGATTTTCTTGGTCTGGCCTTCACGGCTTGAATACAAAAATAGAGCTTTTGCCACAATGTTGTCCTTAGCTACGCCAAAACGTAGGGGTCAATAAGATTAATAAGGTGAAAATTTCTAATCGGCCAAACAGCATAGATACGATAAGTACCCATTTTGCTTTGTCATTCACATCGCCAAAGTGCACCGCGACTTCGCCAAGGCCCGGGCCGAGGTTGTTCAATGTTGCGGCTACGGCAGAGAAAGCACTCAACTCATCCATGCCAGTTGCAATAAGAGCCAACATACAAACCACAAAAACCAGAGCGTATGCAGAGAAAAAGCCCCAAACCGCATCCACGACACGTTGTGGTAATGCAGAACCACCAACCTTGATGGTATAGACAGCGCGCGGGTGAACAAGACGCTTCATTTCACGAGCACCTTGAAGAGTAAGCAGTAAGATTCGAATCACTTTCATACCACCACCCGTAGAACCTGCACATCCCCCTATAAAAGAAGAGAACAAAAGCAGTACGGGTAAGAACAGTGGCCACTCTGAAAAACCAGTCGTAGTAAAACCAGCAGTTGTAGATATAGACACGGTTTGGAACAAGGCTTGATCGAAAGCGTCGTAGTACGAGTCATAAGAGTGGTGATTCAGTAACAATAAGAAACAAACCAAAAACAGCACTGCTTGAATAAAGATAAAAGCGCGGAATTCAGGATCTTTCCAGTAATACTTAGGATGCACACCACCTGAAGCAAATGCTGCGAAGTGAAGTGAGTAGTTACACGCAGATATAAGAAGGAACACAACCGTAATCATGTTAATAGCAGGGCTGTTGAAATAGCCCATGCTTGCATCGTGTGTTGAGAAGCCACCAATTGCGATAGTCGAGAAGCTATGACTGATCGCATCAAAGAAGCTCATACCCGCCAACCAAAACGCTACTGCACAAGCAATCGTTAGGCTGAGATAGATGTACCACAGCGCTTTTGCCGTTTCAGCGATACGCGGGGTCATCTTACTGTCTTTTACAGGGCCTGGAATTTCAGCTCGGTACAGCTGCATGCCACCGATACCAAGAACAGGAAGAATGGCTACCGCCAATACGATGATACCCATACCGCCAAACCACTGCAGGAATTGGCGATAAAACAAAATCGCCTTAGGGAGATCATCAAGGCCGACGATAACGGTCGCCCCTGTTGTAGTTAATGCAGAAAAGGATTCGAAGAAAGCATCGGTTACCGAAACACTCGGGTTATCAGCGATCAAAAACGGTAACGCACCCGCACTACCGATTACCGTCCAGAACAAAACAACAATCAAAAAGCCATCACGCGCTTTCAATTCATGTTTATAGCGGCGGTTTGGAAACCAACAAGTTGCTCCGCAAAACAATAGAACGAAAAAAGTCGTCACAAATGGCACACCCGCACCATCTCGATAGATAAGTGCGACTAGCGCAGGTGCGAGCATTGATACACTAAAAAGTGCTAATAATAATCCGACGATTCGAATAATTGAGCGAAATTGCATGAGCTATTGAACGAAGCGAAATGCTTCACACTTCCTAGTTGTCTTTGACTTTCGTTACCAGTGCCTTAGCACCGCTTTTATTGATCATGGTTTGGGTAAACGAATCTACCTGCAGGAGCTCTATTTCAATAATAAGCTCAACTTGAACACCATAATCCGCTTGGACCTCAACAGCCTGATGCTGAGCCATGATGGATTGCGCAATTGGCACAAAGCCATAGTCTAACTCTAGCCGTAATTTTGTGGTTATTTTTTTCTCGATTGTTTGAAGCAGCTTGAGAGCTTGTTGCACTCCTCCGCCATAGGCTTTAACCAAACCACCCGTTCCAAGCTTAATTCCACCTGAATAACGAGTCACCACAGCCGTTAACTCACCCACACCAGAACCAGACAGTTGTGCCAAGATCGGCTTACCCGCAGTACCGGAAGGTTCACCATCATCGCTAAAACCCCAAAGCATTGAATCTTCAGGTCGCCCCGCCACAAAACCCCAACAATTATGTCGCGCTGAAGAATGCTCTTTCTTTACCTGTTCTACGAACTGTTTGGCAGCTTCTACACTTGGAGTATGAGCAAGATGAGTAATAAAGACGCTCTTTTTTATCTCTTCTTCAAACAGAGCCGACGCAGACGGTATTAAATAGGGCTGTTCATTCATATCGTTAACTTAATTAATAAGAGCGGCGAAGTGTATCACGCGTGAATAATAAGGGTTAGAGGATCTGTGCTATCGCACAATGTTAAACAATTGTTTAAAAAATGTATTGAAATTCACCAAGCAGAGGTACAGACTAAGATAACTGGTCTTACCAGGCGTTCTACAATAATAGAAAGATAACAAGATTCTCTCAAACAATCGTGGATTGTATGTCATGGAGATAGACAATGATTTACCAAGCTAACACCCTACAGGTAAAGGAATTACAAGATGGTATTGCGGAATTAAGCTTCTGCGCTCCGGCCTCTGTAAACAAACTCGACCTTGCTACTTTAGAATCACTAGACAAAGCGTTAGACGCTCTTAATGCTCACGCAGGATTACGTGGTTTAATCTTAACTTCAAACAAAGACGCGTTCATTGTAGGCGCAGACATCACTGAATTTCTTGGCCTATTCGCTAAGCCAGAAGCAGAACTTGATGAATGGTTAAGATTCGCGAATTCAATCTTCAGCAAGCTCGAAGACCTTCCTGTCCCAACTCTTTCAATGATGCGTGGCCATGCCCTTGGCGGCGGCTGTGAATGTGTATTGGCTACCGATTTCCGTATCGGTGACAAGACCACCAGCATTGGCCTACCTGAAACCAAACTTGGCATCATGCCTGGCTTTGGTGGTTGTGTGCGCCTGCCTCGTGTTATCGGTGCTGACAGCGCAATGGAAATTATCACTCAAGGCAAAGCATGCCGTGCTGATGAAGCGCTTAAGGTTGGCTTGCTAGATGCCATTGTAGATACAGACCAGTTATTAGAATCGGCGATCAACACCGTTTCTCTGGCAGCCAATGAAAAACTCGATTGGCAGCTACGCCGTAAACAAAAAACATCAGCGCTTTCACTAAGCAAACTAGAAGCGATGATGAGCTTTACTATGGCTAAAGGCCTAGTCGCTCAAAAAGCAGGACCTCATTACCCAGCGCCAATCACTTCTGTGATTGCGATTGAGGAAGCAGCACGTAGCGATCGCGATGCAGCACTCGACATCGAACGTAAGCACTTCGTTAAGCTAGCGAAATCGGAAGAAGCAAAAGCATTAGTTGGCTTATTCCTGAATGACCAGTACATCAAAGGCCTAGCGAAACAAGCGGGTAAGTCAGCAAACAAAGCAACTGAGCGTGCAGCCGTACTTGGCGCAGGTATCATGGGCGGCGGTATTGCTTATCAATCAGCCCTAAAAGGCGTGCCAGTGATGATGAAAGACATCGCACAAGCATCGCTTGATCTAGGTATGAACGAAGCATCTAAGCTGTTGAATAAACGCTTATCACGCGGTCGCCTAGACGGGTTCAAGATGGCAGGCATTCTGTCTTCTATTACTCCAAGTCTGCATTACGCAGGTGTAGAACAATCAGATGTGATTGTAGAAGCGGTTGTAGAGAACCCGAAAGTTAAAGCTGCAGTTCTGAGCGAAGTAGAAGGTTTGGTTGATGAAGACACCGTTCTAACATCGAATACCTCTACGATTCCTATCAACCTGCTAGCGAAATCACTGAAGCGCCCAGAAAACTTCTGTGGCATGCACTTCTTTAACCCTGTGCATCGTATGCCTTTGGTTGAGATCATCCGTGGTCAACATACTTCAGAAGAGACAATCAATCGCGTGGTCGCTTACGCTGCGAAAATGGGCAAATCCCCAATCGTTGTTAACGACTGCCCAGGCTTCTTCGTTAACCGTGTACTTTTCCCTTACTTTGGCGGTTTCAGCATGTTGCTACGTGACGGCGCTGATTTCACTAAGATCGATAAAGTCATGGAACGTAAGTTCGGTTGGCCAATGGGCCCTGCATACTTGCTAGACGTTGTAGGCCTAGACACTGCACACCATGCACAAGCTGTGATGGCGCAAGGTTTCCCAGAGCGTATGGGTAAAGAAGGCCGTGATGCGATTGATGCACTTTATGTTGCTGAAAAATACGGTCAGAAAAACGGTAGCGGCTTCTACACATACAGCGTAGACAAACGCGGTCGTCCTAAGAAGACCTTCTCTGAAGACATTCTTCCTATCTTGGCTGACGTATGCGAACAACCACAAGATTTTGATGACCAGACAATTATCCAACGTGTGATGATTCCAATGATCAACGAAGTGGTGCTTTGTTTAGAAGAAGGCATCATCGCGACACCGCAAGAAGCGGATATGGCACTGGTTTACGGTTTAGGCTTCCCTCCATTCCGAGGCGGCGTATTCCGCTACTTAGACAGTGTGGGTATTGGTAACTTCGTAGAAATGGCGAAAGGCTACCAAGACTTAGGTGCAATGTACCAAGTTCCTCAACTATTGCTTGATATGGCAGCGAAAGGCGAAAGCTTTTACGACGCTCAACAAGCCAGTTCTCTGTAACCCACATTTGGAAAAGGAATAGCAAAATGAATAATGTAGTTGTTGTTGATTGCCTTCGCACCCCAATGGGACGTTCCAAAGGTGGAGCTTACCGTCACACTCGTGCTGAAGATCTGTCTGCACATTTGATGAAAGGCATTTTAGAGCGTAATCCAGAAGTTAATCCTTCAGAGATTGAAGATATCTACTGGGGTTGTGTACAACAAACGCTAGAGCAAGGCTTCAACGTTGCACGTAACGCCGCTCTATTAGCTGGCTTACCGATTGAAATTGGTGCTGTAACGGTCAACCGTTTATGTGGTTCATCTATGCAGGCTCTGCATGATGCAACTCGCTCAATCATGGTCGGTGATGCAGAAATCTGCCTAATCGGTGGTGTGGAACACATGGGTCACGTACCAATGACACACGGTGTTGATTTCCACCCTGGCATGTCAAAGAACGTAGCAAAAGCCGCAGGCATGATGGGCCTAACCGCAGAAATGCTTGGCAAACTGCATGGTATTAGCCGTGAAGACCAAGATGCATTCGCAGCTCGTTCACATGCTCGAGCACAAGCCGCGACGGTTGAAGGTCGTTTCAAAAACGAAATTCTACCGACAGAAGGTCACGCTGCAGACGGTTCACTGTTTACCCTAGATTACGATGAAGTGATTCGCCCAGAAACCACGGTCGAAGGCCTATCTCAGCTACGTCCTGTATTTGACCCAGCCAACGGCACGGTAACAGCAGGCACGTCATCAGCTCTGTCTGATGGTGCATCGGCAATGCTGATCATGAGTGAAGAGAAAGCTAATGCGCTTGGCCTTAAGATTCGTGCTCGAGTGAAATCTATGGCTATTGCTGGCTGCGATCCTTCAATCATGGGTTATGGCCCAGTTCCAGCAACCAAGAAAGCACTTAAGCGTGCTGGTTTAACGATTGAAGACATGGGTGTAGTTGAGCTAAACGAAGCGTTCGCTGCTCAATCTCTACCATGTGCTAAAGACCTAGGTCTACTGGATGTGGTTGACGAAAAAGTGAACCTTAATGGCGGTGCAATTGCACTGGGTCACCCACTGGGTTGTTCTGGTTCTCGTATCTCGACAACCCTAATCAACCTAATGGAAGCACAAGACGTGAAATACGGCTTAGCAACCATGTGTATTGGTTTAGGCCAAGGTATTGCAACGGTATTTGAACGCCCTTAGCCCTCTTTGGTTGTAAAACTTGTCGGGTAATCTTATGTGCAGCTATCTTTATATAGCTGCGCTTTTTATATCTGGCTATCAAGTCATGTACAGATTCGTTCAGCAAGCCTAATCAGAGAAAAGCACCCAACGACGTGTATGCATAGAATGCATAGATTCAATGTTGATGTTTCATTATTTTTTCTCGGATGATTCAACTAAAGTTACTTCAGTTTCCTAATATTCCTCCTACGGAGCAGATCATGTTTAAAGCACTTGTACTAAACCAAGAAGACAAAAAAACTATCGCATCAGTTTCTCAAATTGAAGAGTCACAATTACCAGAAGGTAACGTGAAGATCGATGTGAGCTACTCTTCTTTGAACTACAAAGATGGTTTGGCGATTACAGGTAAAGGGCGCATTGTTCGCAACTTCCCTATGGTTCCTGGTATCGACCTTTCTGGTGTGGTTTCACAATCTGATGACCCAAGATACAAGGCGGGCGACGAAGTGGTTCTAACTGGCTGGGGTGTTGGTGAAGGTCACTGGGGCGGCATGTCTGAGAAAGCAAGCCTAAACGGTGACTGGTTAGTGCCAATGCCTGCAGGTCTTGACGCTAAGAAAGTAATGGCGATTGGTACAGCTGGCTTCACCGCGATGCTTTGTGTGCAAGCTATCGTCGATTCAGGCATCAAACCGGAAGACGGTGAAATCCTAGTAACAGGCGCAAGTGGCGGTGTAGGCAGCGTGTCTATCACTCTATTGAACCAACTGGGTTACAAAGTAGCAGCGGTTACTGGACGAGCTTCAGAAAATGGTGAGCTTCTAAAATCACTAGGCGCTACACGCATTGTTGAGCGTGCAGAACTAGAAGAACCAGCAAAACCACTAGAGAAACAACTGTGGGCTGGTGCTATCGATACGGTTGGCAGCAAAGTACTTGCTAAAGTATTGGCGCAAATTGATTACAACGGTGCGGTAGCAATGTGTGGTCTAGCTGGCGGCTTTGACTTACCAACAACGGTAATGCCATTCATTCTGCGTAACGTTCGCCTACAAGGTGTGGACTCAGTAATGTGCCCTCGTGAAAAACGTATTAAAGCGTGGGAACAACTGGCTGAACTATTACCAGAGTCTTTCTACGCTCAAGCTACCAAAGAAGTGTCTCTAGATGGTGCTATTCAAGCGGCAGAAGACATCACTAACGGTCAAATCACTGGTCGTGTAGTTATTAAGCTGTAATAGCTAGCACTCTAAAAGCAACACGCAAAAAACAAAAGGGCTGATCATTATCAGCCCTTTTCTGTTTGCTATTCAATATAAAACCTACCCCAAGCCAACATCCGCAATCCGTTTTTGAATCAGCTCACCACACTCCTCTTTTACCACTCTTCTTAGCCACTGTTGTGAGGCAGAAGAATCACAACGGGAGTGCCAGATCAGCGAGTAATCAAATGGCATAAACTCGAATGGCAGCGGCTTAACGACTAAGTCGTAACGCTCTGCAACCAAGTAAGCCAGATCGGCAGGCACAGTAATCACGAGTGGCATTCTATCGACGATCGCCAATGCGGCTTCAAGGTGGTACGCGCGCAATACCATTTTTCGAGGTTGCTGATTGGCTAAGGCGTTGTCCAATAAGGCCTTTACACCATCACTGATCGCGATCATCGCATGAGGCAAAGAGACATAATCCTCAAGGCTCAGCGAACTGTCAGCCAAAGGATGATTCTTAGATAACAAACACGACACACCCACCGGCCCCAGCACTTCTTGATGTAGTGGTGCGACGCTACCACTTGGGCGGCAAATCGCCATATCAACACGCTCGGTACTGAGCTGCTTAAACAAATGTTCATGCTGCAGCGGTGCAAACTCCAAAGAGATGTTCGGAGCTTGCTCATAAATCTTCGGCAGTGCATAAGGTAAGATGGTTTGCATTGCGTAGTCAGTGGTCGCAATCAAAAAGCGCTCACTGCAATAGTAAGGATCGAAATCACTAGGGCTAAGTAACTGACGAAATGATTCTAAAGGCTGATCAATGCGCTGGCTGATCTCAAGTGCTTTTTTGGTGGGGATGAGATGCTGACCTTGACGCGTAAACAAGGGGTCGTTGAGTAACTCTCTTAAGCGCCCTAATACTCGACTGGTTGCCGACTGACTTAAATTAAGACGAATCGCAGCCTGACTAACGCTGCCCTCTTCAATCAATACCTTTAAAGCGACCAATAAATTCAGGTCTCTACGATAGATGTCTTCTAATTCCACGCCACTTACCTAGCTGTATACAATGATCATTAGTCACTAAGTTGTTTATAGCATGCTTTAGATAAAAAAAATCCCGCAATTACGCGGGGAAGCCCAAGAAAATTTGGGGATAGTGTCGGAATGTTGTCGTATCGGAATTTGCTTGTTGTACTCGGGTTAATGCTCTTGCTCTTCGGCTACACCTTGCCAACGGCGCATCTCAACCCAAATACCAATAATCGTTGCTACTATGCCAAAAATAGGCATCAGTGAGGTCTCTGTAGATGAGCGTAGTACTAACGCACAAAAAGAAATAAAACAGAGAACCGAATAAATTGTTAATCTATCTAATCCTGTCAACATCGCCACTCCTTAGCTAGTTGCCTTTGTTTCAAGTTGTTATCAACTTGTTAACTAAGTTATAGGAAATGATTCTGTTTGCCAAGCACTTATTGCATATTTTTTCTGCAGACGTATTATTCACTCGTTAGATAGATATAGAGATACAAACCATGACATTCAAACCTGAACTGGCAACCCATACTTTAGAAGCTGAAGGCCTGCGTTGCCCAGAACCAGTAATGATGGTCAGGAAGACAATTAGAAACATGCAGGATGGCGATGTGTTACTGGTAAAAGCTGACGATCCTTCGACAACTCGAGATATCCCGAGCTTTTGTCGATTCATGGATCACCAGTTGGTGGGCCAAGCGACAGAAACTTTGCCGTACCAGTATTTGATCAGAAAGGGATTGGAGGCGTAAGCCCCACCTAGAATCAAGCGTCAAAAAAGCCGCTCGTACCTTATGTTCTTTGCAGAACTCAGAGTACGAGCGGCTTTTTGTTTATTCGTTTCTCGATCTGTTTTGCAGATGCTCAAGCTGATGTTGAAGCGATCGAATGTCTTTTCGCATAGGAATAATATGCGACACCCGAATCCAGGCCTCGACTGCAAGTGCAGTCATGATCATCGCACCGGCCACCATTGGTAGCCACATGTCCGTCAACACCATGCCTAGTAATGTAAGAGCCAAACCAAAGGTAAATAGATAGCTTTGGCTTTGTGGAGTAATACCCATATAACGCGTCAACATAATCATGCCCTCGTGTTCTTAACTCACAAGATTAAAATATCATGACAAGTATGACAGTTATATGTCCGTTCGCTCGATAAACCCCACAATACTGTAAGAGTATGACCTACAACACATTACTCCACTGGTTGAGTATAATTAGCCTCAACGTCACCGATTAATAGAACGCCGCAGCAATAGCCAAACCGACGAATAACAAGGCCGTGATCTTACGAATCAGGTCAAGCGGCATCTTATCTGCCGACAACTTACCGATGATCACTACTGGCACATTCGCCAATAACATACCGATGGTCGTACCCAGAATTACCCAGGTTAATGCATCCGCGTATTGAGCCCCGAGAATGGAGGTCGCTATCTGGGTTTTATCACCAATCTCAGCAATAAAGAAAGCGATAAAACTGGCAACAAATGGGCCTCGGTTCGAGATCTGTTCATCATCGTCTAACTTATCGGGAATCAAAATCCAGCCTGCCATCGCAATGAAGCTGACCACCAGCACCCACTTTAAAACTTCTGGCGACAGGTAATCTGCGATCACCACACCGAGCCATGCAGCGAGGGCATGATTGGCGATAGTGGCAAAGAAAATAGCAGCAATGATCGGTATCGGTTTTCGATATCGACTGGCTAACAAAAGGGACAGCAACTGGGTTTTATCACCGATCTCGGCAAGGGCCACAGTTGTAATTGAAATAGCTAAAACGCTCACGACATGCTCATTTGGGATGGAGATTATTATATTTAACCAAAGACAAACCTCGCGCCCCATCCCGGTTCACGATGCTTGTCTAAGGTCTTGCTAAGCGCCACCAAGGTGGTGGTTGCCTCGAACGCCATGATGATTTTGCATCAATTATGTTGACGAACGAACTCATTCAATAGGATATGAATAAGTAAGCTACTCCCCAAAGACCGCGAGATTCTAATCACCCACGTAGTCAAACACAAGTGTCAAACTTATCAAAATATCCACTTGTGCCGAAAAACAAACATTAAAGGCAAAAAAATCCACTAAACGACATTTTAGACCACTAATTAAACAAGATTACCCCTACTCGCTTTACGAATATCTCGGTATACTCAGAGGTTATTTTTCTCATTCATTTAAAAGAATCGCGCGAACCTGACTATGCAAAAATACGATATCAAAACCTTCCAGGGAATGATCCTCGCGCTGCAGGATTACTGGGCTCAAAACGGTTGTACCATTGTTCAACCTCTAGATATGGAAGTAGGTGCAGGCACCTCTCACCCAATGACATGTCTACGAGCACTTGGCCCAGAGCCAATGTCTACAGCTTACGTACAACCTTCACGTCGTCCTACTGATGGCCGTTACGGTGAAAACCCTAACCGTCTTCAGCACTACTACCAATTCCAAGTAGCGCTAAAACCATCGCCAGACAATATCCAAGAGTTGTACCTAGGCTCACTAGAGGTTCTTGGTGTTGACCCACTTGTTCACGATATTCGCTTCGTTGAAGATAACTGGGAAAACCCAACACTAGGCGCATGGGGCCTTGGTTGGGAAGTATGGCTAAACGGCATGGAAGTAACTCAGTTTACTTACTTCCAACAGGTTGGCGGCCTTGAGTGTAAGCCAGTAACGGGCGAGATCACTTACGGTATCGAGCGTCTAGCAATGTACATTCAGGAAGTAGATTCTGTTTACGACCTAGTATGGAACGTAGGACCAGACGGTTCTAACGTGACTTACGGTGACATATTCCACCAAAACGAAGTTGAGCAATCAACGTACAACTTCGAACACGCAGACGTAGATTTCCTATTCGCTTTCTTCGATCAATGCGAAAAAGAGTGTAAAGAGCTACTTGAGCTTGAGAAGCCACTTCCGCTTCCAGCTTACGAGCGCATTCTAAAAGCAGGCCACGCATTCAACATCCTTGATGCGCGCAAAGCTATCTCTGTAACAGAGCGTCAACGTTACATCCTTCGTATCCGCAACCTGACTAAATCAGTTGCTGAGGCGTACTACGCGTCACGTGAAGCGCTTGGCTTCCCAATGTGTAAGAAGGACAAATAATCATGGCGAAGAATTTTCTAATTGAACTGGGTACGGAAGAGCTTCCACCAACAGCACTTCGTTCTCTAGCAGAAGCATTTGCTTCTAACTTTGAAGCAGGTCTTAAAACGGCTGAGCTTTCTCACGAAGGCATCAAGTGGTACGCAGCACCTCGTCGTCTAGCACTTAAAGTAACAGCACTGGCTGAAGGCCAAGCGGACAAAGTCGTTGAAAAACGTGGTCCTGCTGTTTCTGTAGCATTCGATGCAGAAGGCAACGCGACTAAAGCAGCACAAGGTTGGGCTCGCGGTAACGGTATTACTGTTGAGCAAGCTGACCGTCTGAAAACAGACAAAGGCGAGTGGCTTCTTTTCAAACAAGAAGTAGCTGGCAAACCTGTTCAAGAATTGGTGATGGACATCGCTGCGAAAGCACTAGCTGGTCTGCCAATTCCTAAAGCAATGCGCTGGGGTAACTCAGACATTCAATTTATCCGTCCAGTAAAAACACTGACAGTACTACTAGGTGATGAGCTTGTTGAAGGCGAAATCCTAGGTGTAGCATCTGCCCGCACTATCCGTGGCCACCGTTTCATGGGCGAACAAGAGTTCACAATCGATTCTGCTGACCAATACCCTGCGATCCTAGAAGAGCGCGGTAAAGTAATGGCGGATTACGAAGCACGTAAAGCAATCATCCTTGCTGACTCTCAAAAAGCGGCAGCAGCAGTTGGCGGTAAAGCTGACCTAGAAGATGACCTTGTTGAAGAAGTAACGTCTCTGGTTGAATGGCCAGTAGTACTTACAGCGAAGTTTGAAGAAGAGTTCCTAAAAGTACCTTCTGAAGCTTTGGTTTACACCATGAAAGGTGACCAAAAATACTTCCCTGTTTACGATGAAAACAAGAAGCTACTACCGAACTTTATCTTCGTATCAAACATCGAGTCTAAAGAGCCTCGTCACGTTATCGAAGGTAACGAGAAAGTTGTACGTCCACGTCTTGCTGATGCTGAGTTCTTCTTCAACACAGACCGTAAGCGTCCGCTGATCGACCGTCTTCCTGAGCTAGACCAAGCTATCTTCCAGAAGCAGCTTGGTACTATCAAAGACAAAACAGACCGCATCACAGAACTTGCTGGCTACATCGCTGAGCAAATCGATGCAGATGTTGAGAAATCTAAGCGCGCAGGCCTACTGGCTAAGTGTGACCTTATGACATCTATGGTATTCGAATTCACGGATACACAAGGTGTAATGGGCATGCACTACGCGACTCACGATGGTGAAGACGAGCAAGTTGCACTGGCACTTTACGAGCAGTACATGCCTCGTTTCGCTGGTGACGACCTACCAAGCACGGGTATCTCTTCTGCAGTTGCAATGGCAGACAAGCTAGACACTATCGTAGGTATCTTCGGTATTGGCCAAGCACCAAAAGGTTCTGACCCATTTGCTCTACGTCGTGCATCACTAGGTGTGCTGCGTATCATCGTTGAAAACGGCTACAACCTAGACCTAACGGATCTGATCGGTAAAGCGAAAGAGCTACTAGGCGACAAGCTAACCAACGAAAACGTAGAAGCTGACGTTATCGACTTCATGCTAGGTCGTTTCCGCGCATGGTACCAAGATGCTGGCTTCAGCGTTGATATCATCCAAGCAGTACTAGCACGTCGTCCAACTAAGCCAGCTGACTTTGACCAACGTGTTAAAGCGGTTTCTCACTTCCGTGAACTGGAATCAGCAGAAGCACTAGCAGCAGCGAACAAGCGTGTAGGTAACATCCTTGCGAAGTTCGATGGCGAGCTACCAGCTGAAATCGACCTAACGCTTCTTCAAGAAGACGCAGAGAAAGCACTGGCTGAAAACGTTGAAGTAATGACGGAAGCACTAGAACCAGCATTCGCAACAGGCAACTACCAAGAAGCCCTAAGCAAGCTTGCTGACCTGCGTGAACCGGTTGATGCATTCTTCGATAACGTAATGGTTATGGCTGATGACGAAGCGCTTAAGAAGAACCGTCTAACGCTACTGAACAACCTACGTAACCTGTTCCTACAGATTGCTGACATCTCTCTACTGCAAAAATAAGCACGAGTGAGACAGTTGCTCTAAGTCATACTCTGAGCAACCAAAGGTAAACACCCAAAGGGAAGCGAAAGCTTCCCTTTTTGTTTTTGTGAACCAAGCATTTGTTTGTAGAGGTGTTATTGACTATCTGAATGAATCAGCGCTCAGACTGTAGAGGGCATTGTTTGCTATAACTGACCTGTTTATTCAGGGGAAGGGAACAATGAAAAAAACAGTACTCGCGCTTTCAATACTCGCACTCAGCGCATGCAGCCAAACCAGTGATGACAGCTTATTGCTGACGATCGATAACAACACTGTCGTATTTGAATCGACAGGAAAAGGCACTGTTATTGCTGAACAGGAACTCGCTAAAGGTAGCTATACCTTCTCTATCAGCGATACTCAAAATACCTGTGGTACCAACTATGCGCTGGCTGAAGAAAACCGCATCAAATTCAATAAACCCCTTCGCCTAGACGACTGCGCCGATAAGTCTGAATTAGATATCAAGGTCTTTCGCGCTAACACCTATCAGTTTACGCTCAACCCACAAACCAATGAGCTGACCGTTCAGATAAAACCGAAGCAACAACAAGTACAAAGCTTTGCTTGTCCGGTTCCTAATGACGAACCAACCATCATCGACGTTGCTCAAACCTTTGATGATGGCACCGTGGTTAGAGACGCTCTTTCAGGCAAACAAGTCACAGTAACTAATGGCAGCGTCACCATGCAGCCAGCAGAAAATAGCCAAGGTGTCTTGTTGCTAGAAAAAGTGGAACCCAAAACCAAAGCTGAATTTAGTTGGGATAACGCCACGGTTTACTTCGTAATGACCGACCGCTTCCATAACGGTAACCCTGACAACGACAACAGTTACGGTCGCAGCCAAGACGGACAAGATGAAATCGGCACCTTTCACGGTGGTGACTTAGCAGGCTTAACCGAAAAGCTCGACTACATTGAATCGCTCGGTGCTAACGCCATCTGGATAACGTCTCCGTTAGAACAGATCCACGGCTGGGTTGGCGGAGGTGATCGCGGTGATTTCAAACACTATGGCTACCATGGTTACTACCACCAAGATTGGACTAAGCTTGATGACAACATGGGTACAGAAGACGAACTGAAAACCTTCATAGATACCGCGCATAGCAAAGGTATTCGTGTCGTCTGGGACGTGGTAATGAACCACACTGGTTACGCCACACTTGCTGATATGCAAGAGTTCTACTTTGGTAAGCTCAACCTCACCGATGAAGAAGCAACAAAAACACTTGGCGAAAACTGGACTGACTGGCAACCCGCTAAAGGTCAGAACTGGCACTACTTCAATAACTACATTTCATACAGCGATAAAGAAGCGTGGGAGAAATGGTGGGGCAAGGCATGGCTGCGCAGCGATATCGGTGCTTATGACTCTCCGGGTTACAACAACCTCACCATGTCTTTAGCGCATCTGCCCGATTTCAAAACAGAATCGACAGAAACCACTGGGCTACCGAACTTCTATCGCAATAAGTCCACCAGCGCGACTGATGAACTTAAAACGCCTCGTGAACATCTGATCACTTGGTTGTCTGACTGGGTGCGCGAATACGGTGTGGATGGCTTTAGGGTAGATACCGCTAAGCACGTTGAACTGGAAGCTTGGGCAGAGCTTAAAGAGAGCACTAACCAAGCTCTTGCTGAGTGGAAGCAGAACAACCCAGACAAAGCCTTGGATGACTTACCCTTCTGGATGACAGGCGAAGTGTGGGCCCATAGCGTGGTGAAATCAGATTACTTCGCTAACGGTTTTGATTCGATCATCAACTTTGAATTCCAGAGCGATATCGCACCAAAGGCGCTTAAGTGTCTATCCGATCTCGATGCTGATTACCTCCGCTACGCAGAGAAGATCAACACTGACAGCGAGTTCAACGTGTTGAGTTACCTATCGTCTCACGATACCTCACTATTCTGGACACAGCACGGCAGTGACTTTGCTAAACAAACCAAAGCCGCGAATGCATTAATGCTTGCTCCGGGTGCAGTACAGATCTATTACGGCGATGAAATCGCCCGTGACTTTGGCCCAACAGGCTCCGACCCAATGCAAGGTACTCGCTCAGACATGCCTTGGGATCAAATCATCGGCGAACGTGCAGAATTGCTAGAACACTGGCAAGCGCTTGGTCAATTCCGCCAACGCCACCCAGCCGTCGCGCAAGGTAAGCACATCATCCGCAACAGCAAGGGCTACTACGCCTTCGAACGCCAATACCAAGATGACAAGGTGTTGGTTGTTTATACCGGTTCAAAGTAAACACGCACGGTTATCAAACGACATAAATTTAAAGGGAAGCTTCGGCTTCCCTTTTTTGATCACTAAAAGCGCGTTCAATAAGCAAGCTGTCACTCATTAGCCAAACTTTATAGAAGTTTTTTTCGTGTTAGAGCATTTGGCGCTATGCGTCGCAAAAACATTGCGGTATGTTCAAGGAATACACTGATGGCAGGTATAAGGTCTGCCTTACTGACACATAACAAGCAATCACAATGAATTAGGTAAAATAAGTAATGCAGTTCTCTAAGTTTGGTGAAAAGTTTAATCGATACTCTGGAATCACTCGTTTAATGGATGATTTGAATGATGGTCTGCGCACTCCAGGCGCTATCATGCTCGGTGGTGGTAACCCAGCCGCTATCCCAGCCATGCTCGATTACTTTAACCAAGCCAGTGCCGACATGCTCGCCAGTGGAGAACTCATCGCCGCCCTCGCCAACTACGACGGTCCGCAGGGTAAAGACAGCTTCATTAAGTCATTAGCTGCGATGCTAAAAGAGACTTATGGCTGGGACATCAGCGAAAAAAACATCAGCCTGACTAATGGCAGTCAGAGCGGCTTCTTTTACCTATTCAACCTATTAGCGGGTCAACAACCAGACGGTTCACACAAGAAAATCTTGCTGCCGATCGCTCCTGAATACATCGGCTACGGTGATGCAGGGATTGATGACGACATCTTTATCTCTTACCACCCAGAGATAGAATTGCTTGAAAACCGTCAGTTCAAATATCATGTCGATTTTGAACAACTCAAGGTTGATGACTCTGTGGCCGCTATCTGTGCATCTCGTCCAACCAACCCAACCGGTAACGTACTGACAGATGAGGAAGTACGTAAGTTGGATAAACTCGCACGTGAAAATAACATCCCGCTACTGATCGATAACGCTTACGGCCTACCATTTCCAAACATCATCTTTGAAGATGTAGAACCGTTCTGGAATGAAAATACGATTCTGTGCATGAGCCTGTCTAAGCTTGGTTTGCCAGGTGTACGCTGCGGTATCGTGATTGCGAGCGAAGAAGTAACACAAGCACTGACTAACATGAATGGCATTATCAGCTTAGCGCCAAGCAGTGTGGGCCCTGCTATTGCCAACCACATGATTGAGAACGGTGATCTATTACGTTTAAGCAGCGAAGTGATTAAGCCTTTCTATAAAGAGAAGTCTTTGCGCGCTGTTGAACTGCTGCAAGACGCTATCGACGATCCACGTTTTCGCATTCACAAACCTGAAGGCGCTATCTTCTTGTGGTTATGGTTTGATGAACTGCCTATCACGACAATGGAACTGTATGACCGCTTGAAAGCTCGCGGCGTATTGATTGTTCCAGGTGAATACTTCTTTATCGGCCAAGAAGATGAGTGGGATCATGCTCACCAGTGCTTACGTATGAACTACGTACAAGATGATGAAGCGATGCAGAAAGGCATTAAAATTATTGCTGAAGAAGTGAAAAAGGCATACTCAGAGCAGTAATCAGAGCTTTTAACTTACCGTAGACCAAATACAAAAAGAGCACCTTATTAGGTGCTCTTTCACTTTTACTTCCCGATAGTTTTTGTCACTTGAATACCCTAAATAATTGGGGGTTCAGCTAGGCGACTAGAAAATTCAGCCCTATGAGCATAGGGAACCTATGTGATTAGGGGGAATTTACGACGTCAACAACGCTGTAGCTTCAAGTATGACGGGTATTAACCTTCTAGTAGGCTATTACCGTTGATAGCAATCTTACGTGGTTGCATCGCTTCTGGGATTTCGCGTTCTAGGTCAATATGAAGAAGACCATTTTCCATGCTTGCACCTACCACTTTTACGTAGTCTGCCAGTTGGAATTTACGCTCGAAATCACGCTCTGCAATACCTTGGTATACGAAGGTTTTCTCTGCTTCAGCTTTACGCTCACCTTTAACTATTAGCATGTTCTCTTTCTGAGTCAGGTCTAATTGGTCATCGGAAAAACCAGCAACTGCCATAGTAATACGGTAGTTGTTCTCGTCTTTTTGCTCGATATTGTATGGAGGGTAACCGCCAGAAGAGTTCTTCGATGTGTTCGCTTCCATCATGTTGAATAGACGATCGAAGCCGATTGCGTTGCGGTAAAGTGGAGTGAAATCTACAGTTCTCATAATGCTATCCTTTTAGTAAGCAATAGTCTTAGCCGTGAATTTTACTTAGATCGAACCTATGTGTGATCCAGTAAACAGCTAAGAGATTCAATTCGCATTCCTCGGGTTTCACCTCTATTGGCGACAACACTGGGACATGACAATGAATCAATTTTTAAGTTGTGTGCTGCTAAAGTTATCCTCTGTTGAGCGATACTTCGTCAGCGGTAATGAAGGTTCCGTTTCTTCTCTTGTAGAGCAAGACAGTCATCCTCTTCATAAATAGATATATGGTGCCACAAAGTGCTTTTCAAGCGGCGATCTTCAATTTTTTGGTTAAGAAAAACCAAACGCTACATAAATATTACTTAATTTTAATTAACCACCATTGGTCATACCCTAATCGAGTTGAGTCCTTTTTTATCGTTTTTGGTGGTAATCCTAATGCCTTCTACACATATATCTTACGCACTTCACTCTTACGATGCCTTAGCACACCTCGATATCCACATCGATAAAGTGGCTCTGGTAACAGAAGGTGGCGGCCAACGTGGCATTTTTACAGCGGGCGTATTAGATGCCTTTCTCGAGCAAAGCTTTAATCCGTTTTCACTGATGATTGGTACATCAGCGGGCTCTCTAAATCTAGCATCCTATATATGTGGTCAACATCGACATGCGTATCGCGTCATCACAGAAGCAACAGTCAGCCCTAAGTTCTTCGATACTTATAAGTTTTTACTGAAAAAGAAAGGACTAGACCTTGATTGGTTGCTTGAGCAAACCGAAACAAGCTTACCGCTCAACTGGCAGTTAGGTCATGACAATATGAAGAATTGTAAGGTGCTTGCCTGTGCATCCCACGCAACTCATCACGAGCCAACCTATTTTGACTTAGACTCACACGCTTGGCAGGACGCACTCAAAGCCTCATGTGCCATTCCTTTTATCAGCCCAAAGGCAATTCAAGCGAATGATGAAGAGTGGCTTGATGGCAGTATTGCCGCCCCAATACCCGCGCAAGAAGCCTATAACCGGGGCTATAAACATATAGTCGTGATTCGAACTGTACCCATTTCAACGTCTTTTGATCACCGCTGGATGTGCAAATACAGTAAGTTATTAGGGAAAACAAAAGCCAAAGCGATGATTGATCTGTTAATCAAGCACGAAGCACATTACCGTGCGACTCAAGACTTTTTGAGTAACCCTCCTGAAGGCGCAACCATTTATGAGATTCATCCAAACAAAGCGCTGCACTCAACATTACTCGGAAGTCCTAAACATGCACTTGAACATGACTACGAAGTAGGACTTTTATCCGGAAAGTACTTCCTCGCCACGACAGGCCGTCATATTGAACAGACATAAAAAAGCACCGCCAGTTGGCAGTGCTTTTATAATCTTAAGTTTCTTTATTACTAAAGAGATCTATACATCAAGGTTAGCTACTTTAAGTGCGTTCTCTTCGATGAAGTTACGACGAGGCTCAACTTGGTCACCCATTAGCGTGGTGAACAGTTGGTCAGCGCCAACCGCATCTTCGATCGTTACTTGCATCATGCGACGAGTTTCAGGATCCATTGTAGTTTCCCAAAGCTGATCTGGGTTCATCTCACCTAGACCTTTGTATCGTTGTAGGCTTAGACCACGACGAGACTCTTTAACCAACCAGTTCAGAGCTTCAACGAAGTTCGTTACTGCTTGAGTACGCTCACCACGTTTGATGTAAGCGCCTTCTTCGATAAGACCGTCTAGTGCTTCTGATAGGCTTGCTAGCTTGCCGTATTCTTTCGAGTTGAATAGCTCAATGCTTAGCGCATGTTCGTGTGTCACACCGTGAGTACGAACCACAATCTTAGGTAGGCTTAGACCTAGCTCTTCATGTTTTTCAACTTCTAGAGAGTACTGGCTTGCACCAACCTCTTTCGCGTTTAGTTGCTCAACCAGCTGCTTACCCCAAGTTTCTACTGCTGACTCATCGTGACACTGCTCTGCAGTTAGACGAGGCATGTAGATCATTTCATGCATCAGTGCATGTGGGTAACGGC
Source organism: Vibrio sp. Scap24 (assembly GCF_013394185.1). Classification (NCBI taxonomy): domain Bacteria; kingdom Pseudomonadati; phylum Pseudomonadota; class Gammaproteobacteria; order Vibrionales; family Vibrionaceae; genus Vibrio; species Vibrio sp. Scap24. The sequence continues at coordinate 1,829,498 of NZ_CP041332.1, read as the reverse complement.
GGCTCATGCGCTCAACCAGTTTGATACCAGAGTTGTATTGCTGAACAAGCTTCTCTAGCGCTTCACCTGCCAATGCTGGTGCATCAGGGTTAACGTGTAGAGCTGCGTTGTCTAGTGCCAATGATACTTGGTACTGGTTCATTGCATCTTCATCTTTGATGTACTGCTCTTGCTTACCTTTCTTCACTTTGTAAAGTGGTGGCTGAGCGATGTAGATGTAACCACGTTCGATTAGCTCTGGCATTTGACGGTAGAAGAAGGTCAACAGTAGCGTACGAATGTGCGAACCATCGACATCGGCATCGGTCATGATGATGATGTTGTGGTAACGCAGTTTGTCTGGGTTGTATTCGTCGCGGCCGATACCACAACCAAGAGCTGTGATTAACGTTGCAACTTCTTGTGAAGAAAGCATCTTGTCGAAACGTGCTTTCTCTACGTTTAGAATCTTACCTTTAAGTGGAAGAATCGCTTGGTTCTTACGGTTACGCCCCTGCTTAGCTGATCCGCCAGCAGAGTCCCCTTCCACAATGTATAGTTCAGACAGTGCAGGATCTTTTTCCTGACAGTCAGCAAGCTTACCAGGTAGGCCAGCTAGGTCTAAAGCGCCTTTACGACGAGTCATTTCGCGCGCCTTACGAGCTGCATCACGAGCACGTGCTGCATCGATAATCTTAGAACAAACAATCTTAGCTTCGCCCGGGTTCTCAATTAGGAACTCAGACAGTTTTTCACCCATCGCTTGCTCAACCGCAGACTTCACTTCAGAAGAAACCAGCTTGTCTTTAGTTTGGCTTGAGAACTTAGGATCAGGCACTTTCACTGAGATTACAGCGGTTAGACCTTCACGAGCATCATCACCTGAAGTCGCAGTCTTCGCTTTCTTAGAGAAGCCTTCCTTATCCATGAAGCTGTTCAAAGTACGCGTAAGCGCAGCACGGAAACCAGCAAGGTGAGTACCACCATCACGTTGAGGAATGTTGTTTGTGAAACAGTAGATGTTTTCTTGGTAACCATCATTCCACTGCATCGCGACTTCTACAGTGATGCCATCTTCACGTTCGTGGTCGAAGTGGAAGATTTTTTGGATGATCGGTGTCTTATTGGTGTTTAGGTGATCAACGAACGCCTGAATACCACCTTCAAACATGAAGTGATCCGATTTATCTTCTTCACGCTCATCAATTAGCTTGATAGATACGCCTGAGTTTAGGAACGACAGTTCACGTAGACGCTTAGCAAGAATATCGTAGTGGAAAAGTACATTAGAGAATGTATCTTCACTTGGCCAGAAACGAATCTCTGTACCCGTTTTGTCTGTATCGCCGATAGCAGCAAGAGGAGCTTGCGGCTCACCGTGGTGATACGTTTGAGTATGGATTTTACCACCGCGGTGGATAGTAAGAGTAACCTGCTTAGACAGTGCGTTTACTACTGAAACACCAACACCGTGCAAGCCACCTGATACCTTGTATGAGTTATCATCGAACTTACCACCAGCGTGAAGAACCGTCATGATTACTTCAGCAGCAGACACTTGCTCTTCTGGGTGTAGTTCAGTTGGAATACCACGGCCGTCATCGCGTACCGATACTGAATTGTCTTCATGGATAGTAACAATGATGTCATTACAGTGACCAGCAAGTGCTTCATCAATAGAGTTATCTACTACCTCGAAGACCATGTGGTGCAGACCGGTACCATCATCCGTGTCGCCAATGTACATTCCAGGACGCTTACGAACCGCATCCAGACCCTTCAGTACTTTAATACTCGATGAATCGTAATTATCTGACATAGTTACTCTCTGACTAATTATCCTTGCTCTATTTTGCCATGTTCCACATGAAACATCCTGCTATTTTCATCATGCATATCTGCAATCTGATCAGCGGTAATAGAGCTTACAAAAACTTGAGCCTCGGTCGCCTTTAAACACTCAGCAAGACGTGCGCGGCGTTGGCTATCTAATTCGGAAGCGAAGTCATCTATTAAATAGATACACTGCTTTCCTGTCATTTGAGTGAGGTGTTGCCCTTGTGCTACTCGCAATGCACACACCATCAACTTCAATTGACCTCGTGACAAGACATCTTCCACAGGAGTGCCATTCACTTTTATCTTTAGATCAGCTTTATTTGGCCCACTAAAGGTGTAACCAAGCTGCTGATCCCTTTCAAAATTCTTTTCTAATATCTCGGCGTATGGGGTGTCTTTATCCCAGCCGCGATAGTAGTTAATCTTTATCTCAAACTCAGGTAGGAAGGTCGCGCAGATTTCTTCGGCGACTTCTTTAAGCTGATCAACGTAGGTGGCACGCCACTGACTGATGCTTTCAGCTAAACGGGCCAGTTCTTGATCCCAATAGCTCAGCTCTCGATAGTGGGTTGCCGTTTTCAATAATGCGTTTCGCTGTTTATTGAGGCGCTTTACCCTACCCCAAGCATCATAAAAACCCGACTCACTGTGGAAGACTCCCCAATCAATGAATGCTCGGCGATGCTTAGGTCCATCTGTCAGTAAATCAAACCCTTCCGGGTGAATCAACTGCAAAGGTAAGACTTGAGCTAACTGAGCCAACTTTTGCCCAGTTTGACCGCTTATTTTAACCTCTGTCGTGCCATCGCGCTGCTTATTAATGCCAATTGGCAGCTCAAATTGATCCGAGGTCATAAAACGGCCATGTACAAACAGCTCACTACACTCGTTTTGTATGATACGACCGGTGAGCGAGCTCTTGAATGAACGGCCGTGTCCGAGCAGATACACCGCTTCAAGGACACTGGTTTTGCCGCTTCCGTTAGCCCCTATAAGAAAGTTAAAGCCTGATGACGGTTGAATGTCACAGGCTTCAATATTTCTAAACTGCTTAACGATTAAGCGCGATAAAGGCATAACGTCTTCATATTAATCTTCAATCACGACTCGGTAGGTAAACGTTGTTGATCAGTAAACATGGTTGATTCACAAACAACGCTTATAAGCGAATTGGCATAACAACGTACATTGCGCTGTCATCTTGTGCGTTTTCAATCAAAGCACTCGCATTCGCGTCTGACATTGAGATACGAACTTGTTCGCAACGCAGTGTATTCAGAACATCCAATACGTAGCTTACGTTGAAGCCAATCTCTAATGCATCACCGTCGAAGGTAACGTCTAGCATCTCTTCCGCTTCTTCTTGTTCTGGGTTGTTCGCGGTAATACGCATCTCGCTATCTGCAAGGTTAACGCGAACACCACGGAATTTTTCATTCGAAAGAATCGCAGCGCGAGAGAACGCAGAGCGTAATTCGTCACAACCCGCTTCTAGCGTTTTAGTGGTGTTTTGCGGCATTACGCGGCGATAATCAGGGAAACGACCATCAACTAGCTTAGAAGTGAAGACATAGTTGTTCACTTCTGCACGTACGTTTGAGTTACCAATTTGCAGCGTTACTGGCTGTTCTGGTGCATCTAATAGCTTCACTAGCTCCTGAACACCCTTACGAGGAACAATGATCTGCTTTTGAGCAAAATCCGCACCTAGCTGTGCTTGAGATACCGCCATACGGTGACCATCAGTCGCTACGCTGCGCAGGATAGAGCCTTCAATCTCAAACAACATACCGTTGAGGTAGTAACGAACGTCTTGGTTCGCCATAGAGAATTGAGTTTTTTCAATAAGACCGCGTAGCTCAGCTTGTGTCACAGACACTTCAACTTCACTGCTCCAGTCTTCAATATTTGGGAAATCTGCCGCAGGCAAGGTTGCCAATGAGAAACGGCTACGACCAGAGCGAACTTGAACACGGTCGCCATCCAATACCACAGTGATCACTGAGCTATCAGGTAAACCACGACAGATATCTAGGAATTTACGAGAAGGCACCGTGATGCTGCCCGCTTCAAAATCACCTTCAAGCGTTACACGGCTGATCAGTTCAACTTCTAGATCCGTTGCTGTCATCGACAACACGTTATCTTCTACTTTAATCAGTAGGTTTCCTAGAATTGGAAGCGTTGGCCTGCCACCTAGCGCGCCAGACACTTGTTGTAATGGCTTAATCAGATGACTACGTTCAATGGTAAATTTCATATCTTGCTCTTACGGTCTAAATGGCACGCATCATAATGCATGGCCAAGATTCTGCTTATTAAGGTTAAGAATACTGTGTATTAAGAAGAAAGGGTACGAATCAAGTTCGAATAATCTTCTTTAATGTCGTGGCTCTCTTCACGCAGCTGCGCAATCTTACGACAAGCGTGCAGTACGGTCGTATGGTCACGACCACCGAATGCATCACCAATCTCAGGCAAGCTGTGGTTAGTCAGCTCTTTCGCCAGTGCCATCGCCAATTGACGTGGACGAGCAACAGAACGAGAACGACGTTTAGACAGGAGATCGGCTACTTTGATTTTGTAGTACTCAGCAACTGTCTTTTGAATGTTATCAATGGTGACCAGCTTCTCTTGCAGTGCAAGAAGGTCACGCAGTGCTTCACGTACGAAATCGATCGTGATCGGGCGACCTGTGAAGTTTGCATTCGCAATCACACGGTTCAATGCGCCTTCAAGCTCACGAACGTTAGATCGTAGTCGCTTAGCAATAAAGAACGCCACTTCATCCGCAAGGTGAATTTGGTGGTCTTCTGCTTTCTTCATTAAGATCGCAACACGCGTCTCAAGCTCTGGTGGCTCAATCGCTACCGTCAAACCCCAACCGAAGCGAGACTTAAGACGATCTTCTACGCCGTTGATCTCTTTTGGATAACGGTCAGAAGTTAGGATGATCTGTTGGTTGCCTTCAAGCAGCGCATTAAAGGTATGGAAGAACTCTTCTTGAGAACGCTCTTTATTAGCGAAGAATTGGATGTCATCGATAAGCAATGCATCGACACTACGGTAGTAGCGTTTGAATTCTTCGATCGCGTTGTTTTGCAGTGCCTTTACCATATCCTGAACAAAACGCTCAGAGTGCATGTACACCACTTTCGCATTTGGCTTGCCATCAACAATGGCGTTACCTACGGCGTGCAACAAGTGAGTTTTACCTAGACCGGTGCCACCGTATAGAAATAGAGGGTTGTACGCCGCGCCTGGGTTATCCGCCACCTGACGTGCAGCAGCCAAACCCAGTTGGTTCGACTTACCCTCAACAAAGTTATTGAACTTGTGCTTAGGGTTGACGTTTGAACGGTGGTTAATGTCCACGGCTACAGGCTCTTCATCACGCCACGTGTTGTGAACAGGCTTACGAGCTTGTAATTGTGCAGGAGCAGATGACTCAGCGGCCACATCGGCTGCCGTACGTGTACGAGTCGGTGCTGGTGTCGCTGGCTTTGGTGCAACCACACGCTTGCTTCCCACTTCAAAATGCAAATGCGGGATATCATTACCGCAATATTCTTGCAGCAAGCGGTTGATGCTATTTAAGTACTTATCACGAACCCAATCGAGTACGAATCGGTTCGGAGCAAATAGAGTTAGAGTATTGTCATTGAGCTCCGCTTGTAACGGACGAACCCACATACTGAATTCTGTAGCTGGTAACTCTTCTTGAAGCTGTTGCAAACACTGCAACCAAAGCGAAGATGACACGGTGCCCCCACTCTATTTAAGTAATATGAAATGACTGCTAATTTTACCTGTTGATAAGTCAGATCACCAGCAATTGATCACAGATCCAGTGAATAAGATCCAAGTTATTCACAATAAATTTGTAATTAATCGGTGGATCCACACATCTTGCCCCTAATTTACTCACATAACGATCCACTTATGCCCGGATCCTTGCTAGTTATCCCCAAATCAGGAATGCGATCTGGTTATGGTTAATAACATCTGGTTATTTATTCTATTGTGCATTTTCCCAGTAACATCCAATCCCATAAATATAAGGAGTTACCAAATGAATAACTGGATTAAGGCTGCAATTGCGGCTATCGCACTCTCTGCTGCTACTGTTCAAGCCGCGACTGAAGTTAAAGTCGGCATGTCTGGTCGCTACTTCCCGTTTACTTTCGTTAAACAAGACCAACTGCAAGGTTTTGAAGTGGATTTATGGGATGAGATCGGTAAGCGTAACGACTACAAGGTTGAATACGTAACGGCAAACTTCTCTGGTCTGTTCGGTCTTCTTGAAACGGGTCGAATCGATACCATTTCAAACCAAATTACAATGACGGATGCACGTAAAGCGAAATACCTATTCGCAGACCCATACGTAGTAGACGGCGCACAGATTACCGTTCGTAAAGGTAATGACAGCATCAAAGGCATCGAAGACCTAGATGGCAAGACAGTTGCGGTAAACCTGGGTTCAAACTTTGAACAACTGCTTCGCAGCTACGACAAAGACGGCAAGATCAATGTGAAGACCTACGATACAGGTATTGAACATGATGTAGCACTAGGCCGTGCAGATGCATTCGTAATGGATCGCCTATCAGCACTAGAGCTTATCAAGAAGACTGGTCTACCATTACAACTAGCAGGTCAGCCATTCGAAACAATTGAAAACGCTTGGCCTTTCGTTGACAACGACAACGGTAAAAAACTGCAAGCAGAAGTAAATGAAGCATTAGCAGCAATGCGCGCAGATGGTACGCTAGAAAGTATCTCTCAGAAATGGTTTGGTGCGGACATTACTCAGAAGTAATTACTCACTTTCTCCATTGAAGGCCCACTGCTTTACACAGCGGTGGGCTTTTTGCTTTTGTGTCACCGATTAAAAAGCCTGATATAACCGTACTTCGAAAGATAACAACACTTCCAATAAAAATACGAGATAGATTATGGGATTTGACTTTAATTACATGCTAGAGCTGTTGCCGATACTGCTGAAGTATCTGGGCACCACCATGGAGATGGCGATCTGGGGCTTGTTCTTTGCTCTGATCTTGTCTCTGATACTGGCGAACATTCGTGTATTCAAAATCCCAGTACTCGACCAGCTAAGCCAATTGTATATTAGCTTCTTTCGAGGTACGCCACTGCTGGTACAGCTATTCCTCCTTTATTACGGCTTACCACAAGTATTCCCGTGGATGGTTGGCTTAGATGCCTTCAGCGCCGCTGTGATTGGTTTAACCTTGCACTTTGCCGCGTACATGGCAGAAAGTATTCGTGCAGCGATTATTGGTATTGATCGCAGCCAGATGGAAGCCAGCCTTTCGGTAGGTATGACAACCAGCCAAGCGATGCGCAGAGTGATCTTGCCACAAGCCACCCGCGTGGCACTGCCATCACTGATGAACTACTTTATCGACATGATTAAGTCGACTTCGCTTGCATTCACCCTAGGTGTAGCCGAAATCATGGCTAAAGCTCAGATGGAGGCTTCTTCAAGTTTCCGCTTCTTCGAGGCTTTCTTAGCAGTCGCGCTGATTTACTGGGGCGTGGTGGTTATCCTCACTCGTATTCAAATTTGGGCCGAAGTGAAACTGAATAAGGCGTATGTACGATGATCAAATTACAAAATATCCACAAGCAGTTTGGTGACACCGAAGTTTTGAAAGGGATCGACCTAGAAATCAAGCAAGGTGAGATAATTGTCATCATAGGTTCAAGTGGAACAGGTAAATCTACCTTACTGCGTTGTGTGAACTTTCTAGAGCAGGCCGACCAAGGCACCATTTCGATTGATGATATTAATGTCGATGCTCAGAAACACACCAAAGCAGAGGTACTTGCACTGCGTCGTAAGACCGGCTTTGTGTTCCAGAACTATGCCCTATTCGCTCATCAAACCGCGAGACAGAATATTGCCGAAGGTTTGATTACCGTTCGTGGCTGGAAAAAACAGCAAGCTCATGAAAAGGCACAACAAATACTCGATGACATTGGCTTAGGTGACAAAGCCGATAGCTACCCAGCAGCACTCTCAGGTGGTCAACAACAACGCGTTGGAATTGGCCGTGCAATGGCACTCCAACCTGAGCTTTTGTTGTTTGATGAGCCGACCTCAGCGCTTGATCCTGAGTGGGTTGGCGAAGTGCTTAACTTAATGAAAAAGTTAGCAAATCAGCATCAAACCATGCTGGTGGTTACCCATGAAATGCAGTTCGCTAGAGAGGTCGCAGACCGAGTGATCTTCATGGCTGACGGTCATATTGTCGAGCAGGGATCTCCACAGGATATTTTTGGTAATCCACAGGATCCTAAATTAAAAAAATTCTTAAATAAGGTTGGGATCGACTAAGGATCCTTGTGATTTTAGTTAATCTACGTATAATCCCCCGACCGGAATTTTAGTTAACCCAATCATTGACACTTTTTGTGACAGTGATTACAATTCCGCCTCTTTGTTGAGAGGCGTCGGTTTTCCTTTCTTATATAAAGAAGAGAAAAAATGCCCACGCCGGGTTTAACAAAAACCTAAAACTACTGATCAGTAAGGTAATTACAAATGAAACGCACTTTTCAACCTACAGTTCTAAAGCGTAAGCGTACTCACGGTTTCCGTGCTCGCATGGCTACTAAGAACGGTCGCGCAACAATCAATGCACGTCGTGCAAAAGGCCGTAAGCGTCTTTCTAAGTAATCTTTGATTATTTTGAATAAGCTAGCCTTCGGTCGGGAGTTACGCTTGTTAACTCCCGAACATTATCAAAATGTCTTCAAGCAAGCTCATCGAGCTGGCTCTCCTCATTTCACCATCATTGCTCGAAATAACTCTCTTTCAAATCCTCGCCTTGGATTAGCCGTTCCGAAAAAGCAGATTAAAACCGCAGTTGGTCGTAACCGATTCAAGCGTCTTACTCGTGAAAGCTTTCGTAACACTCAACACAAACTTCCTAACAAAGATTTTGTTGTAATCGCTAAGAAGAGCGCGCAAGATTTAAGCAATGAAGAAATGTTCAAGCTACTCGACAAATTATGGCTTCGCCTGTCTCGCCCTTCGCGTGGATAGCGCTAATACCCATCTATTTTTATAGATGGTTTATTAGTCCACTCATCGGCCCACGCTGCCGATTTACTCCAACCTGCTCTTTATATGCGATAGAAGCGTTGAAAGCTCACGGTTTTGTAAAAGGGTGTTGGTTATCAGGCAAACGTCTATTAAAATGCCATCCTTTGAACGAAGGGGGCTTTGACCCCGTTCCACCAGTCCAAAAACAAGACAGAGATAAATAACGATGGATTCTCAACGTAATATCCTGTTAATCGCATTGGCATTGGTTTCTTTCCTACTTTTCCAACAATGGAACGTAGCTAAGAACCCAGCACCACAAGCGGTTGAGCAGGCACAATCTGGCAGCACCCTACCAGCGCCATCTTATGCAGATGATCTAGACCCGGCTCCTGGTCAAGTTGCTTCTGCAAAAACTATCACAGTAACAACTGATGTACTGACTCTGTCAATTGATACGGTTGGTGGTGATGTCGTTAAAGCAAACCTAAATGATTACTCTGCTGAGTTCGATTCTGAAGATACGTTTGTTCTTCTTAAAAACGAACCAGGTCACCAATTTATCGCTCAAAGCGGTCTAGTTGGTCCTCAAGGTATCGATTTAAGCAGCACTAACCGCCCTAGCTACACGGTTTCAGCAGACAGCTTCAAGCTGGCTGAAGGTCAAGATGAACTACGCATCCCAATGACTTACCAAGCGAACGGCCTTGATTACACAAAAACATTCGTACTTAAGCGCGGCAGCTACGCGATTGACGTTGAATACGATGTAATCAACAACTCTGGTAACAACGCGACATTCGGCATGTACGCTCACCTACGTCAAAACGTTATGGATGACGGCGGTAGCCTAACAATGCCAACTTACCGTGGTGGTGCTTACTCTACGGAAGATACGCGTTACAAAAAATACAGCTTCGATGACATGCAAGATCGCAACCTGTCTCTTAACCTAGCAAACGGTCAAGGTTGGGCAGCGATGATTCAGCACTACTTTGCAAGTGCTTGGATCCCACGCGACGAAGCAGGCAGCAACCTTTACACTCGTGTAATTGGTAACCTTGGCGACATCGGTGTTCGTATGCCGAACAAAACTATCGCTAACGGTGACGAAGCGAGCTTCAAAGCAACGCTTTGGGTTGGTCCAAAACTTCAAGACCAAATGGCTGAAACTGCACCTAACCTAGACCTAGTAGTTGACTACGGTTGGTTATGGTTCATTGCTAAACCTCTTCATACTCTGCTTTCGTTCATTCAAGGCTTCGTATCGAACTGGGGTGTGGCAATCATCATCCTAACTTTCATCGTTCGTGGTGCTATGTACCCACTAACGAAAGCTCAGTACACGTCTATGGCGAAAATGCGTATGCTTCAGCCTAAGCTGACTGCAATGCGTGAGCGTATTGGCGACGACCGTCAACGCATGAGCCAAGAAATGATGGAGCTTTACAAGAAAGAGAAAGTAAACCCACTAGGTGGTTGTTTACCTATCCTTCTGCAAATGCCTATCTTCATTTCGCTATACTGGGCACTAATGGAGTCTGTTGAACTGCGTCACTCACCGTTCTTCGGTTGGATTACTGACCTTTCAGCACAAGACCCATACTACATCTTGCCACTTCTGATGGGTGCTTCAATGTTCCTAATCCAGAAGATGAGCCCGACAACTGTAACGGATCCAATGCAGCAGAAGATCATGACCTTTATGCCGGTTATGTTCACATTCTTCTTCCTGTTCTTCCCTTCAGGTCTGGTTCTTTACTGGCTAGTATCGAACATCGTAACTCTGATTCAGCAAACGCTTATCTACCGCGCGCTGGAAAAGAAAGGCTTACATTCTAAGTAAGTTCGATAATAGAAAGAGATAAAGAAAGGCGACCAAAAGGTCGCCTTTTTGTTTTTAGCTGATTACAATTCAGCTAATTGATTAATCGTGAACGCCCCTTTTGAGCTTTCACATGCTAGCAGGCACAACTATGACTACAGATACGATTGTTGCTCAAGCGACCGCGCCCGGCCGTGGTGGCGTCGGTATTATCCGCGTTTCCGGCCCATTGGCGACTCAGGTTGCCCTAGAAGTAACAGGAAAGACACTTAAGCCTCGCTACGCTGAGTACCTGCCTTTTAAATCGGCCGATGGCATCGAGCTCGACCAAGGTATCGCGCTTTACTTCCCTAACCCACATTCGTTCACTGGCGAAGACGTGTTAGAGCTGCAAGGCCACGGCGGTCCAGTGGTTATGGACATGCTAATCAAGCGCATCCTAACCATCTCCGGCGTACGTGCTGCGCGTCCAGGCGAGTTCTCTGAGCGTGCCTTCTTGAACGACAAGATGGACTTAACCCAAGCTGAAGCGATTGCTGACTTGATTGACGCAAGTTCAGAAGAAGCAGCAAAATCAGCGCTGCAATCATTGCAAGGTGAGTTCTCTAAGCGCATTAATACGCTGGTCGATTCACTGATTCACCTACGAATCTATGTTGAAGCAGCTATCGACTTCCCAGAAGAAGAAATTGATTTCCTGGCTGATGGTAAAGTAAGTGCTGACTTACAGGCTATCATCGACAACCTGGAAGCCGTGCGCCAAGAAGCCAATCAAGGTGCCATCATGCGTGAAGGTATGAAGGTAGTGATTGCTGGTCGTCCAAATGCGGGTAAATCGAGCCTATTGAATGCACTGTCTGGCAAAGAGTCAGCGATTGTGACCGATATTGCCGGTACCACACGTGATGTACTGCGTGAGCATATCCATATTGACGGTATGCCACTGCACATTATCGATACCGCAGGCCTGCGTGATGCATCTGACGAAGTCGAGAAAATCGGTATTGAACGCGCTTGGGAAGAAATTGCTCAGGCAGACCGAGTTTTATTTATGGTGGATGGCACTACCACAGACGCAACAGACCCGAAAGATATCTGGCCAGATTTCGTTGATCGTTTACCAAATAACATCGGTATGACGGTGATTCGTAATAAAGCGGATCAAACCAGTGAAGAGCTAGGCATTTGCCATGTGAACGATCCAACCCTCATCCGCCTATCTGCGAAAACAGGCCAAGGTGTTGATGCTCTGCGCAGCCACCTTAAGGATTGCATGGGCTTTGCTGGTGGTCATGAAGGCGGATTTATGGCGCGTCGTCGCCACTTAGACGCCCTAGAACGCGCCTCTGAGCACTTGGATATTGGCCAGCAGCAACTTGAAGGCTACATGGCTGGAGAGATCTTAGCGGAAGAGCTTCGTATCACTCAACAGCACCTCAATGAGATCACGGGTGAGTTTAGCTCAGACGATCTTTTAGGTCGCATCTTCTCTTCTTTCTGTATCGGTAAATAACCTTTAAAGGCCAGCATTAGCTGGCCTTTTTCTTTAGTAAGGACAGTTTAATGATCCACATTATTACAGGCAGCACCCTAGGCGGCGCCGAATACGTTGGCGATCACCTTAATGATCTTCTTGAAGAACAAGGTCATGAGATCACCCTACACAATCAGCCTGAGTACGATGATATTCCACAACAAGGCTTTTGGTTATTGGTAACTTCAACTCACGGTGCGGGTGAGTTTCCAGACAATATTAAGCCTTTTATCGACGCATTAACCCAACACTCTCCAGACTTAAACCAAGTTCGCTTTGCTGTCGTGGCGCTTGGCGATTCAAGCTACGATACCTTCTGTTTGGCTGGGAAATCCGTCCACCACCAACTGGAAAACCTCGGTGCAAAACCGATTTCAGCGTGTTTTACCATCGATGTATTGGAAACTCCGGTACCTGAAGATGCTGCAGAAGCCTGGTTTAACGATCATAGCGACCAGTTTTAACCTCTCCTTTCTTCCCTGAAGCGGCTTATGCCGCTTTTTTTGGCTCCAAATATCGTGATTGTGAATAACTTTTTTCAAAAATATCGAAAATAAGCGATTTATTTTCGATTTTCTCTGTGGATAAGATCATACATATACGGTGATTAACCTATAGTTATCCAAATAACAAGTTTTAAGCCAATTTACCCCTGTGAATAAGTAGCCATTTTGATCCCAGTTAATCCTCACCCTGATCAAAGTTAGATCACATCATTTGATCCAAAAAAGATCCATGATCTCGTTGATCATTTTCGACTTATCCACAGAACGACTCGATCCTAATAATAGATCTAATAAAAGATCTCCTTAAAGATCTTATCTATATTAATTAAAAACAGCTTTCTCGAAAAATTCCAAAAACGTTTTCTCAGGCTATGAAAACAGGTAGAATATCGCTCCTTTTTATCAGTCTAGAAAACGTTTGAATACCTGAGGTCGGTTCATGCTTTATCACGAAAAATTTGACGTCATCGTTGTTGGTGGTGGCCATGCAGGAACGGAAGCCGCACTCGCATCTGCACGTACTGGTCAAAGTACGTTATTACTTACTCATAATATCGATACATTAGGACAAATGTCTTGTAACCCAGCCATTGGCGGGATCGGTAAGGGCCACTTGGTAAAAGAGGTCGATGCAATGGGTGGATTAATGGCGCAAGCTATTGATCATGCAGGTATTCAGTTCAGAACATTGAACGCATCAAAAGGCCCTGCGGTTCGTGCAACTCGTGCACAAGCTGACCGCGCGCTTTACAAAGCGTTTGTTCGTAACGTTCTTGAAAACACACCAAACCTGACTTTGTTCCAACAGTCGGTTGATGATTTGATCGTTGAACAGGATCAAGTGGTGGGTGTGGTTACACAGATGGGCCTTAAGTTCCGCGCAGATGCTGTGGTATTGACTGTAGGCACATTCCTAGGCGGAAAGATCCATATTGGTATGGAGAGTTCTTCTGGTGGTCGTGCGGGTGATCCACCATCGATCGCACTGGCTGACCGTCTTCGTGATCTTCCATTCCGAGTTGATCGCCTGAAAACAGGTACACCGCCACGTATCGATGCACGTAGCGTTGATTTTTCTGAGCTTGAAGTTCAGCACGGTGATAACCCAACCCCTGTTTTCTCGTTCATGGGTAGCCGAGCGCAACAGCCTCGTCAAATCCCGTGTTACATCACGCATACCAACGAAAATACACACGACGTTATTCGTGCCAATCTTGATCGCAGCCCAATGTACGCGGGTGTGATTGAAGGCATTGGCCCTCGTTACTGTCCTTCGATTGAAGACAAAGTGATGCGTTTTGCTGATAAGAACAGCCACCAAATCTTTATTGAGCCTGAAGGTCTAACGACACATGAGCTATACCCGAATGGTATCTCAACCAGTCTGCCGTTTGATGTACAGGTTCAAATCGTTCGCTCTATGAAGGGCTTTGAGAATGCTCATATCGTTCGCCCAGGCTATGCGATTGAGTACGATTTCTTTGACCCTCGCGATCTTAAGCTGACTTACGAAACCAAGTTTATCAAGGGTCTGTTCTTTGCTGGTCAGATCAACGGTACAACAGGTTACGAAGAAGCTGCAGCACAAGGCTTAATGGCCGGTCTGAATGCGAGTCTGTTTACGCAAGGCAAAGAAGGCTGGAGTCCACGTCGTGACCAAGCTTACATGGGTGTTCTTATTGATGACCTATCAACAATGGGCACTAAAGAACCTTACCGTATGTTTACGTCTCGTGCGGAATACCGTCTGTTGCTTCGCGAAGATAACGCCGATATCCGATTGACTGAGAAGTCTCGTGAACTTGGCCTTGTTGACGATGCACGTTGGGCTCGTTTCAACGAAAAAATGGACAACATGGAGAAGGAGCGTCAACGTCTGAAAGAAACTTGGATTAATCCAAAGTCTGAGGACATCGGTGCATTGAACCAGATCCTAAAAACACCAATGTCTCGCGAAGCGAGTGGTGAAGATCTTCTTCGTCGTCCTGAAATGACTTATTCACAGCTCACCGCACTGGATCGTTTCGGTCCTGCACTGGAAGATCAACAAGCGTCTGAGCAAGTTGAGATCCAAGTGAAATACGAAGGCTACATTCAGCGCCAACAAGACGAAATCGAAAAATCACTGCGTCATGAAAACACCAAACTGCCTGCTGATATCGATTACAGCAAGGTGAAAGGGCTTTCTAACGAAGTGGTTCTAAAACTGACAACCACTAAACCAGACTCTATTGGTATTGCTTCTCGTATTTCAGGTATCACACCTGCAGCAATCTCAATTTTGTTGGTTTACCTGAAAAAGCACGGCCTATTAAAAAAAGGTGAGGAAGCATAATGAGCGCATTACGCGAGAAACTGGATCACCTGATTGGCCAGACTGAATTAGAAGTATCTGAAAAACAACGTGGCCAATTGGTTGGCTACGTTGAGTTGCTCAATAAATGGAACAAGGCGTACAACCTAACATCAGTTCGTGATCCGTTAGAAATGATGGTGAAACATATCTTAGATAGCATCATTGTTAGCACTCACTTACAAGGTAAGCGCTTTATTGACGTTGGCACTGGCCCTGGTCTTCCTGGGATTCCGCTCTCAATCATGAATCCTGACTGCGAGTTTTACTTGCTAGATAGCTTGGGTAAGCGTATTCGTTTTATCAAACAGGTGATTCATGAGCTGGGTATCGACAACGTTGTGCCGGTTCAAAGTCGTGTTGAAGAGTTTCAACCTGAAGAAAAGTTTGATGCAGTGCTCAGTCGTGCATTTGCATCAATGACAGACATGGTAGAGTGGTGTCACCATTTACCTAAAGAGCAATCCGGTGTATTTTTGGCTCTTAAGGGACAACATCCTAGAGACGAAATCGACCTGTTACCTGAATGGTGTTCAGTGACAGACATTAAAGCTTTGCAAGTACCAGAGCTTGATGGAGAGCGTCATCTAGTAACTTTATCGCGTCAGGGATAATCAGCGAGGCCATAGTGGGTAGAATCGTAGCAATTGCCAACCAGAAGGGCGGCGTAGGAAAAACAACAACTTGCATTAATTTAGCAGCATCAATGGCGGCGACAAAACGCAAGATATTGGTTGTTGACCTCGATCCCCAAGGTAATGCCACTATGGCGAGCGGTGTCGACAAATATCAAGTTGAAGCAACTGCTTACGATTTGTTGGTTGAAGACACCCCATTTGATGAGGTAGTTTGTCGAAGTACGTCTGGCAATTACGACCTCATCGCCGCTAACGGTGATGTTACTGCGGCAGAAATCAAGCTGATGGAAGTCTTTGCTCGCGAAGTTCGCCTTAAGAATGCACTGGCATCCATTCGCGATAATTATGATTTCATCTTTATTGATTGCCCACCTTCTCTAAATCTTCTTACAATTAACGCGATGGCTGCGGCCGACTCCGTGTTAGTTCCAATGCAATGTGAATATTTTGCTCTGGAAGGTTTGACTGCGTTGATGGATACCATCAGTAAGCTCGCTGCGGTTGTTAACGAGAACCTGAAGATCGAAGGTCTTCTGCGTACTATGTATGATCCTCGAAACCGCTTATCGAACGAAGTATCTGATCAACTCAAAAAACACTTCGGTAGCAAAGTCTACCGAACAGTGATCCCTAGAAATGTGCGTCTGGCAGAAGCGCCAAGTCATGGCAAGCCAGCAATGTACTACGACAAATATTCCGCAGGTGCTAAAGCATATCTTGCTCTGGCAGGCGAAATGTTGCGTCGTGAAGAAGTCCCAGTATAGGTCTAACCAAAGGAATTCGCTCAATGTCTAAGCGTGGTTTAGGAAAGGGGCTAGATGCATTGCTTGCAACTAGCTCGTTGGCTCGTGAAAAACAGCAAGTTGCTTCTCATAGTCAGGCGTTGTCTGCTGATGGAGAGCTAACAGAATTGGCTGTTGGTTGCTTGAAGCCAGGTGTTTATCAACCGCGTAAGGATATTGCGCCTGAAGCGCTAGAAGAACTAGCAGCGTCAATCCAGTCTCAAGGCATTATTCAGCCAATCGTAGTACGCCCTTTAGCACACGACCAGTTTGAGATCATCGCTGGTGAGCGTCGTTGGAGAGCGGCACGTCAAGCTGGTTTAAAGCAAGTGCCATGCCTGATCAAGCGAGTGGAAGACAAAGCCGCGATTGCGATGGCATTGATCGAGAATATTCAGCGTGAAGACCTGAATGTTATCGAAGAATCACAAGCGCTAGAGCGCCTACAGAACGAATTTGAACTGACGCACCAACAAGTCGCAGATGTGATCGGTAAATCGAGAGCAACGGTCAGTAACTTATTACGTCTAAATCAGCTGGAAAATGAAGTAAAAGGTTTAGTTTCCAATAAACAACTGGAAATGGGGCATGCTCGAGCACTGCTTGCGCTAGAGGGTGATACCCAGGTTGAAGCAGCAAACACAGCGGCAACCAAAAAAATGACCGTGCGTCAAACTGAGCAACTTGTCAAAAAGTGCTTAAAACCAGACGTTGAACCTGAATCGAAGCCTGAAGATACAGAAGCTATCGAACTTTCACGAAGACTCACGGAAAAATTGCAAGCAAACGTTTCAGTTACTCGTTCTGTTAGCGGTAAGTCAAAAGTGACAATTACTCTTGATGAGCCTCACAAATTAGAGCAACTTATTGCTAAACTAGAGTACTAAATGAGATAATTGATTTAGGTCAATTATGTAATAAACAAGTAATTTCGTACAAAAGTTGTAGGTTTGTATACAAAAATGTAAATGATTGCTGCATTGTTATTGCAATCAATTTGGCTGAACGTATAATTTTCGCCAATTTCTCAGCACGCTTTTAAGCGAGTAGTAAAGAAGGCTTAAAAGAGGAACGAATACATGGTAGCGGCGTTAGCAAGACCAGGACGAGTGCTTGCAAAGCAAATGTTATTGATCGAGCTTAGCGCGGTTATATTAGTGGCGATAGGGTTAGGTTTAGCTGTTAATCCTGATTGGGGTTTTGCTGCATTAATCGGTGGCGGTATTTTTGTCATCGCGAATGTAGTTTTTTGTGTGTGTGCTTTCCTATTTTGTGGAGCTCGCGCAACTAAGTTAGTTGCGGCGTCGTTCTATGCAGGCGAAGCGCTAAAAATCCTTATCACAGTTCTACTATTCTCTATTGTCTACATGTATATGCAGGTGGAATTAGTTCCCCTCAAACTGACCTATTTACTGGTTCTAGGTATTAATATCTTTGCGCCAGTGCTTTTCATTAACAATAAAAAATAGGATGAGTTATGGCTGCGCCAACAGCATCCGGATACATTGAGCACCACTTACAAAACCTTTCTTTAGCTAAGTTTGGTCTTGTAGAGGAGACAAGTTTCTGGAACGTACATATAGACAGTCTGTTTTTTTCGGTGTTGACAGGGATGTTATTCCTTTGGGTTTTTCGCTCAGTCGCTAAGAAAGCAACAGTAGGTGTACCTGGTAAGCTTCAGTGTTTTGTTGAAATGGTAGTGGAATTCGTTGGCGACAACGTTAAAGAAACTTTCCATGGCCGCAACCCTCTGATTGCCCCACTAGCACTGACTATATTCTGCTGGATTATCTTAATGAACTTGATGGACTTAGTGCCTATCGATTTCTTACCATATCCTGCAGAGCATTGGCTAGGTATCCCTTACTTGAAAGTGGTTCCTACAGCTGATGTAAATATAACCATGGCAATGGCTTTGGGTGTTTTTGCTCTGATGATCTACTACAGCATCAAAGTGAAAGGCCTAGGCGGATTTGCTAAAGAATTGGCACTGCATCCATTTAATCACCCAATCATGATTCCATTTAACTTGGTACTTGAGGTAATTTCGTTATTAGCGAAGCCACTATCTCTAGGTATGCGTTTATTTGGTAATATGTTTGCGGGTGAGGTGGTGTTTATTCTTATCGCGGCAATGCTACCGTGGTACTTACAATGGGTAGGTGCACTACCTTGGGCTATCTTCCATATCTTGGTTATTTTGATTCAAGCGTTTGTTTTCATGATGTTGACAATCGTTTACTTATCAATGGCTCATGAAGATAGTGATCACTAAAAAAATTTTTAAGCTTTATTCTAACTATTAATGTTAATCGGAGAACGTAAATGGAAACTGTACTAAGTTTTTCAGCAATCGCTGTTGCTATTATTGTTGGTCTTTGTGCCGTAGGTACTGCAATTGGTTTTGCTATTCTTGGTGGTAAATTCCTAGAAGGCGCTGCGCGTCAACCTGAAATGGCTCCAATGCTACAAGTTAAGATGTTCATCATCGCTGGTCTACTGGATGCTGTTCCAATGATCGGTATCGTAATCGCACTACTATTCACGTTTGCTAACCCATTTGTTGGTCAACTAGCAGGCTAATTAACTCTCAATAGTTAATTAAATTTTTGTAGTTGATTCTTAACGAGGGGTAGCTGTTGTGAATATGAACGCAACTCTGTTAGGTCAAGCAATTGCTTTTTCACTTTTTGTTTGGTTCTGCATGAAATATGTATGGCCACCAATTATGCAAGCAATTGAAGAGCGTCAGAAGAAAATTGCTGACGGTCTAGTAGCCGCTGAACGCGCTGCTAAAGACTTGAACCTGGCACAAGCCAACGCTTCTGAGCAAATGAAAGAAGCAAAGCGCACTGCAACTGAGGTTATTGAACAGGCAAACAAACGTAAAGCTCAAATTATTGATGAAGCTCGCGAAGAGGCTCAGGCAGAACGCCAGAAGATCTTAGCGCAAGCTGAAGCAGAAATTGAAGCTGAGCGCACACGTGCCCGTGATGACCTGCGCAAACAAGTCGCAACTCTGGCTATAGCTGGTGCTGAGAAAATCCTTGAACGTACTATCGATAAAGATGTACACGATGATCTTCTTAACAACATTACTGCAAAACTTTAAAGCAAGGGGCTGTATATGTCTGATTTGACTACAATCGCACGCCCCTATGCTAAAGCAGCGTTTGACTTTGCGGTAGATAAAGGTGAGCTAGACCAATGGGGTCAGATGCTTACTTTTGCTGCCGAAGTGGCACAAAATGATGATGTTCATAATTTATTAAGCGGTTCTATGACTGCTGAAAAATTAGCTGAAGTATTCATTGTAATTTGTGGCGAACAATTTGATGAATTCGGTCAGAACTTAATTAAAGTGATGGCAGAGAATGGCCGCTTAATGGCTTTTCCTGATGTTTGCAAAGAGTTCTTTATACTCAAAAAAGAGTATGAGAAAGAGATCGACGTTGAAGTGACTTCAGCGGTTGAACTTTCTGAAGAACAACGCGCAGATATCAGCAGCAAATTGGAACAGCGCTTAGCGCGCAAAGTTCAGCTGAATTGCAGTATAGATGAGACTCTACTTAGTGGAGTTATTATTCGAGCCGGAGACCTAGTCATCGATAACTCAGCGCGCAGTCGTTTAGACCGCCTGAGCGATGCATTGCAGTCTTAATGGGGATTGGAGCATGCAACTTAATTCCACTGAAATTAGCGATCTAATTAAACAACGTATTGAATCTTTCGACGTTGTTAGTGAAGCTCGCAATGAAGGTACTATCGTTTCGGTAAGCGATGGCATCCTTAGCATTCACGGCCTAGCGGACGTGATGCAAGGTGAAATGATTGAACTACCGGGTGGCCGTTACGCGCTAGCACTTAACTTGAACCGTGATTCGGTTGGTGCTGTTGTAATGGGCCCATATGCTGACCTACAGGAAGGCATGAAAGTTACAGGTACTGGTCGTATTCTAGAAGTACCAGTAGGTCCAGAAATGCTTGGTCGTGTTGTAAACACACTAGGTGAGCCAATTGATGGTAAAGGTCCTATCGAAGCGAAACTAACTTCGCCTGTAGAAATTATCGCACCAGGTGTAATCGACCGTAAATCGGTAGATCAACCTGTTCAAACTGGTTACAAGTCAGTTGACTCAATGATCCCTATCGGTCGTGGTCAACGTGAACTAGTAATCGGTGACCGTCAGACTGGTAAAACAGCAATGGCGATCGATGCGATTATTAACCAAAAAGATTCTGGTATTTTCTCTATCTACGTAGCTATCGGCCAAAAAGCGTCGACTATTGCTAACGTAGTTCGCAAACTAGAAGAGCACGGCGCACTAGCAAACACTGTTGTTGTTGTTGCATCGGCTTCTGAATCTGCAGCGCTACAATACCTAGCGCCATACGCAGGTTGTGCGATGGGTGAATACTTCCGTGATCGCGGTGAAGATGCACTGATTGTTTATGATGATCTATCTAAACAAGCTGTAGCTTACCGTCAAATCTCGCTGCTACTTAAGCGTCCACCAGGTCGTGAAGCGTTCCCAGGTGACGTTTTCTACCTTCACTCTCGTCTACTAGAGCGTGCTGCTCGTGTAAGCGAAGTATACGTAGAGAAGTTCACTAACGGCGAAGTGAAAGGCAAGACTGGTTCTTTAACTGCTCTTCCTATCATCGAAACGCAAGCTGGTGACGTATCTGCATTCGTACCAACGAACGTAATCTCGATTACTGATGGTCAGATCTTCCTACAAACTGAGCTATTCAACGCGGGCGTACGTCCAGCTGTTGACCCAGGTATCTCAGTTTCTCGTGTAGGTGGTTCGGCGCAGACTAAAATCATCAAGAAGCTATCTGGCGGTATCCGTACTGCACTAGCTCAATACCGTGAACTTGCAGCATTTGCACAGTTCTCATCGGATCTTGATGAAGCGACTAAGAAGCAGCTAGACCACGGTCAAAAAGTTACAGAACTGATGAAGCAGAAGCAATACGCTCCTATGTCTGTATTTGACCAAGCTCTAGTAATCTTCGCTGCAGAGCGTGGATACCTTCAAGACGTTGAACTTTCTAAAGTTCTAGACTTTGAAGCTGCTTTACTGTCGTTTGCTCGTGGTCAATATGCCGATCTAGCAACACAGATCGACACAACGGGTGCTTTCAATAAAGAAATCGAAGCTGAGCTGAAGAAGCTTGTTGACGATTTCAAGGCAACCCAGACCTGGTAATTGGTGGGTGGTCTTAGGGCCACCTCATACCATTAACGGAGAGTAACGATGGCCGGCGCAAAAGAGATACGTAATAAAATCGGTAGTGTTAAAAGCACACAGAAGATTACGAAAGCAATGGAAATGGTAGCAGCTTCAAAAATGCGTCGTTCTCAAGACGCAATGGAAGCTACTCGTCCATATGCAGAAACAATGCGTAAAGTGATCGGTCATTTGGCTAATGGTAGCCTCGAGTATAAGCATCCTTATCTTGAGGAACGTGAAGCCAAACGTGTTGGTTACATCATCGTTTCTACAGACCGTGGTCTTTGTGGTGGTTTGAACATTAACTTGTTCAAGAAAGCCATGAACGACATGAAAGATTGGTCTGAGAAAGGTGCTGATGTGGAGCTTGCAATTGTAGGTTCTAAAGCAACAGCATTTTTCAACAACAGCGGCGCGAAAGTAGCAGCTCAAGTTTCTGGTCTGGGCGATCGCCCAAGCCTTGAAGACTTGATTGGCTCTGTAAGCGTTATGCTGAAGAAATATGATGAAGGCGAATTAGATCGCCTGTTCGTAGTGTTCAACAAGTTTGAAAACACTATGGTACAAGAACCAACGATCGATCAATTACTTCCTTTGCCTAAATCAGACAGCGAAGACATGAAACGCGATCATGCTTGGGACTACATTTATGAGCCTGAGCCAAAACCACTACTAGATGCACTACTGGTTCGCTACGTCGAATCTCAAGTATATCAAGGTGTGGTCGAGAACCTTGCTTGTGAGCAAGCGGCTCGAATGATTGCTATGAAATCAGCAACAGATAACGCTGGTGACATTATTGATGACTTAGAACTTGTGTACAACAAAGCGCGTCAAGCGGCGATTACACAAGAACTTTCTGAGATCGTTTCAGGCGCAGCTGCGGTTTAAGCTTAGGTAAAACTAAATAGTTAGAGGATTAACGATGGCTACAGGTAAGATCGTACAGATCATCGGTGCGGTAGTCGACGTAGAGTTCCCACAGGGTGAAGTACCTCGTGTATACGACGCTCTGAATGTTAATGAAGTACAAGAACGTCTAGTTCTTGAAGTTCAGCAACAACTTGGCGGTGGCGTAGTTCGCGCAATCGTAATGGGTAGCTCTGATGGTTTACGTCGTGGTTTGACAGTTGAAAATACTGGCGCTCCAATCTCAGTACCAGTAGGTACTAAGACATTGGGTCGTATCATGAACGTCCTAGGTGACGCGATTGATGAGTGTGGTGAAATTGGTGCTGAAGAGCATTACGCAATTCACCGTGAAGCTCCAAGCTACGAAGAGCAGTCTAACGAGACAGCTCTTCTAGAAACTGGTGTTAAAGTAATCGACTTGATTTGTCCATTCGCTAAGGGTGGTAAAATCGGTCTATTCGGTGGTGCTGGTGTAGGTAAGACCGTTAACATGATGGAACTTATCAACAACATCGCACTTCAACACTCAGGCCTATCTGTATTCGCAGGTGTAGGTGAGCGTACTCGTGAAGGTAACGATTTCTACTTTGAGATGCAGGAAGCTGGCGTTGTAAACGTTGAAAAACCTGAAGAATCAAAAGTAGCGATGGTTTACGGTCAGATGAACGAGCCACCAGGTAACCGTCTACGTGTTGCACTGACTGGTCTAACAATGGCAGAGCGCTTCCGTGACGAAGGTCGTGACGTTCTACTGTTCGTTGATAACATCTACCGTTACACACTAGCAGGTACTGAAGTATCAGCACTTCTAGGTCGTATGCCTTCTGCGGTAGGTTACCAACCTACGCTAGCTGAAGAAATGGGTGTTCTACAAGAGCGTATCACGTCAACTAAATCTGGTTCTATCACGTCTGTACAGGCGGTATACGTACCAGCGGATGACTTGACTGACCCGTCTCCAGCAACAACGTTCGCTCACTTAGATGCAACGGTTGTACTTAACCGTAATATCGCATCTATGGGTCTATACCCAGCGATCGACCCGCTAGATTCTACTTCACGTCAACTGGATCCATTGGTAGTTGGACAAGAGCACTACGACATCGCTCGTGGCGTTCAGTCTACTCTTCAGCGCTATAAAGAGCTGAAAGATATCATTGCTATCCTAGGTATGGATGAGCTATCTGAAGAAGATAAGCAAGTTGTATCTCGTGCTCGTAAGATTGAGAAGTTCCTAACTCAGCCTTACCACGTAGCGGAAGTATTTACAGGTGACCCAGGCGTTTACGTACCTCTTAAAGAGACTCTACGTGGCTTCCAAGGTCTTCTATCTGGTGAATACGATGACATTCCAGAGCAAGCGTTCATGTACTGTGGTGCAATTGACGAAGCTATTGAGAATGCTAAGAAGCTATAAGGCTAACTAGGAGGCGATATGGCAGCAATAACCTTTCACCTAGACGTTGTAAGTGCAGAGAAACAACTTTTCTCTGGTCTTGTTGAGACGTTTCAGGTGACCGGTAGTGAGGGTGAACTTGGTATTTTCCATGGTCACACTCCACTGCTGACCGCTATCAAGCCTGGTATGGTGCGTATTGTTAAGCAGCACGGCCACGAAGAAATCATTTATGTTTCTGGTGGTATGGTAGAAGTTCAGCCTGGTACAGCGACTGTACTGGCTGATACAGCTATCCGTGGTGAAGAACTAGACGCAGCAAAGGCGGAAGAAGCTAAGCGCAAGGCTGTGGAGAATATCCAAAATCAGCATGGCGACATAGACTTCGCACAAGCGGCCGGTGAACTGGCTAAAGCCATTGCTCAGTTACGAGTTATCGAACTGACAAAACAGCGTCGTTAATCTTTTATAAGATGACCGATTCTGAGATAAAGGCGACCTACGGGTCGCCTTTTTGCGTTTTTGGGATTCTTAAAAATGCTCCTTTTACATATCACTAACGGTTAAATGGTTATTACGATTTAATTTTTTGCCCAAAAACGGTTACAATATCGGCTTAATAAAAATAACGTTGGATAGGTTTACAATGAAGTTTAGCGCGGTAATTCTCGCGGCGGGCAAAGGCACTCGCATGTATTCAAATACACCAAAGGTTCTGCACACGCTTGCGGGTAAGCCGATGGTGAAACATGTTATCGATACCTGTAATGGTCTTGGCGCTCAAAATATCCACTTGGTTTACGGCCATGGTGGTGACCAGATGAAGGCCACCTTAGCTGAAGAATCTGTAAATTGGGCTCTGCAAGCTGAGCAGCTGGGTACTGGCCACGCGGTTGATCAGGCATCTGCGCACTTCGCTGATGATGAAAAGGTACTAGTACTGTACGGTGATGTGCCTCTTATCTCACCAGATACCATTGAAAACCTATTAGACGCTCAACCAAATGGTGGCATTGCGCTGCTAACGGTCGTGTTAGACAACCCAATGGGCTACGGTCGTATTATTCGTCGTAATGGTCCTGTAGTGGCTATCGTTGAGCAAAAAGATGCAACCGATGAGCAGAAGCTTATCAAAGAGATCAACACTGGCGTTATGGTAGCGACAGGTGGCGATCTTAAGCGTTGGTTATCTGGTCTAAGCAATGACAACGCACAAGGTGAATACTACCTGACTGACGTTATTGCAGCCGCTCACGACGAAGGTCGTGCGGTAGAGGCTGTACATCCTGTAAGCCCGATTGAAGTTGAAGGCGTTAACGACCGCTCTCAGCTGGCTCGTTTAGAGCGTGCTTACCAAGTTGAGCAAGCTGACAAGCTATTGAAGCAGGGCGTTATGCTACGCGATCCAAGTCGCTTTGACCTACGTGGTGAACTTCAGTGCGGTATGGATGTTGAGATTGATACTAACGTTATCATCGAAGGCTGCGTAAGCATTGGCGATAACGTGGTTATCGGGACAGGCTGTGTATTGAAAGACTGTGAGATTGATGACAACACCATCGTTCGTCCATACAGCGTAATTGAAGGTGCTACAGTGGGTGAAGACTGTACTGTTGGTCCTTTCACTCGTCTACGCCCGGGCGCGGATATGCGTAACAACTCGCACGTTGGTAACTTTGTAGAAGTGAAGAATACTCGCCTTGGTGAGGGTTCTAAAGCGAACCACCTAACATATTTGGGGGATGCTGAAATTGGTCAGCGCGTAAACGTTGGTGCGGGTGCGATTACTTGTAACTACGACGGTGCGAACAAGTTTAAGACCATCATTGGCGACGACGTATTTGTTGGTTCAGATAGCCAATTAATCGCTCCCGTTACCATTGGCAACGGCGCGACTGTTGGTGCTGGCTCTACGGTAACACGCGATGTTTCTGAGAATGAACTGGTTATCAGCCGTGCGAAAGAGCGCAAGATTGCAGATTGGCAGCGCCCGAAGAAGAAGTAATCTTCTCACATCTAAAGTTTGATTCTTGTGAAAGCCAGCAACTTACGTTGCTGGCTTTTTTGTCATCATTTACTGACAAAAAAATAATCTATTTCCTAATTGTATTTTGTAGGAAGATTGTTACTATTCGGGCAGTGGTTCTGTAAAATGGAAGTGAACATACCGTGAGACTCGTCGATAAAAAATGGCAGACCCTGCCAATCGTTATTTTATCTTTTTCAATGCTGGTGGGCTTATATGGCTTCTACATCACCCTGGAAAAGTTAGTGGTAGAGAACGAACGTAGCCACTTAGTGTCGTTGATGTCTGATGTCGTTTATGAAATACGTGAAGACAGTAGTTTGTTTACGGGCGGCGTGAATGTTGATGATTACATTGGCAACCTGACGCAAGCCAATACACGATTAAGAATTCAGGTCATTAACCTCGACGGTGTTGTGATTGGTGATACCGATTTGTCTGACCATGCACTCGCGGGTGTTGAAAACCACAGTGATCGCCCCGAGTTTCAACAAGCTCTGAAGAGCGGGCTTGGCAGTGATGTACGCTTTAGTACCGTTACCTCTGTCGATCGCATCTATTACTCCCACAAAGAAACGATAAACGATAACAGCTTCGTTATTGTCATCTCTTCTCCGATGCACCAACTTAAACAGATGAACTTCCAATTGATGGGCATTCTGATCGGGATGGTGGTGCTGAGTTTGAGCTTCTTAATCGGTACTTCTTATGTGAGTAACCGCCAGATTGTTCATAAAGTTGAAGAAGAACAGAAGAAACAAGACGAACGTATTCGCCAAAGAACCCATGAAATTGAACTGATGCACCGCTTAGCGAACATGCTTGCAGCGTGTAATAACATGGTCGAGGCACAGCAGATTGTTTCTGATATTTTGCCGCGAATCCTTGGTAACGTGAACGGCAGTGTCTCTCTGATGCGCGCATCGCGTAACCAGCTGATCACTCAGCTTGATTGGGGGGATACTTGGCCAGGAAGTGCGAGCTTTGCACCGGAAGAGTGTTGGTCTCTGCGCAAGGGGCGTGCTCATCAATCGAATGATGATTTCCACTCTCTAACCTGTGGTCACATGCATGAAATGGAAAACAACCAAACTCTTTGTATCCCATTAACTGCTCACGGTAACACCATAGGCATCATGCATCTGTACTTTGGTGTCGGTGATATCAAGATTGACCCGATTACCGAGCAATTGGCTTTCAGTGTTTCAGAGCATCTAGGCTTGGCATTGGCTAACTTGAGCCTACAAGAGAAGCTTCGCTCACAAGCATTAAGCGATCCACTTACAGGACTGTTCAACCGTCGCTTCTTCGAGCAAAAACTGGAAGAGCATTCGATGAATTCGGCCACCAGCGAACAACCATTATCGCTATTGATGCTCGATTTGGATCACTTCAAACGCTTCAATGACAACTTTGGTCATGATGCAGGTGATTTCGTGTTGAAAGAGATCAGTGCGCTACTTAAACAGAGTGTGAGTGAAGATGAGATCGCATGTCGATTGGGTGGTGAAGAGTTAGCTGTGTTGCTTCCGCATTACACCATGCAGCAAGCGACCGAGTTTGGTCAAACGCTGTGTGATGCTGTGCGTTCTATGCATCTTGAGCACAAAGGCCTATCGCTAGGGCAGCTTGGAGTTTCAATTGGTGTGGCGACATATCCTAAGCCAGCTTCTGATACCGAATCTCTGGTTAAGATGGCCGATAACGCGCTCTACATGGCCAAAGATATGGGTCGTAGCCGAGTGGTTAACTATGATGAATACAGCCGCCATAAAGCACCTGTGTTAGAAATGGTCGATGGGGAAGTCGCCGCTAAGTAAGTAGAAGTGAAATTTATATATAAAAAAGAGCGAGTAATCTCGCTCTTTTTTGTTTGCGCTAAACGAGGAACTAGTCTTGTTTCTCGTCTGCCACTACTCGAGAGTTATCTGGTGTTGCGAAATGCTCAGACAGCTCTTTGTTCGAAATAATGTAGCCAACCCACAACGCGCCCAAACAAATCACAACCGCGATACCCGTTGCACTCAGTGCTTGGCTCGCCATTGCCGCTACCAATGCACTTGATAGGCCACTGATGCTGATTTGTAGACTGTTCTGTAGGCCTGCCGCTGTTGCAGGGCTCTGTTTCGCGCTCGATAGGGCGCGATTTACTACGATTGGGTAAAGTGCGCCATTCGCTACTGCAATCAAACAGAAAGGTGCTAGTAGTGGCCAGATTGATGTTAGTTCCCACTGTGATGCGATGAAGATAAGCATCGCAGCTACGCTGAACAAACCGATAAGGTTTCTTAGTACAACGCCATCACCATACTTCTTCACTGCTTGCTTACCGAAGTAGCCACCTGCCATGAAAGCGATCGTTTGTGGGATAAAGCTTAAGCCGATGTCTTTTGCTTCATAACCTAGCTGAGCCATGATCTCTGGCATACCCGTTAGGTAAGCGAAGAATGCTGCTGAAGCTGATGCAAACATCAATACATTGCCCATGTAAGGCTTTGATTTAAGCAACATCTTGATGTCTGTCTTAATCGATGTTTGTTTTACTTCTGGCGCTTCTTTCGGTTGAGCCATCGTTGTTGCGACCAGCAGTGCACCCATCAGCGTTAACGTGATGAAGATACTGTGCCAGCCGAAGTTGTCTGCCAGTAGTACACCAAGTTGAGGTGCTAATGCTGGAGATAGGGCAACCAAAGGCATGATGGTTGCAAAAATTTGTTGGCTGCTGCTTTGAGAGTAACGCTTAATCACCATTGCTTGCCAAATTACCGCTGGAGCACATACACCGATCGCTTGAATGAAGCGTAGTGTTAGTAGGTGCCATACCTCGGTGCTGAATGCTAAGCCGAATGAAGCTGCAGTAAAGATAACAAGACCAACCGCT
This sequence comes from Vibrio sp. Scap24, assembly GCF_013394185.1. NCBI lineage: Bacteria > Pseudomonadati > Pseudomonadota > Gammaproteobacteria > Vibrionales > Vibrionaceae > Vibrio > Vibrio sp. Scap24. The sequence continues at coordinate 1,800,512 of NZ_CP041332.1, read as the reverse complement.
AGCGTATTGCGGTGACCGAATTTGTCACTCGCCAGACCCCAAAGAAGCTGGCCCATTGCCATACCACCAAGGAATACCGTTAGCGACAGCGCGATCTGCTCTGGACCGGTTGCGAAATCAATCTCCATCGCCTTAAATGCAGGAAGGTACATATCGGTCGCAATAAAACCAAGCATTGAAAGCACTGCAAGGTAGACCAATTGAAATTTAGAAATATTCATAAGATGCCATTAAGCTAAAAGTAGTGATGTATTTATCATCAAAAAAATTGTTTGATAGACAGAAGTTAAAGCCCCTGTTTATTTATGCTGACATTCTATTTTTCAGAACTGATAAAATAAAACGCTAAAATATGTGGTTATCAATCAAAAAATTTGAAGGCTTATGTTCTCTAAATCCTCTTTAGAAATGCTCGATACGGTTGCCCGCTTAGGTAGCTTTACTGCTGCTGCGGAGCAATTGCACAAAGTGCCCTCGGCGATCAGCTATGGTGTTAGGCAGGTTGAGCAAGAATTGGATGTTTTACTTTTCAGACGTTTACCTAGAAAGGTAGAGCTAACGCCTGCAGGTGAACTGTTCATTGAAGAGGCGCGTGCTCTGCTCAGACAAATGGAAGAGGTTAGCGCACAGACGCGACGAGCTGCTCGTGGCTGGAAGAAAACCTTGCGTCTCACGCTCGATAACGTGGTGAAGCTCGACAAGATGAAGCCGATGATTGAAGAGTTCTATCAAACGTTTGAGTTTGCCGAACTTCAGATCAACATGGAGGTGTTCAACGGCTCATGGGAAGCGATTGCACAGGGCAGGGCGGACATCGTGATTGGTGCAACCTCTGCGATTCCAGTGGGTGGTGACTTTGAGGTGAAAGACATGGGACGCTTAGATTGGGCGTTTGTGATGTCGCCAAGTCATCCGTGTGTGCGAGAGCAAAATCTCAATGAAGAGTTCGTGAGTCAGTTTCCTGCAATCTGTTTAGATGATACCTCTAGTGTGCTGCCTAAACGCCACACTGGCCACTATGGCAACCAAAGGCGCTTATTGTTGCCTAACTGGTACAGTGCGATTGAGTGCCTCAAGAACGGTGTTGGAGTGGGTTACATGCCAAGGCATATTGCTGCGCCTATTATTGAACAAGGTTTGCTAGTGGAAAAAATCTTGCCAGAACCAAGCCCGCAGAGTCATTGCTGTTTGGTCTGGCGAAAAGATGACAACCATAAGTTGATCGAATGGATGGTGAAGTACCTAGGATCAAGTGAACAACTTCATCAAGATTGGTTGGATCATCGCAAGGCGATCTAATGATCTATTTGAAAGGGAGCTTTTGGGTGTTGGCCTGAATGGGCACCAAAAAAGAGCGAGTAAAAACTCGCTCTTTTTGTTTCGATTGTTTAGCTCTTACGACAAGAAGAACTTGTAAGAAGGGTTATTGGTTTCATCTTTACATTGATAACCAAGCTCTCTTAGGTGGGTAGAGAACTGGGCCAAATCATCATCGCCAAGTTCGAAGCCACATAACACTCGACCATAATCGGCACCGTGGTTACGATAGTTGAACAGGCTGATGTTCCAGTGGGTACCTAAGGTATCAAGGAACTTAATCAAGGCACCTGGGTATTCCGGAAACTCAAAGCTGTATAGGCGTTCTTTCAATGGTTTTGATGGTTTGCCGCCAATCATATAGCGAATGTGCAGTTTTGCCATCTCATCATCAGAAAGGTCGACGACTGGATAGCCACCCTCACGTAGGTCATTGATGATGTGCTCAAGCTCTTCTTGACCACCTTGCAGACGTACACCAACGAAGATATTCGCTAGGCTTTCGTCATTGTGGCGGTAGTTAAACTCCGTCACCGCTCGGCCGCCAATAATATTGCAGAACTCTAGGAACGCACCTTGTCGCTCAGGGATAGTCACCGCAAGCAAACCTTCGCGTTTCTCACCTAGTTCACAACGTTCAGACACATAGCGCAGACCGTGGAAGTTGGTGTTAGCACCAGACAGTACCGTCGCCAGTTGCTTGCCTTGCAGTTGGTTCTGCTCAGCAAACTTTTTCAAGCCAGCCAGAGCAAGCGCTCCCGAAGGTTCAGCAATCGCACGAGTATCTTCAAAGATGTCTTTCACCGCCGAGCAGATCTCATCGCTAGACACGGCAATGTGACCATCGATGTACTGCTGGCATAGGCGGAACGTCTCTTCACCAATGCGCTTAACCGCAACGCCATCGGCAAACATACTGACTTGATCAAGAACCACTGGTTCACCGGCATCCAGTGCCGCTTTCAAGCAAGATGAGTCTTCTGGTTCAACCGCGATGACTTTGATTTCTGGCATCAGCTGTTTAACCAGCACAGCAACACCGGCAGCTAAGCCACCACCACCAACAGGCACAAAGATGTAATCCATGTGACCATTTTGCTGAAGCATCTCCATACCCATGGTGCCTTGACCAGCGATCACCAATGGGTGATCGAATGGAGGCACAAAGGTGTAGCCGTGCTCAGCTGAAAGACGTTCTGCTTCAGCTTTAGCTTCATCAAAGTTACTGCCGTGCAGAACCACGTTGCCGCCAAAGCCACGTACTGCATCAACCTTGATGTCTGGAGTGGTTTTTGGCATTACAATCGTGGTTTGAATACCAAGTTTAGAACCGGACAGCGCCATACCTTGAGCATGGTTACCCGCCGATGCAGCAATCACACCGGCAGCTTTCTGTTGCTCTGAAAGGCTTGATACCATGTTGTAGGCACCACGTAGCTTGAACGAGTGGACCGGTTGACGGTCTTCACGCTTTAGCTGAACCTGATTACCAATACGAGCACTTAAGCGAGGCATCTCTTGCAGAGGCGTCACGATTGCCGCTTCGTAAACTGGTGCTCTCAGGATCTGACGCAGGTAATCTGCGCCAGTTTGTTTTACGGGACTGACCGTGTCATCACTCATAGACTAGCCCTCTAGCTTAGACTTATCACGCACGGCGCCTTTGTCGGCACTGGTTGCCATGCTTGCGTAAGCTTTCAGTGCGAACGACACTTCACGCTGACGGTTTTCTGGTTTCCAGCCTAGTGCATCTTGCTTAACACGACGCGCTTCAAGTTCAGCTTCAGGCACATCAAGTGTGATAGAACGGCTAGGGATGTCGATAGTGATGATGTCGCCAGTGTTTACTAGACCAATCACACCGCCACTTGCTGCTTCTGGAGAAGCGTGACCGATAGACAGACCCGAAGTACCACCAGAGAAACGACCATCTGTTAGTAGTGCACAAGACTTGCCTAGACCCATTGATTTTAGGTAAGTGGTTGGGTAAAGCATCTCTTGCATGCCCGGACCACCCTTAGGACCTTCGTAACGAATCACAACCACTTCGCCCGCTTTTACTTGGCCGCCTAAGATGCCATCAACAGCACTATCTTGGCTTTCAAATACGATAGCTGGGCCTTGGAATTTCAGGTTTTCTTCATCAACGCCTGCTGTCTTAACGATACAGCCATCAACGGCGATGTTGCCCGAAAGAACTGCTAGGCCGCCTTCTTGGCTGAATGCGTTCTCTTTGGTGCGGATACAACCTTCTTTGCGGTCGTCATCAAGACGATCCCAACGGCAATCTTGTGAGAATGCTTTGGTAGTACGAATGCCTGCAGGACCAGCACGGAAGAACTTAAGCACTGCTTCGTCTTCTGTCTGCATGATGTCGTATTGAGCTAGTTGCTCTTGCATGCTTAGACCAAGTACTGTGCGAGTCTGGTTGTTCAGTAGGCCTGCACGATCTAGTTCACCTAGGATAGCCATTACACCACCAGCGCGGTGAACGTCTTCCATGTGGTACTTAGGCGTTGAAGGCGCAACCTTACATAGGTGTGGAACGCGGCGAGACATCTCGTCGATATCACCCATATCAAAATCAATCTCACCTTCTTGAGCAGAAGCCAATAGGTGGAGAACGGTGTTACTAGAACCGCCCATCGCGATATCCAGCGCCATCGCGTTTTCAAATGCTGCGCGGTTTGCGATGTTACGAGGCAGTGCTGATTCGTCATCTTGCTCGTAGTAACGCTTGGTGAGATCAACGATGCGCTTACCAGCATTGATGAATAGCTCTTCACGGTCAGCGTGCGTTGCTAGCATAGAGCCGTTACCTGGCTGAGACAGGCCAAGCGCTTCAGTTAGACAGTTCATTGAGTTAGCCGTGAACATGCCTGAACAAGAGCCACATGTCGGACACGCAGAACGTTCTACTTGCTCACTCTGCTCATCTGAAATCGTTGGATCGGCACCTTGAATCATTGCGTCAACAAGGTCTAGCTTGATGATCTGATCTGAAAGCTTAGTTTTACCCGCCTCCATTGGGCCGCCAGAAACAAAGATCACTGGGATGTTTAGGCGCATAGCAGCCATCATCATTCCTGGAGTGATTTTGTCACAGTTAGAGATACACACCATCGCATCCGCACAGTGCGCATTCACCATGTACTCTACTGAGTCTGCGATCAGCTCACGTGATGGCAGTGAGTACAGCATGCCACCGTGACCCATTGCGATACCATCATCCACTGCGATGGTGTTGAATTCTTTAGCGATACCGCCCGCTTTCTCGATTTCACCTGCAACCAATTGACCCATGTCTTTAAGGTGAACGTGGCCTGGTACGAATTGGGTGAAAGAGTTTACAACCGCGATGATTGGCTTACCGAAGTCATCATCTTTAACGCCAGTTGCACGCCATAAAGCGCGCGCACCAGCCATGTTGCGTCCGTGGGTAGTTGTTGCTGAACGATAGATTGGCATTGCTTAAATCCTTATAAATACTTGGCTGTTGCTTACTTAGTTGATTGTGTTTGGTTAGCTGAAGCGTGGTTTTCTGGATAAACGTAATCTAACCAGCCCCATTTATCTTCAGTGGTGCCATTGAATAAACCAAAGTAAGCCGCTTGAACTTTTTCAGTGATAGGGCCGCGTTTGCCTTCACCTACTGTAATTTTGTCTACGCTGCGAACCGGAACGATTTCCGCTGCTGTGCCAGTCATGAAGACTTCATCAGCAAGGTATAGTGCTTCACGAGCAATGTTCTCTTCACGGATCTCACAACCCATGTCTTTTGCTAGTGTCATGATCGAATCACGAGTGATGCCCGGCAGAATTGCACTGGTCGCTGGTGGTGTCGATAGCACGCCATTACGCACTACAAAGATGTTTTCACCTGCGCCTTCAGAAAGATAACCATCAACACTTAGTGCGATACCTTCATCGTAACCATGACGACGAGCTTCACCACCAACTAGCAGTGAAGATAGGTAGTTGCCACCGGCTTTAGCAGCGGTTGGGATGGTGTTTGGAGCTGCACGGTTCCAGCTTGAGATCATTGCGTCTACGCCGTTCTCTAGTGCTTCTTCACCTAGGTAAGAGCCCCAAGGGAAAGCAGCGATGATCAGTTCCATTTCAGTGTTTTCTGGAGGGCATACACCCAACCCCACGTTGCCGACAAAGCCTAGTGGGCGGATGTACGCTGACTCTAGCTTATTTTGACGTAGCGTTTCGCGAGTCGCTTCCATAATTTCTTCCTCTGTGTAAGGAATCGGGAAGCGGTAGATTTTTGCTGAATCTTTTAGGCGCTTAGCGTGCTCAGGGTGACGGAAAATCACCGGACCCTTTGGTGTGTTGTAGCAACGAACACCTTCAAATACAGAAGTACCGTAGTGCATTGCGTGAGTCAGGACGTGAACGTTCGCCTCTGCCCAAGGAACCATCTCACCGTTAAACCAAATATAGTCTGCCGTTTTAGCTGTCATGTTTGCGGTTCCTTATGCGTTTATCTTTTGTTGTAAGTTGTTGTTTGGCAATTCATTACGACTGATAGAGATAACGTCAACGGTACGTACATCCCACAGCTTTTCGATTTGATTGACCAAGAAAGAGATCGGACGGTCACTGTCTACAATGATCTCAACACTCGCCACTTTGCTTTCGTGGTTTTGAGTGCCCGCAACTTGCTTAACAATAAAGCCACGGTGGCGGATAACACGAAGAACACGCTCTAGTAGTACAGGCTTATCATCGGCTTTGATGTCTAATAGGTATCTTTTCATGTTATGTGTTCTCCAACATCTCACTGTTTGAAGCACCTGGCGGTACTAGTGGCCATACGTTCTCTTCTTCATCGATAAGAACATGAAGTAGGTAAGCAGTTTTGCTTTCTAGCATCTCTTTCAGTGCTGGCTCTACTTCTTCTTTGCGCGTGATGGTTTTACCCGGGATATCGAAGGCTTTTGCTAGCATTACGAAGTCTGGGTTGTCATCTAAGATGGTTTCACTGTGGCGGCCATCAAAGAACAGTGATTGCCATTGGCGAACCATGCCTAAGCGAGAGTTGTTTAGAAGCACCATCTTCACTGGGATTTGGCGGCGTTTCAGCGTGCCAAGCTCTTGCACGTTCATCATGAACGAGCCATCACCAGAGATAAGAATAGATTGGTCATCAGGACGTCCAACCGAAGCACCCATAGCGGCTGGTAAGCCAAAGCCCATGGTGCCTAAACCGGCAGAGGTGATGAAGTTCTGTGGATCGCGAGGCTGAATGTGTTGAGCTGCCCACATTTGGTGTTGGCCAACATCGGTCGAAACAATAGAACTTGCTGGCATCATGTCTGACAGTTGCTTCAACAGTAGCGGAGCAAAGATCAGATCGCCTGGGTGGTCGTAGCGCCATTTGAATGAGCTACGAAGGCCTTCAGAGTGGTGAACCCAAGATGAGATATCTTGGCTTAGCTCTAATTGAGGCATGATCTTGTTGATGTCACCACGAATTGGCGCATTAGCAAGACGCAATTTACTGAACTCAGCGGCATCGATATCGATATGGATAACCTTTGCGTGTGGTGCAAAGGTATCAAGCTTACCGGTTACTCGATCATCGAAACGAGCGCCAACAACAATCAGTAGGTCACTCTCTTGAACCACTAGGTTAGCGGCTTTGGTGCCGTGCATGCCTAGCATGCCAAGGTAGTGTGGGTCATCACGTTCGATGGTACCCAAGCCTTTCAGTGTACTTACCGCAGGCATAGGGTTAAGGCGTAAGAACTCACGAACAGCATCGGTCGCTTTAGCAAGTTGAACACCACCACCTACGTATAAAACAGGACGGGTTGCTTGAGACAAAAAGTACTGTGCCTGTTCAATGGCGTCGGTTGTCGCAACAGGAATAGCTGGTGGAGTAAATTCTGGGAGGTTTTTAACAGGAGCTTCTGCTAGTTGAACATCTTTAGCGATATCGACGATAACCGGACCCGGGCGGCCAGATTTCGCGACTACAAAGGCTTCAGCTAAGGTTGGTGCCAATTCTTCAATGTCGGTCACTAGGTAACTGTGCTTGGTACATGACAGAGACATACCAATCACATCCATCTCTTGGAATGCATCGGTACCAATGTGGGAACTTGCAACCTGACCTGTGATAGCAACCAGTGGGATTGAATCCATAAAGGCATCGGCAAGGCCAGTGACTAGGTTAGTTGCACCTGGTCCTGAGGTTGCCATACAAACAGCGACATCTTGTGTTGCACGAGCCATACCGATCGCGGCCATAGCTGCGCCTTGCTCATGACGACATAGGATATGCTCAACTCCGCCGTCATAAAGTGCATCGTAGATTGGCATGATGGCACCACCTGGGTAACCAAATACGGTTTCAATTCCTTGTTGCTTGAGTGCGGATACGACTAGTTCTGCGCCTTTCATCGGAATTCTCCCGTATTACCTGTGTTTTGGTAACTGTTTCCTTTGTCTCTGCACATCGTGTGCTCCCATTCTTCCTGTAAATCGGCAAAGCCGAAAATGCTCAAAAATATAAAAATCGATTATTCAAATTAGAAAAAACCCCCGGACTTGTCAGTGCGGGGGTTTTTTCTAATTCGTGGTTACTTTTTTCCCACTCGCCCCCGCGCAGTCTTAATAATGACCACGATAATCAGGTTAATCAGTGCGTAAATGCGAGCGTTAAAGTTCATATAATTCGAGTTTTCTCGTTTATTGTGTTCAGTAAATGTCTACATCTCTAGTGTTATCACACAAATCTGTTGCCTGACAAGGAAAATGTCATTCTTTTTTCACATTAAAACACCATTCCACCAAGCTATATAACAACCTTATCGCTTTGGTGAGCAATGAATATCCAGAGCGAATACTTTTAAATCAAAGACAAAGGAAAGTTATGGGACTCGCGATAATTCATAGCCGAGCAAGTGTGGGTGTAGAGGCGCCAGAAGTGACCGTTGAGGTCCATATAAGCAACGGAATGCCCGGTTTTACGCTGGTGGGTTTGCCTGAAACGACGGTCAAGGAATCCAAAGACAGAGTAAGAAGTGCCATCATCAACTCTCGCTTTGAATTTCCCTCGAAAAGAATCACGGTCAACCTTGCTCCTGCAGATTTACCCAAAGAGGGCGGCCGTTTTGACCTGCCAATCGCACTAGGGATCTTGGTGGCATCCGATCAGCTACCCACATCTAAAATAGCTCAACATGAATTTATCGGTGAATTGGCACTGTCGGGAGAACTACGCTCAGTGAAAGGTGTACTGCCCGCAACACTCGCCGCTGATAACGTCGAACGTTGCTTGGTGGTACCACATCATAACGGAGATCAGGCCGCGTTAGTCGGTAAGGGAGCGCATAAGTCGGCACAAACCCTGTTAGAAGTTTGTGCGGACATGTGTGGTCAGGCTCAGCTTGGTTTGTATCGGACAGAGCAACATCAAGTTGATGTTTCTGAGCATCGTGACTTGCAAGATATTATTGGTCAGCAGCAAGGTAAGCGAGCGTTGGAAATCGCAGCAGCTGGCAACCATAACTTATTGTTCCTTGGTCCTCCCGGAACGGGCAAGACCATGTTGGCATCTCGGTTGCGTGATTTGTTACCTGAAATGAGTGATGACGAAGCGATGGAGACCGCGTCGGTCGCTTCATTAACGCAGCAAGAGATCAATCAATACAACTGGAAGCAGAGGCCATTTCGTTCGCCTCACCATTCGAGCTCGATGGCAGCATTGGTCGGTGGCGGTTCAGTACCTCGCCCCGGTGAGATCTCTCTGGCGCATAACGGATTACTGTTTCTGGATGAGATGCCGGAGTTTGAGCGCAAAGTGCTTGATTCACTGCGCGAGCCGTTAGAGTCGGGTGAGATTATTATTTCACGAGTGGCAGGTAAGACTCGTTTTCCTGCGCGCTTTCAGTTGGTCGGCGCCTTGAATCCAAGTCCGACTGGTTATTACGAAGGCAATCAAGCACGCGCTAATCCGCAGATCATTTTGCGCTATCTCAATCGATTGTCTGGGCCATTGCTTGATCGGTTCGATATGTCATTGGAGATCCCCTTGCTTCCCAAAGGAATGTTGGCTGAAGGTGGCGATCGTGGTGAAACCACTCAAGTGGTAAAGCAAAGGGTCAAACAAGCGCGTCAGTTGATGTTGTCTAGGAACCATAAATCGAATGCACTACTTGGTAGTCGAGAAATTGAGAAGTACTGCCCACTGCGACGCGAAGATGCGGAGTTTCTCGAAACCGCGCTACATCGATTGGGTTTATCGATTCGTGCTTATCATCGAATTATCAAGGTGGCACGCACCATCGCTGACCTGGATGGTAATGAACAGATTGAGAAGAAGCATTTATCGGAAGCGCTGGGTTACCGAGCGATGGATAGATTGCTGAAACAACTTACGGCTCAAGCGGTGTAGTGAGCTAGCGGAAAAAAGCCTGCAATGATGCAGGCTTTCGTTATTCAGGTTGGTTGCATGAGTAAGCAGTGATTAGAACTTGTAGTTCAAGCCAACTGAAGCGATGTATTGTGATTCATCGTAGAAGGTAATGTTTGATTCGCTAGTTCCGTAACCGGCAAGAGCAACAAACGACCAGTTTTCCCATTCCATGAATTGGTCATATTCATACGCGGCGAATAGATTGATGTTGTCGTCGCTGCGCTTCTTTTGAAAAGTCATGCTGCTCGCATCGTAAGAGCGCTGGCTGTAACCCGCTGTTAGTGCGTACTGGTGACGACCCATACCACCAAATAAGCTGACCTCACCACCAAACTGTTCGAATGATTCTGCATCGCCTTTAGCGTCTGTTGATTGATAGATCAAAGACGGAACCAGCATCATGGTACGGCTAATCGGTTGGCGGTACTGACCTTTCAGGTAGAAGGTATCCGCATCACGCTTTAGTGCGTCCTCAACCAGATCATTTTCTACATCTCTAGTCGCGAAAGCCATATCGACAGAGAACGCAGAGCCAGCAATGCTATCTAGCTTTAGACGGAACGCATTACCTGTTTCGTCCGTTTCACTTCGAGCAATACCTACTGCGTAAGGGTTTGCCCAAGTCTCACCAGACATAATGGTTGGCAGAATAGAAGCATCGATCACCATGCCAGATTCAAGTTGGTATTTGTAACCCACTTCAAGTACCACGGTACCCGTCGCCACGTCATCACGCGCAGTACCTGTGTAAACCTGATGGTTCAATTTCTCGCCGAAGGTGTACGCAACGCTACCTAAAGGAGCAATCAGAAATGAGCTTTCCGAAGAAGCCTTCTGATCATTAGATGAAATAGTGCTGTCAGCATCGGTATTAAAGTTTGAGGTTGAAGAAGTCAAACCGGTGTTGATAGAGATTTCACCACTGAAACCTGCTTCATCAGCAAGCTTGGCAAAAGCAGGTGCTGCGGCAACGCTCAGTACTAATAACGTATATTTGATTTTCATTCAGAGGCTCCTTGCCCCGGTGAGTGGTAGCAATAAATAGCTGTTAATAAAAAGTTATAGAAAACAACATAATCTAAAGGTTCACTTTATCGCGCACCTTATAAAGGTTTATTAGATAAATGGGAAGTAGAACCGTATTGCGAGCTAAAAATTATGTGTTTACTGAAGATGATTAAAAAACGTCAGGCATAAAAAAGGAAGCCGAAGCTTCCTTATTATGGTTTTTTGATTGTTTTTTACTTCTTCAGTAGGAAGTTAACCAATTCAAAGTATTCGTCTAGGCTGTTGATGCCTTGTGCTTCTACTAGGTAGCGGTTGTTCACTACTACAGCTGGTACACCTGAAAGGCCGCTGTCTTTGAATGCTTTGTCGAAACGACGAACCATTGAATCTACCGCAAAGCCATTGTATGCCGCATCAAATTTCTTAGCATCAACACCTTCGTCTAGGAAGATTTGACGTAGTTCTGCTTCATCACGTGGTGGCTTGTTCATGTTGTGAATGCGGTTAAACATCACTGGCACCATCTTGTCTTCAACTTTCAGTGCAATCATGGTCGCGTAAGCCTTGCTCATTGGCAGGCCCATGTTGCCACCCATGAATGAAACGTGGTTCTTCTGTAGTTTAGCGTCCGCAGGTAGCTGTTGTTTTAGCTGCTGGATGATAGGCTCAAAGCTATTACAGTGAGGGCAGTAGAAAGAGAAGAACTCTGTCACTACTGGCTTCTTTGATGCTTCTAGATCGAGAACTTTGTAGTGCTCACCTTCGTTAAATTTCGCAGCGTGAGCTGAAAGGCTCAACATGATCAATGAGAAAAATGCGAATAGCTTTTTCATTTATCCAATCTCCATTATGTTTGAATTTTTATCTAGTTGTATGTTGCGATTGCGGTTACCACTGAGGCATTAACGAAAGTGGTGGCTCTTGCAGGGTAGCAATTTGCTCTTTACAAGCAAGTACTTGTTGCTCCCAATATTTCGGATCATTAAACCACGGGAAGGCCAAAGGAAACGCCGGGTCGTGCCATCGCTTCGCTAACCATGCCATGTAATGCACCATACGTAGACCGCGTAGTGGTTCGATTAGTTTCAGTTGCGAGGTATTAAAATCGCAAAACTCTTGATAACTCTCTAGCAGAATATCGAGTTGCATTAGCTTATCTTGGCGTTCACCGTTGAGCAGCATCCATAGATCTTGTATTGCAGGGCCATTACGTGCGTCATCAAGATCAACGAACATCGGCCCGTCGCGCCACAGAATATTGCCTGGGTGGCAATCGCCATGCAGGCGGATGTTCTCAATATTGCTCGGCCATTGGCTCTCTAACTCTTTAATCAGAAGGTCGACGTCATTGAAGAACGCGTTCTCTAGGTGAGCCGGGATAAACTGAGAGTTTTCTAATATCTTACGTGGTTGATACAGATATTCATCTAGGCTGATGGTTGGGCGATGTTGGAAGGTTCTTCCTGCACTCGCTTTGTGAATTCGGCCTAGGAAACGTCCGACACCTTCTAGTTGGTCTAGGTTATCCACTTCATATTGTCGACCGCCAACGCTTTCGAACAACGCAAATAGGTAACCTTGGTATTCATGCAGGGTTTCACCGTTGACGCGCATTGGTGGAGCGACTGGCATTTCCTGCTCGATCAGCTCTAGTGCGAAGTCGTGTTCTTCTTGGATTTGCTCTTTGTTCCAACGCTGTGGGCGATAAAATTTAACGACGTAGCGTTTACGGTCTTCATCTGTGAATTGATAGACCCGGTTTTCGTAACTGTTGAGAGCGAGAAGCCCGGATTCAGCACGCACCCCAATACTCTCCAGTGCGTACCACATGAAGTCAGGGGTCAGGTTATCAAAGTTAAAGGCTTGCATCGTCATATAATAAAAAAGGCTCATTACTGAGCCTTTTTCCATTTATTGGGTGTTGTACCAATCGTGAGTGATTAGTATCAGAGTTTCTTGATAAAGCGGCTTTCTACTTCCATCGTAAACTCTTCATTATCCGAGAGTATAAACTGAATTGTCGAAACTGGTGAGCTCAGTTTTTCAGGGTCAGCACCTAAACTGATAGGTAGGTTCAAAACCTCGCCCGGATCGACAGTGATGGTTTGCTTACCGTACCAGATAGAACCAGGTAGCCCGCTGACATCGAGTTTGTATTCTTGTTCTTGTTGCGTTTTGTTGATCACTTTTAGGGTGTAGGTGTTTTCAACCAGCCCTTGGTTGTTGATTCTGAACAGCTGGTTTCTATCGCGAAGTACGCTCAGACCCGCAGGATCAACACTCGCGATCTGCACGAAGAACAGACCTAGCATAAGAACTAAGATCGCCCCATAACCTAGTAATTTCGGACGCATTACCTTAGTTGAATGCCCTTCAAGCCTATGTTCTGTGGTGTAGTTGATCAGGCCTTTCTCATAACCCATACGCTCCATGGTGTTGTCACAAGCATCAATACACGCGCCACAGTTGATACACTCGTATTGCAGACCATCACGGATATCAATCCCTGTCGGGCACACTTGAACACACAGGTTACAGTCAATACAGTCGCCTAAGCCAAGCTCTTTTGGATCGGCCTTACGAGAACGAGGACCACGGCTCTCACCACGCTCAGTGTCATAACCAACGATGAAGGTGTCTTTATCAAACATCGCAGATTGGAAGCGAGCGTAAGGACACATGTGCAGACACACAATCGAGCGCATCCAACCCGCATTCGCGTAGGTACAGCCTGCAAAGAACAATACCCAGAACACAGGCCAGAACGATGAATTAAAGGTAAAGAAGCCAACCACTAACTCTTTGATTGGGATGAAGTAGCCAACAAAAGTTAAGCCGGTCGCAATGGCAATCGCCCACCATGCAATGTGTTTGAGGGTTTTTCTGACCATTAGATTGGTGGTCAGTTTTCCGGAATCTTGTTTTCTTCGCTTGTTAGCCGCGCCTTCAAGTTTCTCTTCAAACCAGATGTACATGAAGGTCCACACGGTTTGAGGACAAAGGTAACCACACCAGACACGACCTAAAAAGGTGGTGATAAAAAACAGGCCGAACGCTGCAATCATGAAGAGGATCGCGAGCAGGGTCAGATCTTGTGGGTATAAGGTTGTGCCAAAGAAGTTGAACTGTTGGCTGCCGATATCGAGCAAGATCGCTTGTCGCTCACCAAATGGGATCCACGGAATAAGTGCAAAAAGTAAAAGTAAGAACCAACCACCGTAACGGCGTAATTGTTGGAATTTACCTTTGCTTTCTCGAACGTAGATTCGGTTACTTGGGTTAAATCGATCTCCATTACCTTTATGTGTTTTCGGGTTAAAGGTTTTAGGAGTCACATCTTTGATATCGATTTTATCCTGACTCATGGACTATCCTTTTTGTGGCTGGTTTGCTCGGTTAAATCGAGCAAGACGACATTACTTTAAAGTGTGGTTTAGAGAACCTGTAGAAATTGAGCTTGATGCGTCAGTTGATATCGCACTTACTCTTATTATTTTAGAAGATTCTTATGGGTGGCGATTATAGCGACAATCTTGTTCTCATTTCTTTAACGCTATCAACCTTTAACAACAAAAGTCATAACAGTTGTGACGAAAAAATAGCGAACAGAAACAAAAAAGCGACCGAGTGGTCGCTTTTTAAAATTGAGTATTTTATCTATACGGCAATTACGCTGTTGAGCATTGAGGTAATTATAGGATGCCGCGCGCTTTTAGAATTGCGGTTTTGAAATCATCTTCTTGGTCTTTTTTAAGACCTGGGATCATTTCATCTTTCTCGCTGTTGCGCATTTTTAGGTGATAGATAAGAACATCGTCAGTCAGTTCTTCAAGTTTACCTTCGTAGCCGGCTTCTTTTGATAGCTTGATGATGAACTCTAACAAGTTAAGCTCTTGATCTTTCTGCCACTCAGGCTCCATCAGTTCAAGCAGCTCTTCAATGCGGTGACACTTCATACTTTATTCTCCACAAATTTTATAATGATTTGTGGCTAAGGTATCAAATCGGGTGGGGAATACCAATGTGTAAACTCATTTCGAGCAGGGAAATAGGCAAGAAAAAAGCGCAGTAAAAACTGCGCTTTTTGTTAAGCGGCTTTAATTACTTTTGTTGTAGTCGGTGCTAATAAAGCAGTCTTCTCAACTAAAGTCATTGTTGGAGCCAATTTCTTTGCCGTTGGAGCAGCAACAAAGCCACTACGACGACGCATCGCACTACGGTTGGTGTGCGAGAACCTGACAGCTGTTGGGCGCATTCATTTACCTAACGGTCAGGCATATCCATTGCCAATCTAATGGCCTGATTTACCATGAGGTCCGCCTCAATTTCTTGAAGAGTCGCTCGTCTGGCTTTCGCCAATCCGAATAATAAATCAGGATAATGATATGCATGCATATCAAGGCTTAGATTATCACTATCTAACTTATCGATCGACGCCTGAGTGATAAATAGACGATATTAGAGCTAAAATAGTGTGAGCAGTATATTTGAGTTTGAACCTCTTTCAGGCTTAAGATGATGCTTTAAAGGAGGTGCATATGTCGTTCTTAAAGAAAACGTTAGCAAGTTTTGGTATTGGGTCTGCCAAGGTGGATTCTGTATTGCAACAGGAAGTGCTTTATCCAGGGCAAAAGGCGAGCATTATTGTGCACGTGTATGGTGGCGCTCAGCCGCAGGAGATCGACAACATCGATCTCAATCTGTGCTGTCGTTATGTCAAAGAAGTCACCATGAACTCGCAGAGACAAGAGGGTGGTCAAAAACGTCGAATGCACCAGACATACTCGTTGGCCAAATGGAGCCTGCCGTATGCCTTTGTTATTCAGCCGGGTGAAACCCGTGATTTCGAGTGCGAATTTGATGTTCCGTTGAATACCCCAGTGACGATCGGTGATTCAAAAGTATGGCTTGAAACCGGATTAGACATTGCGATGGCGATTGACCCATCGGATAAGGATATTTTAACGGTTCGCCCAGATGCACTTCTCGATGGTATTTTTAATGAACTAGAAGCTCAAGGTCTACGCATTCGCCAAGTTGAGTGTGAAGCGGTAGAGGGCTTTGAACTGCCATTTGTTCAAGAGTTTGAGTTTGTCCCTACCACTGGTCCATATCATGGTCGCTGGCGTGAACTGGAAGTGGTGGCTCATCGTGATGAAACCGAGCTTAAGTTGTGGTTTGAGATAGACCGTAATCGCGATGGTGCAAAAGGTATGTTGGCGAGCTTGTTAGGCATTGGCCAGCTACAGCGCCAATTGAGTGTGCCATTGGATACTTCACCACAAGATGCAGGCAAGATGGTGCTTGAGTATCTAGACAACGCTTCTTAGTTAGCTATTTGGTTCTTTAGCTTTAGATACCTTAGCTTCATCACACAGTTTAGGCGTTGTTAATTTCATAAAATATGTCATAAAAATTTAAGCTTACACGTGTAAGCTTAATGTGCAATACTAGGCAAATCGAACATTTACTCTAGTAGGATAATCATGTCTGCATCATCGGCGAGCGAATACAGTGACATCGAAGAACGCGCCAATGCGATAACCCATGGCTTGGGTGTTGTGCTTGGCGTGGTTGGTTTAATCCTGCTACTGATTCGTGCGTTTGACCATCAAGCCGACATGCTGACTATTGCGAGCATGGCGGTATATGGCAGCAGTATTATCCTACTCTTTCTCGCTTCCACGCTTTATCACTCGATCACCACAGAAAAGACTAAGCGCCTACTGAAAACCCTCGATCACTGTGCGATCTACCTGCTGATCGCGGGCAGCTACACGCCATTTTTATTGGTGAGTTTAAGAACACCATTAGCGATGGGCTTGATGGCGGTGATTTGGGGAATTGCGCTGGTGGGTATCATTATGAAGATTGCCTTCGTCTACCGATTTAAGCGTTTGTCATTGGTGACTTACTTGGCGATGGGGTGGTTGTCGCTGATTGTGGTTTATCAACTGGCGATGAATATCGAGATGGGTGGCTTGGTGCTACTAGCACTCGGTGGTGTGATTTATTCTCTGGGTGTGATTTTCTACGTGGCAAAACACATCCCTTACAATCATGCCATCTGGCACTTGTTTGTGTTGGCGGGCTGCGCTTGCCATTTCTTCGCTATCTATCTGTATGTGACTCCGGTTTAGCGAGTCAGTACTTCAACGATTTCAGCTTTGATTTGGTATTCAGGGTGCTGTTCAACCGCTAGTTTGATAGAAGTACCTTCGGCATCTGTTTTTGGTCGAAGGTAGGTATCTGCCATACGCTTAATTGATTTCCAAACGGCTACGGTTTTCTCTTCTAACAATTCACCGCTCGCTGAATACAGGCCGAGTTTTACCGACACTAAGATCACGGCTTGTGTGCTTTGGTTGGTAATCGCGGTTGGGATAATCAGCTCACCACCTTCATAGTGACTCGCGCCTAGCACTACATCAACCCCTGATTGAGATAGCTGTAAACTTGGTTTTTTGCTATCAACGACAATCGTTGTACCACGCACGTTAGTCGCCACTGGGACTGCTACAATAGGAGTGGCAGCGACAGGTACAGCGATCTCTGATGTTGTTGATGCTTCTTCCGCTTGCTTCTGTGCCACGTACTGCCAAGTAAAGTCATCTTTCAGCAGTATCTGTTTTCCATCTTGAAGGGTTACCATTTGGTCGGCGAAGGCTGAACTGCTCAGCAGTGCGCTTGCGATAAGTAGGTATGATTTCATCTCTGTTTCCTTAAATATTCGTGCAATTAGCGTCGCCAGAAGGCTGGGAAGAATAGAACGATCAGCGTCAGTATCTCAAGCCTTCCCATCAACATACCAAGGCTCAATAACCACTTAGCCGCGTCTGGCAAAGGAGCGAAGTTACCCGTCGGGCCAATCACGCTGCCCATACCCGGACCAACGTTGGCTACCGCAGTGATAGCGCCAGATATACTGGTTATTGGGTCTAACCCCATCGCACTCAAGCCGCCAGCGATTAAGATGATCGTTATAAAGAACATCAAACCAAACGCCACCAACGAACGCACGATGTCGTCGCTGACAGGTCGTTGGTTATAGCGTTGAACAAATACGCCTGATGGGTGAATCAGCTTCATCATCTGTTTGTGAAGCATAGTCATCGCTATCTGGAAGCGGAAGATTTTGATACCACCAGAAGTTGAACCAGAACAAGCACCCGCCATCATCAGGAAGGCAAATAAAGTGGTAGGCAGTGCGCCCCATGCTGTGAAGTCTTCCAAGCCAAAGCCTGTAGTGGTGACCACAGAAACAATGTTGAACATAGAAACACGTAGTGCATCCAAAACGGTGTAGCCATCTTTCACCACTAGCCATGCTGAAATGACCGCACTGGTGAATAAAAACAGGTAAGCGAAGCCTCTCACTTGGGCATCTTTGTAGAGGATAGAGAGCTTTCTACCGCGCAGTGCGCTAACAAAGAGTAGGAATGGTAGGCCACCTAAGAACATGAACACGGTGCCCACCCAATGAGCGCTGTTCGAGAAGTGGTTCATTGAGCCGTCTGAGGTTGAGTAACCGCCTGTAGATAGCGTGGTGAATGAGTGGTTGATGGCATCAAACACGCTCATGCCTGCAAACAGATAGCTCACCAAGCACAAGCCAGTTAATACCAGATAAACAGCTACGATGTTTTTGGCGACGGTTTTTGCTCTCGGGCTGCTTTTATCTGACCAATCGGAAGATTCAGTTTGGAACAGGCGCATACCACCGACGTTAAGCATTGGCAGTACCGCCACCGCCATTACGATGAAACCGATGCCACCGAGCCACTGCAAGATTGAACGCCACAGCAGAATGCTTGGTGCCATGCTATCTAAGCCACTCAGTACCGTGGAACCTGTCGTAGTAATACCAGACATGGTTTCAAAGTAGGCGTCAGTGAAGCTGATATGGTTGATGAACACAAATGGCAGCGCGGCGAAGGCACTGGCTATTGTCCACACTAGAGAGGTAATAAGGAACATGTCCCGCACCCCAAGTCGGAACTTAGCTGAACGGCCTAAACTCAAGCAGATGAACGCTACAATGTGCGTAATCACTACCGATTGACCAAACTCGAGGAAGCCACCGGTGCCAGTAAAGAAGGCAACCAATGTGGGGATGTACATGAAAAGGGCGAGTTTTGATAACACTAACCCTATCACTAATAATATCGGACGAAAGTTGACCATAGCTTAATAGACCATCGCTTTGTGTCGGAGCTTCGTTCTCACATTAGAAGGTTGTGAGAAGAAGCTTGCGAGAACAAGGCTATAAGAAGAACGGGCTCGGTTGGAATAGAGACTCAACATCAGGTACGTATTTCTTGTCCACTAGGAACATCACTACGTGGTCATCCTGTTCGATCACGGTTCTATCGTGGGCGATCAGTACCTCTTCTCCGCGAACAATCGCACCAATTGTCGTGCCCGGTGGCAGTTTGATGTCGCCAATTGCTCGGCCAACGACTTTCGATGTCGTTTCGTCACCGTGAGCAATCGCTTCGATAGCCTCTGCAGCGCCGCGACGTAGTGAAGATACGTTTACAATATCAGCACGACGAACGTGAGTAAGCAGCGCAGAAATGGTCGCTTGTTGTGGAGAGATAGCAATATCAATCACACCACCCTGAACAAGGTCGACGTAAGCACCACGTTGAATCAGTACCATTACCTTCTTGGCACCCATGCGCTTAGCCAGCATCGCAGACATGATGTTGGTTTCATCTTCATTGGTTAGGGCGATGAACACATCAACCTGATCGATGTTTTCTTCGGTTAGCAGCTCTTGGTCTGCTGCATCACCACAGAATACTATGGTGTTTTCTAATTCTTCAGATAGCTTCTCGGCACGAGTGTAACTGCGCTCAATAAGCTTGATGCTGTAGCTCTGCTCAAGGCGTTTCGCCAAGCTTGCACCAATGTTACCGCCACCGACAATCATGATTCGGCGGTACGGTTTCTCTAGACGTTGCAGCTCACTCATTACTGAGCGGATATGGTTACTTGCCGCCACAAAGAACACTTCATCATCGGCTTCAATGATGGTGGTACCTTGTGGGCGAATAGGGCGACCTTGACGGAAGATAGCCGCAACACGAGTATCGATGTGTGGCATGTGCTCACGCAAAGCAGACAGGGCATTACCAACCAGTGGACCACCGTAGTAGGCTTTTACCGCCACTAGGCTTACTTTCTGTTCTGCAAAGCTTACTACTTGTAGTGCGCCTGGGTATTGAATCAAACGTTCGATGTAGCTGGTGACCAGTTCTTCCGGTGCGATCAGGTGATCGACAGGGATAGCACCAGATTTGAACAGCGCTTCTTTCTCTTCCAGATATTCTGGAGAACGAATACGGGCAATTCGGTTTGGCGTGTTGAAAAGAGAGAAGGCAACCTGACATGCGGCCATGTTGGTTTCATCCATGTTGGTTACGGCAACCAACATGTCGGCATCTTGTGCACCCGCTTCACGTAGTGTGTTCGGGTGGCTGGCATAGCCGTTTACAACCCTAAGGTCGTATTTGTCTTGAAGTTCACGCAGTCGGTCGGCATTACGGTCGACGATCGTGATGTCATTGTTTTCACCTACTAGGTTTTCAGCAAGGGTACCGCCTACTTGTCCAGCACCTAGGATAATGATCTTCATAGCCTTTCTCTTATTTTTGCCGTTGTAATTCTAGTGCGCGCATTTTGCTTCGATAATGCACTAGAAAGAAACAGCGGCTAAGAAATAAATTCTTAGCCGCTGTTAGTTGTTATGCCTGTTTTACTAGAACTGCGTAGTAGAAGCCATCCATATCTTCTTCACCAGGTAGTATTTGACGACCCGGATTTTTGATATCAGACCCAACTAGCGTTGCGTTTTCGGTACGCTCTAGGAAAGCTTTCACTTGCAGAACGTTCTCTTGCGGTGTGATAGAGCATGTCGCGTAAACCATGGTGCCGCCTTCTTTCAGCTGACGCCACATCGCATCCATGATCTCACTTTGCAGTTCCGCAAGTGCATCAATATCAGATGCACGACGTAGCCACTTGATGTCAGGGTGACGGCGGATTACACCGGTCGCTGAACAAGGCGCATCAAGTAGGATACGGTCGAATTTATCGCCCATCCACCACTCTTCAGGGTAGCGAGCATCGCCACAAATTACGTCGGCACGCAGTTGTAGGCGTTCAAGGTTATCGTAAACACGGTCTAGGCGTTTAATATCACAGTCAATGGCAACCACTTCAGTGTCGTTAGTGTGCTCAAGAATGTGTGCGGTTTTACCGCCTGGGGCTGCACAACAGTCTAGGATTAGCTCACCATCTTTTGGTGTTAGGTAATCTACAGAAAGCTGAGCCGCTGCGTCTTGTACTGATACCCAGCCTCTGTCGAAGCCCGGTAGTAAAGTCACATCGCAAGGTGCGGCCAATTTTATGGCATCCGCCGCTTCTGGGTGCAGTGTGTATTCAATGTTTTCGTTTTTAAGCAGTTCAACATACTGGTCACGCGTGTGGTGTTGGCGGTTTACGCGCAACCACATTGGTGCCTTGCTGTTGTTTGCTTCAACCAGTTGCTCCCATTGATCTGGGTAGCTCTCTTGAAGCATTTTTAGAATCCAGCTTGGGTGGCCGTATTTGCCCGCATTGTGGCTAACCGCTTTTTCATCTAGCTCTTCTTGGTCACGTAGGTAGCTACGTAATACCGCGTTGATCAAACCACTTAGGCTTGGACCGCGCAGTGTTTTAGTACCCTCAACCGTTTCAGCAACGGCAGCGTGCGAAGGAATACGCATGAAGCTCAGTTGGTAAATGCCCACCAAAATTAGGTGGTGGAATACACGCTTTTTACCTTTAAGCGGGTTTTCCATCAGTTCGTTAGCGATTGACTCTAAACGAGGCAGGTAACGAAGTGCGCCGTAGCAAATCTCTTGCAGTAGAGCGTGGTCTCGCGGGCGGATCGTTTTTTGGGCCGCTGGGAGAGCGTGTGAAAGAGAGTGGCCTTTATCGACAACTTGGAATAGGACATTTGCAGCAGCAGCGCGAACATTCATGAGGGGTACCGAATATTTATTTGAATACATGAGGGCATCTCTTCCCTCGTAAAGGTTTTCTAAGCTGCGCTTATGGCAAGCTTTAAAAGCGGTTAAGAAAGTTGAGTTCCAACTTCAAACCAGCTTGCACGAGAGTTCAAGATATCCTGAACTGACATGGCTTTTTTACCAGGCACTTGCAGCTGTTCAAGAACAAGTACACCTTGTCCTGTTGCTACGTAGATACCCGTTTTATCGGCTTGCAGAATAGTACCTGCAGGCTTATCCGAAGTTTGCTCTGCCACACGGCTTTGCCATACCTTGATGCTGTTTTCCGCAGCTTCAAAGTGGCTCATTGGCCATGGGTTGAAAGCACGAACGCAGCGCTCAATATGAGCCGCGTCATCACTCCAGTTGATACGCGCTTCTTCTTTACTTAGCTTCTTCGCGTAGTTAGCAAGTTCGTCGTCTTGCTTTTCAGCTACAGCTTTACCAGAAGCGATGTCAGACAAACACTCAACAAGCGCATCAGGGCCAAGGCCAGCTAGCTTTTCGTACATTGAAGCACTGGTATCTGTCGCTTCAATTGGTAGCGTTGCGATGCTTAGCATGTCACCCGTATCTAGGCCGATATCCATCTGCATGATCGTTACGCCTGTCTCTTTATCACCCGCCCAAATAGAGCGTTGGATAGGAGCAGCACCACGCCAGCGCGGTAGAATAGAGCCATGCACGTTGATACAACCTAAGCGAGGTGTATCTAAAACCACTTGTGGAAGCAATAAGCCGTACGCTACAACAACCATGATGTCAGCATTCAAATCTGCTAGCTCTTGCTTAGCTTCATCTGACTTGAAGTTTTCTGGTTGGTAAACCGGAATATTATTTTCAAGTGCGATGTTTTTTACTGGGCTCGCAGTCAGTTTTTTACCGCGGCCTGCTGGACGATCTGGCTGTGTGTAAACAGCAATAACTTCATGCTCCGAAGACAACAACGCCGCCAAGTGACGGGCGGCGAAATCCGGAGTACCTGCGAAGACAATTCTTAAAGACTGACTCAAGGTAGGCTTCCTTCTAATTTAGTAATAGCAGCGGTGATTAACCCTGTTTCTCGTTGAAACGCTTAATTTTCGCTAGCTTATCTTGGATACGTTTACGCTTTAGTGGCGATAGGTAATCAACAAACAACTTGCCTTCTAGGTGGTCAAGTTCGTGCTGAACACAGATAGCCAGAAGGTCATCAGCGTCGAATGTGAATTCGTTGCCGTCACGGTCTAATGCTTTTACCGTTACTTCTGCAGCGCGAGGTACTAGAGCTCGAGCGCCTGGTACAGATAGGCAGCCTTCTTCGATACCATCTTCGCCGCGTTTTTCAGTGATTTCAGGATTGATCAGAACCATAGGCTCATCACGCGTCTCTGAAATATCGATAACAACGATGCGTTGGTGGAAATCTACTTGCGTTGCCGCAAGGCCGATACCTTCTTCGTCGTACATGGTTTCAATCATGTCATCAACGAACTTTTGAATCTCTGGGGTAACTTCTTTTACCGGTTTCGCCACGGTACGTAGACGATCATCTGGTAATGTTAATACTTGTAATACAGACATATACACTCGAAATATTGAACTGTGCCGAAACAGCTTAAACCTTGTTGGCTCAATTCTAGACATTTTAGAGGTCAAATGACAGCATCCTGAAGGTAATTCTCCAATCAGATGTCATATATTCAGACCAAGGAACCTAGGTCATGCGTCATTTATTCCCTGCTTTATCTCTTATTTGTGCCTCGATTTCGTTCACCGCTACGGCGGGAAATAGTGAGCAACCTTTAACCATTAAACAGGGCGCACCCGAGGCGTATGTGGTGGTTAAGGGCGATACCTTATGGGATATTTCTGCGATGTATCTCGATAGCCCATGGTTGTGGCCAAGGTTATGGCAGGTAAACCCTGAGATAGAAAACCCCCATCTTATTTATCCCGGAGATAAACTGTCTTTGGTTTGGATTAATGGCGAGCCTGTATTGAGCCTCAAGCCTGTTATCAAGCTTAGTCCTAAGATTCGTGTCTCTGAGAAAAAAGCAGTACCTACCGTCAACGAGGGGCTGGTTCTGCCTTATTTACAGTCAGATCGCTTGGTAGAGCAGCAAGACATTCAATCGGCGCAACGAGTATTAGGGACCAGTGATGAAAAGAGATTCTTATCGGGTGCAGACCGGTTATTCATATCAGGTAACCAGCAGCATCAAAAGTGGGGAATCTACCGCGCCGTTGAAACCTACCAACGACAGCAACCTCAAGCGAGTATTACCTCGTTGCGTTTGGTCGCCACTGCGCGTTTAAAAGAGGTGGATGCTGAGTTCAGCAGCTTGCAGATAGACACTCAGCTGCAAGAGGTATTGCTGAACGACCTTGTGCTACCAGAACTTGGTGTTGATCAGGTGAAGCTCTCTACCACGTTTTATCCTGCACCTAGTGCGGTGGGTCAGTTTGCTAATATCTTGGGCTCATTAGATGGCAGCCAATACAGCGCGAAGAATCAGGTTGTAGTGATCAACAAAGGTTCACAGGATAACCTTCGTCAGGGTTCTATGTTTACCCTCAGCGAAAGCGGTGCGGTGGTGTTTGGTAAGCAAGGTGAATACAGTTATAAAGAGTCTGCGACGAGTGATAAGGTGCAATTGCCAAGTACCTCGCTGGGTAGCTTGATGGTCATTCGTCCTTATGAATATTTTAGCTTGGCCTTGATCACTCAGAGCTCTAAGCCTGTTAGCAATGACATTCTGGCAGTATCGCCTTTGGATCTTGCTTTGACGGAAGAGATTAAGGGCACCGAGTGAATGAGCAACAACTGAGTGCTTGGCTAACTCTAAGTTTTGTTCCGCAACTGGGTGGCAAACGCCTTTCTCGCCTGCTGAGTATCGATTCCCCTTCGAACATTGTTGGCTACTCAAGTCAGCAACTGCAAGCGATGGGTTTGTCAGCCAAGCAAATTTCTTATCTAAGAGAGCAAGCCCCAAGAGAAGTGGAGGCTTGTCTCGCATGGCAAGCAAAACAAACTAACCATCACATCATTACCCCGAATTGCTCACATTATCCCAAACTGCTCAATGAGATAGCTTCTGCGCCCAGTGTTCTTTTCGTTAAAGGACACGTTGAAAAGCTGATTGAACCTCAAATCGCCATGGTCGGCAGTCGCAATGCCAGTCTCGAAGGGCTGCAAACCGCGAAGTCCTTCGCCAAAGAGTTCGTCCAAAACGGTTTGATTGTCACCAGTGGCTTAGCGCTCGGTATTGATGGCTATGCTCATGATGGTGCTCTGGATAAGGGAGGAGAAACATTTGCAGTGTTGGGTTCTGGCTTGGATTCCATTTACCCAGCGCGGCACAGAAACTTAGCCGATAAAATCTGTGAAAATGGTGCGCTGATTTCAGAGTTTCGACCAAGCGCTAAACCAAGACCTGAACATTTCCCCCGTCGTAATCGTATTATTAGTGGCTTGTCGCTCGGAACCTTGGTGGTGGAAGCGGCTAAGAAGAGTGGTTCTTTGATTACGGCTCGCTATGCCATGGAGCAAGGACGAGAGGTGTTTGCGCTGCCCGGTTCCATTCATAGCCCAACCAGTCGCGGAGGTAACAGCCTCATTAAAGCTGGAGCATGTTTAGTGCAAAATGCTCAAGATGTTCTGATTGAAATAAAGAGTCTGTTAGACTGGTCTATAGATCAGCAGCCCAGCTTTTTCGAGCCTACGCCGAATGAGGGTGAAAATGAGCAATTGCCATTTCCACAGCTGTTAGCTAACGTAGGATTAGAGGCGACACCCGTTGATATTTTGGCACAGAGAACCCATATACCTGTGCATGAGGTCATGATGCAGCTTTTAGAGCTTGAGCTCTCAGGGCATGTTGTTGCAGTTTCCGGTGGCTATATTCGAAAGGGGAGAGGCTAAGCTATGATGATGGACATACTGATGTACTTGTTTGAAACCTACATCCATAGCGATTCTGAATTGCAGGTGGATCAAGACGAACTTGAAGATGAGCTTCTTCGAGCAGGGTTTCACCAAGACGATATTTATAAGGCCCTCCATTGGTTAGAAGATCTTGCGGCACTTCAAGATACCGACAACCAAGCGGCGATTACTATGTGCTCCAATACCTCGATGCGTGTTTACACCAGTCGAGAGGTATCGCGTATTAATATGGAGTGTCGAGGTTTCTTACTGTTCCTAGAGCAGATCAACGTGCTCACGACAGAGATTCGTGAAATGGTGATTGATCGTGTGATGGGGCTAGAGACTAACGAATTTGAATTGGATGACCTGAAATGGATTATCTTAATGGTGCTATTCAATGTACCGGGTAATGAAAGTGCTTACACGCAAATGGAAGAGCTGTTGTACACCAAAGAGCAAGGTATCTTGCATTAATACAGGCTTGTCATGAGTAGTAAGATTGATAATCAGCTTTTTTCAGCACATGAACATGCGTTAGAGCATGAACCATGTCCACAGTGTGGTGGGGAGCTTCAGCTTCGCCATGGTAAGCACGGCCCATTTTTGGGCTGTAAGCAGTATCCGAGCTGTGATTACATCAAACCTCTCCATCAAAATGATGGTCATGTGGTGAAAGAGCTGGGTGTACCGTGTCCTAAATGCCAAAACGAATTGGTACTAAGACAAGGTCGTTTTGGGATGTTTATTGGTTGTAGCAACTATCCAGAGTGTAATCACATCGAATCTTTGGACCAACCAAAAGAACAACCTGAAGAGCAGCCGCTGATTGCATGCCCTGAGTGTGGTAGAGGCCACTTGGTTGAGCGTAAATCTCGCTATGGCAAAACCTTCTATGCGTGTGATAACTACCCTAAGTGTAAGTTTGCCGTTAATCAGCCTCCTGTTATTGGTCGCTGTGAAGAGTGCCAGTTTCCGCTGTTGATGGAGAAGAAAACAGCTAGTGGAACCAAGAAGCAATGCGCTGATCGCAAGTGTCATCACATTCAATCTCAGTAGTCATGCTAATAACAGTAAGTGAATGACCAGAAAAAAACGGCGCTCAATGAGCGCCGTTTCTACATCCAATAAACTTTTTATATCAATCAACCAATGTTGTAGGCTTACTTCATCTGCTCAGCAAACTCATGCACAGCAGGGTAGGCTTGCTTATCAAGAATATCAGCCAATGAGCACAACGCTCTTTGCAGTTCTGCGTTGTAGTCAGCGCTCACGTTAATGTGGCCCATCTTACGACCAGCACGTTTCTCTTTGCCATACCAATGAACATGACAGCCACCTTGAGCCAGAATAGCTTCAGGTAGGGTATCTTCACCAAGAATGTTGATCATTGCGGTTGGACGAATCAGCTTAGTGCTGCCTAGTGGCATCCCACACACAGCACGCAGATGGTTCTCAAACTGACAAGTTTCAGCGCCTTGTTGCGTCCAGTGGCCAGAGTTATGAACACGTGGTGCTAGCTCGTTAACCAGCAGTGAACCTTGAACGTCAAAGAACTCAAGTGCTAGCACGCCAACGTAATCTAAGCGTTCTGCAATTGCGGTGAACATGGTTTTCGCTTGCTCTTGCAGTTCAATGTCATCAATCGCTGTCGATAAGCTCAACACGCCGTTGGTGTGAACATTCTCAGCCAATGGGTACACTTGAATCTCGCCATTGGTACCGCGAGCACCAACCAGTGATACTTCTCGGTCAAACGGAACGAACTCTTCAGCCACAATGGCTTGATTGTCTGTCTCTGCAATGCACTCGGCCATTTCTGCCCAAGTCGCGTCAACATTGTCTAGTGTCTTTAAGCGCCACTGGCCCTTGCCATCGTAGCCGCCAAGGGTGCTCTTCAGTACCATTGGTAAGCCAACGTGAGCGATCGCAGCGTCAAAGTCTTCGCGAGAGTTAATCACATAGTACTTAGCGTTTTTCACGTTCGCTTCGTCTAACAGCGCTTTTTCAAGACGACGGTCACCGCCAGCTTTGATTGCTTCAGTAGTCGGTAAGAACTTACCGCTGCGCTCACATATCTCAAGTACATCGTGGGGGATATGTTCGAACTCAGCAGTAATGACGTCCGCGCGCTCAATCGCATTTTCTAAGCCGTTGCCTAGAATCGCTTGCGTTAATGGATGAACAATATTTTTGCTGCCAACATCAAAAGCAGAAATTTCAATATTCAGCGGTGCCCCAGCTAGGGACATCATGCGAGCAAGTTGGCCCGCGCCTAACACAAGAACATGCATGGGAATTAGTCCTCTGCAGGGTTTGGATTAGCAAGTACCGTTTCTGTTTGCTCAGAGCGGAACGCTTCTACTTTTGCCATCACATCTTCATTGTGTGTACCAATGATTTGTGCCGCTAGGATGCCAGCGTTCGCTGCACCAGCTTCACCGATAGCTAGAGTACCTACCGCGATGCCTTTTGGCATTTGCACGATAGAAAGTAGAGAGTCCATGCCTTTCAATGCTTTAGATTGAACTGGAACACCAAGAACAGGTACGCTTGTGAAAGCAGCCGCCATGCCAGGTAGGTGTGCAGCACCGCCTGCGCCAGCAATAATCACTTTAATACCGCGCTCTTTCGCACTGGTTGCGTAGTCTGCTAGCAACTGAGGTGTGCGGTGAGCAGAAACCACTTTTGTTTCGTACGCCACGCCAAACTGATCCAACATTTCTGCAGCTAGCTTCATTGTTGGCCAATCAGATTTAGAACCCATGATAATACCGACAGTCATCTCAAACTCCTTCAGGTACGATTTAATTAGTGATTAGATATTTTGCGCGCATTATACGGGTAAAATTGCTCAAGGAAAACGTTTGCGTCAGTCTAAGTTGTTAATTGATACATTTTATAAACAAATAGCTTTAGTCACAGTGAGTGATAATTTGTACACTTAGTGAGTTAGATAACTGAATTAATGAGGCACCCGTGGATAACTTTCAACATACATTGCAGGCATTACAACAAGGTGAAGTTATTGCTTACCCGACCGAGGGCGTTTTTGGGGTTGGTTGTGATCCAGATAATCCACAAGCCATCAAGAAATTACTCGAGTTAAAACAGCGCCCGGTTGAAAAAGGCTTGATCTTAATTGCGGCAAGTTATGAGCAGTTGCTTCCTTATATTGATGAGAGCCAATTAACCTATGACCAATTAGCGGCGGTTAAAGCGACATGGCCGGGTCCGGTCACTTGGGTTATGCCAACCAGCAGTAAAGTAACGGATTGGGTCAGCGGTCAATTTGATTCGATCGCGGTACGAGTGACGGATCACCCTTTGGTTCAAAGAATGTGTAATGAATTCGGTAAGCCGTTAACCTCTACCAGTGCCAACCTTACGGGTGAACCGCCTTGTATGACGACTGAAGAAGTCCAACAGCAACTGGGTCAGCACTTGGTCGCGATTCTAGAAGGTCAAACGGGTGGTCGCGTGAAGCCTAGCGAAATTAGAGATGCAAAAACGTCGAAAATATTAAGACAGGGTTAAACCCTGCAAAGGAAAGTAAATGTCAGCAATTGATAAAGAAGCAGTAAAGCAGTTTTTACTGAGCCTACAAGATTCGATTTGCCAACAGCTTGAGCAAGCTGATGGTAGCGCGTTGTTTGAAGAAGACGCATGGGAGCGCGAACCTGGCGAACGCCTCGGTGGTGGTGGTCGTACTCGTGTGATGACCAACGGTGCGGTCTTTGAGCAAGGTGGTGTTAACTTTTCTCACGTTGCAGGTAAGGCAATGCCGGCTTCAGCAACCGCTCATCGCCCTGAATTAGCCGGACGTAAGTTTGAAGCGATGGGTGTATCGTTAGTTATTCACCCAAAAAACCCTTATATCCCAACCTCACACGCCAACGTACGATTCTTTATTGCCGAAAAGGAAGGGGAAGCCCCTATCTGGTGGTTTGGTGGTGGTTTTGATTTAACGCCATTCTATCCAGTAGATGAAGATTGCCAGTCTTGGCATCAAACCGCTAAAGATCTGTGCGCATCATTTGGTGATGATGTTTACCAAGAACACAAAGAATGGTGTGATAAGTATTTCTACTTGCCCCACCGTGATGAAACGCGCGGTGTTGGTGGTCTGTTCTTTGATGACTTAAATGAGTGGGGTTTCGATAAGAGTTTTGCTTACATGCAGGCGGTCGGTGAAGGTTTTGCTGCGGCGTACTTGCCTATTGTCGAGCGTCGCAAAGAGACATCTTATGGCGAACGTGAGCGTGACTTCCAACTATACCGTCGTGGCCGCTATGTTGAATTTAACCTAGTGTATGACCGTGGCACCCTATTTGGTCTACAAAGCGGTGGTCGCACAGAGTCTATCTTGATGTCTATGCCACCATTGGCTCGTTGGGAATACCGTTATGAACCACAAGCCGGGTCGCCAGAAGCTCTTCTTTATAGTGACTACCTAAAACCGCGAGTTTGGTAGTTCTTCCTTCCTTATAGGGATAGTGATAGGGTCATCTATATAGATGACCCTTTTTATTATTTCTGTTAGGTAAGGATATGACACAGCAAGTAGATCGTTATGCCGTTTTCGGTAACCCTATTGGGCAAAGCAAATCGCCATTCATTCACACGTTATTTGCTCGCCAAACCAATCAACAACTTACCTATACAGCACTGCAGCCAGAACATGGCCAATTCATTACCGCGGCTAAAGTTTTTTTTAGTGAAGGTGGTAGAGGGTGTAATGTCACTGCGCCATTTAAAGAAGACGCTTATCAGTTTGCTAATCGCCTAACGGAAAGGGCTCAATTAGCTGGCGCCGTTAATACATTGAAGAAGTTAGATGACGGAGAGATCATTGGTGATAACACTGATGGTGAGGGCCTCGTTCAGGACTTGCTTCAGCATCAAGTGGTATTAGAGGGATCTCGAGTCCTCTTGCTAGGTGCTGGTGGCGCTGCAAGAGGAGTGATTCAGCCTCTTCTTGATCAAAAACCACAACAATTAGTGGTTGCTAATCGAACCAGTTCCAAAGCTGAACTCCTAGCTGAGATGTTTTCTTCAAACGGCAATATCAAAGGAATGGGACTAAGTGATGTGAATGAAGGCTTTGATGTCATCATTAACTCTACGTCATCAGGCCTAAGTGGCCAGCTCCCTGAAGTGTCCGATGTCATCTTTAATACAAACAGCGCCGTCTATGACATGGTCTACGGATCTGGAACAACGCTATTTAATCAGTGGGCATTAGATAATGGTGTTCATGCTGCTTATGATGGTTTAGGTATGTTGGTGGGTCAGGCTGCAGAGAGCTTCATGTTATGGCGTGGTCTTCGTCCGGGAACTAAGCAGATCTTAAGAGAATTACGTAGAAATCTAGAGATGTAACAAGGTACTTATAAAAATGAATCAATCAATCTTATTCCCTGACATCCAAGATTGGGATGAAGAAAGTCAGTCTATTGTTTTCCCAGCACAGCAGTCTGGTGCGTTGATCAAATGTGCTGTGTCTGTTGAAGAGTTGTCTCGATTGTCTGGTAAAGATATAGAAGAAGGTGAACAAGCGTTGACTGTATTTTCTGAGCTTCGGTTTGATATTGAAGAATTAGCAGAAGAGCTAATAGAAGAAGAGGAGTATGACTCCTCTAATCGAATTCAGATCAAAGCGCTTTAAACAGGAAGCACAGAGTCTAGATAGTCATTTTTATTCTGAACATAGTTGTCAGCCGACTTCTGTAAGAAAGCACGTTCTTTATCATTTAATAGGCGTGCTTGCTTAACGGGGCTTCCTACATATAGGTAACCGCTCTCAAGTACCTTGTTAGGTGGAACCAAGCTTCCCGCACCAATCATCACTTCTTGTTCGATAACCACACCATCCAGCACAATAGCTCCCATACCGACGAGTACGCGATCCTTAATAGTGCAGCCATGCAGCATTACTTTATGACCGATAGTGACATCATTACCTATTAATAGAGGAAAACCCTCAGGGTTTTCAGCATTCTTGTGGGTAACATGCAGAACGCTACCATCTTGGATATTGGTTCTATCGCCTATATGTATGTGGTTCACATCTCCTCGAGCTGCAACCAAAGGCCATACACTAGAGTCATCCCCGATTTTGATATCTCCAACCAGTACCGAAGTTGTATCTATATAGACATCTTGCCCAATCTGAGGTGATATACCTTTGTAACTGCGTATTGAACTCATAAATCCTCCTTTATATAGGCACCTTAAGCCCTTAATTAAGGGGAATACTAGTGAAAATGGGGTGTTTTGAACAAAAAACGCTCGAACAATCAAAAAAGTAAGAAAAACTTCAAAAAGGGCTTGCCAGTGTGATCGAAATCTCTATAATGCCACCTCGCTGACACGGGATGACTTCTTAGGAAACCAAAACGAATAAGCAGGTCAAATTAGCCAAGCTAAGCGCTTGAAAAAAGTTTTGAAAATAGTGGTTGACACTAAAACTTAAATCGCTAAAATGGCCGTCCGATTTGAGCGAAGCTCAAAAAGGAAAAGCTCTTTAACAATTTAAACCTATCAATCTGTGTGGGCACTCATTGATGAATATCAAAACGTTATTACTTAGGTAATAGCAGTTACTTCGGTAACACAATGATTTCAATGAACTGAGTGACCAATACAAATAACCTCGGTTATTTGGCACAGTCAATTCATTATCATTCTGTTGGAATGGTAATAGCTTTAAAATTACACAGTAGTTTTGAAGTCAGTATTCGTTGAGTCACAAAATCTTAAATTGAAGAGTTTGATCATGGCTCAGATTGAACGCTGGCGGCAGGCCTAACACATGCAAGTCGAGCGGAAACGACACTAACAATCCTTCGGGTGCGTTAATGGGCGTCGAGCGGCGGACGGGTGAGTAATGCCTAGGAAATTGCCTTGATGTGGGGGATAACCATTGGAAACGATGGCTAATACCGCATAATGCCTACGGGCCAAAGAGGGGGACCTTCGGGCCTCTCGCGTCAAGATATGCCTAGGTGGGATTAGCTAGTTGGTGAGGTAATGGCTCACCAAGGCGACGATCCCTAGCTGGTCTGAGAGGATGATCAGCCACACTGGAACTGAGACACGGTCCAGACTCCTACGGGAGGCAGCAGTGGGGAATATTGCACAATGGGCGAAAGCCTGATGCAGCCATGCCGCGTGTATGAAGAAGGCCTTCGGGTTGTAAAGTACTTTCAGTTGTGAGGAAGGGGGTAGTGTTAATAGCGCTATCTCTTGACGTTAGCAACAGAAGAAGCACCGGCTAACTCCGTGCCAGCAGCCGCGGTAATACGGAGGGTGCGAGCGTTAATCGGAATTACTGGGCGTAAAGCGCATGCAGGTGGTTCATTAAGTCAGATGTGAAAGCCCGGGGCTCAACCTCGGAACTGCATTTGAAACTGGTGAACTAGAGTACTGTAGAGGGGGGTAGAATTTCAGGTGTAGCGGTGAAATGCGTAGAGATCTGAAGGAATACCAGTGGCGAAGGCGGCCCCCTGGACAGATACTGACACTCAGATGCGAAAGCGTGGGGAGCAAACAGGATTAGATACCCTGGTAGTCCACGCCGTAAACGATGTCTACTTGGAGGTTGTGGCCTTGAGCCGTGGCTTTCGGAGCTAACGCGTTAAGTAGACCGCCTGGGGAGTACGGTCGCAAGATTAAAACTCAAATGAATTGACGGGGGCCCGCACAAGCGGTGGAGCATGTGGTTTAATTCGATGCAACGCGAAGAACCTTACCTACTCTTGACATCCAGAGAAGCCAGCGGAGACGCAGGTGTGCCTTCGGGAGCTCTGAGACAGGTGCTGCATGGCTGTCGTCAGCTCGTGTTGTGAAATGTTGGGTTAAGTCCCGCAACGAGCGCAACCCTTATCCTTGTTTGCCAGCGAGTAATGTCGGGAACTCCAGGGAGACTGCCGGTGATAAACCGGAGGAAGGTGGGGACGACGTCAAGTCATCATGGCCCTTACGAGTAGGGCTACACACGTGCTACAATGGCGCATACAGAGGGCAGCAAGCTAGCGATAGTGAGCGAATCCCAAAAAGTGCGTCGTAGTCCGGATTGGAGTCTGCAACTCGACTCCATGAAGTCGGAATCGCTAGTAATCGTAGATCAGAATGCTACGGTGAATACGTTCCCGGGCCTTGTACACACCGCCCGTCACACCATGGGAGTGGGCTGCAAAAGAAGTGGGTAGTTTAACCTTTCGGGGAGGACGCTCACCACTTTGTGGTTCATGACTGGGGTGAAGTCGTAACAAGGTAGCCCTAGGGGAACCTGGGGCTGGATCACCTCCTTATACGAAGATACTCACGATAAGTGTCCACACAGATTGATTAGGTTTAGAAAGTAAAAGAGACGAAGAACTCCCAAGTTCTTCAATCCAGTGTCCCGTTCGTCTAGAGGCCTAGGACACCGCCCTTTCACGGCGGTAACAGGGGTTCGACTCCCCTACGGGATACCATTGGGTCGTTAGCTCAGTTGGTAGAGCAGTTGACTTTTAATCAATTGGTCGCAGGTTCGAATCCTGCACGACCCACCATTCTTTCTCCGCGAAGGAATTAAAACTATCGTGGGCGATTAGCTCAGTTGGGAGAGCACCTGCCTTACAAGCAGGGGGTCACTGGTTCGAGCCCGGTATCGCCCACCATTCTCTAAATATTCTTGGAAGTTAAAACTCCAAACCACTTCTTATGTCGCTGGTTGGATTTTTCGACTGTGAGAGTCTTTAGAAAATGTGAATTTTAGAACACTGGTTCTTAAAGTCTCATGCTCTTTAACAATTTGGAAAGCTGACTGATTGATTTACTTACGAGTAATTCAATCAAATTTAAAAGTTCTCAATGTTTACCTTTAAGGTAAACACAACAAACACATTCAAGTGTCTTGTATTCGATTCAAACTTGTTTGAATCACATTGAGTCCGGCAAACAGTCATTAAGAATTAACCCTTCTTAATGACAACCAAAAACCTTGGTTAGTTGCCATACACTAAGACCCTTTCGGGTTGTATGGTTAAGTGACTAAGCGTACACGGTGGATGCCTTGGCAGTCAGAGGCGATGAAAGGCGTAATAACTTGCGATAAGCCCAGATTAGGTAGTAATAACCTTTAAGTCTGGGATTCCTGAATGGGGAAACCCACTTACATAAGTAAGTATCCTGTTGTGAATACATAGCAACAGGAGGCAAACCGGGGGAACTGAAACATCTAAGTACCCCGAGGAAGAGAAATCAACCGAGATTCCGAAAGTAGCGGCGAGCGAAATTGGATTAGCCCTTAAGCTTTTAATGAGACAGATGAAGGCTCTGGAAAGTGCCGCAGTAAAGGGTGATAGCCCCGTAATCGACATCTCATCATCAGTGAAAACGAGTAGGGCGGGACACGTGATATCCTGTCTGAATATGGGGGGACCATCCTCCAAGGCTAAATACTACTGACTGACCGATAGTGAACCAGTACCGTGAGGGAAAGGCGAAAAGAACCCCTGTGAGGGGAGTGAAATAGAACCTGAAACCGTGTACGTACAAGCAGTAGGAGCACCTTCGTGGTGTGACTGCGTACCTTTTGTATAATGGGTCAGCGACTTAATTTTAGTAGCAAGGTTAACCGTTTAGGGGAGCCGTAGGGAAACCGAGTCTTAACTGGGCGTACAGTTGCTAGGATTAGACCCGAAACCAGGTGATCTAGCCATGGGCAGGTTGAAGGTTGAGTAACATCAACTGGAGGACCGAACCGACTAATGTTGAAAAATTAGCGGATGACTTGTGGCTAGGGGTGAAAGGCCAATCAAACCTGGAGATAGCTGGTTCTCCCCGAAAGCTATTTAGGTAGCGCCTCGGACGAATACTACTGGGGGTAGAGCACTGTTAAGGCTAGGGGGTCATCCCGACTTACCAACCCTTTG
The DNA here is from genome assembly GCF_013394185.1 of Vibrio sp. Scap24. Classification (NCBI taxonomy): domain Bacteria; kingdom Pseudomonadati; phylum Pseudomonadota; class Gammaproteobacteria; order Vibrionales; family Vibrionaceae; genus Vibrio; species Vibrio sp. Scap24. Next base: position 1,764,869 of record NZ_CP041332.1, on the reverse strand, counting down.
CAAACTCCGAATACCAGTAAGTACTATCCGGGAGACACACGGCGGGTGCTAACGTCCGTCGTGGAGAGGGAAACAACCCAGACCGCCAGCTAAGGTCCCAAAGTATAGCTAAGTGGGAAACGATGTGGGAAGGCTCAGACAGCCAGGATGTTGGCTTAGAAGCAGCCATCATTTAAAGAAAGCGTAATAGCTCACTGGTCGAGTCGGCCTGCGCGGAAGATGTAACGGGGCTAAGCTATACACCGAAGCTGCGGCTACGTACCTTAGGGTATGTGGGGTAGGGGAGCGTTCTGTAAGCCGTTGAAGGTGGTCTGTAAGGGCTGCTGGAGGTATCAGAAGTGCGAATGCTGACATGAGTAACGATAAAGGGAGTGAAAAACTCCCTCGCCGGAAGACCAAGGGTTCCTGTCCAACGTTAATCGGGGCAGGGTAAGTCGACTCCTAAGGCGAGGCCGAAAGGCGTAGTCGATGGGAAACGGGTTAATATTCCCGTACTTCTTACAATTGCGATGGGGGGACGGAGAAGGCTAGGTGGGCCTGGCGACGGTTGTCCAGGTTCAAGTATGTAGGCGGAAAGTTTAGGTAAATCCGGACTTTCTTAACGCTGAGATACGATGTCGAGCTACTACGGTAGTGAAGTCATTGATGCCATGCTTCCAGGAAAAGCCTCTAAGCTTCAGATTGTAAGGAATCGTACCCCAAACCGACACAGGTGGTCGGGTAGAGAATACCAAGGCGCTTGAGAGAACTCGGGTGAAGGAACTAGGCAAAATGGTACCGTAACTTCGGGAGAAGGTACGCTCTTATCAGTGAAGTCCCTTGCGGATGGAGCAGACGAGAGTCGCAGATACCAGGTGGCTGCAACTGTTTATTAAAAACACAGCACTGTGCAAAATCGTAAGATGACGTATACGGTGTGACGCCTGCCCGGTGCCGGAAGGTTAATTGATGGGGTTAGACTTCGGTCGAAGCTCTTGATCGAAGCCCCGGTAAACGGCGGCCGTAACTATAACGGTCCTAAGGTAGCGAAATTCCTTGTCGGGTAAGTTCCGACCTGCACGAATGGCGTAATGATGGCCACGCTGTCTCCACCCGAGACTCAGTGAAATTGAAATCGCTGTGAAGATGCAGTGTACCCGCGGCTAGACGGAAAGACCCCGTGAACCTTTACTACAGCTTGGCACTGAACATTGAACCTACATGTGTAGGATAGGTGGGAGACTTTGAAACCGCGTCGCTAGATGTGGTGGAGTCGTCCTTGAAATACCACCCTTGTAGTTTTGATGTTCTAACGTTGGTCCCTGAATCGGGATTACGGACAGTGCCTGGTGGGTAGTTTGACTGGGGCGGTCTCCTCCCAAAGAGTAACGGAGGAGCACGAAGGTGGGCTAAACACGGTTGGACATCGTGTGGTTAGTGCAATGGCATAAGCCCGCTTGACTGCGAGAATGACAATTCGAGCAGGTGCGAAAGCAGGTCATAGTGATCCGGTGGTTCTGAATGGAAGGGCCATCGCTCAACGGATAAAAGGTACTCCGGGGATAACAGGCTGATACCGCCCAAGAGTTCATATCGACGGCGGTGTTTGGCACCTCGATGTCGGCTCATCACATCCTGGGGCTGAAGTCGGTCCCAAGGGTATGGCTGTTCGCCATTTAAAGTGGTACGCGAGCTGGGTTTAGAACGTCGTGAGACAGTTCGGTCCCTATCTGCCGTGGGCGTTGGAAAATTGAAGGGGGCTGCTCCTAGTACGAGAGGACCGGAGTGGACGAACCTCTGGTGTTCGGGTTGTCATGCCAATGGCATTGCCCGGTAGCTAAGTTCGGAATCGATAACCGCTGAAAGCATCTAAGCGGGAAGCGAGCCCTGAGATGAGTTTTCCCTGACGCTATAAGCGTCCTTAAGGGTTGTTCAAGACTAGAACGTTGATAGGCAGGGTGTGTAAGTGCTGCGAGGCATTGAGCTAACCTGTACTAATTGCCCGTGAGGCTTAACCATACAACACCCAAGGGGTTTTGTGGACTCAAAGACAGACCTTGAATGAGTTTGAAGAGACTTTTAAATTACAGTTTTCCAGATTATTTTGCCTTCAGTTTTTAAAAAAAGCTGAAAGTAAAAGCAAAATTTGCTTGGCGACCATAGCATTGTGGACCCACCTGATTCCATGCCGAACTCAGAAGTGAAACACAATAGCGCCGATGGTAGTGTGGGGCTTCCCCATGTGAGAGTAGGACATCGCCAGGCTTTAAATTATGAACGACTTGTCAGCGACGACAAGTAGTCCACTGCGGAGTGGTAGTTCAGTTGGTTAGAATACCGGCCTGTCACGCCGGGGGTCGCGGGTTCGAGTCCCGTCCACTCCGCCACTTATTCGATAACCTCGCCTAGTGCGAGGTTTTTTTCGAATCTGAAGTAAGATAAAGTTTTAGGGGTGTAGCTCCAATTGGCAGAGCAGCGGATTCCAAATCCGCGTGTTGGGAGTTCGAATCTCTCCACCCCTGCCATATTTAGGCTCTAGCAGAAATGCTAGGGCCTTTTTGCTTTTTGAATCTAATACATTCAGAGCAGCGGATTCCCCGACTTACCAAAATAGCGCGTGTTGGGAGTCTAAACTTCCATCTATGTGTCTCGTCCTAAAATACGTTGACAGTATTTCTACTAAGCCAACAGCGCCAGCTGTTGGCTTTTTTCATGCACCTCATTTGGAGTTTTCATCATGAGACTGAGGTGCGGCCTCATATTGTTATAGATATTGATAGACTCTTTTACTAGTCGTTTAAGCTCCTCAAGACTCTTACACCTATCAAGTAAGAACTCTTGTTTCAGGATCCCGTTTATTCTTTCTGCTAAGGCATTTTGGTAGCAATCATAACCATCTGTCATCGAAGGCATTATGCCGCTAGTTTTCAGTTTATCTTGATATACACCTGAGCAATACTGTAGACCACGATCTGAATGATGGATACAAGAATGATGATATCGACGCTCTTTGATAGCCATATCTAGCGCTTTCACGACATCCGTCGCTTTCATTTCATTACTCAGCTCATAACCCATTATTTTTCGGCTAAAAGCATCTGTAACCAATGATAGGTAGTGAACTCCTTCATCAGATTGAACATAGGTTATATCGCTCACCAACACACTCTCTGGACTACATGGCTTGTAGTCCTTTAATAAGTTCGGGTGTTTCTTCATCCAATGCCGACTATTGGTCGTTTTTGTAAAACTACGCTTAGGTCTTACCAACAATCGCTCAGCGCGTAAGTAGTTGAAAAGCGCATCTCGGCCTAACTTGATACCTTGTTCTTGTAGTCTGGGTTTTATTAAAAAATAGAGCTTCCTAGTACCAACCCGAGGCATATAGCGCCTAATATCCAACACCATTTTTTTAATCGGTTTAAGCTCTAACCGACGGTGATGAGCTCGCTTTTCTCGTTGATAAACACTCTGCCTTGTTATGCCGCAAAGCCTACATACTCGAACTAGACTTATTCCTTCTTGCTTTTGAAGGCTTCTGGCTCCTTGGCTAGATACTTTTTTCTGAGACTGGTTCCGTGCTCAGCATCAAGGATATCAACCACTCTATTTAAGAAGAGGTTCTTGATTTTTTCGTCTTCCAACTCTTTTTCAAGACGTTTTATTTTCTGTGCAGGCGATTCTTTAGGCTTAGGTGATTGGCTCATGACATTCATCCTTGGATTTTGCGCCCAATTCATCTTACCGTGCTTTCGAAGCCAGGTTAAAACGGTTGAACGGCCTTGGATACCATAAATGGTTTGGGCTTGTTTATATGTCATATCGCCTCTTTCTACAGCGGCGACGACCTGTAATTTAAAGCCTAGTGTGTAATCACGCTGAGTGCGCTTAACGTAGGTATTATTTGAAGTAGTCATAATTCGTCCTCAATGTGTAAACACATTTCAGGACGAGACAATGCGATATCTAAAGCCTCAGCAGAAATGCTGGGGCTTTTTACGTCTGTTGGTTTTATTTTTTAATCAATATTCCTTATCTTTAACAGAATTTAACACTTAACAGTGTAAGTACTTACTAACCCCTGTGTCTTTTATAAACAATCGACAGCACAAACCACACTTCTTTATGAGAATTATTCTCAATATTTTGTTACATTTTGGTCGTTATTACTAAAAGGCAACAAATATGGATATTTCCCGTCGTAAGTTTATTCAATCATCTCTCGCTATATCTGCACTAACCGTCCTACCAGCTTGCTCAATGAAGCGGTCTTTTGATGAGCAAGGAAAGTTCGTTTATGACTTAACTGCTGAGCCTTCAACCGCTGAGTTGGTGAAGGGATTTAGTACTAATGTTTTAGTCTTTAATGGACAGATTCCAGCGCCGATTATTCGCTGTCGACAAGGCGAAAAGGTAACGATTCGATTTACAAACAAGCTATCAGAACCGACCACAATTCATTGGCATGGCCTGAGAATTCCGATCGAAATGGACGGGGTACCTTTCTTAAGTCAGCCTCCTATTATGCCCGGTGAAACGTTTGTCTATGAGTTTACGCCACCAGATGCGGGCACATTCTGGTATCACCCGCACATGAACAGTGTTAAGCAACTTGGTATGGGCTTGGTCGGGCTTATTATTGTCGAAGAGAGTGCGCCAGTTCAGTTCGATGAAGAGCATGCTCTGATGCTGAAACATTGGCATATCGACAAACAAGGTCAGTGGAAAGACTTGATGATCCCTCGCCTCAGCGCTCGTATGGGTACGCCAGGAGAGTGGAGTAGCGTCAATGGAGTACATGAACCTATCTATCAATTGAAGCAGCACGCAACGACTAGGCTGCGTATTGCGAATGTTGATAACACGATTACCTATCCGATAGCTATTGAAGGTGCTGAAGCATGGGTCATTGCCATTGATGGTAACCCTGTAAAGACACCTTATAAGCTGACTCAACACAAAATTGGCCCAGGTATGCGTGTCGATCTCGGGTTGATTGCTCCCAAGGCGGGGGAGCGAGTGAATGTTTTGCAAATGAAGGGACGCTTTCCTTTTTCCTTATGTGAGTTTAAGGTTGTAGATTCCACGCTAATAGAAGGCCAAACACTTCCTTCATTGCCTCTCAATCCTGTGCCTAACTTAGATCTCGTTAACGCAGAAGAAATTGATTTTGTGTTTGAGTGGGAAGGAGCGGTATCACCGGTATCTAAAGATGGGAAGTCGATGCCTAAGTTTTGGCTCACTAACAAGCGCGCGTGGGAGGGAATGAGCAAAGACAATATTCCAGATCCGTTGGCGACGTTGGAGTTAGGTAAAACTTATATATTCGATCTAAAGAACGTCACTCAATACCATCACCCAATTCATATCCATGGTCATACATTTACTGTATTGGAACTTGATGGTAAAAAAATAGAAGAACCCTTCCATACTGATACAGTGTTACTAGGGAAAAACGGCCGAGCGAAAGCTGCGTTTGTTGCAGACAACCCGGGGCGTTGGATGTACCACTGTCATGTAATTGAGCACATGAAAACGGGTTTGATGGGATATATTGAAGTTAAGTGACACCTGTAACGTTTAATATTTGCACATGCATTCTTAGTTTCTACCCTCGCTTTTATCGGCGGTAAAGCTAGAATATAGGGACTGTTATTTGGGAGGATTCATGGGTCAGCTATCTATTTTAGGTTTTATTGCCATTGGTGGTGCATTTGGTGCTTGTTCGCGCTATTTGATTTCAGAGTTATGTGTAGTGATGTTAGGGCGTGGTTTTCCTTACGGTACACTAACCGTTAACGTAATCGGCTCCTTCATTATGGGTTTGCTCATCGCCGCATTTGAAAATGAGATGGTTGCGACTGAACCATGGAGACAGATCATCGGCCTTGGTTTCCTTGGAGCCCTGACTACGTTCTCTACATTTTCGATGGATAACGTACTTCTTATGCAGCAGGGTGCTTTCTTTAAGATGGGGCTCAATGTGCTGCTCAACGTGGTTCTCAGTATCTCGGCTGCATGGATCGGCTTCCAACTTTTGATAAAGTCTTAAAACTTTCTTACGATTTGTTAACAACTCGGCTTGGTTTATCCAAGCCGTTTTTATATACTCGATCGAACTTGTCGGAGTGCCATATGGCTGAGACCGTTAACTCGGGATCCGTTGAACCTGATCAGGCTAATACCTGCGAAGGGAACAAGAGTAGATATCTAACTAGAATCCTTCTAGAGATCTATCTCCAGATCACAACTGTATTTCTTACCGTGATCCCTCTTGTAGCATCTAATCCGTCAAGCATTTTTATCCCTATAAATAATGGCTAAAAGCCAAGGAAAAATGCTATGTCGAGTCGTAAACAAGCAAGACTGGAAGCGAAGAATTTCATCGATTCTTTATCCGTACAACCTTATCCAAATTCAAAAAAAGCTTACATCCAAGGATCTCGAGAGGACATTCAAGTCCCTGTACGAGAAATATCCCTCGCAGATAGCCTTGTTGGTGGTACCAAAAAAGAGCCTGTATTCGAACCTAATGAGCCGATTCATGTCTACGATACCTCAGGTGTTTATACCGATCCTACGCATGAAATAGACCTTTATAACGGCCTTCCTAAGTTGCGAGAGCAATGGATTGAAGAGCGTGGTGATACAGAATTGCTCGATGATGTAAGCTCTGTTTACACCAAAGAACGTTTAGAAGATGAAACCCTAGACGACCTTCGTTACGGAAACCTGCCTCGAATTCGTCGTGCTACTGGTGACCAATGTGTAACTCAACTGCATTATGCTCGTCAGGGCATTATCACTCCTGAGATGGAGTACATTGCGATACGTGAGAACATGGGGCGTCAGAAGTTCGCTGATGAACAGCTTAATCACCAACACCCTGGTCATAACTTTGGCGCAAACCTACCCAAAGAAATTACCCCTGAGTTCGTGCGCAAAGAGGTCGCTGAAGGCCGAGCTATCATCCCTTCAAACATCAACCACCCAGAATCAGAACCTATGATTATTGGCCGAAACTTCTTAGTGAAAGTGAACGCCAATATCGGTAACTCTTCGGTAAGCTCTTCGATTGAAGAAGAAGTTGAGAAGCTCGTGTGGTCGACTCGCTGGGGCGGCGATACCGTAATGGACCTTTCTACAGGCCGTAATATCCACGAGACTCGTGAATGGATCTTACGTAACAGCCCAGTGCCGATTGGCACGGTTCCTATGTATCAAGCGCTTGAGAAAGTGAATGGCGTAGCCGAAGACCTTAACTGGGAAGTGATGCGCGATACCTTGATTGAACAAGCGGAGCAGGGCGTTGATTACTTCACTATTCATGCCGGTTTGCTTCTTCGTTACGTTCCTATGACGGCTAAACGTGTGACAGGTATTGTCTCTCGTGGTGGATCTATCATCGCGAAATGGTGTCTTGCACATCACCAAGAAAGCTTCTTATACACACACTTCCGCGAGATCTGCGAGATCTGTGCGAAGTACGATGTGGCTTTGTCACTAGGTGACGGCCTACGTCCTGGCTCTATTGCAGATGCCAATGATGAGGCTCAGTTCTCAGAGTTACGTACTCTAGGTGAGTTAACTAAAGTTGCTTGGGAATACGACGTTCAGGTGATCATTGAAGGTCCTGGACATGTACCTATGCATCTTATTAAAGAGAACATGGACGAGCAGTTAGAGCATTGCCATGAAGCACCGTTTTATACATTAGGCCCACTGACTACCGATATTGCCCCTGGTTATGACCACATTACCTCAGGAATTGGCGCGGCCATGATTGGTTGGTACGGCTGCGCAATGCTTTGTTATGTAACCCCTAAAGAGCATCTAGGTTTACCAAACAAAGAAGATGTGAAGACCGGCTTAATTACTTATAAGCTGGCCGCACATGCTGCAGATTTGGCAAAAGGACACCCGGGCGCACAAATCCGAGATAATGCATTATCTAAAGCACGTTTTGAATTCCGTTGGGAAGACCAATTTAATCTAGCTTTAGATCCAGAAACAGCACGTTCTTTCCACGATGAAACTCTGCCACAAGAGTCGGGCAAGGTTGCTCACTTCTGCTCTATGTGTGGACCTAAGTTCTGCTCGATGAAGATTTCTCAAGAAGTTCGCGAGTATGCGAAAGACACAGAACAAGTAGCCGCTGATCAGGCTATCGAGATTAAGATGCTAGATAACCCGTTGGAGGGAATGCGTCAAAAATCACAAGAGTTCCGTGATACTGGCTCTGAACTTTATCACCCTGCAGTAGGCGCAAAAGAAGCTCAATTAGAGGAATAATGAAAGTGAAGATTCTCATCCCATCTCAATACATCGAGTTAACGGGGGAGGTTCAAAACTGTCTATTGGTTGCTAAACGACAAGGTTTAGCAACTGATGCAGTTGAGTTGGGTGTAAGCCCAACTCGATACTTCTCTATCGTTGATGCTCAACAGGCATTATCTATTGGCTTTGCTCATGATGTTGATTCATTGGCGGAGTGTCAGTTAGCGCAATTGAACCACGTTGTTGATTACAGTAATTCAGTTGCGTTGACCGATGTTTGTACTGCTTTGACTCAAGCTTCGAACACCGTCTATATCGGAGTCTCCGATGATTCAGCTGTGTTAGATATCTGGTCACACTTAGATGCTAATCGTGTTATCAAGAGTGACACTACAGCTCATCAAGAATTAGATAGTCGTGGCCACTTTGCTTGGTTACTTACTTTATTGGCGTTGGAATTTCCATTGGAAGATGCGCTGGTTTTAGCTCGCGCTGCATCGAATGTTTCACGTGGAACATGGCCTGCACATTATCGAGATTTTCCTATCCCTATCCTTGAAGACGAGCGACTGAATATCAGCGTTGGTTGGGCCAACCAAGGGATATCACTTTCTTTCCCTGAGTTAACAAAGAATAGCCTCGGCTTATACCCGGTTGTTGATGACGTTGAGTGGATAGAAAGGTTGCTTAAACTTGGGATTAACACTGTCCAACTGCGTATTAAGAACCCTCAACAAGCCGACTTAGAGCAACAAGTCGCACGATCTATCGAACTTGGTCGAGAACATAACGCTCAGGTTTTTATTAATGATTACTGGCAGCTTGCACTTAAGCATGGTGCTTTTGGTGTACACCTTGGGCAAGAGGATATTGAAGAATCAAACCTTTCCCAACTGAGCCAAGCGGGTATTAAGATCGGTCTATCGACTCATGGTTATTATGAGTTACTGCGCATCGTCCAAATCAATCCAAGCTACATTGCACTAGGCCATATATTTCCGACCACAACAAAACAGATGCCATCGAAGCCTCAAGGTTTGGTGCGTTTATCTCTGTACCAACAGCTAATTGATACCATCCCATATACAGAAGAACTTACTGGTTATCCGACGGTTGCTATTGGTGGTATTGACCAATCGACAGCTGCGCAGGTTTGGGGTTGTGGTGTATCGAGTTTGGCGGTTGTGCGTGCGATTACATTAGCGGAAGACCCACAGAAAGTGATCGAATTCTTCGACAACTTGATGGCTCCTAACTCTTCAATGACGAGTAAAGAGGTTATGCGGGAGCCTAGCTATGTTGAGTGACTTTGAGTTCATCCGTTATCAACGACAAATTGCATTGCCTGAGGTGGGTGAGCAAGGGCAACGAAACCTGTTAAACAGCCATGTGTTGGTGATTGGTTGCGGCGGTTTAGGTAATGTCGCTGCTCTTTATCTCGCAGCTTCTGGTGTGGGAAGAATTGTGTTGGTCGATGATGACTGTGTGGATTCGTCCAACCTACAGAGACAAGTCGCGTTTAGGGAAAACCAATTAGGTTCATCTAAGGTTGAAGCACTCAAACAACAACTGAATGAGCTCAATGATCGCAGCCAAGTAAGAACCATCAATCAACGAATGAGTGAAAGCCAACTTGAATTAGAAGTCATGTTGGCTGATCTCGTGTTGGATTGTACTGACAACTTCGCGTCACGGCAGCAGGTTAACCGAGCTTGTTTTAAAGCTAATACACCTTTGATATCGGGTTCTGCAATCGGCTGGAAAGGTCAATTTATTGTCTTTGATTATCAGAACCAGAAAGGGTGTTACCACTGCCTTTTCCCGTTTGAACACCATCCACAAACAACGCGTTGTAGTGATAGCGGCATCATTGGTCCAGTGGTTGGAACGATAGGTAACCTTCAAGCTCTTGCTGCTATTCAGCGTATTAGTAGTGGCGAGTTTAAAGTCGCAACACATCAACTAAAGCTGTTCGATGGCAAGACCATGAACTGGCAAAACCTAATGGTCACGCAAGATAGCGATTGTCCGGTTTGCAACACAACGGCGATCCAACACCTACAAGAAGAAGCACAATGAGCCACATAACTATTTCTATAAACGAGCAACCAGAGCAAGTCGCGCAATCGTCGTCTCTTTCAGACATCATCCAAGCACTATCGCTACCTGATTTAGGGTGTGTATTTGCTATCAATAACGTGGTTGTACCACGCAGCCAGTGGCAACAAACCATCGTCAACGAAGGCGATTCGATCTCTCTTTTCCAAGCTATTGCAGGGGGCTAACCATGTTAACCATCGCAAATAAAACGTTTCAATCACGTCTGTTCACTGGAACCGGCAAGTTCGCAAACAAACATTTGATGGCGAGTGCTATCGAAGCTTCCGGTTCTCAACTGGCAACCATGGCACTAAAGAGAGTTGATATTCGTTCTGAGCAAGATGATATTTTGCAGCCAATTATTGATGCTGGCGTAAATCTACTTCCGAATACCTCTGGTGCGAAGAACGCGAAGGATGCGATTTTTGCCGCACACTTGGCTCGCGAAGCACTAGGTACTAACTGGTTAAAACTTGAGATTCATCCGGATCCCAAGTACTTGATGCCAGACCCAATCGAGACACTTAACGCTGCTGAGCAACTAGTGAAAGATGGCTTTGTTGTGTTGCCTTATTGCCACGCTGACCCTGTATTGTGTAAGCGCTTAGAAGAGGTAGGTTGTGCTGCTGTGATGCCACTCGGTGCGCCGATTGGTTCGAATAAGGGCATCGCGTCAGCCGACTTCCTCGAGATCATTATCGACCAAGCTAACGTCCCTGTTATTGTTGATGCTGGCATTGGTGCGCCATCACATGCTGCACGTGCAATGGAAATGGGTGCAGATGCTGTGTTAGTGAATACGGCGATTGCTGCTTCTCAACAGCCTGTTGAAATGGCAGTTGCCTTTAAGCTGGCAGTTGAAGCGGGTCGTATGGCTTACCTTGCTGGGTTAGCTGGTCAGGTATCTCACGCGGTTGCTTCCAGTCCGCTAACCTCATTCCTATACGAGTAGTATTGCCATGACGTTTGTTGATCGATTTAAACAGCTCAACTGGGATGACATTGGTATGTCCATCTTCAGTAAAACGGCGGCGGATGTTGAACGTGCTTTGAGTAAACCCAAACGCGACTTAGAAGATTTTAAGGCTTTAATTTCTCCGGCAGCAGAACCTTACTTAGAGCAGATGGCACAACAATCGTTGGCGCTAACGCGTAAGCGATTCGGTAATACGATGTCGCTGTATATTCCTTTGTACTTATCGAACTTGTGTGCGAATGCGTGTACCTATTGTGGCTTCTCAATGGAGAACCGCATCAAGCGTCGAACATTAACCTTGGATGAAATTGATGCCGAGAGTGCGGCCATCAAAAAGATGAAATTCGATAGTGTGTTGTTGGTGACCGGTGAGCACGAAACTAAGGTTGGGATGAAATACTTCCGTGAGGTGCTACCGAATATCAAAGCGCAATTTAACTACCTTGCGATGGAAGTGCAGCCGCTTGATCAAGACGACTACGCGGAACTCAAAACCCTTGGCTTAGATGCTGTGATGGTTTACCAAGAAACATATAGCCCAAGTACTTACGCTGAGCATCACTTGCGTGGCAACAAAATGGATTTTGAATACCGGCTTGAAACGCCTGATCGTCTGGCAAAAGCGGGTATTGATAAGATAGGGATTGGTGCTTTGATTGGCTTGGAAGACTGGCGAACAGACTGCTTCTTCGTGGCCGCTCACTTGGATTACTTAGAGCGAACTTACTGGCAAACGCGTTACTCGATTTCATTCCCACGCCTTCGTCCGTGCGAGGGCGGTTTGCAGCCTAAGTCGATTATGAGTGATAAGCAGTTGGTACAACTTATCTGTGCTTATCGATTATTAAACCCTGAAGTTGAGTTGTCTCTTTCGACTCGTGAGTCTGCAACGTTCCGCGATAACGTATTGCCGTTAGGTATCACTAGCATGTCTGCCGCGTCAAAAACTCAACCTGGTGGTTATGCTTCGGGTGAGGAAGAGCTTGAGCAGTTTGAGATAAGTGATGAGCGAAGTGCGGCTGATGTTGAGGCTATGATTCGTCAACGCGGCTTCGACCCAGTATGGCGCGATTGGCATAGCGCTTACTCAGGCTAACTCATATCTTGGTTAATGTTCCACGTGAAACATCAATGATGTGAAATCGACAAACAAAAACGGCTACCTAAGGGTAGCCGTTTTAATATTTAACTGAGGCAACTAGTTTTGGTCAGTTACCTGCCTAGCAATGTATTAAGCGTGAGCAAGTGGTGTTGTTGATTGGCGTAACCATTCCAACGTATCACCTTCAACTAATGGACTAACATCATTCCATACTTTCTGGTGGTAATCGTTCAGCCACGCGAGTTCAGGTCGTGTCAGTAGATCGACGTTGATGTTGCGCTTATCGATAGGGCAACGTGTTAGTGATTCAAACGTTAGTACTGAGAAGTCACCTTGAGTAGGAAGCTCAACTACCAATTCTAGGTTCTCGATGCGGATACCAAACTCATCAGCACGGTAGTAACCCGGCTCGTTTGATAACACCATACCTTCCACTAGAGGTACGTCGATTAGCTTCTTAGAGATGCTTTGCGGACCTTCATGAACACTTAGGAAGTGGCCAACACCGTGACCAGTACCGTGGTCGTAGTCGAAGCCTTCTGCCCATAAGTGCTGACGCGCTAGGATATCAAGTTGGAAACCACGAGTGCCCTGTGGGAAACGTGCACGTGCAATGCCGATGTGACCTTTAAGCGCTAATGTGAACTGCTGAATCATTTCGCCGCTTGGTTGGCCAATTGCAATAGTACGAGTGATGTCGGTTGTACCATCTAAGTACTGACCGCCTGAATCGACTAGGTACAGAGTATTCAGTTCTAGCTGACCTGGTTCAGGTTGGTTCTCATGGTTGTAGTGACACATAGCTGCGTTTCCGCCTGCTGCTGAAATCGTGTCAAAACTTAGGTCCATCAGCGTTGGGTCTTGCTCGCGGAACGATTGTACTTTGTCAGCCAATACCGCTTCGTTGTGTAGGTTACCTTGCGCGACTTCAGCATCAATCCAAGACAGGAACTTAGCCATCGCAACACCATCACGAATGTGACACGCTTTCATACCGGCAATTTCAGTTGCATTCTTAGCAGCCTTTGGCATTAAGCACGGGTCTGCTGCTTCAATGATATGAGCACCTGCGTTTTGTAGAACAAGCGTGTACCAAGCGTTGCTTGTGCCTGAATCAACTGACACATTCTTACCTTCTAAAGATTGAAGACGTGCTTCAAGCTCAGATGGGTGAGAAACACGAATACCATTACCAACGTGCGCTTCAAAGCCAGCAGGGATACGAGCCGGGTCTAAGAAGAAGTCGACGCTTTCATCGGCGTGAATGATGGCATTAGACAATACAACCGGTAGGCGAGACACGTCCAAACCACGAACGTTGAGTAACCAGCAAATCGAGTCTAGTTCAGTAAGGATAGCGGCATCTGCACCTTTGGCTTTTAGTAGGCCTGCAATTTCAGCGCGTTTGCTTTCACTTGATTGACCAACGGCGTCGGTCGCCATTAGGCGAACATCAGATACAACAGGCTCAGGACGATCAGACCAAAGCTCATCAATCGGGTTTGCTGTTAATGTCGTGAGTTCGACTTTATCAGTCAGTTTTGCTTGTGCGCCTTTCAACCACGCTGCTGTGTGCATACGTGGGTCAAATGCAACCTTGCTGCCTTGGGCTAGTGAATTGATGATCCAATCTAAAGCCGGCTCTTCAATAAGGTGGCGATACTCAAATAACTCTGCTGGTACCTGCTTACGAACCTGAACGGTATAGCGACCATCAACAAAAATAGCAGCGTTTTCACGAGTGATGACCGCTGCACCTGCAGAGCCCGTGAAACCAGTTAACCAGTGAAGTCGCTCGTTATGAGCTGGAACGTACTCGCCTAGATACTCATCTTCGTGTGGGATGATAACCGCATCTAGTTGGTTTGCTTCAAGCCAAGCTCGAACCGCAGTAACGCGTTCCGCAGTGATATTGTGCATCTGTGTTTATCCTTATTGTTAGGGTCCTTGTTAACACTCACAGTAGATATACATGTGAGGGGACTTATTAGGTCAATAAGCTAGCGCTTTTGTTCGTTGGCTGCAAACGCTGTACGCCATTTTTATCTAAGGTGCAGAGTTTTTTCTTTGATGATATCTCGCAACCAAGTTAACGCTGGGTCATTTTCTCTATCACGGTGCCAAAACAGAGTGTATGCCATCGGCGGGAATTCCATCGGCAGAGGGACAACGACTAAGTCGAGCTGCTTGGCAACAAGGTAGGTGAAGTGACTTGGTGCCGTAAACACAAAGTCAGTGTAAGTGCACAGGCTAGCCGCACTGTTGAAGTCGGGAACAGAAATAGCGATATCACGTTGGTGACCAAGGTCGGCAAGTTTGTAGTCGAGTAACCAACGATCGTTACCATCACACCTTACTTGTACATGACGCTGTGCGAGGTAGGTTTCCAGATCCCATTTGCCGCTCAGAGCAGGGTGGTTACGTCTTAGCACACACATTTGTGCATCGCGATAGATCTCTTGTTCGCAAATATCGTCTGGCGGCAACATGGTTAAACGCGCGTCGTTGATGTCGATATCCTTACCCGTGAGTCCGATATCCAGTTCACCAAGCTGCAATTTCTTAAAGGTTTGCTCCGTCCAAGCGTGAGTGTTGATATTCACCTTAGGGGCTTGTCGAAATATCGCCGGTAAGAAGTGGGGAAGAATAAGCGGGTAAACACTTTCAACTGCCGCAATGTGAAAACTGTGGTCACTGTTATTGGGAATGAACGTCTCTGGTTGGGTGAGCACATCAAGTTGGTTGATCAGCGTTTCTAATCGAGGTTTGAGAAAGACTGCCTTTGGTGTTGGTCGTAGGCCATGAGCACTTCGCGTGAAAAGGGGATCATTAAATTGCTCACGAAGTTTGGCTAATGACTTACTCACGGCTGACTGGCTTAGGCACAATCGATGTGCAGTGCGAGTAACACTCAGCTCTTCCATCAGTACCTGCAAGCAAACTAATAGATTGAGGTCGAGGCGTGATAGTTTCTCGATATTCATGTGAGTTTCCTATTTGGAATAATGCTAATGAGTATATGCCATTTTTGTTCATATCTTTAGTTGGTTATTATGCACCTAAATTAACTCATCCGGAGAATCTTGTGCCTTCTAACGCGCTTCCAACCCCTAGTAAACTGCAGGTTGCTTTATTGGCAATGCTGGTTCTATTTAGCCCTTTGGCTATTGATATCTACCTACCAGCTCTGCCACAAATTTCGACAGCGTTTCACGTGGAACATGCACTAGCACAAGATACGATTACTTGGTTTTTATTTGCTATGGGTGTCGGCCAACTGTTTGCTGGCCCTTTGGCTGATAAGTTAGGACGTCGAACCGTTGCATTGGGAGGTGTTAGTATCTATGCATTGAGTGCTTGCTTGGCGTGGGCAGCTCAATCGATTGATATGATGCTAATAGCTCGGCTGCTACAAGGCTTAGGAGCTTGTGCGACTTCTGTAGCTGCCTTTGCAACGGTTCGCGATCTATTTGGCCCAGAGAAGAGTGGCCGAATGATCAGCTACCTCAATGGTGCGATCTGTTTTATCCCTGCATTGGCACCGATTCTTGGTGCTTGGTTAACGCATCAATTTGGCTGGCGCTCGAACTTCAGTTTTATGGCTGGTTTCGCGGTCGTCGTTGGCAGCATCTTATTCTTCCAAATGAAAGAATCTAACCCGGCGACAGAGAAGGTTGCTGTGTTCAAGCTGGAACGTTACTGGTCAGTACTGAAAACACCATCGTTCCTTTTCCATGCAACCTTATGTTTGATGGCGATGGCAGTAATTCTTGCTTATGTTACCTCAGCACCAGTCGTGTTGATGGAGAACCTAGGTTTGACGATGAACGAGTTTACCTTCTGGTTTGGTATTAACGCCGCTATCAACATCACTGCTGCATTTACGGCGCCGAAGTTTATGGACCGTTTTGGTACTTACAAGGCATTGGTTGTCGGCATCTCGACGCTGGGCTTAGCAGGTGTGATTATGTTGGTGCTTGCTGAGCACGCGACTCCAATCGCGTTCATGTTACCGATCTTCTTATCGTCGGTTGGCTTTGCTTGGATTCTTGGTGCTGCAGCAGGTAAAGCTCTAGAACCCTTTGGTGACCGTGCAGGTACGGCTGCTGCGCTACTTGGCTTGTTCCAAATGAGTGGTTCAGGACTTCTTGTGGGTACGATGCAACGTCTTGATTTAACATCGCAAGTTATGATCGCTCTACAAATGTTCCTGATTGTTCCTGCGTTATTAGTGCTCGCGAGCAAAGCGGGTAAGTCATGGCACGCGACGTTTGCTAAGGCATAAGTTACAAGGGTGACAAAATATACAAATGGCGGTTTTCGAAACGTTAAAACATGGTATATTTGTCACTCATTGAAACGTTAGTCCCCAACGGAAAATACTGTAATGTCATTAACAACCTACGAAATGGCGCGCGTCTTAGAACAAATGGAAGATGCACCTGAAAAGGTCATGTTTGGTAAACTGCTTAAAGAGCTAGGTAACCAAAGTGAAGAGCGTATTCGCAGTGCGGCAAAACAAGTTCCAATCGATACTTTGCGAGATATCATTTACCAATTTCAGCGTGTGGTAGAGTCTCGTAAGGGTGAGCAGGTTCAGCTATTGGCAAAAGAACTTGCAGAGCAAGGTATCTCTGCTGAAGAGCTACAAGCTTTTCTAAATAAGTAAGCTTATCCCAGTTAAAAAAGAAACCACTCAATTGAGTGGTTTTTTGCGTTTGGGCTGTAGCCATTTAGCTTTAGCTATTCAAAAGAGGTGAAAACTCATTTTAATTCCTGAACTGCGCTTTCAAAACTCTATCAAGCGAGAATGGTCCTGCGCCCCACACGACAACGATAAGAATCATTAATCCCCAAAGCTGATGATCGTAGAAGCCTTGATCCCACAATACAGGGTAAGACACGACAGCAATGATATTGAAAACGAACAACACCGCAGCCATAGGTCGTGTTAATAAACCGAGTGCTAAGAACACCGGCAGAATTAACTCAGCGGCAGTCCCCATGTAAGCTGCTAATTCCCAAGGTAGCAGTGGTACTTGGTATTCCAACTCAAACAAGTAAAGAGTGCTATCCCAAGTTGCTATTTTGGTTAACCCAGAATTAAAGAAGACCCACGCCACCCATAGGCGACAAAATAGTAGAAGCACCGGAACAAAAAGGGCCTGTGATTTCTCAATCAAACTGTCGTATTGAGCCATCATGTTCGTGACTGTGTTGTTATCCATGTTATGTCTCCAATTCGGCATTGATTGAAAAACCTGAGATGACGTTTAGCGCCATAACAGTATTCAGATGTTGTAGTAATAAAGGATCGATTGCTGAGAGTGTTTGACCTGATTGCAACTCAGTGAGGAGTTGGTGGCTCTCTTCACTCAAACTATGGCTCTCAACCTGTGAATTATCAGCTCGGATTAACACCCCAAATTCAGGTTGGTTGATGTCTAGTCCATCAAGTTGCTGCTGATAGATGGCTTGTTCAAGCGCGATAATCGTGTAACTAGAATGAATCAGTGTTATTGAATCTTTGAGATGAAAGACCAAAGCACCTTGCTGTTCTTGTGGTACATCGGCTAAGCAAGAAAGAGGTCTCTGGTCGGTATGTACTTGTGACGCAAGCCTTGCCAAGCTGTCTTTCTTCCATTCATACAAAGCCACTTCACCGAGATAAGGTGCAGCCTCAATAACGGCAGGAAAGGCTTTGATAGTCTGTTCAAAGTGTTCACCGTAACCACTGACATCACCAGAAGTAGATGGATAACTTAAGACATGTTGACGAGCCATCTGTTGGAAGCACTCTTCACCAACCAACATTTCAGTGAGTGGGTAGGTTGCTGTTAGAACTTCGCTCAAGCTGATCACAAAGTTATTACGGTAAATCTGGATGCGCTGTTCATCGGTAAAATGGTCGCTCACTATGTCGCAGTGCTCACCATTGTTTTGGTAGCGCAGGGCGTTAGCAAACTCCAATTGAACATCTGCTAGGGAGTGGCTCATGATGCGCGACTCCTTCGGTTGAATTTGTCGTGTTGATACAAAATGTCACTGGCTTTGGTTGCTTCAGCCAATAAAACTTGTGGTTCTGGGATATCGAGATCCCACTCAATCAAGGTATGGCGTAAACCATGTTGTGCTACCCAGTCAGTGTAGAGTTTCCACACTTCGTCACAGACAGGTTTACTGTGCGTGTCTATCCAGATCTCACCTTGTTCAAGCTTCTTTTTGGTAAAACCTGCCAAGTGAATCTCTTCCACTTTGTCTGCAGGTATTCCGCTTAGGTACTCTTCACAACTGAAGCCATGATTAAAAGATGAGACGAAAATATTATTGAAATCGAGCAGCAGGCGACACTCTGTGCGCTTTTGTACCTCAGCCAAAAACTCCCACTCTGGAATAGTAGAATGCTTGAAGGCAAGGTAACTTGATGGATTCTCAATCAACATCGGGCGTTGCAAGCTGTCTTGAACCTCGATGACATTGCGACAGAAGACTTCTAACGCTTCTTCTGTGTAAGGCAGCGGCAGCAAGTCATTGAAGTAATGCCCGCCAGTTTGACTCCAGCTGAGATGGTCAGAAACCAAGAAAGGTTCGATATCATCAATCAGGTCTTTTAACTGCACCAGATGGTGTTGATTGATACGCTCAACAGAACCAAGAGACAACCCAACACCATGACAACTTATGCTATGTGCGTTACGAATTTCTCTGAGTTGTTGGCGTTGCGGTGATTGAGCTAAAAAGTAGTTCTCGCTGTGAACCTCTAACCAACTCACTAGAGATGGATTTTGGCTAAAGAAGTCCAAGTGCGGTGTTCTAAGGCCAACCCCTGCATTGGGGTGAAGAGTTTGAGTCACAACGGTTCTCCTAATAGGAAGTGGAGGTGGGCTGAATATCAGCCCACCATACTAAGCAGCTCAATTATGATGATTGAGTGTTACCACCAGTTAATTTGCCACATAGTCCTTTAGGAACGACTACGAATGCATCGGATTGGTTGTCTTCTTTTGCTGTACCTGCACATGAGCTTGTTTTGGTTGCACAATCATTCTGGCCAGCTTTTGCCACGCCGTAGCATTTTTCTTTCGCTGCTGCTTCCGCAGGTGCTGATGTAAGAACTGCACCGCCAAACGCTAGTACACTTGTGATTGCAGCTGTAACAGCAAGATTAGAATTTTTCATAGTCATTCCCTCTAGGACTTAATAGTATTTTTACATCGCAGGTTAATGAATTGTTAACTTGCTTACTAAAAAGGATAGGAAGAACTCGGAAATAATTTCATGGCATTATAAAAAATATCAATATTAATGATGATTCGTCATTTAAGTTGCTGATTTTATGATGTTAATTTTTGATTGTTTTTTCTTCTTATTATCCTAAACGCAGCCTAGTGTTTAGGTTATAATCAACTTTTATGTATAAATACCCAGTAGTGAGCATATCCAATGATAGATCCTTCGCTTTTACTCGATGGCCTAAACGACAAACAACGTGAGGCGGTCGCGGCACCTTTAGAAAACCTACTTATTCTGGCAGGTGCTGGTAGTGGTAAAACGCGAGTGTTGGTGCATCGTATTGCTTGGCTGCAAAGCGTAGAGCAAGCATCACCGTTCTCTATCATGTCGGTTACCTTCACCAACAAAGCGGCAGCAGAGATGCGTGGTCGTATTGAAGAGTTGATGATGGGTAGCTCGTCGGGCATGTGGAACGGCACCTTCCACGGCATCTGTCACCGTATCCTTCGCGCTCACTACCTAGATGCAAAACTGCCAGAAGATTTCCAGATCATTGATTCAGATGATCAGATTCGTTTGCTGCGTCGCTTAATCAAGGCGCAAAACCTGGATGAAAAACAGTGGCCTGCCAAGCAAGCTTCTTGGTGGATCAACGGCAAGAAAGATGAAGGTCTACGCCCAAGTCACATTGATGCCTACCATGATCCAGTAACTCAAACATGGTTAAAGATCTACTCTGCTTATCAAGAGGCATGTGACCGTGCTGGCTTGGTCGATTTTGCGGAGATCTTGCTAAGAGCACACGAACTTCTGCGTGATAAGAAACATATCCGAGAGCACTACCAAGCTCGCTTCAAGCATATTTTGGTCGACGAATTCCAAGATACCAACAACATCCAATACGCTTGGCTACGCATGATGGCAGGCCCTGATTGTCGTGTGATGATCGTGGGTGACGATGACCAATCTATCTATGGCTGGCGTGGTGCTAAGATCGAAAATATTCAGAAGTTCTTGGATGAATTCCCAGGTGCTTCAACGATTCGACTAGAACAAAACTACCGTTCAACCAAAACCATTCTGCAGGCGTCGAACGAGCTTATCTCGAACAACACCGAGCGTATGGGTAAAGAGTTGTGGACCGACGGCAATGATGGCGAGCCAATCTCTGTGTACTCGGCTTACAACGAGCTCGATGAAGCGCGTTTCACGGTTAGCAAGATCAAAGAGTGGCAGGAGAAAGGCGGTGCGCTAGAAGATACCGCAATGCTTTATCGTAACAATGCCCAGTCTCGTGTTCTTGAAGAAGCTTTGATTCAAGGTGGTTTGCCTTACCGAATCTACGGCGGCATGCGATTCTTCGAGCGTCAGGAAATTCGAGATGCCTTGAGCTACATGCGCTTAATGGGTAACCGTAACGATGATGCTGCTTTTGAGCGTGTGGTAAACACACCAACGCGTGGCTTGGGTGATAAAACCCTAGAGACGATTCGTTTCGCAGCGCGTGACCGTGGTGCAACGATGTGGCAAGCAAGTCTTGCTCTGATAGAAGAACAAGTGCTGCCAGGCCGTGCTGCTGGTGCTTTGAGCCGTTTTATCGAGCTAATTAACGCGCTTGAAGACGACACGCTAGAGCTTAGCCTACATGAACAAACTGACCACGTGATCAAATCATCAGGCCTGTTTGCGATGTACGAGCAAGAAAAGGGTGAGAAGTCGAAGGCACGTATTGAGAACTTAGAAGAATTGGTAACGGCAACGCGCCAGTTTGAAAAGCCGGAAGAAGCGGATGAGATGAGCATGCTGACGGCGTTCTTAACTCACGCAGCTTTGGAAGCGGGTGAAGGTCAGGCCGATGAGTTTGATGATGCGGTTCAGTTAATGACTCTGCACAGTGCTAAAGGTCTAGAGTTTCCAATGGTATTCATGGTGGGTGTCGAAGAAGGCATGTTCCCAAGCCAGATGTCTGCCGAAGAAGCGGGGCGTTTAGAAGAAGAGCGTCGCTTGTGTTACGTAGGCATGACTCGTGCGATGGAGAAGCTTTACATCACTTATGCAGAGATGCGTCGTCTGTACGGTCAGGATAAGTACCATAAGCCATCACGTTTTATTCGTGAACTACCAGAGACCTGTCTGGATGAAGTGCGTATGAAAGCGCAAGTCAGTCGCCCTGCAAGCAGTGGTCGCTTTAGCCAAACCGCTGTGAAAGAGAACTTCAATGAAACAGGCTTTAGCTTGGGTTCTCGCGTGAAGCACCCTAAGTTTGGTGAAGGCACCATCATCAACTTTGAAGGAAGTGGTCCACAGAGTCGAGTTCAAGTGGCGTTTAACGGTGAAGGGATTAAGTGGTTAGTAACGGCTTACGCGCGTTTAGAGCAGCTTTAATCTATTACTTCAGCATCTAATAACCGTTCATTATTGAAAACAAAAAGAGCAGCCAATGGCTGCTCTTTTTTATTGCGTACCGCTTTAAGCGATCACAATAGATTACTGACGAGAGGGGATCTTACAGTGCAGCCAGTGCCGCTTCGTAGTTTGGTTCTTCAGTGATCTCTGCAACCAATTCGCTGTGCGTTACCACACCTTTTTCATCAACAACGACAACTGCACGTGTTGTTAGGCTTGCTAGTGGACCTTCAGCAATCGCCACGCCGTAGTCTGATGCGAATGTAGGAGAACGGAAAGTTGAAGCGTGTTGAACGCCTTCAATGCCTTCTAGTTCGCAGAAGCGACCTGCAGCAAATGGTAGGTCAGCAGAAATACAAACAACAACCGTGTTCTCAAGCTCTGCCGCTTTTGCGTTGAACGTACGTACGCTCGTTGCACAAGTTGCTGTGTCGATACTTGGGAAGATGTTTAGAACCACTTTCTTGCCAGCAAGAGAAGCAAGAGTCAGTTCAGAAAGATCGCCTGCAGTTAGTGCAAAGCTTGGTGCCTGTTCGCCAGTTTGCGGGAATGTGCCAGTTAGCGGTACAACAGCGCCTTTGAAGGTAACGTGTGACATGAATTTGTCCTTAGTTTAATTATGGTTATGAAACTAGTTGAGCCTAGTAAGACTTACGTTACTTGGAAGTGGTTAAGAAGTGAATGATTTAAATGTCAGAATTGTAATCAAAGGTCTTTGATTTATTTGTTTTAGGGGAATAAAAGGTGGGACGACAGATAAAGAAAAACCCCGAGAGCTTGCGCTCATCGGGGTCTATAGTCTTACTCGCAGCAATCCGGCTACTAAGTGTGCTCCATGCATCAAATCCATGATAGTGTGCTGTTATCCTTCAGCGTATTCCTTTCGTCGCCTTCCTAGCGGTGTCCTTGATCTTATCCTGATCTGCCAACAATCCTCGTTAGCGCGCTCACTTGTTCCTTGAGCGGTGTCCTTTACATCATCCTGATGTTCAGTCCTTTCCTCGTCCAGAGGTGTCCATTGTCTTTCCTTAGTAGCAACCATCCTAGTTACTATTGCGTCCATTCAATGTCCATTTCGCTATCCATGCCGATTATTCATCCTGAGTAATCGAATCTTCATCCTGAAGATAACCAAGTCCTTGGCGTTTCCTGTTCCGTGTCAGCATCCTTCCGACACCATTCATATTACCGATTCCTTATTTATCAGCAATGGTGCATAAGCGAATTTCTATATAATTATTTGAATGATAAATGTACGTATCATTTAATTTCAATTGGTTACAATGTATAGGTGCTTAATTTCGCAGTTAAATATCGATATTTACTCACTGCCTTGTGAGAGATCTCGCACAAGACAGGGAGTAAAAAGGGAGTATTTTCTCTTATTGGCCGATAGCGGCACCTTCACGACGAGGGTCTGCAGCACCTTCTAGACCATCTTTTGTGACGCGAATAGCGTGTAAACCCGAGTTAAGATCGCGAACGTTGACCTCAAATCCCATCTTTTCTAGCTCAGGTTTGAAGTTTTCCGCCGATGTTCCTTTTTCCAAATCTAAGGTTCCGAAACGGTTTAGGAAGTGTGGTTGGTTGATCGCCTGTTGGATATCCATGTCCCATTGGGTGTGGGCAATAATGGCTTGTGCCACATAACCTATGATACGGCTGCCGCCCGGAGAACCGATCGCCATGTAAGGCTTATCGTCTTGCATGATGATGGTCGGTGCCATTGAAGAACGTGGGCGTTTACCCGGTTCAAGTCGGTTCGCGATAGGCTTGCCATCGTTATGAGTCTTGAATGAGAAGTCGGTCAGTTCGTTGTTGAGCAGGAAGCCTCTTACCATCAAGCGTGAGCCAAATGCGTTCTCAATGGTGGTGGTCATCGAGACGACATTGCCATCGCTATCGACAATATTGAAGTGGCTGGTGGACGGCAGTTCGATAGACACATCTTGGCTACGTAGCATGGCGTGATCCCACGGTGGGGTGCCTGATGGTGCACTCTCTAATGCCTTTCCAGCAGTAATTAGCTGGGCACGTTCCTGCAAATAGTCAGTATTCACTAACCCTTGGGTTGGCATTGGCACGTAATCTTGGTCTGCCATGTACATACCACGGTCTGCAAAGGCTAAACGAGAAGCGTCCGCTAACACTTGCCAAGATTTCGCATCGTTTGGTCCCCATGATTTCAGATCAAACTGTTCGGTCATCGCTAAGATCTGCCCAACCGTTAATGCACCTGAACTTGGTGGTCCCATGCCACAGATATCGTAGCTCTCATAAGCGGAACAAACCGGTTCGCGTTGCTTAATTGAATACGCATCGAAGTCTTTCTGCGCTAATACGCCCGGGTTACCTTTGGCGGTTTGTACCGTGTTGATGATGTCGGCAGAAATCTCGCCTTGATAGAACGCCTTAGCACCATCCTTTGAGATAGCGTTTAGCGTTGCAGCGTATTCAGGGTTCTTAAGCAGCGTACCTGCGGTTTTTGGGCTGCCATCGGCATTGAAGAAGTAGGCTTTAGTTGTCGCAAAGCGGCTTAGTCGCTCTTGGTCATTTTCAATCAAGGTCGCTAAACGTGGGCTGATGGTAAAACCTTTTTCAGCCAGTTGAGCGATAGGTTTGATCAGCGATGCCCACTCTAACTTGCCATATTTTTGGTGAGTGTCCCACAGCAATTGGACGGTGCCCGGTGTCGCTACAGAGCGACCACCAACCACAGCATCGTAAAACTTAAGCGGTTGTCCATTTTCGTCTTGGAAAAGACGAGGTGTGGCATCAAGTGGTGCAGTTTCACGACCATCGTAGGTTTTGAGTTGCTTGTCCTTGCCATCAAAATAAACAAGGAACGCGCCACCACCAATACCTGATGACTGAGGTTCCACTAAGCCAAGCATCAGCTGCACAGCAACCATCGCATCAATCGCATTACCACCACGAGCCAGTACATCGGCACCCGCTTGGGTCGCCAGTGGGTTGGCGGCGGTGACCATCCAATCGTTGGCTTTAACGAGTTGTTTGGTTTCTAAACCACTACTTTGTTCTGGAGCGACGGAATCGGCAGCTTGATTTGCCCAACTGACGTGAGAGGCAAAAAGTAGGGTAGAAGTGGCGAGGGTTGTTAGTTTTGTTTTCCACTGCATGATCTTCTCCTTTTAATATGCAGAGCTAGATTGACAGTGGAAAGATAAGATAGCCAGTGCGTTGTTAACGAATTGTAATCTTGATTCGAATTTAGGCGATTAAACCAGACAGCGACTGCCAAAGAATACTCAGGCCAATCAGGCTGAATAGCACGCCACACAAGCCATCAATGTAGACCGTTGCTTCGCTAAGCTTCTTCTGTAGGGTTTTAGTAGAAAGCATCCACGCCAATAGCGAGAACCAGAATAGTGAAAGGCCAAATAGGATGATCAAAGCAAGGCCTTTGCCGGAAAGCGACATGTCTGCAGGAACCAAGCTCGACATCAAACTGATGAAAAATACTAAGGCTTTTGGGTTCAAGATGTTCGTCGCAAACCCTTTCGAAAAAGCCTGACGTTTATTGGTGAGAATCAGATCCTTTGAATCGACAGGATTGGTCTCATCTTCGTGATGAGTAATGATCTGCCAAGTTGCCTTTAGTGCACCAACACCGAGATACAACAAGTAGCTACCGCCAGCTAACTGTATGGTGGCGAAAAGAGTTGGGTGCTGATGAACCAGATAACTGATACCCGTCAGGCTCAACAATGAATGCAGCAAGATCCCGCAAGATAATCCCAGAGCAATGTATAAGCCAGTTTGTCGTCCGTGGCGTGTTGCGTTTTGTACCACAAGGGCAAAGTCAGGGCCTGGGCTCATCAGGGCAATAAAGTGGATAGAGGCGAGGGTGACTAATATGGTGACTTCATTCATATCTGTTCCAATAACTGGGTTGTTCTGTTGAGAGTTGTTGAGCGCAGCTTACCGTGATTTCGAATCTCTCAATTGTAAATTATCAACACTTAGTTAATTTTCGACGGGGAAACACCAAATGCGGTCTTAAATGCCTTTGAGAAATGGGCTTGATCGTAAAATCCAACTTGATGAGCGACCTCGGTTCCGCCAACACCTGACTTAATCAGTCGCATGCCTTGTTCCATACGTAAACGGCTTAGCCAAGCATAAGGGGTAATGCCCATTTTGTTCTTAAAGTGGCGTTGAAACTGTGTGGTGGTGAGATCGCACAGTTCAGACAGCTGCTCTAGGCGTACTGGTTGGTCGAGGTTTGCCATCAAATAGTCTTTTAGCGTGTTAACCGACTGAGTACCAAGCTGCACCTGAGTTTTCGATCCAAACTGAGCGTAACGATCAACTATTGTCGAAAAACCTTCGAACGGTAGGCAATCTTGAGCGAGTTGACTGATGTTTGGATTGATAAGCAGCCCATGAAGGTTGCACAATTGTAAAAAGTCGCTTGATCGGAGAGGATCAACTCAGAAAAGCTTAAAGCGTGACCATTTTCTCTGTGATCGGCAAGATCGCCCAGCCATTGCGGCGAGACAGCAAACACACTCACTTGGTAGCCAGATTCTAGCTTTGAATGGCCATCGTGCAGTTCATCAGGTGGCATCATCACCACTTGTCCTGCGCCAGCGTGGTAGCTCGTCCCTTTATAGACAAACTTTTGTTGACCCTGAGTGATTAGGCCGATGTGAAAGTCCAAATGATAGTGGCGCTGAAAGGCAAACTCTTGGTATTGAGCTTGGATCAGGCTGATATCTTGGCTAGGTGTCGAGTAGTAGTGGACTTTATCCATGGCATAAAAAAGCTTGGTTAAATTATCATCAATTCAACCAAGCTTATCTCTGTATTTATAGATTGTCTTGTAAAAAACGATCAGTGTTACTGTTTCGCGCGCTTGTTCTTTTTGCTGTGGCGCAGGCCATCAAAGCTAAAGATAACCAGAGCGCCCCAGATGAAGGCGAAGGTGATCGCTTTGTCACTGGTAAAGGCTTCACCATAGATAAGAACCGCCAACAAGAACATCAGGCTAGGACCGATGTACTGGAAGAAGCCGAGTGTCGATAGCTTCAGGCGAGTTGCTGCGCCAGTAAAACAAAGCAGCGGAACTGTGGTGATAACACCTGCTGCAATCAATAATAGGTTGAGTTGCATCGGGTTCATCGAGAAATCTGAAGTTGGGCTGTCTGCGATAAACAACAGGTAAGTTGCGGCGATAGGCAGCATCACTAATGTTTCAATGAACAAGCCAGTCTGCGCTTCTAAGCTGACCTTCTTACGCAATAAACCATAGAAACCAAAGCTGAAGGCTAGGGCAATCGCAACCACTGGCACTGAGCCAAACGCGATCAATTGAATGATAACGCCAATGGCAGCAAGGGCGACCGCAAACCATTGAAGCTTACGTAAGCGTTCGCCAAGGAAAAACATCCCGAGTAACACGTTAATCAGTGGATTGATGTAATACCCCAAACTGGCATCGAGCATGTGATTGGAGTTTACCGCCCAGATAAAGATCAGCCAGTTAGCACCCACCAAGATAGAGGTCGCCACCAAATAGAGCATTTTTGGCTTTGAGGTAAGGGTGTCGCGCACTTTACGCCAACTGCGGCTAACGTGTAGTAAAAAAGCGAGTAGGAAAAAAGACCATACTACACGGTGGCTGAGAATCTCAAATGGGGAAACTTCACTTAAGGATTTGAAATATATAGGGGCGATACCCCACATCGTGTAGGCACCAACTGCAAGCAAAATTCCTTGGCGCGTACGTTGTTGTTCTTCTTGTGTCATGCATCTTTCTCTAGCACTGAGTGCTTATTAATAAGATTTATAAGAGAGTTGGTCAGTATAGGAGCGTTAACCCTTTTCACCTAACAATTTGCGGTTTAATTCGCCAGCGTTCCCCTCTACAATGTGCGACTTGCTTGCGAATGATGCTTGCTGATTTCATACCTCGATTAGGAACCATAATGACCGCCACTCTGATTGCTGAGCAAATACCGACTCCCGCGAATGATGCGCAAAACATCCTCCAAGATGTGTTTGGCTATCAAAGCTTTCGCGATGGTCAGCAAGAGGTCATTGATCTGGCCGGTGAAGGCAGAGACAGTTTGGTGATTATGCCAACCGGTGGTGGTAAATCACTTTGTTACCAGATTCCTGCTTTGGTTCGTGAAGGGCTCACTCTGGTTATCTCACCGCTGATCTCGCTGATGAAAGACCAAGTCGACCAACTGAAGGCGAATGGTGTTGCGGCTGAGTGCATCAACTCTTCAATGCCACGTGACCAACTGATGAGTGTGTTTAATCGCATGAACTCAGGCCAATTGAAGATGGTCTATGTGTCGCCAGAACGTGTGTTGATGCGTGACTTTATCGAACGTCTTCAAGGTTTACCGCTTTCGATGATTGCGGTGGATGAGGCGCACTGTATCTCTCAATGGGGGCATGACTTCCGTCCGGAATACGCATCATTAGGCCAACTTAAACAATATTTCCCGCATGTACCTTATATGGCGCTGACGGCAACCGCCGACGATGCAACACGCAAAGACATTATCTCGCGTCTGCAGCTGGTGGATCCGCATACTTACTTGGGCAGCTTCGACCGTCCGAATATCCGCTACAACCTGGTTGAGAAGCATAAGCCCGTTTCACAGGTGGTTCGTTACCTAGAAACTCAGAAGGGCAATTGCGGCATCATCTATTGTGGTAGCCGTAAGAAAGTAGAGATGGTGACCGAGAAGCTTTGTAACAACGGTATTCGTGCTGCGGGTTATCACGCAGGTATGGATACCGATGAGCGCGCTTACGTTCAAGAAGCCTTCCAACGTGATGATATCCAGATTGTTGTCGCGACCGTGGCGTTTGGTATGGGTATCAACAAACCCAACGTTCGCTTTGTGGTGCACTTTGATATTCCACGCAACATTGAGTCTTACTATCAAGAGACTGGCCGTGCTGGTCGTGATGGCTTGCCTGCTGAAGCTATGATGTTGTTTGACCCGGCTGATATGGGTTGGCTGCGTCGTATGCTGGATGAAAAAGAAGAAGGCCCGCAAAAACAAGTTGAGATGCATAAGCTAAACGCGATGAGTGCCTTTGCCGAAGCACAAACCTGTCGTCGTCAGGTTCTGCTCAACTACTTTGGCGAATATCGCGAGAAGCAATGTGGCAACTGCGATATCTGCCTAGATCCACCAAAACACTTTGATGCGACCCAAGAGGCGCAGAAAGCCTTGTCTTGTGTGTACCGTGTGAATCAGTCGTTTGGTATGGGCTACGTAGTTGAAGTGATGCGTGGCATGCAGAACATCCGAGTGCGCGATAATGGTCACGACAAGCTGTCTACTTACGGTATTGGCCGCGATCACAGCCATGATTACTGGATCAGTATCTTCCGTCAGCTGATTCACAAAGGTTTGCTGTTCCAGAACATCACTCGTAATTCGACATTACAGCTAACAGAGGAAGCGCGTCCGCTACTGCGTGGTGAGATGTCTTTGGAATTGGCTGTGCCTCGTTTGGATACAGCGGTGCGTAATGCTAAGTCCGATAAACTCAGCAGCAAGAACTACGATAAGAAGCTGTTTGCCAAATTACGTAAGCTACGTAAATCAATTGCAGATGAAGATGGTTTGCCACCTTATGTGGTATTCAGTGATGCGACTCTGATTGATATGGCTGAAGTGCTGCCAACCTCATACGGTGAGATGCTGGCGGTTAACGGTGTTGGTCAGCGTAAACTCGATAAGTACGCAGACCCATTCTTAGATTTGATTCAAGAACACATCACGACACACGGCTAATTTGCAGAGTCGCTTAGCTTCTAAAAGCGACGAGATCATAGAACAAGAATAAGGTTGATAGGGACATGACAACACAAACAGAATTTGGCTTAAGAGAGTATTTGGCTGAGGAAGGGCGTTTATTGATTACGTCTCCAAGTTTTGATTTTGATTCTTACGAAGTGTTAGGTGAAAAGCTGGTGGCATTGTTGTCTGCTTCTGTAGTTGAAAAGCAATGGGACGCCGACATGCACTCTTGGTTGATTGATTTTGAAGATTGTCGGATGTTTTTAAAGTCTGAACATTACAGTGAATCAATTTGGTTTGAGTCGTTAAACGCAGAAGAGAGCCGAGAAGAGTTTGATTATCTCGCGGCGCTTTTTAAGCGCGGTTTTTAACTTTTAGCACAGCTTCTAAATGTAGCTTTTAAACCTGGCTTTTAAAACATAGTTTCTAACGCTATTCACCAATAAAAGTGAGAATAAACGTTTGCGTTTGTTCTCACCATTGCAGCCAATATTGATTAATGTATAATCGCCCGCCGCTCAATAGAGCAAATTATAGAAACATTTTTAATTCACATTATTGGTAAGAGCTTTCTTAGTTTATTCGAAGAAATGACTCGATTTGGGTTCCCTCACCCCCAAACCAAACTAAAAAGGTACAGCATGAGTAACTTTACCCCTGCGCAACAGCGCAAAGCCCTAGCACTATTAGTTTTGTTCCATTTGGTCATTATTGCGTCAAGCAACTATCTGGTTCAGCTACCTTTTACCGTTTTCGGTATGCACACCACTTGGGGTGCTTTCACTTTTCCGTTTATCTTCCTAGCGACTGATCTGACTGTACGCATTTTTGGTGCGCAGCTTGCTCGTAAAATCATTTTCTTAGTGATGCTACCTGCACTGGCCGTTTCTTACTTTTTGTCAGTGGTGTTCTTTGAAGGTTCATTCCAAGGGTTTAGCCAATTAGGCGAGTTCAACCTGTTTGTTGCACGTATCGCAGCGGCAAGCTTCATGGCTTACTTGCTCGGTCAGATCTTGGATGTGCACGTTTTCAACCGTTTACGTCAGCTTAAACAGTGGTGGGTTGCCCCAACGTGTTCAACGCTATTCGGTAATGCCATTGATACCATCGCTTTCTTTGCGATTGCTTTCTACCAAAGCCCAGATCCATTCATGGCTGAGCACTGGACTGAGATTGCTTTAGTCGACTACGGATTCAAACTTATCATCAGCTTAGGCTTGTTCGTTCCTATGTACGGCGTGCTTCTGAACTACATTGTCAAGAAGCTGACTGCGGTAAACCCAGACTTTAAAGCGACAGGCGTTAACGCTTAGTTGCTATCGAAATACGCGGTTATTCCCTTACTGTTAGGGATAACCGCGTTTCAACTCTCTTTCATCTTCTGCTTTCTTGCTTGCACTTCACGCCTTTTCGTTTGTATTTCATACCTTAGCTTCAATCACACTCTCTATATCCATACCTTTGTCTTTTATCGCTCTCTTGGGCGTCGATGCCGCATATTTCAAATTCTTACCGGTCACCTTAGTCACGCTTTTTTGCAGTAGCAGAGAGTTTGGGTAAGTAATGATGTTTCCTTCTGGGTGTCGAATAAGGGTATGGAACATCTTTATGTCCAATATCTTGCCTTCAATGCCGTCTCCGTCCGCTACGATGATTGAATCCCCAATGCGGTAGGGAAATACAAAGAAGATAAGAAAGCTGGCGGTGATGTTGCTTAAAATTGACCACTGAGCAATAAAACCTACGCCTATGACGGTGAATACCGAAGAGATAAAAATCGAAAAGTTACCGTAACCGATGCCACTGACAATCAAATACGTCGCAAACAAGAAACCGAAGTAAATGATACTAAAGCAGCGGTTGATAAAAGCGGTGCGTGTGGCATCAACGGTTTTCTTTTGGGCGAGGGTGATGATGGCTTTCTCTGTCGAGCGTTTAAGTAGCCAGTAGATGAAGATGAACAGCATTGCGAGCAGCAAGTCGTACTCTTTTAGCGTCATAAAAATGGTTTCGATGTAGCTTTGCATAGTGACCTCTGAATTGTTGAGGCTGCATTATTATGGCGCGCTGCTTTCAATACATCATTAAACCATTATCGTTTTATTGTCCTTCCTATTTCTCCAGTCTCTGATTGCTAAAGTAGCACCTTACCTGCCAGTTGATAATTGTAACTTACTGATATAAATGACTTTATATTCTTGTTATATCGTCTTTATCTATAGGTAACGCTTTGATGATGAAGCTATTTGACCAGTTCGTAGAATGGCCGGCCATTCACTACTGAGTTAGATTTCTGATGATACTGATTACTTTAAAATTGGCTGTCTTCTGCTTTATGAAGCTAAGAAAACAGGGCTATTTAGACGGCATTTTAGGTGCGCGCAATAACGTGGAGCCGTCATAACCATGATGACTCTATTTATTGTCCAATTAATGATGCTTTGGCTAATGGTTGAACCTTTAGCTTCTTTGGCTTGGTTGAAAATAACCCGAAGAAGAGGCTGTTATGTACGTTGATTATCTCGCGTCATTTAGCATGCTCTTGCTGCTCGAAGTTATTCTCGGTGTCGACAACATTATCTTTATCTCCATCTTGGTCGAGAAGCTGCCTGTCAGGCTCAGAAGTCGCATTCGTAATCTTGGTATTGGATTAGCGGTGTTAACTCGTATTGGCTTAGTGTTTTCTGTCACTTGGCTAATGTCGCTCACTGAACCTTTTGTCACGGTGTTTGACCGAGGATTATCGGGCAAGGACTTAATCTTGATTGTTGGGGGAGCCTTCCTTTTAGTTAAGAGCTTTAAGGAGCTGTTGGGTTGGCTACTGGCGAAAGAGAAGAAGAAAAGCGCACTCGAGAATAGTGTCACCATGATCGTGTTGCAGATTATTGCGATTGATGCGGTGTTCTCGTTTGACTCAGTGATTACTGCGGTTGCACTGGTACATAACGTTGAAATCATTATCGCTGCTATCGTTATCTCTGCGATCATCATGTTGGCGGTGGCGGAGAAGATTCAGATAACCATTACCGCTTACCCGGGCTTGAAGTTGTTGGCGCTGTTATTCCTGATTTTGCTTGGTGGATTATTGGTTGTAGAAGGGTATGGGTTACATGTGGACAAAAGCTATTTGTACGTTGCATTAGCGTTTGGATTAACACTCGAAATCTGCCATATCCTGTTAGATAGGCAGCTAACAAAAGACAAACAGTCTTCTGAACATGAACATGAACAAGCACCAGACAACCAACTGAAAAACAGCAACGCACTATCTGGTGATATGCTCCAATGATGTTCTGCTGCTAAATATTAAGCTTAACCTTGTCTAACGATAGTTATCACTCTAACTCTTTAAGCAGAGGTTCGAGATTACTGTCGAAGAAGAGAGGTGAGGCGAGTTGTATTGCTTTAAGCGAAGAGTTGCCTTGCGTCGCTTTGATGTAGAGCTCTTTCGCTGCACTGGCATTGCCACGAGACTCTTCCGCCTTCGCGAGTAACAAATAGGTCAGTATCGATTGGTTTTGTGGTGGCATCGACAATAAGATCTTCATCGCTTTTTCTGGGTCATCCTCAGAAAGGGCGATGATGGCGTTGGCATCATAGGCGCGTGCCAATTTCCCTTCAGCCAATAATCGCTCTAGCCTTGGCTTCGCATCTTGGTTCAGTTTGGCAATCGCTTGCTTTTTACTGCCTGATGAAGCGTAAAAGGTATTCATTATCTTGCCGATGTAGTTCGCCACGAACACAAAGTCATTGCTCGGATCTAATTCCTGCGCTTTTTCAAAGTAATCCATCACCATTGGCAGTTCTGCACGGTTATACAAAACACCTAAACCGCTGAGTGTGTACTTGAGCGCTTCGTCTTCTGTAGGTAGCTGGCTAATACTTTCTGTGAGCTCTTCTTTGGGTACTTTGATGTACAGAGAATCTAAGACGTCATCGACCATGCGATACAGCGTGTGATGAAGTTCTGGTAGCTCTGTAGGGTAACGACGGTTGAGGTGCGATCGATCAGAGATGTTGTTGTGATAACGCATCGTGAGTCGCGTGTGTTTGCCATCTCGACTTGGACTGGTACCAAAGGTGAGTTTGATCGCGGCAATTTTCTGTAATGGCTCACTGTGTACGATACGAATGCCACTGTAAGCACTCACGTATTCAATAAACTTGGTGACGGTGCCGTAGAGAACCGGATCGGCTCTGACATCATCACTGATATCGAGCACTACATAGCGAAACTCATAGTGTCTGAGTTGTGTTGTCGGGGCTGCTTCTTTGTTGTTAGTACTGCTGGTGGCTGAGTAGAGGATATAGCCGGACTCTAAAACGACAATCGCACCAAGCAACAAACCAATCATCAGGTTTCTTTTACTGGGTTCCGTGTCTTTCGTTTGTTCTTCGGGATGCGCTGTAGCCGTCGATGGTGAAGGCTGCGTGGTGTTTTCTGTCGCTACAGGCTCTGGCTCTGTCGTTTGTTCAGTTTCGATCTTGCTTTGGATAACATCGGCTTCGAACTTATAACCACGCTTGGGTACAGTAATGATGTAGCTGCTGTGTTGTTCTGAATTTTGCTTGAGGACTTTACGCAGCTCAAAGACGGCTTGGGTTACCACTTGGTCGGTGAGGATCATACCGCTCCACA
The DNA here is from genome assembly GCF_013394185.1 of Vibrio sp. Scap24. Classification (NCBI taxonomy): domain Bacteria; kingdom Pseudomonadati; phylum Pseudomonadota; class Gammaproteobacteria; order Vibrionales; family Vibrionaceae; genus Vibrio; species Vibrio sp. Scap24. Next base: position 1,730,361 of record NZ_CP041332.1, on the reverse strand, counting down.
CGTGGTCGATGAGCTCGTCACGAGTATGGGTCTGCCCAGGGTTAAGGCACAGAAATTCCAAGAGCTTGGTTAAGCGCTTATCAATGGTCACTGTTTTGTTGGCAAAGAGAATCTGTCCTTCATTAGGTATGAACAGCCACTCATCCACACTAAAACACGAATTTTTCTCCAACATCCCTTTCTCCTGCATCCAAACAGAGCCCTTGTAATTTCGATCTACAATATTAACTCTATTACATAATGTAATGAATTTGTTGTAATTATCTAGTGGATTATCAGATGTGTGTGATGGATTGAGGGTTTGATGCGAAAGATACAGCGGATTGTGGTTTTCGATAGGCCTAAAAAAGCCCTCAATACAGAGAGCTTTTTGGTATTACGTTGGCGACTTTAACTTAGTAACGAGTGGCTTTATCTGTGTGTTATTGCTCGGCAATAACAAGAGGCCAGCCGATGTCGGTTTGTCTGTTCGACTCGATCTCTAGCTCTGCAGCGGTCAGCGGGTTGTCTGCTAGCCATTGCTTAGAAAGCGTTAAGGTCAGGTTGTTACCATCCGTTGTTAGCTTGAACTCAGGTTCTAGCGTTGGGTTACGACGGTGGGTTAGCAAAATAGCCAAACGCAGAATGCGTAAAATACGCTTACTGCTGGTGCCTGAGATAGCATGTTGCTCTGGCAATGAGGTTAATTGCTCACGGTAACGACGTGTTAATTCACCCAAGTAGTATTTCTGTGCTCGGGTAAAACCTGGCAGATCTAAATTCTGTAGCAGGTAAGCGCTGTGTTCGCCGCCTTTTTTGAAATCGATGGTTAAACCAATTTCGTGAAGTTTGGTTGCGGTTTGTAATAAAACACTTGCTTGAGGTTCTGAAACCCAAGCTTCTCCGCCTGCTTGATCTAGCAGAGTTTGTGCCACGACAGCCACTTGTTCACCGTAGCTTACGTCCATTTGGTAGCGTGATTGTACGCTCTTGATGGTACGTGCACGGATATCGTCTTGGCGTAGCTCATCAACCATCTCGTAGGCTAGACCTTCACGGAGTGCGCCGCCTGCGAGTGTCATTGAATCGATTTCAAGCAGCTCAAAAATCGCAATAAGAATAGAAAGACCACTTGGGAACACTAAAGCGCGTTCAAGGGTTAATCCTTCTATTTCTAGCTCTTCTAAGCGTTCAGTAATCATCGCTTGTTTCTGTAGGCGCTTAAGTTTGGCATGAGTAATAACCTCATCCATGCCTTGCGCCAACATGATTTCTTGCAGTGCTTGAACGGTACCACTGGCACCAACACACACATCCCATCCGATATCGGTGTAGCTATCTAGAATAGGAGCCAACGTCGACTTCGCCGCTTCAATGGCGTTGTTAAAGTTGGTTGCGGTTAATTGACGATCTTTAAAGTGGCGTTCAAGCCAAGTCACACAGCCCATTTTTAAGCTGGTCAGTGCTTTCGCTGAGAAGCCTTCACCGATGATCATCTCGGTACTTGCGCCACCAATATCCACGACCAGTCGGCGGCCGCTGCCACCAGAAGTATGTGCCACGCCTTTATAGATAGTCGCAGCTTCTTCTTCACCAGAGATAACATTGATGTTGTAACCAAGGATCTGGTTCGCTTTCTCGAGAAATATATCCACATTGATAGCAGTACGTAGGGTCGCTGTACCGACAATGCGGATATTTTCTTTTGGAATATCTTGCAGTCGCTCTGCAAAGAGACTCAAACAGTCCCAACCGCGCTGCATGGCTTCAGTACTAAGCGCATTATTTTCATCTAAGCCTGCAGCTAAACGCACTTTGCGCTTAATTTTAGCCATGGTTTGTACGCTGCCATCGATATGACGCACAACGAGCATATGAAAACTGTTCGACCCGAGGTCGATTGCAGCGTAAAGCGGTGGTGACACTGTTTGACTCATAAGCGACTAAGCTTCCTTGTTATGACGCGGTTGGCGTGGGCGACGGTTCTGGTTTGGTTTACGGTTACCGTTGCGTGGGCCATTGTTGTTTGAACGGCGCTGTTGCGGGTTACGTGTGCGTAAGCGCAATGGTGCTGGTAGATCTTCTAGCAGTGCAGAAGAGTCGTAGTCAGACACTGGGATAGCGTGCTCAATGTATTCTTCGATTGGCGGCAAGTTGATTGCGTAATCTTCACAAGCAAAGCTGATCGAGTGACCACTTGCGCCAGCACGACCTGTACGGCCGATACGGTGAACGTAATCTTCACAATCGTCTGGTAGGTCGAAGTTGAATACGTGTGTTACTTGAGGAATGTGTAGGCCACGTGCTGCAACGTCGGTTGCCACAAGTAGATCAACATCACCTTTAGTGAATTGCTCAAGAATTTTTTCACGTTTCTTCTGAGGAACATCGCCAGTTAGTAGGCCAACACGGTGACCATCTGCTGCTAGGTGACCCCAAACAGACTCACACTTGTGCTTAGTGTTAGCGAAGATGATAGCGCGCTCTGGCCATTCTTCTTCAACTAGCGTCTGCAGTAGTGCCATTTTGTGTTCGTTTGAAGGGTAGAACAGCTCTTCTTTGATGCGGTGACCTGTTTTACGCTCTGGTTCAACAACAACATGCTCTGGGTTGTGCATATGTTCGAACGCTAGCTCTTGTACGCGGTAAGAAAGCGTCGCAGAGAACAGCATGTTCAGGCGATCTTTTGGCTCAGGCATACGGCGGAACAAGAAGCGGATATCTTTGATGAAACCAAGATCGAACATGCGATCAGCTTCGTCAAGAACAACAGCTTGAATGTGGTTAAGGTTAAATACCTTCTGCTTGTAGAAGTCGATGATACGGCCAGTAGTACCAATTAAGATATCTGCGCCTTCTTCGATTTTACCTAGCTGCTTGTCGTAGCTTTCGCCACCGTAAGCTAATGCTGCTTTGATACCTGTGCTTGCAACTAGAGAATCAGCATCGTTGTAGATCTGAATCGCGAGTTCACGCGTTGGTGCCATAATAATCGCACGTGGCTGGTTAGGCTTACGCCCTTCATGCTCAGGTGTTTTTAGCAGGTGGTTGAAAGTAGCAGTAAGAAACGCAAGCGTTTTACCAGTACCCGTTTGGGCCTGGCCTGCAATGTCTTGGCCGGTGAGCAGTACCGGGAGCGCCAAGGCTTGGATCGGGGTACAATAATCGAACCCTTTTTTCTCCAATCCTTCAATGACTTGCGGAAGTAAATCCAAGTCGGCGAACTTTTGCTCTGTGATATGCGTCTTTTTCATTGCTATAGAATATCAGCTTAAGCTTGCAATACGAAAGTAAATACATTCCAATAGGGCATCTATTTACTGGTTATCATCCAACCAGTTCTAAAAAATACATTGGAGTGGAAGATGAGTGATAAGATTTTGCAGCTAACTGATGACGGTTTTGATAACGATGTAATCAATGCTGCAGGCCCGGTTCTTGTTGATTTTTGGGCTGAATGGTGTGGTCCTTGTAAGATGATTGCTCCGATTCTTGATGAAATCGCAGACGAGTACGAAGGCAAGCTCACTATCGGTAAACTTAATATCGACCAAAATGCTGGAACACCACCAAAGTTTGGTATTCGCGGCATTCCAACGCTTCTTCTTTTCAAAGATGGCGGCGTAGCAGCGACTAAAGTTGGTGCATTATCTAAAACTCAACTTAAAGAGTTCTTAGACGCTAACCTTTAATCAGGTCAGCATTTGAAAAGAAACCGTGCAGTTAACAAATGCGCGGTTTTGTTTTTTCTAAGCTATGGACTAGTCTTAGTTTTAGTGCTAATTTATCGCACGTTAATTGAACGAATTTCTCTTCTTGGTCGATCCTGTGACCAACTCCTTCTTAACTTAAGAAAACAGATCCTATTTTGACTAAACAAACTTCCACCACTATGAATCTTACTGAACTGAAGAACAGACCTGTGTCTGAGCTTGTTAAACTTAGCGAAAGCTTAGGTCTTGAGAATCAAGCTCGCCTAAGAAAACAAGACATTATCTTCTCCATCCTTAAAGCACATGCAAAAAGTGGTGAAGACATCTTTGGTGATGGTGTTCTAGAAATTCTTCAAGACGGTTTTGGTTTCCTACGTAGTGCCGACAGTTCATACCTGGCTGGCCCTGATGATATCTACGTATCTCCAAGCCAAATTCGTCGTTTTAACTTACGTACTGGTGATTCAATTGGCGGTAAGATTCGTCCACCTAAAGACGGTGAACGTTACTTTGCACTGCTAAAAGTAAACACTGTTAACTACGATAAGCCAGACAACGCTCGTAACAAGATTCTTTTCGAAAACCTTACTCCTCTTCACGCCAACGAACGTATGGTGATGGAACGTGGTAACGGTGCGACTGAAGATATTACGGCTCGTATTCTTGACCTTGCGTCTCCAATTGGTAAAGGTCAGCGTGGTCTGATTGTTGCTCCGCCAAAAGCGGGTAAAACAATGCTTCTACAGAACATCGCTCAGAGCATCGCTCACAATCACCCTGAATGTGAATTGATGGTTCTTCTGATCGATGAGCGTCCAGAAGAAGTAACAGAAATGCAGCGCCTAGTTAAAGGTGAAGTAGTTGCTTCAACATTCGATGAGCCAGCATCTCGCCACGTACAAGTAGCAGAAATGGTTATCGAGAAAGCGAAACGCCTTGTTGAACACAAGAAAGACGTAGTTATCCTTCTGGATTCTATTACTCGTCTAGCTCGTGCTTACAACACTGTGATTCCTTCATCAGGTAAAGTTCTTACTGGTGGTGTAGACGCTAACGCACTTCACCGTCCTAAGCGTTTCTTCGGTGCGGCACGTAACGTAGAAGAAGGCGGTAGCTTAACTATCATCGCTACAGCACTGGTTGATACTGGTTCTAAGATGGATGAAGTTATCTACGAAGAATTTAAAGGTACAGGTAACATGGAACTGCACCTTAACCGTAAGATTGCTGAAAAACGCGTATTCCCTGCGATTGATTTCAACCGCTCTGGTACTCGTCGTGAAGAGCTTCTTACGAAGAACGATGAACTACAGAAGATGTGGATCCTGCGTAAGATTGTTCACCCAATGGGCGAAATCGACGCAATGGAATTCCTTATCGACAAGCTAGCAATGACGAAAACGAACGATGAGTTCTTTGACGCAATGCGTCGTCAGTAATATTGATTAGCTGATAGTTATTAAAAAGCGCTGCCTTCGGGTAGCGCTTTTTATTTGCATTTTGTAGCGACAGCTTGCAGAATGACAAAAAGTGTTACAAGGAAGTTAAAATGCAACATGGACTGTTGTCATCATTACTCCTGTCTACTTCACTGTTATTTTCACCGGTCGGTATCAGCTATGCCACCGAGATGTCTCCAACTACAGTAGAGTCTTGGCTTGAGAATGATCAAGTAAAACTGAAAACTGCTGAATTGCTCGAGTTTGTCGTGCGTGACGAAGTGAATTCGCTACGCTTTGCACTTGAGCGCCTGACATTTCCCCAACAAGAGGTGGCTCGTTACCAACTCTTGAAGAAGCTCGAACAGCAAAAAATCGTACTCACGCCCAAGATGTCTATCTTCATTGAGCAGCAACTTGCTATCACGCCAACTTATCAAGTGTTAGAGCGTGGCGATGGCTATGAGTTTACGGTACCTGCCTTTAATTACCCTTCGATTGCTAACCGACTCATTAAGCAGTGGCGCCAAGACCAAAAGACATTGGTATTTGTTCTTGATGCGGAGAAACAAGATCTCAACCTGAAAGAGTGGTTATCTGGCTCTGAACACCAAGTCCAGACTCGAGAAGCGCTGCTAATCCGAGAGCTAGACAGCTTGTCGCCTGAAGCGGTTGATTACCTAACCAAACAACTTACCACGTCGTCGATTGTAAGTTGGCTACCGTCCTCCGAGGTGGTGGTTCGATTAGCACAGGTGAGTGAAGATCCTGAGGTCTACAAGATCCTATGGCGTATGAAGGCTGATTATCACAGTCAAGCTGAGTTGGTTCGTCTTGCTGAAACCAAGCAAGCATTCGCTCTTGAGCAGGTCATGGCTGCGACTAAAAATCCACGCTTGAAAGATGAAGCGATTACCTTGCTCACCAAAGTGAATCCATTATCGGATGAGGTGAAGCAGTTCTTGGTCTCTAGAATGGCGATTGCTGATGAAGCCCCTTTGGTTGCCCGTGAATTAGCAAAACAAGGTCATACTGGATGGTTACAAGACCTCGTGAATGATAACCCTCAGGTGAAGAGTTCTTTGATCGAGCAAGCATTACCGTAAAGTGGATTTTGGCTCTCAATAACCACATTAAAAAGGGGGATCTCAGTGTCACCCTTTTTGATATACTGAGCGCAGAATAATCAGCATGTAGAAGTCCTATGAGTTTTAAAGATTTACGTGATTTTATCGACCATCTTGAAAGTATTGGTCAGTTGAAACGCATCTCTCACCCAGTCGACCCAGACTATGAAATGACCGAGATTAGCGACCGTACTCTACGTGCTGGTGGCCCGGCTCTATTGTTTGAAAAACCAGTAGGCTATGACATGCCTGTTTTGACCAACCTATTTGGTACACCTAACCGTGTTGCCATTGGTATGGGACGTCAGGATGTAAAAGAGCTACGTGAAGTGGGTAAGCTGCTTGCTTATCTAAAAGAGCCTGAGCCACCAAAAGGCTTTAAAGACGCTATCGATAAACTGCCAGTGTTTAAGCAAGTCTTAAACATGCCAGCTAAACGCCTTCGTAAAGCTGCTTGCCAACAAGTGGTGTGGCAAGGTGATGACGTCGACCTAGATAAAATTCCGGTGATGAGCTGTTGGGCCGACGATGTCGCACCATTGCTAACATGGGGTTTAACTGTTACTCGTGGTCCAAACAAAAAACGCCAAAACTTAGGCATCTATCGTCAGCAAAAGATCGGTAAGAACAAAATCATCATGCGTTGGTTAGCTCACCGCGGTGGAGCGCTTGATCTGCGCGACTGGATGGAAACCAACCCTGGTAAACCTTTCCCAGTATCTGTTGCGTTTGGCGCAGACCCTGCCACCATTCTTGGCGCGGTGACACCTGTACCAGATACCTTATCTGAATACGCGTTTGCAGGCTTACTACGTGGTAGTAAAACTGAGGTCGTTAAATCAATCAGTAATGACCTAGAAGTACCAGCAAGTGCGGAAATCGTAATGGAAGGCTACATCGACCCGAATGAGTTCGCCGATGAAGGCCCATACGGAGACCATACGGGTTACTACAACGAGAAAGAAAAGCACCACGTATTTACGATTACTCATGTAACCATGCGCGAGAACCCTATCTATCACAGCACTTACACTGGCCGCCCGCCTGATGAACCTGCGGTATTGGGTGTTGCATTAAATGAAGTGTTTGTTCCTATCCTTCAAAAGCAGTTCCCAGAGATAGAAGACTTCTACCTGCCACCAGAGGGCTGTTCGTACCGAATGGCGGTAGTGACAATGAAGAAGCAATACCCAGGTCACGCTAAGCGTGTGATGATGGGTGTATGGTCTTTCTTGCGTCAATTCATGTACACCAAATTTGTATTAGTGTGCGATGAGGATGTGAACGCACGTGATTGGTCTCAAGTAACCGCTGCGATGTGTGAACACATGGATCCGTCTCGTGATAGCTTGATGATAGAGAACACACCTATCGATTCGTTAGATTTTGCATCACCAGTGGTTGGACTGGGCTCTAAGATGGGTTTAGACATCACCAAGAAGTGGGATGCGGAGTTAGCACTATCGCCAGACGTTGAATCTGCGCCTGTAAGTAGTGAACATATTGAATGCAGCCTGGCTGAGTTAACCAAGGCTCACCCTGAAATTATTGATATTCATCTGCAGAACGATAACGCCAGCATGGTTGTGGTGTCTATTGATAAGCAAGCTGCAGGTAATGGTAAGAAAATCATGGAAGCGGTTTGGTCTCAATTTGATGAGAACAAGTTTGTTATCGTGTGTGATGGCGATGTCAACGTGAGTGACTGGAATGACATCATTTGGGCGGTAACGACAAGAATGGATCCGGCCAGAGATACATTGTTCCTGCAGAACGAAACGGGACACTCCAAAATGGGACTAGATGCGACTAATAAATGGGAAGGCGAATGTCTTCGCGAGTGGGGCGTTCCTATCACAAAAGATCCGGATGTCGTTAAAAAGATTGATAGCATCTGGGAACAACTAGGAATTTCATGAGCTACCAAGTAGTCTTATATCCAGAAAACATCAGTTTCACAGTGGAAAAAAGGCAAACGGTCTTGGATGCTGCGCTCAACAGCGATATCTATTTCCCAAACCGTTGCCAAGTTGGCGCATGCGCGATGTGTATGTGCAAAAAATTAGAAGGGCAAGTGAGTTACCACCTTGAACCCATGCTCACAGAGAAAGAGCAGGAACAAGGCTGGATTTTCGCTTGCCAAGCATTTGCAGAAAGTAATTTAGTTCTAACCTTTGCCGATTAAGGGTTAGTAAGAGGAAGAACATGACTATTAAATGTAAAGTGAAGTCTATCGAGCCTTTGGCTTGTAACACTTACCAAATCCTACTTCACCCAGAAACACCTGTTGTTTTTAAAGCGGGTCAGTACCTGATGGTTGAAATGGGCGAGAAAGATAAACGTCCATTTTCTATTGCAAGCAGCCCATGCCGCCATGAAGGTGAGCTTGAGTTACACATTGGTGCCGCTGAGCACAATGCTTACGCATTAGAAGTAGTTGAGGCGATGAAAAAAGCGCAAGCTGAAGATGGCGATATCGCTATTGATGCACCACACGGTGATGCGTGGATTAAAGAAGAAAGCGAACGCCCTCTATTATTGATTGCTGGTGGCACTGGTTTTAGCTACGTGCGTTCAATCCTAGATCACTGTATCGCGCAAAACAGCAAAAAAGAGATTCACTTATACTGGGGCGCAAAAGACGAGTGCCAGCTATATGCAAAAGAAGAGCTAGTAGGTATCGCAGAAAAGCACAGCAATGTGCACTTTGTACCAGTAGTAGAAGAAGCACCTGAAGTATGGCACGGCCAAACTGGTAATGTACTTGAAGCAATTACGCAAAGTTTCGAATCACTGGCTGATTTCGATATCTATATTGCAGGTCGTTTTGAGATGGCAGGTGCTGCAAGAGACCTATTTACTCAGAATAAAGAAGCAAAGCGTGACCATATGTACGCTGATGCTTACGCCTTTATCTAATAATACTCTTAGATTTTGAGTAAAAAGAGAGCAGAAATGCTCTCTTTTTTACGTTTAGGTGAACTATTAGGCAGTTAACCTCTATTTATTCATTTTTTATGAAAAAGTAGTTGCTAACCTGAGAGGGTTCCCTATAATGCGACCCCACTGAGACGGCAGAAGCCACAAGGCTTCAGCAAGAATCAGTAAGACGGAAAGCGACAAAAATTAATTTTCAAAAAGTGTTTGACACTGAATGTTAATTCGCTAGAATGGCCGTCCACTTCGAGAGGCTCCTTACTTAAAAGGAACGCTCAAGAAGTAAAGCTCTTTAACAATTTAAACCTATCAATCTGTGTGGGCACTCGTTGATGAATATCAAAACGTTTTATCGTTAGATAAAACAGATTCTTCGGAATCAAAATTGATTTCAATGAACTGAGTGACCAATCAAGTCTTAGGACTTGGCACAGTCAATTCATTATCTTTCTGTTGGAAAGATAATAGCTTTAGAATTACTTCTTACTTTCGAGTGAGGATGGATTTTGAAGTCAGTATTCGTTGAGTCACACCTATTAATTTAGGTAATCAAAACTTTAAATTGAAGAGTTTGATCATGGCTCAGATTGAACGCTGGCGGCAGGCCTAACACATGCAAGTCGAGCGGAAACGACACTAACAATCCTTCGGGTGCGTTAATGGGCGTCGAGCGGCGGACGGGTGAGTAATGCCTAGGAAATTGCCTTGATGTGGGGGATAACCATTGGAAACGATGGCTAATACCGCATAATGCCTACGGGCCAAAGAGGGGGACCTTCGGGCCTCTCGCGTCAAGATATGCCTAGGTGGGATTAGCTAGTTGGTGAGGTAATGGCTCACCAAGGCGACGATCCCTAGCTGGTCTGAGAGGATGATCAGCCACACTGGAACTGAGACACGGTCCAGACTCCTACGGGAGGCAGCAGTGGGGAATATTGCACAATGGGCGAAAGCCTGATGCAGCCATGCCGCGTGTATGAAGAAGGCCTTCGGGTTGTAAAGTACTTTCAGTTGTGAGGAAGGGGGTAGTGTTAATAGCGCTATCTCTTGACGTTAGCAACAGAAGAAGCACCGGCTAACTCCGTGCCAGCAGCCGCGGTAATACGGAGGGTGCGAGCGTTAATCGGAATTACTGGGCGTAAAGCGCATGCAGGTGGTTCATTAAGTCAGATGTGAAAGCCCGGGGCTCAACCTCGGAACTGCATTTGAAACTGGTGAACTAGAGTACTGTAGAGGGGGGTAGAATTTCAGGTGTAGCGGTGAAATGCGTAGAGATCTGAAGGAATACCAGTGGCGAAGGCGGCCCCCTGGACAGATACTGACACTCAGATGCGAAAGCGTGGGGAGCAAACAGGATTAGATACCCTGGTAGTCCACGCCGTAAACGATGTCTACTTGGAGGTTGTGGCCTTGAGCCGTGGCTTTCGGAGCTAACGCGTTAAGTAGACCGCCTGGGGAGTACGGTCGCAAGATTAAAACTCAAATGAATTGACGGGGGCCCGCACAAGCGGTGGAGCATGTGGTTTAATTCGATGCAACGCGAAGAACCTTACCTACTCTTGACATCCAGAGAAGCCAGCGGAGACGCAGGTGTGCCTTCGGGAGCTCTGAGACAGGTGCTGCATGGCTGTCGTCAGCTCGTGTTGTGAAATGTTGGGTTAAGTCCCGCAACGAGCGCAACCCTTATCCTTGTTTGCCAGCGAGTAATGTCGGGAACTCCAGGGAGACTGCCGGTGATAAACCGGAGGAAGGTGGGGACGACGTCAAGTCATCATGGCCCTTACGAGTAGGGCTACACACGTGCTACAATGGCGCATACAGAGGGCAGCAAGCTAGCGATAGTGAGCGAATCCCAAAAAGTGCGTCGTAGTCCGGATTGGAGTCTGCAACTCGACTCCATGAAGTCGGAATCGCTAGTAATCGTAGATCAGAATGCTACGGTGAATACGTTCCCGGGCCTTGTACACACCGCCCGTCACACCATGGGAGTGGGCTGCAAAAGAAGTGGGTAGTTTAACCTTTCGGGGAGGACGCTCACCACTTTGTGGTTCATGACTGGGGTGAAGTCGTAACAAGGTAGCCCTAGGGGAACCTGGGGCTGGATCACCTCCTTATACGAAGATATTCACGATAAGTGTCCACACAGATTGATGGTTTAGATTTAGTTAAAGCCAGAGCTTTAATTAATAACGCAAGTTATTGATTAAAGCTTTTTGCTTTATGCTCTTTAACAATTTGGAAAGCTGACTGATTGATTACTTACGAGTAATTCAATCAAATTTAAAAGTTCTCAATGTTTATCTTTTGATAAACACAACAAACACATTCAAGTGTCTTGTATTCGATTCAAACTTGTTTGAATCACATTGAGTCCGGCAAACAGTCATTAAGAATTAACCCTTCTTAATGACAACCAAAACCTTGGTTAGTTGCCATACACTAAGACCCTTTCGGGTTGTATGGTTAAGTGACTAAGCGTACACGGTGGATGCCTTGGCAGTCAGAGGCGATGAAAGGCGTAATAACTTGCGATAAGCCCAGATTAGGTAGTAATAACCTTTGAGTCTGGGATTCCTGAATGGGGAAACCCACTTACATAAGTAAGTATCCTGTTGTGAATACATAGCAACAGGAGGCAAACCGGGGGAACTGAAACATCTAAGTACCCCGAGGAAGAGAAATCAACCGAGATTCCGAAAGTAGCGGCGAGCGAAATTGGATTAGCCCTTAAGCTTTTAATGAGACAGATGAAGGCTCTGGAAAGTGCCGCAGTAAAGGGTGATAGCCCCGTAATCGACATCTCATCATCAGTGAAAACGAGTAGGGCGGGACACGTGATATCCTGTCTGAATATGGGGGGACCATCCTCCAAGGCTAAATACTACTGACTGACCGATAGTGAACCAGTACCGTGAGGGAAAGGCGAAAAGAACCCCTGTGAGGGGAGTGAAATAGAACCTGAAACCGTGTACGTACAAGCAGTAGGAGCACCTTCGTGGTGTGACTGCGTACCTTTTGTATAATGGGTCAGCGACTTAATTTTAGTAGCAAGGTTAACCGTTTAGGGGAGCCGTAGGGAAACCGAGTCTTAACTGGGCGTACAGTTGCTAGGATTAGACCCGAAACCAGGTGATCTAGCCATGGGCAGGTTGAAGGTTGAGTAACATCAACTGGAGGACCGAACCGACTAATGTTGAAAAATTAGCGGATGACTTGTGGCTAGGGGTGAAAGGCCAATCAAACCTGGAGATAGCTGGTTCTCCCCGAAAGCTATTTAGGTAGCGCCTCGGACGAATACTACTGGGGGTAGAGCACTGTTAAGGCTAGGGGGTCATCCCGACTTACCAACCCTTTGCAAACTCCGAATACCAGTAAGTACTATCCGGGAGACACACGGCGGGTGCTAACGTCCGTCGTGGAGAGGGAAACAACCCAGACCGCCAGCTAAGGTCCCAAAGTATAGCTAAGTGGGAAACGATGTGGGAAGGCTCAGACAGCCAGGATGTTGGCTTAGAAGCAGCCATCATTTAAAGAAAGCGTAATAGCTCACTGGTCGAGTCGGCCTGCGCGGAAGATGTAACGGGGCTAAGCTATACACCGAAGCTGCGGCTACGTACCTTAGGGTATGTGGGGTAGGGGAGCGTTCTGTAAGCCGTTGAAGGTGGTCTGTAAGGGCTGCTGGAGGTATCAGAAGTGCGAATGCTGACATGAGTAACGATAAAGGGAGTGAAAAACTCCCTCGCCGGAAGACCAAGGGTTCCTGTCCAACGTTAATCGGGGCAGGGTAAGTCGACTCCTAAGGCGAGGCCGAAAGGCGTAGTCGATGGGAAACGGGTTAATATTCCCGTACTTCTTACAATTGCGATGGGGGGACGGAGAAGGCTAGGTGGGCCTGGCGACGGTTGTCCAGGTTCAAGTACGTAGGCGGAAAGTTTAGGTAAATCCGGACTTTCATAACGCTGAGATACGATGTCGAGCTACTACGGTAGTGAAGTCATTGATGCCATGCTTCCAGGAAAAGCCTCTAAGCTTCAGATTGTAAGGAATCGTACCCCAAACCGACACAGGTGGTCGGGTAGAGAATACCAAGGCGCTTGAGAGAACTCGGGTGAAGGAACTAGGCAAAATGGTACCGTAACTTCGGGAGAAGGTACGCTCTTATCAGTGAAGTCCCTTGCGGATGGAGCAGACGAGAGTCGCAGATACCAGGTGGCTGCAACTGTTTATTAAAAACACAGCACTGTGCAAAATCGTAAGATGACGTATACGGTGTGACGCCTGCCCGGTGCCGGAAGGTTAATTGATGGGGTTAGACTTCGGTCGAAGCTCTTGATCGAAGCCCCGGTAAACGGCGGCCGTAACTATAACGGTCCTAAGGTAGCGAAATTCCTTGTCGGGTAAGTTCCGACCTGCACGAATGGCGTAATGATGGCCACGCTGTCTCCACCCGAGACTCAGTGAAATTGAAATCGCTGTGAAGATGCAGTGTACCCGCGGCTAGACGGAAAGACCCCGTGAACCTTTACTACAGCTTGGCACTGAACATTGAACCTACATGTGTAGGATAGGTGGGAGACTTTGAAACCGCGTCGCTAGATGTGGTGGAGTCGTCCTTGAAATACCACCCTTGTAGTTTTGATGTTCTAACGTTGGTCCCTGAATCGGGATTACGGACAGTGCCTGGTGGGTAGTTTGACTGGGGCGGTCTCCTCCCAAAGAGTAACGGAGGAGCACGAAGGTGGGCTAAACACGGTTGGACATCGTGTGGTTAGTGCAATGGCATAAGCCCGCTTGACTGCGAGAATGACAATTCGAGCAGGTGCGAAAGCAGGTCATAGTGATCCGGTGGTTCTGAATGGAAGGGCCATCGCTCAACGGATAAAAGGTACTCCGGGGATAACAGGCTGATACCGCCCAAGAGTTCATATCGACGGCGGTGTTTGGCACCTCGATGTCGGCTCATCACATCCTGGGGCTGAAGTCGGTCCCAAGGGTATGGCTGTTCGCCATTTAAAGTGGTACGCGAGCTGGGTTTAGAACGTCGTGAGACAGTTCGGTCCCTATCTGCCGTGGGCGTTGGAAAATTGAAGGGGGCTGCTCCTAGTACGAGAGGACCGGAGTGGACGAACCTCTGGTGTTCGGGTTGTCATGCCAATGGCATTGCCCGGTAGCTAAGTTCGGAATCGATAACCGCTGAAAGCATCTAAGCGGGAAGCGAGCCCTGAGATGAGTTTTCCCTGACGCTATAAGCGTCCTTAAGGGTTGTTCAAGACTAGAACGTTGATAGGCAGGGTGTGTAAGTGCTGCGAGGCATTGAGCTAACCTGTACTAATTGCCCGTGAGGCTTAACCATACAACACCCAAGGGGTTTTGTGGACTCAAAGACAGACCTTGAATGAGTTTGAAGAGACTTTTAAATTACAGTTTTCCAGATTATTTTGCCTTCAGTTTTTAAAAAAAGCTGAAAGTAAAAGCAAAATTTGCTTGGCGACCATAGCATTGTGGACCCACCTGATTCCATGCCGAACTCAGAAGTGAAACACAATAGCGCCGATGGTAGTGTGGGGCTTCCCCATGTGAGAGTAGGACATCGCCAGGCTTTAATTTCGACTTTGTCTACTAAGTAGACAAGTCACCATAGAGTTCTAAGTTTTCTTAGTATTTTATGTTGACTTTCAAAGTGGAAAGCGTATTATACGCGTCCTGCTTAAGTGCTAAGGCACTGAAAGCAAAGCTCTTTAACAATTTAAACCTATCAATCTGTGTGGGCACTCGTTGATGAATATCAAAACGTTTTATCGTTAGATAAAACAGATTCTTCGGAATCAACATTGATTTCAATGAACTGAGTGACCAATACGAATAATTACTTTCTTTACAGAGAGGGGTTATTTGGCACAGTCAATTCATTACCATTCTGTTGGAATGGTAATAGCTTTAGAATTACATAGTAGTTTTGAAGTCAGTATTCGTTGAGTCACAAAATCTTAAATTGAAGAGTTTGATCATGGCTCAGATTGAACGCTGGCGGCAGGCCTAACACATGCAAGTCGAGCGGAAACGACACTAACAATCCTTCGGGTGCGTTAATGGGCGTCGAGCGGCGGACGGGTGAGTAATGCCTAGGAAATTGCCTTGATGTGGGGGATAACCATTGGAAACGATGGCTAATACCGCATAATGCCTACGGGCCAAAGAGGGGGACCTTCGGGCCTCTCGCGTCAAGATATGCCTAGGTGGGATTAGCTAGTTGGTGAGGTAATGGCTCACCAAGGCGACGATCCCTAGCTGGTCTGAGAGGATGATCAGCCACACTGGAACTGAGACACGGTCCAGACTCCTACGGGAGGCAGCAGTGGGGAATATTGCACAATGGGCGAAAGCCTGATGCAGCCATGCCGCGTGTATGAAGAAGGCCTTCGGGTTGTAAAGTACTTTCAGTTGTGAGGAAGGGGGTAGTGTTAATAGCGCTATCTCTTGACGTTAGCAACAGAAGAAGCACCGGCTAACTCCGTGCCAGCAGCCGCGGTAATACGGAGGGTGCGAGCGTTAATCGGAATTACTGGGCGTAAAGCGCATGCAGGTGGTTCATTAAGTCAGATGTGAAAGCCCGGGGCTCAACCTCGGAACTGCATTTGAAACTGGTGAACTAGAGTACTGTAGAGGGGGGTAGAATTTCAGGTGTAGCGGTGAAATGCGTAGAGATCTGAAGGAATACCAGTGGCGAAGGCGGCCCCCTGGACAGATACTGACACTCAGATGCGAAAGCGTGGGGAGCAAACAGGATTAGATACCCTGGTAGTCCACGCCGTAAACGATGTCTACTTGGAGGTTGTGGCCTTGAGCCGTGGCTTTCGGAGCTAACGCGTTAAGTAGACCGCCTGGGGAGTACGGTCGCAAGATTAAAACTCAAATGAATTGACGGGGGCCCGCACAAGCGGTGGAGCATGTGGTTTAATTCGATGCAACGCGAAGAACCTTACCTACTCTTGACATCCAGAGAAGCCAGCGGAGACGCAGGTGTGCCTTCGGGAGCTCTGAGACAGGTGCTGCATGGCTGTCGTCAGCTCGTGTTGTGAAATGTTGGGTTAAGTCCCGCAACGAGCGCAACCCTTATCCTTGTTTGCCAGCGAGTAATGTCGGGAACTCCAGGGAGACTGCCGGTGATAAACCGGAGGAAGGTGGGGACGACGTCAAGTCATCATGGCCCTTACGAGTAGGGCTACACACGTGCTACAATGGCGCATACAGAGGGCAGCAAGCTAGCGATAGTGAGCGAATCCCAAAAAGTGCGTCGTAGTCCGGATTGGAGTCTGCAACTCGACTCCATGAAGTCGGAATCGCTAGTAATCGTAGATCAGAATGCTACGGTGAATACGTTCCCGGGCCTTGTACACACCGCCCGTCACACCATGGGAGTGGGCTGCAAAAGAAGTGGGTAGTTTAACCTTTCGGGGAGGACGCTCACCACTTTGTGGTTCATGACTGGGGTGAAGTCGTAACAAGGTAGCCCTAGGGGAACCTGGGGCTGGATCACCTCCTTATACGAAGATACTCACGATAAGTGTCCACACAGATTGATTAGGTTTAGAAAAGTTAAGAGACGATATTGGGTCTGTAGCTCAGCTGGTTAGAGCGCTCGCCTGATAAGCGGGAGGTCGGTGGTTCAAGTCCACTCAGACCCACCAATATCGACCTAGATGGGGCTATAGCTCAGCTGGGAGAGCGCCTGCCTTGCACGCAGGAGGTCTGCGGTTCGATCCCGCATAGCTCCACCATCTTTAAGGGTTTTTCCCTAAGAATCTTTAAAAATGGTTTCGAAAGAAATCAAGCTCTTTAACAATTTGGAAAGCTGACTGATTGATTACTTACGAGTAATTCAATCAAATTTAAAAGTTCTCAATGTTTACCTTTAAGGTAAACACAACAAACACATTCAAGTGTCTTGTATTCGATTCAAACTTGTTTGAATCACATTGAGTCCGGCAAACAGTCATTAAGAATTAACCCTTCTTAATGACAACCAAAAACCTTGGTTAGTTGCCATACACTAAGACCCTTTCGGGTTGTATGGTTAAGTGACTAAGCGTACACGGTGGATGCCTTGGCAGTCAGAGGCGATGAAAGGCGTAATAACTTGCGATAAGCCCAGATTAGGTAGTAATAACCTTTGAGTCTGGGATTCCTGAATGGGGAAACCCACTTACATAAGTAAGTATCCTGTTGTGAATACATAGCAACAGGAGGCAAACCGGGGGAACTGAAACATCTAAGTACCCCGAGGAAGAGAAATCAACCGAGATTCCGAAAGTAGCGGCGAGCGAAATTGGATTAGCCCTTAAGCTTTTAATGAGACAGATGAAGGCTCTGGAAAGTGCCGCAGTAAAGGGTGATAGCCCCGTAATCGACATCTCATCATCAGTGAAAACGAGTAGGGCGGGACACGTGATATCCTGTCTGAATATGGGGGGACCATCCTCCAAGGCTAAATACTACTGACTGACCGATAGTGAACCAGTACCGTGAGGGAAAGGCGAAAAGAACCCCTGTGAGGGGAGTGAAATAGAACCTGAAACCGTGTACGTACAAGCAGTAGGAGCACCTTCGTGGTGTGACTGCGTACCTTTTGTATAATGGGTCAGCGACTTAATTTTAGTAGCAAGGTTAACCGTTTAGGGGAGCCGTAGGGAAACCGAGTCTTAACTGGGCGTACAGTTGCTAGGATTAGACCCGAAACCAGGTGATCTAGCCATGGGCAGGTTGAAGGTTGAGTAACATCAACTGGAGGACCGAACCGACTAATGTTGAAAAATTAGCGGATGACTTGTGGCTAGGGGTGAAAGGCCAATCAAACCTGGAGATAGCTGGTTCTCCCCGAAAGCTATTTAGGTAGCGCCTCGGACGAATACTACTGGGGGTAGAGCACTGTTAAGGCTAGGGGGTCATCCCGACTTACCAACCCTTTGCAAACTCCGAATACCAGTAAGTACTATCCGGGAGACACACGGCGGGTGCTAACGTCCGTCGTGGAGAGGGAAACAACCCAGACCGCCAGCTAAGGTCCCAAAGTATAGCTAAGTGGGAAACGATGTGGGAAGGCTCAGACAGCCAGGATGTTGGCTTAGAAGCAGCCATCATTTAAAGAAAGCGTAATAGCTCACTGGTCGAGTCGGCCTGCGCGGAAGATGTAACGGGGCTAAGCTATACACCGAAGCTGCGGCTACGTACCTTAGGGTATGTGGGGTAGGGGAGCGTTCTGTAAGCCGTTGAAGGTGGTCTGTAAGGGCTGCTGGAGGTATCAGAAGTGCGAATGCTGACATGAGTAACGATAAAGGGAGTGAAAAACTCCCTCGCCGGAAGACCAAGGGTTCCTGTCCAACGTTAATCGGGGCAGGGTAAGTCGACTCCTAAGGCGAGGCCGAAAGGCGTAGTCGATGGGAAACGGGTTAATATTCCCGTACTTCTTACAATTGCGATGGGGGGACGGAGAAGGCTAGGTGGGCCTGGCGACGGTTGTCCAGGTTCAAGTATGTAGGCGGAAAGTTTAGGTAAATCCGGACTTTCTTAACGCTGAGATACGATGTCGAGCTACTACGGTAGTGAAGTCATTGATGCCATGCTTCCAGGAAAAGCCTCTAAGCTTCAGATTGTAAGGAATCGTACCCCAAACCGACACAGGTGGTCGGGTAGAGAATACCAAGGCGCTTGAGAGAACTCGGGTGAAGGAACTAGGCAAAATGGTACCGTAACTTCGGGAGAAGGTACGCTCTTATCAGTGAAGTCCCTTGCGGATGGAGCAGACGAGAGTCGCAGATACCAGGTGGCTGCAACTGTTTATTAAAAACACAGCACTGTGCAAAATCGTAAGATGACGTATACGGTGTGACGCCTGCCCGGTGCCGGAAGGTTAATTGATGGGGTTAGACTTCGGTCGAAGCTCTTGATCGAAGCCCCGGTAAACGGCGGCCGTAACTATAACGGTCCTAAGGTAGCGAAATTCCTTGTCGGGTAAGTTCCGACCTGCACGAATGGCGTAATGATGGCCACGCTGTCTCCACCCGAGACTCAGTGAAATTGAAATCGCTGTGAAGATGCAGTGTACCCGCGGCTAGACGGAAAGACCCCGTGAACCTTTACTACAGCTTGGCACTGAACATTGAACCTACATGTGTAGGATAGGTGGGAGACTTTGAAACCGCGTCGCTAGATGTGGTGGAGTCGTCCTTGAAATACCACCCTTGTAGTTTTGATGTTCTAACGTTGGTCCCTGAATCGGGATTACGGACAGTGCCTGGTGGGTAGTTTGACTGGGGCGGTCTCCTCCCAAAGAGTAACGGAGGAGCACGAAGGTGGGCTAAACACGGTTGGACATCGTGTGGTTAGTGCAATGGCATAAGCCCGCTTGACTGCGAGAATGACAATTCGAGCAGGTGCGAAAGCAGGTCATAGTGATCCGGTGGTTCTGAATGGAAGGGCCATCGCTCAACGGATAAAAGGTACTCCGGGGATAACAGGCTGATACCGCCCAAGAGTTCATATCGACGGCGGTGTTTGGCACCTCGATGTCGGCTCATCACATCCTGGGGCTGAAGTCGGTCCCAAGGGTATGGCTGTTCGCCATTTAAAGTGGTACGCGAGCTGGGTTTAGAACGTCGTGAGACAGTTCGGTCCCTATCTGCCGTGGGCGTTGGAAAATTGAAGGGGGCTGCTCCTAGTACGAGAGGACCGGAGTGGACGAACCTCTGGTGTTCGGGTTGTCATGCCAATGGCATTGCCCGGTAGCTAAGTTCGGAATCGATAACCGCTGAAAGCATCTAAGCGGGAAGCGAGCCCTGAGATGAGTTTTCCCTGACGCTATAAGCGTCCTTAAGGGTTGTTCAAGACTAGAACGTTGATAGGCAGGGTGTGTAAGTGCTGCGAGGCATTGAGCTAACCTGTACTAATTGCCCGTGAGGCTTAACCATACAACACCCAAGGGGTTTTGTGGACTCAAAGACAGACCTTGAATGAGTTTGAAGAGACTTTTAAATTACAGTTTTCCAGATTATTTTGCCTTCAGTTTTTAAAAAAGCTGAAAGTAAAAGCAAAATTTGCTTGGCGACCATAGCATTGTGGACCCACCTGATTCCATGCCGAACTCAGAAGTGAAACACAATAGCGCCGATGGTAGTGTGGGGCTTCCCCATGTGAGAGTAGGACATCGCCAGGCTTTAAATTATGAACGACTTGTCAGCGACGACAAGTAGTCCACTGCGGAGTGGTAGTTCAGTTGGTTAGAATACCGGCCTGTCACGCCGGGGGTCGCGGGTTCGAGTCCCGTCCACTCCGCCACTTATTAGAAAAGCCCTGCTAGAAATAGCAGGGCTTTTTACATTTGAATCATTGGATATTCTCTTCAGTTGAAAGAGTTCTGCTCGTGCGTGAGTCCGATGGAATACCAGACACTCCGATACTTCTCAGAAAGCCTAGTCTGACGACTAGGCTTTCGTCGTTTCTGGCTATATTTTCGATCAAGCTCCGCTCGCTTCGGGCTGCCACAACAGCACTTACTAAGAAGTCTTGCTGTTTAATTCCTAGGTCGAAAGCGTCCCACTCGTGGCTTGTCCGTAGTTCGCAGCCTCGATGCTTACCAGTTACCAGAAAGCCTAGCACTAACTTGCATGAGGTTGTTTAACTTCTATTACCCCTGAATCTATCGGGGTAAGAAAGCTCTGCTCTCAATAGTGATATTTATGCCTATAGGTTCTGATAATTTAGAGGGTGAATGACTGATAAAGCCTAGTTGATAATAGTTGTATGGTGAGTACAGCGGTTGATCGGTCTACACTCCCTAGCATAAAGGAAGAGTTACTCGGATTACTGGATCTATAGTTGGAAATGGATCGTCGAGTTCTGAGTTCACACCTAATCTAAAACCTTTTGAAGTATTTTATCCTTCTCGCTAAATAGGCTTAGTCAAGCTAGATGTTGGCATAGCGAATATTTGTCAGCTCTAATCGCTTCTAAAGAGTTTATTTGTTATTGAAATACTCTCGCTAGAGTTCGAGCTAAAGCCGCTAGGCTCAATGAATCATTTACGATTGCTCTTGTGCCTCAGTATTATGTCTAGAGTCTGTTGAACCGGTTTAGTTACCTTGCGGGATATCTATGCTTAAACTGTATCTGATGAAAAGTAGGATTGTTTGGCGTTATCGAGAGGTAAATTACAGACACAAAAAAGCCGATGCTTGGCATCGGCTTCATGTTAAGTGTATTTGCTTAAGCTGGCTGAACTAGAGCGAGTGCCTTACGAGAAACCTCGTGGGCTGCTTTGGTTAAGTTCTGCTTCTCTAGTGCATCAGATAGGTATCCGTAATCTGAAACATTAGAACGAAGTGCTAGTGCTTTTTCGAAGTGGCTTTGAGCTTCTGCCCACTTTTGCTCTCTTAGGTAGAACTGAGCTAATGCACTGTGTGCTTCTGCATTGTTGCTATCTTTACTGATTGCGCGCTCTAGCATCACAACCACTGGGTGGTGATCGGCTAGATTAAGTTCAGGAAGCAACATGTAGAGTTCGTTTGAACCATTCTTCGCAATGTTCTCTTTAATCACTGTGAAGGCTTCTGAATCAGCTTTACGTGCGATCAGTTGTTTCACAAAGCACGATACAAGGTGTGAACTTTGCTTCTGTTTTCTTGGAAGCTTATTCCAGTGACTGATTAAACCTTCGCTACCTTGTTGCTGTGCGACGTCGTGAAGCAAACCACATTGTGCTTTCTGTTCTAGTTCACGCTGCTCATCTGCCGTTAGAAGCTTGTTCTTAGCGAGTTTTGGCGTTAGTTCCAACAATGGCTGCCATAGCTTCAGCTGCATGTAGGTCGCTTTTAGCAATCCAAGCACCGCAGTGTTGTTAGGGTGCGAACCTTTAAGATTTGAAAGCGTATCGAAAGCGGCTTCGTAGTTTGATTCGCTGATTTGTTGCTTGGCTTTAGTTAGCTCAACGGCCAGTAGAGAATCGTCTTGTTGGCTAGCAAGCTCGATGTACTTATCGCGCTCAGCGGTATTGCCTTGCTCATGTGCCGCTTGTGAAGCTACTAGGTAACAAAGCAAAGGCATGTCGTGGTGATTTGCCCAACGAGTTACCTTCTTCTCTGCGCCTTTCCAATCACCCTCAAGAAGCTTGATGATGCCTTCATTGGTATAACGACGAGAGCGTTTTAGTTTACGAACGCTGAACCAGTTCCAAGTTGTTGAGCTCGCGTAAATAAGCTTCTTAAATAGGTACTCTAAGCCAAACAGTGCGGCCAAAAGGGCAATCACAAAGATAGCCATTGTTGTCACACTCATCTCAATCGTCTTATTCGCAATTGAGATCAGCACATAACCTTGTTGACCTGAGAACTGAGTGCCGACAAACAGACCCGCACCGAGTACAAGGAAAAGAAAAATCAAACGAATCATTATTTCTCCTCCGAGGTCATTACCGTTACCTCACGGCGTAGACGTTCACGAATGACATCCGACAACTCATTTTGAGACTCAAGCTTTACAGGGTATTTCACAGAAATATTTTGCT
Source organism: Vibrio sp. Scap24 (assembly GCF_013394185.1). Taxonomy (NCBI): domain Bacteria; kingdom Pseudomonadati; phylum Pseudomonadota; class Gammaproteobacteria; order Vibrionales; family Vibrionaceae; genus Vibrio; species Vibrio sp. Scap24. The sequence continues at coordinate 1,707,611 of NZ_CP041332.1, read as the reverse complement.
CACTTAACTGTTTAATCGCCTTTTCGAACTCGATTACTGAGTTGTTATCTTGGTTTAGGTACGACTTCGACCACTCGTTAGCTGTCTTAAGCGCTGCGCTATAGACTTCACCTTGCTCTTTGTAGACCGCGCGAATAGCTGTTTCTAGCTTGCCTTTGATATTTTCACGCAAGTAGAAGTGCTGTTCCGGTGATAGTAGTGGGATAACCTCACCATCACGACTACGGAAAGTAATGAAGTTTTCTGAAAAGTCTTTCATCGACGTCATCAAGTTGTTCTGCCAATCATTGATGTCTTGCGACACAGCTTGTTTCTCAACAACCGCAGCTTCTGGAAGAATAGCGTTAGCTAGGGGCAGATTATCGACTTGTTGTTGAAGGCTTGTAATACGTAGAACTAAACCATCACGGTCGATCAGAGGGATAGTGCGAAGCTTAGTAATGTCATTGGTCATGGATTGACGCAGAGACACCAAGCTAGGGTCGTTCAGTGCTGCGATACGCTGATCGGCGCTTTCCATAAGTTTGGTGGCGCTAACAGCATCATGCTCAAGGAAAAGTTTACGGCCAGCAAGTTTTACAAGGTAATCGGCTTCGGCAAGTAACCAGTCATTCGGGCGGCGGCCTTTAACGTCAGCTACGGCTAACTGCAGACTTTGAATGCTTTTCTGTTGTTGGGATTGTACTACCTGAGTTTTTTCCACCGCATGTGACGCTTCTTGGATGGTCTCTTGCTTGATGGTTTGTAGGTCTTTATTTACTGCAGACTGGGTGTTTTGTAATTGTGCTTGAAGCGCTGCGATTTGAGCTGAGTAATCTGCGCTCTTTTGTTGCATTTGAAAGGCAATGCCACCGCTGAAAATAATAGAAATAGCGATTGCAATTGCACCTAGTTTGACACCGCGCTTACCTTGCTTTTCCGCTTTCTCTATTTGCTCTTTATGTTCAGCTTGAGACTGTTCATTTTGAGTGGTATTTGATGCAGAGGCATCAAGCTTTTGTTCAGGTTGTTTTGTCTCTGTAGATTCAGCTTTTTCGTTTTCAACAACTACTGGCTGAGTATCTTGTTTCTTTTCAGGTTCAATATGCTCATTATTTTTTTTGCTTGTCATGCTTATTTCCTGTTTCTAGCTAAGGCCGGAGAGCAGCCAGTAATATTTGGTTCGTAGCACTTTGAGTATTAATCACATTGGAGAACCCGAGCTGCTGTGCTCGTTCTGCTATGCGCTGGCTTGGGACAAATAGTTGTCTTGTTGAAAGCCAAGCCAAATACTCGTCAGGGGTTATTGAGCAGAGATACTCCAATTGTTCCTGACTAGTGATGACAACTTTTGATGTATTTTGGTTTACCCATGTTTGATAGGTATTGTGGTCGTTAATGGGAATATATTCTCTACGGTAGGTCTCACAATAGGAGACTTGTGCACCTTGATTGAGTAAAGAATCTCTAATGAGCTCACGCCCACCATTGCCACGTAGTATCAAAATGGATTTATTATCGACACCATTAAGTTCAGTAAGTTTAAGAAGATGTTCACTATCACTAACTTGAGGATAGTTTACTTTTTGTTTACAGACTTTGCTTAAAACGTGCGCAGTTTTTTGACCAACGCCAAGATAAAGCGGCGAAGTAGGCCAAATAGATGAGGTTTTGGAAAGGATGCTTTGAGCCGCGGTCACAGCATGGTGACTGACTGCAATAATGATATCGCTGTTATTGAGTTGAGTGCTTAAATCCGCAGAGTCTGGGTTATCAACGATACGAATAAGCGGATGATGGATTGCTTGAATCCCTTCATCCGCTAGTTGTTGGCAAAGCGATTGTCCCTCTGAGCCGGGACGAGTTACCAACACTGTCATAATTATTCTTGGTCTGCGTAAAGCTTGGTTAAGATTTCTCTCGCCCCGTCATCCAGCAGTTGATTAGCCAGAGTAACGCCCAGTGCTTCTGCATCCTTACGAGGACCAGAGATCTCACCACGAACCATCTTAGAACCGTCAGGTTCACCAACAAGTGCGCGCAGCCAGATGTTGTCGCCATCTAACAGTGAGTAGCTACCGATAGGTACCTGACAACCACCTTCCAACGTTAGGTTCATTGCACGCTCGCAAAGTACGCGATCGGCTGTGTCTTGGTGATTCAGTGGCTCAAGAAGCTTGATCAGGCGCTCGTCATCAAGACGACATTCAATGCCTACAGCACCTTGACCGACAGCAGGCAGAGACTGTTCTGGTTCGATAAAGCTACGGATACGCTCTTCAAGCTCTAGGCGCTTAAGTCCAGCTGCCGCTAGGACGATAGCATCGTATTGGCCATCATCGAGTTTACCTAGACGAGTACCAACGTTGCCACGCAGTTCCTTGATGATTAAATCAGGGCGGTATTCTAATAGCTGACATTGACGACGTAGGCTACATGTACCCACGACAGCACCTTGTGGTAGCTCATCAATGTTGTTGTAAGTGTTTGATACGAAAGCATCACGTGGATCTTCACGTTCACAGATCGTTACCAGACCTAGACCTTCAGGGAAGTCGACAGGTACATCTTTCATTGAGTGAACCGCAAGGTCAGCACGACCTTCTAGCATTGCCACTTCGAGTTCTTTAACGAACAGCCCTTTACCGCCAACTTTAGCCAGTGGGGTATCGAGGATAATGTCACCTTTGGTCACCATAGTTACCAACTCAACCTCTAAACCAGGGTGAGCAGCTTGCAGTGCATCCCTTACAAAGTATGCCTGCCAAAGGGCAAGAGGGCTTTTTCTGGTTGCGATACGGATTGGTGCTGAATTTGTCATGGTGTTTCCGATATAGGTTCTGTAATAGCCTAATCCTACCATTGTGAGGCGAAAATTCTTACTGTTTGATCATTCCATGCTTTGATAGCTGAGAGATTTTCATGAGTTCACCAAAATAGTGTGATTGGTATCTCATTTGAAACATGGGCTATTATTAGAAATAGTCAATAAAGAGGACACTACGGCGCCGTGAGTTTAACTTTCTGTCATTAAGGAATTGGCCAGTATGACGGGTTCCTTTGCTTTACCATTAGGGGTAAAAGTGTTAAATTGATCACGTTTTGTTGCTGCTTTCGTTCAGTAACTAAACAGAAGTGCATTTAATCTCAAACCAAGGACTTACCTTGCAGGCTTACACTCAGACTTTGATTCAACGATTAGACAATCTAAATCAGCAGCGCATTGATCGTGCGTTGGCGTTGATGAATGTCCAAGGCCAGCGAGTTTTTAACCTAATCCCCGCACTTCTTCATTTCAATCACCCAATGATGCCTGGTTATTATGACCAACAAGTTCCTTTTGGAATTCGTAGCTTCACGCTTAATGAATTCCAAAAGCAATTTGTGTCTGATACCGAATTAACACTTGGCGGTAAACTTACCGAGGCTGCTGAACCAGCAATTCTTGGCTTGTACACCATGGGTAGTACCTCTTCTATCGGTCAAAGCACCTCAAGTGATCTGGATATCTGGGTATGTGTTTCTCCTGATATGGATGGCCCAGCGCGTGATAGCTTGACGAACAAGTGCTTGTTGATTACCGATTGGGCTGAAACCTTAGGTGTTGAAGCTAACTTTTTCTTGATGGATGAACAGCGTTTCCGCTCGAACCATTCTGAAGAGATGACTGGTGATAACTGTGGTTCTTCACAGCACCTGTTATTGCTTGATGAGTTCTATCGCTCAGCCGTTCGTTTAGCTGGCCAACGCTTGTTGTGGCAAATCATTCCGCCAGAAATGGAAGAGTGTTATGACCAATATGTTCAAGGCCTATGTCAGGATGGTTATCTTGATTGTTCGCAGTGGATCGATTTCGGCAAGCTGAATCGCATTCCCGCGGAAGAGTACTTCGGTTCTAACTTGTGGCAGCTCTACAAGAGTATCGACTCACCGTATAAGTCGGTGTTAAAGGCGATCCTGCTAGAAGCTTATTCATGGGAATACCCAAATACCCAACTATTGAGTATCGATACCAAGCGCCGCTTCTTTGCGGATGAACCTGATCTATATGGCATGGATAGCTACTATCTGATGCTAGAGAAGGTAACTCGCTACCTAGAGCGTATTAACGACCACACTCGTTTGGACTTGGTGAGACGCTGTTTCTACCTCAAGACTCACGAGAAGTTGTCGCGTGAAGCCGGTATCGGTTCTGTTGCATGGCGTCGTGAAGCCCTAACCGAGATGACTAAGTCTTGGAATTGGGGACAGGAAACCATTGCTGAGCTCGATAACCGCCGTAACTGGAAGGTTGAACAGGTGAAAGTGGTGCACCATGCGCTACTTGATGCCTTGATGCTGAGCTATCGTAACTTGATTCAATTTGCACGTCGTAACGACATCACTTCGGCAATCAGCCCACAAGATATCAGTATCTTGGCACGTAAGCTTTATGCTGCGTTTGAGGTGTTGCCGGGTAAAGTGACGTTATTGAACCCGCAAATCTCTCCGGATCTGCATGAACCTGACTTGAGCTTTATTGAGGTTCGCCAGGGGCAATCCAATAAAGCGGGTTGGTACTTGTACAAACAGCCACTGATTGCGCACCGTATTCTTGGCCAGCCTTCACTTGAGCACCATGAGTACTTGAGTAAGCTGGTTGCTTGGTCATTCTTCAATGGTTTGATTACTGAATCGACACGTTTGCATTCTGTGGTTCGTGACGCCCACATTGATATCGATAAGTTCTATCAAATGGTGAGTGATCTTCGTAATACCTTCTCTTTACGTAAGCGCCGTCCGAGTATGCAAGCACTGGCGAGCCCGTGTGAGATCAGCCAGCTGGCGATGTTCATTAACTTCGAAAACGACCCGACTTCTGAATTGAGTGGTCGTGCTTTGAAGGTTGACCTGAAGAATGCCGATATCTTTAGCTTTGGTGAAGAAGGTAAGAGCTTAGTCGGCAGTGTCGATTTGGTTTATCGTAACTCTTGGCATGAAGTACGTACGCTTCATTTCCAAGGTGATACCGCAATGCTGGACGCGCTTAAAACGGTACTGGGCAAAATGCACCAAGATGCGTTGCCGCCAGAGTCGGTCGATGTATTCTGTTACAGCAAAAACCTGCGCGGTGTGATGCGTAACATGGTGTATCAGCTACTTGCTGAGTGTATCGACTTACGCTTAAAGCCAATCGAACCAGAGAAGCGCCGTCGTTTTAAGGCTATTCGTTTAGCTAATAAGATGTTTGGCCTATTCTTCGAACGTCGTGGTGTGTCGGTACAGATGTTGGAAAACTCGGTCGACTTCTATCGTAGTATCTCAACTAACAAGCTGAAGGGTTCGCCTTTACTGATGCTCGACAAAGAGCAAGAGTATCAATTGCCAGAAGTGGTAGATGGTTTTGCGAGTGAGGGCTTAATTCAGTTCTTCTTCGAAGATACCGATAAAGGTTTCAATATTTATGTATTGGATGAGTCGAATCAGGTTGAGGTGTATCATCAGTACAGCGGCGAAAAAGATGAGATGATCGCGAGTGTGAACTCTTTCTACACGTCGGTAAAAGATGAATCGAAGATGTCGTCTAAGTTGATTAACTTTAACTTACCTCAGTACTACCAGATCGTTCATCCAGAAGAGGGCAACTCTTATGTTGTGCCTTACCGTAACGATGCGACGTTAGCTTCTCGGAGTTCAAAGATAGTGAACATCTAGGCTTATTAAGACTGATTGATACTAAAAAAGGAGTGATTGATTCACTCCTTTTTAGTTTTGCTTACAAATGATTAGACCCAATCGATCTCTTCACCTGCGTGCTTCACGCATTCTTCTTTCACCATCTCAAACAGCTCCATGCCCGTCTTAGAACATGTCCACTTGTCGTCGATTAATTTAAAGTGGAAGCCACCAGATTTAGACGCCAACCAGATTTCTTTCATTGGTTCTTGGCGGTTAATGATGATTTGGCTGCGGTTCTCAAACTCCAGCGTCATCACGTTACCAGTCACTTCGTAATCAATATCTGCCTCTGATTCATCGATAGCTTCTTCGATGTTTTGCATCTGTATATCGACCAGCTGATGAAATTCAGTCTCGTTCATCCTTTCTATCCTATTGCTTTTCCTGAGTGTGGTGCGATTATAGGGGGCATTGAGTTAATAATCACGATATGCAAAATGAAAAAATTAATTACCGCTCTGTTTATGGTGTCCGTTATTGGACTTTCTGGTTGTGGTCAAACGGGTCCGTTATACGATCCTGATGAAGTTCAGCAGACTGAACAATCACAATAAGTGAAACACGCAGAAATCGTTATTTATAAGGGATAAGAACTTTGGATTACTTCAACTATCAGGAAGATGGCCAGCTTTGGGCTGAGGACGTCGCACTTTCACAACTAGCAGAGCAATATGGTACACCGCTGTATGTATATTCTCGTGCAACATTAGAACGCCACTGGAATGCGTTTGATTCATCGGTTGGTGAGCATCCACACTTGGTGTGTTATGCCGTTAAAGCTAACTCGAACCTTGGCGTATTGAACACTTTGGCTCGTTTGGGCTCAGGCTTTGACATCGTTTCTGGCGGTGAGTTAGAGCGTGTGGTTGCTGCAGGTGGCGATCCGGCGAAAGTTGTGTTCTCTGGTGTCGGCAAAACAGCCGCTGAAATGAAGCGTGCGCTTGAGTTGAACATTAAGTGTTTCAACGTAGAGTCTGAACCAGAACTAGAGCGACTGAATAAAGTGGCTGGTGAGCTTGGTGTTAAAGCGCCGATTTCACTGCGTATCAACCCAGATGTTGATGCAAATACTCACCCTTACATCTCTACAGGTCTGCGTGATAACAAGTTTGGTATTGCCTTTGACCGTGCTCCAGCTGTTTATGCGTTTGCACAAACACTCGATAACTTGTCTATCCATGGTATTGATTGCCACATCGGTTCTCAGCTAACGGATATTGAACCTTTCATCGATGCAACCGATCGTCTGCTTGCTCTTATCGACCAACTGCGTGCTAACGGTATTAACATCAAACACCTTGATGTTGGTGGTGGCTTAGGTGTGGTTTATCGTGATGAATTACCACCACAGCCTTCTGACTACGCGAAAGCCCTATTGGCTCGCCTAGACAATCATTCTGATCTAGAGCTGATTTTCGAGCCTGGAAGAGCGATTGCTGCTAACGCTGGTGTATTATTAACGAAAGTCGAGTTCCTGAAGCCAACGGAGCATAAGAACTTTGCCATCATCGATGCCGCGATGAACGACCTAATGCGTCCAGCGCTTTACCAAGCTTGGCAAGATATTGTTCCAGTAAGCCCACGTCAGGGTAAAGCGGTGACTTACGATTTGGTTGGCCCTATCTGTGAGACAGGTGACTTCCTAGGTAAAGATCGTGACCTTGTTCTTGAAGAAGGCGATTTACTGGCAGTTCGTTCTGCGGGTGCTTATGGCTTCGCGATGTCATCTAACTACAACACTCGTTCGCGTGCGGCTGAAGTGATGGTGGATGGCGATAAAACTCACTTGGTTCGTCAGCGTGAAGAGCTTACGAGTCTGTGGGAACTTGAAAACATTCTTCCGGAGTAATTTTAAGCGTTATGCACTTCCACTTTTCTAAAATGCATGGTTTGGGCAATGATTTCATGGTCGTGGACTGCATTACTCAAAATATTTTCTTTTCTCCAGATTTGATCCGTCGTTTGGCGGATCGTCACACTGGTGTGGGCTTTGACCAGCTACTTGTGGTTGAGGCTCCCTATGATCCAGAAACTGATTTCCATTACCGCATATTCAATGCGGATGGCAGTGAAGTGGAGCAGTGTGGCAATGGCGCTCGTTGTTTTGCACGATTCGTTCGCATGAAAGGCTTAACGAATAAGTACAGCATCAACGTGAGTACCAAGAAAGGCAAAATGGTTCTTAAGATTGAAGAGAATGACCTGATCACTGTTAACATGGGCATTCCTGAGTTCGAGCCAGGCAAGATTCCATTCAAGGCCAAGCAGCCAGAGAAGACCTATATCCTGAGAACGGATGTACACACCTTGTTCTGTGGTGCAGTAAGCATGGGTAACCCACATGTGGTGACCGTGGTTGATGACGTCGACACCGCGGATGTAGACACCTTAGGCCCGCTTCTTGAATCACATGAACGTTTCCCTGAGCGTGTTAATGCTGGCTTTATGCAGGTGGTTAACCGTGAAGAGGTTCGCTTACGTGTTTATGAGCGTGGTGCAGGCGAAACTCAAGCATGTGGCAGCGGTGCATGTGGCGCGGTTGCGGTAGGTATTACCCAAGGCTTATTGGCTGAGAATGTGAAAGTTCGTCTACCTGGCGGTGATTTACACATTAGTTGGCAAGGTCCGGGTAAACCTCTGTTTATGACTGGCCCTGCAACGCATGTGTTTGATGGTCAACTTTCTTGCTAATAACGATTTATAACTAATAGATTCATAAAACATAAAGGATAGGTTTTGTCTTACGTTGAAGCCGACGCACTCACCGCAGAAGTGGTCGCGGAATATTTACGTGATAACCCAGATTTTTTCCAAGACAGAAAAGATTTGGTTGATCGCCTTGCTATCAATAACGTTGAGCAGGGTGCTGTTTCTCTGGTTGAGATTCAGCTTAAACGCCAACGTCATCGAATCGAAGAGCTCGAAGAAGAGATCACTGGCTTGATGTCGCTGGCGGCGAATAACGATAAAACCTTTTATGAGTTTATGGATCTGCAAGCTCAAGTGCTCAAATGCAGTGACTTCATGCAGGTGATTAAAGCCGTTGAACAGAAAGCATTAGACCTTGGGCTTAAAGCGCATGTTCGAATTCTTTCTCAATCGGGCTTTTATCAACTGAGTGCTGAGGGTTATTCGAAGTTTTCGCTTAACCATTTTAACGGCAAAGATGCTTATCTAGGACGCCTGAGAAAAGCCGACAGACACGATTTGTTTGGTGATTTTCAGGTTCCAGAGCTAGGCTCTTATGTAGTACTTCCACTTGCTAAGCAGTCTCCATTGGGTTTGCTCGCTTTCTCTAGTGAAGATGGCGGACATTTCCAACCTCATATGGATACGCTCTTTTTACGTCATTTGGCGCTTGTTGTTGCTCATTTGGCGGACACCTTACCTTGGCAGATAAATAATGAGCCTAGAGCCCAAAATACCTCTTCCTAATAGCCTTCAAAAGCCACTTTCTCGCTTCTATGAATATCTCAGAAGCGAGAAGGGACTCAGCCTACACACTCAACGTAACTACCGACAACAACTTGAAACTATGGCCGCTCATTTAGTCACTCTTGGGCTGAAGGATTGGGACCAAGTCGATGCTGCGTGGGTAAGACAACTTGCCAGTAAAGGCATGCGTGAGGGGATGAAAGCGAGCAGCATTGCAACGCGTTTGTCTTCACTACGCAGCTTCTTTGATTTCCTTGTTTTGCGTGGCGAAATGACCGCCAACCCAGCCAAAGGGGTCTCGGCACCTCGAAAACAACGTCCTCTGCCTAAAAACCTCGATGTCGATGAAGTGGGTCAACTGCTTGATATGAATGAGGACGATCCACTGTCGATTCGTGACCGAGCGATGATGGAAGTGCTGTACGGCGCTGGTTTGCGACTGGCAGAACTGGTGGGTATTAACCTTAAAGATGTGTTGGGTCGTCAGGGCGAGATCCGAGTGATTGGTAAGGGCGACAAAGAACGTAAGGCGCCGTTTTCTGGTTTAGCCAAAGAGTGGGTCGATAAATGGCTCAAGGTCCGCGGTGAATTAGCGTCGCCAGGAGAAAGCGCACTGTTTGTTTCTAAACTAGGGACACGCATCTCTCATCGTAGCGTGCAAAAGCGTATGGAAGAGTGGGGTAAGAAGCAGGCTGTGGCGAGCCATATTAGCCCGCACAAACTGCGTCACTCTTTTGCCACGCATGTACTCGAGTCGAGCCAAAACCTTCGTGCCGTTCAAGAGTTATTAGGGCATGAAAACATCTCGACCACGCAAGTGTATACCCACTTGGATTTTCAACACTTAGCGCAAGCTTATGATCAGGCTCATCCGAGAGCTCGTAAGAAGAACAAAGATTAGATTAAAGGTTTTACTATGCGAATTTATCGAGGCTTAAAGCCGATCAAAGCCATGACCTTTGACTTGGATGACACCTTGTACGACAACTGGCCTGTGATCATGAAGGTTGAGAAAGAGATGGCGCAGTGGCTTTTTCAAAAGCACCCTGTGTCGGCCTCTTTATCACTCGAAGAGTGGCAGGGCATTAAGCAGCAGGTCGCATCTGATAATCCAATGCTAAAGCACGATGTCACCGTGTGGCGTGAGACTCAGATAAAGGTCGGTTTACTGCAGTTGGGTTATTCACAGCAGCAAGCTGAACAGGCGGCTCGTGAAGGTATCGAACATGCATTATGGCTGCGCAATCAAGTCGACGTTCCTCAAGAAACACATCGAGTGATGGCAGAGCTTAGCCAACGCATTCCCTTGGTTGCGATTACTAATGGCAATGTAGACCCGCATAAAATTGGCTTGGGAAAGTACTTCCAATTAATCCTTAAAGCTGGCCCTGATGGCAAAGCCAAACCTTACCCAGATATGTTTGATAAAGCGCAGCAATACCTAGGTTTTGATGCGAATAACATCCTTCATGTGGGTGATCACCTGAGAACCGATGTCTACGGAGCTAAGAAAAACGGCTTCCAAGCATGCTGGTTTAATGACACTGGTTCCAATTTATACCTCTCTTCGAAGGCGAGTGTGCTTCCTGATGTTGAAATAGAGCAACTCAGCGATCTTATGCGACTAATTTAATGGCTACTGTAAGCTTATTGTGTCGCATTTATGATAGTGAATTGTTACATTAGTCGCCAATAAAAGCCTGTTTAGGCTAGGATAATTGGCGACTACTTTTTATCGATTCATTCAGTCATAGCAGTGGTTGCGGGTTCTCACTTCACTCGATTTTGAACAAGGGTTGGCATGCAAACATTTACATTTCTCGCAAATACTGAGGAGTTATTTAAATCTCAATTTGATCTGCGAGAGTGGTGTGACAGCAAACAGTACCTTATTCAAATTTTCTCCGCTCAATCCTCTGATATAGCTCGTCGAATCGCGAATGTTGCCCTTAATCGTCTAAACAGTGCGACGTTAATTGGTCAGAGTGCTCGTCATGTTATCTGCGATAACTGCCTTGAGAGTGCCTGTACTTTAGTCATCATCAGTGAGTTCAACGAAACCCATTTAACCTCAGCGGTTCAGCCTTTTACGGGCAACCCAAATCAAGACAGCCAAGCGCTTGCTTCTCAGCTAGGCCTAACAAAAGATACTAAAACGGTTATCAGCCTGTGCGATCAGGTTGAAGGTCGTGATTATCCTATCTATAGCGCCTTCGAAAACTTGCCTTATGCGTTACCTGTGGCTGGTGGACTGTGTCATGAGAACGAGTATGGTCGTTGGGTTATGCATAACGATCAAACCTACCAACATGCTTGTGTTGCGGTGGCTTTGACTAACCCGAGGTTGAAGGTGTGGTCAGATGCGTATTCGGAGTGGAACCCTATTGGGATGAAGCTGCGTGTGACTCATGCTGTGGGGAATCGCCTGTATGCGCTCAACGACAAGCCTGCGATTGAGGTGTTCAAACATTACCTCGCCGATGGCAAAGATCTCCCTTTCAGCCAGCTGATGAGCTTCCCGCTGTATCGAGAACTTGGTCGAAAGAAGGGTATCTCGACACCTCTTCGTATTAATGATGACGGCAGTATTGAGTTTGATAGCCCTTGGCAAATCGGAGAAGAGGCGCAGTTTTGCTATAACCATCCCTCTTTGACTGCTGAAAAAGTGCGTCATGGCGCTGAGATGCTTGCTATGCATCAGCCTGAATCTGTGATCATTTATAACTGTGTCTCTCGCCTTGAGTTCATCGACAGTAAGGTCGAGCTGAAACCATTTGAAGGGATTGTGAACACGTGCGGTGCTTACTGCATGGGTGAGCTATACCGCAATGAAGATCGCCAAGATATCTTGCACCACAGTCTCACTTACATTGCGATGAGAGAATCGGACGAGATTAATGAATTTCGTTGCGAAGATTTTAAATGTGACTCCACGGTATCACCACTGCTCAATCTCGTAAGAAATGCTGTGGCTGATCTCGATAGCATGAATACTCAGATGGAAAATAAACTCCATCAACAAGCTCGCCGTTTAACCGAGAGCTACCGTATTGACTCCCGTACTGGGCTACCGAATCGAATCGTATTGAAAGAGCGCCTCAATACGATTCTGTTCAGTGAGCATCTGTTGACCTTAAAGCTAACTAACTTCCATCAGGTTAACGAGAAGTATGGTTATCAAGTGGGAGATCAGTTACTGCTCGACCTGTCTAATCACTTTATCGAGCGATTACAGCTTCGTGTAGTTAAAGAGTCTAAGGTCAAAGTAGAGCTGTTCAGTATTGGTGTTGGTGAGTGGGCGATCATCTTTAACGCAAGTGTTGATAGCTCTAAGATAAAAGAGCGCTTCGTTGAGTTTGCGGATGACATCGAACACATTAACTTTGAGCCGTATGGCTTAACCGATATTGATTACCTGTCGGTTTCATTGTGCGGTGGTTTTGCCAGTCGCTGTGATTTCTTAACCGACAGCGGTGATGAGATCTTACTGAAAGCGATTGAAGCTCGACGCTATGGGGTGCGAAATAATACCCACATCACCAATGCTAAAGACATCCAAGTGAGTGAAGAAGATCGTAAAGAGCAACTCGGTTGGCTGAGTTGTGTAAGTCGCGCGATCTTAGATCAGAACATCATCACTTACTCTCAACCTATCGTGGCATCGGGAACCCATGAAATGATTGGCCAAGAGTGCTTGGTCAGAATCATGGAGTCAGACGGGACGATTGTGCCGCCAGGTAAGTTCCTACCCATGATTGCCGACACGCATCTCTACACTCGTCTTAGCCGACACATGATTAAGAACACCATAGGTTACATGGCAGATAAGCAGAGCTCGTTTTCCATCAACCTATCACCACAAGATTTACTGAGCGATAAGACGCTCGAAGTTCTTGAGACTGCAATTAGTGGGATGAACGATCCCACTCGACTGGGTCTTGAGGTACTCGAGTCCGAGCAGATTAAAGATTATGGTCGTATGATTGAGGTATGTGATCACTTTCGAGCATTAGGTGCGAGAATCATTGTGGATGACTTCGGTTCTGGCTATTCCAATATCGATGAGATTATTAAGCTTGAACCGCAGATAATTAAGCTCGATGGCAGCTTGATTCGTAATATCGATAAAGACCAAAAGCAGAGAAATATCGCTTCTCAGTTGGTGCGCTTGTGCCAAGTGTTTAACGCCAAAACGGTTGCTGAGTTTGTCCACAACCAGCAGGTGTGTGAGATAGCAGAGCAGATGGGTGTCGATTACCTGCAAGGTTATTACTTTGGTGAGCCTAAGCGACTGTTTTAGTTGTTAAAGCTTTCAGTATTCGAAAGCCATTGGTTATAAAAGCGCTCAGCCGTTATTAATGACTGATTTTCAGTGGAGTGAATGATGTCTAACTAACCTCACATTATTCGTAAGACGATCGTAAATATTCCGTGCAAGCCTTATCTATAATAAGCACAATAACAAATCATTAACGCAACGATTAATGTGAATATGCAGTCGACCTCTCTCCTGATACAAGACATAGAACAAACCCAACGTGAATTGGAAAAGATAGACTTTCATCAACATGAAAAGCTACTGATTCAGGTGTTTTCGTCTTTCGAGAAAGGTGCGGTTTTGGCTGCCTGCCAAGTGATTCAATCGACTTTCCCTAATGCCAAACTGATTGGTTGTAGTGCTAACCATTACATCAGCCAAGGTGTCATTCTCCATCGAGGTCTCTACCTTATTATCACTCGCTTTGAGGCGACGTCTTACACCTGTGGCGTTGTCGAATACAGCGAACAACCACAAGCTGATAGCCAAGCGATGTGGCAGCAACTTGAATGTCACGAGAATACGCAAAGCGTCATCTGCTTTGCTGATCGCTTGCAGATAAATGACCGAGCACTGTTTGCCGCATTTGAGCAATCGAGATATTCATTGCCTATCTGTGGCGGCGCATCGACCATTACAGATAATGGCCGGTGGGTGATGCTTGATGGTATCTGCTATGAAAATGCTTATGTGATGGTGGCGCTACACAGCGTTGAACTGGCCATTACCCAGGGTTATTACACTGAGTGGAATCCAATTGGCCGAACCTTTCGAGTCACAGGTGCTCAAGGTAACCGATTAGCGGAATTGGATGGTATGCCGGTTCGCGATCTCTATAACCGTTATTTGGCCGATGGCCTCGAAGTGCCTTTTGAGCAATTGCATAACTTTCCCTTAATGGTCGGTGACCCCAAAGTGCAGAATATTCATTTACCACTTAAGGTACTGGAGTGTGGAGACATAGAATTCAGCGGTCAGTTCCAGGTGGGTGAAGAGGTTCGATTCTGTTATGACCATCCTTCGCTGACCTTGGAACAAATTCGACTTGGCGTTCAACAGATTGCTTCTCATAAGCCAGAGCAGTTCTTCATCTATAACTGCACTTCTCGCATCGATTTTATTGATGGCAACCAAGAGGTGGAGGTTTTCCAGAAACTGGCCGACACCTATGGCGTGTACTGCATGGGAGAGCTCTTCCAAGAGAGTGACCAACAACGAATTTTGCACCATAGCTTGACGTATCTCGCGCTCAGAGAAGGCGAAGGCAAGGCTGTGCAACCATTAGAGACACAACCCGCGACCAATATCTCTCCTTTGTTTTCACTGATTCGTAATGCTTTGCTGGATGTCGATGACATGAACAACAGCATGGCCAGCAAGATTCAACAACAAGCTACTGCATTAACAGCAAGCTATCGAATTGACCGCCGTACTGGTTTACCCAATCGAAGTGTATTGCGAGAGAAGTTATCGAAGATGAGTGCGGATAGTCACTTGTTGGCTTTGAAGGTGACGACATTTGGTCAGATCAATGAGAAGTATGGCTATCGCGTCGGTGACAAACTGCTGCATGATTTGAGCGAGTACTTTCAAAAAGCTTTGTGGCAGTTCTTTGATAAAGGGTGTCAGCTTTATAGCATCGGTATTGGTGAGTGGGCGGTGGTGTTTGATAGTTGGGCAAGCCAAGAACATATTCACCAACGCTTCTCTGAATTTGCTGATCAAACCGAGCATGTGAATTTCGAACCTACCGGATTACCTGATATTGATTATCTGTCGGTGTCTATCTGTGCGGGTGTTGCGAGTCGTCGAGATTTCCCTGATACCTCGATAGATGACTTATTGCTGAAGGCGATTGAAGCGCGTCGCAGTGCGGTGAGTCAGAACAAACATTTAGTGAGTGCCAAGACGCTCATTCAACTAGAAAAACATCGCCAAGAACAGCTGGGTTGGTTGTCGTGCGTCAGCCGTGCAGTACTCAATCAAAACATTGTCGCGTGTTCTCAGCCAATAGTATCGGCACACAGTCATCAGGTAGAGAGCTACGAATGCTTGGTTCGAATCGAAGAAGACGGTCAGTTGATTGCTCCGGGTAAGTTCTTACCCATCATTGAAGGGACTCATCTCTATACTCGCTTAAGCCGCCAGATGATAACGCGTACCTTTGATTTTATGAGTCAGCGAACCGATTCGTTCTCAATCAACTTGGCACCCCAAGATTTCAACAATGAGAAAACCATTCTTCATCTTGAGCAAGCGATCAAGCAAATCAGTCACCCTCAGCGCATTGGTTTAGAGGTTTTGGAAACGGAGCAAATTCAAGACTACGGTCGCTTGATTGAGGTGTGTAACCATTTCCGTGACCTTGGCGTGAATATTATTGTTGATGACTTCGGTTCAGGTTATTCGAACATTGATGAGATATTGAAGTTAGAGCCACAAGTGATCAAATTAGATGGCAGCCTGATTCGAAATATCGACCAAGATAAGAAGCAGCGAAAGATAGCCCAACAGTTAGTGAGTTTATGTCAGATTCTGAATGCTAAGACGGTGGCGGAGTTTGTTCATAACGAGCAAATATGTCGAATCGCAGAGGATATGGGTGTAGATTACCTGCAAGGCTATTATTTTGGTGAACCCAAGCGCCTATTTTGATGGGATGGGTTATGTAGTCGATCGTTTCACGTGAAACACTAGCCTGTGCAATGGATTAAATTTAGATATAAAAAGGGTGAGCTTATGGCTCACCCTTTTTATTGCCGCTATTTATCGCAAGTACATGTACTTCACTATTTGAGCGCGTGACCACTCTTGTCGGCTTGAAATACCTTGAGATAGTGCTGATAGTAATCGTTAATCAATCTCGCGGGCTCCTCTTCACCTAATGCTTTGAGTAGTTCGACACCGACCTCACAGGTGCATAGATGACCACTGTCTTGGTTACGGCGCAATGTATACGAAGATTCGCTGGCAATATCGAGATGAACCTGTGGAATGGATTGTAGCCACGGGCTCTTGTTGAGCATCTTCTTCGCTTCTTGCCATGTGCCATCCAAGATAATGAATAACGGTTCTCGGTCATTAGCTTTGTTCAATACTGCTTGCTGACATTCCATGCTTTCATCGCTTGGGAACAACAGAAAAGGCTGTCGTGTTTCATCTTCAAGAAATGTCATCAATTCGGCTGGTGGCGTTTTTCTTTGCCATACGTACGACTCGCAATTCTCAAGCGATTGTTGTAGTAGCTTTCCTGTATTGGTGTCGCGTAACAATTCATTCTCGTGAGTGAGCAACACAACATGGGTTTGGCTTTCGGTACTCGGTATTCGATGACAAATACACTGGTGAGTGAAGCCACAACCACTGCAAGCTTGTTGGTTACTCATGTTTACAGCTTAACTCCGCTTTGTACTGGTGAGATACCATCAGCAAATAGAATTACGTCACTGATGTCTGCATCATCTGCAACCGGTGCGACGCTTGGGTTGAGTGGGTAGCTCACACCAGTGTAAGACAGTACATGTTTTGCAGGTGTTGCTCCGCCGCCACTGACATTGAAGATAAGATCCTGCCAACCATGATTTTGCGACTTACCTAAGCGTACATCGCCTTTAACCAATGTTACTCGACTATTGAAGCGCCAGTTGTCTTGATGGTTTTCAAAGATAAGCAGTGTACAGCCACCAGAACCACACCAGTCGAGTTGAGCAAACAGCTCTTCTTTTCCATCACCGTTGAGATCGTAGGTCAGCCAACGGTACTTAGTATCGTCTGGTGAGCTGTTGTTGATCTTAAAATACTCGCGGATCGCTTGGTCGACTTTTGGATCAAGTTGATCACTCGAGTTAACCTGCTTTGCGGTTAGATCCACGGCCGTGGTCGTGTTTACTTGTGCCTGTTCACTCTTGGCCTCAAATAGCACCAGACCGCCATTGGCAATTGGATAGACAACGTTACCGACCTTTTCTTTCTCTGCGACCAGCTTACCGTTATCGAGTGTGAAGATACGCTCTGAGATCAGGTATTGCTGCTGGTGGCGAGTCATCACAACTTGAACCTGATTTTGGTTGAGTTGCTGCCAGAAGCCTTGTTCAACAATCGAAGGGTCGCCATTGCTGTATGAGTAGGTCGTGATCGCGCTGTGGTCATCGTTGAGCTCTAGGTTGATAGAGAACCCAGAGTTTTGTGTTGAGCTTGCGAAGTAGAGTCCGCTCCAGTCCAGCGTAGGATCTTGGTTAGATACAGTTGCACAGCCGCTGTACTTGCTGTCATTAAGGTTGAGTTTCGCTTCCCATCCATAGATAGAGTCGCTCATGCCATCGCTACAGCTTTCTTTGATCAGGTTGAGTTCGCCTTGCGCTGATTGACCTTCTAGTTGGTAATCACGAGTGCTTGGAGTGGTGCGACTGGATTCGATATTGAGGCGCTGAGGCTCTTCGCCCATCTTGGTGTATTTGAGTTGGTCTTTATCAAAGGTCGCTGACCAGAAGGGTTCATTACCGAACACACGAGTAGAACGCAAGGGTTGGTCACAACGATCAGGATTCTCGGCAGTGAGGATATTGACTTGGTCAACCACGAAGCGTGCGGTGAAGTCGGCATTGTATCCAGTTTGGCTTGGTACCGTTAGGTGACCAATGAGCTCACCATACAAGGCTTGATAAGGTCTGGTCGCTAAGCCTTGAGCCTCGAGTGCTAACTCTGGCGATAAGTCTAACCAATATTGTTGTTGGCTACCGCAAGGGGTGAAGGTTCGGCTCTCATGGCCAACCACAACCTGACCACGCATGATGAAGGTTTGCGGTTGAATGCTCAGTGGCTCATCCAAGGTTGCTGGTGGAACTTCAGGTTGTTGCGGCGTATCTGGCGCCGTTACACAACCTTGTAGCGCGAATGCGACTAGCCATGTCACTGGGTTTTTCATTACCTTCATGTTATATCTTCCTCGGAGCAACCGTTAATTGGATTTATTATGGCATATTGGTTATTTAAAACAGAACCCGACACCTTTTCTATTCAGACTCTTAGAGTACAAAAAACCTCTTGTTGGGAGGGTGTACGCAACTATCAGGCTCGAAATATGATGCGTGATGACGTCAAGCTTGGAGACTTGGTGATGATATACCATTCATCATGTAAAAAAGTTGGCGTAGCGGGGATCGCGAAAGTAACCAGAGAAGCCTATCCAGATCATTTTCAATTCGATCCAGAGAGTGATTACTACGACCCTAAATCTTCACCTGATAATCCTCGTTGGATCATGGTGGATGTCGAGTTTGTAAGAGTGACTGAGCGTTTGATTCCCTTAGCAACATTGAAAGCCATGCCAGAGCTATCAGAAATGCCATTGGTGAAACGCGGTAATCGCTTGTCCATCATGCCAGTTACAGAGCTGGAGTGGCAGGCCATCTTAAGCAAAGAAGTACTCGGTTCTCGCTAACCTTAGAGAAAGCTTTTGGCGTAAGGTTCAAAAAAGGCAGCCATTGGCTGCCTTTATGTTTTATTGGGACTGCTTAGAGTAGGTGTTTTTCTAAGTAGTGTGCAACGGCGTCGTCTGCGTTGCTGCCAATCACTTCATTATCTGGCAGAGCTTTCATCACTTTCTCATGTGATGTGCCCATGATCAGGCCCTTACCCGCCATAGCCAGCATCTCAGCATCATTCATACCATCACCAAAGGCAATGCAGTTATCAAGAGTCAGGTTCAGTGACTTCGCAACAGCATCTAACGCGTGGCCTTTCGATACTTCTGCTGCCATCACTTCTAGACACCAAGGCGTAGAGAAAGCGATGTTCAGTTTGTCGCCAAACGTATCTCTTAGCTTTTGTTCAAACGTCACTAGGTATTCATGGTCTTGTTCTGGGTGTGTGAAGAAGACTTTCGCAATGCCATCACTCGGCGCGTTGTCAGCTTCAAAGCGCTTGTAGCTAAAGCCAGATTCACTGTGGAACTTAGCCAGCATTTCATCTTCACGATCCAACAACCAATCTTCATTTTGGTACATGTGAATGAAGATGTTTGGATCTTGGCGAACCACATCAATAACAGGCTGAACTAAATCCTGAGGCACGTTCTGGCTATACATTAGCTGATCACTTTGGTCGTGCACGCGCGCACCGTTTGAAGTGATCATGTATGCCGGAATCCCAGCTATCTCACGAATACCCGCAACATCGACATGGTGGCGACCCGTCGCGAAGATAAAGGTGTAACCTTGGTCGTGTAACTTCTTGAGTGTCAGCTTGGTAAAATCGCTTAACTGATGGTTGGGAGCCAGAAGCGTACCATCTAAATCAGAGGCAACGATTTTCACGGAATCTTTAAGTGCAGGAATAGTCATTTAACCCTCATTGCAAAATGCTTAACCAATATCGACACCAGCCAATGCTAGCGCCCTTTGAAATACAATATCTCTATCTAGAAATTGTATGCCAAATTCACGCAAGAAAAGAGGGCAAAGCTCACTTACTTCTCTTCCTCTTTAGCGCCTCTTTCTTGTGTCCGTTACTTTTCTTGTTACCACGCTAACGCTAAGCAAAAAACTGAGTAATAGCATCCAATGTTGGATTACGATACTCATCCTTCTCAAACAACACCTCATGCCTAGACCCTTCGATGACCTTAAACTGGCAATCCGAGTTGGTTTTCTTCAGCTTGTTGATGAACTTCACTTGAGCATCGTTACTCACAATCTTCTCTTCCCCCGCTTGAATCAAAAGCAGTGGGATTTTGATTTGGCGAGTTTGCTGGATGGCTTGCTTGGCTGCCATTAACCCTTGCCACACCCAGCGCGTACTTGGTCCGCCCACTTGCAAAGAGGGTGACTCGTCATACAAACGGCGGAACCACTGATAGCGAACCTTGCTGTGGCTCAGTAAGTTGTTTTCGAAAGGCTTTGAGTAATACGCTTGTTGGCCTGGCGCATAAGTTGGTTTAGCGTGATACGCGGTCAGCACTTGTCCAATAACCATCGCGATAGGTTTTAGGTACCATTCAGTGTTAATGCCAAACATCGGTGCACACAGGGTTACCTTATCAAACGGGTGGTCAGGATGAGTCTGTAGGTAGCGAGTCGCGATGGTACTGCCCATTGAATGTGCAAGAAGGTAACGCTCGGAATACTTACTTAAGTCAAAACTAGCAATGATGTCAGACATGTCTGATGCATAATCATCGAACTCGTGAATGTGACCAATGTCAGAGTCTGTTACCATACGTTCCGACTGACCTTGACCTTGGTGGTCAAATGAATAAACGTCATAGCCTTGTTGATAGAAATCATAAAAGAGTTCTTGGTATTTTAGGCAGCACTCGATGCGGCCATTTGAAATAACTATGGCTTTGGTATGAGTCGGTGAGGTTAGGCTACACCAGTACAGCTTCTTTTTACCGGATGATGTTACATACCCATCTTTTCGTTGTTGCCAAAGAGTGGGGATCGGGTGTTTAATCGCTTGCTCGAACTGAGGTTCTTGCGTGTACGAAAACGGGGCGGCGCTGTGGTTTTCCATGGGAAATTACCTGAACTGGTGCATGTGAGAGCTTTATCGCTACTAATGTTGTTAGATTAAAGAACTAGTAAGGAAATGCAAATGGATACTCATGTTTGGCTTGCTTATGTCGTCACGGCGATTTTGTTTAGTTTGGCTCCGGGCTCAGGTACCGTTAATTCAATCAGTAATGGCCTAAGCTATGGCACTAAGAAGTCACTTGCGTCGATCGCAGGCTTACAACTAGGCCTTGCATTTCACATCATGCTGGTGGGAGCGGGCATTGGTGCATTAGTAGCGCAATCTGCATTGGCGTTCACCATCATCAAATGGGTGGGCGTGGTATATCTACTTTGGTTGGGTATCCAAAAGTGGCGTGACAACTCTAGCTTAGTGGCTTCTGAAGAGAGCTCAACGTTATCGAGTGGCAAACTGCTGAGAAATGCTGTGCTTATCAACCTAACTAATCCAAAATCTATCGTGTTTTTGGTGGCTCTGTTTCCTCAGTTTATCGACCCGACACAACCGCAAGCACCGCAACTGTTAGTGCTGGGCGTGACAACCGTATTCATTGATAGCGTTGTTATGTTGGGTTACACGTCATTAGCTTCACAAATGGGACGCTTTATCCGCTCAGATCGTATAATGGGTAAGATAAATAAGATATTTGGTGGTATGTTCATGGGCTGCGGCGCGTTGCTGGCTGCCGCCAAAGCTTAGTGAAAGCAATAGAGTTATAGTTAAACCAATTAGAGTTATCAATAAATGACCGCTACGTACGTTGCTCGACAACCGATCTTAAATCGTAACAAGAACACGCTTGGTTATGAGCTGTTGTTTCGTGACGGAGAAAGGAATGCTTATCCAGCGCATATTGAGTCTAACAGAGCAACGTATCGTCTGATTGTTGAGAACTTCTTGTCGGTCGGGCTTAACCCTTCGATCCCATCTTCACGCTGCTTTATTAACTTCCCGTATCAAAGCCTGATTCGTCGGCTGCCTTTGAGCTTGCCGAAAGACAAGGTGGTGGTTGAGATCCTTGAAACCTGCCAACCGACCGATGAGTTATTAGAAGCCGTTAAAGAGCTCTACCAAGCGGGCTACATGATTGCCCTAGATGACTTTACTTCGACACCAGAATGGGAACGTTTCCTCAGATATACACACATTGTTAAGCTCGATATCATGCAGATGGGCTTAGATGAGGCGTGTGATTTGGTTAGGGCGCATCAGGGAAAGAAATTTAGCTTTCTTGCTGAACGAGTCGAAACTGAACAAGAATTTCAGCAAGCCAAAGAGGCGGGCTTTAAGTTCTTCCAAGGCTACTTCTTTAGTAAACCGGAAATCATCAAGACCAAGTACATCAGCCCTGAGCAAGTGATTGCCATGGAGCTGTTCCAAGAAGTGTGCAAGCCGGATGTCGACTTCCAACGTGTCGAAAGCATCGTCGCGAAGGATGTTGCTCTGTCCTACAAGCTACTGCGCTTTGTAAACACCATGTCGCCTCGTCTTGAGGTAACTATCTCGTCATTTCGTCAAGCCTTGGTTTATCTGGGGCAAGAGAAGCTGAAAATGTTTGTCTCTTTGGCGGTGGCCTCTTATGTCTCTGATAAAAAGCCGAAAGAGTTGTATGGCTTGTCTTTACAGCGAGCGCAATTTTGTCAGCGCATGTCTCGTTATCAAGCGTTTGAAGGGCACACTGAGCAAGCCTTTATGATCGGTTTGTTCTCCTTGCTTGATGCTTTGCTCGACCTGTCACTAGAGAACCTCGTAGAGCAATTACCACTGTGTAAGAGCATTAAGGTCGCTTTGCTGCGCAGAGAAGGGCCTTATGGCACCTTGTTAGCACTTGAAGAGAGCTTTGAACACGCTGACTGGCAGCAGATTGATGAACACTGTGCCGACTTAGGTTTAAGTGTGGAACAGGTAAGAACGGAGCTCACCGAAGCTCGACGTTGGAGCCATACCGTGACTAATCAGCTCTGATTTCCTTTCGTTAAACTTTTATGACAATTGAAACGCACGCCTTGACGTGCGTTTTTTTATAACTAATATATACGTATATCCATATATGAGTATGTAGTTATGCTTCCTCACCAATTTTTTAAATTACTGTCTGATGAAACGCGAGTGCGTTGCTTAATGTTGATTGTGCGCCAAGAGTGCCTTTCTGTTGGTGAGTTGACTCAGGCATTACAAGAAAGTCAGCCAAAGGTTTCTCGTCACCTTGCGCAGTTACGCTCAAACGGCATTTTGACTGACGTTCGCCAAGGACAGTGGGTGTTTTACCGCCTGTCACAAGATTTACCGGGTTGGATGCTAAAGTTAATTGATGACCTTATCGCATCGAACTGTTTGAAAACTGAATATCAACACGACATTGAGCGCCTAGAAGCGATAGCTTCACGCCCTCAATGTTGCGTTTAAATACATTAAAACTTATTGCCGAAATAGTTGGAGTTGCAGCTAGGCGACAAGTGAGCTTATCCCTATGAGCATAGTGGTTCTATGTGATTAGGGTAAGTGAACGTAGTCAACAACGCTGCGGCTTCAAATATGAAGGCAATTAACTGAGAGAAAATACGATGACAGTGAAAGTAGGTATCAATGGTTTTGGCCGTATCGGCCGTCTAGCACTTCGCGCAGCATTCGATTGGGCTGAGCTAGAGTTTGTACAAATTAATGATGTTGCTGGCGACACTGCGACGCTGGCGCACCTTTTAGAGTTCGATTCAGTACAAGGTCGTTGGAACCACGAAGTTTCGGTTGAAGGCGATGAGATGATCATCAACGGCCAACGCATCAAAACCACCAAAGAGCGCGACATTGACGCGATCGATTGGTCTGGTTGTGATGTGGTTATCGAAGCGACAGGTGTTCACCGTAAGACATCTTTCCTAAACAAATACCTAGAGCAGGGCGTGAAGCGTGTTGTGGTATCAGCGCCAGTGAAAGAAGAAGGCATCGCAAACATCGTTGTTGGTGTGAACGACAACATCTTCGACCCAGCAGTGCACAAAATCGTAACCGCCGCGTCTTGTACAACAAACTGTATCGCGCCAGTGGTTAAAGTGATCAACGAGAAGCTTGGTATCGAGAATGCGTCTTTCACTACAATTCACGACCTAACCAACACGCAAACTATCCTAGATGCGCCCCACAAAGACTTACGCCGCGCACGTGCATGTGGCATGAGCCTTATCCCTACAACAACGGGCAGTGCTAAAGCGATTGTTGAGATCTTCCCTGAGCTTGAAAACCGTATCAACGGCCACGCGGTTCGTGTACCACTAGCGAATGCTTCTCTGACTGACATCATCTTCGAAGTGAAGCAAGATACAACAGCAGAAGAAGTTAACGCGATGCTGAAAGAAGCGTCTGAGAACGAACTGAAAGGCATTCTTGGCTTTGAAGAGCGTCCACTGGTTTCTATCGATTACAAAGGCGACCAACGCTCAACTATCGTAGATGCACTATCAACTATGTTGGTAGGTAAGCGCATGGTTAAGATCTACGCTTGGTACGATAACGAGATGGGCTACGCGACACGTACAGCAGAGCTAGTACGTACCGTTGGTTTGGCATAATACTCTTCATACTTGAAGCTGCAGCGTTGTTAACTACGTAAGTTCACCCTAATCACATAGAGCCCCTATGCTCATAGGGCTGAACTTACTTGTTGCCTAGCTGCAACTCCAATTATTTTGAGTATTGGTTCTATAAGAATTTAAGAGATTACATAATGACACATCCAACATGGCAACTAGATTTAGAAACTGGTGCGTTAGTGCTTACTCCGTGCCCAGGTACCAAAGAAGCTGACCTAGACGCATCTCTAGCTCAACTTAAAGCGCAAGGCGTAGAAGCGATTGTGACGGCTTTAGACAGTGAAGAACTGGCGAGCAAGAATGTTTCTGAGCTAGGTGAGAAAGCGCAAGCACTAGGCATGCAGTGGTTCCAAATCGAAATTGAAGACGATTGTGCACCAGGTGCTGATTTTGCTGCGAAATGGCAAGCAGCGAGCCCTGCGCTACACCAAGTTGTCGATAACGGCGGTAAGGTAGCGATGCACTGCATGGGCGGTTCTGGTCGTACTGGCTTACTGGCTGCACACCTACTGCTAGAGAAGAGTTGGGATCTGAGCAAGATTGTTCAAGAAGTTCAGGCGCTTCGTCCAGGTGCTTTTACTAAACCTATTCAGGTTGAGTATATCAACGGCGTAGCTTCTGCGTAGCTCTTCATACTTGAACCTGCAGCGTTGTTAACTGCGCAAGTTCACCGGAGCGCCGGCCGCCCTAATCACATAGAACACCTATGCTCATAGGGCTGAACTTGCTTGTTGCCTAGCTGCAACTCCAATTATTTTGAGTATAAGTTAAGTGGAAAGTAAGAATTAGAGCTTTTGGACACCTATGATCTAAAAGCTCTTTTTGTTTAGATTGCAGAGATAGCGTTATGTTTTCAAATCTAAGTAAGAGCGTTCGCCAATACATGTTGGTGACTTTCAACTACTGGAATTTCACCATTACTGATGGTGCACTTCGTATGCTGGTGGTCCTGTATTTTTACGACCTTGGCTACAGTTCGTTAGAGATCGCCTCACTGTTCCTTTTCTATGAATTCTTTGGTGTGGTGACTAACCTAATCGGTGGTTGGTTGGGCGCGCGTCTTGGTCTCAATAAGACCATGAACATCGGCTTAGGGATGCAAGTCTTCGCCTTAGGCATGCTGGCACTGCCATCGGCCATGTTGACTATCCCTTGGGTGATGGCTGCGCAGGCACTGTCTGGTATCGCTAAAGACCTCAATAAGATGAGTGCTAAGAGCTCAATCAAAACCTTGGTACCGGATGAACAACAAGGTGCCTTGTATAAGTGGATTGCGATTCTGACCGGATCTAAGAATGCGCTTAAAGGTGCTGGCTTCTTTATTGGCGGCTTGTTGCTTTCGACGATTGGCTTCCAATATGCAGTGCTTGCGATGGCAGCCGTGTTGACCTTGGTCTTTATTGGCAGTGTGCTGAGCTTAGAAGCGGACATGGGTAAGGCGAAGACCAAGTCTAAGTTCAAACAGATCTTCTCTAAATCTGAATCCATCAACATCCTGTCTGCGGCGCGTATGTTCCTGTTTGGTGCTCGTGACGTGTGGTTTGTGATTGCTCTGCCAATCTATCTGGGCAGCGTATTTGGTTGGGACCATTCATGGGTTGGTGGCTTCCTAGCGGCTTGGACCATCGCTTACGGCTTCGTACAGGGCATTGCACCTAAGATTACGGGTAAGGCACAAGGCAAGGTTCCAGACGGTCATGCAGCGTTATTATGGGCGGGTGCTCTGGCTATCGTTACAGGTGCTATCGCTTATGCGGTGCAAATAGGTTGGCAACCAGAGTTAGTGATCATTGGTGGCTTGATGGTGTTTGGTGCCATCTTCGCGGTGAACTCATCCCTTCACTCGTACCTGATTGTGAGTTACGCGAAAGGCGATGGTGTGTCGCTTGATGTTGGCTTCTATTACATGGCGAATGCAATGGGTCGCTTGATTGGCACAATCTTGTCAGGCTTAGTATTCCAAATGGGCGGCTTGCCTGCATGTTTGTGGGTATCGTTCGCATTCTTAGCAATCACAACGGTGATCTCTCTGCGTTTACCTAAGGTGCCGCAAACATCTGCCGCATAGGTCTCATTCGTAAGGGCGAAAGTTGCAACTGCTCATTCGTATAAGATTAATTCGCGATATGCTTCTCCTTTAACAATAAGCTGACTTGGTATTTATTCCGGTCAGCTTTTTTATTGCTATAGTAGAATGATTGAATATTAATCAGGCATTTACATGAAGCAGCGAATTCTCTTTTTTGATTTAGCACGATGTGTCGCGGCCGTAGCGGTTATCGCGATTCATGTTTTGGCGCCTTATCGCAATGAGCTAGGAACGATTCCTTTCGGCGAATGGTTAACAGCAATCACCGTCAATGGCTTCAGCCGCTGGGCGGTGCCTGTCTTTATACTGATAACCGGCGCCTTGATGCTAAGCGATCAGCGCCCATTTGATGCTAAATACTACCTCAAGCGACGCTTAGGCAAGGTATTGATACCTTTCATCGTCTGGTCGCTTTTCTATACCTATCTATCTGGCTGGTCTGCGATGGGCTTTGATGCCGACGTCAGCTGGGATGTGTTACTCAATAGTTATCATCACTACACCTACTACCACCTTGGTTTCTTCTATTACTTTATCCCGCTCTACTTTGTGATTCCTTTTTTACAGATCATGGTCAGAAAGTATGGCGACAAAGCAGTCTATGGCTTCACAGCGGTGTGGTTGTTCACGACGTTACTGTTCTTACTGAGAATTGATGGCCCGTGGAGTCATGAGTTATGGCTTTACACAGGCTACTTGCCACTGGGCTACCTGTTGTACAAGAAGGTGCCGCTTAACAAGTTCACCGTTGGGGTGAGTGCAGGGCTCGGTGCGCTGGCGTTGTTAACCACAGTTTACATGGTGGTTGATGCGAGTTTAATCGCCGAGGAGTACACGGTTGGCCGTTGGTTATCATACAAGACGCTGAATACCGTATTAGCAGCTAGCATGGTGTTTATGCTGTGTCGTTACTACGGAGAAGGATTATCTGAGAAAGGTAACCAAGTGGTAGGCTTTATCAGTAAGCACAGCTTAGGTATCTACCTGCTGCATCCTATCTTCTTGTGGCCAATGAAAGAGTTTGGTTGGTACCAAGGACATCCTGCGTGGGTTATCCCATTGTGGATTGTGATCAGTGGTGCTGGCGCGCTGTGGATGAGCTGGATGGTCTCTAAATCTGAGAAAACGCGCTGGTTATTGCCTTAGTCGTTAATACTAAAGCCATTAGTTATTATCGCTGATGGTCGCTTTTGATGAATCGTTGAAGCGGCTTATGATTAGCGCTTCAACGCAAAGTGTAAGAACTTATCGCCTTGGTAGGTCAAGGTTCCTTTATCGCCAGGATTAAGTGCGTGGAAATAGTGGATTCCGACTTGGAATTCTCGTTTCGGACCAACCATACCGCGTTGAACGTAAATCCAGTATTCTTGATCTTCTTGACCGGGTTCTGCGTCAGGAAGGTCGATGGACTGTTTATCTAATACCGTCACGTTCACTTTCTTTTCTGGTGCGTTCTCGCCTTGCATATGTTTTCGATAAAAAACAAGAAAACCCCAGGCCGCTAGACCTGCGAGTGCAAAGATGGCAAAAAAGAGTGAGTTAGGCATATAACCTCCATGTAGTCGTGATGGTTATTCTAGTCTTTCGGGCAATAGGGATATGTGTTTAAAGCCGCTATTCGTGAACTGCTGTAAGCAAAGCTGATTATTTTTCGGCTGATATCACATTTAATGGCCAGTTTGGGATAAAGCATTGTTATTTATTGTCTCTTTCTCACGTAAATAGCGATGATTTTGTATAAGAATAAGGAAATGCTCGACTAGAATTATAGTGTGGAGTGGGAGGCCAAGATGACCGACATTGAAAAAGTGGTGACAAGAACTCGCAATATAGAAAAATTATTGAGACTTCAATATCACGCTGAAGGCGAAGGATTGCACGAGCTTGTGACAAGCTGTGAAGAAAGGCTACCGCACGATATGGTAAGTAAGCTGCGTTATATCGCAACGTGTCGTAACAAGGTAGTGAATGAGCATGACGCTCAGTTGGAAGACCAGCATAAATTCATCATGATGTGTAACGATTGTGAGAAGGAGCTGACTCCACGAAGCGGTCGTTTTATCTGGCGTGTTGCGATCTTATTGATGATGACAATGACTTTAGCCGCAGCGGGTTTCTACTATGCGAACTGGGATGTGTTAACACTGCATCTGTTTTCGAAGTGAAAAATTTGAACAAAAAAAGGGACGCTCATGGCGTCCCTTTTTTTATTTGTAACTTGCTTAGTACATCATCGGTAGTGTCATTAGACCTACAACTACCGCGATCATTACAAGTCCTTGTCTTTGCGAAGATGAAATCATAACACTACTCCTAAATTTGGTTGTCTCTCGCTATGTTTTAAAGAATAGCCCACTTATAGGATTAGATCAAGAATTACTTTCGAAAGCCTTAAAAGTGGTAGAAAACTATTGGATATTGGCTTGTTTGGGGGTGTTTAACTGTGTTTTTTGGTGTGTTCTTATTTTGTTCGTTGTGATTCATGTTTGTTCTTATTTGATTTAAGTTGCTGTTTTATAATGGTTGTTATGTGTAGTTTATATTGTTAAAGGTTGTTAAACTGTATTAATGGGGGCTGGTGGCTTCTGGGTTAGATTTGGTTTTGTTTGTGCATTTTTGTCTTGTTTTTGGTGGCTGATTTGACAAGGAGCTAGGAAAATTCTGACAAACAGGAGCTGAAATAACGCAAGTTACTTACTTTACAAAGCTAGGTATGTTTGAGGTTTTTAATTCCTTTTTAATTTTCATTTTTAATGTTTAAATTATTGTATTTATTGATTTTTAATGTGAGGATTTCAAATTTTAAAATGTTATTTTTGGCTGTTTTTGACGGGTTTTAGCGATTTGGCTAGGTTAGAAATAACCAAAATGAAAAGCTGGGCACTGTAAGGTGCTTTTCGATGGGTTTAACGAAGAATCGCTCTAGTTTTAAACGAATCATCGTTATCTCCGCGTAATTGTCATGGCTTCAACCGAAAGAGGCTCTTTTTAGTGGAAGCGTAATCAAGATCCAATTTTGAAAGGCTTAGGCTTTACATCAACACTCGTGTGCCTAGACTGGCGACGATTTAAAGCAATAGGGCAAGTGGTATGTGGAGTTGGTTAGCGGTTTCCTTATCTGGTATCGGAGCAATAGCAGGAACGAAACATGGACATATCGGTCAGGCCTTATCGTATAAGGTATTTACCTTTGTATTATTAGCGACTATTGCTTTAACTCAGTCGGTTGTGGCTGACTTTACCTATTGGATAGTCGCGGGGTTGGCTATCTCTGCGATCGCAGATGTGCTTCATACTCTCACTCAAAAACGTCCTCTGCATTTTGTCTGCTTCTTAGTGGCTCAACTCTGTTACAGCAAAGCTTTTTGGTTACAACTATCGGGAGAAATGGTTTGGTGGTTGTTCGCGCTGTTATTAGCGGCCTGCATTGTTGCTTTCTTTTTACTGCTGCCACGCTTAGACAAACTCGTCTTTCCTGTGGTCATCATGGGCATTGTGCTTATTCAGCTAGCATGGGCTTCTGGTGAGGTTTGGCTGCTGGATCCTCAGTTATCACACGCGGTCGGTTTTGCCGGTTGTAGCGTGCTGCTCCTTTCGGCCTTAGCCTATGCACTAAACAGTTACCGCAGCCCAATCAAGGGCGCTTACTTTTGGGTAACGGGTAGTTACTTTCTTGCACACGCACTCATCGTCGCATCGATTACTATTTAGGGTAGAGCTCTCTCAAGCCTGAGCTACATCAAAACGACGTTGCTAAAACTCGGTACTCTACATGTAATTCATTAAATATGAGATTGAGTTATGACGACTGAAATTCACGCACACAACGTTTTAAACCTGCTTAGTGAAAAGCCACTGACTCGCGAAGAGCTGACATTAGCGCTTGCTCAAACCTATGGCGAAGAAGCTCGCTTCCATACTTGTAAGCTCAATGATCTGGATTTAGATAGCCTGTTGAAGTTTTTCTTGAAGATGGAAAAGGTTGTCTTTGTCGATGACAAGCTTTGCACTAACCGCGAACGTGTGTGTAATCACTAATTCTTAGTGGCTTGTTTTATTCGTGAATAGAGAGTGGGTGCATGTTTTGGATTCACTCTTTTCATTACCTTTCAATCTGCTTTTGCCAATTTTCCTTCTAACAACTTTCCACTCTACAAGCATAAGTTAACCCGTTTACCACTGCGTTCGAAAATCAATGTTGAGGCTGCTATACTCCGCGCACTTACGCTTTTCGAGACAAACTTATGGAAATCTTATCTGCAGCAACCATGCTGTTTCTTATCATGGACCCGCTTGGCAACCTGCCAATCGTGCTCTCTATCCTTAAGCATATTGACCCGAAGCGTCGCCGTATTGTTCTGATTCGTGAGCTGATGTTCGCACTGGTTATCTTGTTGCTGTTCTTGTTTGCCGGTCAAAGCATCATGAACTTCCTGCACGTACAGCCTGAAACCTTGAGTATCTCTGGTGGTATTATTCTATTTATTATCGCGATTAAGATGATTTTCCCAAGCGCAGGCAGCATTACTGGCCTAGCGGCTGGTGAAGAGCCGTTTATTGTGCCGATGGCGATCCCTATGATTGCAGGTCCGTCAGTGATTGCTGCACTGATTCTGCTGTCGACACAGCATCCAGACAACATGTTAGAGCTTTCAGCGGCTGTGATGCTGGCATGGGGCGCTACCTTCTTTATCCTGATGTTTAATGGCTTCTTCCTACGAGTACTAGGTGAGAGAGGGCTTAAAGCCATTGAGCGCTTGATGGGCTTGTTACTTGTTATGCTATCGACTCAAATGTTCTTGGATGGTGTGAAGGGCTACATGGGCTAGTGTTGCTATCATTACTCAATAAAAAAACGCCGTTCTACTGAGCGGCGTTTTTGTATTTGTGTCTTCGGTTTTTATTTCGATTACATCATGTGCTTACGACGGATATCGAGTAGGGCAAAGACGCCGAAAATCAAGATTGACCATTTCTCCCAACGTGACATCTCGATCTTATCGCCGAAGGCACCGATAAAGATCAGCATCTGCAGGCCGTGCATGAAGAACAAGAATGCGGTCATGATATAAAGCGCAATCGCCGCATTACCCGGGAACGGGTAGAAAATATTGGCGATTAAGATAAACCAAACAAAGGCGATGGCTGTTTTTGCTAGTGGAAGCAAGAACTTCATTCAATAACTCCTATTCTTCAGTGATTCGATTAAACAGTCGGTAGCTCGACTGGCCGGTGGTCTTATCGCGATGTAATTCCCAGTTTTCTGGCATCGCTTCGAGTTTCAGCTCTTTCTCTGTCTCAACGTAAATGATGGCGTCATCTGCAAGCCAGCCATTACTCTCAAGCAGTTGTACTGTCTCTGCTAACAAGCCTTTACGAAATGGTGGATCAAGGAAAACCATATCGTAAGGGGTACCTGGCTTCTTAAGGAAAGATATGGCATCAGTATTCACCACATTGATGTTGTCCGCTTTGAGCTCTTTAGCATTATCAGAAAGCTGCTTGGCGGCCTTTTGATTCATTTCGAGCAGCGTCACCATTTTTGCTTGGCGAGAAGCTGCTTCAAAACCTAAACCACCAGAACCTGCGAATACGTCTAAGCAGGTCGAATTTGGGATATCTTGTGCCACCCAGTTAAAGAGGGTCTCTTTTACTCGGTCAATGGTTGGGCGTAAGCCTTCTAAATCATGAACAGGTAGCTTTCTGCCTCTCCATGAGCCACTAATAATTCGAACAAAGCCACCGGATGGCTTTTTTTGTGATGTGTTTTGCTGGCGACGTCTTACCATAGATTTTTTGACCGCTAATAAAGTGATACTATACCGAGCCCAATTTAAGTTGGTTCGAGTATTAAATAAATTTGCAATGACAAAGTGTATCAAGCTAAAAGCAAACTTATCACTGCTTTGTCATTTTTCTTTACTATTCGTTTGTACAAGCTTGTATTGTATAACAATAGCAAAGAGTCGACGTGCATTAAGTCAATACAGTTAATTAGTAGATCTAGGAAACTCCTCGGATGACGGAAAAAAAGAAGCGCGGATTATTATCGTGGCTTGGTTTTGGTGAAGAAGAACAAAGCCCAAAGACTCAGAATGAAGCGAACGTAGAAAACGTTGAAGATCAAACTGAAGTTGAATCACAAGTCGAGGCTGAACAGGCCGCGTCTGAAGCTGAAGTAATTAAATCAACTGAAGCTGAGTCAGTTGAATCTGAGCTTGCTGAATCAGAGCAAGCGCTTGAAGAGGCTCAACAAGAACAGCAACCTGTCCCAGCAGAAGCAGAAGCAGAAGCAGAAGCAGAAGCAGAAGCAGAAGCAGAACAGGAAGAAGTCGTTGCTCCTCAAGCTAAGGTTGAAGAAGTACAAGAGAAGCCAACAGAAAGCTTCTTTGCTCGCCTTAAGCGCAGCCTAAGCCGTACTAAAGCAAACATTGGTGCTGGCTTCTTTGGTTTGTTCAAAGGCAAGCAAATCGATGAAGACCTGTTTGAAGAGCTAGAAGAGCAGCTTCTGATCGCTGATGTGGGTATGAATACCACAGTGAAGATCATTGAAAACTTGACAGAAAAAGCATCTCGCAATGACCTAAAAGACGGTGAAGCACTTTATGGTCTGCTCAAAGATGAGATGGCGGACATCCTAAGCCAAGTGGAACAGCCATTAGTTGTTGATACGACTAAAACACCTTACGTTATCTTAATGGTTGGCGTGAACGGTGTGGGTAAGACAACCACTATCGGTAAGCTGGCGAAACAATTCCAAAATGAAGGCAAGAAAGTGATGCTAGCGGCGGGTGATACCTTCCGTGCAGCAGCTGTTGAACAACTTCAGGTTTGGGGTCAGCGTAACGATGTACCTGTTATCGCTCAGCACACAGGTGCGGACAGTGCGTCAGTTATCTACGATGCAATTGAAGCGGCGAAAGCACGTGGCGTTGACGTAGTGATTGCCGATACTGCCGGTCGTTTGCAGAACAAGAGCAACCTAATGGAAGAGTTACGTAAGATTGTTCGCGTAATGAAGAAGATTGATGACTCTGCACCACACGAAATCATGCTAACGCTTGATGCTGGTACTGGTCAGAACGCTATCAGCCAAGCAAAACTATTCAGTGAAGTTGCACCGGTAACGGGTATTACGCTAACTAAACTTGATGGTACGGCGAAAGGTGGTGTGATTTTCTCAATTGCAGACCAGTTCCAGATTCCAATTCGTTACATTGGTGTTGGTGAAGGCATTGACGACTTGCGTCCATTTGAGTCAAAAGACTTTATTGAAGCGCTATTTAGCCGCGAAGAGTAACGCGAGTAGCAAAGTGGTTTATCCTTAACCTGCTACCGTTTTAAATTTGATATTAGTGATCGTAAGAGGAATTTTCGGTGATCAAATTTCAGCAAGTGAGTAAAGCCTACCGAGGCGGACGCCAAGCGCTCCAAAAAGTGGACTTTCACCTCAAACGTGGAGAGATGGCATTTTTAGGCGGGCACTCCGGTGCTGGTAAAAGTACCTTGCTGAAGTTGATCTGCGCGATAGAGCGTCCAACCGATGGACGCGTCTGGTTCAACGATCACGACATCACACGTATCCCAGCCAAAGACATCCCGTTTTTACGCCGTAATATTGGGATTGTTTTTCAAGACCATCGCCTGCTGATGGATCGTTCGATCTTCGATAACGTTGCTCTGCCTATGCGTATTGAATCTATTTCTGAAAATGAAATAAAGCGCCGAGTGAGTGCTGCGTTGGATAAAACTGGCTTACTCGACAAAGCTCGTTGTTTACCAAGTCAGCTTTCTGGTGGTGAACAGCAACGCGTGGGTATTGCTCGCGCCGTGGTAAACCGTCCAACTCTACTTTTAGCGGATGAGCCAACGGGTAACCTAGACCCTGAACTATCTAACCGTGTGCTGCGACTGTTTGAAGAGTTTAACCGTGCCGGTGTGACGATCATCCTAGCGACGCACGATATCGGGTTAGTGAACACTCGCCCTCAATATCGTCATCTTGAATTAAACCAAGGCTTTTTGAGTGAGGTTGAAGATTATGGCCGCTAATAAGCGCATCAAGAAACCTCAATCTAATCGAGCAGCAAGCCGCGCTTCAAGTGATGGCTTCTTTGTTGTGCATTGGAAACAAGCTAAGTCATCGTTCTCGCAGATGTGGCAGCGCCCGCTAGGTAATTTGCTGACCCTTGCGGTGATCTCAATGGCGTTGGCGATGCCTGCGTGTTTGTACCTATTGGGCAAAAACGTGGGTGAAGTGGCGCAAGATGTCACAAGCCCGTCACAAATTAGTGCTTATGTAGAGGATGGCATTCCTGAGCCTAGAGTAATGGTGCTCAAGGATGAAATTGAAAGTTGGGAGCAAGTTGAGCTGGTGGAATACATTTCACCGCAGCAAGGACTTGCCGATCTCAGCCAGTATTCTGGTTTCGAAGATGCCCTAACTATCCTAGATGACTATTCACTGCCTGGTGTGCTGGTGATTACGCCAAGCGTACACAGAGATACTCAAATTAAAGAACTCGCTGGTACTGTTAAAAAACAAGAATTAGTGACCGACGTTCGCCTAGATGAAGACTGGTTAGCCAGGTTAGACGCTATCAAAGCGCTAGCAGCCGTCATCGTGATTACCTTAACGGTATTAATGCTAGGCGCAGTATTTTTAATTATCGGCAATACATTACGATTTAATGTATTGGCGCATAAAGAAGAGATTCAAACCATGAAGCTGATTGGTGCGACCGACAGCTACATACTTCGCCCATACCTTTATGCTGGGATGTGGTTTGGTGTTTTAGGTTCGATTAGCGCTTGGGTAATGACGGCATTGATTACCGTATTACTGAACAGTGCAGTGGATGACTTGGCTCAGCTGTATGACAGCCACTTCCGCTTAATTGGCCTGAGCTGGGATGAATCTTTACTGCTTTTGATCGTCGGAACCCTGCTTGGTAGTGTGGCTGCGAAGCTTTCTGCACAGCGTCACCTAAAAGAAATTGAACCAGTTTAGGTGAATAGAGTCATATTTAGACGAAAAATAGGCACTTCTTAACCAGTTTTTGCCTTGTATAGACGAATTGATTATGCATAATTACTTCCCCCTCCTTGAAACCTGTTCATTTTAGGTTCAAGATTGTCGGGTTTTAATAGATGTATTACTCCAGATCAGAGATTGATGAGGAACCGAATGGCAAACCAAGCGTATCAAATGGCTTTAGTCACACAAGATAGTTTAGATAGCTATATCCGCTCAGCGAACAGCTACCCAATGCTGACGCCTGAAGAGGAACGTGGACTTGCAGAGCGATTACATTACAAAGGTGAGATCGACGCTGCGAAAGGCTTGATCCTTTCTCACTTACGATTCGTGGTGCACGTTGCAAGAGGCTACTCTGGCTACGGGCTGCCAATGGCTGATCTCGTCCAAGAAGGTAACATCGGCTTGATGAAGGCTGTTAAGCGCTTCAACCCAGAAGTTGGTGTTCGATTGGTTTCTTTCGCAGTTCACTGGATCAAAGCTGAAATCCATGAATACGTGCTGCGTAACTGGCGCATTGTTAAAATTGCGACAACTAAGGCACAGCGTAAACTGTTCTTTAACCTTCGTAAGTCTAAAAAGCGTTTAGGTTGGTTTAACAACGGCGAAGTTGAGACGGTTGCTCGTGAGCTAGGTGTTGAGCCTTCAGAAGTTCGTGAAATGGAATCTCGCTTAGCGGCACAAGACGCGACGTTTGAAGCGCCTATGGACGACGACGACGGCGGTTCTGCTTACACTGCTCCAGTTTACTACCTAGAAGACAAAGCATCAGACGTTGCTGAAACGGTTGAAGCGGCTAACTGGGAGTCACACACCAACAATCGCCTAGGGCTAGCACTAGCAAGCTTAGACGAGCGTAGCCAACACATTGTTCGCTCACGTTGGTTAGATGACAACAAAGCAACGCTACAAGACTTAGCGGATACCTACAGCATTTCTGCAGAGCGTGTTCGCCAATTAGAAAAGAATGCGATGAAGAAACTGAAACAAGCTGTTGGTGATTTCTAATAGCATTTAGTTTCTAATCATATTTGGTATCTAAATAGTAGCTAGCAAATAACTGAATTTTGAAAAGGCCGAGATCGAGAGATCTCGGCCTTTTTGTTTTGGATCGATTTCTCAAGTTTTGCGATCGGAATTTGCAAAATGATTTTGTGGATAACTCTGTGAGAAGTTTATTCGTCAGCTGTCTAAAAGCAGGGTGTAGTAAGGCTTTGAACGGGTTTTTCGAGTGGGGATATGTTTTAGTTAACCCACAGTTAGATCAGGATCATTACTACATGTTGTGGATCTATTTTCCAAAAGGCACTTTATTCACGCAATTCACAGATTTATCCACAAATGGTGTAAAAGTGATCGCTGGTGGATAACCTTATTAAGTGGATGTGATTGTTAGCCTTGGGATAGGTTACAATGGCAGCAAAGTAAATCAGTATAAAAAGAGAAAGTCATGGACCAGTTTAAACATATCGACGTTAAAGGCGCTCAAGCCCTCATTGAACAAGGTGATGCTCGACTTGTCGATATACGTGACCCGCAGTCTTTTGCGGTTGCGCACTCAAAAACAGCCTACCACCTTACCAACGATACTATGGTGTCGTTCATGGATGAGGTTGAGTTCGAACAACCTATCTTGGTGATGTGTTACCACGGTATTAGCAGCCAAGGTGCTGCACAATATTTAGTGAACCAAGGCTTTGAAGAGGTATATAGTGTAGATGGCGGTTTCGAAGCTTGGCACCGTGCTGAACTTCCCGTGATTGCTGGTTAATTACCTTTACGCTCAAGCATCTCTCATAGCATGAATAGGAAGTAACAATGATTAGATTGATGGTGTTAGACAACCCACGTCTTGCTCAAGCATTTATTGATTATATGGCGTCTCGTCAGATCCCTATTCAGATGTCTCCTGAGGGGGAGGGGCGTGTTGCGCTTTGGCTTATTGATAGCCAATTTCAGCTTGAAACCGAAGCTGAGCTCAATCGCTTCTTGTCGGAACCCAATCATAAGCGCTATCAAGCGGCGTCTTGGGACATGGCAGAGACCAGAAAGAGCAACTTTCATTACCACACACCTAGCTTCATGGGCATGATAAAAGCCAAAGCTGGCCCTGTGACACTCAGCATCATGCTGGTGTGTGTGGTGATTTTTGCTCTGCAACAGATAGGTTTCGGGCAGGCGATTTTTAATGCCTTACATTTCCCTGCGGTTGATGGACAGCAGTGGCAATTGTGGCGCTGGCTCAGTCACGCGGTTTTGCATTTCTCGGTTATGCACATCGCATTCAACATCTTGTGGTGGTGGCAACTGGGCGGAGATATTGAGAAAAAGTTAGGCGGCCTTAAGTTACTGCAGATCTTTGCTGTCTCTTCTGCGCTTTCTGGCGCAGGTCAATATTGGGTTGAAGGTGCGAACTTCGGTGGCTTATCTGGGGTTGTGTATGCCTTGGTTGGTTACCTATGGGTAGTTGGCGCCAAAGCACCGCAACTTGGTTTGGGCATTCCAAGACAGATTGTCGGCTTTATGTTGGTGTGGTTAGTGCTTGGGTATATGCAGCCGTTTATGGCTATCGCTAATACCGCTCACTTGGCAGGTTTAGTCGCAGGTGTGATTATCGGATTTGTAGATTCAATGAAAGCGCCGAAATCGGCAACAAGCTAGCGCGTTAGTTTCCGAGAATCGAGAGATACAAAAAAAGCGGCCAGATGAGCCGCTTTTTTTATTGGGATTCGTTGTTACAGAATTACTGATAAAGGTATTTGGTAAACAGTAAGTCAGCAATCAGGGTTTTGCCCGTCTCAGGCAGAAGAATCTTGTTGAGGTGTTCAACCAAAGTCTTTCTCAAATCTTCACGACCAGACAGAGATTTAATCGTTTCTTCGTTTTGTTTACCAAGTAATTCAATCACGGCATCGCGAATTAATGGTTGGTGGTGCTCAATGGCAGCCAGGTCATTGCTGTTCGCAACCATGATATCGAGGCGAACCTGAATGTAGCCCAGTTTTTTACCTTTAGTGTAAAAATTGGTGGTCAGGTCTGGCTCTAGCGTGAAGTAGGCTAGTTTGGGTGCTGACTCCTCTTCCGCGAAACTTGATGCTGAAAAGAGTAGGGTAATCGCAAGAATTATTTGGGCTACATAACGTTTGTGCATATTTGTGACTTTTCTTTAGTTTATTCGCGATATTCGAAACGCATTAGTCTTGTTACAATGAGCGGTCTAAATCTAAATACGTTTACAATTCGAAGAACGCTTTAATTTTGTTCGAAAGTTGAAGCTTTATTGTACGTGTAAAGTCACCTATTGAATACTAGTATGAATCAGCCAATATCGCTGTATCTTAATTCGTTAATGAATGTAGATTGGCAAAGTACAGAAACATTTGATTTTCCTAATGAAACCACCAAAGAGTGGCTTATGGAGCAAGGTTCTCTTTCTCGCAAGTTGGGCAAGAGCTGTCAACACCTGTCTGTTGAGTTGCTTCATAATCAAGTTGTAGAACGCTCAAGGCTACAACAAGACGAGGAACATCTTTTATCATCGTTTGATTGCTTACTGCGTAAAGTGATTTTAAAGGGTGATGGCGAACCGTGGGTGTTAGGTCGAACTTTGATTCCCCGAGTTACGCTAGAAGATCAGCATTCCGACCTTTCTCAACAAGGTAATGTCCCGCTTGGATTAACCGTTTTCAGTGCTGAGAACGTGGAGCGAGATGCGCTGCAAGTCGGTTGGGTTATTGCAGGCGATGAGCGATTGCTCGCACGTCGTTCTCGATTATGGATGAACCATAAACCGATGCTTGTGGCAGAACTGTTTTTACCAACATCACCCATTTACTCTAAGGAGAGTGTGTAAATGCTTGCCACCAAAGCGAAGGCGTATTGGCAATTAACGCGAATGAATCGCCCGATTGGTACCCTATTACTTCTTTGGCCTACGTTATGGTCACTGATTATCGCCGCGCAAGGCATGCCGGACTTGGATGTCTTGGTTGTTTTCGTACTCGGTGTGGTGCTGATGCGTTCAGCTGGCTGTGTGATCAATGATTTTGCCGATCGCAAAGTGGATGGACACGTTAAACGCACCAAGCAGCGTCCATTACCTTCAGGTTTGGTGTCGAGTAAGGAAGCGATAATCCTCTTTTTAGTGCTAGCTGTGGTTTCATTCTTGCTGGTACTTACTATGAACCTTTTGACGATTAAACTCTCTTTTATCGGGGTTGGCTTAGCGTTCATCTACCCTTTCATGAAGCGTTTTACGCACCTTCCACAGTTATTCCTTGGGCTGGCGTTTAGCTGGGCGATTCCAATGGCGTGGGCAGCACAAACCAATGAACTGCCAAGTGTGGTCTGGTTTATCTTTGTTATTAATGCGCTGTGGACGATTGCTTACGACACGCAATATGCGATGGTTGACCGAGATGATGACCTGAAGATTGGCATTAAGTCGACAGCGATTTTGTTTGGCCGCTTTGATAAGTTGATTGTTGGTTTCTTGCAGCTTGTAACACTGGCGATGTTGATTGCGTTGGGTATGCATTACCAATTGGGTGATACCTTTTACTGGGCATTGTTAGTGGCAGGTAGCTTGTTTGTGTATCAGCAACACCTGATGCGTCATCGTGACCGTGACTTATGTTTCCAGGCTTTCCTGAACAACAACTATGTTGGAATGGCAGTCACCTTTGGCTTGTTTATTACCTTCTGGTAAATAGCAATTAAAGCTAAAGAGAACGAAAATAAAAAGGCACCCATTAGGTGCCTTTTTTGATCGTTTCAGTCTAGCGAATAAAGCGAGCTAGCCAAGCGCTTACTCTACTTGGTGGATGCTCTCTTGAATCGTCAATCGTACTTCTGGGTAAAGCATTGAATAAAGAAGCTTAGCGAATTGCTGAGTCTTTTCTAAATCACAGTTACCGTCGTTATCTAAGTACTGTTGCTGTTTAAGCGTTGCAAACATCGATGCGAACACACCTTTGTCGAAGAACTCCGGCGCATTGATACCTTGTAGGCGACCAAGACGCTGTGCGATGTCTTGGCTCTTCTGCTCTAGGTCAGATTTATCCAGTTCAGGATTTTCTGCCAATAGGTTGAGAGCTATAGAGTAGCGCTGTAGAGTCTCTGAGATCGTACGACCTAGTAGCATTAGTGCTTGGCTGTTCGATTGGTTGATGGTGACTTCGTTGTCCGACACCATCAGCATACCTTGGCTAACAAGCTCATCAATGATGTTCGCAACCACAGTCTCAAGCTGGTCTTCGTCGTAGCTTAAGAACAACTCTTTCTTCAAGAACGGGTAGATAGCTGCAACGTTCTCTTGAATTGTGTCAATTGATAAACCGCGCTGACGAATGGTCATTTGTGCAATTAACGACGGCAGAGCAAACAAGTGAATGATGTTGTTACGGTAGTAAGTCATCAGAATCGATTGGTGACGATCAAGTGAAATGATGTCGCCCATCGAATCGGATTCAATCAGGAACTTGTTCAGTGATTCTGCGTGTTTTACCAATTCTTCTGCGCTGTCTTTTGGTACTGTGAATGTGTCTGAATAAGGCACATTCTTAAGTAGCGACAGGTAGCAGTTGATCTGAGAAACCAAAGAGTCACGAGACAATGCACGTTGGCGTGATGCAAGCAGAGCCGTTGCACACAGTGTCAGTGCGTTGGTCGCGGCCGCATCATTAATGTGCGTCATCATCTTGGTGGCTAGATCATTCACCACTGGAGCCATCCATTGGGGTTTGCTGGTACCCATTGGGTCGATATCTTTGGTCCACTCTGGTGAGTGCTCATTCAGATATTGGTTTAGCTGAATTGGCTCACCGAAGTTCACGTAGCCCTTACCAAAGTTACGCAGTTTACGGATAGTACGAATTACTAGGCTCGCGTTTTCTTTCTCTTTACGCTTGCCACGCAACTCTTTCGCGTAAGTCGCTACTTCCATTACGTGCTCGTACCCGATGTACACAGGAACGAGTGTGACTGGACGGTTCATACCACGCAGCATTGCTTGGATTGTCATCGCTAGCATGCCGGTTTTAGCTTGTAGCAAACGACCAGTACGAGAACGGCCACCTTCGCTGAAGTACTCGACCGAGTAACCTTTAGCGAACAGTTCTGCTAGGTATTCGCGGAAAATCGTCGAGTAAAGTTTGTTGCCCTTAAAGCTACGACGAATAAAGAACGCGCCACCGTGACGGAAAATAGGACCGGCAGGGAAGAAGTTCAGGTTGATACCCGCTGCGATGTGCGGAGGCACCATGCCTTCGTGGTAAAGCACGTAAGACAGCAGCAAGTAGTCCATGTGACTGCGGTGACACGGGACATAAACGATCTCGTGACCATCTTGCGCCAGTTTACGAACTGTTGAAGCGTTGCTGATGTGCAGGCCTTGATACAGCTTGTTCCATAGCCAGCCAAGAATCTTCTCACCACGCTTGATTAGCGAGTAAGAGAAGTTCGCAGCGATCTCGTCCATGATGTCTTGAGCTTCTTTACTCGCTTTCTCGATCGAGATGTTCTTCGATTTCGCTTCGTCTTCAATCGCTTTTTTGATCGCTTCTGATTTTAGTAGGCGATCGAACAGTGCTTGGCGGCTTGGCAGGTTAGGGCCTGATGCAGCCAGCTTTTGACGAGAGAAGTGGATTCGAGCCACACGCGCTAGTTTGTGTGCGATGGTGCTGTCAGTACCGTGTGAGTTAGCCATGTAACGTAGAGAAACCACTGGGCTGAAGCGCACTAGGCAGTCACGACCAGCGAGTAATACCGCTTTAGACTTCTCTAAGCCGTTCATTGCTTGTAGGTAAGGTTTCTGGTTATTCTCTTTACCAGGCTTACGTCCCCACAGCACAGTAGCTGGGATAACTTGAACATCGAGCTCTGAATCTTCAGCATGCAGTGAAAGCAGCTCAGAGAAAACTTCAATAGAAGAGCTTGGTACATAATCATCGTCTTGCAGCAGTGTTTTGCGAGAAGAGATAAAAACGTAGCGTTGCAGTGATTTGCCACTTATTTCAAGCTTGCTTAATGGATCAGGTAAGCCTAATTCCAGCGCATGCTTTTGTAGCGTCAGCAGATCGACACTTGAGCGAAACGGTAAGGCGTATACAATCGGTTTGCCTAAATCAATGTTCAAATCCTCAACTGGGTTTGAAGGGATTGATGTGCCTTTTACCAAAACGGATAAAGGTAGCTTCATTAATGAACGTGAAAAAGATTGTCCAGAAGACATATAGGTTCACTGCCTCAATAGTTATTTCAATGTGCTTAAGCGTATCTCTATTTCTATGATGAAAAGGATAAAACCTATGGGTGAAATAGGGATAGGCCTAGGCGTAAATTTAATCGATGCAAGAATACCAGAAACTGGTCTAACCTTTTAATGGAAATAGTCATATTGCCGTTAAGTTTGTGGAAAATCATTCATCGACTGATTGAGTATAGGGTTAAAAATGGCGAAAAAATCAAACACCGGATTCAAACGTATCGTGAAAGCGGCAGGCTTTTCATGGCAAGGCATCACGAGTTCGTTTAAAAACGAAGCCGCATTTCGACAAGAAGTGTTTATGGCAGCGGTGCTTATTCCGTTGGCGTTTTACCTAGACGTGAGCCAAGTAGAGCGAATCTTGATGATCTCGTCGGTTGTGTTGGTGATGGTTGTTGAATTGATTAATACCGCGATAGAAGCGGTCGTCGATCGAATTGGCAGCGAACATCATGAGTTATCTGGGATGGCGAAAGATGTCGGTTCCGCGGCCGTTTTCATCTGTTTGGTGCTCGCAGGTTATGTGTGGTTAGAGATCTTGTTTTTGTAATTCGTTAAAAATGAACTAAAAACAACCAATTGCTTTGCTTTTGTGCAGTTACTGGATATACTCACAGTCAACTGTATAAAAAGACAGGTGAATCATGAAGCCGTTAACGCCCCGCCAGCAACAAGTCTTTGACCTTATCAAAGGTAAGATCGAAGATTCCGGTATGCCACCGACACGTGCAGAAATCGCGCGTGAACTAGGCTTCCGTTCTGCTAATGC
The DNA here is from genome assembly GCF_013394185.1 of Vibrio sp. Scap24. Classification (NCBI taxonomy): domain Bacteria; kingdom Pseudomonadati; phylum Pseudomonadota; class Gammaproteobacteria; order Vibrionales; family Vibrionaceae; genus Vibrio; species Vibrio sp. Scap24. The sequence continues at coordinate 1,663,903 of NZ_CP041332.1, read as the reverse complement.
TGCAGAAGAACATTTGAAAGCTCTTGCTCGTAAAGAAGCGATTGAGATTATCCCGGGTGCGTCTCGCGGTATTCGTATTTTGCTTGAAGATGCAGCAAACGAAGAGCAAGGTTTACCATTAATCGGTCAGGTTGCCGCTGGTGAGCCTATTCTGGCTCAAGAGCATGTAGAAATGCATTACCAAGTTGACCCTGGCATGTTTAAACCACAGGCTGACTTCCTACTTCGTGTAAATGGCGAAAGTATGAAAGACATCGGTATTATGGATGGTGATTTACTGGCTGTTCATAAAACTCAAGATGTTCGCGATGGTCAGGTTGTCGTGGCGCGTGTCGACGATGATGTAACGGTAAAACGCCTAGAACGTAAAGGTTCAACGGTGCTGTTACATGCTGAAAATGAAGAGTTTTCTCCAATCCATGTCGATCTTGAATCTCAACACTTGTCTATTGAAGGCCTTGCTGTTGGTATCATTCGTAACACCGACTGGATGTAGTCATTATAAACAGCTTATTGATATTTATTCTCAATAACTTGTTATTGTAATTGATATTCATTATCATCTTCTTTGTCGAGATACAAGGAAGATGATGATGCCAAACCCAACCAAACCTCAATTAAAGCCGCTTACTCGTAAGCCGCGCGCCTCTGATCAAAGGGCTTCTTCTGATCAAGGGTCTGCTCATCAAGAATTTCAAGTTCCGACGAATCTCGTTCAACATCTTTGGTTTCGCAGCCGCGAAAGCCTTGCCGACGATGGCTTAGTTTATGACCCTATTGCAGCACAAGCCTGCAAGCGTTGCCAACTCGCACCTGAATGCCTTACCGGTGAACTCGACCAACAACAACTCCTTTACGCGACTCTGACTCAACTTTGTGATTCTCAAGTTCAACAGTTTTTATCTCATAACCCAGATGCTTGGATTATTAACGTGGGAGCAGGGCTCGATACCCGTTTCTACCGTTTAGATAATGGTCGCTGTCATTGGGTTGAGCTGGATGTAACCGAGAATCTGCTTTGGCGACAACGCTTGTTCCACAAAAATGAACGCTATCGTTTAGAGTGTGGCTCTGTTGACGACTTAACTTGGTTAGATGAACTTAATATCCCAGAGCAAGCATCGGTGATGGTGGTGTGTGAACATGCTCTGCTTGATTGTAATGAACAGCAGACCGCGCACTTTATTCAGTCTCTGAGCCGCTACTTTACTCATGCACATGCGTGTTTAGTATTAGCGGGAGACAAAAGCTCAAGCACTCTAGGCAAAAAGCTTGGTTCTGGTGACTATGCTCATGGCTTATCTTCCCCAGTTGATAGCATTCTAAATTGGTTACCATGGACGCAATGGGTAAAAGCCTTTTCTCCACTAGATCAGCAATGTAATCGTTGGAAATTATGGCAGCGATTATTGTGCAAGATCTCTCAGGTCAAAAAGCGTTTAACGCCACAATTGGTGTTGGTTAAATGGTAGTGCCAGCGATTTAGCTTGCACAGCACCAAAGCCCACTTTGCCATAAGCGAAAACTTCGTAACATAGTGAAAGCCCACTCACTAGGTTAAACTATCGCCTCTAATCGAAGAGGTGATCGTGAAGCTATTTAATCCCCAAACTATTTTCCAAACGCTATCCAATCAAGCAATGCACAAACAAGTGCTGTTGCTCGCGATCCCGATGGTACTTTCCAATATTACCGTTCCACTTCTTGGCTTAGTCGATGCCGCGGTTATCGGTCACTTAGAGCATTCTTGGTATCTCGGTGGTGTGGCATTAGGTGGCACTATGATCAGCGTGACCTTTTGGCTGCTCGGTTTTTTGCGTATGTCTACAACTGGGCTTGCAGCACAATCTTATGGCGCAGACGATGGCAAGCAGCTCGGTTTGGTGTTTGTGCAAGGTGCGACTATGGCCTTAGGGTTTGCTGGTGTCTTCTTACTTTTACATAGCTTGGTAGCGGATCTGGTTTTCTCTCTGAGTAGTGCCAGTGATCAAGTGAAACACTATGGTCAGCAGTATTTCTCAATCCGAGCATGGAGTGCACCTGCTGCGCTTACTAACTTTGTGATTTTGGGTTGGCTACTTGGAACCCAAAATGCTAAAGCGCCAATGTGGATGGTGATTATCACCAATATCACCAACATCGTTTTGGATATCGTATTTGTTATTGGTCTTGGGTGGCAGGTTGAAGGTGCCGCGTTGGCATCAGTAATGGCCGATTATGCTGGCTTAACGTTTGGCTTAATCTGCGTTTATCGAATCTGGATTAAGAGACAGCTGCCTTCGCCATGGGATCTGCTTAAGAAAACCAGTCAAGGCTTGAGTCGTTTCGTAAAGCTGAATCGCGATATATTTCTCCGTTCACTATGCCTACAAGCGACTTTCACTTTTATGACTTTCCAAGGGGCAAGCTTTGGTGATGATGTCGTGGCCGCAAATGCGGTGTTGATGAGCTTTTTGATGATTATCTCTTATGGGATGGATGGCTTCGCCTACGCGATGGAAGCCATGGTGGGTAAAGCGATTGGCGCGAAAGATAAAGACGAATTAAACCAATCATTGATTGGCACCTTTTTCTGGAGCATCAATATTTGCTTGGTGCTCACTATCGTGTTCGCAATTGCAGGGTCTAGCTTGATTAATATGATCACCACAATCCCTGACGTTAAGAGCCAAGCGGAAGTGTATTTACCGTGGTTAATCGCAATGCCGCTGGTTTCTATGTGGTGCTTCCTGCTCGACGGCATTTTTGTTGGGGCAACCAAGGGCAAAGATATGCGCAATAGCATGTTCGTGGCGACCTGCAGTTTCTTTGCTATTTTCTACTTAGCTTCAGGTTTAGAAAACCATGCACTGTGGCTAGCAATGTTGAGCTTTATGGCAATGCGTGGGATTGGTCTCGGTGTTTTATTTGTTTCTCAGTGGAAGAAGGGAGAGTTTCTCGCTTAGCTTACTTAGATAGCTCAGTTCAGGGAGCAACAAATAGAGGCTGTACAGGAAAAGGGGTATTTAGAACATCATGATCTAATTACTCTAGATGCTATATTTTTCAGTGCTTTAAATGAAAACAGCAAGCTCATGGCTTGCTGTTTATGTATTTGGCCTATGGGTGGTCAAATACTCCCGTTGGTTCTTTTTTAGAACAAACGGTTAAGTCCGTTAAGTGCTGCAACACGATAAGCCTCTGCCATCGTTGGATAGTTAAAGGTGGTATTAACAAAGTACTCGATGGTATTTGCTTCACCTTTCTGTTCCATAATCGCTTGGCCGATATGGATGATTTCAGCAGCACGCTCACCAAACACGTGGATACCCAAAATCTCTTTGGTTTCACGGTGGAATAGGATCTTCAAGCTACCAATATCTTTACCTGCGATTTGAGCGCGAGCTAAGTGTTTGAATGAAGAACGTCCCACTTCGTACGGTACTTTCGCAGCCGTTAGTTCTTGCTCGGTTTTACCTACAGAACTGATCTCAGGGATGGTGTAGATACCAGTTGGGATGTCTTCAATAAGGTGGCGTTCAGCTTCACCTTTGACAATCGCTTGTGCAACGAATCGACCTTGGTCATAAGCCGCACTCGCTAGGCTAGGGTAGCCAATCACATCACCTACTGCGTAAACATGGTCCACATTGGTTTGGTAATTGGTGTTTACTGATACTTGGCCACGAGAGTCCGCCTCTAAACCAACCGCACCAAGGTTCAGCTTATCGGTATTACCGGTTCGGCCATTGGCATACAGGAGGCAATCCGCACGCATTTTCTTACCTGACTCTAGGTGAATGATCACGCCATCATCAGTGCCTTCAATTTTCTCAAAGGTTTCATCGTTACGAATCACCACACCGCTGTTCCAGAAGTGGTAAGAAAGCGCATCAGAGGTTTCATTGTCTAGGAATGACAGTAGGCGGTCTCGAGTATTGATGAGATCGGTTTTGACACCTAAACCGCGGAAGATAGACGCGTACTCACAACCAATAACACCAGCACCATAAATGATGATGTGTTGAGGGTCGTGTTTAAGAGAAAGGATCGAGTCACTGTCGTAAACACGCTCATGCAGGAAGTCCACGTTGTCTGGTTGATATGGGCGAGAGCCTGTCGCGATCACAAATTTGTCTGCACTGTAATGCTCTTCAGTGCCATCGCTTTGCATTACTGAGACAGTGTTAGTATCGATAAAACGCGCAGTACCAAATACTAGCGTACATTGGTTACGGTCGTAGAAGCCTTGGCGTAGTCGAGTTTGCTTATCGATAACGGATTTAGCATGACCCAGAATATTAGAGAACGTTGAGTGAATGCTTTTGTTGTTCTGACAAAACAGTGGGTTGTTATTGAATTCAATAATACGACTTACGGCATGACGCAGTGCTTTGGAAGGAATGGTTCCCCAGTGGGTACAACCACCACCAACGCTGCTCTCTTTTTCAATGATTGCAACGTTCAACCCGGCTTTGGTTAATCCCATCGCTGCCCCTTCGCCTCCGGGGCCACTACCAATTACGATTACATCAAAGTGGTTGGAGTGTGGCATAGATATCTTCCTTGTTATATTTGATTAACATTGCTTTAGCGAGATTTTAACTGATTCTGTTCTTGGGTACATGAAAAGGGCATCAGAGAGTCGGTGAGATCACGCAGTGTTATCGAAAAAATAATATTTGGTATGTCGTATGTCTCCAAATGACAGTGTGGATATTGAAATTTTTTCTTCGAACGTATTTACTTCGGTACGTGAACAAAGAGGCGTGTTGAGTGTCTTATATAACCGGAGTGCCTTATATAAATAAGTGATTCGCGTTATATTGAAGAGAGTATTAGACATGCCTGTTTAGGCTGTAAAAGAAGAAATTGATAAAGTATGAAACCAATGGGCATTCGCGCACAGCAAAAAGAAAAAACTCGTCGCAGCTTAATCGATGCAGCATTTAGCCAACTCAGTGCCGATCGTAGTTTTTCCAACCTAAGCTTGAGAGAAGTCGCTCGTGAGGCTGGAATAGCACCGACTTCCTTTTATCGTCACTTCAAAGACATGGATGAGCTTGGCTTAACCATGGTTGATGAAGGTGGTTTACTACTGCGCCAGCTCATGCGACAAGCTAGGCAACGTATAGTAAAAGAAGGCAGTGTGATTCGCACATCGGTTGAAACCTTTATGGAATTCATTGAAAGCAGTCCAAACGTATTCAGACTGTTATTGCGAGAGCGCTCAGGAACTTCGTTTGAGTTTCGTGCGGCGGTAGCTCGTGAGATACAGCACTTCTCTGCTGAGTTAACCGAATATTTGATAACGACTGGCATGACACGAGACGAAGCTTTCACTCAAGCTGAAGCCTCCGTTATCTTGGTTTTCAACTCAGGGGCAGAAGCATTAGATTTAGATCGACGTCAGCGAGATGAACTGGCTGAACGCTTGATCATGCAATTGCGAATGATGGCCAAAGGGGCTTTTTGGTATCGTAAAGAACGTGAACGTAACCGATTAAAAGGCGGGATTGAATAATGTCGAATGAAAATAATACTGTAAACCGTGGTTCAGAAAGAAAGACACTCGTACTTGCTGTTATTGCCGGTGTGTGTGGTGATGCTCTGTTATCTTGGGTAACGATGAGCGAAGTGGGCTTCTCTATTTTCCCACTGATTGCTTTAGTCTTGGCGGTACAAGCACTTTACCAAGAGTACCTAACTAATCCAGTATCTGAAGATATTCCACTAGTAGGTTTGGCTTGTTTCTTTGTAGGTGCATTTGGCCACTCGGCTTTTGTTAAGGCACAACACCCTGATGCTGGCTCAAACTTCTTTGCGATTATTGTCGCGATGTTGCTTCTTGCATGGGTAGGTAAGAAACTAGGCTTTATCGGCAAAACTGCTTAAGTTGATTTAGAAATTAAAAAAAACGAGCCAACGGGCTCGTTTTTTTGTATCTACTGTTCGGCTTAGACTTAGAAAGCGAGACTTACGCTTTACGCTCTAGGAATACGCCAGCTTCCATGTGGTGCGTGTAAGGGAACTGGTCAAACAGAGCAAAACGAGTGATATCGTGCGTTTCGCTTAAGATCTCTAGGTTCTCTTTCAACGTTTCAGGGTTACAAGAGATGTACATGATGCGCTCGTAACCTTGAACCATCTTACAAGTATCAACATCCATACCTGAACGCGGTGGATCGACAAAGATAGTGTTGCAGTTGTAGCTCTTAAGATCGATGTTCGCTTGCTGTAGACGGCGGAATTCACGCTTGCCTTCCATTGCTACGGTAAAATCTTCCGCAGACATACGAATAATCTGAACATTTTCAATCTTGTTCGCTGCAATGTTGTATTGCGCTGACTCTACTGATGGCTTCGCTAGTTCTGTTGCCAGTACACGCTCGAAGTTCTGTGCCAATGCTAATGAGAAGTTACCGTTACCACAGTACAGCTCAAGCAAGTCGCCTTTGCTGTCTTGAGTACAGTCGACAGCCCATTCCAACATTTTCTCTGCTACTTTGCCGTTTGGTTGAGTAAAGCTGTTTTCTACTTGTTGGTAGATGTAGCTGTCACCATTCACGTCTAGCTTTTCAATGACGTAGTCGCGGTCCAGTACGATTTTCATCTTACGCGCACGGCCAATCAGGTTTAGATTGAAACCTTCATCGTTTAATTGCTGTTTAAGTGCTTTAGCATCTTGAATCCACTGTTCACCCAATTGACGGTGGTAAAGCAGTGACACCAAAATTTCGCCGCTTAGTGTAGAAAGGAAATCTACTTGGAATAGCTTGTGGCGTAGAGAATGGTTGTCCTTCATTGCATCGACTAACAAAGGCATTAAGTCGTTGATAAGACGGCTAGCCGCTGGGAACTGGTCTACACGGTATTTTTCTTTGGTCTCTTGATTGAACATGACGTAATACATATCGTCACCTTCATGCCACACGCGAAATTCAGCACGCATGCGGTAGTGTTGTTCTGGAGATTCATACACTTCCAACTCAGGCACATCGTATTGTGAGAACATCTCAGTAAGACGCTCAGTCTTTTCTGCTAGTTGTTCTTGGTAGCGTTGCGGGTTTACATCTAAATTCGCCATTGTTATGCCTTTTGCTGTCGTGCTTTTAAATCAAGAGCGCAGATTTTATTCAATCACAGGCGCTTGTCCAGTGTTGAGAGCCAATCAGTGTAAATAGGCCATGAAAACTATAGCTTATAACTATCTTAGACTAGACAAATGATTCAGAGGTCAATACTATCTTCGGCAAGCTGGTGCCATTTAGATGTATAGATGGCTGAAGAGGGAATCTGGTGTGAATCCAGAACTGACGCGCAGCGGTAAAAGAGAACAAGTATTCATAAGACACTGCAAATAGCCTTTTGTGGGAAGTCGAATACAAGGTAACCATAAGGTTGTGCTCTTGAGTCCGAATACCTGCCAGTAGCTAAACCATAAGATGTGGTTTGGTAGGAATTTACGCGATTTAGGATAACAACATGAACAAATCCCTTTTAGCGATAGCTGTAGCATCGCTGCTTTCACCTATCTCCAATTTACACGCCCAAGAAGCCTCTGCCGACGAAACCATGGTGGTTACGGCTAACCGTTTTGAGCAACAAGTCAGCGACACAATTGCTCCAGTTGAAGTTATAACAAAACAAGAAATAGATGCTATACAAGCAACTTCGTTATCTGAAGTGTTACGTCGATTACCAGGGGTTCAAGTAACGAATCAAGGCGGTCTTGCGCAGGGGCAAGAGTTATATATACGTGGTCGCTCTACTAAAAACACTCTCATCTTAGTAAATGGTATCCGAATTGGTAGTGCTACGTTAGGGTACGCTAATCTAGCCTCAATTCCGTTGAATGGTGTGGAGAGGGTTGAAGTTTTAAGAGGTGCTCGTGCTGCAGTGTACGGTTCTGATGCTGTTAGCGGTGTGGTCAATATTATAACTACGCGAAGTGCTAATAATACAGCCACCGTTAAAGCGGGCGTGGGTAGTTTTGGACTATATGATGTAAACGCATCAGGGTCAGTTGCTAACGATAGTGGTTGGATTAATGTGGCAGCCACACACCAGCAAAGTGAGGGTTATAATGTCCAACCTACGAGTACTAATCCTCTTGATGCCGACAAAGATGGTCACAGCACTCAATACCTAACTATCGATGGTGGCTTTTACGTCTCACCAAATTTCACCTTGAAAGCGAATGGTTATTATCAAAAACACGACGTAGAGTTTGATAACCCGTGGGGAGGCGTTGACGAAACTGATAGCGAACTATATGCGTTAGGTCTAGTGGGAGATTACAAGCGTGACTCCCTAAATAGTGTGATAACCCTTGGAAGCAATCAGGATGAAGCTGAATCTTCAGGGCAAGGGACAACACCGAGTGCTATAACAACGAATCGCAATTCTGTGTCTTGGAATAATCAGTACAAGTTAAGTGATAGTGCAGCGGTTATTGGTGGTGTTGATTGGTACCGAGACAAGGTGAAAAACGACTCCACATCAATGACTAAAGATAGTCGCGACAACACTGCACTCTACGCTGGTGGTGATATATCGATAGGCAAATTGTCTGCGGAAGCGAATCTGCGTTGGGATGATAACAGCTCATTTGGAAACTTTACGACTTATCAATTAGGTGCAGGGTACAACATCACTGAGTTTATTCGCTTAGTGGGTATGTATGGTACTGCATTTAAAGCTCCGACATTTAATGAGCTGTATTGGCCTTTAGAGTGTAGTTCATGGGGATGTTACTCAGGCAACCCAAATCTACAACCGGAAGAATCAAAAACAGCAGAAGTAGCGCTGGAAGGTAGCTTTGACGTTCTTGAATTACGAGTTGCTGCACATAAGAGCGATGTAGAGAAGATGATTACAAGTAATGGTCTTACTCAAGTGAATATAGGCGAAGCTGAAATCAAAGGGTACGAAGTTGTTGGCTCTTTTTATACTGGACCATTATACCATTCAGCATCGTACGATTATCTTGATACCGAAGACAAATCTACAGGTAACGAACTTGCTCGTAGAGCGAAGCATAGTGGCAAATGGAACACTACTTATGAGTTGAGCAACTGGAGATTCGATCTTAGTTACCTATATCAAGGTAAGCGTTATGATGATCTAGCTAATACGACAGAGCTTGATGCGTACTCGTTATTTGATTTTGCAACGTCTTACCACTTTGATAATGACGTAACCGTTGCAGGTAAAGTTGCTAACTTATTTGATGAAGAGTATGAAACTGCTAAAGGTTATAAAACACCAGAGCGTAATTATTACGTGAGCGTAGCTTACCAATTCTAATTAACACCTAAACCGCCTTCGGGCGGTTTTTTCTTATTGGGTATATCAATGAAAAAGAAAGTCGTCATAAGCTGGTCATCAGGTAAAGACTCCACCTTAACCCTAGAGCGTTTGCTTGAAAGCAGCGAATATGAAGTTGTTGCTCTCTATACTACGTATGTTGGAGATGAAGTCCCTTTCCAAGTGACTCCGATTGATGTAGTTGCCATGCAGGCACAATTAATCGGTTTGCCACTCATCACCATAGAGCTTCCGGAAGTGTTCCCAAGTAATGAGATTTACCAAAGTACGATTGTCTCAGCATTGAAAGGGTCTGGCTTATCAATTGATGCGGTCGCATTTGGCGATATGTTTTGTAACGGCATAGCCGACTATCGCAAAAGCTATATAGAACCGGCGGGTTGGGAGTGTGTATTTCCTCTCATGGGAGAGAGCAGTCACGCTCTAGCTAGTGAGATAATAAATAGAGGAATTGAAACCTTTCTCGTCACGGTTGATAGCGACGCATTGGGTAAGAGCTACTGTGGTCAGAAATACACGTCAGAACTAATAGAAAGTTTACCGAGTCATGTCGATCCATGTGGTGAAGATGGTGAGTTTCATACTCTAGTGACGTCAGCACCGTGTTTTAAAGGAAAGCTTAAGATAGAGTTAGAAAATGTAGAACAAGGTGAACGTTTTGTTCATCAACGCTATCAAGCTTGCATTATATAGAGTGAGGATTGGCGAAAACTAAGCGAAGGAGTATCATTGCAGCGAAACTTATTATAGGTAATCGCTGTGTCGGATAGTCTACAAAAAAATATATTGGTCTTTGATTCTGGAGTGGGTGGTCTATCTGTATATAAAGAGATAAGTCAGTTACTACCGAATCATAATTATATCTATGTATTCGACAACGAGGCTTATCCTTATGGTGAGCTTGACCAGCAAGTACTCATTCGCAGAGTTCAAAGCATCGTGGCTAGTTTTGTAGCCAGTCACGCGATTGATATCGTAGTGATAGCTTGCAATACAGCGAGCACGATTGTCTTACCGACACTCAGAGCTAATAACCTTATTCCTATAGTTGGTGTTGTACCGGCAATTAAGCCGGCATCCTTGCTTGCCAATAAAGCGGTCGGCCTTATTGCTACTCCCGCAACGATTACTCGTCAATACACGCACGACTTAATCAAAAACTTCTCGAGTAATAAAAGAGTCGAGCTTTTAGGTTCTACTCGGCTGGTGGATATGGCCGAAGAGAAACTTAGAGGTGAGGTGATTAATCTTGAAGAGTTGCAGCAAATCCTTCAACCGATGCTCAATACTATAGATGTGGCCGTTTTAGGGTGTACACATTTCCCATTGATAAAGTCAGAGATTCAACAAGTCTTAGGTAGTAATGTTTTATTGGTTGATTCTGGTAAAGCGATCGCTAAACGAGTGCAAGATTTATTGGATTTGGAAAGTGGTAATAAAGAGGGGGGAGTACGTGAGGTTTTTTGTAGTGCACTTCCTAAAAAAGAAAGTGCACTAAATAGCATGTTAAAGCAGTTAGGGTTTAGCTCAGTTCAGATTCGTCCGCTTCAGGATGTTTAGGATCATTTGCAACACGTACTTTTAAAGTTCGTTGCATGTAATCTTTATCATTAAGTGCAGAGATTGCATGATTCACATCATTACTTGCCATAACAACAAATCCAAAGCCTCTTCTTTTACCAGTGCGTTTGTCTTTCATTAAACGTACTGCAAAGACTTCACCATGCTCTGAGAATAATTCACGCACATGTGATTCGTTTGCTTTGTATGGAAGGTTACCCACATAAAGTGTTTTTGTTGAAGCCTTAGGTTCTGAATCTGATTTTGAGTCGGTGCTTGAAAAGTTAACAACAAAAGCGGAAGCCAAGACACCAAGGATAAAGGTAATTGCAGGCGATATATCTACCTGAGAGAAAACAATGCCGCCTAATACAGCCAGTGCGACAATTAACAACATCGATTTTTTTGAGTTCATATCGGAATACTACATATTAATAAACGAAATAGACGCATCTACCATTAACAAAATAGACACATGAATCTTACGTTCATGGCTTCCATTTTTCCAATGTATTGCTGTGATACGTCTCAAATGTTTAGTTTTTATTCGAAAAATGCGGATCTGGTGGCTTTTTAGGCGAACAAAACTTTTATTTCAAAAAGCCCTTGTGCTCCCCTTCAATCTCTCTATAATGCCGCCTCACCGACACGGAGTGAGGCGAAAGTCACACAGCGAAATCGGTAGAGAAAAAGAGTTTGAAAATAACTCTTGACTCTCAAAGTGGTGCAGGTATAGTACGCACCCCTAGCGACTGAGATGTGAATCACAAAACGCTAGAGCTCTTTAACAATTTAAACCTATCAATCTGTGTGGGCACTCGTTGATGAATATCAAAACGTTATTACTTAGGTAATGACAGTTACTTCGGTAACACAATGATTTCAATGAACTGAGTGACCAATACAAATAACCTCGGTTATTTGGCACAGTCAATTCATTACCATTCTGTTGGAATGGTAATAGCTTTAAAATTACACAGTAGTTTTGAAGTCAGTATTCGTTGAGTCACAAAATCTTAAATTGAAGAGTTTGATCATGGCTCAGATTGAACGCTGGCGGCAGGCCTAACACATGCAAGTCGAGCGGAAACGACACTAACAATCCTTCGGGTGCGTTAATGGGCGTCGAGCGGCGGACGGGTGAGTAATGCCTAGGAAATTGCCTTGATGTGGGGGATAACCATTGGAAACGATGGCTAATACCGCATAATGCCTACGGGCCAAAGAGGGGGACCTTCGGGCCTCTCGCGTCAAGATATGCCTAGGTGGGATTAGCTAGTTGGTGAGGTAATGGCTCACCAAGGCGACGATCCCTAGCTGGTCTGAGAGGATGATCAGCCACACTGGAACTGAGACACGGTCCAGACTCCTACGGGAGGCAGCAGTGGGGAATATTGCACAATGGGCGAAAGCCTGATGCAGCCATGCCGCGTGTATGAAGAAGGCCTTCGGGTTGTAAAGTACTTTCAGTTGTGAGGAAGGGGGTAGCGTTAATAGCGCTATCTCTTGACGTTAGCAACAGAAGAAGCACCGGCTAACTCCGTGCCAGCAGCCGCGGTAATACGGAGGGTGCGAGCGTTAATCGGAATTACTGGGCGTAAAGCGCATGCAGGTGGTTCATTAAGTCAGATGTGAAAGCCCGGGGCTCAACCTCGGAACTGCATTTGAAACTGGTGAACTAGAGTACTGTAGAGGGGGGTAGAATTTCAGGTGTAGCGGTGAAATGCGTAGAGATCTGAAGGAATACCAGTGGCGAAGGCGGCCCCCTGGACAGATACTGACACTCAGATGCGAAAGCGTGGGGAGCAAACAGGATTAGATACCCTGGTAGTCCACGCCGTAAACGATGTCTACTTGGAGGTTGTGGCCTTGAGCCGTGGCTTTCGGAGCTAACGCGTTAAGTAGACCGCCTGGGGAGTACGGTCGCAAGATTAAAACTCAAATGAATTGACGGGGGCCCGCACAAGCGGTGGAGCATGTGGTTTAATTCGATGCAACGCGAAGAACCTTACCTACTCTTGACATCCAGAGAAGCCAGCGGAGACGCAGGTGTGCCTTCGGGAGCTCTGAGACAGGTGCTGCATGGCTGTCGTCAGCTCGTGTTGTGAAATGTTGGGTTAAGTCCCGCAACGAGCGCAACCCTTATCCTTGTTTGCCAGCGAGTAATGTCGGGAACTCCAGGGAGACTGCCGGTGATAAACCGGAGGAAGGTGGGGACGACGTCAAGTCATCATGGCCCTTACGAGTAGGGCTACACACGTGCTACAATGGCGCATACAGAGGGCAGCAAGCTAGCGATAGTGAGCGAATCCCAAAAAGTGCGTCGTAGTCCGGATTGGAGTCTGCAACTCGACTCCATGAAGTCGGAATCGCTAGTAATCGTAGATCAGAATGCTACGGTGAATACGTTCCCGGGCCTTGTACACACCGCCCGTCACACCATGGGAGTGGGCTGCAAAAGAAGTGGGTAGTTTAACCTTTCGGGGAGGACGCTCACCACTTTGTGGTTCATGACTGGGGTGAAGTCGTAACAAGGTAGCCCTAGGGGAACCTGGGGCTGGATCACCTCCTTATACGAAGATATTCACGATAAGTGTCCACACAGATTGATGGTTTAGATTTAGTTAAAGCCAGAGCTTTAATTAATAACGCAAGTTATTGATTAAAGCTTTTTGCTTTATGCTCTTTAACAATTTGGAAAGCTGACTGATTGATTACTTACGAGTAATTCAATCAAATTTAAAAGTTCTCAATGTTTATCTTTTGATAAACACAACAAACACATTCAAGTGTCTTGTATTCGATTCAAACTTGTTTGAATCACATTGAGTCCGGCAAACAGTCATTAAGAATTAACCCTTCTTAATGACAACCAAAAACCTTGGTTAGTTGCCATACACTAAGACCCTTTCGGGTTGTATGGTTAAGTGACTAAGCGTACACGGTGGATGCCTTGGCAGTCAGAGGCGATGAAAGGCGTAATAACTTGCGATAAGCCCAGATTAGGTAGTAATAACCTTTAAGTCTGGGATTCCTGAATGGGGAAACCCACTTACATAAGTAAGTATCCTGTTGTGAATACATAGCAACAGGAGGCAAACCGGGGGAACTGAAACATCTAAGTACCCCGAGGAAGAGAAATCAACCGAGATTCCGAAAGTAGCGGCGAGCGAAATTGGATTAGCCCTTAAGCTTTTAATGAGACAGATGAAGGCTCTGGAAAGTGCCGCAGTAAAGGGTGATAGCCCCGTAATCGACATCTCATCATCAGTGAAAACGAGTAGGGCGGGACACGTGATATCCTGTCTGAATATGGGGGGACCATCCTCCAAGGCTAAATACTACTGACTGACCGATAGTGAACCAGTACCGTGAGGGAAAGGCGAAAAGAACCCCTGTGAGGGGAGTGAAATAGAACCTGAAACCGTGTACGTACAAGCAGTAGGAGCACCTTCGTGGTGTGACTGCGTACCTTTTGTATAATGGGTCAGCGACTTAATTTTAGTAGCAAGGTTAACCGTTTAGGGGAGCCGTAGGGAAACCGAGTCTTAACTGGGCGTACAGTTGCTAGGATTAGACCCGAAACCAGGTGATCTAGCCATGGGCAGGTTGAAGGTTGAGTAACATCAACTGGAGGACCGAACCGACTAATGTTGAAAAATTAGCGGATGACTTGTGGCTAGGGGTGAAAGGCCAATCAAACCTGGAGATAGCTGGTTCTCCCCGAAAGCTATTTAGGTAGCGCCTCGGACGAATACTACTGGGGGTAGAGCACTGTTAAGGCTAGGGGGTCATCCCGACTTACCAACCCTTTGCAAACTCCGAATACCAGTAAGTACTATCCGGGAGACACACGGCGGGTGCTAACGTCCGTCGTGGAGAGGGAAACAACCCAGACCGCCAGCTAAGGTCCCAAAGTATAGCTAAGTGGGAAACGATGTGGGAAGGCTCAGACAGCCAGGATGTTGGCTTAGAAGCAGCCATCATTTAAAGAAAGCGTAATAGCTCACTGGTCGAGTCGGCCTGCGCGGAAGATGTAACGGGGCTAAGCTATACACCGAAGCTGCGGCTACGTACCTTAGGGTATGTGGGGTAGGGGAGCGTTCTGTAAGCCGTTGAAGGTGGTCTGTAAGGGCTGCTGGAGGTATCAGAAGTGCGAATGCTGACATGAGTAACGATAAAGGGAGTGAAAAACTCCCTCGCCGGAAGACCAAGGGTTCCTGTCCAACGTTAATCGGGGCAGGGTAAGTCGACTCCTAAGGCGAGGCCGAAAGGCGTAGTCGATGGGAAACGGGTTAATATTCCCGTACTTCTTACAATTGCGATGGGGGGACGGAGAAGGCTAGGTGGGCCTGGCGACGGTTGTCCAGGTTCAAGTATGTAGGCGGAAAGTTTAGGTAAATCCGGACTTTCTTAACGCTGAGATACGATGTCGAGCTACTACGGTAGTGAAGTCATTGATGCCATGCTTCCAGGAAAAGCCTCTAAGCTTCAGATTGTAAGGAATCGTACCCCAAACCGACACAGGTGGTCGGGTAGAGAATACCAAGGCGCTTGAGAGAACTCGGGTGAAGGAACTAGGCAAAATGGTACCGTAACTTCGGGAGAAGGTACGCTCTTATCAGTGAAGTCCCTTGCGGATGGAGCAGACGAGAGTCGCAGATACCAGGTGGCTGCAACTGTTTATTAAAAACACAGCACTGTGCAAAATCGTAAGATGACGTATACGGTGTGACGCCTGCCCGGTGCCGGAAGGTTAATTGATGGGGTTAGACTTCGGTCGAAGCTCTTGATCGAAGCCCCGGTAAACGGCGGCCGTAACTATAACGGTCCTAAGGTAGCGAAATTCCTTGTCGGGTAAGTTCCGACCTGCACGAATGGCGTAATGATGGCCACGCTGTCTCCACCCGAGACTCAGTGAAATTGAAATCGCTGTGAAGATGCAGTGTACCCGCGGCTAGACGGAAAGACCCCGTGAACCTTTACTACAGCTTGGCACTGAACATTGAACCTACATGTGTAGGATAGGTGGGAGACTTTGAAACCGCGTCGCTAGATGTGGTGGAGTCGTCCTTGAAATACCACCCTTGTAGTTTTGATGTTCTAACGTTGGTCCCTGAATCGGGATTACGGACAGTGCCTGGTGGGTAGTTTGACTGGGGCGGTCTCCTCCCAAAGAGTAACGGAGGAGCACGAAGGTGGGCTAAACACGGTTGGACATCGTGTGGTTAGTGCAATGGCATAAGCCCGCTTGACTGCGAGAATGACAATTCGAGCAGGTGCGAAAGCAGGTCATAGTGATCCGGTGGTTCTGAATGGAAGGGCCATCGCTCAACGGATAAAAGGTACTCCGGGGATAACAGGCTGATACCGCCCAAGAGTTCATATCGACGGCGGTGTTTGGCACCTCGATGTCGGCTCATCACATCCTGGGGCTGAAGTCGGTCCCAAGGGTATGGCTGTTCGCCATTTAAAGTGGTACGCGAGCTGGGTTTAGAACGTCGTGAGACAGTTCGGTCCCTATCTGCCGTGGGCGTTGGAAAATTGAAGGGGGCTGCTCCTAGTACGAGAGGACCGGAGTGGACGAACCTCTGGTGTTCGGGTTGTCATGCCAATGGCATTGCCCGGTAGCTAAGTTCGGAATCGATAACCGCTGAAAGCATCTAAGCGGGAAGCGAGCCCTGAGATGAGTTTTCCCTGACGCTATAAGCGTCCTTAAGGGTTGTTCAAGACTAGAACGTTGATAGGCAGGGTGTGTAAGTGCTGCGAGGCATTGAGCTAACCTGTACTAATTGCCCGTGAGGCTTAACCATACAACACCCAAGGGGTTTTGTGGACTCAAAGACAGACCTTGAATGAGTTTGAAGAGACTTTTAAATTACAGTTTTCCAGATTATTTTGCCTTCAGTTTTTAAAAAAAGCTGAAAGTAAAAGCAAAATTTGCTTGGCGACCATAGCATTGTGGACCCACCTGATTCCATGCCGAACTCAGAAGTGAAACACAATAGCGCCGATGGTAGTGTGGGGCTTCCCCATGTGAGAGTAGGACATCGCCAGGCTTTAATTTCGACTTTGTCTACTAAGTAGACAAGTCACCATAGAGTTCTAAGTTTTCTTAGTATTTTATGTTGACTTTCAAAGTGGAAAGCGTATTATACGCGTCCTGCTTAAGTGCTAAGGCACTGAAAGCAAAGCTCTTTAACAATTTAAACCTATCAATCTGTGTGGGCACTCGTTGATGAATATCAAAACGTTTTATCGTTAGATAAAACAGATTCTTCGGAATCAACATTGATTTCAATGAACTGAGTGACCAATACGAATAATTACTTTCTTTACAGAGAGGGGTTATTTGGCACAGTCAATTCATTACCATTCTGTTGGAATGGTAATAGCTTTAGAATTACATAGTAGTTTTGAAGTCAGTATTCGTTGAGTCACAAAATCTTAAATTGAAGAGTTTGATCATGGCTCAGATTGAACGCTGGCGGCAGGCCTAACACATGCAAGTCGAGCGGAAACGACACTAACAATCCTTCGGGTGCGTTAATGGGCGTCGAGCGGCGGACGGGTGAGTAATGCCTAGGAAATTGCCTTGATGTGGGGGATAACCATTGGAAACGATGGCTAATACCGCATAATGCCTACGGGCCAAAGAGGGGGACCTTCGGGCCTCTCGCGTCAAGATATGCCTAGGTGGGATTAGCTAGTTGGTGAGGTAATGGCTCACCAAGGCGACGATCCCTAGCTGGTCTGAGAGGATGATCAGCCACACTGGAACTGAGACACGGTCCAGACTCCTACGGGAGGCAGCAGTGGGGAATATTGCACAATGGGCGAAAGCCTGATGCAGCCATGCCGCGTGTATGAAGAAGGCCTTCGGGTTGTAAAGTACTTTCAGTTGTGAGGAAGGGGGTAGTGTTAATAGCGCTATCTCTTGACGTTAGCAACAGAAGAAGCACCGGCTAACTCCGTGCCAGCAGCCGCGGTAATACGGAGGGTGCGAGCGTTAATCGGAATTACTGGGCGTAAAGCGCATGCAGGTGGTTCATTAAGTCAGATGTGAAAGCCCGGGGCTCAACCTCGGAACTGCATTTGAAACTGGTGAACTAGAGTACTGTAGAGGGGGGTAGAATTTCAGGTGTAGCGGTGAAATGCGTAGAGATCTGAAGGAATACCAGTGGCGAAGGCGGCCCCCTGGACAGATACTGACACTCAGATGCGAAAGCGTGGGGAGCAAACAGGATTAGATACCCTGGTAGTCCACGCCGTAAACGATGTCTACTTGGAGGTTGTGGCCTTGAGCCGTGGCTTTCGGAGCTAACGCGTTAAGTAGACCGCCTGGGGAGTACGGTCGCAAGATTAAAACTCAAATGAATTGACGGGGGCCCGCACAAGCGGTGGAGCATGTGGTTTAATTCGATGCAACGCGAAGAACCTTACCTACTCTTGACATCCAGAGAAGCCAGCGGAGACGCAGGTGTGCCTTCGGGAGCTCTGAGACAGGTGCTGCATGGCTGTCGTCAGCTCGTGTTGTGAAATGTTGGGTTAAGTCCCGCAACGAGCGCAACCCTTATCCTTGTTTGCCAGCGAGTAATGTCGGGAACTCCAGGGAGACTGCCGGTGATAAACCGGAGGAAGGTGGGGACGACGTCAAGTCATCATGGCCCTTACGAGTAGGGCTACACACGTGCTACAATGGCGCATACAGAGGGCAGCAAGCTAGCGATAGTGAGCGAATCCCAAAAAGTGCGTCGTAGTCCGGATTGGAGTCTGCAACTCGACTCCATGAAGTCGGAATCGCTAGTAATCGTAGATCAGAATGCTACGGTGAATACGTTCCCGGGCCTTGTACACACCGCCCGTCACACCATGGGAGTGGGCTGCAAAAGAAGTGGGTAGTTTAACCTTTCGGGGAGGACGCTCACCACTTTGTGGTTCATGACTGGGGTGAAGTCGTAACAAGGTAGCCCTAGGGGAACCTGGGGCTGGATCACCTCCTTATACGAAGATACTCACGATAAGTGTCCACACAGATTGATTAGGTTTAGAAAAGTTAAGAGACGATATTGGGTCTGTAGCTCAGCTGGTTAGAGCGCTCGCCTGATAAGCGGGAGGTCGGTGGTTCAAGTCCACTCAGACCCACCAATATCGACCTAGATGGGGCTATAGCTCAGCTGGGAGAGCGCCTGCCTTGCACGCAGGAGGTCTGCGGTTCGATCCCGCATAGCTCCACCATCTTTAAGGGTTTTTCCCTAAGAATCTTTAAAAATGGTTTCGAAAGAAATCAAGCTCTTTAACAATTTGGAAAGCTGACTGATTGATTACTTACGAGTAATTCAATCAAATTTAAAAGTTCTCAATGTTTATCTTTAGATAAACACAACAAACACATTCAAGTGTCTTGTATTCGAATCAAACTTAGTTTGATTCACATTGAGTCCGGCAAACAGTCATTGAGAATTAACCCTTCTTAATGACAACCAAAAACCTTGGTTAGTTGCCATACTAGTTTGTTTTCACTTTTCAAAAGTGAAAGTAAAACAGAGACCCTTTCGGGTTGTATGGTTAAGTGACTAAGCGTACACGGTGGATGCCTTGGCAGTCAGAGGCGATGAAAGGCGTAATAACTTGCGATAAGCCCAGATTAGGTAGTAATAACCTTTAAGTCTGGGATTCCTGAATGGGGAAACCCACTTACATAAGTAAGTATCCTGTTGTGAATACATAGCAACAGGAGGCAAACCGGGGGAACTGAAACATCTAAGTACCCCGAGGAAGAGAAATCAACCGAGATTCCGAAAGTAGCGGCGAGCGAAATTGGATTAGCCCTTAAGCTTTTAATGAGACAGATGAAGGCTCTGGAAAGTGCCGCAGTAAAGGGTGATAGCCCCGTAATCGACATCTCATCATCAGTGAAAACGAGTAGGGCGGGACACGTGATATCCTGTCTGAATATGGGGGGACCATCCTCCAAGGCTAAATACTACTGACTGACCGATAGTGAACCAGTACCGTGAGGGAAAGGCGAAAAGAACCCCTGTGAGGGGAGTGAAATAGAACCTGAAACCGTGTACGTACAAGCAGTAGGAGCACCTTCGTGGTGTGACTGCGTACCTTTTGTATAATGGGTCAGCGACTTAATTTTAGTAGCAAGGTTAACCGTTTAGGGGAGCCGTAGGGAAACCGAGTCTTAACTGGGCGTACAGTTGCTAGGATTAGACCCGAAACCAGGTGATCTAGCCATGGGCAGGTTGAAGGTTGAGTAACATCAACTGGAGGACCGAACCGACTAATGTTGAAAAATTAGCGGATGACTTGTGGCTAGGGGTGAAAGGCCAATCAAACCTGGAGATAGCTGGTTCTCCCCGAAAGCTATTTAGGTAGCGCCTCGGACGAATACTACTGGGGGTAGAGCACTGTTAAGGCTAGGGGGTCATCCCGACTTACCAACCCTTTGCAAACTCCGAATACCAGTAAGTACTATCCGGGAGACACACGGCGGGTGCTAACGTCCGTCGTGGAGAGGGAAACAACCCAGACCGCCAGCTAAGGTCCCAAAGTATAGCTAAGTGGGAAACGATGTGGGAAGGCTCAGACAGCCAGGATGTTGGCTTAGAAGCAGCCATCATTTAAAGAAAGCGTAATAGCTCACTGGTCGAGTCGGCCTGCGCGGAAGATGTAACGGGGCTAAGCTATACACCGAAGCTGCGGCTACGTACCTTAGGGTATGTGGGGTAGGGGAGCGTTCTGTAAGCCGTTGAAGGTGGTCTGTAAGGGCTGCTGGAGGTATCAGAAGTGCGAATGCTGACATGAGTAACGATAAAGGGAGTGAAAAACTCCCTCGCCGGAAGACCAAGGGTTCCTGTCCAACGTTAATCGGGGCAGGGTAAGTCGACTCCTAAGGCGAGGCCGAAAGGCGTAGTCGATGGGAAACGGGTTAATATTCCCGTACTTCTTACAATTGCGATGGGGGGACGGAGAAGGCTAGGTGGGCCTGGCGACGGTTGTCCAGGTTCAAGTACGTAGGCGGAAAGTTTAGGTAAATCCGGACTTTCATAACGCTGAGATACGATGTCGAGCTACTACGGTAGTGAAGTCATTGATGCCATGCTTCCAGGAAAAGCCTCTAAGCTTCAGATTGTAAGGAATCGTACCCCAAACCGACACAGGTGGTCGGGTAGAGAATACCAAGGCGCTTGAGAGAACTCGGGTGAAGGAACTAGGCAAAATGGTACCGTAACTTCGGGAGAAGGTACGCTCTTATCAGTGAAGTCCCTTGCGGATGGAGCAGACGAGAGTCGCAGATACCAGGTGGCTGCAACTGTTTATTAAAAACACAGCACTGTGCAAAATCGTAAGATGACGTATACGGTGTGACGCCTGCCCGGTGCCGGAAGGTTAATTGATGGGGTTAGACTTCGGTCGAAGCTCTTGATCGAAGCCCCGGTAAACGGCGGCCGTAACTATAACGGTCCTAAGGTAGCGAAATTCCTTGTCGGGTAAGTTCCGACCTGCACGAATGGCGTAATGATGGCCACGCTGTCTCCACCCGAGACTCAGTGAAATTGAAATCGCTGTGAAGATGCAGTGTACCCGCGGCTAGACGGAAAGACCCCGTGAACCTTTACTACAGCTTGGCACTGAACATTGAACCTACATGTGTAGGATAGGTGGGAGACTTTGAAACCGCGTCGCTAGATGTGGTGGAGTCGTCCTTGAAATACCACCCTTGTAGTTTTGATGTTCTAACGTTGGTCCCTGAATCGGGATTACGGACAGTGCCTGGTGGGTAGTTTGACTGGGGCGGTCTCCTCCCAAAGAGTAACGGAGGAGCACGAAGGTGGGCTAAACACGGTTGGACATCGTGTGGTTAGTGCAATGGCATAAGCCCGCTTGACTGCGAGAATGACAATTCGAGCAGGTGCGAAAGCAGGTCATAGTGATCCGGTGGTTCTGAATGGAAGGGCCATCGCTCAACGGATAAAAGGTACTCCGGGGATAACAGGCTGATACCGCCCAAGAGTTCATATCGACGGCGGTGTTTGGCACCTCGATGTCGGCTCATCACATCCTGGGGCTGAAGTCGGTCCCAAGGGTATGGCTGTTCGCCATTTAAAGTGGTACGCGAGCTGGGTTTAGAACGTCGTGAGACAGTTCGGTCCCTATCTGCCGTGGGCGTTGGAAAATTGAAGGGGGCTGCTCCTAGTACGAGAGGACCGGAGTGGACGAACCTCTGGTGTTCGGGTTGTCATGCCAATGGCATTGCCCGGTAGCTAAGTTCGGAATCGATAACCGCTGAAAGCATCTAAGCGGGAAGCGAGCCCTGAGATGAGTTTTCCCTGACGCTATAAGCGTCCTTAAGGGTTGTTCAAGACTAGAACGTTGATAGGCAGGGTGTGTAAGTGCTGCGAGGCATTGAGCTAACCTGTACTAATTGCCCGTGAGGCTTAACCATACAACACCCAAGGGGTTTT
Source organism: Vibrio sp. Scap24 (assembly GCF_013394185.1). Lineage (NCBI taxonomy): Bacteria > Pseudomonadati > Pseudomonadota > Gammaproteobacteria > Vibrionales > Vibrionaceae > Vibrio > Vibrio sp. Scap24. The sequence continues at coordinate 1,641,557 of NZ_CP041332.1, read as the reverse complement.
GTGGACTCAAAGACAGACCTTGAATGAGTTTGAAGAGACTTTTAAATTACAGTTTTCCAGATTATTTTGCCTTCAGTTTTTAAAAAAAGCTGAAAGTAAAAGCAAAATTTGCTTGGCGACCATAGCATTGTGGACCCACCTGATTCCATGCCGAACTCAGAAGTGAAACACAATAGCGCCGATGGTAGTGTGGGGCTTCCCCATGTGAGAGTAGGACATCGCCAGGCTTTAATTTCGACTTTGTCTACTAAGTAGACAAGTCACCATAGAGTTCTAAGTTTTCTTAGTATTTTATGTTGACTTTCAAAGTAGAAAGCGTATTATACGCGTCCTGCTTAAGTGCTAAGGCGCTGAAAGCAAAGCTCTTTAACAATTTAAACCTATCAATCTGTGTGGGCACTCGTTGATGAATATCAAAACGTTTTATCGTTAGATAAAACAGATTCTTCGGAATCAAAATGATTTCAATGAACTGAGTGACCAATACGAATAATTACTTTCTTTACAGAGAGGGGTTATTTGGCACAGTCAATTCATTACCATTCTGTTGGAATGGTAATAGCTTTAGAATTACATAGTAGTTTTGAAGTCAGTATTCGTTGAGTCACAAAATCTTAAATTGAAGAGTTTGATCATGGCTCAGATTGAACGCTGGCGGCAGGCCTAACACATGCAAGTCGAGCGGAAACGACACTAACAATCCTTCGGGTGCGTTAATGGGCGTCGAGCGGCGGACGGGTGAGTAATGCCTAGGAAATTGCCTTGATGTGGGGGATAACCATTGGAAACGATGGCTAATACCGCATAATGCCTACGGGCCAAAGAGGGGGACCTTCGGGCCTCTCGCGTCAAGATATGCCTAGGTGGGATTAGCTAGTTGGTGAGGTAATGGCTCACCAAGGCGACGATCCCTAGCTGGTCTGAGAGGATGATCAGCCACACTGGAACTGAGACACGGTCCAGACTCCTACGGGAGGCAGCAGTGGGGAATATTGCACAATGGGCGAAAGCCTGATGCAGCCATGCCGCGTGTATGAAGAAGGCCTTCGGGTTGTAAAGTACTTTCAGTTGTGAGGAAGGGGGTAGCGTTAATAGCGCTATCTCTTGACGTTAGCAACAGAAGAAGCACCGGCTAACTCCGTGCCAGCAGCCGCGGTAATACGGAGGGTGCGAGCGTTAATCGGAATTACTGGGCGTAAAGCGCATGCAGGTGGTTCATTAAGTCAGATGTGAAAGCCCGGGGCTCAACCTCGGAACTGCATTTGAAACTGGTGAACTAGAGTACTGTAGAGGGGGGTAGAATTTCAGGTGTAGCGGTGAAATGCGTAGAGATCTGAAGGAATACCAGTGGCGAAGGCGGCCCCCTGGACAGATACTGACACTCAGATGCGAAAGCGTGGGGAGCAAACAGGATTAGATACCCTGGTAGTCCACGCCGTAAACGATGTCTACTTGGAGGTTGTGGCCTTGAGCCGTGGCTTTCGGAGCTAACGCGTTAAGTAGACCGCCTGGGGAGTACGGTCGCAAGATTAAAACTCAAATGAATTGACGGGGGCCCGCACAAGCGGTGGAGCATGTGGTTTAATTCGATGCAACGCGAAGAACCTTACCTACTCTTGACATCCAGAGAAGCCAGCGGAGACGCAGGTGTGCCTTCGGGAGCTCTGAGACAGGTGCTGCATGGCTGTCGTCAGCTCGTGTTGTGAAATGTTGGGTTAAGTCCCGCAACGAGCGCAACCCTTATCCTTGTTTGCCAGCGAGTAATGTCGGGAACTCCAGGGAGACTGCCGGTGATAAACCGGAGGAAGGTGGGGACGACGTCAAGTCATCATGGCCCTTACGAGTAGGGCTACACACGTGCTACAATGGCGCATACAGAGGGCAGCAAGCTAGCGATAGTGAGCGAATCCCAAAAAGTGCGTCGTAGTCCGGATTGGAGTCTGCAACTCGACTCCATGAAGTCGGAATCGCTAGTAATCGTAGATCAGAATGCTACGGTGAATACGTTCCCGGGCCTTGTACACACCGCCCGTCACACCATGGGAGTGGGCTGCAAAAGAAGTGGGTAGTTTAACCTTTCGGGGAGGACGCTCACCACTTTGTGGTTCATGACTGGGGTGAAGTCGTAACAAGGTAGCCCTAGGGGAACCTGGGGCTGGATCACCTCCTTATACGAAGATACTCACGATAAGTGTCCACACAGATTGATTAGGTTTAGAAAGTAAAAGAGACGAAGAACTCCCAAGTTCTTCAATCCAGTGTCCCGTTCGTCTAGAGGCCTAGGACACCGCCCTTTCACGGCGGTAACAGGGGTTCGACTCCCCTACGGGATACCATTGGGTCGTTAGCTCAGTTGGTAGAGCAGTTGACTTTTAATCAATTGGTCGCAGGTTCGAATCCTGCACGACCCACCATTCTTTCTCCGCGAAGGAATTAAAACTATCGTGGGCGATTAGCTCAGTTGGGAGAGCACCTGCCTTACAAGCAGGGGGTCACTGGTTCGAGCCCGGTATCGCCCACCATTCTCTAAATATTCTTGGAAGTTAAAACTCCAAACCACTTCTTATGTCGCTGGTTGGATTTTTCGACTGTGAGAGTCTTTAGAAAATGTGAATTTTAGAACACTGGTTCTTAAAGTCTCATGCTCTTTAACAATTTGGAAAGCTGACTGATTGATTACTTACGAGTAATTCAATCAAATTTAAAAGTTCTCAATGTTTATCTTTTGATAAACACAACAAACACATTCAAGTGTCTTGTATTCGATTCAAACTTGTTTGAATCACATTGAGTCCGGCAAACAGTCATTAAGAATTAACCCTTCTTAATGACAACCAAAAACCTTGGTTAGTTGCCATACACTAAGACCCTTTCGGGTTGTATGGTTAAGTGACTAAGCGTACACGGTGGATGCCTTGGCAGTCAGAGGCGATGAAAGGCGTAATAACTTGCGATAAGCCCAGATTAGGTAGTAATAACCTTTGAGTCTGGGATTCCTGAATGGGGAAACCCACTTACATAAGTAAGTATCCTGTTGTGAATACATAGCAACAGGAGGCAAACCGGGGGAACTGAAACATCTAAGTACCCCGAGGAAGAGAAATCAACCGAGATTCCGAAAGTAGCGGCGAGCGAAATTGGATTAGCCCTTAAGCTTTTAATGAGACAGATGAAGGCTCTGGAAAGTGCCGCAGTAAAGGGTGATAGCCCCGTAATCGACATCTCATCATCAGTGAAAACGAGTAGGGCGGGACACGTGATATCCTGTCTGAATATGGGGGGACCATCCTCCAAGGCTAAATACTACTGACTGACCGATAGTGAACCAGTACCGTGAGGGAAAGGCGAAAAGAACCCCTGTGAGGGGAGTGAAATAGAACCTGAAACCGTGTACGTACAAGCAGTAGGAGCACCTTCGTGGTGTGACTGCGTACCTTTTGTATAATGGGTCAGCGACTTAATTTTAGTAGCAAGGTTAACCGTTTAGGGGAGCCGTAGGGAAACCGAGTCTTAACTGGGCGTACAGTTGCTAGGATTAGACCCGAAACCAGGTGATCTAGCCATGGGCAGGTTGAAGGTTGAGTAACATCAACTGGAGGACCGAACCGACTAATGTTGAAAAATTAGCGGATGACTTGTGGCTAGGGGTGAAAGGCCAATCAAACCTGGAGATAGCTGGTTCTCCCCGAAAGCTATTTAGGTAGCGCCTCGGACGAATACTACTGGGGGTAGAGCACTGTTAAGGCTAGGGGGTCATCCCGACTTACCAACCCTTTGCAAACTCCGAATACCAGTAAGTACTATCCGGGAGACACACGGCGGGTGCTAACGTCCGTCGTGGAGAGGGAAACAACCCAGACCGCCAGCTAAGGTCCCAAAGTATAGCTAAGTGGGAAACGATGTGGGAAGGCTCAGACAGCCAGGATGTTGGCTTAGAAGCAGCCATCATTTAAAGAAAGCGTAATAGCTCACTGGTCGAGTCGGCCTGCGCGGAAGATGTAACGGGGCTAAGCTATACACCGAAGCTGCGGCTACGTACCTTAGGGTATGTGGGGTAGGGGAGCGTTCTGTAAGCCGTTGAAGGTGGTCTGTAAGGGCTGCTGGAGGTATCAGAAGTGCGAATGCTGACATGAGTAACGATAAAGGGAGTGAAAAACTCCCTCGCCGGAAGACCAAGGGTTCCTGTCCAACGTTAATCGGGGCAGGGTAAGTCGACTCCTAAGGCGAGGCCGAAAGGCGTAGTCGATGGGAAACGGGTTAATATTCCCGTACTTCTTACAATTGCGATGGGGGGACGGAGAAGGCTAGGTGGGCCTGGCGACGGTTGTCCAGGTTCAAGTACGTAGGCGGAAAGTTTAGGTAAATCCGGACTTTCATAACGCTGAGATACGATGTCGAGCTACTACGGTAGTGAAGTCATTGATGCCATGCTTCCAGGAAAAGCCTCTAAGCTTCAGATTGTAAGGAATCGTACCCCAAACCGACACAGGTGGTCGGGTAGAGAATACCAAGGCGCTTGAGAGAACTCGGGTGAAGGAACTAGGCAAAATGGTACCGTAACTTCGGGAGAAGGTACGCTCTTATCAGTGAAGTCCCTTGCGGATGGAGCAGACGAGAGTCGCAGATACCAGGTGGCTGCAACTGTTTATTAAAAACACAGCACTGTGCAAAATCGTAAGATGACGTATACGGTGTGACGCCTGCCCGGTGCCGGAAGGTTAATTGATGGGGTTAGACTTCGGTCGAAGCTCTTGATCGAAGCCCCGGTAAACGGCGGCCGTAACTATAACGGTCCTAAGGTAGCGAAATTCCTTGTCGGGTAAGTTCCGACCTGCACGAATGGCGTAATGATGGCCACGCTGTCTCCACCCGAGACTCAGTGAAATTGAAATCGCTGTGAAGATGCAGTGTACCCGCGGCTAGACGGAAAGACCCCGTGAACCTTTACTACAGCTTGGCACTGAACATTGAACCTACATGTGTAGGATAGGTGGGAGACTTTGAAACCGCGTCGCTAGATGTGGTGGAGTCGTCCTTGAAATACCACCCTTGTAGTTTTGATGTTCTAACGTTGGTCCCTGAATCGGGATTACGGACAGTGCCTGGTGGGTAGTTTGACTGGGGCGGTCTCCTCCCAAAGAGTAACGGAGGAGCACGAAGGTGGGCTAAACACGGTTGGACATCGTGTGGTTAGTGCAATGGCATAAGCCCGCTTGACTGCGAGAATGACAATTCGAGCAGGTGCGAAAGCAGGTCATAGTGATCCGGTGGTTCTGAATGGAAGGGCCATCGCTCAACGGATAAAAGGTACTCCGGGGATAACAGGCTGATACCGCCCAAGAGTTCATATCGACGGCGGTGTTTGGCACCTCGATGTCGGCTCATCACATCCTGGGGCTGAAGTCGGTCCCAAGGGTATGGCTGTTCGCCATTTAAAGTGGTACGCGAGCTGGGTTTAGAACGTCGTGAGACAGTTCGGTCCCTATCTGCCGTGGGCGTTGGAAAATTGAAGGGGGCTGCTCCTAGTACGAGAGGACCGGAGTGGACGAACCTCTGGTGTTCGGGTTGTCATGCCAATGGCATTGCCCGGTAGCTAAGTTCGGAATCGATAACCGCTGAAAGCATCTAAGCGGGAAGCGAGCCCTGAGATGAGTTTTCCCTGACGCTATAAGCGTCCTTAAGGGTTGTTCAAGACTAGAACGTTGATAGGCAGGGTGTGTAAGTGCTGCGAGGCATTGAGCTAACCTGTACTAATTGCCCGTGAGGCTTAACCATACAACACCCAAGGGGTTTTGTGGACTCAAAGACAGACCTTGAATGAGTTTGAAGAGACTTTTAAATTACAGTTTTCCAGATTATTTTGCCTTCAGTTTTTAAAAAAAGCTGAAAGTAAAAGCAAAATTTGCTTGGCGACCATAGCATTGTGGACCCACCTGATTCCATGCCGAACTCAGAAGTGAAACACAATAGCGCCGATGGTAGTGTGGGGCTTCCCCATGTGAGAGTAGGACATCGCCAGGCTTTAAATTATGAACGACTTGTCAGCGACGACAAGTAGTCCACTGCGGAGTGGTAGTTCAGTTGGTTAGAATACCGGCCTGTCACGCCGGGGGTCGCGGGTTCGAGTCCCGTCCACTCCGCCACTTATTAGAAAAGCCCTGCTAGAAATAGCAGGGCTTTTTTACATTTGAATCATTGTATATTCCCTTCAGTTGAAATAGTTCTACTCGTGCGTGATTCTGATGGAATACCAGACACTCCGATACTTCTCAGAAAGCCTAGTCTTACGACTAGGCTTTCGTCGTTTCTGAGTATAGATAATTTAGTCTTCGACCAATGAGTTCCGGTTGCCAGAGTCCTCAGCCACAAAGCCACTTATTAAGAAGCCTCGCTAGAAAATAGCGGGGCTTTCATCGTTTCTAGACTAGGATGAACTTGTCCCTGAGTACGGTTCTGGATGGGTATAGATCACATCAAACCATTACTTATGAGGAACACTTCTTCGAATTTCCGAAGCTTATTTATACTTTAAAAATATACGATTATCTTTACTCCGTTCGTTATTGAAGGTGCGAAAATCCAACTATTCGGTTACCTATTAGAAAAGCCACCCCTGTCAGAATGCTCGCAAGTTTTATATGCCTCCTATCTGTAAATATCGTCGTATGAGTATCGTGATACTTGGAGTAACTATTAAGGCCATTCTGATATCGATTGAGGCTATTTAGTGTTATTTAGGAGGAGGAAGAAATGGTTGATTCGATTTGTTTGATTGGAGTTTTGATCGTTAGGGTGTGTTGGATGAAGTTATGTTCATCTGCAGTAGAGACGCTCTATAGGGATAGTAGTGATTAGTCAGAGTGTGGTCTTGAAGCTTTCTACATGTTGAAGGTAACCATTCACGATCTCCAGCCACTTAGTTGTGGGGGGAAAGCGAGTTATTGCGCAGACAGCTTTTAGGTAATTACATTCGAGCCTTAGCTAATAGTTGACAGTTTGCACCTGCTCAGAAAATATATCTCATACTCTCGTATAACTGATACAAAAACGCCCAGCGTTTGCTGGGCAATCGTATGAGAAGCTATTTGCTATAGAATCTGTTTAAGCACCCTGTCGGCTTTGACACGAGTGATCTTACGAATCAGCTTCTGAACTTCCGTAGGGTAGCTATCTACTTTATCTAACTGCTTATAAGTACAGATAAGCTGAGTGTGTTGAAGAATGTTGTCTACTTCAGCTTGGAACTTATCTGTTAGGTGATGGTAGTGATCTTGGATAAAGATACCGTTCTCTAGATCGAGTTTCCATGCACGAGGGTTTAGGTTATTGCCTGTTAGGAGCATATAACGCTTATCGACCCAGATACCCTTCAGGTGGAAGCTATTAGAATCGTGTTGCCAAAGTCGAATCGATAGATTACGGCTAGCAATGTGAGCTTCATTGGCTTTAGCGAAACGGCGCAAGTTCAATTCGTAAAGGTATGGCAAGCCACCGATCGTTTTAAACTCTTCTTCTGGTGAGATAAAGAAATCGTTTGCTGTTTTATCACCGACAACAATACTGACCTTTACACCACGCTTAAGCGCTTTCTTCACTTCTTTAGCTAGGCTAGGTGGGAAGTTGAAGTAAGGTGTGCAGATAAAGATCTCATCTTTAGCTTGAGCGACAAGTTGATTGATGCCTTGATTCAGACGGTTACGTCGTTTACCAATACCCACTAATGGCGTTACGGCTACTTGCTCTGGCGAAACATCCTGACCATCGAATTGGTATTGAGATCGAGCTAGTGAAGCTCGGAACTGGCGAATCGCTGGTTTCAGCTCTTTGGTTACTGGCTTGTTCTTATCTGCCAAGTCGTAAACAGCGCTGTCTGAGATCATTTGCTGGTGCACGTAGGTAAACATCGAGTCAGCAAGTGCTGCGTTGTTTAAAACATGGTAGCGATCAAAGCGATAGCGGTCATGGTAGTTCAGGTAGATATTGTTAAGGCTTGCGCCGCTGTATATCACGCTGTCATCGACGATAAAGCCTTTTAGGTGCAATACGCCAAAGACTTCTTTACCGCGGACAGGGATGCCATAGACAGGAACAGAGTGCTGATATTTTTCAGCAAACTCTTTATACATTGCCGCGTTGCCTTCTGAGGACTCTGCGCCAATCAATCCACGTTGTGCTCTGTGCCAATCGACACATACACTCACGTCTAGTTCTGGATTCTTTTGCTTTGCTTCATATAAGGCAGTTAGGATCTCACGGCCAGCCTCATCATCTTCAAGGTACAAAGCGACTAAACTAATACGAGTCGTTGCGCGAGATATCTCATCAAGTAAGCGAGTTCGAAACTCTTGCGCTGATAGTAGTACTTCAAACTTGTCAGGATTCTGCGCTATGGTTGGCAACTGTATGAATGGATTCCTACTGGCAATCATATTGACTGTTTTACCTTAAAAATATGCAAAATTGCGAACCTTTAATTTTACCAAAGGGATAGACCCAAATACTAGATAATCGAGGCATTCTCTAACAATTTTGCTGATAATGCATAGGAATGAGATCTTTTCCGCTATTCGAATAGCGCTCGTATAAAACTCTTAAGCCATTGGGTAGCTGTTCTGGAGCGATCTGTACGAACTTATGTCGTGAGTAAAAGCCGGTGAGATGCGCGTAGGCGAAGCAGTAGTCGTTTTCTGTCAGCGTATGCTGAGCACAATAATCCATAAGCTGAGAGCCTAATTGCTTACCACGATGTTCTTTTGATATAGCCATTCCGGTAAGTAAGCGAGCATTTTCTATCGTCCGAAAACGCACGACACCACAAAGCTCGTTATCCATCAGTAATGAATAGATAAGCTCACTCTTATTGGCTTTTCCCGTTGGATAATGTTCCTTGTAGAAACGTTTTACTAAGGGAACTTTAACGGGGTCTAATTGGGTAATGATGACATTGTTCATTCAGTCACTGCGCCACTGGTTTATCTGCTGTAGAATGGCTGCAGTGTAAGTTAATTGAATATCGTCATGCAATTCCATCTCAATGCTAGTTTAAAAAACGTTCATACTTTTTCCATCGATCAGACATGTGATGCGTTGGTTGAAGTCACGACTATCGAAGAACTGATAACGGTTTATCAAGACCCTAAATGGTCAACTTTGCCTAAGTTGATACTGGGTAAGGGCAGTAATATGCTTTTTACTGAGCACTTTGCAGGCTTGATTATTGTGAACCAGTTAGCTGGGATTACGCTAACCGAGACAGATAGTCATCACCATCTACATGTTAATGGTGGTGAGGATTGGCCTAGCTTGGTTAAGTGGAGTGTCGATAAAGGGCTTGGCGGCTTAGAAAACCTAGCCATGATTCCGGGTTGCTCTGGCTCTGCACCTATTCAGAATATTGGTGCGTACGGCGTTGAACTGCAAGACGTCTGTGAATACGTCGATATCTTATCTCTGGATACTTATACAGTTAAGCGATTAAGCAAAGAGGAATGCCTCTTTGGTTACCGAGATTCCATTTTTAAACACGCGCTTTATGGCAAAGCGATTGTTGTCGCGATTGGTTTAACACTGCCGAAAGAGTGGAAGCCATGTAACCATTACGGTCCACTTAAAAGCCTGCCAGCAGAAACACTTTCCCCTAGTACGATATTCGATGAAGTATGTGCTATTCGTTCGAGCAAACTGCCAGACCCTTCGAAACAGGGCAATGCTGGAAGCTTTTTCAAAAACCCCGTGATCACTAAAGATCATTTTGATCGCTTGTCAGAACTGTACCCGAATATCGTTGGTTACGAGAGTAACGATATGATCAAAGTTGCTGCTGGGTGGTTGATTGATCAATGCCAGTTTAAAGGTGTTACTGAAGGCGGCGCTCAAGTTCACCCAAACCAAGCACTGGTTATCATTAATTATGATCAAGCTTCAGCTACCGATATCCTTAAGCTTGCTGACCGAGTTCGTCAATCTGTCCTGAACAAGTTCGATATTCAGTTGGAACACGAAGTCCGCTTTATGGGTAGAGATAGCGAGACAAACCTAGATAGAGCTTTGGAGGCATTAGTATGAGGGAGCACAGTACTAAGCTAGCACTACTAAAATGCCTTTCCGATGGCGAGTTTCATTCCGGAGAAGACCTCGGTGAGTTGATAGGCGTATCAAGAGCGGCTATCAGTAAGCACATTAAAGGGATTCAAGAGTGGGGCTTGGATATCTATCGAGTGCAAGGCAAGGGCTACAAGTTAGCTAACCAGTTGGACATGCTTGACCAAGAGAAATTGTCAGCTCCTAGCCCTGACGCTTCGCTTGAGCTGATCCCAATCATTGGTTCGACTAATCAACACTTGTTAGAGCGTACGAATACTCTTGAGTCTGGGTCAGTTTGTATTGCTGAATATCAAGCTTCTGGTCGCGGGCGTCGTGGAAGAGAATGGGTATCGCCATTTGGTGCAAACCTGTACCTTTCAATGTACTGGAGGCTTGACGCTGGTATGGCTGCTGCAATGGGCTTAAGTCTTGTGGTTGGCGTAGCCGTTGTAGAGGCTTTGGAAGAAATGGGCGTTGAAGGCATCAAGCTTAAGTGGCCGAATGACCTATACCACAATGACAAGAAGCTCGCGGGTATCTTGGTCGAGCTCTCTGGGCAGTCGGGTGGCGCAGCTCATATTGTTATTGGTTTAGGGCTGAACCTATCTATGGACCCAACAATATCAGGTATTGGTCAACCGTGGACTTCTCTTAAAGAAGTGTGTGACGGGAAGGTGCCAGATCGTAACCAATTAGCACAGGCTCTGATCAATGCTTGGGACAAGTCTCTTGTGGATTATGAATTGAAAGGGATGTCTAACTTCGTAGAACGTTGGAATCGCTTAGATAATTTCTTAGGTCGCAATGTTAGGTTGATTATTGGACCTAGAGAAATTGAAGGTGTTGTTCAAGGCATCGATGAACAAGGTGCCGTGTTACTCAAAACCGAGAATGGCATCGAGAGTTATATTGGTGGCGAAATATCGCTACGAAAAGGGGATTAAGGCGTTACTATTTTCTGAGTAACACTTCTTCAACCATGTGATCTGCGCCTTTTCGCAAAATCAGATGCGCTCTTTCTCTTGTTGGAAGGATATTTTGTTCAAGGTTCAAGCCATTGATTGAACTCCAGATACCTTCCGCTTTGTCCAGTGCTGCTTGGTTCGATAACTTAGTGTAATGACTAAAATACGAGCCAGGCTTAGTAAACGCCCCGTCGCGAAACTTCATAAAACGATTGATGTACCACTCTTTTATCTGCTGGCTGTCAGCATCAACATAGAGTGAAAAATCAAGGAAGTCTGAAATAAACACACGATGCGGTTCGTGTGGGTAGTTCATGCCACTCTGTAAGACATTAAGCCCTTCAATAATAAGCACATCGGGTAGGTCGACACACTTAACATCGTCAGTAATGTTGTAAGTTAGGTGCGAGTATACCGGTGCGGTGACATTTCTTTTGCACGCTTTAACATCCGAGACAAAGTTCACTAGACGTTTGATGTCGTATGATTCAGGGAAGCCTTTTTTACTCATCAACCCTTTTTCTTCCAACACTTCATTTGGATATAAGAAACCGTCAGTTGTCACTAGCTCGACCTTTGGATGGTTTTCCCAACGAGAGAGTAGGGCTTTAAGCAGTCGTGCGGTCGTACTCTTACCAACCGCAACACTACCCGCAATACCGATGATAAAAGGTGGTGCTTTCTCTTTCTTATCTAGGAACTCATGAAGTACCGAGTTTCTGTTTTGTCTGGCTGCTACATAGAGATTCAACAGACGAGAAAGCGGTAGGTAGATCTCCACAGCCTCTTCCATTGTGAGCTTTTCATTGATGCCTTGAAGCTCTTTTAAGTCGCTTTCAGAAAGTGTCATCGGAACTAAATTCCTTAGCTCAGACCAGCGTTCGCGGTCAAATGACATAAATGGGCTCATACAAAACTCTATAGTGGATAACAAAACAAGTGCATGGAAAATACATCAAGCGATAGATAAATAAAATATCTTCCTGTGCTAGATGCGGGTTAAAGATGGAAACCTTGAGCTAAATTGCCGTATGTAGGAGTTTGGTAAGAGAATTTTGCACTTTTTTTCAATTTACTATTGCAAGGTGGAAAATCATTCAATAAAATGCGCCCCACTTGTGCCGACTTAGCTCAGTAGGTAGAGCAACTGACTTGTAATCAGTAGGTCACCAGTTCGATTCCGGTAGTCGGCACCACTTTCTCCCTTCCTTTAAGGCAAGCGAGAGAAAGCTCAAAATTTGGAGAGGTTCCCGAGTGGCCAAAGGGAGCAGACTGTAAATCTGTTGGCACTGCCTTCGATGGTTCGAATCCGTCCCTCTCCACCATATTCTAAAGGTTAAATAGCTCAAACAGAGTTACGTGTTGCGTGCATCGTATAATGGCTATTACCTCAGCCTTCCAAGCTGATGATGCGGGTTCGATTCCCGCTGCACGCTCCAACTCATTTTGTGTGCTGATATAGCTCAGTCGGTAGAGCGCACCCTTGGTAAGGGTGAGGTCCCCAGTTCGACTCTGGGTATTAGCACCAGTCTAAAGCTTCTTCTCCTTTAATAAAGAAAACCATTTTTTTGGTTGCGTGGTCTTATTTTAAGCCACCTAATCCGTACCTAGAGGGACACCCCATGTCTAAAGAAAAATTTGAACGTACGAAACCGCACGTAAACGTTGGTACTATCGGCCACGTTGACCACGGTAAAACAACTCTAACAGCTGCTATCTGTACTACACTTGCAAAAGTGTACGGTGGTGTTGCTAAAGATTTCGCATCTATCGATAACGCTCCAGAAGAGCGCGAGCGCGGTATCACAATCGCAACTTCTCACGTTGAGTACGACACTCCAGCACGTCACTACGCACACGTAGACTGTCCAGGACACGCGGATTATGTTAAAAACATGATCACTGGTGCTGCACAAATGGACGGCGGTATCCTAGTTGTTGCTGCGACTGACGGCCCTATGCCTCAAACTCGTGAGCACATCCTACTTGGTCGTCAAGTTGGTATCCCTTACATCATCGTATTCATGAACAAATGTGACATGGTTGATGACGAAGAGCTACTTGAGCTAGTAGAAATGGAAGTTCGTGAACTTCTTTCTGAGTACGACTTCCCAGGTGATGACCTACCAGTTATCCAAGGTTCTGCACTTGGCGCACTAAACGGCGAGAAGCAGTGGGAAGACAAGATCGTTGAGCTTGCAGAAGCACTAGATTCTTACATCCCTGAGCCAGAGCGTGCAGTAGACCAACCGTTCCTACTACCAATTGAAGACGTATTCTCAATTCAAGGTCGTGGTACTGTTGTAACTGGTCGTATCGAGCGCGGTATCCTACGTGTAGGTGACGAAGTAGAAATCGTTGGTATCAAAGAGACTACTCTTACTACTTGTACTGGTGTTGAAATGTTCCGTAAACTGCTTGACGAAGGTCGTGCAGGTGAGAACGTTGGTGCACTTCTACGTGGTACTAAGCGTGATGACGTTGAACGTGGTCAAGTACTTTCTGCGAAAGGTTCTATCAACCCACACACTAAGTTTGAGTCTGAAGTATACGTACTTTCTAAAGACGAAGGCGGCCGTCACACTCCTTTCTTCAAAGGTTACCGTCCACAGTTCTACTTCCGTACAACTGACGTAACAGGCGACATCACTCTACCAGAAGGCGTAGAAATGGTAATGCCAGGTGACAACGTTCAAATGACTGTTGAGCTAATCGCTCCAATCGCAATGGACGAAGGTCTACGTTTCGCAATCCGCGAAGGTGGCCGTACAGTTGGTGCTGGTGTTGTAGCTAAAATCTTTGCATAAGATTTGACGAACCACTAGTAAAAAGGGCATCATTTGATGCCCTTTTTCTGCGCTGAAAAAAGAGTTGAGCGATTTGACATCAATTTCAGCTCTTAGCAAAGAATTAAACGGTCTTTTTGACTAAAATGACTGTTAGATGTGTTGTTTTGCAACGCAAAGGAATGTGCCCTGCAACAGCGGGGTTATTGTCGTCTATATTTAAGACTTATCACAGGTTGGTTTTATGAAAGCAAACGCTGAAACTCCTGATAGCTCAAGTGCAGCAGATACAATGAAGTGGATTGTCGCTTTTGTTCTGTTGGCTGCTGCTGTTGTGGGTAATTACCTGTATGGTGAATTGTCTGTTGTAATTCGCGCTGCAGGTGTAGTTGTGCTGATTGCTGCCGCACTAGGCGTTGCAGCAACAACAACTAAAGGTAAAGCTGCGATCGATTTTGCAAAAGAATCTCGTATGGAGATTCGTAAAGTTGTTTGGCCTACTCGCCAAGAAACTATGCAAACTACATTGATCGTTTTAGCTGTATGTATTGTTATGTCTCTAGTGCTTTGGGGAATTGACGGCATTATGGTCCGTCTAGTTTCTCTAGCAACTGGGGTGTAGAGGGTTCTGATTCATGAGTGAAGCTCCAAAAAAACGTTGGTATGTAGTTCAAGCCTTTTCTGGCTTTGAAGGTCGTGTTGCACAGTCGCTACGCGAGCATATTAAAATGCACAACATGGAAGAACTATTTGGCGATGTGCTAGTACCTACTGAAGAAGTAGTGGAAATGCGTGCAGGCCAACGTCGTAAAAGTGAACGTAAATTCTTCCCTGGCTACGTATTAGTTCAAATGATCATGAATGATGAATCATGGCACTTAGTACGCAGCATTCCGCGTGTTATGGGCTTCATTGGTGGTACCTCTGATCGTCCTGCACCAATCACTGATAAAGAAGCTGATGCTATCTTGAACCGTCTAGAGAAAGCGAGCGAGTCTCCACGTCCTAAGACAATGTTCGAAGCGGGTGAAGTGGTTCGTGTGAACGATGGTCCATTTGCTGACTTCAACGGTACTGTTGAAGAAGTAGATTACGAGAAAAGCCGCATTAAGGTATCTGTATCGATCTTTGGTCGTGCAACACCGGTTGAGCTTGAATTTGGTCAGGTTGAAAAACTGGACTAATACTCTTACCTTTTGAGCAAGTTGTGGATAAATAGTTCATAAGCTGTTCAAAATTAAAGAGTATAAAAAATCACCTTTTTAGGGTTGTTAAAGGCGCGAATTATGATTATAATTTCGCGCCTTTTTGCTTCTATGGAAGTAAAAAAGAGTTAATTGAAATTATGGGGAGCTCGCCTTACGGCTGGCGCATGTACCCAAATATTAGGAAATATCATGGCTAAGAAAGTTGAAGCTTATATCAAACTGCAAGTTGCAGCTGGTATGGCAAACCCAAGTCCACCGGTTGGTCCTGCTCTAGGTCAACACGGCGTGAACATCATGGAATTCTGTAAAGCGTTCAACGCAAAAACAGAATCTGTTGAGAAAGGTCTACCTACTCCAGTAGTTATTACTGTTTACAACGACCGTTCTTTCACGTTCGTAACTAAGACTCCACCTGCTGCTGTTCTTCTTAAGAAAGCTGCTGGCGTTAAGTCTGGTTCTGGTCGTCCAAACACTGAGAAAGTTGGTACTGTTACTGACGCTCAAGTTCAGGAAATCGCAGAAACTAAAGCTGCTGATATGACTGGTGCTGACATCGAAGCAATGAAGCGTTCTATTGCTGGTACTGCTCGTTCAATGGGCCTAGTGGTAGAGGGATAAGATCATGGCAAAACTTACTAAGCGTATGCGCGTAATCCGCGACAAAGTTGACTCAACTAAAGAATACGAAATCAACGAAGCTGTTGCTCTTCTTAAAGAACTAGCGACTGCTAAATTCGTTGAGTCTGTAGACGTTGCTGTTAACCTAGGCATCGATGCTCGTAAATCTGACCAAAACGTTCGTGGCGCAACTGTGCTACCTCACGGTACTGGCCGTGACATCCGCGTTGCTGTTTTCACTCAAGGTGCAAACGCAGAAGCTGCTAAAGCTGCTGGCGCAGATATCGTTGGTATGGAAGATCTTGCTGAGCAAGTGAAAAAAGGCGAAATGAACTTCGACGTAGTTGTTGCTTCTCCAGATGCAATGCGTGTTGTTGGTCAACTAGGTACAATCCTAGGTCCACGCGGCCTTATGCCAAACCCTAAAGTTGGTACTGTAACTCCTAACGTTGCTGAAGCGGTTAAGAACGCTAAAGCTGGTCAGGTTCGTTACCGTAACGACAAGAACGGCATCATCCACACTACTATCGGTAAAGCATCTTTCGAAGCTAACCAGCTTCAAGAGAACCTAGAAGCACTTCTAGTTGCTCTTAAGAAAGCTAAACCTTCTTCAGCTAAGGGTACTTACCTGAAGAAAGTAAGCATCTCTACTACGATGGGTGCTGGTGTTGCTGTTGATCAAGCTAGTCTTGACACTCAAGCAAACTAATTTGCTTAGGCGCAGATTTAGTGTATACTTCTGCGCCTAATATTTGTGGTTGGGTGGTTTTAAAGCAATTTGAAATCATCTATCCCAAGACCGTAGGCGCTGTCGATTTTCATTAGATTATTGATAGCTTAATAAAACCTACGTAGGCGATGTTGTGGTTTGAAGTGAATTTATTCATTTTTAAATAACATCGTAAACGCTCATTACATTTTGTATTGAGTGCTGTAATCACAACCAGAGGTTAATCCAAATGGCTTTAAATCTTCAAGACAAAAAAGCAATTGTTGCTGAAGTCAACGAAGCTGCCAGTGGTGCACTTTCTGCAGTTGTAGCTGATTCTCGTGGCGTTGAAGTTGGCGCAATGACTTCTCTACGTAAACAAGCTCGCGAAGCGGGTGTTTACATGAAAGTTGTTCGTAACACACTAGCACGCCGTGCGGTTCAGGGTACAGACTACGAGTGTCTAGTAGACACTTTCACTGGTCCAACTCTGATCGCATTCTCTAATGAGCACCCAGGTGCTGCAGCGCGTCTTTTCAAAGACTTCGCTAAAGAGAATAAAGATTTCGAGATCAAAGCTGCTGCATTTGAAGGCGCAGTTACTGATGCTGAAGTACTAGCGACACTACCAACTTACGACGAAGCTATCGCACGCCTAATGATGTGCATGAAAGAAGCTTCTGCTGGCAAGCTGGTTCGTACTATCGCTGCTGTTCGCGACCAAAAAGAAGAAGCTGCGGCATAAGCCTTGCTTTTCACTGGTTGCTATTTAAACTTATTGTTGACTTAAAAGAGAATTGTTATGTCTATTACTAACGAGCAAATCCTAGACGCAGTTGCAGAAATGTCTGTAATGCAAGTTGTTGAGCTTATCGAAGCTATGGAAGAGAAATTCGGCGTTACTGCAGCTGCTGCTGTTGTAGCTGGTGGCGCAGCTGGCGGCGACGCTGCTGCTGAGCAAACTGAATTCGACGTTATCCTAACTGCTGCTGGCGCTAACAAAGTACAAGTTATCAAAGCTGTACGTGGCGCAACTGGCCTAGGTCTTAAAGAAGCTAAAGGTCTTGTAGACTCAGCTCCTGCAGCGCTTAAAGAAGGCGTTGACAAAGCTGAAGCTGAAGCTCTTAAAGCACAGCTAGAAGAAGCTGGCGCTTCTGTTGAAATCAAGTAATTATTACTTAATTTCATAGCCGCAAGGCTAATGGCTGGTGGTTTATTAACCACCGGCCTTTTTGCGCTGTAGGGCTATGACGAAATTTCCGCTGTTTAACCGTCATAATCCGAGCAAAAAAACAGTCATTTTTTCGAAATGATTGTTCACTACCACTAAACAGCTGTTTGTCACCACCCCCTCTGAAGAGTGTTTTGGGTGGTTTGGGTCACTTATCAGCGAGCTGAGGAACCCCATGGTTTACTCTTATACCGAGAAAAAGCGCATCCGTAAGGATTTTGGTACTCGTCCACAAGTTTTGGACATTCCATACCTGTTATCGATCCAGCTTGATTCTTTCGACAAATTCATCGAACAGGATCCAGAAGGTCAATACGGTCTTGAAGCTGCTTTCCGTTCTGTATTTCCAATTCAGAGCTACAACGGCAATTCTGAGCTGCAATACGTTAGCTACCGTCTTGGTGAGCCAGTTTTTGACGTTAAAGAATGTCAAATCCGCGGTGTTACTTACTCAAAGCCACTACGCGTAAAACTACGTCTAGTTATCTTTGATCGAGATGCACCAGCAGGTACTGTAAAAGACATTAAAGAACAAGAAGTCTACATGGGCGAAATTCCGCTTATGACAGACAATGGTACTTTCGTAATTAATGGTACCGAGAGGGTTATCGTATCCCAGCTGCACCGAAGCCCAGGCGTGTTCTTCGACAGTGATAAGGGTAAGACCCACTCATCAGGTAAAGTTCTTTATAACGCACGTGTAATTCCTTACCGTGGCTCATGGTTAGACTTTGAGTTCGATCCTAAGGATAACTTATTCGTACGTATCGACCGTCGTCGTAAGCTACCAGCATCGATTATTCTTCGTGCACTTGGTAAATCGACTGAAGAGATCCTTGATCTGTTCTTCGACAAAGTGAACTTCGAAGTTAAAGACCAAACTCTTCTTATGGAGTTGGTTCCTGATCGTCTACGTGGTGAAACTGCGTCATTCGACATCGAAGCAAACGGCAAAACTTACGTTGAGACTGGTCGTCGTGTTACTGCTCGCCATATCCGTCAACTTGAAAAAGATGGCGTTGAGCACATCGAAGTACCAGTAGAGTACATCGTTGGTAAAGTTGCATCTAAAGATTACATCAACGAAGCAACTGGCGAGATCATCGTTGGCGCGAACCAAGAGATTAGCCTAGAAGCACTTGCTAACCTGTCTCAAGCAGGCCACAAGGCTCTACAAACTCTGTTCACGAATGACCTAGATCACGGTCCATTCATGTCAGACACTCTACGTGCAGATAGCACAGTAGATCGCATCTCTGCATTGGTAGAAATCTACCGCATGATGCGTCCTGGCGAGCCACCAACGAAAGAAGCTGCAGAATCTCTATTCGAAAGCCTATTCTTCTCTGAAGAACGTTACGACCTATCAACTGTAGGCCGTATGAAGTTCAACAGCTCTATCGAGCGTGAAGAAGAAGAAGAGCGCGGTACTCTGGATGAATCAGACATCATCGAAGTGATGAAGAAACTGATTGGTATCCGTAACGGTATTGGTGAAGTGGACGATATCGACCACCTTGGCAACCGTCGTATCCGTTCTGTAGGTGAAATGGCAGAAAACCAATTCCGTGTTGGTCTAGTTCGTGTAGAACGTGCCGTTAAAGAGCGCCTAAGCCTTGGTGACCTTGATGCAATCATGCCTCAAGATCTTATCAACGCTAAGCCGATCTCTGCTGCAGTTAAAGAATTCTTTGGCTCTTCACAGCTTTCACAGTTTATGGACCAAAACAACCCATTGTCAGAAGTTACGCACAAGCGTCGTATCTCTGCTTTAGGTCCTGGTGGTCTTACTCGTGAGCGCGCAGGCTTCGAAGTACGTGACGTTCACGTAACTCACTACGGTCGTCTATGTCCGATCGAAACGCCTGAAGGTCCAAACATCGGTCTAATTAACTCGCTATCTGCGTTTGCACGTTGTAACGATTACGGTTTCCTAGAAACTCCGTACCGTCGTGTAGTAGATGGTGTAGTAACAGAAGAAGTTGATTACCTGTCTGCAATCCAGGAAGGTCAATTCGTAATCG
Source organism: Vibrio sp. Scap24 (assembly GCF_013394185.1). Lineage (NCBI taxonomy): Bacteria > Pseudomonadati > Pseudomonadota > Gammaproteobacteria > Vibrionales > Vibrionaceae > Vibrio > Vibrio sp. Scap24. The sequence goes on along the minus strand of NZ_CP041332.1, from coordinate 1,621,933 downwards.
CGCAGGCAAACACTGTTCTTACAGAAGAAGGTACGTTTGCAGATGAGCTAATCACTGCTCGTCAAAAAGGTGAATCTGGTCTTCACCCTCGTGATCACGTTGACTACATGGACGTTGCGACAAACCAAGTAGTATCTATCGCTGCTTCGCTTATCCCGTTCCTAGAACACGATGATGCGAACCGTGCATTGATGGGTGCGAACATGCAACGTCAAGCTGTACCAACACTTAAGGCTGATAAGCCTCTAGTAGGTACTGGTATTGAACGTAACATCGCAGTTGACTCTGGTGTTACAGCGGTTGCTAAACGTGGTGGTCAAGTTCAGTCTGTAGACGCTTCTCGTATCGTAGTTAAGGTTAACGAAGATGAGTTGGTACCTGGCGAAGCTGGTATCGATATCTACAACCTAACTAAGTACACGCGTTCGAACCAAAACACATGTATCAACCAACGTCCAACTGTACTTCCTGGCGAACCAGTTGCACGCGGCGACGTTCTTGCTGACGGTCCTTCAACAGACCTTGGTGAACTAGCTCTTGGCCAAAACATGCGTATCGCGTTCATGCCTTGGAACGGTTACAACTTCGAAGACTCGATCTTAGTATCTGAGCGCGTAGTTCAAGAAGACCGTTTCACGACTATCCACATTCAAGAACTGTCTTGTGTGGCTCGTGATACTAAGCTGGGCTCTGAAGAGATCACAGCTGATATTCCAAACGTAGGTGAGTCTGCTCTGTCTAAACTAGACGAGTCAGGTATCGTTTACATTGGTGCTGAAGTTAAGGGTGGCGACATCCTAGTTGGTAAAGTAACACCTAAAGGTGAAACTCAACTGACTCCTGAAGAGAAGCTACTACGTGCAATCTTCGGTGAGAAAGCATCTGATGTTAAAGATACTTCTCTACGTGTACCAAACTCTGTTTCGGGTACTATCATCGATGTACAAGTCTTCACTCGCGATGGCGTAGAGAAAGACAAGCGTGCACTTGAAATCGAACAGATGCAGCTTAAAGAAGCTAAGAAAGACCTAACTGAAGAGTTCCAAATTCTTGAGGGTGGCCTTCTTAACCGTGTTAAAGCTGTACTTCTGTCTGGTGGTTACTCTGAAGCTAAGCTTGATACTATCGGTCGTAAGCAATGGCTAGAGCAAGTTCTAGAAGACGATGCGCTACAAACACAGCTTGAGCAACTTGCTGAGCAGTGGGATGAGCTAAAAGCAGACTTCGATAAGAAGTTTGAAACTAAGCGTCGTAAAATCACTCAAGGTGATGATCTAGCGCCTGGCGTTCTTAAGATTGTTAAAGTTTACCTAGCGGTTAAACGTCGTATCCAGCCTGGTGATAAGATGGCCGGTCGTCACGGTAACAAAGGTGTAATCTCTAAGATTAACCCTGTTGAAGACATGCCATACGATGAGAAAGGTCAACCTGTAGACATCGTACTTAACCCGCTGGGTGTACCATCGCGTATGAACATCGGTCAGATCCTAGAAGTTCACTTAGGTTTGGCTGCTAAAGGTATCGGTGACAAGATCAACCAAATGGTTAAGGAACAACAAGAACTGCATAAGTTCCGTGAGTTCCTACAGAAGGTTTATGATCTTGGTGATACTCGTCAGAAAGTTGATATTGCTGAACTGTCTGATGATCAAGTTCGTACACTGATCAAGAACCTACGTGGCGGTCTACCGATTGCTACTCCTGTGTTCGACGGTGCTTCTGAGACATTAATCAAAGAACTACTTAAACTGGGTGATCTGCCAGAATCTGGTCAGCTTAAACTGTTTGATGGTCGTACTGGTGATTCGTTTGAGCGTCCTGTAACTGTAGGTTACATGTACATGCTGAAACTGAACCACTTGGTTGATGACAAGATGCACGCTCGTTCTACTGGTTCTTACAGCCTAGTAACTCAGCAACCACTTGGTGGTAAAGCTCAGTTCGGTGGTCAGCGTTTCGGTGAGATGGAAGTATGGGCACTAGAAGCATACGGTGCTGCATATACTCTACAAGAAATGCTAACAGTTAAGTCGGATGACGTTAACGGCCGTACTAAGATGTATAAGAACATCGTAGACGGTAACCATAGCATGGAACCTGGTATGCCTGAGTCGTTCAACGTACTGTTGAAAGAGATTCGCTCGCTAGGTATCAACATCGAGCTAGAAGACGAAGAGTAATCCCTCCTCTTTTTAAAAGAAGATAGGATTATTTGGTAAAAGGGAGCCCGCTGCAGTAGCGAGCTCCTTTAACTCCTTACAGGAGCTGAATGTGAAAGACTTATTAAACTTTCTAAAAGCACAGCATAAGACCGAAGAATTTGATGCAATCAAAATCGGTCTATCTTCACCAGACATGATCCGTTCATGGTCTTTTGGTGAAGTTAAGAAACCGGAAACAATTAACTATCGTACGTTCAAACCTGAACGTGATGGTCTGTTCTGTGCGCGTATTTTTGGTCCAGTTAAAGACTACGAATGTCTTTGTGGTAAATACAAGCGCCTGAAGCACCGTGGTGTTATCTGTGAGAAGTGTGGCGTTGAAGTTACACAGACTAAAGTTCGTCGTGACCGTATGGGCCACATCGAGCTAGCTTCTCCAGTTGCTCACATCTGGTTCCTAAAATCACTGCCGTCTCGTATCGGTCTACTAATGGATATCCCTCTACGTGATATCGAACGTGTTCTTTACTTCGAAATGTACGTAGTAACTGAACCAGGTATGACTGATCTAGAAAAATCTCAGATGCTTACTGAAGAAGAGTATCTGGATCGTCTAGAAGAGTGGGGTGACGAATTCACTGCTAAGATGGGTGCTGAAGCGATCAAAGATCTGCTTGCAACAATGGACCTTCATCAAGAAGTGGAAGAAATGCGCGAAGAGTTGGAAACAACTAACTCTGAAACTAAGCGTAAAAAAGTTACTAAGCGTTTGAAGCTAGTTGAAGCGTTCATCCAATCGGGCAACGACCCTCAATGGATGATCCTGACTGTACTTCCAGTGCTACCGCCAGATCTACGTCCTCTAGTACCACTAGATGGCGGTCGTTTTGCGACTTCTGATCTGAACGACCTTTACCGTCGTGTTATTAACCGTAACAACCGTTTGAAGCGTCTTCTAGAGCTAGCTGCTCCGGACATCATCGTACGTAACGAAAAGCGTATGCTGCAAGAGTCTGTTGATGCACTTCTAGATAACGGTCGTCGCGGTCGTGCGATTACAGGTTCGAACAAGCGTCCTCTGAAATCTCTTGCTGATATGATCAAGGGTAAACAAGGTCGTTTCCGTCAAAACCTTCTAGGTAAACGTGTAGACTACTCTGGCCGTTCTGTAATCACAGTAGGTCCATACCTTCGTCTACATCAGTGTGGTCTTCCTAAGAAGATGGCACTTGAGCTATTTAAGCCGTTCATCTACAGCAAGCTAGAAACTCGTGGCATGGCTACGACAATCAAAGCTGCTAAGAAGATGGTAGAGCGCGAAGAAGCTATCGTTTGGGATATCCTAGACGAAGTTATCCGTGAACACCCAGTGCTGCTTAACCGTGCACCTACACTTCACCGTCTAGGTATCCAAGCGTTTGAACCAGTACTAATCGAAGGTAAAGCGATTCAGCTTCACCCACTAGTGTGTGCGGCATACAACGCCGACTTCGATGGTGACCAAATGGCGGTACACGTGCCTCTAACTCTAGAAGCACAGCTTGAAGCACGTACACTGATGATGTCGACGAATAACATTCTGTCGCCAGCGTCAGGTGATCCGATCATCGTACCTTCTCAGGACGTTGTATTGGGTCTTTACTACATGACTCGTGAAAAGATCAACGTGAAAGGCGAAGGTATGTACCTTGCTGGCCCTGAAGAGGCTGAGAAGGCATACCGTACTAAGACTGCTGAGCTTCACGCTCGCGTTAAAGTTCGTATCACTGAGACCGTAGTAGACGAAGATGGTAACAGCACTACTGAAACGAAGATGGTTGATACAACTGTCGGCCGTGCAATGCTATGGCAAATCGTTCCAGCTGGCCTACCGTACAGCATCGTTAACCAGAAGTTAGGTAAGAAGCAAATTTCTACCCTTCTTAACGAAGCGTACCGTAAGCTTGGTCTTAAGGACACAGTAGTATTCGCTGACCAAATCATGTACGCAGGTTTTGCATACGCGGCACTTTCTGGTGTTTCTGTAGGTATCGACGATATGGTTGTACCTCAAGCGAAATACGATGAAATTGAATCTGCTGAAGAAGAAGTTCGTGAAATCCAAGAGCAATTCCAATCTGGTCTTGTTACTGCGGGTGAGCGTTACAACAAAGTTATCGATATCTGGGCATCTACGAATGACCGCGTTGCGAAAGCAATGATGGATAACCTATCTTCTGAAACAGTTATCAACCGTGACGGTGAAGAAGAACAACAAGAATCGTTCAACAGCATCTACATGATGGCCGACTCGGGCGCACGTGGTTCTGCAGCTCAGATTCGTCAGCTAGCGGGTATGCGTGGTCTGATGGCGCGTCCAGATGGTTCAATCATCGAAACGCCGATCACTGCGAACTTTAAAGAAGGTCTAAACGTCCTTCAGTACTTTATCTCAACGCACGGTGCTCGTAAGGGTCTTGCGGATACAGCACTGAAAACAGCAAACTCGGGTTACCTAACTCGTCGTCTAGTAGACGTTGCTCAAGACGTTGTAGTACACGAACATGACTGTGGCACACATGAAGGTATCGACATGATGCCTCACATCGAAGGTGGTGACGTTAAAGTTGCACTTTCTGAGCTTGCTCTAGGTCGTGTAGTAGCTGAAGACGTTCTTAAGCCTGGTACTGAAGATGTACTGATTCCACGTAATACTCTGATTGATGAGAAGTGGTGTCAAATCATGGAAGACAACTCAGTAGATAGCATGAAAGTGCGCTCTGTTGTTACCTGTGATGCAGACTTCGGTTGTTGTGCACAGTGTTACGGTCGTGACCTAGCACGTGGTCACCTAGTGAACCAAGGTGAAGCAGTTGGTGTTATCGCTGCACAATCTATCGGTGAGCCGGGTACACAGCTAACGATGCGTACGTTCCACATCGGTGGTGCGGCATCTACTGCAGCAGCAGAGAACAGCATCCAAGCTAAGACAACTGGTACTGTGAAACTTCACAACGCTAAGTTCGTAATCAACAAAGACAAGAAGCTAGTTATCACTTCTCGTGCATCTGAGATGACGATTATTGATGAGTTCGGTCGTACTAAAGAGAAGCACAAACTTCCTTACGGTTCTGTACTGAGCAAAGCGGACAACGACGCAGTGGAAGCTGGTGAAGTTGTAGCTAACTGGGAAGCGCACACTATGCCAATCATCACTGAAGTGGCAGGTCGCATCCAGTTCGTTGATATGATCGATGGCGTAACTGTTTCTCGTCAAACGGATGATCTAACTGGTCTTTCTTCTTCTGAAGTTACAGATGCAGCAGCTCGTCCAGCAGCAGGTAAAGATATGCGTCCAGCTATCAAACTTGTTGACGAGCAAGGTAACGATGTAATGATCCCTGGTACTGAAATGCCAGCTCACTACTTCCTACCTGGTAAAGCGATTGTAAACATTGAAGATGGCGCTGAAGTTGGCATTGGTGACACACTATCTCGTATCCCTCAAAAATCGAGCGGAAACAAAGATATCACCGGTGGTCTACCACGCGTAGCTGACCTATTCGAAGCTCGTAAGCCTAAAGAGCCTGCGATCCTTGCTGAGCACACAGGTACTGTGTCTTTCGGTAAAGAAACGAAAGGTAAGCGTCGTCTAGTAATCACTCGTGAAGGCGGTGACGCTTACGAAGAGATGATTCCTAAGCATCGTCAATTGAACGTGTTCGAAGGTGAGAAGATTGAACGTGGTGATGTAATCGCCGACGGTCCTGAAACTCCACACGATATCCTGCGTCTACGTGGTATCCACGCAGTAACTCAGTACATCGCGAACGAAGTTCAAGAAGTTTACCGCTTACAAGGCGTTAAGATTAACGATAAGCACATTGAGACTATCGTTCGTCAAATGCTACGTAAGTGTACAATCACTCATTCTGGTGACTCTCAGTTCCTACCTGGCGAACAAGTTGAGTACCACAATGTTAAGATTGCTAACCGTAAGCTAGAAGCTGAAGGTAAAGAACTAGTACGTTTCGAACGTGATCTACTAGGTATTACTAAAGCATCTCTTGCAACTGAGTCATTCATCTCAGCTGCATCGTTCCAAGAAACGACTCGCGTACTAACAGAAGCGGCAGTTTCTGGTAAGCGTGACGACCTTCGCGGTCTGAAAGAGAACGTAATTGTTGGTCGTCTGATCCCAGCTGGTACTGGTTTCGCATACCACCAAGAGCGTCAAGCTAAGCGTGAAGAAGAGCAAGAAGGTCCTTCAGCTGAACAAGCTACTGACAATCTAGCAGCACTTCTAAATGCTGGTTTCTCTTCAGAAGAGTAAGCTCTACGAGTAGTCTCTAAGAGATAACAAAAAGGCACCTACGGGTGCCTTTTTTGTATCTGGCGTTTGGGTTATTGGTATGTGAGCTTAGGCGTGTTTTTACTGACGCTAGCCGGTGAATCACGAGCATTGATGGAAAGAGGATAATCGTGGATGAGTCGAGGGGACGGATTCGCAGTTTGCTGGTGGTACTTAGGCTTTAATAGAGTTGAGTGGTTAGGGGAGTTATAGGCAAAACAAAAAGCTTGCACAGAGGCAAGCTTATTAAGGGTTCAGCTAACTAAGCGCCTGGTGGAATCGCTAAACTGTCTGCAATAAGCTGGATAAGATTATCTTCTACTTCAAAACGTACTTCGAGTAGTTCACCTACTTTTGACATATCTCCTTCGAAGTTAGGCAACTCATCGTCTGCATTTACTTTAACGTACTTATCATTGAACTCTAGAAGCGGCTCGGTTGTGAGTACGATCTTCGCGTAAGTTGTATCAATCTCGTCATTGGTTTTAAAGCCCGTTGCTTGCCATTTTTTCATTACCATATCGTAGATCTTAAAATGACCCTCTGAGATATAATCGACAACATGATCGCAGAATGAGCTTATTTCTTTAGGAGAAGGGAGTTCAACAACGTTTGATTGCCCATTGCTAGCTGGCTGCAAGGCACCTAGCTTACAATACTCAACGATTAGAGATTGTCGAGTTTCGAGCCAATGATCGATGACCTCATTAGAGCCACCCCATTGTTCTTGTATTTGTTTGAATTTATTTAGCATGACCATGTCCTCATGATCTGATCACAACCTTGTGATCAAGTAATTGCCTAAGCAGGGTCCGTTTATTGATAACTACTAAAAGTAATAGCTTGAATTATTCTCTGCTACAACTCTAGTATGAAATTAGATTGCCAGTAAAATGAACGAACTGCAAGCAATGAGGCATAGGGATGTTAAAAAAAAGTGATAAGAAAATGACAGAGCAAGCTTATTGGTGCGTCGTTTCAGGTAGTGATATTTGGGTTAATAATGATCAGTTTCCTTACGGCTCAGCTGACGAGCTCGGGCTCAGTGTTGAACATGCGATTTGTATTGGCCAACATCAAGGTCGTAAGGTGTATTGGCTTAACGATTGTGATGTCGAGAGTGAACTGAGCATGGTTAACCTACGCGAGTTACTGCACTGGCCTGAATCGAACTTTCTCATGGCAAGTAAGGCTATCCAGTATGGGCACATGACTCAAAGTATGCGTTTCTGCCCGCAGTGCGGTGGTCGTAATCACTTGAACCACAATCAAGTGGCGATGCAGTGCGGTGACTGCCGAACTCTTCATTATCCTCGCATTTTCCCGTGCATCATTGTCGCTGTACGAAACGACAACAAGATATTGCTGGCACAACACCCAAGACATAAAACGGGCATGTATACCGTGATAGCGGGCTTTCTAGAAGTAGGAGAGACCTTAGAGCAGTGTGTGGCGCGCGAAGTCAAAGAAGAAACGGGCATCGATGTGGGTAATATTCGTTACTTTGGCAGTCAGCCATGGGCTTTCCCATCGAGCATGATGATGGCCTTTCTGGCTGATTATGCTAGTGGTACTCTCAAGCCTGATTACAGTGAGCTATCCGATGCCCAGTGGTTTGACGTGACGGCTCTACCTGATGTGGCTCCGGTTGGTACTATTGCGAGACAATTGATTGAGAAAACCGTCGATGACGTGATGAAAGGTGAAGTGACAGAGCAGGTGCTCGAGCACTAAATGGCCTGCAATAGTATTTGGCCTATGGGTGGTCAAAAGCTAAAAAAAACCCTCCACAAGTGGAGGGGGTAAGTAAGATGTCGTTATGAGATGCTGAGTAGTGACTACTCAGGTGTTATAATTGTAATTTTCGCTAGCGAACAAATTTTTAACATGCTCCCTTAATTGGGTGCAAATTAAGCATTGATTTAAAAGTTAATAACTTGATCTAGGTTGCAAAGCACACAGCTTTTACCCCTCAATCAGTGTTAGAATACTTGCCATCAAAACTAGACAAGATTGAATTGGAATTTAACGGAATGACCGAATTAAAAAACGATCGCTATTTACGCGCACTTTTAAAACAGCCTGTTGATTACACACCGGTATGGATGATGCGCCAAGCTGGCCGCTATCTTCCAGAGTACAAAGCAACGCGTGCAGAAGCAGGCGACTTCATGTCTTTGTGCAAAAACGCGGAACTTGCATCAGAAGTAACCCTTCAACCTTTACGTCGTTTCCCGCTTGATGCGGCAATCTTGTTCTCAGACATCCTAACTATCCCTGATGCTATGGGTTTAGGTTTGTACTTTGAAACAGGTGAAGGTCCTAAGTTCGAGCGTCCAATCACATGTAAAGCTGACGTAGAAAAAATTGGCCTACCTGATCCAGAAGGTGAGCTTCAATACGTAATGAATGCTGTTCGTCAGATCCGTAAAGACCTGAAAGGCGAAGTACCACTGATTGGTTTCTCTGGTAGCCCATGGACGCTAGCGACATACATGGTTGAAGGTGGAAGCTCTAAAGCGTTCACTAAGATCAAGAAGATGATGTACGCAGAACCACAAACACTGCACCTGCTTCTAGATAAGCTGGCTGACAGTGTAATTGAATACCTAAACGCGCAAATTAAAGCGGGTGCTCAATCAGTAATGGTATTTGATACATGGGGTGGCGTATTGACTCCTCGTGATTACAACCTGTTCTCACTGCAGTACATGCACAAAATCGTTGATGGCCTAATCCGTGAAAACGAAGGTCGTCGTGTTCCAGTGACTCTGTTTACTAAGAACGGTGGTATGTGGCTAGAGTCTATCGCAGCAACTGGCTGTGATGCTGTAGGTCTAGACTGGACAATCAATATCGCAGACGCGAAAGCTCGCATTGGCGACAAAGTGGCACTGCAAGGTAACATGGATCCTTCTATGCTTTACGCTCAACCAGAACGTATTCGTGAAGAAGTAGGTAGCATTCTTGAAGGCTTTGGCGACGGTGGTACAGGTCATGTATTTAACCTAGGCCACGGTATCCACTTAGATGTGCCGCCAGAAAACGCTGGTGTATTCGTTGACGCTGTTCACGAACTGTCTAAGCCTTACCACAAGTAATTCTGTGTAAGATGATTGAAAGCGCTGCTGGGCAACCCGCAGCGCTTTTTTATTGCCTGAAGCTCGGCATTTAATACTTGTTGAACTTCGCCGTGTGCAGTTAATTAGGCATTTAGATCATGGTAGGTCAAATGCTCTGAGATGTGCTGCCGGATGTAAGGAATAACCTCATTCTCAAACCACGGGTTCTTCTTGAGCCAGATATTATTACGTGGTGAAGGGTGGGGAAGTGGTAAAAACTCCGGTGCCCAAGCTTGCCAGTTCTTGACAGTTTCTGTCAGTGTTTTGGTGTTTCTTTCCTTTAAATAATAGTTTTGCGCATACTGACCAATCAATAGTGTCATTTGGATATTGGGTAGTGATTGCAGTACTTTCTGATGCCAGAGTTCAGCACACTCTTTCCGTGGTGGCAGGTCGCCACTTTTTCCTTTGCCCGGGTAACAAAACCCCATAGGTACAATCGCGACTTTTTTCTCGTCATAAAAGGTATCACTGTCTATCCCTAACCATTCTCTCAATCGTTCACCACTGGCATCGTTCCAAGGGGTGGAGGATTCATGCACCTTGATACCTGGCGCTTGGCCTATGATCAACAAGCGCGCGTTTGGATGAGCTTGAATGACAGGGTTGGCACCGTGCGAGAGGTGAGGCTCACATGCAGTGCATTGTCGTATCTCTTTAAGTAGCGAAGAGGACATTAGTAGCCTTTATCAAAATCAATGACATGGTTCAGTGTAAAACCATCTCGCCACTGTTTGTAATTCTCTGCGAAGATCTCTATTACTTGTCTTGGTTCACTGAGTGCAGCAATGTGTGGCGTAATCGTCACTTGCGGTAGTTTCCAGAACGGATGATCTTGCGAAAGGGGCTCGCTTTCAAATACATCTAAAAATGCGTGTTCTACCCATCGGTTTTTAATCGCTAACAACAAGGCTTTGTTGTCTAAGCTTTCCCCTCTGCCGACATTAAACAGCAGCACATTAGAACAATAACTGAGAGTGGTTTGATTAAGTAGTTGATAGGTTTCGGGTGTCGATGGCAGAGTATTGACCACAATATCCGCTTGCTTGAGGGTGGCTTCTAACTCATTGATGTGGAATGTGTCTTTGAAGGTCTCTTGCTTTGATGGAATGCCTGTGCGGTTGACGCCAATGGTATGAATGCCAAACGCTTCAGCGGTTTTTGCTAAATGACTACCAATAGACCCCGTTCCTAAAATCACCATGGTTTTGTCAGTTAGGCTAGAATAAAGCTGAGGCTGCCAGTTTCGCTGCTGTTGTTGCTGGTGGTAATGAGGAAAGTGTCTAAAGTGGCTGATTGCGTAACCTAAAACGTACTCCGCGATAGCAGGGCCGAAGATACCTTTGACGTTGGTCAGCGTGTAATCCTGACGAAGCTCTGGTTGAGTGAGCTTATTGATGCCAGCGTAGGTGCTTTGTACCCAATCAAGCGTTTTAAACTCGTTAAGACGCTCGGCTATCAGGGGAGGTGAGGCTAATACAATCTCAGCCAACTCGGGGTTTTGAGTGATTTCTAAGTCGGGTAAATCTTGGTTTAGAATCAGTTGCGTATAGGTATCGTCATGCTCAGTAAGAATATAGAGCTTATTCGTAAAATTGTTCATCGGCTTACCTTTTCCCCCCAGGGTTTATCAAGTACACTTTCGCTGTCTTTTTCTGCAATTATTGAGTGACTATGCTTCAGAATCCACTGCAGGTTCGTCTTGAAAAGTTAGAACCTTGGCAACAAATTACCTTTATGGCGTGTCTATGTGAGCGTATGTACCCTAACTATGCCATGTTTTGTGAGAATACAGAATTTGCGGAAGCTCGAATCTATCGTGATGTTTTGGATAGCATTTGGGAAATCCTAACGGTTAAAACGGCAAAGGTGAACTTTGAACGTCAACTAGAGAAAGTAGAAGAACTATTTCCTAGCGCAGATGATTTTGACTTCTATGGTGTTTACCCTGCAATGGACGCGTGCCAAGGTTTAGCAACGCTGATCCATGGTCTGCTTGACCGTGAGCACATGTTTGAAGCTGTGATTAAAGTGAGTCAACAATCGGTGAAGACGGTTGCTGAGCTTGAGTTTGCTCAAGGCGCAGATGAAGTGACAAACGAAAACCAGAAAGAAAACGAAGCGGTGTGTGAAGAGTGGGATGTTCAGTGGGCCATCTTCCGACCTCTACGTGAAACGACTGAGCGTGACCTAGAGCTTATCAAAGACCTACGTCACGAACTGCGTGAAGACCCAGTCAGTAACATTGGTGTCGCGTTATAATTTGTTATCGCATCAAAGTACGAATAAAAATAAAGGCTCTCTTGGGAGCCTTTATTGTATCTGACGATATCAAATCTAGATTAAGCGTCTTTTTTCACTTCTTTTGGCGCTTGCTCTTCATCCGCAGTTTTTGAATCAGAGGTTTCGTTGTCTGCTGGAGTTTCTTCCTCTAGCTCGTCCTCTTCATCGCGGTTTTCGATAACACCGTGTGTTTCTTTCCACTTTTCCCAGCGTTGAAACGCCAGCTCTTGCATGTCGGTGGTTTTATCTGCTTCGTCGACGATCTCTTCGCCTACAAGGTGCTCAAAGATGTCTTCTAGGGTGATGATGCCCTGAATTGTGCCGTACTCATCAACAACCAAAGACAGTTGCAGGCGGTTTGCCATCATTTGGTCAAAAGCTTTCGCTAAGCCCATGTTGTTCAGCAACACGTGAATAGGACGCATCACTTCACCTAGCGCTTTTTCGCCACAACCGGCTTGCTGCAATCTAAACAGCTCCAAGCGGTGGACAAAGCCGATGATGTTATCGCTCTGCTCGCTGTAAACCAGCGGGCGAGAGAATGGCGTGTCTTTGTGTTGCTCAAGGAAAGTATTCACACTCATTTCCGCATCCACACGGAATACAACCGGGCGTGGTGTCATTACTTGAGTCACAGGCACGTCTTGAATACCAAGTAGGTTGCTCAGGATTTTTGATTCGCCTTCTGCAAACTCACCGCTCTCTTTAGCCAAAATCGCCATTGCAGACAACTCATCACGCATTTTTGGTGCTTGGTGGCCACGAGCCAGACGCTTGGTAATTTGCTCTGAGAACCAAACAAACGGAGTTAGGAAGAACACCATCCAACGAAGTACGGTTGATGATGCAGGAGCAAGTTGACGCCAGTAGGTTGCACCAATCGTTTTTGGAACAATCTCAGACAAGACCAAAATACCCAGAGTTAGCACAGCTGAGAATACACCCAACCATTGGCTACCAAATACAACCGCTGCTTGTGCACCCGCTGTCGCTGCACCGATAGTGTGCGCGATGGTGTTGAGCGTTAAAATTGATGCCAGTGGACGGTCAATATCTGTTTTCAGTTTGTCTAATGACTCTGCTGCAGGGTGCCCATTTTGTTTTAGTTGAGCAATGTAGCTCGGACTAATACTCAAAAGTACAGCTTCCAAAACAGAACAAATGAAAGAAACTCCAATAGCAATGGAGACGTAAATAGTTAGCAGCAGCATGTTTGCCCTTAAATTAAATTGTACGCTTTATCAGCGATTCAGCGTGGATTATAGAGAAAAAGTAGTGGCTAGGTCATCATTAATTTTGCGCTGAGCCCCTTTTAAACAAGGGCTTGCTCAATAAAATCAGTAACAAATTGTGAGTTATTACTCATATTATGGCTAAAACTACGGCATTAGAGCTAAAGATCGACGACAAACCTTTGCCAGATGGGGCATTTATGTTTTAGAGTGAATTGAATTCAAAAATACAAAGAAGGGAAACCTAAAATGAACAAGACTCAATTAATCGACTTTATTGCTGAAAAAGCGGACCTTTCTAAAGCACAAGCTAAAGCTGCTCTAGAAGCGACTCTTGGCGGTGTTACAGATGCTCTTAAAGATGGCGATCAAGTTCAGCTAATTGGTTTTGGTACTTTTAAAGTAAACCACCGTGCAGCTCGCACTGGTCGTAACCCAAAAACTGGTGACGAGATCCAAATCGCTGCTGCAAATGTTCCAGCATTTGTTGCAGGTAAAGCGCTGAAAGATTCAGTGAAATAATCTAAACTGTACCGAGGTAGTCGTATTCCACCTCGGTACAGGTTTTTATGAAAAAAGCATTTCTTCTCGTTTCACTGTTATTTACATTTCTCATTGGCTGTTCTTCAACAAGCCCTCGCAAAAACCTAGAGCAATTTGAAACTCATACCGGCGGCCAAGTCATGGGCGACGCGACAAGTTTCTACTGGGTCACCAACAAGCTAACACAACCTCATACTTCAGCTGACTACGTCACTGTGGGCGATTACGGCTGGTACCAAACTGACTATGCTTGGTCGGAAGGTGTACTGCGTGAATTCATTCGTGAAGGCGAACAGCGTAATTCATCGAATGAACTAGTTCCTTATCGCGTCCATGTGCGTTTCAATAAGTCAGGCGAAGCTGTGTATCAACAGTATCGTCTTAACAACAAGATCTTACCTATCCAAGCTAAACAGCTTGAGAACTACCAGAAAGAAGCTAAGTCGGTTCTAGAGACCACGATGAAGCAGTATGACGAAGGTTTTCGACTGATTCAGGGTTACTGGAATGGCAGCTCTTTCGAAACATGCTCTGGCGGCGAATTTGATAGCTTTGAGTTTAACCAGACCTTACCAAGCTTCGTGATTGATCGATTGGCGTCTGTGGAAAGCTATGCGGCGTTTCTAGGCAGTGATTCACTCGGTAAAATGTCGGTTGAAGAGTTACTGATGTTAGCTGATGACAGCCATGACTGTGTGACAAGGCCATCATTACTGAAAGAGTAGCGAGCAATCAAAGGATTAAGGGTATTTGGCCTATGGTAGGCCAAGTGCTGATTTGTCTGTACAGCTGCAGATTAAGCAATAAAGAAGGCGCCTTAGAGGCGCCTTCTTTCATTTTGTTGCGAACAGTTTTTGCGTTACTCACTTACCGTATTCGGATTAAGCGAGTGACAGTATTGATTACTGCTCTTGCTCGCGCGCAATCGCACGGTAACCAATGTCATTGCGGTGGAACATACCATTCCAGCTAACTTGCTTCGTTAACGCGTAAGCGCGCTCCTGAGCCTCAGAAACCGTGTTGCCTAGTGCTGTTGCACAAAGTACACGACCGCCGTTTGTCACAACGTCGCCAGCTTCGTTATTTGTAGTACCGGCGTGGAAAACCTTTTGGCCTTCAACTTCGCTTGTTGGTAGTGAAATAACGTCACCTTTTGTGTAGTCAGCAGGGTAACCGCCAGCTGCAAGAACAACACCGATCGAAGCGCGTGGATCCCACTTAGACTCAGCTTCATCTAGTTTCTCGTCGATAGCCATTAGGCAAAGCTCAACAAGGTCTGACTCCATGCGCATCATGATAGGTTGCGTTTCAGGGTCGCCGAAGCGGCAGTTGTATTCGATAACCTTAGGTGTGCCGTCAGCATCGATCATTAAGCCAGCGTAAAGGAAACCAGTGTAAGGTGCGCCTTCAGCATCCATACCACGTACCGTTGGGTAGATAACTTCCTCAAGGATACGGTTGTGGATTTCCGGCGTCACAACTGGAGCTGGAGAGTAAGCACCCATGCCGCCAGTATTAGGGCCAGTGTCTTTGTCGCCAACACGTTTGTGGTCTTGGCTGGTGGCCATAGGCAGAACGCTAGAACCGTCAACCATTACAATGAAGCTTGCTTCTTCGCCTTCAAGAAACTCTTCAATCACCACGCGGCTGCCTGCTTCGCCAAATGCGTTGCCAGCAAGCATGTCTTTGAT
This sequence comes from Vibrio sp. Scap24, assembly GCF_013394185.1. Classification (NCBI taxonomy): domain Bacteria; kingdom Pseudomonadati; phylum Pseudomonadota; class Gammaproteobacteria; order Vibrionales; family Vibrionaceae; genus Vibrio; species Vibrio sp. Scap24. The sequence continues at coordinate 1,606,570 of NZ_CP041332.1, read as the reverse complement.
AGCGTCTTCAGCTTCTTCAAGTGTCATCGCAACGATAACGCCTTTACCTGCCGCAAGACCGTCAGCTTTCACTACGATTGGTGCGCCTTGCTCGCGTACGTAAGCGATAGCTGGATCAATCTCAGTGAAGTTTGCGTAGTAACCTGTTGGGATGTCATGACGAGCTAGGAAGTCTTTAGTAAATGCTTTAGAACCTTCAAGCTGCGCTGCTGCTTGAGTAGGACCAAATATCGGCAGACCGACTTCGCGAAATGCGTCAACCACACCAATAACTAATGGCGCTTCAGGGCCAACGATAGTCAGTTCGATTTTTTTCTCTTGAGCAAACGCGACTAAACCTGCGATGTCTTCAACGCCGATATTTACGTTCTCAAGTTTCGGCTCAAGTGCAGTACCTGCGTTCCCTGGAGCAATGAATACTGTTTCAACGTTTGGGTTCTGTGCTGCTTTCCAACCTAAAGCGTGCTCACGGCCGCCGGCACCGATAATAAGTACATTCATGTTTTAATCCTTACATCAAAAATCGTCATTCTCGAAGTTGAGGAACGAAACTATCGGGAATCTTCTTAGTTCGTTGAATAGAGAGATTCCGTATTACGCTCGTGCCTCACTATACGGAATGACGATATCGAAAATATTAAGCTTTTAAGTCATGTTGATAGTTGAACCAACATGAGTAATGAATTCTTAAACCAATAAAAAAGGCTCTAGGAAAACCTAGAGCCTGTTCTGATTAGTGGCGGAAGTGACGCATGCCCGTAAAGATCATCGCCATGCCGTGTTCGTCTGCTGCTGCGATAACTTCGTCATCACGCATAGAACCGCCCGGTTGGATAACACACTTGATACCCGCCTCTGCTGCCGCGTCGATACCGTCACGGAATGGGAAGAATGCATCTGATGCCATCACACAACCTTCAACCTGTAGACCTTCGTCTGCAGCTTTGATGCCTGCGATTTTCGCAGAGTAAACGCGGCTCATTTGGCCTGCGCCTACACCGATAGTCATGTCGCCTTTCGAGTAAACGATAGCGTTAGATTTAACGTACTTCGCTACTTTCCAGCAGAATAGTGCGTCTTTTAGCTCTTCAGCTGTAGGTTGGCGCTTAGAAACGACTTTAAGGTCATCTTCAGATACCATGCCTTGGTCGCGGTCTTGAACTAGCAAGCCACCGTTAACGCGTTTCACGTCAAAGCCAGTTGTCTTAGTTGTCCACTCGCCACACTCAAGTAGACGAAGGTTTTTCTTAGCCGCTACGATTTCTACTGCCTCAGCAGAAACAGAAGGTGCAATGATAACTTCAACGAATTGACGCTCAGTGATAGCCGTTGCTGTTGCAGCGTCTAGTTCACGGTTGAATGCTATGATGCCGCCAAATGCAGACGTTGGGTCTGTTTTGAATGCACGGTCGTAAGCTTCTAGGATATCTTCACCTAGTGCCACACCACATGGGTTAGCGTGCTTAACAATCACACATGCTGGCTGGTCGAACTCTTTCACGCACTCAAGTGCTGCGTCGGTATCAGCGATGTTGTTGTAAGAAAGTGCTTTACCTTGAATTTGGCGAGCAGTAGACACTGACGCTTCTTCTGGGTTTGCTTCAACGTAGAATGCTGCTGCTTGGTGGCTGTTCTCACCGTAGCGCATGTCTTGTTTCTTCTCGAACTGTTGGTTGAACGTGCGAGGGAATTTGCTTTCTTCGTCACCTTCTTTGTTCTCGCCGTAGCTAGGAACCATAGTGCCGAAGTAGTTTGCGATCATGCCGTCGTAAGAAGCTGTGTGCTCGAATGCAGCGATAGCTAGGTCGAAACGAGTCTCTAGCGTTAGAGATTTCTCGTTAGCGTCCATTTCAGCTACAACGCGCTCGTAGTCGTGTGCGTTTACAACGATAGTCACGTCTTTGTGGTTTTTCGCTGCAGAGCGAACCATTGTAGGACCGCCGATGTCGATGTTCTCAACAGCATCAGCAAGGGTACAACCTTCTTTAGCAACGGTTTCTGCGAATGGGTATAGGTTTACAACAACCATATCGATAGGGTTGATACCGTGAGTTTCCATCACGTCATCGTCTTGACCACGACGGCCTAGAACACCACCATGAACTTTTGGGTGCAGAGTCTTAACACGGCCGTCCATCATTTCAGGGAAACCAGTGTAGTCAGATACTTCTGTAACAGAGATGCCTTTTTCAGCAAGCAGGCGAGCAGTGCCACCGGTAGATAGAATATCTACACCACGGTTAGCAAGAGCTTGTGCAAATTCAACGATACCAGTTTTGTCTGATACGCTGATTAGAGCGCGGCGAATTGGACGAGCGTTATTCATGCTTCCATCTTCCTCAAATTCATGGGGTTAAAATAAAGATATTTGCCAAAAAAGAACTTGTTTCTATCTTCTTAGCGTGGATTATCTTAGATACCAGTAAGAGATAAAATATTGGCCAGTTTTGGTAAAGACCTTTTGGGTTTGTCTTATGATCTCGCTATAAGATAACCAACTCCAAATTTGATGGCGCAGATTCTAACTAATTTATTACAAAAAAGCTCGCGCAATCGTTTGGCATCTCAAAATTAATTGTGAAAAGTGCCATTTCAGCCTGAAAAGTAACGATAAGGTTAATTGTGGAATGGACGAAAGAGTAGGAAAAAACATGTTCCAGATCGGTGAATTAGCGAAACGATGCGGTGTGACGGCCGATACCTTGCGATTTTATGAGAAGAATAACCTGATTGCGCCAGCCAGTCGCAGTGAGTCGGGTTATCGTCTCTATGATGAAAATAACCAGAAACAGGTGACCTTTATTCTCAAATCCAAAGAGTTGGGGCTGAGTTTGGATGAGATTAAAGAATTGCTTGAGATTCGCTTGGAAGCGACACAGCACAGTTGCGCTGAAGTGAAGTCGATTACCACAGCTAAACTGGAGATGATCGATGAGAAGATTACCGAGCTCACCAAGATTCGTACTGCACTTAAGAAGATTAATGATGCGTGTTGTGGCCACATAGACGACGATGCGAGCCATTGTTCTATTCTTGCAGCCTTGGACTCAGCAAACCTTGATAAGGGGCGTTGCTGTAGCTAACAGCGCCTTTTATAGCCAGTTCTGGTACTAGATTCTCTCTGGTACTCAATCGACAAGCCAAAAAAAAGCCAAACTCAATCAATGAGCTTGGCTTTCAATTCAATTAATTACGAAAGAACGATTAGTTCATGCCGTATTTTTTAAGTTTCTTGCGAAGAGTACCGCGGTTGATACCCATCATAGTTGCTGCGCGAGTTTGGTTACCGCGAGTGTACTGCATGATGGTGTCTAGTAGTGGCTGTTCAACTTCAGCTAATACTAGTTCGTATAACTCGCTGACTTCTTGACCGTTTAATTGAGCAAGGTAGTTTTTCAATGATGCTTTCACTGAATCACGTAGTGGTTTCTGCGTGATTTGGTCTTGTGATGTTACTGTAGTCACTGTCAATGCTTCTGAAGTCAGATTTTGTTCGAACATATTCGGTCTAGCTCTTCTCGTAATTATGGTGCAACGTTATCAAAATAACCTTCTAGCGCCTCAAGCTGCAGATCACCTGCTTCGAGTGCGTTGAAGGTACGGCGAAACTCACTCGCTTGTTCATGCTCTTTTAGATACCAACCCACATGCTTACGAGCGATGCGAGGGCCTAAAAACTCTCCATAGAATTCATGCAGAGCGTTAACATGACCAAGCATGATGTCCTTCACTTCCAAGATTGGGAGTGGGTCCATCGTGGTGCCGTTTTCCAAATAGTGTAGGATTTCGTTAAAAATCCACGGACGACCTTGGGCAGGACGACCAATCATCAAAGCGTCAGCGCCGGTGTACTCCAGCACAAACTTAGCTTTTTCCGGGCTATCGATATCACCGTTAGCAATAACCGGAATAGATACAGCTTGTTTCGCCGCTTTAATGTGTTTGTATTCTGCCTCACCTTTGTACATACAAGCGCGAGTTCTCCCGTGAAGGGCAAGTGCCTGTATGCCGCAGTCTTCGGCTATTTTAGCGATTTGGACACAGTTTCTGTTATCTGTATCCCAGCCTGTACGAGTCTTTAACGTTACTGGAACGTCGACTGCGTTTACGACAGCTTTCAAGATCTCTTCAATGAGTTCTGGATGCTGAAGTAGGGCAGAGCCCGCAAGCTTCTTATTCACTTTTTTGGCTGGACAACCCATATTGATATCGATGATTTGCGCACCGTTATCGACATTGAATTGAGCAGCCTCGGCCATAAGCTGTGGATCTGCACCAGCGATTTGTACTGAACGAATGCCCGATTCGCCTTCATGTACCATACGCTGCTGAGACTTCGACGTTTTCCAAACCTTAGGATTGGAGGACATCATTTCACTGACTGCCATCCCCGCACCATAGCGAAGACACAACTCACGGAATGGTCTATCCGTTACGCCAGCCATTGGAGCGACGATTAGATTGTTCTTAAGTTGATAATTTCCGATTTTCAAAACGTCATCACAGTTCTGTACCAGCAAGGGCGCGCATTTTACGCATTTTTTCGCTGCGTGAAAAGACTAATATTTGAGCATTTACAAATTGTTTTTGTAATTTGCATAAAATTCAATCAATTAGCGCCCAAAGTCTTGTCTAGCCTTGCTTGCGACCAGAGATACGACACCACTCTTGTTGCTCGATGATCGGATCAATGTGAAGCTCATCACGATAATAAGTCGCAACATCTTCCGCTTGTGTATCTAAAACACCCGACATCGCCAGCACACCATTTGGCTTAACTAGGCCTTTAATGATGCCTGAAAGGTCGCGTAATGGACCCGCAAGAATGTTGGCAACAACAACGTCAGCCAGCAAACCTTCAGGTTGATCTTGTGGCAAGAACACCTCTAGTTGCTCAGCAACGCCATTACGTTGTGCGTTGTCTTTTGATGCAAGCAGAGCTTGAGGATCAATGTCGATCCCGATAACTTTTGCTGCGCCAAGTTTGATCGCTGCGATCGCTAGGATGCCTGAACCACAACCGAAGTCGATCACGGTTTTGCCTGTTAGGTCTAGGCCTTCAAGCCACTCAAGACACAATGCCGTTGTTGGGTGAGTACCTGTACCGAATGCAAGACCTGGATCCAGCATTACGTTTACAGCGTCAGGTTCAGGGATATCGCGCCAGCTAGGGCAGATCCATAAACGCTCACCAAACTTCATTGGGTGGAAGTTGTCCATCCATTCACGTTCCCAATCCTTGTCTTCAATTTGCTCTACTTTATGAGCAAAGTCTGCAGGGAACATGTTGCTTGCTTTAATCTGCGCTAGAACGACACCAGTATCAATCTCAGCGTCGTAAAGCGCGAGAATGTCAGTATCACCCCAAAGGCGAGTTTCACCCGGCAGAGGCTCAAATACAGGGGTATCTTGTGCATCCAGGAAAGTTACAGAAAGAGCACCAGTCTCTTCCATTAACATGTCGCCGATTTGTTCGGCATTTTCATTGGTAGCATTAAGCTTGATTTGAATCCAAGGCATGGCTGCATCTTCTATATGAGAAAAATTGGATGGCGAGTCTAGCAGAAAATATGAGCAAATTCACCAAAACCCCACGGAATAAAATGGGGATTAAAGATTGAGTTTTTCGGGGCTCTAAAAACAAAAATGCTCACCGAAGTGAGCATTTTAAATGTTCTTAAAAGAACCGATTACTTAGGGCTAGTTTTATTGCAGACCAAGCTTCTTCTCAAGGTAGTGGATGTTCGCACCACCGTGTTGGAAGTTTTCGTCGTTCATAATAGACAGTTGAAGTTCAGTATTAACGTTAATACCTTCAACAATCATTTCACCCAGTGCGTTCTTCATACGAGCGATAGCAACATCACGGTTCTCACCGTAAGTGATCAGCTTACCAATCATTGAATCGTAGTGTGGTGGCACTGTGTAACCTGTGTAGATATGAGATTCCCAACGTACGCCCATGCCGCCTGGTGCGTGGAAACGTTCAATCTTACCTGGAGAAGGTAGGAAACGAACTGGATCTTCCGCATTGATACGACATTCGATTGAGTGGCCACGCAGCTTAATATCATCTTGAGTGAATGATAGAGGCTGACCAGCAGCGATACGCAGTTGCTCTTTCACTAGGTCGATACCCGTTACCATTTCAGTAATCGTGTGCTCAACCTGGATACGAGTGTTCATTTCGATGAAGTAGAACTCACCGTTCTCGTATAGGAATTCAAATGTACCTGCGCCGCGGTAACCAATCTCAAGACAAGCACGAGTACAACGTTCGCCGATGTACTTACGCATCTCTTCAGTGATACCTGGAGCTGGTGCTTCTTCCACAACTTTCTGGTGACGACGTTGCATTGAACAGTCACGCTCACCTAGGTGGATAGCATTACCTTGGCCATCTGCAAGCACTTGTACTTCAATGTGACGTGGGTTTTCTAGGAATTTCTCCATGTAAACCATGTCGTTGTTGAAACATGCTTTTGCTTCAGCACGAGTCATCGCGATAGCTTCTGTTAGTTCTGCTTCAGAACGAACTACACGCATACCACGACCGCCGCCGCCGCCAGATGCCTTGATGATTACAGGGAAACCAATGCGCTTAGCGTGCGCTTTGTTTTTCGCGTCGTCGTCATCAAGAGGACCGTCAGAACCTGGCACGCAAGGTACGCCAGCTTTCTTCATCGACGTGATAGCTGACACTTTGTCACCCATCATGCGAATAGTTTCAGCTTTAGGGCCAACAAAGATAAAGCCACTGCGCTCTACCTGTTCTGCAAAGTCTGCATTTTCAGATAGGAAGCCGTAGCCAGGGTGAACGGCTACTGCACCTGTAACTTCAGCAGCGCTGATGATACGAGGAATGTTCAGGTAGCTATCGATACCACGAGCTGGACCGATACAAATGGTTTCGTCTGCAAGCAGTACGTGCTTAAGATCGCGGTCAGCTGTTGAGTGAACAGCTACCGTTTTAATGCCAAGCTCTTTACATGCACGCAGAATACGTAGTGCAATCTCACCACGGTTCGCGATTACTAATTTATCTAACATAATGAGTGCTCTCTATTATTCGATAATTACTAGAGCTTGGTCGAATTCTACTGGTTGACCGTCTTCAACTAGGATAGCGGTAACAACACCAGACTTATCAGCTTCGATTTGGTTCATCATTTTCATTGCTTCAACGATACATAGAGTTTCGCCAGCTGTTACTGATTGACCAACTTTAACGAATGGTTTTGCGTCTGGGCTTGGAGCGCCGTAGAAAGTACCAACCATTGGAGAAAGAACTTGGTGGCCCGCTGGAACTGCTGGAGCCGCTGCTTCTGCTGCTACAGGTGCCGCCGCAGGAGCTGCTGCCGCTGCTACAGGAGCAGGAGCTGCTGCATATTGAACAGGTGCTACAGGTGCAGTGCTGTTACGACTGATTCGTACTGACTCTTCACCTTCAGAGATTTCTAGCTCAGAAATACCAGACTCTTCAACCAATTCGATTAGCTTTTTGATTTTGCGAATATCCATTGTTTCTTTCTCTTTATCTGTTAATTGAACTTACTCTATGACTGAGTAGGTTAGTAATAGTTCGTTGTTTATGTTTACTTTGAGTTGAGCTTGCTGAGCGCAGCGGTCAAAGCAAATTGATAACCTTGGGCACCTAAGCCACAAATCACACCTTCTGCTTTATCAGATAGGTAAGAGTGGTGACGGAATGGTTCACGCGCGTGAACATTCGATAGATGGACCTCAAGAAATGGGATTGCAACGCCAAGTAGTGCATCACGCAATGCCACACTGGTATGTGTAAAGGCTGCTGGGTTGATAATGATAAAATCAACATTTTGATAAGCACTATGGATCGCTTCAATCAGTTCATACTCGCGATTTGACTGTAAGTGAGATAGCTCAACATCGTGTGCTTTCGCTTGCTCGGTCAATGAGCTAATAATCTGGTCAAGTGTTTGAGAACCGTAGTGTGTAGGCTCTCTTAGGCCTAACAGGTTAAGGTTTGGGCCATTTAAAACTAGAATGCGAAACTTTGTAGACATCGTGGGGCTATCTTCCTTTATCGTGTTTACGAACGTGAATGTTGCCATTTTATTGAAAATTTGCGGTTAATTTCTAGTGAGAAAAACCCAAATTTAAAAATTAGAACCAGATTATAGCTAATTCAGCGCAAATCGCAGCAATTTACTGGTCTAATCTCCTATTGATACAGCGTGGAATTGTTACCAACTTAACAAAAAAGCGCCTTAGCCTTAATTTGGGGCGGGATATTTGAGATCAAGATCAGCCATAAAAAAACCGCCACATAGGTGACGGTTTAGGTAAGGTCTGTTTTAAACAGTAATTCAGGGTGTGACTGGTTGCTTATGCCAGTTCTGCTTTCTCGGCAATCAACTTATCAACCACGCTTGGGTCTGCCAAAGTAGAGGTATCACCTAGGTTACCTGTATCACCCGTAGCAATCTTGCGCAGGATACGACGCATGATTTTACCTGAACGAGTTTTCGGTAATGAGTCGGTCCAGTGCAGCACATCTGGCGTTGCGATTGGACCAATCTCTTTACGTACCCAGTCTTTCACTTCTTTATGAAGTTCAGCTGTTGGGAACTCGCCATCATTCAGCGTGATGTAAGCGTAAATTGCTTGGCCTTTAATATCGTGAGGAATACCCACAATCGCTGCCTCTGCAATCTTATCAAACGCGACTAGAGCCGATTCAATCTCTGCAGTACCCATACGGTGACCAGAGACGTTAAGTACGTCATCAACACGGCCTGTAATCCAGTAGTAGCCATCTTCATCACGACGAGCACCATCACTGGTGAAGTACATGCCTTTAAAGGTAGAAAAGTAAGTCTGTTCGAAGCGATCGTGATCGCCATGCACAGTACGCATTTGGCCCGGCCAAGAGTCAAGAATCACAAGGTTGCCGTCAGTTGCGCCCTCAATGATGTTACCCATGTTATCAACCAGAGCAGGTTGTACACCGAAGAATGGGCGCGTCGCTGAGCCAGGTTTTAGGTCGGTTGCTCCCGGTAGTGGTGCGATTAAGATGCCGCCCGTTTCTGTTTGCCACCAAGTATCGACAATTGGAGACTGCTCATTACCAATTGTTTTGTAGTACCACTCCCACGCTTCTGGGTTGATAGGTTCGCCCACTGAGCCCATGATTCTTAGGCTGTCACGAGAAGTACCTTCAACGGCTTCGTTGCCTTTCGCCATCAGTGCACGAATAGCCGTTGGTGCAGTATAAAGAATATTAACTTGGTGCTTATCGACTACTTCACTCATGCGGCTTGTGTTCGGGTAGTTCGGCACGCCTTCAAACAGAATGGTTTTAGCGCCATTGGCAAGCGGCCCGTAAACAAGGTATGTGTGACCTGTAATCCAACCCACATCGGCTGTACACCAGAAGGTTTCGCCTTCTTGGTAATCGAATACATATTTGAATGTCATCGCTGCATAAACAAGGTAACCACCTGTGGTGTGCATAACGCCTTTAGGTTTACCTGTTGAGCCTGAGGTATAAAGGATGAATAGTGGGTCTTCTGCATTCATCTCTTCTGGTGGGCAATCTGCCGATACGTTTGCAATAGCATCGTGCCACCAAACATCACGGTGTTCATGCCAAGCAACATCACCGCCAGTACGCTTGAATACCACAACCTTCTCGATGTTCTTCACTTCAGGGTTAGTCAGCGCTTCATCAACGTTTTTCTTAAGTGGAACAGCACGGCCGCCACGCACGCCTTCATCGGCAGTGATAACAACTTTAGAATTTGAATCGATAATACGGCCAGACAGAGCTTCTGGTGAGAAACCACCAAATACTACCGTGTGAACCGCACCAATACGGGTACATGCCAGCATTGCTACTGCCGCTTCTGGCACCATTGGCATGTATAAACAAACCACATCACCTTTACGTACGCCTTGCTCTTTCAGAGCATTTGAAAACAGGCACACTTCTTTGTGTAGTTCATTAAAAGTTAGAGTTTTATCATCGGCAGGGTCATCGCCTTCCCAGATGATTGCGACTTCATCACCGCGTTCTGAAAGGTGACGGTCGATACAGTTAGCCGATACGTTAAGCGTACCATCTTCAAACCAGCGGATGTCGATATGGCCAGGGTCGAAAGAGGTATTTTTTACCTGTGTGAAAGGCTTAATCCAATCAACGATTTTTCCGTGTTCACCCCAAAAGCCTTCAGGGTCAGAAACAGATTGCTGGTACATGGCTAGGTAAGTGTCATTATCCGCGTGTGTGGTTGATTTAATATTTTCTTTTACCGGATAAACGTGGGCTTCACTCATTGCATCTCTCCTTGTGCCTACATTCCTAATGAACTGGCAACTTCCTTTGTGTTCAATTTCTAGGTCTATTACAGAACCGTCTTTGTGTTATCACTCTCGGCTAGGACGGCGATTTCCACAATTAGACTTTAGGATGAGACGCCGCTTTTCACTTACAAAATAGCGAGTTAAGTTCATTTTTGAGATGTTGCTCTCTATGTAGAAAGCCAGTGGTTGAATTAAGAATAAGAAGAGTTGAAGCGTGGCAAGTCGCCGTGTTTCAGGCGAACAAAGATCAGCGCAGCGGAGATAGCGTCTTGTAATGCATCATGTTTATTGACTGGAATAGGCAAGTCGAGCTGGCGACAGATGGCATCCATACTGAGATCGAAATAGGCGTTGGGCAGCTGTCTTTCGAGTTTGTCTTGATAGAGTTGGCTTACTTCGACTAATCGGTTAGGCAGAGGAAATCCGAGTTGTTTTAAACAGGCGCGGTCGAGAATTTTCTTGTCATAGCGGATGTGATAGCCGACTAAAGGACGATTACCAATGAAACCTAGTAGCTCAATTAAGGCTTGTTTCTCTTCGATTCCGTGTTTGAGGTCTTGATGGCGAATACGGTGGATTTTTATCGAATTGCAATCGAGTGATTGAGGCGCTCGCAACCGCACTTCAAAAGGTTGGCTGGTAATGATTCGGTTACCGATGATCTTTGTCGCGGCAATGGTCACCAGCTCGGCTTGATTGGGGTCGAGGCTGGTGGTTTCACAATCGAGTGAGACATACTCTTGGTGAACAGGCGCAGTAAACAGAGGCTGATACGAAGAGCCTTTGAGTTTGTGATGCCAGTAATAGCGAACCAGTCTATTCATTGTTCAATCACCTAGTCCCTTATCTGATAGTGGTAGCCAAGCCATTGCTTGAACTTTTTAACGACATGCAGGCTGTGACGAAGCAGATCTCGGTCTGCTCGTTCCATCAATTTGACGTCTATTTTATTGCTGCTGTGCTGTTGCGATAGGCGTTGTGATAAGCGCCACTTAAAGAACTGCTTGAGCGCTTCATTGAGGTTATCCGCGGTGCTTTGCTCTAGTACCTTCTTACTTACGAGATGCTCAATGCGTTCAAAGGTGTTATTGACCGTCACACCATGTTCAAGGCTAAGCGCTCTCACACCGTGCACGAGAGGGAAAATACCGCCTTGTTTGATGTCGAGTCCTGACTTGGATTGTTTCACGTTACCAAACAGGGTCAGGGGAACTGAGAAGTTCAGAGCAGGGCGGCAGAATTCAGTCAGAATCAACTCTTGTCCGAGCATCAAATCACTCAAGTGCTGCTTGACCGGTTTTAGTAGTTCCTTGTTTCCCGCCACAGCGTGTGCATCCGCCATTATGGCGATATCCATCACTGTCTCTGGCGTTGCTTTTCTTACCCAACTGGTGAGGGTTTGTTTCCACTCTTGTTCTGAATGCACCCATTTGGGGTTGTTGACCATCACGTTGCCCGGGCATAACGGATACCCCAATTGCTGTAATGTGTGGGTGAGGTCGTTCATGGCACTTTGGCATTGATGCCATTCCAAACCATCTTGAATAATCAGAGCGTTGTCTTGATCGGTTTTGAGGATTTGCTCTCCACGCCCCTCAGAACCCAACACGATCAGACAGCAATGGTTGTGCAGCGCTGGCGGGATAACTAACTCAAATGCTTTCTCTATAATCTGTTCATTTACGGCAGAAATTAGCTCCATGATAAAGCGTGTACGAATGCCATTACTGAGTAGGCTTTCGACCAATTGACGCTGTTTGTTGGAAGCCATGGCCAGTTCTTCAATGCTGGTGGCTCGCGCAATTCGCAAAGTAAGCACGTGCGAATGAGTGGAGAACGCACTGAGTATTTGCGTCATATCGACCATGCCCACTGCGTTTTGACCATCACAAACCATCAGCCTCTTTACACGATTTCGGGTCATAGTGATCATGGCATTAAACAAGAAATCGCCTTGATTAACATGTAAAACAGGGAAGGTTGCTATCTCGCCAACCGCAGTATCGAGTGGGTGATTATCGAGCATCACCGCGTGCAATAAATTGGTTCGTGTGACGATTCCATACGGAAAGGTACATGATGATCCAAAAGCTTTTGGATCATCATGATCTAAATGAACCAGAGCCGAGTCCAACCCTTGTTCTTTCAGGGTTTGAGTCACTTGATTAATCGGTTGGCTGGGTTCGAGTATCAGTGGAGGGTGATAAATAGAGTCGTCGACTTTGGTCAGTATGAACTCGGCAAGATTTTGTTGCTGCTGAGCGGCTTCAATCAGTGCTTTGCGGGTAGAGAGGTTACTATCAAAGTAAGCCGCGAATTGGCCATTGGCGTGGTAAAGCTCAAGGAAGACATCAGTTGGCAATAGATAACTTAAGGTATCTTCCAGCGCGATATATTGGTGCTTGGTGTGAGGCTCAAACTGACTACGCACATCGAAAATATCGTCATTGGCATAGTGCGCGTAGATCTCACCATCGCTGCTGGCACGCTCTTCGACGGCCCCTTTAATCAGAATATGCAAATGGCGACTGGGGCGGTCAGCCTCCAGTATCACCTCGTGCGATCGGTAATAAACCACATCTAATGAGGAACGCAGCGTTAACTGTTCCGCGTCGGACAGGCTATCGAAGGGCGGGTGCTGCATATTAAATTTATCAGGCATAAGCATCGAAAGAGTTAGGAGTCTCTTTTCAGTCTGACAAATTACCAGCGAAGCTCCAGACGACTTTAGTCTAAATGCGATCGTGAGGGCTGTTGAACACTGGATACTTGAACAAAATTGGATATCGATATTCATTGAATATAGGAATGGTATCTCTTCAATAATTCCCTTTTTCATCTTTTGTGACCTAGGCATAATTGGCGCTTCCTTGTTCCACACATTTTTATAGGTCGCCTATGTTTAATCCTTCCCCTTATGGCTGGATATCCCAGTATTTTCTCGGTTTCTTTTTTGCCTATGGCGTTTATCTGCCATTTTGGGCGCTGTGGTTTGAAGACCAAGGCGTGTCTGCAGGGGACATTGGCGTATTGATTGGTGTGGGTTTGGCTACACGTTGTGTTGCTAACTTTGTGATAACACCACGTATCTATAAAGTTGAACACTTAATGCCAGCACTGCGTTGCCTCAGTTTTGTCGCGCTATTATTCGTTGGTTTCCATTTCTTTACTGGTGGTAGCTTTTTATTGATGCTACTAGCAACGGTAATGTTCAACCTCTGCTATGGACCAATTATTCCGCTTTCTGATGCAATGGCGAACCATTACAGCCGTCTCAAAATGCTCGATTACGGACGTACACGTTTGTGGGGGTCAGTAGCATTTATTGCGGGTTCTACCGTGGTTGGTTATCTGGTGGCTGAATTTGGCACAGATATGATTTTGTATACTGCGCTGGCAGGCGTGTTGGTTTCTCTGTTGCTCGCGATGAGAAATCCAAATGTGATGCCGGTGACAGAGTCTGAGCAAGTCGCTGAAAGACCTAAGCTTGGTCAACTGTTACGTGAATCATCGGTAGTGAAGTTTCTTGCATTGATGGCACTGCTTCAAGGAAGCCACGCCGCGTATTACAGCTTTAGTGCGATTTACTGGAAAGAGACGGGGCACTCTGAGGCGATCATCGGCTATCTGTGGAGCTTGGCTGTGGTTGCTGAGGTGGCAGTATTTGCTCTGAGCAAGCGACTGTTTGCTGGATTATCATTGCGCACTCTGTTTGTGATTGCTGGTATCGGAGTAATGGCTCGTTGGGGTATTACGGCATCAACGACTGCGATTCCAGTATTGATAGTGGCTCAGCTGCTGCATGGAGTGACATTTGCGATGGCACATATCGCTGCGATTCAATACATTCAGTCTCAAGAGTCGAACAAAATGGTGGCACTGCAGGCGCTTTACAATGCGATACCACTTGGCGCCTTTATCGCGTTAATGACGACCCTAAGTGGTTGGGGCTACGAACTGTGGGGCGCGAATATCTTCTGGGGAATGGCTGCGATGGGTGGACTGGCACTGTTCATCAAGCTGGATGAAAGAAGCTCTGTGGTTGAAGTTAATCAACCTGAGTCAGAAGTTCAGAGCGGATAGTCAATCGTGATTATTAGAGTCTAAAGCACAGAATTTAAGCGATGCGATTGAGTTAATGACTCATCCTTAGTTAAATGAAACCTCTCCCTTATGGAGAGGTTTTTTATGGATGAAGAAAGGGTTTTCAATGCAAGGATGGGTAGTAATTCCAGTCTCTTTAGCCTACTTGGGCGTGTTATTTCTGATCGCTTGGTATGGAGACAGGCAGGTTCGTTGGCTATCGCGTTGGCGACCGTGGATCTATAGCCTTTCCATTGCGGTGTATTGTACCTCTTGGACCTTCTATGGAACGGTGGGTCAGGCGAGCAATAACCCTTGGTCTTTTTTACCCATCTATCTCGCACCGATTTTGGTCTTCACTCTCGGCTGGCGGATCTTAGCGCGGCTGATCTTGATAGCGAAGCGTGAACACATTACCTCTATTGCCGACTTTATCGCGGCTCGCTATGGAAAATCCCAAGGCTTGGCGGTGGCTGTCACCGTGATTGCTGTGGTCGGTATTCTTCCTTATATCGCGCTGCAACTTCGTGGTATCACCATGGGGCTCGATATTGTTGCTCCGAGTCTGGCGCAAGATTTTGGCTATCAGGATTATCACGTCTCTTGGTTTGTGGTTGGTGCACTGGCCATCTTCACCATGTTGTTTGGTACCAGGCACATCGACAACACGGAGCATCACCGTGGCATGATGATGGCGGTGGCGTTTGAGTCCATCGTTAAGCTGGCGGCATTCCTGATTGTTGGTCTGTTTATTATGTATCTGGCGATGAGCAGTGACAAAATCGACTTGCTTGATGTGGCTGCTTCTACCTACGAATCACCGAATATTCCGACCTTAATAATTCATACCGTTTTAACCATGTTGGCGATTGTCTGTCTGCCACGCCAATTCCATACCATGGTGGTTGAAAACGAACGTCCTCAAGATCTGCACACCGCTCGTTGGTTATTTCCGCTTTATCTGATTTTGATGGGGTTATTCGTACTGCCAATTGCATGGGCAGGTCAGGGGTTATTGACCGACATGCCAGCCGATACTTACGTTATCAGTGTGCCAATGGCTGAGGGTGCTAATCATATTGCCTTGCTCGCTTTCTTAGGTGGTACTTCTGCTGCGAGTGGCATGGTGATTGTCTCGACTATCGCGTTAGCGATCATGGTGTCGAACGATTTAGTGATGCCACTGTTGCTGCGTCGAATGCGCTTAACTCAAAGAACTCATCGCCATTTTTCGGGTCTGTTACTCGTTATTCGTCGCGGGTTAATCCTGCTGTTGCTTCTTGGCGCATGGCTGTTTTATCAGGCGCTCGATACCATTCATTCTTTGTCTGCGATTGGCTTCCTTTCGTTTGCAGCGATTGCGCAATTTGCTCCGGCATTGATTGGTGGTTTGTACTGGCGTCCGGGTAACCGAAAGGGTGTGTATGTCGGCTTAATGGTCGGTTCGGTGATCTGGCTGATTACTTTGATGAGTCAAACCAGCATGTTGGCAGGCGACAGTCAAAGTAACCTTTTACTGTGGATTATCACGCCGCCAGAGTTGCTCAGTAGCTGGAATGTCAGCAGTTCAAACTGGGGAATCGTGTTGAGTATTGTGCTCAATACCTTGTGCTATGCCGTGGTTTCGATGTCGACAAGACCAAGCCTAAGTGAGCGCTTACAATCGGCAGCATTCGTTGGTACACCGCTGCCTGAGAATGAAAATATCAGCCTTTACCAGAACCGCGTGACGGTCGCTGAATTAGAGATGTTGGCGTCGCGTTTTGTCGGTCGAAAGCGAGCGAAAAGCGCCTTACACAGCTATTGGCAACAACACGGGCAGCCGCTGCTTCCCAATCAGCAAGCGCCCGCAAGTTTGATTCGCCATGCAGAGCGTGTACTCGCGGGTGTATTCGGTGCCTCTTCCGCTAAGTTAGTACTTACTTCTGCTTTACAAGGCAGAAATATGCAGCTTGAAGAGGTCGCAACTATCGTTGATGAAGCCTCTGAACTGTATGATTTTAGCCGTGGTTTACTGCAAGGTGCGATTGAACACATTGGTCAAGGCATCGCAGTGATCGATAAGCAAATGAGGCTGGTGGCGTGGAACCAACGTTACTTAGAACTGTTTGAATTTCCTGCGGGTTTGATTCAGGTTGGGCGACCCATTTCAGATGTGATTCGCCACAATGCCGAGCAAGGTTTGTGTGGTCCGGGTGACCCAGAAGATCATGTTCGACGTCGTGTTTATCACCTTGAGCAAGGTACGCGACACACCTCTTCACGTATTCGTCCTGATGGTCGAGTGATTGAGGTGCAAGGTAACCCGATGCCAAGTGGTGGCTTCGTAATGAGCTTTACTGACATCACGGTATTCAGACAAGCAGAGCAAGCGCTAAAAGATGCCAATGAAACCTTGGAATCAAGAGTACACGAACGAACTCAAGAGCTCGAAAAGTTGAACCATCGCTTGGTCAAGGCGACACAAATCTCTGACCAAGAATCGCAATCTAAGAGTCGTTTCTTGGCGGCAGTAAGCCACGACTTGATGCAGCCATTGAATGCTGCGCGCTTGTTTGCTTCATCACTTTCGGAGGTAGCAAAAGAGCAAGAGGTTAAGCAGCTTTCGTCTCATATCGAGAGTGCGCTTGGTGCTGCTGAAGATCTGATTGGTGACTTACTGGATATCTCTCGACTGGAGTCTGGCAAGCTAGAAACCAACATTCACGCGATTGCTGTGCACGATGTGCTAACCAACTTAAATGCGGAATTTAGTGCCTTAGCTAGACAACAAAAAATTGAGTTTAAGATGATTCCATCATCATTGTTCATTCACTCTGACCCTAAGTTATTAAGGCGTGTGATTCAGAACTTTTTGACTAACGCTTTTCGCTATAACCCAGAAGGGAAAGTGGTACTCGGGGCGAGACGAGTCAATGGTCAGGTACGAATTGATGTGTGGGATAACGGAACCGGTATTGATGAAGACAAGCAGCAAGAGATCTTCGAAGAGTTCACTCGTGGCAGCCAAGTGCGTGCTGATCAAGGCTTGGGGCTAGGGTTAGCTATCTCTAAAGGTATTGCTCACGTACTTGGTCATCAAATATCGATGCGTTCATGGCCGGGGCAAGGCAGTGTTTTCTCTATCACCTTAGCAAGAGCGGAGCAGGTCGCTCCGGTTGTGCAAGCTTCAGCGCCAATGGCGACTAGCGACATCGAACACCTGAAGATACTGTGTGTCGATAATGAGCGCGAGATTTTGGTCGGAATGGAGAACCTGATTGGACGTTGGGGTTGTGAGGTTAAGACTGCGGTTGATCTGGTTGAAAGCTTGAAGTGTCTCGATGACGACTGGCAGCCGGATGTAATTTTCTCTGATTATCGCCTTGATAATGGTCGAACCGGTCTGGAAGTGTTGCAACAATGTCGCTTACGCCTTGGAGATTCCTTTGAGGGTGTCATTATTAGTGCTGATAGAACCGATGACATGTTGGCTGCGATAAAGGCCAACAGCTTTAGTTTTATTGCCAAGCCTGTGAAACCGTTAAAACTCAGAGCGGTATTGAATCGAGTGAGCTAGCTTGAATTAACAGGTTCGGAATTGCTAGCGGATATTGAAAAGGCCTCGTATGAGGCCTTTTTTGTCTCTGCTATTTCAGTGAGTTTTAGCAAATGTTTGTCAGCTTGCTAACTAACCTGCAATACCACCTTGAGTGAGGGCGGTTGGATCAAGCAGCTTGCTGAGTTCTTCTCGGCTGAGATCGGTTTCTCTTTCTGCAACATCAAGGATTGGCAAACCCTCTTTGTAGGCTTTCTTGGCAATATCCGCAGCTTTCAAGTAACCAATTACAGGGTTGAGTGCCGTCACTAGAATTGGATTCTTTGAAAGTGCTAAATCAAGGTTGTCTTGGCGCACCGTGAAGGTCGCAACCGCTTTATCTGCTAGTGCGACAGAGCTGTTAGCTAAAAGCTCGATACTTTCTAATACGTTATGAGCAATCACTGGCAACATCACGTTTAGTTGGAAGTTGCCTGATTGGCCTGCGACAGTAATGGTGGTGTCGTTACCCATCACTTGCGCTGCAGCCATCGCTGCGGCTTCTGGAATCACAGGGTTTACTTTGCCTGGCATGATAGAAGAACCTGGCTGTAGCGCCTGCAATTCAATTTCACCTAAGCCTGCCAATGGGCCAGAGTTCATCCAACGAAGATCGTTTGAGATCTTCATGATCGCAACTGCTGCAGTTTTGAGCTGACCCGAAAACGCAACGATCGCATCTTGGCTGCTGAGATTAAAAAAGAAGTTCTCACTTGAGTTGAAGCTGATCTTTGTCGATTGAGATAGGTTACTTGAAAACTTATCGGCAAAGCGTGGGTCGGCATTGATCCCGGTTCCGACCGCTGTACCACCTTGAGCGAGTGCTTTGATAGTAGGTAGGGTGCTTTCAATGGCTTGCTTAGCGTGTTCAATCTGGAATTTCCAACCACCCAGTTCTTGAGCAAAGGTAATTGGCATCGCATCCATTAGGTGAGTACGGCCTGTTTTCACTACCTCAGCCAGCTCTTGCTGTTTAACGGTAAGTGCTTCTGAAAGGTGAGTTAATGCAGGTAGCAGTTTGTTTTCTGCCATAAGAGCGACACTGACTTGAATTGCGGTTGGTACCACATCGTTACTGCTTTGGCCCATATTGACGTGATCATTTGGGTTTACGTCGCCTTGTAAGCTTCTTGAAGCGAGTGTTGCAATCACTTCGTTGGCATTCATGTTGGAGCTAGTACCAGAACCAGTTTGGTAAACATCGATCGGGAATTGTTCGAGGTATTTACCATCGATGATCTCTTGGCTCGCTTCGGCGATCGCGTTGGCAATATCACCTTCTAATAAACCCAACTGAGCATTGGTGTCAGCGGCCGCCTGCTTAATGAATGCCAATGCTTGAATGAAGCTGGTTGGCATCTTGTGTGAACTAAAAGCAAAGTTATCTGCAGCACGTTGAGTTTGTGCTTGGTATAGCGCATCGGCAGGGACTTTCACTTCTCCCATGCTGTCTTTCTCAATTCGATATTGTAGGGTCATCTTCTATCCTTGTTAGCCAAGTGGGGCTTGGACTTGTTGTAGTGTTTGGCTGAGATTCAAAAAACGCGCTTGGCCTTGAGGCTGCTGGCAGTAATGGCGTTTCAAATAAAATAGTGGTGAGTGAATAGAGTCTAGGCAGATATGACGAAAGGCGAAACTGCGCTCAGGAGACTCAATCGCTTCAATCAAATGGAAGAAAACTTGGCGCAGGTACAGTTCGCACAACAAGATGTTTTCTTGGGCGGCGTGCTTTTCATAGTAAGCGGAAAGCGTCAATGCGCACTCGATGTAGTCTCGAATCACAAACGGCTCATGGCCTTGAACTTGCTCTAATGAAGCAAAGCGATCTTGTGCTTTGTAAAACCTCGAATAGAGACCCTGCTGTTCTTTCATCATCATTTGCATCTCTTTATTGGATGTTAATGATAATTATTATCAAATGAGACTTTAAAAACAACCCTTTGTTTGTCTTTTTATAAAATGACGAGGAAAAGAAAAAGCCGATACATAACGTATCGGCTTTCTGAGATTCAGTACCTAATCCCTACAATGTAAGTACTGAATCATTTTTGCTAAACATCTCTGTTTAATGGTCGTGAGCTTCACCAGCACCTTTCGGGTAACGGATGTTCTCAACCATGTCTTGTACATCTTGTGGTACTTCAGCAGTTACTTTGTTTACAGCAATCGATACTACAAAGTTTAGACACATACCTAGCGTACCGATGCCTTCTGGGCTGATACCAAACCACCAGTTTTCAGGTGTGCTTGCTGCTGGGTTAATGAACTTGAAGTAGATGATGTAGCTTGCTGTAAAGGCAATACCTGACAACATACCTGCAATTGCGCCTTCCTTGTTCATCTTCTTGTAGAAGATACCTAGGATAATCGCTGGGAAGAAGGATGCTGCGGCTAAGCCGAAGGCAAACGCTACTACCTGTGCTACGAAGCCTGGTGGGTTAATACCCAAGTAACCTGCACCGACAATCGCGATCATGGCTGCCAAACGAGCGGCTAACAGCTCCTGCTTGTCGGTCATGTTTGGTCTGAAGCCTTTCTTCAACAAGTCATGTGAAATCGACGTTGAGATTACCAATAGTAGACCCGCGGCTGTTGATAGTGCGGCTGCTAGGCCACCGGCTGCCAGTAGTGCCACAACCCAGTTTGGTAGTTTCGCTAGCTCTGGAGAAGCCAGTACGATGATGTCACGGTTAATCTTCATCTCGTTGCGCTCATCGCCCGAGTAGAACATTTTGCCATCGCCGTTCTTATCTTCCCAACCTACTAGGCCAGTGCTTTCCCAGTTTTTGTACCAGCTTGGTGCATCTGCTGCTGCGACACCTTGCATGTCAGGGCCGTTGATTGTTTCGATCATGTTTACACGAGCGAATGCTGCAACGCCTGGTGCTGTTGTGTATAGCAATGAGATGAACAGTAGAGCCCAACCCGCTGAGATACGAGCATCACGTACTTTTGGTACAGTGAAGAAACGAATGATTACGTGGGGAAGACCTGCAGTACCTACCATTAGAGCCGCACAGATGAAGAATACATCCACCATGCTCTTGTTACCTTCGGTATAGGCGGTAAATCCGAGTTCTTCGGTGAGTCCATCCAGTTTATCAAGTAAGTAAACATCCGTACCTGATAGCGTAGAGCCCATACCAACTTGTGGAAGTGGGTTACCTGTCATCATGATTGACGTAAAGATTGCTGGAACAAGGAAGGCGAAAATGAGGACACAGAATTGAGCTACCTGCGTATAAGTGATGCCTTTCATGCCACCAAGTACTGCGTAGAAGAACACAATACCCATACCAATGATGATACCTAGGTTAATGTCGACTTCTAGGAAACGAGAGAATACAACGCCTACACCACGCATCTGACCTGCAACGTACGTGAATGATACGAAGATTGCACAGAATACCGCTACCATACGTGCTGTTTTCGAGTAGTAACGCTCACCGATGAAATCAGGAACCGTAAACTGACCGAACTTACGTAGGTAAGGTGCTAAACATAGCGCAAGTAGTACGTAACCACCTGTCCAACCCATTAGGTAAACTGCACCGTCGTAACCAACGAATGAGATGATACCTGCCATTGAGATGAATGATGCTGCCGACATCCAGTCAGCTGCAGTCGCCATGCCGTTTGCTACTGGGTGTACACCACCGCCAGCAACGTAGAACTCACTGGTAGACCCTGCACGAGCCCAGATTGCGATGCCGATATATACCGCGAAAGTAATACCGACGAGAATAAACGTCCAAGTTTGAATATCCATGTTCTAGCCTCTAGTCTTCCTGTACGTTGTATTTTTTGTCGAGCGCATTCATGCGAACAACGTAAATAAATATCAGCGCCACGAAGGTGTATATCGAACCTTGCTGAGCGAACCAAAATCCTAGCTTGAACCCGCCAAACTGAACGGTATTGAGGGCATCCACAAATAAGATGCCAGCGCCGTAAGACACTGCAAACCAGACCGCGAGCAGTGTTCCCATAATTCCCAAGTTTTCCTTCCAGTAGGCTTGAGCATGTTCCGTAGATTCGAACGCCATTGCCTTCTCCTTTATTCCGTTTTCGTAGAAACCGTTTTTGTAAAATAGCCTGTTAACGTAATGTTACGATTTAGAATGTAGCAAGGATGAGTCAAGGGATCTGTGCAACTTTAGTCGGGATAGTATTGGCGCTAATGTACTGAAATATGGGAGTTGGAAGACAGAACCATAGAAAAATGTGATGTTACAAGGTTGTTAAATTAGCCAAAGGTCTAACAAAAGTGGATGAATTAGAGTGCGAGTCATAAAATTTAACAACTAAATGACTGAGAAACGGTATTTAGTCCTGCGTATGACACGAAGGGAAACATAAGTTTGTTATAGTAACTAAAGCACTTTCATCGACCGTGCCATGCTTAGCGGCAGAAGATCAACATGCTTATATCTTGAGTTTTATTCTTTGGGGGAACGAATTGGACGCAATAACTATCAACCACTTATTTTTAACTGGTGCGGTGCTCATCGCCATCAGTGTGCTTTTCTCACAAGTGTCCTCACGATTGGGCGTTCCGATTCTTTTGATCTTTTTATTCGTTGGTATGTTGGCGGGTGAAGATGGTCCGGGTGGTATTAATTTTGATGATTACTCACTGACTTATTTGGTGAGTAACCTCGCGCTTGCCGTGATCTTGCTGGATGGCGGTATGCGAACCAAGGTCGCGAGCTTCAAGGTCGCGTTTTGGCCGTCACTCTCATTGGCCACAATAGGCGTAGCCTGTACCGCAACCCTAACCGGTTTAATGGCGGCTTGGCTGTTTGACCTATCACTGATGCAGGGCATTTTGGTTGGTGCGATTGTCGGTTCAACCGATGCAGCAGCGGTATTCTCTTTGCTGAAAGGGCAAAGCCTCAACGAGCGTGTTGGCTCAACCCTAGAGATCGAATCGGGTACCAATGACCCAATGGCGGTCTTCCTGACGGTGACCTTAATTGCGCTACTTGGCACCCCAGATGCTGAGATGGGAATGAACTTCCTACTGAAAAGCTTCGCGATGCAGTTTGGTGTCGGTACGCTTATCGGCCTTGGTGGTGGTTGGGTTCTATGGAGTCTAATCAACCGAGTACAGCTGGCTGATGGCCTGTATTCGATTCTGGTGCTCAGTGGTGGTGTGGCTCTGTTTGCCTTCTCTAACATGCTTGGCGGCAGTGGCATCCTATCGATTTACCTAGTGGGCTTGTTCATTGGTAATCGTCCGACGCGCTCTCGACACTCGATTCTTAATGTCCTTGATGGTATGACGTGGCTAAGCCAAATCGTGATGTTCTTGGTGTTGGGTCTATTGGTGACACCATCGACCTTGATGGACATTGCACTTCCAGCATTAGCACTGGCTTTCGGTATGATTCTGTTTGCGCGTCCACTGTCTGTTTGGTTGGGCTTGCTGCCGTTCAGAAGCTTTACCACCAAAGAGCGTTGGTTTGTTTCTTGGGTTGGTTTACGTGGTGCAGTGCCGATCATTCTGGCTGTGTTCCCGATGATGGCTGGCCTGCCTAATGCTCAGCTTTACTTCAACATCGCGTTCTTCGTGGTTATGGTGTCGCTGATTGTTCAAGGCGGCAGCTTGATGAAAGTCGCGAGATTAGCTCAAGTGACGCTACCTCCAACGCCGACACCGATTTCTCGTACAGGCATTGAAATCTACCCTGCTAGTGAGTGGGAGATGTTTGTATACAAGCTGAAAGAAGAGAAATGGTGTGTGGGCGAACCACTTAAGCGCTTGTCTATGCCGGAAGGAACGCGAATTACTGCACTGTTTAGAAAGGATGCCTTACTTCACCCGTCGGGCAGTACCGTGCTAGAGGCGAACGATATTCTCTGTGTGCTGGGCCAAGATAAAGACCTAGATAGCCTAAGTGAGCTATTCAGTGAGGCACCTTTGGCCGAAGACGCAGCTCGATTCTTTGGTGATTTCTTCCTTGAGGTTGGTTTGTCGATTGCTGCGGTGAGTGACTGCTATGGCATTGAGCTTGGCTCGGAAGAAGAGCGCGACATGACGCTAAAACAATTGGCTGAACGTGAGCTTGGCGCACACCCAGTATTGGGCGATAGCTTCGAGTGGCATGACATCAATTGGGTCGTCGCAGAGATAGATGATCATAAAGTCGTCAAGCTGGGTTTATGTTTGCCTAAGACGACTTTAGAAGAGGATATCAGCGGCGCTTAATTATGGACTTCTTGCAGTAAGATAACTGCTTGAGTTCGGTTTTTCACATCCAGTTTACGGAAGATGGCTGTCATATGAGCCTTGATGGTCGCTTCCGAAACATTCAATTCATAGGCGATTTGCTTGTTTAGCAGGCCGTCAGAAAGCATCCCTAGTACCTTGTATTGCTGAGGCGTCAGTGTGGAAATCTTTTCCGCAAGGTCGCTGCAGGCAGCATTGTTGGTGATCAGCCCTTCAGGGAAGAACGGGTCGCCATTCAGCACTTGATTCAGTGCACTCACTAATTCACGCATGTCACTCGATTTAGGAATGAAGCCAAACGCACCGTGGCTCTTCACTTGAGTCACTACGCTGGCATCTTCACTGGCAGAAATCACCACAATCGGCAGATCTGGGTATTCAGCACGAAGTTGAATGAGACCAGACATACCATTTGCTCCCGGCATTTTCAGGTCAAGAAGCAGCAGGTCGGGTTCATCTTCTTTCTTAAGCAGAGTCAGTAAGGCGTCGAGAGAATCAGCCTCAAGCAGGTTCGCACCGCTGATCGCCATATGAACTGACTGAAACAGGGCGTTGCGGAAGAGAGGGTGGTCATCAGCAATGATGATGGTATAGGTCGAGTCCATGACGTTCATACTTTTAACAATTTAGTTAATATTTATTATCATCCTGATTGAGTATGTGGACAATATCTATGCATTAAAAGTCTGAACCATATCGACTTTTATCCCTGTTCTTGGAAAGCGTTTCCTATAATCACAAAAAAGCCGCACTGCCATCTCGTTATGAGGAGCAATGCGGCTTTTGCTAGAGCTTGTATTTAGACGAATGTCGTCGTTATAGCTGGTGGTCTTGCATGTGTTTTAAGAATACATCGGCAGGCATAAAACCCGTTACACGAGCATTTGGAACATGGTTACCCTCGCCATCCCAGAACTCAATCGTTGGTAAGCCGAGTACCTGCAATTGTTTAAGCAGTTCAATGTCTTGAGGCATGTTTCTTGTTACGTCAGCTTGTAGTAGTACGAAGTCAGAAAGCTTGTTCTCAACATCAGCTTGATGGAAAGTGTACTTCTCAAACTCTTTACACGCCACACACCAATCGGCGTAGAAATCGAGCATCACAGGCTTGCCCAGTTTTTTCGCTTCGATGAGCTGGATTTCGAGCTCTTCAACGGTATTGATGCGTGCAAATTGGATATGCTGTTGCTCCACCGTTACGCTCTTCTCCGCAAACCAATAGTTCAACGCAG
Organism: Vibrio sp. Scap24; assembly: GCF_013394185.1. Taxonomy (NCBI): domain Bacteria; kingdom Pseudomonadati; phylum Pseudomonadota; class Gammaproteobacteria; order Vibrionales; family Vibrionaceae; genus Vibrio; species Vibrio sp. Scap24. Next base: position 1,581,102 of record NZ_CP041332.1, on the reverse strand, counting down.
GCTGTGCGGAAGCAAATAAGCCAAGCATTGCGATGATGCCCACTGCACTCTGTTTCCAGCCGCCGAATGGCAGTGCATTCTTGCTGTGGTACAGCCAACCAAAGGCGATGAAGCCAAGGCCAGACCAAAGCACAGTTGCCCACAATTCAGGGATAATGCGCTCTAGCAGGAAGATTGGTGCTGCTAGCAAGATAAAGCCGAATACGATTTTTACCTTGTCCATCCAGCTGCCTGCTTTCGGCAGTAGCTTATTACCAAATACCGCAACCAAAATCAGTGGGATACCCATACCCATCGCCAACGCGTACAGAGCAATTGCGCCGGTAAACAGGTCACCACTTTGAGCGACATACAGCAGCGCACCTGATAGTGGGGCTGTAGTACAAGGTGAACACACCAAGCCAGAGATTGCGCCCATCGCGAACACGCCCAAGGTATTGCCACCTTGTTGCTTGTTACTTTGGTTGTTGAGCCAAGTTTGGATGCTGCTCGGCAGTTGCAGGTTATAAACGCCAAACATCGACATGGCTAATGCCACGAACAGAACGCTCAACGCAATCAATACGTAAGGGTGTTGCATCGCAGCTTGGAACTGCATGCCTGCAGAGGCAACCATTAAACCTAATAGGGTGTAGGTTAGCGCCATGCCTTGCACGTAGATGAAGGACAACATCAGCGCACGACCTTGGCTGAGCTTGCCGCCACCTAATACGATACCCGTTAGAATTGGGTACATCGGCAGAACACACGGTGTAAAGGCTAAGCCAACACCAAGTGCTAAGAATAATAATGGCGTCCACCAACTGTCACCGAGCTTATCGGCTAGGCTCGCTTCTTTTGAAACGGGTGCAGTTGATTGTGGAGTGGTGTTAGTTGCAACGTCTGTTTTTGGAGAGGCTTGCTGTGTTGAAGCATCAGCCTTATTGTTTGCAGACGATGACTCTGGCGACATTGCATTAGCTTGAGAGTCGCCTGAACCAGAATCTGTAGCTGTAAATGGCTCAATGTCGATGATTCGAGTTTCTGGTGGATAGCAGAAACCCGCATCGGCACAGCCTTGATATTTAACAATCAGCTGTGAACCATCTTGGTAACTCTGTAGCGGAACTTGCACGAATAATGGCTGGGTATAAATGCTCACCTCACCAAAGAATTCATCTTGGTGCGGCTTACCATCTTCTAATTCAACGTTACCGATCGCGAGGTTTTGCCCAGTGAAAGAGAGGCTATGTTGGTAGAGGTAGTAGCCTTCTTTTACTTGCCAGTCGAGAAGCACCTTGCCGTCTTGCTGGTAGTAATTGAAAGGGAAAGCTTGGTCTACAGGGACAAAACCGTTGTTATTGCCTCCGAAGCTTGGCTCGGCGTTGTCATTTCCAAAAAGCGCCCACGCAGGCTGGGTGAACAGGGAAATACAAACAAAAAGTAATGTGGCAAGTCGTCGCATACTATTTAGTCATCAAAATGGAGTTGAAGGTATCTTAACTCAATCAGACCGTAATAGTTTGTGATTAGTTTCATCGACCAGCAAATATCCGCTAGGGCGGGTGAGCCACCTTCGTAGGCAGTCGAGAGAGAGTTAGCAGCGCAACTGCAGTGAACAGACCTTGCCAATAAGACATTTAGGCAACGCCCAAGCGTGCTTTGACCACTTGTTCGCAGGCATCAATATTGGTCGTGTCTTTCGGAATGATTAACACGGTGTCGTTGCCGCCAACGGTGCCGATAATCTCAGTATGTGGGTCGATATCTACTAATCTTGCCACTAACTGTGCACAACCAGGGTGGGTTTTTACTATCACCATCGCTTGGTTATGAGTAATTAATTCAATTTGCGATGAGATGGATGCATCGACACGAACCGGTGCGCTTTCAACAGTGATGCAGTACACCTTTTTGCCACAGGCGTTCTGGATTTTCACCACGCCAAGTTGTGACAAAATGCGAGATACGGTTGATTGGCTAATGCCGGTATAACCGATCTCGACCAGTTTCTCGCGCAGCTGATTTTGGGTCGAGAAGCTTTGTTGTTGTAGTAAGCGTTTGCACGCTGCAGTCAGTGTTTTATCTTCAGCTGAATACAAGCAACCGTGCTCAGTGATTTCGTTCATGAACAACTCCTTAAGGTCAACGTGTGGATATCGCTTGTCCATAGCGCCGAACGCACTCCCAAAGCCGTAGAGTACGATTGTTAATAGGGCTTACCGATGAATCCCGAAGTAAAGAGGGGAGGGTATGCGAGATGTATGATCATCTATGCATTGAGTCTACCACTAAAGGATAGTTATCTTTTTGAAGGCGATCACCAAATAATATTCTGGTTTATTGCTTTTATTTTGGGGTTTTATTCTTTGTTTAATGGATATTTATTCCGGCGTGGGAATAAATATCCATGTTATCTAAGTGGTTTTTGTTGCGAAGGTAATGCCGCTAAGGGTTAGCGAATCTCATTCATGATCTCGCGAGAGAATACTTTTTCACAGTAGTGACATTTTAGCTGCACTTTTTCCTGTTTTAGCTGCACTTTAAAGTGACTTTCGACAGGTTCACCGTGTGAAATACAGTTGCTATTTGGGCAAGAGAACACACTGTGGATTTGCTCTGGCAGCACAAGGGTTAGCTTGTTAACCACTTTGTACTCTTCAATCTGATTCACCGTTGCCTGCGGAGCATAAAGAGCCAATTGGTTGGCTTGTTCCTTGGTCAGGAAGATGTTCTCTATCTTGATTAGGTCTTTATGGCCAAGTGCCGATGATGGCAGGTTTAAGCCCATAGTGATGCGCTGTTCTGTCTTGTGCAGCTTAAACAGTTTAAGGATTTTGATACCAAGGTGAGCAGGGATGTGGTCAATCACGCTGCCGTTACGGATCGCTTCTACTTGTAGCTGAGTTTGTTTAACCATGACTGTTTCTCCTGCTTATAAAGTGTCGTTAAGAACTAGGGCCAATAGGGCTTCGCGAGCGTATACACCGTTTTCAGCTTGTTCGAAGTAGTAAGCGTGTGGCGTTTTATCGACGTCGGTGGTGATTTCATCGACGCGTGGCAGCGGGTGAAGTACTTTCATGTTTTGACGAGCGTCTTTCAGTGTATCGGCGGTGAGGATGTAAGCCGATTTCATGTGTGCGTATTCCGACGCATCAAAGCGCTCTTTCTGTACGCGAGTCATGTACAGAACATCCAGTTCCGGCACGACTTCTTCAATGCTGCTGTGAGTGCTGTATTGGATACCCATCTCTTCTAATTCTTCACAGATGTAATCTGGCATCTCTAATACTTCTGGCGCGATAAAGAAGAAACGCACGTTATTGAATTTCGATAGTGCTTGCGTCAATGAGTGGACAGTTCGGCCATATTTTAAGTCGCCAACGAACGCCACATTGAGGTTATCGAGCGTGCCCTGCGTTTCGTAAATCGAGAACAGATCCAGCAAGGTTTGAGTCGGGTGTTGGTTAGCACCGTCGCCGCCGTTTACCACCGGAACACCGTTAGAAAATTCAGACGCTAAACGTGCTGCCCCTTCTTGTGGGTGGCGCATGACAAAGGCATCGACGTAGGATGAAATAACCTGCACTGAATCGGCAAGCGTTTCGCCTTTTTTCGCCAGTGAGGTGTTACCGCCATTATCAAAGCCGATGACCGTGCCACCAAGGCGTTGAACGGCGGTTTCAAATGAAAGGCGAGTTCGAGTTGAAGGCTCAAAGAAGCAGCTCGCAACGACTTTATTTTTCAGCAACTCTGGGTTTGGCTCGGCCTTGAGTCTTGCTGCTGTGTCGACGATAAGCTCCAGTTCATTCCGAGTGAGCTCAGGTATGGAGATGATGTGCTTGTTAAATAACGAATGCGCCATAACGGGTCTTCCTTCTATGCATACAGTCAAATTGCGGACAAAAAAAAGCCCCCTAAAAATAGGAGGCTTCGAAACGATCAATAGAGCAAAATAAAAATGACACCACCGCCACTCTTTGGCGTGTAGTTTGACAATCATGTGCGACAGAATTGCAGTTCATTTTTTGCTCTCTTAAGACAAATTGCGGAGGATTATACTCAGATAAAAACGCCATGCAATACTTTCTGTAAAGTATTCATTTAATGGATTTTTATGCGAAATAACGTCTACATTTGGCTTTGATTTAAGCCCTTGTTGAAACAGAAAATCTCAGGTTTTTTGGGGCGATAATGCCTTCAAGCTCATGAAAAAAAATGCGGGCTTTATCCAAGGGCTAAATCCCAAGTACGCCACCCGCATTTCCCTGTCATTGCACTTCACTTGTCCATGTCTTGCGAACAAGTGAGTGCTTAACTTCTTAGTTGTTTCGATTCTTAGCTGTTTAGGTAATTAACTGCCTAGGGTTGCAACCATTACTGCTTTGATGGTGTGCATGCGGTTTTCAGCTTCATCGAACACGATAGAGTATTCAGACTCAACCACTTCATCTGTCACTTCAACGCCGTCTTTTAGCTGTGGATATTCAGCCGCAAGCTGTTTGCCAACAGTAGTGTCTTCACCGTGGAAAGCCGGTAGGCAGTGCATGAATTTCACATGTGGGTTACCCGTTGCTTTCAGCATTTCCATGTTCACTTGGTAAGGCATCATTAGGTTGATACGCTCAGCCCATGCTTCTTTAGCTTCGCCCATCGATACCCAAACATCGGTGTACAGGAAGTCACAACCTTGCACGCCTTCTTGAACATCTTCAGTCAGTGTAATTTTGCCGCCTGTGTGTTCTGCGATTTTACGACATTGAGCCAATAGTTCTTCTTGTGGCCAGAACTGTTTTGGAGCAACAAGGCGAATGTCCATACCCATTTTCGCTGCGCCAACCATCAGAGAGTTACCCATGTTGTTGCGAGCATCACCTAGGTAAGCAAAGCTGATTTCATGCAGCTGCTTGCCACGGCCGTATTCGGTCATGGTTAGGAAGTCTGCCAAGATTTGAGTTGGGTGGAATTCGTCAGTCAGACCATTCCATACTGGCACGCCAGCGTATGCGCCTAGCTCTTCAACGATCTCTTGACCGAAGCCGCGGTATTCGATGCCATCGTACATACGACCAAGAACGCGAGCCGTATCTTTCATTGATTCTTTGTGGCCAATTTGAGATCCCGATGGGCCTAAGTAAGAGACGCGAGCACCTTGGTCGAATGCTGCGACTTCGAATGCACAACGAGTACGAGTCGAAGTTTTCTCAAAGATAAGCGCAATGTTTTTGCCAGTCAGTGTTGGCTGTTCGTAACCGTTGTACTTCGCTTTTTTAAGCTCCATAGAAAGATCTAACAAGTGTTGAATTTCGCGTGGAGTGAAATCTAGTAGTTTTAGGAAGTTACGATTGCGTAGGTTAAAAGCCATGATGTATTCCTTTTTAGATTTAGGCGCTTTCTTGTTACAGGGAAAGAAAATTCAAGAAAGCGCGATTCAATATTTAGTTAAATTTGTTCGTTTAATGCTTTGTTTTACAGGGTTTAAAAGCCATCAAGGTTTAAAAAGCTCTCTAGCTTTAAGATCGTTAACCCTTGGTGATGTTTGTGCCCGCTTGGCCTTGCAGGATTTGCAAGCCATCTTCGAGTGCACCGATACCCACAACCTTGCCGCCTTGCTCAATGAATTCGCACGATGCTTCGATTTTTGGCCCCATTGAGCCAGCATCGAATTCGAACATCGCTAATTCACTTGGCGTGGTACTGCGCAATGCGTGTTGAGTCGGTTTGCCCCAATCCAAGTACACAGCGTCTGCATCGGTCAGAATCAGTAGCGCATCCGCATCTAATTGTTTCGCTAGGAAAGCCGCTGACATGTCTTTGTCGATAACCGCTTCCACACCAACTAATTTGCCATTCTCTTTTTTCACTGGGATGCCACCGCCGCCAGTACAAATTACTAGGTGACCTGCATCGATAAGCTGGGTGATCGCTTCGTGTTCAACAATGCCAGTAGGGCGTGGGCTTGGTACTACGCGACGGAAATGTTGGCCGTCGGGTTTCACGATCCAATGGAATTTCTCTGCTAGTTCACGCGCTTCCGCTTCTTCGTAAATTGGGCCAATCGGTTTGGTTGGATCCGCAAACGCAGGATCATTTGGATCAACTGTCATTTGGGTCAACATGCACGAGATGTTGCGGTTAGGCAGGTAGTTTTTGAACTCTTGCATCAACATGTAGCCGATCATGCCTTGAGTCTCACTGCCCAACACATCCAGCGGGTATGGATTTACTTTCTTGTATTCCAAACCTTGCAGAGCAAGTAATCCAACTTGTGGGCCATTACCGTGCACTAACACCACGTTGTACACTTTTGCGATTTCAGAGATGGTTTTCACCGCCGTTTCAATATTGCGGCGTTGAATATCAGCTTCTAACGGCTCACCGCGACGAAGTAGGGCGTTACCACCGAGTGCAACAACAACAGTTTGTTTAGTCATAATTGTGTTCTCTCATTGTGGCCAAGTTGAGGTTATTTGCGTTCGCCAACTTGGCCGTTTCGTCTTAGTGATTAGATACCATCACGCTCAATTGGGCAGCTCATGCAGCGTGCGCCACCGCGACCGCGGCCAAGCTCATCTCCAGGAATCGGAAGAACCGTGATGCCTGCTTTGTCGTATTTTTCGTTGGTGTAGGTGTTGCCTTCGTAGCCAATCACGACACCAGGTTTCACCGTAAGAACGTTGTTTGCATCGTTCCACTGCTCACGTTCTGCATGGAAGTTGTCACCACCTGTTGTGATGAGGTTTAGCTTGTCTACGCCCAGTGCTTTTTCGATAGCGGTTACGAAGTAGCCTTCTTCTTTCACTTTCACTGCGCCAGACTCATCGCCAGTTAGGTTCCAGCACTGCACATCTTTACTCACCACTTCTGGGTAAACAGAGAAGGTATCTTCGTTCATGTGCGTCATAACGGTGTCTAAGTGCATGCAAGAGCGGTGCTTTGGTAGCTGCATTGCGATAACTTGTTTCGCTTGACCGTGTTTGAATAGGCTCGATGCTAAATGCTCAACACCTTGTGCTGTAGTACGCTCAGACATACCGATAAGTACCGTGCCGCGGCCGATAACAAGAACGTCACCACCCTCAATGGTTGAGTTGTCGTAGCTGATGCTCTCTTCATCACCGAAGTATTTAATGAAGTCTTGGCCTGCGAATGTTGGGTGCCAGCGGTAAATAGCGCGAACGTGGTTGGTTTCACGTTGACGAGCAGGTTTCGCCATTGGGTTGATAGATACACCACCGTAGACCCAGCAAGAGGTGTCACGAGTAAATAGGTGGTTTGGTAGAGGCTCGATAATGAAGTCCGTTGGTGCGTGCATGCCTTGCATCATTGAAGATGATTTCATTGGCATTTCAGCGTAAGACAGACCACCCGTCAGGATTTTCGCTAGCTCTAGGTTTGGTAAGTCGCCTAAGTAGCAGCGCACATCGTTAGCAAAAGTTTTGCCTAAGCGGTAATCAGAAACTTGATGACTCAAAAGCCAATCTTTCGCTTCTGGTACGGCTAGGGTGTCTGCTAGTAGGTCAGTAAGAAGAAGAACCTCAACACCTTGATCACGTAGCGTTTGAGTAAATGCGTCATGCTCTTTACCTGCACGCTCAACAGCCAGTACGTCATCAAACAGCAAATCGTGACAGTTAGAGGGTGTTAAGTGAGTCAGTGCGCGTCTTGGGCGGTGAACTAGAACGCGGCGTAATTGACCTATTTCAGAACCTACATAGAACTTACTCATGATCGTCTCTCTCTTATATATTTGAATTACTTTTATCGCTAAGAGTAATTATTTATTTTCAGTTGAGAAGAATGAATTATTTATTCATATCTCTTGTCTGGAATTAATATTACGCCTGCTAGTCAGGTATTCTTAGAGATCTATCACAAATCGTTTTTTATCCCGCAGCCCTTTAAAATTAAGGGTTTTAACAAACTTTATGCACTTTTAACTATTGGCTATCTCTTCTAAATAGTTAACTCTTTGGGAACATTATGCATGCTTTTTTCACTCGTATTACTAGAATGGGAATTCTAGGGCTTTATATGCAAATCAAATTTATTGATAAGAATGAGCTTAAGGTGGAAGTATGCAATGTTAGTATTTATATATTTAATTTTGAATGTGAAATTAATTATTCCTTAACAATTTAAATGCGAATAAAGCTATTGCGGTCACACTTTATAATCGAGTGTTTTAATCCGAATTTCTATAAAAATAGCTAATGTTTGTCCTTTGGTTATTACAGAGTGAATTACTTTAAATATAATTAACGCTAATAAATGACTAACTATTTCTCTAAATATAGTAGCGATGAATATTTGCGTTTTAATTAACCTTAGCATCGATATTTAAAGGTGAGTTTTGTTTTCTAGCAAGTGTCTCAGCTCGTTGAAGTTTTGCTGCTTTGATAGGCAGGTAGATAAGGTGATAAAGAGGCTTTAAATGATGCGTGTGCAGCTTGTGAGGGTGTTTCGATGGAAGAGTGTTGTTGGTATCGATAGTGACAAAAAAAGCCGCTAGAAAGCGGCTTTAAGTGAGAAAGTGAGGTGTGTTGGTTTTAGATAAGCGCACCAATACTCAGAACAATGATGCAGAACACCATCAAGATACCGATTAATGGCATTACCCATTTAACCCAGCGCACGTAAGGGACACGAGCAATCGCCAAGCCACCCATTACTACCGCAGAGGTTGGTGTGATTAGGTTTACCAAGCCAGAAGCTGACTGGTAAGCGGTGATAACAAGGTCACGACCTACGCCAGCAAAGTCAGCCAATGGCGCCATGATTGGCATAGTGAGTACCGCTAAACCAGAGGTTGAAGGCACTAAGAATGACAATAGAATCTCTAAGAAGAACATCACGTTAATAAAGATAACCGAAGACAAGCCAGTGACCATTTGCTCTGCAGAAAAGAGGATAGTATCGGTGATCATACCGCGGTCCATCACCACCACAATACCACGTGCGATACCTATGATAAGCGCTACGCCCAGTAGGTCACGAGCACCATCAATGAAGCTTGAAGTAAACTCTTCTTCGCTCATGCGAGACACAATACCAACGATGATGGTCGCTGCTAAGAACATTGCAGAGATCTCTGCCATCCACCACCCAGCAACGGATACACCGTAAATCATTACTGCGAATGAGCCACCAAAAATGGTCAGAATCAGTTTGCGAGTTGTGGTGAATTCAAGTTTTTCGCCACTTGCGTTGCCAAGGAAGTGCGCTTTGTTCTCTTCGTACTTGTCGTACACAATTGATTTGCTTGGATCGGCTTGCACCATTCTTGCGTAACGCATGACGTAAGCGACACAGATACCCCAGCCAACAATCAACATACCAACACGCAGCACGATACCGTCGGTAAATGGAATGCCAGAGGCGTTAGCAGCGATAACCGTTGCGAATGGGTTTATGGTTGAGCCTAGCACCCCAATACCCGCGCCAAGCAGTACCGTCGCAGCAGCCACTAGAGGGTCGAAGCGAGCTGCCATCATCACAGGTACTAGTAGGGTGTAGAAGGGCAGTGATTCTTCCGCCATGCCGTAGACAGTACCGCCCGCGGCAAACAGTGCCATCAGTATTGGTATCATCAACTCTTCTCGCCCTTCTAAGCGGGCGGTAACGCGTTCGATACCGGCATCAATCGCGCCAGTTTTGGTTACTAGTCCTAAGAAGCCACCAATGATTAAGATGAACAGCGAAACGTCGATTGCCGCAGCTTCATAGCTATTGTGGTCGTAGAAGCCGTCAATAGGCGCTAGCAGTACGTCAATCACGCCTTGAGGGTTTCCCTCTACCGCTTGATAAGTACCCGTGACAGGTACTTCTCGGCCTAGTTCTTCATTCATTGCTCGGTCGTATTGTCCGGCAGGAACAATCCAGGTAAGCAGAGCAACGAACGCAATTAGAATAAATAAAATGGTATAAGCAGAAGGGAATTTAAAATTGGCAAAGAAGCCGCCCTTTTTTGTCTCGCTTGGTATCGTTTGAGTTGTCATGGCTATCTCCTTACATCATCTTAAATAGAAGTGATGTGAATTAGCGACTAATGATTTATAGATTGTAAATACATTGACTCTTATAAAGTACCCAACGATAAAAGTTGCTGACTTTAAATTAAGGTTATTTTTATATTTACCAATCCAAATGAATTTAGATTTATTTTAGCTGCGGTTATTTTATTCCTTACGTCGGTATTTAAGTTTGGCGCTGTTCACAAAAATAATCGCTAATGAATGGGCTGGAAAATGGCAAAAAAACGGCAAGGTTTTTTGGTTAGTTAGCTTGGATTAATATTCGATGTGGATTAAAGGAAAGCGAGGGGAGATTGATTTGATAGGTGTTGTTTCTAGTGGGTTTGAATAACCTTGGAATTTTATTCAAACTTTATTTTTAGGCGGTTTTTAAAGTTTATAATGGTTATTTGACGTGTATCAAATATCACATTGAGTAGAAAACAAAAAAGGAAGCCGAAGCTTCCTTTTAAAGGTTCAATCATCAGCGAGTGTTAGATAAACAGACCGCCGAATGCGAAGCCTAGTGCTACCGCAGTACTGATTGTTACCACACCTGGAATGAAGAATGGGTGGTTGAATACGTAGTTACCGATACGCGTTGAGCCTGTGTCATCCATCTCAACCGCCGCTAGTAGCGTTGGGTAAGTTGGAAGTACGAACAGCGCACTTACCGCAGCGAAAGAAGCAACCGCTGTTAGTGGTGCTACGCCAATCGCTAGAGCTGCTGGCATAAGTGCAACCGTTGTTGCGCCTTGAGAGTAAAGCAGCATAGAAGCGAAGAATAGAACAAGCGCCAGCATCCATGGGTAGTCAGCCAGTAGAGCGCCTGCTACGTCTTTAATCTCAGCAACGTGTGCGTTTACGAACGTTGAACCTAACCAAGCCACACCAAGTACACATACACACGCCGTCATACCAGAGCGGAATGTTGGAGCTGAAGAAATCTTAGCTGCATCAATCTTAGTGAACATAACGATTGCTGCCGCTGCTGCTAGCATTACAGACATGATCGCTTCGTTACGACCTAGTGCTGGGTTTTCAATTAGACCAACAGAGCTAGAGATAGCCGCTGCGTAACAAACCACGAAACCAATCGCTGCTAGGAAGATGTAAGTCGCTTTCTTCGCTGTAGGAAGGATCTCGCGTTTTTCTTCTGTTGCCAGTTTGATTAGACCTTTCTCTAGACGCTCTTGGTAAACAGGATCGTCTTTCAGCTCGCTACCCATGTAGTTCGCGACAACTGCGCCAACCATACAAGCGATGAAGGTTGTTGGGATACAAACCATCAGTAGCGTTAGGTAATCAACACCGAACGGTGCAAGCATTGCTGCGAAAGCCACAACTGCTGCCGAGATTGGCGAAGCTGTAATTGCAATCTGAGATGCTACAACTGCGATAGACAGTGGACGAGAAGGACGAACGCCTTGGCCTTTCGCTACTTCTGCGATAACAGGAAGTGTTGAGAATGCTGTGTGACCAGTACCCGCCATTAATGTCATTACAAAGGTCACGATTGGCGCATAAAAGGTGATGCGTTCAGGGTGCTTACGCAAAAAGTTTTCTGCAATTTGCACCAACCAGTCCATACCGCCAGCAACCTGCATTGCAGCAATTGCGGTAATAACAGACATGATGATCAAGATTACGTCGATCGGGATGAAAGATTGGCTTGTTGGAACGCCAAGAATAAGTGATAGGGCAATAACACCAGCACCACCGGCAAAACCGATACCGATACCGCCAATTCTGGCCCCCAAAAAGATAAAGAGCAGGACGATAAATAGTTCTACTGCAATCATAAGTAACACCTCATTTAGATTTTATTATGTGAACATTCGCCGCTGGAATGTTCACATAATAGTTCTATGGTTTAGGTTCAATTAAACAAAAGTGCAACATACAGAAATCCACAAAATAAACAGGGTTAACCGTATTGGAGCCTAAAAAAGGGCTCCCTTTGGAGCCCTTTCTCGCTAACTTTATTCGTAGCGCTTCGCTTTATACTGAGGATGCATCAAATTTTCAACAGAGAAAATGTCATCAAGTTCTTCTTCGGTCAATAAACCGCGCTCTAGAACCACATCACGCACGCTCTTACCTGTTTCTGCACAGATCTTACCAACAATGTCACCTTCGTGATGGCCAATGTATGGGTTTAGGTAAGTTACGATACCGATAGAGTTAAATACGTGAGATTCACACACTTCTTTGTTTACAGTAATGCCGTCTACACACTTGTCGCGTAGGTTCACACAAGCGTTTGTTAGGATGTCTAGAGACTCAAACATGCTTTGTGCAATAACGGGTTCCATTACGTTCAGCTGAAGTTGACCACCTTCTGCAGCGAAAGAAACCGTGTTGTCGTTACCTAGAACTTTGAAGCAAACTTGGTTTACTACTTCAGGAACAACTGGGTTTACTTTAGCAGGCATGATTGAAGAACCAGCTTGCAGTTCAGGTAGGTTTAGCTCGTTCAAGCCAGTACGTGGACCTGAAGAAAGCAGACGCAAATCGTTACAAATTTTAGACAGTTTAACGGCTAGACGCTTAAGTGCGCCGTGCGTCATTACGTATGCGCCACAGTCAGACGTTGCTTCGATTAGGTCTTCTGCAGGAACACACTCTAGGCCAGTTACTTCAGCTAGGTGTTTCACTGCAAGGCCTTGGTAACCCGGTGCTGCGTTCAGACCAGTACCGATTGCCGTTGCGCCTAGGTTAACTTCAAGCAGTAGCTTTGATGTGTATTCTAGGTTTTTGATTTCTTCGTTGATGGTTACAGCCCAAGCGTGGAACTCTTGGCCAACCGTCATTGGAACTGCATCTTGAAGTTGAGTACGACCCATCTTCAAAATTGTGTTGAATTCTTGGCTCTTAAGCTCGAATGCACCTTTTAGGTATTCAATCGCGTCGATCAGTTTTAGTACGCTGTTGTAAACAGAGATACGGAAGCCAGTTGGGTAAGCACAGTTTGTAGATTGGCTGCGGTTTACATGGTCGTTCGGGTTGATGAACTCATATTGGCCTTTTTCTTTGCCCATAAGCTCAAGTGCCACGTTCGCAACTACTTCGTTCGCGTTCATGTTTACAGAAGTACCAGCACCACCTTGGAAAACGTCTGATGGGAACTGATCCATGCACTTACCTGTGTCTAGAATTAGGTCACAAGCTTGGATGATGTATTTAGCCACTTCGCTAGGAATTACACCTAACTCTTTGTTTGCTAAAGCCGCAGCTTTCTTTGTCATCACCATACCGCGAACGAATTCAGGTACATCTGAGATCGTTACATTTGAGATGTTGAAGTTTTCAACTGCGCGTAGAGTGTGGATGCCGTAGTAAGCATCAGCCGGAACATGACGTTGACCTAAAAGATCTTCTTCGAGACGAGTAGCTTGAGGAGCATCAACTTGTGCTTCTGATAGAGTAGCCATAACAGGATCCTTAGAGAATTATTCTGATTATATAGTTAGTTATTAGCCTATTCTGTGTGCAAATACTCCGTTCGCTAGAATATTGGGCTGATAAATCCGTCCTGACTTATGTGGCACATGATACTGTACCTAGCGCATAAAAATAGTAAGTTGATCACCTTTTTCGCTTTTGTTTCGTCAATATTTTGCAAAGTTATTCTTGGTCAATAAACACGCTTATTTACAGGATAAATTTGAGATTGATAGAGCTTTCAGCGTAAACTGCAAGTAACAAAGGAGGGCGTGTGTTTCCTATCTTATTATTACTATTTATCTTCGTACCCATCATTGAGATTGGGCTATTTATTCAAGTTGGTGGCTTCTTAGGATTGTGGCCAACTATTGCGTTAGTGTTGATCACGGCATTTGTTGGTGCCTCACTGGTTCGTAGCCAAGGCATTCAGACACTTATGTCTGTACAAGGTCGTTTGCAACAAGGCGAAATGCCAGCACAACAGATTCTTGAAGGCGTGATGCTTGCGGTTGCAGGTGTATTGCTGCTGACTCCGGGTTTCATGACGGATGCACTCGGTATGTTGGTATTGCTGCCAGCACCAAGAGCGATGATTGCTAAGAAAATGATGGAAAAAATGGTGGTTAAAAATATGTCTGGCGGCTTCCATGCTGGTGGACAAGCGGGCTTTGGTCAGGGACCATTTGGACAAGACCCGTTTAATCGTGACCCATTTGATCAGTCAAAAGATGGCAACACCTTTGAAGGTGAGTTTGAGAAGAAAGACGACGATAACGATCGTAACCGCTTAAACTAATTCCGTCGCTTTTTGCTTTCTTTTATATAGAAAGACAAAAGAACAGAAACAGAAAAGGCTCTTACCTTTATCCTTCGCAAGAAAGAGATAACGGTAAGAGCCTTTTTATTGCGTGTAGCCTGTTATTTACTATTGCGAGCAGCAACAGGTAACAGGCCGTGTGAGCGGTTACTTACTGAGTTTCGGTATTATACCGCGCCTTCGAAGCCCATTTGTCGCCACGCTTCAAATGCGATGATAGCAACCGCGTTAGACAGGTTTAGGCTGCGTGCGTCTGGCATCATTGGAATACGAATACGTTGCTCCATTGGCATGCTTTCAATGAACTCAGCAGGCAGGCCGCGTGTCTCTGGGCCAAACATCAACACATCACCTTGTTGGAATTTCGCATCCACGTGGTGACCTGTTGTTTTAGTGGTGCAAGCAAAGATACGGAAATCACCTTCGCGTTCATTTTCTAGATACTCAAGAAAGGCTTCTAGGTTCTTGTGACGCTTAACACGCGCTAGGTCGTGGTAATCCAAGCCAGCACGACGAACTTTCTTCTCTTCAAAATCAAAGCCAAGCGGTTCAATCAGGTGCAGGTTTGCGCCGCAGTTAGCACATAGGCGGATGATGTTACCCGTATTGGGTGCAATTTCAGGTTCGTATAGAGCGATATCAAACATGTTGGTTCACAAGAATAATCAAAGATAGCCAGAGTATACGGTGGCAAGCTGAGTGAGTACAGTTCACCACCGTTCGCTTACGCTTTATTCACGAGTGCTTGCGCGTAGTTTTCAGCAACCGCATTCCAATTCACCACATTCCACCATGCGTTGATGTAATCAGGGCGACGGTTTTGGTAGCTGATGTAGTAGGCGTGTTCCCAAACATCCAGTGCAAGAATCGGCTCACCGTTGCTGGCGATGGTATCCATCCACGGGTTGTCTTGGTTTGAGGTCGAGATGATTTTCAGTTGACCTTCTTCTACCACCAACCACGCAAAGCCTGAACCGAAGGTATTGATTGCCGCTTGAGCGAACTGATCTTGGAACGTCTCGAAATCTCCGAATGTACTCTTGATAGCATCACCAAGCTCGCCAGTTGGTTCACCACCGCCGTCTTGAGACATGCAGTTCCAATACAAGATGTGGTTGTAGTAGCCGCCACCATTGTTACGAACGGCAGGACTGTGTTGTGAGATGTTAGCGAAGATCTCGGTCAGAGATTGCTGTTCTAGTTCGCTGCCAGACACCGCCGCAACAAACTTATCGTAGTAGGTTCTATGGTGCTTGCTGTAATGCACTTCCATCGTTTTAGCATCAATGTAAGGTTCTAGGGCATCGTAAGCGTAGGGTAGATCAGGGAAAGTGTGCGACATGGTAAATCCTCCATAATTAGAGGATTTACCATAATGATAATAACAATCATTATCAACTGTGATCTTTGTGGGGGTATTACACAGGTAAGATAGGTAGGGTGATTTCGAGTTGTAATCCACCTAACTGACTGCGGGTTGCTGTGATGGTTCCGCTGTGTTGGCGAATCGCACTCTCAGTAATGGTTAACCCAAGCCCTGTGCCACCGGTATTACGATCACGGGCAGTAGAAACGCGATAGAAAGGTCTGAAGATAGAATCTAATTCATCATCAGGCACACCATCACCGTTATCGTTCACGCAAATCGTCAGCTGATCTTGCACTACGTGGAACTGCACATCGACTTGGTCTTTACCGTAGTAGATGGCGTTACGCGTAATATTGTCTAGCGCGCTCATCAGCAGCTTAGGATTACCCGAAATAGAACGCTCAGGGATCTCCGAGAACGTCAGCTGTTTACCCATCTGTTCGGCTTCAAACTGTGCGTCTTTCAAGATCTCTTCCCACAGGCTCGAGATCGGCTGAACCTCACGAGTAATGTGGCTGTCGACCTGCATGCGCGATAGCGTCAGTAGCTCGCTGATCATCTGTTCGAGACGTTGTGCTTCAGTATCGATACGTTCAAGTTCTTGGCTCTCACCTTGTTTACGAATTGCCAGTGCGTTCGCCATGCGCAAACGAGTCAGTGGTGAGCGTAGCTCGTGTGAAATATCAGAAAGCAGGCGTTGTTGCCCTGAGATCATTTGGTTTACCGCTTCGACCATCTGGTTAAAGCTCTCACCCGCTTGTCTGAATTCAGACGTGCCTTTTTCAAGTGTTGGATCAACCTCAAACTGACCTTTCGCTACACGTTGAGCAGCGCGCTCAAGCCTACGAGCAGGTTGGCTCAGTGCCCAAGCTAACCAAAGTAATAGCGGGGTACTCGCCAACATCACGGCAAGCAATAGCTGCAGAGGTCTATCAAACAGTCGCAGTAAGAACGGCGGTGGTTGGTTCCACTTCACTCCGGCATACATCAGCAACTCTTCACCGGCGAGAGTAATAGGTACTGGCCCTGCAACCATGTAGTGCCCGTAGAGTTTTTGCTTCGGCATCTCAGGGTTATCAATCGAGGTAACAAAGTTACGAATCGCCTTAAGCTTATAGTCTGAATGCCTTTTCGAGGTGAGAACGGCGCCTTCAAGATCGGTTAAATAGATGCGGGCACGAGAATCCTTGCGGCTGCGTGGCGCCTCAAGTTGGAAGACAATTTTGCCGAGGTTCGGTTCTCTGGCGTAGCGTTTTTCAGCGGCCTTGGCGATACGCTCTAATTTACCGAGATGATCAGCAGGCACGTCGCGCGCGACTCGCGGGTCTAAATGAGGAAGTGACAGTACCGACAAAAGCACCAGTAACATGGTGAACCAAAAGATAGCAAAGATACGTCCATATAAGCTGGTGATTTTAGGGATACGCATTAATCCTCCTCTACCAATAAGTAGCCACGACCGCGTAAGGTCTTGATGCGAGATTTTCCGTCGCTGCGCTCTGGGATCTTTTTACGCAGATTGGATATGTGCATATCGATCGCACGGTCAAACGCCGCAAGCCTTTTGCCCAATACATCTAGGCTTAATGCTTCTTTGGTGATCACTTGCCCCGGGTTTTGGATAAGGTGGCTCAACAGAGCAAACTCAGTGGTGGTGAGATCGATAATCTCGCCATTACAGTAAGCTTCTTGTTTGCCAGGGAAGACTTCAATATCTTGGTATTGAATCCGATCACTGGCCGCCTTAGGTGCCGTGGTGGTTTGCGTTCGGCGCAAGATGGCACGAATACGCGCAAGTAGCTCTCGGTCACTGAAAGGCTTAGGTAAATAGTCATCTGCGCCAAGCTCTAGGCCAATCACACGGTCGATCTCTTCACCTTTTGCGGTCAGCATCAGTACGGGTGTTTCCCAATTTTCTCTTAGCTTCTTGAGAGTTTCCATGCCATTCAGGCGCGGCATCATCACATCCAAAAGAATCAGGTCAATCTCATCATTGATCGCTTCGAGCCCCGCGTAGCCGTCATTAGCTTCGGAAACAGTGAAGCCCTCAAAGCTCAGAATGTCTTTAAGTAAGCTGGTTAACTCGGTGTCGTCATCAATAAGAAGAATGTTCGCCATAGGGAAGCCTTAATCGGTTATTTACACGTTAATAATACTGCTAATTATTGGTCAGCTTTCACTCTTTACGATTCTTTACGCTTTCTAAACGTCACTTTACGAGGGAAAGACTAATCTATATTCAAGCGCTGAGAAACAGACGCAACACATGACTTATTATACCGAATTGAGGCAACAATTATGAAAATGACTAAGAAACTTGTACTAGCAGCTGCGGCACTTCCACTAATGTTAGGTACAGCAAGCGCGTACGCATTTGGCGGCGGCGATAAAGGCGACCACAAAGGCATGCACGGTAAATGTGGCGGTTTCGATAAGAAAGTGATGCGTCAACTAGACCTAACTGACGCACAAAAAACAGAATTGAAAGAGATGCGCGAAGCGAATCGTGCAGAGATGAAAGAAAAACACGCTGGCAATAAAGCCGATAAAATGGCGAAAATGAAAGCGCACCAAGAGAAAGTTCAAGCATTGGTACTGGCTGACAACTTCGATGAAGCAGCAGCGAACGACCTAGCAAGCGAAATGGTTGAGAAGCAAACTGAGCGTCGCGTGGCAATGCTGAAGAAGCAACACGAAATGATGAGCGTACTAACGGTTGAGCAAAAGACTCAACTGAAAGAAATCCAGCAAGAGCGCATGACTAAGTGTGCTGACAAGATGGAAAAACGCATGAACAAAGACAAGTAATTCAAGCTTGATAAAGCAGCTTTGAATGAAAGTATTTAGAAAGAAGCGGCCGTTTGCCGCTTTTTTTGATCCCTAAAAATGAATGTCTTACACCCTAGCTGTCATATTCAATTGGTTGTTTGCAGGTTATACTTTGTGCTATCAGTCACTTTATAGCCAAGTTATGAAACAAGAATACGCACGTTTAGTTACGCTTGCTGCTTGGGCAGCCACCACCATCGCCACTATTTTATTGATAGTGAAAGTCGCAGCATGGTGGGTGACAGGTTCTGTGAGTCTGTTGGCTTCCGTGGTCGATTCAATGTTGGATATCGCAGCGTCTGTCGTTAACCTCATCGTGGTTCGCTACTCTCTGCAGCCTGCCGACAAAGAACACACCTTTGGTCATGGTAAGGCCGAATCTCTTGCCGCATTAGCGCAGGCGATGTTTATCTCAGGCTCGGCTTGTTTCCTCATTCTTAACGGTATTGAGCGCTTCTTCAGACCTCATGAACTCAACTCTCCAGAGATTGGTATCTACGTCAGCTTATTCGCGATGATGATGACCTTCGGCTTGGTGCGATTCCAAAAACACGTGGTAAAGAAAACCGGTAGCCAAGCGATTGCCGCTGATTCACTGCACTATCAATCTGACCTTTATATGAATGCCGCGATCATGCTAGCCCTAGCATTGAGCTGGTTTGGTATTAGCCAAGCGGACTCTGTATTCGCGGTGGGTATTGGTATCTACATTCTTTACAGCGCTTATCAAATGGCGATGGAAGCGATTCAATCTCTGCTTGATCATAAGCTGCCGGATGAAGAGCTAAAACAGATAAAAGAGACATCGTTGAGCATCGAAGGCGTGTTGGGTGTGCATCAATTACGAACGCGTCGTTCGGGGCCAATTCGCTTCATTCAATTGCACTTAGAACTTGAAGATGAGATGCCACTTATTGAAGCGCATCGCATTTCTGACGAAGTTGAGGCCAAGCTTATCTCCGTATTCCCTGATGCTGATGTATTAATTCACCAGGATCCGTATTCGGTCGTATTTGGACCAGAGAAGCAGCAAAAATTCCACTCGTGGTGATACGGGCTAAAAATTGAGTGGCAAATGGTAAGTGGGCGGCTTTTGAACTAGAGTGAGTAAAAATTACTAGTTCTTTGGTGATTCAAAAACCACCTTAGTAACAATTAATGTTGATTCTGATGTGAATCAACAAAGTTATTGAGTAAAACTGTAATACTCTTACAGAAGTAGAAATGTTACATAATTTTACGTGATTTAAGTGCTATTCCTGTTGAGGAAATGTAACATAACGCACAAATATAGATTTAAAATCTTGTTGATATACAATCAGCAAGAACAAGAATTGAATAATAGATTCCCAAAAATCGAGGGTGAGCATGATTAAGAAGATCGGTGTTTTGACCAGTGGTGGTGACGCTCCAGGTATGAACGCAGCAGTTCGCGGCGTTGTTCGTACTGCGTTATCAGTTGGCATTGAAGTTTACGGTATTTACGATGGCTACCAAGGCCTTGTTGAAGACCGTATCGAAAAGCTTGACCGTTCAAGCGTATCTGACGTAATCAACCGTGGTGGCACCTTCTTAGGTTCTGCACGTTTCCCTGAATTCAAAGACGTTGCTGTTCGTGAGAAAGGCATCGAGAACCTTAAGAAACACGGCATCGAAGCACTTGTTGTTATCGGTGGTGACGGTTCTTACATGGGTGCTAAGAAGCTAACTGAGATGGGTTACCCATGTATCGGTCTTCCAGGCACAATCGATAACGATATCGCAGGTACTGACTACACAATCGGTTACCTAACTGCGCTTAACACAGTTATCGATTCAATCGACCGTCTACGTGACACGTCTTCTTCTCACCAACGTATTTCTATTGTTGAAATCATGGGCCGTCACTGTGGTGACCTTACGCTTATGTCAGCAATCGCGGGTGGTTGTGAGTACATCATTACTCCAGAGACTGGTCTAGATAAAGACCAGCTTATCGGCAACATCCAAGATGGAATTGCTAAAGGTAAGAAGCACGCAATCATCGCTTTAACAGAGCTTATGATGGACGCGAACGAACTAGCTAAAGAGATCGAAACAGCAACGGGTCGTGAGACTCGCGCAACGGTTCTTGGTCACATCCAACGTGGTGGTCGTCCTACTGCATTTGACCGTGTACTTGCTTCTCGCATGGGTAACTACGCTGTTCACCTTCTTCAAGAAGGTCACGGTGGTCGTTGTGTTGGTATCGAGAAAGAAGAACTTGTTCACCATGACATCATCGACTGTATCGAGAACATGCAGAACCCAGACCGTTCTGAGCTATTCCGCGTTGCAGAAGAGTTGTTCTAAGCCGCGCTTAGCGTTCGCTTAAATAATTTAAAAACCGCTGATTTATCAGCGGTTTTTTTGTTCCTGACGTTTTTTTATTCATTGTAAAATCCCCTCCTAGCCTCCCCTTAATTTAGGCTCATAGATCCCTTTAGCTTTATTTGGAAAGGGGAGGAACAGTTCCGTAGTTGTTGGAACAGATACCGCCTACAACAAATTTTATCTATCAGGGTAAGCTTTCCAATTGGCGATTCATGGAACATTTTATGGTTTCAGTTAGCCAAGAAATCTCAGTGAACAAAGAAAGTTCTCCCCCTTTATCCTAGATCGGTAGGGTAATCGAGAATATTAAAATAAGGGGGAGTTAGAGGGGGGTGTATACATGGAACTTTATTTGGGAATTGAATTTATGATCTTCACCAAAACTTCCTCAAGGTTCTGATTAACCTCATTATTGGTAAAGCGAAGTATCTTGATTCCAAGCTTGTTTAAGTCTCGTGTGCGCTGATGATCGTAAGCCTGTGCTTGTTCTGAGAAGTGGCTATTACCATCTATCTCAATAGCGAGCTTTAGTTCGCAGCAGAAGAAATCTACGATGTACTTTCCAATACTATGTTGTCTTCTAAATTTTACGCCAAGCTGCTTTTTTCTTATATAAAACCATAGTTTGCGTTCTGGTTGAGGCATGTTACTTCGGAGTATCCGTCGAAATGTATTGAGTTGAGGTCGTGTATAAGTCTTCATAACGCGGTCCAATGAATTGAAGTGTTATTAAGTTACGAAGAGTAGGTGACAAAAGAGAGGATCAAGAGGGTGGTGTTCGAGCGAGATCAAAAAAGGCCAACCTAAGTTGACCTTTCATTCAATTTAAACGGTGAAGTTTAAATTAAGCTTTTGCTTCAGCTGCTGCTTTAGCGATAGCTGCGAAGCTTTTCGCGTCAAGAGCTGCGCCGCCAACTAGAGCACCGTCGATGTCTGGTTGTGCGAAGTAAGCTGCTGCGTTGTCTGGCTTAACAGAACCGCCGTATTGGATAACAACTTTCTTAGCAACATCTTCAGATTTCTCAGCGATATGTGCACGGATTTGAGCGTGGATGCGTTGTGCATCTTCAGCTGTAGCTGCTTTACCAGTACCGATAGCCCAGATTGGTTCGTAAGCGATGATAGCGCCTTCAAGAGCTTCAACACCTTGAGTGTTGATAACAGCGTCAAGTTGACGTGCACATACTGCAACAGTTTCGCCTGCTTCGTTTTGTGCTTCAGATTCACCGATACAAAGAACTGGAGTTAGGCCGTTCTCTTTTAGGAATGCGAATTTCTTAGCTACGAACTCGTCTGATTCGTTGTGGTATTCACGACGCTCAGAGTGACCGATGATGATGTGAGATGCGCCGAACTCTTTAAGCATTGCTGGAGACATGTCGCCAGTGAATGCACCGCTGTTGTTTAGGTCAGAGTTTTGAGCACCTAGGATGATCGCGCTGCCCGCTTCAGTAAGCGTACGCTCTGCTAGATCAACGAAAAGTGCTGGTGGAGCAACTGCTACGTCTACGCCTGTTACGCCTTCAAGTTCAGCGTTAAGACCGTTTAGTAGATCAACAACCATTTCTTTGCTGCCGTTTAGTTTCCAGTTACCCATAACTACAGGATGACGCATAGGAATATCTCCAAAGTATTTAAATAAATCGAATGTAAAAAAGTAAACTTTATTACGAAATAATATAACAGATTAATATCAACAGATCATGACTGTGGTCATGACTTTCTTGGATCTTACTCAATGGTCAGAGTAGATTTTGAGCATATATCAGTGATCCGGCAGACAGAATAATAGCTAACTTCTCGGATTTTTCATCGTTAGTTGGTATTAAGGGACAAACGATTGCGTTAACAATAGGAAGTAATAATGCCGAATCTAGTTCTAGAGTACTCAAATTCAGTGGACGAGCGAGTGAATATCCAAGGTTTACTAGAAGATCTTCATAAAGTTGCATTAAACTGTGGCTTGTTTGATGTGCCTTCTGTTAAGTCGCGTTCACTGCGTTGTCATAACTGGCTAGTCGGTGATGAAGAGGACAGTGTGGATTTTATTCACATTAGCTTCGAGTTACTTTCAGGGCGTACCGAAGAACAGAAAAGAGAACTGTCGCGTTCGTTAATGCAAACCTTACAAGAACAGGCGAGCCATATCCGCAGCCTTACGGTGAACATAAGAGATATGGATAAAAGCTGCTTTCAGAAAGTGATTAACTGATTTTTTTAATAAAAGTGATTAACTTAATAAAAGTGATTAACGAGCAATTTGCTGCTAACTTTTTTGGTAGCGTATTAATTTTTGAGTATTTTTAGATGTCGATGAAAGATTTACTGCTCTCTTTCAAAGGGAGAATTGGTCGTAAGACTTACTGGATGTGGAACATTTTCTACTACATTGCGATTACTGGTTTTGCTTCTGGTATCTCGGTTTTGTTCCCGGCGTACTCTTACATTCTACTACCAATCTTCCTACTGATGTTGGTTATCCCAGATCTTGCGGTAACCGCCAAGCGCTGGCATGACCGTAACAAATCGAACTACTGGTTACTGCTGAATGTGCCGCTGGTGTTAGGTCGTTTGGCTTCACCAATGGCTGCGACGACAACAGAGTCGGTATCGCCAGTTCATATGGTGGCAACCGTTGCAGCATTAGTGTGTGGTTTATGGATTTTGATTGAATGTGGCTTGATGAAAGGCACTGAAGGTCGCAATGATTACGGCGAAGATCCGGTGTAATCGCGGAATTATGAATGAACAAAAGGGAGCATTGTGCTCCCTTTTTTGTTTTATAACAGTCTGCTTATCATGTGTGTCTGCTGTTAACTTATATCCGCTTTAATACATTTTCGGCTCTGTATTGGGTCTAAAAGGTACCACATTTTCTGGCAGAGTTTCTTCAAAACCGCAGCGGCCTTCGAGTGCATCTTGGAACTTACAGACCTGACAGCGCAACTCCTGCATAAGTACTACGTTGGCATGGTGCGGATTCTTACAGCGGCTCACCACCAAGTCGATGTGGCTTTGCTGAGCGCGGAGTCTGTCTTGCATGGTTTCAGAAGCCGAACAAATCATCTGTTCGCACATCTCGTGTTTGAATTGATTGAATGCTTTAGGATCGCTTTTCGCGAGTTGGACAAGTTCATCAAAGGGTGGCAGTTTTTGATTGGGTTGTGGATGTGCCATCATTCCTTCCTTAGCATTAAGCATGTTTCATATGCTTTAAGCTTAAGAAAGAATTCTGTACAAATTTTGCTCTATTGGTATTTTCTCAATATTGAGACGAGATCAGTGGCTTAGCGCTAGGCTTTAGCGCTTGGGATTACGATGAAGGCGTGGGTGTTAACGTGTAAGTGCAACGTCGCTCGCCAGCAATAATGTGCTCAGTGCGGCTTACGTGGCATTCGTCTTTGAGCAGTTCTGTGAAAACATTGAGCTCTGACTGGCATAGGCTAGGGCAACGAGTCGCTGCTTTGCAGATAGGGCAGTGGTTTTCGATCAAGATGTAATGATCATCATGCTCTTGAAGCTCCGCCATGTACCCCTCTTCTTCACGAAGTTGAGTGAGCTTTTCAAGCTTACTGATTAGGTCATTGCAGCCAGATAGGGCAGATTGATATTGCTTGAGGGTGTGCTGTTCACGCTCGGCAGCGACCTTAGCAAGCCCTTCTTTACCAAACAGGTTCTCGACTGCATCAATGACTTGAATCGTCAGTTCACCGTGTCGGTCTGAAAACTGACCGTGGCCATGTTGAGTAAGGGACCAATGACGAGTCGGGCGACCCACTTTTACTTTCACGTCATGAAACGCAAGAATGCCATCATCTTCCAGACTTTGCAGATGCTGCCTCGCACCCATTGTCGTCATGCCAAATTCTTCTGACAGTTGTTTCGCGGTTACCGCACCTTGACGCTTAATGGTCTGTAAGATTTTGTCGCTTGTTTTCATACTATCCCTACCTCATGAACCTTACTATTATGAGGCAAGGTGTTTATAAAGCAAACCATTTACTATATTGACCGTAATTTACGCTTTGGGCAGAAAGCAGGGCGCGATTGTCTTGGGCCAATAAAACAAAAGGCCGATACCAAGTATCAGCCTTTGTCTGTTCTGTTTAACCTAGTTTAGGTTTACAGGATGTGACCCACTACTTCTGGATCTTTACGCTCTAGGTAGTGGATTGATTTGATGCGGCGAATCGTACGGCAGCGGCCACGGATAAGTAGCGTTTCTGTTGTCGCGATATTGCCTTGACGAGAAATGCCTTCTAGCAAGTCACCCTTAGTGATGCCTGTTGCTGAGAATACAACGTTGTCGCTGCGAGCCATGTCTTCCATTTTCAACACGATACCAGCCGTTACACCCATTTCGGCACAACGCTCTAGTTCAAGTTCACCGTGTTTACGGTTCTCTTCTGTGTCGCCTTTTACTTCGTGACGAGGAAGAAGACGACCGTGCATGTCACCGTCAAGTGCACGAATAACAGCAGCAGAAACTACACCTTCAGGTGCGCCGCCGATGCAGTACATTACGTCTACTTCGCTGTCTGGCATACAGGTTAGGATAGAAGCTGCAACATCGCCATCTGGCACTGCGAATACACGAACGCCCATAGCTTGCATGTCGGCGATAACTTGATCGTGACGTGGCTTAGCCAGTGTCGTTACAACCAGTGTATCCAGTGTTTTGCCCAGAGCCTTAGCAATGTTTTCTAGGTTTTCTTTCAGTGGCAGTTCTAGGTCGATAACGCCTTTAGCGCCAGGGCCTACAACTAATTTTTCCATGTACATATCAGGCGCTTTAAGGAAGCTGCCTTTTTCGCCTGCAGCCAATACTGCCAATGCATTTGATTGACCCATTGCTGTCATGCGTGTCCCTTCAATTGGGTCTACTGCGATGTCGACAGCGTCGCCGCCTACACCTACGTTTTCGCCGATGTATAGCATAGGTGCATCATCGATTTCACCTTCGCCAATAACAATCTCACCGCTGATTTCGGTTTTGTTAAGTAGGCTACGCATTACTTCTACAGCAGCGCCATCTGCAGCGTTTTTGTCGCCACGGCCAAGCCACTTGTAACCAGCTAGTGCTGCACCTTCTGTGACACGAGAGAATGACATTGCTAAATCGCGTTTCATGCGGACTCCAAAATTTTCAAAGGGGGAATAGAAATTTCGCGGCGGATTTTACCATATCCAAAAGGAAACGTTTGCCTTTTTGTTTTTTCGGGATTGCTCTCGATCAATTTGCAGTGGAAAACCGCTAATATTCATCAAAATAATTGGTTTGCCGTTGTGGCAGTAATCATTCACGTCAATATTCGGTAAAAAGCGCTGTTTTTTTCATCGAATGGCGCAAAATATCGAATATATTGAGTGTTTATCCTTGCTCTGCTGAGTAGAATGGGGAAATAAGTGGAGTGAACCTTCACCATCAAATGGATAACTTAAAGGTAGGCCAGAATGTCTTTTGAAGTACTAGAGCAGCTAGAAGCAAAAATTCAAACAGCAGTAGATACAATTGCACTTCTTCAAATGGAAGTGGAAGAACTTAAAGAAGAGAAACAAGCACTAGCAACTGAAGCTGGTGAGCTTAAAGCAAGCCGTCACGAGCTAGAGCAAAAAACTCAGCAGATGCAAGAAGAGCATTCAGCATGGCAAGATCGCATCCGTAACCTTCTTGGTAAAATGGATGAAGTAGAGTAATTCACTCTTTAGATTTAAAAAACGCCCGCTACTCAGTAGCGGGCGTTTTTGTTTGTTCTTAATTTTGGAAAGATTAGCTTGGAGTTAACAGGGGTTACTCAACCTCTTCTTCAACATCCAAATCAAGCTCAACATCCAAAGGCTCAGCAGAAAGAATAATGCCGGTGTTGTCTGCGTAGAGGTAGTCTTCCGGTAAGAAGGTCACGCTGCCAAAATTCACTGGTACGTCTATCTCACCGACACCTTCTTGGCTTGCACCAACCGGAATAGAAGCTAGGGCTTGAATGCCTAGGTTCATGTCTTCAAGTTCATCGACTTCGCGAACGCAGCCGTAAACCACAATCCCTTCCCACTCATTGTCTTCGGCAAGTAAGGCCATCTCAGCGTCGATCAGCGCTTTACGCAGTGAGCCGCCGCCATCGATTAACAACACACGTCCTAGACCATCTTGCTCTAATACCGAGCGAATCAAGGCGTTGTCTTCAAAGCACTTTAATGTCGTGATCTGTCCTGCGAAGGATGCACGTCCACCGAAGTTGCTGAACATTGGCTCCACGACATCAACTTGATCCAAATATATGTCGCACAGTGCTGAAGTGTTGTATTCCATTAGTATACCTTTTGAACAATGAGCTTACTTTGAGTATATCGGTGCTTGATCCCTTTGCAATGATTAGTCTCAATTAACTCAATAGAGTTTGAGCTACGACAACCCCTGCAAACAATAGGTTAGTGACCAATGAGCATTTCACAATCACAGGCATCATTGGCGCGATCTGTGCTGGTTTCTCTGTTTCCCAAACTGCCTTGCCATGCTTGTAAACAATCACAATGCTCAGTAAAAACGGCAGGCTGATCCAGACCGGCTTTTCTTGAATCAGTAGGTAAATAGCAAAAGAGACAAGGGCTAATCCAAGCAGTGCAAAGTGGTAGTGTTTGGCTTTACGCTGGCCAAGGCGAACCGCCATGGTGCGTTTGCCACATTCACTGTCGTTTTCGATGTCACGCATGTTGTTGATATTGAGTACCGCAACCGCCATCAAGCCACAGCCCAATGCCGGAAGGAACAGGCTTGGTTCAACATGACCTGTGTGTAGGAAGTAAGTCCCCGATACACCTAACAAACCAAAGAAGATAAATACCGATAAGTCGCCGAGGCCAATGTAACCATAAGGCTTATTACCCACGGTGTAAGCAATGGCTGCCACAATCGCTAATACGCCTAATGCGATGAAAGATAAGATACTTTCTATTGAGGTCAGCGCATGAAAAATCAGAATCAGCCCGGCAACCATGGTAAACACGATATTGAGGATGATGGCTTGCTTCATGGTTTTCGCTGTCACCGCGCCAGACTGCATCGCACGTGTTGGACCGAGGCGATTTTCGTTGTCGGTGCCTTTTACTGCATCACCGTAGTCATTGGCTAGGTTCGACAGAATTTGTAATAGGGTGGCGGTTAAAAAAGCCAGTAGTGCTATCGATAAAGAAAACTGATCGCTGGCGAACGCTAAACTACTTCCTGTAAGAATAGAGACGAGTGCGAGAGGCAGAGTTTTCGGTCGTGCGGCATCAAGCCAAATCAGTAGAGATTGTTTCATCGTAGGTCTATTTCGTTGTAAGTCTTCGTTTCATACTGTGATTTGAGTATACGCCCATTTTTCGGGTAATAAAAAGCCCACTCGAAAGTGGGCCTTGAATTCGCTTATTAGCTGCTATTTCTTTGAGTTAGAGCAATAAGTTGGAGTTTCGTGTGCTACAGGATGAAGCGGCTTAGGTCTTCGTCTTCAACGAACTCACCAAGCTTAGCTGTTACGTAAGCTTCATCAATCACTAGCTTGCTGCCAGCCTTGTCTGTTGCGTCGAATGAAATCTCATCCATCAGGCGTTCCATTACTGTGTGTAGACGACGTGCACCGATGTTTTCAGTGGTTTCGTTGACACGCCATGCAGCGTCAGCAATCTGGTTGATGCCATCTTCAGTGAACTCAATGCTCACATCTTCTGTTTTCATCAGGGCAATGTATTGCTCAGTCAGAGATGCTTTTGGTTCAGTCAGGATACGTTTGAAGTCATTCGCTGAAAGCGCTTCAAGTTCGACACGAATTGGCAGACGACCTTGTAGTTCAGGGATCAGGTCAGATGGCTTAGCCACTTGGAAAGCACCTGATGTGATAAACAAGATGTGGTCCGTTTTTACCATACCGTGCTTAGTTGATACTGTGCTGCCTTCGATAAGAGGCAGTAGGTCACGTTGAACACCTTCGCGAGATACGTCTGGGCCTGAGCTGTCGCCACGCTTACAGATTTTGTCGATCTCATCGATGAATACGATACCGTTGTTTTCAGCGTTGAAGATCGCGTTCTCTTTTAGCTCTTCTTGGTTCACAAGCTTCGAAGCTTCTTCTTCCGTCAGTGCTTTGAATGCGTCTTTGATTTTCATCTTACGCTTTTTCTTGGTGTCGCCCGCTAGGTTTTGGAACATGCCTTGTAGCTGGTTGGTCATCTCTTCCATGCCAGGAGGTGACATGATTTCAACACCCATTTGCGGCGCTGCTACATCAACTTCGATCTCTTTGTCGTCTAGCTTACCTTCGCGCAGTTTCTTGCGGAAAATCTGACGAGTGTTTGAAGAGGTAGCGTCTTCGTTTGATTGCTCGTTCTGACCCCAAGCATCGCGTGCTGGTGGTAGTAGGGCATCAAGAATGCGTTCTTCAGCTTGTTCTTCAGCGCGGTATTGTACTTTTTCCATCGCTTGCTGGTGTGTCATCTTGATCGCAACGTCCGTTAGGTCACGGATGATGGTTTCAACTTCTTTACCCACATAGCCCACTTCGGTGAACTTAGTCGCTTCTACCTTAATGAACGGCGCGTTTGCTAGTTTCGCTAGGCGGCGAGCAATTTCAGTTTTACCTACACCGGTTGGACCGATCATCAGGATGTTCTTTGGTGATACTTCAACACGCAGGCTTTCTTCAAGCTGCATACGACGCCAGCGGTTACGCAGTGCGATAGCCACTGAACGCTTAGCGTTGTCTTGGCCGATAATGTGGCGATTGAGTTCGTGAACAATTTCGCGAGGAGTCATCTCAGACATGGTTTTTCCTTAATTCTTTAATCACTGTTGATACACGTTTTGGGTAGAAGCGTTTGTTATTCTGGCTTTGGCAGCTCAACAGTGCTTTCTAGCTCTTCAACAGTGTGGTGATGGTTGGTGAACACACAGATATCGCCAGCAATATTCAGCGACTTCTCTGCGATTTCACGCGCATCTAAATCAGTATTTTCTAGTAACGCGATAGCAGCGGCTTGTGCATAGTTACCACCCGAACCGATAGCAATCAGGTCGTTCTCTGGTTGAACTACGTCACCGTTACCCGTAATGATCAGTGAAGCGGTTTCATCCGCTACCGCAAGCAGTGCTTCTAATTTACGTAGAGCACGATCGCTACGCCAATCCTTTGCCAGCTCAACGGCAGCTTTGGTTAGGTGGCCTTGGTGCATTTGTAGCTTGCTTTCAAATTTTTCGAATAGCGTGAAAGCATCAGCGGTACCGCCAGCGAAACCAGCCAGTACTTTGTTGTTGTATAGGCGACGTACTTTGCGGGCATTGCCCTTCATTACAGTATTGCCTAGAGATACTTGTCCATCACCCGCGATGACGACTTTATTATTACGACGTACAGATACTATGGTAGTCACGAGTAGGGCCTCTTAATATTCTTATCTTTGGGTATAAAAAGTATATGAGGATGGCACTCTGATAATTCAAGGAAGGGCGAGTGATGTCGCGCAACTTATCGGTGGAAGTTGTAAGGAAATTTGGCGAAAGGGACTAAATAAAAGAAAACCTCCACAATGGGAGGCTTTCGGTGTTTGCTGCGACTCGAGCGGCTACACAACTGCGTTATCGCTTATCACTACTCGGTATCTTTCCAAATAGCACAAGGTTCGATTTTTGCGCGCTGTAGCTTGTGGCGATCTCGCTCGGCATCACGCTTCAACTTGTAGGGTCCTAGAACCACACGGTACCAGCTACTGCCGTCTTTCTTACGGATTTCACTCGAAATACCTTGGAAGGCAATATCCAGTTTACGTGCTTCTGCCTGTGCTGAGGTTTTGTAAGCGCCACACTGCATGATGTAAGGGATCTTAGAGATCTCTTGCTCTTTGGCTTTGACTTCAATCTCGCGGCTCGGCAGCGTTTCAACGTAGTCCCACTTCTCTTCTGGAGGTGGCGGAATCACTTTCGCTGGTTTTGGCTTAGGCTTCGGTTTGCTCACTACTGGAGCCGGTGCTGGTGGCTCAGGATCATTACTCAATAAGTAAAGTCCGTAACCAAATCCGCCAACAAGGAGGATCGCCAAAAGACCACTACGCCATGGTTTACGGCGAGGGGCTTGCTTCTTGGTCGGTCTCTTCGTGCCACGACCGCGCTTTACATAATCTCTATTAGCCACAAGACAATTCAGTAGTTGGTAATTCTACTCTCATGGTAATCCAGATTGCGCGAGGATAATAGTGCAGAAATGGAAGCGGCACATCAAAATGTGCCGCAGATTTATATCGGTATTTCTATGGTTTACATTCGAGGTGGCGCAGTACTGCCACGAACCACTAATTTGGCCTCTAGCAGACGCGAACCTGCTTGCACATCATTGCCTTTCAGTAGATCCAGCATCATCAACATCGCTTGGCGTCCAATCTCATAACGAGGTTGAGAAATGGTGGTTAGCGGTGGATCGCAGTATTGAGCGAATTGAATGTCATCGAAGCCAACAATCGATAGGTCTTGAGGAACTCGTAAACCTAACTTCTTCGCTTCTTGAATCGCACCAATGGCCATCGCATCGTTGTGACAGAAGATAGCGGTTGGTTGTTCTGGCAGTGCCAGTAATTGACGAACGGCCTGAGCACCGGCTTCAAAAGTGAAGTCGCCGACTGTACTGTAGGCTGGGTTCATTGCCACACCTGCACGACGCAGAGCTTGTTGATAACCTTGTTGGCGGAACTTACATAGAGTTGCTGATACTGGGCCAGAGATTTGAGCTATACGTTTATGACCTAACTGAGCTAGGTAATTCACGGCTTCAAATGCAGAGGTCAGGTTATCGATGTGTACTGTTGGGAGTTCAAGCTCAGGAGCGAACTCACACGCCATTACCATCGGTGGTAAGTTCTTTTGTTCAGGCTTGCTGACATCAAACGGGTGGTCGGTGCCAAGCAATAACATGCCGTCCGCTTGCTTAGTGAAGACAAGGTTAACAAACGAAGACTCGCGCTTCTTTTGCTGACCGCTGTCACCCAGTAGAACAAGATAGTCATTTTCTACTGCGGCATCTTCGATACCACGAATGATCTCGGCGAAATATGGGTCACAGATATCAGGAACGATAGTGATGATGGTTTTTGATTCGTTGCGACGTAAGTTTCTAGCTAATGTGTTGGGTGAGTATCCAGCTTCAAGTACTGCTGTTTCCACTCGCTTACGAGTTGAAACTGAGACTTTCTCAGGGTTCATCAATGCACGTGATACAGTGGCTGTTGAGACGCCTGCTAGCTGGGCAACATCCTTCATTGTCGCCATAAATTAAACCCTCTTTTAAGTTCCTTTGTCGCCTAAGTATCTAAGGCGTGAATAATAAATGTAATCGGATAGATATTGTGAAAGTGTTGCTAACACTTTTTTTATTGCAATATTTTATTCGTTTAATCCGTGTAAAGTTACGGCTAGATTAACAAAAATCACATGACTAGTGTGAAGTTGCTCACGAGAAATATGAAATATTTGTGAACAAACTTATCATTAGTTTTAACCCGCGTGGGTTTAGCTTAAATCTTGCGGTTCGATATCGAGTGACCAACGGACTTTTTTCGCAGCGGGTAACATATTGATTGCCGGTTTCGCGCTCATTAATAGCTTCTGCATCAATGAACGAGTTTGGGTTTGCAAGATTAGTTGCCAACGAGATTTGCCAGCTCGTTTGGCTAACGGTGCAGGAGTTGGCCCTAACACCATGCAATATTGGTCGAACAGTGGATGTGATTCCAATGTATGGCGAACCTGACGTAAGAACTCTTCCACTAAGCGCGTGTCATTCGCTTCAGCTCTGAACAGCGTCATGAACGTATAAGGAGGCAACATCGCTTGTTTACGTTCAGCCAAAGCCGTCTGAGCAAAATGGTTATAGTCTTTGTGTAGCAGCGCCTGCAGTAATCCGTGTTCAGGGTGGTGTGTTTGTAAAATTACTTCACCAGGTTTGCTTGCACGACCTGCACGGCCCGCGACTTGGATAAACAGCTGAGCAAGGCGTTCAGACGCTCGGAAATCACTACTATATAAAGAGCCATCGACATCCAATAACGCCACAAGTGTCACGTCAGGGAAGTGATGACCTTTGGCCAGCATCTGTGTACCAATCAGGATTTGGTATTCACCCTTACGAATCGACTCTAATGCACTTTCTAAGCTGCCTTTTCGACGGGTGCTGTCGCGGTCAATACGTATGGTTTTGTATTCAGGAAATAGTTGACCAAGCTGCGCTTCAAGTTGTTCGGTACCTACACCTACCGTCACCAAATTAGCAGAACCACAGCCTTGGCAATTGTGCACGATATGCTGCTGTGAACCACAGTGGTGGCAACGCATTTCATTACTGTATTGATGATAGGTGTAGTAGGCATCACAGCGCTTACATTCAGCTGTCCAACCACAGTCGTGACACATTAATGCCGGAGAGAACCCACGGCGGTTGAGGAACAGCATCACTTGGTTGCCTGCTTTCAGGTGTCTTTGCATCTCGGCAATTAATGACGCCGATAAACCACTTTCCAGATATTCGCCTTTCACATCCAGCACTTTATTGGTGGTCGGCAAAGCGACCCCCGCCCGTGAAGTAAGGGTGAGATAACTGTATTTGCCTATCTGAGCATTATGCAGCGTTTCAAAGGCAGGTGTTGCTGAGCCTAATACAACTGGAATCTGTGCTTTATGAGCGCGCATGATCGCGACATCACGAGCGTGGTAGCGCAGGCTGTCTTGCTGTTTATAAGAGGCATCGTGCTCTTCATCAACAATGATGATGCCCAAGTCTGCAAACGGTGTGAACAGAGCTGAACGGGTACCAATCACAATGCCCGCTATCTTATCGCGTGCTGATAACCACGCATTCAGTCGCTCAGAGTCGTTTAAACCAGAGTGGATAACCTCAACAGGCACATTAAAGCGTCGCTTAAAGCGGTTAATGGTTTGTGGAGTGAGGCCGATTTCTGGCACCAGGACCAATGCCTGTTTACCCTTATCGAGTATCGGCTTGATCATATTCAGATAGACTTCTGTCTTACCTGAGCCTGTCACACCTTCTAGTAAGAAGCAGCCGAAATCGGTCTGGCTATTGACGGTCGCGATTGCGATGGCTTGCTCTGCATTAAGCTTGGGTTTGTCTTGGTCGTTCTCAAGATCCTCAGGCCAAGGTTGACGCTTCGGCTTTTTCTCTACCGATTCAATCCAGCCTTTTTCCTCTAACGTCTTGAGTACAGCGCTACCCACCTCTTCATCAATAAACTCTTGATGAGGAACGGGGCCGTGCTCAAGCATATGCATTACTTTGGCTTGTTTGACAGCACGACCAAAGCCCTGCATCAGTTGGTCTCGCCCTGATGGTGTTAACTGCCATTCAACCAGTGTCGCGAAGTCGGCCGCTTTACCTTTGCGTAAGGCACTCGGCAGGGCGTTAGCAAAGGTCTCGCCAAGCGGATATTGATAGAACTGACTGCACCACGTTAACAGTGAGTAGACAGATTCCGGCCAAACAGGTTGATTATCCAATAGCGCTTTAATTGGCTTGAGCTTGTCTAGCTCGAATTCGGATTCGTTAACCAGAGCCGTAACTATTCCTGTTAAGGTTTGTCGTCCAAAAGGCACAGAGACTCGTCCACCAATAATCGGAAACAGGTGGTTTGGAATCTTGTAATCGAACTGCTTGTCGAGTGGAACAGGCAGTGCCACACGGGCAATCATTGGACGCATAAAGGGACGGCTTTATCTGAGTTGACGAGAGCGAACAGTCTAAAGGATAAGGCGGTTAAATTCGAGGAGCAGTTTGAATGAGAGAGGGCAAGCTAACGCATGAAGGCAGCTATCATCCCCAAATTTCAATCAACGCTTCTGCTGAAAAAGGAAATAAAGACACAATTGGTGAAAAATGTATCAAATCAGTTGATCCTGCCTTATAGATTCATTACTATACTGCGCCTTAAAGGTATGGCTTCGTCACTCTTTTGTGCGAATGCGGTGTCTTTATTTCTTTTTTAAACTACGTGTGGTGTGCGGCTTAGAATCGTATAGCGACACGGCCTACTTGAGGTTATCCCATGAAAGCTGGAATCCACCCAGAATACAAAGCAGTTACTGCTACTTGTTCTTGCGGCAACACATTTGAGTTCAACTCAACGCTAGCAAAAGAATCAATCCACCTAGACGTATGTGACAAATGTCACCCGTTCTACACTGGTAAGCAACGTATCGTAGATACTGGCGGCCGTGTTGATCGCTTCAACAAGCGTTTCGGTGCTCTTTCTAGCAAGAAGTAATTCTCGCTATTTAGACATAAAAAGGACACTTCGGTGTCCTTTTTTGTTGCCTGTAATTGGTAAAATCACTGACTTCTATTCAAGTGTCCATCTCACCTAACGATAAGTTGCCTCTTTATTCTATTGCACGGCAATTCCTTGCTTATCATTCGTCACCAAAATTCCGCATGAAAGTTCAACAAGCGATAGTAATTTCAACTGCTCACTGGTCTTATTAGTAGTGAAATCTCGTTTTTTAATGAGACAGAGGCTTCAACCACCTAGGAACTTTGAAGTACATCCATTAACATGAACAAGATCCCCCAAATAATAATATCCTAGGAACCTACACCTATGTCTGAAGACAGCAGCCAAGCTCAATCCTCTCAAGAATTATCGCCTCAAGAACAATTCCGTCAGCAAGCTCTTGATTATCATGAGTTCCCGATTCCAGGCAAAATTGCCGTAGAACTGACGAAGCCTGCAAACTCTGCAGAAGACCTAGCACTTGCATACAGCCCAGGCGTGGCTGAGCCTGTTCGCGAGATCGCACAGAACGTTGATAACGTCTATAAGTACACAGGTAAGGGCAATATGGTTGCTGTTATCTCTAACGGTACAGCGATTCTTGGCCTAGGTAACCTTGGTCCTATTGCTTCTAAACCTGTTATGGAAGGTAAAGCGCTACTGTTTAAGCGTTTTGCTGGTTTAGATTCTATCGATATTGAAGTAAAACACCGCACAATCGATGAGTTCGTTGATACAGTTGCGAACATTGCAGATACATTCGGCGGTATTAACCTAGAAGACATCAAAGCACCAGACTGTTTTGAGATTGAACGTCGCCTGATTGAGCGTTGTGATGTACCAGTATTCCACGACGACCAACACGGTACTGCGATTGTAACAGCAGCAGGTATGCTGAACGCGATCGAGCTTCAAGGTAAGAAACTGGAAGAGTGTAAGATCGTTTGTCTAGGTGCTGGCGCAGCAGCGGTTGCGTGTATGGAACTACTGATTAAGTGTGGCGCTCAGCGTGAGAAGATCTACATGCTTGACCGTAAAGGTGTGATCCACACTCGCCGTGACGACCTAAACGAATACAAAGAACTATTCGCAAACAACACAGATAAGCGTACGCTTGAAGATGTTATCGAAGGTGCTGACCTATTCTTGGGTGTATCTGGTCCTAACCTGCTTCCAGCAGAAGCACTAACGCTGATGGCTGATAAGCCAGTTGTGTTTGCATGTTCAAACCCAGATCCAGAGATCAAACCTGAGCTTGCTCACGAAGTTCGTTCTGACCTTATCATGGGTACAGGCCGCAGTGATTACCCTAACCAAGTAAACAACGTACTTTGTTTCCCATTCATTTTCCGTGGTGCGCTAGATGTGCGTGCAAGCGAAATCAATGACGAAATGAAGCTAGCGGCGGTTAAAGCGATTCGTGAACTGGCGAAAGAAGAAGTTCCAGCTGAAGTACTGGCAGCGGCGGGTGAAACTGCACTGGAATTTGGTAAAGGCTACATCATTCCTAAGCCAATGGACCCACGTCTACTTCCTCGCGTAGCAAAAGCAGTAGCAGAAGCGGCTGTTGAGTCTGGCGTTGCTCGTATCGAGATGCCTGCTAACTATATGGCTTAATAGCTTTTTATAGCTGCTGCTCTCTTGAGTGCAAAAGAATAATAAAAAACCGACTCATCTGGAGTCGGTTTTTTTATGTCTATCATTCATAGCGCAGTCATAAAAACAATGCACGATGTGATCAATAGGGTTCAAAGGCAGTGACTGAGTTGTTTTTATTCTTCGTCAAACGCTTCGAACTCGATACCCATCTCTGTCATCAGCTTTTTCACTTCAGCAGGAATATCGTCTGGGCGGTCTTTACGAAGGTCTTCATCCGTTGGTAGTGGTTGGCCTGTGTATGCATGTAGAAAGGCTTCGCACAGTAGCTCACTGTTTGTTGCATGGCGTAGGTTGTTAATCTGGCGGCGAGTACGCTCGTCAGTTAGAACCTTTAACACTTTTAGAGGGATAGAAACTGTAATTTTCTTTACTTGTTCGCTTTTCTTTCCATGCTCAGCATATGGGCTTATGTATTCACCATTCCAGTCGGCCATTGCGTACCTTCATCACTTTAGTTGTTAGAATAAATTAATAGTGGTGATTTTAGCGGGATTTACCGCCATAAGCAAAGACATATAGACGTCTAGAAGTGTTGACGGCTCACGTTTATGAAAGTAAAGTGAATAACATATATCTAACACAGCCGCAAAATGCCGACAAGCAGCTGTGATTCTCAGACGCAAAACTTGTAAGGAAGCACCTATGAGCAGCCGGAAGCCAGCAACAATCGCAGTACGTACTGGTATCGAGTCAGACACGCAACACCATGCCGTTGTCCCACCTATTTATCTTTCGACTAACTATGGGTTTCCCGCTTTTGGTGAAGTGCCAAAGTACGATTACACCCGTTCTGGTAACCCAAACCGCGGTTTACTAGAAACGGCACTGTTTGAGCTTGAATCAGGCAAAGGCGCGGTTGTTACTAACTGTGGTACTTCGGCGCTAAACCTATGGGTTTCTGCTTTCTTAAGTGGCGATGATCTTATTATCGCACCACACGACTGCTACGGTGGTACTTACCGTCTGTTTAACACTCGCTCACTGAAAGGTGACTTCAAAGTTCTGTTTGTTGATCAATCGGATCAAGCAGCACTGGATGCGGCGATCGCGCTTAAGCCAAAGTTGATCTTAATTGAAACACCATCGAATCCATTGGTTCGTGTGGTTGATATTGCAGAAACATGCCGTAAAGCGAAAGAGGTTGGTGCTCTGGTTGCTGTCGACAACACGTTTTTGACTCCTGTGTTCCAAAAGCCTTTAGAGCTAGGTGCAGATTTTGTTATTCACTCAACCACTAAGTATATCAACGGACACTCAGACGTTATTGGTGGTGTTGTCGTCACGAAAACGGAAGAGCACGCTGAAGAGCTAGCATGGTGGGGCAACTGTATTGGTGCGACCGGCACACCATTTGATAGCTACATGACTCTACGTGGTATTCGTACGCTAGGTGCGCGTATGCGAGTTCACGAAGAGAGCTCACGTGAAATTCTGGCGTCTCTGCAGCAACAAGATTTAGTCGGCACGATTTACCACCCAAGCCTTCCTGAACATCCGGGTCATGATATTGCGAAGAAGCAGCAGTCTGGCTTTGGCTCAATGCTGAGCTTCGAGTTTGCAGGTTCATTTGAAGCGCTTAAATACTTTGTTGATAAGTTAGAGCTATTTTCTTTGGCGGAGTCTCTAGGTGGTGTGGAAAGCTTGATTTGTCACCCTGCGTCGATGACTCACCGTGCGATGGGTGAAGAAGCGCTGGCAGAAGCGGGCGTTTCTCAACAGTTGCTGCGTCTTTCTGTTGGTCTTGAAGATGCTGAAGACTTGATTGATGACCTCAAGCAAGCGTTTGATAAAACACAAAGCTTTATCGCTGAAGGGGAGGGTTAATAATGGCAACCTTTCGCCAGCTACATAAATTTGGTGGTAGCAGCTTAGCGAACCCTGAGTGTTACCAACGCGTGGTCAACATTCTTAGAGAATACTCATCAGCCACTGACTTGGTCGTGGTGTCGGCAGCGGGTAAAACCACTAACCGCTTGATTGAGTTTGTTGAAGCGCTCGACAAAGATGGTCGTATCGCTCACGAATGTTTGCAAGCACTTCGTCAGTTCCAACTTGAGCTGATTGAAGCGCTGCTTGAAGGTGAGTCTTCGGCTCAGCTAACGGCTACCATTCAACAGGAATTTACCGCTTTGGGTGAGCTAACTGCTCCTCTAAGCGAAGCGCAAAAAGCACAAGTGCTAGGACATGGTGAGGTTTGGTCTTCACGTCTATTAGCCGCTTTGTTGTGCCAACATGATTTACAAGCGGTTGCTCAAGATGCACGTGCCTTTTTGCGTGCAGAAGTGGGTGCTCAACCTGAAGTTGACCGCGCACGTTCTTACCCTCTAATTAAAGAAGCCTTAGCGCAGCATGCACATTGCCGCGTCGTGATTACTGGTTTTATGGCTCAAAACACTGAGGGTGAAACGGTTCTACTCGGCCGTAACGGTTCGGATTACTCTGCAACTGTGATTGGTGCTTTGGCTGAGGTTGAACGCGTAACGATTTGGAGTGACGTCGCTGGTGTATACAGCGCAGACCCTCGTTTGGTTTCGGATGCGTGTTTATTGCCTCTGCTTCGCCTTGATGAGGCGAGTGAACTCGCTCGTCTAGCGGCTCCAGTGCTTCATAGCCGAACGCTACAGCCTGTGGCTCAAAGTGCTATGGACTTAAGCTTACGCTGCAGCTATCAGCCAGAGGCGGGCTCTACACAGATAGAGCGTGTACTAGCATCGGGTCGCGGCGCAAAAATCATTACCTCTTTGGATGAAGTGCTTATCGTGCAACTGACGTTTGGGCACGGCCATGATTTTGACCGTCTAGAGAGTGAAGTGCTTGAAGGGCTTAAGCGCGCTCAACTTGAGCCGCTTGCTTACGAGCTTGAACCGGACCAGCACTGTTTGCGCCTTGCTTACACAGAAGAGATCGCTGGTGGCGCTTTAGAATATCTGCAAGATCACGCGATTGAAGCTGAGATTAAGCTTAAAGAAGGTTTCTCTTTGATTGCTGCCGTGGGTGCTGGCGTGACTAAGAATCCGAACCACTGTTATGGTTTCTACCAACAGCTTAAGAGCTCGCCGGTTGAATTCATCTCGGAAGCCAACTCTGGCTTGAGCTTAGTGGCTGTGATTCGTAAGAGTGAAACATCAAGCCTAGTGAAAGGCATTCACTCTCAACTATTCCAAGCGCAGAAGCGTGTTGCGATTGCTTTATGTGGCAAGGGCAATATTGGTTCAAGCTGGTTAAGCCTGTTTGCAGAGCAAAAAGCGGAACTTGAAAAGCGTCGTGGAATGAACTTTGAATTAGTAGCCGTGGTTGATAGCCAAACCTATTGGTTCGACGACCAAGGTATTGATGCGACTTCGGTAGGTAAGCGCTTTGACGACGAAGCGATTGCCAACAATGGTAACGACTGGTTAGAGCGTTTAGGCTCTATTCAGGGTTATGACGAAGCAGTGGTTCTCGATGTGACTGCAAGCCCAGTGCTTGCGGCAAAATATCTGCAAATCGCACAACAAGGTATTCACCTGATCTCGGCGAACAAGGTGGCAGGCTCTGCATCAAGCGAGTATTACCATCAGGTACAAGATGCTTTTGCGAAGATTAGCCGTCATTGGTTGTACAACGCGACCGTTGGTGCAGGTTTGCCGATTAACCACACGGTGCGTGACCTGCGTGAAAGTGGCGATGACATCATTGCGTTGTCTGGCATTTTCTCGGGCACATTGTCTTGGTTGTTCCAACAGTTTGATGGCACAGTGCCGTTCAGTGAGTTGGTTGACTTGGCATGGCAACAAGGTCTTACGGAACCAGACCCACGAGCTGACCTCGATGGTTCAGACGTGATGCGTAAGCTGGTGATTCTGGCTCGTGAGTCGGGCTTAAACATCGAGCCTGAAAACGTAAAAGTTGAATCATTGGTACCTGAAGAGTTGCAAGATCTGTCGGTTGATGACTTCTTTGATAAGGCTTCTGTGTTAAGCGAAGAGCTAGCAGAGCGTTT
Organism: Vibrio sp. Scap24; assembly: GCF_013394185.1. Lineage (NCBI taxonomy): Bacteria > Pseudomonadati > Pseudomonadota > Gammaproteobacteria > Vibrionales > Vibrionaceae > Vibrio > Vibrio sp. Scap24. Next base: position 1,540,360 of record NZ_CP041332.1, on the reverse strand, counting down.
AGAGAAAGCGCACTCCCAACAGAAGGTTCTGCGTTACGTAGCGCGTTTAGAGAAGAATGGTAAGGCAACCGTAGGTGTTGAAGCCCTATCTAAAGAACACGCTCTAGCTAACTTGCTGCCTTGCGATAACATTTTTGCGATTGAGAGCAAATGGTACAAAGATAATCCATTGGTTATTCGTGGCCCAGGTGCAGGGCGTGAGGTAACGGCGGGTGCAATTCAATCAGACCTAAACAGAATGTCTAGTCTGTTCTGATACTCAGATCGTTTGGTTTAGCGTCTAAATAGCATACTATTCACTAAGATAAATAAGGCTGAAAGCACGATGTGTTTTTCAGCCTTTTTTCTACATTATTTCTGCTTTGCAAGCCATCTAACTACTTGAGTTTTACTCACGATCTACTTGAAAAAAATTCATAATGGATCTGTTGACATTAAATCGTATTCAATACATCCTACAGACATATAGACGTCTAAACGTCGTTTAAGGATTTGAGATTTTAGTGGTCGCTTTTGCCACAGGGAGAGTAAGATGGGATACACACACGCTAGTCATATCGACGCTTTAAATCAGAATATCGCTGAGCTTTCTGACAACATCAATGTGTCATTTGAGTTTTTTCCACCAAGCAGTGAGAAGATGGAAGAGACCCTGTGGAATTCTGTTCACCGTCTTAAAACACTTCAGCCAAAATTTGTATCAGTAACCTACGGTGCAAACTCGGGTGAACGTGACCGTACCCACTCAATCATTAAAGAAATCAAAAACCAAACAGGTCTAGTAGCAGCTCCACACCTAACGTGTATTGATGCTAGCCGCGAGGAGCTGATTCAAATCGCCGACGATTACTGGGCGAATGGTATCGAGAGTATTGTTGCTCTGCGTGGTGATATTCCAGCAGGTGGCGGCGCGCCAGAGATGTACGCATCTGATCTAGTTGAACTACTTAAGTCTCGTCACGACTTTGATATTTCAGTAGCGGCATTCCCTGAGGTTCACCCTGAAGCAAAAAGCGCTCAATCGGATCTTATTAACCTAAAACGTAAAGTAGATGCCGGTGCTAACCGTGCTATCACTCAGTTCTTCTTTGATGTAGAGAGCTACCTACGCTTTCGTGACCGTTGTGTGGCGGCGGGTGTTGATGTTGAGATTGTACCGGGCATCCTACCGGTTTCTAACTTCAAGCAAGCGTCTCGCTTTGCTGCGATGAACAACGTAAAAGTACCGGGTTGGATGGCGAAGCAGTTTGAGGGTTTGGATGATGATCCAACGACTCGTCAGCTTGTTGGTGCTAGCCAGGCAATTGATATGGTTCGTACACTGAGCCGTGAAGGTGTGAAGGACTTCCACTTCTACACGCTGAACCGTGCAGAAATGACTTACGCACTTTGCCACACGTTAGGTGTTCGTCCGCAAGTCGCTGCGCTTTAAGCAAAGTCTAGAAGTAAAGCCTAAGTACTTGTAAAAAGCTTCTGGCTGTAAAATTTCAAATCCTATAGATACAAAAAAGGCTTGGACTCTAAGAGTTCAAGCCTTTTGCTTTTCTAGCTTCTAGCTTCTAGCTTCTAGCTTCTAGCTTAACTTAAGCAAGAGCGCCAAGTTCAAGCAGTACTTCTTCAGCCCATACAATCCATGCTTCACGGATAAGTAGGTTACGACGAAGAGTAAGACGCTCAAGGCGTGCTTGCTTGTCTAGAGTTGATGGCGTTGCGTAGTAAGCCGCTTCGATTTCACGGTAGTGAGAAACCAGTTTGCGAGACTCTTCTACTAGCTCAGCAAGTTGTACACGGTAAGCGTCAGAAGGTTGTACAGCACAAGCCATTAGCTTAGCTGAGAACTCGTCACGAACGGTTGGGTGTGCAGTTGGTTGTTCAAACCATTCACCTAGCGCGCCACGGCCAGCATCAGTGATAGAGTAAACTTTACGATCAGGTTTGCCTTCTTGAGGCTCAAGCACGCAAGTTACCTGGTCATTCTGAGCCATTTTATTTAGCTCGCGGTAAACTTGTTGGTGGCTAGCTTTCCAGAAGTAACCAATGCTTGCGGAGAATTCTTTTGTGATATCGTAACCAGTAGCATCGCGTGTACTTAAAACGGTTAGAATTACGTGTGGTAATGACATGTCTGAAATCCAAATGGTAAACAGTAAACAAATACTTAAACAACAAGTGTGCTTCTAATGGCACGTTATATTGGTTATGTCTAAGTAGCACCAACTCATCGGTTGGTTATGTCACCTTACAAAGCCGTTTATCACCTAGGTTGACCAGTTTATTGGTCAAGATGCTGCAGATTATTTTTTTGGAGTGTTTCCGCAGCGGAGCAGTAGTATATCTAAATAATAAGCATAAAGTAGAATACATGGACAAAATAACCCAAAAAACTGACAAAAAACTCAGTATTGCTTATTTTGTGAAATAAAAAGGTCGCACTAGGCGACCTTTTGTCTATTGTATAGTAGGAATCACTAATTAACCAGTGTTTCGCATGCCTGCTGCAATGCCTGCAATCGTCACCATTAGCGCTTCTTCAAGCTCTGCTGGTGGTGTTTCACACTTACGAGTACGGTAAAGCAGCTCAGCTTGAAGCATGTTTAGTGGCTCAACGTAGATGTTACGTAGGCGGATTGACTCAAGTCCCCAAGGGTCGCTCTGCATTAGGTTCTCGTTGTTCTCAACATTCAGCACGGCTTTGATGTCTTTTTGCAACTGTTCACGCAGCAATTCACCTAACGGTAATAGCTCTTCGTCAACAAGACGTTGGTCGTAGTATTTAGCGATTTCCATGTTGCACTTCGAGTACACCATTTCCAACATACCTAGACGGGTAGAGAAGAACGGCCACTCGCGACACATCTCTTCAAGCAGGGCTTGATGACCTTGGTCTACTGAGTACTGAATCGCTTCACCCGCGCCTAACCATGCAGGCAGTACCAAACGGTTTTGGCTCCAAGAGAAGATCCATGGAATCGCACGTAGACTTTCTACGCCGCCGTTCGGGTTACGTTTCGCAGGGCGAGAACCAAGAGGCAGTTTGCCTAGCTCTAGTTCAGGTGTCGCTTGACGGAAGTAAGGTACGAATTTCTCTTCGCCACGAACCACGTTACGGTAAGCCTCACAAGACACTTGAGACAGCACTTCCATTAGGTCACGCCACTCTTGTTTTGGCTCTGGTGGCGGCAGAAGGTTCGCTTCTAGAATCGCACTTGCGTAAAGGTTAAAGCTGTTTACCGCAACGTCTGGTAAGCCAAGTTTAAAGCGGATCATTTCGCCTTGCTCAGTTACACGTAAACCGCCTTTCAAGCTCTTAGGCGGCTGAGAAAGAAGAGCTGCGTGCGCAGGAGCACCACCACGACCAACCGTACCGCCACGACCGTGGAATAGAGTCAGTTCAATGCCTTCTTCATCACAAACCTTAACCAGCTTGTCCATCGCGTCATATTGAGCCCAACCTGCAGACATTACACCCGCATCTTTCGCTGAGTCAGAGTATCCGATCATCACCATTTGGTGGTTCTGGATAAAGCCACGATACAAGTCGATGCTCATTAGCTGCTTCATTACTGCTTCTGAGTTGTTCAAGTCGTCTAGCGTTTCGAACAGCGGACATACGTCCATGCGGTAAGGGCAACCACATTCTTGCAGTAGTAAGTGAACAGCCAGTACATCTGATGCAGTACGAGCCATAGAGATCACGTAAGCACCGAAGGCTTCTCGAGGTTGAGCAGCAATGACCTTACAGGTGTCTAAAACCTCTTTAACCTGTTCAGATGGCTCCCAATCACGAGGAAGTAATGGGCGCTTAGAGCTTAATTCATTGGTTAAGAAAGCAATCTTGTCTTGCTCGCTCCATTGGTCGTAGTCGCCAATGCCTAGGTAGCGAGTCAGTTCAGACAGTACATCTGAGTGACGGGTACTTTCTTGACGAACATCGAGACGCACTAGGTGTACACCGAATGCTTTTAGGCGGCGTAGAGTATCAAGCAGAGAACCGTCTGCGATTACGCCCATGCCACATTCGTGCAGCGATTGGTAACACGCGTAAAGCGGAGTCCAAAGTTGGTCGATGTTCTGTAGTGTTTCTTTCTTCGGAACCTCAGTGTCATGCAGTTTTGCATCCAGCACTTCTAGCGTGTTGTTCAGCAGAGTGCGTAAGTTCTTCAGGATTGCACGGTAAGCTTCGTGCTCATCGCCTGCTAGATCACGAACCGCATCATTACACTTAGTCATCGACAGTTCAGTAATCAGCTCATTTACGTCGCCTAGGTAAAGGTCTGCAGCTTTCCAGCGAGATAGGCGTAGAACTTCCTTAGTGATGGTGTGCGTTACGAATGGGTTACCATCGCGGTCACCGCCCATCCAAGATGAGAAGTGTACCGGACGTGCATCGATCGGCAGGCCTTCACCAAGGTAGCCTTTTAGTCGGCCGTCCATTTCACGTAGGAAATCAGGCACGGCTTCCCATAGAGAGTTTTCTACAACCGCAAAGCCCCACTTAGCTTCATCAAGTGGCGTTGGGCGTTGCTGACGAATCACATCAGAGTGCCAACCTTGAGCGATAAGTTGCTCTAGGCGACGTTCGGTTTTCACGCGCTCTTTGTGTGATAGGTCGCTTAATTCTAATTTAGACAGACACTCGTTGATCTTAACCAGCTTGTTGATCATGGTGCGACGAGTGATTTCTGTTGGGTGTGCAGTCAGAACGAGTTCAATGTTCAGGTCGCGAACGGCTTGAGCCGCATCTAGCTTGCTGATGTCATTCTGGTTTAATTTGGAAAATAGAGATTGCAGCACGTCTGGTTCGCAAACATGCTCCTCACAGTGGCGAGAGATGGTGTGGTACTGCTCTGCCATGTTGGTGAGGTTGAGAAATTGGTTAAATGCACGAGCAACAGGAGTGAGTTGTTCGTTTGGCAGGTTTTTGATTTCTTCAACTAGGCTGTCACGGTCAGCTTTGTTGCCTGCGCGGGCGGATTTGGAAAGTTTACGGATAGTTTCCACTTTCTCTAAGATAACGTCACCATGTGCATCTTGGATTGTGTTACCTAGCAAGCGTCCCAGCATGCTTACGTTACTCTTGAGAGCGGCGTATTTCTCGTTCATTGTCATCCTGCCTCGTAAAAAAATTACATCCATTGTTCCTTGTTAAGTACACAATCTAGCGAAAACTGCTGTATCTAGTCAAATAAAGCATTCTAAGTTTGCAATTATTAGTTTTCGAAATGCGGGAGAAGTAAATTTTCCAAGACTTCGGAATAAAGTGAAATTTAATTACAAGATCAGGCTTTGGCAGGGATAACAGAATAAAAGCCACCTTTTTGGGCGGCTTTTATAAAAAAATATCGAAAGGGTAGCAATAACTAGAAACAATATTTACGGATGGATTTACTCAGAACATCAATCGTTGGATCGATAAAATCGAAGCTTAAGAACTCATCCGGTTGGTGAGCTTGGTCGATTGAGCCCGGACCCAGAACTAAGGTTGGGCAAAGTTCTTGAAGGAAAGGAGCCTCGGTACAGTAGTTCACGGTTTGTGATTCAGTTTCGCAAACGGATTCCATGCCACCGATAAATGGATGGTCATGTTGGCACTCGTAACCCGGGATAGGTTCGTGCAGTGGGGTAATCTCAATTCTGCCCGGCCATTTCGCTTCCACTTCTTTGAGTGCGCTGCGCAGCATGTTATCCAAGCCATCTAAGCTGATACCCGGTAAAGGACGCACATCATAGTGCAGTTCACAGCAACCACAGATACGGTTAGCACTGTCGCCACCGTGAATATGGCCAAGGTTTAGAGTCGGGCTTGGAATTGCAAACCCCGGGTGATGGTACTCTTTAACTAACTTGTCACGTAGCTGCATTAATGCGAATAACACTTCATGCATGATCTCGATGGCGTTGACGCCTAATGCCGGGTCAGAAGAGTGACCTGATTTACCGGTTACTCGTACCGCATTTGCCACGTGGCCTTTGTGTCCACGAATCGGAACTAGGCTAGTTGGCTCACCAATGATGCAGTAGTCCGGTTTAAATGGTGCATTTTCCGTGAAGTGTCGTGCGCCTAGCATGGTTGTCTCTTCATCACAGGTTGCTAATACATAAAGTGGCTTCGCCTGTTTGCTCCAATCCATCTTCTTTGCCGCTTCATAAACAAAAGCGAAGAAGCCTTTCATGTCGGCCGTGCCTAATCCGTAGAAGCGATTATTGTGCTCTGTCAGTGCATGAGGGTTGAAGTTCCAACGCCCTTCATCAAATGGCACGGTGTCGCTATGTCCTGCTAATAGTAAGCCACCTTCACCAGATCCCATCTTTGCGACCATATTATGTTTGCCGGGCTCGACTTCCACGACCTCTACGCTAAAGCCCAAGTCTTTAAACCATTGAGCCATTTTTTCGATCACTTTTTCGTTGCCATGATCCCAGCTTGGATCAGTAGAACTAATAGAGTCGGTGGAAATTAGGCCTTTGTAGACCTCAAGAAAACTCGGTAATTGCATAATATCTTCACTTCTACTATTGACAGGAAAACTATAAGTCGGTAAAACACATATTAAATCATATTTAATGCATAAGAAATCAAATAAAGCTAAAAATTAAGTATGAATAGTCAAATTTTGAAATGTAACTTACCTCAGAAATGGATGTGTTGAGATGTTGAAAACCACGATCATTGGCGCAAGCGGCTACACAGGAGCAGAACTGGCTCTAATGATAAACAGACACCCTGAGCTCACGCTATCAGGTTTATATGTCTCAGCCAATAGTGTAGACGCAGGTAAACCTATTGCGGCATTGCACGGTAAGTTAGCTGGCTTGATTGATATGCCAGTACAACCATTAACGAATCCAGAAGAAGTGGCTAAACAGTCTGATGTGATTTTCTTAGCTACCGCACACGAAGTAAGTCACGACCTAGCGCCAATCTTTCTAGAGAACGATTGCCAAGTGTTCGACCTATCAGGTGCCTTCAGAGTGAAAGGTGAGAACTTCTACCAAGAGTTCTATGGTTTTGAACACCAACACGAGCAATGGCTAGATAAAGCCGCTTACGGTTTAGCAGAATGGAATGAGCAAGCGATTAAAGAAGCTCAACTTGTCGCAGTCGCGGGTTGTTATCCAACTGCATCACAATTGGCGATTAAGCCTTTGGTTGAAGCGAAGTTGCTGGACGAAAACCAATGGCCGGTGATTAACGCAACGAGTGGTGTTACAGGAGCGGGTCGTAAGGCGACCATGGTTAACAGCTTCTGCGAAGTGAGTCTGCAAGCTTACGGCGTATTCAATCACCGTCATCAACCTGAAATGGCTGCACATTTAGGATGTGATGTGATTTTTACTCCGCACCTCGGCAACTTTAAGCGCGGTATTTTAGCGACCATCACCATGAAATTGGCTGAAGGCGTGACAGAACAACAGATACAAGATGCCTTTGAGCAAGCTTACCAAGGTAAACCTGCGGTGAGATTACTCGAAGAGACATTGCCAAGAATTCAAGACGTAGAACAAACACCTTTCTGTGATTTAGGTTGGAAGGTTCAAGGTCAACACATCATCGTTGTTTCAGCGATTGATAACTTATTAAAGGGTGCATCTAGCCAAGCGATGCAGTGTTTAAATTTACGTTATGGTTTTGCGCCATTAACTGCGTTAGTGTAAGGAAATCTAGATATGAGCCTTAATAATCAACCATTAATCATAAAGTTAGGTGGCGCTGCGCTATCTTGTGGTGAAACACTTAGCAAGTTATTTGGTGCTATCTCTGCTTACCAACAACAGGCACAGCGACCAATCGTGATTGTTCACGGTGGTGGTTACCTTGTTGATGACTTGATGAATAAGTTGAACCTCGAAACCGTTAAGAAAGAAGGGCTACGTGTTACTCCTTATGATCAGATCCCTGTGATTGCAGGTGCACTAGCGGGTACGGCGAATAAATTACTGCAAGGTCAGGCGATAAAAGACGGTATCAATGCCGTTGGTTTGAGCTTAGCTGATGGTGGTTTATGCAAAGTGAGCGAACTGAACCCTGAACTGGGTGCGGTAGGAAAAGCGGAGCCGGGCGACTCAACCGTTCTGCAAGCGATTCTTAATGCTGGCGCACTGCCAATCATTAGCTCAATTGGTCTGACTGAACAAGGTCAACTGATGAACGTCAATGCCGACCAAGCTGCGGTTGCCGTTGCTGGCGCACTTGATGCTGAACTAGTTCTTCTTTCTGATGTAAGTGGTGTGTTGGATGGCAAAGGCCACCTCATTCCAAGCCTTAATCAACAACAAGCCGATGACCTTATTGCAGGCAAAGTGATTACTGACGGCATGATCGTTAAGGTTCAAGCCGCACTAGAAGCCGCCAACGACCTCGGACGACCAATCGAAGTCGCTACTTGGCGATACCCAGAAAAGCTAACACAACTGTTTTCAGGTAAAAGCATAGGAACACAGTTTTTACCTCAGTAGTTCTCACAACGAGTCGCTACTTAAAGAATTTAGACAAACTAAATAAACATATAATTATGAAGTCATTTCCAACGCTGACCGCCATGTGCAGTATGGAAACTAGGAGAAAGAAAATGAGCAAAGTTAACGTAAAGAAAGTTGTAGTAGCCTACTCTGGCGGTCTAGACACATCAGTAATCATCCCATGGTTGAAAGAGAACTATGACTGTGAAGTGGTTGCGTTTGTCGCGGATGTTGGTCAAGGCGATGAAGAATTGATTGGTATCGAAGAGAAAGCAAAAGCTTCTGGTGCTTCTGAGTGTTACATCGCTGATCTTAAAGAAGAGATGGTGGCAGATTACATCTACCCAACACTAAAAACAGGCGCTTACTACGAAGGCAAATACCTACTAGGTACTTCTATGGCTCGTCCAATCATCGCGAAAGCGCAGGTTGAAGTTGCACGTAAAGTTGGTGCAGACGCACTGTGTCACGGTTGTACAGGTAAAGGTAATGACCAAGTTCGTTTTGAAGGTGCATTCGCTGCACTAGCACCAGACCTACACGTAATTGCACCTTGGCGTGAGTGGGATCTAGTGAGCCGTGAAGAGTGTCTGGATTACCTAGCAGAACGTAATATTCCTTGTACTGCTTCTCTTACTAAGATTTACTCGCGAGATGCAAACGCATGGCACATCTCTACAGAAGGTGGCGTTCTAGAAGATACATGGAATGCGCCAAACGAAGATTGCTGGGCTTGGACTGTAGACCCAGAGCAAGCGCCAAACGAATCTGAAACAGTGACGCTTAAAGTTGAAAAAGGCGAAGTGGTTGCGGTTGATGGTGAAACAATGACGCCATACAACGCACTGGTTTACCTAAATGAGAAGGGTGCTAAGCACGGTGTTGGTCGTATCGATATCGTAGAGAACCGTCTTGTGGGCATGAAGTCTCGTGGTTGTTACGAAACTCCGGGTGGCACTATCATGATGGAAGCACTGCGTGCAGTAGAGCAACTGGTTCTTGATAAAGCGGCATTCGAATTCCGTGAAGAGCTAGGTGTGAAAGCGTCTCACCTTGTATACGATGGTCGTTGGTTCACTCCGCTATGTAAGTCAATCCTTGCAGCGACAGAAGAGCTAGCACAAGACGTGAATGGCGAAGTGGTTATCAAGCTTTACAAAGGCCATGCAACGGTAACTCAGAAGCGTTCTGACAACAGCCTATACTCAGAAGAGTTTGCTACCTTTGGTGAAGATGAAGTTTACGACCAAAGCCACGCTGAAGGCTTCATCCGCCTTTACTCGCTATCAAGCCGTATCCGTGCTCTGAATAGCCAAAAGTAATCCTAACAATGAGTTAGTGAGCTAGCCTTTGATGAAAAATTAAAGGTCAGTAAACAGACATTATTATGCAAAGCCCATTCACTATTGATTAGTGAGTGGGCTTTTTAGTTTCTATTCGCCTAATAAATCAGCTTCGGTTTTTACTATCGAATGGCATATAATTCGCGCTCCACGCTGAAAATAATCAATGGATTCAACTTGTGGTGAATAAATATGTGAAAATAATGAATTAATACTTTATTTTCATTTTGAATTGCCGTAAGTTTAAACCATCAGAAAAATACTGAATCTTAATCAGAATTATCATTTGCAAAAACAGTGAGCACTGTGCAATTAGGAGATACACAATGGCATTATGGGGCGGTAGATTTACCCAAGCAGCAGACACCCGGTTCAAAGATTTTAACGATTCTCTTCGTTTTGATTACCGATTGGCTGAGCAAGACATTGTGGGCTCAATTGCCTGGTCTAAAGCTCTACTGTCGGTCAAGGTATTAACAGAAGAAGAGCAACAGAAGCTTGAGTTAGCACTGAATGAGCTAAAACTTGAGGTGATGGAAGATCCTGAACAGATTCTACGTTCTGATGCAGAAGATATTCACAGCTGGGTTGAGCAACAACTTATCGGCAAAGTCGGTGACTTGGGCAAAAAGCTTCACACTGGCCGTTCTCGTAATGACCAAGTGGCGACAGACCTGAAACTATGGTGTCGTCAGCAAGGTAACCAACTGCTACTAGCATTGGATCGCCTGCAAAGCCAAATGGTGAATGTTGCTTCTCAGCATCAAGAAACCGTGCTTCCTGGCTACACTCACTTACAACGTGCTCAGCCGGTAACTTTTGCTCACTGGTGCTTGGCTTACGTTGAAATGCTTGAGCGTGACTATTCACGTTTGAATGATGCGATTAAGCGTTTAGATACATGTCCGCTGGGTTCTGGTGCCCTTGCAGGAACAGCTTACCCGATGGACCGTGAAGAGTTAGCTCACAACTTAGGTTTCCGTCGTGCAACGCGCAACTCTCTAGATTCAGTATCTGACCGTGATCATGTGATGGAGCTGATGTCGATCGCTTCTATCTCTATGCTTCACCTTTCGCGTCTTGCAGAAGATATGATTTTCTACAACTCTGGTGAATCAAACTTCATCGAGTTAGCGGATACAGTGACATCAGGTTCATCTCTGATGCCACAAAAGAAAAACCCGGATGCGCTAGAACTTATCCGTGGCAAAACGGGCCGTGTGTACGGTTCATTAGCAGCAATGATGATGACAGTGAAAGCTCTGCCTTTGGCATACAACAAAGACATGCAAGAAGATAAAGAAGGTCTGTTCGACGCTTTAGACACTTGGAATGATTGTATGGAAATGGCTGCACTTTGTTTTGACGGCATTAAAGTGAACGGCGAACGTACACTGGAAGCAGCGAAGCAAGGTTATGCAAACTCTACGGAACTGGCTGATTACCTAGTAGCGAAAGGCATTCCTTTCCGTGAAGCTCACCATATTGTGGGTGTAACAGTAGTGGCGGCGATTGCTAAAGGCTGTGCACTGGAAGAGTTAACCATCGCAGAGATGAAAGAGTTCTCTGAGGTGATAGAAGAGGATGTGTATGACATCCTAACTATTGAATCGTGTCTTGAAAAACGTAGCGCACTGGGTGGTGTATCACCACAACAAGTGGCTTACGCGGTAGACCAAGCTGAGAAGCGTTTGGCGCAGCGTGATACTTCCATCGTTAAGGTTCGTCCTGCTCGTTTGACTGACATCGAAGCATTGGAAGGCATGGTGGCCTACTGGGCGAACATGGGTGAAAACCTACCCCGTTCTCGTAATGAACTTGTGCGTGATATTGGTTCGTTTGCGGTCGCAGAACATCATGGTGAAGTGACCGGTTGTGCATCGCTCTATGTCTATGACTCTGGCTTAGCGGAAATACGTTCATTGGGCGTTGAAGCAGGTTGGCAAGGTCAAGGGCAGGGGACCGCGATTGTTCAGCACTTGGTTGAGAAAGCACGTCAAATGGCCATCAAGAAGGTGTTTGTACTGACTCGTACGCCTGAGTTTTTTATGAAGCACGACTTCTTACCAACCTCGAAATCTCTGCTACCTGAGAAGGTACTGAAAGATTGTGACCAGTGTCCTCGTCAACATGCGTGTGATGAAGTGGCTTTGGAAGTTAACTTGGTCGAGCAGATTATCGCTAAGGTGAATGTTGCATAAGGCATTGATTTTATAGTCCCTAAAAAAAAGATCAAAAATCTGATCTTTTTTGGGAACAAATTAAGAAAAGCCCGGTCTATTAAATTACCACTGCTTTTTCTTAGAATTTTCTAAGAAAGCCCTAGAATCGATTGGTTCTGGGGCTTTTTTCTATCTGCTGTTTGGGAAGTTATACTCGTACGATGGTTGTGACCAATTATTGGAGTATTGAACCTCGCATCTAACCATTATTGCCTATCTAACAAACATATCAGCTAACGCTTTTTGTTCCTTAAAGGCAGCACCACAAACTTCATTATCCAATGGAGCGATAGCAAGCCACTGAATGCGAAAGCGGCCATCATCAAAGCGATGGCATTGATGGTTTTCGGGTCTTCCCTGAAAAATAACCACCATGTTCCCCAACTCAAGATCGACAGCACCATGAGTTGATTCATACAACGTTGGCAACGACCGAGTTTGTTGAAGATTTTTTCATTTTTATTGCAATGAAGACATGTCATCTTGGGCTTGATTCGCGTTATGCTTGTTGCCCTGATAATACCACGTCACAAGATATTGGATCACGGTGACATAGAGAGAGAAGATCGATGATTGAGCGCCAAGAAACCAAGCAACGCATGAGCCGTATTGTTAAACACAACGGTACTATCTACCTATGTGGCCAAGTTTGCGCTGATGCAACTAAAGACATCACTGAACAAACACAGACAATGCTAGATAAAGTAGAAGCTCTACTTGAGCAAGCAGGCAGCGACAAAGAGCACATGCTGTCAGCAACGATTTACTTGAAAGACATGAAAGATTTCCAAGAAATGAACGCAGTTTGGGATGCATGGGTGCCAGAAGGTCACGCTCCAGCTCGCGCATGTGTGACTGGCGACATGGCTCGTGAAGCGCTACTTGTTGAAATCTCTGTGATTGCTGCTGAGAAGTAATTCTCTCGCATTTAGCGATAAGTAACGACTTCAAGAGATTCTAGATACGTCGTCCCTCGGTTCTGGAATGACGGTTAAGTTTTGGTTTAACTGATGTCACTTTGGTTGGGTTTAGCTGAGACGCGTTTTGAAAAGCATCGTTATACTGGATATGACGGTATAGGAAAATTATCGTCATTCCCGAAAGCGACGAAGGAGCGTAATCGGGAATCTGTTATTTACTCGTTGCCAAAAAGCAAAAAGCAAAAAGCAAAAAGCAAAAAGGAAAGCCAATGGCTTTCCTTTTTAGTATCTAATCTATGTGTTCTGTCTCAATCCACCGAGATTAACAACCCGGACCACAATCTAGACAGTGTTTCACCATCTCCGGACCTAGGTGCAGTTTCGCATTCAGGTCACGTAGGGCAGTTCGTACACCCTCTTCGATTACTGGGTGGTAGAACGGCATGTCTAGCATTTCAGAAACTGTCATCTTTTTCTGGTGTGCCCATGCTAATAAATGAGCCAAGTGTTCTGCGTTTGGTCCCATCATTTCAGCGCCAAGGAAGCGTCCTGTACCTTGCTCGCCGTAAACGTGCAGAATACCTTTGTTGCGTAGCATCACTCGTGAACGACCTTGATTCTCGAAAGACACTTCACCCGTTGCGAAACAACCACATGTGCCTAAGCGTGTGGTGATTTCTTTGTACGTTTCGCCAACCATCGCGATTTGCGGGTCAGAGAATACTGCTGAGATTTTAGAGCGGCGTAGGCCAGCTCGAATCTCAGGGAAGCGACCAGCGTTGTCGCCTGCAATGCGTGCTTGGTCTGCTGCTTCATGTAGTAGAGGCAGTTGGTTGCTTGCATCACCCGCAATAAATACTGATGGCAATGATGTTTGTAGCGTGTAGTGATCGGCGATTGGTACACCACGTTCATCAAGCTCAAGAGAGGTATTCTCTAGGCCAAGTTTATCTGTATTAGGACGACGACCTGTTGCTGCTAATACGTACTCAACGATGTTGGTTTCTAGCTCACCTTGTTTATTGATGAACTGGATTTCGACACGTGGTTCACCCGATTCAGTGGTAATACGCTTCATGCTTTCGATTTTTACGTCGGCATCTAGGTAGAACTCTTCATTGAAGGCTTTGTCTGCGTAAGCCATGATCTCAGGGTCAGTTACTGGGCCAACTTGACCACCTAAACCGAACAGTTTGGTCTTCACACCTAAGCGGTGCAGTGACTGACCAAGCTCAAGGCCAATAACGCCAGGGCCAAATACAGCAACCGATTCTGGTAAGTCATCCCAGCTGAACACGTCATCGTTAATGATTAGGCGGTCGTCAAGTTCATTCCAAACTGCAGGGTATGCAGGACGCGAACCTGTCGCGATAACAATACGCTTAGCCGTTACAACCGTGTGGTCATCAATTTGTAGCGTGTTGTCGTCTAAGAATTTTGCGTAACCAGAGATTTTGTCTTGCTCTGGGATTTCATCAACGCCTTCTAAAACAAAACCAACAAAACGGTCACGTTCAAACTTAACTCGATCCATCACTTCACGCCCGTTAATCAAGATATCGCCTTGTGGGTGAACGCCAAAAGCCGGAGCTTTCTCGATTTGGTGTACGCTTTCTGCAGCTGCAATAAGCAGTTTAGATGGCATACAACCAACGCGAGCACAGGTAGTACCGTAAGGGCCGCCTTCAATCATCACGACACTGTCAGTGTGTGCTTTTGCAGCGCGGTAAGAACCTAGACCTGCCGTACCGCCCCCGATAACTGCTACATCTACATTGACTTGTTTCATAATAATTTTCTCGCAATGGCTGAATTTAGTTTGAACGAACCCCTCCAACTCTGGTGATTTTTTGAGAGTCAGGATAACGGGTCAGTTTTGTGATTCTGTTTTATTAGGTTTAGCTTGTGGCTCTTAGGTTAGCGAGTCACAAGCTATATTCTTTTTCCAAAGTTCACATGAGAGTGGTTTGGAATAGCTAACCCACAGAGGGTGGGTTAGCTGATATTGCTAGTTCACTTAACTTAACCTAGGAAAGCTTCTAGTTCTTCGCTGCCACCGATGTGTTTGCCACCGATGAATACTTGAGGAACTGTTGTGCGACCAGAGATTGCACGTAGGCTTACTGTTGTAGCGTCTTTACCTAGAACCACTTCTTCGTAGTTTAGACCTTTGTCGATTAGGTTCTGTTTCGCTTTCATACAGAAAGGACAGCCTGGCTTAGTGAATACTGTGATTGACTCTTGCTCTTTGTGCTCGGGAGCAAGGTAGTTAAGCATAGTATCTGCATCAGAAACCTTGAACGGGTCGCCTGGTACGTCTTCTTCGATGAACATTTTTTCTACCACGCCGTTTTTAACCAGCATGCTGTAGCGCCATGAACGTTTGCCGAAGCCGATGTCGTTTTTCTCAACTAGCATACCCATGCCGTCTGTGAAATCACCGTTACCATCTGGGATGAATGTGATGTTTTCTGCTTCTTGGTCTGCTTTCCATGCGTTCATTACGAACGTGTCGTTTACAGAAACACAAAGGATGTCATCAACGCCGTTTTCTTTGAACACTGAGTGTAGTTCGTTGTAACGAGGTAGGTGGCTTGAAGAACATGTTGGAGTAAACGCGCCTGGTAGGCTGAATACGATAACTGTCTTGTCTTTGAAAAGCTCTTCTGTCGTTACGTTAACCCATGCATCGCCTTGGCGAGTTGGGAATGTTACTTGAGGGATTGATTGACCTTCTTTAGATGCAAACATATTGATTTCCTTAAATAGTATTTTTAATTTTGTTCTATTAGAGCTTAACGTTTTTCGTTGCTCTGTTTCGTTTTGTTGAACCCATTATTAGATAAATTCTTTGATAGCTCTAATCGTTTGATGTTATGGTTTTGATAGGTAAATTCTATCAAGAGCATTTTTCTTTTAAATGTTTCTATGAAAACCCTTGTTCTTATTAAAACCTGAGGTAAGAGACTGATCATGAACATTCGTGACTTTGAATACTTGGTGGCGCTCGCAGAGCACAAACACTTCCGAAAAGCGGCAGAAGCGTGCTTTGTAAGTCAGCCCACATTGAGCGGTCAAATACGCAAACTCGAAGATGAAATTGGACTTCAGTTAACCGAGCGTAGCCCAAGGAAGGTGATATTTACAGAATCAGGGTTACAACTTGTTGAGCAAGCCAAGCGCATTCTCAACGAGGTGAAGACCTTTAAAGATATGGCGAGTGGACACGGTGAAGCGATGACCGGACCAATGCACATTGGTTTTATCCCAACCGTGGGTCCTTACATTTTGCCTAAGATTGTCCCTCACCTGAAAGAAAGCTTTCCTGAGTTAGAGCTGTACCTGCATGAAGCCCAAACTCATCAATTAGTGAGCCAATTGGAAGATGGAAAGCTGGACTGCTTGGTACTGGCTGCGGTTGATGAAACCGCGGTGTTCAAAGAGATTGATGTGTATGACGAGCCGTTAAGTGTTGCGGTGCCGTGTGACCATGAGTGGGCTCAACAAGACAGCGTCGATATGCTGCAGTTAAATGGGCAGACAGTACTTGCACTAGGTGATGGTCACTGCTTAAGAGACCAAGCCTTAGGCTTCTGTTTTGCTGCAGGGGCAAAAGATGACGAGCGCTTTAAAGCGACCAGTTTAGAAACGTTACGCAACATGGTGGCAGCTGGGGCGGGGATTACCTTGCTTCCTCAGTTATCAGTACCGAAAGAGAAGCAGAAAGACGGTGTGTGTTACGTGCCTGCGGTGAATCCAACGCCTTCACGTCGCATTGTTGTTGCTTACCGTCCGGGTTCTCCACTGAAGGGGCGTTTTGAGCAACTTGCTGAGACTATCCGAACGCAATTAGAAAAAGCGCTTTAATGTTCGAACTCAGGATCTAGACAGTTCATGTTGTCGAAATAAAAAAAGGGTTGATATGAATTCATATCAACCCTTTTTGTTGGTTCATGTTACTGGGTTCTACAAACCCTAGTTAGAACAGCTCTTCTACGGCTTCACCTGATGAGGTTGAGTAGATGTCATCATTGAAACGTTCGGTGATGTACTCGGTAGGCTCAGTGCCTTTCTCGAAGTACTCGAACATTGATGAGCTATCAAACTTGTTAGTCAGTAAGCCAGTATCACGGTCAATACGAACGCGGACGATGTTGTCCGGAATCTCTTTACGTTGAGCCGGAACGCCTGCGAGTGCTGTACCCATGAAATCAACCCATGCCGGTTCTGCTGTTTTCGCGCCAGCTTCTGCACCAGTAATCTGGTTCTTACCAAGGTTAGAGTTCGCTTTAGTGCGACCTAGGTTGCGGTTGTGGTTATCAAAGCCAACCCATACCGTTGCAACCATGCCAGGGCCGTAACCGCTGTACCAAGTATCTTTCGAGTCGTTGGTCGTACCGGTCTTGCCACCAATGTCACGGCGCTTCAATGGTTGAGCACGCCAGCCTGTACCATTCCAACCCGTACCTTGGCTCCAGTCACCGCCACCCCAGATGTTGCTGTACATCATTTCACGAACAAGGAATGCGTTCTGCTCAGAGATAACTTGAGGTGCGTACTGCACTTCAGCGTCAACGTCTTGCTCTGCAAACTCATCCGCCATTGGATCGGCAGTAATAGTCTCTTTGCAATCTTCTTTACACACCACTTTCGGTGTCGCTTCAAACTCAGTTTCACCAAATGGTGTCTCAACGCGGCTAATGTAGAAAGGTTCAACGTAGTAACCGCCATTTGCGAATACTGAGTAACCTTGCGCTACTTTCATTGGTGTTAAGCTGCCTGCACCCAGAGCAATAGTCTCAGAACGAGGCACTTCATCAATATCAAAGCCGAAACGAGTTAGGTAGTTACGAGTATCATCCAAACCAACTTCACGCAGTACACGTACCGCCATTACGTTTTTCGATTGAGCTAAGCCAATACGTAAACGAGTAGGGCCAACGTAGGTTGGTGGTGAGTTCTTTGGTCGCCATGCTGTACCTTGGCTCTTATCCCATTGGTTAATCGGTGCATCATTGATCAGTGAAGCCAGTGTTAAGCCTTTCTCAATCGCTGCTGAATAGATAAATGGTTTGATACCAGAACCTACCTGACGAATAGATTGCGTCGCACGGTTGAACTTGTTGTGTACGAAGTTAAAGCCACCGACCATCGACAATACTGCGCCGTTGTTCGGGTTCATTGCCACAAACGCAGTGTTTGCATTTGGCACTTGGCTTAGACGCCAAACAACAGGTGTTTCCGATTCTGCTGTCGCTGACTCTTCTGTCGGCTCTTCAGAGACTTCGTCGCCTGTTACGGCTTCATGGCGAACCCAAACTTGCTCACCAACAGCAAGAATCTCTTTTGCTTGCGAAGGAGCAGGGCCTTGACGGTCGTCTGTTAGGAACTTACGTGCCCAGTTCATGCCTTGCCATTCAATTGTGCCTTCGCCTTGGTTTTTAACCCAAACCTGAGCGCTTTTCGAATCAACAGCAGTTACAACCGCAGGGACTAGGTCACCATAGGTTGGTTGAGACTTAAGGTGTTTAACGATCTTTTCATGATCCCAAGCTGACTGCTCGGTTTGCCACAGTACTTTTTCAGCACCACGGTAGCCGTGACGCTCATCGTAGCCAAGCAGGTTCTTAATCGCGGCTTGGTTCGCTGCTTTCTGTAGTTTTGAATCAACGGTCGTGTAGACCTTCATGCCTGATGTATAAGCGGCTTCGCCATAGCGTTCCACCATCCAAGCACGTGCAACTTCTGCAACATACGGTGCGCTGAGTTCAATCTCTGCACCGTGGTACTTCGAGATAAGCTCTTCACTGCGAGCTTCATCAAACTCTGCTTGAGTGATGTATTTCTCGTCCAGCATACGACGTAATACAACGTTACGACGGTTAGTCGCACGCTCAACAGAGTAAATAGGGTTCATTGTCGATGGTGCTTTTGGCATACCTGCAAGTGTAGCTAACTCACTCAGGGTTAGATCTGGAAGATCTTTACCGAAGTAAACACGCGCTGCTGCGCCGAAACCATATGAACGGTGACCAAGGAAGATCTTGTTTACGTACAGCTCCATGATCTCTTCTTTGCTAAGCAGTTGCTCAATGTGGATCGCAATGAAGATCTCTTTAATCTTACGCATGATCTTTTTCTCATTAGATAAGAAGAAGTTACGCGCAAGCTGCTGAGTAATGGTACTCGCACCTTGTTTTGCAGAACCCGACATAGCAACTACGATCGCTGCACGAGTAATACCGATTGGGTCAATACCTGGGTGTTCGTAGAAACGGCTATCTTCGGTAGCAATCAAAGCCTCAACTAAGTGGCGAGGAATCTCGTCATAAGTGACTGGATTACGACGCTTTTCACCAAATTGAGAGATCAACTTACCGTCTTGACTGAAGACTTGCATCGGCGTTTGGAGTTCTACGTCGCGCAAAGTGGCAACATCAGGCAACTCTGGTTTTACGTAATAATAAAACCCGAAAATTGTACTGACTCCAAGAATCATGCAAATCAATGTAAATATGAATAATCGCTTTATGAACTTCACCGGATAATCCCTGATTAGTTAAGGCTGATAAGCAGCAAACCCTTGTACTCTAGGCTAAAAACTTAGCTTTCGTTTATTAACGCTTATTTAACTAATAATCACAACCCCTAGATAATCAACGAAATGCTTGGCACTTCAGGAGCTAGGTCACATGGGTTCATCATTAATTACAGGTATAGATATAAATCATCACAGCATTAAAGCCGTGGTACTAAAACCCGTGGGGGAGTTGTATGCCCTAGTGGGATACAAAGAGCTGCCGATTTCGGACGACATTTTTACAACTAACCATACTTTGGAGTATCAGAAAACTGTTAAGAAACTCAAAGAACTTAGGAAAGGACTGCCTTTTGGCTGTCGCAACGTCGCCATTTCGGTACCTGATAACACAGTGATCAGCAAAGTACTGCAAATAGAGAGTGAGTTAGAAGACAGAGAAAAAGAGTTTTCGATCTATCAAACCTTCGCTCACCAGTCGCCCTTTCCTATCGAGGAGCTGAGTTTAGATTTTGTAAAGCTGGAAGACAAACGATTTGGCAAAGGATCGACAAGCAGTTATCAGGTGTATGCCACTCGCAAGGAAGTGGTCGATAGTCGATCAGATACGCTAACTAAAGCAGGTTTTAAACCTGTGGTCGTGGATACGCAGGCGCATGGGCTACTCAATATCTGGCAATTGGCCTCACGCTTGTATCCCGATAAGAAGAACTGGTTGCTGGTGGATGTTGGAATCGACCAAACCTCGCTAGGGGTTATCCCGCAGAGTTCAGCGCCTTTCTATAAAGATATCGCCTTTGGTACGCAAGATCTTCGTAGCTCGGATAACCCGAGTGATATAGAAGGCATATTCGGCACGGCTGAAGATACCCATCGATTTATTGTCAATTTGATCGAAAAGCTCAAGCGTCAGTTGCAGCTCTATTCTTCAGTCAATGCACTTCAGCCTATTTCAGGGATCTGGCTAATGGGCGAGGGTGCGAGCATCCCAATGGTCACTGAAGAGCTAGAGCGCCATTTTCAGCTGAGCTGTGAGTTGCTCAACCCTCTGTCTCTGTTTGAGAACAAGGTGGCGAAGCGACGTCGACTGCCCATGGACTGGCAACACTTTGGCATTGCCGCGGGTATGGCGATGAGTGGACTCAAGTGGCAGGGAGAAAAGCATGTTGCATCAAATTAACCTGCTGCCTTGGCGCGATGAGATTCGTGCTCAGCACAAAAAGCGTTTTGTTCATCTAGTCATTCTCGGTGTCATCATTGCGCTTGGTGGGCAATGGGCGGTCGGTAACTACTTTCACGACCAGCAAGCCAAGCAGCAAGAGCGCCTCAACTATCTCAATCAATACATCGCTGAGCTCGACCGACAGATTCAGTCACTGAAAGTCGCCGAGCAAGAGCACAAAGCCATTCTCACTCGACTGGACGTGGTGGAGTCTTTGCAGCTTGGCCGCAATAAAACCACCGACTTCATGAACCTGATGCCGGAGCTTATCCCTGAGGGCGTATATGTCGACAAGATAAAGATGAATGGTCAAGAGATTGAAATGTCGGGCATCAGCGACAGTACGGCTCGACTCGCCACTATGTTGGACAACCTAGAACGATCTGATTCTCTGGAAGGGGTTGAGATGCACTCTATCGTTCATAACCGCAAGCGCTTCAATAAAGAGTTCCAGACCTTCAAGGTCTCTTTTGTGTTCAGTCCAGTGTTACTAGAGGGCACGACCGCACATAGAAAAGGCAAGGGGGCTAACAATGGGTAGCTTTCAAAGCATGATGAGTCTGCAAGAGCTTGATATAGATGAGATCACCGAGTGGCCGTTGTTGCCACAGCTCTTGGTCATTCTGGTGTTGATGATATTAATCCAAGGTGTCGGCACTTGGCTTTATGTGTTGCCACTCGACGATGAACTGCAACAGATGAAGCAACAAGAACAAACCTTAAAGACGACCTTGCGAATAAAGGCCAACAAGGTTGCGGCCTTACCTAAGTTGCAGAGCCAGTTGGATGAGCTAACCAGTCGCTACGATTATCTGTTGGAGCAGCTACCTGTTCAAAAAGAGCTGGCCAGTATGTTGGCGTCTGTGAATGAACTCGGCTTGGATAACTCGCTGACCTTCACTCGAATCGATTGGGGGCAAAAGCAGAACAAGGAGTTCCTCTATCGTTTACCGCTCAATATCGAACTGACGGGTGACTACCATGAGATTGGCGACTTCTCTGCCGCCATCGCCAAGCTGCCGCGCATCATCAGCTTTGATGATGTGAATTGGCAACGAGTCAGCCAAGAAAGCAGCACGCTGCACTTTAGGGTTCGAGCTTATACCTACCAGTTTAAATCGGAGGTCAATGATGAAACCCAATAGCGCGTTTTACTCAATCGTGTTGCTGCTTGCGTTGTCAGGCTGCAAAGCCAATCAAGACTCACTCGAAGACTTTGTTGTGCAGGTTGAAGCCAAGGCGAGAAAAGACGTCGAGCAACTTGTCCCTGCGACTGAGTTCTTAGCTGCGACTTATCAGCGCCGAGCCTTTCGTCCTCCCTTTGAACTCCCTAAAGAAGCCATTGTGCAAAACCAGCCTTTGGTTAAGAAAAACTGCTGGCAACCTAGCGCTCGCTCTCGTAACGGAAAGTTAGAGAAGTACCCGCTGAGTAAGCTTCGTTTAAGAGGCGTGATGGGCAGTGGGTCAAGTGTGTTTGGGTTAGTGCAAACACCGAAAGGCAACGTGGTAAACGTCAAGAAAGGCCAGTTTATCGGCCTAAACAATGGCCGAGTTACTAAGGTGACGAGCCAGTACGTTCAGATTAATGAAACTCTTCCAGATGGCTTAGGTTGTTGGCATAAGCGCAACGTTAGGCTGGCTCTGAAGTAAACCAATGTCACATGATGTGGATATGAGATGTAAATATGAATAAAGGAATAA
Source organism: Vibrio sp. Scap24 (assembly GCF_013394185.1). Taxonomy (NCBI): domain Bacteria; kingdom Pseudomonadati; phylum Pseudomonadota; class Gammaproteobacteria; order Vibrionales; family Vibrionaceae; genus Vibrio; species Vibrio sp. Scap24. The sequence continues at coordinate 1,517,954 of NZ_CP041332.1, read as the reverse complement.
GTGGATTAGTGAGCAAGGCTCTACAAGGTTTTGCTGTGTCTGTGATGTTGGTTTTTAGCGTGCTCAGCCACGCAGAGAGCTTGCCTAATAAATTAGAGAATATTGATTTTAGGGTTAATAAGGATAAAGACGCCGTCATCATTATTGAACTGGCCACCAGTACCGCGGTGGTCGATGTTCAGCGTGCTCAGGAAGGCTTGAGTATAGAGTTACTTAATACTCAGGTTGATGACGATAAACTCTACCTTCTGGATGTGAAAGATTTCGCTACCTTAGTTGAAGGGATTGAAGTCTACAAAGAGACACCGAGCACTCGGCTTCTCGCGACCATCAATAATGACTACCAGTATGAATACAACCTAAAAGGCCGCTTCATTGAGGTGGTGATCAGCAAGCCGGTTATCGATGAAACGACAACTGAGAAAAGCATCTTAGAGAAAGAGGGCAAGCTGATCTCAATTAACTTCCAAGACATCCCAGTACGAAACGTCCTTCAGTTGATCGCTGACTACAACGACTTCAACCTTGTTGTGTCTGATTCGGTCGCGGGTAGCCTGACTTTACGTTTAGATGGCGTACCTTGGCAGCAAGTTCTCGACATTATCTTGCAAGTTAAAGGCTTGGATAAGCGCGTGGATGGCAATGTCATCTTGGTTGCACCGAAAGCTGAGTTGGATCTTCGAGAGCAGCAAGCGCTTGAGAAATCTCGTTTAGAAGAAGAACTAGGCGAGCTCAAATCGGAAATCATCAAAATCAATTTTGCTAAAGCCACCGACATCGCTGACATGATTGGTGGTGAGGGTGCGGTGAGTATGTTGTCTGATCGTGGTTCGATTACCATTGATGAGCGCACTAATTCTTTGTTGATTCGTGAGTTGGAAGAGAATATTGCCGTGATACGAGGCATCATTGAATCTCTGGATATTCCGGTGAAGCAGGTACAGATAGAGGCGCGTATCGTAACCGTCACCGAGGGTAACCTTGATGAACTTGGCGTGCGCTGGGGTGTATCCTCGACCAACGGAAGCTTCACCGTTGGTGGCTCAATAGAAGGTAATCATCCATCACAAATCACGCCGTATGACGATGATGGTGGCAACAGTGTGATTGATGACTACCTCAACGTTAATTTGGGGGCGACATCGCCGAATGCATCGAGTATTGCCTTTCAGGTCGCCAAGCTTGGTTCGGATACGCTGCTCGACCTTGAGCTGTCGGCACTGCAACAAGAGTCGAAAGCTGAGATTATTTCTAGCCCACGCTTAATCACCACCAATAAAAAGCCCGCTTACATTGAGCAAGGTACTGAAATTCCTTACTTAGAGTCCTCTTCAAGTGGTGCTACATCGGTCGCATTTAAGAAAGCGGTATTGAGTCTGAAAGTGACGCCGCAGATAACGCCCGACAATCGCTTGGTGTTGGATTTGAGTGTGACTCAAGATAGGCCCGGCCAAGTGGTAAAAACCGGAACTGGGGAAGCGGTCGCGATAGACACCCAAAGAATAGGTACGCAAGTGCTTGTTAATAATGGTGAAACGGTCGTTCTTGGTGGGATATTTCAACACAGCGTGAGTAGCACAGTCGATAAAGTTCCTGTGTTAGGAGACCTACCTTTGTTAGGTGCATTGTTCCGTCGCAGCTACGAAAATGTGGGCAAAAGTGAACTGCTTATTTTTGTCACGCCTAAAGTTGTGATTCAGTAATGAACAATTAGATTAAAAATAAAGTTGCATTAGTGGCACCTAACCTTGATAATTTCGGGTCTTATCACGAATTATCTGTGAGGAATCGGTGCCACGGGCCTTTTAATTTCAGTACTTGTACTGACCTACCTTGTGGCGATGTCATTGAATTAACGTTGTAAATTACTGCTAAAAACATGGCTGAGAAACGCAATATTTTTCTTGTTGGCCCAATGGGCGCCGGCAAAAGTACAATTGGTAGACACCTAGCTTCCCAACTTCATATGGAGTTTTTAGACTCTGACACTGTGATCGAAGAGCGCACTGGCGCAGACATCGCATGGGTTTTTGATGTTGAGGGCGAAGATGGTTTCCGTAAGCGCGAAGAATCTGTAATCAACGATCTGACAGAAGAACAAGGTATTGTTCTTGCGACAGGCGGTGGTTCAGTGCTGAGCAAAGAAAACCGTAACCGTCTATCTGCACGAGGCATTGTTGTATACCTAGAGACAACAATTGAAAAGCAACTTGCTCGCACTAACCGCGACAAGAAACGCCCTCTACTTCAAACAGACAACCCGCGTGATGTGCTAGAAGATCTAGCTGTATCTCGCAACGCACTATACGAAGAAGTGGCGGACTACACAGTTCGTACTGACGACCAAAGTGCAAAAGTGGTAGCCAACCAGATCGTAAAAATGCTAGAAGAACGTTAAGTTCATTTTTTCGGAGAGCAAACCCATGGAACGGATTACGGTCAATCTAGCTGAGCGTAGCTACCCAATCTCTATTGGCGCCGGGTTATTTGAAGACCCGGCGTACCTTTCTTTTTTATCAGGCAAACAGAAAGTTGTTGTTATCAGTAATGTGACAGTAGCGCCTCTTTATGCTGATAAAATTTTATCGCTATTGGATCAAGTCGGCTGTCAAACTTCTCTTTTAGAGTTGCCAGACGGTGAACAGTACAAAACTCTTGAAACGTTCAATTCAGTGATGGGCTACATGCTTGAAGGAAATTACAGCCGCGATGTGGTGGTGATTGCTTTAGGTGGTGGTGTTATCGGTGACTTGGTCGGTTTTGCTGCTTCTTGTTACCAGCGCGGTATTGATTTCATTCAAATCCCAACGACACTTCTTTCTCAAGTGGACTCTTCTGTAGGTGGTAAAACCGCAGTAAACCATCCCCTTGGCAAGAATATGATCGGCGCTTTTTACCAACCGAAATCCGTCATCATCGATACTAACTGTTTATCAACGCTTCCAGAGCGTGAGTTTGCAGCGGGTATTGCTGAGGTGATCAAATACGGCATCATTTACGATGAAGCCTTCTTTGATTGGTTGGAACAGAATCTAGAGAAACTTTATCAACTTGATGAAGAGGCACTGATTACCGCGATTGCTCGTTGTTGTGCAATTAAGGCAGAAGTGGTGGCTCTAGATGAAAAAGAGTCAGGAATCAGAGCGTTATTGAACCTAGGTCATACATTTGGTCATGCGATCGAAGCAGAACTAGGCTATGGTAATTGGCTACATGGTGAAGCTGTGTCGTCAGGCACTGTAATGGCAGCGAAAACGGCGCAATTACAGGGACTGATCTCTCAGCAGCAACTTGAGCGAATTATTTCTATACTCAAGAATGCGAAACTGCCAATCCATACGCCAGAAAGCATGTCTTTTGAAGACTTTATGAAGCACATGATGCGTGATAAAAAAGTGCTGTCTGGTCAGTTACGTTTGGTATTGCCAACAAGTATTGGTACTGCTGAAGTGGTCGCTGATGTGCCTCAAGACATCATTAAACAAGCGATCGATTTCTGCCGTACTCTTTAAATTTGGTTGTGAGGTTGCCTAGTTAAACTCTAGGCAACTGAAGCGTTTTACTGATCGATCTTATCAGTAGGGATCCCCAATGAGTTTGGCTCATGAATTAAGAGTATTAGAGTTAGAATCTCAAGTTGAGCTGCTAGAGCGCTTACAGCTTTTGACTAACTTTGGCTCAAACCTAGTCACGGTTGCTGGTAAAACTGGCTCTGGCCGCTCTTGGTTAGCGCAGCGTTATCTTGAAGCGTGGTCGACAGAAAAAAATCAGTGCTTACTGCTTTGTCACCCAAGCCAAGACGATCAACAACGCCGCGCGCTTATTCTTAGCCAAATTGTTTCTGATCCACTCTTTAATCAGCATGACTCTTTATCTGACAGCCTCACTCGGTTGCTGGATGGGGATTCGTGTAATGTGGTTATCGTTGTTGATGATGCCCACCGACTCTCTGAGCTATTGGTATCCGAATTATGGATGTTGGTACTGGAAGCTCAATCAAACCCTCAATGGACGATCAATATCGTTCTCTTCTCGGATACGGGTCACTTAGACACGCTATTAACACGTCTGAGTTACGGCCAACCACACAAGCCTATCGACCTTGAAATCGATGACCTTTCGCAACCAGAAGCTGAACATTTCTTTGAATCACTGGTGATTCGATATGTTGATGATGAGTCTGAAACTCGCGTGCGACGTGCGTTTAATAAAGCGCAACCTCTGCCCGGCGAGTTAATGGCTTTAGGAGAATTGAAAGTGGAAAAAAGGATTATTATTCGCTCAATCATTGGCTCACCAATCAATATCGCGATTGTGGTGGCCTTGTTGCTGTTGTTGATTGGTGGTGGTTATTGGTGGATGTTCAGTCAACCAACACCAGACGATAAAGCGCAGTCGCTTATCGCACCGATTGAACAGACGGCTATTCCAACCTTTGAAGTGGAAAGCGGCACTGAACAAACTGGCGTCGATGGATCTGTTGATTCTGAAGCTGAAACCGACATGAGTTACCAAGGTGCGGATGATGATAGTTCGTCTTTGCCGCCGACTGTCGTTGAAGATACCGCGAGTGTTGGAGAAGTCGAGCAAGATCAGCAACGCGTTGTGATCACCTCTGATGTGGTTGATGCTCTGCTTGATGATAAGCCTGAGAGTGCCGATACCAGCGCGATTGACGCGGCTGTTGAGGAAAACACAGGGGCAGCGGTTAGCGCGCAACCTGATTCTGCACAAGCCGAACCACAACCAACAGTCGATGAAGAATCAGAGCTAACTGATTCAACGCCACCGACCAAAAAGATTACTTTCTCATTTGCTCGTGAAGAGTTACAAGCTATCTCGCCGCGCGCGTATACCTTGCAGTTGAGTGCGATGACCTCATTGGAGGATGTACAATCTTTCATTGAAGAGTATGACCTTGAGAACAAGGTTCGTATCTACCCAACACTTCGTAACGACACCAAGTGGTTTATCATCACTTATCAAGATTACCCAACGATTCAAGTGGCGAGAGACGCGGTAAGTGCGTTATCAAAACCCCTTCAACAGTTGGAACCTTGGGCAAAATCGATGAATCAAGTACATCGAGAGATAGAACGTGCGAAATAACCCTGAGCTTAGCCTCAAAATATGTTACATTCCGCAGCCTTATTTTTGAGTTGATAGATAGAGCAGTAAATGAAAAAGCAGCGTGCCTTTCTAAAATGGGCTGGTGGTAAATATGGCCTAGTTGAAGACATCCAACGTCACCTGCCACCTGCTCGTAAATTGGTAGAACCGTTTGTCGGTGCCGGCTCAGTATTTTTGAATACTGATTTTGAACAGTACCTGCTTGCAGACATCAATCCCGATCTTATCAACCTGTATAATCTACTTAAAACCGATCCTGAAACTTATATCACGGAAGCGAAGCGCTGGTTCTGCCCTGAGAACAATCGCAAAGAAGCCTTTCTAGATATTCGTGCTCAGTTTAACGATACCGACAACGTCATGTATCGTTCGCTTGCCTTCTTGTATATGAACCGTTTTGGCTTCAATGGTCTGTGTCGATACAACAAGAAGGGCGGTTTTAACGTTCCGTTTGGTTCTTACAAAAAACCTTACTTCCCAGAAGCAGAGCTGGAGTTTTTTGCTGAGAAAGCGAAAAAGGCCACCTTCGTCTGTGAGGGATACCATGAAACCTTTAGCCGTGCTCGCAAAGGCTGCGTGGTTTACTGTGATCCTCCGTACGCACCGCTATCGAATACCGCTAACTTTACCTCTTACGCAGGTAATGGCTTCAGTTTAGATGATCAGGCAGCCTTGGCTGATGTCGCTGAAAAAGCCGCAATGGAACGTGGTATTCCTGTTTTGATTTCAAACCACGATACGACACTAACGCGTCGTTTATATCATGGTGCGGAACTGAACGTGGTGAAGGTGAAGCGCACCATCAGTCGTAACGGCGCTGGGCGTAATAAAGTTGATGAGTTACTGGCGCTTTTCCATAAAGAGAAAAACCAGCAACACGTATCAGCGGAATAATACTGGTTAGAATCGCCTCCAAACTCATTAAATTGAGTGACCAACGGATACTTTCTTAAACTAATCTTTCGAACTGCTAGGATCTGCTTAGGTGCTTAGGTAGAATTGCACACCAAATAGTCTTGGGCTTGAGTCTTGTATTTGTGTATGAGAGCTCACCAAGACGGTGACATTCGCAATTTACTCACTCTTAAGAGGTTTGGTATGAAAGATTTTCTAATCGCTCCATCGATTTTGTCTGCAGATTTTGCTCGTCTTGGTGAAGACGTAGAAAAAGTACTCGCAGCTGGTGCTGATGTTGTGCACTTCGATGTGATGGACAACCACTACGTACCTAACCTGACTTTTGGCGCTCCTATCTGTAAAGCGCTGCGCGACTACGGTATTACTGCTCCTATCGACGTTCACCTAATGGTTAAGCCAGTCGATAGCATTGTGCCTGAGTTTGCGAAAGCGGGCGCATCAATGATTACCTTCCACGTTGAAGCATCAGAACACATCGACCGTACTCTACAGCTAATCAAAGAACACGGCTGTAAAGCGGGCGTGGTTCTTAATCCAGCAACGCCTCTGTCTTGCCTAGATTACATCATGGACAAAGTAGACATGATTCTACTGATGTCGGTGAACCCTGGCTTCGGCGGTCAATCTTTCATTCCTCACACGCTAGATAAGCTACGTGCAGTTCGTAAGCTAATTGATGAGTCAGGCCGTGACATTCGCCTAGAGATTGATGGCGGCGTGAAGGTTGATAACATCCGTGAAATCGCAGAAGCGGGCGCGGATATGTTCGTTGCAGGTTCAGCTATCTTCAATCAACCAGATTACAAAGAAGTGATTGATGAGATGCGTGCAGAGCTTGCAAAAGTTAACGCATAAAAGTAGAACTAGGGTCAGTTGACCTAAAATCAAAAATTTAGATAAAGGGGCTCATTGGCCCCTTTTTTACGTCTTATTGCTCAACACATAAGACGAAAATAATTAATAGGAAAGTAAGATGTCATTAAGCTCAATAAAACTGATCGCCTTTGATTTGGATGGAACCTTGTTAGACAGCGTGCCTGATTTGGCTGTCGCCGCTGACCAAGCTTGTCAGGAGCTGGGTTTCCCTTCAGTGAGTGAAGAACAAGTTCGCGACTATGTGGGCAATGGCGCTGACGTGCTTATCGGGCGTTCACTCAGCCGCAACCTAACTGTTGACTCAAGCCTAGAGCCTGAACTGCTTAAGAAAGCGCGCATCTTGTTTGATGATTTTTACGAACAGGGCGGCCACAAGCTGAGCCATCTTTACCCATCAGTAAAAGAGACGCTGGCTGAGCTACATAAAGCGGGTTTCACTATGGCGCTAGTGACCAACAAGCCATCGAAGTTTGTACCCGACGTTCTGGCGCAACACGGTATCGATAAGTACTTTGTTGATGTTTTAGGCGGCGACTCTTTCCCAGAGAAAAAACCGAACCCAGTCGCGCTGAACTGGTTGCTAGAAAAGCACAACGTGAAAGCGGAAGAGATGCTGATGGTTGGTGATTCAAGCAACGACATCAAAGCGGCGAAGAATGCGGGTTGTCACTCGTTTGGTCTGACTTACGGCTACAACCACGGTGAGCCAATTTCAGCATCAAACCCTGACTATGTGGCGGATAACGTTGCTCAATTACTAGATGTCGTTCTAGTTTCAGCATAAAGCGTACAAAAGTTAGCTAACCCACTAGCAAAATACTTATCAATGAGTACACTGGATGAGCCGCGCAGAAAGAGCTGTGCGGCTTTCTATATTTAAGTTAAGAAGCTAAGTGTTCAATAAACTTAGCGAATAAGCAAAGGAATTAAAACCATGAGCAAGCCCATCGTATTGAGTGGTGTTCAACCATCTGGTGAACTAAGTATCGGTAACTACTTGGGTGCTCTACGTCAATGGCAACAGATGCAAGATGATTACGATTGCCAATACTGTGTTGTAGACCTTCACGCAATTACGGTTCGCCAAGATCCGAAAGCACTGCATGAAGCGACTCTAGACGCACTAGCAATCTGTCTTGCTGTCGGTGTTGATCCAAAGAAGAGCACGCTATTTGTTCAGTCACACGTACCAGAGCATGCTCAACTTGGTTGGCTTCTTAACTGTTACACACAAATGGGTGAACTGAGCCGTATGACTCAGTTTAAAGATAAGTCTGCACGTCACTCAAACGACGTAAATGTAGGCCTATACGACTACCCAGTGTTGATGGCTGCAGACATCCTACTTTACGGCGCTCACCAAGTGCCAGTAGGTAGCGACCAGAAACAACACCTAGAGCTAGCGCGTGATATCGCAACTCGTTTCAACAACATCTACGGTCCTGAAACGCCAATCTTCCAAGTGCCAGAACCTTACATTCCAACAGTGAATGCACGTGTAATGAGCCTGCAAGATGCGACTAAGAAGATGTCTAAGTCGGATGACAACCGTAAGAACGTGATTACTCTGCTAGAAGAGCCTAAGTCGATCATCAAGAAGATCAACAAAGCGCAAACCGATGCAGAAACGCCACCACGCATTGCTCACGATTGGGAAAACAAAGCGGGTATCTCTAACCTGATGGGTCTTTACTCAGCAGCGACAGGTAAAACGTTTGAAGAGATCGAAGCGCAATACCAAGGCGTTGAGATGTACGGTCCATTCAAGAAAGATGTAGGCGCAGCATTGGTTGAGATGCTTGAGCCGATTCAAGCGGAATACCACCGTATCCGTGCTGACCGTGCTTACATGGACGCAGTAATGAAAGCGGGTGCTGAAAAAGCGTCTGAGCGTGCTGCAGTAACACTGAAAAAAGCATACGAAGCAGTAGGTTTTGTTACTCGCCCATAGGGTGAACTAAAACAACTCGCTTGATAATTTGAGCCCAAAGTAGCTTCTGTTTACTTTGGGCTTTTTAATGCCCATTCCATTTGCCTTCCTCGAAAACCCCTTGTTTGAATTGATAATTTACGCAGTATCTGGCTAGCATATCTATCATGTTAATGCTGTGCCGATGATCTTATTCATCACTTCTAGACTTTATAAATTCATACTCATTTCTATATATGTTGGAAATATATAACGTGCCAAACAATTGATGATTCCAAAGTGATAAGTTCCTCATTTTCTTGCCAACTGACTTATTCCTTTCATAAATAAACCTGATAGTTACCACAAAATACATGACTGCCCATAGATGGCAGTGACTATAAATCAATGAACTCAGGTGAAACGGATGGCTCTTTTACACAAACCTTCATTGCTAGCAGTGGCAATTGGTAGCTTGTTAACCACAAGCGCACACGCTGATTTGTTTATTTCACAATATGTGGAAGGCGGCAGCTACAACAAAGCGGTTGAGATCGCCAATAACGGCGATAGCAGCATTAACTTAGATGGTTACTCACTGGCTAAGTCAGCCAATGGCAACGGATCATGGGGCGCCACTTTACCTTTAGACGGCCACGTTTTAGCGCCCGGTGAGGTGCTTGTTGTTGCTCATACTAGTGCCAGTGATGAGATTAAGGCAGTCGCTGACATTCTCAATGCTTCATTGGCTAATCATAATGGCGACGATCCACTGGCGATCCTAAATTCAGACTCAAGCGTGCTGGATATGATTGGTGTGATGGGCGATGTGGACTGGGGCAAAGACGTCACCTTAGTTCGTGCTGAGCAAACACCATCGGCGACGTTTGACGCTTCACAGTGGGTATCACTACCAAAAGACAGCATTGAAGGACTAGGTTCACTAGACAGTGTTGAGTTGCCAGAAGCCTTCGCTTGTACGCTAGATGGCTCTGACCCAGTATTCACAACCATTCAAGAAATCCAAGGTGAGGTCGCGACATCGCCGTTCATCGATGGCTACCCGTACATCACAGATGATGAGTATTTCGTAAAAGGAGTGGTAAGCGCGGTCACTACCGGCCTAACTAAAGGTTTCTACCTGCAAGCTCTTGAGGATGATTTCAACCCAAGCACTTCTGAAGGTCTATTTGTTCATACCAATCAATCTAGCTCTGAATTAGCTGCAGGCGATGTGGTGTGTGTGAAAGGCAAGGTTCAAGAATACTACAGCCACACTCAGCTTAAAGTTGAAAACAACCAATGGTTAAAACAGGGCGAACAACAAGCACCTGAAGCGACGGCGATTGAAGCGCTAGACAGTGATGAGAACTTCGCTGCAACGCTTGAACGCTACGAAGGCATGTTGGTGAAAACAACCGAAGCGCTTGATATGCGTGTGACGCGTACCTTTGGTTATGACTACGCAGGTCGTCGCAACAACATGGTATTGGCGCATGAGCGTATCAACATGCAACCGAACCAGCTTTTCGCCGCAGGTTCTGATGAAGCGAAACAGCAAACAGAAGACAACGCTGATCGTCGTCTTTTCGTAGAAACGGATCAAAAAGCGGGTGATGGCCAAGTTCCTTTCTACCCAGATTTTGGCCGTACCGACATCGATCAAGATGGTTCGACCGAAGACTACATCCGTATCGATGACACCATTGTCGGCCTAGAAGGTGTGTTGACATACAGCTACGGTGAATACCGTTTAATTGCGACTAACCAGATCTCGGCTGAAAACTTCGTTCGTAACGACCCACGTACTGACAAACCAGATATGGATGAAGGTGATCTGCGTATCGCGACTTTCAATGTACTGAATTACTTCAACTCTCCATTTGGCGGTGATGCGAACCAGCACGGCAACAACCGTGGCGCAAACACCATCACTGAGTTTGAAATGCAGCAAGAGAAGATTGTGAACGCGATTCTTCGTCTAGACGCTGACATCATTGGTTTGATGGAAATTGAGAACAACGGCTTTGGTGAAGGTTCTGCCATTCAACAGCTTGTGAATCAGTTGAATGATCGCATTGAGCGTAAGAAAGACCGTTATACGTTTGTCGCAGTTGATTCAAATGAAGATGGCGTAACCGACGAGATGGACTCGATTGGTACCGACGTAATTACAACAGGTGTTATCTACCGCAAGAAGGTAGTGAAGCTTAAAGACAGCCGCGTTATCGCGATGCCAAGTCAACAAGCCCCAGAGGTGTTAGACGATTCAGGTAAGGTGATTGAAGATGGTAAGAATTACCAACGTGACTCATTGGCACCAACCTTTAAAGTTAAAGGCACCAAAGAGAAACTGACTGTAGCAATTAACCACTTTAAATCGAAAGGCTCTAAGTGTTGGGAAGATGCAGCACCGGTAGAGCAGGGCGGTCAAGGTGGTGTTGATGCCGATAAGCAAGGTTCATGTGAGAACTTCCGCGTAGCTGCGGCGGTTGCACTGGGTGAAGCGCTCGATGGCATCAAAGGGCATAAAGTCATTCTTGGTGATATGAACTCGTACGGCATGGAAGATCCAATGTTGGTGCTAACGGATTACTCTGAAGAGAAATACGGGAAGCAAATCAAAGCGGCTCGTAATACTTACATTGATGGTGTTGAGCAGTTTGGTGATGACGGTGCGGTGATTACTAAGAACTACGGCTACATTAATGCTGTCGCTCAAAAACACCCAGACAGCTGGAGCTACTCGTACAATGACGAAGTGGGTGCACTGGATCACCTGTTGATCAGCGACAGCCTGAAAGACATGGTGGTGGATGCAACTGACTGGCACATTAACGGTGGCGAGTCGACGTTATTTGACTATAACGAAGAGTACAAAGGCGATCTGCCTAAGTACCAAGATCACTTCCGTTCATCGGATCATGATCCTGCGGTTCTTGAGCTAAGAGTCGGCGGTTCATTCGGCTTGGGTGCATTGATGTCATTGTTTGGCCTAGCAATGTGGCGTCGTCGCAAGTAGCTAAACTATAAGTAGATTAGCAAGCCATACAAGCAAGCCAATTCAGATAACTGAAGGCTACCTGTAAACAATTAAGGTCAACCTAGGTTGGCCTTAATTATTGGCGAAATGCAGTTTCCACTTGCCTTTCGCTATGGGTATTGCACAATACCGCCCCTATATATCCCAATCCTTTAGTATTTAGCAAACGATTTCGACCCATGTTACTTATCATCGATAACTACGACTCCTTTACCTATAACTTGTATCAGTATTTCTGTGAGTTAGGGGTAACTGTAAAAGTTGTACGCAACGATGAGATTGATATCGCAGGTATCGAAGCGCTGAATCCTAGTCACCTTGTTATCTCACCGGGTCCTTGTACACCGGATGACGCGGGAATCTCTCTGCAAGTCATTGAGCACTTCGTTGGCAAGCTGCCGATCTTAGGGGTGTGTCTTGGTCATCAAGCCATCGCTCAAGTGTTTGGTGGTGAAGTGGTGAGAGCCAGACAAGTGATGCACGGTAAAACCTCTCCGATACGCCACAATGGTAAGAGTGTTTTTCAAGGATTGAACAACCCATTGACCGTGACACGTTACCACTCACTCGTGGTGAAAAATGACACGCTACCAGACTGCTTTGAACTGACGTCTTGGACGGAATTTGAAGATGGCAGCATGGATGAGATCATGGGTTATCAACACAAAACCTTGCCGATTGATGCGGTGCAATTTCACCCTGAATCGATTAAAACAGAGCAAGGACACCAGCTTCTTGCTAACTTCCTAGCACGCTAAGTGTTTAAATTTGACCCTTTCTCCGTCTAAATAAGCCAGTTAAACCTGTCAGCCCATTCATTAAGCGTTTAAATTCGGGCTTTACGCACCGCCCTCCCTCTGACGCCGATCACTTTTTATAACATTTCTCTCTCGCTTCGCTAAGTTTTTAGCCTATGCAAAATTATTCGCCTTATTTCCTCTCGAACCCTATATACCGCTGTGCCAGTAAGGCTTTGCTATTGCTGGTTATACGTTTAGGTAAAAAAAGCTTCATAAAACAGATTAATTGATGCATAAATAGTCATAGGTAGTGACGTTTAGCTGGTTGTTAGGGATGGCTAAAGAATAATCTACTATTGAAAAGGTTAATTAAATGTAAATATAATGCTGCAGCGGGATTATGGCGAGACAAAATATCTTTGTCTCACTTATGAACCATTACGCTTATTTGCGAAGCTTGCGGTATCGAGAAGGAATGTACGATGACAGTGGAAAATAAAGTAGAACGTAGTCTGTTTAATGAGGTGATGGTACCTTGTTATAACCCAATGGAAATGATCCCGGTAAAAGGGGAAGGCGCACGCGTTTGGGACCAACAAGGCCGAGAGTATATCGACTTTGCTGGTGGTATCGCTGTGAGCTGTTTGGGTCACTGTCACCCTGCAATGGTTAACGCCGTTACTGAGCAAGCAAACAAGATTTGGCACCTAAGTAACGTGATGACCAACGAACCTGCACTTCGTCTAGCGAAAAAGCTAACAGACGTATGTTTTGCAGAAAAAGTATTCTTTGCAAACTCTGGCGCGGAAGCGAACGAAGCAGCTCTAAAGCTAGCTCGTCGTTGGGCGGCGGATGTTCACGGTCCTGAGAAATCTGAAATCATTGCATTCAAACAAGGTTTCCACGGTCGTACTTTCTTTACTGTAACGGTTGGTGGTCAAGAAGCTTACTCTGATGGCTTCGGCCCTAAACCGGGCGATGTAACTCACCTGCCTTACAATGATATTGCAGCGCTAGAAGCACACATCTCTGATCGCACTTGTGCCATCATGATGGAACCTCTGCAAGGCGAGGGCGGTATCATTTCTCCAACGTCTGAATTCGTGAACACAGTTCGTGAACTGTGTGACAAACACAATGCACTGCTTATCTTTGATGAAGTGCAAACAGGTAATGGCCGTACTGGTAATTTCTATGCTTACCAAGGTCTAGGTGTAACACCAGACATCTTGAGCACAGCAAAATCTCTAGGTGGTGGTTTCCCTATCGGCGCAATGCTTACAACCTCTGAACTTGCGACACACCTAAAAGTCGGCACGCATGGCTCTACTTACGGTGGTAACCCACTGGCATGTGCAGTGGCAGAGGCTGTTGTTGATGTCGTTAGCCAACCAGAAACTCTGGCTGGTGTGAAAGAGCGTGAAGCTTTGTTCCGCGATGGCCTAGCTAAGATTAACGACAAGTACCAAATTTTCAGTGAAGTTCGCGGTAAAGGCCTATTGTTAGGTGCTGCACTCAACGACGAATGGCAAGGACGTGCACGTGACGTATTAGTAGCAGCAGGCGAACAAGGCTTGATGGTACTGGTTGCGGGTGCAAACGTGGTTCGTTTTACTCCATCACTGGTTATCACTACACAAGAAATTGAAGAAGGCTTATCAAAACTAGACAAAGCAATCGCTACGCTAGTTTAGCCTGAGCGGCGTCATAGGAATGAGCGCCACTAGAGCGATCCCATGACGTTCTGCTAAAGGCCCAAGCTTCTGGTTTTGGGCCTATTTTGCATCTGGAGGGAATATTGATGCTAGTTGTTCGCCCAATAAAACTATCTGATTACGATGCGCTGCATACCTGCGCCGTTGAGTCAGGACATGGATTCACATCTCTTCCGGTTAACGAAGAACTGTTAACTAACCGTATTACTCACTCTGAATACAGCTTTGCCAAGCAAGACGTGACTGAACCCGGTGACGAAGGCTACCTGATGGTTGGCTTCGACACAGAAACCGGTGAAGTTGCTGGTACCACAGGCATTGAAGCTTCAATTGGTTGGGACGTTCCGTTTTACTCTTACCACATCAGTAAAGTGGTTCACTCATCGCAAAAGCTTGGCGTGAATAACGTCGTGAAGCTGCTGACTTTCGGTAATAACTACACGGGATGCAGCGAGATTTGCACGCTGTTTTTACGTCCGGCTTTCCGTGGTGGATTGAATGGTCGTTTGATGTCGAAATGTCGCTTCTTGATCATGTCTGAGCACCCTGAGCGTTTCTCGAAAACGATTTTTGCTGAGATGCGTGGTGTATCGGATGCAGAAGGTAATTCTCCTTTCTGGCAATGGCTGCAAGAGCACTTCTTCTCGATTGATTTCACGCTTGCCGATTACCTAACCGGTATTGGCAAGAAAGGCTTCATTGCCGATCTAATGCCTAAGCTACCTATCTACGTGAACCTATTGAGCAAAGAAGCTCAGGCGGTGATTGGAGAGGTACATGACAATACACGTCCTGCACTTAAGTTGCTGGAGCGTGAAGGTTTCACTAATCGTGGTTATGTCGACATCTTTGATGCAGGCCCGACGGTTGAGTGTGATCTTAGAAACATCGAATCGGTGCGTCACTCAATTCGAGCACAGGTTCAAATTGCAGAGCACTCTAGCTCTAAAGACTTCCTAATTGGTAATACCTCGTTTGAGAACTTCCGCGCAGTAGCCGCGAAAGGTGCGTATGACCAAGCAAGTGACACAGTGATTTTATCATCTGAAGTAGCAAGCGCTCTTGAAGTAAAAGAAGGCGAATACGTTCGCATGTTGGCTCAATAAGAGCGGCGATTATCTGTCGAAGATTTTAAGGATAGAAGTATGACTCAGTGGATAGCAGGACAATGGGTGGCAGGTCAAGGTGACGCCATGACATCAGTAAGCCCATACAACAACGAAGTAGTGTGGCAAGGTGATAGTGCAACACCAGCACAGGTTGAATCTGCAGTAGCAGCGGCTCGTGAAGCGTTTCTAGTTTGGAAAAAGCTGAGCTTTACTGAGCGCGAAGCGATCGTGTTGAAGTTCGCGGAAAAAGTGAAAGAGAACAGCGAAGAAATCGCGCAAATTATCGCAAAAGAGACGGGTAAACCTATTTGGGAAACTCGTACTGAAGCGGGCGCGATGGCAGGTAAGATCGCTATCTCTATTCGTGCTTACCACGAGCGTACTGGCGAAGCTTCACGTGAAGCGGCAGGCAACCAAATCGTACTTCGTCACCGTCCATTGGGCGTGATGGCGGTATTTGGCCCTTACAACTTCCCAGGTCACCTACCGAACGGTCATATTGTTCCAGCTCTGCTATCGGGTAATACCGTAGTATTCAAACCTTCAGAGCAGACACCTTGGACGGGTGAGTTCGCAATGAAGCTATGGCAAGAAGCGGGTCTTCCTGCTGGCGTAATCAACCTAGTGCAAGGCGCGAAAGAGACAGGTATCGCACTGGCTGATGCTAAAGGTCTTGATGGAGTGTTATTCACGGGTAGCGCGAATACGGGCCATATCCTGCACCGCCAATTCGCGGGTCAACCGGGCAAGATGCTAGCTCTAGAAATGGGCGGCAACAACCCTATGGTGATCAGCGACCAATACGGTGATGCGGACGCAACGGTATACACCATCATTCAATCGGCGTTCATCAGTGCTGGTCAACGTTGTACATGTGCTCGTCGCCTGTATGTTCCTGTTGGCGAGAAGGGTGACCTACTGATCGATAAGCTGGTCGCGGCTACGCAAAAGATTCGTGTTGATCAGCCTTTCGCTGAACCAGCACCTTTCATGGGCCCACAGATCTCAGAAGCCGCTGCTAAGTTTATTTTAGACGCACAAGCAAATCTGCAATCGTTAGGTGGTGTAAGCCTAGTCGAAGCAAAAGCGGGTGAAGCGGCGTTTGTTTCTCCAGGTATTATCGATGCAACCAACATTGCTGAGCTACCAGATGAAGAGTACTTCGGCCCATTGCTACAAGTGGTTCGTTACCAGTCACTAGAGCAAGCGGTTAAATTAGCTAACGACACACGCTTTGGTTTGTCTGCTGGCTTAGTATCGACAGACGATTCTGAGTGGGAATACTTTGTTGACCATATCCGCGCGGGTATTGTTAACCGTAACCGCCAGCTAACAGGCGCAAGTGGTGATGCACCATTTGGTGGTCCGGGTGCTTCAGGCAACCTACGCCCAAGTGCTTACTATGCGGCGGACTACTGTGCTTACCCAATGGCTTCAATGGAAGGTGGTGAAACTCAACTGCCAGCTACGTTTAGCCCGGGTATCGAGCTGTAGTTTAGATTGATATTGAGCTAAGGCTCATTGATTAGTTATGAGATAAGGAAGCGGCGTATCGCTTCCTTATTTTAACCACGCTCAGCATCAAGATTGGGCGGTAGATAATAATAGAACAAGTATGTCACAGGCTGATGGCTGCTGACTCTATGTCCAGCCTCTCCCTTTCTAATCCAAATCACTAGCTTGCTAGAACCTCTGACAAGGAGTCACCATGACGCCCGATCTACTCTTTAAATCACTATGGGATGATTATATTCATAGGCTTTGTCCATCGGCTGAGAAAGTACACCACTTGCTGAAAGAAGACGAAGCGCTGATTAACGATCACATTGCACTGCGTACTTTCAATGTTGCTCCACTGGGTATTGAAACACTGGCTAAACCTTTCCTTGAGCTAGGTTATAAAGCGTGTGGTGATTACTTGTTTGAGAGCAAGAAGCTAGTCGCGAAGCATTACGAGCACCCAGACCCAAAACAGCCGAAAGTGTTCATTAGTGAATTGAAGGTAGAAGAGTGCTCAGGTGAGTTACAACAGATCGTTGCTAAGCTCATTGAGCAAGTCGATGCTAGCAAACTACAAGGTCATGAATTCCTGTTTGGCGGACGCCTTTGGGATTTAAGCTTCGCAGATTTCCAAGTGCTTGCAAAAGAGAGTGAATACGCGTCTTGGTTAGCGGCTCATGGTTACGGTGCCAACCACTTTACGGTAAGCGTAAACCAGCTCAATACCTTTGATGAAGTACAGGCAGTGAATGACTACCTGAGCGAATCGGGTTTCACTATCAATGCATCTGGAGGTGAGGTTAAAGGCTCTCCAGAGGTCTTGTTAGAGCAATCATCAACAATGGCAGACAAAGTCCCAGTTTCATTTGTTGAAGGCAATGAGATGATTCCTGGAGGCTTCTACGAGTTTGCTAAGCGTTATGCGATGGCGAATGGTGAGCTTTATACTGGTTTTGTCGCAGCATCTGCGGACAAGATCTTTGAAAGTACCAATGGTTAAACTGTTAACGGCTGAGTTTTACTGACTCGGCGTTAATGTCATGTCTTTATTCGTTCTGATCTAGAGGCATGATGAACAGATAATAAAAAAGCCACCAAATTTGCATTTGGTGGCTTTCAAATTTTTGGCTCAGTTAATCGAGATTAACGAGTGCCGTATACCACGATAGTTTTACCGTGTGCAGAAATTAGGTTCTGCTCTTCTAGCATCTTCAAGATACGACCTACTGTCTCACGAGAACAACCAACGATCTGGCCAATCTCTTGACGAGTGATCTTGATTTGCATGCCGTCAGGGTGAGTCATTGCATCTGGCTGTTTCGCTAGGTTTAGTAGCGTTTGAGCGATACGACCTGTTACGTCAAGGAACGCTAAGTCACCAACCTTTTGGCTAGTTACTTGTAGGCGGCTTGCCATTTGCGCTGAAAGGCGCATCAGGATGTCTGGGTTCACTTGGATAAGTTGACGGAATTTCTTGAAAGAAATTTCAGCTACTTCACAAGGAGATTTAGCACGAACCCAAGCAGTACGCTCTTGGTCTTCTTCGAACAAGCCTAGCTCACCGATGAAGTCGCCTTGGTTTAGGTAAGAAAGAATCATTTCCTTACCTTCTTCGTCTTTGATAAGAACTGCCACAGAACCTTTAACGATGTAGTACAAGGTTTCTGCCTTTTCACCAGCATGAATCAAAGTACTTTTTGAAGGGTACTTATGAATATGACAGTGTGAAAGGAACCACTCTAATGTTGGATCGGTTTGAGGTTTACCTAGAACCATAATATCTCACTTCCTCTGCAGGGTATGCTTGCCGCTTTCCGTATTTTAGCTAAGCCTGGATTGACTTGTAGGATAAGAGCACTCGTTGAGCGCTGCAAGCTATCTTGTGTTTCGTTTAAGAATAGTATCCTTTTTCAGGTACTATTTCTTGATTTTAATCGTGACCAAGCTACGATTTTTTACGCAAAATTGTGCACATGATCACGGTATGAAAAGTAATCAACCAGAATGTCGTTTTGTTAACCTATTTTTCCGGTTTCGATGAGTTGTTGTAGGATTGGCCTTACAATGAGCTCCATAGCAAAACTCATCTTGCCCCCTGGCACCACTAGCGTGTTATGACGAGACATAAATGAGCCGTCAATCATTGCCAAAAGGTAAGGGAAATCGACGTTTTTGATGCCACGCAAACGTATAACTACGAAGCTTTCGTCTAAACTTGGAATCCCTTTGGCGTTGAGTGGGTTCGATGTATCTACGGTTGGAACACGCTGAAAGTTGATATGTGTGCGTGAAAACTGCGGGGTAATGTAGTTAAGGTAATCATCCATTGAACGTACAATGGAGTCCATTACCGCTTCACGAGAGTGGCCACGATCGCGTGTGTCACGAACGAATTTCTGAATCCACTCTAGGTTTACGATAGGTACCATGCCAATCAGCAGGTCGACGTGTTGAGAGACATTGATATCGCCATCAACCACACCGCCGTGCAGGCCTTCGTAAAACATCACATCGGAATTTTCAGGGATATCTTGCCATGGCGTGAATGTGCCCGGCATTTGATTGTAAGGAACAGCTTCATCGAAGGTGTGTAGGTAACTACGTACTTTACCGGTGCCTTCGTTCCCGTATTGACGGAAGAACTCTTCTAATGCACCAAAGTCGTTGGCTTGTGGACCAAAGTAGCTAATGTGCTTACCTTGCTCGCGCGCTTTGCGGATCTCGACATCCATTTCTGGTCGAGTGAATCGGTGGAAACTATCCCCTTCAACCCAAGCAGCCTTCACGTCCATCATATTGAACATTTTGCGGAAGGCTTCTGAGGTAGTGGTGGTGCCGGCTCCAGATGAACCCGTCACCGCAATAATTGGATGTTTAGCGGACATGACAACCCTTGTCGTTTGAGTAACTTACTTGTTAGCAATCGTTTTCCACTATAACACGGCTCCTTTCTAAGCGCAGCCTAGAAGCGTTTTGTCACCTGGATATCAACGGTCTCGTGCAGTTCGGAAAACACGATGCTCACGTCACCAGAAGCTAATTGATGTTTCACCTGATCAATCTTGTTTTGCAGTGAGATCTCAACGTCGCCATAGTCTGTGCCTTCACGCAGCACGAATTCTTTGATGAGGTTTTCTAGTGTCTCTGGCGCGATGTCTTGCCATGGGATGATCATAAATACTTCTCTCTTTTATGTTCATTGATATGTTGATGAGTGTGTTTAGTGATGTTTTTAGTACAACCCCAATTTGGGACTGCGCTATCTTACCAAGGTTTCGTGTTTATATTTAGCAAGGCTTCGTCGTTATGCTGAACCTTGGATACTTTCATAATACGCAGGTAAGGCTTCTTCTAACCAGAATCGTGGTTTGAGTGTGCTACCAGTGATGAATCCAACATGGCCACCTTTCTGAAACAGGCGATAATCGATGTTATCCGGTAGGACGAATTTTGGAATCACATCATCGGTCATGAAAGGATCGTCTTTGGCGTGGATGATCTGTGTCGGTAGTTTGATTTTATTGAGTTTAGGGAGAGCGGAGCACTGTGCGTAGTAGTCTTGCGCGTTTTTGAAGCCGTGCAGGGGCGCTGTAATCCGCTCATCAAACTCGTACAGCTTGTCGATCTTCTTGATGGATTCAGCTGTGATACCAAGTTTCTCTTGTAACAGCTTCACCTTTTTCAAGGCATTCGATTTGAGCGAGTTAAGCAGGTACTTCTTATAGAGCTTCGAGAAGCCACGTTCTATGCGACTTGAACAACAGGCCAAATCAAAAGGTGCAGAGACTATCGTTGCTGCAGACAACAGTGGGTCATCTGCGTATTCCGCCAAATAGTTCGCTAACATGTTTCCGCCCAAGGAGATGCCAACCGCCACCTTTGGGTTATTGGGAAACTGAGCGTGTAGATGCCTTAGGAAGAAGCGAGCATCTTCAACTTCACCAGAGTGATATGCGCGAGCCAAGCGATTTGGTTTTCCGCTGCAGCCTCTAAAGTGCATCATCACCGACAGCCAACCATCTTTAGCAAACGCATTCATTAGTCCATTGGCATAAGGGCTCTCAAAGCTGCCTTCCAAACCGTGGAACAGCACGAATATCGGCTTGTTCTTAATATTGTCACTATTTGGATTGTCGCCATCTGGCGATTCGCTCCAAGCAAGATCGAGAAAATCACCGTCGGGTGTTTCTAAGGTTTGCCATTGCGGGTTGAACAACGCCTGCTTTCTAATAAATCGTGGCACTAAGGTTTGTAAGTGCGGATTAGATAGACCAGCTGCTGCGGTAAATATTGTCATAAAACAGTCCATGCTTCTTTTATGGGCTTTGGAAAAGTGTTGAGCTTTTAGCGGAACGCCCACGTTTTTATTTGAGCTTGGTTGATTCTCAGCATAAGCGCAAGGGTTTCACTGATACGGGTAACAAAAATATGCCATGGGTAACTGATTGAATAATATCGGAGTTAGGCTTGTTACTTGCTGTATGAGTGGCGTGTCCTACCGATAGTATGTAACCGTTATGCTGTAAACATCGACAGCGATAGAGCTCAAACAAGCTTGGGTCTTGATTGAGTAAAAGGGAAAGGAAACGGGTTAGGGCTGAGGTGCTGGTTCAGAAAATGCGTCGTATAGGTTTTCTGCTCCTAGTAAACGGCAGTATTGAAATGCGAGAGGCGATTGCTGATTGGCGTGCAATGGTAGGGAGTTAATACAATCGACGAGATCGGACTGCTGTTGTTTCTCAAGCTGCAATTCGAACTGTAAGGCTTCACGGTAGAGCGAATCCACAACGTGTGACTTGAGATGTTTGCGTAGCTCTCGATAACTGTGGAGCAGGGTTTCAGAGCGGCTTAAGCATTGTTGTACTTTGTGCCACTCTTCTTCCGCAAAGGAGAGTTGCTGCTCATCAAGCCATTTGAGAAGCAGCAGTAGATTGACGTTGCCATGGAACTGGTTTTGCAAAGCTAAGCACGCATCCTTTACACCGCGCACACTGTAATACTGAAGGCTAAATTGCCATAGTCGTTCCAGTGTTAGTGATATTGGGGCGTGCTCTGGGCTCATAAGCTATCCATATCCTGTTCCATCTGCTCAAGCTCTTCTTGAGTGGACATCCAATCCATTTCAACTTCTTCTAGCTGTGACTTACTGCTCGCTTGTAGAGCGAGTACTTTATTCAGTTTAGCCTTATTTTCAGCTTCATACAGTGAAGTGTCGGATAATTCTTGCTCGGCTTCTTCAAGAGCTTGCGTCAGCTTATCCATCTGCTTTTCAAATTGAGTCAGCTTTTTACGCAGTGGCGCAGTCAGTTTTCGGAACTCCGCTTCTTTGCGTTTCTGTTCTTTTTTCGCAGCCGCACTGTTAGCGCCATCTTTTGCTGGTGCCAATGCTTGTGCTTCTTTACGCTCAACTTTCTGCTGTTCAGTTAGCCACTTGTAGTAATCGCTTAGGTCACCATCAAACGGTGCCACTTGGCGATCATGTACTAGGTAAAGATCATCTGTGGTTGCACGCAGTAGGTAACGGTCGTGCGATACGATAACCATGGCACCTTCAAACGTCTGCAGTGCAAAAGTCAGCGCCTGACGCATGTCGAGATCCAAGTGGTTGGTTGGTTCATCGAGTAGCAATAGGTTAGGTTTTTGCCATACCAGCAGTGCCAATACCAAACGCGCTTTTTCACCACCTGAGAATGGCGCCACTTTATCCAGTGCTTTTTCACCTTGGAAGCCAAAGCTACCTAAGTAATCGCGCAGTTGTTGTTCTGTGTGTTTAGGTGCAATCTGCATCATGTGTTGCAGCGGCGTTTCTTCTGGGTGCAGGGTTTCTAGTTGGTGCTGTGCGAAGTAGCCAATCTTAACGCCTTGTGAATAGCTCAGCTCACCGCCTTGCTGTTTCAGTTCGCCTGAAAGCAGTTTGATGAGCGTTGATTTACCTGCACCATTTCGACCAAGCAGACCAATGCGGCTGCCCGGAACGAGATTTAGGCGAATCTTTTCTAGAATTAGATTGTCATCGTAGCCCGCTGAAACCTCGTCCATCATCATAATTGGGTTTGGCAGTGCGTCTGGCTCTCTGAACTCAAAGCTGAATGGGTTATCAAACTGAGCAGGTAACACTTGTTCCATTTTCTCTAGCGCTTTAATACGGCTTTGCGCTTGGCGAGCCTTTGAAGCTTTGTAGCGGAAACGGTCAATGTAGCTTTGCATGTGCGCCATTTGTTTCTGCTGCTTTTGGAACATGGCTTGTTGCAGGATAAGCTTTTGCGCTCGTTGAGTTTCAAACGATGAGTAGTTACCCGTGTATTCGTTAAGCTGTTGGTTTTCAACATGCACGATACGGTTGACGATAGGGTCTAAGAAATCTCTATCGTGCGAGATAAGCACTAGCGTGCCTGGGTAGGTTTGTAACCAACGCTCTAGCCACATTACTGCGTCTAAATCTAAGTGGTTGGTCGGTTCATCGAGCAGCAATAAGTCACTGCGACACAGTAGGGCTTGCGCTAGGTTTAAACGCATACGCCAACCACCTGAGAACTGAGTCAGGTTCCATGTCATTTGTTCTTGGCTAAAGCCTAGGCCATCTAACAACTCGGCAGCGCGTGCCTTGATGCTGTAACCACCAATGGTTTCGATCTTGCCGTGGATCTCCGCGACCAATGTGCCGTTGTCGGCTTGTTCCGCTTTCTCTAGTTGATCTTCAAGGCCACGATATTCACGGTCGCCATCAATCACGTATTCAATTGCTGTTCTTTCTAATGCAGGCGTTTCTTGAGCAACCCAAGCCATTTCCCAATGCGCTGGTTTGCTGAATGAGCCAGCGTCAATAGACAGCTCGTCCTTGATTAAGGCGAACAACGTAGATTTACCACAGCCGTTTTTACCAACCAAACCGATCTTGTCGCCAGGGTGAAGAGTCGCAGATGCTTGGTCAAGGAGTGGCTTACCGCCGCGTAGCAATTGAATATCAGAGAAAGTAATCATATAGAGATAGCATAGAAATTAGAGGTGAACAGACGCCTGCATAGTAGGCTGAAACCAGATAAAAGTCGATCACAATGCAATTTGCGTTATGATGCCAATAACATATTAATAACTTTTGCTTAAATTCTTGTGGCCTTGCCACCGTTTAGCCCTCAAAGGAATGTTTCAAAGGAATGAGTAATACTCCCTCGACAGACAAAGTCGTGCCAAAGGTGTTGATCATCTACGCGCACCCAGAGCCGCAAACTTCTATTGCTAATCAGATGATGATTAAAAAGATAGAGTCGCTCGGTCATGTCAAAATTCATGATCTCTACGCCATCTACCCAGACTTCTTCATCGATGTGCCTTATGAGCATGAATTACTTCTCGAGTACGATGTGATTGTGTTTCAACATCCTCTGTTTATGTATTCCTGTCCCTCATTATTAAAAGAGTGGTTTGACCGCGTATTGGGCAAAGGTTTCGCGTTCGGTGAACAAAGCGCGCTTAAGGGTAAGCACTGGCGTAGCGTTATCACTACCGGTGGTAAAGAAGAGGCGTTTGGTGCCGCAGGCTATAATAAATATCCATTACAAGAGATCTTGCAACCATTCGAACTCACCGCTGCTTTGTGTCAGATGAACTGGATATCACCTTTGGTTTTACACTGGGCACGAAATGTCTCGGATATGACGCGTTACCAACACGCTGAAGCGTATCGAAACTGGTTACGAGACCCGCTACAAGAGATAGGAGCGAATGATGGCTCTGACTAATGATTTTTTGCAAAGTAGCGTTATATTTCTAGCGGCTGCTGTAGTCGCGGTTCCTATCGCGCAGCGAGCTGGCTTGGGGTCAGTATTGGGTTACCTTCTGGCAGGTGTTGCTATTGGCCCATGGGGGCTTGGTTTAATCAGTGATGTAGAGGCGATTCTGCACTTCTCCGAATTCGGGGTGGTACTGCTGCTCTTTCTGATTGGCTTAGAGCTTAACCCTAAAAAATTGTGGCAGATGCGGGCGCCTATTCTCGGATTGGGTGGTGCGCAAGTGCTGATCACGACTATGATTATTACCGCCATCGCCTGCATGTTTGGTTTAACTTGGCAAACGAGCTTGGTCATAGGTATGGGTTTAGCCCTATCTTCGACTGCAATTGCCTTGCGTGTCATTGAAGAGCGAGAGCTTGGCGGTAAAGAAGCGGGACAGTCTGGCTTTGCGGTGTTACTTTTCCAAGATATTGCAGTCATCCCTATGTTGGCGATGCTGCCTCTGCTGGCTGGTAATACCGGTGGCAGTTGGGCTGACATGCTTTGGATGCTAGGCGGAGTGATTGGCTTGCTTGTCGGTGGTCACTTCTTGTTGAGGCCGCTATTCCGATACGTAGTCATGAGTGGTGTGCGTGAATTGTTCACCGTTGCAGCGCTGTTATTGGTAATTGGTATTGCTGTGATCATGCAGCAGATCGGTTTATCGATGGCACTCGGTACATTCTTGGCGGGCGTGCTTCTGGCGGAAAGTGAATATCGACACGAGCTGGAGATCGCGATAGACCCATTCAAAGGATTATTGCTTGGTCTGTTCTTTATTTCTGTGGGGATGGCGGTGAACTTGGGTTTACTTGCTGAAAGCCCATTCGCGATATTGATTGCCGTTTCTGCGTTGGTCGTATTGAAAGGCATAGTGCTGTATGCGCTGGCTCGTATCTTTGGTACTCAGGCCAAAGCACGTAGCCGAATGGCGATGATTCTCAGCCAAGGCGGTGAGTTTGCTTTCGTTATTTTTACCGCGGCGAGTGCGCAGGGCATCCTAAGTGGCGAACAAGTGTCGTTCTTACTGGTGGTTGTGAGCCTTTCAATGGTAACCACGCCATTAATGCTCAAGCTGCAAGACCGATTCTTTGCTCGTCAACTGAATCAAATCAGTGAGAACGCGATGTCTTCGGATGTTGTCGATCGTAGCCCTCGAGTGATCATTGCTGGATTTGGTCGTTTTGGTCAGATTATTGGGCGCTTGATGTATGCCAACAAGATTCGCATCACTGTTCTTGAGAGTGATGCCAGCCAAATACACATTTTGAGAAAGTTCGGCTACAAGGTATTTTACGGTGACTCAACACACCTAGAACTGTTACGTGCCGCAGGTGCTGACAAAGCGGAAGCCATCGTGTTGTGTACGGACTCTCCTGATGAAATCATGAAAACCGTCGATTTGTGTAAGCAGCACTTCCCACGCTTAAAAATCTTAGCGCGTGCACGAAGCCGTGTTGAAGCGTATCAATTACTTAACCACGGTGTGAGCAACTATTCTCGTGAAACCTTCCTTGGGGCTCTCGATTTAGGCCGTCAGACATTGACCGAACTTGGCATGCACCCATATAAAGCGAAGCGAGCAGAAGCACACTTTAGGAAGCTGGATAATGGTATGCTGAAAGAGTTGCTTCCTCAGCATAACGAAGATGCCGAGTTAGCCCAAAGAGCGAAAGAGGCTCGTAAAGAGCTTGAAGAGATTTTTGGACACGAGATGGAAAACGATCACCAATCTCGAAACTATTGGCAGTAGCTAGAGTAAATAACGAATAGCTTGAGCCTAGAAATTACAGTTTATAGAACCAATCTAATAATAAACGCGGTCTCTGCTTAATCTTTAATAAAGCTAGAACGGAAGAACCGCGAATCCAGAGTAGTAAAGGATATCAACGTGAAACAGAAAAAACGCTTTATCGCAGGGGCGAGCTGCCCAAGCTGCAACACTCAAGACACGCTTCGCTGGTGGGTTGAGAATAATATCGAGCTGGTGGAATGTGTCGATTGTGACTTCACAGAGCAACGTAAACCGAAAACTGTAGAGAAATCTGAACACGCGAATCAAGAAATGATCGGTATTTTTAAACCAGAATGATTGAGTTTCGTTAATTGATCCCCATAAT
The DNA here is from genome assembly GCF_013394185.1 of Vibrio sp. Scap24. NCBI lineage: Bacteria > Pseudomonadati > Pseudomonadota > Gammaproteobacteria > Vibrionales > Vibrionaceae > Vibrio > Vibrio sp. Scap24. Next base: position 1,491,125 of record NZ_CP041332.1, on the reverse strand, counting down.
GTCCCGGTACAGAATTTTTCCTAAGCTCAACTGTTCGAGCTTAGTCCAAACCTCCTTGGAGCTCTCATGAAAATTGAAAAGAACGTAGTAGTTAGTGTTGCATATCAAGTGAAACTTGAAGATGGCGTAGTAGTTGACCAATCAACTGCAGAAGCTCCACTAGATTACCTTCACGGTCACAACAACCTAATTACAGGTCTTGAAAAAGAGCTTGAAGGCAAAGTTGCTGGTGACAAGTTCTCTGCAACCGTTACTCCAGAAGACGCTTACGGCGAGCACAACGACGCTCTAGTTCAACGTGTTCCTGCTGACGTATTCCAAGGTGTTGAGCAAATCGAAGTTGGCATGCGTTTCCTGGCGGATACTGACCAAGGTCCAATCCCAGTAGAAGTAACTGAAGTAGACGGCGACGAAGTTGTTGTTGACGGTAACCACATGCTGGCTGGCCAAACTCTAACGTTTGACGTTGAAGTTGTAGCGGTTCGTGAAGCGACTGAAGAAGAAGTTCAACACGGTCACGTACACCAAGAAGGCGGCTGTGGCAGCCACGGTCACGATCATGACCACGAAGGTGGTTGCTGTGGTGACCACGGTGAAGAGAAAAAAGACGGCTGCTGCGGCGGCGGTAGCTGTGGTTCTCACTAATACCGAATTAGCGGTTTAGATTAAGAATCTTGAAAGCCTCCCTTGTGGAGGCTTTTTTCGTATTAGCGCCGAGCTTTTTGCGCCTGGCTTTTAATCTACCGAGCTAAGTGTCTGCAAATCTAAGTGTCCGCAAATCTAAGCATTCGTAAAAAGTTTGGTTTTCGCTATCAGACATCGAACCATGGATGTGATATTGATAGGCACAACATTATAAGACGACATCAGTGGAGAGTTCGCATGTCACAACCTTTTTCAATGGCCATTCATGGTGGTGCGGGAACCATCTTGCGAGAGCAAATGAGCGATGAATTAAAAACGGGTATTACTGAAGCGTTAGAGAAATCGGTTCTGGCTGGCTATCAAGTGCTGCAATCGGGCGGTGATGCTCTGGATGCGGTAGTGGCATCCGTTAAGGTGATGGAAGACAGTCCTCATTTCAATGCTGGTAAGGGCTCGGTTCTGACTCATGATGAGTTTGTTGAGATGGATGCGTCGGTGATGCACGGCCGTGAAATGGATGCGGGTGCGATTGCTGGTGTCCGTCATATCAAAAACCCGATTGAACTCGCACGTGATGTTATGCTGAAAAGCGACCACGTACTATTGATTGGCGAAGGTGCCGAGAAGTTTGCCTTTGAACATGAGTACACCTTCACTGAGCAAGATTACTTCTTTACTGAGCGTCGCTACGATCAGCTTCAGTCAATGAAAGAGAAAGGTATCTTTGCTTTGTCGGAAGCAAAATACGACGAGCAACATGCAGAGAAATACCCAGACGACAAAAAATACGGAACGGTTGGCGCGGTGGCGTTAGATCAAGCGGGTAACCTAGCCGCTGCGACAAGCACTGGCGGTGTGACTAACAAGAAGTATGGTCGTGTTGGTGACTCACCAATCATTGGCGCAGGTACCATTGCCGAGAATGGTAACGTTGCGGTTTCCACGACCGGAATGGGCGAGTTCTTCTTAAGAAAGATGGTTGCCAGTGATGTAGCGGCAAGAATGCGTTATCTCAAAGAAGACGTGCATACCGCTTGTGAACATATCATCCAAGGTGAACTGAAAACCATGGGTGGCGAAGGTGGCTTGATAGCAATTGATGGTCAAGGTGATATCCACTTCGGCATGAACAGTTCAGGGATGTATCGTGCAAGTGTTGATACTGATGGGCGTGTCGAAGTGAAAATTTACGCCGATGACTAAAGCTTTGGTGGCTTGGTTTTAAATCGCAGTGTCTCGTCCTAAAATACGTTGACAGTATTTCTACTAAGCCAACAGCGCCAGCTGTTGGCTTTTTTCATGCACCTCATTTGGAGTTTTCATCATGAGACTGAGGTGCGGCCTCATATTGTTATAGATATTGATAGACTCTTTTACTAGTCGTTTAAGCTCCTCAAGACTCTTACACCTATCAAGTAAGAACTCTTGTTTCAGGATCCCGTTTATTCTTTCTGCTAAGGCATTTTGGTAGCAATCATAACCATCTGTCATCGAAGGCATTATGCCGCTAGTTTTCAGTTTATCTTGATATACACCTGAGCAATACTGTAGACCACGATCTGAATGATGGATACAAGAATGATGATATCGACGCTCTTTGATAGCCATATCTAGCGCTTTCACGACATCCGTCGCTTTCATTTCATTACTCAGCTCATAACCCATTATTTTTCGGCTAAAAGCATCTGTAACCAATGATAGGTAGTGAACTCCTTCATCAGATTGAACATAGGTTATATCGCTCACCAACACACTCTCTGGACTACATGGCTTGTAGTCCTTTAATAAGTTCGGGTGTTTCTTCATCCAATGCCGACTATTGGTCGTTTTTGTAAAACTACGCTTAGGTCTTACCAACAATCGCTCAGCGCGTAAGTAGTTGAAAAGCGCATCTCGGCCTAACTTGATACCTTGTTCTTGTAGTCTGGGTTTTATTAAAAAATAGAGCTTCCTAGTACCAACCCGAGGCATATAGCGCCTAATATCCAACACCATTTTTTTAATCGGTTTAAGCTCTAACCGACGGTGATGAGCTCGCTTTTCTCGTTGATAAACACTCTGCCTTGTTATGCCGCAAAGCCTACATACTCGAACTAGACTTATTCCTTCTTGCTTTTGAAGGCTTCTGGCTCCTTGGCTAGATACTTTTTTCTGAGACTGGTTCCGTGCTCAGCATCAAGGATATCAACCACTCTATTTAAGAAGAGGTTCTTGATTTTTTCGTCTTCCAACTCTTTTTCAAGACGTTTTATTTTCTGTGCAGGCGATTCTTTAGGCTTAGGTGATTGGCTCATGACATTCATCCTTGGATTTTGCGCCCAATTCATCTTACCGTGCTTTCGAAGCCAGGTTAAAACGGTTGAACGGCCTTGGATACCATAAATGGTTTGGGCTTGTTTATATGTCATATCGCCTCTTTCTACAGCGGCGACGACCTGTAATTTAAAGCCTAGTGTGTAATCACGCTGAGTGCGCTTAACGTAGGTATTATTTGAAGTAGTCATAATTCGTCCTCAATGTGTAAACACATTTCAGGACGAGACACAGACATAAAGAAAGGGCGACAGAGAATATCTGTCGCCCTTTCTTTTTATTCGTCATCAACAAGCATTTCGATAGCTAACACATTCAATCGTTAGCGAGCTGTAGTTGATTTGAAACGCGCTTAATAGTGCGGTGGTGGCGTTTCTTCTGATGCGTCAGCCAAGTTTGAACCATCAATGTTCTTCACTTTGCCCACGACATACTTCATTTGGTCTTTCATCTTAGTGATCAACATCTGTTGCTGGCTAAGCGCTTCATTGAGTTCTTCAATGGTCTGTTCTTGGAAAGCTAGCTGACATTCTAAGTCATTCACGCGGCTTTCTAGTTGTTCAACTCGCTTTTCTGTCATCGTTCTTAATCCACATTCCAAGCTTGGGCTATGCCCGCAGAGGTGCCCGATATCACACGGTTCTTATCATCAAAGGCTGCATCATACACTACCGCACGGGGAGGGCGAGCATCTTTTAATGGCTCAGCATCGTGACGAGAAATTCGTTTTCCGTCTTGAGTATTCCATACACTGACTTGGCTCGACGGTGTACCTGTCACCAACATACTGCCATCATCAGAAAAACGCGCGCTAGAGAAGATCAGCTGTCGCGACCAGCTTTGCAGCTGCGCTTGAGGTTCACCAGTTTCAAGATCCCAAATCATTGCTTGGTTACCGCCATCAGAGGTAAAAGCCAGTTCACCATCGCGCTGTAGCGCAACTCGTACTACTCTTTGTTCATGCTCAAAGGTACGTAATACCAAGCCTGACTCGGTATCCCACAGGTAGGCTTTATAGTCGTTGCCACCTGATAATGCGTAGCGACCATTGGAAGAAAGGGAAACAGAATTAACTTTTTCTCGGTGAGCAAGGAACTCAAGACGGCGTCCGGTGACTAAGTCCACATAGATCGCTTTGCCGTTAGATAGGCCGAGCAATACTTTTTCACCATTGCTAGAGATATCGACATCGCGAATTAAGCCATCGGAGATAGACCATAGCCCCTCAGCTTGTGTCCAGGATAGGTCCCAAACGGCGAAGTTCATCTGGCTTGCGGTAATGGCAAAGCGGCCATTGTCCGAGATACGGATACGCGATACTTGGTTTTCTAATTGATCTTGCGGGCCGAGTTGAGCTAACTCTTTGTTTTCGGCAAGGTCCCAAAGCAGCAGTTGTTTTTGCTGAGAGTAGAGCAGGGCGAAGCGTCCATCTCTGCTAAGGGCAAAGCTGGTGGCACCATTGGGTTCAATTTCCCAACGTTGCTCATCATCTTGGAAGAAAAAACATCCATTTAACAAGGTGATGACAATTGTACATAGCAATGAGTGGAAAAATATTCGCATCACATCTAATAATCCGGTTTGTGTCGAAAGACATATGACTAGTATATTGTTATAACTAACGTATTCACACCAATCTAATCATTAGATTTGTGCACAATAACCAATGGCTTGGCCATTAATTGGAGAATTCAATGAAATCAGTTTTAAAAGTATCACTGCTTGCCGCAACGGTTATGCTAGCAGTTGGTTGTCAGAAAGAAGAACCAAAGGCAGAAGCTCCACAGGTTGAAGAAGTTAAAGTTGAAGCAGTAAACTTTAAAACAGAAGACGACAAAGCGGCATACGCAATCGGCGTATCTTTCGCTAACTACCTAAGCACAAGCATTGATAAGCCAAGCGAGCTAGGCATTAACCTAGACAAAGATATGGTTCTTCAAGGTATCGAAGACGTATTCGCAGAGAAAACTGCACTGAACGAAGAAGAAACTCGCGCAGCTCTTGAAGCTCTAGACAAGCGCGTTGCTGAAACTATGCAAGCACAAGCTGCAGAGAAATCAGCGGAAACTAAGAAAGCAGGTGATGACTTCCGCGCTGAGTTCGCAAAGACTGAAGGCGTAGAGCAAACTGAATCTGGCCTACTTTACCAAGTAATGACAGCTGGCGAAGGCGCTTCTCCAAAAGACACTGATACTGTTCAAGTACACTACAAAGGTACGCTAACAGACGGTACTCAGTTCGACAGCTCTTACGACCGTGGCGAACCAGCAACATTCCCACTTAACCGCGTAATCCCAGGTTGGACTGAAGGCGTACAACTAATGAAAGTTGGTTCTAAGTACAAGTTCGTAATCCCGCCAGAGCTAGCATACGGTGAGCAAGACACACCGACTATCCCAGCTAACTCAACGCTAGTATTCGAAGTTGAACTACTAAAAATTGATAACGCTGAAGCAGCTCCTGCACAGTAATATCGATTAAAAACCTCGTACTAAATTACGTTGATTGAATAAAAAGCCTAACTTTGAGTTAGGTTTTTTTTATGATTTGAGGCTGAGTATTTGATTTTTAAACTTGTTCTAAATCACTAGTTGCAATGTTAGCTAGGTGTGCAATTAAAATTTTCTGATAAACTTACATAAATTTGTTGATTTTTCACACGAAGGTAAGGAATAAGTGACTACTACAGAAACAGTCAATGCAGATGTGTTACTTGAAATGGAATCAGTCCACGTTATGCCATTCAGTGAACACGATAAAATCATTCTAAGATCTTATGAGGCCGTTGTTGACGGTATTGCGAGTCTTATTGGTCCGTTTTGTGAAATCGTTTTGCACTCATTAGAAGACCTCAATACTTCTGCGATTAAAATTGCCAACGGCGAGAATACGGGTCGTCAGGTTGGTTCGCCGATCACCGATCTTGCATTGAAGATGCTGAAAGATATTGAAGGTTCTAAGCGTAACTTCTCACGTTCATACTTCACTCGCGCGAAAGGCGGTGTGTTGATGAAGTCGATCACGGTTGCTATCCGCAATGGTGAAGACCGAGTGATTGGCCTGCTGTGTATTAACGTCAACCTAGACGCGCCATTCTCACAAGTGCTGCAATCATTCATGCCTACGCAAGACGCAGACGAAGCCGCATCATCGGTTAACTTCGCAAGCGACGTTGAAGAGCTTGTCGACCAAACGGTTGAGCGCACCATTGAAGAGATCAATGCTGATAAGTCAGTATCGAACAATACTAAGAACCGTCAGATCGTGATGGAGCTATACGACAAAGGTATTTTCGATATCAAAGACGCGATTAACCGTGTTGCTGAGCGATTGAACATCTCTAAGCACACCGTGTACCTATACATCCGCCAACGTAAAACAGAGGATGAAGAGGGTTGTTAAGCTATACGCTCTTAGTCAATGGACCTGTCTACGGTTCACAGTCAGCAAGAAGTGCTTACCAGTTTGCCGTGGCTCTGATTAAACAGGGCCACAAACTTCACAGTGTATTCTTCTATCAAGATGGCGTCAGTAATGGCTCCGATCTCACTGTACCTGCTAACGATGAATTCGATTTAGCTTCTGCTTGGCAAAAGCTATCGGATGAGCACGGTGTTAGCTTAGAAACGTGTGTAGCCGCCGCGCTAAGACGTGGTGTGATTAGCTCAGACGAAGCAGAGCAACACCAACTCAGCGCATCTAACTTAGCGTCAGGGTTTACTCAGGCCGGGTTAGGGAGCTTATCGGAAGCGCTACTCACGCAAGATAGGGTGGTACAGTTTTGAGAAAATTAGCCTTTATATTTAATAGTTTTCCTCATACTACCGCTGCTGGTAGGGAAGGGTTAGACGCATTACTTGCCGCTTCTGCTTACAGTGAAGACATTGCTGTGTTCTTTGTTGGCGATGGTGTGACACAGCTTCTCAAAGCTCAGCAACCCGACGAAGTCCTATCTCGCGACTACATCTCAGCATTCAAGCTTATGAACCTGTACGATATCGAACAGGTGTATGTGTGTCAGCGTAGCCTGAGTCAGTTTGGTCTTTCGACAGATAACCTGTTGATTGATGCAACCGTCGTTGAAGCCGATGAGTTAACTCAGAAGTTAGCCCAGTGCCAACAGATACTGACTTTCTAGGGGACGCTATGCTTCATATCGTAAAATCAGTCGACAAACTTAAACTCGCATTAACCTATTCTCAACCGCAGGATCAGTTCTTGTTAGTTGAAGATGCAGTGTACGTTTGCCTTCCAAATCATGAGTTATTCACTCAAATCAGCGCAGTTGAGCGAGTGTCGGTATTAAAACCGGATCTTGCTGCTCGAGGTCTCCAAGAACTAGCCTCCGATGTCGTTCCGCAAGTGGACTTCGACGGGTTCGTTAAACTGACGGTTTTAAGCGACAAATCAGTCACTTGGTAGCTGTGTTTTATCAGTTTGGTTAAAAGTAGACCATCCTGAGCTCTAGACGGCTAAAAAAGATCTGTATATTTCTTGACACACCTCCCACTGCTGAATAGAATTTTGCGTCCCTAATTACGACTTGTGATTAGGGATAGATTTTTCACAAAGCTTACTTTCAAGTAAATTTCAGGAGCTAGTTAATGGCAACTATTAACCAGTTGGTTCGCAAGCCTCGTGTAAAGCAAGTTGTTAAAAGCAACGTGCCTGCACTAGAAGCGTGCCCACAAAAACGTGGTGTATGTACTCGTGTTTACACTACTACACCTAAAAAACCTAACTCGGCACTACGTAAAGTATGTCGTGTACGTCTAACTAACGGTTTCGAAGTAACTTCGTACATCGGCGGTGAAGGCCACAACCTACAAGAGCACAGTGTTGTACTAATCCGTGGCGGTCGTGTAAAAGACCTTCCGGGTGTTCGTTACCACACTGTTCGCGGCGCACTTGACTGTGCTGGCGTTAACGACCGTAAACAAGGTCGTTCTAAGTACGGTGTGAAACGTCCTAAGTCTTAATGCATTTTCTTTTTTAAAAGAAAGCGTTAAGTAAGGCCAAACACTATTTTATTTATTATTCTGAAAAGTTTTGGAAAAAACCTGAAGAAGACAACGGAGAATATCCATGCCACGTCGTCGCGTAATAGGTCAGCGTAAGATCCTTCCAGATCCTAAGTTCAAATCTGAATTGCTGGCAAAATTCGTTAACATCCTTATGGTTGACGGAAAGAAATCTACTGCAGAAAAAATTGTTTACACTGCACTAGATGCAATGGCTGAGAAGTCTGGTAAAGACCACTTAGCTGTATTTGAAGAAGCTCTTGAAAATGTTCGCCCAGCGGTAGAAGTTAAATCTCGCCGTGTAGGTGGTTCAACTTACCAAGTACCTGTAGAAGTTCGTCCGGTTCGCCGTAACGCTCTTGCTATGCGTTGGGTAGTTGAAGCTGCGCGTAAGCGTGGTGAAAAATCTATGGCTCAACGCCTAGCTGCTGAAATGCTAGACGCGTCTGAGAACAAAGGTACTGCGGTTAAGAAACGTGAAGACGTTCACCGCATGGCTGACGCAAACAAAGCGTTCGCACATTACCGTTGGTAATACCTTTTTAGTGCTGCAAGGTTCCTTGCAGCACTTCTTTAGTTCCTATGCTTATGCTAGGAACTATTGCTATTTCTAGGGCATGCACTTTTTAGCGAAGCATCGCTTTTAACGCATAATCTAGACATAGCAATAGTCCCTAAGTCTCTAATAAGAGGATTCAACCGTGGCTCGTAAAACTCCTATAGAGCAATACCGTAATATCGGTATCGTTGCTCACGTAGATGCAGGTAAAACAACCACAAGTGAACGTATTCTGTTCTATACCGGTCTTTCTCACAAAATCGGCGAAGTTCACGATGGTGCAGCAACCATGGACTGGATGGAGCAAGAGCAAGAGCGCGGTATTACGATCACTTCAGCAGCGACCACTACGTTTTGGCGTGGTATGGAAGCTCAGTACTCAGACCACCGTATCAACATCATCGACACTCCTGGACACGTTGACTTCACTATCGAAGTAGAACGTTCTCTACGTGTACTTGATGGTGCAGTTGTTGTGTTCTGTGGCTCATCTGGTGTTGAACCTCAGTCAGAGACAGTATGGCGTCAAGCTGATAAGTACCAAGTTCCACGTATGGTTTTCGTTAATAAAATGGACCGTACAGGCGCAGACTTCTTGCGCGTAGTTGAACAGATTAAGGATCGCCTAGGCGCAACTCCTGTTCCAATTCAACTGAACATTGGTGCTGAAGAAAACTTCCAGGGTGTTGTCGATCTTATCAAGATGAAGGCAATCAACTGGAACGAAGCTGACCAAGGCATGACTTTCACGTACGAAGATATTCCCGCAGACATGCAAGAAATGGCTGAAGAATATCGTACAGAACTTGTTGAAGCTGCTGCAGAAGCAAATGAAGAGCTGATGGATAAGTACCTTGAAGAAGGTGAACTAACAGAAGCTGAAATCAAACAAGGTCTTCGTACTCGTACCCTTAACAATGAAATCGTACTAGCAACTTGTGGTAGTGCATTCAAAAACAAAGGCGTACAAGCTGTTCTAGATGCAGTCGTTGATTTCCTTCCTTCTCCAGTCGATGTTCCTGCAATTAAAGGTATCGATGAAGACGAGAACGAAGCAGAGCGTCACGCGGACGACAAAGAACCGTTCTCAGCGCTAGCATTTAAGATCGCAACAGACCCATTTGTTGGTACTCTTACCTTCATCCGTGTTTACTCTGGTGTTGTAGAAAGCGGTAAAACGGCTTACAACTCTGTGAAAAAACAACGTGAACGTTTAGGTCGCATTGTTCAAATGCACTCAAACAAACGTGAAGAAGTAAAAGAAGTACGAGCAGGTGACATCGCAGCCATCATTGGCCTGAAAGATGTGACCACTGGTGAAACGCTATGTGACCAGAACCATAAGATTGTTCTTGAGCGCATGGAATTCCCAGATCCAGTTATTCAGATCGTTGTAGAGCCAAGCTCTCAAGCTGATCAAGATAAAATGACTATCGCTCTAGGTAAACTAGCAGCGGAAGACCCATCGTTCCGCGTTGATATGGATGCGGAAACAGGCCAGACACTGATTTCTGGTATGGGTGAACTACACTTAGATATCATCGTTGACCGTATGAAGCGTGAATTTAGCGTGAACTGCAACGTTGGTAACCCGCAAGTGGCTTACCGTGAAACGATTCGTGGTACAGCGAAAGCGGAAGGTAAATTTATCCGTGAGCATGGTGGTAAAGGTCAGTACGGTCACGTGTGGCTGAAACTGGAACCATCAGAAGCTGGCGAAGGCTTTGTTTTCGTGGATGAAATTGCCAATGGTATTGTACCTAAAGAGTTTATCGCTTCAGTTGCTAAAGGCGTTGAAGAGCAGATGAACAATGGTGTGCTTGCTGGCTATCCAGTTCTGGATATCAAAGCTACACTATATGATGGTTCTTACCATGAAACAGATTCAAGTGAGATGGCGTTTACAATCGCTGCCTCTATGGCTTTCAGATCGGGTGCACTTGAAGCGCAACCAGTTCTGCTTGAGCCTATGATGAAAGTTGAAGTAACTACTCCAGAAGACTGGATGGGTGACGTTGTTGGCGATATTAACCGTCGTCGCGGCATCATCGAAGGTATGGACGAGGGGACAGCTGGCCTGAAGATAATTCGTGCACAAGTTCCGTTGTCTGTCATGTTCGGTTACGCAACTGATTTACGTTCTGCGACACAAGGTCGTGCTTCTTACTCTATGGAGTTTAGTGAGTACGCTGAAGTGCCTAACAATGTTGCAAAAGCAATCATTGCAGAGCGTGGTTAAAAAAAGGAAGGCATTTTTTTTCATTTTTTGAAAGAACAATGCGTCCAAATATTGCGCTAACGAGAGTTGGCGCATAAAATAGCAATTTCTGGCGCGTCTCGCTCAATAATGAACGTGGCGAATCATAACTAGGAAGGAACACGATTGTGTCTAAAGAAAAATTTGAACGTACGAAACCGCACGTAAACGTTGGTACTATCGGCCACGTTGACCACGGTAAAACAACTCTAACTGCTGCTATCTGTACTACTCTTGCAAAAGTATACGGCGGTGTTGCTAAAGATTTCGCATCTATCGATAACGCTCCAGAAGAGCGTGAGCGCGGTATCACAATCGCAACTTCTCACGTTGAGTACGACACTCCAGCACGTCACTACGCACACGTAGACTGTCCAGGACACGCGGATTATGTTAAAAACATGATCACTGGTGCTGCACAAATGGACGGCGGTATCCTAGTTGTTGCTGCGACTGACGGCCCTATGCCTCAAACTCGTGAGCACATCCTACTTGGTCGTCAAGTTGGTATCCCTTACATCATCGTATTCATGAACAAATGTGACATGGTTGATGACGAAGAGCTACTTGAGCTAGTAGAAATGGAAGTTCGTGAACTTCTTTCTGAGTACGACTTCCCAGGTGATGACCTACCAGTTATCCAAGGTTCTGCACTTGGCGCACTAAACGGCGAGAAGCAGTGGGAAGACAAGATCGTTGAGCTTGCAGAAGCACTAGATTCTTACATCCCTGAGCCAGAGCGTGCAGTAGACCAACCGTTCCTACTACCAATTGAAGACGTATTCTCAATTCAAGGTCGTGGTACTGTTGTAACTGGTCGTATCGAGCGCGGTATCCTACGTGTAGGTGACGAAGTAGAAATCGTTGGTATCAAAGAGACTACTCTTACTACTTGTACTGGTGTTGAAATGTTCCGTAAACTGCTTGACGAAGGTCGTGCAGGTGAGAACGTTGGTGCACTTCTACGTGGTACTAAGCGTGATGACGTTGAACGTGGTCAAGTACTTTCTGCGAAAGGTTCTATCAACCCACACACTAAGTTTGAGTCTGAAGTATACGTACTTTCTAAAGACGAAGGCGGCCGTCACACTCCTTTCTTCAAAGGTTACCGTCCACAGTTCTACTTCCGTACAACTGACGTAACAGGCGACATCACTCTACCAGAAGGCGTAGAAATGGTAATGCCAGGTGACAACGTTCAAATGACTGTTGAGCTAATCGCTCCAATCGCAATGGACGAAGGTCTACGTTTCGCAATCCGCGAAGGTGGCCGTACAGTTGGTGCTGGTGTTGTAGCTAAAATCTTCGCTTAATAGCATTTAGATTTTTGCACTCTCTTCATTAGAAGAGCACGCATCTAAAAAGGGGAGCTTCGGCTTCCCTTTTTTATTTTGGTTATAAGGGTAATTCATCACACTTTATAACAGCAAACTATATTCCAATTTAAATACAGTTATTTACTGACCCGCCTTAATACCCCCCTTCTGTAATACAACCTCCAAAGCCATTTTTACCATTTACTCGCAAAGCACTATAACCAATCGATATAACCAAACCTTAAATATGACTGGTAATAAGAATGATTCCTTTTTATATTTAACCCCAAGTTAAAGGTTTAGGTTTTAGTATGTACATTTGTTTATGCCATGGGGTTTCGGATAAAAAAATCCGCAAGCTCGTAATAGAAGAGGGCATTACTGACATCAAAGGAATTAAAAAATGTACAGCACTTGGCAGTCAATGCGGCAAGTGTGTACGTTCAGCAAAAGAAGTCATTAACGATACTGCGAAAGACCTGTTCAAACAGGCAAGCTAGTTTTGCCCCAAGGGCATTAGCTTTTTTGACACTTCTCGATTTGGTTCTACAGTTAGAAGAGCCAAAGAGGAGGGCTATGTCATGAAAGGCGATCCAATCATCATTCAACATCTCAATAAAATTCTTGGTAATGAACTCGTCGCAATAAACCAATACTTCTTGCATGCTCGCATGTACAAAGATTGGGGCTTGAAGCATCTTGCTGATAAGGAATACCACGAATCTATCGACGAAATGAAACATGCTGACCATCTAATAGAACGCATACTATTTTTAGAAGGCCTCCCAAACCTTCAAGATCTCGGTAAGCTCAAAATTGGTGAAGATACTGAAGAGATGCTTCAGTGTGATTTGTCTCTTGAGATGGAAGCGATACCTGATTTGAAAAATGCCATCGCGTACGCAGAAGATATTCACGACTATGTGTCGCGAGATCTGTTTCAAGACATCCTGGAAGACGAAGAAGATCATGTCGATTGGTTAGAAACCCAGCTCGGTTTAATCAAAATGACCGGGATCCAAAATTATCTACAAGCTCAATATGTGGATGAAGACGAAGGCTAAAACTTAGTAATTAAAAGAGGTAACAGCTGAGGCTTAAACTGAGCTGTTACCTTGCTTACAACTTTCAACGGTAGGGCACTACCGCGCAATCAAAACTCGCCACTTATCTTCTTAAATCGATTCTGCGATTATTTTTCAAACACAGCTTGCAAGTTAAAGTGTGATCTGTATAATGCATCGCACTGGCTAACGCTGGTTGTGAACCAATGAGCACTGAGGAGTAGGTCTTACCTAGTAATGTATACTCAGCTTATGTTCGCGGTTAATAAAAATAGTGAACTTCTTGTTTGCTTCAAAAGTTAACTGACAATGCGTCCTAATTTTGGATGCTACGGTTTCACATAAATCAATCGGCATTCTCTCGTTTTATCGGGTTTGAGTGGCGATATTGTTTGTGTAATTTTTAATAATTGGAGCTCTGTCTCATGCAGAACCAACGTATTCGTATCCGCCTTAAAGCGTTTGATTACAAGCTAATCGATGCTTCAACTGCGGAAATCGTTGAAACAGCAAAACGTACTGGCGCACAGGTTCGTGGTCCTATTCCACTACCTACTCGTAAAGAGCGTTTCACTGTTCTTACCTCTCCACACGTCAACAAAGATGCACGTGACCAGTACGAAATTCGTACTCACAAGCGTTTGATCGACATCGTTGAGCCAACAGATAAAACTGTTGATGCTCTAATGCGTCTTGATCTTGCAGCTGGCGTTGATGTTCAAATCAGCCTAGGTTAAGGGAGATAAGAATAATGATTGGTCTAGTCGGACGTAAAGTGGGTATGACCCGCGTATTTACTGAAGAAGGCGTTTCTATCCCAGTAACTGTTGTTGAGGTTGAAGCGAACCGTATTTCTCAAGTTAAAACTCTTGAGACAGACGGCTACGCAGCAATCCAAGTAACTACTGGTGCTAAGAAAGCTAACCGTGTAACTAAACCTGAAGCTGGTCACTTCGCGAAAGCGGGTGTAGAAGCAGGTCGCGGTCTTTGGGAATTCCGTTTAGAAAACGGCGAAGAGTTTGAAGTTGGCGCTGAGCTAAACGTAGAACTTTTCAACGAAATTAAAAAAGTAGACGTTACTGGTACATCTAAAGGTAAAGGCTTCCAAGGCGCTATCAAGCGTTGGAACTTCTCTACTCAAGATATGACTCACGGTAACTCTTTGTCTCACCGCGCACCGGGTTCAATTGGCCAATGTCAAACTCCAGGCCGCGTGTTTAAAGGCAAGAAAATGGCAGGTCACATGGGTGCTGAGCGTGTAACGACTCAAAACCTAGAGATCGTACGTGTTGACGCTGAGCGCAATCTACTCCTTATTAAAGGTGCAGTACCGGGCTCAACAGGCGGAAACGTGATCGTAAAACCTGCTGTTAAAGCATAACGTCTAGGAGTAAGTAATGGAATTGATGGTTAAAGGTGCTGATGCACTAACTGTTTCCGAGACTACTTTCGGACGTGACTTCAACGAAGCTCTTGTACACCAAGTAGTTGTTGCATATGCAGCAGGTGCTCGTCAAGGTACTCGTGCTCAAAAGACTCGTTCTGAAGTATCTGGCGGTGGCGCTAAGCCATGGCGTCAAAAAGGTACTGGCCGCGCACGTGCTGGTACAATTCGTAGCCCAATCTGGCGTACAGGTGGTGTTACTTTTGCTGCGAAACCACAAGATCACAGCCAAAAAGTAAACAAAAAAATGTACCGCGGTGCTATGAAGAGCATTCTTTCTGAGCTAGTTCGTCAAGAGCGTTTAATCGTTGTTGATAACTTCTCTGTAGAAGCACCAAAAACAAAAGAACTTGTAGCTAAGCTTAAAGAGCTTGAGCTAAGCGACGTTCTGATTGTGACTGGCGAAGTAGATGAAAATCTATTCTTAGCTGCTCGTAACCTATACAAAGTAGACGCACGTGATGTTGCTGGTGTTGATCCAGTATCACTAATCGCTTTCGACAAGGTTCTAATGACTGCTGACGCAGTTAAGCAAGTTGAGGAGATGCTAGCATGATCACTGAAGAGCGTATCTTAAAAGTTCTACGTGCTCCGCACATCTCTGAAAAAGCAACTATGGCAGCTGAGAAAGCGAACACTATCGTTTTCAAAGTAGCTAAAGATGCAACTAAGAAAGAGATCAAAGCAGCTGTAGAAAAGCTATTTGAAGTTGAAGTTAAGTCTGTAAATACTCTTGTATTAAAGGGTAAGACCAAACGTCAAGGTATGCGTGAAGGCCGTCGTTCAGACGTTAAGAAAGCCTACGTTACTTTGAAAGAAGGTCAAGATCTTGACTTCGTTGGCGGCGCGGAATAACAGGAGTAGTAAAAATGGCTATTGTTAAATGTAAGCCGACTTCCCCTGGTCGTCGTCACGTCGTTAAAGTTGTTAACGCTGACCTGCACAAGGGTAAGCCATACGCACCACTTCTAGAGAAAAACTCTAAGAACGGTGGTCGTAACAACAACGGTCGTATTACAGTACGTCACATCGGTGGTGGTCACAAGCACCATTACCGTCTGATTGACTTCAAACGTACTAAAGATGGCATCCCAGCGAAAGTTGAGCGTCTAGAATACGATCCAAACCGTAGTGCTAACATCGCTCTAGTTCTGTACGCAGACGGTGAGCGTCGTTACATCATTGCACCTAAAGGTGTTAACGCAGGTGACCAGATTCAATCTGGTGTAGATGCGCCAATCAAAGCAGGTAACACTCTGCCGATGCGCAACATCCCAGTAGGTTCTACTGTACACTGTGTTGAACTTAAGCCTGGTAAAGGTGCTCAACTAGCTCGTTCGGCTGGTGCTTATGCTCAAATCATCGCTCGCGATGGTGCATACGTAACTATCCGTCTACGTTCTGGTGAGATGCGCAAAGTACTTTCTGAAGGTCGTGCAACGATCGGTGAAGTTGGTAACTCTGAGCATATGCTACGTGAACTTGGTAAAGCTGGTGCTTCACGCTGGCGCGGCGTACGTCCAACCGTACGTGGTGTAGTAATGAACCCGGTGGATCACCCACATGGTGGTGGTGAAGGCCGCACATCTGGTGGTCGTCACCCAGTTTCTCCTTGGGGCGTTCCTACTAAGGGCTTCAAGACTCGTAAGAACAAGCGCACTGACAAGTACATCGTACGTCGTCGCACTAAATAATTTATAAAGAGGAATCGCCATGCCACGTTCTCTCAAGAAAGGTCCTTTTATTGACCTACACTTGCTGAAGAAGGTAGAGAAAGCGGTGGAAAGCGGAGACAAAAAGCCTATTAAGACTTGGTCCCGTCGCTCAATGATCATCCCAACAATGATTGGTTTGACCATCGCTGTCCATAATGGTCGTCAGCACGTTCCAGTTTTCGTTACCGAAGAAATGATCGGTCACAAACTGGGCGAATTTGCACCAACTCGTACTTATCGCGGTCATGCTGCAGATAAGAAAGCTAAGAAGAAATAAGGAGTAGATGATGGAAGCTTTAGCTAAACATAACTTTGCTCGTATTTCTCCACAGAAAGCTCGCTTAGTTGCAGACCAAATTCGCGGTAAGTCGGTAGACCAAGCTCTAGAAATTCTAACTTTCAGCAACAAAAAAGCTGCTGTATTGGTTAAGAAGGTTCTTGAGTCAGCTATCGCTAACGCGGAACATAACGAAGGTGCAGATATCGACGATCTAAATGTCGCTAAAATCTTCGTAGATGAGGGCCCTATCATGAAGCGTATTATGCCTCGTGCTAAAGGTCGTGCGGATCGTATCTTGAAGCGTTCAAGCCACATCACTATTGTTGTAGCAGATCGCTAAAGACTAGGAGAGTAAGCAATGGGTCAGAAAGTACATCCTAATGGTATTCGTCTTGGCATCGTTAAGCCTTGGAATGCTACATGGTTTGCTAATACCAACGAATTCGCTGACAACCTAGACGGCGACTTCAAGGTACGTCAGTTCCTTACCAAGGAACTACAAAAAGCATCATTATCTCGTATCGTTATCGAGCGTCCAGCTAAGAGCATCCGTGTGACTATTCACACTGCTCGTCCTGGCGTTGTTATCGGTAAGAAAGGTGAAGACGTAGAGAAGCTACGCGCAGCTGTAGCTAAAATCGCAGGTGTACCAGCGCAAATTAACATCGCTGAAGTACGTAAGCCTGAGCTAGATGGTCAGCTTGTAGCTGATAGCATCGCGTCTCAACTAGAGCGTCGTGTTATGTTCCGTCGTGCAATGAAGCGTGCGGTACAAAATGCTATGCGTCTAGGCGCTAAAGGCATCAAAGTACAAGTAGGCGGCCGTCTTGGCGGTGCTGAAATCGCACGTTCTGAGTGGTACCGTGAAGGCCGTGTGCCTCTACACACTCTACGTGCAGACATTGATTACGCAACTTCTTCGGCTCACACTCAATACGGTGTGATCGGCATTAAAGTTTGGATCTTCAAAGGTGAGATTCTAGGCGGTATGCCAGCTGCTAACGCAGTAGAGCCTAAAGGCGATAAGCCTAAGAAGCAGCGTAAAGGCCGTAAGTAAGGAGTCGAACGATGCTACAACCAAAACGTACTAAGTTCCGCAAGGTTATGACTGGTCGTAACCGTGGTCTAGCTAAAGGTACTGAAGTAAGCTTCGGCGAATTCGGTCTTAAAGCTGTTGGCCGTGGTCGTCTGACTGCACGTCAAATCGAAGCGGCACGTCGTGCTATGACACGTCACATTAAGCGTCAAGGTCAAATCTGGATTCGTGTATTCCCAGACAAGCCAATTACTGAAAAGCCTCTTGAAGTTCGTCAAGGTAAAGGTAAAGGTTCAGTTGCGTACTGGGTTGCTCAAATCCAACCAGGCAAAGTTATGTACGAGATGAATGGCGTACCTGAAGAGTTGGCACGTGAAGCGTTCCGCCTAGCGGCACGTAAACTGCCTGTTAAAACTACTTTTGTAACTAAGCAGGTGATGTGATGAAAGCACAAGATCTACGCGAAAAGAACGTTGAAGAGCTTAACGCTGAGCTATTGAATTTGCTACGTGAACAGTTCAACTTGCGCATGCAAGCTGCAACTGGTCAACTTCAGCAAACTCATACTCTAAAAGCTGTACGCCGTGACATCGCACGTGTGAAAACTGTTTTGACTGAAAAGGCAGGCGCATAATGAGCGAAACTAACCGCATCCAGCAAGGCCGTGTAGTAAGCGACAAGATGGACAAGTCTATCGTTGTTGCTATTGAACGCACTGTAAAACACCCAATTTACGGTAAGTTCATCAAACGCACGACTAAAGTACACGCACACGACGAAGACAACACTTGTGGCCTAGGCGACAAAGTTGAAATCGCTGAGTGTCGTCCTCTGTCTAAGACTAAGTCTTGGACATTGGTTAAAGTTCTAGAAAAAGCGAAGATTTAATCTTTGTAATTCTATAACTTATAAGCGGCTCCAAATTATTTTTTGGAGCCGCTTGTTTTTTGTCTACCCAATTTTAAAAAAGGGTGGTACAATTCGCGTCCCTTTTAAAGAGGCAGCCCGACCCGAGAGGGTCTAGTTTTAATATTTAGCGGAGCACTAACAATGATCCAGATGCAAAGTACACTTGATGCAGCAGATAACTCTGGCGCGCGCAAGGTAATGTGTATTAAGGTTCTGGGTGGCTCTCACCGCCGTTATGCACATATCGGTGACGTCATCAAGGTTACAGTGAAGGAAGCGATTCCTCGCGGTAAAGTAAAGAAAGGTGATGTTCTGAAGGCGGTAGTAGTGCGCACCCGTAAAGGCGTTCGTCGCCCAGACGGTTCTGTCATTCGCTTCGACAGTAATGCTTGTGTATTGTTAAACGACACTACTGAGCAACCAGTCGGCACACGTATCTTTGGTCCTGTGACTCGTGAACTTCGTAACGCGAAATTCATGAAGATTGTATCACTAGCACCTGAAGTTCTGTAAGGAGCGGCAACATGGCAGCTAAAATCCGTCGTAATGACGAAGTAATCATTCTTGCTGGTAAAGATAAAGGCAAGAAAGGTAAAGTAACTAAGGTTCTGACAACTGGTAAAGTTATCGTTGAAGGCATCAACCTTGTTAAGAAACACCAAAAGCCGGTTCCGGCTCTAGGTCAACAAGGTGGCATCGTTGAACAAGAAGCAGCTATTGACGCTTCTAACGTTGCAGTTTTTAACGCGGCTACTGGTAAAGCAGACCGTATCGGTTTCCGTATCGAAGATGGCAAGAAAGTTCGTTTCTTCAAATCTAACGGCGAAACTGTTTCTAACTAATTAGAAGTAATTTGGAGTTCTACTATGGCGAAACTGCATGATTACTACAAGTCGTCTGTAGTCGCTGAGCTTACCAAAGAGTTCAGCTACACAAGCGTCATGCAAGTCCCTAGGATTGAGAAAATCACCCTAAACATGGGCGTTGGTGAAGCAATCAACGATAAGAAACTGCTAGAAAACGCAGCAGCTGATATGGCAACGATCTCTGGTCAAAAGCCACTTATCACTAAAGCGCGTAAATCTGTAGCTGGTTTCAAAATTCGTGAAGGCTACCCAATTGGTTGTAAAGTAACCTTGCGTGGTGAGCGCATGTGGGAATTTTTAGAGCGTTTAATCTCTATCGCACTTCCACGTGTACGTGATTTCCGTGGTGTTAGCGCTAAGTCTTTTGACGGTCGCGGTAACTACAGCATGGGCGTTCGCGAGCAAATCATCTTTCCGGAAATCGACTACGATAAAGTCGATCGTGTCCGCGGTCTTGATATCACTATCACGACTTCTGCGGGTTCCGATGAGGAAGGCCGAGCTCTGCTGGCTGCCTTTAACTTCCCATTCCGTAAGTAAGGGTAGGGTTACTGTTATGGCTAAACAATCAATGAAAGCACGTGAAGCTAAACGTGCAAAACTAGTAGCTAAGTTCGCTGAAAAGCGTTCTGCGCTAAAAGTTATCATTAGCGATGTAAACGCATCTGAAGAAGATCGTTGGAATGCGGTTCTTAAACTGCAATCTCTTCCACGTGATTCAAGTGCATCACGTCAGCGCAACCGTTGCAACCAAACTGGTCGTCCACACGGTTACCTACGTAAATTCGGTCTAAGCCGCATTAAGGTTCGTGAAGCTTGCATGAAAGGCGAGATTCCGGGTCTTCGTAAGGCTAGCTGGTAATTGCCACTTAATCATTTGGAGTAAATCTTATGAGCATGCAAGATCCGATTTCGGATATGCTGACCCGCGTTCGTAACGGTCAGGCAGCAAACAAAGTTGCTGTAAAAATGCCTTCTTCAAAGCTTAAAGTTGCAATTGCTGCATTACTTAAAGCTGAAGGTTACATCGTAGACTTCGCTGTAAACAGCGAAGCAAAACCTGAGCTAGAAGTTACTCTTAAGTACTTCCAAGCTAAACCTGTAATCGAGCAAATCAAGCGCGTATCACGTCCTGGTCTAAGAGTTTATAAAAATAAAGACTCTTTACCTACAGTGATGGGTGGTCTTGGTATTGCAGTTGTTTCTACTTCCAAGGGTCTGATGTCTGACCGTGCTGCTCGTAAAGCAGGTCTTGGCGGTGAAATCATCTGTTACGTAGCTTAATAAGGAGTAGATTATGTCTCGTGTTGCTAAAGCACCTGTCGCTATTCCAGCTGGCGTAGAGGTGAAACTAAACGGCCAAGAAGTTACTGTAAAAGGTAGCAAAGGTGAGCTTACTCGCGTTCTTAACAGCGCCGTAGTTATTGCACAGGAAGAAACCAAGCTAACTTTCGGTCCGAAAGAAGGCGTTACTAACGCATGGGCACAAGCTGGTACAGCTCGCGCTCTAGTTAATAACATGGTTGTGGGTGTTACTGAGGGCTTTACTAAGAAGCTAACTCTTAAGGGTGTTGGTTACCGTGCTGCTATGAAAGGCAACTCTGTAGCTCTAACTCTTGGCTTTTCTCACCCAGTAGAGCACGCTCTACCTGAAGGTATTAAAGCTGAGTGCCCTAGCCAAACTGAGATCATCATTACTGGTTGCGATAAGCAAGTAGTAGGTCAAGTTGCGGCTGACATTCGTTCTTACCGTGCTCCTGAGCCTTACAAAGGTAAAGGTGTTCGTTACGCAGATGAAAATGTGCGTACTAAAGAAGCTAAGAAGAAGTAAGGTATCACTATGGATAAGAAAGCATCTCGCATCCGTCGTGCTACACGTGCACGTCGTAAGATTGCAGAACTTGGTGCAACTCGCCTGGTAGTACACCGTACTCCTCGCCATGTTTACGCACAAGTTATCGCGGCAAACGGCTCTGAGGTTATCGCAGCTGCTTCTACTGTAGAAAAAGCGATCCGTGAGCAAGTTAAGAACACTGGTAACGTTGATGCAGCTAAAGCAGTTGGTAAAGCTGTTGCTGAGCGCGCTCTTGAAAAAGGCGTAGCTTCAGTTGCATTTGATCGTTCTGGTTTCCAATACCACGGTCGAGTAGCGGCGCTAGCAGAATCTGCTCGCGAAGCTGGTCTGAAATTCTAAGGTAGGGTTGGAAGATGGCTAAAGAACAACAACAAGCTAATGATTTGCAAGAAAAGCTGATCGCTGTTAACCGTGTATCTAAGACGGTTAAAGGTGGTCGAATCATGAGCTTTACTGCGCTAACAGTAGTTGGTGACGGTAACGGTCGCGTAGGTTTCGGTTACGGCAAAGCTCGTGAAGTACCTGCTGCGATTCAAAAAGCAATGGAAAAAGCGCGCCGTAACATGGTTACAGTATCGCTAAACGAAGGCACTCTTCACCACCCGGTGAAAGGTCGTCATTCGGGCTCTAAAGTTTACATGCAGCCAGCTGCAGAAGGTACAGGTGTTATTGCCGGTGGTGCAATGCGTGCTGTACTTGAAGTTGCGGGCGTACATAACGTACTTTCTAAAGCATACGGTTCAACGAACCCGATCAACATCGTTCGTGCAACGATTGGTGCTCTAGTAGACGTTAAGTCACCAGAAATGGTTGCTGCTAAACGTGGTCTAACTGTTGAATCTATTTCGGAGTAAGCACACGATGGCAACTATTAAAGTAACTCAAACTAAAAGCTCAATTGGTCGCCTACCTAAGCACAAAGCGTGTCTTAAAGGTCTAGGTCTTCGTCGCATCAACCATACAGTAGAACTTGAAGATACTCCGTGCGTACGCGGTATGATCAACAAGGTTTACTACATGGTTAAGATTGAGGAGTAATCAGAATGCGTTTGAATACTCTATCACCGGCTGCTGGCTCTAAACCTTCTAAGAAGCGTGTAGGTCGTGGTATCGGTTCTGGCCTTGGTAAAACAGGTGGCCGCGGTCACAAAGGTCAAAAGTCACGTTCTGGCGGCTCTGTTCGTCCAGGTTTTGAAGGCGGTCAAATGCCTCTAAAACAACGTCTACCTAAATTCGGTTTCACTTCTCGTAAGAGCCTAGTGTCTGCTGAAGTTCGTCTAGCTGAGCTAGCGAAAGTAACAGGTGACGTAGTTGATCTTAACAGCCTTAAAGCTGCTAACGTTATCACTAAGAACATCGAATTCGTTAAGATCGTTCTTTCTGGTGACCTAAGCAAAGCTGTGACTGTTAAAGGTCTACGCGTGACTAAAGGCGCTAAAGCTGCAATCGAAGCTGCAGGCGGTAAAATCGAGGAATAATCTCGAGGAACGAGGTACAGATGGCTAAGAAACCAGGACAAGATTTTCGTAGTGCTCAGAGCGGCTTAAGTGAACTAAAGTCGCGCTTATTATTCGTAATTGGTGCACTTTTAGTATTCCGAGCCGGCTCTTTTGTGCCGATCCCTGGTATTGACGCAGCTGTACTTGCCGATTTGTTCGATCAGCAAAAAGGTACCATCGTTGAAATGTTTAACATGTTCTCCGGTGGTGCTCTTGAGCGTGCATCTATATTAGCATTGGGTATCATGCCGTACATTTCGGCATCGATCGTAGTCCAATTGTTAACTGTAGTTCATCCAGCGTTAGCGGAACTCAAGAAAGAGGGTGAAGCAGGCCGTCGTAAGATAAGCCAATATACACGCTACGGCACGCTTGTACTTGCAACATTCCAAGCTATTGGTATCGCAACAGGCTTACCAAACATGGTCGACAATCTGGTTGTTATCAACCAAACCATGTTTACGCTTATTGCTACCGTGAGTTTAGTAACTGGTACCATGTTCTTAATGTGGTTAGGTGAACAAATCACTGAGCGAGGAATCGGTAATGGTATTTCCATTCTGATTTTTGCAGGTATTGTTGCTGGATTGCCTTCTGCAATCGGTCAAACAATCGAGCAAGCGCGTCAAGGTGAATTGCATGTGCTTCTTCTGCTGTTGATTGCTGTATTGTCTTTTGCTGTTATCTACTTCGTAGTTTTCATGGAACGTGGTCAACGTCGTATCGTCGTTAACTATGCGAAACGTCAACAAGGTCGTAAGGTTTTTGCAGCACAAAGCTCTCACTTGCCTCTTAAGATTAATATGGCAGGTGTTATTCCAGCGATTTTCGCATCAAGTATTATTTTGTTCCCAGGAACATTAGCACAGTGGTTTGGTCAAAATGGTGAAAGCAGCGCGTTCGGTTGGTTAACTGACGTGTCATTAGCTCTTAGCCCAGGTCAGCCTCTGTATGTAATGCTTTATGCAGCAGCTATAATCTTCTTCTGTTTCTTCTATACAGCGTTGGTGTTTAACCCACGTGAAACAGCTGATAACTTGAAGAAGTCTGGTGCATTCGTACCCGGTATCCGCCCAGGTGAGCAGACAGCGAAATATATCGATAAAGTGATGACTAGACTAACCCTTGCGGGTGCTCTATACATTACTTTTATATGTCTGATTCCTGAGTTCATGATGGTCGCGTGGAACGTTCGTTTCTACTTCGGCGGCACATCACTACTAATCGTAGTGGTAGTTATCATGGATTTCATGGCACAGGTACAGACTCATCTGATGTCACAACAGTATGATTCTGTGTTAAAGAAAGCGAATCTGAAGGGTTACGGCCGTTAATTCGGTGGTAGCAATTTCGATTCCATTTACGGAGTTTAGCAATGAAAGTTCGTGCTTCCGTTAAAAAAATCTGCCGTAACTGTAAAGTTATCAAGCGTAACGGTGTCGTTCGCGTGATTTGCAGTGAGCCAAAGCATAAGCAACGCCAAGGCTAATTAGCAGAAATTTTTACTTGAAATACAAGGTAGAGTCGAGTATATTCCTCGGCCTACCTTTTGCGTGCAAAAGAAGTAGTATGCCGCAGCGTATCCATAACGGGCTTTGCTGCGGATAATTCTTTTATGAACCCCTTAGGAGTGAATAATGGCCCGTATAGCCGGCATTAACATTCCTGATCATAAGCATTCTGTAATTGCACTTACTGCAATCTACGGTATTGGTAAAACTCGCTCTCAAGCTATTCTAGCTGAAGTGGGTATTGCTGAAGATGCTAAGATCAGTGAACTAACTGAAGAGCAGATCGATCAACTGCGTGATGGTGTAGCTAAGTACACTGTAGAAGGTGATCTACGTCGTGAAGTATCGATGAACATCAAGCGTCTTATGGACCTTGGCTGTTACCGCGGTCTTCGTCATCGTCGCAGTCTACCACTACGTGGACAGCGTACTAAAACCAACGCTCGCACCCGTAAGGGTCCGCGCAAGCCGATCAAGAAATAGTCGGATAAGGTAGAGTACAATGGCAAAACAACCAACTCGCGCGCGTAAGCGCGTACGCAAGCAAGTAGCTGATGGCGTAGCGCACATTCATGCTTCTTTCAACAACACAATCGTAACTATCACTGACCGTCAAGGCAACGCTCTTGCATGGGCTACAGCAGGTGGTTCAGGTTTCCGTGGTTCTCGTAAATCTACTCCGTTCGCAGCACAAGTTGCAGCTGAGCGTTGTGGTGAAATGGCTAAAGAATATGGCCTAAAGAACTTGGAAGTTATGGTTAAGGGTCCAGGTCCAGGTCGTGAATCTACTGTTCGCGCACTGAACGCTGCTGGTTTCCGTATCACTAACATTGTTGATGCGACACCAATCCCTCATAACGGTTGTCGTCCACCTAAGAAACGTCGCGTTTAAGTTTCGTTTCTAGGAATATTGGAGAAAGATCATGGCAAGATATTTGGGTCCTAAGCTGAAGCTTAGCCGTCGCGAAGGTACTGACTTATTCCTTAAGTCTGGTGTCCGTGCGATCGATACCAAGTGTAAAATTGATAACGCACCAGGTGTACACGGCGCTCGTCGCGGTCGTCTATCTGAGTATGGCGTTCAGCTTCGTGAGAAGCAAAAA
This sequence comes from Vibrio sp. Scap24, assembly GCF_013394185.1. Lineage (NCBI taxonomy): Bacteria > Pseudomonadati > Pseudomonadota > Gammaproteobacteria > Vibrionales > Vibrionaceae > Vibrio > Vibrio sp. Scap24. The sequence continues at coordinate 1,465,732 of NZ_CP041332.1, read as the reverse complement.
GTTCGTCGTATCTACGGCGTTCTAGAAAAACAATTCCGCAACTACTACAAAGAAGCTGCACGTCTTAAAGGCAACACGGGTGCAAACCTGCTTCAGCTTCTTGAAGGTCGTCTTGATAACGTAGTTTACCGTATGGGCTTTGGCGCTACTCGTGCTGAATCTCGTCAACTAGTTAGCCACAAGTCTATCCTAGTTAACGGTAAAGTTGTAAACGTTCCTTCTTTCAAAGTAGCGGCAAACGACGTTGTTTCTATCCGCGAGAAAGCTAAACAGCAATCTCGTATTAAAGCGGCTCTAGAAGTTGCTGAACAACGTGAAAAGCCAACTTGGATTGAAGTAGATGCTGGCAAAATGGAAGGTACATTCAAGCGTATGCCTGAGCGTTCTGACCTATCAGCTGACATCAATGAACACTTGATCGTCGAACTTTACTCTAAGTAAGGTTAAAAAAAGAGAGGACACAATGCAGGGTTCTGTAACAGAATTTCTTAAGCCGCGTCTTGTTGACATTGAACAGATCAATACGACACACGCGAAAGTAACTCTTGAGCCATTAGAGCGCGGTTTCGGCCACACTCTAGGTAATGCTCTTCGCCGCATTCTTCTATCTTCTATGCCGGGTTGTGCCGTAACAGAAGTTGAAATTGAAGGTGTGCTACACGAATACAGCACTAAAGAAGGCGTTCAGGAAGATATCCTGGAAATCCTTCTAAACCTTAAAGGTTTGGCTGTACGCGTTGCTGAAGGCAAAGATGAAGTGTTTATTACACTGAACAAATCAGGCTCAGGCCCTGTTGTTGCAGGTGACATCACCCACGATGGTGATGTAGAGATCGCTAACCCTGAGCACGTAATTTGTCACCTAACGGATGACAACGCTGAGATCGCTATGCGTATCAAAGTAGAACGTGGTCGTGGTTACGTTCCAGCTTCAGCTCGTATCCATACTGAAGAAGATGAGCGTCCAATCGGTCGTCTACTAGTTGACGCTACTTACAGCCCGGTTGATAAAATCGCTTACGCTGTAGAAGCGGCACGTGTAGAACAACGTACTGATTTAGACAAGCTTGTTATCGATATGGAAACGAACGGTACTCTAGAACCTGAGGAAGCAATCCGTCGTGCAGCTACTATTCTAGCTGAACAATTGGATGCGTTCGTAGATCTTCGTGATGTACGTGTACCTGAGGAGAAGGAAGAGAAGCCAGAATTCGATCCTATCCTACTACGTCCTGTAGACGATCTTGAACTAACAGTTCGCTCTGCTAACTGTTTGAAAGCAGAAGCGATTCACTACATCGGTGATCTTGTACAGCGCACTGAGGTTGAGCTACTTAAAACGCCAAACCTTGGTAAGAAATCTCTTACAGAGATTAAAGATGTGCTTGCTTCACGTGGTCTTTCTCTAGGCATGCGTCTAGAAAACTGGCCACCAGCGTCAATCGCTGAAGATTAATCGAAAAGTTAGAAGGATTAGGTCATGCGCCATCGTAAAAGTGGTCGTCAACTCAACCGCAACAGCAGTCATCGCAAAGCGATGTTCAGCAACATGGCTAGCTCTCTTGTTCGTCACGAAGTTATCAAAACTACCGTGCCAAAAGCAAAAGAACTACGTCGCGTAATTGAGCCATTGATTACCCTAGCTAAGACAGACAGTGTTGCTAACCGTCGTCTTGCATTTGCTCGCACTCGTGATAACGAAGTTGTAGCAAAACTATTTAATGAACTAGGCCCGCGTTTTGCGGCTCGCCAAGGTGGTTACACTCGCATTCTTAAATGTGGTTTCCGTACTGGTGATAAAGCTCCAATGGCTTACATTGAGCTTGTAGACCGCCCAGCTGCTGAAGAAGCTGCTGAGTAATCTATACTAGATTCTTAATACAAAAAGCCGAGCATTAGCTCGGCTTTTTTGTATCTATCGAATCTGATTACACGATAAAAATTGCACCACGATGTTTGGCACTTTTACATGCCATTTCTAGCATAATTCTCAAAAATATCTCGTATCTCGTATCTCGTATCTCGTATCTCGTATCTCTCATCTTATATCTCGTTTCTCCCCTCACTTTTCTTTCGCGCACAAAAAAGAGCACCGAAGTGCCCTTATCAAATCTTTAAGCTAGCTATTAATAATTAACGTTTATTGCCATATAGCTGCAAGAGAATCCATTAGGCCACTCGTTGCACCTTGTGACTGCAATGCCTGAAGAATGATTGGTGCAAATGTCGTAACCATTGATGGGTCCATACCTAATCCAGAAAATGCACTTTCAACAGCACCTTGTGAACTCAGTAGCGATGATAGACCAGTAGACTCAAGGCTCGACATACCAGGAATCAGCGTAGCGAGTTCTTTGTTGTCGGTAGAACCAAGTGAGTTTTGTGCAAGCGCTAACATTGAACCAATGCCGCCAATAGCTTGATCGCTAGTGACAGACGCTTGGTCGGCAACAGTATCAGCAAGAGGTGTTGTTTCATTTTGCTGAGACCACATATTCACCGCTGCCATTAGTGCAGTTTGTGATAGTTGGGAATAGTTGGTATCTGATGATGAACTGGTTTGTTCAGAGTCACTAGTGCTAGCGCAAGAGACAACAGCAAGGCTGCTTAAAACTGTGATGAGTACTTTCTTCATTATTCGTCCTTAAGTAATAAAGTAATTTACTCTTTCACTATAAACGAAAAACGGCGATGTAGTCACATCGCCGTTGCATTATTTTAATTTTATTTGCCTATAGTATTTTGTTTTACTAAAGGTTTTTATAAAAATTAAAGAATAGCTAGAAGTTCAACTTCAAATACTAGAGCAGCAAATGGTGGGATTGCAGCACCTGCGCCACGCTCACCGTATGCTAGATCTTGTGGGATGTATAGCTTCCACTTAGAGCCAACAGGCATCATTTGTAGAGCTTGTACCCAACCTTGAATTACGCCAGTTACTGGGAATTCAGCTGGTTGACCGCGAGATACAGAGCTGTCGAAAACAGTACCGTCAGTTAGTTCGCCGTGGTAGTGAACACGTACTTGCTTGTCTGCAGTTGGGATTTCGCCAGTACCTTCAGTTAGTACTTCGTACTGAAGACCAGACTCAAGAACTGTTACTTCTGAACGAAGAGCGTTGTCAGCTAGGAAAGCTTCGCCGTCAGCAGCAGCAGCTTTAGCTAGTTCTTGACGTGCAGCTTCACCGCGAGTGTGTAGCTCTTGTAGTGCGTTGTTGATTTCGTCAACTTCGATAGCTGGCATGTCACCAACTAGAGCTGTTGCGATACCAGCAGCGATTGCGTCAACGTTTAGGCCTTCAAGACCAGAACCAGCAAGTTGTTGGCCCATTTGTAGACCGATACCGTAGCTAGCTTTTTGCTCTACAGTTTCAAATTTTACTTCAGACATGAAAAGTCACTCTTTTAGTCAGTACGAAAAGGGTAAGAATACCAGTATTAGCAGCGTGAAGAAACGGCTAGTCCCTGATCACTTGTGCTTTACCGCGTCCAAATCACAGGGATGTCAATTTTCTCCCTTTGAGCCTTGTTGTGACGGAAAGATCTATACTGTTGGTACTTTGGTTTTTATACTGTAGTTATTCAATGTATAGGACGCAGTGGCATGAATCGTCGTCAAAAGAAAAAACAGAAAGTTGACCACTTAGCAGAATTCAAGGATCGACTGAATCAGGTCAAAGAGAAATTGAGTTCGATCGATGTAAATAAAATGAAAGCCTCGACAGTACAAACTTGGGGTTCATTACCGAAATTACACCAAAGACTGTTGATGGTGATTTCGCCGATCGTACTAATATTACTTTTTGTGCCGCTACCAGAACCAAAAGTAGATGCTACCCCAACCACATCGCGCGTTGCGCTTGAGATAAACACGGTAGGGTTAAGCGAACAACAAAATGCCAACAGCAACTCATCAGAACCGAGTAATAATAATTGGCAAGAGTACCTTGTTAAGCAAGGAGATACTCTGGCGCAGGTTTTTCGAAATAACGATTTGCCGTTGTCTGATTTGAACGCATTGGTGCGTATCGAAGGCTCAGACAAACCACTTAGTCAAATCCGTAAAGGTCAACTCGTTCGATTTAAGCTGGCAGAGACCGGGCAACTTGATATCCTGCAGCTAGAGAAAGGCAACACATCGGTGATGTTCTTCCGCTTGTCTGATGGTGGTTTTGGCCGCAGTAAATAAGTGCTTTGCTGAGTCATGAACTCAGCAGCAAGAACGTGATAAAAAAGAGCTAAGCATTAGCTCTTTTTTTTGGTCGCTTGAAAGGGGCGAGTGGCAAGATGATCAGCATGATACCGATAAAGGTTAATGTATCTGGGATCTCATCGAACCAAATGGCGCCAATTAGCGCGACAAACACCAAACCTGAATATTCTGCCAAGGCGATTTGGCTTGAGTGTGCTTTCTTATAGGCGGCAACCGCAAGCCCGTTATAGCTCAAGATGAGTGTTGCGCTTAGTACTATGTATCCTAAGTGCTCGATAGATACCGGTTGCCAATACAGGAAGCACAATATCAATGAAGCCGGAATTGAGAATAACGTTGTCCACCACAGCGTCGTGACTACAGATTGCTCACTAGGGAGTTTTCGCACCAATACATTGAACAGGGCTAGAGTAAGCGCAGTGCCTAAGGCAAACAGTGCTGCCCAATGAAATTGTGATGGCCTTAAGACAATCAGCGCACCGATGAAACCTATGGTAGTGGCGATTACCTTCCCAAGTGCAGGTTGCTCTTTGAGTAGAAACATAGAAAGAGGCAACATCAATAGAGGCGCTACGTAAAACACAGCGTTGGCGGTTGCCAAAGTTAAATGAGTGATTGCCACAACCATACACCCACTGCCAATTAATATTAGTTGGCCGCGTATGAAGGTGACTTTGGCTTGCTGTAAGCGTCGTTGTTCCTTTTTCTGCTGCAACCATAATGGGGTGATGATCAGCAGAGAGAGCAACTGTCGGAAAAAAATATATTGAAGAGGCGGTACTTCGCCATTCAATAGTTTTACGGCTACGTCCGAAAGCGAGGCAAACAGGTTACCCGCGATCAGTAGTAGGATACCGACAGTGATATTCGACATTACTTCTCTAATCTCATATCTACGTGCGGAATATCATCTTCCAGGTACATCTCAGAGATTGTCTTGAATCCATGACTTTCATAGAAGCTTTCTAAGTGCTCTTGTGCACCAATATCTACGGCCGTGCCAGGCCAAAGAGACTCACAGTTTGTTAATGCTTCTTTCAACAATTGGTGCCCTAAGCCATCGCCTCTTGCTGATTGTTTAGTTGCCACTCGGCCGATGCTGGTGTTGTCATAACTCGTGCCCGGCGGCAATAAGCGAGCACACGCCACTAGCTCCTCATCTACGTAACCAAGAAGGTGATGAACACCAGCGAGTGTGTCTTTACCGTCAAGCTCTGGATAAGGGCAGGTTTGCTCAACCACAAATACATCTACTCGCAATTTAAGTAGTTGATAAAGCTGATGTGTTGAAAGTTCAGAGAAAGGAATTGAGTGCCAAGTGATCATGTTTACATCCAGAGGTTATCGATGCTCTGAATGTACTATGCGTGATGATTGTTGGCATTAACTATTGTTAATTCGACCTTTAATTCTGCTCAAGCTTATTGCTGTTATTCCTAAGTAGGCGGCAATTTGATTATCGTTGAGGCGCTGTTCAAGGTCTGGATAGTGCTCGCAGAAAAGCTGATAACGTTGTTCAGGAGTATAGAGCAGCATGAAACGCTCTTTGTTTTCCTTATGCATCAGTTGTGTTTCTAACAGCTTTAAATACAAAGGGTTATTCGATGCGCGCCACTCGATTACCGCATTCATTGGCAGTTCTAACATTGTGATGGGTGTTAGTGTTTCAAGCAGATACGGGGAAGATTGGTTTTTTATCAGACTCTCAAAACCGATGATCCAATCTTGTTCCCAGTAAAACTCTTTGCTGTATTGCTTGCCATCATCAGTGAGGTAGCAAGCATGACACAAGCCTTCAAGTACGAAGTAGATTGACCCTGCCATCTCACCTTGGTTAATAAGGATGTGTCTGGTCGGTAGTTCAAGCGGCTTGGCGACAGCGACTAGAGATTCAATCTGACTTTCAGAGAAGTCGAAGCTTTGTAGTTGTTCGATAAAAGAGGTGTGCATGAAAATAACCTAACCCAAATAAGTGCCGAAATCATCGCACTTATTTGAGTGTAGGTACAGAGCGGGCGAAATCAGCGTCGAGCGTGTTGCTCTAGGTAGTCTTGAGCAAGTTCTCGACCCATGTATTTACCTAAGGTCTTCAATGGTACCTTCTTAAGGTTAACCACAATTAAACCATCTAGCGCATCATTAAATGATGGGTCGACGTTAAAGCAAACCAGCTTCCCGTTCATCCCTAGATATTGGCGCAATAATACCGGTAGGCCTTTTCCTTGTTCCATACGAGCTAGCACTTTAGAAAGCAGGGGAACACTCGCCAATGACGACAAAAGATGATTTTGCCAGAACACATGACTACTGGTATTGAGTGGCGACGAAGGTGAAACCAGATTGGCCTTTTCCTCATCGTAGTGGTGAATCGATAAGGTGGTTGCTATCAACAGGCGCGCATTGTGGCTGTAATCATTACTGATACTGACCGGACCAAATAGGTGGGTGTATTTAGGGTGACGAGACACAAAGGTCGCGATGCCTTTCCATAACAATAACAGTGAGTTAAGGCTCTTTTGATAAGGTTTGCTCACTACAGAACGACCAAGTTCAATGCTGTTGTCTAACGTATCGATAAACTCTTGGTTGTAGTTAAACAGACTGCGGGAATAGAGTTGGTCCAACCCGTGATCTACGATTAACTTGTCGACCATACCGAGTCGATAAGCGCCGACTAATTCTGCCTTAGCTTTGTTCCACACAAACAATTGGTGATAGTAAAGGTCGTACTCATCTAAATCACAAGCAAGCCCACTACCTTCCCCAACTTCACGGAAGCTCTCTTCTCTGACTCGACCAATCTCGCGCATTAAGTTTGGAATAGATTGGCTTGGTGTGCAGTAGACCTCGAAGTCACCTTGCTCGAGCAGCTTCATCTCTTCAGGGAGTGAGCTTATCTCTATTGCCAATACTTCGGGTGATATTGGCGTTATCACTTGAGTATCGAAAGAGGGCGCGTGGATTGGCGTGTTCGGACTATCTTGTTGACTCATTAGGTAGGTATTAAGTCGTAGGTAGTTGACGATATCCATCTCTTTTTCAAACGATTTTATCTCTGAATACGGAATCGATGAGCCAATCGAGATAGAAATAGTTGTCGCTTGTTTATTAAGAAGTTCACGCCCGAGTAGAGCGGTTCTCAACAGTGGATGCACACGACCCGCTTGGTAGAAAAGCTCACTGTTTTTTCCATTGATAAAGATAGGAACCGTAGTGGCTTGATGACGTTTGACGAATTTCGCGACCGATTTACTCCACTCGATATCTGTCAGTGTTTTTACCCCTTTACGATAGCTTGATACTTCCCCTGCAGGGAACACGATCAACAGCCCGCCATCGGCTAGGTGACGATTGGCATCACGAATGGCTTTGGCATTGGTGCGTTTCGATTCTTTACTATTAAAGACATCAACACCTATGAAAAGATCATCCAGTTCAGGCAGTCGCTTGAGTAATTCATTCGCTAATACCTTCACATCCTTTCTTACCGATCCTACGAGATCAGCCAGGATCACACCTTCAATTGCGCCAAGTGGGTGGTTCGCCACAATCACGACTGGCCCTTCTTCCGGGATATTTTCCGTGCTTCCCGATGCCACCGAGTAGTCGATATTGAGCGCCGATAGGGTGTAATTCATGAATTCAAAACTAGATAACTCGTTTTTTCGATCTTGATAGAGTCGGTCTAGCTTAGATAGCCCAGTTGCCCACTCGACAACAGACTCACCTAAACCAAAAGGCGTGTAACGTGGTAAACGAAAAGGACTATCAATCATAATGAAGCTACCTTATTGACTAAAGTTGTTTAGGAAACCGTCTTGATTCTTGAAATCTTTCACACTTAAAAACGCACCGCATAACCAAACTAGGCATGCCATGCCAAACAATAATCCGCCGTCGTAACCGACAATCTCGCCTGCTGCATTGAACTCAGGCATTTGAATACCTAATGGCGTAAACAGGTGGAAGAAAATTGCACCAGTCATGATTCCCACACTCATAATGGCGCCGAGGCCATGCCAACGAGTGAACAACAAAATGGCCGCAATCAATTCAGCGAATCCAATCAAGTAACCGCCGAATGAGCCGAACCAGCTTAAGCCTGACCATGTCGCGAGTGTGCCAAAGATATGCTCTGTCTCGTATGAGCCGGTGAACTTAAAGAACAGCGACTGAATAAACACAAAAGCGATAAATGCTGCCGGGAGATGTTTAGCAGGAGTGAATGTCATGGTTATTCCCTTACTTAATCAGCTGCGGCCAAGCTTTATCAGCTTGTTGAATATGCTGTGCACGGTCTTGCTCCCAAGTGGTTTGAATTTCTTGGTCGTAGTTAAGATAAAGTTTGTCATCAACTATGGTCCAATACTGTGGGTCGCCTGGTGCGAAGTCGTTTTTGGCAGAAACGGCCCATGCGCAATAACCACCATATTGAGGGGCATATTTTTCAGGATTATTAACAAATAAAGTCAGATTCTTTTCAGAAGAGAAATACCAGTCCGCGCCTTTGTACTCTGTGCTGAATTTCTTGCTCCCTTCAACTGGCTTTCCAGAAGTGAAGTAAGCCACGGTATCGTAACCATCGAGTGCTTTACTGCTAAAGAAGCCGGTATAGATTTCATCGGCAGCAAATACATACGGGCTAACAAGTAGCATGACCATGGTGATTAGTTTTCTCATGATGGACTCCATCTATAGATTGATTGCGGGTGACAAATCGAAGGTAAAGCGCTGCTGATTTATCTGGCATGGGTTTATTGGTTCGCAAGGTGAGCCGGGCGCATAAAACATAGAGGCTTGACCGTGCAGATTACGTAAATGGGTAAAGCTGACCGTGTGTGCGTCTTCACGATGCATACAAGTTGCTAAATGGGGCTGTTCATTGTGATGGTGGGAATGAAACTTCAGTAAGTTCTGTTGATTCTTGCCTGTTGCCATTAGTTGGTCGTATTTGGCTTGTCGGTAGGCTTGCACTCGCTCTAAATCAACACCGGAGGAGAACAGTGGTGAGTCGGTCTCCACTATTTTCTGTTGAATGCCATCCCACATGTAGGCAATAACCAAACCACTGTGTTGAGTTAGGTTCGGTGCAAAAGCCAGCAAGGTAAACGGGGCAAAAGAGTGCAGGTCGAGCTTATGGAATGCCTCAGAGAGCTGACTGATATTACGACTTGAGGACAGGTTCTTAAGTAACAAACCACGGCTGACCAAAGGACCGACTGGAACAATGCCTTGATAGTTATTGAGTAAGCATAGTGAAAGCCCGAACTCGTTAATGCTTATCCAACTACCACCACCTGTTGGGTCGAGTGGCATGATGATATCGACACCGTTGACTCGATATTGCTTCGGTGGCATCGCCAGTGCTCGGGTCTTTTGTTCATCACGATTAAAAAAGACCTGATAACCATTTTCTTCAAGTAGCCAAGATACTGAACACATGATTATTGCTCCCTCAGATAGCTACTGGTGGTTGGGGCATAACCAAAGGTGTTACAGGTTTCAATGTCTAGGAAGGTGGTGATCACCTTGATCATCGCGTAATGATGATTGGCATGCAGTGCCGCAAAAGTCACTTCTCTTTCTAGGGTAGAAGGTAGGCTTGCAAACACCTGAGCATCCATCGAAACCTCGGTTTGGATCATGATAGGCGCTTCGAGATCGTTGCGGTCTAACCGTTCAAGCCAGTTGATTACATAGTGGATCTCTTTTACTGCGATTGACCGATCGTATTCGACAGGGTGACCACGACGACGAGTGTTGTAATCAACGGTCGCATTCTCTTTTAAAATCAGCGCATGAAAAAGATCGAGCGTGTGGCGAGTATGTTCACCAATAGAGCTTGTGACGTGCGGCTTCGCTCGTGTTAGGTAGTCGCTGTCAGAAATCGCTAATAGAAACTCTAAACCCTGATTCAATATCTCTACCGCTCCCTTGATACTAGGAGAGAAAGAAGTGAGGGCGCTCGGTTGGGCTATGGGGTTCATTCATGATCCTCGTACAAAGTTAATCGGTGGTCGGATATTGTTGAACAAGGCGTCGCTCTTCTTGCCACGCGTTAAATAAGCTCTTAAAAGAAGGAGGTTGGTGGCCTCTTTGTTTCTGTTGAGCGCCAATATCAAAAAGAATGCGGTATTGAAGTAGTAGTGTGGAAAATATCTCTCGCAGCGGTGTGTTGCGATCCCAGATGTGTCCGGCTTCACTGCTTGCACCATTAACCTCAAGGATAGTGAAATCCTCACCGTTCATTAGGCTGTGCATGTCCTTAAACTTCACGTCGAGTCGACCAAAATGAAAGCTGTCGAAGTCGTCGAATATCTCATCTAAGCGTTCGGTTAAAGCTTGAGTAATGTATTGATTGCCGTCTCGGAAGATACAGCCACGGCTATGGCTACCTGCAAACGCGAGTTGGAACTCTTCGCCCTCTGCGAGCACTCGATCCAATTTATCTTCATGTCTTGGTAAATACAGGTGACTGAGCTGCCCAGCACGTGGGCTGTTCTCGATTAACTGCTTGAGTGTCGAGCTACCATCTCCCGTCACCATTGGCGAATATTTGAGAGTGATCGAGATGATCTCGCCTTGTTTGCTATTCGGGTAACGAACATAGAAAACGCCAGCCTCGGCTTGATAAGGCGCCTTTTCTTGCAGAAGAAAGCGAGCATTGTTTGGGAAGGATTCAACATACTGCTCAAGTTGATCTTGGTTGTTGATCAGCTTTACCCCAACACCTCGACAGCCAAGATCCGGTTTTGCCACAATAGGAAAATTAAGATCCGACTGGATGAGTGCACTACGTGCATCTTCAGCTTGTTTCTTACTGCTGAGATCGGTTTTGGTTAAGGTGATAAATGGAGAGATCCAACGCTTACTTGATGATCCGGCAAGGCTCAGTATCTCGTGTTTCGATTCGCCGACCATGCCACTGAGCTTAATGCTCGGGTTGGCGATGAGCGGCAGCGCCCAGTCAAAGTGCCGTAACCCTTGCATCAGGCTTTGAATCACTACTGGAGTGTAGAAGAACCACGTCGGAAGAAACTCATAAGGAGAGACACTGCGCACGGTATCTTTTTCAAGCAGGGGCATGCCTGCATTAATTCGATGTACTGGAATGATGTGAATATCTTGCGGTGAACTCATGATAATCCTCTAGAGTAGGTTTTATTCATTAATCGATTGCCGATAAACAGCAAAGCGATGGCACACGGGATGACGATCCATTGATATTCAGAGGCTTGCAGCCACGCTGATGTCCCTAAATAGTAGATGGTAGAGAAGACAACGCCAGTCCAGATCGCTGTCGCGCTAATAACGGCAAACAGGAAAGTAGGCAGTGGTATGGCGAAAAAACCACTTAAGGTAAAACCAACGGTACGAAGCCCCGGTATAAAGCGGATGACAAAAAGACTGCTGAACGCGTTTTGACGTAATTTGGTGCGAAGCGCTCGAAAGTATCGGTTGGTGAGGGCTTTGTAACGAACGCCTCTGAAATAACGCCCTGATTTCCCAAGGTAATAAAGGCCTAAGTCACCGGTGGCAATACCGATGAAAATCGCAAGTAATGCATATTGGGGAAGTATGAGCCCTTGAGTCGCTAAACCTGCGGCCGTAATGATGGCCAGATCTTCAAGCAGGTAAGAAAGCGCGATAATGCCAAGCATCAGCCATAGCAGCGACTCCTCCCCTGAATTTAACCATGCTTGAATGCTCTCGACGGTGCCCATCAAATGTCCTTATCTATCCTATAGATGAATGGCTTATCGGCCATTCATTGAGTGTAGTAAATTAAATAGACAGGAGGAGCTCAGAAAAACTTACAGCAAATTGCTGCTTTTTTAAGTTGATTGGATTCAATAGATGATTTGAGGCGTGCGATTTAGATGAAGAATGAGCAGGTGTTTAAGACTCGAAAGCTAAGGCTTTAAGCTGTGAATTTAGACGAGAAAAGAAAAAGGCTGAGTCGTTAAACTCAGCCTTTTAGAAGGTTAACTATTGATTACTTGAGTAATCTATTTAGTTAGGTCAATTTGGTAAACGCCGAAACCAACATCGTCAGTCGCAACACGTTTCATTGGGTATTGACCCTTCTCTTTGATGAACTGTGCCGCTTTCTCACTCGGCGAAGTTTCAAAGCGGATATCTAGCTTTTTATCCGTTTTGATTGGTGCAAATGACCAGTTGTTGTCAGCTGTTGGGCTCACTTGACCTTGCTCTTTGCTCACGCGAGAGATGTAGTTCGCAAGTACAGTACGGTTCTCATCTGGTGCATCAAATGCGATGAAGTCTTCACCTGTACCTGGGAACTTAGCGCTGTATGCACGGTAGTTGTTGGTCGCGATCAGGAAGTCTTGCTTCATGTCGATTGGCTTACCTTGGTAAGTTAGACCAACAATACGCTGTGAGTCAGGGTTAACCACTTTACAGTTTGCATCGTATTTCGCAGGCTGAGTTACGTCGATTTGGTAATCTACACCGTCGATAACATCGAAGTTGTAAGTACGGAAGTTATCCCACTCGATCAGCTGCTGTGGTGCTGTTGAGCTCACGTCGATCTGGTTGAATTGACCTGCAGAACACTCAAGCCACTCTTTTACTTCGTGACCTGTTACCTTCATCGCAACTAGCGTGTTCGGGTAAAGGTACAAGTCAGCTGCGTTACGGAATGTCAGTTGACCAGATTCAACTTCAGTGAAGTTCGCTGGGTCATTTTTACGGCCGCCTGCTTTGAATGGTGCAGCTGCTGAAAGTACTGGCGTACCATCTAGGTCTGGGTCACCTTGGATGAATTGCTCAACGTAATCTTTCTGTGCAAGGTTAACAATTTGTACTGTTGGATCGTCTTGTACTAGAGACAGGAAGCTGTACATCACATCGTCTGCTTTACCAATCGGTTGGTTAACAAACTCACGAGTACCGGCATGGTCTTTTTCTAGTGCTGTTACGATGCCTTCATCCGCTGCAGCAAGCGATTTCTTCTCGATCTTGTCGTAGATAGGACGTGCTTCAGATTGGCCTTTAACCACTTCCCACTTACCGTCTTTTTGTGCAAGTGTTAGGTCCATAACACCTACGTGGCTACCCCAACGACCTGGCATGACTGCCGCAACACCGTTCATGGTGCCGTTTTCGTTGTCAACGCCTTGGATATTGTCGAAGCCTTTACCTGGGAATACCGCGTGAGAGTGACCGAATGCGATAGCATCAATGCCTTCTACTTCAGAAAGGTAAAGCGTAGAGTTTTCTTCGCCCGCTTTGTATGGGTCTTGAGATACGCCAGAGTGAGGGATTGCAACGATAACGTCTGCACCTTCAGCCTTCATTTGAGGCACTAACTCGTTCGCAGTTTCAATGATGTCGCGAGCAGTCACTTTACCTTCAAGGTTCTTCTTATCCCACGTCATGATTTGTGGTGGAACGAAACCGATGTAACCCACTTTGATCTCATGCTCTACGCCTGCTGTATCTTCAAACGTGTGCGTCTTGATGATGTAAGGCGTGAAGTAGTGTTCTTTCGTTTCTGCGTCGTAAACGTTAGCACTGATGTATGGGAAATCAGCGTCGTTGATAGACTCTTCTAGGAACTCAAGACCGTAGTTGAATTCGTGGTTACCGATGTTTGCTGCATCGTAGCTTAGTTGGTTCATTGCTTTGTATGCCGGGTGAACTTCACCTGCAACGATGCCTTTGTCTGCCATGTAGTCACCCATTGGGCTACCTTGCAGCAAGTCACCGTTATCAACTAATACGCTGTTTGTTACTTCGTTTTGAGCTTCTTTTACTAAAGTTGCAGTACGTGCTAAGCCGATTTTCTTCGATGGCTTGTCTTTGTAGTAGTCGTAATCCATTAGGTTGGTATGGATGTCCGTTGTCTCTACGACACGCAGTTTAATCACTTCATCGGTATCTGGTGTTGTTGTGCAGCCTGCTAGAGTCAGACCAAGACCTGCAAGTACAGCCAATGATAAAGGTTTCATTGCAACTTTCATTTTGTAGCTCCAAAGTGGATAGTAGAAAATTCGTTGCGTAATGTAACAAAATGGAATGAAACAATGATTACAACGAATGTTAATTCGTGACTTAGATCGATTACTTTATGGTGTTCTGCAAGATGCCTCCCAAACCTGCTCAATCAATGCACAATTGAAATCGATAAGATTAGTCCATTCATTTCACCCGCTTATCTATAAATTTAATCCCTTATCAGCTTTTCGAATAAAAAATGAAATTTTAGAATTTCCAGTAATATGAGAGGCTCGTCATAATGCCTATATCAAGGACGTATCAGGCAGATGAATAGCAAGGATAGCTCAAAACGAAGCTTCTGTTTTCTTCTAGTGCCAATACTCCCATTCACTTAAGTGGATGAGTTAAATCCCTTGCTTGGCAAGACCAAGTAATGAATTGCTCGTAACGCGAGCCTTAAAGGAAGCACTGAAATGGACCAAGAACGTTTAACCCACCTAAAACAGCTAGAAGCGGAAAGTATTCATATTATCCGTGAAGTAGCGGCTGAGTTTGATAACCCAGTAATGATGTACTCCATCGGTAAAGATTCTTCTGTGATGCTTCATTTAGCTCGCAAAGCGTTTTACCCAGGCAAGATTCCATTCCCATTGCTACACGTTGATACGGATTGGAAGTTCCGCGAGATGATTGAGTTCCGTGACCGCACAGCCAAGAAGTATGGTTTTGACCTTTTGGTACATAAGAACCCTGAAGGTCTAGCGATGGGTTGTAGCCCATTTGTGCACGGTTCTTCTAAGCACACCGACATCATGAAAACTCAGGGTCTTAAGCAGGCGTTAAACAAGTATGGTTTTGATGCAGCCTTTGGTGGTGCGCGTCGTGATGAAGAGAAATCTCGAGCGAAAGAGCGCGTTTACTCTTTCCGTGATAAGAACCACACGTGGGATCCAAAGAACCAGCGTCCAGAGCTTTGGCACACTTATAACGGTCAGGTGAACAAGGGCGAAAGCATTCGTGTATTCCCTCTATCAAACTGGACTGAGCTGGATATTTGGCAATACATCTATCTAGAGAGCATCGATATTGTTCCACTTTACCTTTCAGACAAGCGCCCAGTTGTTGAGCGTGATGGCATGCTGATCATGGTTGATGATGAGCGTATGGAGCTGCAAGAAGGTGAAGTGATTGAAGAGAAGAGCGTTCGTTTTCGTACTTTAGGCTGTTACCCACTAACCGGAGCGGTTGAATCTGAGGCGAATACGCTAACAGGCATTATTGAAGAGATGCTGGTGGCGACGTCTAGTGAGCGTCAAGGTCGAGCGATTGACCATGATCAGTCGGGCTCAATGGAGCTGAAAAAGCGCCAAGGTTATTTCTAAGAATCTAAGGAAAGAAAAATGAATAGTGCAGTAGAAGCCGAATTGGCTGAACTAGGGATTGAAGGTTATCTAAGTCAGCATCAGCATAAATCTATGCTTAGATTTTTAACTTGTGGCTCAGTAGATGACGGTAAAAGTACGTTAATCGGTCGCTTGCTCCATGATACAAAACAGATTTATGAAGATCAGCTAGCGGCAGTTCACTCGGATAGCCAACGAGTGGGTACGACAGGTGAGAAGCCTGACTTGGCACTGCTTGTTGATGGCTTGCAGGCTGAACGTGAGCAAGGCATCACGATCGACGTAGCTTACCGCTACTTCTCGACACAAAAACGTAAATTCATTATTGCTGATACCCCAGGGCATGAGCAGTACACGCGCAACATGGCAACAGGCGCTTCAACGTGTGATCTGGCTGTGATCTTGATTGATGCTCGTAAGGGCGTTCTGGATCAAACGCGTCGTCACTCGTTTATTTCTAACCTGCTTGGTTTGAAGCATTTCATCGTTGCAGTCAATAAGATGGATCTCGTGGAATATTCACAAGATCGTTTTGAAGAGATTCGTGATGAATACCTAGAGTTTGCTGAAAACCTAGAAGGCGAAACTAACATTCAGATCCTGCCAGTTTCGGCGCTTGAAGGCATCAACGTAGCTGCACCAAGCAAAGAGCTCGCATGGTTCGAAGGTCCATCTCTACTAGAAGTGTTAGAGAACGTCGATATTGATCAAAAGCGTTCCGCGGGTGAATTCCGTTTCCCTGTGCAGTATGTGAATCGTCCTAATCTAGATTTCCGTGGCTTTGCAGGCACAGTCGCTTCTGGCCGTGTCAGTGTTGGTGATGAAATCAAAGCACTGCCGTCAGGCAAAACTTCTAAGGTTGCACGCATTGTGACTTTTGATGGTGATTTGGAATCTGCACAAGCGGGCTTGGCGGTAACGCTGACTCTTGAAGATGAGATCGACATCAGCCGCGGTGATTTGATTGTGTTGGAAAACGCTCAGATTGAATCTACTAACCACGTATTGGCTGACATCGTGTGGATGACTGAACAACCACTGCAACCGGGTAAAGCTTACGACATCAAGATCGCAGGTAAGAAAACCGTCGGTCAGGTTGAAACCGTTCGTCACCAGTACGACATTAACAACCTGTCGACCCACGCGGTTGATGAGTTGCCACTGAATGGCATTGGCTTGTGTGAATGGTCATTGAACGAGACTGTCGCGCTGGATAAATATCGTGAAAGTGCCGATACCGGTGGCTTCATCGTGATCGACCGTCTAACTAACGTGACAGTTGGTGCGGGTTTGATTCGAGACCGTTTGGACTCTGTTGAACAGCAAGTGGGTAACTTCTCTGCATTTGAACTTGAGTTCAACGCATTGGTTCGCAAGCACTTCCCTCATTGGGATGCCAAAGATTTAAGCCAGCTACTGAAGTCATAACGACCAAGTAACAGCTTATTGAATCAGGCGGAAACCGACCGTTTCCGCCATAAAGGACGGGTATATGTGGCAACAAGGATTTGTATTAGCGATTTTGCTCGGCATCATTACTTGCCTGCTCGTTACCCGTATTAAGCCAAGCTTTATCTTTGCTGGCGCGGCGTTCATTGCTTTTATGGGCGGTATGATCGACCTGTCGAGCCTAGCCAATAACTTCACTAACTCCTCGTTACTGACTTTAATTCTTCTGATTCTCGCATCAAGTGCGTTGGAGAAAACTCGCTTAATCAGCTGGGTTAGCCGCAATATCTCTGAAGGTCGGCTAGGCACAGTGGTTGCGAAGTTGGGTATTTCCACAGCGCTACTTTCTTCATTTACTAACAATACGGCAGTGGTTGTTTCTTTGATCGGGGCGATCAAACGTAATCAACAACACGCGCCATCTAAGTTACTTATTCCTTTGTCATACGCCGCCATTCTTGGTGGAACACTGACATTGATCGGCACCTCAACCAACTTGATCATCAATAGCTTTGTTGAAGATGCTGGACTGCCGAGCCTAAACTTTTTCACGCCTACTTTGATCGGTTTAGCGGTTTTGATTGGCGGTGTGTTGATCCTTATTCCTCTCAGCTACTTTCTACCAAGCTACGATGATGGATCTCAAGATGATTTACCTTACTTCTTAGAAGCCAGAGTTGAGCCCGGTTCGCCGTTAGTTGGCCGCAGTGTCAGTGAGAACAACCTAAGAGCTTTGAGAAAATTGTTCTTAGCGGAAGTGATTCGCGACGGTAAAACCACCGCGTCGATTGACCCTGACTTTATACTGCAAGCGCGTGACCGACTATTGTTTTGTGGTGATGTAGAGAGTGTTGCAACACTGCAAGAAATCCAAGGCTTAACCTTATTTGGTCAGCACCATTTGAATGGTCAAAGCTTTGTTGAAGTGGTGGTGAGTTCGTCAGCAAGCTTCTGTAATAAAACATTGAAAACCAGTCAGTTTAGAGATCGTTTTGATGCAGTTGTAGTGGCAATTCGTCGTGGCCATGAGCGCCTTGAAGGTGGCCTTGGAAATATTACGCTGACTGCTGGTGACACCTTGATTTTGGTACCCGGTAAACGCTTTGAAGAGCAGCGCCAGCAACACAGTAAAGAGTTTGTGTTGATGAATGACTTGGACTCAAGTGCCAAGCTTGATGCTGACAAATCGACATTAGTGTTATTGGGTTTTGCTAGCGTGATTGGTTTAGCGCTTGTTGATGTCGTGCCTATCATCAAAGGACTCGCAGGCTTCTTACTATTGCTGGTGGCATTTGGTGTGGTGCAGCTTGGTGAGCTTCGTCGTCGTTTTCCGGTTGATATTGTGGTGATTGTTGGTTCAGCCCTGTCTATTGCTCAACTGATGATTTCATCGGGCTTGTCTGAGCGTATGGGACTGATGTTCATGGAAGCCTTTAATGGTTGGGGTGTGTTCGGGGCATTAGTTGCGACCTATTTCATGACCTTAGTGTTGACTGAACTGGTTACCAATAATGCGGCTGCAGCGCTGTCATTTCCTATCGGCTACAGCATGGCGGTAGGTTATGGCGTCGACCCAATGCCGTTCATCATGGCGGTTTTGTTTGGTGCGAGTGCTAGCTTCATCTCGCCATATGGCTACCAGACCAACTTACTTGTTTATAGCGTAGGTAATTACCACCTCACGGATTATCTACGTATCGGTATCCCAATCTCGATTGTTTACTCGGGCTTGGTGCTGACCCTAATTCCTTACTTTTTCCCATTTTAATGCTGTTTATTTAAAGGACTAATTATGACCGCAGTACTCAAACCAAAAGATGAGAATGTTGTGTGGCATCAACACTCGATTGATAAAGCATTTCGCTCTAATCTGAAATCACAAAAACCAGCCGTGCTCTGGTTCACGGGGTTGTCTGGTTCTGGGAAGTCGACAGTCGCTGGAGCATTAGAAAATCGCTTGGCACAGCTTGGTTACCATACTTACTTATTGGATGGTGACAATGTGCGTCATGGCTTATGTAGCGACCTTGGCTTTTCTGAGCAAGACCGTAGAGAGAATATTCGTCGTATCGGTGAGCTTGCTAAATTGATGGCGGATGCTGGCTTGATCGTGTTGTCAGCGTTTATTTCTCCGCACCAAGCAGAAAGACAGTTGGTACGTGATTTATTGCCGGAAGGTGAGTTTCTTGAGGTGTTTGTGAATACGCCATTAGAGGTGTGCGAACAGCGTGACCCTAAAGGTTTATATAAGAAAGCACGCGCTGGAGAAATCCCGAACTTCACTGGTATTAGCTCAGCTTACGAGGCGCCGCAGAACCCAGAGATAGATCTACCAGCGGGTGAGAAGACACTCGATGAGTTGGTTGAACTGTGTATCGATGCTTTAGAGAAGCGTAATATTCTAGCCAATTGAGATCGTTGGTATGACTAAGGCTGCTCAGTAATTTATCTGTTTATTGCTAATGGATAAATAGAGTAGCCTTGGTTTACCGAGACAAGAAACCTACCTTCTAGATTCTCTTTATTTCTCTCAATACTCTTCACTTTTTACACCGTCTATTATCTAGACGGTGTAGTTCACACTGCTTTTCACTTCTGTCTGCACCGTGAATTTCTGGCTCAATAGCGCAATCAGTTGATCGTAATACTGCATGTTGGGTTTGTTGCCAAGCAAGGTACACAGTTCGTTGCCTGTTGGACTGAATCGGTAATAAACCAGCTTCACCCCTTTGGATATTGGCGCCAGTGACATGCTTTTACCTTGATAGGTTAGGTGCAGCGCTGGGTCGAAATCAATCTCACCAGACTCTAACTCTGTACCTAGAATAATGCCGAGTTCAATTAAGTGGAGCAGGCTAGAGTAGGGCAGGTTATGCCCACCAAGGTTGATGGTGTTGGTGGTATCTCTCTTACCAAAGCTGAACAGTCCTGCATGGGACTTAAAGCCAAGTAATAGCTTTCTGCTGTTATCACTACCAAAACTGCAGCCTAATGAAGCCGCTCTTTGTAAAGTCAGCGCCTCCTTTGGCGTCATATCTTTTAAGATTTGCAGTGCCTTCATCGAAGTCGAGCCTGGATTGGTGACTTCTCTTTTCAACACCTGAGCCCACAGCCTTTGCATCGAGGTATTGTGGATCTCTTGCGCCATATCGAAAAAGCGGTACAGCCAGTCCTGATCTGGGTCTCCAGCCGCTTCATCTTTACATGAAGAGTGTGCCAGTTTCAGGATCTGCTCTAAGTTCTTTTGGCGTAATTCCTTGCGTTTCTTCTCTCGCAATAACGCTCGCTCAATCAGTGTGCTAGCGGCTTTATCGTTCGCTTTCTCGCTATGACTGATTAAGGAATCTAAACCGAAGCTTTGGGCAATGTGCAGCATTCGACTGGCACTATCGGCAATATGAGGCTTTTTCTCATGCTTATGCTGTGTGTCGCTAGCATGCTCAATGATCACTGGCTGTTTGGTTTCTGACATAAGAGTACCGTTAGGATGTGATTCAATACCAATCGTAGTTATTCATTGTTCGCCCTAGCTTGTTGAAACGCCATTTCTGAACACTTACTTACTGTGATTGATATAACTGTCTAAAATGTAACTCTTTATCTGATTGGTGGCTAGATTTTGCGTGCAGAGTTGAAGGCTTCAACAAAATTTTACTTTTGCTAATGATAATAAAATGTTAAATTTGTTGTAATTCTCAAGGAGGAGTTATGAATCAAGTCAATGATAACAAGCTGAAGAAACAGCTTAGCATAGGGTTATTACTCGCTACTTACGTAGCTGTTCTAGCTTATTTGTCTAATTACATCGCGTAATCTGGTCAAACAATATCGTTATTAAACTGTTATTGAATAATATCTTTTATTTAGTGACGGCAGCTCATCCTTGAGCCACCCTTCTAATGACTACATGTCGTCATATTCTTCTATCGCAGTACCTTCAATAAGATAACCAGTCTGAGCTAAGTCGTGACTGATCGATTCTGTTTTCAGCGTACCGACCAAATAGATCACATCCCATAGTTGCTGAATGGGTGCACCTTGCGGGAACTTCACGTAGATGATCTGGTTCGGTGGCGGTGGTGGCACGTGGATACATGCGCCAAAGTACGGTACCAACAGAAACTCAGTGATCATGTTCTCATCGCCTTCCAATGGAATCACAAAGCCCGGGATCTTAACCTTGCTGCCGTTTAACTCAGGGCGAACAGCGCCAAGTGTCGATTGCTGAGGTTTTTCCATGCTGTTGTGGTCTACCATCGGCATACCAAACGAATCTAATTGAGCGCGCTCTGATTCTGGAATTAAATCAATCCATTCGAGTGTTAATACCGATTCCTCATTCTGAGTGGTGTCAGCGTGAGCTGTGCTGATAAATGGGAACATAAGTAGCCCAAGTATCAGTAGGAATTTGCGTTGCATCGTAGGTTCCTGTTTTAGATTCGAATAGTCATGCCATCAGATAATGACTGACGGTAAGCCCTGAAAGCGGGAATAAAGCCGATAATGATTCCGGCAACTTGTACCAGCATAAGCAGTTTCCACTCATGCGGTGTGATTGCGGATATCGATATGTTGATACCATAACTTTGTTGCACAATAGGAGCAACTACTGCGATCAGAGCAAACAACACGGCAACGCCCAATGTGATACCTAAGAAGGTCAGGGCGCTGGCTTCACTAATCAATAGACCAAACACATGACGAGGTCGTGCACCCATTGCACGCAGGATAGCCATCTCGCGACGTCTTTCTTGCAAGCTCGTTAGTAGACTACTTAGCATGCCCAGTAAACCGGCGACAACAACAAACCCTGAAACAATGAGCAATGCTTGTTCTGCTACGGCCATCATGCCCCATAATTCATGCAGAGCAATACCCGGCATAATTGCGCTCAACGGCTCTTGACGGTAGTTATTGATTTCTCTTTGCAGTGCAAAGGTTTGAATCTTCGAGTTCAGTCCAAGCATCATTGCGGTGATTTGCTGAGGCTGGAAATCGTAGGTCTTTAAGGTTTCGGCATCTGGCGTGTGACCTAGGTTAGCACCCGACTCCCAACCAACGTGAATCGCTTCGATTGCTTCTAATGATACGTGTACGGTTTTGTCTACCGGCGTTCCGGTTGGTGCCAGTATTCCAACAATCTTGAAGGGCAGGTTATCGTGACGGCTGAACGCCACATCACTGATACCGTGTGCAAGAATGATTTGGTCACCTATCGTGTAATCCAGTTTCTTCGCGACATCGGCACCAATCACTACATCAAACAACTCTTCAAACTCTTTACCTTGTTGGAAAGTAAGTAATTGCTTACTTCCATAGCGATAGTTTTCAAAGTAGCTATGGTTGGTACCCATCACGCGAAAGCCTTTGTGAGAGTCGCCTAGTGAGATAGGGATCGCCCACTTTACTGCGTTATGTTGACTAAATTCTTGATAGCTTTTCCAGTCGATATTGTTGGTCGCATTGCCGATTCGAAATACAGAATAGAGTAGAAGGTTTACCTGGCCAGAACGGCCACCAACGATAAGGTCAGTACCTGAAATAGTATTCGCAAAGCTGCTCTTGGCTTCGGTTCTCACGCGCTCTACACCGAGCAATAGAATGACAGACACCGCCACGGTAAGAATGGTCAGAATAGCTGTGGCTTTACGATTGAGTACGCTTTTTAAGGCTAAGTGAGTAATTGCTTTCATACGACAACCTTAGCTTGGTTAACGGTTTTTAAATCTATGGTTCGAGTGAACAATTTTTCGAGTGTTGGATCGTGACTTACAAAGATAAGAGTAGAACCAGCTTGATTGGCTTGTTCTAGCAACAGTTCGATAAAGGCTTCTCGGTTGTCATGATCCAATGCGGATGTTGGTTCATCTGCAATGATAATTTTAGGTTGGCCGATGAGGGCACGAGCCGCGGCGACACGTTGTTGTTGGCCAATACTCAGCTCAGTAACAGGTTTATCCATTAGGGCTTGAGGCAGCTTTAGTCGCAACAATAGGTCTTGAGCTGTGGCTTGCAGGCTGTTCTTACTTTCTGTGACTTGTTGCTTGCGAATAGTTGAGAACTGGCAAGGTAGCGTCACGTTGTCGATGACTGATAGGTAAGGAAGCAGGTTAAATTGTTGGAAGATATAACCTATATGGTCGGCTCTGAATTTGTCTCTTTGACGAGGTGTAAGTTGAGTCAGGTCTTGGCCTAAGATAGAGACTTCACCTTGCTCGGCTTGGTTGATTCCAGTCAGCAGCCCTAG
This sequence comes from Vibrio sp. Scap24, assembly GCF_013394185.1. NCBI lineage: Bacteria > Pseudomonadati > Pseudomonadota > Gammaproteobacteria > Vibrionales > Vibrionaceae > Vibrio > Vibrio sp. Scap24. The sequence continues at coordinate 1,442,458 of NZ_CP041332.1, read as the reverse complement.
CAATGTAGATTTGCCACAACCACTTGGCCCTTTTATGAAAAGGTGCTCTTGAGCTTTGATATGCAGAGAAGGGATCTCTAGTGTTGGTGGTAATTCAGGCTTCCAACGAAAGCTAATATTTTCGAGTTTGACCACAAGTGATGAACTGTCAGAAGACATGCGAGCTCCAATAATTAAAGCGGTGTATCTACTGGACAGCAATTAGAAGCATAAATTCCCTAGAGCACACCGATTTGAACAGCCAAGTAAGTAGGTACTTACTTGGCTGCTTATTTACGTTTAATCCGATCTAGGAGTGATTAGAATCGGAAACTAATACGCTCTGCGTTAAGTACTTCTTGCACTTGAGCTGTGTCTGTTAGTAGGTTCACCGTCATTTTTTCAGTGTTGCTGAACTTAGAGAACCACTGAGTGCTAACTGTGTCTAGCTTAGCAACATCTGAACATTCATAGTGGTACTCAACAGTGAACTCACCGTGGCCACCTTCTGAGTGATCATGGCCTTCATGGTCGTGGTGATCATGACCTTCGTGGTCGTCATGATCGTGTTCAGCGTGGTCATGGTCTTTGTGGTCATCATGATCATGTTCAGCATGGTCATGGTCTTTGTGGTCGTCATGATCGTGCTCAGCGTGGTCATGGCCTTCGTGGTCGTCATGATCGTGCTCAGCATGGTCATGGTCTTTGTGGTCGTCATGATCGTGTTCAGCATGGTCATGGCCTTCGTGGTCATCATGACCGTGTTCAGCGTGGTCATGGCCTTCATGATCATCATGATCGTCTTCTAGCGTGTTAGACACTGATTTAAATTTCAGAGTACAGCTCGCATTGTTAAAGCTAAACAGTTCGTCTGGCTTGTTCAGTTGTGCGATAGCTTGCTCAAACACTTTCTTTTGCTCAGCAGTTTCTGGAGCATGTTCAAAGCCAACCACATCGGCACCTGGCGCTGTTACTTCAACAAGCAGTTCTTGTCCATCTTGAGCGATGTTTACTTCAACTTGACCATGTACGTGTGCACCATGAGAGCGGAATTCTTCGTTTGCTAGAACATTAGTAGAGACAGTCATGCCGATAACAACGGCTAAAATAGAAGGTTTCATGTTTTGTTTCCTGAATAAAGGTTAATTAAAAAGTAGTGGTAATTAAGTGTTTTTGACAGGAGGAGAGCGCGCTAAATAGGCGAAATAGAGGCGCTGTAGTGAGGTTACTGACTCTGTGATAACGGCAGTAAACTCTGAATGAAACTCTGGAACTTGTGGCAGCGAGTGCGCAGTAATGAACTGATTTATCGAAAACAGCTCACAGTGATGCGAGGTGTGGTGCTCTGGGTCAATGTCCACCATGTGTGTTGCGGCTAACACGCTTAGCATGAGCATCAGCCCAAGCAAGAAGCCTGTTTTGCGTTTCACATTGTTGGGTGTGTCTTGCCACATGAGGATGATTAACCACAGAATTAAAAAAGGATACTGTTACAATATAACAATATCCTTTGATAAGGTCTCGAAAAAGAGGTGAATATCTGATTAAAGACTCGCTTTAATCAATTCAATGACTTGCGTGATCTCTGATTCGTTAAGCGCACCTTCTTTAACAAACAAGATTTTTCCTTGTTTGTCCTGAACGATAATCGCTGAGCTCTCTTCTTTCAGAGCCCAAGATGAAGCAACGGTGCCATCTTCATCTAACACCATAGAAGACCATGGAAATTCTTCTTTGCTGCTTTCTGCTGACGATTTAACAAAAGAACCCGTACCCCAGATAGCATCATCTTGGTTGATGATGGTGGTGGTTTGGTAGCTGTCTTCTGAGAACTTCGATGCGGTAATGGCTGCCATCAGTGGTGCGTTGAGCTCTTTAGAGCTGCTACGGCCAGCGATAGCTTGAACGACGCGAACTTTACCTAGGAGATTGCTGGTTGCCCAAGCTTGATATCCGGTATTGCCGTCGTTTAGAACGATTTCACCATAGTTGCTAACATCGACAGCAGGCAGAGTTGATCCTACAGATAGATTGTGAGCATTGGCGAAGAGTGGAGAGGCTGCGGCTAGAAAAGCCAGTAGAGTTTTGTTTTTCATTATATTTTTGTTCCGCTTATTGGTTTGCACTGGAAGTATAATATGAAATTTGAAAAATGCCTCTTTAACTTTTTTATCGTACGATGTAGAAATAAGTTGCGGGCTTGTTATCAAAAGGTATAATGCATCAATATCAAGATGAACAATAGATTATCTTGCTGTTTGCTAAAGGAATTAGCGATTAAATGTGCTTTGAATACGGTGGTGTTCAGGTGCGTGACTGTAGTACTCAAATGGAATTGAGGTTGTATTATGTTAAGAAAATTTTCTACTTACCGCCCACATCAGGTGGCGCGTTTCGTTAAAGTCCTGTTCAAGGGCCAGTTTGCTATCGAAGGTGTTGGAGAGTTTCGCTTCGACCACGGCAAGGTGCTTCTTCCTGAAGTGTCTGACAAACAAAAGCTTACTATTTTTAAAGAAGTGAACGGCACGATTGCTGCTCTGCCGATGTAACTGAGCTTTATTGATTGGTCTCGCTTCAAATAGATTAACAACGAAAAGGGCTTCCTAATGGAAGCCCTTTTTTAATGGATATCGTTTGAGATAGGGCGCCTAAATGCCCTCTATTGTGGTGGGAAGCAAACCCCTGTTCCACCTAGTCCGCAGTAACCGTTAGGGTTTTTAGCTAGGTATTGCTGGTGGTAGGTTTCAGCAAAAAAATATTTTCCCGCAGGTAGAACTTCCGTCGTGATCTCGTTGCCTAAAGATTCAGTCATTGCTCTTTGATATTCTTGTTTAGAGTGCTCGGCAATAGATTGTTGCTCTTCGCTGAAAGTGTAGATAGCGGAGCGGTATTGGGTTCCTAAGTCGTTGCCTTGGCGCATGCCTTGAGTTGGGTCATGACGCTCCCAGAAAGTCTCTAGTATTCGAGCTAAAGAGGTTTGTTCACTATCGAAAATGACACGAACGACTTCGGTGTGTCCTGTTTGGCCAGTACACACTTGCTCATAAGTTGGGTTGACTGTGTATCCACCCGCGTAGCCAACGGATGTAGAAATCACGCCATCTAATTGCCAAAACAAACGCTCAGCTCCCCAGAAGCATCCCATACCAAGCAGGACTTCTTGTTGGGAACCTGTAGGAGCATCGAGTAAGTCTGTTTGATTGACGAAGTGGCGCTCAGTAATTCGGATTGGGTCAGCATTTCCCGGTAATGCGGTTGCTGCAGAAACCAGTTGTTGTTTGTTTAGCATGTTATATTCCTTTTCGCATACGTTTACCGCGTTGGCTTTTATGAACTGTAGGTTCATATTAACTGTTGGTTTATATTGATTAAGTCTTTAAATTAGACCGCGTTATTACCAGATTTATTACAGACTCAATGCCTTTTTAGCGGTATTATTTCTTTTCACTTATTAACGTATTGATAACTTCTTCACCAATTAAACATGATAAGAAAAACTTTACCAGTTCTGATTGGCACTCTACTGTCATCGACGCTCGCTTTCGCTGACGTTTCCCTTGAGATTAAAGGGCTAGATGGAGCGCTTGAGGACAATGTTGATGCTTATCTGAGTGCAGTCCCTGAAGAAGAGTATGCCGTTTCTCTAAGGTTCCAATCTCGCGTGGAATCTATGATAAAAGAAGCGTTGAATGCGTTAGGCTACTACCAACCGACGATCACTTTCACTCACTCTGAAGACGACACCGAATTAACCGTTACGGTTGAGCAGGGGGAGCCTGTTCTTATTTACACATCAGATATTGTGTTGAGTGGTGAAGCTGAAGACGATCCCGACTTTCTGGCGTTGATCGCTAAGAGTAACCTGTCTAAAGGTTCAATCCTGAATCACGGTAACTATGACTCCTTAAAATCGTCGATACGTAACCTTGGATTAGCGAAAGGCTATTTTGATGGTTCGTATGAGGTCAGCAAACTCGAAGTTGCCCCTGAATTAAACCGTGCTTATGTGCGCCTTCATTACAACAGTGGTATCCGTTATCACTTTGGCACCACACAGGTTACGGGCAGCCAAATCGAAGACGATAGAGTGCAATCGCTCAAACCTTTTGAAGATGGCGAACCTTACTCCATCACCAAAGTCGGTGAGTACAACCAAAACCTGTCTAATACGGATTGGTTCTCTTCGGTGTTTGTTGAACCTGACTTAAGCCAATTGGGTGAAGGCCGTGAAATTCCGATGAAGGTGAGCCTGGCTCCGCAAGCGCGTAACCAAATCGAAACGGGTATCGGTGTATCAACCGACCTTGGTGTCAAAGGTACCCTCAAATGGAAGAAACCTTGGGTTAACGCTCAAGGCCATAGCTTCAATAGCAGCTTGTCGATCTCCAAACCTGAGCAGACGATTACCGCAGCCTACAAAATCCCGTTGGACGACGTGCTTAATGACTATTATCAAATTAAGTACGGAATGAAGAATCTAGACAACCGTGATACCAAAAGTTTGGAGTCGAACTTAGCCTTAGAAAGATATTGGCGTTTGGATAATGGCTGGCAACGTACTGTGTTCATTCGATACTTGGTCGAGAACTATGAGCAAGGTTTGCAAGATGACTTGGCGCAATTCGTATTGCCGGGCATCTCTTTCTCACGAACTCGAACGCGTGGTGGCTCAATGCCAATGTGGGGCGACAAACAAACCATCATGATTGAAGCCGGTGATGACACCTTGTTGTCTGAAACCAAGGTGGTTCGTTTCCAAGGACAAACGGCCTGGATTCGAAGCATTGGTAACAATCATCGTGGCTTAACTCGACTTCAATTCGGCGGTAACTTTGCCGATGAATTTGAGAAGCTGTCACCCTCGCTGAGGTTCTTTGCGGGTGGTGATAACAGCATTCGTGGTTATGGTTACGAATCCATCTCTCCTCGTGATGAAAGTGACGCACTAACAGGTGCAAAATTCCTTGCTACCAGCTCATTTGAATACCAATACCGCTTAGTTGGAAATTGGTGGGGCGCAGCTTTCTACGATATTGGTGATGCATTTAATGATAAGCCAGATTGGAAACGCGGTACTGGCGTCGGGGTTCGCTGGGCATCGCCTGTCGGTCCTGTGAGTTTAGATTTTGCTTGGGGTCTAGATGCGAAGAAAGGCGATGAGTTCCAACTGCACTTTAGTTTAGGGCCAGAATTATGATCAAAGTGATGGGCAAATGCATTAAGTGGACGTCGATTTCATTGACGTCTATTTTGCTGTTGTTGATAGCCCTGCTCGGTTTTGTGTTGTTCACCAACCCAGGGTTGAACACAGTGCTATGGGGCGCTGAAAAAGCCTTGCCACAACTTAAAGTGGAGAGCACCAAAGGGGCTCTGTTCCCAAGCTTTACGCTTAATAACGTTCAGTTTAAAGATGATAGCCTACATATCGATACCAAGGTTCAAAAGCTGAGCTTGGCTATTAATCCTCGCTGTTTACTCGACCCTAAGTTGTGTGTCGACCGCTTAGCGATTCAAGGTTTGGACTTCGCATTTACGGAATTACCTCCAGCCTCTGAAGAAGAAACTGAACCGACTCCGCCAGTTACATCGGTGAAAACACCGCTACCAATCGTGATCAATCGCATCGCTTTGTCTGATATCAAACTGAATATCTTGGGTCATGAGATTGAATGGGGTTTGTTTTCAACGGCTTTGAGTATGCAGGGTGAAAAGCTGAGTGTATCGCCAACCTTATTCAATGATCTGAAAGTTAAGCTCGCAGAATCGACAGAAGAAGCACCAGCTGAAACGGTAGAACCAGAAGCCGCTGTTAAAACAGCGATTGAACTGCCTGAAGTCTGGATTCCGTTACAGGTTGTGCTGGAGCGTTTTGACCTAAATCGTTTCACCTTAGAACAAGAAACTCCGATTGTGGTGAACCACCTTGGACTTGAAGCTCAAGCAGGTGGGCATAAAGTGGACGTTTCAACACTTGAGCTCGATATGCCGCAGGCGAACGCGAACGTAGCGACGAAGATTGAGCTCAAAGATGGCTACCCATTAGATCTTTCTTTAGATGCTTTGGTGAAAGAAACCGATCTTGCGGGTCAGAAGTTATCACTGAAAGCACAAGGCAGTGTGGCTAAGCTAAACCTAGAGTCTCAGTTTTCTGAATTGATTGAGGCAAAACTGTCTGGGGACATTCAACCTTTAGAGCCGACTCTGCCATTTGACCTTCTTTTAGAAGATGGCCAAGCGCAATGGCCTCTTTCGGGTAAAAGTGATTACCAAGCTGAAATTGAGCGCTTTAAGGCTGATGGCTCATTAGATGGTTTCAATGTTCAGCTTAAAGGTGAAGCGGATGGTAAGGAGATACCTGCCTTAACCATCGACCTCGATGGCAAGGGCACCACAGAACAGATTGAACTTGAACGCTTAAAACTGAACACGCTGGGTGGCGAACTCAATGGTGTGGTTAAAGCGAACTGGAAGCAGCTCGTTAATTGGCAAGCCGATGTGACGCTAAAAGATATTCAGCCAGGTCTGCAATGGCCAGAAGCTGAAGGTAACATTAGCGGAAGCATCGTTACTTCGGGTGAGTTGACCGAAGCGGGCGGTTGGGCGATTGAGTTGCCTAAGTTGGATATTGAAGGGATCTTGAGAGAATACCCTCTGGATATCGAAGGTCAGTTGTCAGCGTCGGATCGCAGCGCGAGTGGTGAGCCTAAACTGAAAACCAGCGGCTTGAGCTTGGCTCACGGGGTGAACTCGATTAAGGCGCAGGGTGAGCTTGATAAACAATGGGATATGGGCGTTGATATCTTCTTCCCTGAGCTCGCAAGAAGTGTTCCTGAGTTGAAAGGCAGAGTGATTGGTAACATCCAACTTAGCGGGCCAACGAACGAGCCTGAAGTCGACCTTGCTTTAAATGTCGATAAGATTGATTGGAATAGCGAGGCAACACTTGAGTCGTTATCACTTAATGGCTCTGTCATTCCACTGCCATTACCGGAAGCTCAAGCTGACCTTGTATTAAAAGCGAAGAACTTAACCTACCAAGATCAAAGCGTTGATAGCATTGATGTAACGGTGAATGGCGGTGAGAAGAAGCATACCGTAACACTTGATGTGATATCCGACATCGTGTCGACAAGTTTGGCGATTTCTGGTCAGTTAATTCAGAAACCTTCTCTGATTTGGGATGGCTCGTTAGATAGAGTCAAAATCACCACTCAGCAGGGACCTTGGGTACTAGACCAACCTGTTGCGATTAAGGCGGATGTCGACAAGCAGTATGCCGACGTTCAAGCGCACTGTTGGAAGCAATCGGGTTCGAGCGTCTGTCTGGATGAAGATATCCGAGCCGGGAAGTCGGGTGAGGCTAAGCTCGCGATTAACCAATTCGACTTCGAGCAAGTTAAAGCCTTTGTGCCTAAAGAGACGCAATTGCAGGGCTTAGTGAATGCGACCGCTCATGCCAAATGGTCGGAACAAGGTGAACCTGAGGTGACGGTAAGCGTCGATATGCCGAAAGGTCAGGTTGTTCAACAAGTTGGCGAGCCAATCACACTCGGTTGGGAAAGTGTTGCATTGAATGCACAGTTGAAAGACAACCAACTGAACGCCGACTTTAAGCTCGATGTTTCCGACAATGGTGACTTGTCTGGCACGGTTTCGTTACCGGATATTCTCGCAGAAGACAAAATGGTCGATGCGGCAATTAAGCTGACAACCTTCCATTTGGACTTTTTACAACCGATCCTTGGCGAATACAGCCTGTTGAAGGCCGATCTAGAGAGTGACCTAAAGGTAAAAGGCTCTTTGATGCATCCTCAAGTCTTCGGGCAGTTCTCCGTTGATGGCATTCAAGTAAAAGGTGATGTCACGCCTGTTGATGTTAAAGACGGCCGTATTGATCTCGATTTTGACGGTTACAGTGCGAAGCTAGATGCTAATGTCGAAACGCCTGATGGTCACTTGGATATTGAGGGCTCGGGAGATTGGCAGGACCTTCAAGCATGGCACTCGAACGTGAGAGTATTTGCTGATGAGTTGATGGTTGATATACCGCCGATGGTCAAGGTTAAGGTGGTTCCTGATATGACCATTGATGTTACGCCTGAGCTTGCAAAAATCACTGGTGATATTGCATTGCCGTGGGGACGTATCGTTGTCGAAGACTTACCACCGTCAGCGGTCGGCGTCTCCTCTGATCAAGTGATCTTGAATAAAGATCTTGAGCCAGAGAACGAAGACACGATTCCATTCAATGTGATGACCAATATTAATATCTCTATTGGCGATGACTTTAAACTGTCTGCCTTCGGCCTTGAAGGTGAGCTGGTGGGTAAGCTTAATGTGGCTCAAAAAGACCAAGGTCCATTCATCACCGGTGAAGTGAATATCGTCGATGGTACTTACCAATCATTCGGACAAGACCTGTTGATTGAAGAAGGTAAGATTCTAATGAATGGTCCTCCGGATCAGCCATACGTAGCGATTAATGCGATACGTAACCCTGACAACACTCAGGATGACGTGACCGCAGGTATTCGAGTGACAGGCCCAGCGACAGAGCCGACGATTGAGATTTATTCTGACCCAGCAATGCCGCAAGCCAATGCGCTGTCTTATATCTTGCGTGGTCAAGATATTGATGGCGAGTCGAACGGTTCGATGACAACGACCTTAATTGGTTTGAGCTTAGCGAAGAGCGGTAAGGTTGTTGGCGAAATCGGTGAAGCATTTGGTGTACAAGATCTACAATTGGATACCGCAGGTTCTGGCGATGACTCACAAGTAACGGTAAGTGGTTACATTCTGCCAGGCTTACAGGTGAAGTATGGTGTGGGTATCTTCAACTCGTTGGGTGAGTTTACCGTTCGTTACCGATTGATGCAGGATCTCTATGTTGAAGCCGTATCGGGCTTAGACAGTGCGGTAGACCTTCTCTATCAATTTGAGTTCGAGTAGAGCAGTTTGATTCCGAGTCGAGCCGTTGGACAGAGAGTATTTTAGCCATTCATCGAATTACTGAGATGAACGGCTTATGGAGGGTTTATGCAGCATCTTGTGTTCGTCTATGGAACCTTGAGACAAGGCCAATCCAATCACCACTATTTGCAGAATGGTGAGTTGTTGGGACGCTTTGATACACCAGAGTCGTTTGCCCTTTTTGATTTAGGTGCTTATCCGGCGATGATTTCTGGAAAGAAAAGTGTCGCTGGCGAGGTCTATATCATTAACGACGAAATTTTGGAGTCGCTCGATCGGCTAGAAGATGTACCTGTTGAGTATCGTCGCGAGCAAATAGAGACTATATTTGGATTAGCATGGGTATATTTGTATCAGCTTGATCTAACAGCTAATAAAGAAATACTTTCGGGTAACTGGTGTAAGCGGAGCAACCCGCTATAGTGAATGAACTACTGGAAGCATTCTGACGTAATAGCTAAAAGTCTCAATGTACAGGCTAGTCTTTTCCATCAGGAGGAAATTATGAAATATCTATTATTGGTGCTATCAGTAATGTTATTTGGTTGTGCGCAAACTCCGCCACCAACGTCAATGAACACAACCGATTGGCAGAGCTTTGGCGAAGAAATGGCGCTAAAAGGAAAAACCAAACAGACTGAAGCAAGTTTGGCTGAAGCCGCGTCTTCACCATCAATTGATGCAGACTTATATGCCGCTTATGGCCAAGGTTATGAAGTGGGTAAAACTCAGTATTGTTCTCAAAACCCGAGAGCGCTAGGTCGCCGTGGTGAGACTTACCTTGGTATTTGTGACGATGTCGATAAATGGTTCCGCTTCAACTATGAAAGAGGCGCAGAATCGAAGTTTGATATTCGATAATCGAACGAAAAGTTAATGGAATAATAAAAAGCCAGCATGTAGATGCTGGCTTTTTTAATGGTGTTTATTTGAGAATGAAGCGAGAGGGTTACTCTGGGTTCAGCTCAAGAAATTCTTCTACTTTACGAACCATGTTTGTTGAACCAACAAAGAAAGGCACACGTTGGTGCAGCTCAGTTGGTTTGATGTCCATGATACGTTGAGCACCGTCTGATGCGATACCGCCCGCTTGCTCCATAAGGAAAGCAATTGGGTTGCATTCGTAAAGCAGACGCAGTTTACCTTGCGGGTGGCTTTGTGTGCTTGGGTACAAGTAGATGCCGCCTTTCAGCAGGTTACGGTGGAAATCTGATACTAGAGAACCGATGTAACGTGATGTGTAAGGACGGTTGTCGCTTGGCTCATTCTCTTGGCAGTACTTGATGTACTTTTTCACACCCGTAGGGAAGCGGATGTAGTTGCCTTCGTTGATTGAGTAAATCTTGCCTTCATCTGGAATCATCATGTTTTCATGAGATAGGCAGAAGGTGCCCAATGATGGGTCGTAGGTGAAGCCGTTTACGCCAGCACCTGTTGTGTAAACAAGCATGGTTGAAGAACCGTAAATCACGTAACCCGCGGCTACTTGCTTGTGTCCTGGCTGTAAGAAATCTTCTTGTGTCGGTGGCGTTCCGATAGGAGACACACGACGGTAGATAGAGAAAATTGTACCAACAGATACATTCACATCGATGTTTGAAGAACCATCAAGTGGATCCATCAGAACAACGTATTTTGCGTTTTTGTTGAGCTCTTTGTTGAACGCGACTGCTTCGTCTTCCTCTTCACTTGCTACACCGCAAACTTGGTCACGAGCTTCAAGAGCCGCTTTAAATTTGTCGTTCGCGTAAAGGTCTAGCTTTTGCTGTTCTTCACCTTGCACGTTGTCTGTACCAACAGCGCCAGTGATGTCGACTAGGCCAGCCTTGTTGATCTCACGGTTAACAATTTTTGCAGCAAGTCGAATAGACGACAAAAGGGATGATAGATCACCGCTTGCATGGGGGAAGTCACTCTGTTTCTCAACAATGAACTCACCAAGGGTGCGCATCTCAGACATGTTATTTCCTTAAACTTCTCTCAATATTAGGGGGGATTTGAGCACTGTAGATTCGGCCTCTTGAGTGGGCTTTATTCATCTAGACGCTTACCTAAATTCTAAAGGTTAGATCTTTTTAATGGTAATGAACTAAGCGACACAGATCTCACTTACTATGTCGACTCAATTTGTTTTGCATTGCCGCTCGCTTTTAATCGTCATTTAATGATAATGAGTGCAAGTAGTTTGATTTAGACATGGTTCATTTAGCCAAGCGTTTGGAAGCAATTTATGCATATTCATATCTTAGGAATTTGTGGCACCTTCATGGGTGGTGCTGCGGTATTGGCTCGTCAGTTAGGTCACAAGGTTACCGGCAGTGACGCGAATGTTTATCCTCCGATGAGCACCTTGTTGGAGTCTCAAGGGATTGAGATTATTGAAGGGTTCGACCCTAGTCAATTAGAACCAAGGCCTGACCTTGTGGTTATCGGTAATGCGATGAGCCGTGGTAATCCGTGTGTTGAGTATGTATTGGATAACAACCTTAGATACACATCTGGTCCGCAGTGGTTGCAAGAGTTCTTGCTGCACGACCGTTGGGTGTTGGCTGTATCAGGCACGCATGGCAAGACGACAACATCTAGCATGCTAGCTTGGATCTTAGAAGACTGTGGCTATTCGCCGGGCTTCTTAGTGGGTGGTGTGTTAGGTAACTTTGGTATCTCAGCTCGTCTGGGCGAAAGCATGTTCTTCGTGGTGGAAGCTGACGAATATGACAGTGCTTTTTTCGATAAACGCTCTAAGTTCGTGCATTACCATCCAAGAACCTTGGTCATGAATAATCTTGAATTCGATCATGCTGACATCTTCGATGATCTTGAAGCGATCAAGCGTCAGTTCCATCATTTAGTGCGTACAGTGCCAAGCAATGGCCGCATTTTCTCACCGAAGCAAGATACGGCTATTCAAGACGTTTTATCTCGCGGTTGCTGGAGTGAGACGGAATCGAGTGGTGAACTCGGTGATTGGGATGCCAAGAAGCGGGTTAAAGACGGCTCTAAATTTGAGGTTTATTTCCAAGGCGAATGTGTTGGAACGGTAGATTGGGATTTAGTGGGCGACCACAACGTGAACAACGCCTTAATGGCGATTGCGGCGGCAAGACATGTGGGCGTAACACCGGATTTAGCGTGTGAATCGCTAGCGGCTTTCATCAACACCAAGCGTCGTTTGGAGTTCAAAGGCGAGGTGGCTGGTGTGTCTGTTTATGATGATTTTGCACATCACCCGACAGCGATTGAACTTACGCTCGGTGGTTTACGTAATAAGGTCGACACGAAAAAAATCATTGCTGTTTTAGAGCCTCGTTCTGCCACCATGAAGCGTGGCGTGCACAAAGAAACTTTGGCTGATTCGCTTAAACAAGCGGATTCTACCTATTTATTCCAACCAGATAACATTGATTGGTCTGTACAAGATGTCGCAGATGCTTGTCATCAACCTGCACACGTCAGTGATGACATGGATGCATTCGTTGCTAAAATTGTCTCAGAGGCACAAGCGGGCGATCAAATCTTGGTAATGAGTAATGGTGGCTTTGGTGGTATTCACCAGAAATTGTTGGATGCGTTAGCCCTTAAAGGTTAACCCGACCCAAGACCTTATAATTTGAAGTAACTGAGAACATGACAAAACACGATAAAGCGATAACTCTTGCTTTCACTGGCGCATCTGGCGCGCCTTATGGACTGCGTTTACTCGAATGCCTATTAGCGGCCGATTATCAGGTGTATTTACTGATATCGTCGGCTGCGCGAGTAGTCTTAGCGACAGAGCATGAGCTTAAGTTACCTGCTGGACCGGAAGCTGCGAAACAAGCTTTGGTTAAGCATCTCGGCTGCGCCCCAGAAAAGCTAGTGGTGTGTGGTAAAGATGATTGGTTCTCACCAGTTGCCTCTGGTTCAGCTGCGCCGAAGCAGATGGTGGTGTGTCCGTGTTCTGCGGGCAGCTTGGCTTCAATTGCTCATGGCTTATCGGATAACCTGATTGAGCGAGCAGCAGACGTAGTCATGAAAGAGCGAGGTCAGTTGCTATTGGTGGTTCGTGAGACGCCGTTTTCTACGCTTCACCTAGAGAACATGCACAAACTCTCAACCATGGGCGTGACAATCATGCCTGCGGCTCCGGGCTTTTATCACCAACCTAAATCGATTGAAGACTTGGTTGATTTTATGGTGGCGCGCATTTTGGACCATCTTGGTATCGAGCAAGGTTTAGTGCCACGTTGGGGTTACGATCAACGTAATTGATCCAAACTTGATAGCTTATTGTTAAAATTCGAATTACAATTCTGAACACTCATCGGGGAGCGAACCATTCAAATAATGAATGCGAGCTGAGATCAAGCAGGTGCTTGGGACCCGTAAACCTGAACCAGATAATGCTGGCGTAGGAATTGAGTTAGGAACAACCTCTATCGTTCTCCTCCCTCAAACCTGTGCCGCTCAGACCATGGAGAGCGTCCAGTGAAATTCACATTAACTACTCTTGCTGTTACTACAGCGATCTCTTTTTCTGCCTTCGCTGCAGACAACACTTTGACTGTATACACCTATGACTCTTTTGCTGCGGATTGGGGCCCTCGTCCTGCCGTTGAAAAAGCATTTGAAGAGAAGTGTGGTTGTGATGTGAACTTTGTCGCGCTTGAAGATGGCGTGTCTATCCTTAACCGCTTGCGTCTTGAAGGCGGCAACAGCAAGGCTGACATCGTATTAGGCCTAGACAACAACCTAATGGCTGAAGCGAAGGCGACGGGTTTACTGGCTGAGCACAATGTTGATACCTCATCAGTAACATTGCCTAATGGTTGGGATGATAAGACCTTTGTACCTTATGACTTTGGTTACTTTGCTTTTGTATATAACACAGAGAAGCTCGCAAACCCGCCTAAGAGCCTGAAAGAGCTGGTTGAGCAGCGTGATGATCTGAAAGTTATCTATCAAGATCCACGTACATCAACACCTGGTCAAGGCATGATGTTATGGATGAAGTCGGTTTACGGTGATGAAACAACGGCAGCTTGGAAGAAGCTGGCTCAGAAAACCGTTACGGTAACCAAAGGTTGGTCTGAAGCTTACTCTATGTTCCTAGAAGGTGAGTCTGACTTGGTTCTGTCTTACACAACTTCTCCGGCTTATCACATCATTGCAGAAAGTGATTCGAAGTACGCAGCAGCGAACTTCGAAGAAGGGCATTACACTCAAGTGGAAGTAGCCGCTAAGGTTAAAGGCAGCAAGAACGAAAAGCTTGCTGATGAGTTTATGGCGTTTATCCTAAGTGATGAATTCCAATCGGCGATGCCGACAGGTAACTGGATGTACCCAGTAACGGCTGTCGAGCTACCAAAAGGCTTTGAGCAGCTAACAGTTCCACAGAAAGCACTGAGCTTTAGCTCTGAAGAGATCGCTGAGAAGCGTAAGCCTTGGATTCGTGAATGGCAGAGTGCACTTACTTTTTAACTTACTACTCAAAACTAGCTTTCTGTATTTAAAGGTTCGCCAGTGATGTTTGGAGTGAGCCATTTACGGTAAAAAATCAATTTATGATAAAGAAAACACCTAAGGTAGGGATCTGGGTTGCGATACTCATTACCGCCTTCGTGGTTTCAGCAGTTGGGGCATTGCTTAGCAATGCCCCTTCTCTTGATATCAGCCAAGTATGGTCCGATCCTTACTATTGGCATGTAACGAAATTCAGCTTTTATCAAGCGACACTCTCAACGGTGCTGAGTGTTGGCTTTGCTATACCTATTGCACACGCTCTGTGCCGCAGACAGTTTTTTGGACGAGCCTTGTTATTAAGGTTGTTCGCGTCGACCTTAGTTCTACCTGTGTTGGTCGGTGTATTTGGCTTGCTAGCGATTTACGGCAACAGTGGCTGGTTCGCTAAATTCTTGGCGAACTTCGACATTGAGCTACCATTCTCGATTTATGGCTTGAATGGTATTTTGTTGGCGCACGTTTTCTTCAACCTGCCTTATGCCAGCCGTTTACTTTTGCAAGCGTTAGATACTGTGCCTGCCGAGCAGCATAAACTCTGTGCTCACTTAGGCATGAGTCATTGGAATAAATTTAAATGGGTTGAATGGCCGAGGCTAAGACAGCAATTGCCACATGTGTGTGGCTTGGTTTTCATGTTGTGCTTCACCAGCTTTGCTACCGTGATGGCGTTGGGTGGTGGTCCGAAATCGACCACCATTGAGCTAGCCATCTATCAAGCAATCAAATTCGACTTTGACCTGCAAGCTGGCGCGTTACTCGCGATATGGCAAATGCTGTTATGTGGCGTATTAGCGGTGAGTATTCAGCGTTTGTCTAAGCCTATATCTGTGACGGCCAGTCATCTGTCGGAAGAGAAGTATTTGGTTAGGGACAGCTGGTGGTCAAAAGCTTGGGATAGCTTTTGGATCATCATAGTCTCAATGCTGGTATTGCCGCCATTAGCCATGGTTATTCTCAGTGGTATTAATTCTCAGGCGCTTACTGTACTGAGCAGCGAGCCATTTTGGGCAGCGTTAATGACCTCGGTTCGTGTTGCTTCCCTCGCAAGTATTATCGCCGTTGGTATTGGTATTGCGATCCTGCTAACCAGTCGCGCATGGCGTTTGCAGAACAAGAACTTTAGAGCGGATAAGATTGAGCTGATTGGCACTATTATTTTGGTGACGCCGGGCTTGGTGATCAGTACGGGCTTGTTCTTATTACTACGCTCGTTTACCGACGTGTTCAGCTTGGCTTTCTTTATCGTGATTGCCGTAAACAGTTTGATGGCGTTGCCTTACGTGATTAAAACCTTAGCTCAGCCTATGCTGCACCTTTCTCAGCAGTATCAGTATGTGTGTGCAAGCTTAGGAATGACAGGGTTCACTCGCTTTAGGCTGGTGGAGTGGCGTGCATTACGTAAACCTATGGCGCAGGCATTCTCAATCAGCTTTATGCTGGCGATGGGCGACTTAAGTGCAATTGCCTTGTTTAGTAGCCAAGATTTTAGAACACTGCCTTTGTATCTATTCCAATTGTTAGGCAGCTATCAAATGGAAGCGGCGGCTGTGGTGTCAGTGAGTTTATTGTTGTTGAGTGTGGGCAGCTTTAGTCTGATTGAATTTTTGTTTACTCGAAGCTCAAAGCTAAAGAGTTAAGGAACCGATGATGTTAGTGATGAAAGATGTGGATTACCACTATCACCAAGAGTTGTTTAGTTTTGATTTCCAAGCAGAGCAGGGCGATATTGTTGCTCTGATGGGGCCAAGTGGTGCAGGCAAATCAACGCTGCTTGCATTGGTTGCCGGGTTTATTGAGCCGACATCGGGAGAGATCTCGGTGGCAGGACAATCATTGATTGGCAAAGAAGCGCACCAACGCCCGTTGGCGATGTTGTTCCAAGAACACAATCTATTTGCTCACCTCACAGTGCGTGAAAATATCGGATTAGGTCTGCATCCGGGGTTAAAGCTTACCGCAACCCAAAAGCTCGATATTGAGCAAGCAGCTGCACAAGTGGGTGTTGCGGAGTACTTGGATAGGCTGCCTGAACAGTTATCTGGTGGGCAACGTCAGCGTGTGGCGTTGGCGCGTTGTTTTGTTCAACCACACGACATTTGGCTGCTTGATGAACCTTTTTCTGCGCTTGACCCTTTGCTTCGCGAAGAGATGTTGAGCTTGGTAAAACGATTAGCAGCAGAACGCAACATTACCGTCTTGATGGTGACACACCACTTAGGTGATGCGCGCAGTATTGCGAACAAGTTTGTGTTTGTGGCATTGGGGAAGGTGTTGGTTGAAGACTCGATAGCCGAGCTTACCGCTGACCACCCACAACCAGAACTGAGCTCGTTTGTGAAAGCGGGTGAGTGATGGCTTCGATTTGATATTGAATGTATTTTGATACTGAGTACGCCGAAAAAAAAGACCTAGCATGCGCTAGGTCTTTTCTTATCTTACAGAGTAAAGCGACAAAGATTAGTCTTCTAGCTTTAGCTCTTTTAAGATTTGGAAGATTTCACGAGAAGCCTTTGCTGGCTTGTTCGCTGACTTCTCTTTGTTAGCTTGGCGAGCTAGCTGACGAAGACGCTGACGGTCTGCTTCAGGGTACATGTCCATGACTTCTGAAATGGCAGTATCGCCTTCAGCAACAACGCGATCACGCAGTTGCTCAAGCTTGTGCAGTTCAGCGGTTGCTTGCGAGTGCTTGTTACGTACTTTATCCAAAGCCGCTTGAATTGGCTCAGGATCAACATTGCGCATTACTTTACCAATGTATTGAAGTTGACGGCGCTTCGCTTCATTTTTAAAGCGTTGTGCATCTTTAATCGCTTGTGCCAAATCTTCAGACAGAGGAAACTTGTCTAATACAGAAGGCTTCAGGGAAACAAGTTCTTCCCCCAGTTTTTGTAGCGCTTCCATGTCGGTTTTCATTTCTGTCTTACTTACCCAGATGATTTCTTCTTCTGGTTCCCATGGGGCTTTTTGGTTTTTGCGAGCCATCTTTTCTGCCTATGTCACTATCTCAAACGAATATATTGCCTATTTTAGCAAGAATCTTGGGGAGAAAGCGAAATTCTTGTTATCCTACGTAATATTGACCTACAAAATTAGAATAGATATGGATGTAAAACAGCAAGTCGCCCAGCAAAGAGTTGAGCTAGAAGCCGCAGTAGCAAAAGCGTTGGACATGGCCTCTGTGAGTGCCGACGCCGCTGAAGTTGCTATTACTAAGTCAACGGGTTTAAGTGTTTCAACACGTATGTGTGAAGTGGAAAACGTTGAATTTAATAGTGATGGTGCACTTGGTATTACTGTTTATCGCGGCCAGAAAAAAGGCAGCGCATCTACATCTGATCTGAGTGAGAAGGCGATTGCTCAAACGGTAGCAGCCGCGCTTGATATCGCTCAGTACACGTCTGAAGACCCTTTTGCAGGTCCTGCAGCAAAAGAATACATGGTAAAAGAAATTCCAGACTTGGATCTTTTCCACCCTGATGAACCGAACCCTGACTATGCCGCTGAGATTGCGATTGCTGCTGAGAAGCAAGCGCTCGCTTATAGCGACAAGATCAAACAAAGTGATGGCGCGAGCTACGACAGCCACTACGGCGTTAAGGTTTACGGTAACAGCCATGGTTTACTAGCCAGTTACGCTTCAAGCCGCCATAGCACGAGCTGCTGCGTGATTGGACAAGGCGCTAATGGTGAAATGGAACGTGACTACAGCTACACCGTTGCACGTCACCGTGACGAGCTGTGGACGCCTGAGCGTGTCGGTCAGGAAGCTGCAGAAAAGACCATTAGCCGTTTGGATGCGAAAAAGCTACCAACAGGTCAATACCCAATCATGTTCGCAAATGATGTTGCGACAGGTCTTATCGGTCACCTAGTGATGGCGATCAGTGGTGGTAATCTTTACCGTAAGTCATCGTTCTTATTGGATCATTTAGGTCAGAAAATCCTACCTGATTGGTTCAATATCTCTGAGCGTCCTCATATCCTACGTGGTTTGGCTTCAAGCCCATTTGATAGCGAAGGTGTGTTCACTCAAGATCGTGAAATCATCACAGACGGTGTTTTAGCGACTTACCTACTAACGAGCTATGCCGCACGTAAAATGGATATGACGCCAACCGGTCATGCTGGTGGTATTCATAACTGGTTCGTTAAATCGACCGGTCAAAACTTCGAGCAGATGCTAAAAGAGTTGGGCACTGGCTTCCTAGTCACTGAGGTGATGGGGCAAGGCGTAAACACAGTAACGGGTGATTACTCTCGTGGCGCTGCAGGCTTCTGGGTTGAGAACGGAGAGATCCAATACCCAGTATCAGAAGTGACGATTGCGGGTAACCTAAAAGACATGTTTAATCAGATCGTTGCAGTCGGTAACGATGTTGAAACGCGTTCACAGATTCAAACAGGTTCTATCTTGCTTGAGTCGATGAAAGTCGCGGGCGAGTAATTCAATTCAATCTGATGAATTAAAAAAGGGAGCCAATGGCTCCCTTTTTGTTTTCTGTATTTCGTCAAAAAATGGCTAGCTGCTTATGATAACTAGATCAGTATGGTTGCTAAGCCTAGGAACACCGATAGGCCAATAACATCAGTAACTGTTGTGAGTGCCATACCACCTGCCAATGCCGGGTCGATATTCATCTTCTTCAGCATCACAGGGATGGTTACACCAGCAATACCCGCGACAATCAAGTTGGTCATCATCGCTGCTGAGATGATGCCTCCCAGTATCCAGTTGCCTTTCCAAGCCACAACGATACCACCAATGATAACGGCCCATAGAACGCCGTTGAGGAAGCCGATAGCCGCTTCTTTGAGGAGTAGTTCGCGTTTGTTACTGTCACCGATATGACCGAGTGCTAAACCACGAATCACCAGTGCAACGGTTTGGTTACCAGCAACACCGCCCATAGAAGGCACGATAGTCATCAGAACCGCAATCGCTGCCATTTGGTCGAGCGTTGCTTCAAACATATTGGAAACAGATGCCGCAGCCAGTGCCGCGAGTACGTTAGCACCAAGCCAGACGCTACGACGACGAGCGGATTTTACGACCGGTGCGAAGGTATCTTCGTCATCGTCCATACCTGCCATACTCATCATTGAGTGCTCGGCATCTTCACGGATAACATCAACCACGTCATCGATGGTGATACGACCCACAAGGTGCTGGTTACTATCGACGACAGGTGCAGAAACCCAGTTACGACGTTCAAATAGGCTCGCGATATCTGAAGCACTGGTTTCAACCGCGATCGCTTCGTCGGCATCATCCATCACTTCTGATACTGGAACATCAGGCTGAGTTGTTACTAGCGTAGTAAGCGATAGGTTACCGATAAGACGTTCTTCTTCATCGATAACATACAGCGCATCGGTTGCATCGGGCAGTTCGCCACGCATTCGCATATAGCGTAATACAACGTCGACATCGACATCACCACGAATCGTGATTACGTCGGTATTCATGATCGCACCCGCTGAATCTTCAGGGTACGACAGTGCGGTTTCAACTAGAGCACGATCGACGGAGTCCATTTGAGAAAGGACTTCGCGAGAAACATCGTCGGGTAGGCTTCGAAGTACGTACGCGACGTCATCGGTTTCCATGCCTTCTGTTGCTTCTGCCAAGGTCTCGGGTGCCATTTTTGACACAAGAGCATCTTTGACGTCTTCGTTTAGTTCATCAAGAATTTCACCGTAGTCTTCTGGATCGGTGAGTTGCCAGAGTACGTCACGACTTTTGCGAGGGGAGGCTTCTAAAAGGTGTGCAATATCCTCAGGTTCCATGTCCTGAAGTTGTCGGCGTACGTGAACAAATCGGCCGTTTTCTAGGGCTTCGCTGACTTCTTGGAGGGTTTGGTGAGCTTGGTCGAATTCTAATTGCTCTGCCATATTTTCCTCCTATCTCATTATTCTAACAATGCTTGGAATAGTAACTTAATTCTGGGGCTTATTTAAATCATAAACTTAGGTAGAACTAAGATTTAATATTGGTTGGTTCGCTGTTTGAGTTTTGGGTGTTGTAAATGAAGCGCTTTCGCTACTCACCTTCATCAAACTTGTCTTCAATTAGATGACAGACAGCATCCAGTGCTTGCTGTGAATCGGTGCCAGCAGCTTGAATCGTAATGTGTTGCCCTTGTGCTGATTCCAGCATAAGCAGGCCCATCACGCTGTCTGCTGTCGCGCTTTTATCTTCTTCGCTATGGATCGTGATGGTCGCATCAAAGCTTTGTGCAAGCTCAACCAACTTTACGGCTGCTCTAGCGTGAAGACCCAAGCGGTTTTGGATCAGTACAGTTCGAGTTAATTCCATGGTTAGCCCTGTTGGTGCTTCTCTAGGGAGGCGTGTCTGATTTGAACTTGATGGCCAAGTTGTTCGAAGTACTCACCAATTTTCTGAGTTAGATAAACCGAGCGATGCTTACCGCCAGTACAACCAATCGCAACTGTTAGGTAGCTACGATTATTCTTCTCTAACATTGGCAGCCACTGTTCAACAAAGCCTTGGATCTGTTGCTTGAGTTCAATAACTTCTGGGTGTTTTTCTAGGAAAGAGTGAATCGGGGCATCGAGGCCCGTTAATGGTCGTAAATCTGGTTCCCAATGAGGGTTAGGCAAGAAGCGAACATCAAACACATAGTCAGCGTCACTTGGCAGGCCATATTTAAAACCGAATGATTGAAAGACAATGATCAGCTCTTGCTTTTCTTTGCCTTCCACTTTAAAACGAACCTTTTCACTCAATTCATAGAGGTTGCAGTCACTACTGTCAATCACAATGCAGGCTTGTTCAGCAAGAGGTGTCAGGAGTGTCTTTTCTAAATCAATCGCTTGTTCAAGAGAGAGCTTTTCTTGGCCGATTGATAGAGGGTGGATTCTGCGTGTTTCGCTGTAGCGCTTGAGTAACGTCTGCTTGCTTGCATCGAGGAACAAGACGTTCACATCAATATCAGTGGCAGCTTCAAGTTGCTCTAGCGTGTCTGTGACTAATTGAGGCTCTTTCGGTAGGTTGCGAATATCAATGCTCACGGCAACGTTTTGATTGATTTCGCGTACCGATTCGACGAAGTCGTTGAGCAGGTTTACGGGTAGGTTATCAACACAGTAATACCCCAAGTCTTCAAGGACTCGTAGTGCAACACTTTTACCGGCCCCAGATTGGCCACTAACCACGATTAATCGCATGTTATTGCTCGCAAGTTGGCACTTGAATCATGATGTCGTAAAGCTCTTGATCGCTTTGAGCATTACGCAACTGTTTAAGAGTCTGCTTGTCGTTAAGTCGTTCTGCCATACATGAAAGGGTTTTTAGATGCTCCTTACACTGTTCACTTGGAACAAGCAGAGCAAATAGTAGGTCGACAGGACGATTATCAATAGCATCAAATTCGATTGGATCTTGGCATTGCAGTAATACAGCAATCGCTTTATCACTGACATTCATACGAGCATGGGGAATAGCAATGCCATTACCAATACCTGTACTACCCATTTTCTCACGGCTCAACATGCACTCAAACAGTTCTGTTGAATCTTGACCACAGCTTTCTGCTGCGATCTGACTGATGAGCTCAAGGGCTCTTTTTTTGCTTGTGCATTGGACTGCACTTTTGGTGCAGTCCAATGAAAGTACTTCGCTTAATTGCATGTTAGTGACTACTTAGCTTTTCTTTGTGCTTGTTGAGTTGGCGGACGAGTTTATCAACCAATGAATCAATCGCGGCATACATGCTTTCATCTGTTGCTGTCGCATGGATTTCCCCTTGATTTATATGCAGGGTAGCTTCTGCGATTTGATTGATTTTCTCAACTTTTAAAACAACCTGAACGCTATTGATATGATCAAAGAAGCGCTCAAGTTTGTCGAATTTGGTGTGAACATAGTCTTGCATTGAATCGGTAAGATCAACGTGATGGCCTTGAATATTGATTTGCATAGACTTTCCTTTTCAGTTGGTTACCTAGTTATAAATAGCTTAACGAAACTGCGGGCTAAATTATTTATAACAGGCGTTTACGCTGACTCGATGGGGCAATGCCCAGAGACTCACGGTATTTCGCTATCGTACGTCTAGCTACCTGAATTCCTTGGTCAGCCAGTAAAGCAGCAATCTTACTATCACTTAGAGGTTTTGCGGTATTTTCTGCCGCGACGAGCTTCTTAATGAGCGCGCGAATTGCTGTAGATGAACATTCACCGCCATTGTCAGTACTGACATGGCTTGAGAAAAAGTATTTCAGTTCGAAGATGCCACGAGGCGTATGCATGAACTTTTGAGTCGTCACACGAGAGATTGTAGATTCATGCATATCAACGGCTAATGCAACGTCGTTAAGCACCATTGGCTTCATCGCTTCTTCGCCATGTTCGAAGAAATCACGCTGATGTTCAACAATGCATCGCGCAACTTTGAGTAGCGTCTCATTTCGGCTTTCTAAGCTTTTGATTAGCCACTTCGCTTCTTGCAA
Organism: Vibrio sp. Scap24; assembly: GCF_013394185.1. Taxonomy (NCBI): domain Bacteria; kingdom Pseudomonadati; phylum Pseudomonadota; class Gammaproteobacteria; order Vibrionales; family Vibrionaceae; genus Vibrio; species Vibrio sp. Scap24. The sequence goes on along the minus strand of NZ_CP041332.1, from coordinate 1,419,532 downwards.
GTTTGAACGGATGTATTGGTTGTCAGCGCTGTTGCCTTTGCTACCCAGATCGGCGTATTGCTGATTCACTTTCAGCTTAGGCACGCTATCAGGGTTAATGGTCACTAACCATTTGCCAAGGTCTTTGAATACAGATACATCCGGAACCACATATTCGGTTTCATCAGGTGTAATCTTGCTGCCAGGTCGTGGGTCCAGTTGTTGAATTAGCTGCAGAACCTCACGCAGTTCTGCTTCTTTCAGCTTGGTCTCTTTGATTACGAGTTTGTAATCACGATTACCGAGTTGGTCGATATGGCTAGTAAGCACTAACTTAGCTTCTTCAAGCCAAGGTGTATCCTGTGGGAAGGTGGCTAGTTGAAGTAACAAGCAATCTTGCAGGTTCACTGAACCGACGCCTAATGGGTCAAATTGCTGGATTCGTTTGCGAACGGCTTCAATCTCATCAAGCTCGATCTCTTCGTTATCGAAGTTTTCAAGGATGTCCTCACAAGATACGGTGAGGTAGCCATAGTCGTCGATGGCATCAATGAGCGCGAAAGCAATGCTTCGGTCTGTATCTGTGAAGGGTGTTAGATCGAGTTGCCAAAGTAGGTAATCGTGCAGGCTTTGTGTGGTCTCGCCTTGATAAACAGGCATGTCATCATCAATCGCAATGCCAGTGTTACCGGTATTTGCGCTGTAGACATCTTCCCAAGTTGTGTCGATTTCGAGTTCGTTGCCAATCTCTGATTTTTCGATTAAGTCTGAGCTATCAGGTAAGTCTTGCTCTGTGGCTTCAACTGTTTCTTTCTCGTCACTGCTAGGTTTTTCTTCCGATGTTGGCGTATCTTCATTGCCTTCTTCGACATCGAGTAGTGGGTTAGATTCAAGTGCTTCTTGGATCTCTTGTTGCAAATCTAAAGTAGACAATTGCAACAAACGAATCGCTTGCTGCAATTGAGGAGTCATTGCTAACTGTTGGCCTAGCTTAAGTTGTAATGAGGGTTTCATTCAGTGTTACTTACCTAGTTATTATTCTTAGAACTCTCGATACTCTCTATATAATCATAGACGGAATTGTTCGCCTAGATAAACTTGTTTAACTTGTTCGTTATTGAGAACATCTTCAGGAGTTCCCTCAGCGATCAGGTGTCCTTGGCTTACGATGTAAGCTTTTTCACACACGTCTAAAGTTTCACGAACGTTGTGGTCGGTAATCAAAACGCCCAAGCCGCGATCGCGCAGATGAACAATGATTTTTTTGATATCGATTACTGAGATCGGGTCAACACCAGCAAACGGTTCATCCAGCAAGATAAACTGAGGGTTTGCTGCTAGTGCACGAGCAATCTCAACACGACGACGCTCACCACCCGACAGAGCCATACCATTACTGGTGCGGATATGTTGGATGTGGAACTCTTCTAACAGGTCTTCTAGCTTATCTTGACGCTGTTCGTTGGTCATCTCATCACGGGTTTGTAAAACCGCCATGATGTTATTTTCCACAGATAGCTTACGGAAGATAGATGCTTCTTGAGGCAGGTAACCGATACCAAGACGTGAACGACTGTGCATTGGCAAGATGCTGATGTCTCGGTCATCAATACTGATAGTGCCTTCATCACGCGCAACCAGACCAACAATCATGTAGAACGACGTGGTTTTACCTGCACCGTTTGGTCCAAGCAGGCCAACAATCTGACCTGACTCCACCTGCAAGCTAACGTCGGTTACTACCTTACGTTTGCTGTATGTTTTCGCTAGGTTTTTTGCTTTTAGGACAGCCATCGTTACTTATTCACTTCCGTTGGTTGTAAAACCGTTGACACTCGTTTGTTCTCACCACTGTCAGCGACTAATTTCTGAGAGCCGATCTGGTAAGTGATCTTAGAGCCACGAATGATGCTGCCATCTTGAGATAGCATCGCATTTTTGGTCATGATCAATCGGTCAGCAACAAGCTGGTAATGTAAGTCATCAGCTTCACCGTAGAGTGTCTTCCCGTCGTCAGTCAGCTGAGAGAAGGTTGCAGGCTTACCGAAGCCTTGAATTTCTTCAATCTCACCATTTACGGCGTTACGAGTAACAATAACCTTATCGGCATTGATGTTGATGCTACCTTGCTTAAGGTTCACATCACCAAGGAAAGTCACTTGGTTACTTTTCATATCCAATTGCTGGCTGTCTGAGTCAATGTAGACAGGCTGCTCGCTATCCGAAGAAAGGGCATAGACATTAGGCGCCGCAAGGGTCAAAGCGAATAAACTAAGGTGTAAGAGTTTCATATCTACCTTGAACAGAATTAAAGAGGGTTGCATTGTTGGTACCGAAGTTACCCTTCATTGCTTGCCCCTCAGTTTCAAAAAATGTACCGATCATATGGACCGGAGTCTCTGAATAAAAATCTCGGCTAGTCAGCTCAACAACCATTTTATCTGTGGTCATCGTATCGAAGCTCGCTTCTGGCAGCAGGTTCTTTGCTACCACGTTGTCATAAAACGTGACAACTTGATTCTCATCCATAATCGCGCGATCAGCGGTGACTTGCCATTCAATCGTGTGTCCTTCACGAAATACCGAAAGGACTGGGTTTTGAAAGTGCGTGTCGCCAACCACTGAGTAGTGTTCTAAATAGGTCGATTCAACTTGATAACTACGGATACCAGATTGGTCATAGCTAATGTTGTTCAGACTTTTGCCACTAAACGCGGGCAGCTCCAAATTTGGAGCCACTTGTATCGTCGATGTTTGCTCTTTGTCGTACAGATAATAGGTCGACCAAGAGGCAATAAATATTAGTATTAAATAGATAATACGAGTAAAACTCATATGCTTAAACCTTTATGCACGTCGAGTTCATTTCTTGCTTGTAAAATAAGGTCGCAGACTTCACGTACCGCACCATGACCACCGTTAATGTTTGTCACGTAGTTTGCACGCTTTGCAAGTAGAGGGTGACCATCTGCAACACATACCTTCAAGCCAACTTTTTCCATTACAGGCCAGTCGATCAGATCGTCTCCGATGTAACCTGTATTCTCAGGGCTTACAGAAAGCTTATCGCAAATATCTTGGTATGCCTTAACTTTATCGTCTTGGCCTTGATAAATAAGTTTGATACCGAGAGCCGTCATTCGATTTTCAACAATCTGAGATTTACGGCCTGTGATGATTGCGATTTCAATACCTGCGTTCATCAGTGATTTGATGCCGTAACCGTCACGAGTGTGGAAGGTTTTCAGCTCTTCACCGTTGTTGCCCATGTAGATTCGACCATCTGAGAAGACTCCATCGACATCGCAAATTAGAAGTTTGATCTCTTTGGCTACTGCAAATACATCAGCATCGACCGTGCCGTAGAGAGTTTCGACTGTCTGTGTCATTACATTACTCCTGCTTTCAGTAAGTCATGCATGTTTAGCGCTCCAACCAGTTTGCCTTCTTGGCACAACATCAGGCCGTTGATGCTCTTCGCTTGCATCAAGTTTAGGCCTTCAACCGCAAGCATGTTGGGTTCTGCTACCGTCGGATTTAGTGTCATGACATCGCCGATCTGCGTGTTATGAATATCAACGCGTTTATCTAAGATACGGCGTAAATCACCATCAGTAAAAATACCGGCCATTTGACCATCTTCACCAACGATGGCTGTCATCCCCAAACCTTTCTGAGATATCTCCAGTAGAGCGTCTCTTACTAATGCGTCGGGTGCTACAACAGGAAGTGCATCGCCTGTATGCATGATGTCGTCGAGTTTCAACAACAGTTGACGACCTAAAGCGCCACCTGGGTGAGACAGTGCAAAATCTTGAGCGGTGAAGCCTCGCGCTTGTAAAAGTGCAACGGCTAATGCATCACCCATAACCAACGTTGCTGTGGTACTAGTCGTTGGCGCTAAGCCCAGAGGACACGCTTCTTCTGGTACTGAAATTTGTAAATGGATATCAGATAAGGTCGCCATGTTCGATGCTGGCTTACCTGTCATGCTGATGATCTTGATGTTGAGGCGCTTTAGTACAGGGAATAGGCTGAGGATCTCTCCTGATTCACCTGAGTTGGATATCGCAATCACAATATCACCCGGCTCGATCATGCCTAAGTCACCATGCGCCGCCTCACCCGGGTGTACAAAGAAAGCCGAAGTTCCGGTACTTGCCAGAGTTGCCGCGATTTTGTTGCCAATGTGGCCTGATTTGCCCATACCCATCACAACAACTTTGCCTCTGTTGTTCAAGATAAGGTCACAAGCCTTGCAGAAATCATCATTAAAATATTGGTCTAATTGAGTAAGACCTGCAACTTCGGTTTCCAAAACTTGTTTGGCAACACTGCGATAATCAAATGGCTGAGACATCAAATACTCCAAGTACGGGAAGTTAAATCAACAATTAAGCCGACATGTTCATTAGTAGATAACTTTGGTAGGCCACGAACGTCACGATTAACACGCCGCCTTCAATACGATTCACACTGCGTGATTTTCCTAGCGCCATCACAACAAGCAGTAGTGAGACACCTAGCATTACCCAGAAGTCACGACCCATTGCAAACTCGCTCAAGATTGAAGGATTCAAGATGCCCGGGATACCCATAACAGCAAGGATGTTAAATACGTTTGAACCGATGATATTACCCACGGCCATATCGTCTTCACCCTTCATTACACCAGCCAGTGATGCTGCAAGTTCAGGAAGGCTTGTACCAACGGCAATGATGGTTAAACCAATTACAAGGTCGCTCATGCCGAAGAATTTCGCGATGATCACGGCGTTATCTACCAGCATATCAGCAGCTAAAGGTAGGACGATTAGACCAATCACCACCCACATTGCGGCTTTAGGGTTACTTACGCCTTCTGGGATCTCTGATTCTTGTTCATCAAGGAAAGCATCGCCGTTCTTTTTCTCGCTGCGGCTGATTTGCAACATAGCAAACAAAAACGCGGCAAAAAGAACAAACAATAATACGCCTTCATAGAAGCCTAAGTGGTTATCCCACAATAGGGCGCCCGCTAGTAGAGTGACACCGATCATTAATGGTAGTTCACGACGAATCACGCCTGAGCTAATAGATAATGGCTTAATCAGTGCTGTAATACCTAAAATCAGTGCGATGTTGGCGATGTTTGAACCTAAAACGTTACCAACGGCTGTATCTGTTTTGCCATCAAGGGCTGCTGTTGCAGAAACCATCATTTCAGGAGCCGAAGACCCCATTGCTAAGATCGTCATACCGATAACTAGTGGTGAAATACCGAAGTTTCGAGCAAGAGCAGCGGCACCGTAAACCAGCTTATCTGCACTCCACACCAAAAAACCTAGACCGATAATAAGAAACGCAATCGCTTCAAGCATGATGATTCCTAAAAATTAATAAAAAACGGAGAATTAACCGCTAATTTTGACTTGTTGCTAGTTAAAAGGGAAGTCACTCGACAAATTAATTACCAGTTAGTAGTAAAGAAATAGAATCGAATGGATAATTTCTCAATGCTTTCAAATCCCTGCCATACTTTTCTGTTTAATATGAATTAATCGAACAGTGCTTTTAATTCTAAAGTAGACTCATTATTATTGCAGCCATAAATGGCGTTTTTTAAAGCAAGGAAACAACAAAAATATGTTGAACACTGAGCTTGTGAAAGTTAAGAACCTCAGCTTTTCACGCGGTGATCGCGTTATCTTTGATGATATAAGTTTAGAGGTACCTCAAGGTAAGATAACCGCAATCATGGGGCCGTCAGGGATCGGTAAAACGACCTTACTGCGTTTGATTGGTGGTCAATTGCCGCCAGATGAAGGCGAAGTCTGGTTTGATGGCGACAATATCCCTGCATTATCACGTCGAAAGCTGTATCAAGCACGAAAAAAAATGAGCATGCTTTTCCAGTCAGGTGCACTTTTTACGGATCTCAATGTCTTTGATAATGTGGCGTTTCCATTACGTGAACACACTGAACTGAATGAAAAATTCATTCGTACCATCGTATTACTTAAACTTGAGGCGGTAGGGTTACGAGGGGCGGCACAGTTAATGCCGAGTGAATTGTCTGGTGGTATGGCGAGAAGAGCAGCGTTGGCACGTGCGATTGCCTTGGATCCAGAACTCATCATGTACGACGAACCGTTTGTTGGCCAAGACCCTATCACCATGGGTGTTTTGGTTGAGCTTATTCGTAACCTCAATCAAGCGTTGGGCTTAACCTCGATTGTCGTTTCTCACGATGTTCCAGAAGTAATGAGTATTGCGGATTGGGTTTATCTCATGGCCGATAGCAAAATCATTGCAGCAGGAACGCCTGAAGAGTTGTACAACAACGACGATCCGAGAGTGCAGCAATTCTTGCAAGGTGAAGCTGATGGCCCTGTGCCGTTTAGATTCCCAGCGCAAAGTCTAGAAAAGGATTTGTTTTAATATGATTGCTAAAACTATTGCGGGTGTCGGTAGACGCACACTTGCGATTTGCGAGTCATTTGGTCGAGCAAGCCTGATGTTATTCGGGGCTTTGTTTAGCATCCCGCGACTAAAAAACTTCCCTTTGTTAGTAAAACAACTTTATAGCGTTGGCGTTCAGTCATTGGCTATTATTTTAGTTTCAGGTCTGTTCATTGGCATGGTACTCAGCCTGCAAGGTTATGTTGTGTTAATCGACTACGGTGCTGAGGGTAACCTTGGTCAAATGGTCGCGCTTTCATTGTTGCGTGAGCTTGGCCCTGTAGTGACAGCGCTGCTGTTTGCAGGTCGCGCAGGTTCGGCGTTAACGGCTGAGATTGGCTTAATGAAGGCAACGGAGCAGATCTCAAGTCTTGAGATGATGGCCGTTGACCCTCTAAAGCGCATTATTGCACCACGACTTTGGGCCGGGCTTATCTCAATGCCATTGCTTGCTATGATCTTTATGGCGGTAGGTATTTGGGGCGGCCAGTTAGTGGGTGTTGATTGGAAAGGCATTGACCATGGTAGTTTCTGGTCTGCGATGCAGTCTTCTGTTGAGCTAGGCCGAGATATTGGTAACAGCATGATCAAGTGTATGGTCTTTGCTATCACCGTCACTTGGATCGCACTTTTCAATGGTTATGATGCGGTACCAACCTCTGAAGGTATCAGTCAGGCAACCACACGCACAGTAGTGCACTCTTCTCTAGCGGTATTAGGGCTAGATTTTGTTCTTACCGCATTGATGTTTGGGAATTAATCATGCAACAAACTCGAAAATTAGAATTATGGGTCGGCACCTTTGTTATTGCCGGAATTTGCGCAATCTTAATCATGATCTTTCAAGTCGCTGACGTAAAAGGTATAGGTTCGAACCATACTTACAACCTAAATGCGACCTTTGACAACATTGGTAGCCTAAAGGTTCGTTCTCCTGTGAAAGTGGGCGGTGTGGTTGTTGGTCGAGTTCAAAGCATTGAGCTTGATACCGAGAGCTACCTGCCAGTGGTTCAATTGTCTATTGATTCGAAGTACTCACAATTTCCAGATACCTCTAGTGCTCAAATCTTAACGTCTGGCTTAATCGGTGAGCAGTACATCAGTTTGGTGCCGGGTTTCATTTTTGATGATGAAGAGATGTTGGTTGATGGTGACTCGATTGAAGACACTAAGTCGGCATTGGTACTAGAAGATTTGATTGGCCAAGTGCTGTATAGCGTTGGTGGTTCTGATGATAGCGAAGCTAAGGAGTAGGCACATGTTAAAGACGAATAACTTATTCAAGCTATGGTTTCTGACAGCCGTCGCTTTTCTGATGTCGGCTCAAGCTTTTGCTGCAGAAGCGATTGATCGTACTCAGCCGTACCAGATGATGACTCAAGTAGCAGAAGTTGCATTTGATCGTTTGAAGAGCGAACAAGACAACATCCACCAAGACCCAGAATTATTGAAGGTCATTGTGGAAGAAGAGTTGATGCCTTATGTGAATGCGCAATATGCAGCACTTAAGTTACTAGGGCCAAACCTGAAAGGCGCGGATAGAAAAGACGTGCGTGTATTTATTGACTCATTCCGTAAATACCTGGTTTCTTCTTACGCTCAGGTACTGACTCAATATACCGATCAGACAATTGAATTTGGTCCTGAACCAAAAATCAAAGCGGATAGCCGTATTACCAGTATCAAGGTAGACATCATCGATTCGCCGCGACCTAATATCAAGCTTGAGTTTAAGCTTCGTAAAGACAAGAAGTCGGGCGAGTGGAAGGCATTTGATATGGTTGCGGAAGGGATTAGCCTGTTATCGAGCAAGCAGTCAGAGTGGAATACTAAGATTCGTCAGGAAGGTATCTTACAAGTTGCCGACGAACTAGAGAAACTGGCCGCACAACCGATTCGTTTTGAGAGTAACAAATAATGAGCCATTCTCAATGGCAAGCACTAAGCTCTAAAGAGTATCAGCTGCTCGGTGATATTGACCGAGACAGTGTCCCTGCAATCTGGCGTATATTGGAAAAGTGGCAAACAACGGAATCGAGCGTTGAAATTGACCTTAGCCATATAAATCGAGTCGATTCAGCAGGAATGGTGATGCTAATTCACTTATTAGAGCATGCAAAAAATCAAAACTGTCATATAATGCTCAGTTTCGTGCCAGAACAATTACGAACGTTGTTCCAATTGAGCAATATCCAGCCAATGATGGCAGAACACATAAAAAATTAGGCAGGAGCTATTTGTGGACAGCACAAAAGTACAAGAATTATTAGCAGAGGCACTGAACCTTCAAGAGATTTTCGTGAAGGGTGAAGGCAGTCATTACGAAGTTGTTGCAGTTGATCCATGTTTTGACGGCATGAATCGAGTTAAGAAGCAGCAACTAATCTACGGCCCACTAATGGAATACATTCAACGCAATGACATCCATGCTCTTTCTATTAAGGCTTTCACGCCAGAAGAGTGGGAACGTGATAAGAAACTGATGTCACTTTAAGGTTTATGATGGAAAAGTTTCGAGTTATTGGATCGGACAAGCCGCTAAGCGGTGAAGTGACGATCTCAGGCGCAAAAAATGCAGCGCTACCTATCTTATTCGCTTCAATTCTTGCTGAAGAGCCAGTGGAAGTGAGTAATGTTCCTCACCTACGTGACATTGATACTACGATGGAACTACTAAAGCGTCTTGGCGCAAAAGTATCACGTAACGGTAGCGTTCATGTTGATGGCAGCGAAATTAATGAATTTTGTGCGCCTTACGATTTAGTAAAAACAATGCGTGCTTCTATCTGGGCTTTAGGTCCACTAGTGGCTCGTTTTGGTGAAGGCCAAGTGTCACTTCCTGGTGGTTGTGCGATTGGTGCTCGTCCCGTTGATCTGCATATCCATGGCCTAGAGCAGCTAGGTGCAACGATTACGTTGGAAGATGGTTATGTAAAAGCAAGTGTTGATGGCCGTCTGAAAGGCGCGCACATCGTGATGGATAAAGTAAGCGTTGGCGCTACGATTACTATCATGTGTGCAGCAACACTCGCGGAAGGTACAACAGTATTAGACAACTCTGCGCGTGAACCTGAGATTGTTGATACCGCGGACTTCCTAAACAAGCTGGGTGCTAAGATCTCTGGCGCAGGTACAGATACGATTACTATCGAAGGTGTTGAACGCCTTGGTGGTGGTCAACACTCTGTGGTTGCAGACCGTATTGAAACGGGTACGTTCCTTGTTGCTGCGGCAGTGTCTGGCGGTAAAGTCGTTTGTCGTAACACTAACGCTCATCTTCTTGAAGCTGCATTAGCGAAGCTTGAAGAAGCGGGTGCGAAGGTTGAAACGGGCGAAGACTGGATCAGCCTTGATATGACAGGTCGTGAGCTGAAAGCGGTGAAAATCGTAACAGCACCTCACCCTGGCTTCCCAACCGACATGCAAGCTCAGTTTACTCTGCTTAACATGATGGCGAAGGGCAGTGGTGTTATCACTGAGACTATCTTTGAAAACCGCTTCATGCACATTCCTGAATTACAGCGAATGGGTGCAAAAGCGGAAATTGAAGGCAACACGGCTATCTGTGGTGAAACGGAAAAGTTGAGCGGCGCTCAAGTAATGGCAACGGACCTTCGTGCATCTGCGAGCCTTGTTATTGCTGGCTGTATCGCTCAAGGTGAAACCATCGTTGACCGTATTTATCACATCGATCGTGGCTACGATAAGATTGAAGATAAACTGTCAGCCCTAGGCGCAAACATTACACGATTTCGTGAGTCTAGCTAACTTAGGTTAGTGAGTTCATGAGTCAGTAAAATGAAAACACAAAAGTCGGAACCTTGGTTTCGGCTTTTTTATAGTTGTATTTACCGCAAGTGAATCTATTGCCAGTGTTTGTGCGAATAGATGAATCCGCTTAGCGGTTGGTGAGGAACAAAATGATAGCAATATTACGTATTTTCGCAGTGGCGATATTTGCGATTCTTATGTTTGTATTTGGGTGTGGTTACTGTTTACTGAGCCCACGTAATCCGAAACACGTATTTACCTTCGGTCGTTATTTCGGTCGTATGTCGAAAATTTTCGGCATGAAGTTAGAACTTCGTATCCCAGAAGATGCTTATTCTCGTGGCCAACATGTGTATGTGGCGAACCACCAGAACAGCTGGGATCTATTCACGATTTCATCAGCGGTAACGCCTAAAGTTGTGACTGTTGGTAAGAAGAGCCTAGTGTGGATGCCGCTATTTGGTCAGCTTTACTGGCTGACGGGTAACATTCTTATTGACCGTGCTAACCGCAGCAAAGCAGTAGGTACTATTGATCAGGTAGTGACTAGCTTAAAAGAGAGCGATGTTTCAGTATGGATGTTCCCTGAAGGGACGCGTTCTCGTGGTCGTGGTTTGTTGCCATTCAAAACAGGTGCTTTCCACGCTGCAATTGGCGCTGGTTTACCGATCATCCCTATCGTATGTAGCTCTACAGGTGGAGTGAAACTAAACCGTTGGAACAATGGTCATGTGATTGTTGAGATGCTGCCACCTATCAGCACTGAAGGTTTTGATAAGTCTAACGTTCGTGAACTGGCTAACTTAGCTCGTGAGCAAATGGCGGCGAAACTTGAAGAATTAGATAAAGAAGTGGTTGAGCTTAACAAGAAGTAATTGAGCAAAACGACGAACAATAAAAAAGGGTTGCCAATTAGGCAACCTTTTTTGTATCTGATAAACACTCAGCTTTATGCTCAGACGTTCATTGTAGATTTAGATACTAAAGACTATTTACGAACTGCAATAGCTTCGATCTCGATACCTACATCTTTTGGCAGGCGAGCGACTTCAACACATGAACGAGCAGGGTAGTTTGCAACGCCGTGCTCATCGAAGAATTTGCCGTAAACTTCGTTTACTGTGCCGAAGTCGTTTAGGTCTTTAACGAATACCGTTAGTTTTACGATGTCTTTTACAGTCAGGCCTGAAGCTTCAACAACCGCTTGAACGTTATCTAGAGATTGGCGAGCTTGCACTGCGATATCCGCAGATACTTCACCAGTTGCTGGGTTTACTGGGATTTGACCAGAAGTCAGTACCATGTTGCCAAGGTCAACACCTTGTACGTATGGGCCGATTGCAGCTGGAGCAGATTCTGTGTGAAGTACTTTAGTCATTGGTTTATTCCATCAGTTATTAGATAAAAATCGTTTTTCAGTGTGCCTTCAAACTTAGGCTAGGTAAAGCGCAAAATACCCCGCACAGGCGAGGTATTTGATAGTTTTTGCGTTCAAACGGGTTGCCGTATGACGTTATCTTTCTGTCACGATTTCGCGAGAGAAAACTTTTTCGCAGTACTTACACTTCAATCGAATATCTTCTTTCTTTTCAAAGATCTTAAAGCTACTTTCAACAGGCTCGTTGTGTGTAATGCAGTTAGTGTTTGGGCACTCGAACACATCGTTGATTTGCTCTGGAAGTTCTAAGGCTAACTTCTTAACCACTTCGTAATCTTCGATTTGGTTCACTGTTGCGTGAGGTGCGTAAAGCGCCAGCTTGCTTGCCTGTTCTTCTGTGATAAACACATTCTCAATCTTGAGCAGGTCTTTTCCACCTAGTGCCGATGACGGCAGATTTAGGCCAATGGTCACACGCTGGTGAGAGTTGTGCATGTCGAACAGTTTTAGCACCTTGATCCCGATGTTCGCTGGGATGTGATCGATAACAGTACCGTTTCTGATTGCTTCAACTTTTAATTGAGTCTCTTTAGACATGATATCTCTCCTCTACAGCGTTTCGTTAAGAACAAGGGCTAGCAATGCTTCACGTGCGTAAACACCGTTCTCGGCTTGCTGGAAGTAGTAAGCGTAAGGTGTTTTATCGACATCGATAGTAATTTCGTCAACGCGAGGAAGAGGGTGCAGAACCTTCAAGTTATCGCGTGCGTTTTCTAGAAGTGCAGCCGTTAGAATGTACGCTGATTTGATGTGCGCGTATTCCGACTCATCAAAGCGCTCTTTTTGAACTCGTGTCATGTACAGAACATCCAGTTCAGGAATCACATCTTCCATGTCAGTTAGTAGTTGGTACTTGATGCCCGCTTCATCAAGCTCTTCACAAATGTAGTCAGGCATCGCCAACGCTTCTGGGGCTACAAAGTAGAAACAGATGTTGTCGAATTTCGCGAGTGCTTGAGTCAGAGAGTGAACCGTACGACCGTACTTCAGGTCACCAACGAATGCCACGTTTAGGTTATCTAGGCGGCCTTGTGTTTCTGCAATAGAGAACAAATCTAATAGCGTTTGCGTTGGGTGTTGGTTTGCACCGTCACCAGCATTAATAACCGGTACACCGTTAGAAAACTCAGAAGCTAGGCGTGCTGCACCTTCTTGAGGGTGGCGCATTACGTAAGCATCAACGTATGAAGAGATAACCTGCACTGAGTCTGCTAGCGTTTCACCTTTCTTCGCCAGTGAAGTGTTACCGCCACTGTCGAAACCAATCACATCACCACCGATGCGTTGAATCGCAGTTTCAAAAGAGAGACGAGTTCGTGTTGAAGGTTCGAAGAAGCAGCTGGCAACAACTTTGTTCTTGATGAGTTCTGGGTTTGGTTCAGCTTTAAGTTGACCTGCCGTTTGAACAATTAATTCTAGCTCTTCACGAGAAAGCTCTGGAATTGAGATGATGTGCTTTTGATAGAGCGAATTCGCCATGATCTTCTTCCCCACAATAATGTATTGGCTATAAAAAAGCCCCCCATAATGGGAGGCTTTAAAAAAGTGCTGAAAAGCAGAATAGACGGCCTGGCAAGCATGCTAGCTTGCGAGCAATATTAGGTGTTTTCACAATATCATTATGTTTTATCACAACATTGCTTGGCGTCATTTTCACTACTCTCAGACAAATTGCCGAGAATTATACGCTTTCAATTTGTGAGCGCAAGCGATTACATCAAGCTTTTGTTTACTTTCATTATTGTCTATTGACCAAGAGTCGCGACCATAACCGCCTTGATGGTGTGCATACGATTTTCAGCTTCATCAAATACAATCGAGTAGTCAGATTCAAACACTTCGTCAGTCACTTCCAAGCCGTTCATTCCATACTTGTCTGCGACTTGCTGACCAATCACGGTTTCATTGTTATGGAAAGCGGGTAGGCAGTGCATGAACTTCACTTGAGGATTGCCAGTTAGCTTAATGACATCCATATTCACTTGGTATGGTTTCATTACTGCTACACGTTCGTCCCAAGCTTCAGGGGCTTCACCCATTGAAACCCAAACGTCGGTGTATAGGAAATCACAACCTCTCACGCCTTCAGCAACGTCTTCGGTTAGCGTGATTTTTGCACCAGTGTTTTGTGCAATGGCTTGGCACTCTTCGACAAGTTGTTCTTCTGGCCAAAAGGCTTTTGGCGCGACAAGGCGAATATCCATGCCCATTTTCGCAGCACCGACTAACAGTGAGTTACCCATGTTGTTACGCGCATCGCCTAGGTAAGCAAAGCTGATCTGGTGTAGGTGTTTACCACGACCATGTTCGATCATTGTGAGGAAGTCAGCCAAAATCTGAGTCGGATGGAATTCGTCGGTTAGGCCGTTCCAAACTGGTACACCAGCGTATGCGCCAAGATCTTCGACAATGCTTTGGCCAAAGCCACGGTATTCAATGCCGTCGTACATACGACCTAATACACGAGCCGTATCTTTCATTGATTCTTTCTGGCCAATCTGAGAACCAGAAGGGCCTAAATAAGAGACTTGAGCACCTTGATCAAAGGCAGCTACCTCAAAAGCACATCGAGTTCGTGTTGATGCTTTTTCAAAGATCAAAGCGATGTTTTTACCGTTAAGCTTTTTCTGCTCTGTACCTGCATACTTAGCTTTTTTTAGGTCAGCAGACAGATCGAGTAAAAACTGAATCTCTTTAGGAGTAAAGTCGAGAAGTTTTAGAAAGTTACGATTGCGAAGATTAAAGGCCATCTCTCGCTCCTTGTGTATATAGAATCAATGAAGAACTCAGTTAAACATAAAAATGCTATATTTGTGAATATTTATTTTATTTATTTGATAAAAAAGGCCAGTACGATGGTACTGGCCTAGATAAGTTATTGTGCTTGCTCTATTGAACTATCAGCTTAGATGCCGTCTCTTTCGATAGGACAACTCATACAACGAGCGCCACCACGACCACGCCCTAACTCGTTACCTGGAATTGTCAGAACTTCGATGCCCGCTTTGTCGTACTTCTCGTTGGTGTAAACATTGCGTTCATAGCCGATTACAGTACCCGGTTTCACTGTCAGTACGTTGTTAGCGTCATTCCACTGTTCACGTTCAGCTTCATAGTTGTCACCGCCAGTCGTGATGATCTTCAGCTGATCAAGGCCTAGAGCCCCTTCAATTGCAGACAGGTAGTTTTCCGCTTTCTCTACGCGCATCTCACCATTTTCTTTTGGTGTTAGGCGCCAAGTGTCTAGATCTTTGCGAACAATCTCAGGGTAGACAGAGAAAGTGTCGATATCCATGTGTGTCATCACCGTATCAAGGTGCATACAAGAGCGGTGTTTTGGTAAATCGATAGCAATCACTTCGGTTGCTTGACCCGAACGGAACAGGCTCGCCGCTAGGTTTTCAACACCTTGAGGCTTCGTACGCTCAGAGATACCAACCAGTACCGCGCCTTTACCGATAACCAGTACGTCACCGCCTTCAATATTGGCGTTGTCGTAGTGCAGATCTTCATCACCGAAGTACTTGATGAAGTCTTGCCCAGCAAACACAGGGTGCCAGCGGTAGATAGCACGTAAGTGGTTTGTTTCGCGTTGACGAGCTGGTTTCATCATTGGGTTCAGCGATACACCGCCATAAACCCAGCACGAGGTATCACGCGTAAATAGGTGGTTCGGCAGTGGTTCGATAACGAAATCAAGTGGGCGATGCATCTTAGGTAGCATCGACGATGATTTGATAGGGAGTTCAGAATAAGCCAAGCCACCGAGTAAGATCGTTGCTAGATGCTCATTATCCATTTGAGCAAGATAGCTTCTTAAGTCACGGGCAAAAGTCGGCCCATAACGGAAATCTGAGATTTGAGTATTCAGCAGCCACTCGCGAGCCTGAGGTACGGCAAGCGTTTCGACAAGCAAGTCGTGTAGCAGTAGTACTTCTACGTCTTGACTACGCAGTGTCTCTGCAAAAGCATCATGTTCTTCACCAGCAGCTTCAACGGCAAGTACATCATCAAATAGAAGATCATGACAGTTTGAAGGGGTGAGGTGGGTGAGTGCTCTTTCTGGTCTATTTAGGAGAACTCGTCTTAATTGACCGACTTCGGAGCCAACGTACAGCTTACTCATTTTGCATCCTTACTATTAATCCAGCGTCTATTTATGACAAGCTTGGCCGTAATATGCAAGTTTTGGAGGTTGCGTAAATACAAAGTATTTTTTGAATTTACGGTATTAAAAACCGGGTTGATTTGGTTTTTTGGGCTTAAATACTAATTGAGCATGTATCTCATGGAACAACTGTTTTGAAGATCTATGCTCGATTTAGTGTGTGCGAGAAATCTATTTTGCTTATTATTCGTGACTTTTTATTCACTATTATTCACTTTTTGATAGCAAGCTGGGATTTTATGCACCTTGAAACGGGTTGAACGTATGCATCTGTGGTGACTAAGCACGCAATTTCTATTCAAATACGCTTGAAGCGACAATAAAGATGAAATGCTAAAACAGACGTCAGTTAATAAAATGTTGAAAATTTGTTTCTGTGATTTTGATTTCACTTTTGAATTGATCTTGTCCCCGCTATCTAGCGATAAACTTACCTTTCTAAGCCTGATCTGGGTGGCTTTTCTGGACGATCCGTGCCATATTTCGTGGCAATCAAATTTGATCTTTTCATAGTCAACACTCTGGAGCAGACACATGTCTCACGAAGATGAATATCTATCAGTAGCGGAATTAATTGAATTTCAAAAGGAAGAGACTCGCGACATCATTGCAGCACTAATTGAAGATGGTAGCGATCCTGAAGCTCTATACGATATCGAGCATCACCTATTTGCTGAAGATTTCGAAGTGCTTGAGAAAGCAGTTGTTGAAGCATTCAAAATGGGCTTTGAAGTGCTTGAAGCTGAAGAGACAGAAGACGAAGATGGCAACAAGCTACTTTGCTGTGATGCAACCATGCAGTCAGCTCTAGATGCTGAAGCGATCGATGCGCAAGTTGAGAAGCTTGTGAACCTTGCAGAGAAATTCGACATTATCTACGACGGTTGGGGCACTTACTACGAAGGTGAAGATGCTATCTACCCTGACGAAGATGATGAAGGCGAAGAGTAATTTCTTCCCAGTTTGAAAGAATGCCAGCCTAGAGCTGGCATTTTTTTATCCTCAGAAAAATAAATGTCTTTAAATGCATTCATTCATTATAATGCGGTCAAAATTGATCTGGCTCAAGGAATGATATGCGGTTACTTCTCGATGGTCTTTGGCAAATTTCGCCATTGACGGATCTCTCTATCCCACAAGATGATATTACCTTTCCCGCTCCATTAAGCTCAAAGCTCCCTGATAGCTTAAGTGAAGATGAAATCGCAGAGCAAGAGTGGCACCTGATGCATGACATCGAAGTTGATGATGCTATGTTGGCGTGCCCATTTGTTGAGTTAGTTGTAGCGGGTGTCGATTACTTTGCTGAAGTGCGACTTAACGGTGTGGCCGTGTTTGATTGCGATGGTAGCCAAGCTGAATATCGCAAAGACATCCGCCCTTATATGCAGTCTGGTCGAAACCGTTTTGAGATCCTGTTTTTGGAAGAAGAGGAGAGCCTATTGCTTGAAGAAGATATGGATGAGTCTATCTCTTTACAAGCTATCGCTAAATCTGATTCACGCATCGGGATTTGGCAAGCACCTTATCTGCAGTTCGTTCGAAACGTCAAACTAGAACAAGTTGTCACCGAGCAGATCTGGCACCACGGTGGTGGCTGTGAGTTTAAAGTGGATGTGATTTATCAGACGCTAAAAGCAGGTTTGGTATCCGCATCAATTAAGTTCAACGGCATGACTCTTGTAATGCCGATAGATGTGCGAGCTGAGCATACTGGCGTTGTGTTTCAGGTGGAGGCTCCTATGGTATTTAACCTTGAGAAGCCTAACCCTAAGCACTTATACCAGTTAGAAGTGGAACTCGATGGGCAAAAAGAGAGTTCTTTCGTTGCCTTAAATCCAGCGTCTTGTGTGAGTAACTTTTTACGTTGAAAGCTAGCAACTAGCATCTGATACTTATAACGTTTTGGCCATGACAACTTCACAAGCATCATGGCCTGTTTCTCCCCAAGCTGAATCAAGGTGTTCAAACTCCAGTTTTTCATAGAGTTTTACTGCAGCACCCAAGCATTCTGTTGTTTCCAAGTACATGTGCTGGTAGCCAAGCTGCTTAGCCAGTTTTAGGCTTTGAGCAACGATGCGCTTTGCCAAACCTTGCCCTCGGGTTTGTGGTAGGAAATACATTTTCTGTAGCTCACACACATCTGGTCGTCCTGCTAATGGTGCAAAACCACCGCCACCGACCACTGCACCTTGATGTTCGATCACCCAGTACATTGCGTTCTCTTTGTTATAGACAGAGTACATGTCATCAAGGGTAGGATCGGCCACGCCATAACCTTTATCTTCGGTTAGCCCATGTTCCGCTGAAACTTTACGAATCACCTCGGCTAACTGCGGGTTATCTGATTGAGTGAGTGGGCGAAGTATGAACTCGTCAGCTTGGCAGACATTCGCTAACCCTTTTAAGTAAGTTTCCAATCCAACTTTCAGCTGTTCTTGCTCATCCTCATTGAGAGTCAGCAGCATGTCTTCGAAAAAGGTGTTTTGTTGCACGTCTAATTGACTCAACATGTTTTGCCCAAGAGACGTCAGTGTCACCAATTGGCTGCGTTTGTCTTTTGGATTTTCGATAGTCTCTACCAACTCAAGTTTGCTGAGGCCAGCCACCGTTCGACTGGCATTAGATTTATCGACATTGAGCTGTTGTGCTAATTGATTGATGGTTAAAGGCTGGAGTTGGATCTCTCCTAATGCATGAGCTTGGACAGGAGTGAGTGTGACCTCACCACATTGTTTATCAAGCATACCCAGTAAGCGCACGGCTTGGCGGGAGTATTGTCTTAGTTTTCGAGCATCCATAATTTTCACCTTTAAATAAAGTTGCGCACCGCAATTAATTTAATTGTGGTGCGCAACTTTGTCAATGGTAAATTCTCTTAATTAAGCATGTTGGTGCAAACAGAACTGAGGTTGGGCTGTTTGTCTTTCTGCTTTTCGTAGCCACACTTTCTCATGGAAGTAGTAAGCAACTGTATTTAAAGTTGGCTCAAGCAAAGCCATCACGCCGCCGATGAAGGCATCGCCAGTCAACAAGTAGACTACGGTAAAGGCAACACTAAAGTGAATGGTCGCAAAGCTTGCTGTTTTTAGTTTTGTCATCCATTGACGAGCCTTAAGCGCTGGAACTTGAGCCCACGCCTTTTCATGAAAATAGAAGGCGACCGTATTCACAGAAGGCTCAATCATAGCGATTAAGCTACCAATTAAGATGTCGCCTGTTAGTACGTAAGCGACACTAAATGCGATAGTAAAATGTAATGCAGCAAAGGTTAGTGTCTTTTTCATGATAATTACTCAGTCGTTGTGTTGTTTCGATAGAACTATTATTGAGAATTATTATCATTAAATCTAATGGGCAGTTAAGATTGTTTTGATAGGCAAAAGCTATCAATTAACTAGAGTGAGTTTGACTAGACTGGAGCTTGGAGCATAAAAAAAGGCTGACCATAAAGGCCAACCTTTTTATCTAGAGCGAGAGGGTAGAAACCTCCTCGTTCATTCAGTTTTAAAGAGCAGCGATGGTCGCTTTTTGCTCTTCAAGCTTAACAAGAGTCTCTTGGTAACCTTCTAGCTTCTCACGCTCTTTCGCGATAACCGCTTCTGGTGCTTTAGCAACGAAACCTTCGTTACCTAGCTTACCTTCGATACGCTTAATCTCACCGTGAGTTTTAGCTACTTCTTTATCTAGACGAGCAAGCTCTGCATCTTTGTCGATAAGACCCGCCATTGGGATCATCAGCTCAGATTTGCCAACCAGTTTAGTTGCGCAAGCCGGAGTCTCTTCGCCGTCTGCTAGAACTTTAATGTCGTCTAGTTTAGCTAGAGAGTTAAGAACGATCTTGTTCGCTTCGATACGAGCAGCGTCTTTCTCATCAGCGACTTTGATCATTACTTCTAAGCCTTGGCTTGGTGCAATGTCGTATTCCGCACGTAGGTTACGGATAGCTGTGATGAAAGTCTTAACCCATTCGATGTCTTCTACGATCTCAGCATTGAAGTTATCTTCGTTAAACTGAGGAAGCGCTTGAGTCATGATTGTCTCGCCTTCAACGCCGTCTACTAGCGGCTTAACGCTCTGCCAGATAGATTCAGTGATGTAAGGAAGAACAGGGTGAGCAAGACGTAGAGTCTTCTCTAGAACCGTGATAAGCGTGTAACGAGTCGCTTGTTGCTGAGCTTCAGTACCTTTCCAAAGAACAGGTTTCGTTAGCTCTAGGTACCAGTCACAGAATTGGTTCCAGATGAATTCGTAAAGCGTGTTTGCTGCCATGTCTAGACGGTAGTTGTCTAGGTGAGCATTAAACTCTTTCGCTGCAACTTCAAACTGAGATTCAATCCACTTATCCGCTAGAGAGAATTCCATATTTGCACGGTCTTCAACAGACAGTGACATGCCACAATCGTACTCTTCTGTGTTCATCAGTACGTAACGGCTTGCGTTCCATAGCTTGTTACAGAAGTTACGGTAACCTTCAAGACGCTTCATGTCCCAGTTGATGTCACGGCCAGTTGAAGCCATAGCAGCAAGAGTGAAACGCAGTGCGTCAGTACCGTATGGTTCGATACCGTTTTCGAAAGTTTTACGTGTTGCTTTTTCGATCTTAGCAGCCAGTTTAGGTTGCATCATGTTGCCACAACGCTTCTCTACTAGCTCTTCAAGGCCGATGCCGTCAATCATGTCGATTGGGTCAAGTACGTTACCTTTCGACTTAGACATCTTGTCGCCGTTTTCATCACGGATAAGACCCGTCATGTAAACCGTTTTGAAAGGTACTTGAGCCTTGCCATCTTCGTCTTTCACGAAGTGCATGGTCATCATGATCATACGAGCAACCCAGAAGAAGATAATATCAAAACCAGATACTAGTACTTCAGATGGGTGGAATGTTTTCAGTGCTTCAGTATCTTCAGGCCAGCCTTGCGTGCCGAATGTCCAAAGTGCAGAAGAGAACCAAGTGTCTAGTACGTCGTCGTCTTGCTTAAGTACAACAACAGGCGCTAGGTTGTTCTTTTCACGAACTTCTTCTTCAGTGCGACCTACGTAAACTTTACCATCGTTGTCGTACCATGCCGGGATGCGGTGGCCCCACCAAAGTTGACGAGAGATACACCAGTCTTGCACGTCACGCATCCACGCGAAGTACATGTTTTCGTACTGCTTAGGCACGAACTGGATTTGACCATCTTCAACGGCTTTAACTGCAGGCTCAGCAAGAGGTGCTGTACGTACGTACCATTGGTCAGTCAGCATTGGTTCGATAACTACGCCACCACGGTCGCCGTAAGGTACGGTTAGGTCGTGATCTTTGATTTCTTCAAGAAGACCAAGTTCTTCGAATTCAGCAACAATAGCTTTACGAGCAGCAAAGCGCTCCATGCCTTGGTACTTAGCAGGGATGTCTGTTGAGTAAACATCGCTTTCTTCGCCGTTGGTTGTGAATACTTCAGCAGTATCACGGATATCAGCGTTGAACGTTAGGATGTTGATCATTGGTAGATTGTTGCGTTTACCAACTTCGTAATCGTTAAAGTCGTGAGCTGGTGTGATCTTCACACAACCAGTACCTTTTTCCATGTCAGCGTGCTCATCGCCTACGATAGGGATAAGACGGTTCACAACAGGAAGCAGGATTTCTTTACCGATAAGATCTTTGTAACGTGGATCTTCTGGGTTTACGGCTACGCCAGTATCACCAAGCATGGTTTCTGGACGAGTAGTAGCAACAACAATGTAGTCTTTGCCATCCGCCGTTTTAACACCGTTCGCTAGAGGGTAGCGGAAGTGCCACATGAAGCCTTTTTTGTCTTTGTTTTCAACTTCAAGATCAGAAATCGCAGTGTGCAGTTTAGGATCCCAGTTTACTAGACGCTTACCACGGTAGATTAGGTCTTCTTCGTATAGACGAACAAACACTTCTTGAGTTGCAGCCGATAGGCCGTCATCCATAGTGAATCGCTCGCGATCCCAGTCTACAGATGCACCAAGACGACGAAGTTGTTGAGTGATCGTGCCACCTGATTCGCCTTTCCATTCCCAGATCTTGTCGATGAAAGCTTCACGGCCGTAGTCGTGTTTTGTTTTGCCTTCTTCAGCAGCAATCTTACGCTCAACAACCATTTGAGTTGCGATACCAGCGTGGTCAGTACCCACTTGCCAAAGCGTGTTTTTGCCTTTCATACGTTGAGCACGGATAAGCGTATCCATGATCGTATCTTGGAACGCGTGACCCATGTGTAGGCTGCCAGTGACGTTCGGTGGCGGGATCATGATGCTGTAAGCTTCTTTTGATGTGTCACCGTGTGGCTTAAAGTAGCCTTTCTCTTCCCAAGTCTGATACAGAGCTTGTTCGATTGATGTTGGGTTGTATGTCTTTTCCATAGTGCTCTTAAACGGATACTGTGAATGGTTAATCGTGGTCAAACTTCATAAGTGAAGCTTCTTGAATCTAAATCCAAAGATAGCTTTAACTATGAGGTTTGACTATGGATGTTGAATCTCGATAGTTTGTAGCTGATATCCAGCCTGACGGTAAATTTTATACCTTTCTCGAGCGAGTTGCTTAGCTTTTTCTTCGCAAGGAACGAAGTCTATCACCTGAGCAAAGGCGTTCGCAAAGGTTGTATGATTATCGGCCAGATTAATTACCAGCTGACGATTCCAATTGTGTTTTACACCTTGGTAGCCGATTTCAATGTTGGTTGAATATTTCGGGCCTTCGCCAACTAAGTTGTGCGCAATAAATTCACTGGGTTCAACTTGCCAGAAAATCTCTGCGATACGCTCGGCATGTTCTTTGTCGTTACAGTTGAGGTAAAGTTTAGCGCCTTGTTTCGCAAAGTGCTGAGCAAGAAACAGCACATAGTGAGCAAAACCTTCTTCACTGGCTTGCGGGCTGTCTGATGACACTATGTAAAACGTAGCTGTCTGCATACTCAATACTCGAACTGGAAATCGTGGCTATTCATCTTACTGGGTCAATCGACTCTAACAAATAGCGCTTATTAAAAAGGGCCCGTAGGCCCTTTTCATTATTTTGAAGATTGCTCTTCAGTCTCATGGCCGCTGCGGTTCAATAAGAATTGGACTAGCATTGAGACAGGACGACCTGTCGAGCCTTTCGCTGCACCAGATTTCCAAGCTGTACCTGCGATATCCAGGTGAGCCCAGTGGTACTTCTTAGTGAATTTAGACAGGAAGCAACCAGCAGTGATAGTACCGCCAGGGCGGCCGCCGATGTTCGCCATGTCTGCGAATGGGCTGTTTAGCTGTTCATGGTACTCGTCTGCCATTGGTAGACGCCATGCGCGGTCACTTGCTTGCTCAGAAGCATTCACAAGTTCGTGAGACAGTGGGTTGTGGTTTGATAGAACGCCACTGATGTGGTGACCTAGAGCAATAACACACGCGCCAGTTAGCGTTGCAACGTCAACCACGCAATCTGGTTCGAAACGCTCAACGTAAGTTAGCGCATCACAAAGAACCAAGCGACCTTCAGCATCAGTGTTTAGAACTTCAACTGTTTGGCCTGACATCGTCGTTAGGATGTCACCTGGGCGGTAAGCATTGCTACCAGGCATGTTTTCACAACCCGCTAGAATACCAACAACGTTGATTGGCAAGTTAAGTTTCGCCAATGCTTTCATTGTACCGAATACAGATGCCGCACCACACATGTCGTACTTCATCTCATCCATGCCTTCACCAGGCTTAAGTGAGATACCGCCTGAATCGAACGTAAGGCCTTTACCAACAAGTACAATAGGTTTTGCATCTGAATCAGGTGCGCCTTTGTACTCCATGATAGACATCATAGATTCGTTCTTAGAGCCACGACCTACCGCTAGGTAAGAAGTCATGCCCAGTTTTTCCATCTCTTCTTCACCGATGATCTTAGTCGTTACAGTTTCGAAGTCGTCAGCTAGGCGACGAGCTTGAGAGGCAAGGTATGCTGGGTTAGCAATGTTTGGTGGCATGTTGCCAAGGTCTTTAGACGCTTTCACACCAGAAGCAATAGCAAGACCGTGAGAAATCGCTTTTTCACCAAGGCTTAGCTCGCGACGTGTTGGTACGTTGAATACCAATTTACGTAGTGGGCGACGAGTCTCTGGCTTGTTGCTCTTGAATTGGTCGAATGTGTAAAGACCATCTTTAGTCGCTTCTACCGCTTGGCGAACTTTCCAGTAAGTGTCGCGGCCTTTAACGTGAAGTTCTGTAAGGAAACATACTGCTTCCATAGAACCTGTTTCGTTTAGTGTGCTGATGGTTTTTTGAATAATTTCTTTGTATTGACGCTCGCCTAGCTCACGTTCTTTACCACAGCCTACCAGTAGAACACGTTCTGAAAGTACACCAGGTACTTGATGCAGTAGTAGCATCTGGCCAGGTTTACCCTCTAGATCACCGCGACGAAGCAGTGAACTAATGTAGCCATCGCTAATCTTATCTAATTGCTCGGCTACTGGAGAAAGGCGGCGCGGTTCGAATACACCGACAACGATACATGCGCTGCGCTGTTTCTCTGGGCTGCCACTTTTTACACTGAACTCCATGCGTACTCCTACATCCTGAAGACAAATCGAACTAAATGTTAGATAATGGGTTCTTACTTGTTGGATCCTATAATGGAACTAACCTTAAAGAAGAACGCTAACACTTAGCTAAAAATTTAAAAAAATAAAAGGTTCAACGGGAAATTATAGTGATTCAATCAAAAAAACAAGTTTTGTATAGGTAATTTGAGCGTGATTATTGTTAGATATTTGATCCGCGAGACAATCAAGAGCCAATTTGCGATCTTTTTTGTTCTCTTTCTCGTGTTTCTCAGCCAAAAATTCATCAGTGTTTTAGCGGACGCCTCTGATGGTGATATCCCTGCGAGTCTCATATTATCGATTGTTGGTCTAAATATGCCAGCAATGGGTTTGTTGATGCTGCCACTCAGTATCTATATTGGTATTTTGCTCACTTTTGGCCGCCTTTACGCTGAAAGTGAAATTGTAGTGATGAACGCTACGGGTATCGGTAATAAATTCCTGATCCAATCTGCGCTTTACTTAGCTTTGATTACTGCATCGGTTGCAGCCTTTAACTCATTTTGGTTATCTCCTTGGTCGCAAGACAAAGTTGAGCAAATGTATGAAGAAGTTGCCGCAGAGAACAGTGTCGATTTGCTACCTAAGGGTAAGTTTGAAGGTACGCCGGATGGCTCGTCAGTGGTATTCATCGATGATATCGACGGCAATAAGTTAGAAAATGTGTTCGTTGCTCAAATGCGACCACGTGATTCTGTACTTCCGAGCGTGATGTTCTCTAAGTCAGGGGATGTGAAAGAGCTCAGTGATGGTCGCCAAGTCATCGTTATGTACGATGGTACGCGTCATGAAGGTGTACCTACACGTCTTGATTATATGGTGACGCACTTTGAAGAATACGAAGGCCTGATTGGTCAGCGTGAAGTGGAGAAGAAAGGACGAGATTGGGAAGCGATCTCAACCCTTGAACTGATTGGTAATCCAAATAATAGTGCGAAAGCGGAATTACAGTGGCGTATTTCATTGGTACTTTGTATTCCATTGTTGACCATGCTTGTTGTGCCACTGTCTGCGGTAAACCCTCGACAAGGGCGTTTTGCAAAGATTGGCCCAGCGATTCTCATTTACCTGACTTACTTCTTGGCAATCAGTGCGACTAAATCTTCTATCGAAGAGGGTAGTATCCCGGCGGTAATCGGCATGTGGCCTATCAATGCGTTATTGTTATTTGTCGCGATTGGTGCAAACTTTATGGATAGCGTGCCAGTAAGGCGTTTGAAAGAAAAATTCAAGAATAAGAGGTTGGCTTAAGCCGTGTTTAAGATTCTCGATTTATATATAGGCAGAACCATCATCGCAACGACGTCACTGGTTTTGGTGACGTTTGTTGGTCTTTCTGGGATCATCAAGTATGTAGAGCAGCTGAGAAAGGTTGGTCGTGGTACATACGATCTACTGCAAGCTCTGTATTTCGTTTTACTGAGTATTCCTCGTGATATTGAAATGTTCTTCCCAATGGCGGCACTGCTTGGTGCATTGATTGGTTTGGGGATGTTGGCTGCGAGCTCTGAGTTGGTCGTTATGCAGGCGGCAGGTTTCTCTAAGTTAGATATTGGCCTATCGGTACTCAAAACCGCTATTCCACTCATGATCGTCGTGACTCTTCTTGGTCAATGGGGCGCCCCTCAAGCACAGAAGATGGCTCGTGACTTAAGAACCATATCGATCGCTGGTGGTAATATTATCTCGACTCAAAGCGGTGTCTGGGCTCGTGACGCTAATGACTTCATCTTTATCGTTAAAATAGATGATGAGAAGCTTTACGGTATGAACATGTGGCGCTTTGATGAGAACAAAGCACTTAAAACGGCTATCTACTCTGAAGAAGTGGATTACGTCGGAGACAATGTTTGGACGATGAACGATGTGGAAATTACGTCGTTCGAAAATGAAATTCAGATTACTAAAGAAAGCCTGCCTACTTACCGATGGGAGACATCGTTAGCTCCGGATAAGCTTGCGATAGTAACGGTTAAACCAGAAGAGTTGTCTTTGAGTGGGTTGTATGATTATGTGTCTTATCTGAAGGCGTCAGAGCAAGATGCATCACGCTATGAACTGGCATTGTGGAGAAAGATAACTCAACCTATATCGATAGCAGTAATGATGTTGATGGCACTGTCGTTTATCTTTGGTCCCCTGCGAAGTGTGACCATGGGTGCTAGGATTTTGTCTGGTGTTATCGCTGGCTTTACCTTCTATATATCCAGTGAGTTCTTTGGCCCAGTGAGTTTGGTTTATCAAATACCACCGGCCTTTGGTGCGATAGCCCCGAGCGTGGTGTTCCTCGGAATAGCCATCATGCTCTTGAGGCGAAAACTCTAGATAGAAAAAAGGAAGGCATAGCGCCTTCCTTTTTTGATCTTGTTTGGATTTCGAATAATGGCGTTATCGAGCCTTCGGTAACACGACGACTTCCGTTTTCGCCCAGATATCGTGGAAGCCACGTTTTTGAGGATCGAATGGAACACATAGGTTTGCTAATCCAAAACCTGAAGTGCCTAAGCGGATAAGTGCCTGAGTGATTGTAATCGCAGAGCCATCTTTGTTTTGAACTCGTAGTTTCCAAGCTCGCATCCCCAGTGTTTGGCCTGCTCTTGTCCAAAAGAAAACAAAGAAGTACACCCAAACCACTACCAGGTAAAAAGTGTATGCAGGGCTCCAAATAGGGTGGTTCGTTAAGAAGTCACTAACATCGGCATATCCACTATGATTAAAAACGCCAAGAGCCATGAGTGCGTGTAGCAGAGCAACAATGACGCCAGCCGCCATCATCTCAATAGCGATTACGATAAGAGCGTCATAGAACAAGGCACCAAATCGGCGCATTACCCCAGCTGGTGGCAGAGTGTTTGTTGATGTCATGGTGTTATTACTTCTTTAAAAATTGAGGCGTCAGAATATAGTTTAAGGCTTGGCCTGAAAAGAGACATGACGCACAGCTTATGACTTAGTGGCGAAATTATCGGCAAACACACATGAATTCAAGTTTTTATACTTGCCACATCAGTTCGCATACGTATAATGCCAAACATCGAAAGGGCAATGCCCCAAGATAATGCCGGTATGGTGAAATTGGTATACACGACGGATTCAAAATCCGTTGCCTTCGGGCGTGGCGGTTCAAGTCCGCCTACCGGTACCATATATAGAAAGGTCGCTTTTATAGCGGCCTTTCGTCGTTTTGGGCGTTTGTGAATTTGAAACCCAGCGTGTCGGCTTGGATGCAAGCCCAGTCAAGTCGCCTACCGGTACCATATTTTAAGATAGAGCCTCGACTCAAGTCGGGGCTTTGTTGTATCTGGAGTATAGAGAACAGTGCCTTCGTGGTTACGAGATCAGTACTTGTCTAATCAGTCAGATCTTGTTGTTTCATTCCTCAATCTCGCAGTTTCCCTTCGTAATTTCATTTCCTAATAAATTAATCATCTTAAATCATACTGTTACCTTTCATTCCTTCTTCTATTGTCTATGTTTAAATAAATAACAGAGGAGAGAGATATGCTGACAGTAACCCCTTACTTGTTTTTTGATGGTCGTTGTAGTGAAGCGTTGGATTTTTATCATAAGTGTTTTGGCGGTGTGGTTTTATCGAAGCAACTCTTTAGTGATGCACCACAGGTAATAGAGGGAGCTCAACCTGATTGGGTTATGCATGCTGAGTTCGAAGCATTTGGTATGAAGCTCATGATGTCTGATGGTGTAAAGGCAAAAGAATTAGAAGGGAACAACCTTGCGCTCTCTCTTGTTACTGAAGATACCGCAACTCAAGAGCAAATCTTTGAAAAGCTAAAGCAAGATGGTCGCGTAATGACGCCGTTAGCGGATACTTTTTGGGGCGCTCGGTTTGGTAAGGTCGAAGATAAGTTTGGGATACGCTGGATGGTGCATTGCGATTCTTTAAATTGAACCTGTGAAATTGGATGGTGAAATTGCTGCTTGGTTTTATTAGAATTATAAATAGGAATTATTAATCAATATTATATATAAAAATGGGCAGCATAAAGATTACCGTAGATCGCATTCAGCCCGGTCTGCATATACGACTCCCCGTAAAATGGAATGAACACCCATTTTTATTTAACAGCTTTAAAATCAAAGATGACGCCCAAGTAAAGGTAATTCGACATCTTGGGATTAAGCACGTCTATATAAACTTGAATCAAAGCGATACATCCCCTCTACCTGCTAACCATGTGATTGAGCAAGAAGCCGATACTGATTTACAAGTAAGCCTAGAAGCAGAAAGAATGTGGAAAGATAAGCATGAACGTATCGAAACTCTAAGCTCTTATCGTCGCAGAGTGAGTCATTGCGAGAAAGAGTTCGAACGTTCACTGGCTCGTATGCGTTCTGTAATGACCAAGATCCGTAATCGACCTTTAGATGCCGTAGGGGAGGTTAAAGCTCTGGTTGATGACATTGTCGAAACATTAGTAAGCGATGATAACGTCACCTTGCACCTTATGAATGCTAAAGCTGATTTTGAAGACATCTATTTTCATACACTGAATGTTTCTGTTGTCGCACTGATGATAGGTAAAGCGAAAGGTTTCAATACGCAGCAATTAAAAGATCTTTCCTTCGCAGCGTTGTTCCACGATGTAGGCAAAATCAAAATACCAGTCGCTATATTAAGAAAGCAGAGTGCCCTTACGGTACCAGAAGAGAATTACTTAAAGCTTCATACAAAATATGGTGCAGATATTGTCTCAACAATTGATGACTTTCCTGAAAGGGCCAAAAAGGTGATTGCTCAACATCATGAGATGAATGATGGTTCTGGTTACCCTGAAGGCTTAAAAGAAGATGAGATAGATGAATTTGCCAAGATAGTGGCAGTGGCTAATGCATTTGATAACCTTTGCCATGGCAAAACACAATCTCAACAAATGATCCCGTATCTGGCATTGTCTCACTTATATAAGAGTTGCAAGCATCTATATAGTCAGGACAACTTGAGTTTACTGGTCAAGTTTATGGGAGTGTACCCACCGGGAACGGTTGTTCAGCTTTCAAATGATTCGATTGGGATTGTGATATCCGTTAATGCTAAGCATATGCTTTATCCGAATGTTCTTATCTATGATCCGAGCGTACCAAGAACCCAAGCTCCGATTATTGACCTCTTTATTAAAGAGATAAAAATCGTCAATGCCGTTCATCCAAGTAAATTACCGGAACAAGTGAGAGAGTATCTAAACCCAAGAGCTCGTTTATCTTACTTTTTTGATAACGGAGAGTAGTTATCCACAAGGTGTTGTGAGTAGTTTGTTCGAAACTTGGGGTGAAAATGGTATAAATAAGCCCTTGGTTGAAATGTCTTCGCTTAACCTCTTTTTTCAATAAAAAACGCATTTAATGCTTGCCAATAAGAGCGGCATCTCTATAATGCCGCCTCACTGACACGGCAGACGCCACAAGGCTTCAGCGCAGAATGTTAGTGAAGGCAACTAGCTTTGAGTGATTACTCGCTCCTACTATTAGAAAGTAGAAATTAATTCCAAATAAGTGTTTGACACTGAGGATTAAGTCGCTAGAATGGCCGCCTCTTCCGAAGTGATGTAAGTCACATCGAAGAGAAGCTCTTTAACAATTTAAACCTATCAATCTGTGTGGGCACTCGTTGATGAATATCAAAACGTTATTACTTAGGTAATAGTAGTTACTTCGGTAACAACATTGATTTCAATGAACTGAGTGACCAATACAAATAATTACTTTCTATATAGAGAGGGGTTATTTGGCACAGTCAATTCATTACCATTCTGTTGGAATGGTAATAACTTTAGAATTACATAGTAGTTTTGAAGTCAGTATTCGTTGAGTCACAAAATCTTAAATTGAAGAGTTTGATCATGGCTCAGATTGAACGCTGGCGGCAGGCCTAACACATGCAAGTCGAGCGGAAACGACACTAACAATCCTTCGGGTGCGTTAATGGGCGTCGAGCGGCGGACGGGTGAGTAATGCCTAGGAAATTGCCTTGATGTGGGGGATAACCATTGGAAACGATGGCTAATACCGCATAATGCCTACGGGCCAAAGAGGGGGACCTTCGGGCCTCTCGCGTCAAGATATGCCTAGGTGGGATTAGCTAGTTGGTGAGGTAATGGCTCACCAAGGCGACGATCCCTAGCTGGTCTGAGAGGATGATCAGCCACACTGGAACTGAGACACGGTCCAGACTCCTACGGGAGGCAGCAGTGGGGAATATTGCACAATGGGCGAAAGCCTGATGCAGCCATGCCGCGTGTATGAAGAAGGCCTTCGGGTTGTAAAGTACTTTCAGTTGTGAGGAAGGGGGTAGCGTTAATAGCGCTATCTCTTGACGTTAGCAACAGAAGAAGCACCGGCTAACTCCGTGCCAGCAGCCGCGGTAATACGGAGGGTGCGAGCGTTAATCGGAATTACTGGGCGTAAAGCGCATGCAGGTGGTTCATTAAGTCAGATGTGAAAGCCCGGGGCTCAACCTCGGAACTGCATTTGAAACTGGTGAACTAGAGTACTGTAGAGGGGGGTAGAATTTCAGGTGTAGCGGTGAAATGCGTAGAGATCTGAAGGAATACCAGTGGCGAAGGCGGCCCCCTGGACAGATACTGACACTCAGATGCGAAAGCGTGGGGAGCAAACAGGATTAGATACCCTGGTAGTCCACGCCGTAAACGATGTCTACTTGGAGGTTGTGGCCTTGAGCCGTGGCTTTCGGAGCTAACGCGTTAAGTAGACCGCCTGGGGAGTACGGTCGCAAGATTAAAACTCAAATGAATTGACGGGGGCCCGCACAAGCGGTGGAGCATGTGGTTTAATTCGATGCAACGCGAAGAACCTTACCTACTCTTGACATCCAGAGAAGCCAGCGGAGACGCAGGTGTGCCTTCGGGAGCTCTGAGACAGGTGCTGCATGGCTGTCGTCAGCTCGTGTTGTGAAATGTTGGGTTAAGTCCCGCAACGAGCGCAACCCTTATCCTTGTTTGCCAGCGAGTAATGTCGGGAACTCCAGGGAGACTGCCGGTGATAAACCGGAGGAAGGTGGGGACGACGTCAAGTCATCATGGCCCTTACGAGTAGGGCTACACACGTGCTACAATGGCGCATACAGAGGGCTGCAAGCCAGCGATGGTGAGCGAATCCCAAAAAGTGCGTCGTAGTCCGGATTGGAGTCTGCAACTCGACTCCATGAAGTCGGAATCGCTAGTAATCGTAGATCAGAATGCTACGGTGAATACGTTCCCGGGCCTTGTACACACCGCCCGTCACACCATGGGAGTGGGCTGCAAAAGAAGTGGGTAGTTTAACCTTTCGGGGAGGACGCTCACCACTTTGTGGTTCATGACTGGGGTGAAGTCGTAACAAGGTAGCCCTAGGGGAACCTGGGGCTGGATCACCTCCTTATACGAAGATATCCACGACAAGTGTCCACACAGATTGATATGTTTAAACAGTTAAGAGTAACCTATGTCCCGTTCGTCTAGAGGCCTAGGACACCGCCCTTTCACGGCGGTAACAGGGGTTCGACTCCCCTACGGGATACCATCTTTAAGTACATTTATTTAAGTGTCTTTAAAAATGGTTCATTGATTGAATCAAGCTCTTTAACAATTTGGAAAGCTGACTGATTGATTACTTACGAGTAATTCAATCAAATTTAAAAGTTCTCAATGTTTATCTTTTAGATAAACACAACAAACACATTCAAGTGTCTTGTATTCGATTCAAACTTGTTTGAATCACATTGAGTCCGGCAAACAGTCATTGAGAATTAACCCTTCTTAATGACAACCAAAACCTTGGTTAGTTGCCATACACTAAGACCCTTTCGGGTTGTATGGTTAAGTGACTAAGCGTACACGGTGGATGCCTTGGCAGTCAGAGGCGATGAAAGGCGTAATAACTTGCGATAAGCCCAGATTAGGTAGTAATAACCTTTGAGTCTGGGATTCCTGAATGGGGAAACCCACTTACATAAGTAAGTATCCTGTTGTGAATACATAGCAACAGGAGGCAAACCGGGGGAACTGAAACATCTAAGTACCCCGAGGAAGAGAAATCAACCGAGATTCCGAAAGTAGCGGCGAGCGAAATTGGATTAGCCCTTAAGCTTTTAATGAGACAGATGAAGGCTCTGGAAAGTGCCGCAGTAAAGGGTGATAGCCCCGTAATCGACATCTCATCATCAGTGAAAACGAGTAGGGCGGGACACGTGATATCCTGTCTGAATATGGGGGGACCATCCTCCAAGGCTAAATACTACTGACTGACCGATAGTGAACCAGTACCGTGAGGGAAAGGCGAAAAGAACCCCTGTGAGGGGAGTGAAATAGAACCTGAAACCGTGTACGTACAAGCAGTAGGAGCACCTTCGTGGTGTGACTGCGTACCTTTTGTATAATGGGTCAGCGACTTAATTTTAGTAGCAAGGTTAACCGTTTAGGGGAGCCGTAGGGAAACCGAGTCTTAACTGGGCGTACAGTTGCTAGGATTAGACCCGAAACCAGGTGATCTAGCCATGGGCAGGTTGAAGGTTGAGTAACATCAACTGGAGGACCGAACCGACTAATGTTGAAAAATTAGCGGATGACTTGTGGCTAGGGGTGAAAGGCCAATCAAACCTGGAGATAGCTGGTTCTCCCCGAAAGCTATTTAGGTAGCGCCTCGGACGAATACTACTGGGGGTAGAGCACTGTTAAGGCTAGGGGGTCATCCCGACTTACCAACCCTTTGCAAACTCCGAATACCAGTAAGTACTATCCGGGAGACACACGGCGGGTGCTAACGTCCGTCGTGGAGAGGGAAACAACCCAGACCGCCAGCTAAGGTCCCAAAGTATAGCTAAGTGGGAAACGATGTGGGAAGGCTCAGACAGCCAGGATGTTGGCTTAGAAGCAGCCATCATTTAAAGAAAGCGTAATAGCTCACTGGTCGAGTCGGCCTGCGCGGAAGATGTAACGGGGCTAAGCTATACACCGAAGCTGCGGCTACGTACCTTAGGGTATGTGGGGTAGGGGAGCGTTCTGTAAGCCGTTGAAGGTGGTCTGTAAGGGCTGCTGGAGGTATCAGAAGTGCGAATGCTGACATGAGTAACGATAAAGGGAGTGAAAAACTCCCTCGCCGGAAGACCAAGGGTTCCTGTCCAACGTTAATCGGGGCAGGGTAAGTCGACTCCTAAGGCGAGGCCGAAAGGCGTAGTCGATGGGAAACGGGTTAATATTCCCGTACTTCTTACAATTGCGATGGGGGGACGGAGAAGGCTAGGTGGGCCTGGCGACGGTTGTCCAGGTTCAAGTATGTAGGCGGAAAGTTTAGGTAAATCCGGACTTTCTTAACGCTGAGATACGATGTCGAGCTACTACGGTAGTGAAGTCATTGATGCCATGCTTCCAGGAAAAGCCTCTAAGCTTCAGATTGTAAGGAATCGTACCCCAAACCGACACAGGTGGTCGGGTAGAGAATACCAAGGCGCTTGAGAGAACTCGGGTGAAGGAACTAGGCAAAATGGTACCGTAACTTCGGGAGAAGGTACGCTCTTATCAGTGAAGTCCCTTGCGGATGGAGCAGACGAGAGTCGCAGATACCAGGTGGCTGCAACTGTTTATTAAAAACACAGCACTGTGCAAAATCGTAAGATGACGTATACGGTGTGACGCCTGCCCGGTGCCGGAAGGTTAATTGATGGGGTTAGACTTCGGTCGAAGCTCTTGATCGAAGCCCCGGTAAACGGCGGCCGTAACTATAACGGTCCTAAGGTAGCGAAATTCCTTGTCGGGTAAGTTCCGACCTGCACGAATGGCGTAATGATGGCCACGCTGTCTCCACCCGAGACTCAGTGAAATTGAAATCGCTGTGAAGATGCAGTGTACCCGCGGCTAGACGGAAAGACCCCGTGAACCTTTACTACAGCTTGGCACTGAACATTGAACCTACATGTGTAGGATAGGTGGGAGACTTTGAAACCGCGTCGCTAGATGTGGTGGAGTCGTCCTTGAAATACCACCCTTGTAGTTTTGATGTTCTAACGTTGGTCCCTGAATCGGGATTACGGACAGTGCCTGGTGGGTAGTTTGACTGGGGCGGTCTCCTCCCAAAGAGTAACGGAGGAGCACGAAGGTGGGCTAAACACGGTTGGACATCGTGTGGTTAGTGCAATGGCATAAGCCCGCTTGACTGCGAGAATGACAATTCGAGCAGGTGCGAAAGCAGGTCATAGTGATCCGGTGGTTCTGAATGGAAGGGCCATCGCTCAACGGATAAAAGGTACTCCGGGGATAACAGGCTGATACCGCCCAAGAGTTCATATCGACGGCGGTGTTTGGCACCTCGATGTCGGCTCATCACATCCTGGGGCTGAAGTCGGTCCCAAGGGTATGGCTGTTCGCCATTTAAAGTGGTACGCGAGCTGGGTTTAGAACGTCGTGAGACAGTTCGGTCCCTATCTGCCGTGGGCGTTGGAAAATTGAAGGGGGCTGCTCCTAGTACGAGAGGACCGGAGTGGACGAACCTCTGGTGTTCGGGTTGTCATGCCAATGGCATTGCCCGGTAGCTAAGTTCGGAATCGATAACCGCTGAAAGCATCTAAGCGGGAAGCGAGCCCTGAGATGAGTTTTCCCTGACGCTATAAGCGTCCTTAAGGGTTGTTCAAGACTAGAACGTTGATAGGCAGGGTGTGTAAGTGCTGCGAGGCATTGAGCTAACCTGTACTAATTGCCCGTGAGGCTTAACCATACAACACCCAAGGGGTTTTGTGGACTCAAAGACAGACCTTGAATGAGTTTGAAGAGTTACTTTTAAATTACAGTTTTCCAGATTATTTTGCCTTCAGTTTTTAAAAAAGCTGAAAGTAAAAGCAAAATTTGCTTGGCGACCATAGCATTGTGGACCCACCTGATTCCATGCCGAACTCAGAAGTGAAACACAATAGCGCCGATGGTAGTGTGGGGCTTCCCCATGTGAGAGTAGGACATCGCCAGGCTTTAATTTCGACTTTGTCTACTAAGTAGACAAGTCACCATAGAGTTCTAAGTTTTCTTAGTATTTTATGTTGACTTTCAAAGTAGAAAGCG
This sequence comes from Vibrio sp. Scap24, assembly GCF_013394185.1. NCBI lineage: Bacteria > Pseudomonadati > Pseudomonadota > Gammaproteobacteria > Vibrionales > Vibrionaceae > Vibrio > Vibrio sp. Scap24. The sequence continues at coordinate 1,384,081 of NZ_CP041332.1, read as the reverse complement.
TATTATACGCGTCCTGCTTGAGTGCTAAGGCACTGAAAGCAAAGCTCTTTAACAATTTAAACCTATCAATCTGTGTGGGCACTCGTTGATGAATATCAAAACGTTTTATCATTAGATAAAACAGATTCTTCGGAATCAAAATGATTTCAATGAACTGAGTGACCAATACAAATAACCTCGGTTATTTGGCACAGTCAATTCATTATCATTCTGTTGGAATGGTAATAGCTTTAGAATTACTTTTTGTAGTTTTGAAGTCAGTATTCGTTGAGTCACAAAATCTTAAATTGAAGAGTTTGATCATGGCTCAGATTGAACGCTGGCGGCAGGCCTAACACATGCAAGTCGAGCGGAAACGACACTAACAATCCTTCGGGTGCGTTAATGGGCGTCGAGCGGCGGACGGGTGAGTAATGCCTAGGAAATTGCCTTGATGTGGGGGATAACCATTGGAAACGATGGCTAATACCGCATAATGCCTACGGGCCAAAGAGGGGGACCTTCGGGCCTCTCGCGTCAAGATATGCCTAGGTGGGATTAGCTAGTTGGTGAGGTAATGGCTCACCAAGGCGACGATCCCTAGCTGGTCTGAGAGGATGATCAGCCACACTGGAACTGAGACACGGTCCAGACTCCTACGGGAGGCAGCAGTGGGGAATATTGCACAATGGGCGAAAGCCTGATGCAGCCATGCCGCGTGTATGAAGAAGGCCTTCGGGTTGTAAAGTACTTTCAGTTGTGAGGAAGGGGGTAGTGTTAATAGCGCTATCTCTTGACGTTAGCAACAGAAGAAGCACCGGCTAACTCCGTGCCAGCAGCCGCGGTAATACGGAGGGTGCGAGCGTTAATCGGAATTACTGGGCGTAAAGCGCATGCAGGTGGTTCATTAAGTCAGATGTGAAAGCCCGGGGCTCAACCTCGGAACTGCATTTGAAACTGGTGAACTAGAGTACTGTAGAGGGGGGTAGAATTTCAGGTGTAGCGGTGAAATGCGTAGAGATCTGAAGGAATACCAGTGGCGAAGGCGGCCCCCTGGACAGATACTGACACTCAGATGCGAAAGCGTGGGGAGCAAACAGGATTAGATACCCTGGTAGTCCACGCCGTAAACGATGTCTACTTGGAGGTTGTGGCCTTGAGCCGTGGCTTTCGGAGCTAACGCGTTAAGTAGACCGCCTGGGGAGTACGGTCGCAAGATTAAAACTCAAATGAATTGACGGGGGCCCGCACAAGCGGTGGAGCATGTGGTTTAATTCGATGCAACGCGAAGAACCTTACCTACTCTTGACATCCAGAGAAGCCAGCGGAGACGCAGGTGTGCCTTCGGGAGCTCTGAGACAGGTGCTGCATGGCTGTCGTCAGCTCGTGTTGTGAAATGTTGGGTTAAGTCCCGCAACGAGCGCAACCCTTATCCTTGTTTGCCAGCGAGTAATGTCGGGAACTCCAGGGAGACTGCCGGTGATAAACCGGAGGAAGGTGGGGACGACGTCAAGTCATCATGGCCCTTACGAGTAGGGCTACACACGTGCTACAATGGCGCATACAGAGGGCAGCAAGCTAGCGATAGTGAGCGAATCCCAAAAAGTGCGTCGTAGTCCGGATTGGAGTCTGCAACTCGACTCCATGAAGTCGGAATCGCTAGTAATCGTAGATCAGAATGCTACGGTGAATACGTTCCCGGGCCTTGTACACACCGCCCGTCACACCATGGGAGTGGGCTGCAAAAGAAGTGGGTAGTTTAACCTTTCGGGGAGGACGCTCACCACTTTGTGGTTCATGACTGGGGTGAAGTCGTAACAAGGTAGCCCTAGGGGAACCTGGGGCTGGATCACCTCCTTATACGAAGATACTCACGATAAGTGTCCACACAGATTGATTAGGTTTAGAAAAGTTAAGAGACGATATTGGGTCTGTAGCTCAGCTGGTTAGAGCGCTCGCCTGATAAGCGGGAGGTCGGTGGTTCAAGTCCACTCAGACCCACCAATATCGACCTAGATGGGGCTATAGCTCAGCTGGGAGAGCGCCTGCCTTGCACGCAGGAGGTCTGCGGTTCGATCCCGCATAGCTCCACCATCTTTAAGGGTTTTTCCCTAAGAATCTTTAAAAATGGTTTCGAAAGAAATCAAGCTCTTTAACAATTTGGAAAGCTGACTGATTGATTACTTACGAGTAATTCAATCAAATTTAAAAGTTCTCAATGTTTATCTTTAGATAAACACAACAAACACATTCAAGTGTCTTGTATTCGAATCAAACTTAGTTTGATTCACATTGAGTCCGGCAAACAGTCATTGAGAATTAACCCTTCTTAATGACAACCAAAACCTTGGTTAGTTGCCATACACTAAGACCCTTTCGGGTTGTATGGTTAAGTGACTAAGCGTACACGGTGGATGCCTTGGCAGTCAGAGGCGATGAAAGGCGTAATAACTTGCGATAAGCCCAGATTAGGTAGTAATAACCTTTGAGTCTGGGATTCCTGAATGGGGAAACCCACTTACATAAGTAAGTATCCTGTTGTGAATACATAGCAACAGGAGGCAAACCGGGGGAACTGAAACATCTAAGTACCCCGAGGAAGAGAAATCAACCGAGATTCCGAAAGTAGCGGCGAGCGAAATTGGATTAGCCCTTAAGCTTTTAATGAGACAGATGAAGGCTCTGGAAAGTGCCGCAGTAAAGGGTGATAGCCCCGTAATCGACATCTCATCATCAGTGAAAACGAGTAGGGCGGGACACGTGATATCCTGTCTGAATATGGGGGGACCATCCTCCAAGGCTAAATACTACTGACTGACCGATAGTGAACCAGTACCGTGAGGGAAAGGCGAAAAGAACCCCTGTGAGGGGAGTGAAATAGAACCTGAAACCGTGTACGTACAAGCAGTAGGAGCACCTTCGTGGTGTGACTGCGTACCTTTTGTATAATGGGTCAGCGACTTAATTTTAGTAGCAAGGTTAACCGTTTAGGGGAGCCGTAGGGAAACCGAGTCTTAACTGGGCGTACAGTTGCTAGGATTAGACCCGAAACCAGGTGATCTAGCCATGGGCAGGTTGAAGGTTGAGTAACATCAACTGGAGGACCGAACCGACTAATGTTGAAAAATTAGCGGATGACTTGTGGCTAGGGGTGAAAGGCCAATCAAACCTGGAGATAGCTGGTTCTCCCCGAAAGCTATTTAGGTAGCGCCTCGGACGAATACTACTGGGGGTAGAGCACTGTTAAGGCTAGGGGGTCATCCCGACTTACCAACCCTTTGCAAACTCCGAATACCAGTAAGTACTATCCGGGAGACACACGGCGGGTGCTAACGTCCGTCGTGGAGAGGGAAACAACCCAGACCGCCAGCTAAGGTCCCAAAGTATAGCTAAGTGGGAAACGATGTGGGAAGGCTCAGACAGCCAGGATGTTGGCTTAGAAGCAGCCATCATTTAAAGAAAGCGTAATAGCTCACTGGTCGAGTCGGCCTGCGCGGAAGATGTAACGGGGCTAAGCTATACACCGAAGCTGCGGCTACGTACCTTAGGGTATGTGGGGTAGGGGAGCGTTCTGTAAGCCGTTGAAGGTGGTCTGTAAGGGCTGCTGGAGGTATCAGAAGTGCGAATGCTGACATGAGTAACGATAAAGGGAGTGAAAAACTCCCTCGCCGGAAGACCAAGGGTTCCTGTCCAACGTTAATCGGGGCAGGGTAAGTCGACTCCTAAGGCGAGGCCGAAAGGCGTAGTCGATGGGAAACGGGTTAATATTCCCGTACTTCTTACAATTGCGATGGGGGGACGGAGAAGGCTAGGTGGGCCTGGCGACGGTTGTCCAGGTTCAAGTACGTAGGCGGAAAGTTTAGGTAAATCCGGACTTTCATAACGCTGAGATACGATGTCGAGCTACTACGGTAGTGAAGTCATTGATGCCATGCTTCCAGGAAAAGCCTCTAAGCTTCAGATTGTAAGGAATCGTACCCCAAACCGACACAGGTGGTCGGGTAGAGAATACCAAGGCGCTTGAGAGAACTCGGGTGAAGGAACTAGGCAAAATGGTACCGTAACTTCGGGAGAAGGTACGCTCTTATCAGTGAAGTCCCTTGCGGATGGAGCAGACGAGAGTCGCAGATACCAGGTGGCTGCAACTGTTTATTAAAAACACAGCACTGTGCAAAATCGTAAGATGACGTATACGGTGTGACGCCTGCCCGGTGCCGGAAGGTTAATTGATGGGGTTAGACTTCGGTCGAAGCTCTTGATCGAAGCCCCGGTAAACGGCGGCCGTAACTATAACGGTCCTAAGGTAGCGAAATTCCTTGTCGGGTAAGTTCCGACCTGCACGAATGGCGTAATGATGGCCACGCTGTCTCCACCCGAGACTCAGTGAAATTGAAATCGCTGTGAAGATGCAGTGTACCCGCGGCTAGACGGAAAGACCCCGTGAACCTTTACTACAGCTTGGCACTGAACATTGAACCTACATGTGTAGGATAGGTGGGAGACTTTGAAACCGCGTCGCTAGATGTGGTGGAGTCGTCCTTGAAATACCACCCTTGTAGTTTTGATGTTCTAACGTTGGTCCCTGAATCGGGATTACGGACAGTGCCTGGTGGGTAGTTTGACTGGGGCGGTCTCCTCCCAAAGAGTAACGGAGGAGCACGAAGGTGGGCTAAACACGGTTGGACATCGTGTGGTTAGTGCAATGGCATAAGCCCGCTTGACTGCGAGAATGACAATTCGAGCAGGTGCGAAAGCAGGTCATAGTGATCCGGTGGTTCTGAATGGAAGGGCCATCGCTCAACGGATAAAAGGTACTCCGGGGATAACAGGCTGATACCGCCCAAGAGTTCATATCGACGGCGGTGTTTGGCACCTCGATGTCGGCTCATCACATCCTGGGGCTGAAGTCGGTCCCAAGGGTATGGCTGTTCGCCATTTAAAGTGGTACGCGAGCTGGGTTTAGAACGTCGTGAGACAGTTCGGTCCCTATCTGCCGTGGGCGTTGGAAAATTGAAGGGGGCTGCTCCTAGTACGAGAGGACCGGAGTGGACGAACCTCTGGTGTTCGGGTTGTCATGCCAATGGCATTGCCCGGTAGCTAAGTTCGGAATCGATAACCGCTGAAAGCATCTAAGCGGGAAGCGAGCCCTGAGATGAGTTTTCCCTGACGCTATAAGCGTCCTTAAGGGTTGTTCAAGACTAGAACGTTGATAGGCAGGGTGTGTAAGTGCTGCGAGGCATTGAGCTAACCTGTACTAATTGCCCGTGAGGCTTAACCATACAACACCCAAGGGGTTTTGTGGACTCAAAGACAGACCTTGAATGAGTTTGAAGAGTTACTTTTAAATACAGTTTTCCGAATTTTAAAATTTGCTTGGCGACCATAGCATTGTGGACCCACCTGATTCCATGCCGAACTCAGAAGTGAAACACAATAGCGCCGATGGTAGTGTGGGGCTTCCCCATGTGAGAGTAGGACATCGCCAGGCTTTAAATCTTTAGAATCTTTTAAACGGTTCTGAATTGCTGATATAGCTCAGCCCGGTAGAGCGCACCCTTGGTAAGGGTGAGGTCCCCAGTTCGAGTCTGGGTATCAGCACCATATTTGGTTGATTTGATTATTCAAGTTAACAACAGAATTTGTTTGACGACCATAGCATTGTGGACCCACCTGATTCCATGCCGAACTCAGAAGTGAAACACAATAGCGCCGATGGTAGTGTGGGGCTTCCCCATGTGAGAGTAGGACATCGTCAGGCTCAAATTGCTTTAAGCTGAATAGACACTGCGGAGTGGTAGTTCAGTTGGTTAGAATACCGGCCTGTCACGCCGGGGGTCGCGGGTTCGAGTCCCGTCCACTCCGCCACTTATCAGAAAGCCTAGTCATAAGACTAGGCTTTCGTCGTTTGGGGAATAGATATTTTGGTTTTCGACCAACGAGTCCGGTCACCTGCGACCCCAGCCACTTCGTCACTTATAGATAAGCCCTGCTAGAAATAGCAGGGCTTTTTTACATTTGAATCATTGTATACACACTCTTTGGTCGAAAGAGTCCCGTTAGTGCGCAAGTCCGATGGAATAACAGCCTAGCCACTCCGCCACTTATTGAAAGCCTAATCTTGTGACTTGGCTTTCGTTGTTTCTGAGCGTAGATGCTTTGATCTTCGACCTACTAGTCCCAATCTTCTAAGACCCAAGCTATAACTTCTCTTAAAAGAAGCCTCGTTAGACATAGCGGAGTCTTTTGCAGCTAAATAAAGGCTTATCTTTCTTTAGACTTACTCACATCAGTTATTAGCCTCTCTTGCTTTGAAAAAGCTTGTTGCACTTCGATAAGCATGCGTCTTTGATCTGTGAGTAATGATTTCTTGCTGTATGAGTCGCTAGCTATTTACTCATCATAAAAACCTTCGTTGAGAGTCATTAGACTTTTGCACTTAATCTAATTATTCGGACTCCTCTATTCTTTAGAGGTTCGACTATTTAGTCGCTGTTCTGAAAGCTCATTCGTAGAATTAGATTTAGGGCGCTTCGTGTATACAGCTTTGGTATTTGAGCACCTAACCCTAAAAATGTTTTCTATGTAATTACAAAGACCTGATTAAGTTTAGTTGCGTAGCTTCATCAGGTCAGGTTGGATATGGATAGAGTGGCTTAAGAGGCGTAAGCCTCCGAAGGTTTACTATCAGATACGTTTCAATACTTACACCAGAGTCTTGTGATTATGAATAGTGCTATTAGAAAGCGCGAGGTTATAGATACTTGTAAACAAAGCTTCAGCCTACTTTTATCCTCCGCTTCACTCTGTTTGTCGCTCACAATCAAGATCTGTAATGATTAGCCAGAGGCTTACCCAGAAATATCACAACCTATAAGCTGGCACTAAGTGTAGAAAGAATTTTCGATATGCAGTCACAAGCTAGTACTCAATACCTTTTATTTAAACGCTAGAGGCTATCGTAGCGTCTTTGCCACTAATCAGCTTAGAGTACTCTAAAAGCCTTTAGGATCCTCATAGATACACCATTAAAGAATGGCTATTAACGTCATAAATTTGTTTGTATTAATGTCGAGCCCGCCATTGAATCAGAGGGGATGTTTCAGATTTGAAGAGTACCACTAATGTGGAATTAAGCAGGCATAGTATCTCTAGTATTGATTTATATAGAGTTGGTTGAAACCTAGTGGCTACGATGACTAATAGGTATTTACTTAGCTCATAGATGAAAGATGCACTTGTTCCCTCAACACTGGCAGTGGATACGCGAGGTTGGTGACCAGTTCTGTGAGTTATTCATTTTACTGCTTGTTAGTCCAAGCTATGTTCTGACCAATGCGACTAATATTAGATGGTAATTAACAAATTCCCCTAAGATCATGAATTGATAGTTTTGGTAACTAGACACATTCCTAAGCCTTAAAGGTAGCCTGATGAAATTAAGTTTTAACTTTGAAGATGCTAGCCAGATCTTTGTTGGATCTTTTGCTTTGGCCGTGCCGATTTCTTTTTCTGAAGAGGCCTGGAAACTAGGGGAAACCTTACCCACAGCTAACTTGTTATTGTTGTTCCTGTTGTCTGCGGTGTTCCTAGGCTTTTATACCTATGAGAGTGTCTTTCAGAAAGATATTGTTGCTCGCCTGCCGGTCTTTATTTTTCGAATCGTTATTGCTTATGTGATGACAGCGTTGGTTGTTGCGCTGGTACTGACTTGTTTGGACAAGCTGCCTTTACTCAGCGATCCAATTGTATCGATCAAAAGGGTGATTGTAATTTCCATGCCTGCATCTATGGGAGCGATTGTAGTGGATAGTTTTGATAAAGAGTAACTCTGATGTCATTTCAATTTGAACAACCGACAGAGCCTTTCTAGAACCTATTTAATTCGCTCTAAAGCTTGTTCATTCCTATAGAACTAATCAACAGTAACGTAACTAACAAGTCCGTTGTGACTGGCTCTTTGTACAATTGGATAATCTGTTGTTACTGGATCTAAAACGGAATTAAAGAGTAAAGCGTGATGAGCTTTGAAGGGGATTCAAAACTGTTGGCTTCTGAATTGAATTAGGTATTAGAAAGAGGAAGGGGGAGTCATTGAAAAGTTAGGATCATCCAGATGCAAAAAAGCCGCATCAGTGATGCGGCTTTCTTTAATTGGCTCCCCTTGCAAGACTTGAACTTGCGACATACGGATTAACAGTCCGCCGTTCTACCAACTGAACTAAAGGGGAATTGATTGTTTAGTCTCTAATCAAGAGAATGGTGCCGACTACCGGAATCGAACTGGTGACCTACTGATTACAAGTCAGTTGCTCTACCTACTGAGCTAAGTCGGCATCATGAATCAAAAAGCTTATGCTTGATGATTAACTTGGCTCCCCTTGCAAGACTTGAACTTGCGACATACGGATTAACAGTCCGCCGTTCTACCAACTGAACTAAAGGGGAATTATTCTTAAAGCTTTAAAGAAATGGTGCCGACTACCGGAATCGAACTGGTGACCTACTGATTACAAGTCAGTTGCTCTACCTACTGAGCTAAGTCGGCACATAATATTTCTTTGTGCTTTACTGTTGTTGTCTAAGACACCAACAAATAAATTGTGGTGCCCGGAGGCGGAATCGAACCACCGACACGAGGATTTTCAATCCTCTGCTCTACCGACTGAGCTATCCGGGCGACGAGGTGTATTAAACGTGTTTTCGCGTTCTGGGTCAACATTAAATTGCAAAAAAAGTATTGTTTGATGTTTTTCTATACTTAGTGGGTTGTTTTTGTTCATTTGGCACGAAAAACCTAGGTCTAGCATGCCTTAAAAGAGAGTGAAACTTAGATTAACTACACGGAATGGGTGCCGAAATAAAAAAAGCACGTATGAAAACGTGCTTTTTTACTTAAGAATTTTATCGAGAGTTTAGTGTTTCACTTCAAACCTATTAACCCAAGCTTCTAATTCGTTAGAAAGAGAGGCGAGGGTTTGGGTACTGTTGTGACTTTCTGTCACGACATTACTTAGTTGGTTGCCACTTTCTTCGATCATGTTGATGCGCTTTGAAATGTCATCGCTCACCTGAGTCTGCTCAGCAGCTGCTGTCGCGATTTGATGACTCATCGAGGAAATAGACTCCAGAGCTATAACAATCTGCTGTAGCGCTTCAGAGGCATTTTGAGACTCGGTTACGGTGCTCTCACTGGTTGCAGCACACACTTCCATGGTCTGAATAGCGTTACGAGAGCCTTCTTGAAGGTTATTAATCATCAACTGGATTTCTTTGGTGCTTGATTGCGTTCGACCTGCAAGGTTACGAACTTCGTCAGCAACAACCGCAAACCCACGACCTTGTTCGCCAGCTCGGGCGGCCTCAATAGCTGCATTCAGTGCCAGTAGGTTAGTCTGTTCTGCAATGTCACCGATAACGTCGAGTACTTTCACAATGTTGTTTACATCGTTGTCTAGGTTAGCGACAGCTTCACTTGCCGTGCCTAGTTGGCCTGCTAGCCCTTGAATGTTGTCTACTGTGTTGTGAATAAGACGTTGAGTATGCTGGCTCTGTTTGTCTGCTTCGTCGGTATTACGCGCTGTATCGCCCGCTGAATCAGCAACATTGTTAGCAGAAGAAGCCATCTCGGTCATTGCTGTTGCGATCATCTCAGTTGATTGCTGCTGAGTTTCAGTTAGTTGAGCGATAGAACCTGCACGGTCTTCCACACGTTGTAATTCACCTCTTAGTGCCAACATAGAAGCATTTAGGTTTGAGACTAGTTCAGCTAACGACTTACTCATTTGTTGAACAGCGTGATAGATACTGCCGTTTATCGCTTGAGTTTCGAAAGAGGTTTGAATACGACCTTCAGCAACGGCTTGTACGGCTTCTCTTACATCTTTAGGCTCGCCACCAAGAAGCGCTAGCATGCGTTTAATGGATACGATTAAGCTCGATAGAATAAGGCCTGCAATCACGACACAAAGGAATAGCTGCCATTGAGCGGTAGACCAGAAACGAGCGTTAACTTCGTTGAAGCCGATACCTGTGCCGACAACCCAACCCCAGTGCGGGGTTTTTTCTGCAATAGACAGCTTTTCTTCAATGGTTCCGTCTGGCAGCTTTTGCGTCCAGGTGTATTCAACGATCTGACCTGTACGATTGCCAAGCACTCTTTGTATAAGCTGGCCTACGCTATTGCCGTCACCGTCTTTAAAGTCATTGAAGCTGGTTCCATGCAGTTGTGGATCTAGCGGTGTCGCGACAAACGTCATGTTTTCATCTGCAACGTAGACGTATTCATTGTCTTTATAGATGTTGTTACGCAGTAGGCGAGTAGCAAGTTGTTTCGCTTGTTTCTCTTCTAGAGTGCCATCAATAGCCATTTTCTCTACTTCAGTAAGAATGCTGTATGCACTCTTAAATAGCTCTGTAACGCGAGCTTTGTTGTCCATGCTGCTAGCGACTCTCAAGGTCCATAAACCAGTAGCAGTCAGCGCTAGCAGGGCGACCAAGATGATGCCCGATAATAAGTAAGCTTGCGTTTTTAATTTCATATTTCCCCGCGCAGCGATTCAATAGTAAGTATTAGGTATATTTCATCGAATCTTAATCTAAGTCGTGTAGGGCAGATATCAGAAAGATATCAAAACATGATGAAGATTAAATTTACGAAGAAAAAAAAGTAACAGAACAATATTCTGTTTATTTTTGTGTGACTATGAACGAGTTTTAAAAGTGTTGGTTTGGTGAATTGACGGAGTTTGGGGGGCGAGTTCGTGGGAAGTTAATTAAGAAGAAGATATTGTCGTGAGAGTGAAGAGGGGCTTTATAGAGGGTGTTAAGGTTAGATGCTGCGGTCGAATAGATTTAGCTTTCGTTCAAACGAAAAAAAGCCAAGTCTTTCGACTTGGCTTTCTTGAATGTGGCTCCCCTTGCAAGACTTGAACTTGCGACATACGGATTAACAGTCCGCCGTTCTACCAACTGAACTAAAGGGGAATTACTTGTCTCAACATCAGGTCTATTAAGACCATTATTTGTTAAGTATCAAATAATGGTGCCTCGAGGCGGAATCGAACCACCGACACGCGGATTTTCAATCCGCTGCTCTACCGACTGAGCTATCGAGGCAAAAGAATGGTGCCGACTACCGGAGTCGAACTGGTGACCTACTGATTACAAGTCAGTTGCTCTACCTACTGAGCTAAGTCGGCACACTAAATTCTTTGCTTGAAGAGTAAACTCTTCGTTAGAACCTCATTAAAATGAAGCCCTTTAAAATGGCTCCCCCTGCGGGACTCGAACCTGCGACATACGGATTAACAGTCCGCCGTTCTACCAACTGAACTAAGGGGGAATTACTTGTCTCAACATCAGGTCTATTAAGACCATTATTTGTTAAGTACCAAATAATGGTGCCTCGAGGCGGAATCGAACCACCGACACGCGGATTTTCAATCCGCTGCTCTACCGACTGAGCTATCGAGGCAAAAGAATGGTGCCGACTACCGGAGTCGAACTGGTGACCTACTGATTACAAGTCAGTTGCTCTACCTACTGAGCTAAGTCGGCACACTAAATTCTTTATGCTTTTGTCCGTGTTGCTACTCCCTGTTAAAGAGTGTTGACACCAACAAATCAAATTGTGGTGCCCGGAGGCGGAATCGAACCACCGACACGAGGATTTTCAATCCTCTGCTCTACCGACTGAGCTATCCGGGCAACGGAGCGCTATTAAACGGATTTTCTGCATAACCGTCAACACCTTTTTTGAAAATAATTAAAAAAAACGTTCGTTAGTTGTTTTTTTATTCAAAAGTGAGGCTTACGTTTTACCTTGGTTAAAATCTTTCTTGAATTTTGTTACTTTTTCTAGGTATCGGCGCGACTCTTTATTTGGGTGCTTCTTGGTAAGTGCCCAGTACGCTTGGCTAGGTTGCAGCGAGTTTAGGTCTCGCATTGCTCGCTTTCTGTCCTTACTGAAGGTATTGAGTACGCCACCAGTGCCGCCGTTGTATGCAGAAATCATGCTGTATTCCAGCGTCGTTGGGTGTTGCACGTCTTTCAAATAGCGATTTTTAAGGATGTAAAAGTACGCCGTGCCTGCATCAATGTTGTTTTCTGGATTGAATAAATACTCAGGAGTCGGTTCTCCAGGCTTGTTCTTTACCAGTTTAAATACGTCTCGACCTGCCGTTTTTGGTACGACTTGCATAAGACCATATGCATTCGCCCAGCTCACCGCATATGGGTTAAAACTACTTTCTGTTTTGATGATCGCGTAAATCAAGTCTTCAGGAATGTCATAACGCTGAGACGCTCGTCGGACGATATCTGCATATTGATAGCTACGCTGACTCGCGTGATCGGCCACCATCGGAATCTCAACGTAGTAGGCTTTTTTAAAGTCGACTTCTTTGGTTTTGAGGTTATTCGCGATCAAGTAATCTGCGAATTGGTTAGCGCGCCATGTCCATTGAATGGGCTTTTTCTCTTGGTCGACGACCTGATTGTAGAGGAAAGGTTTACCTTCTAACTTGATACTTTTTGAAGAGAATAGGTCGACATGCGCTGGATCATCTGGCGTCAAAAGCGTCGTCATTATCGCGTTCTTGAGGTGTTTTTTAGGTTCAGTAGAGGACACTGTTTCTACTGTGATTAGGCCTTCGCTAAAGTTTACTTCTGAACGACTTAAGTAATTGTCTATGTATTTCACATAGTTACTCTTACCTGCCATTTTTACTTCACTGCTGCCCCAGCGCTTTTGGATATTGCCAGAAAAGCTATTGATCAAAGCATCCAGTGCACCGGTGTCTTTTTCAAACTGACCAGGTAGCTCTGCCAAGTTGCTTACAAATCGGTTGGTCGGTTCGTAATTCACATCATAAATGCTTTCGACAAATTCACGACTGCAGCCTGTTAATAACATGGCTGTTAGGAAGTAACTTAGCTTTTTCATAGTTCCTCATACAAAAATGACATCACAGCGTTAACCATGATGTCATTAAAATTTGCTTAAATAAATGTCTTATTCGCTTGGTGGAGTATAGCCATCAATTACGACATCTTTACCTTCGAAAAGGAAGTTAACCATCTCAGTTTCAAGAAGTTTACGATGTTCAGGATCCATCATATTTAGCTTCTTTTCATTGATCAGCATTGTTTGCTTGCTTTGCCATTGTCCCCAAGCTTCTTTAGAGATGTTGTCAAAGATACGCTTACCTAAGTCACCTGGGTAAAGTTGAAAATCTAAGCCTTCAGCGTCTTTCTGGAGGCGAGCACAAAATACAGTGCGGCTCATAGTGGTTCCTCTTATCGCGTTCGTTGATTCAAACGTCGTCGTTCAGTTCAAAGGGTAGGCTCTCAATAAGCTGCTTCACAGGAGCGGCTAGGCCAATTTCTTCCGGTTTTGATAAGTTATACCAGAGACCTTTGGTCCCTTCCATTATCAAATCTGGTTGTTTATCTAATTTTACTAATACAGGAGTGATATCTAAGTGGTAGTGGCTGAAAGTGTGTCTAAACGCAATCATGGTCTTGATTGAATCGGTTTCAGTGTCTTTGAGCGAGCGAAGATCTAACTGATGTTCGATCTCTGCGTTTTCATTTTGAGGGAAACAGAACAAGCCTCCCCAGATACCAGACTGAGGTCGCTGTTCAAGCCACACTTGATTGTTGTGATAAAGAATCACAAACCATGTTTCTTTTATTGGTTTCTCTTTCTTAGGTTTCTTGCCCGGGAAGTCGAGTTGTCTATCAAGCTTCTTAGCTTCACACATGCTTTCAATCGGACACAGAGTACATTTAGGTTTGCTACGAGTACAAACCATGGCACCCATGTCCATCATTGCCTGATTGTACTTATCGACATCTTTCTTCGGAGTATGAGCTTCTGCATGCTCCCAAAGTTGGTTTTCAACCTTCTTTTGTCCTGGCCAACCTTCAACGGCAAAGCTTCTTGCAAGCGTTCGCTTCACATTGCCATCAAGAATCGCATGAGGAAGCTTATGAACGGAAGACAGCACTGCAGCTGCAGTAGAGCGACCGATGCCCGGCAGCGCGTTCATTTCTTCGATAGACAGCGGAAATTCACCACCATACTGCTCAGCGACGATTTTGGCAGCTTTGTGCAGGTTGCGAGCTCGAGCGTAATAACCAAGCCCCGTCCATAAGTGGAGCACCTCATCTTGTTCGGCGTTCGCTAGGTCAATAACCGTCGGGAAACGTTCCAAGAAGCGTTGGTAGTATGGAATCACCGTAGAAACCTGAGTCTGCTGAAGCATGATTTCAGATAGCCAAACGGTGTAGGCTGTTTTGTTTTGTTGCCAAGGTAATTCTTTACGCCCGTAGGCGTCATACCACTTTAATATGGCGGTTGCGAAAGGAGTCACGACATGCTCTATGCTTTGCTATTATTAGAAGCGAAATTGCACCACACTTAACGTTGGATGTAAAACAGACAAATTGTGCGGGAATTTATCCACGGAAAGACTTGCACCGAAGGCAATTCTTTGGATAATCCCCGCTTTGATTAATCAATGTGCAGGCAAAAATCAATGAGTGAAGTGACCACTAACGAATATACTGAAGACGGCAAACTGGTTCGTAAGATCCGTAGTTTTGTTCGCCGCGAAGGCCGCTTAACAAAAGGCCAAGAAAACGCGATGAATGAATGTTGGCCAACAATGGGTATCGACTACAACCCAGAGCTTCTTAACTGGAAAGAAGTATTTGGCAACGATAACCCAGTTGTACTAGAGATTGGCTTCGGTATGGGTGCATCACTGGTTGAAATGGCAAAGAACGCACCTGAGAAAAACTTCTTAGGTATTGAAGTTCACAGCCCAGGTGTTGGTGCTTGTTTAGGTACAGCACGTGATGCTGGCGTAACTAACCTACGTGTAATGTGTCACGATGCAGTAGAAGTATTTGAACACATGATTCCAGATAGCAGCCTGCATACACTGCAACTGTTCTTCCCTGACCCATGGCACAAAGCTCGTCACCACAAACGTCGTATCGTTAAGGCTGAGTTTGCAGAAATGGTTCGCGGTAAGCTTCAACTTGATACTGGTATTTTCCACATGGCAACAGACTGGGAAAACTACGCAGAGCACATGATTGAAGTGATGAACGTTGCCCCTGGCTTCGAGAATATCGCTGAAGATGGTGATTACATTCCTCGCCCAGATGAGCGTCCACTGACTAAATTTGAAGCTCGTGGCCACCGTCTAGGTCATGGTGTTTGGGATATTAAGTACAAGCGTACTAAGTAATTCTTAAGCACAACAATTGAAGGTAAACCTGCTTTAGGTTAAACCTTACACTTTGTGGGATTGATTAAAGCCAACATTATTGTAATGTTGGCTTTTTTGTCCTTAGGCTTTTATTACGATAAAGGTTTAAGGACAGAAAGTAATGTTAGAACCCTACAAAAATAACAATATAGAAGTAAGCACACATGAAACCAACTCAAGCTATTTTGGCCGAGATTTTAGACGAAGTTCGTCCCCTAATTGGTCAGGGAAAGGTTGCTGATTATATCCCTGCATTGGCTCGCGTATCGAACCAGAAACTGGCGATTGCGGTATACACAAACGAAGGTGAGGTGATTCAAGCGGGTGATGCAGAGGAAGCCTTTTCTGTGCAATCCATTTCTAAAGCCTTGAGCCTGACGTTAGCTATGGTGTTATACAAGCCTGAAGAGATATGGCAACGCGTAGGCAAAGAGCCTTCAGGACAAGCCTTTAACTCTATGATTCAGCTTGAGATGGAGCATGGGATTCCCCGTAACCCGTTCATCAATGCGGGGGCAATTGTCGTTGCAGACCTACTACAAAGCCGCTTGTCTGCGCCTAGACACCGCTTATTAGAGTTTGTGCGTCAGTTATCGGGTGATACTCATATTGTGTATGACAAGGTGGTAGCAGCCTCAGAAATGATGCACAGCGACCGTAATGCTGCTATTGCTTATTTGATGCGTTCATTTGGTAACTTTGAGAATGATGTTATCCCGGTACTGAATAACTACTTCCATGCTTGTGCACTTAAAATGACCTGTGTGGATTTGGCGAAAACCTTTAGCTACTTGGCGAACAAAGGTGTGTCGGTTCAAACCAAGAAAGAGATCATCACGCCAGTTCAAACTAAGCAGTTGAATGCTTTGCTTGCGACATGTGGTTTGTACGATGGGGCCGGTGAGTTTGCTTATCGTGTTGGTATGCCGGGTAAGTCGGGTGTTGGCGGCGGTATTATTGCCATCGTTCCAGGTGAGATGACCATCGCGGTATGGTCTCCAGAACTTGATCCTTCTGGTAACTCACTTGCAGGTACTAAGGCGCTAGAGTTGCTTTCAGAGCGAATTGGTCGTTCTATTTTTTAGAAGAAAGATGCGAGATGCGAGCACGGACTTCGTCCTATAGAGCGCTTCGCTTCGAGAAATATTTTTACAATAAAAAGGGTTGACCCTAAAGCCAACCCTTACGCAATACTTCTCGAATCTCGAATCTCGAATCTCGAATCTCGAATCTCGAATCTCGAATCTCGAATCTCGAATCTCGAATCTCGAACTACTCGTCTTCTTCGGCCATAAAGGCTTCCAACAGATCATTTAGGAATAGCTTTCCTTTTTCAGTGATCTGCCAGTGAGTGTCGGTTTCGTTCAAGTAACCTAGCTCTTTTGCCCACTCAATCGTTGACTGAACAGCGTCAAAACCAAGCCCAGTAGTATCGATGAAATCTTGTTTTGGACACGCTTCCATTAACCTAAAGCGGTTCATAAAGAACTCAAAAGGGCGGTCTTCATTTGGCACTTCAAACTCATCGGATAGGTACGGTTTCACCATGTTCTGGTAAGCCGCTAAATAGCCTCTAGGGTGTTTAACCTTAGTCGTGCGAATGATGCGTCCATCAGCAAAACTTAGCTTGCCATGAGAGCCACAGCCAATACCTAGGTAGTCACCAAAGCGCCAGTAGTTGAGGTTATGCTGGCACTGATAGCCGGGCTTGCTGTAGCCTGAAATTTCGTACTGCACATAGCCTGCGTCTGCGAGTTTTTTATGGCCCAAGTCGAAAATATCCCAAAGGTCATCGTCGTCAGGCAGCTTTGGCGTTTTGTAATAGAACATGGTGTTAGGTTCTATTGTTAGCTGATACCAAGATAAGTGTGGAGGGTTAAGCTCAATCGCTTTGTCTAGATCCGCCAATGCTTGATCTATGCTTTGATCCGGTAAGCCGTGCATTAAATCTAAGTTGAAACTATTCAATCCAATCTTATGTGCTAAGTGAGCGGCATTTACAGCTTCATCTTGACCATGAATTCGCCCAAGTCTTTCTAACTTCTCTTGCTCAAAGCTTTGCACACCAACCGAGATTCGATTCACCCCTGCTTTTTGGTAACCTGCAAAACGTTCAGCTTCAATGGTGCCTGGGTTGGCTTCCATAGTGATTTCGATTTCTGGTTTGAACGGGATACGTTGTTCAATGCCTTGGAGTAATCGACCAATCCCTTCTGGAGAGAATAGGCTCGGAGTGCCACCACCAATAAAGATCGAGTGCAATGGACGAGGTGCGCCATTGAGTTGGTACTTTTCGATATCAGTATCGAGATCCTCAAGCAGCGCATCGATGTACTCCTTTTCAGGAATCTCGGCTTTCAGAGCGTGTGAGTTGAAATCACAATACGGACACTTTTGTACACACCATGGGATGTGTACATAGAGACTAAGTGCTGGTGGTATAAGCGCTGTATCGTGCATTACAGAGCTTGCTCCTTGATTGCTTCGAATAGTGAAGCAAGGGCTTTACCGCGGTGTGAAAGCTGCTTTTTACGTGTAGATTCGAGTTCAGCAGATGCGCAGTTATCTTCTGGTACAAAGAATACAGGATCGTAGCCAAAGCCATTCTCACCGTGCTCTTCCGTCAGAATACGACCTTCCCATTTACCGTGACACACCAATGGTGTTGGATCGTTTTCGTGACGCATTAACACCAACACACAGTGGAAACGAGCGGTACGCTTTTCTGTTTCCACACCTTGCATGGCATCAAGCAGTTTTTCGATATTTTGCTTATCCGTCGCCCCTTCACCTGAGTAACGCGCTGAGTAGATGCCCGGAGCACCCTTAAGGAAATCAACCTCTAAACCTGAGTCGTCAGCGATCGCTGGCAGCCCTGTCTCTTTCGCAGCATGGCGAGCCTTGATGATGGCATTTTCAATGAAAGTTGTTCCCGTTTCAGCGACTTCTGAAACGTTAAACTCACTTTGTGCGACAACGTCAAAACCAAACTCAGACAGAATATCTGCCATTTCGCGAACTTTACCTTGGTTGCCTGTGGCTAAAACAATCTTACTCATGGGGATGTGGCTCTAATAAGTTAATGAACAGAAAAGTGGTGGTTGAAGCTACTCTTCTATATAGAATTTTTGTGTGAATCGCAGTGGGCCTGTGCCTTTCAAACCTGCGTTAACATCGATATTAAAAGTGATGTTTTCTTCGTGTGTTACAGGGAACTCAGCTAGGTAATAAATCGCATCACCTTCCTTTATTTCGCGGAAGTTAAGCGTGCGAGTGTTGCCGACAAGGTTCTTCGCTGTTCCCGTGATTTTAGCCGTTGTTGCTGGCTTGCCAAGGGAAGCTTTGTCTAACACGCTGATGTTCAGAATCGCTGAGTAGCCATTTCGCTTAAGCTTGTATTGCTTTGCGACTTGAGCCGTTAGAAATGTCGAGTTAAAAGCCGAGTAGTGAACCTCGACATCCTTAATGTTTTTAAATTGTCCTGCTGAGCTTGGTAGGGCAACAAGAGTGGTGAGTAGTGCTGTAATCCATAGACGCATAGTGACTCCAATAAATAGCAAAAAGCCATCATAGGATGGCTTTGACTTCAGTAGGGATTTGACTTGGCGAGCATATTCGAACTTGCTTATGCCGACCGAGTTCTCCCTTTTCTATCTTAATTTGCCCTTTAGCGACCTTAAACTGTTTCGCTAGGTATTTCGCTAAGTGGGCATTGGCTTTGCCATCTACTGGTGGAGCAGTAATGGCAATTTTGAGTTCCTCACCATGCAAGCCAACAATCTTGTCTCGGCTTGCTTTGGGTTGGATATAGAGCCTAAGAAGAATATCGTCTTCCTCGGCCCAAACCGCTTTTGGCATCGTCAAAGTACCTGATGTTCGTACTTGAATTATAGTTGATACCAAATAGGACCAATCATGTCGCCCATTAGGAAGTTCGCAAATTGCAGAACAATGAACAGAACCAGCACGCTTAGGTCGAAGCCACCCATATCCGGTAGGATACGGCGGATAGGCATTAGCATTGGCTCAGTCAGTTGATGGAACACGTACTCGATTGGGCTACGGCCTTGGCTAACCCAGCTAAGGATTGCGCGGATTAGTAGAACCCAGAAGATCAAACCACCCGCCGCTTTTAGCAAAGATAATGCACCAAAGATCAGGAAGCTAATATCGAATACCGCAGCGCCGCCAGAGATAATCAGGTTTAGAGCAACGAACTTAAGTACACACAGCACATAAGCAAAAACAACTGTCGCAAGATCAAGGCTGCCGATAGATGGGATAACTCGGCGTAGTGGGGCAACAACCGGTTGTGTCGCTTTTACGATGAATTGTGAGAATGGGTTGTAGAAATCTGCACGTGAAGCTTGTAGCCAGATACGCAAGATCACAACCATGATGTAAAGATCAAAAACGGTCGAGATCAGAAAGCTCATCGAGTTCATATTGTTTCCTTTTTCGGATTTACTTGCCGCTTAGATATAACCCGAGCGACAAAATGCTTAAAACAGTTTTTCCATCTCTTCAGCTCGAGCGACCGCCGCTTGCATGGCTTTGGCTACGATGTCTGATAGTTGATGTTCATTGAACGTGCGCAATGCTTCTGCAGTTGTTCCGCCTTTTGAAGTCACTTGTTCACGCAGTGTCGATAATTCAGTATTTGGATTCGCTACCACCATCTCTGCCGCGCCTAATGCAGACTGCTGCACTAGTTTACGAGCGGTTTCTTGGTCGAAGCCTTGGTTGATTGCCTCGGCTTGCATCGCTTCCATAAACAGGAAGAAGTAAGCTGGAGCACTTCCCGCTGCTGCAATGATGTTATTGATACCAGGCTCTTGCTCAACCCAGCTAACCTCACCTACAGCTTGCATCAGCTGAGATGCGAAGTCTTTATCATTTTGGCTGACCGTTGAATCGGCATAAAGACCACTCATCCCTTTACCAAGCAGTGATGGCGTATTTGGCATCACACGTACAAGGTTCAATTGGCAGTTTAACATCTCATTGAGTCGATTCGCATTAATCCCCGCAGCAATTGAGATAACCAGTTTGTTGCTAAAGTCGATGCTTTGTAAGGGTTTACATACATCAGCCATCATTTGTGGCTTCACTGATAACACAACAACGTCTGCTTGCTCGGCTGCGACAATATTATCGCTGGTGGTATTGATGCCATATTCTTGCTCTAACGGCAGCCTTCTGGTGTCTGAAGGCGCTGTAGCAGTAATCTTTTGCGCTGGGTAACCACTTGCCACTAAGCCCGCTACAATTGAGCGAACCATGTTTCCCGCCCCAATAAAGGCGATGTTCTTATGTTCCATATATAAAATCCTGAGCGTGTCGCTGCGCGATTCAAGCGAAGCGGTATCAATATTTATCGTCGATTTCTGGCTGCTAACTATCTGCTTGCTAACTAATTGCTATTTTGCGTAATTACGAGCACCAAAGATGGCCGTTCCAATACGAACCATGGTACTGCCAGCCTCAACGGCTGCGTCCATATCACCACTCATGCCCATAGACAGGGTATCGATGTTTGGATACTTCGCGGCGAGTTTATCTTTAAGCTCTGCCAGTTGAGAGAACGCATTAAGCTGAGATTGATAGTCAGAGACGTTTGCAGGAATCGACATCAATCCTCTTAAAGTGAGGTTAGGGAGCGACGAAATCAACTCTGCCAGTGCAAAAACTGTCTCTTCAGAAGTACCAGACTTTGACTCTTCGCCGCTGGTATTCACCTGAATCAGCACCTGTAGAGGTGGAAGTTCGCTTGGGCGTTGATCATTAAGTCTTTGTGCGATCTTATCGCGATCAACGGAATGTACCCATTGGAAGCTTTCTGCTATTGGGCGAGTTTTATTGGACTGAATTGGACCAATAAAGTGCCACTCTAAATTTAGGTTAGAATGTTGTTCTGAAAAGTGTTTTACTTTATCGACACCTTCTTGAACATAGTTTTCACCAAAGGCAACTTGGCCTCCGAGTGCGGCTTCTAGAATCGCATCAATAGGTTTAGTTTTGCTGACGGCTAAAAGTTGCACGGACTCTGGAGCTCGTCCGCACTTTTGCTCAGCACTACGAATCTGTGAGGTGATTTGTTCGATATTTTGTTGAATACTACTCATAGCTGACTTTACTTAAGGGAAAATAAATGGATATCACTGAGTTACTAGATTTTAGTGTAAAGCATAACGCGTCAGATCTACATCTTTCTGCGGGTGTATCTCCAATGGTACGTATAGATGGTGAAGTAAGGAAGCTTGGAATACCAGCTTTGAGTCATGCTGATGTGCATCGTTTAGTTTTTGAGATCATGAGCGATTCACAGCGTGGTGAGTTTGAAGAAAAACTGGAAGTCGACTTCTCTTTTGAATTACCCAATGTTGGTCGTTTCCGTGTGAATGCTTTTAACCAAGCTCGTGGTTGCTCAGCTGTCTTTCGAACTATCCCTGTAGAGATCCCGACTTTAGATCAGTTAGGTGCGCCTGAAATCTTTGAAAAGATTGCCAACTACGAAAAAGGTTTAGTGCTTGTCACTGGCCCTACTGGTTCAGGTAAATCGACGACGCTCGCAGCGATGGTGGATTACGTAAACCGTAACCACAACAAGCACATCCTGACGATTGAAGACCCGATTGAATTCGTTCATACCAACAATAAATGCCTTGTTAACCAGCGTGAAGTTCATCGTGATACTCACAGCTTTAAAGCGGCGCTGCGCAGCGCATTACGTGAAGACCCAGACGTTATCCTTGTTGGTGAGCTTCGTGACCAAGAGACGATCAGCTTGGCGCTAACCGCAGCGGAAACCGGCCACTTGGTTTTTGGTACTTTGCATACCAGCTCTGCTGCTAAAACTATCGACCGTATTATCGATGTATTCCCAGGTAGCGACAAAGACATGGTGCGTTCTATGTTGTCTGAATCGTTGCGTTCGGTTATTGCTCAGAAGCTGTTGAAGCGTGTTGGTGGTGGTCGTGTGGCTTGTCATGAAATCATGATGGCGACACCAGCGATCAGAAACTTGATTCGTGAAGACAAGGTCGCGCAGATGTATTCGATCATTCAAACGGGCGCAGCACATGGTATGCAGACCATGGAGCAAAATGCGAAGCAGCTAATGGCTCAAGGCTTGGTTGACTCGGAAGAGGTCGAGAAAAAGATCGAAATTGAAACCTCAATGTTTTAATCAAGGTGAACAAAATGGAATTGAATCAAATTGTTGAAGGGATGCTGTCTCAAAAAGCATCGGATCTTTATATCACCGTTGATGCGCCTATCTTGTTTCGTGTTGATGGTGAATTACGACCTCAAGGCGATAAGCTGAATGCGGCTCAGGTTGCTCAATTACTTGATGCGATGATGGATCAAGACCGACGTGATGAATATCAGCAAACACGTGAAGCAAACTTTGCCATTGTGCGTGAGTTTGGTCGCTTTCGTGTCAGTGCATTCTTCCAACGAGAGCTACCTGGAGCGGTAATTCGACGCATCGAGACTAACATCCCAACCTTTGAGCAATTAAAGCTTCCTGATGTATTACAAGACCTGTCTATCGCAAAGCGGGGGCTGGTGCTGGTGGTTGGTGCGACTGGCTCTGGTAAATCGACCTCAATGGCTGCGATGACAGGCTATCGCAATACCAATCGTTCAGGTCATATCCTAACGGTTGAAGACCCAATTGAGTTCGTCCATGAACATAAAAAATGTATCGTGACTCAGCGTGAGGTCGGGCTCGATACTGAGAGCTATGAAGTCGCACTTAAGAACTCTTTGCGCCAAGCACCAGATATGATCTTGATTGGCGAAATCCGTAGCCGTGAAACTATGGAATACGCGATGACCTTTGCTGAGACGGGTCACTTGTGTATGGCTACACTACACGCGAATAATGCCAACCAAGCGCTAGAACGTATTCTTCACTTGGTACCAAAAGAGCAGAAAGAACAGTTCTTGTTTGACCTGTCGATGAATCTGCGTGGTGTGGTCGCTCAGCAATTAATCCGAGATAAGAATGGCAGCGGTCGACATGGTGTGTTTGAGATTCTACTCAACAGCCCACGAGTGTCTGATTTGATTCGTCGTGGTGAATTGCATGAGTTAAAAGCAACAATGGCGAAATCGAAAGAGATTGGGATGCAGACCTTTGACCAAGCTTTGTATGATTTAGTTGTAGCAGGCAAGATCAGCGAAGAGGATGCGTTCCACAGTGCTGACTCCGCTAACGACTTACGCTTGATGCTAAAAACCAGACGTGGCGATGATGACTACGGGATCGGTGCTTTAGCTGGTGTGAAGATCGATATGGGGTAGATTCAGTGCTTAGTGCTCAATCTTAGTACCAATAAAAAACCCGCTCGAAAGGCGGGTTTTTTGTGAAGCGAATAAATTAGTGGTTTGCAAAACTGTTGTTATCGTTCGAGTAACCGCGTTCTTTTTCTAATTTAATTTTAGTTGGATATTGCTCGCCAGTATAACCAGCCGAACCACCACCCATTGAACTACATGCTGTTATTGCTAGAGCGGCGAAGATTGCTAGAATAATTTTCATGTGAACTCCCACGTTCTTATTTTGAATTGCATCGACATTACGATGTGAAATTCGAGTGGGATCACAAGTTAGCTCACATTTTGCTCACTTATTTTTCGTTATGAATATTGTGCTTCAAACCAGCTCTCTAAAATAACCACAGCTGATTGATTATCAACGTTGCCTTTGCTTAGTGCTTTGTAGCCACCCATGTCAAAAAGATCGGCTCTTGCTTCTGCGGTCGATAGCCTCTCATCATGCAGTTCAACATCAACACCAAAGCGTCCTTTCAGGCGGTTAGCGAACTTCTTTGCTCTAGGTGTGATGGTTGCTAGATCTTTACCGTGAAGGTCGGTAGGAAGGCCAACCACAATCAGATTCGGTTGCCATTCCTTAATTTGCTTCTCGATATCGTCCCAGTTTGGGATGCCATCTTTGGCTTTAAAGGCTTTCAGAGGGCTTGCTGTGCCTGTGATTTCTTGTCCAATCGCACTGCCGATACTTTTTGTACCGTAGTCAAATGCCATAATTGTTCGTGACATGGGGCTTCCAAATTAATCTGTGTTTGAGTGTATATTTTATTGAACTGAGTAGGGCTAGGCGTGGCCTGCATCTGCTGAAAGCTGAGCAGCATTAATTCCTAACATTTGCACCGCAACTTTCCAGCGGTCCGAGATGGGTGTGTCGAAGATGACCTTTGGATCGGCCTCAACGGTTAGCCATGAGTTCTCGGTCAGTTCGATCTCCAGCTGACCAGGCTCCCACCCAGAATAACCAAGTGCAACCAGATAATTGATCGGTTCATCTTCGGTGCCTAACACCATCAAGATATCTTTTGAGGTTGTTACCGAGATTTGGTCCGTCATGTTGATACTGGATTGATAGCTGCCTTTGGGCTTGTGCAAAATAAATCCGCGGTCTTCTGCTACAGGTCCACCATTTAAAACTGGCTTATCAAGACTTGCTTGGTTGGATTTTGGTTGTTCAGAATCAACCTCAACTTGTTTGAGCATGCTTCCGACAGTGACATCGATAGGGGCGTTGATCATCAAACCCATCGCGCCTTCGTCATTGTGCTCACAAAGGTAGATCACCGAATTTTGAAAGTATGGGTCTTTCATTCCGGGCATAGCGACCAGAAAGTGGTTCGTTAAATTCATAGAGCCTCCTGCCAGTGTGTTCCCAGTAAAGGAAGAAGAGCGGCGTAAAGCCGCTCATTGATTCTGTGTCTAAATGTTTGCGAATAGCTAAGACTTTCTTAAGTTTAGGCTATTTAGCGTTAACGCGACGCTCGATTGCATCCATTAATTTACCCGTAACGGAAATATCAAAAGCAGCTTCAATTTCACGGATACACGTTGGGCTCGTCACGTTAATCTCAGTCAGCTTGTCACCGATAACGTCAAGTCCTACGAAGATTAAGCCTTTCTCTTTTAGTGCTGGAGCAACCGCTCGTGCGATAGCCCAGTCAGTTTCACTTAGAGGTCGAGCTTCACCAGTACCACCAGCAGCTAGGTTGCCTCGAGTTTCCCCTTTAGCCGGAATACGCGCTAAGCAGTAAGGCATTGGCTCACCATCAACCACAAGAATACGCTTATCACCGTTGCTGATGTCTGGAACAAAGGTTTGTGCCATTGCGTAGTTCTGACCGTGGTTAGTCAAGGTTTCAATGATCACTGATACGTTTGGATCGCCTTCCTTAACGCGGAAGATAGATGCGCCACCCATGCCATCAAGTGGCTTAAGGATTACGTCACCGTGCTTCTCACGGAACTCTTTAATCTTTTCTGCTTTGCGAGTCACGATAGTAGTTGGTGTTAGCTCAGGGAACCAAGCTGTAAACAATTTCTCGTTACAGTCACGTAGGCTTTGTGGTTTGTTGACGATCAGTGCGCCGTTCTCTTCAGCACGCTCAAGAATGTAAGTCGCGTAGATGTACTCAGTGTCAAACGGAGGATCTTTACGCATCAGCACTGCATCTAAATCAGATAGCGCGATAGTCTGTTCTGACTTGAATTCGTACCAACCGTTTGGATCTTCTTTTAGTTCTACAACCTTTGTGTCAGCAATGGCTACGCCTTGATCTAAGTGTAGATCATCCATTTCCATGTAATGGATTTCGTAACCACGACGCTGAGCTTCAAGCATCATGGCAAAGCTAGAGTCTTTTTTGATGTTAATGGATGAAATTGGATCCATTACGATGCCAAGTTTGATCATTTTTTTCTCCTAGCCTAGATCGCCAAAACGGACTTGTAAGGCAGTAATTGCGGTTAGAGCTGCTGTCTCGGTACGAAGTACACGTGGGCCGAGTAGCGTCTCTTCAAATTTGTATTGTTCTGTCATGCCGATTTCTTCAGCTGACAAGCCACCTTCAGGACCGATCAATAGACGTACCTTGCTGATGGGGTCTGGAAGGGTATTAATTGAGTATTTTGCGCGAGGGTGCAGGTTCAGCTTTAATGCTTCACTCGGTTCGCTACACCATTCTTCAAGTTGCATTATTGGGCGAATGACTGGAACCGTGTTACGGCCACACTGTTCACACGCTGCGATAGCAATCTTTTGCCACTGCGCGAGTTTTTTCTCGAATCGCTTAGTATCGAGTTTAACGCCACAGCGCTCTGAAATAAGAGGGGTAATGGTGTTTACACCAAGCTCAACCGATTTCTGAATCGTGAATTCCATTTTGTCGCCACGTGAAATCACTTGGCCTAAATGTAAGTCTAACGGAGATTCACTGCTGCGTTCGATTCGCTCAGTAACATTAACCGTCACATTCTTCTTTGATACCTCAGCAATTGTCGCAGGGAATTCAGCGCCACTGCCATCAAATAGAAGAACTTCTTGACCTTCTTTCATGCGAAGGACACGACCAACATGACCCGCGGCATCTTCGCCTAAAGCGAGAGAACCTAACTGGTGAATGCGTTCTGGGTGATGGATACGAGGGATTCTCATGCTGGTAAACCTATAAATATGATCATTTGGGTATTTTGTCTCTGCCTAACATGGATGCTTTTAGTTGAAAAAACAAGGGTAGAGCAAGAGTTTCAGGGGCAATTCTGAAACTCTTGTTTGAGATGGTTAGGAATGTGGGTTATGCGAGTGGCGTTATTTACAAGCTGGGTAAACAAATGGGTTGTGATTACCTTGGATGGCATAGATACGCTCATCACGAGTACACTCCCACTCATCGACAGGGAACTGCTTGTTCCAAGCCACCATCAGGTTGGTTTGCTGCTTAGATAGTTTGAAACCATACTCTTGGCTCATATAAAGATAAGTACGAGCGATAGAGCCTTTTGCTCTGTCTGGTGGCATCACCTTACGTTGTTTGAAGTTGACCTGCATTTCACACTGACCATAGCTCACCCCATCCATGCCATTCCACTGACTGAAATTGTAGTTTGAGCGATCACCGTTAACCTCGCCAATGGCCGGAGTTAGGTTATGAAGGTCGGCTTCCATGGATTTGAATACTTTGTCATTGCGAGTACAGTTCTTGCGACCACCATCTTGCCAACACTGACGCTGGTGGCCAAATTGCCAAGCGGGAACAACGTGTTCCCATTCAATTCTACTCGCCCGTTTTTGCTGCTTTCGCACTTGATAACCACAGCCGTCAAGATCTGGAATACCTTTCTTTTTGTCTTTCCAAGTAATGTCACAGCCGCAATAAAATGAAGTCGGGTGATCAAGGTAAATCTTTACCGCTTCTTTTTTTGCTTTGGAGAATGAACTTGGTGGAGCGGCGAAAACGCTTTGGGTTACCAGTAGGCCAAATACTATCGTTAAGTAAAAAGACACCGATAGGCCAAATGCTTTTGGAGTGGTTTTGTGCATAGAAAAAGACTGATAAAAGTATGATAAATATCAGTCTAGCACTCAAGTGATAGATTTCTCCATTACATTTCAATCATCTAATCGATGGAGTGCAATTTCCTGAAGAAAAACGAGCAGGCTACTGAATCTAACGTATGCCGAGTGTTGGGTGCTAGCTTAGTTGCTTGCCAGTAAAGGCTAAGGTTTGATTGCACTGTTGGCAGCGATAGCTTGATTGGTTACGCAATACCTTGTTGTGACGCCTAATCGAAAGTGGGTAAACCGTGCAGTTGCAGCGGTATTCAAAGGTCTTGCCTTGCACGGAGGTAATCTCAAAACTGTGGGTTGTTTTGGCTGGTACGTTGAATACCTTTTCCATCACGTATTTCCACTCATTCCCGTGAGGTCTCACTCGTCCAAATACTTGATGTGTGATCAGGTGTGCCAGTTCATGAGGCACCACCTCGTTAACGAAGGCATCCTCATTTTCGGCGAAGAGTACATGGTTAAGCTTAATTTCATTGAGCTGAAGGTAGGCCTTTCCCGCAGCTTTGCCTCTTAACTTGTAAGTGATGGTTGGGCATGGGAATTCACGAGAGAAATGTTGATTAGCGATAGCTAGGCACTCGGCCAATTTCTTATTTGCTCGATGTTGTTGCGGGGTGTAAGACAAACGTTGTTAACTCCAAAAAAAAAGGCCTCAGCGTTTAAGCTAAGGCCTCATCATAACATTGCTCGTTATTCTGGCGATAATTTATAGGTGGTGATTCTTCTTGATGATTTCGTGATAGGCATGCCACGTACCATAACCAAGTAGCGGCATGGTGACGATCATACCAATGCCGTAGGTCGCAAATCCCACCAGAATACCGGCACAAATAATACTTGCCCACACCACCATTGCTGGGATGTTGGATTTCACAGCATTGAAGCTAGTGAAGATTGCGCTCATCACATCCACGCGTCTCTCCATCATCAATGGAATAGAAAATGCTGAGATGCTGAAGATTAGGCTAGCGATAACAAATCCAATCACAGAACCCGTGATCAAGAAGGGCGCAAACTCTGCTAATGGCGCGCCTTGTACAGATGGATACAAAGCATGCAATAGAGCGGCGATACGCATCCAGAATATCATCGCGACCATTAAGACAATCGCGAAGGCCCATTGATGGGTTGAGTTGCGTGTGATGGCTTTCATTGAATGGAATAGGCTAGCGTTGTGCCCTTTTTCTCTTTCCCAGGCTGCGTCATACAAGCCCAGAGCAAGAAAAGGTCCTATCAGCATGTAAACAATCAAGCTTGGCATCACCACCAAGTGTGTTCCTTGCCATTGGACAAGTTGAACAATGGCGATTGCCGCTCCCATAAAGCACAAACCGTAAAATGCGCTGATTAATGGCATTCTTACTAAGTCATGCAGAGCAAGCGACAACCAATGAAAGGGTGCGGAAATACTGATTTGGTTGCAAGGAATGGTGCGAGCGTAATCCTTATCGCTGACCTTGTGTTTTTTATCGTTCAGTTCGGATGGGTGCGCGGTACGAGGCATAGATCCCCCTAGTTAAATAACGTCCTAGTTATAATTCCATAAGGCTCATCGGTGTGGCTTTTGTGAGAGTTATGGTGTTGAGCTAAATTGCTCTTTGTCATCCCAGTTTCTGTTCTAGCGTGCATTTAACGAGCGTTATCAGACTGAATTAATTTAAGTTAAATGTGAGCTTGATCGCCTAGGAGTTACCTTAACTATTGTCAGTAGTGTTCGAAAACACAAATTATCGGTGGCTTTTTATACTTAGTGGTTAACGGTAAAGAAGGGCGTTAAAGAAGGAAGTTGCGAGTGAAAGTTCGGTAAGTACATAAAAATAAAGCCCTTACTAAGCAGTAAGGGCTTTATAGAAACAAATCGCAGAGGCTAAATTATTTTAGGCCAGCGAAGTCTGCAAGGATTGCTGCTTTGTCAGTCGCTTCCCAAGGGAACTCTTCACGACCGAAGTGACCGTATGCTGCAGTCTGCTTGTAGATAGGCTGAAGAAGGTTCAGCATTTCTTGAAGACCGTATGGACGTAGGTCGAAGTTTTGACGAACAGCTTCAATGATGATTTCGTGAGCTACTTTCTCAGTACCAAACGTTTCAACCATGATAGATGTTGGATCTGCAACACCGATAGCGTAAGACAGTTGAATCTCACAACGGTCAGCCATGCCAGCAGCAACGATGTTTTTAGCAACGTAACGTGCTGCGTAAGCTGCAGAACGGTCAACTTTTGATGGATCTTTACCAGAGAAAGCACCGCCACCGTGACGAGCTGCGCCGCCGTAGGTATCAACGATGATTTTACGACCTGTTAGACCACAGTCACCCATTGGGCCACCGATTACGAAACGGCCTGTTGGGTTGATGAAGAAGTTAGTGTCTTTGTTGATCCACTCAGAAGGAAGTACTGGCTTGATGATCTCTTCCATTACTGCTTCACGTAGATCCGGAGTTGTTACTGAATCACAGTGTTGAGTAGAAAGAACAACAGCATCGATACCAACGATTTTACCTTGGTCGTACTGGAATGTTACTTGAGATTTCGCATCTGGACGAAGGAAGTCAAGCTTACCGCTCTTACGTACTTCAGCTTGCTTCTTAACAAGAAGGTGAGAGTAAGTAATTGGAGCAGGCATTAGGATCGGTGTTTCGTTAGTCGCGTAACCAAACATGATGCCTTGGTCGCCAGCGCCTTGCTCTTTAGGGTCTGCTTTATCAACACCTTGGTTGATGTCTGGAGACTGCTTACCAATTGTGTTTAGAACGGCACAAGAGTCAGCGTCAAAGCCCATATCAGAATGAACGTAACCAATTTCACGTACTGTTTCACGAGTGATTTCTTCGATATCAACCCATGCAGACGTTGTTACTTCACCGCCAACCATAACCATGCCGGTTTTAACGTAAGTCTCACAAGCAACACGTGCTTTTGGATCTTGTTCCAAGATGGCATCAAGAACAGCATCAGAGATTTGGTCTGCAATTTTATCTGGATGGCCTTCTGAAACAGATTCAGAAGTGAATAGGTGCTTAGCCATGAGAGCTCCACTTTTAGGTTTTGGTGTAAATAGTTTTATGGCGTCGCAAGCTAGGAAGCGCCGCCATTAAATACAGTATATTTTGTAGGTGTTTCTACATCTAGACGGCTATTCTAAATTCCAGCGGTCGAATTACAAGCTCTTTTTTATGATATGTCATAACTAAACGTTTGCGTATCGTTTGAGATAAGTCGTTGCTAAGTGATGTAAATGATCGAAAATTGCGAAAAATGACCGTTAAAATGCCAGTAAAACGTTTGCAGTCGCTATAGTCGTTTGAGAGAATACCCGCGCTAATAAAAATGAAAACTTTAGCATCAATCTCTTTTTTAAATCGCTTATGTATCCAGGAGCAGACATGCCTTCTCGTAAAGATCTAGCCAATGCAATCCGCGCACTTAGCATGGACGGTGTTCAACAAGCAAATTCAGGCCACCCAGGCGCACCTATGGGCATGGCTGACATCGCTGAAGTTCTTTGGCGTGGCCACTTGAACCACAACCCAGCAAACCCAGAGTGGGCTGACCGCGACCGTTTTATCCTGTCTAACGGCCATGGTTCAATGCTGATTTACTCTCTGCTTCACCTTGCAGGTTACGAGCTTTCAATTGAAGACCTTAAAAACTTCCGTCAACTGCACTCTAAGACTCCTGGTCACCCAGAGTACGGTTACGCTCCTGGTATCGAAACAACGACGGGTCCTTTAGGTCAAGGCATCACTAACGCTGTTGGTATGGCAATGGCTGAGAAAGCACTGGCTGCGCAGTTCAACAAAGAAGGCCACGACATCGTAGACCACTACACTTATGCATTCATGGGTGATGGCTGTCTGATGGAAGGTATCTCTCACGAAGCATGTTCTCTAGCGGGTACGCTAGGTCTTGGTAAGCTAGTTGCTTTTTGGGATGACAACGGCATCTCTATCGATGGTGAAGTTGAGGGTTGGTTCTCTGACGATACACCTAAGCGTTTTGAAGCGTACGGTTGGCACGTAATCCCAGCAGTAGATGGTCACGATTCTGATGCTATCAATGCTGCTATTGAAGCGGCTAAAGCGGATCCTCGTCCAACGCTTATCTGTACTAAAACTATCATCGGTTTTGGTTCTCCAAATAAAGCAGGTACGCACGACTGTCACGGTGCTCCACTAGGCGCTGATGAAATCACAGCAACTAAAGCAGCATTGGGTTGGGAACACGGTCCTTTCGAAATCCCAGCTGATATCGCAGCTGAGTGGAATGCGAAAGAAGCAGGCGCAGCGAAAGAAGCAGCGTGGAATGCTAAGTTTGACGCATACGCAGCGGCTTACCCAGAGCTAGCAGCAGAGTTCAAACGTCGTACTAACGGCGAACTTCCAGCTGAGTGGGAAGAGAAAGCAAGCGCAATTATTGCTGATCTTCAAGCTAACCCAGCAAACATCGCTTCACGTAAAGCATCTCAAAATGCACTAGAAGCGTTTGGTCAAATGCTTCCAGAATTCATGGGCGGCTCTGCTGACCTTGCACCTTCTAACCTGACTATGTGGTCTGGTTCTAAGTCTCTTGAAGCAACTGACTTCTCTGGTAACTACATCCACTACGGTGTACGTGAATTCGGTATGACGGCTATCATGAACGGTATCGCTCTGCACGGTGGTTTCGTACCATACGGCGCAACGTTCCTAATGTTCATGGAATACGCTCGTAACGCAATGCGTATGGCTGCTCTGATGAAAGTTCAGAACATCCAAGTTTACACGCACGATTCTATCGGCTTAGGCGAAGATGGTCCTACTCACCAACCGGTTGAGCAGATTGCATCTCTACGTCTGACTCCAAACATGAGCACATGGCGTCCATGTGACCAAGTTGAATCTGCAGTCGCTTGGAAACTGGCTATTGAGCGTAAAGATGGTCCTTCATCGCTAATCTTCTCTCGTCAAAACCTTGCACAACAAGATCGTAACGCTGAGCAAGTAGCGAACATCGCTAAGGGTGGTTACATCCTGAAAGATTGTGAAGGCAAGCCAGAGCTAATCATCATTGCAACAGGTTCTGAAGTTGAGCTTGCAGTTGAAGCTGCTGCACAACTAACCGCTGAAGGTAAAGCAGTACGCGTAGTATCTATGCCTGCAACTGACGCGTTCGACAAGCAAGACGCTGAATACCGTGAGTCTGTACTTCCATCTGACGTTACAGCACGTATCGCAGTAGAAGCTGGTATCGCTGACTTCTGGTACAAGTACGTTGGTTTCGGTGGCAAGATCATCGGTATGACAACGTTCGGCGAATCTGCACCAGCAGGCGAGCTATTCAAGATGTTCGGTTTCACTACTGAAAACGTAGTAAACACAGCGAAAGAGCTTCTTGCTTAATCATTGACTGATGGCTTTGTGCTAACAGTTAAATGAAGGAAAAAACCGAGCGCTGAGCTCGGTTTTTTGTCTCTGGGATTTGTTTTCTCCTAGACTAATCCCTACAAGCAGCAGATCAATCTGTCATGAACAAGCTGAGCTATTCAAGTAATGCCTTTTGGGTAGGATTCAGTTATCATCTGTTGCACGAAATTTTGGTTAGATGTACGGAACTATGCTAAAAGTCGCGATAAACGGATTTGGAAGAATAGGGCGTAATGTATTACGCGCTGTTTATGAAAGTGGCAAAAGCCAACAAATCAAAGTAGTAGCTGTCAATGAGCTTGCTCAGCCTGACGCTATGGCTCACCTATTGCAATACGACACCAGTCACGGCCGCTTCGGTAAGAAGATCTCCAACGACCAAGAGCACATCTATGTCCATCACGGCATTGGTGCGGAAGATAAAGGTGAGTTTGATACGATTCGTATCTTGCACCTCGCTGATATTGAGTTGTTGCCTTGGCGTGACCTTGAGGTGGATATTGTACTCGACTGTACCGGTGTTTACGGTTGCCGAGCTGACGGCTTAGCGCACATAGCTGCTGGGGCGAAAAAGGTACTGTTTTCACATCCTGGTGCTAATGATCTTGATAACACCATTATCTATGGTGTGAATCACGATACCATCGAAGCTGACCATCGAATCGTTTCCAACGGTTCATGCACCACCAACTGTATTGTTCCTATCATTAAGGTTCTTGATGACGCCTTTGGCATCGAGTCCGGTACCATCACAACGATTCACTCTTCAATGAATGATCAGCAAGTGATCGACGCGTACCACAGCGACCTTCGCCGTACTCGAGCTGCGAGCCAATCCATCATTCCTGTCGATACCAAATTGCATAAAGGTATTGAAAGAATTTTCCCGAAATTTTCTAACAAGTTCGAAGCGATATCTGTGCGTGTGCCAACGGTAAACGTAACGGCGATGGATTTAAGTGTCACAATTAATACAAATGTGAAAGTTAATGACGTAAATCAAACCATTGTTAATGCGTCCCAGTGTACATTACACAATATAGTTGACTATACTGAAGCGCCGCTCGTTTCCATCGACTTTAATCACGATCCCCATAGCGCAATCGTCGATGGTTCTCAAACTCGAGTGAGCAACGGCCACTTAGTAAAAATGCTAGTGTGGTGTGACAATGAATGGGGCTTTGCGAACCGAATGCTGGATACGGTTCTCGCAATGCAAGCTTCTGAAGGCAAGAAGTAAGACCTAGAAGCAAATGTGCGGATTATTTATTTTTTAGCTTGAAATAAATGCTAAGTGTCCACATATTACTAGTAGTTAAAAATTACCAGTTGAATAATTTATAGGCTTAGCAGGGTTGCTGAGTTTCCAAAACTTTATTTTTATTTAAATTTGAGAGGACAAATCATGTCTGTGATCAAGATGACTGACCTGGAACTTGCAGGTAAACGCGTATTTATCCGTGCTGACCTAAACGTACCAGTAAAAGACGGTAAAGTAACTTCAGATGCACGTATCCTAGCATCTCTACCAACTATCAAGCTTTGCCTAGAAGCTGGTGCAAAAGTAATGGTTACTTCTCACCTTGGTCGTCCTACTGAAGGCGAATACAACGAAGAGTTCTCTCTAGCTCCTGTAGTTAACTACCTAAACGACGCACTAGACTGCGAAGTTAAACTAGCTAAAGATTACCTAAACGGCCTAGAGCTAAACGCTGGTGAGCTAGTTGTTCTTGAAAACGTTCGTTTCAACGAAGGTGAGAAGAAGAACGAAGAAGCACTTTCTAAGCAGTACGCTGCGCTATGTGACATCTTCGTGATGGACGCATTCGGTACAGCTCACCGTGCACAAGCATCTACTCACGGTGTTGGTACTCACGCTCCTGTAGCATGTGCTGGTCCTCTTCTTGCTGCTGAGCTTGAAGCTCTTGGCAAAGCAATGGACAACCCAGAGCGTCCGCTAGTTGCTATCGTTGGTGGTTCTAAAGTATCGACTAAGCTAACAGTTCTTGAGTCTCTATCTAAAATCGCTGACCAACTTGTTGTTGGTGGTGGTATCGCGAACACATTCATCGCTGCTGAAGGCCACAACGTAGGTAAGTCTCTATACGAAGCTGACCTAGTTGAAACTGCTCAGAAGCTAATGAAAGAGTGTGCTATCCCAGTAGCGACTGACGTTGCGTGTGCTAAAGCATTCGACGAAAACGCAGAAGCTGAAATCAAGCACGTTTCTGAAGTTCAAGACGACGACATGATCTTCGACCTTGGCCCAGATTCAACTGCTGCACTAGCTGAAATCATCGGCAACGCAAAAACTATCCTTTGGAACGGCCCTGTAGGCGTATTCGAATTCAAAAACTTCGAAGCGGGTACAGCTGGTATCTCTAAAGCAATCGCTGAGTCTGCAGGTTTCTCTGTAGCAGGTGGTGGTGACACGCTAGCAGCTATCGACAAGTTCGGTATCAAAGCTGACGTTTCTTACATCTCTACTGGCGGTGGCGCTTTCCTTGAGTTCGTTGAAGGTAAAGTACTTCCTGCAGTAGCAATGCTTGAAGAGCGTGCTAAAGCATAATTGATTTAGAAAGGCGAGGTGCGAATCTCGCCTTTTAACGTTTGCTGCATATCACACTTTTTTGCTAGAATGGCATAAGTTGTGAGCAAACGATTGCAAGTTTTTGAACTTAAGTTTTTTAATCTTAAAACGATAGAATAAATAGGACTATTTCCATGTCTAAGATCTTCGATTTTGTAAAACCTGGTGTGATTTCTGGCGATGACGTACAGAAAGTATTTGAAGTAGCAAAAGAAAACAAATTTGCTCTTCCTGCTGTAAACGTTGTTGGTACTGACTCTGTAAACGCAGTACTAGAAGCAGCTGCTAAAGTTAAA
Source organism: Vibrio sp. Scap24 (assembly GCF_013394185.1). Taxonomy (NCBI): domain Bacteria; kingdom Pseudomonadati; phylum Pseudomonadota; class Gammaproteobacteria; order Vibrionales; family Vibrionaceae; genus Vibrio; species Vibrio sp. Scap24. The sequence goes on along the minus strand of NZ_CP041332.1, from coordinate 1,348,128 downwards.
GCTCCAGTAGTTGTTCAGTTCTCTAACGGTGGCGCTGCATTCTTCGCAGGTAAAGGCGTTAAACTTGAAGGTCAAGGCGCACAAGTTCTTGGCGCTGTAGCTGGTGCAAAATACGTACACGCTGTAGCTGAAGCTTACGGTGTTCCAGTTATTCTACACACTGACCACGCTGCTAAGAAACTTCTTCCATGGATCGACGGTCTACTAGACGCTGGTGAAGAGTTCTTCGCACAAACTGGTAAGCCTCTATTCTCTTCTCACATGCTAGACCTTTCTGAAGAGTCTCTAGAAGAGAACATCGAAACATGTGCTAAGTACCTAGAGCGCATGGCTAAAATGAACATGACAATCGAGATCGAACTTGGTTGTACTGGTGGTGAAGAAGACGGCGTAGATAACTCTGATATGGACGCATCTGAGCTTTATACTTCTCCAGAAGACGTAGCATACGCATACGAGAAACTAATGGCTGTTAGCCCACGTTTCACTATCGCTGCTTCTTTCGGTAACGTACACGGTGTTTACCAAGCTGGTAACGTTGTACTTACTCCAACTATCCTACGTGATTCTCAAGCATACTGTGCAGAGAAGTTCGGTATCGCACCTAACGCTCTAAACTTCGTATTCCACGGTGGTTCTGGTTCTTCTGAAGCAGAAATCCAAGAGTCTATCGGCTACGGTGTTATCAAAATGAACATCGATACTGATACACAGTGGGCAACTTGGGACGGTATCCGTCAGTACTCTGCTGACAACTTCGATTTCCTACAAGGTCAAATCGGCAACCCAACTGGCGAAGCTGCTCCAAACAAGAAGTACTACGATCCACGCGTATGGCTACGTGCTGGTCAAGCTTCAATGGTTGCTCGTCTAGAGAAAGCATTTGCTGACCTTAACGCTGTAGACGTACTATAATTCTTTGAATTAAGTACTCTTTAAGTTTTAAAAACCCGCTCATTGAGCGGGTTTTTTTATGTCTGATAAAAACTTGTATTAATTATGTGAAAAACCTAGCGTGCGGTGAATAAATTTCGTAGTCTTTTAGTTATCGGTATTTGTGTTTATCAGTAAGTTTTATTATTTCAAAAGCTTACATAAATATGACTTTGCAATCTGTCAAAGATAGGATATCGTGCCGAAAAACTGGACTTGGTTCAGTTTATAAAAAAGGACTTGGTTCGAATTTACTTTTAACACAATGACTTAACAGAAATTAAACTGTTTGCTTGGTTGTTTGGTAGGTTTGGCTTAAGGCAGTTTAGCTCATAGCATATTACATAGAGGATGCACATTATGGCTGAGAGTTCTACAACGATTGAGACCCCGCTTGTGGATGGTCTTTCAAACGCAGAACAATGGTTAACGGATAACTCAGATTTGTTTATTCAATACGGTGTAAACATTATTTCTGCGCTCGTTATTCTATTTATTGGTAACTTAATCGTTAAAGCAGTAGCGAATAGCGTGTCTAAAGTTCTTCAGAAGAAGAAAATGGACCGAGCGGTTGTCGAGTTTATCCATGGCTTAGTTCGTTACTTGTTATTTGTTATTGTTCTAATTGCAGCTCTTGGTCGCTTAGGTGTTCAAACAGCATCTGTCGTTGCTGTAATTGGTGCGGCTGGTTTAGCTATCGGTCTGGCGCTACAAGGCTCACTATCTAACTTTGCTGCTGGTGTACTTATTGTTGCATTCCGTCCATTCAAGTCTGGTGACTACGTGGAAATCGGTGGTGTAGCGGGTTCAGTTGATTCAATTCAAATTTTCCAAACTGTTCTAACAACACCTGACAACAAAATGGTTGTGGTACCAAACGGTAGCGTTATCGGTAGCCCAATCACCAACTACTCTCGTCATGACACACGTCGTATCGACCTAATGATCGGTGTTTCTTACGGTGCTGATCTACAAAAGACCAAAGAACTTCTGACTAAGATCTGTGAATCTGATGAGCGCGTATTGAAAGAACCTGGCGTTCAAGTGGGTGTTCACACACTTGCTGACTCTTCAGTTAACTTCGTGGTTCGCCCATGGGTTAGCACTGCAGAGTACTGGAATGTTTACTTCGACCTGATGCAAGCAATCAAAGAAGGCTTGGATAAAGAAGGTATCGAAATTCCATTCCCACAAATGGATGTGCACATGAATAAGGTAGAAGCTTAATTCTTTAATCGGCTTTTACAGCGGTAAGCTTTTATAACGAAAGGCGGATAACTTAGGTTGTCCGCCTTTTTTGTTGTCTTCAATATCATTCCTCTTACTCGTTAGTTGTTGTTATTGCTTAGCTTCTTTTCTTTGTATATCCCTATTTTGCGTTCTACTCGACGTTGACCATAACGATGTTTTCAGCATCGCATATAAGGGCTTTCTTACTTCTTCTCCTCCCAAAATAGCCAATAAACATAAACCGCTAGGAATCAAAATCATCATCAGTAGTGGTCGAAGTAGGTAAGAGAAGCAAAAGATCGTGGGCAGAAAAATAAACACTTGTCCCAGTCGGTTAAATATATTCATCATGTTCGTATCTCCAAATTTAAATTGAGCGTGCTCATTTTTATAATTGAGCGCGCTCAATTTGTCAAATTAGAGCACTAAGAGTATGATCAAGCTTGATTTGAGAAGGGTGTATTTTCGTGAGTAAGAGAGAGATAACGAAGCAGAAAATCTTAGCGTCTGCTTGGGAGTTATTTGGGGAGAATGGTTATGACAACACCACAACTCGCCAGATCGCTCGTCACGCAGGTGTGGCAGATGGCACGGTGTTTAGTCATTTTGAAACCAAGCTGACGATTCTTCGAGAAGGGATGCTATCGCAGTTGGAAAAGATTGGTCAGGAGGTGTTAGCAACTGAGCAAGATAAACGTGCTGTGGATGTCGGTATCTCGCTGATTGAACACTACTACCGCTATTATTTTGATAATGTTGAGTTAAGTCGAGCGTTACTCAAAGAGGTCATTTGGGATTTAGACTATTACCGGACCTTTGATCGGGCACTGTTTCAGACGGTTAATGTCGATGCATCTATTTCTGAAAAAATGCCATTGATTATGGATAGCTATTTCATGACCTTGATAAATCACTTGAGCCTACCAGAACCAAGCCTTGAAGCTGCGCTGAGTGAACTGAACCGTAAAATTCGAGTCATTCTAGCGTAATTCATTATATTAATGAGTTACTCATGGCATCTCTGGCTTGGTTGGTAGCCTCTGTTCTTTAAGTGATTACCAGTATTGCTCGATCAGTCCATTGGTAAGCACAGCAGCAATAACGAACATCATGGTCGCGACTGCGATATCTATGCCTTTCTTAACATTCGGTTTAGATAGCGTTGGGCCTAGCTTTGCTGCGCCCAATGACAAAGAGTAAAACCAAACGAATGAAGCCAAGATGGTTCCCATAGCAAAAGCAATTCTGTCGTTACCTTCAAACTGTCCGCCAATCGAACCAAGAATCACCACGGTATCTAAATAGAGGTGTGGGTTTAATACTGTCACCGCCAAGGCGCCCAAAATAACGGTGCGCTTACCACGAGCCAGTATCTCTCCTTTTGATTCCTCGCTTGAGGGCGCTTTAAAGGCGCTGCGCAGTGATAACAAACCATACACGGTTAGAAAAGCGATGCCGCCTAAGGTCACTGAGGTCAGTAGCAATTCATTTTGTGACAGAATTGCACCGCCACCAAAGATACCCAATGAGATAAACAGGGTATCGAGCAGGCTACAGATTGTCGCTGTGGTTAAATGGTGGTTGCGCTTTATCCCTTGATTTAGGACGTACGCATTCTGAGCGCCAATAGGGATAATCATGCTTGCCCCTAGACCAAAACCTTGTAATAAAACCCAAAAACTCATTTTAACCTCCACTTATTTAACGATATTTACGTGCTATATGGCGAAGATACTCCGACCCTTTAAATAAGTATAATTAATGATTTTAATCTATTATTAGAGTTGCTAATGTGGTGTGGAGTTAGCTTAAAAAGGAAGCAAATTGATGCGTGGATTGGATTATAAATGGATAGAAGCACTGGATGCGGTGGTGAAACAACGTAGCTTCGAAAGGGCTGCCGAGCAGTTATATATCTCGCAGTCTGCGGTGTCTCAACGTATCAAACAGCTAGAAAAATGGTTAGCTCAGCCTGCTTTGGTGAGAGAAAACCCGCCTAGGCCAACCCCGGCAGGTAAAAAATTATTGGGTTTGTATCGCCGTGTTCGTTTGTTAGAGCATGAACTGGTGCCTGAGTTGATGAATGAAGATAGTGCGCAACCTCTATCAATATCTATTGCCACCAATGCCGATAGCTTAGCGACATGGCTGTTACCAGCATTATCGGATGTGATGAAGTCTCGCCAAGTGGAACTGAACCTCGCGATTCATGGTGAGGCGAGAACCATTGATAAGATTAAAAGTGGTGAGGTGGCTGGCGCAATCAGTTTAGAGTCTCAAGCGATCCCCGGTTGCAGTGCTGACTATCTTGGCAGGATGGATTATGTGTGTGTGGCGAGCCCTGACTTTCATCAGCGATATTTTTCTGAAGGCGTAAACTACGCCACATTAAGCAAAGCACCGGCGGTTTCTTATGACCAATACGATGACCTGCATAAGAAGTTTCTGCATGACCATTTTAATGTACCAAGGGACAGTGTGATTAATCATACTGTCGGCAGCTCGGAAGCATTTGTGCGTTTAGCTTTATCGGGTGTGGCCTATTGCTTGATCCCTCGGTTGCAGATCATCGATGAGCTAGAGTCCGGTGAATTGATCGATATTACGCCCGGCTTTTTGCTGTCTTATCGTATCTATTGGCACCACTGGCAGCTTGAAAGTGGGGTACTCAAAGAGATATCTCAAGCGATATTAGGTTTTGCTCACAACCACTTACCTCAGTAAATTGTTGGTTTTTTCATCGTCAAAGTTCTGTTAGAAGTTCGGCATCAGGATTGGCTAAACGGCAAATTGCTCTATGATGAAAGTACATTTGTTTAGCACAGGTCTACCTAATGAAGTTTGCACCAAAGATGTTAGCAACGTCTCTTACTCTTACTGCAGCGTTGAGTGCTGTGAGTTTTCCATCATTGGCTGACTCTCCATCCTTCCCGCATATTTCAACGACGGGCTACGGTGAAGTGATCGCAACACCAGATATGGCGACATTCTCTGTGAGAGTCGTGGAATCGACGATGACTGCTGAACAAGCTAAAAATACCGTTGATAAAGTAGTGACTGGTTTCCTCAATAAACTGCATCAAGCCGGTGTAGAAGAGGCGAGCGTACACAGCTCTAACCTGTACCTATCTCCTCAATACCATTACCCGAAAGACGGTAAACCAGAATTGGTGGGTTACCGAGCTTCACGTAATGTGACCGTTCAAGTGAACGAGCTAGCTAATCTCAATGAGTACATGGATATTGCGATTGGAGAGGGCATCAATCAGATCGACAACATTCAGCTTCAAGTTCGTGATCAAGCTAAGTATCAAGAACAAGCGCGCTTAGAAGCCATCAAGGATGCGCGATCGAAAGCGAAATCACTAGCGAGTGGTTTTGAGCGTGAGCTAGGTGATGTTTGGCGTGTTGATTACAACGCACAATCTTCTCAGCCTGTGCTAATGCGTTCAATGGCGATGGATGCGAGAACAGAGTCGAACTCTTATGAAGATTCAACGATCACCATCCGAGATCGCGTTAATGTGATCTACCAGATCGAAGAGTAATGACAGCTGCATAGAGGCTTTTGGATCATGATGATCTAATTACCTACGATAGGCCAAATACTAAAAAGGCTCTCATAATGAGAGCCTTTTTGTTTTTACTAATATCGAGATCGATGATTAGTGAAGTAGACGAGCACGGATTGTGCCTTCGATCTCTTTCAGTTTAAGCAGTGCTTCTTCTGAACGATCCGCTTCTACATCGATAACTACATAACCCATATCAGCCGCAGTCTGTAGGTACTGACCCGCGATGTTGATGCCTTCTTCAGCGAAGATGGTGTTGATCTGAGTTAGGATACCAGGGCGGTTTTCGTGAATGTGTAGCAAACGAGATGTGCCCGTGTGTAGCGGTAGAGATACCTCTGGGAAGTTAACACTTGATAACGTAGAACCGTTATCTGAGTATTTTGCTAGCTTGCCAGCCACTTCAACACCGATGTTCTCTTGTGCTTCCTGAGTTGAACCGCCTACGTGAGGCGTAAGAATCACGTTGTCGAACTGCATTAATGGTGACTCAAATGGGTCTGCATTGGTTTTTGGTTCAGTTGGGAAAACGTCGATCGCTGCACCTGCAAGGTGACCAGAATCTAGAGCGCCACACAGAGCTGGAATGTCTACCACTGTGCCACGTGCTGCGTTGATAAAGATAGAACCAGGCTTCATGCGCTCGAACTCTTCTTTACCCATCATGTTCTTAGTTTCGTTGGTTTCAGGGACGTGTAAAGAGATCACATCACACTTATTCAACAGTTCAGTCATGGTATGAACTTGCGTTGCGTTACCTAAAGACAGCTTGTTTTCGATGTCGTAGAAGTAAACGCGCATACCAAGGTTTTCCGCAATAATACCCAGCTGAGTACCAATGTGACCGTAACCAATAATACCTAAACGCTTACCACGAGCCTCGTAAGAGTTGTCTGCACTCTTTTTCCAAATGCCACGGTGCGCAAGAGCGTTCTTTTCAGGAATGCCACGAAGTAGCAATAGAACCTGACCAAGAACTAGCTCAGCAACACTTCGAGTGTTTGAGAATGGTGCGTTGAACACAGGGATGCCGCGCTTTGCTGCTGCTTGAAGGTTGACTTGGTTAGTACCAATACAGAAACAACCAACCGCAACCAGCTTTTCAGCCGCATCAATTACTTCTTGGGAGATGTTTGTGCGAGAACGGATACCAATGAAGTGAGCATCTTTAACTGCTTCAAGAAGTTCATCTTCCGGTAGCGAGCCTTTGTGGTACTCAATATTTGTGTAACCAGCAGCTTGCAGTACTTCTACAGAAGAAGGGTGAAGACCTTCTAGAAGTAGAATTTTTATTTTTTCTTTTTCCAGTGAAACTTTGGCCATTGTTCTCGTCCTTAAAATGGAAAGGTTGGGCAAATGCGGCGCACGTGCTACAAAATGGCTGAAAGGGGAACAAATTCACCACTTTGTTAGGAGACAAACGTTTTCCCTGTGCGTCTTCTGAACAATAAAGTAACAAAAAAAAAATGTTTTGGGTAAGAAAATTACGGAATAAGACATAATTTTACAGGTATAAAGCAAAAAAAACGGCGCCCTTGGGCACCGTATGTAATGAAGTAACAGAAAAACTCAATCTTCTATTATTTATTCTTCGATTTTTGCACCTTCTGGCGTGCCAGTGATAACCACATCAGCACCACGGTGAGCGAACAGACCAACCGTCACCACACCAGCGATACCATTGATGATATCTTCTAGTTGTTTCGGGTTTTCGATTGCCATGCCGTACACGTCTAGGATCATGTTGCCGTTATCGGTTGTGCAACCTTCGCGGTAAACCGGGTCACCACCAAGCTTTACTAGCTCACGTGCAACGTATGAACGCGCCATTGGAATCACTTCAACAGGCAGTGGGAATTTACCCAACACATCGACTGCTTTAGTACCGTCAACAATACACACAAACTTATCAGAGATAGCCGCTACGATTTTTTCACGAGTCAGAGCAGCACCGCCGCCTTTGATCATGTCGCGAGTTGGGTTGATTTCATCTGCGCCATCAACATAGATGTCTAGCTTAGCGACATCGTTACACTCATACACTTTGATCTCTAGCTCTTCTAGTCGTTGCGTTGAAGCAACAGAGCTTGAAACCGCACCTTTGATTTTGTCTTTCATTGTGCCTAGTGCGTCGATGAAGTGATTTACTGTAGAGCCAGTACCTACACCTACAATGCTGCCTTCTTCAACATATTGAAGTGCTGCCCAGCCAGCTGCTTTTTTCATTTCATCTTGAGTCATGCCATTCTCCTGAATAAGGTCTTGCGCTTTGAATTGATCGTTTGCGTAATGATGAAGTTAACGTTTAGATATTGAGTTAACGTTTCTATATCGAGGTTAACGTTTGCGGCGCGATTATAGCGCTTTAATGGTCATTTTCCCATTGCCAAGTTTTACTCGGAGTCACGATTTTAGGTAAGGGAATGTCCCATTCTTCAATCGGTAAGGTATCGACATGTTGGCAATCGTGGGCCAAACCAATTGGGGTTGCGCCTTCACCTGTTTCGAACCATTTAGCCAGAGTACGATCGTAATATCCGCCGCCCATGCCCAAGCGGTGACCATGAGAGTCAAAGCCGACAAGAGGCGTCAGGATGAGGTCGAGCTGCTGACAAGGTTTCACCAACATTTGATTAAGTTGGGGTTCTACAATGCCGTACTTATTTAAAATTGTGGGAGTGGTTGGAGAGTAGTGTAGAAACAGTAGGTGTCCGGCAGAGAAGGGATGCAATACTGGTAAATAAGTTTGCTTACCTTGCGACCATAACCATTCAATTAAAGGCTGGGTATCGAGCTCGCCATCAATCGAAATATAAAGAGCAATATGCTGAGCAGACTGAATATCATCAAGCTGCATGCACTGCTTAACTAGGTCTAAACCGGATTGAGTTTGTTGTTCGCCAGGCAAGGCATTGCGTTTGATACGGATCTGTTTGCGAAATTCGCTGCGTGTGAGCGTCTTCATAAGAAGGGATACCCCAAAGTGCCGTTGAGAATAGATGGCCCTTGAACCAGCGAGTTCAAGGCGGATCAGCAATGATTACCGTAGGCTTCTCGGCGGACCGAGCATGCTCAATAGCACTCAAGTACTAACCCTTAGGGATTGCTTATCGGCTCGGGGACGTGAATCCTCTGACAAACACTCCAGGGTAAATTTTGTGTACGCTATTGCTGTCCGTGCTTAACTTTACTGAGGACATCTGAAAGTGATGTCGTGAGCTGTTCCATTCGCTCGGTCAGTGCGTTTTGTTCATCATTTGCTTCAAACTTTTTGGTTTGTAATTCGTAGCAAATATTCAGAGCTGCGATAGTCAGCAGCTTCACTTCATTGGTTACCTTAGTACGTTCAGCCATCTCTTTCAATCGATTATCAAGATCGGCCGCCGCTGCAATCAATGACTCTTCTTGCCCTGGTGGACAATTCACTCGAGTCAGTTTTCCTAATATTTCAACGTCTACCGCTTGATTACTCATGATGGATGAACTCTTTAACGCGCTATTTTAAGGCTGTTGCCCTTCGCCATTTTTTGAGAAAGAAAAAGTGCAAGTACCGATGAGGAAGCAATCTCCTCTGAGGGAGAAACTATAGGTAAACCGCTATTAAGATTCAAGCTTTTCAGAGTGACTGTTTGTAAATGAGAGCTTGAGCACACAGTAATTCAGCAAATTGAACAATTGGTAGTCAGTCATCCTTCAATTGCTAGGGATCGATGCTTACCAGAATTGGGGTGAAGTGGTACGATTATACTATCGATATAAAGAATAACTGAGCGAGCTATCTGATGAGCGAAACTACTTTACCTGACTACCTAACGGTTGCGACTGAACTTCAATCGGCAAGTCTAGCCGTAACCCCTGCTGAGATGCATGGTTTATTAACGGGTATGTTAAGCGGAGGCTTAAACCTTGCAGATAAAAGCTGGCAACCACTTATCTTCGATTACACCAATGAAGGCATGGGCTGGCCAGATCGCGCGCTAACGCTAGCGGAAGCAACACTGAAAGTCACAACCAGTGAAATCACAGGCTCAGGCATGGAACTGTCTATGCTACTGCCAGACGAAGATGCAAGCGCGAGCGTGTTTGATCTTGCTGATGGTGTGTCTGATTGGATTAACCATTTCATCTCTGGTTTAGGTCTTGTTGGCGCTCAATTGAACAAAGCGTCTGAAGGCACGAAAGAAGCCTTGGCTGATCTTGAAGAGATGGCGAAGCTAGGCATTGACGAAGAAGATGATCTGGAAGAGCAAGCACAACTTCTAGAACACGTTATTGAGCACGTAAAAGCGTGTGCATTAACGATCCATGCTGAATTTGGTGCACGCCCATCTGAAGATGCGGCGCCAACCATTCACTAATCGTTTGTCGGTTTGAGGTTATGATGGCTCAATATGATGTTGTAATTGCTGGTGGCGCAATGGCAGGGGCAACTCTAGCCCTTGCTCTGAATCACCTAAGCCAAGGTTCGTTGTCGATTGCGGTCGTTGAGCCTTATCAGGTTGATCATCAAGCTCACCCTGGGTTTGATTCTCGTTCGATCGCTTTGTCTTACGGCACGGTACAGATCCTTGATTCATTGCACCTGTGGCAATCTATCGCTCCTGTCGCGACCCCGATTAAAGATATTCATGTATCAGATCGTGGGCATGCTGGAATGACGGATATATACAGTGAAGAACTGGCTGTAGATGCGCTTGGTTATGTGGTCGAGTTAGCAGATGTAGGTCGAATCTATCAGCAGAAGCTGGAATCAGAAGCGGCAATTTCGATGCTGTGTCCGGATTCGGTTGCGAAAATTGAGCGCAGTGAATCACTGACGACTATTAACCTCAACAGTGGGCAAACCGTCACGACTAAGTTATTGGTTGCGGCTGACGGTGCAATCTCAACCTGTTGTCAGCAACTTAATATCTCATTGAGTGAGCATGACTTTGAACAGGTTGCTGTGATTGCCAATATCGTGGCGAGCGAACCCCATCAAGGTCGAGCGTTTGAGCGTTTTACTCATCATGGGCCAGTTGCTCTACTACCGATGAGCGATAACCGTTTGTCTCTGGTTTGGTGTTTACCGCCGGAGCAAGCCGATAAAGTAATGGCTTTCAACGACGACGAATTCCTTGAACAGCTTCAGAGCGATTTTGGTTGGCGATTAGGCCGACTAGAAAAGGTTGGCAAGCGTGCGAGCTATCCATTGACTCTTCGCCATCGTAAACAAAATATTTCTCATCGATTCGCGATTGTAGGCAATGCGGCTCAAACACTTCACCCAATTGCAGGGCAAGGGTTTAACCTCGGTATTCGTGATGTGGCCTCTTTAGCGGAAGAGTTGTGCTCTCAGTTGGATGATGTCGGTCGCTACACTGGTCTTGTTAACTTTAGAAAACGTAGAGAACAAGACAGAGGCGCGACGATTACACTGACATCAAGTCTTGTTCATCTGTTCTCAAACGATTTTTTGACTGCTCGAATCGGGCGTAATCTTGGGTTAGCCGTAATCGATAACCTTCCACCACTTAAAGGTCCACTTTTGCGTCATACGCTTGGCCTAGTAGAAAGATAAGGTAGATAAATAATGATGCAAAGTGTTGATATCGCGATTGTTGGTGGTGGCATGGTTGGCCTAGCGCTCGCAGCTGCATTGAAAGACAGCGATCTAAGAATTGCCGTGATAGAGGGCAAGGCACCTAGCGAAGGTCTGAATGAATTACCGGATGTTCGTGTGTCGGCGTTGAGCCGCTCTAGCGAGGTGATTCTGCGTAATCTAGACGCATGGCAAGGTATAGAACAAAGACGTGCTGCACCTTATCAAGCGATGGAAGTATGGGAGCAAGATAGCTTTGCCCGTATTGAGTTTGACTCAACACGCTTGGCACAACCTAATCTAGGTCATATTGTTGAGAATCGTGTGATTCAATTAGCCTTGCTTGATCAGGTTAAGAAGCAAGACAACGTCAGCCTCTACATGCCAGCAACGTGCAAAACAATGGCGATTGGCGAGAGCGAAGCATGGCTAACTCTAGACAATGGCCAAGCACTGACAGCCAAGTTAGTCGTGGGTGCGGATGGCGCGAATTCTTGGGTTCGTAAGCAGCAAGATATCCCATTAACGCATTGGGATTACGGACACAGTGCAATTGTCGCGAACATCAAAACCACAGAGCCGCACCACAGCGTTGCGCGTCAAATATTCACACCTCAAGGTCCACTGGCATTCTTACCAATGCAGCCGAGCAACATGAGCTCGATTGTTTGGTCTACTGAGCCTAATCGTGCCGAGAATCTCGTATCTATGTCGGATGCTGAATTCAATAAGCAGTTAACGGCAGAGTTCGATTCAAAGCTTGGGTTGTGCGAAGTCGTCGGTGATCGTTTTGCCTTCCCACTGCGCATGCGATACGCACGAGACTTCGCTGTTGATCGTGTCGCTTTGGTCGGTGATGCTGCCCATACCATTCACCCGCTAGCTGGGCAGGGTGTGAACCTTGGCCTATTAGATGCTGCAAGTTTAGCGCAGGAGCTGTTAAAGCTGTGGGCTGCTGGTGAAGACATTGGTACCAAGCGTAACCTACGTGGTTATGAGCGCTGGAGAAAAGCAGAAGCGGCGAAGATGATTGCTTCAATGCAGGGCTTTAAAGATTTGTTTGAAGGCGACAACCCAGCTAAGAAGCTGATTCGTGGCATCGGTATGAAGCTTGCGGGTCAACTACCTGGTGCGAAAGATGAGATAATGAAGCGAGCACTTGGCCTTGCGGGCAACTTGCCTGATTTAGCAAAGCGCCCTGTGACTCATCGTTAGTCGTTTAATTTTTCAGGTGATTCGTTACCTGAACTCATCACCTAAGCGCAGTTCTTAGTGTTATGGGAATGAAAAAAGGGTTGGCACATGCCAACCCTTTTTGTTTTGAATTCTTTAGATAATCAGATTATGCGTAAGCACAGCGCAGCTTCATGATTTCACTATTTATTTCTTTCACTGTTTGAAAGTGGCGCTTCTCTGCTCGATCTGGCAGGACTAGCTTGCCGTTATCAAACTCAAATTTCCCTACGCCGTAAATGTAGATTCGTCCTTTGAAAAGTCGACTTACATGTTTAGCAATCATACTCGGTGTATAGCGCTTAAACAGTCTCATTCTTAATTATCCTTATATTTACCTAGCCTGCACATTATAGAAAAACTCCGAGATAATAATTGTGATAAGCATGGAGTAATATGCAGTAGCGATGACGTTAATTAGATATTTGTGCTGTTCTAAGCACTTTCTACAGTAAATATCTATTTTTACGTGAGCTCCTCCCCAAAATAATACTGAGTCGTGAACTGCTGTGAACTTTCCTGTCCGGTATTAAGCAGTGGTAATGTTACAAGTATAAGAATAGGCGGGATTTTTTTGTTTGTGTAATCAAATTGTAAATTTTAGACATAAAAAAAGCCCGTCTAAAACGGGCGAATAGTCACAGATGCATTACACAAAAGTGGATACTGATGTTACTCAGTGGATTCACTTGTACTGATTTGCCTAAAGGCTAGTCAGTAAATTCACAATAACGCAGATTTTGCTTTATGACTACTTATGCTTTAATTTTGATTAACTATTTAATGTTGGCGTGTTTTTCTTATGACGAGCTTCACACTAAATATGTATCTAATGAAAACTTTAAAGAAGGTTTGCGATCAATTACGTCTTAGAATGGATCATCGACTGATCTCTGCAACGATTGGCGCGCATAACGCCATAAGATCCTCGGGATCAAGAGCAACGCCTGCCATTCGATCACCAGAGCTAATGGTCACTGTTGAGTTGTTCTGAATGGAAGGATCAAAAATGATCGGCATGTGCCTCTTTAGAGCAAGCGGACCGACACAACCAACCTTAAAGCCGGTGATGGATTCCACAGCGGTGAGTGATACGCAGGTCATTCTGCGGCAATTCAACACCGAGCGCACTTTCTTGGGGTCGACAGAGCGATCGCCAGCTGTACAGGCCAACGCATATTGGTTGCCCATATCCTTGAGCAGGATGCACTTGACCATTTGAGAGGCGTCGATGCCTCGTTCTTGCGCGGTTTCTTCGATGCTGGTGGTAGGTTTGCTTTGCATCAGCAGGCGATAGTCCACCTGCTGTTGATCCAGCCATTGTGTGATCAGTGTTTCCACGTGATTACTCGTCTTCGAGGCTGTAAGGCAGTGGCAGGATATTCCATGTTTGATCAGGCTGCGCAGTCAATCGAAGTTGAACATCGTCATCAAGGTTGTTTGGCAACACCATCAAACCAATCGCTTGGTTATCAGCAAATTGATAGACGTTTAATAGTCGACCTGCACCACGCCAGTTCTCACCTATGCTACGCTCTAGTTCAACAGGATTCTCTAGAGACAGTACGTCCGCAGTTGTGCCCGACACAATGCGCATCTCACGCTTGTTCATGCCGCGGTACTTAGCACGAGCAACCGTTTCTTGACCTGTGTAGCAGCCTTTTGAAAAGCTGATACCACCGATAGCCTGCAGGTTAAGTGCTTGAGGGATGTGTTCGTTTTGCTCTGCTTTCGATAGGTTAGGCTGAGCATCAAGAATTTCATGATACTGCCATAGCGTTTCTGATACTTTCTCCGCAGCGCTCTTTGATACCAAGGCTTCAGCGGCTTCTTCAGTCACAAGTAGAGCCCAGCGGTTATCTGATACTAGAACGGCTGTACCACCAGAGATAGCACGTACATTACCTTGGCTTTCTGAAATAGAATCAATGTATTGATTCGCAGATGCACCCATCACACCGATAACAACGTCAGACGTTTGCTCGATATCGACCTTAGAGAACACCGCGTACTTCTTGATTTCAACGAGCTCGACTTCAATCGCAGATTTAGGTTGCATGAGTGCGTAGCCACCATTGTGATGGAACAAACGGAAGATACTCCATACCTTTCCTTTTGCATCACAGTGCGCGCCTAATGTGGATTCATCATTAGGAAGAGTCACGACGTCGCACGTTACTTGACCTTGTAGGTACGATTTTTTGTCATCGCCTACCATGGTAATTGCACTCCAATCTGACACGTGTGTCATCATCAGTTCTGGAAGCGAGTCATTTTGCGTATGAGCGTGCGGCTGAAATGTGTTTTTCCAATCCATTTTATCTTTCCTAAGAATTTTATTTGGCTCTATGTTAATCCTGTTCTGTTTCTTTGTCAGCCTAGGTTTTTTTGTGAGCTTAGATAGGGACTGTGACTCACATAGTAGTTGCAGAGCGTATGACTTGTTACACTCCGAGAAAGAAAAATTATAGGTGAGGATAGCCAATGTACACTGCAGAGCAGAAAGCACGAATTAAATGGGGTTGCCGTCGCGGCATGTTAGAACTTGATGTAGTCATCATGCCATTTTTCGAAGAGTGTTTTGATTCATTGCAAGAGCAGGAACAGCGCGAGTTTGTTTCTCTATTAGAGTGTGATGACCCAGATTTGTTTACTTGGGTGATGGGACACGGACGCAGTGAAAACCTAGGCCATGCATCAATGGTTGATAAAATTGTCGCACACAACCTCAGCAAGGTTCGTTAAGCTCCAGCTTAACCCTTCATATTCCGCATTATTTGCAAAAGGCACTGTTTTCGGGTGCCTTTTGTTTTTCATCGTCCTGTCTTCTATTCCACTTGTTGTCAGTCTTTATTGCTTGGCACTGCTGATCCATTTGTTTAAAACCAACCATCTTATTTTGAATAGTGCTCATGGCTGTTTTGACTATAAAGAGGATGGTGAGATTCGATTGAATGACCGACGTTATATTCTAAAGTCCGTGGATAAGATCTGGGCGCAATTCTTCGTTAAATTGCAGTTTGAGTGTGGGTATTCAGTTTTGTTGTGGCGGGATAGCTGTTGTGAGCGTGAATATCGAAGTTTCTTGGCGAACCTGCAACGAACAGGTTAGAAAAATCAAAATATCAGGCTGAAAGCAATAACTACAGATGAAAGAAAGGGAGCACTAGGCTCCCTTTCTTCGCATTTTATCTGTTATCCAGATTAAGACTGGCTTTTCTCTGGTGTCAGAATGGTTGGACCGCTGTCTTCAGCAAGCTCTGGGTAATCCAACGTGTAGTGAAGGCCTCGGCTCTCTTTACGTTGCATTGCACAGCGAACCATTAGTTCAGCGACTTGTAGCAAGTTACGCAGCTCTAATAGGTTGTTTGAAACCTTAAAGTTGCTGTAATACTCGTGAGTCTCTTGCTGCAACATCTGGATACGACGCATTGCGCGCTCAAGACGTTTATCAGTACGCACTATGCCCATGTAATCCCACATGAAGAGACGCAGCTCATGCCAGTTGTGCTGAATGATAACCTCTTCATCACTGTTGGTGACTTGGCTTTCATCCCATGCTGGCAGTTCAGCGCACAACTGAGATTGGTCGATGTTCTCGACGATGTCTTTGGCCGCTGCCCATGCGTAAACCACACACTCAAGCAGTGAGTTTGAAGCCATACGGTTCGCGCCGTGCAGGCCGGTGTAGCTCACTTCACCAATTGCATACAGATTCGCTAGGTCGGTTTGACCTTGCTTATTCACCATAACACCACCGCAGGTGTAGTGGGCTGCTGGTACGATAGGAATCGGCTCTTTGGTCATGTCGATGCCCAAGTCCATTAAACGAGTGTGGATCATTGGGAAGTGCGCAGTGATGAATTCTTCAGGCTTGTGGCTGATGTCAACGTACATGCAGTCCGCACCTAGGCGCTTCATTTCAAAGTCAATTGCGCGAGCAACCACATCACGAGGAGCCAGTTCACCGCGCTCATCGAAGTCCTTCATGAAGCGGGAACCGTCTGGACGACGCAGGTACGCACCTTCACCACGCAGTGCTTCCGTTAGTAGGAAGTTACGCGCTTCTGGGTGGAACAAGCAAGTTGGGTGAAATTGGTTGAACTCAAGGTTCGCCACACGACAACCAGCACGCCAAGCGATAGCAATACCATCACCTGAAGAGACATCTGGGTTAGACGTGTATTGATAAACCTTTGAAGCGCCACCAGTAGCTAACACTACAAATTTAGCGCGTACGGTTTCGACGTGTTCTTGGTTTCGGTTCCAAATGTAGGCACCGATAACCTTGTCTTTCGAACCACCAACCTTATCTTCAGTGATCAAATCTAGCGCATTATGGCGCTCGAAGATCTCGATGTTTGGGTGATTCTTTACGTTATCTTGCAGTGAGGTTTGCATCGCCATGCCAGTTGCATCGGCAGCGTGCAGAATTCTGCGGTGGCTGTGTCCACCTTCACGAGTAAGGTGATATTTTGGCTGGCCTTCGGTGCTGTTCTCATCTTTATCAAATGGAACACCGCCATCAATTAGCCATTGCACACACTCTTTAGCATTTTCAGCAATGAATTGAACTGTATCTTCTTCACATAACCCAGCCCCAGCAATTTGAGTATCTTCTACATGAGACTCAATACTGTCCGACTCATCGAACACCGCGGCGATACCACCTTGTGCGTAATACGTCGATCCTTCGCTGCGTGGTCCTTTGCTTAATACAATTACTTTTGCATGTTCTGCTACGCGTAAGGCTAATGACAAGCCTGCCGCACCACTTCCTACCACTAATACATCACACTGATGTTCACGGTTTGCGTTCATAAAACTTATTAAATCCCGGGCTATAGTCGAGTTGTCCACTCTCAATTGACTTTGTCTTGTTTTAGGACTTGCGGTAAGACTGTTATAATCTCCCCAGAGTCATCCTAAAACGCTACGCAAAATCAATATATAGACAGCTATCTAGAAATATTTAATTGCTCAATACCATTGCTTTTGCTCAAGGTTTCCCCAAATTGATAGGGATAACTATTTTTATTACATCACATTGTGAAACAATAATGGCAAATAATTTTAAGAAAGTTGGAACTTTCGGTATTTGGCTTAGTCACAATAGTGCTCTTGTAGACGGTGGTGTCAATACTACATTTCGCATAATTAGTACCCATATCTGTGAAGGTGAGGGTTATAACAATAGGAGTACCCGCTCGAATGAACGAGCAGCTAACCGATCAAGTGTTGATTGAGCGAGTTCAGAGTGGAGATAAGCAGGCATTTAACTTACTAGTGGTTAAGTATCAAAACAAAGTTTGTAATCTTATCTCTCGATACGTGAATAATTCCGGTGATGTACCTGATGTAGCACAAGAAGCTTTTATTAAAGCTTACCGCGCGATACCTAACTTTCGCGGCGAGAGTGCCTTCTATACATGGTTATACCGAATTGCCGTGAACACCGCTAAAAATCATATTGTTGCCCAGAGCCGTAGGCCGCCAGCAACAGATGTAGATGCAGAAGATGCTGAATATTACGAAACA
Source organism: Vibrio sp. Scap24 (assembly GCF_013394185.1). Classification (NCBI taxonomy): domain Bacteria; kingdom Pseudomonadati; phylum Pseudomonadota; class Gammaproteobacteria; order Vibrionales; family Vibrionaceae; genus Vibrio; species Vibrio sp. Scap24. Next base: position 1,330,041 of record NZ_CP041332.1, on the reverse strand, counting down.
GGCAGCGCGTTAAAAGAAATATCGAACCCTGAGAACTTAACGCTGTCAAAAGAATTGAAACAAGTCGTTTTTGGAGCGATTGAAGCGCTGCCAGAAGACTTAAAAACTGCAATGACGCTGCGTGAGCTTGAAGGTTTGAGCTACGAAGAGATTGCAGAAGTAATGGATTGCCCTGTAGGAACCGTACGTTCGCGTATTTTCCGAGCTCGTGAAGCAGTGGAAAAGAAAATCAAACCTCTTTTGCAACGCTAGAACTTGTAATAATTATGGTGAAAATAATGGCTGATAAAGAAAAGCTTTCGGCACTCATGGATGGTGAAACGATCGATAAAGCTCTCATTATAGACCTTGAATCTGATCAAGAAAGCATGAATACCTGGCAGAGTTACCATTTGATTGGTGACGTAATGCGTGGGGATGCGCCAGAAACTCAAGATTGGAACATTGCTGACAGTGTAGCAGCGGCGCTTGAAGCCGAGCCAGCACATAGTGCAATGCCGAACCTGCACCAAGTGAATGTTGAACCTACTGTTGCTCCAATTGAAGAGCAGCCGAAACCTCAGCAAGCGAAGCGTCAGCTTCCTGCGTGGTTACAACAGTTTGGACAAGTTGCCGTGGCAGCGTGTGTATCGTTAGCCGTTGTACTCGGTGTTCAGCAATATGGTGGCAGCGACCCAGCAGCACCAGAGCAATTGCCTGTACTACAGACGATTCCATTTGCAGGTTCTGCGGAACCAGTAAGCTTAACGCGCGACTCTGTTGAGAAGCCGGCATCTGAAGCTAACTTGCAAGAGCAGCGCAAACGCGTTCATGCAATGTTAGAAGATTATGAGCTACAACTAAGATTAAACAGTGATGCATCGCCAATGCAAGATGCACATCTAGAATCGGACATTGAATGAAGAAAATCCTGGTCAGTGCACTGACACTGTTCAGCTTGATGTCTCCAGCAGCCTTTGCAGAGGAACCCACTGCAAAGGCCTTGTTGCATCAAATGAACGAGGCCAGTCAGCATCTAAATTACGAACTCTCCTACATATTGATAAAGAAGAGCAGTATTGAACCTCTGCTTTATCGTCATGCAGTTAACGACGACCAACAACTCGCACACCTTGTTTACCTAAGCGGCCCTGTTCGTGAGGTCATTCGACGTGGCAATGAAGTTAGCTACATAGAACCGGGTACAGAGCCATTTACCATTCAGTCGGGCAGCATGGTTGCACCTGTTATTCCGATGATCAACCGAGATATCGACTCTCTTAACCAATACTACGACTTCGTGAAAGTTGGGCGATCTCGCGAAGCGGGCAGCACAACACAAGTATTGCGCGTAGTGCCGAAAGATGGTCTGCGTTACTCATACGTGGTTTGGGTCGATGAGAAAACGAATCTTCCTTTGCGTGCCGATCTCTTAGATCGTGACGGTGAAGTGCTTGAACAGTACCGCACTATCTCTTACGTGGTGAACGATAAGATCGCAGAAGCAATGGGTGGTTTAAACCAAGCGAAATTGCCGAAGGTTTTATCACTACCAGAAGGCTTGGTGAGTGATACCAACTGGCAAGCATCTTGGGTGCCTGAAGGGTTTAAGTCGAAAGAGCTTAGCCGTTACCAAATGGCTGCGACCGAAAAAATGGTCGAGAGTCAGCTTTTCAGTGATGGGTTGTTTAGTTTTTCGGTGTACATCGCCGATAAAGATGAGCATTCATTGAAAGGGCAATTGGTACGTCAAGGGCGCAGAACCTTACACAGCTTAGTGATTGGCGACAGAGAAATCTCTGTAGTTGGCGATATTCCGCCAGCAACGGCAAAGCGGATTGCTCAGTCAGTCACGTTCAATAATCCGGTACCAGCGCAATGATGACCGCGCTGGCGACCGTTAGCTCAGTCGAACAAAAAGGTAAGCAATATTTTGTTCAACTGAGCTGCGAACAACAAACCAGTTGCAGCAGCTGCTCTTCTCAAAAAAGCTGTGGAACCGGTATCGTCACCAAGGCTGTAGGCAATAAATCGTTGTTTTGGCAGCTTAAAACCAAAAGCCTTGTTAAAGCCGGACAAATCGTAGAGATCGGCTTCCCAGAAAAAAGCCTGCTTCAGTCGGCAGCTATCGTTTACCTCATCCCACTTTTCATGTTGATGATTGGTGCTGGCGTTGGACAACTCTTGTTACAACCCTTACTCCAAGGGGGCGAGGGGATTGTTATACTCTGTGCTGCACTATTTACTGCTGGTGGTATTGCCTTGGCGAAGCGGCTAGCCAAACCTATGGAAGACAAATCCAAGCAAGAAGTCGTCTTGATTCGAATCCTAGGTGAGTCTCTCGTCTAATTTATGATGCTTATTGCCCTTAAATTGGGTAGAATCTGCCAACTTGATTGAAATGCCGCCACCAATGCTGATGCTAGATTGGAAGCGTAGCGGCTTTCTTATTATCCCTATTCAAAGAGTTTAGTCACACCAAGCCTATGAAGCACATTCGTAATTTTTCGATTATCGCCCACATCGACCACGGTAAGTCGACCCTTTCTGACCGCTTAATCCAAGTTTGTGGAGGATTAAGTGAACGTGAGATGGCAGCTCAAGTCCTCGATTCTATGGATATAGAACGCGAGCGTGGTATTACAATTAAAGCGCAGAGTGTGACTTTAGATTACAAAGCTAAAGATGGTGAGACTTACCAACTTAACTTTATCGACACTCCTGGACACGTAGACTTCTCGTACGAAGTATCTCGTTCTCTAGCGGCTTGTGAAGGCGCACTACTTGTAGTGGATGCTGGTCAAGGTGTTGAAGCACAAACTCTAGCAAACTGTTACACAGCAATCGAAATGGAACTGGAAGTAGTGCCAATCTTGAACAAGATTGACCTACCAGCTGCTGAACCAGAGCGTGTTGCTGAAGAGATCGAAGAGATCGTTGGCATCGATGCGATGGAAGCGACTCGCTGTTCTGCGAAAACAGGTTTAGGTGTTGATGATGTTCTAGAAAACATCGTAACGGCTATCCCACCACCGGAAGGTGATCCTGAAGCGCCTCTACAAGCGTTGATCATTGACTCTTGGTTTGATAACTACCTTGGCGTTGTTTCTTTGGTTCGTATTAAGAACGGTACACTGAAGAAGAACGACAAGATTCGAGTAATGTCGACAGACCAAGTTTGGGGTGTTGACCGTCTAGGTATCTTCACACCTAAGCAAATCGACACCACTGAGCTAAATACTGGTGAAGTAGGTTGGGTTGTTTGTGGTATTAAAGACATCCTAGGTGCACCGGTTGGTGATACGTTGACGCTTGCTAAAGGCGGCAGCACTGAACGTCTACCTGGTTTCCAAAAAGTGAAGCCTCAGGTATACGCAGGCCTGTTCCCTGTTTCATCTGATGACTACGAAAACTTCCGTGATGCACTAGGCAAACTAAGCCTGAACGATGCGTCACTGTTCTTCGAACCAGAAAGTTCGGCAGCACTTGGTTTTGGTTTCCGTTGTGGCTTCTTAGGAATGCTTCACATGGAGATCATCCAAGAGCGTCTAGAGCGTGAATACGACCTAGACCTAATCACAACTGCTCCAACAGTAGTGTATGAAGTTGTAAAAACAGATAAAACGGTTCTTTACGTTGATAGCCCGGCTAAACTGCCAGCGGTTAATGACCTAGAAGAAATTCGTGAGCCAATTGCACGTTGTAATATTTTGGTACCTTCGGACTACCTAGGTAACGTAATCACACTGTGTGTTGAGAAGCGTGGCGTACAAGTAGACATGGTTTACCACGGTAACCAAGTTGCTGTGACATACGATCTTCCGATGGCAGAAGTAGTTCTAGACTTCTTCGACCGTCTGAAATCAACGTCTCGCGGTTACGCATCATTGGATTACAACTTCCAACGTTACGAGCCATCAAACATGGTACGTGTAGACGTATTGTTGAATGGCGAAACGGTTGATGCACTGGCTATCATCACGCACAAAGACATTGCTCAGTCTCGTGGTCGTCTACTGGTAGAGAAGATGAAAGAGTTCATCCCTCGTCAGATGTTCGATATCGCGATTCAAGCAGCGATTGGTAACCACATCATTGCTCGTTCTACAGTGAAACAACTGCGTAAGAACGTAATCGCAAAATGTTACGGTGGTGATATCAGTCGTAAGAAGAAACTTCTTAAGAAACAAAAAGAAGGTAAGAAGCGTATGAAGCAGATCGGTAACGTTGAACTGCCTCAAGAAGCATTCTTAGCGATTCTTCATGTTGGTAAAGACTAGGTATCAATCGCACTAACTATCTGCTGAACATTACTGGTTAAAATCGTTTATTTCTTTGTTGCAAAGATTGCAATTAGGCCCACTAGTCACTGCACTTTGCGCCTCGAACTAAACGATTTTTCCTGCGTAATCTCCCCAGCATTTAGTCAGCATGATTGATACAGATTAGAAATATTAAGCAGAGTGAAAGGGTTATACTCTTTCACTTTCGTTATTTTTAAAGAAATGAAATTTAAGGGATATCAATGGCTAATACATTTTCGCTTATCTTAGTGATCGTAACTCTAGTGACTGGCATTGTATGGGCGTTGGAAAAGTTTGTGTGGGCGAAGAAGCGCCAACAAAAACTGGCTGACGTTGAAGCACAATCGAATGGCCTAGACGCTGAAACCAGCGCAAAAGTTACGGCTCAGCCTTGGTGGGTTGAGAACAGTGTTTCCATTTTCCCGGTAATTGCATTTGTTTTGGTTCTGCGTTCATTTATTTATGAACCGTTTCAAATCCCTTCTGGTTCGATGATGCCAACGCTTTTGGTTGGTGACTTCATCTTGGTAGAGAAGTACGCGTACGGTCTAAAAGACCCAGTATGGCGCACTCAATTGGTAGAAACGGGCAAGCCAGAGCGTGGTGATTCAATCGTATTTAAGTACCCACCTCAGCCTAACATCGACTACATCAAGCGTGTTGTTGGTATGCCAGGTGACACAATTCGCTACAGCAGTCGTAAAGAGATCTGCATTCAAGCGAAGGGTACAAGTAGCTGTGAACCAGTGAAGCTAAGTAACGTAGAAGAAAGCCAATTTGTTCAAGATGGTGTGCCTCTGATTCAGCTGAATGAACAGCTTGGAGACGTAGAGCACCAAATTTTAGTTAACCCATTACGCCGCGACCGTGTGCAAGCATATCAGCCTCGCAATGGTGTTAACGAATGGGTAGTTCCAGAAGGCCAGTACTTTGTGATGGGTGATAACCGTGACAACAGTGCCGATAGCCGTTACTGGGGCTTTGTCCCTGAAGCAAACCTTGTTGGTAAGGCCGTTGCAATTTGGATCAGCTTCGAGTTCGAACGTGGTTCAGACAGTGTACTTCCAACATGGATTCCTACTGGTGTGCGTTTTAATCGCATCGGTGGGATTCATTAATCGATCAATTAACACATCGAGAGAGCATGAATTCTCCAATTGATAAACTAGAGAGAAAGATTGGCTATCAGTTCAATGATGCCGATCTTATCCACTTGGCGCTGACTCACCGCAGCGCCGCAGGTAAACATAACGAACGTCTTGAGTTTCTGGGCGATTCAATTTTAAGTTTTGTTATCGCTGATGATCTTTACCACCGTTTCCCTAAGGTAAACGAAGGTGATATGAGCCGCATGCGTGCAACATTAGTACGTGGTCATACATTGGCAGAACTAGGTCGTGAATTCGAACTAGGAGATTACTTAAAATTAGGTCCAGGTGAGTTGAAGAGTGGCGGTTTCCGTCGTGATTCTATTCTAGCGGATGCTGTTGAAGCGATCATCGGCGCTGTCTATTTAGATAGTGATACCGAGACGGTTCGCGGCATTATTTTAAGCTGGTACCAATCTCGCCTAGAAGCAATTCAGCCTGGAGTATCTCAAAAAGATCCGAAAACTCGTCTTCAAGAGTTTTTACAAGGTCGAAGAAATCCTCTACCTGTCTACACAGTGACTAATATTAAAGGTGAAGCACACAACCAAGAGTTTACGGTTGAGTGTGAAGTGGCAGGTGTGGATAAACCTGTTATCGGTAAAGGCACTAGCCGCCGCAAGGCAGAACAAGCGGCTGCTGAAACAGCATTAGAGCAACTAAGCAATGTCTGATAACAACCAAGATTTCGATATCGATGCATTCTTTTCATCTGATAGCAAACAAACAGGCCTACCGGAAAACCAACACTGTGGCTTCATCGCTATTGTCGGTCGCCCAAATGTAGGTAAGTCGACGCTTCTGAACCATATTCTGGGTCAGAAGATCTCTATTACATCACGTAAACCACAGACGACACGTCACCGTATTATGGGCGTGGAAACTGAGGGTGATTACCAAGCGATCTTCGTTGATACTCCTGGACTTCATATTGAAGAAAAGCGTGCAATCAACCGTTTGATGAACCGTGCGGCGAACAGCTCACTGAGTGATGTAAACCTAGTATTCTTCCTTGTCGACGGTACTCACTGGACTGACGACGATGAAATGGTTCTGAACAAACTGAAGAAGACCGACTTCCCAGTTGTACTTTGCATCAACAAAGTAGATAACGTTCAAGACCGTACGAACGTCATGCAACACATGATGGAAGTCTCTAAGAAGATGGACTTCATTGATGTTGTGCCAATCTCTGCGAAGCAAGGTAAGAACATTGATGTACTGCGTAAGCACGTACGTGAACACTTACCAAAAGCGACTCACCACTTCCCAGAAGAATACGTGACGGATCGCTCGCAACGCTTTATGGCATCTGAAATTATCCGTGAAAAGCTAATGCGTTTTACGGGTGACGAGCTACCTTACTCAGTAACGGTTGAAATTGAACGCTTCGATTACAACCCAGATAACGATGGCTTCCACATCAATGCTCTGATTCTTGTTGAACGTACAGGTCAGAAGAAAATGGTGATTGGTAAAGCGGGCGAGAAGATCAAAACGATTGGTCGTGAAGCGCGTATCGATATGGAAGAGCTATTCGGTCGTAAGGTTTACCTAGAGACTTGGGTCAAGGTTAAATCTGGCTGGGCTGATGATGAGCGTGCACTTCGTTCGTTAGGCTACATCGACGATCTATAATATATTGAACGTCACTTTCTGATCTTAAGAAAGTTGAACTGAAGATAAATCCAAGAGAGAGTGCGAACTCTCTCTTTTTGTATCTGTAATAAGGGTAAGTGATTGAGCGAAGGGTTACAGCGATGCTTTGTGTTGCACCGTCGACCATACAGTGAGTCGAGTCTGATCTTGGACGTCTTCAGTGAAGAGTTCGGTCGGATGACGTTGATGTCTAAAGGCGCACGCAGCAAGCGTTCCAATTTGAAAGGTGCATTGCAGCCTTTTACGCCGCTACTGCTTAAGTGGTCTGGTAATGGTTCGATGAAAACCTTACGCCAAGCTGAACCTATCAGCTTGGGGCTTCCTCTCGCGGGTATAAACCTGTATTCCGCCATGTATGTGAATGAGCTAATCGGCCGCGTATTGATGGCTGAAGTACCGATGCCTGCACTTTTTCACGACTATCTTCATGCTTTAACAGAGCTCGCGCATAATGAGAACCCTGAGCCAGCACTGCGTCGTTTTGAGTTGGCTCTGTTATCTGCAATGGGCTATGGGGTCGACTTTTTACACTGCGCAGGCACAGGTGAAGCCATCGATCCAACCATGACTTATCGTTACCGAGAGCAGAAAGGTTTCATCGCTTCAGTGCGTCGAGATAACCTGACTTTTATGGGCGATGAACTTATTGCAATCAGCGAACGTAGGTTTATCACTAAAGAGCAGTTAAAAGCGGCAAAACGCTTTACACGCATAGCCTTAAAGCCGTATCTTGGCGGCAAACCATTAAAAAGTAGAGAGCTATTTATGCCAACAATAGCCCTCTCTAGAGCACGGAGTATTGGAAAATGAGCTCAATCCTTTTAGGCGTTAATATCGACCATATTGCAACACTACGTAATGCACGTGGTACTAAATACCCAGATCCAGTACACGCAGCTGAAATTGCTGAACGTGCTGGTGCAGACGGCATTACTATTCACTTGCGTGAAGACCGTCGTCATATCGTTGATCGCGATGTGCGTATTCTGGCTGAAACACTTCAAACTCGCATGAACTTGGAGATGGCAGTAACGGACGAGATGGTTCAAATTGCACTCGATACTAATCCTGAGTTTGTTTGTCTGGTTCCTGAAAAGCGTGAAGAGCTAACCACTGAAGGTGGTTTGGACGTTGTTGGTCAACTAGAGAAGATCAAAGCGGCGACACAAAAACTGTCTGCAGCAGGTATCAAGGTATCTCTGTTTATCGATGCTGACCGTGAGCAAATCGATGCAGCAAAAGCGTGTGGCGCACCGTTCATTGAACTGCACACGGGTCACTATGCTGATGCTAAGACAGAAGAAGACCAACAAGACGAGCTTAAGAAGATCGCAGCAGGCGCAAGCTATGCAGATGACTTAGGTATCACAGTCAATGCGGGTCATGGTCTGACTTACCACAACGTTGCACCGATTGCGGCACTTCCAGAGATCTACGAGCTGAACATCGGTCACTCGATCATGGGACGTGCAGTGTTTGATGGCTTAAACAAAGCCGTTGCAGACATGAAAGCAATCATGGAAACAGCACGTAACAACGCTTAGTTTTGTAAGTAGTAAGCGATGCGTTGTGAATTATTAGATAGAAGTTAAGTAGTAGAGGAAACATGGCAGTTGTTGGATTAGGTACAGATATCGCAGAAATCGAACGTGTCGAGAAGGCGCTGTCGCGAAGTGGTGACGCTTTTGCTCAACGTATTTTGACGGATTCTGAGTTTGAAGTATTCCAACAGTTGAAGCAAAAAGGCCGTTACCTTGCAAAACGCTTTGCCGCTAAAGAAGCAGCATCTAAGGCGTTAGGTACAGGTATCGCGCTGGGTGTGACCTTCCACGATTTTGAGATTTCTAACGATGAGCATGGTAAGCCAGTATTGAGCCTGCACAAGAAAGCGCGTGAAATCGCAGAGGCGAGTGGAACAACATCAATTCACCTGACAATCTCAGATGAACGCCACTACGCTGTGGCAACCGTGTTACTTGAATCGTGATTGATTACGACCAACCTGAATCTAATGTTTGATTAGCGACTCGCTACAAAACAAAAAAGCAGAGCTTATGAGCTCTGCTTTTTTATTAGCTGGAAAACCTTTTAACGAGTATTTTTTAGAACAACTACTTGTTAAGCCTTCGCGGGTTTCAAATAGTGAATCGCAGTTGCTTGAACTTTTTCTAACTCATCCTGAAGTTCAAAAAGCTCTGGCTCAATATCTTCAACAGAAGTGCCTGAACGTAGTTCTTTCTCTATCGTTGCACATACCGATTTCAACCTTGGAACGCCACTGTACGAGCTGCTGCCATGCATCTTATGGATGATGTGTATCAGTTTCTCAACAGGGTAACCACTGTCTTCAATGGCTTTCTCTGCTGCCTCATAAACCTCAGGTATGAAGTCGACTAGCATTTGCAGCATATCGCGTGCGAGGTCTTCTTTATTAGCGGCTTGCTTCATCGCAGCTTGCCAATCGATGATGATGTTCTTGTGCACGCTGGCTTCTGTTTCCGACACTTGGCTGTTATCGATTTCAGCCGAGACTGCAGGGTGGTCTGGGTTTATCTTCTCGATGTGCTCAACCTCTGAGGTCGGGCTCCAGTGAATCAGTACCTGCTGTAACACATGCTCTTCAATTGGCTTAGTTAGGTAATCATCCATACCCGCTTCAAGCAGTCGGTCACGCTCGCCAATCATTGCATGGGCGGTCACGGCAATCACTGGCGTATTACCATTGTTCGCCAGTTTCTTAATATTCTCACAAGCCGTTACACCATCCATTTGTGGCATTTGAATATCCATGAAGATGATATCAAACGGTGTTTCTGTCGCCTTGTCGATGGCCTGTTGTCCGCTAGTACAACTGATAACAGTTTCTACACGTTCTTTAAGCAGCGCGGTAATCAACTTAAGGTTGGCTGGGTTGTCGTCTACGGCCATCACAGTAAGCGGCAGTTTCTCTTCAGAATGCGTTTCAATCGCTGGTGCTATCAAGGTTGGCGCTTGGTTAGACACCAAGGTTTGCAGTAGCTTTTTACGAGATAGAGGCTTGGTGATGCACTGAACATCCACCTCTTTCATTAGTTGCTCACCCAATGCTAACTCGGTACTCGGTGTACCAATGATCACGTTCTGAGCAATCTTCTTCGCACCAATTGCCCAACCACTTACCGTATCAAATTGGTAATCTTGGTTAGCCGCAAGGTTAAGTAGAACATAGTCGTATGAGGTCGACTCGTCCGGCATTACCGAACGGTAGGTAACGACTAAGCCTTCTTGAGTCAGGATTTGCTGAGTAATTGAAGCCGCTTGCATGTTTGGTTCGATAAGCAGCAGTTGCTTGTCTTGCAGGCATTGAGTTTCAATCAGCTCAGTCATCGGCATATCGGTCGTCGAAAGCCTTAAGGTGAACCAGAAGGTTGAACCTTGGTGCAATCGACTGGTTAGGCTGATTTCACCACCCATTTGGCTAACAAGCTTCTGGGTGATTACTAGGCCTAAACCAGTACCGCCATAGCGACGAGAGATGCTCGCATCCGCTTGGCTGAAGGCTTGGAACAGCTGTGCTTGCTGGCGCTCAGAGATACCAATACCGGTATCGCGAACCATGAACTGTAGTTCGATGTTGTCTTCGCTTTGTGAACGCAGTTCAACACTGATATCAATGTTGCCACGCTCAGTAAACTTGATTGAGTTACCAACAAGATTGGTTAGGATCTGTTGAATACGCAGCGGGTCACCGACAACGCCAGGTGGCACTTTCGGATCGATCTTCAGCGTCAGTTCTAACCCTTTCTCATGAGCGTTGGTCGCTTGAAGGTTCACAACCTCTTCAAGACTCGCTTGGAATTCAAATGGAATGTTTTCTAGGGCTAGCTTGCCAGCTTCTAGTTTCGAGAAGTCCAAGATATCGTTAATGATACTAAGCAGGTTATTTGCCGAACGTTCGATGGTTTGTAGATAATCAGTTTGGCTGTTCGACAGGTGAGTTTTAAGCATCTGGCGCGTAAAGCCAATCACACCGTTAAGTGGTGTTCTTAGCTCGTGAGACATGTTGGCCAAGAACTCAGACTTAACACGCGCCGCTTCTTGTGCGCGTTTCTTCGCGATGTCTAACTCAACGTTTTGAATCTCTAACTGTTCAAGAGTTTCACGCAGATCTGAGGTTGCTTGGTCGATACTGTGTTGCATCTCGACGTGATATTCCGACAGCGACACCGCCATCGCGTTGATACCATTTTTGAGTGAGTCTAGCTCACCGTGCATTTTGCCCTCGATACGGACATCTAAGTGACCACGACGAATCCTGTCGACCATGTTCTTCATATGTGTGATCGGTTGAGTCACATCGTGCATCAAACGGAAAGCGAACACACCAGAAAGACCCAGTCCAAGAATCAGAACTAAGAAGGCAGAGAACACCTCTTGGTATTGTTGTAATCGGAGTGAAGATAGGTCTAACTCAATTGCGATATAACCTATTGCTTGGTTGGCTTGTGATTGGCCATTGGCCGAGTTGATGTACTGACCTTCTGCAATAATCGGCGTTCGAAGGATCAGCGTATTATCAAGCAGATTCGACGAGCTTAAATGTGGAATCGGTTTATCTTTTGGATAGGTCAGGCTTTCAAAGTCAGGATGGAAGTTCGAGGTTACAAACAACTCGTGTCGCTCATCGAACACCGCGATACTGCGCACAAGCTTAGAATTCTTTCGATGTGCATAGCTAATTAGCTGACGAACAGACTCTCGGCTTTCAAGTTGCATGCCGGATTCGCTCGCAATCGCCAGTGGTTCAATGATGCTAGTACCAGTGTTAACCACTTGCCCCTCAAGGTCTTGATAGCGGTTAAATGAGAAAAATGCACTCAATAGCAACCCAATAATCAGGGTTGGAGCTAGAGTTAAGGTAATTACACGGGCTCTTAAGCCATATCTGGTCATGTTCTTTAATTACATCGAGGTCTGGATATGGGAAAATAACGCACACAATGGCGGTTAAGTGAACGGTAAGCTTAATCAAAGCCGTGACGTTCGACAATGATTCCAAGACAGAATAGTGAGTCCTGGATACCAATTACTTATTAAAAGATACATTAGGCACAAGCAATGGCACGTTTTTTCCAACCAAAAAAGAAAACTCAACTCGAGACCAAGCATCAATCGGTTTTAGTTGAACGAATGGATCACAATGGCGCTGGCATCGCTTATCAGAAAAACAAACCTGTTTTCATTGATGGCGCATTGCCCGGTGAGCAGGTGGTTATTCAACTTACTGAGAGTAAGAGTAAATTTGCACGCGCGAAACTCATCAAATTATTGAAGCCGAGTGAGCAACGTTTAAAGCCTTTTTGTAAACACTTTAATCAGTGTGGTGGTTGCCATCTTCAGCACCTTGGATACGACTCTCAGATTGAGCACAAGGCGCAATCTCTCACGCACTTAATGAACCAATATAAGACAGATAAGACCGAAGTTGCCCAACCGATTGTGGGTGATGAAACAGGTTATCGTCGTCGTGCGCGCATCAGCCTGTTTGTTGATAAGAAAACACAGAAGCTTCAGTTTGGATTCCGTAAGAAGCAAAGCAAACAGATTGAAAACATCACTGACTGTGCCGTGCTTGATCCTCGTCTTAATGTATTGCTGCCAAAGCTGAAAAATTTACTCAACACTTTCAGCAACCTTACCTCTTTAGGACACGTTGAATTGGTATTGGGCGATACTGGCCCTGTTATGGTTCTGCGTCACCTTAAGCCTTTGGTAGAAAAAGATGAGCAAGCGCTGATTGCGTTAGCGAAAGAGGAAGGCGCGACGCTGTACTCGATGCCAGAAACCGATAAATTGCTTCGCTTAGTGGGTGATGCGCCAGCTTATAAAGAAACGGGTGTGACATTGCCGTTCGAACCAAACCACTTTATTCAGGTTAACCAGAAGGTAAACCAACAGATGGTGGCTCAAGCGATTGAGTGGTTAGAGCCTAAAGCGGATGAACGAGTGCTTGATCTGTTTTGTGGGCTAGGTAACTTCAGTCTGCCTATCGCACAGCAATCGGCGTTTGTAGTTGGTGTGGAAGGTGTTGACGAAATGGTACAACAGGCCGCGTCGAATGCAGAATTAAACCAGTTGAGTAATACCGAGTTTTACCAAGCCAACCTTGAAGAAGACTTATCTTCACAGCCCTGGGCAAAAGAGAAATTCGATAAAGTACTGCTCGACCCTGCAAGGGCTGGAGCGAGTGGGATCGTTGATCAAATTTCAGCGTTAGGAGCGAAGCGTGTGGTTTATGTTTCGTGTAATCCTGCTACTCTAGCTAGAGATTCTGAGAGCTTAGAAAAACAAGGCTACCAATTAGCCAAGCTTGGTATGTTGGACATGTTCCCACACACCAGTCATCTAGAATCAATGGCTCTCTTTATCAAGGCTTAGAGGCCCTTAAACAAGGCTTCAAAATGAATCACAAAGGCGCAGGGAAACTTGCGCTGATATCAATATGGTCGAACTAACTTGGAACCAGTTAGTCATATTGAATTGGGTATAAACAGAATAACTAGGAAGGCATGATGGTTGCGGTACGAAGCGCACATTTAAACCCAAGCGAACAGTTTGAGCTAGAAAGTTGGATTGCGTCATTGAATCAAGACGCAAAAACCTCGAATAAACTGATTAAAGTTTATCGTCACTGTGAAGAACTTTTAAAAGATCACGAGCAAGCATCGCTCTTGCTTTGGCGTGGCCGTGAGATGATCGAAATCTTGGTCACCTTGTCTATGGACCGTGCCACTTTAATTGCTGCACAACTTTTCCCCGTCGTCTCTAGCGGCGTTTTTGAGCGCGAAGCGTTTGAAGAAAGCTACGGTAAAGAAACCGTAAAGTTGATTGATGGTGTTGAAGAAATGGCGGCCTTGGGTCAGCTTAACGTGACCCTTGAAGGCAGTGCAGCCTCGGGTCAAGTTGATAACGTTCGTCGCATGCTACTGGCAATGGTTGATGACTTCCGTTGCGTAGTCATCAAGCTAGCAGAGCGAATTTGTAACCTTATTGAGGTGAAAAAGGCGCCTGATGCTGTGCGCCGCGCGGCAGCAAAAGAGTGTTCTAATATTTACGCACCACTGGCTAACCGTTTAGGTATTGGTCAGCTTAAGTGGGAAATCGAAGATTACGCATTCCGCTACCAGCAGCCAGACACCTACAAGCAGATCGCAAAACAGTTGTCTGAGCGTCGCATCGTACGTGAACAATACATCACAGACTTCGTTGACGACTTAACGGCAGAAATGAACCGTTCAAGCATCAATGCTGAAGTCAGCGGTCGACCAAAACACATCTACAGCATCTGGCGTAAAATGCAGAAGAAGGGCTTGGCTTTTGATGAGCTTTTTGACGTTCGAGCTGTGCGTATCATCGCCGACCAACTTCAAGACTGTTATGCCGGCTTGGGTGTCGTTCATACCAAATACAAACACCTACCAAGTGAATTTGACGACTACGTGGCTAATCCTAAGCCAAATGGTTACCAGTCGATTCACACGGTTGTTCTTGGCCCTGAAGGCAAGACCATTGAGATTCAGATTCGTACTAAGCAAATGCACGAAGACTCAGAGCTTGGTGTTGCGGCTCACTGGAAGTACAAAGAAGGTGCTTCAAGCGGCCGCAGTGGTTACGACGAGAAAATCACTTGGTTGCGTAAGCTTATCGATTGGCAAGAAGAGATGTCGGATTCTGGCGAGATGCTGGATGAAGTTCGTAGTCAAGTATTCGATGACCGTGTATACGCGTTCACACCGCGTGGTGATGTGGTCGACTTGCCAATGGGAGCAACTCCGTTGGACTTCGCTTACCACATCCACTCGATGGTCGGACACCGTTGTATCGGTGCCAAAGTGGCAGGGCGTATCGTACCGTTCACCCATAAGCTATCAATGGGCGACCAAGTCGAGATCATCACACAGAAAGAGCCGAACCCATCTCGTGATTGGCTGAACCCAACCACAGGCTTCGTTCACTCTGGACGTGCTCGTGCGAAAATCAATGCATGGTTCCGCGCGCAAAGTCGTGAGAAGAACTTAGAAGCGGGCCGCGACATCCTTGAGGTTGAATTAGCGAAGGTTGGTGCAACTCTAAAAGACGCCGACCAATACGCACTAAGACGCTTTAACGTTAACACGCCAGATGAGCTTTACGCAGGTATTGGTAGTGGCGACTTGCGCATTAACCAAGTGGTTAATCACATCAATGCGCTGGTGAACAAGCCAACAGCCGAAGAAGAAGACAAAAAAGCACTAGAGAAACTGCTTGAGTCGGAAAACAAGCCTGCACAACAGAGTCGTCCTAAGAAAGATGCCGTAGTCGTTGAAGGTGTTGATAACCTAATGACCCACCTTGCACGTTGTTGTCAGCCAATCCCAGGCGATACGATTAAAGGTTACATCACTCAAGGTCGTGGTATTTCAGTTCACCGTAGCGATTGCGAACAACTAAGTGAGCTAAGTCTACATGCACCAGAACGTATCATTGATACGGTCTGGGGTAATGGTTTTGTCGGTTCTTACATCTTAACGCTACGTGTTGAAGCACTTGAGCGTAATGGCTTGCTGAAAGACATCACCTCACTGTTCTCGAATGAGAAGATCAGCGTGACCACAATGAAGAGCCGTATCGACTACAAACGTCAGCTATCGGTAATGGATTTCGATTTGGAAGTAACTAATATTGAGATTCTGAGTCGAGTGACCAGTCGAGTCGAGCAGATCAAAGATGTTATGTCAGTAAAAAGGTTGGGATAGTCTAAAATACGATCCTCGTCATTCCCTACAGTGAGGGACGAACGTGATAGGGAATCTCGCCAAGCGGTTTGAGATCCCCAACTCGCTCATTCTTCACTCTTGGGGATGACGAATAAAGATAAAGGTGAGTGGTTTTGGCTGCTCACCTTTTTTAGTTTTAGAAGACGTTATAAATTTAAAAATCAAAGACAGTAATAGGAAGAAAACGATGAATCACCCGATTGAACAACTTGAACAGATCATGACTAAGCTGCGCGATCCAGAAGGTGGCTGTCCTTGGGATTTAAAACAAAATTTTGAAACAATTGTCCCGCATACTATCGAAGAGACCTACGAAGTGGTGGATGCGATTCACAACAAAGATTGGCCGAACCTACAAGAAGAGTTGGGTGACTTGCTGTTTCAGGTGATCTTCTATAGCCAGTTAGCGAAGGAACAGGGACTGTTTGAGTTCTCTGATGTGGTTGATGGCATCAATGAGAAGCTAACACGACGTCACCCGCATGTGTTCTCTGATACCGAGTTTGCTAGTGATGAAGAAATTAACGCCAACTGGGAAGCGGAAAAAGCCAAAGAAAAAGCACAAGCAGGCAAAACTCAAGAAAGTATTCTAGACTCAATACCAAACTCTCTACCTGCACTTTCGCGTGCTACAAAGATTCAAAAGCAGGTCGCGAAATTTGGCTTTGACTGGGACTCAATTGGTCCAGTCGCGGATAAGGTATTAGAGGAAGTTGACGAGGTGCTGGAAGAGGCGCTTCAAGTCACGCCTAACGAAGATTTGGTTGAAGAAGAGTTGGGTGATTTACTGTTTGCGACGGTCAATTTGGTGCGACATTTAGGTAAAAATCCAGAAACGGCGCTGAACAAAGCCAATCTGAAGTTTTCACGTCGCTTTAAAGGGGTGGAACAAAAAGTTCGTCAGCAAGATAAAAATTTGACCGATTTTTCACTACAACAGCTTGATTCCATGTGGGATGAAGTCAAAGTGGCGGAGAAAAGATAACCAAAGCTTTTATCATGAATTGATTTGAAGCAAAAAATAAAAAATAGCAGTGTGATAGATTTCACGTTGTGGCGATAAGGGGCTTCTGGTATATTTTCATCCCGTCCAGAAGTAGTCCATTTCCCTCATTCAACCAATTTCAGGTTAAACATGACGACAAATTACATTTTTGTTACTGGCGGGGTTGTATCCTCTCTAGGTAAAGGTATTGCTGCAGCATCTCTTGCGGCTATTTTAGAAGCTCGTGGTCTTAAAGTGACTATGATGAAGCTTGACCCTTACATCAACGTTGATCCAGGCACGATGAGCCCGACTCAGCACGGTGAAGTGTTCGTTACGGAAGATGGCGCTGAAACAGACCTTGACCTTGGTCACTATGAGCGATTCATTCGCACCAAGATGACTAAGCGTAACAACTTCACTGCAGGTCGTGTTTACTCAGACGTACTCGCTAAAGAGCGTCGCGGTGATTACCTAGGTGCAACAATTCAGGTTATCCCACACATCACTAACTCTATCAAAGAGCGTGTTATTTCTGGCGCAGCTGGCCACGATATCGCGATCGTTGAAGTTGGTGGTACGGTTGGTGATATTGAATCTCTACCATTCATGGAAGCGATTCGTCAGCTAGCAGTAGAGCTAGGCCGTGAACGCGCAATGTTCATGCACCTTACTCTAGTGCCATACCTAGCAGCTGCGGGCGAAGTGAAAACTAAGCCAACGCAACACTCTGTAAAAGAGCTACTGTCTATTGGTATTCAGCCAGACATCCTAGTTTGTCGTTCAGACCGCAACATTCCTTCGAACGAGCGTAAGAAAATTGCTCTGTTCTGTAATGTGCAAGAAAATGCAGTTATTTCTATGCGCGATGTTGACTCTATCTACAAGATCCCTCAGCTTATTAAAGCTCAAGGCACTGATGAACTTGTATGTAAGCGTTTCGGCATCACAGCTCCAGAAGCAGATCTGTCTGAATGGGAACAAGTAATTTACGAAGAAGCTAACCCAACGGGTGAAGTGACGATTGGTATGGTTGGTAAGTACATTGAACTACCAGACGCATACAAATCAGTAAATGAAGCGCTAAAACACGCAGGCTTGAAAAACCGCCTAAGCGTTAATATTAAATACGTAGATTCACAAGATGTTGAGTCTCGTGGCGTAGAAGTTTTAGAAGGCCTAGATGCAATCCTAGTTCCTGGTGGCTTTGGTGACCGTGGTGTTGAAGGTAAGATTCTTGCTGCTCAATACGCTCGTGAAAACAAAGTACCGTACTTAGGTATCTGTCTAGGTATGCAAGTAGCGCTTATCGAGTACGCTCGTAACGTTGCTAAAATGGAAGGGGCGCACTCTTCTGAATTCTGTACTGAAACTAAGTACCCAGTTGTTGGTCTTATCACTGAATGGACTGATGGCGAAGGTAAAGTTGAAGAGCGTACAGAATCATCTGACCTAGGCGGCACAATGCGTCTTGGTTCACAGCTTTGTCACCTATCGAAAGGTACGAAAGCATACGAATTATACGGTAGCGCGACGATCCATGAACGTCACCGTCACCGTTACGAAGTGAACAACAATCTTCGTCCACAAATCGAAAAAGCGGGCCTAAAAGTATCGGGTCTATCTGCGGACAAGAAACTGGTTGAAGTTATTGAGAACCCGAACCACCCATGGTTCGTTGCTGCTCAATTCCACCCAGAGTTCACTTCAACACCTCGCGATGGTCACCCATTGTTTGCAGGTTTCGTTAAAGCGGCTGGTGAGTTCCAGCGCGGCGAGTTAGAAAAGTAAAAAGGAATACAGGTAGTTGCGTAAGTTGTGCTGCTACCTTTAAATTTGACATTTATATATTCAACGAGAAGGAAACATTCAATGTCTAAGATCGTTAAAGTTCTAGGTCGTGAAATCATCGATTCACGTGGTAACCCAACTGTAGAAGCTGAAGTACACCTAGAAGGCGGTTTCGTAGGTATGGCTGCTGCTCCATCTGGCGCATCTACTGGTTCTCGCGAAGCTCTTGAGCTACGTGACGGCGACAAATCACGTTTCCTAGGTAAAGGTGTTCTTAAAGCTATTGAAGCTGTAAACGGCCCAATCGCTGAAGCTCTAGTTGGTACTGACGCTAAAGCACAAGCTGACGTTGACCAAATCATGCTTGACCTAGACGGTACTGATAACAAGTCTAAGTTCGGCGCGAACGCTATCCTAGCTGTATCTCTAGCTAACGCAAAAGCTGCTGCTGCTGCGAAAGGCATGCCTCTATACGAGCACATCGCTGAGCTAAACGGTACTGCTGGTCAGTTCTCTATGCCTCTACCAATGATGAACATCATCAACGGTGGTGAGCACGCAGATAACAACGTTGACATCCAAGAGTTCATGATCCAACCAGTTGGCGCTAAAACTCTTAAAGAAGGTCTACGTATCGGCGCTGAAGTATTCCACAACCTAGCTAAAGTTCTTAAGTCTAAAGGCTACAGCACTGCAGTTGGTGATGAAGGTGGTTTCGCTCCTAACCTTAAGTCTAACGCTGAAGCTCTAGAAGTTATCGCAGAAGCTGTTGCAGCTGCTGGTTACGAACTAGGTAAAGACGTTACTCTTGCTATGGACTGTGCAGCATCTGAGTTCTTCGACAAAGAAGCTGGCATCTACAACATGAAGGGCGAAGGTAAAACTTTCACTTCTGAAGAGTTCAACCACTACCTAGCTGAGCTAGCGAACAACTTCCCAATCGTTTCTATCGAAGACGGTCTTGACGAGTCAGATTGGGATGGCTTCAAGCACCAAACTGAACTTCTAGGCAACAAGCTTCAAATCGTTGGTGACGATCTGTTCGTTACAAACACTAAGATTCTTGCTGAAGGTATCGAGAAAGGCGTAGCTAACTCTATCCTTATCAAGTTCAACCAAATCGGTTCTCTAACAGAGACTCTAGCTGCTATCAAGATGGCTAAAGACGCTGGCTACACTGCAGTAATCTCTCACCGTTCTGGCGAAACTGAAGATGCAACTATCGCTGATCTAGCGGTAGGTACAGCTGCAGGTCAAATCAAAACTGGTTCTATGAGCCGTTCTGACCGTGTTGCTAAGTACAACCAACTTATCCGTATCGAAGAAGCTCTAGGTTCTAAAGCTCCTTACAACGGTCTTAAAGAAGTTAAAGGTCAATGATTCCTAGCGAATTATTAGCTTAAAGTTTTTGAAAACGCTCTACTTCGGTAGGGCGTTTTTTTTGCCTAAAATTCGTCATTCCCTAGACTGACGAAGGAAGGAATAGGGAATCTCTTATTTGCGTTTACCTCGATAGATTCCCAACTCAGTCGTTCCTCCTTCTTGGTAATGACGGGTGACGTGATTTAGGAAAGACGTTCTGTCTTTGGTTGTTTCGTCTGGAATAGTTTGTTCGTCATTATCGAGACCGATGGTGTTGAGAATCTTATTACAGGTTTCGAACAACAATAATTCTCCTACTTATTGATTCCCTTACACCACATATCTCGCACCAATAAGCTCATTATGGTATATATGTGCCTTATTCTAGTTCCTTCTTTTTCAACCGGCGAAAGGTGTTATGCGAATTTTTGCTTTAGTACTGCTCATAGTGTTTGGCTGGCTACAACACACACTGTGGCTCGGTAAAAATGGTATCTCTGATTACTACGGTGTGAACAACGAAATCCAAGTTCAGCAACAAGTAAACGAAAAGCTGCATGTTCGTAATGCCGAGATGTTTGCTGAAATCGACGATCTACGCCAAGGCTTAGACGCGATAGAAGAGCGTGCTCGTCATGAACTTGGAATGGTAAAAGAAGGCGAAACGTTTTATCGCATCATTGGTGAGGAATCCCATTAATGTCGACTCAACTTCAAAGCGTGATTGCCGTTGTCCCTGCGGCGGGCGTAGGTAGCCGAATGCAGGCCGACCGTCCTAAGCAATATCTTAAGATTAACGGCACAACGATTTTAGAGCACACCGTTGAGAAATTATTGTCTCATCCACAAGTCTCTCAAATTGTCGTCGCGATTAGCGATGATGACCCATACTACCCAGAGCTTGCCCTTAATCAGAACCCACAAGTGATCAGAGTGTCGGGTGGAAGCGAAAGAGCAGACTCCGTGCTCTCTGCTTTAGATTACATTGCAGAACAACAGCTTGGTGAGTGGGTGATGGTGCACGATGCTGCAAGGCCTTGTGTTCAGTTGGGTGATATCGATAAGTTAATCTCAGGCGCGATGAGCCATGATGTCGGGGCTATTTTGGCCGCGCCCGTTCGTGACACGATGAAGCGAGGTGCCCAAGGGCAGATTGAGCATACCGTTGAACGAGCTGATCTATGGCACGCCCTGACGCCGCAAATGTTTAAAGCTGAACCCCTCTGGAATGCATTAAGTGAGGCGCTTCAACAAGGTGTTTCGATTACCGATGAAGCTTCAGCTTTTGAGTGGAAAGGTTTATCGCCCGCTTTAATCGCTGGGCGTTCAGATAATTTTAAGATTACTCAGCCAGAAGATTTAGCGCTCGCTGAGTTCTATTTAAGTCAGAATAAGGAATAATGATGATTCGTATTGGCCATGGCTTTGATGTACATAAGTTTGGTGGTGAAGGCCCGGTAATTATTGGTGGCGTGAGCGTCCCTTATGAACAAGGTCTTATTGCACACTCAGACGGTGATGTTGCCCTGCATGCGTTATGTGACGCTCTATTAGGTGCGATTGCTGCGGGTGATATTGGTCGTCATTTCCCAGATACTGATGATGAGTGGAAAGGTGCAGACAGCCGTGAGCTATTGAAAGATGTTTATCGTCGAGTAAAAGAGCAAGGCTACGTGATTGGTAATGCCGATATTACTATCATGGCGCAAGCTCCAAAAATGGCGCCTCATATAGAATCTATGTGCCAAGCTATTGCACAAGACTTAGAAACCAGCATTAGTAATGTGAATGTAAAAGCCACGACTACAGAGCGTTTAGGTTTTACAGGTCGCAAAGAGGGCATCGCATGTGAAGCGGTGGTCCTAATTACCAAAAGTGCGTAAGCACCAACACGAAAAGAACAGCATGTCAGATATTTTATCTTCATTGGCTTATCTAAACGGTAAACCAACTGCGAAAGCAAAACTAAAAGCAAAAGCCGAACACTTTGTCGTTAATGAAGACTTGGGTTTTGAATTTACTGGCGAAGGCGAGCATCTAATGGTTCGCATCCGTAAAACGGGTGAGAACACGAGCTTTGTAGCGAATGAGCTGGCTAAAGCTTGCGGTGTTAAGTCGAAAGACGTGAGCTGGGCGGGTTTGAAAGACCGTCACGCTGTGACAGAGCAGTGGTTGAGCGTTCACCTACCGAAAGGTGAGCCTGATTTTTCAGCGTTCTTAGCACAATACCCAAGCATTGAAATCCTAGCGACAGCACGTCATAACAAAAAGTTACGTCCGGGCGATTTAGTTGGCAACCAATTTGAGTTGACCTTGTCTGAAGTAACGGATTGCGATGATGTGGTCAAGCGTTTGGAAAAAGTCGCTCAAGTGGGCGTGCCAAACTACTTTGGTGCTCAGCGTTTTGGCAATGAAGGTAACAACTTATCTGAAGCTCGTCGTTGGGGCCGCGATAACGTTCGTACTCGTAACCAGAATAAACGCAGCTTGTACCTTTCTGCTGCTCGTTCGTGGATTTACAACCTGATCCTTTCAGACCGTATTGAGCAAGATGCGTTTGCATCAGCATTGGTTGGCGATATCGTGGTGAAAGACGGCGCTCAACTAACGGTAACGGCTGACAACATTGAAGCTGTAAACCAAGACATCGCGAACGGCTCTGCTTTGATGACCGTTGCTCTGGCTGGCGATAATGCCTTGCCAACGACTGACGAGTCTCAAGCTCTAGAACAGAAACACCTTGATGCTGAACCGGATCTAATGGCTTTGATTCGTGGTAACCGTATGCGCCATGATCGCCGTGAAGCGTCACTGAAACCAACGGATTTAACTTGGGAAGTGAACGAAGATAATGTCACGCTTAAGTTTTCTCTTGATGCGGGCTGTTTCGCAACAGCGATCGTTCGCGAATTGGTTGAAGAAGTACACGTAGAAAGAAGCTACGAGCAATAACGATTATGCTTGGAGCTAAGTCACTTGATATTGGAATTTAGTCACTTGGCATTGGAATAAAAGAAAGGATACAAGATGAAGATTTTACTCAGCAACGATGATGGTGTGCATGCTCAAGGTATTCATGAGCTAGCAAATGAATTACGTGATCTTGCTGAAGTTATCATTGTGGCGCCTGACCGAAATCGCTCAGGTGCTTCAAATTCATTAACTTTAGAACAGCCTTTGCGTGTTCAAGAAATTGCAGAAAACACCTACTCGGTACAAGGCACGCCGACTGATTGTGTGCATTTTGCATTAAATGAACTGCTTAAAAATGATATGCCCGACCTGGTTTTAACGGGCATTAATCACGGTGCTAACCTTGGTGACGATGTGCTTTATTCAGGTACAGTCGCAGCCGCAATGGAAGGGCACTTCTTAGGCGTTCAATCGGTGGCGTTTTCATTGGTGGGTAAAAAACATTTTAAGACAGCGGCAGCGATTGCTCGTCGTATCGTCGAACAACATTTAGTCAACCCAATCCCAACTAATCGCCTGTTAAACGTTAATGTTCCTGATCTGGCTTTAGATCAGCTCTCTGGTACTCAAGTTACGCGCCTAGGTGCTCGTCACCATGCTGAAGATATGATTAAGCAAAAAGATCCTCGTGGTCATGATATCTATTGGCTTGGTCCTCCGGGTAAAGAACAAGATGCTGGCGAAGGTACCGATTTTTACGCAATCGAACATGGCTTTGTATCGGTAACACCGTTACAAGTTGATCTGACGGCGCACGAGTCGTTAGGTGCGATGACAACATGGTTAGGGGAGAAGTAAGTGAGCAATCCACAAGCCGAGCGCTTAATTACTTTTCTGATTGAAAATGGCATCCGAGATCAAAAGGTTCTTGATGCGATTTACCAACTGCCGAGAGAGAGCTTTTTATCACAAGCGATGTACCATCAAGCTTATGATAATAATGCGCTCCCGATCGGACAGGGGCAAACCATCTCGCAGCCATACATTGTTGCTAAAATGACAGAGTTACTTGAGTTACAACAAGATAGCCGTGTTTTGGAGATCGGAACAGGTTCAGGCTACCAAACCGCCGTATTGGCTCAGCTTGTTGATCATGTCTATTCGGTTGAAAGAATAAAGTCGCTACAATGGGATGCTAAACGTAGGTTGAAGCAACTCGATTTCTACAATATTTCAACTAAGCATGGTGATGGTTGGCAAGGGTGGTCTTCAAAGGCGCCTTTTGATGCGATTATTGTTACCGCTGCTGCAGAGTCGATTCCTCAAGCGCTTCTGCAACAGTTGAAAGATGGTGGCCGTTTACTGATTCCTGTTGGGGATGATGAACAACAATTGTTGAAGATCGTTCGTCACGGCGATGAATTTTTGTCGAGTGTTATCGAAATGGTGAGATTTGTACCTCTTGTTCCTGGTGAACTAGCTTAATAACAAGACCAATGGTGTAGGTGGATAGAGAGTCGATGCGTTCGAAGTTGTTTAAAGGAAGTACTTTACTGCTTAGCTGTGCCCTTGTTGGGTGTGCAGCGAATTCGCCTGCGCCCGTTTCAAGTCTTAACAAGAAATACTCATCGATTGATCGTGGTAGTTATCGCGGCAGTTACTATGAAGTGAAAAAAGGCGATACGCTTTATTTCATCGCTTATGTGACCAATAAAGACGTCAATGACCTCGTCAGTTACAACAAATTGTCTGCCCCTTATACTATCCACCCAGGGCAGAAGCTTAAGTTGTGGCGTCCTAGCTACAATGCGCCAGCGTATGGTAAATCAACGGTAGCGGCAGCAGCAGTTGCTGCGCCTGTCGCGGCATCGACAACGTCATCTGCGGCAAGTAAACCTAAAACTACATCGCAACCGAGCAAAAACTCTAAACCTGCCCCAGCTCAAACTACCACCAAAGTGGCGAAAAAAGATCCACCAAAGAAGGTTGAACAATCCAAATCAAAGGAGTATGTTGGTTCTAAAGGTAAACAGAATGTTACACCGTCCACCAAACCAACAAGTGATAAAGTATCCAAATGGTTATGGCCAACTAAAGGGAGAGTAATCAAGAATTTCTCTGTAGGCGAACAAGGAAATAAAGGCATAGACATAGCAGGACAGCGAGGTCAGCCAATAGTATCTACTGCAGGGGGAACGGTTGTTTATTCGGGTAATGCACTACGAGGCTACGGCAATCTAGTGATTGTGAAGCACAATGATAATTACTTAAGTGCATACGCGCACAACGACCGACTATTAGTATCTGAAGGGCAAAGTGTGAAACCAGGGCAGAAGATTGCAACAATGGGAAGCTCTGGAGCCAGCAGTGTTAGGCTGCACTTTGAGATTCGTTACCAAGGTAAATCCGTAAATCCAAAACGATATTTACCTTAAATACAGTATGCAAAATTACGTATTGTATGGAGTGACACAGTCATTTAGCGACATATGAAGTTGTAATGTCATGCTAATTTCGCCAGGGGGAGGCGTTATGAGTATAAGCAATGCAGTAACCAAAGAAGAGTTCGATCTTGACCAAGCAACCACGGAACCGGAAGCTCTTGGAAAAGCAAAACGAACAGTCACTAAGAAAACCGAAGCGAAAGAAGAAGTTGAAGTTACGTCTAAAAGCTTAGATGCCACTCAACTGTATCTAGGCGAAATCGGTTTCTCACCACTACTAACCGCAGAAGAAGAAGTGCTTTACGCACGTCGAGCTCTACGCGGTGATGAAGCAGCACGTAAACGCATGATCGAAAGTAACCTGCGTTTGGTGGTAAAAATTTCTCGTCGTTATAGCAACCGTGGCTTGGCACTTCTCGATCTAATCGAAGAAGGCAACCTAGGCTTGATTCGCGCCGTAGAGAAGTTTGACCCAGAGCGTGGCTTCCGCTTCTCAACTTACGCAACATGGTGGATTCGTCAAACCATTGAACGTGCGTTGATGAATCAGACTCGCACTATCCGTTTGCCAATCCATGTTGTGAAAGAGCTGAACATCTACCTGCGTACGGCAAGAGAACTATCACAAAAGCTTGACCACGAACCAACAGCTGAAGAGATTGCTTCTAAGCTAGATAAGCCAGTTGGTGATGTGAGCAAGATGCTTCGTCTAAACGAAAGAGTGAGCTCTGTAGATACGCCAATTGGTGGTGATGGTGAGAAAGCACTGTTGGATATTATTCCAGACATCAACAATTCAGATCCTGAGGTTTCAACTCAAGATAGCGATATCAAGAACTCACTGATCTTCTGGCTTGATGAACTGAATCCGAAGCAGAAAGAAGTGCTTGCACGTCGATTTGGACTACTAGGCTATGAACCGTCAACGCTAGAAGAAGTTGGCCGTGAAATCAGCCTGACTCGTGAGCGAGTTCGTCAAATCCAAGTTGAAGGTCTTCGCCGTCTACGTGAGATTCTTATCAAGCAAGGTCTGAACATGGAAAACTTGTTCAACGTTGAAAACGACTAAACGATATTCCAGGATATCGAAATAAAAAAACGCTGACCTCATGTCAGCGTTTTTTAGTTTTAGCTTCTGGTTTAGCTTTTACTTCAACTAGGAACCACAGCGCTTAGCCATTTAAACTAGAGTGCTTCTTAAGTTAGAGAAGCTTCTTCAAGCGGTAGAGTTCTTCTAATGCTTGGCGAGGTGTTAGATCATCAGGATCGACATTCGCTAGTGCTTGCTCCACTTCACTCGGTTCAGGGATCAGGCTTAGTTGGTTTGCGATATCAACACCACTTGGCTTCGATGTCGGAGACTCAATACTCAATGCTTCGAGCTGTGTTAGTTTCGCGCGAGCGTTCTTGATCACGGCTTTTGGTACACCCGCCAACCCTGCAACTGCTAGGCCGTAAGATTTACTTGCCGCACCTTCTTGAACCGCATGCATGAAGGCAATGTTGTCGCCGTGTTCAACCGCGTCCAAGTGGACGTTGGCCAGCGTTGGAAGTTGGTTCGGAAGCTCGGTTAGCTCAAAGTAGTGCGTTGCAAACAGCGTCATCGCATTGATTTGATTCGCTAGCCATTCTGCGCTTGCCCAAGCTAGAGAGAGACCATCGTAAGTGCTGGTACCACGGCCAATTTCATCCATTAGCACAAGGCTGTTTGGTGTTGCATTGTGCAGAATATTAGCGGTCTCTGTCATCTCAACCATGAAAGTCGAACGGCCAGAAGCCAGATCATCCGATGCACCGATACGAGTAAAGATACGGTCGATAGAACCAATAGTCGCGCTTTCAGCTGGCACATAACAACCGATATGAGCCATCAATGCGATAAGTGCAGTTTGGCGCATGTAAGTCGACTTACCACCCATGTTTGGACCTGTGATGATCAGCATTTTACGCTTATCGTTAAGGTCGATAGGGTTGGCGATGAAAGGTTCGTCCATCACTTGCTCAACCACTGGGTGACGACCCGCTTGGATCTGTACACCGGCTGCTTCTGTCATAGTTGGACGACAGTAATCCAGCGTATCTGCGCGCTCAGCTAAGTTCTGTAGTACATCAAGTTGCGATACTGAAGAAGCGATGTTTTGTAGTCGTTCTAGATATGGCAGTAGCAAATCAAACAACTCTTCCCATAACTGCTTCTCGATAGCCAGAGCCTTCGATTTAGAGTTAAGCACTTTGTCTTCGTGCTCTTTCAGCTCAGGAATTATGTAACGTTCAGCATTCTTCAGCGTTTGGCGACGAACATAATGTGGCGGCACTAGGTGGCTTTGCCCGCGGCTAACTTGAATGAAGAAACCGTGTACGTTGTTGTAACCAACTTTTAATGTGTCGATGCCATGACGTTCACGCTCTTCTTGCTCAAGCTTATCCAGAAACTCGGTTGCACCCGCAGCAAGGTCACGCCATTCATCTAGCTCGGCGTTGTAACCTTCTGCAATCACACCGCCGTCACGGATAACCACGGGTGGATTCTCTTTGATTGCACGTTCAAGCAGTTCTGAAACTTCGTCTACAGGAGACGCGTATTGAGCAAGTTGAGTCAGGTATGGGTGTTTAAGCTGAGTCAGTGTTTCAGCAAGCTCTGGTAAGTATTCCATTGCTTGGCGAAGGCGCGCCATATCACGTGGACGAGCAGAACGAAGTGCAAGACGAGCCAGAATACGCTCGATATCACCGATCTGTTTTAAGGTTGGTTGTAGCTCTGTGAATAGAGCCAAATCTTTCATTTCACCAATCGCATCTAGGCGTTGATCAAGTGCAGAGATATTGCGCATCGGTTGATGTAACCAACGCTTAAGCATACGACTGCCCATTGCCGTTGCGGTGTGATCCAGCACTTCAGCAAGAGTGTTATCTGTACCACCGCCAAGGTTTTGCGTGATCTCTAGATTGCGGCGAGTCGCAGCATCAAGGATCACCGAATGATCTTGCTTATCCATGGTGAGTGAACGGATGTGTGGAAGGGCAGTACGTTGCGTGTCTTTTACATATTGGATAAGACAACCGGCAGCACAAAGGCCCAGTTTGGCACCTTCCACGCCAAAACCGACAAGGTCGCGAGTGCCAAATTGTTGGTTCAGCTGCTGCTTCGCGGTATCTAATTCAAACTCCCAGACTGGGCGACGACGATTACCGTTACGGCTTGCCATTAAATCGACAGGTTCAAAATCTTCAGGGAACAACAGCTCACGCGGAGAGGTTCTTTGTAGCTCAGCGGCCATCGCTTCTTCTGTTTCTGGCTCGCAAAGTTGGAATCGGCCAGAGGTAATATCAAGCGTTGCGTAACCAAATTTACCGTTGTGGTGATAAATGGCTGCAATTAGGTTATCAATGCGTTCAGAAAGCAAGGCTTCGTCGGTTACGGTACCCGGTGTCACGATACGTACTACCGCACGCTCTACAGGGCCTTTTGAAAGTGCTGGATTACCAATCTGTTCACAAATTGCTACGGACTCACCAAGTTGCACTAACTTTGCAAGATATCCTTCAACCGCATGGTATGGAACACCTGCCATCGGAATCGGTTCACCATTTGATGAACCACGCTTAGTCAGTGAAATATCGAGGAGTTGAGAAGCTTTTTTAGCGTCATCGTAGAAAAGCTCGTAGAAATCGCCCATGCGGTAGAACAGCAGAATTTCTGGATTTTCTGCTTTTAGTTTTAGGTACTGCTGCATCATGGGTGTATGTTTTTGATCGGCTTTCACAGTTAACTTCTTTCGTTTATTTCTATTGCGGCTTAGGATACGTGAAAGCGTTTCGTGCGAAAAGCGGCTGATGCGAAAAGATGCGAATCCAAATGATATGACAGTAAATAAAGGGAATTTGATAATGCAGATGACTCAAGCTCTTAGTGAAAAACTCGGACCATTACTGGCAAAACATAAGCAAGTGCTAGTGACTGCTGAATCTTGTACTGGTGGTGGTGTAGCAACGGCGGTCACCGATGTGGCGGGTAGCTCTGGATGGTTTGATCGTGCTTTTGTCACTTACAGTAATGAAGCTAAGCAAGAGATGATTGGTGTTCAGCTTGAAACCTTGGTTGAGTTTGGTGCGGTGAGTGAACCTGTGGTGATAGAAATGGCCAAGGGTGCACTACAACATTCAAATGGCACTATTTCTGTGTCGATCAGCGGTATTGCTGGCCCTGGCGGCGGTACAGAAGAGAAGCCTGTTGGTACCGTCTGTTTTGCTTGGAAGGCATTAAACGGCTGGGATAAAGTGGAAACGAATGTATTTACAGGTGATAGATCACAAGTACGCCAACAAGCCACGCACCATGCCCTGCAAGTTATTTATGATTACCTATCAATGGAAGGTAAGTAACATTTGTACAAATTATTTTCATACAGGTATAGACACTGTATGAATCAACAGTATAATGAAAGCCAATTAGTCACCCCTATGTGGGTTAGAAATAGATTCTAGATCGCTTGTTGAGACAACCGATTATGTGGAGATAGAAATGGACGAGAATAAACAAAAAGCGTTAGCCGCAGCCCTTGGTCAGATTGAAAAGCAATTTGGTAAAGGTTCTATCATGCGTCTTGGTGATAACCGCACAATGGACGTAGAAACTATTTCTACTGGTTCTCTATCTCTAGATATCGCACTAGGTGCTGGTGGCCTACCGATGGGACGTATCGTAGAAGTTTACGGTCCAGAATCATCAGGTAAAACAACGCTAACGCTTGAGCTTATTGCTGCAGCACAGAAAGTTGGCAAGACGTGTGCTTTCGTTGATGCGGAACACGCACTAGACCCTATCTACGCTCAAAAACTTGGTGTTGATATCGATGCGCTTCTTGTTTCTCAACCAGATACTGGTGAGCAAGCGCTAGAAATCTGTGATGCACTGGCTCGTTCAGGTGCAATCGATGTACTTGTTATTGACTCAGTAGCAGCACTAACACCAAAAGCAGAAATCGAAGGCGAAATGGGCGATAGCCACATGGGTCTTCAGGCTCGTATGCTTTCTCAAGCGATGCGTAAGCTAACTGGTAACCTTAAGCAGTCTAACTGTATGGCTATTTTCATCAACCAAATCCGTATGAAGATTGGTGTGATGTTTGGTAACCCAGAAACAACAACTGGTGGTAACGCTCTTAAGTTCTACGCATCTGTTCGTCTTGATATCCGCCGTACTGGTGCGATCAAAGATGGTGATGAGGTTGTTGGTAACGAAACGCGTATCAAGGTTGTTAAGAACAAGATTGCGGCACCGTTTAAACAAGCTGAAACTCAAATCCTATATGGCAAAGGCTTCAACCGTGAAGGTGAGCTTATCGATTTAGGTGTTAAGAACAAGCTAGTAGAAAAAGCGGGCGCTTGGTACAGCTACAAGGGCGACAAGATCGGCCAAGGTAAAGCTAACGCTGGTAAATACCTACGTGAAAACCCAGAAGTTGCTCTTGAGATCGACACTAAACTTCGCGAGTTGCTGCTAACTCCTGCTGTTCTTGAAGAGAAAGATGTAGAACAGGAAGAAGAAAACGAAGAGCTATAAGCTAACGTTTTATCGAGTGGGTGCTTGAAAGGAGTATCCACTGTGAAAAATTTAAAGCCTCGCATTTTTCATGCGGGGCTTTTTTGTTGGGGCCGTTTCGCTCTGTGTGTCACTCAGTTAGATCTTCTTAGTTTACGGACTTTCTTCAATCGCTAGGTAGCCAATTGAGTTCTGCTTTTCCACTGCTAGATATAGTGAAATATTCTCCATTTTGTCGATTTACATCTAAAATCCTGCCCAAGGGTGTCTTTTCTACAAGAAAACTAGTCGAAGCCTTAACCATGATCTACAATACGGCAAAATTCTAACTCGACTATTTTCAGGAAGAGCTGCATGTACATGAGCACTGATGAGGTTCGCAACGCGTTCCTTAAGTTCTTTGAGAGCAAAGAACACCAAATCGTAGACAGTTCATCGTTAGTTCCACATAACGATCCAACCCTGCTATTTACTAACGCAGGTATGAACCAATTCAAAGATTGCTTCCTAGGCGCCGAAAAGCGTGCCTACACACGAGCAACTACGGCTCAGCGTTGTGTACGTGCGGGTGGTAAACACAATGACCTTGAAAACGTAGGTTTCACGGCTCGTCACCACACATTCTTTGAAATGCTAGGTAACTTCAGCTTTGGTGATTACTTCAAAGAAGAAGCGATTGCGTTTGCTTGGGAATTCCTGACTGAAACTCTTCAACTGCCAAAAGATCGTCTACTGGTAACGGTATACGAGACAGATGATGAAGCATTCGATATCTGGAACAAGAAAGTAGGTGTACCTGCTGACCGTATCGTTCGCATCGGCGACAAAGAAGGCGGTAAACAGTTCGAGTCTGATAACTTCTGGACAATGGGTGACACAGGTCCTTGTGGTCCATGTACTGAAATCTTCTACGATCACGGTGAGCACATCTGGGGCGGCCGTCCTGGTACACCTGAAGAAGATGGTGACCGTTTCATCGAGATCTGGAACAACGTATTCATGCAGTTCAACCGTCACGCTGACGGCACAATGGAACCGCTACCTAAGCCTGCTGTAGATACAGGTATGGGTATTGAGCGTATTTCTGCAATCATGCAGGGCGTTCACTCTAACTACGAAATTGATGTATTCCAAAAGCTAATCAAAGCGACAGCTGAAGTTGTTGGTCATGACGACCTATCTAACCAATCGCTACGCGTTATTGCTGACCACATCCGTTCTTGTTCATTCCTAATTGCTGACGGTGTTATGCCTTCAAACGAAGGTCGTGGCTACGTTCTACGTCGTATTATTCGTCGTGCAGTTCGTCACGGTAACAAGCTTGGCGCACAAGGCGTGTTCTTCCACAAACTTGTGGGTGTACTGGCTGAAGTAATGGGCTCTGCGGCAGATGAACTTAAGAAACAGCAAGAGCTTGTTGAAAAAGTACTTCGCATTGAAGAAGAAAACTTTGGTCGTACTCTAGAGCGCGGCATGGTTATCCTTAATGACGCACTAGATGCACTTGAAGGCAAAGAGCTTGACGGTGAAACAGTATTCAAACTTTACGATACATACGGCTTCCCAGCTGACCTTACTAACGATGTAGCTCGTGAACGCGACTTTACTATCGATGAAGAAGGCTTTGAGAAGGCGATGGAAGCACAGCGTCAGCGTGCACGTGAAGCTGGTCAATTCGGCACGGATTACAACGCGACGATCAAAGTAGACACCAACACTGAGTTCTGTGGTTACACAGGTACTGAAGGTTCAGGTGAAATCTCTGCGTTATTCGTTGACGGCGAAGAAGTATCTTCACTATCAGCGGGCGACAAAGCCATCATCATTCTTGAAGAGACACCATTCTATGCTGAGTCAGGCGGTCAATGCGGTGACGCTGGTACGCTGAAAACGGCTTCGGGCCTATTCAAAGTACAAGACACTCAGAAGCTAGGTAACGCATTTGCGCACCACGGTGAGCTAGTTGAAGGTGTATTTGCTAAAGGCGACAAAGTAGAAGCAACAGTTGATGCTGAGCGTCGTGCTGCTATCTCACTAAACCACTCTGCAACGCACTTACTTCACTCTGCACTGCGTGAAGTTCTAGGTGAGCACGTTGCTCAGAAAGGTTCTTTGGTTAAGCCAGATAACCTACGTTTTGACTTCTCTAACCTTGAAGCGGTAACGCCAGCACAGATTAAAGAAGTAGAGCGCTTGGTTAACGCACAAGTTCGTAAGAATCACGTGATTGAAACCAACATCATGGACATCGAGTCAGCGAAACAAAAAGGTGCAATGGCACTGTTTGGCGAGAAGTACGATGATGAAGTTCGCGTTCTGTCTATGGGTGATTTCTCTACTGAGCTTTGTGGTGGTATCCACGCGAGCAACACGGGTGATATCGGTCTATTCAAGATCACTTCTGAAGGTGGTATCGCTGCTGGTATTCGTCGTATCGAAGCGGTAACAGGCGAAGCGGCTCTAGATGCTGTAGAAGCTCAAGCTAACGCTTACGAAGAGAAACTGGCTGAGTCGGCTAAGAAAGCGAAATCTCTAGAGAAAGAAATCCAATTGCTTAAAGAAAAGATGGCTGCAGCCGAAGGCGCAAACATCATGGGCAAAGTGGAAGAAATCTCAGGTACTAAAGTACTGGTTGCAGCAATTGAAGGCGCAGACAACAAGAACCTACGTACTATGGTTGATAACGCTAAAAACCAAGTAGGTAGCGGCATCATCCTGATTGCTAACGTAGCAGACGGTAAAGTTGGCCTGATTGCTGGCGTAACCAAAGACCTTATCGGCAAAGTTAAAGCGGGTGACCTAGTTAAGATGGTTGCTGAGCAAGTTGGCGGTAAAGGCGGCGGTCGTCCAGATATGGCTCAAGCGGGTGGTACTGACGTTGAAGCACTACCTGAAGCGCTTAAATCTGTACGCACTTGGCTAGAAGAACGTCTTTAAGCTTAAGTAATTGATACAAAGATGCCCAATCAGATGATTGGGCATCTTTTATTTTGTCTATTGGAAGTGTGTAAATCAGGTTTGATTGAGATTAACCACGAAGTCTAATGGTTGCGTTAGACTCCTTGGTTCATTTTTTATTGCTTCGCCATGACGCGGAGTATGTGTTTTTTGTCATATATAGACATTGGTCTTGGGAAGGTGAGGACGGGTGAAAATGCCTCTTATCGTGCAGAAATTTGGTGGAACGTCGGTGGGTTCAATAGAACGAATCCATCATGTAGCAGAAAAAATCATTGAAGCGAAAAATGAAGGGCACCAGATCGTGGTTGTCGTTTCTGCTATGTCAGGTGAAACAAATCGGTTGGTTAACTTAGCCACACAGGTTGATAGCGTCCCCAACGCTAGAGAACTGGATGTGCTGTTAACGGCCGGAGAGCAAGTTTCCATGGCCTTGTTAGCAATGACGTTGCACAAGTTAGGTTATGAAGCGACATCGATGACTGGCTATCAAGCCAAGATACACACCGATTCTAATCATAATAATGCGACGATAGAGCGTATTGATACTGCTCCTATTCAAACCTTGTTAGACGATAATCAGATTGTGATTGTGGCTGGCTTTCAAGGCATGAATGCTAAAGGCGACATTACCACTCTAGGCCGCGGTGGCTCAGATACCACGGCGGTTGCGTTAGCGGGTGCGCTTCAGGCGAAAGAGTGCCAGATCTATACTGATGTTGATGGTGTGTACTCTTGTGACCCGAGGGTTGTCAAACATTCGAAGAAACTCGATACCTTAGACTTTCCGTCGATGGAAGAGATGGCTCGCCGAGGTGCAAAGGTTCTTCATTTACCGTGTGTTCAATATGCATGGCAACATAATGTGCCATTACGCGTGCTTTCCAGCTTTGAAGCAGGCGAGGGCACATTGATCGCGGGTAACCAGTGTTTGAATGATATTGCTGGCATCGCCATTCAAAGAGACATGGTACGTATCGAGTGTTTGAATGAGGATTTACCGTCTTTCATATCGCATTGCCAACTGTTAGGGATCGAAGTCTGTAGTGTGATCGAGGAAACAGAACGGGCAGCACTCATTATTAAACAAGACATAAGTGCCAAATTAAAACTAGTTTTTGACGAGAAAATCCGTAATAGTGAACAGGTTAGTTTGTTAACTGTGGTAGGAAGCCGAACACAAGAAATTGTGGTCAGTTCACATGGATTGTTGTCTGAAGGCGAAATTGATGTACAGCATCACTTATTGCAGCAGCAGTCTTTAACTTTGGTGATATCACCAACGCAAGTCGATATGGCTGCTAACATATTACACAATGCATACATCGTAGCACGTGAAACACAGGGTTATCCTAAAAAAGAAGTGCATTTTGGTTAAATAAACTCAATCGATAGTTTACGAAAATATAACTTTTGTTGGATAATGCTCTCGTAGCTAGATAAATTTAGAGATTACTCAAGGAGCAAAGAATGCTAATTTTGACTCGCCGCGTTGGCGAAACACTGATGATTGGTGATGAAGTAACAGTTACTGTACTAGGCGTTAAAGGTAACCAAGTACGTATCGGTGTTAACGCACCTAAAGAAGTATCTGTTCACCGTGAAGAGATCTACATGCGCATTCAAGCTGAAAAAGGTAATGGTAACGTTGCATCTGGCAACTACTAATACTTTTGCGTAGAGAAGAGGCTAGCGTTGTTGCTAGCCTTTTTTGATCTTGGAGCACAGAAGTGTTCATTGATATATAGCTGGCTTAGATAACTAAGCCAGCATTCACTCGGTGAAATGAATGCTCTATAGCACTGTGTAATAACGTTGCGGTTGTCCAACGTTGTTTCTTTCTATTTTGTTTGGCAAAGCTCAAGATTTGTTAGCTTCACCTATAGCGTAAAAACGCATCCCGTAGTAAGGTGCAACCAGCGGTAGCACTTGCTGCTGAAGAAATTAGATAATTGTTTTCGGCTGTTTATTCTTGCCAATCTTTCGCCTTAATTTTTAAGGGAAAAAGCGCGATTTGAATCTTATAAGTTCAATTTGCAAGCGCTTTGATTAAATAGCAAACGGTTGAGTGTTTTTGTCCAATTTTTTTCAATAAAGTGTTTGACATATTTTCGGTAAAACGTAATATGTGCCTCCGCAAGACGGTGAGGTGGCCGAGAGGCCGAAGGCGCTCCCCTGCTAAGGGAGTATGTGGTTTGTAGCTGCATCGAGGGTTCGAATCCCTCCCTCACCGCCATTTCTTGCGAGTCTAAAATTAGCAATTTAGACAATGTAAATGTGCGTCCTTAGCTCAGCTGGATAGAGTACCTGGCTACGAACCAGGCGGTCGGAGGTTCGAATCCTCCAGGACGCGCCATTCTCTCTTCTCTTACTTGTAAGTGATGTGAGAATAATGAATTAGGTGAGGTGGCCGAGTGGCCGAAGGCGCTCCCCTGCTAAGGGAGTATGTGGTTTGTAGCTGCATCGAGGGTTCGAATCCCTCCCTCACCGCCATTCATTACAGGCCGATGGCCTTTTTTTTTCTTCGTAGCAAGAAGAATGTGATATATTTCACAACTTCATTCTTAATGAATGAACACCGTGCGTCCTTAGCTCAGCTGGATAGAGTACCTGGCTACGAACCAGGCGGTCGGAGGTTCGAATCCTCCAGGACGCGCCACTATTTAAGGGTTTCCTCTCTATGAGAATGAAAATCCTCGTATTGGCTATAAGTTGATACTAAAACCGTGCGCTCTTAGCTCAGCTGGATAGAGTACCTGGCTACGAACCAGGCGGTCGGAGGTTCGAATCCTCCAGAGCGCGCCACTATTTAGGGTTTAGTTCATATATGAATTTGAATCCTGATATTGATAAATCGTTTATCGAGAATTAATATCAAAAGCGTGCGTCCTTAGCTCAGCTGGATAGAGTACCTGGCTACGAACCAGGCGGTCGGAGGTTCGAATCCTCCAGGACGCGCCACTATTTAGGGCTTCTCTCTTATGAGAGTGAAATCCTTGTATTGATTGTGTAATACAACTTGATACTAAAACCGTGCGTCCTTAGCTCAGCTGGATAGAGTACCTGGCTACGAACCAGGCGGTCGGAGGTTCGAATCCTCCAGGACGCGCCACTATTTAGGGCTTCTTTCTTACGAGAATAGAAATCCTTGTATTGGCTATAAGTTGATACTAAAACCGTGCGCTCTTAGCTCAGCTGGATAGAGTACCTGGCTACGAACCAGGCGGTCGGAGGTTCGAATCCTCCAGAGCGCGCCACTATTTAGGGCTTCTTTCTCATGAGAATGAAATCCTGGTATTGAAACGTTGTTTACAACTAATTGATACTAAAACCGTGCGTCCTTAGCTCAGCTGGATAGAGTACCTGGCTACGAACCAGGCGGTCGGAGGTTCGAATCCTCCAGGACGCGCCACTATTTAGGGCTTCTTTCTTATGAGAATGAAATCCTTATATTGATACGTTGTTAGTAACAATGAATTGATATTAAAACCGTGCGCTCTTAGCTCAGCTGGATAGAGTACCTGGCTACGAACCAGGCGGTCGGAGGTTCGAATCCTCCAGAGCGCGCCACATTATTAAAAAAAGCCTCGTTTATACGAGGCTTTTTTTATGCTTGCTATATAAATGTTGATCAAATGTTAAATTTACTTAACATTTAACTTGTTGTATTTTAAGTACTTCTTGAGTGCTTCTTTGTTATTCCACCTTTCTCATATCATTTCTCAGAAAAGCCCCGTTTAAGTCACAGTTTAAATATCTAAAAATGACTCATTTGACAGATTTATGTGATCTGATAGGCGAATAATTAACCTTATGTGTGCGTTGTCCGTAACAGAACCTTAAACAAAATTGACAAAGTTTTACCAATCGAGATAATCCATGGGTCGGGATCACTATTCGCTGAAATCCTGTACATATGTCAGGATGACGAAGAAAGGAAGCAACATGACTAATATTGGAAGCCTGCTAGGAGATGCGGCGACTCTAATGATAACGGGAATGTCCGTTGTCTTTATTTTTCTAACTATTCTAGTTTACCTCGTTCGGTTGATGTCAAAACTGGTACCAGAAGAAGTACCTGAGCCGATCGCAGCACCTAAAAAAATTCAAAAATCACAATCAAACCCTTCAGCTGTTAGTCCACAGGTAGTGGCAGCAATTTCGGCCGCGGTTCATCAATACCGTGCGTCTACTGCTAAGTAGCATTTAAAGGATTAAAAAGGAGTTTATGAGCATGTCTAAACCACTAGCTATCACAGATGTGGTACTTCGTGACGCGCACCAGTCACTATTTGCTACTCGTATGCGTATCGAAGATATGCTGCCAATTGCGGCAGAACTGGATAAAGTCGGTTACTGGTCTCTAGAGACTTGGGGCGGCGCGACGTTTGATTCGTGTATCCGTTTTCTTGGAGAGGATCCATGGGAGCGTCTGCGTGAACTGAAAAAAGCGATGCCAAATACACCAATGCAGATGCTACTGCGTGGTCAAAACCTGTTGGGTTACCGTCACTACGCGGATGATGTAGTAGAAAAATTTGTTGAACGTGCCCATAAGAATGGCATGGACGTATTCCGTATTTTTGATGCGATGAATGACGTACGTAACTTTGAAAAAGCGGTGAAAGCAACGATTGATGTTGGCGGCCACGCTCAAGGTACCTTGTCTTACACAACCAGTCCGGTTCACAACTCTGATACTTGGGTTGATCTGGCTAAGCGTCTAGAAGACCTAGGTTGTCATTCACTATGTATCAAAGATATGTCAGGTTTATTAAAGCCTTATGAAGCGGAAGAGTTAATTACACGCATCAAAGCATCGTGTGATGTTCCTCTAGCGTTACATAGCCACGCGACAACGGGTCTATCGACAGCAACAGCGGTTAAAGCCGTTGAGGCGGGCATCGATATTCTAGACACGGCTATCTCTTCAATGAGCTGTACTTACGGTCACACACCAACTGAAACGGTTGTGGCGATGTTAGAAGGTACAGAGCGTGACACTAACCTTAAGCTTGACCAAATTGAACCAATCGCATCTTACTTCCGTGATGTACGTAAAAAGTACGCGAAATGGGAAGGCCAGCTAAAAGGCGTCGATTCTCGCATCTTGATCGCTCAGGTTCCTGGCGGCATGTTGACTAACATGGAAGGTCAGCTTAAAGAGCAGGGCGCAGCCGATCGTATGGACGAGGTTCTTGAAGAAATCCCACGCGTACGCAAAGAGCTTGGTTACATTCCTTTGGTAACACCAACTTCTCAAATTGTCGGTACTCAAGCGGTTATTAACGTTCTAACGGGTGAGCGCTATAAGAGCATCACTAAAGAGACGGCAGGTCTGCTGAAAGGCGAATACGGCCAAGCACCTGCGGAAGTAGATGCTGAACTGCAAGCGAAAGTTCTGGATGGTGCAGAGCCAATCACTTGTCGTCCTGCTGACTTGCTTAAGTCAGAAATGGATACGCTGACTACGGACCTTTTAGAGAAAGCGAAATCAGAAGGTATCTCTCTAGCTGAAGATACAGTAGATGATGTCCTGACTTACGCACTCTTCCCACAAGTGGGTCTTAAGTTCCTTAAGAACCGTCGTAACCCTGAAGCATTTGAACCAGCACCAACGGCAGAAGTTGCGACTCCAGTTGCTGCAACTCCGGCTCCTGTGTCTGGTGGCATCGAAAGCTACAGCGTGAAGGTTGATGGTCAAGTGTATGATGTCGAGGTTGGCCCACAAGGTGAACTAACATCTGTTGCGCCATCAGCAAAACCTGCTCAAGCGGCTCAGGCTGCACCTGTAGCAGCTTCTGACGCTGAAGCGGTTCCTGCTCCATTGGCGGGTAACATCTTTAAAGTTAACGTTCAGGCGGGTGCTGAGGTTGCTGAAGGCGACGTTCTGCTTATCCTAGAAGCAATGAAGATGGAAACGGAAGTTCGTGCTGCTCGTGGTGGTATCGTTCAAGAACTGAATGTTAAAGAAGGCGATGCAGTTACTGTAGGCGCTCCACTACTAAGCTTGGCGTAAGGGAGTACCATGGAAGGATTGATGACCTTATGGTCTGAAACAGGGATTGCGAACTTTGAGTTCGGCCAGATCTGTATGATGTTGGTTGGTTGCTTATTGTTATTTTTGGCAATTCGTAAAGGATTTGAACCGTTACTTCTACTACCTATTGGTTTTGGTGCTGTATTAGCAAACATTCCAAACGCTGGGTTTACTGATCCAGGTGGTTTGCTGTACTACGTTTACTACATTGGTATTGAAACGGGTATTTTCCCACTGCTGATCTTTATGGGTGTGGGTGCGATGACGGACTTCGGTGCGTTGATTGCGAACCCTAAAACATTGTGGCTAGGGGCAGCGGCTCAGTTTGGTATCTTCGCCACGCTATTTGGCGCGATCTTGCTGAACTATGTTCCAGGCATGGAATTCTCGATGGCCGACGCTTCTTCTATTGCGATCATTGGTGGTGCCGATGGCCCAACCGCGATCTTCTTAGCGAGTAAGCTCTCTCCTGATCTTTTAGGTGCGATTGCAGTAGCGGCGTATAGCTACATGGCATTGGTCCCTATTATTCAGCCGCCAATCATGAAGGCGTTAACGTCTCCTGAAGAACGTAAGATTAAGATGGCTCAACTTCGTCATGTTAGCAAGGCAGAGAAGATCCTCTTCCCGCTTGCTGTACTACTGATGACGATTTTGTTCCTACCTTCAGCAACACCTCTAGTGGGTATGTTCTGTCTGGGTAACTTGATGCGTGAAGCGGGTGTGGTTGATCGCCTATCGAAAACAGCGCAAAACGAACTGATTAACGTTGTGACTATTTTCCTTGGTCTCGGTGTTGGTTCTAAGCTTCAAGCGGATACTTTCTTGAACTTAGAGACTCTGGGTATTCTTGGCTTAGGTGCAGTTGCGTTCAGTATTGGTACTGCGGGTGGTGTATTGATGGCGAAGGTTCTAAACCGCTTCTCGAAAGAGGACATCAACCCATTGATTGGTGCAGCTGGTGTATCAGCAGTTCCAATGGCGGCACGTGTTGTGAACAAAGTCGGTCTTGAGGCAAACCCTCAGAACTTCTTGTTGATGCATGCGATGGGCCCGAACGTAGCAGGTGTACTTGGTAGTGCGGTTGCGGCGGGTATTCTATTAGCGCTAGTCGGTTAATGGATTTCTGGTCATGTATCGTTACGTTAATTGGTCGTCAATTTACGAATGAGCGGTTAACTTAGCCTTATTAAATGGTTTATAGTCAAAGGGATGCTTTCGCATCCCTTTCTTTTTATTAATTAGGGTGCTTGCTCACTAGGGCTTTTATCAATCAAGGAAATGTGGAAATGGAAAATAAACAGATTGCGATTACTCAATTCGGCGGCGTCGAAAACCTTAGTATTCAAACCAGTGCGATTCCTGAGCCTAAGGCCGGAGAAGTGGTGGTTAAAGTTTCCTTTTCGGGCATTAATCCTATTGATGTGAAAACCCGAGCTGGCCTTGGTTGGGCAGCAGCACAAAACAAAGACAACCTTCCTTGGGTGCCGGGATACGATATTTCGGGCCAAATTGTCACGCTAGGCGAACAGGCTGAACGTTTTACCGTTGGTGACAACGTGGCAGGCTTTATTGGTTTCCCACTGCAAGGTGGCGGCTACAGCCAATATGTATGTGTTCCAGAAGCGGCACTCAGCATGGTTCCTGATTCTGTTACCCTAGAAGCGGCAGCGGCATTACCACTTGCTAGCCAAACAGCAGCTCAAGCACTTAATAAAGCTGAAGTGAAAGAAGGCGATCGCGTGCTTATTTTAGCGGGCGCAGGCGGCGTAGGTCACCTTGCGGTTCAAATTGCAGTGGCAGCAAAAGCCGAGGTTTACACCACCTGTAGCGAAGCTAACCTCGATTATCTTGCAACGCTAGGCGCTCATGCGATCAACTATAAGTTTGCTCCAGCTTCAGAACGAGTTTCTGATGTTGATGTGCTGATTGATTTGGTCGGTGGCGATACCGCGCTTGATGCGTTGAAGTGCTTGAAAGATGGCGCAAGAGTAGTGACCGTTCCGACTCTATCTGCAGAACTGATCTGTGAAAAAGCTACACTATTAGGTTTTACTGCATCAGGCATGCTGGTTGAGCCAAACCCTGAGCAGATGGACACCATGCTTTATATGGTGAGTGTTGGATTGCTTAAAACAGAAATTCAAGGTATCTACCAATTGGATGAAGCGCAGTCGGCGCATCTACAGGTTGAAACCGGACACACCAGAGGCAAGGTACTACTTAAAATGCAAGAAGGCTGATAGGCAGTGCTAGAGTTCTTTAATTCCCTTTTTGAAAATATAGCGCTGTGGTTCTCTGACTCGGCGCTTTGGGTACTCTTCATCAGTGGCTTCTTAAGTGCCACGTTATTGCCCGGCGGTTCAGAAGCCAGTCTTGTTGCAGCATTGAGCCTAGATCAATTCTCAACATCGTCGATTATTCTCATAGCGACACTCGGTAACACCTTAGGTGGCCTGACTAATTATTGGATTGGTTTGTGGTTGCCTAATCGAACTCAATCTGAAAAGCATGGTCATAAGGCTATGGCTTGGCTGAGCCGTTATGGTTACTGGACACTGTTATTCAGTTGGTTACCCGTTATTGGTGACCCTTTGTGTCTCGCGGCGGGTTGGCTGAGAATGAAATTTATCCCTAGCGTTATTTTGATAGCGATTGGCAAAGCCGCTCGCTACAGCTTACTTGCTGCTATCTACTTCGGTTTTTTCTAAGGAGAACCTATGAAAAAGGTTTTACTTGGTACATTTTCTCTTATCGCCATCGCAGGCTGTTCTTACAATGTACCTAGCTCAACATCCTTCTTTTCCTCATTGCCAGAAGGCGTCACTCTAGTCGAGGAGGTTAAGCCTTCTAAAGACAAAGTAGTTATCCCTTACACCAAGTATCAGCTTGAAAACGGCCTGACAGTTATTCTTTCCCCGGATGATTCTGATCCTCTTGTGCATGTTGATGTGACCTATCACGTAGGTTCCGCTCGTGAAGAGATAGGCAAATCGGGCTTTGCTCATTTCTTCGAACATATGATGTTCCAAGGCTCTGAGAACGTCGGTGACCAGCAGCACTTTAAGATCATTACCGAGGCTGGTGGCTCGTTAAACGGCACCACTAACCGTGATCGTACTAACTACTTTGAAACTGTTCCATCTAACCAGCTTGAGAAAATGTTGTGGTTAGAATCAGACCGAATGGGTTTCTTATTAGATGCGGTTTCTCAGAAGAAATTCGAAGTTCAAAGAGGCACGGTTAAAAACGAGCGTGCGCAAAGTTATGAAAACCGTCCTTATGGCTTGATGTGGGAACGCATGGGTGAAGCGCTTTACCCTGAAGGCCACCCTTACTCATGGCAACCAATCGGTTATGTGGAAGACCTAGACCGTGTCGATGTGAATGACCTTAAAGCGTTCTTCCTACGCTGGTACGGCCCAAATAATGCGGTATTGACTATCGGTGGTGATATCGACGTTGATGACACGCTAGAGTGGGTGAACAAGTACTTTGGTCCTATCCCTCAAGGCCCAGAAGTTAAGGCTGCAGAGAAACAACCTGCCGTGCTAACTGAAGATAAGTACATCACCTTAGAAGACAATATTCGTCAGCCGATGGTGCTTGTGGGTTGGCCAACAACATATCGCGGTGAAGAGACACAAGCTTCATTGAATGCATTGTCTAATGTGCTAGGTTCCGGTACCAACAGTTACCTGTATCAAAACCTCGTAAAAACACAGAAAGCAGTCAGTGCCGGCTCTTTCCATGATTGTGCCGAGCTCGCATGTACCATGTATGTGTATGCGATGGGTAACTCAGGTGAAAAAGGCGATTTGACGGTTCTTAATAAAGAATTAATGGATACCCTAGAGCAATTCTCGAAAGAGGGCGTTCAACAAGAGCGTCTAGACCAGATCACCGGCATGGCAGAAGCAGATGCGGTTTTCGCACTGCAAAGTGTTAAAGGCAAGGTTTCACAACTCGCATCTAACCAAACCTTCTACGGTCAGCCAGATCGCATTGAATCACAGTTGGATCAAATCCGCGCAGTGACGCCTGAAAGCGTAAGTAAAGCCTACCAAGATTTCATCGAAGGTAAGCACAAGGTGACCCTGAGTGTGGTTCCTAAGAAGCAACTTGATTTAGCGGTTCGTGAAGCGACCTTTACCACGCCTCCACGTACTTTGCCTGAATACAGTAAGGTGACAGAAGACCAGCTGGATTTCAGAAAAGCACCGAACACCTTTGAT
Source organism: Vibrio sp. Scap24 (assembly GCF_013394185.1). Classification (NCBI taxonomy): domain Bacteria; kingdom Pseudomonadati; phylum Pseudomonadota; class Gammaproteobacteria; order Vibrionales; family Vibrionaceae; genus Vibrio; species Vibrio sp. Scap24. The sequence continues at coordinate 1,285,886 of NZ_CP041332.1, read as the reverse complement.
CGCAGCGTGATGCCAGAAGTGAATTTTGGTGTTGAAGCAACGATGCCTGATTTGTACCGCATGCACTTTGCAAACGGCACGGATTTGATTGGTACCGTGACCAGTGAAACGCCGACCGTACAGTTGCAGATTCAACTTCCAGCCGGTGAACGTTATGTTCGTAAAGGGCAAGAAGGCCTAGCGAACCTAACCGCTTCGATGATGGAAGAAGGTTCGACAAAACGAACAGTTGAAGAGTTACAAGCGACACTTGATAAGCTTGGTAGTAGTGTAAGCATCAGTGCGGGCAGTTACACCACGGATATTTCAGTTTCTACGCTAGAGAAAAACCTGCCTCAAACCTTAGCGATCGTGCAAGAGGTTCTGTTTGAGCCTAAGTTTGGTGAACAAGACTTCGAGCGTGTTAAGAAACAGATGCTAGAAGGCGTTGTATACCAGCACCAACAACCAAGCTGGATGGCGTCTCAAGCAACACGTGAAGTGCTATTTGGCGACAGTATTTTTGCTCGAGCGAGCGACGGTACTAAAGCATCTTTATCGAAACTCACTCTAGACGATGTGAAAAAATTCTATGACCAACACTACACACCTGAAGGTGCCAATATTGTTGTTGTGGGAGACATCTCGAAGAAAGAGATTGGAAAACAGCTACAATTCTTTGAAGAGTGGCAAGGCGATGCCGCGCCATTAACGCGTCCACAGATCGTCAAAGAGCTTTCAGGTCAGCACCTGTACTTGGTCGATAAACCGGGTGCACCGCAAAGTATTGTTCGTTTGGTGCGTAAAGGCTTGCCGTTTGATGCAACAGGTGAACTGTATTTGAGTCAACTGGCTAACTTTAACCTAGCGGGTAACTTCAATAGCCGTATCAACCAGAATTTACGTGAAGATAAAGCCTACACTTACGGTGCAAGCGGTTATTTTGCGAGTACTCGTGAAACGGGCGCGGTGGTATTCAGTGCACAGGTAAGAGCGAATGCGACGGTTCCATCGATTCAAGAGTTCATTAATGAGCTGAACGAGTTCAGTCAAAGTGGATTAACTGACGAAGAGGTGAAATTTATGCGCCTTGCCGTCGGTCAACAAGATGCGCTTAAATATGAAACGCCAAGTCAAAAGGCTGGGTTGTTGAGTAATATTGTCGCATTGAGCCTTGATGAAGATTACCTACAACAGCGTAATCAGATAGTTGAAACGGTTTCAAAAGAGACCTTAAATGAGCTATCGAAGAAATGGTTCGACCCGAATGATTATCAAATAATCGTTGTTGGTGACGCGACTTCGCTTCGCCCGCAATTAGAAAAGTTAGATATTCCAATAGAAGAGCTTGAAATCATTCGTTAGAGTACACATTAAAGGGGGAGGGAAGAGACTCTACTTTTCTCCTCCAACCTAATTTATGATAGTTCTAATCAGAACAATATAAGATAAGTGAACTGAATTTTGACTGATTTTGCTGCGCGACTAAAGCAAGTTGCAACCAACCCTAAGACCTTTTCTCAATTTGGTCGTGGTGTTGAAAGGGAAACGTTACGCTACACGGAAGATGGCCACCTTGCTACTGGGCCGCACCCTAAAGCTTTAGGATCTGCGTTGATGAACGAATGGGTAACGACCGATTTTTCTGAGTCGCTACTGGAATTTATCACGCCTGTTTCTAATGACGTTCCGACGCTTTTGAATCAGTTGTCTGATATCCATCACTTCACGCAAACCAAGTTAGATGGCGAAAAGCTATGGCCGCTCTCTATGCCTTGTTACGTTGGCAGTGAAGATTACATTCAGCTAGCGCAATACGGTACTTCTAACAACGGTAAGATGAAGACGCTATATCGTGAAGGCCTTAAGCGCCGTTACGGTAGCCTGATGCAGATTATTTCAGGTGTTCACTTCAACTTCTCATTCCCAGAAAGCTTTTGGGATAGCCTGTTTGGAGAGCAAACAGAAGAAGCGCGTTGTGAAGCTAAGTCAGATGCTTACTTTGGCTTGATCCGTAACTACTACCGCTTTGGTTGGTTAATTCCTTATTTCTTTGGTGCTTCACCTGCACTGTGTTCTTCTTTCATCAAAGGAAGAGAAACCAACCTACCTTTCGAAAAGGTTGGTGAGACACTGTATCTACCAAAAGCAACGGCGCTGCGCCTGAGTGATCTTGGTTACACGAACAGTGCGCAAAGTGTATTGAAGATTGGCTTCAACAGCCTAGGTCAGTACCTTGAAGGTTTGAATCAAGCGATTCGTACGCCATCAGAAGAATTCGCCGAAATCGGCACTAAGGTAGATGGTGAATACCGTCAGCTAAATAGCAACGTACTGCAAATTGAGAATGAGCTTTACGCTCCAATCCGTCCTAAGCGTGTCGCGAAAAGTGGTGAGAAGCCATCTGAAGCGTTGGCTCGCGGCGGTGTTGAGTATATCGAGGTTCGTTCTCTAGATGTAAACCCATTCAGCGCAATCGGTATCACTGAGCAGCAAGTTCGCTTCTTGGATCTATTCCTAACGTGGAGTGTACTAACAGACTCTGCTGAGATGGATAACTGCGAACTTGAGTGTTGGCGCGATAACTGGAACAAGGTGATCTTAGAAGGTCGTCAGGTTGGTCTAGAGCTACAAATTGGCTGTCATGGCGAGCGCTTGTCTCTGCAAGATTGGGCGAAGCGTGTATTTAAAGACCTACGCTCTATTGCCGAAATGATGGACGCAGAACAAGGCGGGCGTGCATACCAAGAAACATGCGATACGCTTGAGGCTTGGATTGATAACCCTGAGCTAACGATTTCTGGCCAGTTGCTAGAAGAGACCCAAAAACTGGGTGGCTTAGGTAAAGTGGGTTGTGCGTTAGGTAAAACGTACGCTGAGCAACACAAGGCACACGAATATAAAGTTTACTCAGCTGAGTTGATGGAAGCGGAAGTTCAACGCTCTGTGATGGCTCAGCAACAAAGTGAAGAAGCAAGTACTCAAGATTTTGATAGCTTCTTAGCGGATTACTTTTCGTATTTAAAAGCATAGCGAGACTTTGGTGGAAAGGAAGCAAGACTTATTAGGTCAGCCTACTCGTGTGAGTGGTAAATGGTTACCTGTAGTGACTGTGGGTGTTGTCTCTAGCCTATTGGTTGGGTGTGCAACGCCACCGCCTAAGCAGCAAGATAATTTGTGTAGCATCTTCAGAGAGCATCCATCTTGGTATGAAGATGCACTTGATATGCAAGAGGAGTGGGGCACGCCGATTAACGTAGCGATGGCTTTTGTGAAACAAGAAAGTAGCTTTCGTCATGATGCACGCCCACCCAAAGATTACATTCTTGGCTTTATTCCGTGGGGACGCGTAAGCAGTGCCTACGGTTACGCACAAGCTCAAGATCCTGCTTGGGAAGACTTCCAAAAAGCGACCAATAACGGTGGTTCAAGAACTAACTTTGATGATGCATTGATGTTTATTGGTTGGTATACCAGTGAGACACGTCGTCAGCTGGGTATCTCGCTATGGGACCCTTATAACCAATACCTGGCTTATCATGAAGGCCGTGGAGGTTATAAGCGTAAGTCATACAACAGCAAGCCATCGCTAATTAAGGTGGCTCGCAAAGTCGAACAGCAAGCAAAAGATTATGGATGGCAGCTGAAACAGTGCCGCAAAGAACTAGAAGACAATCGAAGCTGGTTTTTCTAAAGCCAGCCGTCACGGAGAAGAGCAATGCCTTTATTAGATAGTTTCACTGTTGATCACACACGCATGAACGCACCTGCAGTTCGTGTTGCTAAAACAATGCAAACCCCAAAAGGGGATACCATCACTGTGTTTGACCTGCGTTTCACTGCGCCAAACAAAGACATCCTATCTGAGAAAGGTATCCATACTCTTGAGCATCTATACGCTGGTTTCATGCGTAATCAACTGAACGGTTCAGATGTAGAGATCATCGATATTTCACCTATGGGTTGTCGTACAGGTTTCTACATGAGCCTAATTGGTACACCAACAGAGCAGCAAGTGGCTGACGGTTGGTTAGCTGCGATGAAAGACGTACTGAAAGTTGAGAACCAGAATAAGATCCCTGAGCTGAACGAATACCAATGTGGTACCGCGGCAATGCACTCTTTGGATGAAGCGAAAGAGATCGCGAATGCAATCATCGCTGCAGGTATCTCTGTAAATAAGAATGATGAATTGGCACTGCCAGAGTCGATGCTTCAAGAGCTTAAAATCGACTAAGCATTTTTAGTTCACCTTGAATATGCTTCACTCTAGATACATTTTGCTCTAGAGACTGAGCGAGCTAGATACTAAAAGGCCCGATTCAATGAATCGGGCCTTTTGTTTTTGTTGCATGTGAGCTTGTGTGCTCATTTAGCTATTACAGCAAGCCACATTTATCCGTTAACGATCTGTGGGAACACGCGTACCAGCTTGATACGGTTCTCTTCGAGTTCTACGATTTCCATTGGATGGCTGGCAACCTGAACACTCAGGTGACTCTCTGGAATATCTTCAAGGTGTTCCAATATTAAACCATTCAGTGTTCTTGGGCCGTCGGTAGGTAATGCCCACTGCAAGCCTTTGTTAATGTCTCGGATATTGGCGCTGCCTTCAATTAAGAAGCTGCCATCACTTTGTGGCGTGATCTCTTCAGACAAGCTTGGCGCAATTGAAGTAGTAAACTCACCAACAATCTCTTCCAGAATATCTTCCAATGTAACTAAGCCGTTGATGTCACCATACTCATCAACAATTAAACCGATGCGCTGTTTATTGCGCTGAAACTTAAGCAGTTGAATGTTAAGTGGCGTCGCTTCAGGAATAAAGTAGATCTCATCTGCCGCACGCAACAAGGTCTCTTTATTGAACTCGTTCTTTTCCAGCATTAAGCGGTAAGCTTCACGCAGCCTAAGCATACCAACCACTTCATCTATCTGATCACGATAAAGAACGACACGACCATGAGGAGAGTGGGTCAGTTGGCGCACAATTGATTTCCAGTCATCATTGATGTCGATGCCGGTGATTTCATTACGAGGCACCATGATGTCGTTCACGGTCACGTGCTCTAAATCGAGAATCGATACCAACATATCTTGGTGACGCTGGGGAATAAGGCTGCCTGCTTCATTTACCACGGTTCTGAGCTCTTCTGAGCTTAAGTGGTCGGTTGCATCATGACTGGCTTTGACACCCAATATACGAATGAAGCCGTTGGTAATGAAGTTAACCAAAATCACCAACGGTGACAGTACCTTCATCAGCACCATTAAAAGGATACTACTGGCGTAAGAGACACGTTCAGGGAATAGAGAAGCGATAGTCTTTGGGGTTACCTCGGCGAATACGAGGATCACGAGAGTCAGGGTACCAGTAGCGATAGCCACACCGATATCCCCGTAGATGCGCATACCAAGAATAGTAGCGATCGCAGATGCAAGAATGTTGACGAGATTGTTGCCGATGAGAATGAGGCCAATCAATCTGTCTGGGCGGTTCAGAAGTTTTTCTACGCGTTTGGCACCTTTATGACCCGTATTGGCCAAGTGCTTTAAACGGTAGCGGTTCAAGGACATCATGCCCGTTTCGGAACCAGAGAAATAACCAGAAATTACAATGAGACACGCGAGTAGCGCAAATAAGATACCCGTTGATATGTCGTCCAAAACTATTCTTTTCCTATTTGTGTATCTTGATTAATTTATGACCGAACATGGTCGAGATGTCAATTGAATCTAACGGACTCAATATTTTAAAGGCAAGGTGTGTGAGACCTTGCCTTTATTTTACAGACTAGTTCAGGATGATTTCCTGAACGAAGCGGCTACCGAAGTAGGCTAATGTGAGCATGCTGGCGCCCGCCAGTGCGAACCAAGTGACTTTCTGTCCACGCCAACCTTTTTGGTAGTGACCCCATAAAAGAATGGAGTAGATAACCCAAGCGATAAAAGACAATACCGCTTTGTGCGCCTTTCCTTGAGCAAACATATCTTGTACGAAGATAAGGCCAGTCAGCAAAGTACCCGTTAATAAACCATTACCAATCAGAATGATCTTGAAAAGCTGTCTCTCCACCATCATTAAAGGAGGTAGGTTAGGGTTAATCACTAAGGCTTTTTTCTTTTTAAGCTTGTGATCAAGCCACGCGAGTTGCAGGGCGTACAACGCACCGATAGTCAGCGTCGCGTATGAGAACAATGCTAGAGAGATGTGCACGAGCAGTTTCGGGTCATTCTCTAGATGTTTAATAAAGGTACTTGGAAGAAACGTTGCTGCCATGAGGTTAAGCGCTGCGAAGCTATAAACAACAGGCAAAATGAACCACAAGCGGGTTCTGAGCATCGCGCCGCTCATCACCAAAGAAATGATTAAACTGATTAATGAAGCAACGTTCAAGATACTGAGGTTTTGGCCACTGGCATTAAAGATTAAATCGCCAAGCAACCAAGCATGGAAAGCTAAAGCAAGTAATGCGCTGATAAACACCGTTTTTACACGGATTCCTGTTTGGTGCACGAGACCTGGAATGATCGTGGAAATCGCCATTGTATAAAGAAAGGCTGCTGCGATCGCAATAAGACTGTCCATGGTATCCATTTAAATGATTACTAATTGACGAATTATACCTTGCATCGCTCTTTGGGGCTACGGTGAACCTCACTCAATTCCAAGTGAACAATGTCTCACATCACAAGCGTGGATGATTAACGCTCCACAACGGGTATGACTCTAATCAACGCTAATGTATACTCACAGTAATAGTCGCAGGATTGAGCGAAGAGAAAACTATGTTTGATAATTTAACGGATCGTCTATCCAAAACGCTGAAGAACATCAGCGGTAAAGGTCGTCTGACCGAAGACAATATAAAAGAGACGCTGCGTGAAGTACGTATGGCGCTACTTGAAGCCGACGTTGCACTGCCAGTTGTCCGCGATTTTGTTAAGCGCGTAAAAGAAGGCGCTGTAGGTGTTGAGGTTTCTAAATCTCTAACGCCAGGTCAAGAATTCATTAAGATCGTTCAAGCTGAACTTGAAGCGGTGATGGGTGAGTCTAACGAGGCTCTTAACCTAGCAGCGCAACCGCCAGCTGTTATCTTGATGGCAGGCCTACAAGGTGCGGGTAAAACCACATCGGTAGGTAAGTTATCTAAGCTTCTAACTGAGCGTGACAAGAAAAAGGTTCTGGTTGTATCTGCCGACGTTTACCGTCCAGCGGCGATCAAACAGCTTGAAACGTTAGCAAGCGATGTTGGCGTAGACTTCTTCCCATCTTCAGCTGATCAAAAGCCTCTTGATATTGCAAATGCTGCAATCGACCACGCGAAGAAGAAATTCTACGACGTACTATTAGTCGATACTGCTGGTCGTTTGGCTATCGATGAAGAGATGATGGGCGAGATCAAAGAGCTTCATACTGCAATTAAACCAGTAGAGACACTGTTCGTTGTTGATGCAATGACAGGTCAAGATGCTGCGAACACTGCAAAAGCCTTTGGCGATGCGCTACCACTAACCGGTGTTATCTTAACGAAAGTAGATGGTGATGCGCGTGGTGGTGCTGCACTGTCTGTTCGTCATATCACAGGTAAACCAATCAAATTCTTGGGTGTTGGTGAAAAAACTGACGCACTAGAACCGTTCCACCCAGATCGTGTTGCTTCTCGTATCCTTGGTATGGGCGATGTTCTGTCTCTTATTGAAGACCTACAGAAAAACGTTGATACCGAGAAAGCAGAGAAACTGGCTAAGAAGTTCAAAGAGAAGAAAGGCTTTGACCTTGAAGATTTCCGTGAACAGCTTGGTCAGATGCAAAACATGGGCGGCATGATGGGCATGATGGATAAGCTTCCAGGCATGTCTCAGCTACCAGACAACGTTAAAGATAAAGTTGATGACAAGATGTTCAAGCAAATGGAAGCGATCATCAACTCTATGACAATGAAAGAGCGTCAACGTCCTGACCTAATCAAAGGCTCACGCAAAAAGCGTATTGCTGCTGGTTCTGGTACACAGGTACAAGATGTAAACCGTATGCTTAAGCAGTTCACCCAAATGCAGAAGATGATGAAGAAGATGCAGAAAGGTGGCATGAAAGGCATGATGCGCAACATGCAAGGCATGATGGGCGGCGGCGGAGGTATGGGCGGAATGGGTGGTGGCTTTAACCCGTTCGGTCGATAACCTACAAATGTAAGCTTTAGCTACGTTACTTTTCATAGTGTTAGCCGTGTCACAGAAAGTGTACGGCAGCTATGTTGGTGAAAAAATAGCTAAAGCCCTTGCATTGCACCGGAATAAGAGTAAAATTCCGGGGCTTTAATTTGGCACGAGACCCCAAGCTATTACTTAGACTTGGGGTTAATTATTTTATTAAGAAAGCAAAGAGGACGACATGGTAACCATTCGTTTGGCACGTCACGGTGCAAAGAAGCGCCCATTCTATCAAATCGTAGTTGCGGATAGCCGTAACGCTGCAACTGGCCGTTTCATCGAGAAAGTAGGTTTCTTTAACCCTACAGCTCAAGGTCAAGAAGAAGGTCTTCGTCTAGACCTAGATCGTGTTAACCACTGGGTTGGTCAAGGCGCATCTCTATCTGATCGTGTAGCTAAGCTAGTTAAAGACGCTCAAAAAGCGGCTTAATTCTTTTTTAAAGAGAAATAGCTTATGTCGATGAAGGGTAAAGAAACAATGAGCAAGCAAGACGAAAAAATTGTTATGGGCAAGTTTGGTGCTACCTATGGCATTCGTGGCTGGCTTAAAGTTTTTTCCTACACAGACAATGCTGAAAGCATATTTGATTACTCCCCTTGGTATGTTAACCAAAAGGGGAAGTGGGTTGAATTCAAAGTAGAAAGCTGGAAACGTCATAACAAAGGTATGGTGTGTAAGCTGGAAGGTTTTGAGATCCGCGAGGACGCTCATGTACTGACCAACTTTGAAATTGCAGTAGACCCTGCTTCGTTACCAGAATTGTCAGAAGAGGAATTCTACTGGCGTGAATTGTTTGGTATGCAAGTTGTAACCACTAAAGGTTACGATCTAGGTATTGTTACAGACATGCTAGAAACTGGCTCAAACGATGTTCTAGTAATCAAAGCAAATCTTAAAGATGCTTTCGGACAAAAGGAACGGTTAGTACCGTACCTTGAAGAGCAAGTGATCAAGAAAGTTGATCGCGAAGCTCAACGGATCGAAGTTGACTGGGATCCTGGATTCTAACTTTAAAATCATAGAGCGAGAGAACACATGTGGGTTGGCGTAATTAGCCTATTTCCTGAAATGTTCCGTTCAGTTACTGATTTTGGAGTAACGGGTCAAGCGGTAAAGAAAGGTCTTTTATCTATTGAGACATGGAATCCTCGCGATTTCACTCATGATAAACATCGCACTGTTGATGACAGACCTTACGGTGGTGGTCCTGGCATGTTAATGATGGTTCAGCCTTTGCGCGATGCTATCCAAACTGCCAAGCAAACATCACCGGGAAAGACGAAAGTTATCTATCTTTCACCTCAAGGTCGTAAACTCGACCAGAAAGGTGTTGAAGAGCTGGCAACAAACGAGAATTTACTTCTTATTTGTGGTCGCTACGAAGGGGTAGATGAGCGCATCATTCAATCTGAAGTTGACGAAGAATGGTCGATTGGAGATTTTGTGATGACGGGTGGCGAATTGCCAGCCATGACGTTGATTGATTCAGTATCTCGGTTTGTTCCGGGTGTACTTGGAGATTTCGCTTCAGCAGAAGAAGATTCTTTTGCAAATGGCTTGCTAGATTGTCCCCATTATACGCGCCCTGAGGTGCTAGACGATAAAGATGTGCCATCGGTACTCAAGTCTGGAAACCATAAGGACATTCGTCGCTGGCGATTAAAACAATCGTTGGGCCGAACTTGGCTAAGAAGACCAGAACTCCTGGAAAACCTAGCTCTGACTGACGAACAGGAACAATTACTGGCTGAATTCATTAAAGAGCAACGCTCTTAACGAAAAGCAAGCAGTAACCTATTAAATTTAGTATCAGTTTATTCTAGGAATTTATACAAATGAGCAACATCATTAAGGCTCTTGAAGAAGAGCAACTAAAATCAGACCTTCCTAAATTCGCACCAGGTGACACTGTTGTAGTTCAGGTTAAGGTAAAAGAAGGTGACCGTGAGCGTCTACAGGCTTTCGAAGGCGTTGTAATCGCTATTCGTAACCGTGGTCTACACTCTGCATTCACAGTTCGTAAGATCTCGAACGGTGAAGGTGTAGAGCGTGCGTTCCAAACTCACTCTCCAATGGTTGATAGCATCGAAGTTAAACGCCGTGGTGCAGTACGTCGTGCCAAGTTGTACTACCTACGTGAGCGTTCTGGTAAGTCAGCTCGTATTAAAGAGAAACTTGCTAAGAAGTAATTCTTTTTGCATTCTATCGATAAAAGCGGAGCCATTTGGCTCCGCTTTTTTGTGCCTGTTATTTAGAGTTTTGAAAACCAGAGATCCCCAATTCGCTCGTTCCTCACTCTTGGGGATTATGATTGGATAGCAGTGAATAGGCCTGATATAAAAAAGGTAAGCGAAAGAGGCTTTATGTAGTCGGCTTGATCAATAGAGCTAAGTAAACCCTAAGAACCGTCATTCCCTAGACTGACGAAGGAAGGAGTAGGGAATCTCTTTCAGTAAACACCAAACTATCGGCAATAAAAAAGGATTGACGCAAAACGCCAACCCTTCAATCATTTTTCCGAATCTCGAATCTCGAATCTCGAATCTCGAATCTCGAATCTCGAATCTCGAATCTCGAATCTCGAATCTCGAATCTCGAATCTCGAATCTCGAATCTCGAATCTCGAATCTCGAATCTCGAATCTCGAATCTTAGTACGGATCTTCCGACCAACCATCGCTATCAGACATGTCTGGTGCGCCTGCGATGCTGTTCTCTTCGTCTGCCCACTCACCAAAATCAATCATCTGACATTGCTTGCTGCAAAACGGGCGATGTGGGCTTTGTTCACCCCATTCAACGTCAGTATTACATTGAGGGCATTTAACGATGGTGATTTTCTTCGACATAGTGATTCTTAATTTGAGGGGATAATAATAGTGAGTTTAGGCTCGAGTGAGCACTCAAGCCAAACGATAAAAGGAAATTAATTAGGTGCAGATAGCCAATTCAAATTCGATATCTTGAGTACAAGCTTGCCCTGTTTCAAAACTCATGAATTTAACAGCAAAACGGTTCTTATGACCCGATATCATCGGGTAGGCGCCGTATTGCATTGGAATCGAAAGACGAAGGATATTCGCTTCATCAGCATCGCTCTGGAAGAAGCCTGCACGAGCAATTTGCTCTTTAAAGTGACCAGTTTCTCTGGTGAGCTTTAACCATAGCGTTAGCGCTTCATACAGAGGCTGTAGGCTATCCATCCATGCTTTGGCGTCTCTCATTCTCTTATCAAGAGGAAGGTGCAGCCAATAATGCAGAGCCGGTAAATCAAAGCAGCATGAGCCACCTGGTAGATTAAAGCGCTGGCGAATCGCACTCAGGAAACGGTCTTCCTTAAGTGATTGTCCAAAACGCTCTGCTTGCATCAACTCGCGATAGATGTTGCCAATATCGGTGAGCAGAGATGTAAGCATCTCTTGATCGACACCTTCAACATCTAACCAACTTTTGTAGGTTACACGTTGCTTCTCAATGTCTTTTGCGAGTTCGCTCTTGAGTTGGATCTGTTCGAAGATTTCAATCAGATCAAAGATAGAACGGAAAAAGAGTTGATACTGTTGAGCATCGGAAAATGTAGAAGACAAGTGTAGCTGCCTCAAGAGTGATTCAACTCTTAAGTAGATGCGTGTTTTCTCATTTAGAGGATGTTCAAATTTGTGGGTGATCATCGAGCAAACCTTCATTCAACATTGTTCTATTCTGACCCATCTACTGTACTGATTGCCAGATACTTTTGATGTAAATCTGTGATTTGAGGCAAAAGTTCTTGGTTTTTAGTATGGTTTTTAATCACGTCATCTGCAACTGCTAAGCGCTGTTCTCTTGAAGCCTGTGATTTTAAAATTGACGTTACTTGTTCCCTAGAAACATTATCTCGACTCATCGTGCGCTCTATTTGTACTTCAGCTGGAACATCAACGATTAACACGCGATCGGCCATGCCTTGCATTTGGTTTTCAACTAAGAGCGGTGCGACTAATAAAGCATAAGGGGAGGTGACTTTAGACAAGTCACTGTCAATTTTATCGCGGATCATTGGATGGAGAAGATCATTGAGCCACTGTTTTTCTGTTGGGTCAGTGAAGATTACTTCTCGCAGTTTAGCGCGGTTGAGTGTTCCATCTTCTAGCAAGATGTCTTCACCAAAATGAGCTGTAATCTGATTCAGGCCTTCACTGCCAAGTGCAACCACTTCACGTGCCACGATATCAGCATCGACAATATCAATGCCGAAATGTTTGTTGAACAGGTTCGCGACGGTCGTTTTACCACTGGCGATACCGCCACTTAATCCGATAATGATTGCCATGGTTACATTCCTAGTACAGAAGTTAAATACCAACCCATGATGTCGTTACCCCACATCAAGCTAACCCAACCAGCGATGGCAAGGTAAGGTCCAAATGGAAAGGCTTTATCGATGCCTTGCTGTTTCAAACGTAGCTGAATCAAACCGAAAACCAAACCAACAAGTGACGATAAAAGGATGATCATCGGTAGATGTTGCCAACCAAGCCATGCTCCAAGTGCCGCCAGCAGTTTGAAGTCGCCGTAACCCATGCCTTCTTTGCCAGTTAGTAGTTTAAACAACCAGTAAACCGACCATAGGGCTAGGTAGCCTGCCATAGCGCCAACCACAGAATCTTGAAGCGATACTGGGCTGATATTAAACAGTGCTAGAGCGATACCGGACCAAACCAAAGGTAAGGTGATTTGATCAGGCAGTAGCATGGTGTCGAGATCGATAAAGGTCGCGGTAATCAATGCGAAGGTGAAAAAGATCAGCGCAATAGCGTAGAAACCAAAACCAAAGTGGCTCGCGACTACGGCACAAAGGATTGCAGTAAGCAGTTCAACCAAAGGGTAGCGTGCACTGATTGGATTCGCACAACTGTGGCATTTACCCTTTAAGAACAACCAGCTTAATACAGGGATATTGTCGATGATTCTTAATTGGGTTTCACATTTCGGACAAGTCGAACGTGGAATGCTCAGGTTAAATTTTCCTTCAGGTGCTGGGATTTTATATTGAGAGAAATACTCCGAGCACTCTTGTTGCCATTCACGTTCCATCATAATCGGTAAGCGGTGTATGACGACGTTGAGGAAGCTGCCAATAAGAAGGCTAAAAATGAAAGCTAATACGGGGAATAGCCAAGGATAGTAGTGAAATACTTCCATAGTGTCCTTTACCACTTGATCTATATGAGCAGAAGTTTGCTACTCATGGGTGTTTAGTTGCTTTTGGCTATCCTAACACACTCATTAGATTAAAGATCGGTAAGTACATCGCAACCACAAGCCCGCCAACAACCGTTCCTAAAAACACGATGATCAATGGCTCTAAGATCTTGCCAAGATTATCGACGGTGTTGTCGACTTCAAACTCGTAAATGGAAGCGACTTTATTAAGCATGTCGTCAAGGTTGCCGGACTCTTCCCCAATCATCACCATCTGTAACACCATCTCAGGGAAGGCATTGGTATTACGCATCGCGATATACATCGGCATACCAGCTGCGGTTTCACGGTGAACCTCAATGATCGCCGATTCATAATGCAAATTGCCTGCGGTTTTGGCGGTGGTTTTAAGGCTCATTAGAATCGGAATACCAGAACTAAAACTGGTGGATAAGGTTCGACTGAATTTCGCAATAGAGGCTTTGGCCATCACACCACCAAGCACCGGAAATCGTAACCCTAAGCGGCTGGCTGACAAGCGAATCGAGTAAGAGCGCTGGCACAATTGATGGACTAATAGTGCGAGCAAGCCTACGCCCACAGCGGCATAAAAACTGTAAGTCTGCATCCAGTGGGACAGATGGAGTACCTGCTGAGTAAACCAAGGGAGATCGGCACCAAACCCTGAAAACATCGATTCAAATTCCGGGATGACCATGGTTAGCATTAGGTAGGAGACTGTCAGTGCAACAATGACCACCATCGCTGGGTAGATGAGTGCTTTTATAACCTTAGACTTTAACTGTTCACTCTTTTCTCGATAAGTTGCCAAACGTTCGAATACTTGTGCGAGATTACCTGACAGTTCGCCTGTCGCGACTAAGTCGGTGTAGAGGTCATCAAAGTGGCGACTTGCGGTTCGCATCGCTTTTGATATCGGAGTGCCTGCTTCTACACCTTTACAGATATGCGAGAGGATGGACTTCATTTCAGCCTTACGGTGATTGTCTGATACCAACTTGATGGCTTGCACGATAGGGACACCAGTCGCCAACATAGTCGCCAATTGTCGAGTCAAAATAGTGATGTCTTTGGGTTTTACGCGATGTGTTAAACGAGTCAGCGCAGAGATGCTTTTCTTTTTGATCTTCTTGATTTGAATGTGCTGATCTTTGAGCTTTTCTCGCACCTCTAATTCTGTGAGCGCTAAGGTTTGTCCTGACACTTTCTTACCTGAGCTATTAATGCCTTTCCAATGGTAGCTTTTTAGTTGTGATTGCTTGGACTTACTGCTCATTGGTGCTCCATTGAGTTATATGTACAGAACACGTTGTAGCTCTTGATAGCTGGTGGTGCCCTCAAGTAGTTTGTCTAAACCAGACTCTTGTAGTGTTCTCATGCCTTCTCGGCGCGCGAGATCTTCAATTGCTAACGCATTAGGTTTGTTAATTAGGCTGTTTTTAAGTTTGTCGGTGAATGGCATTACTTCGTAGATACCAACGCGACCGGAGTATCCTTGGTTACACTCATTACAGCCTTGAGTGTTGGCTTTGTAGATGGTTTGGCTATTTGGGATAGAGTGACGCAGATAAATATCTGGTGAGTCGTCCGTAGCTTTGCAGTGGTTACATAAGCGTCTCGCAAGACGTTGAGCAATGATCAAGCTTAAGGACGAAGCAAGGTTAAAGGGTTCAATTCCCATGTGAGCAAGTCGAGTTACGGTTTCAGCTGCGGAGTTTGTGTGCAACGTAGATAGCACCAAGTGACCTGTTTGCGATGCTTTGATCGCGATCTCTGCGGTTTCTAAATCCCGGATCTCACCGACCATCACTACATCTGGGTCTTGTCGTAAAAACGATCTCAGTGCTTCAGCGAACCCAAAGCCGATCTTTGGTGTCACTTGTACCTGATTGATGCCACACAGGTTAATCTCTACCGGATCTTCAGCGGTGGAAATATTGCGTTCAGTGGTATTCAGTACTCGAAGCCCAGTATAAAGAGATACGGTTTTTCCACTGCCGGTTGGTCCTGTCATTAGGATCATTCCTTGCGGGCGTTTCAAGGCATTAAGGTAGAGGGCTTTTTGATCTTCGCTGTAACCAAGCTTGTCGATATCGAGATTGGCCGCACTGCTATCAAGCAGTCTCAGTACAATTTTCTCGCCCCACAAGGTTGGCAACGTTGAGACGCGCATATCAATCGCAAGTTCATCATTCAGGCGCAGCTTGATGCGTCCATCTTGTGGCAGGCGACGTTCGGCAATATCAAGTTTGGCGAGTATTTTCAGACGAGCAGATAAACGGCGACTTAAGTGGGAAGCGGGTTGTTGGATTTCAACCAGAATACCATCGCAACGCAGTCGCACACGGTAGTGTTCTTCGTAAGGTTCGAAGTGGATATCCGATGCACCTTTGCGCACCGCATCGACCAGTATCTGATTGATAAAGCGGCTAACCGGGGAGTCGTCTTGGCTGAGGTCTTCAATTGAAGTCATCTCATCGTCAGAAACTTCAACTAGGTTGGCGAGTTCGTCTTGGGTGATCTCTTTGCGCTTAGATTCTTGCCCGGAAATAGAACGGCCATACAACTTTCGTATTACACCTTCTAATTCAGAATAGTTAGCGACAACGAGTTCTATTTGCAATCCAGTCGCGAATCGGAAATCATCTTCTGCTTGTAAATCGGTTGGGTCGGCAGAGGCGAGAGTAAGAGTCGAGCTAGAGACTGAAATTGGGATCGCGTGATATTTGGTGATCAGCTCGCGAAGCCCTAATTGCTCGCACAAGACTTCGTAGTCAGTATTAGCGAGTTGCACCGATGGCAGACCGAAGATGGCTTGAATATTATGTGCGAGACTCTCGCTGGTGAATAAATCAAGAACGAGTAAAGCTTCAGGTGTAGATACACCTGAAGCATGTATGTGTTCCGCAACGGCTTGTTCTTGAGTCAGGCTAAGTAAGCCAGCCTGACGAAGAACGGTCGGGAGGTTGGTTAGCACTAAATTAGTCACAACCTTCTAGTTCAACGGATTGAAGGAGAGTGCTCACTGTTCGAGTACAAGCCCAGCCTGTATCTGACCGCGTCACAGTAATAACCCCAGTGTCTAACGCGCCATCAGCAAAAGTAAAAGATATTTCTGCAGAAGATGCAGCTTGAGTTGCTATTTCTATTTCTCCAAGTGAATTGGCTCCTGAAGCTACTCCGAGTTCGTCTAGGGTTGTTAGGTCACCATTTTCTTGAATAAATAGCTCCGCAGGTGTTACTAGAGATTTTAATGTTGCTAAAGCTGAAGATGCTTGGCTTTTGGCTACATAGTCTTTGTATGCCGGAACTGCTATAGCTGATAAAGCACCAATAATCGCCACTACAATCATCAATTCAATCAGCGTAAAACCTTTCTGATTTGTTCTTTTGTTCTTGTAATTCATTGTCTAATTCCATTCTTTAGTTTGTTTCAGCGCAAGCACTGGTTGATGGAAAGAATAGAAGTCGAGGTGGGGAAGTGGAATGGTGTTCAGGTGTGGGCGCGAGTGGTTTTGTATTTATTAGTGTGGTGTTTCATATAGTGAGCAAATTTATGCGATCAACTTAAATAACGGCTTGAAATACTGACAATTAAGGTAATAAAAAAGGCACTGTCATTAACAGTGCCTTTAGCGATAACTTATTTATTATTCAGTAAATTACGCTTTGAATCTCATTGATAGATCCATTGCTTTCAGGTGCTTAGTTAGCGCACCTACCGAGATGTAATCCACACCCGTTTCAGCAAACTCTGCGATGGTGTCTAGCGTCACGTTGCCAGAGTTTTCTAGTGCAGCACGCCCCGCGTTGATTTTAACCGCTTCACGCATCATGTCTGTGGTGAAGTTGTCTAGCATGATGATGTCTGCACCCGCGTTGATTGCTTGCTCTAGTTCTTCTAGGCTTTCTGTTTCTACTTCTACAGGCTTACCTGGGTTTAGTTCTTTTGCTGTCGAGATAGCTTTCTCAATACCACCACATGCGATGATGTGGTTTTCTTTGATTAGGTACGCATCGAAAACGCCAATACGGTGATTGAAGCCACCACCACAAGCGACTGCGTATTTTAGTGCGCTGCGCAGGCCCGGAATCGTTTTACGAGTATCTAATAGGCGGCATTCTGTGTGTTTGATTTTGTCCGCGTAGATAGCTGTTGCTGTCGCACAACCAGACAGTGTTTGAATGAAGTTCATTGCGTTACGCTCGCCCGTTAGTAGCGCGCGTGCTGGGCCAGTTAGCGTGCAAAGCGTTTGGTTTGGTTCAACCTTATCGCCGTCTTCTACATTCCACTCAATTGTTACTTCACCGCCCAATTGCTTAAACACTTCATCAGCCCATGCTTTACCACAGAACACACCGTGCTCACGTGTAATGATGGTTGCGCTGTTGATTGCGTCTGCTGGGATTAGACTTGCTGTGATGTCAGCCGCTGGATCTAACGTGCCACCTAGATCTTCTTTAATAGTCTCGGCTACTGCACGAGTGATCTCTAGAGGCAGTTGCTCTTTTAAGTAGTCAAGGCGTTGGTGGCTGTTATGTGTGTTTTTCATCGCAAATCTAATCTTGAAAGGGAGTGGGAATGGAATGATACTCTTGCTTAACTTCAAATTAAAGAGGCTAGCGCGACTGCTCTATGGGCAAGGTCACATCTTATTGTGCTAGCAGAAAAGAAAGTGAGACCAAGATGACGATCAGCTCCAACGGATGGTACGACAACGCTCGGCATGTTCCTTCCCCGTATTTTGACGCTCGGCCGAGTGTCGATGATATCTCTCTGCTGGTGGTCCACAATATTAGCCTGCCACCGGGGCAATTTGGTGGGCCTTATATCGAGCAGTTCTTTACGGGTAAGCTAGACGCCGCTGAGCATCCCTTTTTTAAGGTGATTCATCAAATGGGTGTGTCTGCACACAGCTTGATTCGTCGCGATGGCGAAGTGGTGCAGTTCGTTTCTTTCCTTGATCGAGCTTGGCATGCCGGTCAGTCGAGTTTTGCAGGGCGTGAAAGGTGCAATGATTATTCAATCGGTATTGAACTGGAAGGCAGTGACTTTGTTACTTACACCGAGCAGCAATATCAAGCGCTGACTCAGTTAACGGAATCACTGATATCAAGCTTTCCTCAGATCACCAATGAACGCATCACTGGCCATCAATATATTGCACCTCTGCGCAAAACTGACCCAGGTTTGGTTTTCGATTGGCAGAAGTTTAAAGGTGAGCTGAACTTCTAGGCTTTCATTCTCTTTATGGCTCTGTTGATTACAGAGCCATAGATAGTCAACGCTGAGCATAATCACTTGTGAATTTTTGTTGTTGCGATGTAAAGAAAGTGGTTGAAGGAAGGGCATCAATAAATCGAGAGTGTGACGAGCTTATCAAACACTCATATATTAAAATTTGTGAACAGAAATTCCCTCCCAAATGTGCGCTTGGTTCGATTTTTAACCGAGTTAGGCTAATCTTTCTGAAACAATTCATTTTTATCCTGAAACTTTCTAGCACGAATCCTCCCCAAAAGTATTACCCCTGTAAATGGTAAGACCAATTTGGTTGCTGTTTTAAATTTCATTTGTTAAATCACGGTTAATTCACACTGCATTCTATGATGCAGGTCAATTTTACGCTGGACAGTGGCGTTTTAATTATGTTAATTTCTGCCCAACTTAAAATTGGTATTACCAATTGTCAGCGAAGAAAAAGAAGAACAGCAAACTATGGCTTATCAAAGGATTCGTCAGCCAAAACTCTCCGATGTTATCGAACAAGAGTTAGAAAGGTTGATAGTGGAAGGAACACTGGCTCCAGGGCAGCAGCTGCCGCCTGAGCGTGAACTGGCGAAACAGTTCGATGTGTCTCGTCCTTCAATCCGAGAAGCGATACAACGTTTAGAAGCAAAACGCTTGCTTACTCGCCGTCAAGGTGGAGGTACGTTTGTTAGCGAAAATATCTGGAAAAGCTTTTCAGATCCTTTGCTTAATTTGTTGTCCTCCCATTCTGAAACCCAACTAGACTTGTTGGAATCGCGTCATGCGATGGAAGGGATTTCGGCTTACTTCGCGGCATTGCGTGGCACTGGTGAAGACTTTGCTCGAATTCAAGCATGCCAAGATAAAATTCACGGCGCGCAAGATAAGGGTGATATTGAAGCCGAATCTGCAGCGGTGATGGCTTTTCTTATTGCTTTAACAGAGGCAGCGCACAATGTGGTGTTATTGCACATTGTTCGTAGTTTGGCTCCGTTACTCGAACAAAACGTCTTAGAGAATTTAAAGCTGTTGCATCGTCGTAAAGACGTTGTGGAGAAAGTGAGTATACATCGAGCTAACATTGTAGATGCGATTGTTTCAGGGCAGCCAGAACAGGCACGTGAAATGTCACACTCTCATTTAGCTTACATCGAAGAAACATTGCTGGATTTGACGAAGGAAGAGTCGCGCCGCGAACGTTCTCTACGTCGAATTCAACAGGGTAAATAGCCGTAATACTTCGGCTTTTTACGTGTTTAGTAGAATCCAACTAACAAAAAGGATAGATCGCCATGTCTGACATGAAGCATGACGTTGATGCTCTGGAAACTCAAGATTGGTTAGAAGCTCTTGAGTCAGTAGTACGTGAAGAAGGTGTAGAACGTGCACAGTTTTTACTAGAACAAGTTCTAGATAAAGCGCGTTTAGATGGTGTTGATATGGCTACAGGCATCAACACAAACTACATCAACACAATTCCAGCAGCACAAGAGCCAGCTTACCCTGGTGACGTAACTCTTGAGCGTCGTATTCGTTCGATTATTCGCTGGAACGCAATCATGATCGTATTGCGTGCTTCTAAGAAAGACCTAGACCTTGGTGGTCACATGGCTTCTTACCAGTCAGCAGCAGCGTTCTACGAAGTATGTTTCAACCACTTCTTCCGTGCTCCAAACGAGACTGACGGTGGCGATCTAGTTTACTACCAAGGTCACATCTCTCCAGGTATCTACTCTCGTGCATTCGTTGAAGGTCGTCTAACTGAAGAGCAGCTAGATAACTTCCGTCAAGAAGTTGATGGTAAAGGTATCCCTTCTTACCCGCACCCTAAACTGATGCCTGAGTTCTGGCAGTTCCCTACAGTATCTATGGGTCTAGGTCCGATCTCTGCGATCTACCAAGCTCGTTTCCTTAAGTACCTAGAAGGCCGTGGCCTTAAAGATACTTCTGCTCAACGTGTATACGCTTTCCTAGGCGACGGTGAGATGGATGAGCCAGAATCACGTGGTGCTATCTCTTTCGCTGCGCGTGAGAAGCTAGACAACCTATGTTTCCTAATCAACTGTAACCTACAGCGTCTAGACGGCCCTGTAATGGGTAACGGTAGCATCATCCAAGAACTTGAAGGCCTATTCAAAGGTGCAGGTTGGAACGTTGTTAAAGTTATCTGGGGTAGCAACTGGGATTCTCTACTAGCTAAAGACACTACTGGTAAGCTTCTTCAACTAATGAACGAAACTATCGATGGTGACTACCAGACATTCAAATCTAAAGATGGCGCATACGTACGTGAGCACTTCTTTGGTAAGTACCCAGAAACAGCTGCACTAGTTGCAGACATGACTGACGACCAAATCTTCGAACTGAAGCGTGGTGGTCACGATTCTTCTAAACTGTTCGCTGCATTCAACAATGCAAAAGAGACAGGTGGCAAGCCAACAGTAATCCTAGCTAAGACAGTTAAAGGTTACGGCATGGGTGAAGCTGCAGAAGGTAAGAACATCGCTCACGGTGTTAAGAAGATGGACATGACTCACGTACAATACCTACGTGACCGTCTAGGCCTACAAGACATCCTTTCTGATGAGAAAGTGTCTGAGCTTCCTTACCTGACTCTGGAAGAAGGTTCTGCTGAGTACGAATACCTACATGCTCGTCGTAAAGCCCTACAAGGTTACACGCCAGCACGTCTGCCAAAATTCACTCAAGAATTCAAAGTTCCTGAGCTAGACGCATTCGCACCTCTACTAGGTGAACAGAAGCGTGATATCTCTACAACTATGGCTTATGTACGTACGCTAAACATCCTTCTTAAAGATAAGAACATTGGTAAGAACATCGTTCCTATCATCTGTGATGAAGCTCGTACATTCGGTATGGAAGGTCTATTCCGTCAGGTTGGTATCTACAACCCACACGGTCAAGAATACACACCTGAAGATAAAGGCATCGTTTCTTACTACAAAGAAGCAACGTCTGGTCAAGTACTTCAAGAAGGTATCAACGAGCTAGGTTCTATGGCTTCATGGGTTGCAGCTGCAACTTCATACAGCACGAACGACCTACCAATGATCCCGTTCTACATCTACTACTCAATGTTTGGTTTCCAACGTATTGGCGACATGGCATGGCTAGCAGGTGACCAACAAGCTCGTGGCTTCCTACTAGGTGCTACAGCTGGTCGTACAACACTGAACGGTGAAGGTCTACAGCACGAAGATGGTCACTCGCACATCCAAGCGAACACTATCCCTAACTGTATCTCTTACGACCCAACGTTCGCTTACGAGCTAGCAGTAATCATGCAAGACGGTATCCGTCGCATGTACGGTCCTGAGCAAGAGAACGTTTACTACTACCTAACAGTAATGAACGAGAACTACGCAATGCCAGCAATGCCAGAAGGCGCTGAAGAAGGCATCCGTAAAGGTATCTACAAGCTTGAATCTCACGCTGGTGCTAAGGGCAAAGTTCAACTAATGAGCTCTGGTACTATCATGAACGAAGCGCGTAAAGCGGCTGAAATTCTAAGCGAAGAGTACGGCGTAGCATCTGACGTATTCTCTGTAACGTCGTTCAACGAGCTAACTCGTGACGGCCAAGCGGTAGAGCGTGACAACATGCTTCACCCAGAAGCTGAAGAGAAAGTACCGTACATCACAACTGTTCTTGGTAAAGAACCTGCAATCGCAGTGACTGACTACATGAAGAACTACGCTGAGCAAGTACGTGCGTACATGCCAACTGAGTCTTACAAAGTACTTGGTACAGATGGTTTCGGCCGCTCTGACAGCCGTGCAAACCTACGTCGTCACTTCGAAGTTAACGCTGGCTACATCGTAGTTGCAGCTCTAACTGAACTGGCTAAACGTGGTGACATCGAGAAATCAGTAGTTGTTGAAGCAATTGCTAAGTTCGATATCGACACTGAAAAAACTAACCCGCAATACGCATAAGACTGGCATTAAGGTAGGTAAATACAATGACAATCGAAATTAATGTACCAGACATCGGTGCTGACGAGGTTGAAGTAACTGAGATTCTTGTAAACGTTGGCGACAAGGTTGAAGAAGAGCAGTCACTGATCACTGTTGAAGGCGACAAAGCTTCAATGGAAGTTCCAGCGTCTCAAGCGGGTATCGTTAAAGAAATCAAAGTAGCAGAAGGCGATTCTGTTTCTACTGGTTCTCTTATCATGATCTTCGAAGCGGAAGGTGCTGCAGCAGCACCGGCTGCGCCAGCAGTTGAAGCGGCGGCACCAGTTGCTGCAGCTCCTGCAGCGGCAGCTGAGCTTAAAGAAGTTCACGTACCAGATATCGGCGGTGATGAAGTTGAAGTAACTGAAATCATGGTTGCTATCGGTGATGCAGTAGAAGAAGAGCAATCTCTTCTTACTGTTGAAGGCGACAAGGCTTCAATGGAAGTTCCTGCACCATTCGCTGGTATCGTTAAAGAAATCAAGATCGCTTCTGGTGATTCAGTTTCTACTGGTTCTCTAGTAATGGTATTCGAAGTAGCTGGTTCAGCTCCTGCAGCAGCACCGGCTCCTTCGGCGGCAGCACCAGTTGCAGCGGCTCCAGCAGCATCTGCTGAGAAAGAAGTAAACGTTCCTGACATCGGCGGTGACGAAGTAGAAGTTACTGAAATCATGGTAGCGGTTGGCGATACAGTAGAAGAAGAGCAATCTCTAATTACTGTTGAAGGCGACAAAGCTTCAATGGAAGTTCCTGCACCATTCGCTGGTACAGTAAAAGAAATCAAGATTGCAGCTGGCGACAAAGTGTCAACTGGCTCTCTAATCATGACTTTCGTAGTTGAAGGCGCAGCGCCTGCTCCTGTTGCAGCACCTGCACAAGCAGCAGCTCCAGCGGCGGCACCTGCTCCTAAAGCAGAAGCACCTGCAGCGGCTCCAGCAGCAGCTGGCGACTTCCAAGAGAATGGTGACTACGCGCACGCTTCTCCAGTTGTTCGTCGTCTTGCTCGTGAGTTTGGCGTTAACCTTTCTAAGGTTAAAGGTACTGGTCGTAAGAGCCGTATCCTTAAAGAAGACGTTCAGTCTTACGTTAAAGATGCACTTAAGCGTCTAGAGTCTGGTGCAGCAGCATCCGGCAAAGGCGGCGACGGTTCTGCTCTTGGTCTACTACCATGGCCAAAAGTTGACTTCAGCAAGTTCGGCGAAACTGAAGTTCAGAAACTTTCTAAGATCAAGAAGATCTCTGGCGCAAACCTACACCGTAACTGGGTAATGATCCCTCACGTTACACAGTGGGATAACGCAGACATCACTGAGCTAGAAGCATTCCGTAAAGAACAGAACGCAATCGAAGCGAAGAAAGACACTGGCATGAAGATCACTCCACTTGTGTTCATCATGAAAGCTGTTGCTAAAGCGCTAGAAGCATTCCCAGCGTTTAACTCTTCTCTTTCTGAAGATGGCGAAAGCATCATTCTTAAGAAGTACGTAAACGTGGGTATCGCTGTTGATACACCAAACGGTCTAGTTGTTCCTGTATTCAAAGACGTGAACAAGAAAGGCATTTACGAGCTATCTGAAGAGCTAATGGCTGTTTCTAAGAAAGCACGTTCTGGTAAGCTAACAGCGGCAGACATGCAAGGCGGTTGTTTCACAATCTCTAGCCTTGGTGGTATTGGCGGTACTGCATTTACTCCAATCGTAAATGCGCCAGAAGTAGGTATCCTAGGTGTATCTAAGTCTGAAATTAAGCCAGTTTGGAACGGCAAAGAGTTCCAACCACGTCTACAGCTTCCACTGTCTCTATCATACGACCACCGTGTGATCGATGGTGCTGAAGGTGCACGTTTCATTACTTTCCTAAACAGCGCACTATCTGACATTCGTCGTCTAGTACTGTAATTGAGAAAGTAATTATTAAGGTGGCTTTCGGGTCACCTTAATTCTTTATATAAAGACTATTTTTAGAGAACAGTTTCCTGCATTTCTCATAAAGCGGAAGGGAATTGTTGTCTAGCTCACAGGCTAACTTAAAGCTACTTTCACACTGTTAACATCTCTGTAAAATGTTTCCTGTTTGAAAGCCCAATAATTTAAGAACATCTACTCAGCCTGTTAGGGATAATGACTACAAGAGGTCACAATGAGCAAAGAAATTAAAGCCCAAGTTGTTGTACTTGGTTCAGGTCCTGCTGGTTACTCAGCTGCATTCCGTTGTGCGGATTTAGGTCTAGAAACAGTACTAGTTGAACGTTACAGCACTCTTGGTGGTGTATGTCTAAACGTTGGTTGTATTCCATCAAAAGCGCTTCTTCACGTTTCTAAAGTAATCGAAGAAGCTAAAGCGATGGCAGAGCACGGCGTTGTATTCGGCGAGCCACAAACGGACATCAGCAAGATCCGTATCTGGAAAGAAAAAGTAGTAGACCAACTAACTGGCGGTCTTGGCGGTATGGCTAAGATGCGTAACGTAACTGTTGTTAACGGTTTCGGTAAGTTCACAGGTCCTAACAGCATTCTTGTTGAAGGCGAAGGCGAAGCAACAACTGTTAACTTCGACAACGCAATCATTGCTGCGGGTTCTCGCCCAATCAAGCTTCCTTTCATCCCACATGAAGACCCACGTATTTGGGATTCTACGGATGCACTTGAGCTAAACGAAGTTCCTGAAAAACTGCTTATCATGGGCGGTGGTATCATCGGTCTTGAAATGGGTACGGTTTACCACTCTCTAGGTTCTAAAGTAGACGTAGTTGAGATGTTCGACCAAGTTATCCCTGCTGCGGATAAAGACATCGTTAAAGTCTTCACTAAGCGCATTAAGAACAAGTTCAAGCTAATGCTTGAAACTAAAGTAACAGCTGTTGAAGCGAAAGAAGACGGTATCTACGTTTCAATGGAAGGCAAAAAAGCACCAGCTGAAGCTGAGCGCTACGATGCTGTTCTTGTTGCTATCGGTCGTGTTCCAAACGGTGCACTTATCGACGCTGAAAAAGCAGGTATCGAAGTTGATGAGCGCGGTTTCATCAATGTTGATAAGCAAATGCGTACAAACGTTCCTCACATCCACGCGATCGGTGACGTTGTTGGCCAACCAATGCTTGCTCACAAAGGTGTGCATGAAGGTCACGTAGCTGCTGAAGTTATCTCTGGTAAGAAGCACTACTTCGACCCTAAAGTAATCCCATCAATTGCGTACACTGAGCCAGAAGTTGCTTGGGTAGGTAAGACAGAGAAAGAAGCGAAAGCGGAAGGCCTAAACTACGAAGTTGCTACTTTCCCTTGGGCTGCTTCTGGTCGTGCAATCGCTTCTGACTGTGCAGACGGTATGACTAAGATGATCTTCGATAAAGATACTCATCGCGTAATCGGTGGTGCTGTTGTTGGTACTAACGGTGGTGAGCTTCTTGGTGAAATCGGCCTAGCAATCGAAATGGGTTGTGACGCAGAAGATATCGCTCTTACTATCCACGCTCACCCAACTCTACACGAGTCTGTTGGTCTAGCTGCGGAAGTATTCGAAGGTTCAATCACTGACCTTCCAAACAAAAAAGCTGTGAAAAAGAAGAAGTAATTCTTTCTTAGCCACTCGCTAATGTTTTTAAAAGCCGCTGATTCGTCAGCGGCTTTTTTATGTCTGAAGTAAGGAGCAGGAACGTTTCACTCCGAGATGCGAGTACGCTGCGCTCCGGGATACGAAGAGCGAATGCTAAAAACAAAAGGGTTGACCCATTAGGTCAACCCTTCACAATTCTTCTCGAATCTCGAATCTCGAATCTCGAATCTCGAATCTCGAATCTCGAATCTCGAATCTCGAATCTCGAATCTCGAATCTCGAATCTCGAATCTCGAATCTCGAATCTCGAATCTCGAATCTCGAATCTCGAATCTACTTATAGATGCACAGCATGTTTAGGTAGCTATCCGTTAAGCTTGAAAGCTCTTCAGGCGTTTCTACACGTTTCGCTTGAATGAATAGCGAGTAGCAGATGCCGTGGAATAGGTTCGCTAGATGCTTAGGATCGTGATCGTCGCAAACTTCGCCGCGTTCAATCGCTTTGCTAAACATGTTCTGTACTAACATTTGGTTAGTGCGGTTAGTCGTTACGAACAGAGGCCATACTTCATCACGAGTTGATGCGCTCCACTCGAACCATACGTTCAACCAATGGCTATCTTGAGCCACTAACGTCACCATTTCAGTCGCAATATTATGTAGGTTTTCTTTTGCGTGAATATCTAAGTCGATATTGTCTGAAAGGAAGTTAGAGAATTGGCGTACAACGTGATTCAGTACTTCATCAACCAGATCTTCACGGGTTGGGAAGTAGTTAAATACGGTCGCTACAGACACCTGAGCAATATCTGCAATGTCTGCGTGTCCACCACGGCCAATGCCACGGCGAGAGAAAACTTCAAGTGCAATTTCCATCAATTGAAGTTTTCTTTTTAGGGGTGAAAGCCTAGTTCTAGGTCTCTTAGAGATTGAGTCCATTTTGTTTTCCTTGCCAACGAATTTCTTATATTAATGATTTTATTATTATTTAAGCCAAGATGAGTGTAATGGTGCATATGCGAATGGTCAATCCTTTGAGCTTATTTAATAGACAGTTACATCAAACTTGATACATAAAGCGTGATCAGTATTGATGTGAAAGGAAGCGAGTATCGGACAAGGCATCAACGCGTATTATCGTTGATAATCTGACAGTAAATTTGAACCATAAGGTGGTGTGGGTATTTGAGCAGTGCTAGACTTACGCACAAATTGAGCGGCGCCGATGGCAGAACTGTCTACACTTGTCGCAATCACCAAATAAAATGAGAGCAGTATGAAGCATACAGTTGAAGTCATGATCTCTGAGCAAGAAGTTCAGGATCGAGTGAACGAACTAGGTAAACAGATCACGGAACACTACAAGGGTAGTGAAGATCTAGTTTTAGTTGGCTTATTACGTGGATCTTTTGTCTTTATGGCGGATCTTGCTCGTGCTATCGATTTAACTCACCAAGTTGATTTCATGACTGCGTCTAGCTACGGCAACGGCATGGAAAGCTCACGTGATGTTCGTATCTTGAAAGACTTGGATGATGATATCCAAGGTAAAGACGTTCTACTTGTAGAAGACATTATCGATACAGGTAACACACTGACGAAAGTGAAAGAGATTCTGAGCCTACGTGGTCCTAAATCTATCGAAATCTGTACGCTACTAGACAAGCCTTCTCGTCGTGAAGTGACAGTAGATACTAAGTGGATCGGTTTTGAAATCCCTGACGAGTTCGTTGTTGGTGTTGGTATCGACTACGCACAAAAATATCGTCACCTACCGTACATCGGTAAAGTTGTACCTCAAGAGTAATTATTACGCTTGTCGAATAGAAGTCATTAAAAAGCCCGCATCAAGCGGGCTTTTTGTATTTATAGCGAAATGGTCTAGCCTTGCTGGCTAAGAAGAGGCGTCGTTAAGATTTTATTCAATGCCTCTAAATGACTGTTCTCTAGGGTATCGTTACTTGAGCAACGTACGCCAAGGTCTTGTAACTTGCCATCGCCAATGCCGTAAACCACACCGTGTATTTCAACCTCTTGGCCTCGCTCCCATGCGTTTTGCATAATGGTTGAGTTACCTAGGTTATAAACCTGCTCTGCGACGTTAATCTCGCACAGTTTGTCACCCCACTGTTCACGAGGAAGCCCCTCGATCTGCTTACGGTATTTTAGGTAATTGTCGCGGATGTGAAGTAACCAGTTATTGATTAGGCCAAGTTTAGGATTATCAATTGCCGCGTTAACACCGCCACAACCGTAGTGACCACAAACAATAATGTGTTTAACTTTAAGTACATCAACCGCGTACTGCACAACAGACAGGCAGTTTAGGTCGGTATGAACCACTTGGTTAGCAACGTTTCGATGAACAAACAGTTCGCCAGAATACAAACCAGTGAGACGCTCGGCTGGTACACGGCTATCAGAACAGCCGATCCATAGGAA
Organism: Vibrio sp. Scap24; assembly: GCF_013394185.1. Lineage (NCBI taxonomy): Bacteria > Pseudomonadati > Pseudomonadota > Gammaproteobacteria > Vibrionales > Vibrionaceae > Vibrio > Vibrio sp. Scap24. Next base: position 1,257,266 of record NZ_CP041332.1, on the reverse strand, counting down.
ACCAGGGTTTTGACCCTCTTCAAGCGTTGTAAAATACTCTGGTCGCTCTGAACGAATTTCTTCAGACCATTTAGAGTTGTTTTCAAAAAGCTGTTTAATCTCTGGCATTTTGCGTCTTACATCCCTTAATTAAGAATCACAACTATACACAATGTTACAAATTCAATCTCGTAAAAACTGTGTCAATTAGTACTCATCTGACGTGTTCTAGTCGTTAAAATCATGAACTTAGCCTAGAAGCTATAATCCGGTTATAAGACATGAATAATGTGATTGAATTAACACTTTCTGAACACTTGATACATTTGTTAAAGTGATAAGGTTTGTCATTTCATCATCAGGAAGGTGTGTTTTGTTTGGAAGTCGTTTTACGGATATCAATCTCAAAGGGGATATGTTTGGCGGTGTGACTACAGCCATCATCTCACTGCCGTTAGCGTTGGCATTTGGTGTTGCTTCTGGGGCTGGCGCTGAAGCAGGCCTTTGGGGCGCGATTATGGTCGGCCTATTTGCCGCTTTGTTTGGCGGTTCAAGCAGCCTGATATCTGAGCCAACCGGCCCGATGACAGTGATCATGACAGCAGTAATGACGAGCATGGTCGCTAGATATCCTGAAACCGGAATGGCAATGACCTTCACCGTCGTGATGATGGCGGGTGCATTTCAAATACTACTTGGTACGTTAAAGCTCGGAAAATACGTTACTTTGATGCCATATAGCGTGATCTCCGGTTTTATGTCGGGTATTGGCGTTATTCTGATTATCTTACAACTCTCGCCACTACTCGGACACGCCGCCCCTTCTGGTGGAGTGATGGGCACGCTCTCTGAGCTTCCTGATACGCTAACAAATTTGAAAGTGAGCGAACTGTTTTTGGGTGCACTGACGCTCGGTATTCTCTTTGGCTTCCCAGCTAAGTACCGTAAGTATGTGCCCGCACAACTGGTCGCGTTAGTGGCTGTAACTCTGCTGTCTGTTATCTTCTTCGATACCGACTCTATTCGCCGCATTGGTGAAATCCCTGCAGGCCTACCTTCTCTTGTTATTCCTACTATCAGCGCTGAGCAGTTCACTACCATGGTTATCGATGCCTTAGTGCTTGGTACGTTGGGTTGTATTGATACGCTTTTGACTGCGGTTATTGGTGATTCACTGACTCGTAAAGAGCATGACTCTGATAAAGAGCTGCGAGGGCAGGGCATCGCCAATATGCTTTCAGGCCTGTTCGGCGCACTGCCTGGTGCGGGCGCGACTATGGGCACCGTAACCAATATTCAGGTTGGTGCGCGCTCTCCAGTCTCTGGTGTAATTCGTGCCTTAGTGTTAGCGCTAGTCGTTTTGGTTGCTGGTGGCTTAACCGAGCCCATTCCTATGGCGGTGTTAGCAGGTATTGCCATGTATGTAGGTTTCAACATCCTTGATTGGAGTTTCATTCAGCGTGCGCACAAGGTGAGTTATGCGGGCATGGGCGTGATGTATGGCGTAATGCTGCTAACCGTATTTGTTGACCTGATTATTGCTGTTGGACTTGGTGTCTTTATCTCGAATATTTTGATTATTGAAAGATTGAGCCGAGAGCAAGCGAGGCAAGTTAAGGCGATCAGTGATGGTGATGATGAAGACGATATCCCACTCACTGATAGTGAACGTCAGCTACTCGATAGCGCGAATGGTAAAGTTCTTTTCTTCTATCTTTCAGGGCCAATGATCTTCAGTGTTTCAAAGGCGATTTCGCGTCAGCACTCGAGCATCTCTGACTATGAAGCGATGATTCTAGATTTAACGGACGTTCCGATGATTGATGTAACCGTTGGTCTAGCGCTGGAGAATGCCATCAAGGATGCTCTAGATGCGCAGTGTGAGGTGTACTTGTTGTGTCCTAACGAGAATACACGTCAGCAACTTGAGAAATTCCATGTCATTGACTTGGTTCCAGAATCCAATACTTACCGATTCAGATACGAAGCGCTGACAGCTGCAACCAGTTATGTTGAAAGAGACGAGCACCAGTTTGAGTCAGTCTAAGCTTTAGCGATGAACTTATTTGATTAATCGATTCTTCATTTTATTCTGATAAAAATGCCGTTAAGCGAATGACTTGGCGGCATTTCTTATTTATCGAACACATTCATTTTCTCTAGTTAACTTAGAACCTCCACTGTTTTAAAAAGAAAGCACTAATCGATATTTGTATTAATCGTCAATCAACGATAAACTTGTTCGCAAAATGGCCGAGTAAACAAATCTTGGGTTAGCTTCAGCTAGTTCGTTTTACGTTTCACTCTCTTCCTCATGCTCGGTCATCAACATCTATCTATAGCAAATGGCAGTCTATCTCTATGTATGCATTAGAAATTGAGCAATTAAGAAAAACTTATGCTGGGGGCTTTGAAGCTCTTAAAGGCATTAGTTTACAAGTAGAAAAAGGCGACTTTTACGCACTACTTGGTCCAAATGGTGCGGGCAAGTCGACCACCATCGGTGTTATCTCATCACTGGTTAATAAGACTTCAGGCAAGGTTAAAGTGTTCGGCTACGACATTGATACTGATCTGGAGTTGGCGAAACAAAACCTAGGCTTAGTGCCTCAAGAGTTTAACTTTAACCCGTTCGAAACCGTAGAGCAGATCGTATTACAGCAAGCTGGTTACTACGGTGTGCCGAAAGCTCTTGCGAAAGACCGTGCGAAAAAGTATCTATCTCAACTCGATTTGTGGGGAAAACGTAGCGAACGTGCGCGTAACTTATCTGGTGGTATGAAGCGTCGTTTGATGATTGCTCGTGCACTGATGCATGAGCCACAGCTGCTGATTCTTGATGAGCCAACTGCAGGTGTCGATATTGAACTGCGTCGCTCTATGTGGGAATTCCTGAAAGAGATTAACGAGAAGCAGGGCATTACCATTATCTTGACCACGCACTACCTAGAAGAAGCGGAAATGCTGTGTCGCAATATCGGTATCATCAATCGTGGTGAGTTGATTGAGAACACAACCATGAAAGCGTTGCTAGGTAAGTTGAGTGCCGAAACCTTTATTCTGGACCTTGAAGAGGGTGCGACGGAACCTAAGCTAGAAGGCGTGAATAGCCAAGTGATGGTCAATGGCTCGCTCGAAATTGAAATCGACAAGAACCTCGGCTTGAATGCCATCTTTGCTCAGTTGAGTGAACAACAGGTGAAAGTCCTCTCTATGCGTAACAAAGCAAACCGTCTAGAAGAGCTATTCGTGAGTATTGTCCGTGAGGGGAGTAAATAATATGTACAGCCTATATTGGACAGCTTTCTGCAGCTTATTGACCAAAGAGATCAATCGCTTTACGCGTATCTGGGTGCAAACTCTAGTGCCGCCAGCGATTACCATGACACTTTACTTCATCATTTTCGGTAACCTGATTGGTGCGCGTATTGGTGAAATGAACGGCTTTAGCTACATGGAATACATTGTCCCGGGTTTGATCATGATGTCGGTGATCACCAACTCATATTCAAATGTCGCATCGTCGTTCTTTAGTGCTAAATTCCAAAAGAACATTGAAGAGCTGCTTGTAGCACCAGTACCTAACTATGTGATTATCGCTGGTTTTGTGATGGGTGGTGTCGTGCGTGGTTTGCTAGTCGGCACTATCGTAACCTTCGTATCACTGTTCTTTGTTGACCTACAAGTCGATCATTGGGGCGTGATCATTGCGACTGTATTTCTAACTTCAGTCGTGTTCTCACTGGGTGGCCTGATTAATGCTGTCTTTGCTCGCACGTTTGATGACATCTCGATTATCCCTACCTTTATCTTGACACCACTGACTTATCTTGGTGGTGTGTTCTACTCGATCAGTTTATTACCTGAGTTTTGGCAAGGTATATCGAAGCTGAACCCTATCGTGTACATGGTAAACGCGTTCAGATATGGTTTCTTGGGTGTGTCTGATGTGGGGATTGTGACGTCGTTTGGTGTGCTAGGTGTGTTTATCGTGCTGCTGTATGGCATCGCACATTACCTAGTGACGAAAGGTATCGGTTTACGCAGCTAACTCTTGATTCCCCTGAATTGCAGGCAAAGAAAAAGGTCGATATTACATCGACCTTTTTTATGTTCTGCATTTGTGTTTTTGCCTTGCGTTAGAAGCAGGTTTACGCAAAGAGAAGAACGCGATTACTCAGCCGTTTCTTCTTTCACTTCTTCTTTCGTTTCCGTTACCAAATCAAGAACTTGGTTGTCGATAAGACGAGTCTTACCTAGGAAAGCTGACATAAGAATCACTGCTTGAGTTGATTCTGAAGTGATGGCTTGCAGAGTCTTAGCATCACAAATGAAGATCTCATCTGGTTGCAGATCTGCTGCGCGAAGCTGGTCTGTTGCATCTTCAATCACTGATGCGTAATCATCGCGACCGCCACGAATTGCACTGCTGATCCAACGCATGGTGCGCGCTAGAACAGGAGCACGTTGACGCTCATCAATGGTGAGATTGCTATTACGAGAGCTCATTGCTAAACCGTCCATTTCACGAACCGTCGCGACACCCACAACTTCAATGTCTAACGCTAAGTCAGTCGTCATCTGGCGAATCACAGCAAGTTGCTGGAAATCTTTCTCGCCGAAGCATGCAAAATCTGGCTGAACGATGTTGAACAGTTTAGTGACAATTGTTGATACGCCGCGGAAGTGACCCGGACGAGAAGCACCTTCAAGCATGTGAGAGATTCCCGGGACTTCAACAAACGTCTGCTTGTCTAGTCCTTCTGGGTACATAACCTCTGGTGTTGGTGTAAATACCAGTTCAACACCTTCGCCTGTTAGTTTGCTTAAATCAGCTTCTAACGTACGAGGGTAGTTGTTTAGATCGTCAGCACGGTCAAACTGCATTGGGTTAACAAAGATGCTTACCACAACAATGTCAGCCAACTCGCGAGCTTTCTTTACCAGAGTTAAGTGGCCTTCATGCAGGTTTCCCATTGTCGGAACAAAAGCAACCGTACGTCCATCACGCTTAAACTGTTTAATCTGCTCACGAAGAGCCGCTATTTCAGCAAAAGTTTGCATACTTACTCCTAAGCGATTGTATGAGCTTCATCAGGGAAGCGCGCGCTCTCTACTTCTTCTTTGTATAGAGCTACTGCCTTACGCATATCACCTGTTTCAGCTAGGAAATTCTTAGAGAATTTCGGCATGTAATTCGCAGAAATACCGAACATGTCATGCATAACAAGGATCTGACCATCGGTAACGTTACCTGCGCCGATACCGATAACTGGTACGTCACAAGCTTCTGTAATTCGTTTTGCTAATGAAGCTGGTACACATTCAAGTAGAACGATTTGTGCGCCTGCGTTTTGCAATGCTAGAGCATCAGCAACCATTTTATCGGCTTGCTCGTCGTCACGGCCTTGAATCTTGTAACCACCAAAGATGTTCACAGACTGAGGCGTTAAGCCCAAGTGTGCACAAACTGGTACTGCACGCTCTGTTAGCATCTTCACAGTATCAACCAACCAGCTTCCGCCTTCGATTTTTACCATGTTCGCGCCAGCACGCATTAACGTTGCTGCGCTCTCACAAGCTTGCTCTGGAGTCGCGTAGCTCATGAAAGGCATGTCAGCCATAAGAAGACAGTTAGGGCTACCTGCACGCACTGAGCGCGTATGGTAAGCAATCTCTTCAACAGTAACTGGTAATGTGTCGTTATGGCCTTGTAGAACCATACCCAGTGAATCACCGACAAGCAGCACTGGCATTTCTTGGCTTTCGAATAATTGAGCAAAGCTCGCATCGTAAGCTGTCGAAGTCGCGAATTTACGGCCTTCAGTTTTGCATTTGATAAGGTCGTTAATGGTTACTTTTTTCATTGGTTTTCCTTAATGCGCTTGGCTATTGCTGCCAAACATTGAGCCCGTTCTTATCTACTATTTTGAGTAGTTCTGTCAGCTCAGTCCCATCAGGGAGTTGTAAACTTGGTGCGATTTCAGCAAGCGGGTAGAGTACAAACTCTCGTTCTTTCATTCCGTAATGAGGAACGATTAAGCGCTCTGAATCGATCACCTCATTGCCGTATAACACAATGTCGAGATCCAAGGTTCTTGGGCCCCAACGCTCGTCTTTACGGACGCGCCCTTGCTCTAGCTCGATTTTTTGAGTGCAATCAAGCAGTTCAATTGGCGTTAATTCGGTTTGGATTGCCACTACCGCATTGATGTAGTCTGGTTGATTTTGTGGCCCCATTGGAGTGCTACTATATAGCTGTGAGGTCGCAACAAACGTTGATCGCGGTAGGTTTTTTAGCGTTTCGATAGCCAAATTTGCTTGGCTAACTGGGTCGGCAAGGTTGCTGCCGACCGCAATGTAAGCAGTGATCATTCTGATTGCTTACTCTTTTTGTTTCGGTAAGTCTTACGGCGACGATTGCCTGACTTTGCTGGTGCTGCTACATCATTAGCCATGGCTTGGCGCATGTTGCGACCGGCTGTTTGGTAGCGCTCCCACCATTTCGCTAGATCTTTGGTTTCGCCACCTTCAATCTCACCACGCATTTCTAGGAAATCGTAGCCTGCACGGAACTTGTTTAGCTCCATTAGGCGAACGGCACGTTTACCGTTACGGCGAGGCAGTCGTAATTGCAGCTGCCAAACTTCACGAATGGTTGCTGTGTGACGACGAGGGATAGCAATAGATTTAACTTGTTGGTCAAGGATAATGTTGCTCGCTTCCATGATCGCATCGTAGTGCGCCATGCCTTGCTCTGCGACTAGCTTGTCTGCCAACTTGTTCATTGGGTACCAAAGAATCGCAGCAAACATAAACGCAGGGTTTACGCGTTTACCATCTTCGATACGAAGGTCAGTCGAGTCGAGTACCAAGTCAAGCATCTGTTCTGTGTGAGAGTCGTATTCTTCAGTGAAGAACTCAGCGATTGCAGGGAACATCTGTTGGAACAGGTTGTATTCACGCATCAGATGGTAGGTTTCTAAACCGTGGCCTGATTGAAGCAACTTCAGAGACTCTTCGTAAAGACGCGCTGCCGGGATATCTTTTAGGAGGTGTGCCAGCTCTTCGATTGGATCGGCTGTATCTTCTTCAATATCGAAATCCAGTTTAGCGGCGAAGCGCATTGCACGTAGCATACGTACTGGGTCTTCGCGGTAGCGTGTTTCTGGATCGCCGATTAGACGGATCAGTTTGTCTTCTAAATCTTCTACACCACCGGCGTAATCGTGGATGCTGTAGTCTGCAATGTTGTAGTACATCGCGTTGATTGTGAAATCGCGGCGCTCTGCATCTTCATCAACACTGCCGTATACGTTATCTCGTAGCAGCATGCCTTCTTTAGATTGTGCAGACACGTTTTTCGATGGCTCTTGATGGTGACCTCGGAAAGTGGCTACTTCAATGATGTCACGACCAAACATGATATGCGCCAAGCGGAAACGGCGACCGATAAGGCGACAGTTTCTGAAAAGGTTCTTGATTTGCTCTGGCGTTGCGTTGGTCGCAATATCAAAATCTTTTGGCTGAGAGCCTAATAGGATATCGCGTACACCACCACCGACTAAAAACGCGTCAAAACCCGCACCATTCAGGCGATATAACACTTTTAGTGCGTTGTCGCTGATCTGCTTGCGTGAAATATTGTGCTCTTGACGAGTATAAATATTCAGAGCCAATTCGTGGAATCCGCGTTGTTCGCTTGGGGTATTGTCGTTTGTATTCATTAGTTTAGAACAAAGTAGGTATCGCCAACTTTGTTTTTCTCTTAGTCCAAAGTGGTAGTGCAGAGTTTAATTGCGGCTAATAATAGCTTAGCGCGAGCCATTTGAGAACATCGTCTGCTTAACCACTGTGGTAGGTTATGGCATTTTTATGTGTCGTTTTTGCTATTTGCCGTGAATTTCGAGCTAATTACAGTGCTCTTTTTGTAAACTATCAGGTAACTGACTGACGTTCCATTGTTGGCAGCCCCACAATAAAATCTCATCGATTGAAGCCTCACAAATAGCCTTAGGAATAGCGAATCCTAAGAATTGCATGGCATTCAGTAGCGTTGGTTTTGGGTTGTCGAGATCGATGGCTGTGGCGTGGTTCTGTTTTGACAGTTTATTCCCCAAGCCATCGGTTGCCAATGGTAAGTGCAGGTAACTGACGGTTTTTTGCTTGAGTGTCTTATACAAACTGATTTGTCGACCTGTTGGTTCGATTAGGTCTGCGCCTCTAACAACTTCTGTCACCCCTTGGCCGATATCATCAAGGACAACTGCCAAGTTATAAGCAAACAATCCATCTCGACGTTTGATAATGAAATCTTCTTCCGCTAATGCCTTAGGTATCTGGATTGTACCGTGACGAACATCGTCAAACGACTCGACAGGGTAATCCATACACAAGCGTACTGCTTGCTCACCTGAATCAATCAAACCTGCGTGTCGGCAGTGACCATTATAGAAACCGCCTAAGGCTTTTATCTGTTTACGAGTGCATTGGCAGTAGTAGGCTTGTTTATCAGCGACCCATTGATCAATTTGAGCTTGATACATGTTGTGACGTTGGCTTTGATAGACAACTTCGCCATCCCAAAAGAGATGGTAAGCCTCAAGCGTCTTAAGAATCAGGTCTGCAGCTCCAGCCATTTCTCTTGGCGGATCTAGGTCTTCCATACGAACCAACCATTTTCCTTGGTTAGATTTTGCTTGGAAGTAGCTACCAAGAGCAGCAACAAGTGAGCCAAAATGAAGAGGACCTGACGGTGATGGTGCAAAGCGCCCGATATAATTCATGTGTGAATAACCTAATCTGGATGGTACCGCAGTAGCTGATTCTTAAGACGTTTAACTGTCGTAGTATTGCTTCAAACTCACGCTTCAACGCTGAGTTCACCAACAAAAAAGGGAGCCAAAGCTCCCTTTCTTTATATCTGCAAGAATTAACCTTGCATCTGTTTCTCTTTGATCTCTGCAAGTGTTTTACAGTCAATACAAAGGTCAGCAGTTGGACGAGCTTCAAGGCGACGAATGCCAATCTCGATACCGCAAGAATCACAGAAGCCGAAATCGTCTTCTTCGATCTTGTCTAGTGTCTTTTCAATTTTCTTGATTAGACGACGCTCACGGTCACGGTTGCGTAGCTCTAGGCTGAATTCTTCTTCTTGAGAAGCACGGTCAACTGGGTCTGGGAAATTCGCTGCTTCGTCCTGCATGTGGTGAACAGTACGATCAACTTCTTCCCTGAGCTGGTTGCGCCAAGCTGCTAAAATTTTTGTAAAATGTTCCGTTTGCTCAGGTGACATGTATTCTTCACCTGGCTTTTCTTGGTACGGTTCAACACCTGCGATGGCTAGGATGCCTAGCGCTTTTTTCTTAGATTCTGGCATACAGCATCTCCTATTTACACCTAGTCAACTGCAAAGCAGCTAATTTTAAGGCGGGTATCTATAGCAGAAAGAACGAATGGTGGCAAATACTCTTATTCAAACTTGCAATCAATGTGATTTGTTCAACATCTTTGTTCAGTTATTGATAAATTCAACAGATTGTTTTAGTTGTATTTGAGTACTGCTGAGCTCTGCTTTATAGCAAAGCACTTCAACTCCAGCGTCTTGTGCTTGTTTTAGTAATAACGAATATTTGGCGTCTATATGGTGTGCCGCAGACACTTTTTCAATACCTGAATGCAAAACAGTGAATAAAAGTACGGCTCTATTTCCAGATTCGACCATTTCTGTGAGTTCACGCAGATGTTTTTGGCCTCTGGTGGTGACCGCATCAGGGAAAAAACCTTGTCCTTCGGTTGACGCTTGTTGTTTAGTTGACACTTGTTGCTCGTCGAGCAAAGTGACGCTTTTTACTTCGATATAACAAGGCGGCTTTTCGTTATCTTCAAGCAGAATGTCAATTCGACTATTCTCGTTACCATACTTCACTTCGGTTCGTAACGCGTTATAACCTAAGAGTTCAACTATAGTCCCATTTTCAATTGCTTCCACCGCTAGCTGGTTTGCTCGCGCAGTATTTACACAAATACGGTGACCTTTATCTGTTTCTGAGATCTCCCAGCTGTTTGGGTACTTTCTTTTTGCGTTATCGGATGTTGAGTACCAAACGGTGTTGCCTGGGGTCGCACATCCTGTCATTGCGCCAGTGTTAGCACAGTGAATAGTACGCTCGCTGCCGTCTGGAAGTTTGATGTCAGTGAGAAAGCGTTTATAGCGTTTGATAAGAGTCGCTGACTCTAATGGCGGATTGAAGTGCATATTACTTATTTAGACGGGTAGGTTTTTATGTACAATGTTGCCAACATTACACCACAAGGTTCTCCCATTGCCACAACTGCCCATAGAAGCTGTGATGCCAGATCTGCTCGCTGGCGTAGAAACACACACTCAACTTATTCTAAAGGCCGCTCCCGGTGCAGGTAAGTCAACATTCTTCCCTTTACAGCTGGTTAAGACTAATGCCGTTCAAGGCAAAATTATCATGCTTGAGCCTAGGCGTTTGGCGGCAAGAAACATTGCGACTTACTTGGCGAGCCAGTTGGGAGAGAAGGTCGGGGAGAGCATAGGTTTTAGAGTTCGTGGTGAATCTAAAACCAGCAGTGCAACTCGCTTGGAGATCGTTACCGAAGGAATCATGACAAGAATGATCCAAACTGACCCTGAATTGATAGGGGTGGACATGGTGATCTTCGATGAGTTTCACGAACGCAGCATTCATGCCGATACCGCTTTGGCTTTTAGCCTAGAGATCCAAGAGGCGCTACGAGATGATCTGAAAGTGGTTGTGATGTCGGCAACGTTAGATCAACAAGCGCTGCAATCTTTATTGCCGAATGCCAAATATGTTGAATCTCAAGGTCGTACTTTTCCGGTCGACTTTCGTTATCAGCCTCTCAGTAGTAATGAATATTTAGCCCCTAAAATGGCGAATGTGATCCGTTCTTTGATGGAGAAGGAATCCGGTTCGTTGTTAGCATTCTTGCCTGGCGTTTCTGCAATTAAGCAGGTGGAGTCTCAACTAGAACAACTCTCTAGCGATATCGATGTGTGCCCTTTGTATGGTCAACTCAGTTTTCCTCAACAGCAGAAAGCGATAGCACCATCTGAGAAAGGGCGTCGAAAAGTGGTGTTGGCCACCAATATTGCTGAAACCTCTTTGACCATTGAGGGCATTCGGTTAGTGGTGGATTCTGGCCTTGAACGAGTCGCCAAGTTTGATTTGAAAACAGGTATCACCAAGCTTGAGCAAGTGAAAATCTCGCAGTCTTCCGCTGAGCAGCGTGCAGGCCGTGCAGGGCGAATTGAAGAGGGTCTATGTGTTCGCTTGTACAGCGAAACGCAGTTAATGCAGCAACCCGCTGTACCTGAGCCTGAAATTCTACATTCAGATCTCTCTTCGCTGGTGGCTGAGTTGACGCAGTGGGGCGCTGCAAATGCAGATGAGTTGCAATGGCTAGATATTCCGCCACAAGCTTCAGTTGAGCAAGCCAAGCAACTACTGCAAAGCCTTGAGCTATTAGATAGCAATGGCCAATTTACAGCGCTAGGTAAACAGGCTCAACGTTTAGGCCTTGAGCCACGTATCGCCAGCATGCTTATAAAAGCGCAAAAAGGCAGCCAAGCATTGCTGAATGCGGCGATTGTCGCCGCCGCTTTACTTGAAGAGCCTGAACGCAACGTCACCGATATTCAGCATTCATTACATCGCCTTAAGCAAAGAAAACATTCGAAAAACAGCGTGGTGATGCAGCGAGCGAAAAGTCTCGCCAGCAAACTCAATCATCACGTAGATTTGTCACAACTTGATGAATCATTGTTACCATTAGTGCTTTGTTTTGCATTCCCTGACCGAATAGCTCAAGCGAGAAGCGCAACAAGTAGTGCTTTCCTGCTTGCGAATGGTCACGGCGCTGAGGTTCGTGACGATGATCCATTGGCGAACAACGATTACATCGTGGTGATTGATTTGATGCGCAGCACAGGACGAGCCAGTCAGATTTTCTTGGCAACCGCCGTTGATATTGCACAGTTAGAAGAAGCATTTCCAAAACTCTTCGCCTGTTCAGATTATGCGGATTGGGATGAAAAACGTGGCCGTTTAGTTGCCGAGCAGCGAGTCTCTTTGGGCAAACTGATTATCAGTACCAAAGCGTTACCAGAGCCGAGTGCGAATCAGGCGAGCCAAGCGCTACTCAATTATATCGCTCGATGTGGGCTTGATCATTTACATTGGACGCCAGCGACTAAGCAGCTTGTTGAGCGTGTACGCTGCGCCCAGCTTTGGATGCCAGAGCATGATTGGCCTGCGATGGATAATGCTAGCTTAATGGAACATCTAGATACTTGGTTATCGCCGTATTTGAATGGCATTAAGTCAGCAAAAGGGTTGTCGAATGTTTCCATTGAACAAGCACTGTCGGCGTACCTTGGTTGGCCGTTGAATCAAGAAATCGACCAATGGTTACCGACGCATTACGTGATGCCTACAGGCAGTAAAAAAGCGATTCGATACCATTATCAATCGGAGCCTGTGATCTCGGTGCGAATGCAAGAAGTCTTTGGTGAGCAAGACTCACCATTGATAGCGCAAGGTCGTAAAAAAGTCGTACTTGAGTTACTTTCTCCAGCGCAGCGACCATTGCAAATCACTCAAGATTTAGCTGGCTTTTGGGCTGGCGCGTACAAAGAAGTACAAAAAGAGATGAAAGGCCGTTACCCAAAACACCCTTGGCCCGATGATCCTGCTAACCATGTAGCAACCACTAAAACCAAACGACAGTTGAACCGATGATGACCAAAATGTTAACGCCAAAAAAGGCACCACCTAAAAAAGCGCCAGCAAAGAAGTCACCAGCGACCAAAGCCAAGCCTCGAAAACCGAGAGCGGCTGCGAAGAAGACCAAACCAAGAGCCAAAAAAACGGGTAACCGAGGTTGGTTGAAGATCCTTTGGGGCATTGCGTGGAAAGCGGGCTTAGCCTTGGCGGCGCTGTTGTTGTTCGTCGGTATCTATCTAGATTCTGTGGTCAAGCAGCGCTTTGAAGGTCAATTGTTTGATTTGCCTACCGTTGTTTATGCTCGTGTGTTGGACCTGTCTCCGGGTACTGCGGTGAGTTTGACACAGGTTAAGAATGAACTGGATGTACTTAATTATCGTAAGGTGAATTCTCCTCGTCACCCGGGTGAGTACTCTTCTTCTTCAACCAAGATTGAGATGATCCGTCGTCCGTTCGAGTTTGTTGATGGGCCGGAAGCCGACCGTCACGTGATGTTGCACTTCAATGGCAATGAATTAACTCGAATCCAGTCGCTAGAGAAAAAAGGCGACATGGGTTATCTGCGTGTTGAACCGAAAATGCTGGGTATGCTTGAAAAAAGCAACGATGAGCAGCGACTGTTCTTAAAACGTAACCAATTCCCAGAAGTGATGGTTGATGCGCTACTGGCGACCGAAGACCGAAACTTCTACCAGCATGATGGGGTTTCGCCATTGGCGATTGCTCGTGCGATGGTGGTAAACGTTAAAGCCGGACGCACGGTACAAGGTGGTAGTACGCTGACTCAACAGTTGGCGAAGAACTTGTTCCTATCTAGTGAGCGCACTCTGTGGCGTAAGGTTCGTGAGGCCTACATCGCACTGATCTTGGATCATCGTTACAGCAAAGACCGTATCCTAGAAGCTTACCTAAACGAGGTTTACCTTGGTCAAAATGGCGGTCAAGCCATCCATGGTTTCGGCTTAGCATCTCGCTTGTACTTCGGTCAACCGATTCAAGAGCTGCGCATCGATCAGTTAGCATTGCTTGTTGGTATGGTGAAAGGGCCGTCGTATTACAATCCTGTTCGCTATCCTGAACGCGCTAAGACTCGACGAGATCTGGTTCTTCGCTTGTTGATGCAGCAAGATATTTTGACTCCGAGACAGTATGAAGAGGCAGCAAGCCGTGACTTGGATATTCAAGACAACCCGCGCATTGCCAGCCGACAGCCTGCTTACTTCCAACAGGTAAACATCGAGCTGAAAAAGTACGTTGGAGACCGATTTGAAGCTAAGAAAGGGATACGTGTGTTTACCTCTCTTGATCCGGTGTCTCAAGATAAGCTAGAGAAGTCGATTGCGCGTAAGGTACCAGATCTATCCAAAACTGCAGGTGACAAACTTGAAGCGGCTGCGATTGCTGTAGATAGAAATACTGGTGAAATCCGTGCGATGGTAGGGGGCAAGCGTACTGGCTACGATGGCTTTAACCGTGCCTTGAACGCAAGTCGCCCAATTGGTTCATTAGTCAAACCTGCAATCTATCTGACGGCATTAGAGCAGCCACAAAAGTACACGCTTGCGACGACTTTGATGGATACGCCACTCAGCTTGAAAGGCAGTAAAGGCAGCGTCTGGAGCCCGAGAAACTTCGATCGTAAGTTCCGCGGAGAGGTGCCTTTGTATGTGGCACTTTCGAAATCTTATAACGTGCCAACGGTTCGATTGGGAATGCAGTTAGGTATTGATAGTGTCTCAGATACGATTGGAAAACTGGGTGTCGATAAAAATGAGATTCGCCCAGTTCCATCGATGTTCTTGGGTTCATTCTCACTGACACCATTCCAAGTAGCACAGATGTACCAGACAATCACTAACTCTGGCCGTATCGCACCGCTGTCTGCGCTTCGTTCAGTGATTGATAATGATGGTGAGGTTCTATATCAATCAATCCCTCGCGTATCGCAAAGTGTTGACCAGCAAGCCGCTTGGCTAACAACCTATGCGATGAAACGTGGGGTGTCGGAAGGTACGGGTCGCTTCCTACAAGGTCAGTTTGCATGGGCAGGGTTAGCCGGTAAAACGGGCACCAGTAACGACAGTCGCGATAGTTGGTTTGTTGGGGTTGATGGTCGTGAAGTGACGACGATTTGGCTCGGGCGTGATGACAATAAACCGACTAAACTCACAGGTTCTAGCGGTGCGCTGCGTGTCTATGCCGATTACCTGAAGCAAAGAACACCAGAACAGTTATTGCTGCCTTGGCCGACAGGGATTGCGACCGCCAGCTTTACTCGAACTCCTGAAGGCGCGTTAGAGTTTGACTGTGATGGTACCGTTAAATTGCCAGTTTGGGATGAAGGCGGGAACATTAAAAAGGGCTGTGAAAGTCAACCAAAACAGTGGCTAAAGAAGCTTTTTCAGTGGTAAAGTCGTAACAGAAAACAATGACAAGGATAGTTTAAAGAATGATTTCTCGTTGGTTAGTGAGCAGCTTAGGTGTTGTAGGTACAGTGATCAGTTTTCAACTGTTTGCTGCAACTGCGGCAAAGGTTGTTTCATCAGAACACGTTGAGCTTGCACAAGCTCATAAAAGGCCAACCGTCGCTGTCGTTCTTGCTGGTGGGGGAGCGAAAGGTGCTGCCCACATCGGTGTGCTTAAGGCCTTAGAAGAGATGCAGATCCCAGTCGATTACATCACTGGTACCAGTATGGGCGCCTACGTTGGCGGTCTTTATGCGACAGGAATGAGCGCTGACGAGATTGAAAGTTTTATTTATACGGTTGATTGGAATCGCGGCTATCGCGATCGCGTTAACCGTAGTGATCGCCGTGTACGTGATAAAGAGTATGAAGATCGCTATCAATTGAACACCGACCTCGGTTTAGGTTGGGGGGAAATCAAAGCGAGAAAAGGTGTGGTTCAAGGTCAGAATATGTTGCGTATCCTGCGTGAGACCACCGGCAATCTATCTTCATTCGACTCTTTCGACAACCTTGCTATCCCATACCGTTCTGTAGCAACCGATATCATCGAACTTGAAGAAGTCGTCATTGACCATGGTCATCTCGTTGATGCCATGATGGCGAGTATGTCAGTACCCGGAGCGCTTCCACCTTATGAAGTCGATGGGCGAATGCTGGTCGATGGTGGTGTGACCAATAACATGCCTGTGGATGTTGCCCGAGCGATGGGTGCAGACATCGTCATTGCTGTTGATATCAGTACAAATTACAAGAGCAAAGAAGACTTCACTAACTTTCTTGCTGCCGCAGACCAACTCTCTAATTACTTAGTTCAACGCAGTACTCAAGAGCAAGCCGCTACGTTAACGGACCATGATTTCTTCCTACGCCCTGATGTTGGAGAAATGGAAACCACAGAGTTCGATAAAATGCCGACGGCTTATCATGCTGGGTATGAAGCGACTAGGCAGTACACAGAACAGCTTTCTAAGTTGTCACTCTCGAATGCAGACTACCAACACTATATTGATGACAAGCAGAAGGCTCGTAGACAGCTGAAGCACGGTGATAAAACCGTGATCGACAAGGTGGTTATCAATAACAACACCCACTATTCAGACAAGCTGCTTGAAAACCGCTTAAACCTCGATGCTGGTGAGGTTCTGAAAACCAGTGAAATCGAATCTAAAGTGCAAGATCTTTATGCATTAGATAGATTTGAACTCGTGACTTATGAATTTGATACGGTTGATGGTGAAGAGCAACTTCATGTGGATGTGGATGAGAAGTCATGGGGGCCTAACTACCTTAACTTCCGATTCTTTCTTGAAGATGATTTCTCTACCACAAGCCAATACTCGATCGGTCTTTCGGCTAACTTCACCGATATTAACTCGCACGGTGCGGAGTTAAGAACCAATATCGAGATGGGTACGGATAAACGAATTGAGGCGGAACTCTTTTCGCCTTTCTTCTCTAGTCAGAAGTTATTTACTTCAGCTTCGATTGTCTACAGTAAGCAAAACCGAAATTTGCCAGTGGACATTGATGAGATTGAAGAACCTACTCTGGATGTAACTCAAGACTATTTCCCTATGACATACAGCGAATACATTGGTGAAATCGCGTTGGGCTATCAACCCACTTTGTGGCAAGAGCTGAAATTCGGCGCGCGTTATACCGATGGTGATGTGGAGGTGGCTTCGCTGCCTTCTCTTGGTAACGGTGGGTACAAACGTATTGGCGGTTTCATCAGTTATCGATTGGATACTTTAGATAACTTTAGCTTGCCTACCGAAGGCTATTTTGTCGACTTGGAATATCTGGTCTCTCATGACGACTTTCAGAATGATACTAATATCAATGACACTGAACTCACCTCTGAGAGTGATACTGTTTATGAGTTTTCAGCGAATTTCATGGCTGCACAAAGTTATGAAAGACATACTTTAGTCGGAAAGGTCGATTATGGCATTGTGGAGAGTAAGAACTCGATTTTTCCTATCGACCCTAAAGAGCTAGGTGGTTTCCTTAACCTATCCGGTATCCCAAGAAATAGCTTAATCGGTCAGAACTTGGCGTACACCAGTCTGATCTATCGATATAAGTGGTTTGAAAATGACTTCGGTCTTTTTGAATCACCGTTCTACGTGGGCGCATCCATTGAACATGGTGGTGTCTGGTCGAACAATGATTTAAGGCTTGATGAAGCGCCAATGTATACAGCTGGGTCTGTTTTCGCGGGTGTGGATTCGCCAATTGGGCCAATCATATTAGCTTATGGACGAACGGAAGATAACTTCGACTCGGTTTACTTGATTGTAGGAACCTCTTACAAATAATCATGCGCAGAGTCGTCATTTAAGTGCGTAAATAGGCAAAAATAGTGGGACTTTCGTCTTAACTTGCTATGTTGGTCAAAATGATAAGATTTTAATTTAACGTTAAATTTGCTATTCTACCGCCCACAGTTTGGCCTCTATGACGCCGCTCATCAATACAAATTGAATGACAAAAATGGCAATGGAGAGCCAAGTTTCCAAGGATGTTCACTTCTTTATTTTACTAACAATTATGAAGGTAAGAAGTGAACCGCAATGAGAGGAAAAAAGTCGTGCTTGAAGCCTACCGTAAACACGTCGAAGAACGTGCTGCCGAGGGAGTTGTTCCAAAACCACTAGATGCTGAGCAGGTTGCTGGCCTAGTTGAACTTCTGAAGAATCCACCTCAAGGTGAAGAAGAAATCATTCTTGACCTACTAGAAAACCGCATTCCACCGGGTGTAGATGAAGCTGCTTATGTAAAAGCAGGTTTCCTTACGGCTATCACAAAGGGTGAAGTATCATCTCCGCTAGTAAGCAAAGCAAAAGCTGCAGAATTGCTTGGTACTATGCAAGGTGGTTACAACATCGAATCTCTAGTATCTCTGCTTGATGATGCTGAGCTTGCTCCTATCGCTGTTAAAGCACTGTCTCACACTCTCCTAATGTTCGATGCATTCTACGAC
This sequence comes from Vibrio sp. Scap24, assembly GCF_013394185.1. Classification (NCBI taxonomy): domain Bacteria; kingdom Pseudomonadati; phylum Pseudomonadota; class Gammaproteobacteria; order Vibrionales; family Vibrionaceae; genus Vibrio; species Vibrio sp. Scap24. The sequence goes on along the minus strand of NZ_CP041332.1, from coordinate 1,239,057 downwards.
GTAGAAGAGAAAGCGAAAGCTGGCAATGCTGCTGCACAACAAGTACTTCAATCTTGGGCTGATGCTGAATGGTTTACAGCGAAAGATAAAGTAGCAGAAAAAATCACAGTAAAAGTATTCAAAGTCACTGGTGAAACGAACACCGATGACCTATCTCCAGCGCCAGATGCATGGTCACGCCCTGATATCCCAGTACACGCAAAAGCGATGCTGAAAATGGAGCGTGAAGGCATTACTCCTGATGACCAGGGTAACGTTGGTCCAATTACTCAAATTGAAGAACTACAAAAAGATGGCATTCCACTGGCTTACGTTGGTGATGTTGTTGGTACAGGTTCTTCTCGTAAATCTGCGACAAACTCAGTGCTTTGGTTCATGGGTGAAGATATCCCATTCGTACCAAACAAACGCACTGGCGGTGTTTGTCTAGGTGGTAAAATTGCTCCAATCTTCTACAACACAATGGAAGATTCAGGCGCACTACCTATCGAACTGAACGTACAAGACATGAACATGGGCGATATCATTGATATCTACCCGTACGAAGGTGTTGTTCACAAAAACGGTTCTGTGATTTCAAACTTCGAACTCAGCAAAGTTCTTCTAGATGAAGTTCGTGCTGGTGGTCGTATTCCACTGATCATCGGTCGTGGTCTAACTGGTCGTGCTCGTGACTCTTTAGGTCTAGCTGAAACGGATATGTTTGCTAAACCAATTGACCCTTCTGCGTCTGATAAAGGTTACACGCTTGCTCAGAAGATGGTAGGTAAAGCATGTGGTGTTGAAGGCGTGCGTGCTGGTCAGTACTGTGAGCCTAAGATGACAACCGTAGGTTCTCAAGATACTACGGGTCCTATGACGCGTGATGAGCTTAAAGACCTTGCATGTCTTGGCTTCTCTGCTGATTTAGTGATGCAGTCTTTCTGTCACACGTCGGCATACCCGAAACCGGTTGATGTTAACACTCACCATACGTTACCTGATTTCATCATGAACCGTGCGGGTGTTTCACTGCGTCCGGGAGATGGTGTTATCCACTCATGGCTAAACCGTATGCTTCTTCCTGATACTGTTGGTACAGGTGGTGACTCGCATACTCGTTTCCCATTAGGTATTTCGTTCCCTGCGGGTTCTGGTCTAGTCGCATTCGCGGCAGCAACGGGTGTTATGCCACTTGATATGCCTGAATCTATCTTGGTTCGTTTTAAAGGTGAAATGCAGCCAGGTATCACGCTACGTGACCTAGTACACGCGATTCCTTTATACGGTATCAAGCAAGGTCTACTGACTGTAGAGAAAGCAGGTAAGATCAACGAATTCTCTGGTCGCGTACTAGAAATTGAAGGTGTTGAACATCTATCTGTTGAGCAAGCATTCGAACTTTCTGATGCATCTGCTGAGCGTTCTGCTGCAGGTTGTACGGTTAAGCTTTCTGAAGAGTCTATCTCTGAGTACTTGAACTCGAACATCGTGATGCTTAAGTGGATGATCGCTGAAGGCTACGGTGACGTTCGCACTATCGAACGTCGTATTACAGCTATGGAAGAGTGGCTAGCTAACCCTGAGTTACTGTCTGCTGATTCAGACGCTGAATACGCTCACGTTATCGAGATCGACCTTGCTGACATCGATCAACCAATCCTATGTGCTCCAAACGATCCAGATGATGCTCGTCTTCTTTCTGACGTTCAAGGCACTGAGATTCAAGAAGTGTTCATCGGTTCTTGTATGACGAACATCGGTCACTTCCGTGCTGCAGGTAAGATGCTTGAAGAGTTCAATGGTTCTCTAAACACTCGCCTATGGGTTGCTCCGCCAACTAAGATGGATAAAGACCAGCTGACAGAAGAAGGCTACTACGGCATCTTCGGCCGTGCAGGGGTTCGTATCGAAACTCCGGGTTGTTCACTGTGTATGGGTAACCAAGCACGTGTTGCAGACAAGTCGACAGTAATGTCTACGTCTACTCGTAACTTCCCGAACCGTTTGGGTACTGGTGCGAATGTTTACCTAGCTTCTGCTGAACTTTCTGCGGTTGGTGCGATTCTTGGTCGTATCCCAACAAAAGAAGAGTACCTAGAGTACGCAGAGAAGATTAATGCAACGGCTGCAGATACATACCGCTACCTGAACTTCCATAAAATGGGTCAGTACACGGAAAAAGCAGATACAGTTATTTTCCAAGAACCAGCCTAGTTCCTCGTCATATTTGTAGCGGCAGCGTTGTTGACGGCGTACGTTCACCCTAATTACATAGAGCTTCTATGCTCATAGGGATGAACGTACTTGTCGCCTAGCTGCTACTCCAACTATTTAGAGAAACCCAAATGATAGAGCGTCTACTTCGGTAGGCGTTTTTTTATGTCTGAATGTTCGGTGACGAGCGACTCGATCTATTGATGACTTCGCTATATACTCTCGCCTCATTTTTAACCCTATCTGTCATTAGTGCGCGGAGCCTTTATGGAATTTGAATTTACAAGAAACACTTTAATGGGCGAGTACTATGTAAAGTGCAGCATGGGGCACGAGATCGTTGGCCGCTGGCTACAAGAAGAGATCGGTAAAGATAAGCAGAAACTAGAAAATGTAATGGCGCTTATTGAGCAATCTCGACAGGATCTGAGCAATGAAGTGACCTTGCTTGGTAAAGAGATCAGTTTAGCTATCAATGAAGACGAAGTGACGATTCAAGAAAACGTACTTGGCCACGAGCAAGAGATGGAAGAGGGCAGTGAGTTCGACTTTTATAACTGCGAGAGCCAAGCAAGCTGTGGAATCGATGACTTCGAGCTACTGATTGAGCGTTGGATGGAGTTTCTAGGTTACTAGTCTTTGATTTTCTAAGCTCGATATTCTGTTTCTATTTTAGCTTTTGAGACCTTGTTGCCCAAAACTGGAGCAACAATAGTGCAACGCATTAAGATAGTGAAAAGGCCGCACCATATTGGTGCGGCCTTTTTTGTTATTACGGCTTTATTATTTCTATATTCTTTAAAATCAATAGGTTAACTTTTTGGCACGCTACTTGGATTGTAATAAGAGAATTAACGGATTAAGTGAAGAATTTAAGGAACGAATATGAAACTAATAAATGCCATTGTTAAGCCATTCAAATTAGATGATGTACGTGAAGCTCTCTCTGATGTGGGTATTGAAGGTATGACGGTCTCTGAAGTGAAAGGCTTTGGTCGTCAGAAAGGACACACTGAATTGTACCGTGGTGCGGAATACCAAGTAGATTTCCTACCAAAGGTAAAACTAGAGATAGCTACTCAAGCTGAAAATGTTGACCGAGTTGTTGAAGCGATTAGCCAAGCGGCACACACCGGAAAAATCGGCGATGGCAAAATTTTTGTGTATGACCTAAGCCAAGCCGTACGAATTCGTACTGGTGAAATGGATGCTGAAGCACTTTAAAGAATTACAAGGACTGGAGACTTTAATATGGAACTTACAACAACAGTAACGGAACTACGTTACGCACTAGACACTTTTTTCTTCCTCATTTCAGGTGCGTTAGTAATGTGGATGGCAGCAGGCTTCGCGATGTTAGAAGCTGGCCTAGTTCGTTCAAAGAACACCACAGAAATTTTAACTAAGAACATCTGCTTGTACGCGATTGCTTGTACTGCTTTCTTAGTTGTTGGTTACAACATTATGTATGTGGATAACGGTGAAGGCGGTTGGTTGCCATCATTCGGTACTCTGATTGGTACTCAAGGTGAAGGTGCAGACCACTCTTTAGAATCAGATTTCTTCTTCCAGGTAGTATTCGTTGCAACAGCAATGTCTGTGGTATCTGGTGCGGTTGCTGAGCGTATGAAGCTTTGGTCATTCCTAATCTTCTCAGTAGTACTAACTGCGTTCATTTATCCTGTTGAAGGTTACTGGACTTGGGGTGGTGGTTTCCTATCAGAAGCAGGCTTCAGTGACTTTGCTGGTTCAGGTATTGTACACATGGCTGGCGCAGCTGCTGCATTAGCAGGTGTTCTACTACTGGGTGCTCGTAAAGGTAAATACGGTAAGAATGGTGAAATCTACCCAATCCCTGGTTCAAACATGCCGCTTGCAACACTAGGTACATTTATCCTTTGGTTCGGTTGGTTCGGTTTCAACGGCGGTTCTCAACTAATGGTTTCAGACTTCGAGAACGCGACAGCAGTTGGTCAAATCTTCCTTAACACCAACGCAGCAGCAGCAGCGGGTGCAATCGCAGCACTACTAGTATGTAAAACAACTTGGGGTAAAGCAGACCTAACAATGATTCTTAACGGCGCATTAGCAGGCCTAGTAGCAATCACTGCAGACCCTCTATCACCATCACCTCTATTCGCAGTAGCAATTGGTTCGGTATCTGGCGCATTGGTTGTATTCAGCATCATCGCTCTAGACAAAGCTAAGATTGATGATCCAGTAGGTGCTATCTCAGTACACGGTGTGTGTGGTTTCTTCGGTCTAATGGCTGTGCCACTAAGCAACGCAGATGCAACATTCGGTGCTCAACTACTAGGTGCTGCAGTAATCTTTGCTTGGGTATTTGGTGCGAGTCTAGCGGTATGGGCTGTGCTTAAAGCGACAATCGGTATCCGTGTAAGTGAAGACGAAGAGCTGGAAGGTATGGACATGCACGATTGTGGTGTAGGCGCTTACCCAGAATTTGTGTCGGTAAAATAATTTACAAACATTTACACTTAACCTACTTGAAACCTGCTCTGATGAGCAGGTTTTTTTTATGTTTAACATTGTGTTTAATCTAATGATACATATAATAATGCAACTGATAAATATTATCATTTCTATGCAAAAAAGGATTGAATCATGAAAAAACTGCTAACTCTTTCAGCTCTTGCGTGCAGCACAATCGCACCAGCAGCAATGGCTGCTGAAGAAGTAAACGTATACTCTTACCGCCAACCTTTCCTTGTTGAGCCAATGTTCGATGAGTTCACAAAAGAGACAGGTATCGAGGTGAATGTTAAGTTTGCTAAGAAAGGTTTAGCAGAGAAGCTAGCTCAAGAGGGCGAATACAGCCCTGCAGACGTGGTATTAACTGTTGATATCAGCCGTCTATCTGAGCTAACTGAAAAAGGTTTGGTTCAAGCGGTAAACAGCGACGTTCTAGAAAAGAACATCCCAGCTCAGTACCAAGATGCGGACAACGAGTGGTTTGCTCTAACAACTCGTACTCGTAGCGTTTACTCTTCACGTGACCGTGTTGGTCGTCTAGGTGAAGATTTCACTTACGCTGATCTAGCTAAGCCTGAATTCAAAGGCAAAATCTGTACTCGTAGCGGTAAGCACCCATACAACGTTTCTCTAGTATCTTCTATGATTGCTCATAAAGGCGAAGCTGAAACTAAAGAGTGGCTAGAAGGCGTAAAAGCTAACCTAGCTCGTAAACCTCAAGGTAACGACCGTGCACAAGTTAAAGCTATCAAAGAAGGTCTATGTGACGTTTCTCTTGGTAACAGCTACTACCTAGGTAAGATGGTTAACGATAAAGAGCAAAAAGCTTGGGCTGACGCTGTTTACATCAACTTCCCTAACCAAGAGACGACGGGTACTCACGTAAACATCTCTGGTATGGCAATGGCTAAATTCTCTCCAAACAAAGAGAACGCAGTTAAGCTAATGGAATTCCTATCTGGTAACACAGCACAAGGTATGTACGCAGAAGTAAACTACGAATACCCAGTTAAAGCTGATGTTAAACCTTCTGAGCTAGTAGCTTCTTGGGGTGAATTCAAGGCAGATACTATTTCTCTAGACCAAATTGCAGATCACCACGAAGCTGCAATCAAGCTTCTAGACGAAGTTAAATTCGACCTGTAATTCCTAATATTGGCTTCGGCCAATATTAGATTAAACAACCTCAAGTCGCCGTTTTTGGTGCTTGGGGTTGTTTTGTTTTAGTTAAGTCACTTTTTGAAACAAAGCTCTTGATGGATCTTGAGAGTTATTAGCACAGCTCCTTGAAGTCATTACAGTATATGGGTATAAATAACCCCCACCACTAAAAGGGCATGAGATGTATTTGCAACTGCATTTGTATTCCATTAAGCCTCGTTGTAATTAGGCGATGAAAGAAAAGAATTATTTATGGAACACCAGTAGTGGGGTTATAGCTGCACTACTGGTTTTTCCGATCTTAGCGATATTCACGACCGCTGTGGGTGAAACAGATGAGCTTTTTTCTCATTTGATGTCCACGGTGATGCCGACCTATGCTTATAACACTGTCGTTTTAGTGCTAGGAACCATGTTCTTATCGCTGCTATTTGGTATTCCTTCGGCATGGATCATGGCGATGTGTCGTGTACCTGGCGAAAAGGTGCTGCAGTGGGCTTTAGTTCTACCGCTCGCGATGCCGGGTTATATCGTGGGCTATATATTTACCGATTGGTTTGATTTCGCCGGCCCTGTGCAAATCTTACTTCGTGACCTCACTGGATGGGGGCCAGGAGAGTATTGGTTCCCAGACATAAGAACCTTAACCGGCGCTATTATCGTCCTCTCTTTAGTGCTGTACCCTTATGTTTACTTGCTATGTCGTGCTGCATTTATGGAGCAGAATGTTTCGCTGTTGCAATCTGCTCGTCTATTAAAGTGCTCGCCTTGGGAGAGCTTTCGTCGCATCTCATTACCCTTAGTTCGTCCTTCGATTGCAGTTGGTTTATCGCTTGTTGCAATGGAAACCATCGGTGACTTTGGTACGGTGAGTTACTTTGCTGTAAACACCTTGACGACCGCGGTGTATGACACGTGGCTTGGCTACTCTAGCCTGACCGCTGCCGCTAAGATCTCAGCCATTATGTTGATTATCGTGATACTGCTGTTGAGCTCGGAACGTTACAGTCGTCGTAAGCAGAAGCTGTTTCAAAACCAATTCAGTAGTCGAGAAGATTTCCGTTACAACTTAGTTGGTTGGAAGAAGTGGTTAGCACTATTTTGGTGTTGGGGTTTAGTCTGCGCGGCGTTCGTGTTCCCTTTAGGGCAATTACTGATTTACGCTTACAAGTATTTTGCACAAAGCTGGACGGCTGAGTTCCGCGAGTACGCACTTAACAGTTTAAATGTCTCGATACTTGCAGCGCTAATTGGTGTGGCGATTGCGCTTATTGTTAACTTTAACCAACGCGTAAGCCCTGCGAAGCATAATCTAGCCTTCATGCGCCTATCTTCTATGGGCTATGCGGTGCCAGGAACGGTATTAGCCATCGGTGTGATGGTGCCCGTTTTGTTTATGGACCACCTAGTAAACGACATAGCTAAAATGATGGAGTGGGGACGTCCGGGGCTGATTTTCTCAGGCTCTATGTTTGCGCTTATTTTTGCGATGGTGGTGCGCTTTTCTGCGGTTGCTATTGGCAGTGTGGAAAGTAGTTTAAGTAAAGTTTCTCCTTCATTGGATATGGCTTCAAAGACCATGGGGTGCAACACCAACCAGATGCTGCGTCGAGTGCATTTACCTCTGATTAAACGCGGTGCCTTGATTGCTGGATTACTGGTGTTTATCGAGTCGATGAAAGAGTTAAATGCGGCTCTATTGCTGCGTCCATTTAACTTTGAAACCCTAGCAACCTATGTTTATAACTACGCCTCAGATGAGCATCTAGAGCTGGCTGCGATGCCTGCCGTGTTACTTGTACTGGTAGGCCTCATCCCGTTGATCATCGTTAACCGTTCTTTGGAGCAAAAAAACTAATGAGCTGTGCATTATCCATTAAAGATCTGACTTGTAAGTATGAGTCACAAACGGTTCTTGAGTCGCTTTCTCTTGAAGTTGAACATGGCGAGATCGTATGTCTGCTTGGTGCCAGTGGTTGCGGTAAAACGACTTTGTTAAAGGCTATTGCTGGGTTATTGCCTTTGAGCCATGGTGTAATGAACCTCAATTGCCAAACCATTGATGATGGTAAAAACTGGTTACCGCCAGAGCAACGTAACATCGGCATGATCTTCCAAGATTACGCACTGTTCCCACATCTGACGGTAAATCAGAACGTGGCATTTGGCCTGCGTGATATGTCTGAGCAAGACAAGAAAGCAAAGGTTCAAGAGATGCTTGAGCTCGTTCATCTTGATCAATATGGCGATCGTTACCCGCATCAATTGTCTGGTGGTCAGCAACAACGTGTCGCGATTGCGCGTTCTTTGGCTTATAAGCCGGATCTACTGTTGTTGGATGAACCTTTCTCGAACATTGATACTCAAGTACGCCATGAGCTGATCTCTCAGATTCGTAAGATCTTTAAGAAGCAGGGTGTAACGGCAATCTTTGTGACACACAGCCGTGAAGAAGCATTTGCCTTTGCGGATAAAATGGCCGTGATGAACCATGGTGTGATTGAACAGTATGGTTCAGCATCTGAGTTGTACTTCCACCCATCAAGCAAGTTTGTGGCTGATTTCTTGGGTGGTGGTAGCTACCTGAATGCACAACGTATTTCAGACAATGAGTTTGAAACCAGCTTAGGTCTGATTGAAGCGAAAGCACAAACAGAGATTGAGGTGGGTGCGGATTGCGCGTTGTTGTTAAGACCTCAACATATTGTAGCAAGCCGTGATGCCGATAGTAATCTGTCTGTACTGGAGCAGCAATTCATGGGCGACCATTGTCGTTATGTGATTGAAGCCAATGGTCAGAAGTTATTAGCGACCTCGTCGGAAGCGCTTGAAGTCGGTATGCCAGTCACTGTGAAAGTAGATACTAAAGGTGTGCTGGCGTTCTAACTTAGCTTAGTCGCTAGCTAGATCCACTAAATCCGACTCAGCTAAGCAATAGAAGTTAGCCATAAAAAAGCCCAGCACTTTAATCTAAAGTACTGGGCAAGAGTTCTTCATCTATAGGCTTTAACAAGGCAGTAATTTGTTAAGTCCCATTTAAAACTGCTGCACTCTATAAGCCTATAGAGAGAGGAAGTCTTTCACTTTTTGAAGAACACGTTCTGCAGTGTCTTGGTCTTCCATTTCTGCGAAGATTCGTAGTAATGGCTCTGTTCCTGAGAAACGAGCAATCACCCAGCCACCATTCCTGAAGTACACCTTAGCACCATCTTCATAGCTGACTTTTTCAATTTCATATTCAAATTCAGGCAGTTGTTTCTCAACGTAGATCTTGGTGTAGAGCGCTTCTTTCTCTGAAGGTTTAAACTTACAATCGCCTTCCGCGGTGTAGGCATAGCCATATTTAGAGTAGATCTCATCAAGCAACTCAGACAATTTCTTGCCTGTCACGCTGATCATTTCAACCAGTAGGCTTGACGCGAAGACGCCATCCTTACCCTTGATGTGGCCACGAATGGTTAAACCACCCGAGCTTTCACCACCAATCAGAGAGTCATCAGCTTCCATTTGTGAGCTGATATGCTTAAAGCCTACTGGAACCTCAAAGCTCTTCTCGCCATGATCCGCCGCGACTTTATCGAGTAGGTGTGTGGTTGCGATGTTACGAACTACAGAGCCTTTCCAGCCTTTGTATTCCAACAAGTAGTAATAAAGCAGCAGTAGCACTTCGTTAGGGTGAATGAAGTGACCTTTCTCATCGATGATACCCAAACGGTCAGCATCGCCATCGGTACCAATACCAATGTCATAACCTTCTGCAGCAACTAAGTGCTTCAAGCGATACAGCGTTGCTGCGCTTGGAGAAGGCATTAGGCCACCGAAGTCTGGGTTTTTGCCATCGTTGATTACGTCGACATCACAACGCCCGTTGATAAGAACCGTTTGCAGAGCGTTTTTCGCCACACCAAACATTGGGTCGATCAGCACGCGTAGATTCGCTTTCTTAATCGATTCAATATCGATGGCATTAATGATGGAATCAACAAAGGCGTTCATCGGGTTGATGATTTCGATCTCTTTGTCATTCAATGCTTGCTCAAAATCGACACGAATAACATCTTCATTGGTCAATGTTGCAATTTGCTGTTCGATCTTCTCGGTGATGATCTCATCAGCATCACGTCCACCTTCAATGAAGATCTTAATACCGTTGTAGTCAGCTGGGTTGTGAGAAGCGGTAATACATGCCGAGTAAGTGCAGCCCATTTCTTTCGCTTGAAACATCACGATAGGAGTTGGAACGAACTTATCGATGAAGCTCACTTTGATGTTGTTAGCCGCTAATACTTCAGCAAACCAACATGCGGCTTTATCGGAAAGGAAGCGACGGTCATAGCCGATCACGAATCCGTTCTTGGCTGCATTTTCGTTGTTGATGATGTTTGCGAGGGCTTGTGCCACAAGGCGAACGTTCTCTCTCGTGAACTCTTCACCAATGAAAGCGCGCCAGCCACCTGTACCAAATTTAATCATTAGAAAATCCTTTTAGTCTCATTGTCTCAAGCCTGTAAAGACTTGAGACAAGAGCTGTTCGTTAAATTGAGTGACTAGCCTAGAACAACGACAACATCGTTCACGCTGCCTTCTGCTTGTACTGGAATTACACCTTCAACTGGCTCACCGTTGATAGTGATAGAAGCAACGCCTTTGCTTACTGCATTCGGGTTCTGTACCGTGATGTTGTAAGTTGCACCGCGCCATTGACGAGTAACTTCGAATTCTGGCCAATCCGTCGGTATACAAGGATCGACAGTTAAGCCTTCGAAGCCTGTTCGAACACCAAGAATGAAGTTGGTTACCGCAAAGTAAGCCCAACCTGATGTACCGGTTAACCATGGGTGGTTTGCACGACCGTGGTCTTGGTGGTCTTTACCCATGATGAACTGCACGTACGAGTATGGTTCTGCGTAACGTGTTTCAATCATGTCGTTTTGGTTGTATGGATTAAGTGCGTCGTAGAACTTCATCGCACGGTCGCCACGGCCAAGTTTTGCTTCTGCTACCCAAGCCCATGGGTTCGGGTGAGAGAAGATTGCGCCATTCTCTTTTACGCCTTGGTAAACGCGAGTCACAAAGCCGATATCATCGTTTGGTGTAGCGAACGATGGAGAGTTTAGGTGTAGGCCGTATTCAGAAAATAGGTTCTCATCAACTGCGTCCATCGCTTTCTCACCGCGCTCTTGAGAAACCGCACCAGACAGAACTGCTAGTGTGTTTGACTCGAGGTGTACACGACCTTCAGCTTGCTGAGCAGTACCAATCTTGTCGCCATTTTTGGTTAGACCACGGATGTACCAGCCACCCTCGTCATCCCAAAGGTGTGTTTCACACGCTTCGCGAACATTCGCAGCCATTTCAGTGTATTTAGCAACATCAGCGTCGTTATTGCGGAACTTAGCTAAGTCTAAGAATTCTTGTAGAGCCCAGAAGTGTAGGAATGAAACCATTGAAGATTCACCGCCACCTAAGTTCAAACAGTCATTCCAGTCAGCACGTAGACCTTTACAGATGCCGGTTTGACCCACGTATTCCGCAGAGAAGTTCAGTGCCGCTTTCATGTGTTCGTAAACAGTCGCTTCGCCACCGTCTGCGTATGGAATTACTTCATCAAAGAAGTCGTGCTCACCGGTTTCCATCACGTATTTGATGATGGTTGGTACGATCCATAGGTGATCATCCGAACAAGTATCTTCAATGCCGTGGATCTTGTCGTCATCTGACGGTGTTGGAACAACCGTTGGTGATTTCGATGGCTCAACATCAGCTTTCTCTGGATCGAACCAGTCTGGATCGAATAGGTGTAGACCGTAGCCCGCTTTTACTTGGCCGCGTAGCAGGTCGATAATACGTTTCTTAGTCATTTGTGGGTTGGCATGAGGTACTGAGATCGCATCTTGCGCAGTATCACGGTAACCAAGACCTGTACGGCCGCCAACTTCAATGAATGATGCAAAGCGTGACCAAACTACACAAGTTTCTGCTTGGTATAGTGTCCACGTGTTGATCATGGTGTCTAAGCCTTCGTTTGGAGACTTAACTTGGAACTTGTTGCAACGCTCATCCCAGTGATCTTTGATGCCTTGGAATGCTGCGTCTACGTTTGCCGTGTCTTGGTATTTTTCACGTAGGCGTTCACCATTGCCTTTGCCGATACCTAGTACATAGGCAAAGCGAACTTCTTCACCCGGTTGAATGGTAAATTGCTTGTGTAGAGAACCACAGTGGTTGTAACAGGTTTGCGCGCTGTTAGAACATTTACCATTTTCAACTGCAATTGGGTTTGCTTCATCACGGTACATGCCAAGGAAGTTGTCACGTTGGCCGTCGTAGCTGTCTGGTGAGAAAGTTGACGCTAAGTAGTAGAAGCCTTCAAAGTCATTAGTGTTGTAGTACAGGTCGTATTCCAACACACCTTCTTGGTAAGACGTGCCCGCAGAGTACAAAGACATCTGGTGGTTCTGGTTGTCCGATTGGATGTGGCTGAACGAGAACTCAACAAATGAGAATGTGCTGATAGTACGAGGCTTATCCGTGTTGTTCTTTAGGACAACGTCCCAAACTTCTGCATCTTCGCCCTTAGGTACAAATAGCGTTTTGGTCGCGGTAATGCCGCTGTATTCACATTTGAATTTTGAGTATGACAGGCCATGACGAACTTCGTAATTCGCTTCATCTAGGCTCTTTGCCACTGGCTGCCAAGAGATAGACCAGTAGTCGCCCGTCTCATCATCACGCAGGTAAATATAGTGTCCAGGGCGATCAAAGGTGCCGTTTGGACGGAATTTAGTAACACGGTTGTATTCCGGAGAATTGTAGAACGAGTAACCGCCCGCATTGTGCGAAATCACGGTACAAAACTTTTCAGTACCAAGGTAGTTGGTCCAAGGTGCTGGTACATCAGGGCGAGTGATGACGTATTCGCGATTGTCGTTATCGAAATAGCCGTATTTCATTGTCATTTCCTTTTTAACAAACTGCATCTATGCAGCTAATTTTTAAATAGTGATGCTGAGTTTTAACTAGACTGAGCACCTTAATTTGAGTCAACGAACACTCGGTATGAGTGTGCTGTGGTTTTGTTTTATTCAGCTTTCCAAGGGTTGCGGTAATCAACATTGAGTCTGTCGAGCAGCGGCAAGTGACCCTTTAGGCGAGACAAGTAATCTAGCCAGTTTCGGTTGTTTTTATGTGTCCAACATCCTTCAGCTAAAGCGCTAATTCTTGGGAATACCATGTAATCCATACGCTTTTGGTTGGTGACGATCTCACACCATAGAGCACACTGAATTCCGCGGATCCGCTTACGAATTGGGTCGGTGTCGGATATCTCAGCAAGCGCTTCGTAGGTATAAGCTTGTTCTAATGGGATAACGGCAGCCCAATCTACGCCCGGCTCTTCCGGTGCATAATCTTGGGTCATGTCGAGATAGGTAAATTGTGCAGGTTGCAGAACCACATCAAAGCCTTGGCGAGCACAGTTCACAGCCGCTTCTTCGCTGAGCCACGAGTAGATGATGGTCTCTTTGCTCACCTTGTCACCGTGCTGTGCTTCTTCCCAGCCGACCATGCGCTTGCCGAGTTGTTTAAGTTCGTTCTCGGCATAGCGGAATAGGTGACCTTGCAAGTCTTTGCTGTCTTGGTACTGGTGCTCTTGCATCAGTGCTTGAGCGGCAGGGCTGTTAGTCCACACCCCCGGTGGTACTTCGTCTGCGCCCATGTGAATCAATTCGCCAGGGAATAGCTCTGCAACTTCTTCAATAACCGCATCTAGGAACTGGTAAGTACCCGGTAAGCCTGGGTTTAGCACGTTGTCGTTGTAGTGCTGAATGCTCTTGTATTGAGTGGTGTCAGCTTGCTCTACCAACATATCAGGCAGTGATTTGATCGCGGCGCGACAGTGTCCTGGGATATCGATCTCAGGGATCACTGTGATGCTGCGTTGTTCTGCGTATTCAATAACTTCGCGAACCTGTTGTTGCGTGTAGAAGCCGCCGTAGTTTTCCGCAATATGGGTATATTGCGGTTCCAATGCATGGTCAGGACCACGCCAAGCACCGATTTCAGTGAGTTGAGGTAGGCTCTTTATCTCGATTCTCCAACCTTCATCATCAGTTAGGTGCCAATGAAAAACGTTGAACTTGTAGTGCGCTAATTGGTTGATTAAGCGCTTCACTTGTTCCACTGAATGGAAGTGACGAGCGCAGTCCAGCATCATGCCACGGTATTTGAAGCGTGGTTGGTCGGCGATTTTGCAACATGGCACAGAGAAGCTTTCTGCATCCTGTTGTTGAACCAATTGAATCAGACTTGCTACAGCGTGTGTGAAACCAGATTGGCTGCCTGATTCAACAATTATCTGTTGTTCAGTAATGCGGAGTTTGTATTCGGCTTCGTCTAAAGTCGGATTACTGCGAAATAGAAGGTCATCGCCTTCTCCCGTTAGAAGCTGATTCGAAATCGACAGTTCAAAGGTAGAAAGTAATTCTTGTTGCAGCCAAGAGACGGCTTTATCTGCAAGGTGAGACTGAACCTCAATCTTGCATTCGCTGTTTAGGGCGAAGCTACCTTGCTTAAGTTCGATCTGGTTCGGCTGAGGAATTAATGCCACCTCAGCAGCGTTCACTTCAGGTATCTGATTGCGTTCACGGTATGGTGACGCCAGAACAATGGGTGATATCGCAACTGGCAATACTGAGGTTTCGCCTTGGTGATGCGTTTGGATAAAGGCATCGTTTAGACCGTCAGAATAAAAACGGAATGGGGCGCTTTGAATGCTGAATTCAAGGTAGTAATGGTTGTTCGCCTTTAACACTGACGAACTTGGTTTGAACGAACAAAAGCTGCCAACTTGAGTTAGCTCGCCCTGCGATAAACTCTCCTGAAGGATGAATCGATCAAATGCAAAATGCAGTGACCAATCTGTTACGTCAAGATCACTTAAGTTATGTACCGTAAGGCCAAATCGGCAGTTATTTTTTTGTTCAGAAAGAACAGCTAAGTCGATGCGATAATTCATATAACTTCCCTGCTAAGCCTGTTGATACAAGTTGTGTTGTGGTTTACCGGCAAACATCAATGCGCCTTCGATAGCGTCAAATTGAGGTTCAACGATCCATTGTTGTACTGGTGGTGATAGCCAGTTGAGAATGCGCTCGGCGATACTGCCCATCAGGCACACCTTGTCCGCACCTTTGCGATGAAGTGCTAGCACAAACATTTCGATATCAGCTGCGGTTTGCTTGAGCATCTCGATAGCTAGATCATCGCCTTCATTAGCGAGTTGAAAAATCACTGGTGAGAACTGACCGTAGTCTTTTGGAATAGCGCCTTTGGACCATTCGACTATGGCATCAACATCATTGCCAAAGTGGTTCATCACGTGTTGAGTCAGTGGTGTTTTGTCGCGAATGCCATCTTCAGCAAGCAGGACTTGTTGAATCAAGCGAAGGCCCATAACAGCGCCGCCACCTTGGTCGGAAATTGGGAATTCACGACCACCAACGACGTGCTGCTCACCATCTTGTAGGTAGATGCCGCATGAGCCAGTTCCACCAATCATGATGGCGCCGTTTTGGCTATTGTGAGCGCCAATACAAGCACCGTAAGCGTCAGTGTTGAGCGTCATACTTGCGAAAGGGTGTGGTTGAGCCATGAAGTCGAACCATGCCGACTTTTGCTCAGCGCCAGCCAGAGCAAGGCCGACATGCATATTAGAAAAATGATTAGAGTCGAGTTGCCCTTGCTGTGCCGCTTGAGTAATTGCATCAACAATTGAGCTCATCGCAACATCTACACCCAAAAGGATGTTGGCACTGCCACTTTTCGCTTCACCAATGAGTTTACCTTGGTCATCGCGAATACGAGCACGACAAGAAGTGCCACCACCGTCAATACCTACGTAGTAAAGAGTCATTATTATTGCTCCTTACGCTGTGCTAGGAAATTGAATTGCGCAGCGGTTGCCAATAGGAACCAAGCGCCGTGAGGGATCCATTGCTCGCCCCAGCGCCAGTTTTGGAGCATGTCATCTTTTTGCGCTGGTGGATTGAACGCAATGTCTTGATCATCTTCAAAGCCAGCGGTGATGCCGTTACAGATACCGCCTTTGGCATTGAAAAAACCAAGCTGCGGTAGGTAGTCAGGGTTGTTATGACCATGACCATCAAGCATGCACATGTGGTATGGATTGAGACCTAAAATCCAATCTAGGCTGTTCTGTGAAAGTTGGATTAAACGCTTTTGTAGTTCGCTATCTTGAATATGTGGTTGAACTAAGTACGCCATGGTTGCGATTGAACCAAGACGTGCGTTTTCGCCTTGCCACCAGTAGCCCGTTTCATTTTTCTGAGCAACGAAGAAAGCATCGCGCTTATCACCATCAACATTTTTAACGTACTGTCTTGGGTAGCCAAATGGGTTGGTTACTTTATCGGTGATGTTGATTTCGAACTGACATGCTTGTTCAACAACTGTGCGAGTTTGTTCTCTCAGCTCTGTATCGGTTTCATTGTCGATGTACTCACATAGAGCAATCACTGGAAGGCCGGCTTCAGCTGCATGAAAGTATGGGCGAGAGCCATCAGTATTAGCTGACCAGAAGTGCTCAAATGAATCATCTGATTGTTGGCGAGATATTAAACGAGTCGCCCAAGTTCTTGCTTCTGACAGGTATTGTTCGTCTTGTGTTACTCGGTACAGCTCATTGGCTGCGAGTAGGGCGCAATACTCATCAATGATGTTCTCTTCACCATCGTTTAGGTATTGCAGGTTGTACTCTTTAAGGTGCCAGTAACCTTTGGTTGCGGTATCAAGATAGGTTTGGCTAGAGTAGCTGCCTGAAACTTCAAGCTCAGAAGCTGCGGCTAATGCTGCAATAGCAACACCTGCACCTTGTCGATAGCCTGCTTGCAAATCTGTAGACTTATGACCTTCTTGAGTGGCATATGCGCAGATGTCGCGTTGGTTGATGTCTTTGCTCCACTTGTCAAATACTGTCATGTAGAAGTATCCAGCCGCGTCTTGCATACGAACCAAGAAATCAGCACCGAATAGCGCTTCTTCTGTTAGGCGGGTCATGGAGAATTTAGGGAAGTCTGGATTGTCGCTGGTTAAGCGCACGCTTTTGAGCATGTTCCAAACCACCATAGGAATCTGTTGTGGGTTGAGGTAGTTGCCATAAGACAGGTGACTAAAGTACTTACTTACATCACCTGATGCATCGTACCAACCACCATGGACATCGACGTATCTGTCGGTGCCGAGAATTTGTGCTTGTCGATCTTTCTTGTCAAAAGTGCCGCCACAACGTTGAGACTTAAAGTAATGAAGCACGTCAGAAAAGGTGTGGTTCATTAATAGGTTGCTGCCAATCTCAAACACTTCTGAGCGTAGGTTATCAAAGCGCAGGTAGTAGCGACCGGATTCGGTAAAGGAACTGAAATCGATTGTGAAGAATTGTCCTTGATGCCAGTTTGCTACGCGGCCTTGTTTCACAACATCAAAGTTGCCCACAGTAATATGGTTGTCGGCACACACCAAAAGTGCAGTCGTACTCGATAAACGAGCCTTTTTAGTTTGTAAGATCGCTTGCTTGGGAGCCGAAGATTCGTAGCCAATATGGTTGGTCAATAACAGCATCAATGTTCTCCAAAGGTCCTAGTTTCTTTTGGCTAGGTACCTGAATTGGTTTGGATATGAATAGTTAGGGTCCGCAGACCCTAACTCAGTCTTAATATTTAGCTTTCGTGTAGGTAACAACGAACAAAGTGGTTATCGGCTAATTGAGTCACACCCGGTAGTTGCTCTTTACACTTGTCCATTGCGTGAGTACAACGACCTGCAAACGGGCAACCTGCTGATACTGGTGTCCAAAGTGGAATCTCACCTTTGTTACCTGCCAATTGTTCGTGGATCGATTTCTTAGGATCTGGAACAGCAGAAACCAGTAGCTGAGTGTAAGGGTGTTGAGGGTTAGCAATAACGTCATCGGTATCGCCCCATTCCACCATGTGACCGACGTACATCACTGAAAGATCTTCAGCAATGTAACGAGCTGTCGCGATGTCGTGAGTGATGTAAAGCAGTGACATTTGCTTCTCAAACTTCATCTCTTCCATTAGGTTCAAAACACCAGCACGAATTGAAACGTCAAGCATTGAAGTTGGCTCGTCCGCTAGAACAACCTCAGCACCCACTGCGATGTTACGTGCTAGGTTGACACGCTGACGTTGGCCGCCAGACAGTTGGTGAGGGTACTTCTTCGCTGTCTCTTTTGGTGGGATCAGGCCTACTTGCTCTAAAAGATCATAAACACGTTCTTCTAGTTCTCTCTTATTGCCCGGGGTGACCTTCTTGTGAATCAACAGTGGTCGAGCAATGTGGTGGAAGATATTGTGTGTTGGGTTGAGTGAACCAAACGGGTCTTGCCATACCATCTGCACACCTTCACGGTAGTGCATAAGATCTTTTCTACTTGAGATCTCTTGGATATCGCGGCCTTTGTATTCAATCGTACCGCCTGAAGGCGCGTACATTTTTGCGATCATTTTTGCTGTTGTCGATTTACCTGAACCAGATTCACCAACGACCGCTAAGCCACGGCTTTTGTACATCTTGAATGACACGTCGTTGATTGCACGCATCATTGGGGTTTGAATGGTGGTACTGCTTATTGGGAAGTCTTTTACGACATTCTTACCTTCTACCAATAATTGACCGAAATCTTTGCTCATAATTGTCTCCAGAATCCTTGTTCGCTTTGCTTGTTTTTAGGCGGTCGAGCCGCCTGTTTAGTTATTCACGCCGTAAAGCGTGCAAGCTATAGCTTCCTTTGTACTATTGGGTCGCCGTACAGGTGGCAGTTAGACAAATGTCCCGGTTCGATAGAACGCAGCTTGGTTGGTACCTTGGTACAGGTTTCATGTACACGGTCACAACGAGCTTGGAAGCGACATCCTTCAGGAATCTCTAATAGGTTCAGAGGGTTGCCCGGAATACCTGCTAGTTTTGTCTTTGGCCCTGTTAGTGGAGGGAAAGAACTTCCCAGCCCTTTGGTGTAAGGGTGGTAAGGGTTTTCTAGAATATCTTGAGATTTAGCGACCTCGATAAGCTCACCTGAGTACATGATGCCGATGCGGTCAGAGAACTCGACCATCAATGACAAGTCATGGGTAATGAACAGAATCGAGAAGCCAAACTCTTCTTTCAGTGCATAGATCTTTTGTAGGATTTCGCGTTGAACAACAACATCAAGTGCTGTCGTTGGTTCATCCATAATGATCAGTTTTGGATTCAGTGCTAATGCGATAGCAATAACCAAACGTTGACGCATGCCACCAGAGAATTGGTGAGGGTAGTCACTCAATCGGCTCGGGTGAATATCTACGATTTCAAGTAGACCTTCAGCACGTTGTTTAGCTTGCTCGCGAGTCATGTTGGTGTGACGCATGATTACGTCACAGAACTGCTCTTCCATTGGTAGTACTGGATTGAGCGCGTTCATCGCACTCTGGAACACCATCGACATCTCGCTCCAACGGAACGCTTGCATGCGGTCATCACTGTATTCAAGGATGTTCTCACCGTTGAAGATAACCTCACCACCACTGATGTAAGCGGGCGGCTTATGAAGACGCATTAGAGAGAAAGCAACGGTTGATTTACCACAACCAGACTCACCAGCTAGGCCGAATACTTCACCTGGCGCGATATCGAAGCTTACGTTGTTACACGCACGAACATCGCCAGACTCTGTGATGTAATCCACGCATAAGTTGCGGATAGAAATTAGTGGTTCAGACATGATTATTTATCTCCGCTCCAAAGTGCATTTTGTGGTGGTAGTTCTGGTTCACGTTCTTCTTTGTCTTGAGCTGCTAGTTTCTTCCAACGCTTCATGCCTTTGTGAGAACGAAGTTGCGGGTTAGCAATTTCATCGACAGCAAAGTTAAGCAGAGCAAGACCCGTTACTAGTAGTGTCAGTGCGATACAAGGAGCCAACAGTTCCCACCAAGCGCCAATCAGCATTGATGAAGAAGTTTGAACGTTGTAAAGCATGATGCCCCAGCTGATTGTGTTCGGGTCACCAAGACCTAGGAACGAAATCGTCGCTTCCATCATGATTGCGTACATCACCGAACCGATGAAGCTCGCGCCAACGATAGAGATAAGGTTTGGCAGAATCTCAACGAAGATGATACGGAATGAAGATTCACCCAAAACTTCTGCAGCTTTTACAAACTCTTTTTCACGTAAAGCTAAGGTTTGGGAGCGAACAACACGGGCGCCCCAAGCCCAGGACATAAAGCCGATAACCAAGGTTATGGTGAGTGGCCCTGCCTCACCGATAAAGGCTGCAACTACGAACAGCAATGGGTATTGAGGGATAACCAACATGATGTTCATTGCGGCGGTTAGAACGTCATCAACACGTCCACCGAAGTAGCCTGCAGAAACACCAATAACAGTTGCTAATAGACATACGGTTAGACCCGCACCAAAACCTACAGCAAGAGATACGCGTGCGCCGTATACCACTTGAGACCAAACGTCACGACCCATGCGAGTTGTACCAAGTACGTGGTCTGCCTTTTTAGACATAATCAATGTACGACGGTCATCTGCTAGGTTTTGAGCAACCCAGCCATCAGGGTTAGTTTGTGCTGATTTAACGACGAAACCAGGGTATTCATGTGGATTACCGGTACGCTTGTCTGGTACATGTTTTGTGATCAATGGAGCAGCAAGTGCGCCAAGGATGAAAATACTTAGGATGATGACGCCTGTTAGTGCCATCGGGTTACGCCAAATGAGTTTTAGAAAGTCTTTCATGATTATTTACCACCCTTACGAAGACGAGGGTCAAGAACAACGTAAAGCATGTCTGCAACTAGGTTAAAGAACAGCATGAATAGCGTCATGATAAGCAGTTGACCTTGCAGTACTTGGTAGTCACGAGCGTTAATTGCGTTGAAAAGTACGCTGCCAAGACCTGGGTAGTTAAAGATGATTTCGATAATTAACTGACCACCAATTGCCATACCTAGTGACATTGAAAGTGCTGTCACACTTGGTAGCATCGCGTTACGAGCTGCGTAGTTGAATACCACTCGGTTTTCGCTCAGGCCTTTGCCTTTCGCCATGGTGATGTAGTCTTCTGCCAGTAGGTTGATCATGTTGTTACGCATGTTTACTAGGAAGCCACCAATTTGAACAACAGAAGCACAGAACAGTGGTAAGAAGGCGTGGTAAGCGACATCTTTAATGAATGCCCAGCTTGTCCAATCAGGCATAGTACCTGCGGTGTAGGCATAACCAGTTGGGAACCACTTCAAGCCAATTGCAAAGGTAAATAGTGCAATCATCGCGATAACAACTTGAGGAACGGCTTGTAGAATCAGCATCCCTGGTGTTACGAAGGCGTCGTATTTACTGCCGCGTTTCCACGCTGCGAAAATACCTAGGATTGAACCAATCGAGAAAGAAAGAATAACTGCGGTGCCAGCTAAGAAAAGCGACCAACCGAATGCTCCGCCCAACAGTGTGTTTACAGAAAGTGGGTAGAATTGAATTGATGTACCAAGTTCCCAGCTAAGAATGTTCTTCATGTACGCTACGTATTGAACCAGTAAGCCACCATCAACGAAGCCTAATAGTTCTTTCATTGCAGCAATACGCTCTGGAGTAACTTGTACAGAAGCGTTCGCAAACATCATGGTAACTGGGTCACCAGGCATTGCTCTTGGAATAATAAAGTTTAACGTCGCAGCAACTAATAGCGCGACAAAATAAAATGACAAACGTCTTAAAAAATAACCCATAACTCACACCTTACTCACCCAGATTGTTTCCCTGTTTCTGGATTCAGGTCGCTCCTAGCGAAATTTGGAACGAAAAATCCCCTGACGACTAGCGCCATACTTTCAATTGAGAGTGTGGGGATTTTTATAAGCGGCGTAAGAGGTTACGCCGCAAGGATTGAACGATTACTTATTTAACTGGTTTTAGGTCCAGTACATGAAGTAGACGCTCTGGAATACCAGCCCAAATGTTTGGACGGCCTTTTGGATTTTCTTCGTTCCACCAACCAGTGAAGCGAGTTGTGTTGTATTGGTACATGTAAGCACCAGACATCACAGGGATTGTCACTTGGTCTGCAGCGATGATTTGCTGGATACCGTGTGCAATATCTAGCTGCTCGTTCTTATCAGCTGTTTTGTAGAAGCTGTTTAGAAGACCATCTAGTTTTTCGTTTTTGTAGAAGTGCATAGCGAAACGAGGCATACCATCACCAGATTGTAGTGATGAGTTGTAAGCACTGTTCCAGTACGTGTATGGATCCGCACCGTGGAAGTAGTTTGTGTATGCTACGTCGTATGTACCTTCAAGCATTGCTTGGTTGTACACAGAGAAATCTGGCGTACGAGCTTTTGCTTTAATACCGATTTCGTTTAGCTGTTCTACCGCTAGTTGAACTGTGTTGTTGAAGTCAGTCCAGCCGTTTGGCGATTGGATCATTAGTTCGAAAGACTTGCCTGATGGAGTGTCAACAAAACCATCTTTGTTTACATCTTTGAAGCCAGCGTCAGCAAGAAGCTTTTTCGCGCCTTCAGCGTTGTAAGTGTTGAAGCCTTTGTACTTGTCATGAGTTTTTTCATCAGACCAAGCTTCAAACGCGTAACCTAGACCCGATGCGAAATCGTTCACAGTACCGCCGCCGTAGAATGCGATGTCGATGATAGTTTGACGGTCAAGAGCCATAGAGAAAGCACGACGGAAATCAACGTTGCTCAACGCTTCATGCTTCGCAGCATCAGGGTGTTTGAAGTTAACGATGAATGCCTGTGTACCTGCTGGCGGGTACCAGTAGTGGTGTTTAGGGCTAGCTGCTGCGTATGTACGGTCGATATCTGGAACGAAAGAAGACGTCCAGTCCATTTCACTGTTTACAACTTTACCTAGGAACTGGTCGTTGTTCGCAATTTGTGGAACACGTAGACAGTCAACATCTAGGTTGTCTGCATCCCAATAGTTCGGGTTTGCACACTGGATGTATAGTTGCGCTGTAAACGTATCGATTTCTGTAAACGGACCAGAACCAACTGGATTTTCATTGGTAAACGTTGATGGATCTTTAACGTCTTTCCAGATGTGCTTAGGTACTACTGGTACTTTAGCAATCTCATAAGGTACGTTCGAGTTTGCTTCTGTTAGGCTGAACTTAACTTGGTTGTCGTTCAGTTTTTCTACAGAAGTTACCCAAGAGTTGATACCAGATTGGTCAAGCTCTGGCTTCTCTTTTACAAGGTTGAAAGAAAAAACAACATCATCAGCAGAGAAAGCTTCTCCGTCAGACCATTTAATACCCTTACGAATGTCGAAAACTACGCTCATCAGGTCATCTGACATCTTGAAGTTTTCAGCTAGACGGAACACTGGAGTGTTACCGTGCATTTCGTTAAATACTACTAGCGGCTCATACATGAAGTCAGTTGTAGTATGTAGGTTAGTAGCACCAAGGTACGGGTTAAAGTTACGTACGAATGTAGTGTACTCTTTCGGGTGAACGGTCAGTTCACTGCGTTCTGCAGCTGTTGCTACTGATGCAAAACCTGTTGTAGCGGTCGCAATAATTGCTGTTGCTATTGCTGTTTTTTTTATATTGGCAAGCATAGCTGTTCCTTACTATTTGCTTTCATTTCACTAATGGATTGAATGTTATCTGTCGCTAAATGGTTTAGTAGATACACACTCTAGTTAAAGGCCTACCTCTTCTTCGTTGCTCCAGATTCATCGTTGATTCCGAGAAGTGGTAAGAGTGGCCTGTAGGCCTTTGGCAGGAGTAAGAAAACACCTTATCGATGAATTAATCAAACTCGTTTCCCGTCAAAAACGTTAAAAACACATAACCACACGTCATTAACGTCAAAATAGGGTGGTTTGATGGTTTTTTGCACGCAATTGTTATGGTGATGTGACTCGCAATTGAATTTGTGTTGGCAATCAAATGTTAGTGATTACTTACTTTTTATTCTTTTAATTATATAGCCTTGTGTTGTTTTAATGTAATTGTAGATCTTGGTCACTTGTTCGTTTTACGTTAAATTTCCCTAGAAAATTAAATCTGCCGTTCTGTTGTGACTCGCTTCTCAAACTGCAACAAAGAGTCAGCTAATGGTTAATAATGGTGAGGAAAAGGGCAAGTAACCGTGAATTTTAACAGTGCTGTTTGCGCTCAAGTAACGTGATATTTCGCTTGTTTAATGATGTGAAAAAAGTGGTTTCAAGGAGGTGTTATTGTGCCTTTTACTGGAATGCCATGCATAAAAAAGCCCACACGAGGTGGGCTTCATTATTTGAAGTATCGTGATGTTAGTTCAGGATTAGCTGGTCAGTAATTTCTGTAGCTTGTCTCTGAGCATCTCAATGTGTGTTCTTTCTGGCGTCTGCTCTTTGCAGTGTTCGAGAATGAATTCGATTGAGCTTAACACCGTTCGCCAGCGAGGTGTTTTCGGTAGCGTTTCTACGCGTAGATATTTGTCCAACGTTCGCGTTTGAAGCGTACTGCGGTCTAAGTAGACGCGCCACAAGCCACTCTTTTCTGCGAAAGCAAACTTGGTCTCACCGGTAACCGATTCCCAGTAGATAATGGCGTTAGTCATGGCATCCACTAGGACTTCACGCATCAACTCTTGTTTGTTTTTCCCTTCGCCAGTAGCCTTATCAGCAAGACGCGTAAACTCACCACCGAGCTCCTTGAGTTGTTGCAGCTTATCCTTGTCACCTTCAAAGGCATAGCTAGAGAGTGCTTCAACGGCCGTCTCAAGGTTATTGATACGGTTTGAGTTAACGCCACCACCAACATTGAAGATGTACATAGTGTCGAGCCCAGAACCTTCTGGCAGCTTGAGGATGTCACTTGGTATGCGCTGACGGGTATCGTCAATATAGATGTCGATATCACCACAATAGTGCGCCTGTTCCACCTTAAGGTACTTAGGTGCGATGATCTCATCGGCCATGGAGCGCTTAAGTTGTTCTTGCCCACGTCTAAACAGTTTCGCTGCCGCTTCATTGGCAAAGCGAATACGCTGATCATCACGAATACAGATGATGGCTTCTGGAGCCGACTCTAACTGTTCTAGTAAACGCCCTTGAGTTTCCAATAGGTTGGCTTCAACCATGGCTCGGTGTTTGAGCTCAAGTTGCAATTGGTCATTCTCAAGGCGTCTCTGCTCAGCTTTACTTGCTGATAAGTGAGCCGTGATTCGCGCAGCCAGTTCCTGTTTGTTGAATGGTTTAGATAAGTAATCATTAGCACCCGCTTCGAAACCGCGTACACGGTCTTCTGCTTGGTTGAGTGCCGTCAGCATGATGATTGGCAACTGTGCGTGGTCATACTGCTTACGCAGCGATTCACACACTTGATAGCCACTCATGCCCGGCATCATGATGTCGAGTAGAAGTAGTTCTGGCTTCTCTTTCTCAATCAATTCAATAGTTTCAGGTCCGTCACAGGCTGTGCGTACTCGATAGCCTTCTAATTTCAAGAAGCTGTCCAATACTCGCAGGTTGACTGGCTCATCATCAGCGATAACCAGTAGTGGGCCATCAGGGTTCTCACTGATAACACTGCTCTCTTGCTGAGCGTTATCAATCAAATCAGGCGCTTGGAAGTGTGAGTAGCTGCCTGATTCGTTGTAGTTCTTAAGTTCTTCTTCTGTCGCCAGAGGCAGAGTAAAACTAAACGTGGTGCCAAGCATCGGTTGGCTGCTCACGTACAGAGAACCACCCATTAGCTCGATTAGCTGGCGACTGATTGATAACCCAAGCCCTGCACCTTGGCGATAGTTACTCGCATCTTGTCCAGCTTGAATTAACGGCTCAAAGATGTGCTCAAGGTACTCTGCTGGTATGCCTTGGCCAGTGTCGACCACTTGTACACGGATGTTGTCATCGATAACGCTTGCCGAGATAACGATCTTACCTTCGGATGTGTACTTGATGGCATTGCCGACCAAGTTATACATCACTTGCTCAAGTCGTTGAGGATCGGATGAGACTAGCCCTAGATCGCTTGGGACTTGGTTAATAATACGGATTGGTTTGTTACCCAGCAGGTGATGAGATAACTCAAGCACTAAGCTGGTGGCTGCAGACAGATCGACCGCGGATTTCTTAATATCTAAGCTGCCGTAACGCATCTTGTGGTAATCAAGCAGGTCATCAACCAGCGTAGCCAACCGCTGACCACTATTGATTATGATATCTAACTGATACTTCTGGTTTGCTGGAATAGGACCATTCGCGCCAGATATCAGAGCTTCAGCGATACCAACCATGCCATGCAGTGGTGTTCTCAATTCGTGAGAGGTGGTCGCTAAGAACTCATCTTTGAGTTTGTTAGCCAGCTGTAACTCTTCGTTTTGTTTTTGAATGGTCTTGAGGTTGTCTTCCAGCTCGTCATTTTGGCTTTTGATAAGTTGCATCTTTTCACGAATAGAGCGCTGCATTCGTTCAAAGCTGACCGCCAAGCGGCCGATTTCATCTTTACGTTCGGTGTTGATCATCGTCTCATCAAGATCACCAGCAGAAACTTTCTCGGCAGCCCAAGTGAGCTTGAGTAGCGGTGAGGTGATGAAGTTAGAGAGGTAATGCGATGCGACAACCACCAGAATGATCGCTGTGAGCATCACGATCACGAAGATCTTTTCTAGTTGATGAATACGGGCAAATGCTTCTTTTTCTGGAAGCTCGACAACGAGAGCCCAAGTCGCGTACTTGAGTTCAATTGGTGTATAGGCCGCGATGATCGCCTGATCTAGAGTGTTATCAAATGTGCCTACTGCTGTTTCGCCCGCAAGTGCTTTATCAACCACGTCTAGGCTTAAGTTAATCGACTCTTGAGAGTGCGCAAGGCTACGAGGTAAGTGGTCACTACCTACAAGAAGCGTTTGAATATTTGAACTCTTGTTGAGATCAGCAATAAGCTTGGTGATGCCGTTGATCGGTAGCCTGAACATCGCATAACTGTGCAAATACCCCTGCTGCACGATAGGCGCACCTAGCCATGCTGTCTGTTTACCGTTCTCGTCCTTAAAGTCCGATACAATAACTGGCGTGTAATCTTCGTTGGATTTGCGTCGATCAGTGACATCTTTAGCGAGTCGTTGAAAGGTAACGCCTAGGTTTGAATCTTTGTACTTACCTGTCAGCAAGTTGGTGCCGTAATCGTCATTTTTAAAGACGGAGTAAGCGACGTTACCATTGATATCAACCAATAAAATATCGTCAAAATCGGAGCGTTTAAGCAGCTCTAGGTAAGCGTTATGGTAGCGCTTGTGCAGTAGGCGATAACGTTCACTACCAATATAGCTGCTCGATTCTGGAAGAATCGATGTTTTGATCTGATCGCCCGATCCTTGAATGTAACGCTGCTGCGCATTACTGCGTGCTTCGTCAATATCTAGACCAAGTCGCTGGAAGGCATTGATCAAACCATAGAATCGGCCGCCACTGGCATTGGCTAATTCTGAGCGAACAAAGCCCATAACTTGGGATTCTTGAGCTTGCAGGTAATCGACAATTTGCTGTTGCTTAGTATCACGGACTGAAACAAGGTGTGAGGTGCTTTGTTCCTGAAGGTCCTGACTGTGCGATTGAAGGAAAAATATCGCGATAAGTGTCACTGGAGTAATACTGAGGACAAGAAATGCCAGCATTAGGGTATTTTGAAGGCGCTTAAACTTCTGCTTACGATAAAATCTAAACATAAATTGGGTACTACTTTCCTTTGATGTACTGCTAAAAGGGGCGAAAACAAGTACAGAGAATAGAATTAATGGTTTCCAATTTAACGAAATTAACGAGTTTTTTTACTTTGACAAGTAAGTGGTATTTAAAGCGTGTGCAAAAGCTCACTTTTATAGACTTTTGATAGAAATATGAACAGACAGCGCAGATAATGACCCTGCGCTGTGCTAGAGAGGCTACTTACTTGCGTGGTAGATCGCGAACTTGGTGGTCTTATTTAGAGTCGCGCATTTTCCAAACGCTTGCTCAATAATTGGGATGTATTTTAAGAAACTGTTCGCGACAATAATCATCTCACCTGAGCGCTTCAAATGTTTAGGTGCCTGGGCAAGTAAGGTCTCAGTCGCGCTATAGCTGGTGTCTAAACCTGAGTGGAATGGTGGGTTACTGATGATGAATTGGTAGTCTTGTGCTGTATCAGAATAGACATCTGACGCGAAAACTTTGCCTATTAAACCATTCGCTTCGAGTGTGGCTTGACTTGATGCTACGGCAAATGCACTGATGTCGCACATCTCTAGTTCGATATCAGGGTTACGAGATGCCATTACAGCGCCTAACACGCCTGCACCACAACCGAAGTCCAGAACTTTGCCTTTCAGTTTTGGCAAAGTATCCAGCAGCAGTTGACTACCCACATCGAATTCACCGTGGCTGAATACGCCAGGAAGGCTTTTCACTGTCAGTGATTGCTCACCAATGTTCACCGTGTAGGTTTTAAACCAATCTTGTAAGTTGAAAGCTTGTGGCTGTTCGAAGCATTGGCCCCAGTAGAAAGAACAGCGACGCGCTGAATCGTATTTTACGACCTTACCGTATGGCGCAAACATCTTCTCAACACTTTTCACGCCAGAGCGGTTTTCACCAACTACGACAATCTCTGTGTCTTTACCTAGCTTGGCAAACAGCATCGCCAGCAAATACTCAGCTTCTGCCTTGGCTTTCGGCCAGTAGAGCATCACTAAGTCAGCTTTGGTCTCTTCGGTAAACTCAGCACCGTAAAAGCGTTGGATGGTGCTATAACCTTCAAGCTGACGGTAGTAGCTGTAATTAGAGGTGAACACAGATACAGATTCACAATGCTTGGCTAATTCAACAGGGAATAAGTCTTCAGCCTCACCGGCAACTAAAACATGTTTGCCTTCAAAGTAGGCAAGTTGGCGCTCAGCAATCTGGCTTGGGGCAATATAAGCTGACATAGGACACTCTATTGAATCGTTAGCAAAAAATGAGGGCGGATTTTCGCATAATCCGCCCAAAGCTTGAAGTGTTTAATACTCGTTCGGCAAGCAAGTTGCCTCGGAGTCGATTAACTCTTGTCTTGCTGGTTTAAAAAGTCCTTAAACTCTTCATCGTAGATGTTGAATAGGACAATAGTAATAGCAAAAATCAGTGGGCCGTAGATAAGACCAATCAAGCCAAATAGTTGAATACCACCTAGCAATGAGAAGAAAATCATTAAGGTGTTCATGCCCGCGCTGCCTTGCATTAGCAGCGGACGCAGAAGGTTGTCAATTGAGCCAACGATCGCCACACAGTAAACCGTTAGGAAGATTGCCCACGTAGTATCACCGGTTAGGAATAAGTAGGTCGCCGCTGGGATCCAGATTAGTGCTGTACCGACAACAGGGATGAAAGAGGCGAAGCCCATCATTGTGCCCCAGAATAGCCCTGGGAAACCTGCAATCCACATACCTAAGCCGCCGGCAAAACCTTGTGCAATCGCCGTTAAGAATGAGCCCATAACGGCTGATTTAGAAACTTGCTCAATCTCAGTGAGAAGTTTGTCTTCTTGGCTGCGAGATAACGGAAGAATATGACGTACTACACTGATGATTTTGTCGTGATCTCTTAACAAGAAGAACAGAACAAACAACATCAAGAAGAAGTCCATCAAGAAGTTAGTCGCATCACCAAGGATTTTTGCGCTGATACCAACAAGTTTAGAACCAAAGCTTGTTGCGAATTCACCGACCTTTTGAGCGATCGCTTGAGGTTCAATATTGTCAAAAGGCAGATAGTTGTTCACGAACGACAGGGCTTTCACGACCAAAGGGTGTTCGAACAGAGTTTGAATGCCGCCGTGTGTTACCCACTGGTAGGTGTTCTGAGAGAACAAAGAACCTTGTTGCACAATAGCTGCAAACACCGCCAATAAAGGGATCACGATAATAAAGGTTAAGATGACACAAGAAAGCAGGGAGACCACGTTTTCTTTATTCGGTATCTTTTTTTCAAGCCACTCATGGATCGGGAACATCAATAGTGAAATGATAAAGGCCATCACAATCGAGTTAACGTATGGTTCGATAAGCAGGTAACAAGCATAAGCCGCCGCAAGCAGGGCAATGATGATCACCCAGTGGCTGGAATTGATTTTGATTTTTTCTGACACGGTAATGGTCTCTATATTTGCGTTCTGAGTTTATAATGGCTGCAAAACAGAGAGTTAGCAATGAGGAGTTTTGATTATGGGATGCTGTGATAAAGATAAGAAATGCCAAGACGAACAACAGCAAACAAAAAAAGAGATCCCTTGGTTCAGGATGTTACTTGGTACGCTGATGTTGTTGGTTTTCCTTTTCTGGGAACGTTAGACGCTTTTCGTTAAATTTTCGAACAAATTGACGGGTAATCTAAGCGGAAATACTCGAGTTTAATTTAGTCGATGCATTAAAAAGGGCTGCGTTAATGCAGCCCTAAATTCAATCGGTTAGCGACTTATAAAGTGCTTTCGATTATTTGCTTTCAGCAGCAATGATAGCAAGAGAACGGTCAGCGGCTTCTAGTGTCGCATCGAGCTCTTTTGAACCATGAGCAAGAGAAGTAAAGCTTGCTTCGAATGCTGAAGGAGCAAGGTAAACACCGTGATCCAGCATTAGGTGGAAGAAGCGCTTGAAGCGTTCTACATCACACTTAGTTACATCTTCGTAGCACGTTACAGTTTCTTGGTCTGTGAAGAAGAAACCAAACATACCGCCAACTTGGTGTACTAGCATCGGGATACCGTGCTTGTCAGCAAGTTGCTTGAAGCCATTCGCTAGCTGCTTAGTTTTTGAAGCTAGACGCTTTTCGTTGCCTTCTTCACGTAGAAGGTTCAAACATGCGTAGCCAGCAGCCATTGCAACAGGGTTACCTGAAAGCGTTCCTGCTTGGTAAACAGGGCCTGTTGGTGCGATGTATTGCATCACTTCCTTACGACCACCAAAAGCACCCACAGGCATACCGCCGCCGATAACTTTACCAAGACACGTTAGGTCTGGCTTGATGTTGTAGTAAGCCTGCGCACAGCCTTCAGCAACGCGGAAACCTGTCATTACTTCATCAAAGATTAGCAATGCACCTTCTTGGTCACAGATTTCACGTAGACCTTCGTGGAAGCCTTCTACTGGTGGGATACAGTTCATGTTGCCCGCAACTGGTTCAACGATGATGCACGAGATCTCGCCTTTGTTCGCTGCGAATAGCTCACGTACTGAATCTAGGTTGTTGAAGGTTGCAGTCAGCGTGTGCTTAGCAAAATCAGCTGGTACGCCAGGAGAGCTTGGTTGACCTAGAGTCAAAGCACCAGAACCTGCTTTTACAAGTAGGCTGTCTGCGTGGCCGTGGTAGCAGCCTTCAAACTTAAGAATTTTGTCACGACCAGTAAAGCCACGAGCAAGACGAATCGCGCTCATTGTTGCTTCTGTGCCTGAGCTAACCATACGTAGCTGTTCCATTGATGGAACCATCTCTGATACAAGCTCAGCCATTTTGATTTCAGTTTCGGTTGGAGCACCGAAGCTAAGGCCGCGTTGAGCTGCTTCAATAACGGCATCACGGATAACAACGTGGTTGTGACCAAGGATCATTGGACCCCAAGAGCCAACGTAATCGATATATGCTTTACCATCAGCATCAAAAATAAGTGGGCCATCAGCGCGTTCAACGAAGATTGGAGAACCACCTACGCCATTGAATGCACGAACTGGAGAGTTTACGCCACCAGGAATAGTTTGCTGTGCTTTTTCGTACAGCTCTGCTGATTTGGTCATTGATATATCCTCTTTTGACTGTCGGACCAATTGCCACGCATTGTACCTATCCCTAATCCAACTAGGAATGCTTTCGCCCAGATAATCGCCCGAATCTGGTTGTTTTGTGTGGTTACACGTTTTAATTGCCAGATATTGACGAGTTTACAGCAGTAAAAGGAAGGATCCGGTGGTGAATACTTGAACGTTTCAGTCAGGTATTAGATAATCACCCGAATATAAGAAAATACTCAACAACACTGGTCTCGAATTAGATTTGTATCATGTTGTTTTTGACACAGGTAAGAGAGGTTGTCGTGAGCGAAGTAAATATCCCATTGTCTTTTTCTGATGCAGCAGCTACCCGCGTACAAACGCTAATCGCTGAAGAAGAAAACCCAGAACTAAAACTACGTGTATACATTACAGGTGGTGGTTGTAGTGGTTTCCAATACGGCTTCACATTTGATGAAAAAGTAAATGATGGCGACACTACGATTGTAAACAGCGGTGTAACGCTGGTTGTTGACCCAATGAGCCTACAATACCTAATGGGCGGCATGGTTGATTACACAGAAGGCCTAGAAGGCGCACGCTTCTTTGTGAACAACCCGAACGCTACAACAACATGTGGTTGTGGCGCATCATTCAGCGTATAGCTTGAAAGATAGCTAGAGTTAAAAGACAGCTTTAGCTGAAAGCTACACCAGAAGGTTGTAAACGCCGAACTTATGTTCGGCGTTTTTGTTTTTATATCCCCAAATTTCTCTTGATAACAAAGCTCGGTTCTGAGCAAGGCTGTTGTTTTTCACGCAGCCTCAAAATTGCTAAGACACATTAAGTCATTGCTTTTAAAACCATTCCAACCTTCTATTGTATCATTTTTAGTACACGGCATATTTTTTAAACTGTCGATAGCGTCCAACTTCGTTTGGTTTTGGTCTGTTAAGGTTACTTATGTGTATCAGGAAGTTGCACATGACAGTGTTAAGCCATTTAGCGCGTCTTAATCACATCGGACAAAAGGATTTGCTATGCCCACTCTATTTTCTAACTCACCACTTTTTCAGAAACTGAAACAGCCGTGGCTAGTGTCTCTGATTTTAGTGATGTTGTTGTCTATCTGGCTTGGCCTAGGAGTGGGGCAAGCAGAAGAGTCGCCAGAGAAAAAAGCGACAGAAATTCCGTTGGCCAAGGTCTCCTTTCAAACATTCACCTCATCACCTACCTTTAAAACCATTGATTTATATGGTCGCACGGCACCCGACAGGCATGCTCGGTTAGGGGCGGAAGTTGCGGGAAAGATTGTTCGCTTGAACGTCGTGAAAGGCGATGTGGTTAAAGCGGGGCAGGCGATTGCTCAGATAGATAAAGGTGATTTGGAAATACAGTTAGAGCGAGCATCGGCTCTGTATCGTTTAAAGCAGAAAGAGTTCAAAGCGGCGCAGTCACTTAAGAAAAGAGGTTTGCAAGGTGAGATAGCTTATACCACCGCTGAGGCTTCGTTAACTGAAGCGAAAGCCATGATGCGAAATGCAGAATTGGCTTTAAAGAATACTGTTATTACCTCGCCTTTTTCGGGTGTGGTTCAGGATTTGATGGTCGAGTTGGGTGATTTCGTTGGTGTTGGCGATCCAGTCGCAGGCGTGATTGACCTTGATCCTCTGGTGATTGAAGCTGATGTCAGTGAGCGCCACATCCAACATCTGCTAGTCAATCAATCTGCTTTGGTTCGCTTGCTAGGAAGAGAAGAGGCAGAAGGGCGCTTGCGTTATGTGTCTCGAATTTCTTCGGCCTCAACTAATACTTTTCCAATCGAGATTGAAATCGATAACTCTGAAGGTCTATTACCTGCAGGGGTTAGCGCTGAAGTGAAACTTAACCTAGAAACGAGAGACGCAATCAAGGTGACACCTGCAATGTTGGCTTTAGATGAGGCCGGTAACCTTGGGGTCAAAACGTTGGTTTCAATCGATGACTCACCAATCGTGAAATTTGTTGGGATTCAGCTAGTGAAAGCCGAGCAAGATGGCGTGTGGCTCACGGGTTTAGGTCAACAGGTCGATATCATCACCGTCGGACAAGGGTTTGTGCGTGATGGTGATTCGGTGATTGCGGTTGAGCAAGGTGCTGAACTCTCAAACGTAACAACTGAGTAGGAGATAACTGATGTATTCAATTATTGATGCAGCCTTGTCTCGTGCTCGAACAATGCTCTCTCTTTTGGCGCTCATCTTGGTTGCAGGTGTTATTACATATATCACGATACCCAAAGAGTCGAGCCCTGACATTACGATCCCGATTATCTACGTTTCAGTCGGGCACCAAGGGATCTCGCCAACCGATGCCGAACGTTTATTGGTTAGACCGATAGAGCAAGAGCTGAGGTCGATTGAGGGCGTAAAAGAGATGACAGCAACTGCAGCAGAAGGTCATGCCTCTGTGGTGTTGGAGTTTAATGTTGGCGTTGATCTTACCAAAGCAATGGCGGATGTTCGTGATGCCGTTGACCTTGCCAAACCAAAGTTACCAGAAGACAGTGATGAACCAACTGTAAATGAAGTCACACTCGCTTCTGAGCAACCAGTACTTTCTGTTGTGCTATTCGGTACTGTTCCTGAACGTACTATCGTACAAATTGCCCGAGAAGTGGGAGATAAACTCGAAAGCTATCGCCAGATATTAGAGGTCGATATTGCAGGTGATAGGGAAGATATCGTTGAAATCATCGTTGACCCTCTATTGATGGAGAGCTACAGCCTAGATCAAGCGGATATCTACAACCTGATCGCTTTGAACAACCGAGTGGTTGCCGCGGGTTTTGTCGATACAGGCTATGGCCGTTTCTCGGTCAAAGTACCTTCGGTGTTTAATTCCTTAAAGGATGTGCTTGAGCTACCAATTAAAGTGGATGGCAAACAGGTGGTCACTTTTGGTGATGTGGCGACAGTTCGTCGAGCGTTTCGAGATCCTGAAAGTTTTGCTCGTTTAGATGGCAAATCTGCGGTGGTGTTGGATATCAAGAAGCGTGC
The DNA here is from genome assembly GCF_013394185.1 of Vibrio sp. Scap24. Classification (NCBI taxonomy): domain Bacteria; kingdom Pseudomonadati; phylum Pseudomonadota; class Gammaproteobacteria; order Vibrionales; family Vibrionaceae; genus Vibrio; species Vibrio sp. Scap24. Next base: position 1,204,352 of record NZ_CP041332.1, on the reverse strand, counting down.
AGGTGAGAACATCATCGAAACCGTTGAGCTAGTGAAAGCCGTAATGGCTGGCGCTCAACAGCAAGCTGAATGGCCAAATAACCTGTTGGTTAAATACACCTGGGACGAATCTAAAGATGTGAAGATCATGCTTAATGATCTGCAAAACAATATCTTATCCGCCATTATTCTAGTCGTGATTGTGATTATCGCGATTCTTGGTGTGCGTACTGCGTTATTGGTGGGCATCTCAATTCCTGGATCATTCCTCACGGGTTTATTGGTTCTGTCTGTATTCGGCTTAACCGTTAACATCGTGGTGCTGTTTTCTCTGATCATGGCGGTGGGGATGCTAGTAGACGGCGCTATTGTGGTGACTGAGTTTGCCGACCGGAGAATGCAAGAAGGGGAAGGTCGTAAAGATGCCTACCGAGATGCAGCCAAGCGGATGGCATGGCCAATAACGGCATCAACGGCTACAACGTTAGCGGCGTTTGCTCCACTCTTGTTTTGGCCAGATGTTACAGGCGAATTCATGAAATTCCTACCACTAACTCTGATCGCGACTTTAACGGCTTCATTGATTATGGCGTTGTTGTTTGTGCCAGTGTTGGGCGGCTTGATTGGTAAACCGCAATACGTCTCGTCTCAGAGCCAAGCTCGAATGGTGGCTTTGCATAATGGTGATTTTTCACAGGCGACAGGCTTAACCAAGGCGTATTACCACACACTGTCGATTGCGATTAAGCACCCATTTAAGATTCTGTGCAGTGCGATACTGCTAGCGGTTGCGGTTGGCTTCACGTATTCAAAAGCGGGACTCGGTGCTGAGTTTTTCCCTGAAGTTGATCCGCCATTCTTTAACGTCAAGGTTCGTTCTCATGGCGACCTTTCAATTCAAGAAAAAGATGACATCATGCGCGATATTGAACAGATAATGCTGAATCATGACGAGTTCGATACGGTTTATACGCGTACCGGTGGTGACGACCAGATCGGTTTGATCTCGATAACACCAGTCGATTGGCAATATCGCCGCAGTGTTAAAGTGATCATTGATGAGTTAAAGGTGAAAACGGATCAATACGCTGGTGTCGAGATAGAATACAAATTCCCAGATGCGGGTCCTCCGGTTGAAAATGACTTGGTGATTGAGCTTTCCGCTAAAACACCTGAGCAACTAAATCAGGTCGCAAAAATTGTGAGAAGTTGGGCGGATGGTAATCAAGCACTGACTAATATCAGCGACACTGCGAGTAAAGATGGCATCGATTGGAAGGTGGATATCCGCCGAGACGATGCCGCCCGTTTTGCAGCAGACGCTACCTTGGTCGGCAACACCGTTCAGTTTGTCACTAACGGGTTAAAGATTGGTGATTATCTCCCTGATGATTCATCAGAAGAGGTCGATATTTTGGTGCGTTACCCGAATGATAAAAGGGATATTGGACGCTTTGACCAACTGAGAGTGAAAACGCCAGCAGGTTTAGTGCCTATCACCAACTTTGCCCAGATTGTTCCCGACCATAAACAGGACACGATTAAGCGCCTCGATGGAAAGCGTGTGGTGAACATCATGGCGGATATGGAAGAGGGTTATAACCTTGCGCTCGAACTGCCAAAGATCGAGCAAGCGTTAAGTGAATTGGGGCTGCCGAGTAGCGTAGAGTTTCGTATCCGTGGCCAAAACGAAGAACAAGAGAATTCGTCAGCCTTCTTACAAAGTGCTTTCTTGGTGGCGTTGGCGGTAATGGCTTTGATTCTGATAACTCAGTTCAACAGTTTCTATCAAGCGTTCTTGATTCTAAGTGCCGTATTGTTCTCAACCGTGGGTGTGTTTGTTGGGTTGCTTATCTTCCAGCGCCCGTTTGGCATCGTGATGTCGGGTATCGGGGTCATCGCACTAGCAGGGATAGTGGTGAACAACAATATCGTGTTGATTGATACCTATAACCAGCTAATCAAAAGAGGCCTGGATAAACGAGATGCGATCCTGAGAACCGGTGTTCAGCGTTTAAGGCCAGTAATGCTCACGACTGTTACGACTATCTTGGGTTTGATGCCGATGGTGTTAGAGATGAACATCGACCTGATTAATCAAAAGATAGAGTTTGGCGCGCCAAGTACACAATGGTGGTCACAGCTCGCGACTGCTATTGCTGGTGGGTTGGCGTTTGCGACGGTACTGACCTTGGTACTGACACCATGTCTGTTAATGTTAGGTCGAAATAAGAAGCCTGAAAAATAACAGAACATTTGGATTCAACGAAAATAAAAAGAGCGCCTCGATGGGCGCTCTTTTTATTGTTTTACCGTGATTAGACTTTGAATCTAATTAGTTGCTAGCAACTGACCATATCGCTCAAGGTTCTTTAATCGAATCTCTGAGTTAGCAATAAATGTTGCTTTTGCTTTACCGGTTAGCGACTTAGATTGTGGCAACTTCACTGTACGTGCATTCTTGTGAACGCCATTAACCAAGAATTCATAGTGTAAGTGTGGGCCAGTCACACGACCTGTACCACCCAAGGTACCAATGGTTTGGCCTTGTTTTACGCGCTGACCTGTTTTCACCATGCGTCGCTTCATGTGCAAATACTTGGTGATGTAGGTGTTGCTGTGTCGGATGAACACGTAGTTACCATTGAACTGGTTGTATCCTGACTTCTGAACGATACCATCACCCGCCGCCCAGATAGGCGTGCCAACAGGGGCAGCATAGTCAGTACCACGGTGAGCTCGAACCTTGCCTGTTACTGGGTGTTTTCTGCGTGGGTTAAAGTTCGATGTTACACGACGGAAATCAATCGGAGAGCGTAGGAAGGCCTTCTTCATTGCTCGACCATTCTCATCGAAGTAGTTGCCGCTTTTATCATCTAATACCGCGGTAAATGAATCACCTTGGTTTTTGAACACCGCCGCCATGATCTTGCCGCGACCGATTACTTCGCCTTCAACCACTTTCTCTTGGTACAAGATCTTGAAGCTGTCGTTCTTACGAATATCCAACGCAAAGTCGATATCCCAACCGAAAATACCCGCCAGTTCCATGATTTGGTTTGCAGTTAGGCCTGCGCTTACACCGGCATTCCAGAAGTTAGACGTGATGTTGGCTTCGGCATAGTTGTATTGGTAAGCCACTTCTTTCTTGTCGAAGCTAGAAGAAAATGAATCGCCAGATTTAGTGATCTTGAAGCTTTCAAATGCACTAAGTTGGCGTTTTAATTGAATAAGGTCGTTGTTTTCATCAAAGCCGAATTGCAATACATCGCCAGGTCTTAGATTAGACAGCTGTTTCTTAATATCATTATTGGTATTGAGTAGCGTGATTAACAGGCGGTATGAGAGGCCAATACGCTCGAATAATACAGAGGTGCTTTCGCCAGAACGAACGGTGTATTTTTCCCAATTGAGTACTGCCGTTGGTGGTGCGTCACTTGAGCTAACAAGCGCAGATGCATCGATAGTCAGTGGATAATGTTTTCCCACGACTAAAGCACCCGAATCGTCACGCAAACTGTTGACGTCGGGAAGTAAGAAAATCGCGACGAAAATTACGGCACTAAAAAATGCGATAAAAGCCCGGTGCAAAATAGGAAGGCGTGCAAAAATAGACAACATGTTCCGGTTCGTTCTGTAAATATTATGAAAATCGACGACGGAATAGTGTAACTGGTTTCAAAATACATCGCTATTCAAGTAAGATGTCTAATTAATGTATTTTTGCCAAATCTGTGGGAGTGAACAAGAATGGCGAGTATTGAAGCTGCACTAGCCGAGATCAAACGTGGCGTAGAAGAACTGATTCCAGAAGACGAACTGATTGCTAAATTAAAAGAAGGTCGTCCTTTACGCATTAAGCTGGGTGCCGATCCAACAGCTCCAGATATCCACCTAGGCCATACGGTTATCTTTAACAAGCTTCGTGCTTTCCAAGAGCTTGGTCATGAAGTGACATTCCTTATCGGTGATTTCACTGCAATGGTTGGTGACCCGTCAGGTAAAAACTCAACGCGTCCACCGCTAAGCCGTGAAGACGTATTGAAGAATGCTGAAACTTACAAAGAGCAAGTATTCAAGATTCTAGACCCTGCGAAAACGCAAATTCGTTTCAACTCTGAGTGGCTATCTGAGCTTGGTGCTGAAGGCATGATTCGTCTTGCTTCTAACCAAACTGTTGCTCGTATGCTTGAACGTGATGACTTTAAAAAGCGTTACGCTGGTGGTCAACCGATCGCTATCCACGAATTCATGTACCCACTTCTTCAAGGTCACGACTCTGTTGCACTAGAGAGCGACGTTGAGCTTGGCGGTACTGACCAGAAGTTTAACCTTCTAATGGGTCGTGAACTGCAAAAAGCAGCAGGTCAAAAACCACAAGCGGTACTGATGATGCCACTACTTGTAGGTCTAGATGGCGTTAAGAAGATGTCTAAGTCTGCGCACAACTACATCGGTATTAGCGAAGCACCAAGCGAGATGTTTGGTAAGATCATGTCTATCTCTGACGATCTAATGTGGAGCTACTACGAGCTATTGTCTTTCCGTCCACTTGAAGAAGTTGCGGAACTGAAAGCTGGCGTTGATGCAGGTAAAAACCCACGTGACGTGAAAGTGCTTCTAGCGAAAGAGATCATTGCTCGTTTCCACTCTGAAGCGGATGCTGATGCAGCTGAGCAAGAGTTCGTTAACCGTTTTGCTAAGAACCAAGTGCCAGAAGATATGCCTGAATTCGAATTCGAAGCGGGCCTACCAATTGCTAACGTTCTAAAAGAAGCAGGTCTAGTAAACTCGACTTCTGATGCGATGCGTATGATCAAGCAAGGCGCAGCTAAGCTTGAAGGCGAGAAGATTGAAGACAGCAAATTTGTACCTGAAGCAGGTACTGCGGTTTACCAAGTTGGTAAGCGTAAGTTTGCTCGTATCACTATCAAGTAATAACGCTCATCAATAATTGAACAAAAGGCATCTACGGATGCCTTTTTTATTGACAGAAAGTTGACGAAACTTTGAAACGCCTATTGCTACACTATGCGCGCTGTCAAATTGACAGTAATTCTGGAGATTTTTATGAACAATACCGACCATCCTCCTAGTTTGAATGGAGAAGAATAACCTGTCTCGGTATTGATCTATTGTCCTGCCGTTCAGGTAGGGTATCTTTGTTTTTCCCCCTCATTCTTTTCCACACTCTAGATTCTAACAAGTAGACACACCAGTAGTTTTCAGCTTTTGGTGCGCCTAGTTATACGTTCTTGGTGCGCTTGGCTACATCCTATTGGTGTAAACGTTATATGCCCTTGGTGTATTAGCTATAGGCTATTTGTTTTGATGGTCGTTACCTTTGCCAATCGGGAGATTCGCCATGACGGTAATGAACAACACTTTTTTATCTATTGAAGCTCTGTACTCAGAGCAAGACATCCAAGCTGTATCGAATGCGTTTCAACAGTACGGACATGAGCAACAAGTTAACCTTTTGAACCGCATGCCGCTTGAAGATGCGGTGATAGTACTTGGGCAATGTTCTCTTAGTACGATTCAGACTTTACTTAGTGAGTTAGAAGAGCAGGGCTTTGAGAAGCGCTCTCGACATCTAGCTCACCAACTAGGGCTGATATACTCAGAGGTTGAGCCTCAACAGGGTTACCTTTCAACTGGGGTGATGAGCCACGTTAGGCAGCGCATCGGTTGGATTATTGCCTTAGCACTACTGGGTATCGTTTCTGGGCTTATCATCGCTCAGTATGAAGACATCCTTAGTCAGTTAGTTCTTCTAGCTATCTATATGCCGGTAATCGCCGCTGCGGGTGGTAATACAGGAACACAAGCTGCGACTTTAGTGATTAGAGCCTTAGCCACCGGCGAGTTGAAAAAACGTCAATGGGCTAATGTTCTGTGGAAAGAGTTTAGAGTTGCTATCTGTTTAGCACTTGCGATCGCAGTGGTGATGATTGGCCGTATCTTGCTGTTTAGCGAAAACCAATCGACTGGCGGTTATGACATCAACATGATTGCACTTGCGATTGCCGTAGCCCTATTTATTCAGGTGACGATATCCACAGTGCTCGGTGGTGGGTTACCGATCGTTGCTAGGCTATTCAAGCTAGACCCGGCTGTGTTAGTGAGCCCAGTACTTGCATCGATAGTCGATATATCAGGAATGTGGATCTATTTCACTGTCGTGAATTCGTTCCTCGGTATCGCTTAGTTCCTATAAAAATAGGCACCTATAAAAATAACTAAAAACACCTTAGAAACAAAAATGGCGCTGAAGATCTTAAATCTTCAGCGCCTTTTTTATTTTTTAATTAACTGTTTACAATAAACTGAACGCTACTGAGATTTGCTCTGTGTTTGACTGAACTCGACCACATTTTTGTAGAAAGCGCGTTCGAACTGAGTGATCGGTGCTTCTACTGGTTTGTCAGGATCTGAATTTTCAGGAAAATAATCACGAACAAACTGCACGAAGATTGAATTTGGATTACCTGATTTATCTAAACCAAACCCCGCCATATTGTAACTGCCATATAGAGAGCCGCTTTTGGCAATGATGTTACCTTGAATCGGTGCTTTTCGCATGCTTTGACGATACTTAAGCGTTCCATCAATACCTGACGTTGGCATTGCATCAATTAGGTTGAGTTGTTGATCGTTTTCCCAGATATAGCGAAGCACCTGTGCCATGGTCTGCGAGGTCATTCGGTTATTTCTAGATAACCCTGAACCATCGACTAGCTGCGCTTTGCTGAGATCGATGTTGGCCTTAGTCAGTAAGATCTGCTTTATCGCTTCAGTGCCGTTATTGAAGCTGCCCGGTTGAACATAAAATGTCGCACCTAGCGTTTTGGTAAGGTTGTCAGCTATTAGGTTGTCTGATTTCTTCAGCATGATATCGAGTAGTTCGGGAAGCTTTTCAGAATGGTGGCTAGCGACTAACGTTGTTTTGTCTGCTTTCTCTTTTTTCCCAACGATAACATCGCCCTTAACTTGGATCTTCAGTTCTTTAAGCAATGAACTCACTACTTGAGAGGTATACAGTTCTGGATTTTGAATTGCAAACTTGAGTGGCAGTGGTTTCTTACGCTCAACCAAGCAGCCGGAGAGCTTGTAAGCGTTGTCTGGAGTCGTTATGAGCTCTAAGTCGCATTGTGTAGCCTTCTGCCCTGAACGCGTTACAGTGGCAGCTGTGGTTGTCACGTCTATTGGATAGTGCGCAGGGATATATACGCGCGTTGTTCCGTTATCTTTTGTATAAATAGAAGCTTGCGCGCAGTTGCTGTCTAACGTCATCGCGCTAGAAGGCGCGCTGTAACAAACTCCTAGAATGTCCCAAGGCCAACCAACGGCACGTTGATAGCCCGTATAAGCCGAGTTATCGAGGTATAAGTTGCCATTAATGGTTCTAGATTGCGACTTAGCATATTGAGCTAAAAGGCTTTTTAGATCTTCTCGCTGTAGTGTTGGGTCACCGCTGAATGAGATCACAACATCCTTATTGGAACGGGCAATACTGGTTGTGTAGTGAAAGTCATCTCCTAACTCCAATTTAGCCGCTAAAGCTGTAACCAGTTTTAAAGTGCTGGCTGGTGGATAATAGCCATTACTGTTGGTATTCATGTCATTTGAATCGTGACTTAGGGATTCTAAGATCAAACTCGTGCTACTGCCATCGGGCAGTTTATCTAAAGGGGCGTATGCGAAAGCGTTAATTGAGAAAACGCTAATGGAAAAACCACATAGAAGTAGAGTTGGTAGAAGGCGCATAGAAGATTTTCTTGGATGGCTGATTTTTTCAGTATACAGATATAAAAAACGCCCGCTAGAGAGCGGGCGTTTTGATTCTCAATTAACTAATTAATCAATTAGCTAGTCAGAATTAGAAGTCGTAACGTAGACCTAGAGCAACTTCGTCTTCAGCGCCTTTTTCACCAACAGTGCTTAGACCTAGGCTGTCATTTGCATCTAGCAGGTTGAAGTTGTATGAAACGTAGCCACGGAAGTTAGGCTTGAAGTAGTAAGTCGCGTCGATAGCGATGTTGTCTGCAGATGTGTCGTTACCAGTCTCTGCGTTGTTGTATGTAGTTGAGAATACAGTTTGGCCTAGCGTGTAAGCTGCTGCTAATTCATAACCAGTGTAGTCTTGAACGCCTGCAAACTTAGCATTAGTGTATTGGTAACCGTCGAAGTCTTTCTCACCATCAGTGAATACACCAGCGAAGTAAAGATCAGAGATAGCGTAAGATGCAGAAAGCATGTATTCGTTATTCTTATCTTGATCTGCGTAACCAGCACCTAGCTTAATGCCAGTCTCGCCAATTGCGTAGATACCAGATAGAGAGTAGCCGTCTTGACCGTTGTCTGCAAAACCTTCGTTGTTTGCAGTGCTATCATCACGGTCAGCGAAACGGTAGCTTGCTTTTAGACCTAGGTCTTGGAATTGACCTTTGTAAGAAAGCATGTTGTTTGAACGGTCAGCTACAGCGATTTTGTCTGCAGCAGAGTTACCGTGGTATGCCATGATATCTGTAAAGTCAGTAATAACGCCTAGAGCACCTTCGTTTTTACCGTAAGTCACTTCACCGAATGTACCGCCTAGACCTGCGTATGTGTAACGGTTAGTGATGTCGCCGTTGCTGCTATCAGTAGCACCACCGTTATCAGCAGTTGTGAATTCGCCTTCGTAGAAACCAACACCGTATAGGCCGTCTTGGATTTCAACTTTACCTAGGAAGTTAAGACGGATACGTGTTTTGTCTTCAGCTTTGCCATCTTTTAGAGATAGACGAGCTTCAGCACGGCCGCCCATTTCAACAGAGTTACCGTCTTGGTTGTATAGTTCTGCCGCGTTAGCGCCAGTAGCAAGAGCTGCAGCAGATACAGCAAGCGCGATCATAGTCTTGTTCATGTTATTAATTCCTAATTACTGTCCATAAAGGTATTTATCAAGGATTTGAATCCTTTTTGTGTATTGCTCGTATTAATCAAGCTTCATAATCATGCTTAGAACAAAAGCGTGAAACTTGCCAGAGCAATTCATGGGGTACTTTTTACCTCTAAAGTTCCATTGCCAGTTAGTAAAATGATATCAATAAAAATAGTGAACACTGTTTTATTACATTTACTGTTATTTAAGTATTTGTTTTTAAGTTGTTTTTATAAAAGTGTGATCTGCGTTTATTTGGTTTGTTTTTGTTTTTTTTAGGTATTTTATCGCTGACTTATTGATGGGTAGGTTATTATTCATTTTTGTGATGTCTGTAATTTAGACCTAGATAAAGCTTTTATAACGCAAAGTGGAATAAAGGTGATTTAGCTATCAAGTTTGTTTACACTAAGCCAAATCGTTTTGTTTCTATCACCCAATAAATATGTTGGGTGGATTTATGTTGGCCAAAGAAAGCTTTGGCATAGAGGTAAAAAATGGAAAAGGTTCCAATGACAGTACGTGGCGCTCAGCAGCTACGTGATGAATTAGATCGCCTACTTAAGCTGCGCCCTATTATTTCAGCAGCTATTGGTGAAGCACGTGAACTGGGTGACTTGAAAGAGAACGCAGAATACCACGCGGCTCGTGAAGAGCAGGGGATCTGTGAAGCTCAAATTCGAGATATCGAATACAAGCTATCACTTGCTCAGATCATCGATGTAACTCAGATGGATAACACTGGTAAGATTATCTTTGGTACGACAGTGACTTTGATTGATGTTGATACGGATGAAGAATTCCGCTACCAAATCGTTTCTGAAGACGAAGCTGACATCAAAACTGGCCGTATTTCTGTGAAATCACCAATTGCTCGCGGTCTTATCGGTAAGATGGAAGGCGACGAAGTAATGATCTCTACCCCTGGTGGTGACAAAGACTTCGAGATCGACAAAGTAGAATATATCTAATTGAATTTTCTTTGTTTCTGATAAGTAAAAAGGTCGCTTAATGCGACCTTTTTCGTTTCTCACGCTACACTAAAAGATAAGCGCAGTGGCTTTCTCTTGGCGAAGTTAGCTTATATTAAGCTCTTATTTACGTGGAATCTCGATTTTACGTGCTTCTGACTGACGGAACAGTACTAGAACTTTACCGATAGTCTGTACTTTCTCAGCTTTAGTTTCACGTACAATTGCATCGATAATCAGTTGCTTAGTCTCACGGTCTTCTGATGCAACTTTAATCTTGATCAGTTCGTGGTGGTCTAGAGCTAATTCGATTTCCGCTAGAACAGCTTCAGTAAGTCCATTTGCGCCCATTAGCACTACAGGTTTTAAACTGTGAGCTAGGCCCTTTAGATGCTGCTTTTGTTTGGTACTTAGGTTCATTACGCGGCCAATTTTCTTTACTATTAGGGTTGAAAAAACCTATTTTAACGCCATCTAAAGCTGAAGACTATAATTTATTCAGCAATTAGTACTTTCCTCCAATTTAGGTATCCAATGAGCAAACAGAAACACTCGGCCAGTTCAGGCCGTTGGTTGAAGGAACACTTCGACGACAAGTATGCAAACGAAGCAAGAAAGAAAGGCTATCGTTCACGTGCTTATTTCAAAATGGAAGAGATTCAAACGAAAGATAAATTGCTGTCTCCTGGGATGACCATTGTGGATTTAGGTGCAGCGCCTGGCGGTTGGTCTCAATATGCTGCTAAGATTGTTGGAGACAACGGACAAATCATTGCGTGTGACTTGTTACCAATGGATCCGATTGCTGGCGTTAGCTTCTTACAAGGCGATTTTCGTGAAGACGCTGTGCTAGAAGCTCTATTGGAACGTATACAACCAAACATGGTTGATGTAGTGATGTCAGATATGGCGCCTAATATAGCGGGCAACAATTCTGTGGATCAGCCAAGAGCTATGTATTTAGTTGAATTAGCTTTGGATATGTGTCGACAAGTTCTAGCTACCAATGGTAGTTTTGTTGTAAAAGTATTCCAAGGCGAAGGCTTTGACCAATATGTTAAAGATGTCCGTGAGATGTTTAAAACAGTCAAAGTTAGAAAACCCGACTCTTCTCGTGCTCGATCTCGTGAAGTGTTCATCGTAGCCACTGGTTACAAAGGTTAACGATTCTCTTCCAAGAGTGAGAGTTAACAACATGGCTACAGGTTACAAACTGTAGTACCCTACCTTTAATTACAATTAGTTATCGAGAGGCTTACACCTTGAGTGACATGGCAAAAAATTTAATTCTGTGGCTTGTTATCGCGGTAGTGTTGATGTCGGTATTCCAGAGCTTCGGCCCTGGAGAAAGTAACGGCAGAGCAGTAGATTACACCACGTTTGTACAGGAAGTTGGCCAAGGCCAGATTCAAGACGCACAGTTCAATAACAGCGAAATCACTTTCACACGTCGTGGCGGTGGTTCTAAGTATGTAACTTACATGCCTGTTTATGACCAAAAGCTACTTGATGACTTAATTAATCAAAACGTAAAAGTTCAGGGTACACCACCTGAAGAGCAGAGCCTTCTTGGCACTATCTTCATCTCTTGGTTCCCAATGATCTTACTGATTGGTGTGTGGATTTTCTTCATGCGTCAAATGCAAGGCGGTGGCGGCGGTAAAGGCGCGATGTCTTTCGGTAAGAGTAAAGCTCGAATGATGAGCGAAGAACAAATCAAAACGTTGTTTGCGGATGTTGCTGGTTGTGACGAAGCAAAAGAAGACGTGAAAGAGCTTGTTGATTACCTTCGTGACCCAAGTCGTTTCCAAAAACTGGGTGGTAAGATCCCGACAGGTATCCTGTTGGTTGGTCCTCCTGGTACTGGTAAGACATTGCTTGCAAAAGCGATTGCTGGTGAAGCGAAAGTACCGTTCTTTACAATCTCAGGTTCTGACTTCGTTGAAATGTTTGTTGGTGTTGGTGCATCTCGTGTACGTGACATGTTCGAACAAGCGAAGAAAGCGGCACCTTGTATCATCTTTATCGATGAAATCGATGCGGTAGGTCGTCAACGTGGCGCTGGTGTTGGTGGTGGTCACGATGAGCGTGAACAAACACTAAACCAAATGCTGGTTGAGATGGATGGTTTCGAAGGTAACGAGGGTATCATTGTTATCGCTGCGACTAACCGTCCAGACGTACTAGACCCAGCACTACTTCGTCCAGGTCGTTTCGACCGTCAAGTTGTGGTTGGTCTACCTGATGTACGTGGTCGTGAACAGATTCTTAAAGTACACATGCGTAAAGTTCCACTATCGGGCGATGTTGAACCATCTCTGATTGCCCGTGGTACTCCAGGCTTCTCTGGTGCAGACCTTGCAAACCTTGTGAACGAAGCGGCTCTATTTGCTGCTCGTGGTAACAAGCGTAATGTCTCTATGGTTGAGTTTGAACTTGCGAAAGATAAGATCATGATGGGTGCAGAGCGCCGTTCAATGGTTATGTCTGAAGAAGTGAAAGAGTCAACGGCTTACCACGAGGCGGGTCACGCGATTGTTGGTCGCTTGGTACCTGAACACGATCCAGTGTACAAGGTGTCAATCATTCCACGTGGTCGTGCACTTGGTGTGACAATGTATTTACCTGAGCAAGATCGTGTAAGCATGTCTCGTCAACATCTAGAATCAATGATTTCTAGCTTGTACGGTGGTCGTCTTGCTGAAGAGCTTATCTACGGTAAAGATAAAGTGTCGACTGGTGCGTCTAACGATATCGAACGTGCAACTGATATTGCTCGTAAGATGGTAACGCAATGGGGCTTCTCTGAAAAACTGGGTCCTCTTCTTTATGCTGAAGAAGAAGGTGAAGTTTTCCTAGGTCGCGGCATGAGCCAAGCTAAGCATGTTTCAGACGATACAACTAAGCTTATCGATGAAGAAATTCGTATTCTAATCGACCGCAACTACGCTCGTGCGAAGCAAATTCTTGAAGAGAACATGGATATCATGCACTCGATGAAAGATGCGCTAATGAAGTTTGAAACGATCGATGCAGGCCAAATTGATGACTTGATGGAACGTAAAGACGACATTCGTGAGCCTGCTGGATGGGGTGATCAGGCGAAAGCAGAACCTGCAAAGGAAGAAGCTAAACCTGAAGCCAAACCAGAAGAAGCAGCAGCCGAACCAAAAGCTGAAGAGTCGAAAGTTGAAGAAGTTAAATCTGAAACAGATGATGCTCAAAACAAAGATTCTTAATCGCTAAGTTATAAATTAAAACCCTGAGTACGCTCAGGGTTTTTCTGTTTATAGCCCAAGATGTTTTTACCTTTTAAGACCCGCCTTTCATGATATTAAAAGCACACAATAAAACACTCGTTTTAGACCGCCCACATGTAATGGGTATTCTCAATGTCACGCCTGATTCTTTCTCTGATGGCGGAAAATTCAATTCACTAGACAATGCCTTACTGCAAGCTGAGCGCATGATTCAAGCTGGCGTGAGCATTATTGATATTGGTGGTGAGTCGACTCGTCCCGGAGCTCCTGACGTTTCCCTAGAGGAAGAGTTAGCTCGAGTTATCCCAGCAATTAAAGCGATTCGCGCTAAGTTTGATGTTTGGATCTCTATTGATACCAGTAAAGCGGAAGTGATGCGCCAAGCAGTTGAAGCAGGTGCAGATTTGATCAATGATGTGCGCGCGTTACAAGAGCCTAGTGCTTTAGAAGCTGCCGCTGATGCGAATGTTCCGGTTTGCTTGATGCATATGAAAGGTCAACCAAGAACCATGCAAGCTAACCCTAGTTACGACGATGTTCTAACGGATGTGGAAGCTTTCTTACAAGAAAGGGTTAAAGCTTGTGAGGTTGTTGGTATCTCAAAAGAACAGCTGATTCTAGACCCAGGTTTTGGGTTTGGTAAAACCATCGAGCACAATTACCACCTATTAGCGCACCTTGAGAAGTTTCATACGTTGGGCTTGCCTGTCTTGGCGGGAATGTCGAGAAAATCGATGATCTTTAAGCTATTAGACAAGGCGCCAGCTGATTGCATGGTAGCAAGTGTGACTTGCGCGACCATCGCAGCAATGAAAGGTGCACAAATTATTCGCGTTCACGATGTCGAAGATACATTGGAAGCGATGAAGATAATCGAAGTGATGAATAACAATCACTAATCATAATTAAGGAAATCAACATGTCTGATAAAAGACGTTACTTCGGCACAGATGGTGTGCGTGGCAAAGTAGGCCAGTACCCGATTACACCTGATTTTGTTCTGAAGCTTGGCTGGGCTGCGGGTCGTGTTCTTGCAAAGCAGGGCACGAAGAAAGTGATCATTGGTAAAGATACTCGTATCTCTGGCTACATGCTTGAATCGGCTTTAGAAGCAGGCCTTGCTGCTGCTGGCCTTCAAGCTACATTTACGGGTCCAATGCCAACACCTGCCGTTGCATACCTAACACAGACATTCCGCGCAGAAGCGGGGATTGTTATCTCTGCATCGCATAACCCTTATTACGATAACGGCATTAAGTTCTTCTCTTCTGAAGGTACAAAACTTCCAGACGATATCGAGCTAGCAATTGAAGCTGAACTTGATAAAGACATTGAGTGTGTTGATTCTTCTGAACTAGGTAAAGCAGTACGTTTAAACGATGCGGCAGGTCGTTACATTGAATTCTGTAAGAGCACATTCCCAAATCAGATGACGCTTGCTGGTATGAAGATTGTTGTCGATTGTGCGCACGGTGCAACTTATCATATCGCTCCTGCGGTATTTAAAGAGTTGGGCGCTGAAGTGATTGCTATGGGCGTTGAGCCAAACGGCACCAACATCAACCATGAAGTTGGCGCAACCGATGTGCGCGCTCTGCAAGCTAAAGTGGTTGAAGAGAAAGCTGCGCTAGGCCTTGGCTTTGATGGCGACGGTGACCGTATCATCATGGTGGACGAGCTAGGCAACAAAGTTGATGGTGACCAAATCGCTTACATCATTGCACGTGATGCATTGCGTCGTGGTGAGCTGAAAGGTGGTGTTGTTGGTACACTAATGACCAACCTTGGTATGGAAAACGGCCTTAAGCAGCTAGGTATTCCATTTGTGCGTGCCGCTGTTGGTGACCGTTACGTGATGGAGCAGCTTCTGGCTAAAGGCTGGAAGATCGGTGCTGAAAACTCGGGTCACGTTATCCTATTAGATAAAGTGACAACCGGTGATGCTATCGTTGCTGCGCTGCAAGTTTTGGCTTCGGTTGTAGACAGTGAAATGACGCTGAACGAGCTTTCGCAAGGTATGACTCTATACCCTCAGGTTCTGGAAAACGTTCGTTTCAGCGGGGATTCAAACCCATTAGAAGCAGAAGCAGTGAAAGCAGCAGTTGTTGAAGTAGAAGCTGAGCTTGGTGAAAAAGGTCGTGTGCTATTACGTAAATCTGGTACTGAGCCATTGTTGCGAGTGATGGTTGAAGGCGAAGATGCCGATCTTGTTCAAGCATCTGCACTTAAGATTGCTGATGCAGTAAAAGCAAACTGCTAATTTAACCTTTTACTGAATAGGCGTAGTGAATAGCGCCTATGATTTGAAGTGATTGACTTATATAACGGTCAAGAGATATAACGGTCAAAAGAGACGTAAATGAGTTTTGTGTCGCTTTTGACCTTTTTTTGACCATTCACTTGGTAAAGGCTTATTTTTTAGCAAATTCTCCTTGTCAGCCATCGTCGCATTCGCTAGTATTGCTCGGCCTTCAGTTAGGAGGTCGCTAGCCTTGTTCTTAAAAATAGTTTTTTGAACGGCGCTGGCTCAACAATTAGGAACATAGGTGGAAAAATGTTTACAGTTCTACTTGTGATTTACCTGTTGGCAGCGCTTGGTGTAATTGGCCTAGTGTTGATTCAACAAGGTAAAGGCGCAGATATGGGAGCCTCTTTCGGTGCTGGCGCTTCAAACACTGTGTTTGGTGCTGGTGGCTCAGGAAATTTCCTTACCCGAATGACTGCAATTTTTGCAACTACATTTTTTATCCTTAGCTTAGTGCTTGGTAATATGTCTACACATAAGACTGAGTCACAGTGGATTGACCCGACCCAAGGTCAGGTAATTCAGCAAGCTGATGATGCAGTGAGTGAGGTTCCATCGCAAGGCGATGAAATTCCACAATAATCTGTAAAGATTTGATGCCGAGATGGTGAAATTGGTAGACACGCTAGCATGAGGTGCTAGTGCCTTAGGGTGTGAGGGTTCGAGTCCCTCTCTCGGCACCATGTTTACAAACTTGTAAAACATCTTGTTGGGCGTATAATGCTCGCAAGTCGGACGCGGGATGGAGCAGCTTGGTAGCTCGTCGGGCTCATAACCCGAAGGTCGTCGGTTCAAATCCGGCTCCCGCAACCAATTTCAATGCTATTATATAGCTTGTGTTGGTAGCAAGTTTGCACAGTGTGAACCTCACTGTGAGTTAAGTGCGATATCGAATGTGATGGCACTTAGCATATAAGGGTCCAGCAACAAAAACCCCGGCTTATACGGGGTTTTTTGTTATCTAAGCATTTGTAAATGTATTTAGATAATGTTTGCTTGGAATTTAAATTGGGCTTTGAGCCCTTTTTTTGTTTCTGGAGTGGTTAAATGACTGGTTTAGAAAGACAACTTACTGAAATGCTTGACGCTCCAGTAGCAGCATCAGGTTATGAGTTAGTTGGATTAGAATTTATTCGTGCTGGTGAGCACTCAACGCTACGTATTTACATCGATTCACCAAACGGTATCAATGTAGATGATTGCGCTGAAGTTAGTCACCAAGTAAGTGCCGTAATGGACGTTGAAGATCCAATTTCAGTGGCTTATAACCTTGAAGTGTCTTCACCAGGTTTAGAGAGACCACTGTTCAAAGCAGAGCATTACCAACAATTTATTGGTCACGAGGTAAGCATCGTTTTGAAAATGGCTGTCGGCAACCGTCGTAAATGGAAAGGTGATATCCAATCTATTGAAGGCGAGACAGTAAAAGTATTGGTTGAAGGACAAGAAGAAGAATTCGTCCTGAGCAATATTGCGAAAGCGAACCTGATCCCTAAATTTTAGTTCTCCTAGAGAGAAGAGCTTAAGAGGCTAGATTAATGAACAAAGAAATTTTGGCGGTAGTAGAAGCTGTTTCTAACGAGAAAGCAGTTCCTCGTGAGCGTATTTTTGAAGCGCTTGAAATCGCGCTTGCAACAGCAACTAAAAAGAAAAGCGAACTAGAAATTGAAGTTCGTGTTGAAATCGACCGTAAAACGGGTGATTTCGAAACTTTCCGTCGCTGGGAAGCTGTTGAAGAAGTTGAATTCCCAACGAAAGAGATCTCTCTTGAAGCTGCAAAGTACGATGATCCAGAGATCGAACTTGGCGGTTTCATCGAAGACGACATCGAATCAGTTACATTTGACCGTATTACGACTCAAACAGCTAAGCAAGTTATCGTACAGAAAGTACGTGAAGCTGAGCGTGCTCAAATCGTTGAACAGTTCATCGACAACGAAGGTGAGCTAGTAACGGGTGTTGTTAAGAAAGTTAACCGTGACACAATTATCCTAGACCTAGGTAACAACGCTGAAGCAGTGATCCTTCGTGATGACCAACTTCCTCGTGAAAACTTCCGTCCAGGTGACCGTGTTCGTGGTCTTCTATACGCAGTTAAACCTGAAGCTCGTGGTTTCCAGCTATTCATTACTCGCTCTAAGCCTGAAATGCTTGCTGAACTATTCCGTGTTGAAGTACCTGAAATTGGCGAAGAGCTAATTGAACTTAAAGGTGCTGCACGTGACGCTGGTTCTCGTGCTAAAATCGCTGTGAAAACAAACGACAAGCGTATTGACCCTGTTGGTGCGTGTGTTGGTATGCGTGGTGCACGTGTACAAGCTGTTTCTGGTGAGCTTGGCGGCGAGCGTATCGATATCGTACTTTGGGACGATAACCCGGCTCAGTTCGTAATCAACGCAATGGCTCCTGCTGATGTTGCTTCTATCATCGTTGATGAAGATGCACACTCTATGGATATCGCTGTTGAAGCGGATAACCTAGCACAAGCTATCGGCCGTAGCGGTCAAAACGTACGTCTAGCGTCTCAACTGACTGGTTGGGAACTGAACGTAATGACGGTTGAAGATCTTCAGAAGAAACACCAAGAAGAAGCAGTTGCTTCTATTGAAAACTTCATGAAGCACCTAGACATCGAAGAAGACTTTGCTCAACTGCTTGTTGAAGAAGGTTTCTCTACACTAGAAGAAGTGGCTTACGTACCAGTAAACGAACTTCTTGAAGTAGATGGCCTAGACGAAGGCATCGTTGAAGAACTTCGTAGCCGTGCTAAAGATGCACTAACGACTCTAGCACTAGCGAAAGAAGAAACTTTCGACGGTGTTGAGCCTGCTGAGGACTTGCTAGCACTTGAAGGCCTAGAACGTGAAATGGCTTACAAACTGGCAGCTAAAGGCGTGGCAACATTGGAAGACCTAGCTGACCAAGGCGTTGATGAACTAGAAGGCATTGAAGACCTAACTGCAGAGCGTGCGGGCGAGCTAATTATGGCTGCGCGTAACATCTGTTGGTTCGGCGACGAAGAATAATTCAGCAAGGAGAGAAAGCGGTATGACACAATTAACAGTTAAAGCACTGAGTGAAGAGATTGGTACGCCAGTTGACCGCTTAATTGAACAACTTGCTGATGCAGGCATGAAGAAATCAGGGTCGGATCAAGTAACTGATTCAGAGAAGCAAACATTGCTAACGCACCTTAAAAAGGAGCATGGCGATACTTCTGGTGAAGCAGAGCCGACTCGTTTAACTCTTCAACGCAAGACCCGCAGCACGCTAAGTGTTGCCGCTGGAGGCGGTAAGAGTAAGGATGTTCAAGTAGAGGTACGTAAAAAACGTACTTACGTGAAGCGCAGCGCTATTGAAGACGAAGCGAAACGTGAAGCTGAGGATGCAGCATCACGTGAAGCGGAAGAGAAAGCACGTCAAGAAGCTGAAGAGCTTGCGAAACGTGAAGCTGCAGAGAAAGCACAGCGCGAAGCTGATGAGAAAGCAAAACGTGAAGCGGATGCAAAACGTGATGCTGAAGAAAAAGCTCAACGCGCACAAGCTGAAAAGGCTAAAAAAGACATGAATTCAAAAAATGCAGACGCTAACGCACAAGCGAAAAAAGAAGCGGATGAACTAAAAGCTCGTCAAGAGCAAGAGGCAACTCGTAAAGCAGAAGCTGAAGCAGCTAAGCTTGTAGAGGAAGCTCGTAAGCTAGCTGAAGAAAACGAAGCTCGCTGGACTGAAGAAGAGAAGAAGAAGAAAGAGCAAGAGAAGTCTGCGGACTACCACGTGACTACTTCTACTTACGCGCGTGAAGCTGAAGATGCAGCGGATCAGAAAGAAGAAAAAGCGCCTCGTCGTCGTAAAAAGAAAGCAGCTCCAGCTAACCAACCTGGCAACAACCGTGGTGGTCGTAACCAACGTGGTCGTGGCGCTAAAGGTAAGCTTGCGAAACCAACTTCAATGCAGCAAGGCTTCGATAAGTCAGCAACTGTTGCTAAATCTGACGTTGCTATCGGCGAGACTATCGTTGTTTCTGAACTGGCTAGCAAAATGTCAGTTAAAGCAACTGAAGTTATCAAAGTAATGATGAAGATGGGCGCTATGGCGACTATCAACCAAGTGATCGACCAAGAAACAGCACAACTTGTTGCTGAAGAAATGGGTCACAAGGTAATCCTACGTAAAGAAAACGAACTTGAAGAAGCAGTACTAGCTGACCGTGATAGCGATGCAATCGCTGAAGGTCGTGCTCCTGTTGTTACTATCATGGGTCACGTTGACCACGGTAAAACTTCAACACTGGATTACATTCGTAAAGCACACGTTGCTTCTGGCGAAGCTGGCGGTATCACGCAGCACATCGGTGCTTACCACGTAGATACTGACAACGGCATGATCACTTTCCTTGATACTCCTGGACACGCGGCGTTTACTGCTATGCGTGCTCGTGGTGCTCAAGCAACAGATATCGTTGTACTAGTAGTTGCAGCAGATGATGGCGTAATGCCACAAACAATCGAAGCAATCCAGCACGCGAAAGCGGCAGGCGTTCCTCTGATTGTTGCTGTGAACAAGATCGATAAAGAGGGTGCAAACCCAGACAACGTTAAGAATGAGCTAGCTCAATACGACGTAATCCCTGAGGAGTGGGGCGGTGAGAACATGTTCGTTCACATCTCTGCTAAACAGGGTACAAACATCGATGGTCTTCTAGAAGCTATCCTTCTTCAGTCTGAAGTTCTTGAACTGACAGCTGTTAAAGAAGGCATGGCGTCTGGTGTTGTTGTTGAATCTCGCCTTGATAAAGGTCGCGGTCCAGTTGCAACAGTACTAGTACAGTCTGGTACTCTAAACAAAGGCGACATCGTTCTTTGTGGTCAAGAGTACGGCCGTGTTCGTGCAATGCGCGATGAGAACGGTAAAGAAGTAACTACAGCGGGTCCTTCTATCCCTGTAGAGATTCTAGGTCTATCTGGCGTTCCTGCTTCTGGTGATGAAGCAACTGTTGTTCGTGACGAGCGTAAAGCTCGTGAAGTAGCGAACTACCGTCAAGGTAAATTCCGTGATGTTAAACTAGCTCGTCAACAGAAAGCTAAACTAGAGAACATGTTCGCGAACATGGCTGCTGGTGAAGTTGCTGAACTGAACGTAGTACTAAAAGCTGACGTTCAAGGTTCTGTAGAAGCAATCGCTGATTCTCTACTGAAACTATCAACTGACGAAGTTAAAGTGAACATCGTAGGTTCTGGTGTTGGTGGTATTACTGAAACTGATGCAACACTTGCAGCAGCTTCTAACGCTATCATCCTTGGTTTCAACGTTCGTGCTGACGCAACTGCGCGTAACACGGTTCAGAACGAAAACCTAGACCTACGTTACTACTCAATTATTTACCAACTGATCGACGAAGTTAAACAGGCAATGGGCGGTATGCTTGCTCCTGAATTCCGTCAAGAGATCATTGGTCTTGCTCAAGTTCGTGACGTATTTAAGTCGCCTAAACTTGGTGCAATCGCTGGTTGTATCGTTACTGAAGGTACGATTAAGCGTAGCAACCCAATTCGTGTACTTCGTGAAAACGTTGTTATCTACGAAGGTGAGCTAGAGTCACTTCGTCGCTTTAAAGACGATGTTCAAGAAGTTAAGAATGGTTACGAGTGTGGTGTCGGCGTTAAGAACTACAACGACGTACGCGTTGGTGACCAGATCGAAGTATTCGAAATCGTTGAGGTTCAACGTACTCTAGACTAATCAGTCTGTACGACTCGACATATTGACTAAGGTTACTAACATTACTAGTAAAGGTAATAAGTAATCGGTTGTTGAATACACCATGGGGGGCTGGTAATTACCAAGCCCCCCATCTTTCTAAGTGAGAAAAGAAAATGTCAAAAGAATTTAGCCGCACACAACGTGTGTCTCAGCAGCTTCAAAAAGAGCTAGCACTTATCCTACAACGTGAAGTTCGTGACTCACGTATCGGTATGGTAACCATCTCAGACGTAGAAGTGTCTCGTGACCTTGCTTACGCAAAAGTATTCGTTACTTTCCTATGTATTGGTGAGCAAACACCGGAATCATGTCTTGCAGCTCTTAAAGAGCACGAAGTGCCAATCCGTATGGCGCTAGGCAAGCGTATTCGTCACCGTCTAACGCCTGAAGTTCGTTTTACTTACGACAACACACTAGTAGAAGGCATGCGTATGTCTAACCTAGTAAGTGAAGTTCTAAACGATGATAAGCGTAAGCAACAAGAAGCTGGCCGTACTGACGAAACTCAGTCTAAGGGCGAAGAGTAATGGCTCGCCGTCGTAAAGGTCGCCCTATTAACGGGGTAATTCTATTAGATAAGCCAACAGGCATTTCGTCTAATGATGCACTGCAAAAAGTAAAGCGTATTTACTTTGCAGAGAAGGCAGGGCACACCGGTGCTCTGGATCCTCTTGCGACTGGCATGCTGCCGATTTGTCTTGGTGAAGCAACGAAGTTCTCTCAGTTTCTGTTAGATTCTGATAAGCGCTACGTAGTGATCGCTAAGCTTGGTGAGCGTACCAATACCTCTGACTCAGATGGTGAAGTGGTAGAGACACGTGATGTAAACGTGACTCAAGAACAACTTGAGCGTTGTATCGAAACCTTCAAAGGTGAAACTGACCAGATCCCTTCAATGTTCTCTGCATTGAAGTATCAAGGTAAGCCATTGTATGAATACGCACGTGCAGGTATTGAGGTTCCTCGTGAGTCTCGTAAGATTACTGTGTACTCTATTGAACTGCTTCGCTTTGAAGGCGATGAAGTTGAGATGGAAGTGCATTGTTCAAAAGGTACTTACATCCGTACAATCACCGACGATCTTGGTGAGATGCTAGGTTGTGGTGCTCACGTGACCATGCTTCGACGTACTGGTGTAGCAAAGTACCCTTACGAGCGTATGGTAACGTTGGAACAACTGAACGAGATCTTAGAGCAAGCGCAGGCGCAAGAAATTGCACCGAAAGAGCTGCTTGATCCACTGTTGATGCCAATGGATACAGCCGTTGAAGACTTACCTGAAGTAAACCTGAATGCGGAACTGACTGACCTAGTTCAGCACGGTATGCCTGTTCAAGTTGCTGGTGCGCCAACGGAAGGTACGGTTCGCATGACAAGCGGTGAAGAGAAGCTGTTTGTTGGCGTTGCTCAAATTGCTGAAGATGGCCGAGTAGCACCGAAACGTTTGGTTGTTTTCAGAGATGAAGAACCACAAGCGAGTGCTTAAATCGAGTGAGATATTCGCGCTGAGTCATTAAAGACGAGCAAATAATACAGAAAGCGGACGCCGAATTTAGGTGGTTCGCTTTTTTCGTTTTTAAGGCGTTCGATTGTTATTGCACCAACTGGCAAACTTCCCTATAATCCTCGGCTCGCGTAGCGGCTGAATCAGAGATTGGCTGCTACAAATATTAAACTACTCTTATCAGGAGAGAATTATGTCTCTGAATGCAGAAACTAAAGCAGCAATCGTTGCAGAATACGCACGCGCTGAAGGCGATACTGGTTCACCAGAAGTACAAGTAGCACTACTAACTGCTTCTATCAACCACCTTCAAGGTCACTTCAAAGCACACAAAGGCGATCACCACAGCCGTCGTGGTCTTCTACGTATGGTTTCTAGCCGTCGTAAGCTTCTTGACTACCTGAAAGGTAAAGACCTTTCTCGTTACCAAGATCTAATCAAGCGCCTAGGCCTACGTCGCTAATAGCGATGTCTGCAAAGACTGTTTGAAGAAAAGGAGCATTTATTGCTCCTTTTTTTGTGCCTGAAAGACAGAGTTTGAAGTAATTCACGGAGCTTTTTCAGCGTGAAAATATCCCTGTATATAAAAATAGTTTATACTATGCCTCGCCTGTACAGCTATCTGTATAGGTATTATACGACCCAGAAGTTACAGTCACAGATGTCGGCCAATAGGTCGCGACTATTCAAAGTGGATGCTCGTTGTATATTTAATATAACGAATCAATTCCGTCTGCTTTGACTAGTCGCGATTGGTGATTTTTGGGTTCCAACTTACTGACTCTAAAGAACACTCTTTAGATAAAGGAAATACAATGTTTGAGAAACCAGTTGTAAAAACGTTTCAGTACGGTAACCACACAGTTACTCTAGAAACTGGCGTTATTGCTCGTCAAGCTACTGCAGCAGTTATGGTAACAATGGACGATACTTCAGTATTCGTATCTGTTGTTGGTAAAAAAGAAGCGGTAGAAGGTCAAGACTTCTTCCCTCTAACAGTTAACTACCAAGAGCGTACATACGCTGCTGGTAAAATCCCAGGTGGCTTCTTCAAGCGTGAAGGTCGTCCATCTGAAGGCGAAACACTAACGGCTCGTCTAATCGACCGTCCAATTCGTCCTCTTTTCCCAGATTCATTCAAGAACGAAGTTCAAGTTATCGCTACAGTAATGTCTGTAAACCCAGACGTTCAACCTGACATGGTAACAATGATCGGTACTTCAGCAGCTCTTGCTATCTCTGGTATCCCGTTCAACGGTCCAATCGGTGCTGCACGTGTAGGTCACATCGACGGTCAACTTGTTCTTAACCCAAGCACAACTGAACTTGAAACTTCTAAACTAGACCTAGTGGTTTCTGGTACTGAAGGCGCGGTTCTTATGGTTGAATCTGAAGCTGATAACCTAACTGAAGAAGAAATGCTTTCTGCAGTTGTTTTCGGTCACGATCAACAACAAGTTGTTATCAACGCTATCAACGAGTTCGCAGCAGAAGTTGCTACTCCAGCGTGGAACTGGGAAGCACCAGTAGTAAACACTGAGCTTAAAGCTCGTGTTGCTGAGCTTGCAGAAGCTCGTCTATCTGACGCTTACCAAATCACTGAAAAAATGGCTCGTTACGAGCAAGTTGGCGCAATCAAGAACGACGTTGTTGAAGCACTACTAGCTCAAGACGAAGAACTAAACGAGCGCGAAATCCGCGGCATGCTTGGTTCTCTAGAGAAAAACGTTGTACGTAGCCGCATCATCGCTGGCAACCCACGTATCGACGGTCGTGAAAAAGACATGGTTCGTGCGCTAGACGTACGTACTGGTGTTCTTCCACGTACACACGGTTCTTCTCTATTCACTCGTGGTGAAACTCAAGCTATCGTTACTGCTACTCTTGGCACACAACGTGACGCTCAAATCATCGATGAGCTAACAGGCGAGCGTAAAGACAACTTCCTACTACACTACAACTTCCCTCCATACTGTGTTGGCGAAACTGGTTTTGTAGGTTCTCCTAAGCGTCGTGAAATCGGCCACGGTAAGCTAGCTAAGCGTGGTATCGCTGCAGTAATGCCTTCTGTTGATGAGTTCCCATACACAGTTCGTGTTGTATCGGAAATCACTGAATCTAACGGTTCTTCTTCAATGGCTTCTGTATGTGGTACATCTCTAGCTCTTATGGATGCTGGTGTTCCAATCAAGTCTTCTGTTGCGGGTATCGCAATGGGTCTTGTTAAAGAAGGCGACGACTTCGTTGTTCTTTCTGACATCCTTGGCGACGAAGATCACCTAGGTGACATGGACTTTAAAGTAGCAGGTACTAACGAAGGTATTACTGCTCTTCAAATGGACATCAAGATCGAAGGTATCACTAAAGAGATCATGCAAATTGCTCTTAACCAAGCGCAAGGTGCACGTAAGCACATCCTTTCTGTAATGGATGAAGCTATCTCTGGTGCTCGTGAAGATATCTCTGAATTCGCTCCACGTATCCACACAATGAAAATCAGCTCTGATAAGATCAAAGATGTTATCGGTAAAGGCGGCGCAGTTATCCGTGCTCTTTGTGAAGAAACGGGTACTACAATCGAAATCGAAGACGATGGCACAATCAAGATTGCTGCTACTGAAGGCGCAGCAGCTAAAGAAGCTATCCGTCGTATCGAAGAGATCACAGCTGAAGTTGAAGTTGGCCGCATTTACCAAGGTAAAGTTGCTCGTCTAGCAGACTTCGGTGCATTCGTAACTATCCTTCCAGGTAAAGATGGTCTAGTACACATCTCTCAAATCGCTGACAAGCGCGTTGAGAAAGTGTCTGACTATCTAACTGAAGGTCAAGAAGTGCCAGTTAAGGTTCTTGAAATTGACCGTCAAGGCCGTGTACGTCTAAGCATGAAAGAAGCAGTTGAAACGCCAGCTGAAGGCGAAGCACCTGCTGCTGAGTAATTCTCAGTGTGTCGATGGTGATATCGCTTTTTAGTGATTTCTAACCTATCGTCAACAAAGCATGTTATAAAGGGGAGCATATCGCTCCCCTTTTTTATTGCGGTCATAACAGGAGTAATTATTTGTGAAATGGTTTCAAACCGCGAGTATGTGTTTACTGCTTGTACTAACTGGTTGTGCAACAACATCAGATAACGCCTCACGTTGGGTTTATCCACCAATGGCTGTGCCACTACAACCAAGTGTTCAGCAAGAAGTTCAAATTGCACGCCTTAGTCAGTTATTGCAGCGCCCAGATTTGAACGATGAAGTTCGAGCTAAGATGCTGTTTGAACGTGGTAACTATTACGACAGTGTTGGTCTGCGTGACTTAGCGCGTCTCGACTTCAACCAATCTCTTTCATTGAACCCAGCTCAACCTGATATCTTCAATCTTTTGGGTGTTTACTTTACGCAGGTAGGGGAGTTTGATGCGGCTTACGAGTCTTTTGATTCTACTCTAGAGCTTGATCCTGCAAACTCTTATGCAGAAAGAAACCGCTCTATTGCTCTCTACTACGGCGAACGTTACGACTTAGCTAATGAAGAGATGATGAAGCACTACGCCGATGATCCTAGCGATCCGTTCCGTGCTTTGTGGTTGTACATCATTCAGCATGAACTCACGCCAGAACAAGCTAAGCTGGATTTACAAAAGCGTTACGAAAGCCGTGATGAGCAGTGGGGATGGGTGTTAGTTGCCATCATGCTTGATGACATTACCGAAGAGCAGGCTTTCAAGGCGATCTTAACCGGTACTCGTGACAACACGTTACTCGCACAGCGCCTAACAGAGACTTACTTCTACCTAGCTAAGCGTTACCATATGAATGGTGACTACGCGAATGCGATCTCTTTGTATAAGCTGTCAGTGTCTTTCAACGTGTATGAATACGTAGAGCACCGATACTCTTTCTTAGAGTTAAGCCGTATCTTTACTACGCTTAAAGCCGAACATTTAGCTCAAGCTAAGTTGGCAGAGGCCGAAGAAGAAGCTAACGCTCGATAAGCAATACATCATGAATATTAAGAAGCCGCTGCCTGTCAGCGGCTTTTTTTATGATCTTTATCTCGTTTTGATTGCTTTTTATTTAAACAATATTAAAATAGTTAGCCTTGCTAACTAAATGTTTTTCTTTGATTGGGTGAGTATGCTAAACCAGAATTTAGAAAAGATTGAGCGCTTCGCCTCTAAGATATGGCGCACTCAGGTGAATGAAGATCCGATCTGCCAATTGAGCTTCAACGAGTATGATTATCTGAAGGTCATACAGGCTTCACCAGAGCCGATTCGATTGACCGATCTTGCCATTGAAATGCAGGTGACTAAGCCCTCAGCGACCACTATGGTTCAAAGGCTTGAGAGAAAAGGCCTAGTTGAGCGCAAGGCGTCACTTGAAGATGCAAGATCCAAGTTAGTGGTATTGACCAACAAAGCGGAGTTGGGTTTAGAAGAAGAGAGTAAGATCTATCAGGTCATGGCTCAAATACTAGAAAGCCGTTTATCTGAGCAAGAATCTCAGCAACTAAACCTATTACTAGATAAAGCTTTGAAGTAAATAATTTAGATATTTAGTTAGCCTTGTTAACTAATTTTCCGAGTCATGTCTCGTTGATATACGACTCACAAATGAAAGTAGAGTAAGAAATGAGTAACTCAATTAGTCGTCAATTTTGGCGATACACAATCCCTACCGTGGCGGCGATGTTGGTTAATGGCCTGTACCAAGTGGTGGATGGCATTTTCATTGGCCGTTATGTTGGCGCTGATGGACTCGCGGGTATTAACGTCGCGTGGCCTGTGATTGGTTCGATTCTCGGTATTGGTATGTTGGTGGGCGTAGGTACTGGTGCGCTTGTCTCGATTCGACAAGGTGAAAAAGACACTCAAGGTGCTAAGCAGATCCTGGCGACCGGTCTAACCTTGCTACTGGCGATAACGCCGATTGTTTCCGCGTTACTGTATCTGTTTGCCGACAACTTTTTGCTTTGGCAGGGTGCAGAAGGGCGTGTGTATGAACTTGGCCTGCAATATTTACATATCCTGATTGGTGCTAGCGTCTTCACTTTAGGTTCTATCGCGATGCCGTTTCTACTGCGTAATGACGACAGCCCGAACTTAGCTACGATCCTGATGATTGTCGGTGCGGTGATTAATATCGTTCTCGATTACTTGTTTATTGCTCAGTTTGGTTGGGAGTTGATGGGTGCGGCACTAGCAACCGCAATTGCACAATTTGTCGTAACGGGCTTGGGTCTGGCTTACTTCTTCTCACGTCGAGCAAACTTACGCTTACGTTGGAATGAACTGCGATTGAAGCTCTCGGTTATCCCACAGATCTTCGCGATTGGTACATCAAGCTTCTTTATGTACGCCTATGGCTCGATGATGGTGGCGCTACATAATGCGTTGTTCTCTCAATATGGCGACCAGTTGATGATTGGTGCTTACGCTATCTTGGGCTACATAGTGACGGTTTATTATCTCACAGCAGAAGGTATCGCCAACGGTATGCAACCATTAGTGAGTTACAACCATGGTGCGCGTAACCAAGCGAATATTCGTAAGTTACTTAAGATTGCTATGTTGAGTTCAGTATTGATTGGTGTGGTGTTTGTGTTGCTTCTTAACGCCTTCCCACGTGAGTTTGTGTCAGTCTTTAACTCAGACGAACCACAGCTAGTAGAGTACACAGTGTTGGGTATTCGACTACACATGTTTGCATTGGCGCTGGATGGTTTCTTAGTGGTAGCGGGTGCTTATTACCAAGCGGTCAACAAGGGCAGCAAAGCGATGTTTGTGACGATAGGCAATATGCTTATCCAACTGCCTTTCTTGTACATCATGCCGAAGTTGTACGGTGTGCCGGGGATCTGGATTGCGTATCCACTGTCTAATATTGCGTTAAGCGTGGTGGTGATGGTGATGCTCTACAAAGACGTAAAGAAGCTCGATGCTTCGTCGATGGAAACAGCGACGGCATAGGTCGCTTTTCTTAAGTCGAACTAAAAAGGTCTAGCGAATGCTAGACCTTTTTTGCATCTGTAGCTGATAGGTTTAATTATCGAACTAGATGTTTTTTACGTCTAAACCTGCAAGTTGATGCCAGTAACCATTACATTGGCGGCTTTCAATCTTCATCGGGTTTTGACCTTGTTCGTTAGCTCTGAAGTTATTAATTTCAGAGAAGGTATCGATGCCGAGCGGACTTAAACGAACCACATCAACCAAGTCGTGCATGTTGGGTAAATCATTCACTAGGTTGTAGCAGTAACCCGATTGGGTCTGGATACCGTTAAGGTTGAATACCGATTGGCCTTCCTGGCTCTCGACCTGTAGTCCGGTTGGGTATTTGATACAGCAGGTTTCACAATCGTCTTTCGCTTTGTTTTCTGCACGAGCCGTAAAGCAGCGTGCTGAGTAAGCAAGAGGCAAGTAACCGTGGCTAAATACTTCGACTTCGAACTTGTTACGAATATTCAGCTCTTCACACTGCGTCATGACGTTGCTTAGCCATTCACGAGAAAGCTCGACAGGCATACACCAGCGCGTCATGCCTTGCTTTAGGAACAGGTTCAGCGTGCGTGCGTTGTAGGTGTTTACTGCTGGGCCAACAACGAAAGGCACCTTGCTTTCGCTTGCCAGTTGAATCGCAGACACGTCATTGGCTTCAATGGCGAAGTCACCGTTATCAATGTACTTCTTCATGATGTTGACTTCGCTTGGCGCTTCTAGCAATGCCATGGTCGACAGCACCACTTGCTTACCTGAAGCAGACAGCTCTTTAGCGATGTCCATCCAGTGTTTCGCTTTCATCTCACGACGTTTTGAGCATACGGCTTCACCTAAGTAGATGATATCAGCAGAGCTTGATTTCGCTTGCTCATAGAAGCTTTCAACGTCTTGTTTTGGCCAGAAATAAAGTAGAGGGCCTAATGCGTATTTCATTGAGTTCTCCATTTGGCTCTATTGCCATTTACGGTGATAAGCGCCAAGCGTGGTTTGTGTACCTTCCGATACATTCGCCAGTGTCGCATTCCAAGCTTGTTCTACTTGGTATTGTTCTGGATTTGCTAAGTAGCGGTCGATGGCTGCGCGCCAAGTGCGAGTTACTTGTTCTACATAAGCAGGGCTACGTTGACGACCTTCGATCTTCACTGAAGCAACATTCGCAGCGAACAACTCAGGAAGCATTGATAATGTGTTAAGGCTAGTTGGCTCTTCAAGTGCATGGTAGCGCTTACGTTCACCGTCTATCTCCGCTTCGAAGCGACCTTTACACAGCGTTGGGTAGCCCGCGTTCTCACCTGCTTCATACTTATCGATAAGGATCTCATTCAAGCGAGACTCTAGGCCTGTTTCTGTCTCTTGCCAGCGAACGTATTTCGCAGGAGAGCATGCACCAACCGTATTTGGTGATTCACCTGTCATGTATGAAGAGAGGTAGCAACGCCCTTCTGCCATGATACACAAACTACCGAAAGCGAATACTTCAAGGTCAACGTCAGAAGTGATGTTACGAGAAAGCTGTTTAACCTGATGAATCGATAATACACGCGGTAATACCACACGCTTAACGTTGAAGTTTTTATGGTAGAAGTCGATAGCAGCGGCATTGGTCGCGGATGCTTGTACAGATAAGTGCAGTTCAAGATCAGGATACTTGTTTGCTGCGTACTCAAGTACCGCGATGTCTGCGATGATCAGTGCATCGACACCCAGCGCAGCTGCGTTGTCTACAGCATTAGTCCAGCGTTCGAAGCCATTTGGGTGAGCAAACGTATTTAAGGCAACATGAATTTTCTTGTTGCGGTCATGCACATACTGCACAGCACGATTGAGCTTTTTACCCGCAAAGTTTAGGCCTGCAAAGTGTCGGGCATTGGTATCGTCTTTGAATCCGATATAGACAGCATCCGCACCGCAATCAATGGCGGTTTTCAAAGCAGGTAAGTTACCCGCTGGGCATAAGAGTTCCATTTGCTCACTACCAGTAGAATTAAGTTGAAGCGAGCATTTTATGAAGAATTGTGAATGACGGAATTGATGTAAGGCAGGTTTAGATGGATAAATCTGCTTTTACTCCGTTTGAGGTACTGACGAGCGGTGGTTTTGTGTGTTGCTTTGGCTTGGAACGCGGTGCGTATTCGAATCGTCTAATTAGTTTTTATGACGGCGGTTTTGTGCGAACAGCTCTTCAACATCTTGTTTAGGTTGTGGGCGATAGAAGTGGAAACCTTGAATGGAGCTACAGTTGAGGTTCGACAGTAGAGTCGCTTGTTCACTGGTTTCGACACCTTCAGCAACCACAGTTAAATCGAGAGATTTACCCAGATTGATGATGTTTTCAATCACAGTGATTTGTTTAGGTAGCGTATCGATATCCGAGATGAAAGCACGGTCGATCTTAAGCTCATCAATTGGGAAGCGAGCAAGGTAAGACAGGGAAGAATAACCGGTACCGAAATCATCAATCGATAGGGCGAAGCCGAGTTTCTTGATGGCGTTGAGCATTTGCAGCGTGTGTTCACTGTCACTCATCACTGCACTTTCTGTCAGCTCAAACGTAATTGCACTTGGGTCTAGCTCTGTCGAACGCAGCAGCTTTTCCATGTAATCAATCAGTTTCGGGTTACCAAACTGTTCGGGAGAAAGGTTGATTGCCACACGCCCTGGCAGGATCCCCTGCATCTTCCAGCGTTTAACGGTCGCAAATACTTCACGCATTACCACACGACCAAGCTGCTCGATAAGACCTGCACGTTCTGCAACTGGGATGAAGGCGGCAGGGCTGATGTAGCCTTCTACTGGGTGCTTCCAACGAACTAGAGCTTCTGCACCATTGATGGTGAAATCACGGGCGTTTACTTTTGGTTGGTACCAAACCTCGAGTCCGTTTTGTTGCAGCGCTTTTTGAAGCTCAATCTCCAGCCACAGTCGCATACGCGCTTCTTTGTTCATCTGTTCGTTGAACTTGATCAGGCGGTTGCGACCACGATCTTTCGCCTCATACATCGCAGTGTCGGCATTTTGCAGAAGGATGCGAGCATCAGTACCATCTTGAGGAAAGCTTACACTACCAATAGAGCAGGCTAAGCGTTTACTAAAGTGGTGAAGATCGAAGGGTTGGTTGATCAAGGAAATGATCTTTTCAGCGAGCATTTCAGGTGTTCGTTGATGTTCAGGCTCTGGCAGAATAATACCAAATTCGTCACCACCTAAATGACCGATAACGGCTTGACGAGGCAGTAAGCGTTTAAGACGCGAAGCGACCTCTTTAATCACTTTGTCACCGATGTGATGACCCAGTGAGTCATTGATATTTTTAAAGTTATCAATGTCTAAGTAGAGCATGACAACAGGCGTGTCGTTGTGAATGAACTGCTCAAGGCGCTTGGTAAACCCAACTCGGTTGTAGAGCTTGGTTAACGCGTCGATATAAGCATCTTCACTGTTAGCGGGCGTGTATTGTTTTGCGGTTTCTTGCGCGTCTTGGATAAGCACAAGCTGGGTGCTACTGCCGAGAATGGCCGTTGAGTCGATGTTGAGTTGAACCTTACGTTCGAAGCCACATCGAGCGCCCGTTAAGCAAACCAAACCAGACTCAGAAATAATAGAACTCAGGCTATTATTGAAGACTGTTTTGGTTTGTTCATCGATAAATAAGCGGCCTAACTCTTCGCCAATCAACTCAGTAGTGGAATTGAAACCAAGTAAGCGAGCTGCTGCTGGGTTGGATGACAAGATGTAGTCGTTCTCAACCAAGAGTAATCCGTCTGGGAGTAAGTGAGAGAGCTTGTGGAACTTCGCTTCGGACTCTTCTAATGAACGGACAAGGACTTGGTTTTCAGATGTATCGAAGGCATGAAAGACGATGTAGTCAGTTTTGTTGCCGTTTGCTAGAGGGGATAAGCTGAAATGAAGGCTGGTATCGAGGTCAGTTTCGTTGAGAGTAACTTCGGCCTCAATTGTTTCGCCATTGAAGGCACGCTCATAGTAAGGCTTAAGATGTTGGTAGAATTGCTCGCCTAAGGTTTGGCGGTCATTCATGCCTGCAAGCTCTGTTTGGCTCAAACCAGCAATATCGCAGTAACGCTCATTCACCATAAAATAGTTATGTTGAGCATCAAGTACTGCAAAAAAGAACGGACTATTTGCAGTTAGCTGGGTAAACCAATGTTGTAGTTGCTGGGGAGGCATCAAAGTACTACCAATTCTCCAAGAGCTTGAATATTCACTATCGATAAATATTTATTACTTTTTGTGTGGTTATCGATATTTACCTGTGAGTGCAGCGATCCGCTGTAATTCTCATTACCTGAGTTACTATAACTGTGATTTTCAGGATATTAAAGGTCGAGTATCAAACAGAAGTTAATTTGATACATAACAGTAACTGAGATCTCAACATCATCTATGATGCATTCCATATTATTGACAAAGTTACGGATAAGTCACGTGATAAACAAGATTCGCACTCAACTAGTTCAAAATGCCGCATCAATTTTGCGATCTCCAGTCCAGTTATTGCCTAAAACAGTACAAAAAAGAGCCTTATTAGAAGCACTGAAGAATGTCTTCAAGGAAGCTTTAGAAGACGGTGACTTTGAGTTCTTAGAAGATAAGTGGCTGAAAGTTTCAATAAAAGATATGGGGTTAAGTTGGTGTATTAGTTACGAAAATGAGCAACTGGTTGTAGCTGATAAAGAAGTCGCTGAAGATGTCAGTTTTAGCGGAAACCTCAACGATCTTGTGTTGATTGCGGGGCGTAAAGAAGACCCAGATACGCTTTTCTTCCAGCGTAGACTGTCTATTGAAGGTGATACTGAGCTCGGTTTAGAGGTCAAAAACTTGATGGATAGCGTAGATTTGGACTTATTGCCGACTCCTATGAAAACTTTGTTAAATCAATTAGCTGATTTTGTGCAGAAGGGAGTACAATCCCCAGATACACAAAGTGAGGTAATGAATGCTTATTCGAACTGAAGCACCGGCAGATATACTTGTCATTGATCGTTTATTGAAATCTGTTTTTGAAACGGATGCAGAAGCTAATTTGGTTATGAGCTTGCGTGAGAATAGTCATTTAACGCTATCGCTGGTGGCTTGTTCTGACGAAGGCGAGGTGGTTGGTCACCTGATGTTTAGCCCAATTACCCTTAAAGGTGAAGATCACAACTGGCAGGGGCTTGCGCCACTTGCTGTGAAAGAAGAGTTCCGCAACCAAGGCATTGCTAAATCACTGGTTGAAGATGCTTTCTCTACTTTGGTTGATTTCGGTTACCCAGCCGGTGTTGTGCTTGGTGATCCTGCCTATTACGGTCGCTTTGGTTTCAAGGCTGCGAGTGAGTTTGGTTTGAGCTGCGCTTGGGATGTGCCTGAGGGAGCTTTTCAAGCTATCGAGTTAGTTGAAGGTGCGCTTGTCGGGCATTCTGGTGAGATTGCTTATAGTCCTGAGTTCAACGACTTATAAGCCTATTTCTCACGCAATATAATGCAAACTGATTTAGTCTAAATAAAGGAGCTTGATGCTCCTTTATTTTTTGTTAGTATCAGTCCAACTCTGATGAGCTCGTTTTAACTCTGCTCTAATAAGCCACCCACTATCAACCTAAGGTTATAACCGCTAGATATGTCACAAACACACGCACAATACCTGCAAGAGATGGGCATTAGCCAATGGGAGCTTAGCCACCCAGAGCGTTTGGCGGGCTATGAATCTGAATTGACTCCGCTCTCTAACGATTGCAAGTTACTGCTGGTATCGCCTGAAAAGCCTCAGGAAGACCTCGCCGTGATGTTTGAGCGTGTACTCAAAAGTATCAAGCTCGACTTATCTCAAGCCTTACATATTCAGCCTCAACACCTGTATTCTATCGAGCTTGGTGATGTTGAATGGGTGTGGTTTGCAGGTTGTGAGTCTGCCCAAGAGTTGAAAGCAAAAACATTACAATCCCCATTACTGTCTGACATTAATGGTAATAACCAACACCGCCGCGACTTATGGCAACAAATTTGTGCTTATGACTAATCA
Organism: Vibrio sp. Scap24; assembly: GCF_013394185.1. NCBI lineage: Bacteria > Pseudomonadati > Pseudomonadota > Gammaproteobacteria > Vibrionales > Vibrionaceae > Vibrio > Vibrio sp. Scap24. Next base: position 1,169,634 of record NZ_CP041332.1, on the reverse strand, counting down.
ATTTTTACCGACTTCACAACAACACCTAGACGCTATTTGGCAGATAGAGCAGACCGCGCATTCTCACCCTTGGTCTGAAACCATGGTTCGCGATCTCGATAGCCGAGGTGCTTGCCACCATGTGCTTGAAGTCGATGGGGAGGTGGTTGGGTATTTCTTCGCACAGAATATCGTTGGTGAAGTCACGCTGCTTAATATTGCTGTCGACCCAAGCCAGCAAGGTAAAGGTTATGGTAAAGCGCTGACCGAGCATTTTCTTGATATGTGTGAGCAAGCTGACGCGGAAAGTGCTTGGCTGGAAGTTCGCGAGAGTAACGTGAACGCGTTTAACCTGTATGAGAAAGCCGGTTTCAACGAAGTCGACCGCCGTCGTAACTATTACCCAACTAAGCAAGGCAATGAAGATGCGATCATTATGAGCTATCTTTTTATGTCTTTTAGCTAGTCACCTTGTCGCTTTTCGCTAAGCAGAGAATAAGCGACAAAATAGGGTGCAAACTGACCCTTTAGAAAGTGATACGCTTTCTGTATAATCCGCACACAGAATTCAAGGGCAAGTATTATCTACTTGCCCTTTTTACGCTTTAGATCAGCAAAGGGCGACTATGTCTTTCCAACAAGAAGTGAGCAAACGTAGAACGTTTGCAATTATCTCTCACCCGGATGCGGGTAAAACCACGATTACTGAAAAAGTTCTTTTATTCGGAAACGCGATTCAGAAAGCGGGTACCGTTAAAGGCCGTGGCTCTAACCAGCACGCTAAATCTGACTGGATGGAGATGGAAAAAGAACGTGGTATCTCGGTAACTACGTCGGTAATGCAATTCCCATACAATGATTGCCTAGTAAACTTACTAGATACTCCAGGACACGAAGATTTCTCGGAAGATACGTACCGTACACTAACTGCGGTTGACTCTTGTTTGATGGTTATCGATGCTGCGAAAGGTGTCGAGGATCGTACTCGTAAACTAATGGAAGTAACACGTCTACGTGATACGCCAATCGTAACGTTTATGAACAAACTTGACCGTGACGTTCGTGACCCGATGGAAGTGCTTGATGAAGTGGAAAGCGAGCTGGGTATGGCTTGTTCTCCAATCTCATGGCCAATTGGTTGTGGTAAAGAGTTTAAAGGTGTTTACCACATTCACCGTGATGAAACGATCTTGTACGAATCTGGCCATGGTCATGAGATCCAAGAAGTACGTATCATCAAAGGTCTAGATAACCCTGAGCTAAATGAAGCGGTAGGTGACGATCTTGCTGAAAGCGTGCGTGAAGAGCTAGAGCTTGTTATCGGTGCTTGTCCTGAATTTGATCACGACTTGTTCCTTGCTGGTGAACTAACGCCTGTTTACTTCGGTACCGCACTGGGTAACTTTGGTGTTGACCACATGCTAGATGGTCTAACGAAGTGGGCACCGGCACCGCAAACTCGCCAAGCGAACGAGCGTGATGTTGTGGCTACAGAAGAGAAATTTTCTGGCTTCGTATTTAAGATCCAAGCAAACATGGATCCGAAGCACCGTGACCGTATCGCATTCATGCGTATCGTATCGGGTACTTACAACCAAGGTATGAAGATGAACCATGTTCGTACTGGCAAGAACGTAAGTATCTCTGATGCGGTAACCTTCATGGCGGGTGACCGTGCGCGAGCTGAGAAAGCGTACGCGGGCGATATCATTGGTCTGCACAACCACGGCACAATCCAAATTGGTGATACCTTTACTCAAGGTGAAAGCCTGAAGTTCTCTGGTATTCCAAACTTCGCACCTGAGCTATTCCGTCGTATTCGTCTACGCGATCCACTGAAGCAGAAGCAACTTCTTAAAGGTTTGGTTCAGCTTTCAGAAGAGGGCGCTGTGCAAGTATTCCGTCCAATGCAGAACAACGACCTGATCGTTGGTGCGGTTGGTGTACTTCAGTTCGACGTGGTTGTAGCGCGCTTGAAAGCAGAATACAACGTAGAAGCTATCTACGAAGGTGTTAACGTTGCAACAGCTCGCTGGGTTGAGTGTGACGACGCTAAGAAACTGGAAGAGTTCAAACGTAAGAACCAATCTAACCTAGCGCTAGATGGCGGTGACAACCTGTCTTACATCGCCCCAACTATGGTGAACTTGAACCTAGCTTCTGAACGTTTCCCAGAAGTTCAGTTCCGAGCGACGCGCGAGCACTAATTACTCCGCGCTCTATTCGAGTTAAACAAAAACGTCTATTGTTCTGCAATAGGCGTTTTTTAATGCGTGTCATTTGAAGTAAGAGTCGTGAGGTTATGATGTTCGGTTGGATAAAAGTTTGGATTAAGAAATACGATAAGTGGTGCGAGGAGCTTGGTTTAACACCTGAGAATAAGCGCAGCTGTGTGCCTCATCGTCGTGATCCTCAAAGACAACAAACAGAGAGTGGGGAAGATGACACCAGAATTAAGTGATTTTCCGCTATTTGATACCCATTGCCATGCGGACTTTGACGCCTTTGACAGCGGTTTTTCAGTTGAGCAAAGTCTTGATGGTTACCTAAAAGAAGCGAAACAAGCCCAAGTTGAGAAGCTGCTGATTCCTTCTATTGGTCAAAGTAATTGGCGGAAACTCGATAAAATCGCTCAATCTCACCCTAATATTTACTATGCATTAGGCTTCCACCCGTACTTTTTAGATCAAGCGGATGAGGCGCAATTTTCAGAACTTCGCCAGTTACTCTCTTCAAAAAACAGCCAGTGTATCGCGGTAGGAGAGTGTGGACTCGACTTCTTTGTCGACGTCGAAAAGGAAAAACAAGAGCGTTTTTTTATCCAACAAATGGAGCTTGCGAAGGCGTTTGACCTGCCTTTAATCATCCATGAGAGGAAGTCATACAACCGACTTATTGAGCTAATAAAGCAGCACAAGTTCACCTTAGGTGGTGTGATTCATGGTTTTTCGGGGAGTGAACAGCAGGCTTTGGCTTGGATCAAGCTCGGTTTCTATATTGGCGTCGGTGGAACGATAACTTACCCAAGAGCGCAAAAAACACGCACAACCATCGCAAAATTGCCCCTTGAATACTTGGTATTGGAAACGGATGCTCCGGACATGCCCATGCATGGAAACCAAGGAAATGTTAATCATTCCAAATATTTAGTTACGATCTTAAATGAACTTTTTTTGCTTAGAAAAGAGCCAAAGCAATCGATTGCAGCGCAAATTTGGCAAAATAGCCATCGCGCATTCGGTATATGTGAATAAAATCGAAGGTTTTTGTTTATCGTTTGCGTAAATTGCACTGAGCTTGTGATTTGGGTCACATTTGCGTGTGAATGGTACATGAATCTTCTACGAAAGTGTGAGGACGGCATTACTTTATTAGTGGTCGCATGAGTATAATTGCCTCCGCTTTATAGCCCCATTTTGTAACACGCCAATAAATAACTAATAAGGAAGTCATAAACTATGAGCCTGTTTATGAGCCTAGTCGGAATGGTTGCACTGATCGCAATCGCAGTACTACTATCTGACAACCGCAAAGCTATTAATCTAAGAACAGTGGGTGGCGCTTTCGCTATCCAATTCGCACTTGGTGCATTCGTACTTTACATCCCTTGGGGTCGTGATCTACTTGCAGGTTTCTCTGCTGGTGTAGCAAACGTGATCGACTACGGTAAAGACGGTACTGGTTTCCTATTCGGCAGCCTAGTTAACTTCTCAGTTGACGGTATCGGTTTCATCTTTGCTTTCCAAGTACTACCAACTCTGATTTTCTTCTCTGCACTTATCTCTGTACTTTACTACATTGGTGTAATGCAAATTGTAATCAAAGTTCTTGGTGGTGGTCTTCAGAAAGCTCTAGGTACTTCTCGCGCCGAGTCTATGTCTGCAGCAGCAAACATCTTCGTTGGTCAAACTGAAGCACCTCTAGTTGTTCGTCCATTTGTTCCTAAAATGACAAACTCTGAACTATTCGCAGTAATGTGTGGTGGTTTGGCTTCTGTAGCTGGTGGTGTACTAGCAGGTTACGCATCTATGGGTGTACCTCTAGAGTACCTAGTTGCAGCGTCATTCATGGCAGCACCTGGTGGTCTACTATTCGCTAAAATCATCAAGCCTGAAACTGATAAGCCAGACGACAACATCGCTGACGAAATGGACGGTGGCGATGACAAACCAGCTAACGTTATCGACGCAGCAGCAGGTGGCGCATCAGTTGGTCTACAACTAGCTCTAAACGTAGGTGCAATGCTACTAGCATTCATCGGTCTAATTGCTCTAATCAACGGTATCCTAGGTGGCATCGGTGGTTGGGTTGGTATGGAAAACCTAACTCTAGAACTTCTTCTAGGTTGGATCTTCGCACCACTAGCATTCATCATTGGTGTTCCATGGGAAGAAGCAACTATCGCTGGTTCTTTCATTGGTCAGAAGACAGTTGTTAACGAATTCGTTGCATACCTAAACTTCGTACCATACGTTGGTGAAAACGCTCAAGTTGTTGCAGCAACTGGCCAAGTGATGTCTGAGAAGACTCAAGCAATCATCGCATTCGCACTATGTGGTTTCGCAAACCTTTCTTCTATTGCGATTCTTCTAGGTGGTCTAGGTGGTATTGCACCAAGCCGTCGCCACGACATCGCACGTATGGGTGTTAAAGCGGTAATTGCTGGTACTCTATCTAACCTGATGGCAGCAACAATTGCTGGCTTCTTCCTATCTTTCTAATCAAGTAGATTTAGATATATAGACGCCATAATAATATCGCCCCGTAGCAAGAAATTGCTGCGGGGCTTTTTTGTTTTTAGGCCTAGTGATTCTTTGGCATAAGCATCAGCTTGAAGTCGATTAATAGGTCTAGAATGTTTTTTTGAGATACAAACCGTTTGCGTTCTAAGGAGCACTACAATTTATTGATGGATACCTATAATGTATAAGCTTAAGGGATAGGATGTCTCTTTTGGCAAGAAAGTGACCGCTAGGATTCGTCCAAAGGTTATTCTTCTGGGATTAAGCCAAACTTAGCGATACGCTATAGATGTTAGACACAACATGACTGATTTGTTGTGCCATAGACCAAACTGGTACTGTGCGGTGACAAGGATTGCAATTGGTAGCGAAAGTTATCAAGTCTTCAGGGAACCAAGTCCGTTCATTTGTGACTACTGAGCATTACTAAAATATCCATCTATACTGGATGGAGGGCGAAGTAGTTAACTATTTGAATATATTGATCGGAGATAGAAATGAGCGATTTAAAAGCAGCAGCTCTACGTGCACTTAAACTTATGGACCTAACTACGCTAAATGACGACGATACTACTGAGAAAGTAGTGGCGCTTTGTCATGACGCGAAGACTGCAGTAGGCAACACAGCTGCAATCTGTATTTACCCTCGCTTTATCCCAGCAGCTAAGAAAGCGTTGCGTGAGCAAGGTACTCCAGAAGTACGCATTGCGACTGTAACTAACTTCCCTCATGGTAATGACGACATCGAAATTGCTGTTGCAGAAACAAAAGCAGCAGTAGCGTACGGCGCAGATGAAGTTGACGTAGTATTCCCATACCGTGCTCTTATTGCTGGCAACGAAGAAGTTGGCTTTGAGCTAGTTAAGCAATGTAAAGCAGCTTGTGGTGACATCACGCTTAAAGTGATCATCGAAACAGGTGAACTGAAAGAAGAAGCACTGATCAAGAAAGCTTCTCAAATCTGTATCGAAGCTGGTGCAGACTTCATCAAAACTTCAACAGGTAAAGTGCCAGTAAACGCGACTCCAGAGTTCGCACGCATGATGCTTGAAGTTATTCGTGACATGGGCGTTGCTAAAACAGTTGGTTTCAAACCTGCTGGTGGCGTACGTACTGCGGAAGATGCAGCACTATACCTAGCAATGGCTGATGAACTACTAGGCGCTGAGTGGGCAGACAACATGCACTACCGTTTTGGTGCTTCAAGCCTACTAACTAACCTTCTTAATACATTAGAAGTGACAGACCAAACTGCTGATCCAGCAGCATACTAATATCCCAATCGGGTGTAACAAGATTTAGTCTGTTTGATGGAGTGGCGTTAAGTCACTCCATATTACCTCTTTCCCCTACAAACCATACTCACTAGAGTTTGGGAGGCACTAATGTATCTACCTCAAGAAATTATTCGCAGAAAACGTGATGGCGAAGTCCTAACTGCTGAAGAAATTAACTTCTTCATTCAAGGCGTAGCTAAGAACACGGTTTCTGAAGGCCAAATTGCAGCATTCGCAATGGCTATCTTCTTTAACGAAATGACAATGCCAGAACGTATCGCACTAACGTGTGCAATGCGTGACTCAGGCATGGTGATTGACTGGAGCCACATGAACTTTGATGGCCCAATCGTTGATAAACACTCTACTGGTGGTGTTGGTGACGTAACTTCTCTGATGCTTGGCCCTATGGTGGCAGCATGTGGTGGTTTCGTTCCAATGATCTCTGGTCGTGGTTTAGGCCACACTGGCGGCACCCTAGACAAGCTTGAATCTATTCCTGGTTACAACATTACACCAACTAACGATGTGTTCGGTGAAGTAACCAAAGATGCTGGCGTAGCGATCATCGGTCAAACTGGTGATCTAGCTCCTGCTGATAAGCGTGTTTACGCGACTCGTGATATCACAGCAACCGTAGATAATATCTCGCTGATCACGGCTTCAATCCTATCTAAGAAACTGGCTGCTGGCCTTGATTCTCTAGTGATGGATGTAAAAGTAGGTTCAGGTGCATTCATGCCGACTTACGAAGCGTCTGAAGAGCTAGCGAAATCGATCGTTGCAGTAGCAAACGGTGCAGGCACTAAGACAACAGCAATCCTAACGGACATGAACCAAGTTCTGGCTTCTTCGGCGGGTAACGCAGTAGAAGTACGTGAAGCGGTTCAATTCCTTACGGGCGAATACCGTAACCCACGTTTGCTAGAAATTACGATGGCATCGTGTGCTGAAATGCTGGTGTTGGGTAACCTTGCAAAAGATTCAGACGAAGCGCGCGAAAAACTGATGGCAGTACTGGATAACGGTAAAGCAGCAGAGTGCTTCGGTAAAATGGTAGCGGGCCTTGGTGGTCCAGCAGATTTCGTAGCGAACTACGATAACTACCTAGAAAAAGCAGAAATTGTTAAGCCAGTGTACGCGCTAGAAAGCGGTGTGGTATCAGCAATGGATACTCGTGCAATTGGTATGGCTGTAGTTGGTATGGGCGGTGGTCGCCGCGTAGCAACGGACAGCATTGATTACGCAGTCGGTTTTGATCACTTCATTCGTCTTGGCGAAGTGGCAAGTGAAGATAAACCATTAGCAATGATTCATGCTCGCAACGAACAACAGTGGCAAGAAGCTGCAACAGCATTACAAAATGCAATCACTGTGGGCGGAGAATATACAGCAACGCCAGACGTTTACCGTCAGATTCGTTCTGAAGACGTGTAAATAACAGGGTTCGGCATACCTAGTGTATGCCGATAAACAGAGTTCTGGTGCAAAGAGCAATAAGTTGGTGAAGAAAATGAAAAGAGCATTTATTTTAGTTTTAGATTCATTCGGTATCGGTGAAACAGCGGATGCAGACAAATTCGGTGATGTAGGTTCAGACACTATGGGTCACATCGCAGATCATTGTGACAAAGGTCTTGCAGACAACGCAGATCGTCAAGGTCCTCTGACGCTACCAAACCTGTCTAAGCTAGGTTTAGCTATGGCTCACAAAGAGTCTACAGGTCGTTTTGCTCCGGGTATGGATGCAGACGCTGAAATCATTGGCGCTTACGGTCACGCTGCTGAGCTGTCTTCTGGTAAAGACACGCCATCAGGTCACTGGGAAATCGCTGGTGTACCAGTATTGTTTGACTGGGGCTACTTCACCGACAAAGAAAACAGCTTTCCAAAAGAGCTAACTGACCGCATTCTTGAGCGTGCTGGTTTGTCTGGTTTCTTGGGTAACTGCCACTCATCAGGCACTGAAATCCTAGATAACCTAGGTGAAGAACACATGAAGACTGGCCTGCCAATCTTCTATACTTCTGCGGACTCTGTTTTCCAGATCGCTTGTCATGAAGAGACATTCGGCCTACAAAACCTATTAGACCTTTGTCAGATTGCTCGTGAAGAGCTAGAAGACTACAACATTGGTCGTGTTATCGCGCGTCCATTCGTTGGTCCGGGTAAAGGTCAATTTGAGCGTACGGGTAACCGTCGTGATCTTTCTGTTGAGCCACCTGCGGCAACTATCCTGCAGAAACTTGCTGATGAGAAGGGCGGTAACGTTCACTCAATCGGTAAGATCTCTGATATCTACGCAGGCTGTGGTATCACTCAGAAAACCAAAGCAACAGGTATCCCTGCGCTATTTGAAGCAACAAAAGAAGCGATCAATGAAGCGGGCGACAACACGATTGTGTTCACTAACTTCGTTGATTTCGACTCAGCTTACGGCCACCGCCGTGATGTTGCGGGTTACGCAGCGGCACTTGAGTACTTCGATGGTCGCATCAATGAAATCATCGATATGATGAAAGAAGATGATGTACTTATCCTAACTGCAGACCACGGTTGTGATCCAACATGGCCTGGTACAGACCATACTCGTGAGCATATCCCTGTGATTGTTTACGGTCAGAAGGTTCCAGCCGGTTCTCTAGGCCGTCGCGATACGTTCGCTGATATTGGTCAAAGCTTAGCGTCATACTTTGGTACATCACCAATGGGACACGGTACAAGTTTCCTATAATAGTTAACGAAGAGAGAGGGAAACCTCTCTCTTCTTTTTTTGTTTTGAGATTAAGGATATTTTCAATGGCTACTCCACATATTAATGCTGAAATGGGTGATTTCGCTGACGTAGTTCTAATGCCAGGCGACCCGCTGCGTGCTAAATACATCGCTGAAACCTTCTTAGAAGAAGTGGTTCAAGTGTGCGACGTTCGTAACATGTTTGGTTACACCGGTACTTACAAAGGTCGTAAGGTTTCGGTAATGGGACACGGTATGGGCATTCCATCTTGTTCTATTTACGCAACTGAGCTGATCAAAGACTTTGGTGTGAAAAAGATCATTCGTGTTGGTAGTTGTGGTGCAGTGAGCGAAGATATCAAAGTGCGCGATGTGGTTATTGGCATGGGCGCATGTACTGACTCAAAAGTGAACCGTATTCGCTTTAAAGGTCACGACTTCGCAGCTATCGCAGACTACAAAATGGTACGTGCGGCAGAAGATGCAGCAAAAGCGCGTGGTGTTGATGTAAAAGTCGGTAACTTGTTCTCGGCTGAGTTGTTCTACACGCCAGATCCTGAAATGTTTGAAGTGATGGATAAATACGGCATTGTCGGTGTAGAGATGGAAGCAGCAGGCATCTATGGTGTGTGTGCGGAGTACGGTGCAAAAGCTCTGACTATCTGTACCGTGTCTGATCACATCAAAACCGGTGAGCAAACTACATCAGATGAGCGTCAAACAACCTTCAACGACATGATGGTTATTGCGTTAGACTCTGTGCTTCTTGGTGACCAAGAGTAATTGTTCTTCACTTTAGCTTGATAAAGTAACTGTCTCGTCCTAAAATACGTTGACAGTATTTCTACTAAGCCAACAGCGCCAGCTGTTGGCTTTTTTCATGCACCTCATTTGGAGTTTTCATCATGAGACTGAGGTGCGGCCTCATATTGTTATAGATATTGATAGACTCTTTTACTAGTCGTTTAAGCTCCTCAAGACTCTTACACCTATCAAGTAAGAACTCTTGTTTCAGGATCCCGTTTATTCTTTCTGCTAAGGCATTTTGGTAGCAATCATAACCATCTGTCATCGAAGGCATTATGCCGCTAGTTTTCAGTTTATCTTGATATACACCTGAGCAATACTGTAGACCACGATCTGAATGATGGATACAAGAATGATGATATCGACGCTCTTTGATAGCCATATCTAGCGCTTTCACGACATCCGTCGCTTTCATTTCATTACTCAGCTCATAACCCATTATTTTTCGGCTAAAAGCATCTGTAACCAATGATAGGTAGTGAACTCCTTCATCAGATTGAACATAGGTTATATCGCTCACCAACACACTCTCTGGACTACATGGCTTGTAGTCCTTTAATAAGTTCGGGTGTTTCTTCATCCAATGCCGACTATTGGTCGTTTTTGTAAAACTACGCTTAGGTCTTACCAACAATCGCTCAGCGCGTAAGTAGTTGAAAAGCGCATCTCGGCCTAACTTGATACCTTGTTCTTGTAGTCTGGGTTTTATTAAAAAATAGAGCTTCCTAGTACCAACCCGAGGCATATAGCGCCTAATATCCAACACCATTTTTTTAATCGGTTTAAGCTCTAACCGACGGTGATGAGCTCGCTTTTCTCGTTGATAAACACTCTGCCTTGTTATGCCGCAAAGCCTACATACTCGAACTAGACTTATTCCTTCTTGCTTTTGAAGGCTTCTGGCTCCTTGGCTAGATACTTTTTTCTGAGACTGGTTCCGTGCTCAGCATCAAGGATATCAACCACTCTATTTAAGAAGAGGTTCTTGATTTTTTCGTCTTCCAACTCTTTTTCAAGACGTTTTATTTTCTGTGCAGGCGATTCTTTAGGCTTAGGTGATTGGCTCATGACATTCATCCTTGGATTTTGCGCCCAATTCATCTTACCGTGCTTTCGAAGCCAGGTTAAAACGGTTGAACGGCCTTGGATACCATAAATGGTTTGGGCTTGTTTATATGTCATATCGCCTCTTTCTACAGCGGCGACGACCTGTAATTTAAAGCCTAGTGTGTAATCACGCTGAGTGCGCTTAACGTAGGTATTATTTGAAGTAGTCATAATTCGTCCTCAATGTGTAAACACATTTCAGGACGAGACAAACAGATAACAAAAAGCCCCGTCGCTGCCTGAGCGTCGGGGCTTTTTATTGGATCTTTTGAACTGAGTCGTTATGAGCTTACGTTTTTCAACAGTAAGTTCTCACCAGACTTGGTCGGTCTTCTACGAATCAACATAATGAACAGCACACCACTGACGAAGCCCATCAAAACCATACCAATCATATAACGATCGCTCTTGCGGTAGTGGTGATCTGAAATCGCCGTCATTTTACCGGTTTCGAAGGTCACACGAATAAAGCCGATGATCGTATGTTCTGCAGAATAAATAGGTTCAACTAATTGCTGTCTGCCGATACTTGCGGTTGAAAGTGGCGTGTCTAAGCCAAGAACCTCACGTACAGAGAGTGCTTTTTCGCTTGAAGCCAGTCGGATACCCTCTGCATCATAGATGGTGGTATCGAATACTAGTCGGTCTTGAGACAGCTGATTGGTTAGATCAAGCAGTCGTTCTTGGTCTTGTTGCGTGATCATCTTGCTGGCTGAAAGTGATGCCTGAGAGATAAGCAGCTTGGTAAGCGTTTCCAACTGTTTCGCTTGGATCTTCTCGTTACCTTTACTGATCACGACCGTATTTTTAATCGTTACGACGAACATGGTAGCCAGCAAAATGAGGGCTAGCATTCGTAAAGCGTTACGTATTGAGAACAATGATTCATTCATGTTTCACGAAGCCTGAAATAAACAAATGTTATGATTAAGACATATTGAGACTTGCGTTTTCAAATTGCAATAGGTTAACGTTTAGCATAGTTAATTAGGAATCATACACATGGACGCTCAGAAATATCTGCCGATTAAAAGGCATACGACATTATTAACTCGACTCCCCGAGACTCGTTTCGCATCTCAACTCGCAAAGGCAAAGGCCAACTGGATTGTATTTGGCGAGTACCTATCTCCACAATATTTTGATGACATCGACTTTTTCACTGGCACTTACAACACCATTCTTGATACATGGAAAGTTGGGCATTATGAAGTGGCTTTGATGTCTGGAAACTTAACGCCTGCTCACGAAGAAATCCTACAAGCATTGAAGCTTGATTATGCTTGCCTTAGCGAGGTCCCAGACTTATCTAAGCCAGGTTTGATTGTGATGGATATGGATTCCACAGCGATTCAGATTGAATGTATTGATGAAATTGCAAAGCTGGCTGGAGTAGGAGAGTTAGTCTCTGAAATTACAGAGCGAGCTATGCAAGGTGAGTTAGATTTCGAACAAAGTCTACGCCAACGAGTGGGCGCACTAAAAGGTGCCGATGAAGCTATTCTGGAGCAAGTGCGTCAATCACTGCCATTCATGCCCGATCTCGTTGGGCTTGTGAACACACTGAATAAGCTTGGTTGGAAAACAGCAATCGCATCAGGTGGCTTTACTTACTTCTCGGATTACTTGAAAGACACGTTAGACCTAGACCATGCTCAGTCGAACACTTTAGAAATCGTTAAAGGCAAATTGACGGGTGAAGTTCTCGGTGATGTGGTTTCAGCGCAAACCAAAGCTGATATTTTAGTAGAACTGGCTGAAGAGTATGAGCTGGAATTGCACAACACGGTTGCTGTGGGCGATGGCGCGAATGACTTGGTGATGATGGGTTCTGCAGGTTTAGGTATTGCTTACCATGCGAAACCAAAAGTAGAGCAGCAAGCTCAAACCGCTGTGCGTTATGCAGGTTTAGGTGGTGTGCTTTGTATCTTGTCGGGTGTATTGGCTAAGCAGCAAAAAATCAGCTGGCAGGCCAAACCTTAAGGTTTGCTGCTAGGTTTTATTAGCAGCAAACGATAATAGAACTCAGATACAAAAAAAGCAGGCGATGAGCCTGCTTTTTCTATTTTAAAATCCAGCAAATGGATGTTGACCTAACGAGTAAGCTCTAATCGAATCAACACTTCATCTGTGATGTCTTCAATCTCACCATAGCCGATAAAAGCGGTGATTTCGTTCTCTAACTTCTTCGCTTGGTGCATGCTAATTCGAGCCAGTTCTTCTAAGTCCGATTGGAACAAGGTGGTCAATGGATTAAAGATTGGCGCGGTTGTCACACGCAGTACATACACATCACCCAAGTGCTGCGCCTTCTTAATGAATAAGATGCGCTCTTTTGCCGAAGCGAAATCTTTCACCAACTTGGTATGCACCGATTGGATTTTGTCGGCAAACTTCACAGCAGCAATATACACGTCATGATGTTTAGGCTCAGCGCCTTCGATTCTTTTCAGTGGCTCAGCCAGTAATGAGCTAGTGTGACCCTTAAAGATCGGTTCTAGTGAGAACTTCTGGTTGTGTCCAAGCTTAGCCAGTAGCGTTAGGTGCTTATTCAGTGGGAAGTTCACACCAATGATCTTACAGCGCAGCGTTGAGCTTGGCTTATCAATGAAGATAGGGTTACTGACCATCTTGCTCAGCAATATATTGTGCAACGATTCGAGCAACGAATTGGTTGGCAGTATCTCTTTCTTCTTAATCAGTTTACTTTGGTTTTGATCGATAAGCCCGTTAAGGAACGCGATAGTACGCATTGTTTTGGCATTCTCTGCAATAACCAATTGTACGTTTCGGCCATTCGGGCTTACGCGAATCACGTGATAAGGCACTGTGCTCAGTGGCAAGTTTTTATCATAGAGCTGTAGCTCATTGAAGTTGACCAATACGGGGTCATTAATCTTGAGCACCATCGGGTGTTCAAGAGTAATGCTGAGCCCACGTTTCGAGATGTCTAAGGTGTGCCCGTTCGCTGCTGCACCATCTTGTGAAGTGAGCTGCAACGGCGACTTAAACTGGTATCTCGGCTCTTTACGACGAGTCTGAGAGTCAAAGTAAATACTTTGAATGTTCCCAACCACAGTGCGTGGGTGACGGAAACGGTTCAGTTCACTGCTTGGAATGCGTGGCTTTTCACTCAATAGATAGTCAGCCGCACTTTCGTGATCACCAATTTCTTGCAAAATGCCACAATGCGTCAATTGTGCTGAGCTTTGAGCCAGCGTATCTGAGTGCTTGGCTAACGCTTGTCGCTCGGTATCGGAGAGTTCGAACACCGAGAACTTGAACGCCTTCCAACTTTTACGTTTGCCACCAATGTGCCAGAACAGTTGTCTTTGCTCACGAGAGGCTTCAGGGAGCATCATCGAGTAGAACAAGGTCTTATTCTGATGCTCATGGGTAAACGAATAGATCACGTTACTGGTGCCTTTAACGCCAGGTTTCGCCAATAAGTTCATTCGTTGTTCGTTGAACAGAGTACCCAGAGCTTGTTGGTTACGCTCGTCGTGCCAGTATTGCCACAATGGATGGTTGTTATCCGTAAGTAAGGCAAGCTTGAGTTCGCTACCGCTGAAGAACAAAGGTAGGTTACAGGTGTGCTTTAGATAGGTGTGTTCGATGCCTCGCGTACGAGTTCGAATGATCCTATCTTGGTTCTCATGGCTGGTTTTTTTACTGGTGCTATTTAAAGACTCATCAAGCAAGCGAGCCACAATATTGTTGTCGCTTACTTTGATGGTTCTCAGAAATTTAACTGCGTTGTTCTCGTATGATTCATCAATACCCAGAACGCGAAATTCTACTGCTTGGTTAACGTCGTTTTCTTGAGAATTTTCGACAAGCTCGGTGAATTTAACGCTGATGATTTCACCAAGGTTATAGCGAAAGGCACTTGGTACTTTGAACTTTGCACCAGAAGGGGAGATATCAACCGTCACACCGTGTAGGCTTTGCCCTTTCGATGTGGTGATCTCAACCTGTGAGCTAATCTTGAGTCTGTTCTCTTGGCGCTTTAAGTCGTAACCTAGGTTAATGGCTTCCGCTTCATACGGGCTGTTAGCGCTGGTGATGTCGTGGCTATCTTGAGACGAAGTTTTAACAACACTGCGCAGTGGCTGAGTTCGCGGAGTCATCACTAACTCCCATGCGCCCTCGGTGTAACCTTTAAACTTTTTTGTACCACGTTGATACGCGTTTAAAGCAATGTCATCGAGCCAGTGCTTACGGCCATCGAGAGTGAATTGACGACACTCATTATCAATGCGTCCGCGTAAATCAATGCTCTTTGTACACGGAGCCATGATACGATTCAGTTCCATTTTAACGAGCAGCTTCAGAGACGGCGATTCCCCTTCTGTCATTTGAGAAAGAAGGAATTCGAAATCTTCGGCGTGGTAAGCCGGGATTAAACGTTCTGCTACAGATAGAATTTCAGATTGCTGCATACTTTTCTTGTTAGAATGGACGGTGCGTTTATGTTATCGACTAGTTTAAATCGATCTTTAAGTATAAGTGGTATGACTGCAACTTTTATTTTCATCCATACGGTCAAATAAGTCACAAATTGACAACATCATTGTGTAATTGAGTAAATTATTGAGGTTTTATGGCTAAGGCAAAGCGAGCTTATGTGTGTAATGACTGTGGTGCCGATTTTCCACGTTGGCAGGGGCAGTGCAATGCATGTGGTGCTTGGAACACGATTACAGAAGTTAGATTAGCGGCTTCACCTCAGGTCGCACGTAATGAACGGTTGAGCGGTTATGCGGGCGGTGCAACTGAATCTTCAGTTCAAACGCTGTCAGAGATCGATTTGCAAGAAGTGCCACGTTTTAGCAGTGGCTTCAAAGAGCTAGACCGCGTACTCGGTGGTGGTGTCGTACCAGGCGCTGCGATCCTGATTGGTGGTAACCCGGGTGCAGGTAAATCAACGCTGTTATTACAGACTATGTGTCAGCTTTCTTCTCAATTACCAACTCTGTATGTAACCGGGGAAGAATCTCTGCAACAAGTCGCGATGCGTGCGTCTCGACTTGGATTGCCAAAAGAGCATCTAAAGATGCTCTCAGAAACGAACGTGGATAAGATTTGTCAGGTTGCCGAAAAAGAACAACCTAAGATCATGGTTATCGACTCGATCCAAGTTATGCACGTTGCGGACGTTCAATCCTCTCCGGGCAGTGTTGCACAGGTTCGTGAATCAGCAACCGCATTAACGCGCTACGCAAAACAGAATAACGTTGCCGTGTTCTTAGTTGGACACGTAACTAAAGACGGCACCTTAGCGGGGCCAAAAGTACTTGAGCACATTATTGACTGTTCCGTTCTATTAGATGGCGGAACCGATAGCCGTTTTAGAACGCTACGCAGCCACAAAAACCGTTTTGGTGCAGTAAACGAACTGGGTGTGTTTGCGATGACAGGCCAAGGGCTAAAAGAAGTCAGCAACCCATCCGCTATCTTCTTATCTCGTGGTGAAGAAGAAACCTCGGGCAGTTCTGTTATGGTGGTGTGGGAAGGTACGCGACCACTTCTTGTCGAAATCCAAGCGCTGGTGGATTATTCACAGCTGGCCAACCCACGTCGCGTCGCTGTCGGCCTAGAGCAAAACAGGCTTTCACTGTTATTAGCAGTGCTGCATAAACACGGCGGCTTACAAATGGCTGACCAAGATGTGTTTGTGAATGTCGTCGGTGGTGTTAAAGTAACCGAAACCAGTGCTGATCTTGCGTTGGTGATGGCTCTACTTTCTAGTTTCAGAGACCGCGCATTGCCAAAAGATGTGGTGGTGTTTGGAGAAGTAGGCCTAGCGGGTGAGATTCGACCTGTACCGAGCGGACAAGAGCGTTTAAATGAAGCATTTAAACACGGCTTTAAGAAAGCAATCGTACCGGCAGCGAACATGCCTAAAGGTGGCATTCCAGGAATGCAGATCCACGGTGTGAAAAAATTATCGGAAGCAATTAATGCTTTTGATGAGTTGTAATTGAACTCACTTCAGCTACTCTATACAGCAGCAATTCAGCCTAACCTTAACGCCGATTAGGCTTTAGGTTAGCACTATAATTAACAATCATTTAGATTGTTACTACTGAGTGCCTTTTTCTATATGTTAGAAAAAGGCAAAGTTTTTTAGTCCCAAATGCATGCAAAGCTATCAGTCTTCACAGATTGTGATATACTCTGCGCGCATTTTATATCCTATTAACAGAGTAAGACAATGGCAGATTTATCGAAATACAGAAACATTGGTATTTTCGCGCACGTTGATGCGGGTAAAACAACTACCACTGAGCGTATCCTTAAGCTAACTGGTCAAATCCACAAGACTGGTGAAGTACATGATGGCGAATCAACGACTGACTTCATGGAACAGGAAGCTGAGCGCGGTATTACTATCCAATCAGCAGCTGTAAGCTGTTTTTGGAACGATCACCGTCTAAACGTTATCGATACTCCTGGACACGTTGACTTCACAGTTGAAGTATACCGTTCTCTTAAAGTTCTTGATGGCGGTATCGGTGTATTCTGTGGTTCTGGTGGTGTTGAACCTCAATCAGAAACTAACTGGCGCTACGCTAACGAATCAGAAGTATCTCGTCTGATCTTCGTTAACAAACTAGACCGTATGGGTGCAGATTTCTACAACGTTGTTGACCAAGTTAAAAACGTTCTAGGTGCTACTCCTCTAGTTATGGTTCTACCAATCGGTCGTGAAGACGAATTCGTTGGTGTTGTAGACCTACTAAGCCGTAAAGCATACGTTTGGGATGACACTGGTCTTCCTGAAAACTACGAAATCAAAGATGTTCCTGCGGACATGGTTGATGACGTTGAGCAATACCGTGAAGAGCTAATCGAAACTGCTGTAGAGCAAGACGATGACCTAATGGAAGCTTACATGGAAGGTGAAGAGCCTTCTATCGAAGACATCAAGCGTTGTATCCGTAAAGGTACTCGTGATATCGCATTCTTCCCAACGTTCTGTGGTTCTGCGTTCAAGAACAAAGGTATGCAACTTATCCTTGATGCTGTAGTAGATTACCTACCAGCACCAACTGAAGTTGATCCTCAGCCTCTAATGGATGAGAACGGCGAAGAAACTGGCGAACACGCTATCGTTTCTACAGATGAGACTTTCAAAGCGCTTGCATTCAAAATCATGGATGACCGCTTCGGTGCTCTAACTTTCGTTCGTATTTACTCTGGTAAACTGAACAAAGGTGACACGATTCTTAACTCATTCACTGGCAAGACTGAACGTGTTGGCCGTATGGTTGAGATGCAAGCTGATGACCGTAACGAACTAACTAGCGCACAAGCTGGTGACATCATTGCGATCGTTGGTATGAAGAACGTGCAAACTGGTCACACTCTATGTGATCCTAAGCACCAAGTAACGCTTGAGCCAATGGTATTCCCAACTCCAGTAATCTCAATCGCTGTATCTCCAAAAGATAAAGGCGGTTCTGAGAAAATGGGTATCGCGATCGGTAAAATGGTTGCAGAAGATCCATCTTTCCAAGTTGAGACTGACGAAGAGACTGGCGAAACTATCCTGAAAGGTATGGGTGAACTTCACCTAGACATCAAGGTAGATATCCTTAAGCGTACATACGGCGTTGACCTAACTGTAGGTGCTCCTCAAGTTGCTTACCGTGAAACTATCACTCAAGCAATTGAAGATAGCTACACGCACAAGAAGCAATCTGGTGGTTCTGGTCAATTCGGTAAGATCGATTACCGTATCAAACCAGGCGAAGCTGGTTCTGGCTTCAAGTTCAACTCTGTAGTTGTGGGCGGTAACGTTCCTAAAGAATTCTGGCCTGCAGTTGAGAAAGGCTTCGCATCTATGATGGAAAACGGCGTACTAGCTGGCTTCCCAACTCTAGACGTTGAAGTTGAACTTTTCGATGGTGGTTTCCACGCAGTCGATTCATCTGCTATCGCATTTGAAATCGCAGCGAAAGGCGCATTCCGTCAATCTATGCCTAAAGCTGGCGCGCAACTTCTTGAGCCAATCATGAACGTTGACGTGTTCACTCCAGACGATCACGTTGGTGATGTTATCGGTGACCTTAACCGTCGTCGCGGCATGATCAAAGATCAACAAGCTGGCGTAACTGGTGTTCGTATTAAAGCTGACGTACCTCTTTCTGAGATGTTCGGCTACATCGGTCACCTACGTACTATCACTTCTGGTCGTGGCCAATTCTCTATGGAATTCGCACAATACGCACCATGTCCAACTAACGTTGCTGACGAAGTGATTGCAAAAGTTAAAGCAGAAAAAGAAGCTGGTAAGTAATTAGCCCTTTTCTCAATTAGCTAATAAAGCCCCGCAAGTGAAAGCTTGCGGGGCTTTTTATTGCTTGTAACATAATACGAGATACGAGATACGAGATACGAGATACGAGATACGAGATACGAGATACGAGATACGAGATACGAGATACGAGATATGATGTTGGTGTTGTCCCTAAAAAGTAGACACCGGGGTTGTCCCGTATTTAATCAACACGGGACTGATAAAGAAGGGAGAGATTAACGCTTTAAGTCGATGTAGATCTGCTCTACTTTGGTACGAGCCCAGTCGGTTTTACGCAAAAACTTTAGGCTAGATTTAATACTCGGGTCTTTTTTGAAACAGTTGATGTTGACCATGTAACTCAACTCTTCCCAACCGTAATGTTCAACCAATTCAGTCAGTAGCTTTTGAAGAGTGATACCGTGAAGTGGGTTATTTTCTTGTGTCATGAGATGTTCTCGCCATTTATTTGAGCTCAGTATACCAGTTTCGCTTTATGAATTATCAGACCATTTAAGTTCGTAATCGGTGTGGATAATCGACAGTTCTTCTCTACCTGTATCACCAAACAATTTAACTTGAGCCTGCATCCATTCTTCGAAGCGTCTTATCTTTTCTCGATGGAAGTAACCTGGAGGCGCGCATAAAAAGTAATTGTATTTAGGCTTCAGCGCGATGTTACCGATTCGGACGAGTTTCTTTTCCTGCAAATAGCGATACACCAAGCTGTGCTTAACTAAGGCTACGCCCTGAACGGATAATGCACCCTCTAAAACAAAATGTGAGCCGTCAAATTGCAGTGATGAACGTCCTGCCTTCGCCCCAACAACGTCTAACCATAGATTCCAATCCATATCAGGCCAACGGTCTTCAATCAACTCTGCTTTATGCAGATCGCTGATGTCATAGATTCCATAATTTTCTTGATAGATAGGATGGCAGACAGGGTAAACCACTTCGTCCATTAACCAACGTGATTCAATGTTTGGGTAGTTACCATGGCCATATCGAACACAGACATCGACAGCCGAGTCTTCAAAGGTAACCAGTTTGTTGGTCGGTTCTATTAACATAGATAAATCTGGATGACGGTCGCGGAAGTCGCCAATTCTAGGAACTAACCAATGTTGTGCAAAAGAAGGTACGGTAGAAATCGATAACTGGGTGGGGTTAGGGTCTTGGTTTATTCGTCTTACTCCATCTTGAATATGAGCAAAGCCTTTCTTCGCTTGCAGATAGAGCACTTCACCTTCATGAGTTAATACTATTTTTCGGTGTTGGCGAATAAAGAGGTCAGCTCCTAACCACTCCTCAAGTTGACGAATTTGTTGACTCACCGCAGCAGAAGTAACAAATAGCTTTTCTGCTGCAAGCTTAAAACTGCCTGTTTCAGCCGCAGTATAAAAATAATAGATCCCTTGGAATGGTGGGGTTCGCTCCTTCACATTAGTTTTCCTTAATTGAATGTCAGTATCTATCGTTTGTCGTGAATGCGTTACTGGTCGATTATTGACCATAAGAAAGCAAAGCGTCAATAGGAGAGCGATTATGAACACGATAACAACGACATCAAATACCCATCATTCATTCTTATCATCGTTATCAGGTAAGAAATTCTATTCTAAATTTAGGATTTATCTTCAGAATCGTAGGACGAGAAAACACCTAGCTGAGCTATCGGATCATTTACTTGAAGATGTTGGTATTACCCGAGAGCAGGCTAAT
The DNA here is from genome assembly GCF_013394185.1 of Vibrio sp. Scap24. Taxonomy (NCBI): domain Bacteria; kingdom Pseudomonadati; phylum Pseudomonadota; class Gammaproteobacteria; order Vibrionales; family Vibrionaceae; genus Vibrio; species Vibrio sp. Scap24. The sequence continues at coordinate 1,148,956 of NZ_CP041332.1, read as the reverse complement.
GAAGAGATGAGAAAATCTTTTTGGGAATAACTAACCTTCACACACGTAACTCTTTCAATATAAAAGGAGTTACGTGAACGCGGAGTGTGATAAGTAATGCTGAGTTATCTTTGCAAAGCCAAAGCTTAGCTCTTAGATATTTCAGACACTTCTTCATGCAACCACTCAGTAAATGCCTCAATACGTTCTTTTCTCGGCGAGCTAGGATCAAAACATAAGTTCACTTGAACGCCTGGTGTCATCCCAATATTAAAGGGCTTCACAAGTAGGCCACGTTCGATAAAGTCTCCAGCCAAGCTATCTGTTGCTAGACAAACTCCATGACCTGCCATCACCGTCGTTAAACCCATATCAAAGGTACCCACTTCCATCCACTGAACGGTACTGTCTTGCATTGGTATATCCGCTTGTCTGAACCATTCCTCCCAAGGGAAGAGACCACCCTCAAACTGGATCAACCAACACTTAAGTAGCTGTTCTGGCGAAGTAAACTTCAAAGAGTTAGCGAGTTCAGGTGAGCAAAAGGGATATAAAGGTTCATTGAATAGTACTTCAAGTGCTAAGCCTTGCTCAACACACAGGTCTTCACCTTGGCGGATCGCGACATCAATTTCGCCATGTTTTAGGTTCGGAGTGTCACACCCTGTCAGGATCTTGATTGGTATCTCGGGGTGTTTGACTGAGAACTTCCAAAGCCTCGGCAGCAACCAACGTGAAGCAAAAGAGGGGGGACTTCGAACGATGATTACGCCTTGTAGCGGCTCCGACTGAATCTTGTTTAATCCGACAACAAGCTCTTTGAATCCGTCTGATACATGTGTGAAGAGTGTTCGACCCTCTTGAGTCAGAGCCATTTCACGCCCTTTCCTAATGAACAACTTGCACTCAAGTTGCTCCTCTAACTGTCGGATCTTTTGGCTAACAGCGGCTTGGCTAACAAAGAGTTCTTCTGCTGCCTTGCTGTAGCTGCTTAAACGAGCTGCTACTTCAAAATAGCGCAGTCCGGAAAGGTGGCGCAGTCGATTGTCCATAACTTCTACTTATAGTTCTTGTTAGGAATGGTTGTTCGCTTATCGAACAGGTTGTTTTCATAATAACGACAGAATGATAGCAAACACAAGAGAGAAATTATGGAAGCACTAATGAATTGGATGAGATGGTTTGGTATTAAAGTATTTAAAAATAATAATATAAAGGAACATCAGACTGAGTTGAAACCGAATGGTGCTTTATATTTAGAGCAGCTAAGCCCTAGATTAAAAAAGGATGTAGGATTAGATTATGAGAGCAATGATGCGTCTGATTACACAAAATATTTATAACCAGAACTTATTTATAAAAGAACATAAAATCGAGAATGGCTGTTCTGGGTTCTATCACCGAGTTTATTTTTTTAACTTAACTCAACTCAACTCAACTCAATCTGATTATTCACCAATAATAACTTAGCGTTTTTAGAATTCTATTTGCTACTAAACTAAATGCTTAGTTTTAAAAATTTGCTGTCTTATTTTTGAGACTGGAACTCAGGTTTATATGGAAATCACCTTCATACTCTTTATATCCTTTCTTTTTCTAATGGATATAAAACATACAGTTATTTGAATGATGAACAAATGAAGACTCGATGTTTATTGTGTTTTTATTTATCAAAATCTCTATTAAGTAATTGAAAATAAGATGGTTAAACTTATTTTGGTTATTATTAATCTTCCATTTATAACCTTTTAAATACGCTTGTGATATAAATCTTGATCAACCCATCTGTCAAAACTATAGGTGTAGGATAAGTTTTTCTATGTTTTCTGAATTTCCAATGGGCCGGAAGTGATGATTAGAAAAACGCATGGGTGGGGGCTGTATAATGTCTATTGTAAGAGGCTCGGGGCGTAATCGCGCACTAGGCTATCTCAAATCCAAAATAAAAGGCATCGCTATTATCGAGTTTACGATCGTGGTGAGTCTGTTTTTCGCGCTTTTTTTAACGGTTGTTGACCTTGGGATCTACGGGTTTGTTAAATTAACCATGCAACACTCGGCAAGAGAGGGCGCAAGATATGCCATTACAGGTCGTTCTGATCTGGACCCCGACGCATCGAGTAACCGAGAAGCGGCAATTTTAGAAAAAATCTCCCAATCTTCGAGCGGTCTGCTCGACAAAGTGATGGATGTCCAAAACATACGTGTTGAAGATGTCTACGGCAATGCGATCGCCGGATTCGGTGGTTCAGGAGACATTATTTCTATTCACCTTGATTGCGAGTGGCCATCCGTAAACCCTTATATGTATGTTTTGCTCGATGACGGAAAGTTTAAATTTACCGTTAGTGCAGCAATGAAAAACGAAGCTTTTTAAGGAGGGACAGGATGTTTCCTTTGAAGATCAAAAGAGCCGCTGAGAAAGGGTTTGCGGCAATAGAAATGACGTTGATAGCACCATTATTTATGTTGCTCATTGTTGCTGCTGTCGACATCACACATCTCATTCAAGCTAACCATATCATTATCAGTATCAGTCGAGAGGGCGGAAATATTATCTCGCGGAGCAATACTGATACCCCACAAGAAGTCATGGATATCATAGCGACGACATCTGGAACATTAGATTTGACGCAAGACGGCGTCATTTATATTACCGAGGTGGTTGGGCAAGAAGATGCGTCTCCATACATTAAAAGCCAATACCGATGGAACCAACATGGCCTGAGTAAAAATAGCGCCATTTGGTCGAGTTGCAGTAATTGGGCAAGCGATGGAGAGTGTTCAGATGTCGATGCTGATGATCCTCCTCTCATTAACAATCTAGCGGTGGCGCTTGATGATGGGGAGATCGTGTACAGCGTAGAAGTATTCTATGACTATTCGCCTATTTTTAGTCGAGTTTTTGATGATGAATATATTCTGAGCGACACAACATATATGTAAGGGAGGTCAATATGGATAATGGAACCCCAATCAAATATCGTTACAGTCGAGGGTTAGTGGCTTTGATGTCAGTCATCGCACTGCCTTTTATTCTCTTAGTTGTGGGACTTTCTGTTGATGCTGGGCGTGCTTATATTGTTAAGTCTAAACTCTTTGCTGCAGTCGATGCGGCGAGTATTGCGGCTGCAAGAGCGGTAGCTAATGGTGAAGATGCAGGACGAGCAGCGGCACAAAAATATTTCACTGCGAACATTCCTGCCGACTTTTATTCGGCGACACCTAGTTTAGGTGCCGTCAACTTCGCATATGATTCGTTTGGTAATATCTCTATCGATATCTCAGCAACGGCACAAGTGCCGACCCTCTTTTTACCCTTGATAGGATTAGACACGTTCAATCCGGGCGTATCAGCACAGTCTATTCGTCGTCCTGTGGATTTAGTGTTAGTGATTGATAATACGACTTCCTTGAGACTCGGGAGTATAGGTGACGTGACACAAGACGTTATCGACAGGTCTAAGTCATTCGTTGAGAATTTTCATGAAGGTTTTGACCGTGTTTCATTGGTCAAATTTGCGTTCGGCTCAGAGGTGCCAGTCGCATTTAACGCGACTCGAGGTCATAGCCGAAGCACTATCAAATCAGAAATTGATAGCTTTAACTTTGGTAGCACGTCTAATGCACAATATACCAATGCATCAGAAGGGATGTATCGTGCTCTGAATGAATTAAGAACGGTGACGGATCCTGCAAACTTGAAAGTGATCGTATTCTTCACCGATGGGGCGCCAAATACTTTTGCGACGACGTTTGATTTTGAGGATGGCGACTCACACACTGGGGCAATTCGCTCGAGTGATGGTAGTAGTGGCACACCGAGAGGGCTTTGGAGACATGACTCTATAGCAACCACTTTGTCTGGTGGTTATGAAGGGAATAATATTGACGACCATATCAGTGAAATGCCTCAGTACTACACGACTCATGATTCCAGTGCTACAGAGTTCAATATTCTGAATCCAACTCATTCGGTTCGTCCTGTCGCACAATACGACCCTGATAGTCACTCTGCCAATGATCTGTATACCCGAGTTAACCGGGTGGCGCGTAATTTAGTGGAAGACATTGCTGAAGCGGCGAGAGGGGAAGATATTTACGTCTTTACCTTGGGTTTAGGTTCATCATTAACATCGGCAACTGGGCCAGATAGTGAATTTGGTGAGGACTTGTTGTTGCGAATGGCAAACTCTAGTGCGCTTTTAGATGATCCTGATTTAAGTGCGGATTATGACCCTGCTCAGTTAGAGGGAGTGTATTGTCACGCTATCGATGAAGAGGCGTTAGGCCCTTGCTTTGATGAGATGTTGGATGTGATTATTCGTTTAACCTTATAAGGTGTCTGTTAATCACCTTATAAGGTGTCTGTTAATCACCTTTGATTAACTTTGATCATTAAGCTCGCGACAGAGAGTTGAGGTAAATAAAAAGAGGGAGCTTTTTCAGCCCCCTCTTAGTGCTATGCGTTGTTGTGTCGTCGGTTATTCTTCCCAAACCACCAGTTTATCTTTCGGCCAGTTATGGCCAACTTCGTGGTATTTCTGCTCGAGAATATGTCGTTTGATCTTAAGAGTCGGAGTTAACACACCATTCTCAATACTCCACGGTTCCTTGATCATCAATACGCCTTTGATCTTCTCGTGTGAAGCGAGTTGTTCGTTCATCTTCTCGATAACACGCTTGGTCGTTTTCTCATAACGAGCTCGATCAAAATTAGGGAAGTCGTGTGGAACGACAAGCAGAATAGGCCCAGGTAAGCCTAAGCCTATCAAACACATCATTTCTACACGGCTGTATTCAAAGAGTTTGTTCTCGATCGGAACGGGAGCAACAAACTTACCTTTCGCGGTTTTAAAGGTATCCTTCTTACGTCCACGAATTGTTAGGTAGCCTTCGCTATCGATATCACCGATGTCTCCTGTATGAAGCCAACCTTCAGAGTTAAAAGACTCTTGGGTCGCAATATCATTTTTGTAGTAACCAGAGAATAACCCTTTACCTCGAACGAGAATCTCTTCGTCTTCAGCTATCTTGAGTTCGATCCCTGGACCAGCATTACCGACAGTACCAATTTTATCGGCTCTGAAAGGGTAGTTGAGCGTGCTGTAGGCGAAAGACTCAGTCATGCCCCAAGCCTCAGTAATGTGTAAGCCAACGCTTTCGTACCATGCGAGTAGAGCGGGTGATACAGGTGCAGAACCACATCCGAGAACGCGCGCTTGATCTAAGCCTAGGCCGTCAGCTAGCTTCTTCTTAATGATGTTATTCACAAATGGAATTTTGAGTAGGAAATTCAGTTTTTTCTGAGGCAGCTTATCTTGGATTCGTTGTTGGAACAGGGTCCATAAACGAGGTACTGATATAAATAAGGTTGGACGATGCATCTTCACATCATCAATAAAGGTGTCTAAAGACTCAGGGAAAGCAGTAACCACACCACCCATCACTGAAGAACCGAAGATGTAAACTCGCTCTGTAATATGGGCAAGTGGGAGGTAAGAAAAGAGACGATCATCTTTTTGGATACCGATATGATCGATCAACCTCTGAACTGACCACGTAAAGGCGCCGTAGGTCAACATTGCGCCTTTCGGCAACCCAGATGTACCAGACGTATACACAAGCGACATCAGCTTATCGTCGTGGTGCTGAGGTCGTTTGCTTGAGGGTTCATGTGTCTCGATGAGCTGCTCGAATGTGTGTTGGCACTTCGCCGCACTATCGTAAGGTAGTGAGATACTGACCAAGCTCGGGTTGTCATCAAGTACTTGTTGAGTCGCCTTAGGATCGTCAAGTTTACCGGCGATCACAATCTTACTTTCACTGTGTTCAATACAGTATTGAATGGTGTCAGCACCCGCTGTTGGAAAGATTGGGACGCTGACAAAATCTCCTAACATCATGGCAAGATCACAGATAAACCACTCTGCACAGTTTTTTGAAACGAGAGCGACTCGATCGCCTGGCTGGGCTCCGAGTCCTTCTAATGCTGACGCCAGTTTGAGCGCTTTGTCGGCCACTTCTTTATAAGTGAATTCAACAAATTGGCGGTTAATTATTTGTTTTAGATAGACTTCATTTGGGCGTTCTTCTGCCCATTTTAAAATCATGTCATTGGGTGTAGGGAGAGCTGTTGCTTGTTCTTGGCTAAACTCGTTAGGCTGAATCATTGTCTAACTCCATGTTTTTCGCTAAGTTATTTTTGTTAAAATCATGTTAAATGTACCATGATTTTTTCTTTTAGGGAGTAAAATTAGCGTTTTCTGTTATCCGTGCAGGCACGTCTGTAACTTGCGGGCGTTACTCCGGTCCTTTTCTTAAATATTCTCGAAAAATACGACACATCCTTGTATCCACATTGATAAGAAATGACAGCGATTTTTGATTCGGTATCGGCTTCGATTAACTTCTTGGCTAACAGAATTCGTTTGTCGCATACAAAGTCTCTAAAGCTCACTCCAAAGTGTAGATGAAACTTCTTAGAAAAGTAGGTGGTGGAACAATGACACTTTTCAGCGATCTCTGTTTCTCTTATCTCTTTGTTAATGTTGTCCATAACAAAGTTAACGACCTCAGACGTGAACAGCTTTGCTGGCAGTTGATTGTTGCTATTGGTATTTCGGTCGAGATCGAAGTGAGGTTCGAAGATATGTTGTGTTTTATTTTTAAGTTCTTCAAAGGTACTGGTCAGATGATTACTGTTCGTTTCGATAACAAAGAATATATTCTTATGATTTCGCACGATATTAGGTATCTGTCCTGAACAAATAATGACTATTCGTTTATTGAGGTTTTCACAAATAGAGAGGGCCATTTTAATCAGTTGAAGATTATCTGTTCTATTCAATATAAAGAATACGAGCCTTACATCTAAGTTACTGATTATAGATATATCTTGTTTATAGTTATCAATAGGAAAGTAACGACTTATTTTATTGATGATAATTGAATTAAAGTCGCTATCGATATCTGACAGTAAAGGTGTAATTATTTTCATTAATATTGAACCTGTATCATATTCAGATTGGCGGCGATAAAATATAACAAAACCGTGTTTATTAAATAGATTAGAAGTACGACAAGAAAGTGCAAGTAAATGGCAAGAAAATCCTAACCGAATATATTGTTCAGCTCTAGATTTAGTTTACAGGTAAACAAAACCTGATACGTAAATCAAGGAGAGATTCTTATGAACAACTTATTGAAAAATATTAAAGAATTCATGAACGATGAAGAAGGTCTAACTGTCATCGAATATGTAATCGGTGCTGCTATGTTAGTTTTAGGATTGACAACCATATTTAGTGGAATAGGTAGTGCGTTGTCCACCAAACTAAGCGCGATTGTTGGTGCGATTAGTACGACAACTGCACCATAGAAATATGAATCTTAAGGGAATTAAAAAGCAGAAAGGACTAACCATTGTCGAATACATTATAGGTGCGGCTTTGCTTGTATTTCTTGCTTGGGCAATATTCTCTGGTATAGCCACCGCTTTATTCAGTAAATTTTTAATAATTGTGTCAGGTATATGAATGAATGATAAGTGAATCTCTTGTATTTTGGGTGTTATTAGTTGTCGTATCGGTTTTCGATGTAAAAGAAAACAGGATACCAAATAAAGTATTGATTTTATTTATATTGTTATATTTTGTTTTGTCAATTAATAACGGATTAACTTGGGGTTCACTTGCCATTTCTCTGGCAGGGTCGGCAGCATTTTTCGTATCTGGGCTTATTTTATATTTCTTACGAGCAATGTCAGCGGGGGATGTCAAATTTTTAGGTGTGATAGGTTTATATGTTGGGTGGGGTAATTTAGTCGATATTTCTTTCTATATTCTTATTGCTTCAGGAATAATAGCTACCTTTTACTTATTTCATAGTCGAGCTAATAGCGAGTCTCTAACCGTTAGAGGTTATTTTGAAGAAAAATTAATGTTAGTCAGTGGAATATCGCCAATTACTAGAAAACTGTCTACAGTTCATTCTAGGTATTCTAATAAGGTGACGATGCCTTTCGCACCTTCAGTTGTTATAGGCTTAGCAATGTATAGCTATTTTATGTAATTTAAATTTAACCATTATTCGGTGTGTTGGAGAGAACATATGGATATGAGAGGGATTCCTTCCCCGAGCACTTTAAAGCCTCAAATATCAGCTCCTTTGGTTCCGACTTCCATTGAATCGCTTGGTATACCTGAAGTTGTGATTGAAAATCTATTGCTCAAGCACTTATCTGCATACCCTAAATCTGATGTCTTAGAGCTTTCTAACTACTTGTGTGTAGTGACGCATATTGTTGAAAACGGACTTGCGGTACTCAGAAAAAAATCATTGATTGAAGTTTTCCAGCCAGTGTCAGCTCTCTCCTTAGAGTCATCTTCACATAGCCATGTCCGATATTCCTTGTCGGAGAAAGGTATGGAAGAAGCTGACCTCGCCTTTACCCGTGATGCCTATCTTGGACCTGTTCCTGTTTCACTTGCTCAATATAGTGACATTGTAAAACAACAAGATCTGAGAGCTGAGTTAGTGACGCGACCACATGTCGAAGCGGCACTGAGTGATGTTTATGGCGTCAACAGAATGATCTCGGTGTTGGGACCTGCAATTAATTCGGGTAGAGCTTTGCTTCTGTATGGGCATGCAGGAACCGGTAAAACCTTTGTTGCAACACGTATTGTGAATGCTCTACACACATCCGTTTTTATTCCTTATGCCGTTTATGCGCTCGGAAATATCATTAAGGTTTTTTCTACTCAACACCATAAACCACTAGATAGTAATGGTAGTGAGAATGTCGTCTCTCTTAAAGATCAATACGATAAGCGTTGGCTTAATTGTGAACGACCGAACATTCAGGTTGGTGGTGAGCTGACCATGAGCATGCTTGAAGTTAATCACTCTGAGAACAGTCGAGTTTGGTTGGCTCCCGTACAAATGATGGCCAACAACGGCATCTTTGTTATTGATGATCTTGGACGCCAACCAATGCCAGTGGATACATTGCTTAATCGCTGGATTGTGCCGATGGAGTATTCTTTTGATTACCTCTCGTTACCTAATGGCCAACAAGTCACGATGCCATTTGTGTTAACGCTTGCCTTCTCCACGAACTTGAACCCTGAGAAGATCAGTGACCCAGCATTCTTACGCCGACTGGGTTATAAAATTGAGTTTAAACCTCTTAATCAACGTGATTATGAAGCTTTATGGATGAACGTTGTAGCGGAGAAAGAGATGGAGCTACAAGATGGATTCTTTGAGCGTCTGTCGCAAATGCACACCCTTTATAAGGTGCCACTTTTCCCCTGCTTACCGAAAGACCTCGTAGGTATTAGTAAAGACATTCTTTCGTTTGAGCAACTCCCGCCCGTTATTACTTTCGATATTCTTTCCATGGCATGGGAAGTCTACTTTACCTCTGATGGACACGAGGAAGAAAATAATGAATAAGAGTCAGGTTTTCCTACTGTTTTTACTGTCCGTAGTATTCGGCTTAGCAGCTGTATTCTTTGCTAAGCAATGGATGGACGACCAAGTTCAACCGACTGTTGAAGTCGAAGAGGTTGAACGTCACCCGGTTGTAGTTGCGTCTCAAGAAATTGAAGCTGGAACCATAATTGAAAAGCAATTCTTAACGACTAAGTTGATGGAAGTTGATTGGATTAATGACAACAACTATTCAGATGAGTCAGAGCTCGTTGGTAAGGTTGTTGCGAACACTATTTATGCCGGAGAGGTACTTCATAAGTTACGTTTTACCGTTCCCGGTGAAGGTTCGACACTTGCGGCACTCATTCCTGAGAATAAGCGAGCAGTGACGATTCGAGTGGATGATGTTATTGGTGTAGCTGGTTTCCTACTACCCGGAAATAAGGTCGATATTCTTAATACCGTTTCCTACGGTAAAAACTCTGCGTCGACTCAAACGGTGTTGAAAGACATTAAGGTATTAGCCGTTGACCAGACTGCCAGAACCAAAGAAAACAGCCCTATTATTGTTCGTGCGGTAACGCTTGAGGTAACCCCTAAAGATGCTGAAAAGCTTCTGACGGCGAAGAGCAAAGGCAGTATCCAGCTAACCTTAAGAAATCCTCATGAAGTAGAAAAGAAAGTCGTTCGTCGATACGTGCCTAGACCAAGCGTGATCATTATTAAGGGTACGGAAACATCCAATGTTCGCGTCAAGGATTGAGGTGAGATATGAGAATAATATTAGTGTGTGCGTTGAGCCTGATTTGTTTTTCGACTGTAAGTTTTGCTTCATTACAAACCGGAAAAACGGTCACGGTTCCACATCATAAATCCACGCATGTGGTGCTTTCAGGCAAAGCGAGCAAGGTTTCTCTTGGTGATCCTGATGTTTTGGATATCGTGATTCTGAAGTCAAACGAAGTGTTTTTAATTGGTAACAAATTGGGTGCAACCAACCTGATGGCATGGGATTCACGCGGCCAGTTGATTGAATCTATTAATATCGAAGTCACTCATGATCTTAATAGTTTGAAGTCGAAGCTGTACGAGTTCCTTCCTGATGAAACGATTGAGGTACACAGCGCTCAGAATCGTTTGCTGTTAAGTGGGCAAATCAGTAACCAACAAAAAATGAATGTGGCGATGAGAATTGCTGAAACTTACGCAGCAGGGCAAGCCGCGGATGATTCAAAAGAAAGTGGCAGTGAGCAAGCGGCTGCAACTGGGGTTATCAACTTGATGTCGATTGGTGGTGCTCAGCAAGTCATGCTAGAGGTGACCGTCGCAGAAGTGCAGCGAAGCCTAGTGAGAAAGTTCGATGCAAACTTCCACTTCTTCCAAACCAGTGGTTCTAATTTCTCTTGGGGTGGCTCATCGGTTCCAGCTGGTGTATTGGGGGCAACGCCCATCTTTGATATTCCCACGTCAACCGATTATGGGATTCTAGGTTCATTCATTGATAGCAATACCTTGTTTACCTTTGCGTTGGATGTCGCCAAGCAGAATGGTGTGGCTAAGGTATTAGCAGAACCTAACCTAACGGCATTGAGTGGATCTAAGGCCGAGTTCTTAGCGGGTGGTGAGTTCCCTATTCCTGTTCCAGACGATGACGGTATTACCATTGAGTACAAAGAGTACGGGGTAGGGCTGAAATTTATTCCGACTGTACTCAGCGATCAAAAAATCAATCTGAACCTAGCGGTAGATGTGAGTGAGATTGCTAATAACAGCTCATTGACGATCGACCCAGGTTCGACCAATGCAACATACTTTATTCCACCGATCACACGTAGAAGTGCTTCTTCCACACTTGAGCTCGCTGATGGTCAAACTATCGGTATTGCAGGGCTTTTGAGTGAAAACGTACGAGATGTAAGTAACAAAATGCCTGGTATCGGTGATGTGCCAGTGTTAGGTCAGCTTTTTAATAGCCAAGAATATATATCCGGTGAAACCGAGCTCGTCATTCTTGTTACACCGAGGCTCGCTAAACCCGTAGACCGAAGTAAAGTCACGTTACCAACCGATGCTTTTGTTGATCCTAATGATCTTGAATATTACCTGTTGGGTAGAGGTGCTTATATTGCTGAGCCTTCCGATTCCGAAGATAACAGTAGTACAAGTTCTTCTAAGAGTATCGCGCCAACTGATGGTGGTAGTGAAGGCTCATTTGGTCATGATTTATAAGGAGATAGATATGATTAAAACAATGATGGTCTTTCTCGTCGTTTTATTGGTGGGGTGTGCGAATGATGCCCCTTTAGGTCAGTCGGTTGCTAAGCTGAAAATGGAGCAAACGTACAACCCGAATGCAACTCAAGAGAACTTGCAGGTTCTACCTGATGGTACTGGGGAGCGCATGCAAGCGGGATACGATAAGTATGTGGGTAAAGGTGATGAAGAACTCTCCGGAAGTAGCAGCCAGGTTTTGAAGAGCTTTAATTAGTTTGGAGGTACTTTATGTTGTATCAAGTATCAAAAATGCCTAAAAAACAGAGCGGGTTGGTAGTCATCTTTGTGACCATTGCCCTGTTAGTTTTTCTAGCCGTATCAGCTTTAGCTGTGGATATAAACCATATGCTAGTGAATAAAACTCGCTTACAGAATGCGGTTGATTCAGCGGCGTTAGCGGCAGCGACGATTTTGGATAACAGTAAAGATCAAGCCGCGGTATCTGCTGAAGTTACATCAACATTGAATGCCATGGCTGGATCTTCTGGTAATCATGAATTTGATTTCTCGACGGCTGTGGTTAGCGTTGAATACTCTAATGATCCTCAAAGCTTTGCGGGGACACCTACGTTTGGTGTTGATGATGATGTATATATTCGAGTTAATGTCAGCTCATTAGATATGGATGAATTTTTTATTCAGATGTTCGGTTTAGAGAAAAGCGTATCGGCATCGGCGGTTGCAGGACCAAGTTCAGGGCTGCAAGTCGTGAATAACATTGTGCCTATTGGAGTGTGTATTGGTGACGGGACTTCAGATAACGATATTAACGAAGATGGTTATGATGATGCTACCGGTGAGGCAATTACCAATGTCTTTGGTTATGAGGTAGGCGCAGTTCATGCTCTAAAAGTGGGCGATAAAAAACTGTCTCAAATGGGAAATGGTAATTATCACTTACTGGATTTTGGATCTGGAGGAAGCACGGTAAAAGAAGCCTTAGCTGGTTACTATGATTACTCCGTCGCTATTGGAGACAGTGTTACTACCAAGCCTGGGGGAACGGTTGGTCCTACAGCTGATGGTTTAAATACTCGTTTTGGTGATTATGGTGGCGGCTTATCAAGTTCAGATTACCCATCTGATTATGTAACTACTGAGCCCAGTTCTGAAATTAAGATAGACAGTAAAACGGGTGATATTGATTTTGATGGCTCTTATACCTATTCCCAATATGAGGCCGACACCAACGCATGTATAGCAAGTATGGGCTCTGGCTGTGTCTCTGATGGTACAGCATGGCGACGCATTCTTCCTATTCCTATGGTTGATTGCTCAGGTAAAAGTGGTGGAGTAACCAGTTTTACCGTTCAGAAAATAGGGTGCTTCTTCTTATTGCAAAAGGCGCCAACTAACAATTCAGGTACTCCGGCAGTGTTTGGTGAATTTATACATTCTTGCAGTGTTGTTGGCGGTTCAGGTGGGGCTGAGTCATCAACTGAAGGTCCTTACAAAATTGTTTTGTATAAAGACCCAGATGGAGGAGGCTCTTAGTTATGGATAACAACTTAAAAAAACAACAAGGCCTCGCTGCGATTGAAATGTTAATTGCGACACCGGTATTACTGTTTTTCTTGGTGTTGGTTCTTGAACTGGGAAACATCCTAATTCACTACAATATCATATCAAAATCGGTTCAAAACGGGGTTCGTTATGCTGTGAGTGAGGTTTACGGAACAAAGGGTGGGACATTGGCTCCTACTGCGGAAATTCAAAATGTTGTGGTTTACGGTAAGAATACTGCAGGTACGGCCATACTTTCTAGTCTTGCTACTTCTGACGTAGTTGTCACTCCTCCTTCAGCAGACAGTTATGTGAGAGTAACGGTTAATTACGACTATGTTCCTCACTTTTTATCGATTCCATTTTCATCTGAAAGCTTATCTGTCCCCTTGAGTGTGTCGTCAGTTATGAGGGTTTTCTGATGAAATCAATCAAGAAGCATAACGGCTTAGCCATTATCGAGTTTACGATAGTTTCTTGGTTGGTTTTCTTGCTGATTTTTCTGATTTTGGCTTTGGGGGCTTATGTGTTCTCACTCCAGATTGTTAACGAGGCGACGAGAAAAGCGGCAAGGCTGGCGACCGTTTGTTACGTCTTAGATCGCGATAATATTGCGGAGATTGTTGTAGAAGACATTCCACTACTGGGGTTTAGCGACAGCAACTTGGAGGTGGCGTATTTGGATGCTGCTGGCGCTGAAATTACCTCTGATTTCGAAACCAATTTTAGTGCAATTAAGTTTGTACGAGCAAGAGCAACAGGCTATGGCATTCAGTTGATCAGCAACCTCAGTTTTTTAGGGACAAATGGGTTTCTTGCGGCACCTGCGTTTGAGACGATTTTACCCGCTGAGAATTTAGGTGTAATCAAAGCCAATACAAATACTAGGACAAGATGTCCGGAACAAATACAGGGTGGGTAATATGGGCGAAGCAATTGATATTTTACCAAATGAAGACGATGCGATTCGCCTTAAAACCAACTTGAATGTGTGGCTCATTTATAATAATGAGAATTTTCATTCTCACATGAGACAGCAGTTGAAACGCTGCCGAAATGTTCACATCGAGTCATTTTCTTTGCTTGGGATGACGGAAGAATACGTGAAAAATATTGACGCGCCCGATCTGATTTTTGTCGAAGCCAGTGGTGGTTGGGCTCAGAAAATGGTGGATCTACAAAGCTATAATCTGCAGTTAGAAGAGCATGATTTATCTTTGGTTGTGTTTGGTGACGAGAATGACAACGGGTCATTAAAAATAGCATTAAGACTTGGCGCTTCGGATTTCCTATCTCACGATATTTCTATTTCTGGTCTTCTGCCTCTACTCAAGAAAACGGCGGCAGAGAAAATTGAAAACTCGAGTTATGGAGAAGTGTTCCTATTTATCAACACCAAAGGTGGAATGGGAGCAACAACCTTGGCGCTCAATACGGCCGTAGAAATAGCCAGCTATCATCCAGATGAGGTGCTTTTACTTGATATAGACCTTCAATTTGGTGTTATTCCTGAATATTTAAATATCACACCAACTTACAGCATCTCAGATGCCATCGATAGCTCCAATGACTTGGATGAGATGTCTTTGGGAAGCTTGGTGAACAAGCACTCGTCAGGATTACACGTCTTAAGCTTCAAGCATGAAAATAACGCGGATGATTATGAACACGCGCAGAAAATTGGGCGGTTATTGCCCGTATTACGTCGCTTCTATCGCTACATTATTATCGATTTCTCTCGAGGGTTAGATCATATTTTTGCATCGGCTATCTCTCCTGCGACTAAGGTGCTACTGGTTGCTCAGCAAACCTTAGTATCTGTTAAAAACAGTAACCGATTGGTAAGAACTCTGAAATTTGAGTATGGGTTGCAGCAAGACGCAATCGAGATCATTGTGAATCGCTATGAGAAGCGACAAACCATTAAGTTATCGGATATAGAACAAACCGTTGGAAAGCATGATATCCATTTAATGCCCAACGATTTTAAAGTGGCGCTAGAGAGCGCCAATTTAGGACAGCCTTTGGTTGAGTCAAAGAAGAAGAGTTCGATTACGCGCTCGATCATCGATTTGTCTCATATCCTTTCTCCTCCCGAGCAGGAAGAGAAAGGCTGGCTCAAAAAGATATTTTCATAGGTTGTTTGTTCTAAGCATAGGTGAGGGATCGGTATGTTTTTTAAACGGAAAAATATAAACCCTGAGTTTGAAAAAAAAGTAGAACAATTTTCACAACAAGAAAGTGATAACACTGCGGCTTTTCCTATGGGTGTTGTTAATGAATCGACTGCTCCGCAAGGCTTAGATGCCAATGAAGAGCAGGAAAAATCAGTCAATGAAGCCAGAAAAGTCTTAGAGCAAGAGCTTTCTATTAAGCACTATTTTCATAAGCAGTTGCTCGAAACTCTCGACCTTGGTTTGCTTTCAAGCCTTGATAAAGAGCGTGCCAAGGTTGATCTTCATGAAGCCATTGTTCAATTAATGGCTGACGACCAAAGTCATGCTCTGAGTGCTGAGGGGCGAAAAAGAGTTATCAAACAAATCGAAGATGAAGTTTTTGGTTTGGGGCCATTAGAGCCATTGCTGGCAGATAAAACGGTATCCGATATTTTGGTTAACGGACCTAAAAATGTGTTCGTTGAACGTGGCGGTAAATTAGAAAAAACACCTTATACCTTTTTAGATGACCGACATCTTAGAAACATCATAGATCGCATTGTTAGCCAAGTCGGGCGTCGAATTGATGAAGCGTCGCCAATGGTTGATGCTCGATTGGTCGACGGTTCAAGGGTTAATGCGATTATCCCTCCTCTGGCTTTAGACGGCCCATCGGTATCGATACGACGTTTTGCTGTAGACAGCTTAACGATGGACAACTTATTGGAATATAAGTCTGCGTCCCCACAGATGGCTAAGTTTGTCGAAGCTGCTGTAAAAGGTGAACTTAATATCTTGATTTCAGGTGGTACCGGGTCAGGAAAAACCACCACACTGAATATTTTTTCTGGTTTTATTCCTCGAGACCAACGAATCATTACGATTGAAGATTCCGCCGAACTCCAACTTCAACAGCCACACGTTATTCGCCTAGAAACTCGCCCTGCAAACCTTGAAGGTAAAGGTGAGATCAGTCAGCGAGAGCTCGTCAAAAACACCTTACGTATGCGACCTGACCGTATTGTTGTTGGGGAGGTGCGTGGTAGTGAAGCGGTGGATATGTTAGCGGCGATGAACACGGGTCATGATGGTTCATTGGCAACTATTCACGCTAATACACCAAGAGATGCACTCAGTCGTGTCGAAAACATGTTCTCGATGGCTGGCTGGAATATTTCAACGAAAAACCTCAGAGCACAGATAGCTTCTGCGATTCATTTGGTGGTTCAAATGGAGCGCCAAGAAGACGGTAAGCGTCGCATGGTCAGTATCCAAGAGATCAATGGGATGGAAGGAGAGATGATAACCATGTCTGAGATCTTCCATTTCCAGCGTCAAGGTGTAGATGAGCATGGCAACATCCTAGGTTACTACACTGCAACAGGCGTGGTACCTCAGTCTCATGACCAGTTAGTTAAGCGTGGCCTTGACTTGCCGTTTGAGCTCTTTACTGAGTCACATAGCTGAGGAGCCAATTATGGATAATGTAACTGTATCGTTGGCCCTTTTGTTTGTCGCAGTGTTGTTTATTTCACAGGCCTTGTTATTGCCTGCGGCTGGTAAGAAAGCCAAGCACAAAGAGCTATCTCGTCGTTTAAAAGAGACGCAGAGGAATATCGACGAGGAGAGCTTGTCGCTCTTAAAAGAACACTACAACAAAGAGTTATCACCGCTCGATCGAAAATTGATCGTTATTCCTTTCTTTGCTGACCTGAAACGCATGCTTGAGTTAGCTGGCCTTAAACTCACATTGAGTCGTTTCTTGTTGATTGTATTTTTATGTGGAACGTTATTAGTTCTGATCGCTCTGGTTTTTAATCAGGTGTGGTTCATTTGTGTTGCCGCTTTTGTCTTTGTTTGGGTCATCGCTTATCTGTTTGTACAAAATAGAGTGACCTACAGAATGGCAAGATTTGAAGAACAGCTACCAGAAGCCTTGGATATTATCAGAAGGGCCTTACAAGCTGGCCAACCACTGGTTCAGTCTTTCAATGAGGTAGGCGAAGAGATGCCTGAGCCTATTGGGGTCGAATTTAAAAATACCTATAACTTACTCAACTATGGCTACGATTTAAGACTCGCCATTTTACAAATGTCAGAAAGGGTGCCGACCGTCTCAATGTTGGCTTTCTCTAGTGCGGTTATGCTGCAGAAAGAAACCGGGGGCAATCTCTCTGAGAACCTACAAAAAGTATCTGAAGTATTAAGAGCCCGCTTTAAATTAGAAAGGAAAGTTAAAACCCTTTCTGCCGAGAGTCGACTTTCAGCTTGGATACTGACTCTGTCTCCGTTTGCCCTTTTTTTCGGTCTTAAATTCGTAAACCCCGAATATATCGAGCCTTTGTACAGTGACCCGAGAGGAATATCGATGGTCAGTGTTGGAGTGGTTTTATTGGCTATTGGGGCCTTGTGGATAAGAAAGATCATCAATATCGAGATATAGATTATGGAATTCTTTGATTTGGAAGCATGGAAACAAACACTCTCTGAGATCGGTTTCAGCAGTCAAACCTTGCTTTACGGAATGATTCTGCTCACCACGATGTTACTTACTCTTACTTTAGGTTTTTTGTTTGTTGGTTCACGTTCGCCGTTGGATAAAAAGTTAAAGCAGATTTCTGGGGGCAGCCAAACGGGTAACCGAAAACCTTATGATTTTACTAATACCTTGGAGTCTTTAACGCCATTTATTGGGCGAGGAAACACAAAGGACAACGAAACGTATTCCGAAAAATTAATGCATGCGGGATACCATGAAAAAAGTGCACTTTCGGTGTTTTACGCTCTAAAAGTGCTTTCAGCATTAATCGGGTTTGTTTGTGCATTCATGGTGTTTTATCTAGCTATTGGCGACAGTTACAACAATTTATTGATTGTGACTTGTATCTTTGTCGGTACGTTTTTACCTAACTTTGTGTTGAGTAAAATGCAAAAAGAGAGACAAAGAAAAATTAGAAATGGGGTGCCGGATGCACTTGATCTACTTGTTGTGTGTACTGAATCAGGCCTTGGCTTTAATGCTGCTCTAGGGCGCGTCGCTAATGAGCTCTACATTTCTCAACCTGAACTTGCCGATGAGCTAGATACGGTATTTGCCAAAATCCAAGCGGGTGTCACCATGCCAGATGCTTTGAGTCAACTCGTTGAGCGGACGGGACTTCGTGAGCTAGAAGGGCTTGTGTCTTTGCTCTCACATGCTTCAAGAATGGGGGGCAGTTTGGCGCAAACCTTACGTGATTACACCGAAGATTTTCGAGATAAACGCCAGCAAGCAGCCGAAGAAATTGCCGCTAAAATACCTACCAAGATGCTGTTTCCTATGTTGTTATTTATTTGGCCTTGTTTTTTCATTGTTGCCCTAGGACCAGGGATGATGATTGTTATGGACGCATTAAGTGCGCCAGGAGTAGGTTTATGATGCGAATGAACAGAATGGTTTTACTTTTACTGCCTTTATTGATTCTCGGGTGTGCCTCTTCTGATGAACCAACCAATCAGTTTGATGCCGAGCTGTATTCGGGTAAGCCAATAGACACATTAACCAGTGACGATCCACCAGTCAGTGAAAAAGAAGCCATCATGCGAGGTGATGTTGCATTGAGAGATAACAACATCGATTTAGCACTTTATGAATATATCCGATCTCTGTCTTTTCCTGAACAAGAGTTTCACGATAAAACGCTCTTTACGATCGGTCGAATTCACTCATCTAGAGGCAATTATGCTCTCGCTGAAAAAGCGTATCTAGCGGCACTAGATTTTAACCCAGCACATACTGAAGTCTTAGAGCAATTAGGTGTTTTATATACCAAACAGCGTCGCACCGACGAAGGTCGCAGCTATTTCTTTAAAGCCGTTAATGCAGACCAAGTTCGTTTGAAGAGCAGTGAAACGACGAAGAATTACCAAGCATTAAGCCAAAGTGAAGTCGCTGGTTTGAAGGTTGATAGTATGTCTCCAGCATTGGCTTACATGGGGATTGGTGTGTTGGAAGATGTTGAAGGTAAACATCAGATCGCCCAAGAATATTTTAAGAAATCGCTGACTATCGATAAGACTTCGGTAAAAGCACTATTGAACATGGGCTATTCCCATTACATGTATGGTAACTACAAAGAAGCGTATCAGTACACGCGTTCGGCGTTAGAGATAGAACCTAACAATGAGAAAGCTCAGAACAACCTTGCACTTATCTACCTAGCATCAGGTGATGTGAAAAAGGCAATAAACGTTTTCATGCGCCATATGGATGCACCGGAAGCTCTCAACAATGTTGGGTATTTTCTTATTATCCAAGGTCGACCTGATGAAGCGATTCCCTATCTTCAACAAGCCATCGATAAAAAACCTTCTTACTACAAAATTGCTAATGAGAACCTAAATCGCGCGTTGGCAGAGGTAAGGGAAATGAAAGCAAGCACTCCGATATAACGCTTCTATCGAGTTAAACCATTACAAAGAAGATAGCCCCTGATGAGTTTCCTTATCAGGGGCTATTATTTGTTAGTCAGTTTGGTATTTAAGCGCTTAATTACAAGTAGTTAAGAATTACACCTGCCGCGATAAAGGTACCAACTAACCCTACAATCGGCATCTTCATTGTTTTCAATAGCCACACACCAATAATGATAAGAGCGAAGTCTATGCCGCTGCTCACTGCGCTTGTGAAGATAGGTTGATACAGGGCAGCAAGTAGTAGACCTACAACTGCCGCATTCACACCAGTAAGAGCGCCAGCAACCAGAGGTTTGCTCGCAATTGCTTGCCAGTTTTTCAGTACACCTAGTAGTAATAAGAAGCCCGGTAAGAACACAGCAATCGTCGCTAACAGTGCGCCTGTGATCGGTGCTGACGGCATCAATACATAACCTAAGTAAGTCGCGAGTGTAAACATAGGCCCTGGTACTGCCTGTGCTGCTGCATAACCTGTTAGGAATGCATCTTGCGATAGTTGGTCGCCAATACCATTTTGTAGCAATGGGAGTACCACATGGCCGCCACCAAATACTAAGCTGCCCGCTTGGTAGAACAAACCAAAGACTTCAATACCTTGAGAGTATGCACTGAACAGAGGAAGGCCAACCAAAAGCGCTACGAAAATAACGAGCGGTGTTATGGATATCTTGTGTGTCGATGGAACCGTCTTTAGCTCTTGTGAAGTCAAAAACGTGCTGCCAATGATAGCTGCAAACAGAAGTACGAAGATTTGCGGCCAGATCCCTGGAACTAACAGCAGGACAATCGCTGTAATCACACACAGGGCGGTCGCTATCTTTGATTGGCAAAAGTTTTTGTACATGCCGAACGTTGCATCAGCTACAACCACAACTGCGAGTAGCTTTAGTCCGTGGATGATTGAGTTGAACAACGGCGCTTCCAATAGTTGGTTGCTCACTAAAGCCAATATCAGCATAAGAATGACCGATGGGGATGTGAAGCCGATAAATGCGGCAATCGCACCGGTTAAGCCACCTTTTTTGTAACCAACCGCAAAGCCAACTTGGCTTGAGCCTGGGCCCGGTAGGAACTGACTGAGAGCAACAATTTGCCCGTATTCTTCGTCGGATAACCAATTCAGTTTCTCAACAAAGGTTTTACGGAAGTAGCCAATATGTGCAGCTGGTCCACCAAAGCTAATCCAGCCAAGCCAGAAAAAGGTTTTAAAAATTGAAAGCATGATCGATTCCAGATAAATGTTTAGCGTAATTTAGGTGGAGTTGGACTATGATTCAAATTAATTATTTTAATTATAACTATTAATGAAATGGGTTCTGATACATGGCTGATTTTAACTGGAAAGGAATCGATCTTAACTTACTGATTGCACTGCAGGCGCTGTATAAAACCAACAGTGTCAGCAAGGCTGCTGAGCGTTGTTATGTCAGTCAATCTGCGATGAGCCATAGCCTACAACGATTACGAAAGCTGTTTGATGACCCTTTATTTGAACGTGTTGGTAGCAAAATGGAAGCAACTGACAGAGCGATTGAATTATCAAGCACCGTTGATGCGCTGCTTAATACCATTCAATCAGAAGTTCTTTTATCTAAAAGGTTTGAAATTGATAGCTATAAAGGCAGTTGGAAGATTGGGCTTACCGATTACGCAGAGCAGATGTTTGGGCCAATGATATTCGACTTTATCAAACAAGCTTCACCAAGCTCTCAAGTTGCGTTTTTCAACGTTAATCGAACCAATTACCAGCAAGTATTCGAAGAGGCAAAGCTAGATATTGCAATAGGTAGTTTCGGTGAGGCTCCTAAATTGTATGGTATTGAACACCTCTACACTGAGCAGCATGTCTGCTTGCTTGATGAATCGATTATGGATATAGACCTACCGATGTCACTAAAATCGTTTGTCTCTGTAGAGCACGCATTAGTGTCACCGAGTGGCGCGCTAACAACGGCGGTTGATATTAAACTTGCGGAGTTGGGCTACACAAGAAAAGTGGCAATCGCATCGAGTAACTTCTTAACGGTTAAACGATTGATCAGTGGAAGAAAGCTATTGTGCATTGTGCCTAAGCTAGTTGCTAGAAATGCCCCTAATGTAGATAGTTCATTGATAGCAGTTGCTCCGCCGATAGATGTTCCAGACTTCGATATACAGCTTGTTTATCGCAAGGGAAAACAATTAAACGACAAGAATACTCATTTGAGAAAGATAATTTCTCAAGCGGTTGAGATTGTTATTACTGCCGAGTAATTGAGGGCGCGTTCTTTTGGAGTAAGTAACCGATCAAGTGCCAGAGAGCAACAACAAGTATTGCGCCGAAATAGCCATCTATCGCGTAATGCCAAGCTAGGTGAACGGAACCAATTTGGACAAAAAAAGCGTAAACCCACGCAATATATCCCCAGTTTTTGTTTAACCGAAATACGGTCATGGCCATTAACACTGCGATTGTTACATGCAAACTAGGCATGGCGGAGATGCCCGTTCCTCTACCTCTTATTCCTGTAACATAGCTATCCCAAAGCATATCCTGTGCTGACAATGTCCATAAAGAAAATACACTTAGTTGAGTTATTTCATTGTTCTGTAGATCCAGACGTTGCATCAACTCTAGATAGAGATCTTGATGATGAAAATGATGAAAGAATGCAGGGCCAGCAGATGATAATAATGTTGCCATGATGTTTCCCAGAAGGAACCACGAGACTAAAAATGTGAGGATAAACTGGTTACGCAGTTGGTCATTTTTCCGATAG
This sequence comes from Vibrio sp. Scap24, assembly GCF_013394185.1. NCBI lineage: Bacteria > Pseudomonadati > Pseudomonadota > Gammaproteobacteria > Vibrionales > Vibrionaceae > Vibrio > Vibrio sp. Scap24. Next base: position 1,126,389 of record NZ_CP041332.1, on the reverse strand, counting down.
ACAATGAAAAACAGTAACATCCCCCACATAAGAAAAAACCACAAATTGTATAGAAAATTAATCACTAAAGTTGAAGCTGCATTAGGCAGGAAGAAATGTGTTATTTCCCATGGAGATATACCGAAGTGCAGCCACTTGTCCAAATGATAAAAGGTAAGGTCTAAGTTGTATGGATTAAAGTGAGGGATGAGTGATTTTATAAATGTATAGCTCGAGAATGAAATGTTTAATACGAGCATTAACAAAACAAAATAAATAGGCTTAGATATGGGGAATAGCAGTGATTTTACTTTTTTTATTAGCCGTATCGTTGGGCTCTTTTCTCGTTTAAACAATAAATAACAATAGTAATATGTGGCCCAAATAATAAAAGTGACATAGCAAATAGTAATCAAAACATCGATATAGCTATAAATGTCATATTTCATATTCTCGGGAACAAACATGTTTATGATTAAAGTGAGTGGGGCAATGAATGCAACATAATACAAAATCAGTTTGTTTCTTCTGAATTCATGAAGTAAAGACGATAACAAGCTTGATTTATCATTTTGAGGAACGGGTTTAGCGGTTGTCGTCTCTGGGTCCATGTAACCCCTCATCAAGATTTCCTATCATGATTAAAGGTTAGTTCATTTAAGCTCCTTTGCTACTTTAGCTTTATTCGCTTTAGCAAAAATAAAAGAAATAATTCCTTCCATTTTTCACAACCCGACTATACTTAATTTACGGCTCAAAGCAGTCGTAAAGAATAGGCTTTTTGATTTACCTAAGTAAAAAAATTGGTTATATCCCCATGATATAGCTCAAAAACCTACCAGGCTAAACGGACTTAGTTGGTCTTAAAGCGCTAGCTCCCCCTAGCGCTTTTTCTTTTCATCTCTATTCAGGCAGAAGGGTTTGAATCCGTTGCAGCAGTCGTTCTATCTCTTGTTTCTCATATTGTGCGGTCACCTTAGGTTGGCTGCTTTCTCTTGGGAGTAATGTAGTTTCTATATAGTGTTGTAGCAAAGCATCTTGTGAATTAGCGTTGAGCTTCTCTGCAAGTACCACAGCTTGTCGACCAATCGTGGTGAAGTCCTGTTTGATGGTAGTCAATGGTGGGTTAAAGAAAGCGCTGTCTTCGATGCCATCAAAACCGACGACTGCGACCTTGTCAGGCACTGGAATTTGCAGTTCTTGCAGGGCGCGCAATGCTCCTAATGCCATCTGATCGCTTGCCACCAACACAGCATCAAATACGGCTTGCTTCGCGATAGCTTCGCGAACACCAAGATAGCCACTTTCTGCTTGCCAGTTTCCTTGGTATTGATACTGCACTTTGCAATCGGCATCTGATAACGCTGCTAACCAACTCTGGTGACGAATCTGAGATGCACTGGATTCATTTGGACCTGTGATCAATAGGTAGTGAGTTCGCCCACTCTCCATCAGATGTTGAGCCGCAAGTTTTGCTCCTTCAGCGTGATCACCGCAAACATAGTTCACTTGGCTGTTGGAGGGGACATCAATGAAGATAAGATTTAAGTGTTGGTACTGTTCGACTAATAATTCTGCATCGGCACTTTTTAAAGGCACATTCAGAATGATGCTGTCGACCTGTTGAGCCATTAATTCACGGATAGCTTCACGCGTGTTAGCGAGGTTGGGCTCTGACACAACAGAGAAAGCAATACCATAATTCATGTCATGAGCCTGCATTCGCACGCCATTGGCGATCATCGCTGCGCCATGCAATGCCATATCGAGAGTCACCAACCCAACGCTGGTGGACTTAGCTCGACTGAGCATTTGCGCGCCCTTGTTTGGTACATATCCCAATTGCTTAATGGCCGCATTAACCTTGTTACGTGTTAATTCGGCGACGCTCTCTGAACCATTTGTCACTCGAGAAACGGTTTGGGTAGAGACACCCGCTAGCTTTGCGACATCTTTAAAGGTGACACTCATTATTCTGCTCATCAGACTTTGACAATGAAACAAGCTTAACCAATCTATATGAAATAAACCTTGTACACCTTCAAATAAATGTCATTTGAAACACTATTTATGTTTCCGAAAACAATCGATCTTGTGCAAATTTTGAAAAGGAATAACTGCTTTTGGATCACGTTATTTGCTCTATTTGGTATTAATTATAGTCTCTAGGTTCACTATTAATCTCAAGTTATGTTTACGAAAACAATATGAGATTGGCTATGAGCGAGTTTATTCATCTAACAAGTAAAAACCACAGTTTGATCATCAAATCAGGGCGTGTTCCAGAGATCCTGCACTGGGGAGTGAAGATCGCCAGCATTGATAAAGATCTGCTGTTATCAACTGAGAGACCGATTTCTCAAGCGCGCCTTGATGTCGATGTGCCACTTTCTCTATGTCCTGAACTTGGCAGTGGTCACTTTAACGCGCCGGGAGTAGAAGGGCATCGTGATGGCTTAGATTGGGCGCCAGTATTCAATACCACGCGTGTTGAGGCTGGTACTACAGACGGTGAAGCTAACGTGCAGCAAGCGATATTTGTTCTTGAAGACACGGTAGCCAAGCTTGAACTGACCGTCGAAATTAAGCTTGATTACCAATCTGATGTGGTTCAAAAACGTGTCACGATTACCAATAAAGGCGACAGTAAATACTACCTCAACAAATTGTCCTCAACACTGCCACTTCCGAATCATGCTAATGAGCTGATGACGTTCCATGGTCGTTGGTGTCATGAGTTCCAAACACAGCGTCAGCGATTTGAGCACGGTGGTTTCATGCAAGAGAACCGCCGCGGCCGAACCTCTCACGAAAATTTCCCAGGTATGTTTGCGGGCACTCAAGGATTCTCAGAGCAACAAGGTTTGGTGTGGGGCTTCCATTTAGGTTGGAGTGGCAACCACCAAATGCGTGCTGACGTTCGTAGTGACGGTCGTCGTTTTGTGCAAGCTGGCGAGTTATTGCTGGCGGGCGAATCCATTCTTGAACCTCAAGCAAGCTATCAAACCCCTTGGCTATTTGGCTGTTACAGTAATTCAGGCCTGAATGGCATCGCTCACTGTTTTCAGCAATTTGTTCGCGATAACATCATCAACTTTCCAACCGACAAACCACGTCCTGTTCATTTAAACACTTGGGAAGGGATCTACTTCGATCATAAACCTGAATACATCATGCAGATGGCGACGGAAGCCGGTGTGATGGGCGTTGAACGTTTCATTATTGATGATGGTTGGTTCGTTGGGCGTGACGGCGAACGTGCAGCGTTAGGCGACTGGTATCTCGATGAAGCGAAATACCCAAATGGTTTAGAGCCCGTTATTGACCATGTGAACCAACAAGGTATGGAGTTTGGTCTTTGGGTTGAGCCTGAAATGGTGAGCCAAGATTCGAATCTATATCGTAACCACCCTGATTGGGTGCTTGGTTTGCAAGGCTATCATCAGCCTTCAGGTCGTTGGCAGTATGTTTTAGACCTGCAAAATTCAGAGTGCTTTGATTACCTATTCTCACGCTTAGATGATCTGCTCACTCGCTACAACATCACCTACCTCAAGTGGGACATGAACCGTGAATTGGTTCAACCTGGCCATAACGGTAAAGCGGCAGTGCACGGTCAAACTCAGGCTTTGTATCGCTTAGTTGACCAACTTAACGAAGCACACCCAGAGGTTGAGATTGAATCTTGCTCGTCTGGTGGCGGCCGTATCGATTTTGAAATCCTTAAGCGTACCCATCGCTTTTGGGCATCGGATTGTAATGATGCGCTTGAGCGTCAAGCGATTCAAAAGGGCATGAGTTACTTCTTCCCACCAGAAGTGATGGGTGCACACATTGGCCCAGCTGAGTGCCACTCAACTAATCGTCGTCATAGTATCAATATGCGCGGTGTAACAGCATTAATGGGGCACATGGGCGTTGAGTTAGACCCAGTAAAAGAGTCCCAAGAAGAGAAGAAAGCTTTCTCTCACTACATCGCTTTGCATAAACAGTTCCGCCATATTCTGCACTCTGGTCGTAGCTTCCGTATGGATCCTGCGGATAAGAATCAGAACATTTATGGTGTGCAAAATGATAACGAGATGTTGATTACGGTGTGCCAATTAGCCATGCCAGATCACGCTCTACCATCACCCCTGCGAATCAGCTGCGTCGAAGACAACGCTCAATACAAAGTGAAGCTGGTGGAGATGCCGCAAACCAGCTTCCAACTGATGAAGCAACGCCCTCAATGGCTGGATAAAACACTGACGTTAAGCGGTGACAACCTCAAAGAAATTGGATTGACCTTACCTATTTTAGACCCAGAGTCAGCCTTAATTGTGCATCTAAAAAAGATGTGAATTGCTAACTCTGAGTACCCCTACAAATAAAAATCTAAATATAAAAATTATAATCGGCAGCGAGGTAGTGCTGCCGCAATAACTAAACGAAAGGAAAACAAAATGTCTATTACAGTTCTGCTGTCATTTTTGTTGTTTACTGGTTTTGTTGTCGCGTACACCTACAACAAAGTTAAGAACGACAAAAACACCTCACAAGATGGATTCTTTCTTGGCGGAAGAAGCCTGACCGGTGGCCTGATCGCCAGTTCACTGATCTTAACCAACCTAAGCGCCACCAGCTTTGTGGGCATGAGTGCCCAATCTTACACGCATAATATGAGCGTTATGGGGTGGGAAGTCGCATCGGGTGTCACGTTGGTCATCATCGCATTGATGCTTGTTCCTCGCTATTTGAAGCAAGGTATTACCACCATTCCAGATTTTTTGGAAAGCCGTTACGACATGTCTGTGAAGAAGTTCGTGACACTGCTTTTCTTGTGCCAGTACGTTATCAATATTTTGCCAACCACACTTTACGCTGGTGCCGTTGTTCTGGGTGAAATCTTCGATGTTCAAGCCTTACTGAATATCTCTGAATTTAGCTCAATAGCGCTAATTTCGGCGACAATCGGACTACTTGGCTTCTTTTACGCTATTTATGGCGGCCTTAAAGCTGTGGTCATCGCAGATACCATCAACGGTATTGGTTTGATTGTCGGCGGCATGATGATTCCAGTATTTGGTTTGATGGTACTGGGTGAGGGCAGCTTTGGTGCGGGTCTAGATATCCTGTTGTATGCGGCGCCAGAGAAGCTTCAATCTGTCGGCACAGAAAGTGATCCACTGCCGTTCTCAACATTGTTCACAGGTCTACTATTGGTGAACTTGTATTACTGGGGTACTGACCAATCGATCATCCAACGTGCATTGGGTGCTAAGAACCTAAAAGAAGGCCAGAAAGGTGTCATCCTTGCGGGTGCAATTAAGGTTATCTCTCCGCTGTTCCTGATCATTCCAGGCATTATTGCGTTCCACATGTTTGGTGCTGATGCGGGCAACCCAGATACCATGTATACCCGTTTGGTTAACGAAGTATTGCCTAAGCCTTTGGTTGGCTTCTTCGTTGCAGTGATGTTTGGTGCGATTCTGAGTACCTTCAACGGCGTGTTGAACAGCTCTACTACCTTGTTTGCATTGAACGTGTATAAGCCGCTGTTTGGTCAAGGTAAAACGGATGAAGAGTTGGTCGGTAAAGGACGTATCTTTGGTGTTGTGATTGCGATTATCTCGGTATGTATCGCTCCTTTCATCATGTACGCACCTGAAGGCTTGTTCCAGTACCTGCAAATGGTGGCTGGTTTCTTTAGTGTGCCAATCTTTACCATCGTATTTGTTGGTTACATCTCTAAACGTGTACCTGCTCTAGCAGCAAAAGTGGCGCTGGTGGTGTTCGTAAGTTCTTATGCGGCAATGCAGCTAGTCTTCAAAACACCGATTCACTTCCTACACCAATTGGCGATTCTGTTCGTAGTATGTACCACGCTGATGTTCATCATTGGTCACTTTATGCCTCGTGAATCTGAGTACGAGATGCCAGTAAACGAAAATATCGATGTGACGCCGTGGGAGTTCCGCTTCGAGGCTTCAGCGATTATTCTTTACATGGTGCTTGGCGCTTACGTTATGTTCTCTGATGTTGGTTTTGTATCGGACGATCCAACCATCATGCAAGTTTATGGCGTGTGTGGCATTGTTATGTTGCTTGGTATTTTTGGACGACTAGCAAAACGAAAGAAGGGTGTTGAAGCGACGGTCTGATGCTCTAAGATAACTTATTAACTATCTGATTATTTGGTAATTAATAGTTGGTTAAGTGAAAAGATCATCATAGGCCAAATGCTTTAGAACGAATAATAAAAAGCCGCACCATCACAATGATGGTGCGGCTTTTCTACTTTTGGAAATGGTCATGTTTAATCATAGCCATTAACCAATAATTGGACTCCTGATTACGCTAGGTCGTCTTTACCTTCGATAAGCGCATGGTGACTAACTGAACCTGCAGTGCGTGCTGCTAGGTGTGGAACGTAACCAGGATCGTTCATGAAATCTACCGCAGCTTGCTTTGATGGCCACTCGATGATGATACGAAGTGCAGGCTGTTCTGCATCGCCTTCAAGGCGTTCGTGGCTAGAAGTACGCGCTAGGTATTTACCGCCGTATTGAGCAACCAGTTTGTTTGCAGGGCCAATGTAATCGGCAACCCATGCATCTGTTGTTGGTGTTACTTCTAGTACTGAATAGTAAGACATAATGATGTTCTCTACGTTGTACGCTCTGAATGAGTCTGTGCACTTTAGTTATTGGTTAGCTGTCTTGCTAACGTCTTGGCTAGCGGACGAAATAATAGTAGTTCGAGTGACCCTGTTTGATAATCCCTACGATTGAATAATCTTTATATAGAAAATGTTGATAATGCTTTCTTCAGGTACACTTTCTATATTGGATTGAAGGTAATGAAGAGTAGAGGTGTGATTAGAAACAAGAGGGGATTGAACGGGTAGGGTATGGAGGCCGTACAGTTAATAAACGGGAAGGAACATCATAGGCCAAATACTATGAAAGGCAGCCCAGTAGCGATAACTGAGATGCCTAACATGTTGTGTAGAGTATTGTTTTTATTGGATTATAAAGAGAAGCGAGTCCATTTTTTTGCTCGCCAGCGGCGAACCATGATTAACCCGCGGAACCATTCATCCATCGCGATCGCCATCCAAGCACCAAATACACCATAACCCCAATGCACACCAAGTAGATAGCTCATCGCGACACCAATCCCCCACATGCTAACAATGCCCATTTTCACCGGGAACTTGATGTCGCCAGCGGCTTTCAAGCAAGAGATGAAGATCAGGTTAAACACGCGACCTGCTTCTAAAATAATAGAGCCAGCAATCAGAGAGGCCGTCAGCGCGAGAATCTCAGGGTCTTGTGTGAACACATCCAATATCTCGAAACGGAACAGATAGATCACGCAGGTAAGGGTGGTCGAGGCGATAAAGCCAACCACAAAATAACGTTGCACTCGGTTGGCGATTTCATCAATCCAACCTTTGCCGATGTAGTAACCGGTTTGAATTTGGCTTCCCTGACCAATTGCCAGTGCAAACGCAAAAGAGAGGCGTGCGATATTTTGTGCATAGGTGAATGCTGCTAACGAAGCCGTGCCCATTTGCACGACAAAGAACATGATGGTGATCTGCGCCATGTTGTAAGACAGCACTTCCCCGGCGTTCATTGAGCCAATCTTAATGATCTTCTGGTAGATGGCTTTAGGTACCGACTTAAACTGTTTCAGTGGTAGATCAATGCCTTTACTTCTCACGACACCAATTAAGATAAACATCCCGATTACTTGGCTAATGACGGTCGCAATCGCTACGCCTTGCACGCCGTAAACCGGCATACCAAAAGGTTGGTAGAGTGCGCAGTAGTTGCCGAACACGTTAATAACACCTGCAATCATATTGATGACCATGGGTGATTTTGAATAGCCATGACTGCGTAGGATCGTGGTGAGCACCACACCTAGTGTGACGTTAAAGGTCAGCGCACCACTGATGAACAGATACTCTTGAGCGTATTGCTCGACCTGAGCTTCAAGTTGATAGAGCGGAATAAAGTATTCAGCGCCCAGCACAGCGAAAATACTCAGCAATACACCCATAACAATCGCCAATATGATGCTAGCAACGCCGACCTGTGCGCTTTCTTGGTCGCGAGAGGCGCCGTTATATTGGGCGATTAGAATGCCAGTACCACTGCTGACCATGGTCGAGACGATGATAAGGAAAAAGGATATCTGAGAGATAACACCAACGGCAGACACGGCTTTGTCTGAGTATCCCGATAACATGAATACATCACTGGTGTTGAGTGCCGTTCTTAAAAGAACTTCGATAAAAATTGGCCAGGTGAGCGCAACGATTCCCATACGTTTGTTTAGGGTGGAATCAGCATTAGGCATTTAGGTTTTCTCAAAAAAAGGGGTAGGCGACGCTATAGTTTAGCGATTATTTAGTAAACGACTATCAAATTAATGTCCGGATAGCTATTAAGGGTAAAGAAAATACCAATAAGGTCGTTAGAGCCAAAAACTAAGTGGGGTACATGAAACTTTTTGAATCGTTTCATAGAGAGATAAGAAGTAAAGAAGGGAGGTAATCACTGAAGAATAAGGTGATTACGGTGAATGAATTATGAGGTAAAGCTAGCCTTTCGAGCCAGCTTTACCGTTTGAAATAGCTAGTTAATACGTTGACCTTCGGCATCAAATAGGTGGCAGTTAATGGATGCGAAATTTAAATTGAGGGACTGATAACGAGTGACCTCTTGATCTCCAGGGAGGTGAACTTTAAAGCTATCAACGCCACATGATTGGCCAAACATGTAAGTGCTGTTGCCCAATCGTTCTACCACTTCGCTCTGGAACTCAATAGTAATATCCGATTCGCCATTGATCTCTAGATGTTCTGGTCGAATACCAAGAGTCAGCTTTTGTCCTTCAGCAAGGCCATCACTTGGCAGGGGCAGAGTGATTTTACTAAGGCCATTAACAGTCAGTTGGGCATGAGTCTCAGAGGTACTATTGACCAAGCAAGGTAAGAAGTTCATTTTCGGAGAGCCGATAAAGCCTGCCACAAATTCATTTTGAGGAGAATGGTACAGGTCGAGAGGTGAGCCGACTTGCTCCACTCGACCGTCTCTAAGCACGACGATTTTGTCCGCAAGTGTCATTGCTTCGACTTGATCGTGAGTTACGTAAATCATGGTATTTTGCAGATCTTGATGCAATTTAGCGATTTGTAAGCGCATATCGACACGAAGTTCTGCATCTAGATTAGACAAGGGTTCGTCGAATAAGAACACTCTTGGGTTACGAACTATTGCTCGACCGATAGCGACACGTTGACGTTGTCCGCCAGATAACTCTTTAGGTTTACGTTTCAATAGAGGTTCTAGTTGAAGCGTTTTCGCAGCACTGGTGACCTGTTTCTCGACGGTTTCTTTGGCGACGCCATTCATCTTCAGGCCAAAGCCCATGTTCTCTTCAACAGTCATGTGAGGGTAGAGTGCATAAGACTGGAACACCATAGCGACACCACGTTCAGCGGGATCAACATCATTGACTAGGTCGTTGCCAATATGGATTTCACCTTCTGTGATCTCTTCTAGGCCAGCCACTAAGCGTAGGAGGGTTGATTTACCACAGCCAGACGGGCCAACAAATACAACAAACTCGCCATTATTTATCTCTAGATCAACACCATGGATGGTTTGTATATCACCGTAACGCTTGATGACCTGTTTTAAGCTGATATCAGCCATGCTTTCTCCTTGCCTCGTTGGACTACATCACTTTGCCTTTAAAACATACGCTTTCATCAGAAATTTGTTAGATGCCTCGCATGAATTATTGATCCTCGTCATACAAATTTTACAAATCATATTGTTTTTTGTGGAAACGTTTACAGAAATGAAACATAACTGTGCGTAATGTTATCAATAAGCCTAATATTTGAACGTAATTACTATAAACGCTGAGCTGCTTGATTGAATTTACGAAAATGACTGGTAATTCATCAAATAGAAAATAAAGCTTTGAAGACAAGGAATTTCGGGAAATGGAGCAATCTGTGAAAACGATATACCCAGAAAATCGTACCCCATCAGCCAATAAAAAGCGGCGTATTAGTTCCAAGGTATCCCCTTGGTTATTCTTAGCGCCCGCTATCGCTATCTTTTCGCTCTATGTCATCTACCCCATTTTAGACAGTATCTGGTTGAGCTTCTTTGAATGGGATGGCTTAGGTGAAAAAGAGTGGGTGGGGCTTGAGAACTATCGTGAGCTTTTTGATTCAGATGCTTTTTATACTTCGTTAACGAATAACTTCCTTTGGTTGATCTTCTTTATGCTCGCGCCACCGTGTGGCTTGGCCATTGCCCTTTTTCTCAACCAGCAAGTGAAGGGCATTCGTGTCGTAAAATCTCTGTTTTTCTTCCCGTTTGTTATCTCTCAAGTGGTGGTCGGTCTCGTATTTGCTTGGTTCTACGATCCCTCTTTTGGCCTTTTCAATATTGCTCTTGGATCGTTTGGTTTCGAGCCTATTTCGATACTTGCCGATGAGGACTACGTGACTTACGGAATCATCGCTGCGGGCTTATGGCCGCAGATCTCTTATTGCATGATCTTATATTTAACGGGGCTGAATAATCTCGACCCTGAACAGTTAGAAGCAGCTCGCCTTGATGGAGCTAAGAAGTGGCGCATGTTGTGGTATGTGGTGTTGCCTCAACTAAGGCCTGCCACCTTTATCGCGGTCGTAGTTACCGTGATCGGTGCACTGCGTTCATTCGACCTGGTGGCGACCATGACTGCTGGTGGCCCTTGGGGTAGCTCAACCGTTCTGGCGTATCAAATGTATGAAGAGTCTATATTCAACTACCGCATGGGTTACGGTGCCGCGGTGTCTGTAGTGTTATTCCTGATCATGGATATCTATATCGCTTACTTCTTGTGGCGTATGTTAAGGAGTGAAAAATAATGTATCCGCAACCAATTCAAAAAGCTGGCCGCTTTACCAATATCAGTTATCGCGTTGCTCTACCGCTCTCGATCGTGATGTGGTTATTGCCATTGATCGCGGTGATGATGACATCGATCCGTTCGATGGAAGACATCAACAAAGGTAACTACTGGGGCTGGCCGAGCGAGATTCAATTCATTGAAAACTATACCCAAGTCTTTACCTCGACCTCGATGGGACAGTACTTAATCAACAGTTTGATCATCACTCTACCTGCCGTTGCAGGGGCTGTGGCGTTGTCGACACTGGCTGGCTATGCTTTGGCGAAGTACAACTTCAAAGCCAATGTATGGATCTTTGCGATGTTCATCGCGGGTAACTTTGTACCATTTCAAATCCTGATGATTCCAGTACGTGACCTAACGATTGGCCTTGGTCTCTACGATACCCATTGGGCTCTGATTTTCTTCCATATCGCTTTCCAAGCAGGTTTTTGTACCTTGTTCATGCGTAACTTCATTGTTGGAATTCCGGATGCATTGATTGAAGCGGCACGTGTAGAAGGGGTGAGTGAATGGAGAATATTTTGGCATGTGGTGTTGCCATTGGTTCGCCCTGCGCTAGCGGCCCTTTCGGTACTGGTGTTTACCTTCATCTGGAATGACTTCTTCTGGGCGTTAGTTCTAGTACAGAGTGACGAAGTTCGCCCTGTGACTGCGGGCTTAAGTTCTTTGCAAGGGCAGTGGTTAGCGTCTTGGCAATTTATGTCAGCAGGCGCGGTTGTCGCTGCGATCCCACCTGTTGTCTTGTTCTTTACCATGCAAAGACACTTCATTGCTGGCCTCACATTAGGCGCAACGAAAGGATAGAAACAATGTAAAGGCGCCGATGTAACAGGTGCCTTTATTGAACCCAATCCATCGTGGATTAATACAAAAAGAGTAACCAAGCACGACAAACTCTACGCAACACAATAATAAAAATTGGACTTAGTGAGCTTAGCTCCACAACAAGGACCTTAATATGAAATACGTGAAACATATCGCTGCTTCTGCAGTGCTTGCTGCCTCTCTGACGACCACTGCTTTTGCTGGCACGTTAGTCATTAACTCAGATGCGTCCGATCCTGCACCTAAAGAGGCGTGGGGAGAGATCATCAGTCGCTTTGAGAAAGAGAACCCTGATATTACGGTGAAGTACAATCTATATGACCATGAGTCGTATAAGACCACGATCCGTAACTGGCTGGTGACTTCGCCGCCGGATGTGGTGTTCTGGTATGCGGGTAACCGAATGAAAGCCTTCGTTGACCGTGGTTTGTTTGAAGATGTGAGTGACATTTGGGCAGACAAAAACATGAAGCAAGATTTTGCTGCCGCCGCTCCAGCGATGACAGTTCAAGGCAAGCAATATGGTGTGCCATACACGTATTACCAATGGGGTATCTACTACCGCAAAGACATTTTTGAACAGTACGGCATTGGTGAGCCGAAAACGTGGGAAGACCTAAAGTCAGCGTCTGCAACGTTGAAAGAAAATGGTGTTGCGCCATTCGCGATAGGCACTAAATACCTATGGACGGCGGCAGGGTGGTTTGACTACATCAACATGCGTACCAATGGTCTTGATTTTCATATCCAGTTGATGGATGGCAAGGTGCCTTACTCGGATGAACGTGTGAAGAAAACCTTCGCGAACTGGGCAGAATTAGTTGAGCCAGGCTATTTCCTTGAGAATCACGCGTCTTACTCTTGGCAAGAAGCGCAGCCTTTCTTGTATAACGGCAAGGCGGCGATGTACCTGATGGGTAACTTCATCACGCCAAACTTCCCTGAAGAGTTGGATGGTAAGATGGATTTCTTCCAATTCCCGGTGATCGATCCAAGTATTCCTATGTCTGAAGATGCACCAATGGATACGCTGCACATTCCTTCTAAGGCAAAGAACAAAGAAGATGCACGTAAGTTCCTTGAATTTGTTGCTCGCGCTGAAAACCAACAACTGATCAATGAGATGTTGCTACAGATCCCAACCAACAACAAAGCCAAGGCGAAATCTGATCCGTTCTTAGACAAAGGCGTTGCGATGTTAGCGTCAAGCGCAGGTACTGCTCAGTTCTACGACCGTGACACCAACCCTGCAATGGCCAAAGAGGGCATGAAAGGTTTTCAAGAGTTTATGGTTCACCCTGAACGAATCGATAAGATCTTGAAAAAACTGGATAAGGTGAGCAAACGCGCCTTCAAGTAATACTCATAAGCCGCAGCTATTTTGGTTGCGGCTTTTCTTTTCTCGTTTGTCATTGCCAATGCCTTTGTTTAGATCGCTAGCCCTTGTGTAGTTCTCTAGCGCTTGTTGTCACTCAGTCGCACTCGCAATGATTCACGTTACACGGTTTATAGTAAGGAATGCTCCATGAGAAACTTTTCTCAAATCATCTCGGCTCGCGAGTGGGAAAACCAACACGTTACTCACCACAATGTTATTGAGGCTCACGCGCCTTTGAACGGCTACCTTTCAGGTGCCGACGCACTCGCTAAACGTTCTGAGCGTAAGCTGTTTCTAAACGGAAAGTGGCGCTTTCAGTTGTTTTCTGCCCCCGAGCTAGTGACGGAGGAATCGGTATCTCAAGACTTTGATGACTCACAATGGGCGCAGATAGATGTCCCAAGTAATTGGCAAATGCAGGGCTTCGATAAACCTATCTACACCAATGTGAAATACCCTTTTTCTGATACGCCCCCTTTTGTGCCAAGCGATAACCCAACAGGGCTATATCGAACTCGTTTTGAATGTACCGAAGAAGCGTTATTGGATACCCATAGGCTAGCCTTTGATGGCGTCAATTCTGCTTTTCATGTGTGGTGTAATGGTAAATGGGTGGGCTATTCGCAAGACAGCCGATTGCAAGCCGAGTTTGATCTGTCTGAGTATCTTAGTGTAGGTGAAAACACACTTGCGGTGATGGTATTGCGTTGGTCGGATGGCTCTTACCTTGAAGACCAAGATATGTGGTGGTTGAGCGGTATTTTCCGTGATGTCACTTTGCTAAGTAAGCCAAAGACAGCGATAGAAGATGTAAGAATTGAAACTCAATTAGATGGTGCTTATCGTGATGCGCAGCTTAATGTCGATGTCAAAATATCAAAAAATGATAACGAGAGTAGCGGTGCTTATCAGGTAAAGGTTGAGCTGTATGATGCGCAAGGTCATCGAGTGAATGAGCCTGATGTGGTTGGTTTTGGGCAAAGGTATATTGATGAAAAAGGCCCTTGGCAGGAAGTGGCACACAGTCAACCCTCAGTTGCCAATCCGCACAAGTGGAGCGCTGAATCTCCTTATCTCTATCGTTGTGTTATCTCATTAGAGAATGAACAGGGCGAATTGATCGATTGTGAGGCTTACGATGTTGGTTTCCGTAGCGTCGAGATTAATGATGGGCTGCTAAAAGTGAACGGCAAGCCTTTGCTAATTCGAGGCGTGAATCGACATGAGCATCATCCTGAACTCGGTCATACCATGACTCGAGAAGGGATGATTGAAGACATCAAGCTGCTAAAGCAGAACAATTTTAATGCAGTCAGAACCGCGCACTATCCGAATCACCCGATGTGGTATGAGTTGTGTGATGAATATGGTCTGTACTTGGTCGATGAAGCAAACATTGAAACTCATGGACAAGTCCCGATGTGTCGCTTGTCGGATGCTGCTTCTTGGCTGAACGCTTATATGCGACGGATGACTCGTTTGGTGGAGCGTGATAAGAACCACGCCAGCATCATCATTTGGTCGTTGGGTAATGAATCGGGAATTGGTCGTAATCACCACGCGATGTACCAATGGGTGAAGCTGGCCGATCCAACTCGCCCCGTTCAATATGAGGGCGGTGGCGCAAACACTGCTGCCACTGATATTTTGTGTCCTATGTATGCTCGTGTCGATTGGGATTTACCTGTGGTTGAGCATCAACCTGAGGTCACGCCGCGTGTCGGTATTCGTAAAGCGATTGCCTTGCCTAATGAACAGCGCCCGCTGATCTTGTGCGAATACGCACATGCGATGGGCAATAGCTTAGGTAGCTTTGATAAATACTGGCAAGCCTTTCGTGATAACCCAAGGCTACAAGGCGGCTTTATTTGGGATTGGGTCGATCAGGGCATCACCAAACAAGATAAAAACGGCCAGCCTTATTGGGCGTACGGTGGTGATTTTGGTGACGACATTAACGACCGTCAATTTTGCATCAACGGCTTGGTTTTCCCAGACAGGACGGTTCATCCAACCCTGCATGAAGTGAAGAAAGCGCAGCAGTTTTATCAGTTCACTCTCATTTCTGTATCACCTTTGGTCATTGAGATACGCAGTGAGCACTTATTCCATACGAGTCAGATTGAAATCTTGAACTGGAACATAACCCAAGATGGCGAGATGCAGAGCCAAGGTAGCATTGAACTGCTGGTTGAACTGGATTCTTGCACACGTATAGAGCTCGATGGGGTCGACGTGACACCTTCAATTAATACGCTCAATCACTTGAACTTAGAGGTGGTATTGAGTGCAAAAACCTCATGGGCTAATGAAGGGCACGTTACCGCGAGTGAACAATTACTTCTGCCTGCAGCACCGCAATTGTTGCTCGATATGAACCTCTCCGCTAAGCCTCCTAAAGTTCAAGAAATGGGAGCTACACTGACGATTCGAGGAGATGATTATCAGGTCGAATTTAATCGACTGACGGGTACGCTCGAGAGCTGGCAGCTAAGAGGTGTCGAGCAATTGGCGAGTGGTATTCGAGACCATTTCTATCGTGCGCCATTAGATAATGATATTGGTGTTAGTGAAGCCAATCGAGTTGACCCCAGCTCTTGGATCGCGCGTTGGCAAGCCATGGGGCTAGATAAGCTGTCTCCAGAATGTATTGAGTTTACCTTCGGCACTCCGGGCAACTGTGTTGTGGTGACTTCAAAAATTGCACACGTCGTTTCCGGGCAAGTACGATTGCTATCGACATGGCGCTATCAATTATTTTCCGATGGTGAGGTGAAGCTTGATGTACATGTTGAAGCAGCGAAAGGGTTACCATCATTACCGCGTGTTGGGCTTACGTTTGCTTTGGCTGATGTGCCTGAGAATGTGGCGTGGTTTGGTCGAGGCCCGCATGAAAACTATCCTGATCGTAAACTTGCTGCGTATATGGGACTGTACCAACAGAGTATCGAGCAGATGCATACTCCTTATATTTTCCCCTCCGATTGCGGATTGCGCTGTGACGTGCGTGAAGCCGTGATTGGTGGATTTGAGCTACAAGGCGATTTCCAGTTCTCTGTCAGCCGTATTGGTCAACAGCAACTACAACAAGCGAAGCACACTTGTGACCTAACCGAGCAAGACCAGTTGTTTGTCTATGTCGATGGTTTTCATATGGGTGTGGGCGGTGACGATTCATGGACGCCAAGTGTCCATGATGAATTCAAGTTGCAACGAGAACATTACCACTATCAAGTAAGGTTCTTTCCTAGCTAATTGATATTAATGATTTTATATAGGTTAGATTGTAAAAGGATCATGGTAGGCCAAATACTCTGATAACCTGTTTTTCGCTTACGTTACTTCAGATATAAAAAAGGCACTCAGCGAGATACTGAGTGCCAAAGCCTGAAATTTATGAGGTTAGATTTTCATTGAATTTCAGAAGACAGGTATAGGTTTTTACTTACTCTGCATCAGTAAAGAAATCGTTGTACAACATGTATAGGTGAGCCGCACTCCAAGAGAAGTTTGGTGCACCTTGTTGTTCACCGTTTAGTGGGTTGTAGTTCTCACGGATAGGACCGTCTTGCACCAAGCCATCTGCGTGGTCGAAGAATGCGCCTGCCATTTTAATCGCATCATCACGGTAGCCGTAGCTGTCCATACCTTTTAGGCCGAAGTAGAACTGGTCTACCCATACACGTCCACGCCAGTAAATATCAGGGCCAAATGCTGGGCTAGAAAGCGCTGCTGTGCCCAGTGGAACGTAGGTGTTGAACTCCCCAATATCTTTCATCACAGAAACAACCGCATCAGCATGTGCTTGCGTTGCTGCGCCATTGAACAGTGGTGACCAACCTTCAGGGCCTTTACCACGCTCAACAATCGGTTTACCCGCACAGCCATTAGCTAAAGGCTTATCTTCAATACGAATGTCGTAGTAGAAGTTAGTGCCTTCATCGAACATACAGGTGTTGATGTAGTTCGATAGGTGCTCCGCTTTTTCGCGGAACTCTTTCGCTTCTGCGTCTTTACCCAGAATGTCAGCCATTTCCGCTAGATACTTGTTATCGCTGTACATGTAGCTTGCTTGGTCAACCGACTCTTGCAGCAATGAGTAGCCCAATAGGGTGCCGTCTTCCGCGCGGTTTTGAGCGAATTCAACATCCCAATCACTACGTTTGCCGCCGTTGGCAACGTATGCGTCTAGCTGGTCTTTATCAATGAAACCGAAGGCTGCCGCATCATCACGACCTGATTCCCAAGACGCAGCGGTTTGAGCTGGGCTCTCGATGTAGTCATAGTTACCTTCTGCCACGACTTTATCCAGTGCCGCTTGGCCTACGACGGTTTCATGCTTATCACCACGAACCACGGTGAAGTACATTTCACCTTCAGGAGTGTTGTGTGCTTTGTCACGCGCTGCGCCATACTCTGGAACGCCGTTGCCGTTGTTATCACGGTTGCGTAGCCACCAGTCGTGGTATGCGACTAGCTTTGGATACATCTCTTCTAACCAAGCTTCGTCGCTGGTGGTCTTGTAGACTTCCATTACCGCCCATGCCGCTAGGCTAGGTTTAGTATTACGTTCATTCCAGTTACCACCGTCGCCACCGCGTTCTGGGCTTAGGTTGTATGCCAGTAGGTCTGGCACGTAGCCTTCATCCCAAGGGCGAACCGCGTCGTCAGCCTGAATCTGGTAAGCGAACATCGCGCGGATGTTATCTTTCGCCACATCTGGGTTGAAGTGAGCCATTGCGTAAGCTTGTTTCCATGTGTCCCATGGCCATGTTTGGTTGCCTGAGAACCAGCGAGCGGTTACCGATGGAGTGACAGAATCAAACTCCATTGCACCTGCTGCGCCACGCCAGTTACCGTTTAGGGTTTCCATCGCTTTTACTGCAACACGCTCTTGTTCTGGTGTTGCGTTCGGGTTGGTTAAGCCCATCTCTAGGTAGCCTTCCCAACGTTCTGCTGATGCCGCTAAGAAGTCAGTCGGGTTTGCCATGATCTTTTTGATTTCAGGCTGTTCAGCTTGTGCTTCTTCTGCCGTTAGAACATGCGAGTATGTGGTGTAGATGGTGGTCGATTCATCAATGTTTGCCGTCGAAGTAAACGTTAGGCCATCAACTGTGGTTTGGGTTGGAATCGATTTATGAACTTGGTACTCAGACTCGCCTGAAGTCAGTAGATCCCACGTTGAACGTACTTTACCGAAAGTGACCTTTAGGCCATCGTCGGTTGTGACTATTTTACGATCGTACTCAGGGTAGGTTTCAGCAATGGTTTTATCGGTTTGCGCGACGCCTTCTTTCGCGTGTGTCTTCTCTAGTAGTTCGCCATCCCACACCAACTCAACAGGTGAGTCTGTGGTGATTTTGGTTTCTAGCAAAGAGGTACGGTTAGAAGCAAAACGCATTGTCATCTCTACCGTCACATCGTCAGATTTTAGTGTCTGAACCAATGCGCCCGGTAGGCTGTAAGCTTCCATGGTAAACGCGACTTTTTTGCCATCTTTGAACACGCTTAAGCGGTCAAAGTTATCAGCCATGAAGTTGATGTACTCTTCGGTAAGCAGCGCTGTACCCGGGAAGCCGCCCATGCCTTCAGCTGTATCTGGCAGTAAGTGACCGTGCCATGCACCTAAATCGAAGAATGGGTTGAAACGCTGGTGGTCATCGAAGTCGTAATCACGCATGTATTCTGGTGAGCCAGTACGGTCGATAACGTTTTTAAATTGGTTGGCTTGAAGTTCTTCAGAGCCTGTATTTGATGTACAGCCAGTAACAACAAGTGCTGCGCCAATAGCGAGAGCTGCGAATGATTTGTTCAGTTTCATAGTGAGTTCCTGTTATTACCAGTAGAAGTATTGCATTGCGAACACTTGTGCGTCGCCAATTTCAGTGTCGCTGCCTACGCCAAAGCGGCTATCGAAAGCAGTCGCAAACGCACCGTTGCCGTATTCGTACCAAACACCTGCGTTGATGTAAGAGGTGATCTCTTTTTCACCATTGTCGCCATCAAAGTTTGCGTAGTTGTAGGCTGCTGATAGGTAAACGCCTTGCGCCGCTTCGTACCAAGCACTGGTTTGAATACCTGACTCGCTACCGAAAGACTCTTGGTTGCCTTTGTCTGTGTCGTGCCATACACGCGTTGCGAAGTTCTTATACTCAGCACCTAACAGTAGAAGTTCACCACCGTCGTTATTACGAACTTCACCTCCGCCCATTAGGGTTAGGTCGTCAGTTAGATCGTATTGGAGGTAACCGTTGACCATGGCATTTTTGTCTTTCCATTGGTCTGCGAAGTTGTCGTACTTACCGAAGTGAAGCAGGGCATCGTCTTCAGAGAAGTCTGATTCAGGTGCGAAGGAAACGCTGTAGCGTAGCTTGCCTTCTAGATTTTGTATCTTCACACCAACATGCACGTCACGCGTGTTTGAGATCGCGTAGCCGTACTCAACGGTAGGGTCACCCCACCATTGAACGTCATCCAGTGACGAGTCCATACGACCCACAATAAATTCTGTTTTTGCATCAGTGCGGTAGCCAGCGTAAAAGCGGTTAAAACCACCTTCGAAGCCGCCCCAGCCATGGCCAGTCGCCCAAGCATTGCCTTCGTCATCGGCTTGTACCGTCCAGCCTTCCATGTAAGCAAGACCAAACCAATTGCCATGCTCGATAGCCAAGCCAGCCTCAATGTAAGTGCCGTCTGCGTAGCGGCCTTTGTCGTCGCCTTCTAGTGCAACGTGACCACCAAGGCCAAGCTCACCATAGAAGTTAAATAGCGTTTCAGATTCTGTTTTAGGGGGCTGAGTGTCGCTGTGGTTAGCGGCTGTTTCATCAGCGTGGGCATTAGCCGTTAGAGCAGCAAGGATACAGCTTGTAATAAGAGTGGTTTTAGTAAAACTACGTTTCATTTTATTCACTTCTGTTTCGGGTTGATAAATGAAGCTTCGTAGGCTGTTCTGACTTCTAATATTGGGGTGCTCTTCAAGGCGTATATGGTCAGGTCACTTACGATCGCAAAACCGATATTAATGATTATTTTTGTGTTTAAAATTAAATCGATCTAAAAATGTGATCTGTTTTTAGTAAATATTTACTTTTAATTTATTTTGGTTTTTAGTTGAATTTGTACGCTAATGCTTGGGGTGGGAGGTATTTGGGGTATGAATCGAATTTTTAACCAATAAACAGGCTTGTAAATAAAAAGGCACTCACCAAATGGAGAGTGCCTTAGATTTTTAATGAGAGTATCAAGCCAAATTAAGCGTTAGCAGGTTCTGGCTTTGCTTCTAACTTCTTCTCTTCAGGAGACAGGCTTTTCTCGTATTGACCGTACTTCCACCACGCATAGCCAAGGAAGATAACAATGCCACCCACGTTGTAGAAAATGATGGTCATGATGTCTGCGCCAGTCGGGAACGTTGATGCAAAGAACCCAACTGTAAAAATACCGATAAGAATCGACACTGCGGTAATGCCTACACGGCGTGAGCCCATGCGGAAATCACGAGGTAGATGGTCGAGTTTTACACGCAGGTGCAGGTAAGCAATCATGATGAACAGTGGCGGCAACATAGAGGCTGCGGCTGTCATGTTGATGATGGTACTCATTAGGTCTTGTACTGTGTCCGACGCCAGTGTTGGGATGAACATCAGTGGAATTACGATGAAGAACTGAACCCAAGCCGCACGCTCTGGCACGCCTTGTTTGTTGAGTGCGACAGTTTTCTCGCCGAAGATGCCTTTAGGGATTTCAGAGAAGAAAATCTTAACCGGTGTTGCTGTCCACATCAGTAGCGAGCCCAGCATCGCAGTGAATGAAACCACACCCACAAAGCGATTCATTAGGATCTCAGACAAGCCAAAGTGTCTTGCTAGACCTTCAAATACCTGTACTGAACCACCAGTAAACTTAAGCTCTTCACGAGCAACAAACACGTTCGCAAGTACAGAACCAACGGAGTAAAGTGCACCGATAAAGATACCGGCAATGATGATTACCTTAACGAAAGACTTGTGACCGCCTTTGATGTCGTTTACGTAAACCGCGACCGATTCTGCACCGCCTGCTGCCATGAAGATCCAGGTGATTACGCCAAGGAATGCCCAGTTAAAGCTTGGTGTCATTGCCTCAATCGTGATTGGATCAGCGGGTTCTATACCACCAACCAATGCGCCGCCTGATAACAGGATGTAAGACAAAGTCAGCAATAGCATCAGTGACGAAGTTAAAGAGGTGATAGGGCCCAGTAGCTTCGCGCCGTTGTTCGAGATGTGAGTCGCGACCGCAAACAAAATGGTACTCAGAATTGCCGTGGTCATTGGCGTGAAGATGTACTCGAAACCTAAGAACGCATACGACGCATAAGCGATGATTCTAGGCAGCAGAGACGTGAAGAAGAATAGATTAACAAACCAGTAAGTGTAAGCCGAAATAAACGCCCAGCGGCCGCCTAGCGAGCTTTTAACCCAAGAATAAACACCCGCTTCAGAGTCTTTATTCAGTGACACAAATTCAGCGACTATCAGGCAGAAAGGAATAAAATAAAAGATGGTTGCTAAAAAGAACATCGGAGCCGAAGATAGGCCGATTTCGATGTTGTTATTAATGATGTTATTGAAGCTATATACCGCCGCGAAGGTCATAGACAGTAGGGCAAATTTGCCTATCGTACTGCGTTTATTATCGGACATGATGTTCTCCGGTGAATCACGTTGATGATCGTTATAACTTGGTCCTAGAGAGGGAAGCTCTAGGCCGCACTTTTATTGTTATGTTGGTTTGGCAAACACCCGCTCAGATCAATCAGGGTTGGCTCAGATATTATTTTTATAGATTTACGATCGGACTTCTTAGTGATTTACCTTTGCTGTTTTCAGTAAATTTATTACCCAAACAACAGGTTAACGACTCAGAAGTTCTGTAAAGAGATTGGTTGTTTCATGTGCGACGTTTAATAAGGCTTGTAGGGGCTTTGTGTCGTTTTTTTATATGGAACAGCTTGTCTCTTCAGCAAGAAGATTAAAGATTAAGCGGCGGGAAGTTAATCAAAATTGATCAATTATGTGACCTTGAGTAAATAAATTTAGTTAATGTTTTACCTTGGTTTTTATTCGAGTTTTATTACCGATTAATTGGTGTTTTTCGTGAAGTGAAACCTTGACGGAACGGTGTTTTTATTTTTGAGATTGTTGTTTCAATTATCTGATTTAAAACAAAAAAACGCCAATGAAGGCGCTTTTAATTAGATGTGAAGATTTTGGATTACGACTGCTTAGCCGTTTCTAGCTTTGCTTCTTTACCTGCTTGCTTCTTTTCAAAGCGAGAGATCCACCACCATGCAATACCAGAGAATACCGCTGTCATGAACACGTTGATGAAGAAGGCTTGAACAAGGTCAACACCTGTCGGGAATGCCGATGCTGTCATGCTCACAACGAAGATACCAATCAGTACCGAAACCACTGCCATACCTTGAACTCGAGTGCCCATTCGGAAATCACGCGGTGTGTCGTCGTGTTTCAAGCGGAATACAAAGTAAGCCACCATGATGAAGATAGGCGGTAGCATTGCGGTACCAGCCGTTAGGTTGATTGCCGTGTTCATCATGTCTTGTACAGATTCAGAGCCGAAGCCGTTAACCACAAGCATCACGAATACGAACGCAAATTGCCACCATGCTGCACGAACAGGAACACCGTGCTCGTTCAGTTCTGTTGTCTTCTCGCCGTAAACACCTTTAGGGATTTCAGAGAAGTGAATTTTTACAGGAGCCGCAGTCCACATCATCATCGAGCCGAACATTGCAACGAACAGTACGATACCAACGAAGCGACCCGTTAGAGATTGTGAAATGTCGAAGTAGTTCGCCATACCTGTGAAGATTTCAACCATGCCGCCAGCGTAAGTTAATTCATCACGTGCAACGAATACGTTTACTAGTAGAGAGCCGACTGCGTACATCGCACCAATCGCGATACCTGCACCAATGATGACCTTGATGAAAGACTTATGACCACCTTTCACATCGTTTAGGTATGCGGCAGCTGTTTCTGCACCGCCAGCTGCTTGGAAGATCCAACACATAATACCCAGCGTTGCCCAGTTGATGGTTGGTGTCATTGCTTCTAGCGTGATTGGTTCAACTGGTTCGTGGTTACCGCCCAGTGCCATCAGTGCACCGATAACGTAAATCGCGAACAGAGCAAATACACCGTATGCCACGATCTCTGCAATCTTACCTAACCAGCTCGCGCCTTTGGTTGAGATGTGCGTTGCCGCAGCAAATAGACCAATCGAGATTGCCGATGTGACGACAGGTGAGAAGGCGTATTCGTAGCCAAGCATCGCGTAAGATGCGTAGGCGATAACGTTTGGTAGCAGCGATACAAACCAGAAAAGGTTCACGAACCAGTACAGGAACGAACCTAGGTAGGCCGCTTTAGTACCCAGCGGTTTTTTAAGCCAGTCGTACATGCCTGACTCAGAATTTTTGTTTGCTGATACAAATTCAGCAATGATGAACACGAATGGAATGAAGTAAATAAGGGTCGCAAGCAAAAAGATAGGAGCAGAACTCAATCCCAATTCGATGTTGTTATTTACGATGTTGCGAACGTTAAATACCGCTGCAAATGTCATGGAGAGCAAGGCAAATTTGCCCAACTTACCGCGTACAGATTCAGACATAGTGTCCTCCGGGGAATCACATAATTATAGTCGTTATTTCTCTATGCTTCTTTGTAGGGAAGAAGCATAGAGGGTTTGTTCAGTCTATTTGAGCCTTGAACGGCAAGGCTCAAACGCGCTGTGAATTAATAGGGTTTTACTTACTTATTTAGGAAGTAACCGTCTTCAATGGTCACTTTCAGAACTACTTTGCGAACGCGATGATCGCCGTGGAAGCGGTAAGCTTTGCTGTTATCAAAGATCGCCACTTGGCCTTCAGCTAACTCACGAGTTTCACCGTTACCCAATAGGTGTTCACGGTCGGTTTCATCGCTGTAAGCTTGGATTTGTTCTAGCTCTGATTTGGCTGCGAACTCGACAGATTCACGACCTTCTAGGTAGTAGTGCACGTCGAAGTAGCGACGGTTGCCAGTAAAGTTTTCGGTGTTACGAGCCACGCCGTCTTCAATCATGTAAGCCAGTGAGTCACCAATCGAATACATCACGCCATCTTTGATGTTGCCGATGTTTTCAATCGCCTCTACACAGCGTTGCCATTTACGGCCATCGCGGTAAACGACTTTAAATTGTTCTAAGTTCTCTAAAACGATCATCGCTTATGCCTCGTTCTGTTGTGGTTGAGCTTTCGGTGCGTTCGCCGTAAAAAACTCATCGCCAAAGTTGTGACTGATTAGGTGCTGCGCGTCGCAATCGCCTGCTTGGAATGGAATCAGAGTTAAGCCGTAGCGGAACTCGTCCATGTACACGCGGTAAGAGTCGAGCACTTCGCTGCCCCAAGAGTTAGAGCCTAAGCCCATCACTTGGTGGTCTAGGTTTAGCGTGATGTAACCGCTCTTCTCTAGCTCAATAGTGTGTTGTGCTTGGTGCAGGTTTTGATTGGTGTAGAACCATGCGCTGAAGTTGATTTCTTGCTGTGGTTTTACTGCAATACCATTACCTGCGCGGCTTGAAAGCGCAGCCCAACGAACATGCTGGCGGTTGCCATTGTTTTGTGGGAACGGGTAGTTCTCGAACATGTCTGCAACCGTTGATTGGTACACATCAATCATGTTGGCTTGCTTGCTGTCTTGGTAGTTCTCTTCTGGGCCGCGGCCGTAGTATTGAACTTGGTCGAAGTCGCCGTTGATGCCCATATCGAAACCAATCACTGGAATCACATGTGGGTAATCACCGTAGCGTTCGCCGCTTAGCTCAACGTTCAGCTGACCTTCAGCACTGATTTGGTAGCGATATTCACAACGCATGCCGAAATCAAATACTGGTGGAGCAATGATGCTGGTGGTCGTGATCTCTACCTTGCCGTTGTTCACTTCCACGTTAAGCGTGCGGAAGTGTTCCTGCATGATCTGTAGGTGTGCTGGCTCCCAGTAACCATCGTGCTCTTGCTTGTGGTTATCGATCATTGGTTTGAAGAAGTTAAGTCTTGGTTCTGACTTAATCATCTCTTCGCCATTGACTAGCCATGACGTCAGCTTGCCGTTCACTTTCGAGAAGTTCAGTGCAAAGTTGTGGCCTTTGATTAGGTAAGCGAGGCGAGACTCTTCAACATTCAGTGCTGTCGCATTGTTGTTGGTGAAGGCTTCTAGCTGCGCCGTGTTCTCTTTTACTTGGAATTGGTAAACCGCGATGTCGTGGTTCGCTTCGCTGTAAGGCGTGCGGGAATCTTTGCGAACAGTAAAGTTCACAAACACTTCGCGCTCATCAAGTTGTGGCAAGTTAAGTGTTAGTTCACGGCTAGAGTTTTCTGCCAGCTCTTCAACCTTGATGTGTTGCACAGCAATGGTTTCACCTTCAGCGCGAATTTCTGCAGTGATGGTGTAGTCATCAATGTTTGAGAACCACAGTTTGTTATCAACGGTGAAGGTGCCAGTTTGCGCATCGAAATCGCGAAGCTTCACTGGGGCAATCACTTGCTTGTATTCTTTCAAACCTGGCCCCGGTGTTTGGTCTGGGTAGATCAAACCGTCCATGCAGAAGTTGTAGTTGTTCGGGTAATCACCGTAGTCGCCACCGTACTTGTAGAACTCAGTACCTGCTTCATCACGTGCCAGAATGCCGTGGTCACACCATTCCCAAACATAGTGACCTTGAATCGAATCGTGCTTGTAGAACACGTTCTGGTACTCGGTTAAACCGCCCGGGCCGTTACCCATTGCGTGCGCGTATTCGCAGATGATACGTGGTTTTTCGTGTGGGAATTCACCGAAGGCATTCATCAATTGAGCACGTGAGTACATGGTTGAAACGATGTCTACTACCTCAGCATCACGGTCTTCTTCATAGTGAACCAAACGTGTGTCATCAATTGCTTTTGCTGCGTCGTACATAGAACGAATGTTGCAGCCGTAGCCAGACTCGTTACCTAAAGACCACATGATGATAGAAGGATGGTTCTTTTGAGCGTGAATGTGACGTTCGATACGCTCAACAAACACCGCTTCCCATGCTGCATCGTTAGTGATACGGCTTAGGTCGCCAACGTTAGCAAAGCCGTGTGTTTCAACATCGGTTTCGCCCATCACGAATAGGCCGTAGATATCACACAGTTCGTAGAAGCGTGGGTCGTTCGGGTAGTGTGCGGTACGGACTGAGTTGATGTTGTGTTGCTTCATCAGCACCAAGTCTTTCTCTACGCGATCCATGCCAACAGCGCGACCTTTTAGATGGTCGTTGTCGTGGCGGTTCACGCCGTGCAGCATCACGTACTTGTTGTTGATGTAGAACAGACCATCACGAACTTTAATGTCACGGAAACCAACACGTTGTGGGATCACTTCTAGCACTTTGCCGTCTGCGTCTTTCAGGGTAAGCAGCAGTTGGTAAAGGTACGGGTTTTCAGCATTCCATTGAACTGGGTTAACCACATCAATAGAGAATTGAGTGTTCGCATTGCCGCCAGTCTGTTGGTTAGGAACAGCTAAGCTATCTACAGAGCCTTGCGAGATAACTTGGCTGCCATCAAGCAATGCGTACTCAAGGGTTGCGTTTGTCGCTGCTGCTAGGTTTTCTAGAGCAACATTGCACGACAGGGTCGCGCTTTGGTAAGCATCGTCAAAATCAGTACGAACCGTTAGATCTTGAACGTGCAGTTGTTCTTTGCCAACAAGGTAAACATCACGGAAGATACCGCCCGTCCACCACATGTCTTGGTCTTCAATGTAGGTTGAATCTGCCCACTGCATCACGCGAATAGAAAGTAGGTTGTTGCCCGCTTTTACGTGGCCAGAGATATCGAACTCAGCGGTTAGGCGGCTGCCCTTGCTGAAACCAACATACTCACCGTTTACGTAAACCTCGAAGTAGGTCTCTACGCCATCAAACTTGATGATGATTTGCTTCTCGCCCCAGCTTTCGCCAAGGAAGAAAGAGCGTTGGTAGGCGCCTGTTGGGTTGTCTGATGGTACGAAAGGCACATCAATTGGGAATGGGAAACCTTCATCTGTGTATTGAAGATCGCCGTGGCCTTCCATTTGCCACATGTTTGGAACCGTAATGTGGCCCCAGTCGCTCATCTCTTGAGAGTAAAACTCTTCAGGAACCAATAGCGGGTTAGCGAAGTAGCTGAAATTCCATTGACCACTTAACAGTTGGAAGTGGCTGCTTAATTCACGTTGAAATGTCTTAGCTGTTTTTTCTGATGCGTATGAGAAGAAGTAAGCACGTGGTGCCATACGGTTCTCATGTAAGTTCAGGAAGTTTTCCCAGTTGTTCACGTTGCCTCTCTCTCGGCCTGTTTGAATGCTGGCCGACGTTCTTATGCGTAATTGGGTCGTAGTGAATACGAGTATTTTTTGGACTGAGGTAATTATTAGTAAAAGTTTTACTAAATGAAATTGATGAAAACGTTTTACTTTAACTCCATCACGTTTTTTGTGGGCTTTTTACGGTGCTGTGTGATCCACTTAAAAGAATGCTATTTGGTGTTTTATACAGCAGATTGGAAGAGACGATATGTGATTGGAGAGGGAGATAACAGGCATAAAAAAGGCCACCTATAGTAGAGGTGACCTTTAGTTATCTATTTGAAATATAGTGCTATTTTGTTGTGTCGCGCAGCTTGAGTTTACTTGGTACGTAAACTCTTAGTGGGATAGTACGGCCATCGCGTACTTTCTCAATCAGAAGGTTAACACCTTGAATTCCCATCAGTTCAGAGTGAATACGAACGGTTGATAAACTTGGGAAGGTAAATTTAGCGGTTGGGATGTCATTGACACTGATCAGCGCAATGTCTTCTGGAATGCTTAATCCGTGTTCATGAACGGCGCGTAAAACACCAATTGCAATCGAATCTGATGCAATAAACATCGCTTTCGGGTAATCGCCGCTCTCTAGCATCTTCTTCGCCAGTTTGTAACCAGATGAGCTAGAGAAGTCACCGCGGTAGATATCTTGTTCGCTGACTACGTTCTTCAAACCACCGTATTCAGCAAACGCGACTTCGCGAATATCGGAGGTGTTAATGTCGTCTTGGCCACCGATGAAACCAATGCGTTCGTAGCCTTGATTGATGAAGAAGTTGGTGATCTCTTTGCTGATGCGAGCAAGGTCAATATCAACAGAGTCATAAGGTTCAGAGTGATCGGTAAAGTCAACGTAGCAGATATTATCGGTGAGCTTTTTCGCTTGTGCGATAACTTCTTGCGTCATTCTACCAACCAGTAAAATACCGGTTATCTGGCTAGAGTTTGTCTGTATTTTACTTTCGTAACAGTTGGTTAGGTTAACTTCCATCTTCTCGCATTGAGTCTCAATACCGTGGCGAATCGATAGATAATAAGGGTCGTTAACTTCCGCTTCTTGCTTGTAGTTGTACAGAGCAAGGAAGTGGTGGTTCTGCTTTTTACCGCTAACCGATTTACGTGAGCTGCTGGTTTTGTATTCCAACTTCTCGGCAATTTCAAAGATACGCCTTTTGGTCTCTTCCTTGACGCTTAATGTAGGATCTTCATTGAGAACCCGAGAAACGGTAGCTAATGAAACATTTGCTTCCGTCGCGATATCTTTTAACGTTGCCATACTCACTTCCTGTTCTTGGAACATTGCGCTGCTTTGAAATTCGTCTTTAGTAAAAAAAGCAATGCACCTCTTTATTCTACTGACCTATTGTAATCAAACTGAAAGCCAATGCATTAACTTTTAGTAAAATAAATGCCCAACTCCTCTGTGATGTCGCAAATCTCACTATCTATAAAGATCTCATTTAATTTCAATGGATTAGCACTATCTATCGATTCATCAACTCAATGTTGATATGAATATGTCTCGTGGAACTTTGTGTAAACGTTTACACTTCGTGGTTCTGATCACAGAATTATAGTCAGATTGGCTGCTACTATTTCTGTAACAACGAACTAATACACAGAGTATCGGTTCAGATTTCATCATGAATGACAGTGAAGAGAGGTTGATTGTGAAAGTACTGGTAACGGGCGGCATGGGTTACATCGGAAGTCACACATGTATTCAAATGATGCAGGCGGGTATGGAGCCAATCATTGTAGACAACCTTTGCAACAGCAAAGAGCTAGTACTGGAGCGAATCAATGCGCTAACCGGTCAAACACCAACATTTTACCTTGGCGATATTCGTGATGAATCTTTCTTAGATGGCGTGTTTGCTAAGCATGACATTCAAGCCGTCATTCATTTCGCTGGCCTAAAAGCAGTCGGCGAATCAGTCGCTAAGCCTTTGGAGTACTACGATAACAATGTAAATGGTTCTCTGGTTCTAGCGCGCAGCATGAAGAAAGCAGGCGTGAAAAGCATCGTGTTCAGCTCTTCGGCAACCGTGTATGGCGACCCTGAGATTGTGCCGATCACCGAAAGCTCACCAACGGGCGATACCACGAACCCTTATGGTCGTAGTAAGTACATGGTCGAAGAGTGCTTGAGTGATTTATTCAACGCTGAAAACGACTGGAGCGTGACTTTACTGCGCTACTTTAACCCTGTTGGCGCACACCCATCAGGCACCATGGGCGAAGATCCGCAAGGCATTCCAAACAACCTAATGCCGTTCATCGCACAGGTTGCCGTTGGCCGTAGAGAGAAGCTTTCTATCTTTGGAAACGATTACCCAACACCGGATGGAACAGGCGTTCGTGACTACATTCACGTGATGGATCTGGCTGATGGCCACGCAGCAGCATTAAAAGCCGTGGGTGAGAAAGCGGGTTTGCACATCTACAACCTAGGTACAGGTAAAGGCTCAAGCGTACTTGAGATGGTTGAAGCCTTTGCACAAGCGTCGGGCAAGCCTGTTCCTTATGAACTTTGCCCGCGCCGTGTTGGTGATATTGCCGAATGTTGGGCAAGCACAGAAAAGGCAGAGCGTGAACTGGGTTGGAAGGCGACACGCAGCGTGATGGAAATGACGGCGGATACCTGGAAATGGCAGTCGAATAACCCTCAGGGTTACTAAGAAACTTTTAGGTTATTGAGAAAAGAGAGATTCCAGATGTCTCGTACCTCGATTCTGGAATGACGGATGAGCATAAGGCAATGAAGCGGTCGCCTTTGCACAAATAGCACAACGAGATTACACGTCATTCCCTACAGCGAGGAACGAGCGTGATAGGGAATCTCCTTGTAGAAGAATTATTCGTCTTGGTGAATTGACCAAGACACAAAAATTAAGAGCAATGTAAGTATGTCAAAAGTTGAATTTAACCCAGTAGACCACCCGCATCGTCGTTATAACCCACTAACGGGTCAGTGGATCTTAGTATCACCGCACCGTGCTAAACGCCCGTGGAGCGGTCAAGACGAGAAGCCATCGACTGAACAACTTCCTGAGTACGAGAAAGAGTGTTTCCTGTGCCCGACCAACACACGTATCTCGGGTGACGAAAACCCAGATTACGAAGGCACTTATGTGTTCAGTAATGATTTCGCGGCGTTGATGCCTGATTCGCCTGACGCTCCAGAGTCTGACAACCCTCTATTTAAGACTCAAGGTGTTCGTGGGTTGAGCCGCGTTATCTGTTTCTCTCCAGACCACAGCAAAACGCTGCCAGAGTTGCCGGTAAATAAAATCCGCGGCGTGATCGATACCTGGAACGAGCAGATTGAAGAGCTTGGTAAAGATTACCTATGGGTTCAAGCGTTTGAAAACAAAGGCGAGACCATGGGTTGTTCTCAGCCACACCCGCACGGTCAAATTTGGGCGAACAGCTTTCTGCCAAACGAGATTGAACGTAAAGAAAAGCTTCTAAAAGAATATTTTGAGCAACAGGGCTCAAACCTATTAGTGGATTACGTTGAAGCTGAAATGAAAGACGGCTCACGCACTGTGGTTGAAACGGAACATTGGATTGCTGTCGTGCCTTACTGGGCAGCGTGGCCATTCGAAACCATGTTGCTGCCAAAAACACATATTCGTCGCATGAGCGAACTGACTGACGAGCAGCGTGATGATTTAGCGGTCGCGATTAAGAAATTAACAAGCCGTTACGATAACTTGTTCCAGTGTTCATTCCCATACTCGATGGGCTGGCATTATGCGCCGTTCTTTGAAGAAGGCACCGACATCGACCATTGGCAACTGCACGCGCTTTTCTACCCGCCACTACTACGCAGCGCATCGGTTCGTAAGTTCATGGTGGGCTACGAAATGTTGGCGGAATCGCAACGTGACTTGACCGCAGAACAAGCGGCGCAACGTCTTCGCGATTTGAGCGACGTTCACTACAAAGAGCAGTAATACGCAGCTTCTTAGATAGTAAGCGAGATTCCTGATATCTCGTCCCTCGATTCTGGAATGACAGTTTCATTGAAACTTTTAGCGTCAATCTCGAGAGTGAGGAACAAAGGATTCGGGAATCTCAAAGAATTAAAGTGGTGCCATTAAGGGGCCACAATTGAACAAAGAGTTTAAGCAGAGAGTTTACTTATGTCTGATCTAATCCAAAACGTGAAAGCATCTTTTGAGCAAGTCCTTGGTTACCAAGCGACTCACATCGTTCAAGCGCCAGGTCGTGTGAACCTGATTGGTGAGCACACTGACTACAATGATGGTTTTGTTCTACCGTGTGCCATTAACTACCAAACCGTTGTTGCAGCAGCAAAGCGTGATGACAACATGGTGCGTGTGGTGTCTGTCGACTACGATAATGCGGTAGACGAATTCGATATCACGCAAGAGATTACCTTCCAACAAGACAAGATGTGGGCGAACTACATTCGTGGCGTGGTGAAGTGCTTAATTGGTCGTGGCTACGAGTTTAAAGGTGCGGATATTTCTGTCTCTGGCAACGTACCTCAAGGTGCGGGTTTGAGTTCATCAGCGGCACTAGAAGTGGTGATTGGTCAGACATTCAAGGTGCTTTACAACCTAGAGATCACTCAAGCGGAAGTGGCGTTGAATGGTCAGCAAGCAGAGAACGAATTTGTGGGCTGTAACTGCGGCATCATGGACCAAATGATCTCGGCTGAAGGCCTAGCAAACCACGCGATGCTTTTGGATTGCCGTAGCTTAGAAACTCAAGCGGTTTCAATGCCAGAAGATATGGCGGTGGTGATCATCAATTCAAACAAGAAACGTGGCTTAGTCGACAGTGAATACAACACACGCCGTGAGCAGTGTGAAGAAGCGGCTCGCTTGTTCGGTGTCCCAGCACTGCGTGATGTAACGATTGAGCAATTCAAAGCGAAAGAGTCTGAATTGGATGAGATGGTTGCTAAGCGCGCTCGCCACGTGATTACCGAAAATGACCGTACCGTTGAAGCGGCTCAAGCTCTGCGTACTCATGACATGAAGCGCATGGGCGAGTTGATGGCAGAATCACATGCATCAATGCGTGATGATTTTGAAATCACAGTTACAGAGATCGATACGCTAGTGGATATGGTTAAAGAAGTGATTGGCGATCAAGGCGGCGTGCGTATGACGGGCGGTGGCTTTGGTGGTTGTATCGTGGCATTGGTTCCGCCAGCTTTAGTTGATGAAATTAAAACAACCGTTGAGCAGAAATATCAAACAGCGACAGGTCTAAAAGAATCAATTTATGTGTGCCAAGCGAAAGACGGCGCCGGCCTAATTGAAGTAATCTAACTGCTTCGAGACTTAAGATAGAGCTTACCAAGTAAAAAGATCATGGTAGGCCAAATACTAAAGCCTTTACCTCAACGTAGAGGCTTTTTACTGGCAGTAGAAGGAATTTAGAATGACACAAGCGCAGAACCTGCATCAATCCATGACAGAAACTGCAGCCTATGATGGCCAACCTGCTCAGCTTGTCACGCTGTCGAATGCACACGGCATAGAAGTGACATTCATGGATATTGGCGCAACGTGGTTGAGCTGTATCTTGCCAGTAAAAGGAAACGGACGAGAAGTGCTATTGGGTGTGAATTCAATGGAGAACTTCGAGAAGCAAGCCAGTTATATGGGGGCGACAGTTGGTCGTTATGCCAACCGCATTGCCAATGGTCGTTTCAAGATTGACGGCAAGAATTACAAGTTGGAAACCAACCAAGCTGGGAATACCTTACACGGTGGGCCGAATGGTTTTGATAAACGCCGTTGGAGTATTACTGAGCAGACTGAAACATCGGTTGTGTTTAGCTTAGTATCAGCGGATGGCGACCAAGGTTTTCCGGGTAATTTGAACGTGTCGGTTCGTTATGAAATCACCGAAGATAATCGAGTCTCTATCGATTACACAGCCAACACCGATAAACCAACGATAGTGAACCTGACCAATCACGCCTACTTCAACCTGCTCGGTGCAGAAGCTGGGCACGACTGCTTGTCCCACATTGTGAGTATCAACGCGTCTCAGTTCTTGCCAACCAACTCTGTCGGCATTCCATTAGGCAACTTGAAATCGGTGAAATCGACCAGCTTCGACTTCACTCAGCCTATGATGATCTCAGAGCGTTTATTGGGTGATGAACAACAGAAAGCCGCCAAAGGTTACGATCACTCTTTCTTATTGGCTGACGGCTGTAAACGCACTCAATGTGCCGCGACCGTGACCTCGCCAGATGCGCTAGTCACCTTAAAAGTATTTTCAACCAAACCTGCGATGCAGCTATACACCGGAAACTGGCTTGGTGGCACACCAAACCGAAGTGGTGGTAGCTATGAAGATTACGCAGGGTTGGCATTAGAAACCCAGTTCTTACCTGACTCTCCTAACCACCCAGAGTGGAAGCAGGACAGTTGTATTCTCCAGCCTGAACAAGAATACCACTACCGTACCAGCTACCAGTTTGAATTTTCGGGGGATTCTTCAAACTAGTACACTCTAGCTCAAAGCGGTGATGCCAAGTTCTTTTGTTGATTTATGAATGGAGCGGTGTGATTTATTCCGCTGCTCTTGGGGGGATGAATAAAAGTGGCACCTAGCAATCTACGACCTAATAAGGGAGCGATTGTTGGGTACGAGAGTAAGGTAGGAAAGCCCTAACAGAAGCGATTCTGTTAGGGCTTTTTTTCGTTTGCTGTTTGGTCTGAGACCAGAACTTAGATTTTCTCTACCGAATTACGGCGCACCAAAGTTGGTGAGAACATCATTGGCTCTGCCGAGGTGTCTTCACCTTTGGCTAGGTTCAAGGCAAGTCGTGTTGCTTTCTCAGCCATCATTTGAATTGGATAACGAATCGTAGTCAGCTTAGGGTGAACATAGCGGGCAATTAAGCCATCATCGAATCCGATGATCGACATTTTCTCTGGTGCTTGGATTCCGTTTTCATCGAGTACCGACAAAGCACCCGCCGCCATGTAATCGTTGTATGCCACAATGCCTGTGATTGGCAATGACTTAGTCAGCAGGTTCGTCATCGCATACTCGCCACCGTCACTGGTTGGCAGAGCCTGTTCAACATAGCTCTCAGATAACTCAATACCATACTCTTTGAGCGCGGCTTGGTAGCCTTCAACACGCTCGTTGGCATCTTCAATGCTTGAAGAGGAGGCGATACACGCAATGTTTTTATGACCATGTCGGATTAAGTATTCAGTCGCGAGGAAGGCGCCTTTCTTGTTATCTAGAAAGATACAGCGATTGGCAATTTCTTCGATGTAACGGTTGATCAGCACTAAGCCTTTCACTTCTTTAGAGTAAGCAATCAGCTCTTCGTCAGTCAGGCCTTTAGAGTGGATGATCAGCGCATCACAGCGGCTGTTGATCAGTAACTCAATCGCTTGTTGTTCCTCTTCACGATTGTGAGAACCATTACCGACCAAGATGTGTTTGCCGTTCTCTCTTGCAACGTTGTCGACCGATTTAACTAGCGTGCCGAAGAAAGGATCGGAAATATCACCCACCAACACACCTACGGTATTGGTACTTTGGCTTACGAGCGCACGGGCATTGGCATTCGGGCGATAGCCGAGCTTCGCCATCGC
The DNA here is from genome assembly GCF_013394185.1 of Vibrio sp. Scap24. NCBI lineage: Bacteria > Pseudomonadati > Pseudomonadota > Gammaproteobacteria > Vibrionales > Vibrionaceae > Vibrio > Vibrio sp. Scap24. The sequence goes on along the minus strand of NZ_CP041332.1, from coordinate 1,091,194 downwards.
TTTCGTTACCGACTCAATAGAGCTCGCACTGGCCTTAGGAGATTTGTTGATCACCCGAGATACGGTTGCGACTGATACACCGGATTCTTTTGCGACATCCTTGATTGTTGCCATGAGAGACCTTTCTGGGCTGAAAAATGTTAACCAAAGTATTAAACACGCATTGTGTAATAAGTGCAATTGATGTCGATTCTATATTTCTCGATGAGCATCTTAATATATGAATTTGTTAGTAATATGAGATGTGTAAACGTTGTCCTAATTTGTCAGAACAATTTAGGGAATTCGGTAGGAAATATAAATCGCGGCCAAAGCACGGGCCGCGATTCTTGGAGCAAAATGATAGGTTTGCTCTGGTAACAGGATGACTCCAGAACTAGTTATTGTTCATCCAATCAAGCATTTGGGTTTTGTACACGTCACTGTTGCCACCAAAGATAGCTTGAACGCCTGTGCCTACTCGTACGACACCCGCAGCACCAAGTTGCTTCAGTTTTGCTTCGTCTACCTTGTCTTGTTCAGACACTTGGATTCTTAAACGTGTAATACATGCGTCTGTGCTTAAGATGTTCTGCTTACCACCAAATGCACTTACCAATTCACTGGCGAACTCAGAGCTGGTGTCATTGATGACTTTACCGTTGTCTTGATCTTCACGGCCAGGAGTTTTCAAGTTGAACGTCTTGATAAACCAAGTAAACACAACATAGTAAAGCGCTGCGTATGTCAGACCGAGTGGAATGATCATCCAACCTTTGGTTGATATACCGAAGAAGGTCACATAGTCGATCAAACCCGCACTAAAGCTGTAGCCGTGTTTCACACCCAACAGAATGCACAGTGGATAAGCAAGACCTGCAATGATCGCGTGAATCACGTAAAGCACTGGCGAGATGAACATGAAAGCAAACTCAATTGGCTCAGTGATACCGGTTAGGAATGACGTCAGTGCTGCTGAAATCATGATGCCCATAACCTTGGTGCGGTGCTCGGGTTTTGCTGCACGACCAATTGCGATAGCCGCGGCAGGAAGGCCAAACATCTTGAATAGGAAGCCACCCGCTAGATTTCCAGCATTTGGATCGCCAGCGAAGAAGCGTGGGATTTCACCGTGGAATACTTGCCCAGCCGAATTAATGAATTCGCCCGCTTGCAGTTGAATAATCACGTTAATCACATGATGAAGACCAAATGGGATCAGCGCACGTTCTGCAGTGCCATAAGCCCAAAATGCCATCAGTGGGTTTTGTTCTGTTGCCCAAGCGCCAAACCAATCAATGCCTGCGCCAATCGGCTGCCAGATAAAGGCAATAGCGATACCCAAGAACAGCATCGAAAACGACGTCACGATTGGGACAAAGCGCTTACCCGCAAAGAAGGCCAAATAGGCGGGCATCTTAATGGTGTAAAAGCGGTTAAACATATAAGCGCCAACTGCACCCGAGATGATGCCGCCTAATACGCCGGTATCAATATGGTCAACACCCAGTACACCCGCCATTACCTTCAGTGTTGCCACTAGAACGTAGTAACCGATACCTGCGGCTACCGCACCGACACCGTCATTGTTGGTGAATGAAATCGCTACGCCTAATGCAAAAATCAGTGGCAGGTTACCAAATACGGCACCACCGGCTTCGGCCATTAACTCGGAAACCACAGGTGGGATAAATCCAAATTGCGCCGAGCCAATACCCAACAAAATACCCGCCGCAGGCATTGAGGCTATGGGCAGCATTAAGGCTTTACCGACCTTAGACAGGTTGGCAAAAAAGTTAGCAAACATAAATATACTCCAATTTGTTATCTAAAATTTGGGGCGCGCATCATCGGTGAGTAATGGCAAAAGGGGGATTAGCGATAGCAGCGAGATTATGGTTTGCAGGGGGTAGGAGCATAAACATAAAGTAGGTTGCTATCGCTAAAGCTTTAAAGTGTGGATTTGCCGATGGTGGAAAGAGGCTTTTCTTGTGAATGCTTTTTTCACTCAATAACCGATGAGTTGTCTTCAGCTGAATTACTCAACTGTAGGGCTGCGCTAGAATCTATGATTATTTTTGCTAAAAATGAGGTAGGGAAAAAGAGCGTGATTTTTAGGTTTTAAGTTCCCTATAACGAAGTTTTTAGACCTTTTTACTTGAGTTAGGTACTGGTGAGCTAATATAAGGAACTCAAACTTAGTTTTGGAGTGCCTGTTTTGGAAAGCATTAACCTTTTTCGATACTACGAACGCCTAGAAGAATTTGAATTGCTGGTTGAGCATCCTGTCACGCTTGCTGAGACTTCAGACAAAATGTGTACCAGCCCACGACACGCACGTGTGATTCTCAAGCAGATGAGTGAGCTCAAGTGGATTGCTTGGATACCACGAGTCGGGCGAAATCAGCGTTCGACTCTGATTCGTCGTATCGACCGCACCGAGGTAAAGCGCGCGATTGCCTTAGAGTGGATCAAAGAGAGCAAGTACGACCGAGCTCTGGAATTTCTCGACTACAACCAAGTGGTGTTCGAACAGCTGCTCAAACAAACCTCAGGAGCACAAGTGAAGGAAGGAAAGGTGAGTGTTCAGCTTACTTATAATCGACCATTCGCTTCTCTTAACCCGACAACGCCGCACCGAAACAGCGAGCGCTACCTGATTCGTCAGATCCACTCTTGCTTAGTCTCAATGACGCCAGAAGGCGAGTTGATTCCGAACATCGCACACCACTGGGAAGCAAACCAAGATTGGACAGTATGGACGTTCTATCTTCGTCCTTCTGTGAGCTTTCATTCGGGCGGAAAAGTAGACGCGGAGGTTGTCGCGCAACTGTTACTTGAACTGCAAGAGCTTCCTTATTATCAAAATGAACTCGAGCATCTAGAGTCGATTACGGTTGAAACGCCTTATCGATTTTCCGTTCAGCTCAATCGCCGAGACAAAGGCTTTGCGGCATTAATGAGTGATTTAAAGTACTCACTTCAGCCTCCAGAACAACTCAAAAACTTATCGTCTAATGTTGTTGGCTGCGGCATCTTTGCTCTTGAACTGCATTCAGACAGCAAGCTTATCTTGGCGGCCAACGAGCACTTTCATGGCTTTCGTTCTCTAACGGATAAAGTGACGATTTGGTCTTTGAATGCGGCTACCGCGAATCATGATCAGACCTCTGGCGATTCACAGACGCTTCCTGACACAGAGCAGTACTCTAAGAAGATCATCACTAATGCGACAACTGAGCCGAGTGAAAGCGCTTTGGGCACAGGAAATACTGCTGACCTACCACACACAGCATCAAGGGCTCGCATTGAGGAAGGATGCTTGTTTGTTATTTTTAACCAGAACAACTCGAGCTTGTCTTACCCTCAACGTCGTTGGTTGAGTGAACGACTCAATGGAGAGCAGATTTGGCGTCAGCTTGAATTGAATGAAACGACTTTTGGCGCCGAAATCGCCCATAACTTCTTTCCTTTCTGGCACAACGTGAAACACATCAGAAGCCAACCGATCGAATTGCCTCGCTCTGTTGAGATTGCCTGTTATTCCCACTTAGGTGTTCAACGAAGTGCCAAAGCCGCTGTGCAAATATTGGCGAAAGAGGGGATTGAAGCGAAGATCAACCTTTACTCATTTGAAGCCTTTATAGAGAAAGCGCAGGGCGATGGTTTCAGTGAAGAGATTGTTTTAAGCAGCCTTAACCTTGATGACAACCGCCAAGTATCGGCGCTGTTGTTCTTTTTGAGTGATCCGGTTCTGCATGCCACGATAGGCTCTGAGGTGAGTGAATGGTTGGTGGCTGAGCTCAATCGTATCCGAGAGGATTTCTCACCGGGTGAGTACCTCAATCAACTTGAGCAGCTCGGGTCTGTTCTTATCTATGAAGGCTTGATTTGCCCAATGCTTCACCATAGGCAAACGCTCAGCTTTCTCGATGTTTTTAAAGGCGTTGAAATCACGGCTTGGGGTTGGCCAAAATTAAGTGAGATTTGGTAACTGTCGCTGACAAATTTCATGATCTTTACTTATCAGAATGAGATCTTTACCGCTTGTAATTATTAGGCTTATTGCTAATGTTAGATTTTACTTTACTTAATTTTAGTAAACTTACTTAATGAGTAAAGAATCAATTAATATAGGAAGTGAGAAATGGATACTGTCTCTTATGGCGACTTTGCTAAGTTAGAAATGCGTGTGGGTAAGATCATCGAGGTTGTGCGTCATGAAAACGCAGACAAGCTTTACATCGTGCAAGTGGATGTGGGTGAGAAGACGCTACAAACAGTGACCAGCCTAGTCCCTTACTACACAGAAGAAGAGTTGATGGGCAAGCAGGTTGTTGTGCTGTGTAATTTAGCGAAAGCCAAGATGAGAGGCCACACTTCTGAATGCATGCTGCTGTGTGCGGAGACGGATGATGAATCTGAAAGTGTATTGCTGACACCAGAACGTGCAATGCCAGCGGGTATTCGAGTGGTTTAAGCGGTTTATTTTAGTCGGTGAGCTCATTCGTTATAAGCTCATCGACTTCTCTGTTCTCAAAGCTACAAAACCCTCAAAGACTAGCTGCGAACACTCAGTATCAAACCATCAATCACACTGTGGTGGTGATCCGACACCCCAGCAAGATTGCCGTATTTGGGCTGGTGGCGATCATTTTCTAATGGGTGGTGCCAACCTTGTGTATGTTTCACAAAGTGCGCGGCAAAGCTTTCAGATACCTCTAGGCATCCTGCCAAAACGGTATCGACATAGGTTTGAACGATAGGGCTGTTTTCACAAGGCGCTTGAATCTCGTCTTTGATGTATACCCAGATCGATTGATCCGTTTTAAAGTCAGTTTGGCTCTCTATCTGATCGGCGTTTAATTTGATTCGATGATAACCGCGTTCACGACGATCAAATTCAGCCAATGCAACATCATCGACCTCAAGCAAAACACCGTTCACTTGCCCTTCACCAAGGTTGACGATCAAAGGAGATAACACGTAACTGTCATCGATCTTACTCCAATGGCGCACTAAGCCATGAACAATCGCTGGGATCGCTTGACCCGTTTGACCGGTAAGTTGACGTGAAGATGAGTTGATCAAGCTGCCATAACCAAAAATATACATCGCGTTCCTTGTCTGTTCTGTTGTATTTGAGACTAGTCTTACTATATGTGGCGAGATAGTAAAAGTCAGTAAGTTTCTATTTACACATCTATATGTCTTTATGACTCTTTTGGTTGTGTTTTTTTGACTTGTTTATTGGCTGGTGAATCTCGTGAGTGGCTGTTTTTACTGGCTTTATCTAATTGGCGCGTTTCATGCAATGTGATCTGCATATTGCATCGAATTTGATGCACACCAAATTTGGTTTAGGTAATACCTTGGCCGCTTATCTGAGAATTAGGAGCGAGTTTGTTAAATATCACAGATAAAAGTGTAGAAGACGCGATTCCAGCCTACCTGCGTTTAGGCTTTCGACCTTTCTTCTTTTTGGGCAGTCTCTATGCCGTGATTGCGATTGTGGCTTGGGTCATCATGTTCCAAAACGGTCAGCCTGAGATTTTAAACGTGCCTGCATTGTGGTGGCACGTGCATGAGATGCTGTTTGGTTTTTCGATGGCGATTGTTGTCGGTTTTGTGCTCACTGCCGTGCAAACTTGGACTGGCGTTAATGGCACCAAGCACTATCGATTAGCTGTGCTCGTCGGATTGTGGTTGGCACCTCGCATTCTGTTTTGGACACCGGCTCCGTTGTGGTTGATCTCTTCGATTGAAGCGTTGTTCTTAATCTTCGCGGCTTACGAGATCGGTTTCCGTGTCGTGAAGTCGAAAGGTTGGAAGAACTTGTTTTTCGTGCCCCTGTTTATATTGGCTATCGTGGCGAACTTTGCGAGCTACGCGACCATTAAAGGTATGCCTCCATTTCCTTCATCCGCGGTATGGCAAGCGATGTTGTGGTGGTTTACGTTGTTGCTGTCTGTAATGGGTGGACGAGTGATTCCATTCTTCACCGCTCGTCGCTTCGACTTTGAGAAAGCGCAGCCATTGGTCTGGTTGGAATGGCTTGCGAATCTGCCTTTGGTAGGACTGTTTGTTCTAAGCTTCTTCTCACTTACCTTTGCTCAAGTAGGCAATGAGCTAATGGTGTTTGCTGGCGTGACTCAGTTAGTCCGCTTTATCCGTTGGAAGCCTTGGACGACGTTATCTGAGCCTTTGGTGTGGTCACTACATGCGGCTTACTTGTGTATTCCTCTAAGCTTACTGTTACGTGGTTTGTTAGATAACCCATTTGCGAGTCATAACATGCTGCACCTGTTTGCGATTGGTGGCTTGAGCGGTTTGATTCTTGCGATGATTACTCGCGTGACTATGGGGCATACTGGTCGTGCTATTTACAAAGGACCAAGCATGGCGCTAGCCTTCTCAGCGATTTTTATTGCCGCGTTAGTTCGTAGCTTAGGCGTGACTTTCTTCCCTGCTTACTTGTTCGAGATGGTTAACATCAGCGCAGGTTTATGGACATTGGCGTTTGGTCTGTTTATCTGGAAATTCGGCATGATGCTGTTAACTCCACGAGTGGATGGTCATCCGGGTTAAGTGAACTTCAGCCTATTGATTAACAAAGGGAAGCGTTGAGCTTCCCTTTTTCGATCGTGCTGAAAAGTGCGGTCACTCCAATAAATCATTCACTATTCTCTGCAAGATATTGGCGTATTTGGGTGATGAGGTCTTCTTTGGCGTGAGGGGAGATAAAGCTCGCCTCGACGGCGTTAATGCTGAACTGCGCTAATTCTTGATGAGTGAGTGGGTGTGCATTGGCCACGGCGAGGAAGTTGTCATTCATGTAGCCACCAAAGTAAGCCGGATCATCGGAGTTGATGGTGACACAAAGCCCTTTTCTGAGGAGTTCAACAATATTGTGCTCTTGCATGGTGTCGAAGACTTTGAGTTTGGTATTCGATAGCGGGCAGACCGTGAGTGGAATCCGTTTTGTTGCTAACTCTTCGACTAATTCAGCGTCCTCGATACAGCGAACTCCATGGTCAATTCGAGTGATGCCCAACAAGCTCAACGCATCGATAATGTTTTGTGCAGGGCCTTCTTCTCCGGCGTGCGCGACGGTTAGAAATCCTTGATTGATGGCTTCTTGGAAGACATGTTTAAACTTCTCTGGCGGGTTCCCTTGCTCGGATGAATCTAGCCCAACCGCAATGATTTTGTCTTTGTAGGGAAGGGCTTGTTGGAGTGTTTCAAATGCGCTGTCTTCATCAAGGTGGCGTAGAAAACACATGATCAGTTGGCTGCTGATCCCGAGTTCCTGTGTGGCTTGCTCTAGTGCTTGGGTAATGCCGCCTACAATCGTATCAAAACTGATGCCGCGTTCCGTGTGGGTCTGTGGGTCGAAGAATATCTCAGTGTGAACCACGTTATCTTGTTGGCATTTCAATAGGTAAGCCCACGTCAGATCGTAGAAATCTTGCTGGTGGATCAGCACGTTGGCGCCTTGATAATAGATGTCGAGAAAGGACTGAAGATTGTGGAACTGGTATGCGTCTCGCACTTGATCTGGGTTTTCAAAGGGAATCGACACGTTATTACGTTTAGCGAGCTCGAACATCAGCTCAGGTTCTAATGTGCCTTCTATATGTAAGTGCAGCTCAACCTTCGGTAAATTTTTGATGAAGCTATCCATAGCAACTCCTTAGCTATTTTAATTATGGGCGGAGTAGGTGAGATGTTTTTGCCTAACAATATGAAGTCTTAGGCGATTCATTTATCTCTGTTTGAGCATAGTTCATTTCATTGTGGTCGATAAAATAGTGCCGAAATTGATGGTGAGCAGAGGCTTGCTAAGGAATTGAAATGAGCCGCAAACGATTTGCTGCATAGGAGTGTGATCCGCTGCAAATATTTGCAGCAATATTCATTGATTTGTGCTCTAATACCGCGCTTACCAAGGGATGGTGTTAAAAGATGCTCACTTAGATGGAGTTATCAAAGTTGACCGATCCCTTAATGATCTCCCTTAGGAAAAAATAGAACATGTCTAAGAACAAAAAATTTGATATCCGCCTTACAGAAAAACGCAACGGTTGGTGTGCAGAGATTACTCGTCAAGTAACGTCTCGCAGCACAACAGTATCTAAGCGTGAGTCTGGTTTCGAAACTGAAGCTCTTGCACAAGAGTGGGCAGAGAAAGAGCTAGCCTCTTTCATCGCAAACCAAGCTGAACGTAACGAGCGTAAATCAGAACAGCGTAAAGAGCGTGACGAACTACGTCACACTAAAGAGCTTAAAGCTGAGCAAGCACGTGAAGCACGCGCTAAAGCTCGTGCAGAAGAGCAAGAAGACGCTGAGTAATTCGGTGCACGATTAACTTATAGGTTCCTTAATTTTAAGATAAGGGACTTATAAAAAAAGCCCCAATATAGTCACCTATATTGGGGCTTTTTCGTTTGTGGAGTTCGTTTCTAGTTTGCTTGAGACCGACGGTTTTAGCTTTAGCTCTAGCTTTGGCTTGTCGCTTTTAACGTCGATCTCCTAAGCTTTAATCAGTTATTCAACGCCGTTAGCCAATCGTCTTCTGCTACTTCTTCAATGTAGCTCTCTACTGATTGTCCCACTTCTTCATCGTCTTGCTTGAAGTAAGCGATGTGGAACACAGCATCACCTTCGTTCACCAAAGGCAGAGTCTGCTGACCAATCACGATACCGCCTTTGGTCGTGATCACTTGGCCTTCTTGGTGACCCAGCGGAGAACTGATGTAAGCCAGAGTTTGCCCTGCTTCAACTTGTTCGCCCAGTCTGACCATATTACGTAAGATGCCGTCTGATTCAGCGCGGATCCAGCTGGTTGATTTACTCAATACTGGCTCTGGCAGCTTCTTACGGTTCGGGCGAAGCATACCGATTTCTTTCATTACTTGGTGAATACCCAAGTAGCCAGCACGAATCGCTAGGTGATCGAAACGCAGCGCTTCACCACCTTCGTAAGTTAGTACAGGAATACCAAGCTTTTCTGCTTCGCTACGCAGTGAACCGTCACGCAGTGGAGAATCGATGATCACTGGTGTTGCGAATGCTTTCGCGATGCGCATCGTTTCTGGGTTCGATAGGTTTGCACGAATCTGTGGCAGATTGGTACGGTGAATCGCGCCCGTGTGTAGATCCAAGATGTAATCACAGTGCTTCGCCACGTTCTCGAAGAAGGTGTAAGCGATACGTGATGTTAGTGATCCTTTCTCACTACCTGGGAAGCAACGGTTTAGGTCACGACGGTCTGGTAGGTAACGAGACTTATGGATGAAGCCGAACACGTTAACGATAGGCACGACAATCAAGGTACCTTTCAGTTTCTTTGGATCGATAGCGTTCGTCAGTTGTCGAGCAATCTCAACACCGTTTAGCTCATCGCCGTGGATCGCCGCGTTTACCATCAGTGTTGGGCCCGCTTGGCGACCGTGAATGATTTCAATCGGGATCGAAAGTGGAGAGTGCGTGTAAAGCTGAGCTGCTTGCAGTTCAATCTCCATTCGTTGTCCTGGCTGAACAGTATAACCAAGTAATTCGAATGGTTGATTAGGTTTTAGTCTTGCCATTTAGGTTGTTCTCAACATGGTGATAATTCGTTAACACGGAATGTATCAATCGTTGATTTTTAGTACGAATCAATCACTTTACGGTCACGACAAAAGTTTTTTATGAAGGGGCTTCAGAATTGGTTTCAGTTTTTGATTTGGTCAAATAGAGGGTGTTTCTAATTGTGAATTTCCTGACAATACATTGATTTAGCTCTGATATTTGTTGTTTGCTTGCTTGGTATTATCCATCGCCATTTTTTGGCGGCCAAATTCAAATATCGAGATAAAAATGAAAAAAACAATTTCAAAAGTCGTTGCACTGGCGGTGGTTTCTGTCGCTTTATCTGGCTGTGTTGGTAGTAACGCAGTAACGGGTTACCTAATGAAGTTCAACGTTAAGGCTGTTGATAACCGTTACGCACGTGGTGGTTTGAACATGCTACTTGCACCTGCTTACGGCCTAACGGTTGCTGCTGATTACCTGGTATTCAACTCACTAGAGTTCTGGACTGGTAGCAACCCACTGACTGGTTCTCCTCACATCTTTGATACAAAGACTGACACTTACCTAGACATCAACCATCAGTTGGACCCGTCTCTAACGGAAGCGCCTGTTGGTCCTATCACGAGTGCAGATGTGATCGAGAAAGGTCAAATGCAACAGATTGATGAAAACACGATCCAAATGGACATTACTTACCAATCTGGTGAGCGTGCGACGTTAATCGGTGTTCGTGATGGCGAGATGGTGACGTACTTCATCGATGGCGAAGTTGTGGCACAAACTTCAATTGATGAGCTAGAAAGCTACGCGGCTTCACGCGTTTAATTGTTTCTTGAGTCACAAATAGTCGATGACAAAGATTAGATACAAAAACAGGTACTCATTGAGTACCTGTTTTATTTTGTCTTGAATAAATGGTGCTTACTATTAAATACCATTCATTGAACAAACATAGCTTATCGAATTAAGCTTTTTCTGGGATTGCTTCAAGCAGTGCAACCATTTGGTTCCAGAATAGCTCAACGGTGTCGATCTTCACTTTCTCATCTGGAGAGTGAGGGAACTTGATCGTTGGGCCGAAAGAAACCATATCCATGTTCGGGTAAGGTTCTTTGAACAGACCACACTCAAGACCAGCATGGATAACCATGATGTTTGGCTTGTGACCGTAGATGCCTTCGTACATGTCGCGGAAGATGTGCATGATTTCTGAATCAGCGTCTGGCTTCCAACCTGGGTAAGCGCCAGAGAACGCGATGTTCGCGCCTGCTAGTTCAGCAACAGAGTTCAGCATACCTTCAACTTGCTTACGACCAGAGTCGATCAGAGAACGAATCAGGCAAAGCACAGTGATTGAGTTCTCTTCTGTTGTGATAACACCAACGTTTAGAGACGTTTCAACAACACCTTCGATCTCGTCACTCATACGAATCACGCCGTTTGGCGCCGCGTTTAGTGCAGCGATAAAGCGAGCTTGGTCAGCTGCAGCTAGAGCGCCCATTTCAACCGAAGCTTCTTCGTTGAAAGTAACAATGCTGTCTTCTACTTTACCTAGCTCTGTTGAAAGAAGCTCTGTGTAGTAGTTGTATAGCGAAGCCAGTTTCTCTTGGTTTGCAGCAGGTACTGCAACCGTTACGAAGCCTTCACGAGGAATCGCATTACGAAGGCTACCACCTTTGAATTCTACGATGCGTAGGTCTAGTTCTTTCGCGTGACCCGCTAGGAAGCGAGCAAGCAGTTTGTTCGCGTTTGCACGACCAGTGTGGATGTCACAACCAGAGTGACCGCCTTTAAGGCCTTTCAGCGTTAGCTTACGTGTTACGAAGTCAGCAGGAATTGCGTTACGTGCCACATCAAATGTCATTGCGCCGTCGATACCGCCAGCACAACCCATGTAAACTTCACCTTCTTGCTCAGAATCGGTGTTAAGAAGGATGTCACCTTCTAACCAACCTGCTTCAAGACCGAAAGCACCTGTCATGCCTGCTTCTTCGTCTACAGTTAGTAGAACTTCGATAGGGCCGTGCTTGATTTCGTTTGAAGCAAGAACTGCCAAACAAGAAGCCATGCCCATGCCGTTATCAGCGCCAAGCGTTGTGCCTTTTGCTGTAACCCACTCACCATCGATGTATGGTTGGATTGGATCTTTAGCGAAGTCATGAACGGTGTCTTCGTTCTTTTGTGGAACCATATCGATGTGAGCTTGTAGCACCACACCTTTTTTGTTTTCCATACCCGGCGTTGCTGGCTTCTTGATGAATACGTTGCCCGTTGGGTCACGACGTACATCTAGGCCTTGTTCTGTTGCCCAAGCAATAATGTATTGAGCAAGCTCTTCTTCATGCTTTGAAGGGTGTGGGATTGAGCAAATCTTATCGAAGAACTGCCAAATAGGGGCAGGGGATAATTTACTGATCTCAGAATGGAATTCAGACACGGATGACTCCTTTTTTATTTGATAACCATATATTTAGGATTTTTATAGGTAAAAACTTAGAACAAAAATCTAAAATATGGGTCTGTTTTGATGGCAACAGCATACCACTAGAGTGTTTTGACGAGTAGCGCTTCTAAACCTGAAATGCCTCAAATTTTGAACGCCATCTTGTTCATTTGATCTTGAATAAGTGCGTTGATGCTTATAAATGGTGCAAGCAAACGTTTGTTTAAGTCTATTCTGTAATTTAATTACGAAATTAAGTTTGCAAAATAACCATAAATGGCAAAAAATGTGACCTGTAGCAAAAAATGCTTGTAATCTTTTTTCTTTGAGGTATATTAATAACCAACTTCTGAAGTGAAGAGTAAATGCTCAAAGGATGAGTCCGTTTTATCGCCTCCAAGGAACCGAGAAATCAAATTCGTTTTTTATTGATTTATTAAGGTGATAGTTATGAAAGGTTTACCATCTGCAATGTTCTGGCTTAACAGCTCTGTTTACACTAGCAACTTTGCATACCCTACAAGCTTCGGTTACTAATACCGTAAGCATGTAACTCGAACAGTTTTGTTCACCCCTATATATTGGAATTCTTTTACAGCCCTTTTGGTTGACAGATTCTACCGCCACTCAGTTTTGAGTGGCGTTTTTTTTGCCTGTTACTTTTCCAAACCGCTTTATCTTGTCTCTTTTCCTGCTGTTCTGCGTGGTTGTTTTTTAAACGCCAAAATATCAATTTGCGCCTTATTACTGATCCTGTTGAAAAATACACAACTCTTGTGGGTTTGAATTCAGAATTTAATGGCTAGATTCTCTATCAAAATAATCGATGGTCGAAAAAGTAACCAAGGTTCTTTATTAGGCTAAGTTACCTTAATTGACTGTTTATTATGGTTATTTCTTGGTGGTCACTTCGTTTTTAATCGCTTTGTTTCATACGGCATTCTGATAAATATCGATTAGAGCCTTAATTCTATCTGGAATTTGTTATTTGATAACTTTATAATCCACAGCCAATCGATTACGCAACCGTTTACTTTTTACCCTTATAGGATTCGATAATGTTCGAAAAGCTATTCAAACTCAGTGAAAACGGCACCAATGTGCGCACTGAAATCATCGCAGGTCTAACAACCTTCCTAACAATGGCTTACATCATTTTTGTAAACCCAATGATTCTAGCTGATGCTGGTATGGACCATGGCGCTGTATTTGTAGCAACCTGTTTAGCGGCTGCTATTGGCTGTTTCATCATGGGCTTTGTTGCTAACTACCCAATCGCTCAAGCACCAGGTATGGGCTTGAACGCATTCTTTACCTACGCAGTAGTTATGGGTATGGGTTATACGTGGCAAGTTGCTCTGGCAGCGGTTTTTGTATCAGGCGTAATTTTCATTTTCTTAAGTATCTTTAAGATCCGTGAATGGATTATCAACTCGATTCCTATGTCTCTACGTGTTGGTATCTCTGCGGGTATCGGTCTTTTCCTAGCGTTTATTGCACTGAGCAATGCTGGCATCGTTGTTTCTAACCCAGCAACTAAAGTCTCTCTGGGCGACATTACTGCGATTGCACCTATCCTAGGTTCATTAGGCTTCTTCCTTACGATTGCTCTTGTTCACCGTGGTGTGAAAGGCGCAGTAATGATTGCTATTCTAGCGATCACGGCTCTTGGTATTATTATTGGTGACGTTCAATACGGCGGCATCATGTCTACACCACCAAGCCTAGCTCCTACGTTCATGCAGCTTGATTTCTCTGCTGTATTTGAAATCGGTATGATTTCAGTAGTATTCGCATTCTTGTTCGTCGATTTGTTCGATACTGCGGGTACGCTAGTGGGTGTTGCAACGAAAGCAAACCTAATCAAAGAAGACGGTAAACTACCTCGTCTAAACAAAGCACTGCTTGCTGACTCTACAGCAACGTCTATTGGTGCATTGCTCGGTACATCAAACACAACTTCTTATGTAGAGAGTGTTGCAGGTGTCGCTGAAGGTGGTCGTACAGGTCTAACAGCGGTTGTTGTTGGTATCTTATTCCTATTGGCTCTTTTCTTCTCGCCACTTGCAGGTATGATTCCGGCTTACGCAACATCAGGCGCGCTTTTCTATGTAGCAATTCTGATGATGTCTGGCCTAGTTGGCATTGATTGGCGTGATCTTACGGAAGCTGCACCAGTCGTGGTAACATGTCTGCTAATGCCGCTGACGTACTCTATCGCTGAGGGTATCTCATTAGGTTTCATCGCTTACGCTGCAATTAAGCTGCTAAGTGGTAAAGGTCGCGACGTTTCACCTGCTGTGTGGGTAATGTCGGCTATCTTTATTCTTAAATACATTTTCGCTTAATCGTCTAGATTTCTGCTTAATCGCTGAAGGGGCTATGTACAACATAGCCTCTAATAACATGACAAAATTATTAGGTTTTATACTATGAGCAACAAATTCGTTATCACTTGGGACAACATGCAGACTTACTGCCGTCAACTAGCTGAAAAGCAAATGCCAGCAGAGCAGTGGAAAGGCATCTGGGCGGTAAGCCGTGGTGGTTTGGTTCCTGGTGCAATCTTGGCTCGTGAGCTAGGTATTCGTCACGTAGATACGATTTGTATTTCTAGCTACGACCACGATCACCAACGTGATATGACAGTAGTTAAAGCACCTGAAGGTGACGGCGAAGGCTTCCTCATCGTTGAAGACCTAGTGGACAGTGGTGACACTGCACGCAAGCTTCGCGAAATGTACCCGAAAGCGAAACTAATCGCAGTATGTGCAAAACCATCTGGCGCACACCTACTAGACGAGTACATCGTAGATATCGCTCAAGATACATGGATTGAGCAACCTTGGGATACAAGCCTAAGCTACGTTGAACCAGTAAATCGCAAGTCAAAATAAGCGCAAACTTAGTTTTTTGAGAAATGACCCTTTATAGGGTCATTTTTTTTTATATGATTAGTGACAACCATTTCTTATTAAGTATCCCAATGTCTGAATCAGAAGAAACGAGCTCGAACCTTTCGGAAACCTTGTTTGTAAAGCACAAGCAGGCCAAAGAGACCTCAATGCTGACACAATACATGCCAAGCTCTGAAGCGTTATTGGATGAGAAGCGTGAACAGCAAAACTTATCTTGGTATCGAAACCTAAGACGTCTTCAGTGGGTATGGCAAGGCGTTAACCCAATTGAGCAAGAGGCGGTATTGTCGCGAATCGCATCGTCAGACAACTCACGCACAACCGATGAATGGTTGGATACCGTGATGGGCTACCGTAGCGGTAACTGGGCATACGAGTGGACCAAGTTAGGTATGCAGCATCAGAACCGTTCTAATGAAAAGAGCGGTGAAGAGATGGCGGAAGAGCTGTTCTCGGCGTCTTTGTGTTTCAGCATTGCGGGCTACCCACATCTTAAGAACGATAATCTGGCGGCTCAGGCTCAGGTATTGGCGAATGCGGCCTATTCAGAGGCGATTAAGCACACCAAGCTGATCGTTAAGCAGATTGAAGTGCCGTACCAAAACAAGAAGATCAAAGCGAATTTGCACCTAGCGAAAACAGACAAGCCTCAACCGGTTGTTATCGTGAGTGCGGGTTTGGATAGCTTACAAACAGACATGTGGCGTTTGTTTAGGGATTACTTAGCACCTAAGAACATTGCGATGCTGACGGTAGACATGCCATCGATAGGCCACAGTTCTCATTGGCCGTTAACCGAAGACTCTTCGTGCTTGCACCAAGCGGTATTGAACGAACTGCCAAACATCCCTTGGGTTGATCATCACAAGGTGGGCTTATTTGGCTTCCGCTTTGGTGGTAATGCCATGGTTAGATTGTCGTTCGTTGAACAACAGAAGATCAAAGCGTGTATCTCTCTTGGTGCGCCTATCCACGATATCTTTGTTCATGCCGATAAACTTAAGCAGATGCCGAAGATGCATTTAGATGTGTTGGCTTCTCGCCTGGGTAAAGGTGCGGTGGATATCAATAGCCTTTCTGGGCAGTTGATGGCGTGGTCACTTAAGGTACAAGGGCTGCTGTCGAACAGCAAAACCCGTGTTCCTATCTTGGCATTAGCCTTAGAAGGGGACCCAGTATCACCGCCAATGGATAATCAACTGGTTGCTATTTACAGTGATTACGGTAAAGCGAAGAAAATCAAAGCTAAATCAATTACACAAGGTTATGAGCAATCCCTCGAATTGGCGATAAAGTGGCTTGAGGATGAATTATTTAGATGACATTTCTCCGAAATTAGTTAAGCATGAAAAGTGTACAGATTAAGTACCTGATACTCAGAGAAAATTTATAAAATCCAACTGCGTACTTTCTACGTATTGCAGTCTGAGTAACGTCATTCTTAACATTGAAAACGGAGATTCAATATGTCAGAAGTGACACAAGAACCAACGCATTATCGCTTGTTAAACGTTTTAAAGGCCATTGGTCCTTATTTGAGGGAGCCGCAATCAGAAGAAGGCCACTATCTTTTTGATTGCTTGTCTGTGTGTGTGAACGATAAAAAATCACCAGAAGAACGTGAGTTCTGGGGCTGGTGGTTGGAATTGGATAAGTCGGAAGAGGGATATTCGGCGAAGTACAACATCGGTAAATACAACATTGAAGGCAACTGGGATTCTTTACCACTGCCTAAAAAGGCGGTCGCTGAGGTGTCTCGAACTCAAGAAGCCTTCCATCAAAAACTGGTTGATGAACTTCAAAGTAAGTTTGAAATCAGTATCCAATTAGACGAAGAGTCTGTCGAATTCGTCTGATTTTAAAGGTTACTCTTCTCTATAAAGCAAAAAGGTGCGATTTCGCACCTTTTCTACTTGTGAATTCCCCTGTTGATTGCTAAAACATCACCTCTTATTTGTTTTATCCATAAAAGACTTCATGACAACAAATCATCAAAGCGGGACAACAACACAGCGTAAAACTGTCGTTGTTAAACTGGGTACCAGTGTCTTAACTGGTGGAACATTGGCATTAGATCGTGCTCACATGGTTGAGCTGGTTCGTCAATGTGCTGAATTAAAAAAACAAGGCCACTCTGTGGTTATGGTTTCGTCTGGCGCAATTGCAGCAGGACGTGAGCACCTTGGTTACCCCGCACTTCCCAACTCAATGGCGAGCAAACAGTTGCTTGCGGCAGTTGGGCAAAGTCAGTTGATTCAAGTTTGGGAGTCTTTGTTTGCTATCTATGGCCTTAAAATTGGCCAGATGCTACTGACTCGTGCTGATCTTGATGATCGCGAGCGTTTTCTAAATGCACGTGACACGATCAACGCACTCGTTGAACACGACATTATTCCTGTCGTAAATGAAAACGACGCAGTAGCGACCAACGAAATTAAAGTGGGCGACAACGATAACTTGTCGGCGCTGGTTGGTATTTTATGCGGTGCGGATAAGCTTTTGCTGCTAACCGACCAAAAAGGGCTGTTTACAGCTGACCCTCGTAAAGACCCAAATGCTGAGCTCATCAAAGAAGTAAAAACAATTGATGACACACTGCGTAAGATCGCAGGCGGCAGTGGTACTACGTTGGGCACTGGCGGCATGGCAACAAAACTGCAGGCGGCGGATATTGCTCGTCGTGCAGGTATTGAAGTTATTATTGCAGCAGGCAGTGCTGAAAACGTGGTGTTCGACTCTTTGAGCGACAATCCACAAGGAACCCGTTTCCTACCGTTAGCTGAAGCGCTTGAAAACCGTAAGCGTTGGATTTTAGCTGGCCCTGCTTCTGCAGGTGACATCGTGGTAGACGATGGTGCGGTAAACGCCGTTAACACCAAAGGCAGCAGCTTGTTGGCAAAAGGGGTAATTCGAGTTCAAGGCGAGTTTTCTCGTGGTGAAGTCACCCAAGTCACAGACAGCAAAGGCAAGGTAGTAGCGCGTGGTATCGCTAGCTACTCAAGCCAAGACCTAGCAAAAATAGCAGGCAAGCACAGTAAAGATATTGGCGACATCCTTGGTTACGATTACGGGTCAGAAGTCATTCACCGTGACGACCTTGTTGTAATCCAAGAATAGCTCGTGATGATAAGGCGAACCGCCTTTTGCATCTAAAGACAGACAGAATTTAGGGAGAGTTAAACGTGGATTTAACTAATATGGGTATCGCAGCAAAAGAGGCTGCTTTCCACCTAGCGACCGCATCTACGGCGCAAAAGAATAAAGCATTGGCGATCATCGCTGATGAACTAGAAGCAAACGCAGCAACGATTTTAGAAGCGAATGCGAAAGATATCGAACTAGGCCGTGAAGCGGGTTTAACTGACGCACTGCTTGACCGTCTACTTCTTAACGAAGAGCGCTTAACAGGCATTGCTAACGATGTTCGTAACGTAATTAGCCTGAATGACCCAGTTGGCAGCGAGATTGACAGCAAGGTACTGGAAAACGGTATGTCACTGTCTCGTCGTCGCGTACCACTTGGTGTGGTTGGTGTTATCTATGAAGCGCGTCCGAACGTAACCATCGATATTGCGGCACTGTGTCTGAAAACAGGTAACGCAAGCATCCTACGTGGTGGTAAAGAGACGTTCTTCTCGAACATGGAGCTGGTTAAAGTCATCCAGTCTGCACTAGAGAAAGCGGAACTTCCTGCGGCTTCTGTTCAGTACATCGAGAAACCGGATCGTGAATTAGTATCTCAATTGCTTAAACTGGACGACTATGTGGATATGATCATTCCTCGTGGTGGCGCTGGTCTGCACAAGATGTGTAAAGAGAACAGCACTATTCCAGTTATCATCGGTGGTTTCGGTATCAGCCATATCTTTGTTGATGAGAGCGCTGACCTTGAGAAATCTGTTGATGTAGTTGAAAACTCGAAAGTTCAACGTCCATCTGCATGTAACTCATTGGATACGCTGCTAGTGCATGAAGCCGTAGCTGAGGCTTTCCTTGCTAAGCTAACACAGCGTTTAGCTGGCAAAGTTACCTTGGTTGCTGACGCGAGTGCAAAATCATTGCTTACTGGTTTTGAAGACCAACGTGATGCGGTTGAAGGCGACTTTGACACTGAATGGCTAAGCTATACGCTAGGCGTGAAAGTGGTTGCTAACGTTGCAGAAGCGATTGACCACATGCGCGTACACAACGCGAGTCACTCCGACGCAATCATGACTAACAGCCTAGAAAGCTCTGAGCGCTTTATTAACTCGGTAGGTTCTGCTGCGGTTTATGTGAATGCATCCACTCGCTTTACTGATGGCGCACAGTTTGGTTTAGGTGCTGAAGTTGCTGTGTCTACTCAAAAGCTGCATGCTCGCGGCCCAATGGGTTTAGAAGAACTGACAAGCTACAAATGGGTGGGCAAAGCGAACTATTTAGTTCGAGGTTAACGTTCTCGTTAATTTTCCTCCTCAGCTCATTTAGAAATTGCTATCGCGTAGCAATAATCAATGAATCACCACACAAAAGGGCCTTAATTGGCCCTTTTTCTTTCCTAACGTTTGGCAATTCCGTTACACTGATATTCAATTATTTGGAGGTGATATGCATTGTCCTTTTTGTTCAGAGAACGACACTAAAGTAATCGATTCAAGACTGGTAGCCGATGGCCATCAGGTTCGTCGTCGCCGTCAATGCCTTGCATGTAGCGAACGTTTTACTACGTTCGAATCGGCAGAACTTGTGATGCCTAAAGTAATTAAGTCGAATGGAAACCGCGAACCATTTAATGAAGATAAAATGGTCGGTGGTGTACAGCGCGCCCTAGAAAAACGCCCAGTGAGTGCTGATGCAATTGAACTTGCGATCAGTACGATTAAGTCACAACTCCGTGCAACTGGTGAGCGTGAAGTACCAAGCGAGATGATCGGTAATCTTGTGATGGGCCAATTGAAAGAGTTGGATAAAGTGGCGTACATCCGTTTTGCCTCTGTTTACCGCAGCTTTGAAGACATCCGAGAGTTTGGCGAAGAAATCGCTAAATTAGAGGACTAACCCCTCAATCATGTCTAATTTTACTCCCCTAGATTTTCAAATGATGTCGCGTGCTATTCAATTAGCGAAACGCGGCATTTACACCACTGCGCCAAACCCAAATGTGGGCTGTGTCATCGTACAAGCCGATGGTCAGATCGTTGGTGAAGGTTTTCATGCTAAAGCGGGCGAACCTCATGCTGAAGTGTATGCCATGCGAATGGCCGGTGAGAAGGCAAAAGGCGCGACGGCTTACGTTACGCTAGAACCTTGTTCTCATTACGGTCGAACGCCGCCTTGTGCTGAAGGTTTGATTAAGGCTCAAGTTTCGAAAGTGATCTGCGCCATGCAGGACCCAAACCCTAAAGTCGCAGGGCGTGGTATCAACATGCTACGCGAGGCGGGTATTGAGGTTGAAATCGGTTTGCTTGAGCAAGATGCTCTCGATTTGAACCCTGCATTTATCAAGCGTATGCAAACAGGCATGCCTTTTGTTCAGCTTAAGATGGCAGCCAGCCTTGATGGGCAAACTGCATTGGCAAATGGTCAAAGCCAATGGATAACATCGCCAGCAGCACGTCGTGATGTTCAGAATTATCGAGCAAAGTCCGGTGCGGTGTTATCAACCAGCCAAACGGTGATTGAAGACAACGCATCGCTGAATGTTCGTTGGGCTGAATTACCAAGCAGCGCTCAAGCTCATTACGCTGAAGGCGAACTACGTCAGCCGATTCGCGTGATTCTTGATCGCCAAAATCAACTGCGCCCTGAGCTCAAGTTATACCAGACGCCAACATCGGTATTGAGAGTCGCTGAAGCCTCTGCCGATATTACAGTCGGAACAACGGATGCAGGTCATCTGGACTTACACGATTTGATGCGCCAATTACCTGCCAATCATATCGACCATATTTGGGTCGAAGCGGGCGCCACGTTGGCAAAAAGCTTGATTGAAGCGCAGCTGGTGGATGAGCTAATCCTCTATTTAGCACCTAAACTTATGGGCAGTGACGGACGAGGTTTGATGGGCGCATTAGGGCTCACCTCAATGTCTGATGTGATTGACCTAGAAATTAAAGATGTTCGACAGGTTGGTGTGGATATTCGCATCGTAGCGAAACCCGTATTTCGAAACCGATAGTAACGAAACTATAGTGGGAATAAATCCGCTCACTACATACATGTCGTTGACAACAAAAAGAGTTTTAAAATGTTTACAGGAATTGTAGAAGCCGTAGGTACATTGAGTGCAATCACTCCCCGCGGAGAAGACATCACCGTAACGGTTAACGTGGGTAAGCTTGATATGGCTGACGTTCAGTTAGGCGATAGTATTGCTACCAATGGTGTTTGTTTGACGGTTGTTGAGTTCAACGACCACAGCTACAGTGCAGACCTTTCGCTTGAAACCCTGAAAAAAACGGGTTTTGTCGATTACCAAGCCGGCGACAAGGTGAACCTAGAGAAAGCGATGCTACCGACGACTCGTTTCGGTGGTCACATCGTATCGGGTCACGTCGATGGCGTGGGCGAGATTGTTGAACGTAACCAAGTTGGCCGTGCGATTGAGTTCTGGGTAGAAATGCCGGCTGAAATCTCAAAATATGTAGCTCAAAAAGGTTCGGTGACGGTGGATGGTATTAGTCTTACCGTGAACGATTTACGTAAGAATGCATTTAAGTTGACGATCGTTCCTCACACATCTTCAGAAACCACCATCGACCAGTTCAATGTCGGTCGTAAAGTGAATCTAGAAGTCGATGTGTTAGCACGCTATATGGAGCGTCTACTTCAAGGCCAACAGCAAGAGTCTGAGCCTGAATCTCGATTGACGATGGAATTCTTACAGCAGAATGGTTTTGCCTAATCGTTGAGACAAAGTGCGTTAAGCATCACTTTGTAAAGCGAAGCAATATCATCAGGTTTAAATAGTGTCGGTTCTAGGAAGCAGAACCATTTCAAAGGATATAGAACAATGCCAATTAGTACTCCTCAAGAAATTATTGAAGACATTCGCCTAGGAAAAATGGTTATCCTGATGGATGATGAAGATCGCGAAAATGAAGGCGATCTGATCATGGCAGCAGAACATGTTACGCCAGAAGCGATTAACTTCATGGCGATGTACGGCCGTGGTTTAATCTGTCTAACGCTGACCAAAGAGCGCTCAAGCCGCATGGGTCTTGCGCCTATGGTTCAAGACAACAACGCTCAGTACACCACGAACTTTACGGTTTCGATTGAAGCGGCAGAGGGTGTAACGACCGGTATTTCAGCATCAGATCGCGCGGTTACAGTTCAAGCTGCAGTGGCGAAAGATGCAAAAGCGGCTGACCTTGTACAACCAGGTCATATCTTCCCGCTAACAGCACAAGACGGTGGTGTTCTAACTCGCGCTGGTCACACAGAGGCAGGTTGTGATTTAGCTCGTCTAGCAGGCTGTGAGCCAGCATCAGTCATCGTTGAGATCCTAAATGACGACGGCACTATGGCGCGTCGCCCTGATCTTGAAGTGTTCGCTGAAAAGCATGATATCAAGCTAGGTACCATCGCTGACCTGATTGAATACCGCAACAACACAGAAACAACGATCGAGCGTGTTGCACAATGTCACCTACCGACTGAATTTGGTGATTTTGAGTTGGTGACTTACCGCGACACGATTGATAACCAGATCCACTACGCAATGCAAAAGGGCGACCTATCTAATGGTGCTCCTTTAGTGCGTGTTCACCTGCATGATACGTTTACCGATCTGCTTCATTCTGATCGTGGTACTGAGCGTAGCTGGTCTCTAGATAAAGCGATGAAGCGCATTGGCGACGAAGGCGGTGTGTTGGTGATTCTTGGCAACGAAGAGTCGTCTGACTCTCTGATCCACAAAGTGAAGACATTCGAAGCTCAAGATAAGAATGAACAGCCAACGATGGCTAAGAAGCAAGGTACTTCGCGTCGTGTTGGCGTAGGCTCTCAGATTCTACAAGACCTTGGCGTTCATGATATGCGTCTATTGTCTTCAAGCACTAAGCGTTACCACGCACTAGGTGGTTTCGGTCTGAACGTGGTTGAATACGTTTGTGAGTAACCACTCATAGATTAATTTGTAGCAACATAATCAATGATGACTCTGATTGCTCTTTTGGTGACGAATTAGACCAAAAGAGCACAGTCGCTAAGCTCAATTTTTCGTGCGTTAAATGCAGATGCTTGGCGACTTGTTGCTCCTATACGGTTGGGAGCAGCGCTGCGTTATCATCTTTACATCTCCGGTGTCTGTTCTGCTAAATTAGCATTAGATATTGCTCACAGTTTTGTGCTAGAATCCGGCGATTCTCACTTGATGAAAATAGTTAAAGGAAGGCTTATGAAAGTGATCGAGGGTGGCTTCCCAGCGCCAAATGCAAAAATTGCTATCGTTATTGCTCGTTTCAACAGTTTTATTAACGAAAGTTTACTTTCTGGTGCAATCGATACTTTAAAGCGTCACGGACAAGTAAGCGAAGACAACATCACTGTTGTTCGTTGCCCTGGTGCAGTTGAACTTCCACTTGTAGCGCAGCGCGTTGCAAAAACGGGTAAGTTCGATGCGATTGTATCTCTTGGTACAGTAATTCGTGGCGGTACGCCTCATTTTGACTATGTTTGTAGTGAATGTAATAAAGGTTTGGCACAAGTTTCTCTGGAATACTCTCTTCCAGTAGCATTCGGTGTGCTAACTGTTGATACGATCGATCAAGCTATTGAACGCGCAGGAACCAAGGCTGGTAATAAGGGTGCAGAAGCTGCACTTAGCGCACTTGAGATGATCAACGTTCTTTCTGAAATCGATTCCTAATGGGGGCCAGTGTGAAACCAGCCGCACGTCGTAACGCACGTCAATTTGCTCTACAAGCAATTTATTCTTGGCAAATTACTAAAGAAAATATTGCTACCGTTGAAGAACAGTTCTTATCTGGTGGTAAGTATGATGAAGAAGAGCATCATGCTGCAGAACCTGCACTTGCTATGCCAGAAACAGACGTTGCATACTTCCGCGACCTGCTAACTGGTGTTGCTCTTAGCCACATGGAACTTGATAGCAAGCTTCGTCCATTCGTATCTCGCCCTATGCAAGATCTGGATCTGATGGAACTAGCGCTTCTACGTTTAGCTATGTACGAGATGACTCGTCGCGAAGATGTACCATACAAAGTGGTTATCAACGAAGCTATCGAGCTTGCGAAAGTATTCGCAGCAGAAGACAGCCATAAGTTTGTTAACGGTGTGCTTGATAAAGCTGCACCGCACGTTCGTAAGAAATAAGACGTTCGTATATTGAATCTAAAGGTCAGCTATCATGCTGGCCTTTTTTGTAACTAAATTTCTGTAATACCAATAATTACGGTGATTTGTATGAAGACTAAAGATAGGGCATGTGATGTCTGGCGAATTTAACCTGATTGAAAAATATTTTGTAAATCGACAACCACAACGTAAAGACGTGCATCTGGCAGCAGGCGATGATTGTGCTTTGGTTAAAGCACCGAGCAATGTTGAGATAGCGATCAGCACGGACACCTTAGTTGCAGGCACTCATTTCTTAGCAGAAGCGAACCCAGTTTGGGTCGCACACAAGGCTTTGGCGTCTAACATCAGTGACCTTGCCGCTATGGGTGCGACACCTGCATGGGTCTCTTTTGCGTTAACTATGCCTGAAGTTGATGAAGCGTGGCTTGCCCCATTTTGCGATTCATTCTTCAAACTGGCTGACTACTTTGGTATCCAACTGATTGGCGGAGACACTACCAAAGGGCCTCTGAGCTTGACGCTTACCGTGCAAGGCTTTGTTCCTGAAGGTCGAGCACTACGCAGAGATGGCGCGAAGGTTGGTGATTGGATTTACGTAACCGGCAATCTGGGTGACAGCAAAGCTGGGCTAGAGGTGTTACTTAACCCTGAACAGAACAAAGCTAAGCCTTATGCTCTTGAGCTTGAAGAGAGGCACTACATAAGTTCTCCACGAGTATTGGCAGGTCAGGCTCTTGTGAACCTTGCTTCGTCTGCAATTGATATCTCTGACGGTGTGATTGCTGACCTAAAGCATATCCTGAAGCGCTCAGAGGTTGGTGCAAGCATTGATGTGAGTACGTTGCCTATCTCTCAAGAGTTACGCCAGTTTGCACCTGATATTACGGCAGCACAGCAGTATGCGCTCACCAGTGGTGAAGAGTATGAGCTTTGCTTTACCGTGCCGGAAGAAAATAAAGGTTCACTGGAAAGTGCTTTGTCACACACTGGAACAAAAGTCACCTGCATTGGCCAGATAAGACCTGTAGAATATTTTGAATTACACAATAATGGTGAACCATTAAGTTGGAGCTTAACTGGTTACGATCACTTTAAGGTTAATTGATGACAAACCCACTATCTGCAATCTCTCTTAAAAACCCTTGGCACTTATTAGCAACGGGTTTTGGCAGTGGCTTATCGCCTATTATTCCCGGAACCATGGGCACGCTTGCGTCTATTCCATTGTACTTATTGTTGGTTCAATTACCTTTCCCGGCTTATGTTGCCATCGTAGTGATCAGCTGCATTATTGGTATCAAGATCTGCCAAGTCACGTCTGATGATATGGGTGTACACGATCACGGTTCCATCGTATGGGACGAGTTCGCAGGCTTTTGGATCACCATGGCCCTAGTGCCAATGTTGAGCATTCCTGCCGATGATTGGAAATGGCTGCTAACGGGTTTTGTTTTGTTCCGTTTCTTTGACATGGTAAAACCTTGGCCAATTGGTTGGTTAGACGCTCGAGTTCATGGCGGCTTAGGTATCATGATTGATGATATCGTGGCGGGTATTATGGCGGCGATTTCACTGTATGCTGTGGCGCACTTTGCAGGTTGGCTAGTTTAAGAGCTAGGCTGTATTTGCTATAAAGATTTAGATATAACGGCTTAAGTCTAAAGTAAAAAAAACAAGGAATTACAATGTCTAAGAAGGTTTACTGCATCGCTCAATTTCAGCCAAAAGAAGGCAAACTGAACGAGCTATTCGAGGTTTTAAAGTCACTAGAGCCAAACACTCTGCGTGAAGATGGTTGTATTCAATACACAGTGACTCGTCACATTCAGAGCCCGTTTGCTGAAGGCCAGAGTTTCCCAATTGCTTTCAACGAAATCTGGGCGAATAACGAAGCGTTTGAAGCGCATTGCCAACGTCGTGAGATTCAACAGTTTTTCCAAGAGCAGTGTGTTGAAGAGACTGGCTTAGTTGAGAACTTCAATGTTGCTATCTACTCTGATGAACCTGAGAACTATGACGCACCTGTGCTTAAGCCTTGTTGCTAAGTAGGCTTAATTGCTAATAACTACCAACTATTAAGCTAAACAGCTAAACAACGAATAGTTTATCAGTTAGCAGAGACTAAAAAGGTTGACCCTAGGGCCAACCTTTTTTGTTTTGTAGCTTATGCTGTTTGCTTGTGAAAGCTATTTAGCAAGGTAGTCAGAGATAGACTTCTCAATACCTTTCGCATCTAAGCCAAGCTCTTCATGCAGTTCGCCTTGAGTACCTTGAGCAATAAACTTGTCTGGTAAGCCAAGGTTCAACACTGGCATTAGCAGCTTCTCTTGCATCAAGAATTCAATTACACCCGCGCCCGCACCACCTGCGATAGCGTTTTCTTCGATAGTCACCAGTACATCGTGGTCAGCAGCAAGTTGCTTGATCAGAGCTTCGTCTAGCGGCTTCACAAAACGCATATCTGCAACCGTCGCATCAATAGCGTCAGCGGTTTGAAGCGCGCTCTCAAGGAAGGTACCAAAGCTTAGGATAGCGACTTTCGAGCCATCTTTTGCTTTCGCACTTTCACGAACAATATGACCTTTACCAATCTCAAGCGCAGTAAACTCACTTTGAATCTCAGTACCCATGCCATTACCACGAGGGTAACGAACCGCACTTGGACCTGTGTGTTGGTGGCCTGTATATAGCATTTGGCGACATTCGTTTTCATCGCTTGGTGCCATGATCACCATGTTTGGAATACAACGCATGAAGCTTAGATCGAACGCACCTTGGTGAGTTTGACCATCGGCGCCCACAAGACCTGCACGGTCAATCGCGAACATAACCGGTAGATCCATGATGGCCACATCGTGGATCAGTTGATCGTAGCCACGTTGCAGGAACGTTGAGTAGATAGCCACAATCGGCTTATCACCCGCAATCGCCATACCGGTTGCTAACGTCACGGCGTGCTGCTCAGCAATCGCAACATCGAAATATTGCTCTGGGTATTCTTTCGAGAAACGCACCATGCCAGAACCTTCACGCATCGCTGGCGTGATCGCCATTAGCTTAGGGTCTTGCGCGGCCATATCACACAGGAAGTCACCAAAAATCTTAGAGAAAGTTGGTTTAGAGCTGGTGCTCTTAGGCAGACTTGAGTGTGCAGGATCGAACTTAGGTACGCCGTGGTAGCCAATTGGATCTTTCTCTGCTGGTTCGTAGCCTTTGCCTTTCTTGGTCATGATATGCAAGAACTGAGGGCCTTTGAGGTCTCTCATGTTCTTCAGCGTTTTAATCAGCTCATTCACATCGTGACCATCAACTGGACCAATGTAGTTAAAGCCTAACTCTTCAAACATGGTGCCAGGGACAACCATGCCTTTTAGGTGTTCTTCTGTACGACGAACCAGCTCTTTAATCGGCGGAACGCCAGATAGCACTTTCTTGCCGCCCTCACGAATAGACGTGTAAAGACTGCCAGAAAGAACTTGAGCTAGGTGGTTGTTCAGAGCACCTACGTTTTCAGAGATCGACATCTCGTTATCATTCAGGATAACCAGCATGTCATTGTGAATATCGCCTGCGTGGTTCATCGCTTCGAAAGCCATACCAGCAGTAATTGCGCCGTCACCAATCACACTCACGACTTTACGATTCTTGCCTTCTTTCTTAGCACTGATTGCCATGCCGAGAGCTGCACTGATCGATGTTGAAGAGTGACCAACAGAAAGCGTGTCGTACTCGCTTTCTCCACGCCATGGGAATGGGTGTAGACCATCTTTTTGACGAATAGTCGACAAGCGGTCACGACGACCAGTAAGAATCTTGTGCGGGTATGCTTGGTGGCCAACATCCCAAACCAACTGGTCAAAAGGCGTGTTGTACACATAGTGCAGAGCGACTGTTAGCTCTACCGTACCTAAGCCTGACGCTAAGTGACCACTTGACTGGCTCACTGAGTTAAGAAGATAGGTGCGTAATTCATCACAAAGCTGTGTTAGCGTCTCTTTCGGAAGAAGACGCAAATCCTCTGGCTTATCAGCCAAAGCAAGAGTTGGGTACTTTGATATATCAAGAGTCATAGGTAATGCGCGCTTATTGTCTTAGTTCTTGCGCTCGATGACGTATCGGGCGAACTCTTCGAGTAACTGGGTATTGTATGGGATTGCAGCCAAAGCTTGAAGCGCTTCCTGTAGCAGAGTTTGCGCTTTTTCTTGAGCGCCCTCTAAACCTAACAAAGAAGGGTAGGTGCTTTTGTTCAAATCTTGGTCAGAACCCTGTGGTTTACCCAACGTTTCAGTGTCGCTAGTGATATCTAAGATATCGTCTTGAACTTGGAAGGCTAACCCGATGGCATCGGCGTACTTGTCTAATTGAGGTAGTACTTCAAACGCTTTCTCACCAGCAGCCAGTGCACCTAAACGAATCGCACTCTTCATCAGAGCCCCCGTTTTATTGCGGTGAACTTCTTCCAGTTCTTCTAGTGTGACAGCGCAGTTTTCTGCTTCAATATCAAGTGCCTGACCAATACACATACCTTGAGCACCAGAGGCTTCAGCTAGGCGTTGAATCATTCGAACGCGATTGCTTTCCCCGTCAGCACTTAATGTGCCTTCCGCAAGTATAGTAAACGCGAGAGTTTGTAGTGCATCGCCGGTTAAAATTGCTGTCGCTTCATCGTATTTGATGTGACAAGTCTGATGGCCACGACGCAGTTCGTCGTCATCCATTGCTGGAAGGTCGTCGTGAATCAGAGAATAGGCATGAATACACTCGACTGCAGAGGCTGGAGTATCGAGCTCTTCAGCGGTACAACCGAGCATGTCCCCTGTAATGTAGACAAGAAATGGACGTGCGCGTTTACCACCTAAAAGTAATCCATAACGCATCGCGTTGATAAGATTCTGATTTTGGTGTGGTAGGCGATCAAGCCAAAGGTTCAATTGCTCGTTATTACGTGCTTGATAAGACAATAAAGTCTCGATCATAGGGGATCTCATACAATTCGTTATTCAGGTTGTGGGTTAAAGTCACTCAGCTCTGCATTTTCATCATTTTGCAGTAGGATGCTAACACGTTGTTCAGCATCGTTTAGTTTACTTTGACCGGCACGAGCGAGGGAGATGCCTCGTTCGAATTTTTTCAGCGCATCATCTAAAGCTAGATCACCATTTTCTAGTTGATCAACCAAGCCATCAAGCTCTTCGATTGCTGCTTCAAAGCTCATATTTTCAGGTTTCTTAGTAGCCATAATAAATCTGCGTTTGGAAAGATGAACGAACGTTACCCTAGGCCGCTGATATGGTCAAATGTAACCAATAAATTTTGCTAGAAAGTTCGTTTTTAAGAGGCTTCAAGCCACTTTCATCGAATAACCCCACCTTTATCGAGTTTATGACTGGCTGATAAGAGCAAAGCGGGTAATAGTTGTGATTCAAAAACCAAAAGTGTGATACTTAGGCCAAGAATTTACTAAAAGATCTTATAGTCTTGCCGATAAAAAGATTATCGTCGACATAGAGCTACAAAAAAGCATGAGGAGTGCTCAGTGGATTTAGCAACCCTAATAGGTTTGATTGGTGGATTTGCCTTTGTAATCATGGCAATGATCCTAGGTGGAAGCCTCGGGATGTTCTATGACACGACATCCATTTTGATCGTGGTTGGTGGTTCAACATTTGTTGTTCTAATGAAGTTCACCATGGGGCAGTTCTTTGGTGCGACCAAAATTGCCGGCAAAGCATTTATGTTTAAAGCCGATGAGCCTGAAGATCTGATCGCGAAAGTGGTTGAGATGGCAGACGCTGCTCGTAAAGGTGGCTTCTTAGCACTTGAAGAGATGGAAATCAGCAACAGCTTCATGCAAAAGGGCATCGACTTATTGGTGGATGGCCATGATGGTGATGTGGTGCGTGCTGCACTGCAAAAAGACATCGCATTAACGACAGAGCGTCACGAGCAGGGCGCAAAAGTGTTCTCTGCATTCGGTGATGTTGCCCCTGCGATGGGTATGATTGGTACCTTAGTTGGTCTGGTAGCCATGCTTTCGAACATGGATGATCCTAAAGCGATCGGTCCTGCGATGGCGGTGGCACTTTTAACCACCCTATATGGTGCGATTCTTTCGAACATGGTGTTCTTCCCAATTGCCGATAAACTTGCGCTACGTCGTGACCAAGAGACACTTAACCGTCGCTTGGTGATGGATGGCGTGTTAGCGATTCAAGATGGCCAGAACCCACGAGTTATTGATGGTTACCTCAAGAGCTACCTCAACGAAGGTAAGCGTACGATTGATGGTGAACCGGCGTAAGAGGAGTTTAAGATGGATGAAGAGAATCCATGTAAATGTCCTCCACCGGGGTTACCTCAATGGATGGGGACATTTGCTGACTTGATGTCACTGCTGATGTGTTTCTTCGTACTGCTGCTCTCATTCTCTGAGATGGACGTACTGAAGTTTAAACAGATCGCAGGCTCGATGAAGTTTGCGTTTGGTGTACAAAACCGCTTAGAAGTAAAAGACATCCCGAAAGGGACCAGCATCATTGCACAAGAGTTTCGCCCTGGTCGTCCAGAGCCGACACCGATTGATGTGATCATGCAGCAAACCATTGATATTACTCAGCAGACGCTGGAGTTTCATGAAGGTGAATCTGAGCGTGCTGGCGGCACCATGCGTGACCAAGGCAAGATGACCGGAGGCAAGTCGCCAGAGGTTTCGACTCACGATAATCAAAACTCTGAGTCAGACCAACAGCAACAGCAAGCTGAAGCTCAATCGCAAGAGATGGAAACCTTGATGGAGAGCATCAAGAAG
The DNA here is from genome assembly GCF_013394185.1 of Vibrio sp. Scap24. Lineage (NCBI taxonomy): Bacteria > Pseudomonadati > Pseudomonadota > Gammaproteobacteria > Vibrionales > Vibrionaceae > Vibrio > Vibrio sp. Scap24. Next base: position 1,060,167 of record NZ_CP041332.1, on the reverse strand, counting down.
GCGTTGGAAAGAGAAATCGACCAAGGCGCGATTGAGGTGGAAAACCTTGGCCAACAGATTGTGATTCGAATTCGTGAGAAGGGCGCATTCCCATCAGGTTCTGCTTTTCTACAGCCTAAGTTCCGACCGTTGGTTAGACAGGTGGCTGAACTGGTGAAAGATGTTCCGGGTATTGTTCGAATCTCAGGGCACACCGATAACCAAAGGCTTGATTCTGAGCTGTATCGTTCGAATTGGGACTTATCATCACAGCGAGCCGTATCTGTTGCTCAAGAGATGGAAAAGGTTCGCGGATTCTCTCATCAACGCTTGAGAGTACGTGGTATGGCCGACACCGAGCCAGTAGAACCGAACGATACTGAATGGCAACGCAGCCTAAACCGCCGCGTAGAGATCAGCATCATGCAGGGCGAGCCGCTATACAGTGAAGAAGTCCCAGCTATCTCTCAATAGTATCGAGATTTGAGTTATATCGAGTGATTAAATAAACCAGAAAGCCCAACCTTATGATGAGGTTGGGCTTTTTCTTTTGTCCGTTAGTTCTTAGCTGATCATTGCTTTGTACATCCATCAAACTGTCGATAGTGAACAGAGGTGCTATTTTTAATAAGGTGCGTATTTATTACTGGTGCCCAAGCAAGCACTCTTTTCCTTGTTTCACTTTCTCATGTATAATTCGCGCCCTTAGATTTAGATATGATCTACTCTTGCTTCAAGTGCTGTGTAAATTCTCTAATTTACTTGGCGAAGAGCCTTTTAAAAATTTTGAACATTAATGTTGTGAAAGTACTATGAAATTTATTGTTAAGCCCCATCCGGAAATTTTTGTAAAAAGTGAATCGGTGCGTAAGCGCTTCACAAGGATTCTAGAGTGCAACATTCGTAACGTTATTCAGCGTCGCTGTGAAAGTGTTGCGGTATTCAACCGTCGTGACCATATCGAAGTGACCTCTGAGAGTGACCAGTACTACACAGAAGTGTTAGAGGCTCTGACTCACACTCCAGGTATTCACCACTCTCTTGAAGTTCAACAGTCTGAATTCAAAGACTTGCACGATATTTACGAGCAAGTACTAGAACGCAGCCGTGCTGACATTGAAGGCAAGACTTTCTCTGTTCGCGCTAAGCGTCGTGGTAAGCATGACTTTACGTCTATCGAGCTAGAACGCTACGTAGGCGGCGGTCTAAACCAAGCTGTTGAGTCAGCGAAAGTTCGACTTAAGAACCCAGACGTAACGGTTAAAGTTGAAGTGGCTAACGACAAACTTAACCAAGTTCTGGCTCGTCACAAAGGTCTTGGTGGTTTCCCTCTTGGTACTCAAGAAGACCTACTAAGCTTGATCTCTGGCGGTTTCGATTCTGGCGTTTCAAGCTACCTGCACATCAAACGCGGTTCTAAGGTTCACTACTGTTTCTTCAATCTTGGTGGCCCTGCGCATGAGATTGGCGTTAAGCAAGTGGCTCACTACCTATGGAACAAATACGGTTCATCTGCAAAAGTGAAGTTCATCTCTGTAGACTTCGAACCTGTTGTTGCTGAGATCCTTGAGAACGTAGAAGACGGCCAAATGGGCGTTGTTCTTAAGCGTATGTTCATGCGTGCTGGTGGTATGGTTGCAGACAAGTTCAAGATCGAAGCATTGGTTACTGGTGAAGCACTAGGTCAGGTTTCTAGCCAAACACTAACTAACCTTCGCCACATCGATAACGTGACAGATACGTTAATCCTTCGTCCACTTATCAACTGGGACAAAGAAGACATCATCGACCTGTCTCGTATCATTGGTACTGAAGATTTCGCGAAAGTAATGCCTGAGTATTGTGGTGTTATCTCTAAGAAGCCAACAGTGAAAGCGAAGAAAGGTAAACTAGAAGCAGAAGAAGCTAAGTTTAACTTTGAAGTGCTGGATCAAGTGATCGAGAACGCTCGTGTTATGGATATCCGTGACATTGAGAAAGAGAGCCAAGAGCAAGCACCTGAAGTTGAACAAGTTCAGGCTGTTGCTGACCACGCTATCGTTCTAGATATCCGTAGCCCAGACGAAGAAGACGAAAGCCCACTAGAAATCGACGGTGTTGAAGTGAAGCACCTACCTTTCTACAAGCTAGCGACTCAGTTTGGTGACCTTGACCAAGGTAAAGAGTACCTACTGTACTGTGACCGTGGCGTAATGAGCCGTCTGCAAGCGCTTTACTTGCAAGAGCAAGGCTTCAAAAACGTTAAGGTTTACCGTCCATAGTTAGCCTTTGATGGTATGACTTCGGTTTGAGAACTGTCTCGTCCTAAAATACGTTGACAGTATTTCTACTAAGCCAACAGCGCCAGCTGTTGGCTTTTTTCATGCACCTCATTTGGAGTTTTCATCATGAGACTGAGGTGCGGCCTCATATTGTTATAGATATTGATAGACTCTTTTACTAGTCGTTTAAGCTCCTCAAGACTCTTACACCTATCAAGTAAGAACTCTTGTTTCAGGATCCCGTTTATTCTTTCTGCTAAGGCATTTTGGTAGCAATCATAACCATCTGTCATCGAAGGCATTATGCCGCTAGTTTTCAGTTTATCTTGATATACACCTGAGCAATACTGTAGACCACGATCTGAATGATGGATACAAGAATGATGATATCGACGCTCTTTGATAGCCATATCTAGCGCTTTCACGACATCCGTCGCTTTCATTTCATTACTCAGCTCATAACCCATTATTTTTCGGCTAAAAGCATCTGTAACCAATGATAGGTAGTGAACTCCTTCATCAGATTGAACATAGGTTATATCGCTCACCAACACACTCTCTGGACTACATGGCTTGTAGTCCTTTAATAAGTTCGGGTGTTTCTTCATCCAATGCCGACTATTGGTCGTTTTTGTAAAACTACGCTTAGGTCTTACCAACAATCGCTCAGCGCGTAAGTAGTTGAAAAGCGCATCTCGGCCTAACTTGATACCTTGTTCTTGTAGTCTGGGTTTTATTAAAAAATAGAGCTTCCTAGTACCAACCCGAGGCATATAGCGCCTAATATCCAACACCATTTTTTTAATCGGTTTAAGCTCTAACCGACGGTGATGAGCTCGCTTTTCTCGTTGATAAACACTCTGCCTTGTTATGCCGCAAAGCCTACATACTCGAACTAGACTTATTCCTTCTTGCTTTTGAAGGCTTCTGGCTCCTTGGCTAGATACTTTTTTCTGAGACTGGTTCCGTGCTCAGCATCAAGGATATCAACCACTCTATTTAAGAAGAGGTTCTTGATTTTTTCGTCTTCCAACTCTTTTTCAAGACGTTTTATTTTCTGTGCAGGCGATTCTTTAGGCTTAGGTGATTGGCTCATGACATTCATCCTTGGATTTTGCGCCCAATTCATCTTACCGTGCTTTCGAAGCCAGGTTAAAACGGTTGAACGGCCTTGGATACCATAAATGGTTTGGGCTTGTTTATATGTCATATCGCCTCTTTCTACAGCGGCGACGACCTGTAATTTAAAGCCTAGTGTGTAATCACGCTGAGTGCGCTTAACGTAGGTATTATTTGAAGTAGTCATAATTCGTCCTCAATGTGTAAACACATTTCAGGACGAGACAAACACATACGAAAAGCCGCTTACTGGAAAGTAAGCGGCTTTTTATTTATCGGTTGATTGTTATTCTGTCGTCGATAAAGTGGTTTACTAGCCTCGTTCGTGCGGTTTTTGGTCGTAAAAACAAGGCTGTGTGATAAAAAGAATTTAGGTGAGAGTTGTTATCAAAATGCGCAATGAAGTGCTTATACTTGTATGCGTATGATTGTTTACGTAAGCAGGCGTTAAATTTTGTGATTAGAGTGAGAAAATAGTAAGGATTAATTAGCACAGCTATTGATAAACTTGTTGTTACTTTTCTTTGGGTATAAAAAAACACCGCCATATAGGCGGTGTAAACAAATTTGACAGACAGGTCAAAATAAATACAGGAAGTATATGCCTCGTTTCAGGGTATAACTGCAACAAAACATTTGGTAGAACTCTACCCAACTCGAAAAGTACGAGTTTGCAAACACAACATCGCAGGAGCTAAGCCAATTGATTCTAGAGAGAATCAAGCCGTTCAGGCTAGCTGCTGCGGAATGAAATATAGAATTTCTCTGGCCGCTAGGCAATGGACAAATTATAATGTTTCAGATAAAAAAAACTAATGCTTATTTAGAGAGTAACTATGTCTCGTCGATTACCCCCATTAAACTCGTTAAGAGTGTTTGAAGCCGCTGCTCGACACTTGAGTTTTACGCGTGCCGCAGAAGAGTTGTTTGTTACTCAAGCCGCGGTTAGCCACCAGATCAAAGCACTTGAAGAATTCTTATCTTTGAAGCTTTTTCGTCGAAGAAACCGTTCTTTGTTGCTAACTGAAGAAGGGCAAAGCTACTTCTTAGATATCAAAGATATTTTCACATCACTCGCAGAAGCCACTGACAAAGTGCTTGAGCGAAGTGAGAAGGGTGCATTGACCATCAGCTTACCGCCAAGTTTTGCTATTCAATGGTTAGTACCAAGGCTTGCCGACTTTAATCAGCAAGAACCTGATATCGATGTGCGAATCAAAGCCGTGGATATGGATGAAGGCTCGCTAACGGATGATGTCGACGTTGCTATCTATTATGGTCGAGGCAATTGGTCAGGTTTGAGAGCCGACAAGCTGTATCAAGAGTATCTGATTCCGCTTTGTTCTCCTTCAGTGCTGCTAGGAACAAAACCATTAGAATCTCTAAGTGATTTGGCATGCCATACGCTATTGCACGATACCTCTCGAAAAGATTGGAAACAGTTTGCTAAACAAAATGGTATCGACGGAGTTAACGTAAACCATGGCCCGATCTTCAGTCACTCAACCATGGTGCTTCAAGCGGCAGCTCACGGCCAAGGCATCGCATTGGGTAACAACGTTCTCGCACAACCTGAAATAGAAGCGGGTCGCTTGATAGCGCCGTTTGATGAGGTGTTGGTGAGTAAGAACGCCTTCTATGTAGTGTGTCACGAGAAACAAGCGGACATGGGCCGAATCGCGACTTTCCGTGATTGGATGCTGGCTAAAGCGCAAAGTGAACAAGAGGACTTGCTGGATGAATAACATCATTATCGATGGTGAAGACAACCCAATCACCTTTATCTTCGCTCACGGCGCGGGTGCTGGCATGGACCACGAGTTCATGCAGTCAGTGGCAAAAGGGCTGGCATTTAAAGGGATACGGGTGATTCGTTTCAATTTCCCTTACATGATCAAGCGTGCTGAAGATGGCAAGCGTCGTCCACCTGACAGAGCCCCTAAGCTACTTGAAGCCTACCAAGAGATCATCGAGCAATGCGATGCTGATAAGCTTGTGATTGGTGGTAAATCGATGGGAGGACGCATGGCGAGTCATTTATCTGAATTGGATAAAGTGGTTGCGATGGCGTGTTTGGGTTTTCCTTTCCATCCGCCGGGCAAACCAGAGAAGTACAAAGGCGAACATCTCGCAGAGTTAACCAAGCCGTGTCTTATTTTACAAGGCGAGCGCGATACCTTTGGTAAGCGTGAAGAGTTTGCTGACTTCAATCTATCGGATTCAATTCGTGTCGAGTTTATTCCTGATGGCGACCATAGCTTCAAGCCGCGCAAGAGCTCAGGCTATACGGAACAACAGAACATCGCGTTAACCGTTGAAAAGCTATCTGCGTTTATCAAAGAGGTGCTGAATGAAAAGTAAGTATTTACTCACTTTCGCAGGCATCTCTGGCGCGATCGCTGTGATGCTTGGGGCATTTGCTGCACACGGTTTGAAAGCCATCTTGCCTGAGTATCTTTTGGGGGTGTTCGAGACGGGTGTTCAGTACCAGTTTATTCATACTCTAGCGATATTGGCGTGTGGTGCTCTGCTACAGATGAAACTTGGCGCTAAATCACAAAAATATTTTTTCATTGCGGCAATTTGCTTTATCATCGGCATCCTTTGTTTTAGTGGCAGCCTTTATGGGCTAGCACTGACAGGAATAAAATGGTTTGGGCCTATAACACCGTTTGGTGGTCTACTATTTATCATTGGTTGGGGAGCCTTCTCCTTCGCTGCTTTGAATATAAAAGAGGTAACTCAGTGAAACACGTACTACTTTATTGTCGCTCTGGTTTTGAAAAAGAATGTGCTGGCGAAATTCAAGACAAGGCAACACAACTGGAAGTGTTTGGTTTTCCTCGCCTAAAGAACAATACAGGCTTTGTATTGTTTGAATGTTACCAAGCAGGTGAAGCAGACAAGTTGATCAAAGAGATCGACTTCCAATCACTGATCTTTGCTCGTCAAATGCTAGCTGTAGCGGTTGAAATCAAAGACCTGCCAACTGATGACCGTATCTCTCCTATTCTTGAGGCGCTTTCTGAAAAAGAAGGCTTCCCACGTTGTGGCGATATTCGTATTGAAACGCCAGATACTAACGAAGCAAAAGAACTATTGAAGTTCTGCCGTAAGTTTACCGTGCCAATGCGTCAAGCAATGCGTGGCAAAGGCTTGATGACCGCTAAAGATAACGCTAAGAAGCCAGTATTGCACTTGTGCTTCATCGCTCCGGGTCACTGCTTTGTGGGTTACTCTTACCCATCGAACAACTCACAGTTCTTCATGGGTATTCCTCGTCTGAAATTCCCATCAGATGCACCTAGCCGTTCTACATTGAAGCTAGAAGAAGCGTTCCACGTATTCATCCCTCGTGATGAGTGGGATGAGCGCTTGGCTCCGGGTATGTGGGGTGTTGATTTAGGTGCGTGTCCAGGCGGTTGGACTTACCAACTGGTTAAGCGTTCTATGTTCGTTCACTGTGTAGATAACGGCATGATGGCAGACAGCCTAATGGAAACGGGTCAGATTAAGCACCACATGGTGGATGGCTTTAAATTCGAACCAGACCGCAAGAACGTCACTTGGATTATCTGTGACATGGTTGAAAAGCCAGCTCGTGTTGCACACCTGATGGGTGAGTGGATCATCAAAGGTTGGGCACAAGAAGCACTATTCAACCTGAAACTGCCAATGAAAGGCCGTTACGATGAAGTACTGCAAGATATCGAGAACCTAAAAGTGTTCCTTATTGAGAACAAAGTGAAGTTCAAGATGCAAGCTAAGCACCTTTACCACGATCGCGAAGAGATCACGGTTCATATCCAGTCGCTTTCAAACATCTCACCGCACTAATATTTACGTTAGTGTCAGTCTCAGTGTCGAGATAAAGAAAATGCTCCTTTAAGGGGCATTTTTTGTATCTGCAGTCTGGCAATTGCTCAGTTAAATCCATTGTTACATGTCGTGAGAAGTCGCATCAATGAGCCAGATGTTGGTGTTATGACTGTCAACATAACTGGCATGAAAATCGTTAAACTTCCTATATCAGCGGTGATTTTATATGAAAAAAGCCGTAAGTGATCGAGACATACGGCTACCTAATTCAGGGGTGATACGAAGAAGGGTTTATTCAAAGATTCAGCAGCAAAACGAAGTAAGTTTTACAGCCAGAACATCCTAATCGAATTCTGTTTTATTAAAAGTAAGGGAACGTAAGTAAAGAATGTAAATGATAAGAATTATCATTCAAATTATGTAATATTCACGCCTCCTCACTTGAATCTATAAAATATAAAAACAGAATATGAAACTTAAAGCATTATCAGTGGCCGTTACGGTTGCCTTAACTTCATTTACAGCGCTTGCTGCTGACGAACAAGAAACCGTTGTTGTTATCGGTTCTGCCCTTGACCAACTTGTTCAGACTGAAATCAACTCTGACACTCTTGAAAAGAAACAAGCATCAGACATTAAAGACGTTCTGAATACTATGCCAAGCGTAACGGTAGACGGAAACGCACGTTACTCTCGTAAAGTGTATGTACGTGGTATGGAAGACAAATTTGCCGTAGTGACCATTGATGGTGCGCGTCAAGAAGGTCAGCTGTTCCACCACTCGGGTGATCAGGCGATTGACCCTGCGATGCTTAAGCGTGCTGAAATTGAACTCGGCGGTAACTCTGCGCTATCGGGTTCAGGTGCGATCAATGGCTCGTTTAGCTACGAGACTAAAGATCCAAGCGACCTTCTTAAGCCAGGTGAAAGCATTGGTGCTCGAGTTAAAACCAGTTACCAAACCGCTTACGAGCGTTTCGCAACCAACGTTGCTGTGTATGCAAAAGTGAACGACAAGCTGCAGTTCATGGGTATCGCAAACTACTCAGAAGATGGCGACCTGCATATCCCAGATCAGGAAGCGGTAACGTCTAAGCAGGGCGAACTGAAATCAGGTTTGGCTAAGGTTGTTTTCATCCCTAACGATGCCAACGAATTCAAGCTGACTTTCAACCGATACAACGATGGCGGTAAGCGCCAATTGTCAGGTGAGAAGGCAGGTGCTCTGTATGCTGACGATGAACACAACTACCACTCGCTAAACCGCGATACTGTGACTCTGCAACACGAATACGACGCAGGTAGCGATTTGGTACATCTGAAAACCAATATCTACTACAACCGACAGTACATGGATCGTGATGCTTTAACTGAAGACTACGGCGATTGGAATCAAGTAAATGGCTCTTGGGAATTTACGAAAGATGGTGAGTTATCAATCCCACATCGCGAATACAACGTGACGACCATTGGTGGTGACATCCGTAATATCTCTTGGGTTGGCGAGCATGAGCTGACTTACGGCCTTGATGGTTACAAGGCAGAGCAATGGATTGACGCGGGTGACGGCGTTTACCAAAGCGGTTCTAAGCAAGGTGAAACCAAGAAGTACGGCATGGATGGTGGTACAGTCACTGCTTACGGACTTTACCTACAAGACATGTATGAATTCAGTGATTTCCGCCTAACCACTGGCTTGCGTTACGACGTTCATAAACTTGGTGGTGTTTACGATGGCGACTTCGACCAGTTGTCTCCGAAATTCAAAGGTGAATACCAAACCACGGATAACCTAAAACTTCGTGTCGGCTATGGTCGTCTGTTTAAAGGTGCATCATTGCCAGAAGCTTTAACGATGAAAGCTGCGCCTGATGTTAACCAGTCTGATACTAAAGCGATGACGGGCAACAACTACGAAGCGGGTTTTGATTACGAGCTGACGCGTCTGCTTGCTGCTGACTACGCTATCTTAGGTTTCACGGCTTACACCTATAACCTTGATAACCAAATGCACCCAACCAAGAACAACTCAACACTGGCAAACCAGTATGATGTTGAAGTATGGGGTGTGGAAACAGTATTGAGTTATGAGCTAGATTCTCTGAGCGTATACGCGAACCACTCATACTCAGACGGCGACCAGAAAGATCTAGAAAATGGCAAAACCAGCCATATGAGCAAAACAGGTATTCACAACTTCAAAGCGGGCTTCAACTACAGCCTAAACAGTGAGTTTGCGTTTGGTTGGGACTCTCGCTTTGTGCCAGGTAATGACTACATGGACGAAGATGGTGAACAAGTGAAGCGTGCTGGTTTTGCAACACACAACATTTGGGCGGCTTACACTCCTACGTTTGCTAAAGACCTAGAGATGAACATCGGTATCGATAACCTACTTGATAAGAAATACGCAGAGCACACTGGCTTTGGTATCTCTTGGGGCTCTGATAAGTACACCAGCTATGAAGCGGGTCGTAACTTCAAAGCCTCTATCGCTTATAACTTCTAATCATCCGATTAAGTCCGCTTAGGCGGGCGCCGTAAATAACAAAAAGCCTTAGTATCGACTAAGGCTTTTCTGTATCTGAAGCTTTTTAGAACAGAGAGTTCTACATAGAGCTAAGCGTTTGCTTCGTAGCGAATATCTTGCAGGTTAAAGCCTAAATCAATGTCTGTTTTCAAAGCCGAAACCCGCTTACATAAACGAGCTGACTCGATGTGTTCATCGAATTTCTTACGATATTTCTTCGGCAAGTCTTCTGCTTGATAGGCGGCTTCAATATCAGGGTAGGTGGTTAATATCTCTTTTGCCGCTTTCGGGCCGACACCTGGGATCCCCGGCACTTGGCTAGAGCTCACACCGGTTAATCCCCAGTAATCTGCTAATTGCTCAGGCTTTACGCCAAATTCAGCTTCGATAAAGGGTTTGTCTAACCAACGATGTTGGAAGTAATCACGGATCTGGAGTGTTGGTGATAGCAGTTGGCAATAGCCTTTATCTGTAGAGATAATGGTGACGGTTTCGCCGTGATCAGCCACTTTCTTTGCCAATGTTGCAACTAGATCATCCGCCTCATCGCCATCTGATAATAGTGAATCAATACCTAACTCCCACCAAGCTTGTTGGATCGCATCAAGGCCTTTCATCAGTGGTTCTGGCATCGGTTTACGATTCTGTTTATAAGCTGGCAGTACTTCAGCACGCCAGCCTCGGTCTTGTAGATGGTGATCAAAAACCGCGATGATGTGGGTTGGCTTAGACTCAGAAAGAATTTTATTGAGCGTACGAGTTGTCGTGGTGATGGTTCTTGCTATATCGGTTGGATCCGGCTGAACAGAGTGCACGCGTCGGATGAGGTTTAAGGCATCGATAATAACAAGATGGATAGACATAAGTTTCCACTAAATAGGCAATAAAAAAGGGGCTGCTAGCCCCTTATAGTAACGTATCACTTGGTGAGTTGAAACGTTATCAACGTAAACGTCATAACCTGATTAATTTTATGCCTGCCAATTGTTTATCAGCTTCTTGGTCAGCACTTACTTAGCTATCATTTACTTGGTTGCAATGAGTGAGTGTAACTAATTGCTCGGTGCAATTTTATAACAAGGCACATAGTCAGTACCGCCCGGCAGTTTCATTCGATGCTGTTCAACAAAGTCATTCAGCAGTTGGTCCATTTTGGTCATTAGCTCTTTGTCGCCATCGATAATGAATGGGCCATGTTTTTCGATCTCTAGAATCCCTTCGGCTTTGACATTACCCGCTACAATACCTGAGAACGCTTTACGTAAATTCGCTGCTAGGCTCTCTGTTTTTTGGTCCATGTGAAGATCCAGTGCCGCCATAGATTCATGAGTCGGGTCGAACGGCAGTTGGAACTCTGGTTCAATATGCAATGACCAGTTGTAGCTGTAGGCATCACCTGTCTCTTTACGGTGAGAGCGCACATTTGGCATCGCTTGCTTCATGATCTTCGCAGCACGTGCTGGGTCATCAATCACGATTTCATAATGTTTTTGTGCATCAGGACCTAAGGTTTCACCTATGAACTTATCAATCGAGCGGAAGTAAGCTTCGCTCTCTTTCGAGCCCGTTAACACAATCGGCATTGGTTGTTCGGCGTTATTCGGGTGCATCATGATCCCTAAGATGTACAACAGTTCTTCAGCAGTACCTGGGCCGCCCGGGAAAATGATGATGCCATGCGCCATACGAACGAAGGCTTCAAGACGTTTCTCGATGTCTGGCATGATCACCAGTTCGTTCACTATCGGGTTTGGTGGCTCTGCCGCAATGATCGAAGGCTCAGTAAGTCCTAGATAACGATGATCGGTGTAACGTTGTTTTGCGTGACCAATCGCAGCCCCTTTCATTGGACCTTCCATCGCGCCCGGTCCACAACCCGTACAGATATTCAGTTCGCGCAGGCCAAGTTCATTACCCACTTCACGTGTGTATTGGTACTCGCTGGCATTGATTGAGTGACCACCCCAACACACGATGAGGTTCGGCTCGATGCCTGGAGTTAGTGCACCTGCGTTTCTCAAAATACCAAACACAAGGTTGGTGATGTGAGTGGCGTTGGTGAGATTGAGTCTTTGGTTATCGGCCAAATGCATATTGACGTAAACAATGTCACGCAACACTGAAAATAGGTGTTCTTGGATGCCCTTGATGATTTCACCATCAACAAAAGCATGCTCAGGTGGGTTGCTCAGTTCGAGCTTGATACCACGCTCACGACGAACGACTTCGACATCGAACGACAGGTACTTGTCGAGTAACTCTTTGGAGTTGTCGGTGTGGCTACCTGAGTTGAGTACCGCTAACGTACAGTTACGATACAGTTGGTACAGATCACTAGACGCGGTTTTCTTAAGACGCTCAACCTCAAGTTGAGAGAGTAAATCCATGCTACCGGCAGGGCTGATATGAGTGATCATAGTGCCTCCTTGTTGAAAAGAGCAGGGGACGTTGAAATGACCCTCTGGCTCGAGAGTGAGAAGCAAACGTTGAAAGTGTTTGGTTAAGGGTGAGAGAGTTAACCAGACGAAACGGATACGACAGCGTTGCTTAATGGCTTATGTAAACTTGCTTAATAGCTCATATGTATCGGCTTAAGAGCGACTATACATTGGTTTAAGAGCGACTTTACAGCATTGTTTGCCAAGAATGCTTGTTAAGCGAATGTTAATCATTAGCTTAGCAAACATTGAGGGAAATGGTATGTGATAAGTATTTGAAAAAATGAAATAAATTAAATCTAGAAAAGGTCTAGTTCCAAACCAGTTGGTTAGTACCGCGCTGTTTTGCTTTATTTAGCGTCTTATTGAGTCGCTCTAACACTTCTTCAGGTGTATCTGATTCTTTAAATTGAGTACTCGCAGCGCATAAGGTAATCGTGATTTGTTGGTCACGGAACTTAAACGGTAAGCGGCTAACTTGAGTCTGGATGTTTTGAATCACTTGATGGCAATATTCATCGGTCTGCTCAGGTAGCAACAAGATAAACTCTTCACCAGAAAAGCGCGCCACAGTATCGGTGGTGCCGGTTTCTTTGGTGATGGTTCTCGCGATGATCTTGAGTGCCTTGTCACCTGCGGTATAACCAAAGCTATCGTTAATGGCTTTGAAGTTATCGATGTCTAACAGAACTACACGCAGTGAGTGCTGCGCGCGAATCCAGCGGCGGTATTCAAGTTCTAAGCGATCGGTAAAAGCAGTGCGGTTGTACACCTTCGTTAGAGGGTCAAGCAGCATACGCTGAGCCTGATCTTCCAAGCGCTTACGATAATCTTGGGTGACTTCATAGAGCGAGTCTAACTGAGTTTTTCCGTAACTCATTCTCTCTATGAGAGCTTGTTCTTTCTGCTCCGCGTGATTCAGCCTTTCTGAAAGCGAGGCTATTTCACTGAGCAGCGGATTAATCGACATCTTTAAATTATCGATGTCTGTAGCTTTATCCACTGAGCTTTGGCTTTTAGAAACCAACTCATTCAATTCTGAATTAAGGCCTTGGCGGTGCTCAAAGTAGCTTTGGCTCTGGTCGGCATTTTGGTCTGCGGTTTTGATGCTAGACGCAAGTGAAGAGTTAAGCTGATCAATAAACTGTTCAGACTTTTTACGCTCTAGATTGGTGCCTTCAATGACCAGCTTGAGAATTTGCAGTGTCAGCTCAAGTAGGTTTTGTGTGGAAACACCAAGCAGCAGTTTTGCTCGAATATCGGTAAGCAGATCACCCGATTCACCCTCGAAGTCGAGTTCAGTGATCAGATGTTGTAATTCGTTTGATAGGTCGGAAAGGAGTTCTTGCTCTGGAGATTGTGCAGCGTCGGCAAAATGGGTGCGTGAGTTGTTCGCCATAATCTTTATGGCACGCTCATAAATACCGAGAAGTTTCATGGCATGGTCGACTTTCTGACTGCCATTGCATTCGGAGAAGCTAAGTAAGTTTCGTAGGTCGCGTTTCAACTGCGCTGGTAAACCAGTGATGCGTTGCAGCGTTTCCCCACTGTGCTTAATGCTATCGTCCAGATATCCGTTCTGTTTATCCATAGCCAACGTTTTCTGCTTAAGCATCCTTTCTAATACTGCCAGCTTTGGGATCATTGAGCTAATGTCTTTTTGCTTTTCTAGCTCTTCCCTAAGGGCAATGAGGTTTTCATCTAAATGGCTGTTACTGCCAACACATGCATCACTTAAAGATGTGACGATACGTTTTAGAACTTTTTGTTCTCGAATAAATTTGAACGAGGTGTCTCTTTGCGTCAAACGTACCTGCTCCAACTGAGATTTCAGCTGGTGGAGTTGCGCCTGAATGTCTTTTTCAAGAATGCCCATAGATGTATTAATTAGCGCCGCGTAGACCGATCTCGATCATTTTGATGAAATTCCGTTACATCGATAATAACAAAACTAAAAATAAGGTCACGACTTGCAAGTCTTAACCGCTCGCAAATCAGTCATCTTTTAGCATTTTTTTGATGTTGTCCTCATTCTGGTACGACGATTGTATTTTTATTAACCCTTGATTAATCGCATGTTTACACGCTTCTCTTATGTTACCGGTTGCAAGGCTTGCTGCTGGTGCATTGTCGATAGCTTTGAGGTATACCCACTGGCTGCTGCGCTCTTTGAGACTTATCTCACGCGCTAGGTTGGTTGACATCAATAACACGTCAAGCAGCTCTTGATCGTTAATCGCGGTATAAGCGCGTGGCAAGAACGGGTAATCCGCGATGCCCATACGAACGGTTCGGTTGATGTTGCGTTCAGGTTCGAAGTTATTCACCCAAGATTGAATCTTTTTGAACATCGCCTCAGGTGATAAATCACGATCAGAATTAGGTTCGATATAAAGTAGGTTCGCATCTGAGAAGTGGTAAACACGAGCTGGGCCTTCCAGCTTTGATTTTAAGAACTCGCCGAAAGCGTCTTCGAGCTCGAGACCCGCTTTATAACCATTTTGCGTGTACATGTTGCGTAGGAACGGCAGGTCAATCATCACGAAGCGTAAACGGTCGTTGAGCGGTTCATGAATCAATTCACCCATCTGCCATTGCTCAAAAGTTTGGCTGGTTTGCTCTAATGAATTTGAAAGCTTCGCATTGAGCATTCTTAGGTTCGGAAGTTTTGAACGTGAGTGCGTAAACAGATCAGTGCGCAGTGAGTCCACTTCTTTGGCTAAGGTTTGAATGATGTAGCCGCGACGCAACACAAAGAAGAACAAGATAATGCTGAACAAGAATAGGGCGAACGATATCTTTTGGAACTTGCGATGCTCCAGTTTGTATTTCTCTAGCTCTTGCGCCTGACCTGCGTAGTGCAGGGTTTGTTCGGCAAACTCTTTCTGTTGGCGGAATGCGTCTTCACCAACACGGTTGAGTTTTTGCTGTTCTAAAGAGACAAGACTGTTGTATTGCTTAAGGTTAGCCAACGCCTGTTGCGGACGACCAGCTTGTTCATAACCCAAAGAGAGTAAGTAGTATGAACGTTGCGACAAACGCATGTTCTCGACCTGACGCGATATCTCAAGCGCACGTGTCGCATGCTTGATGACATCTTCGCTCTCTTGCAGATGGTAAGCCAAACCTGCCGATAGCAGTGCAGCGCGACCTTCCAGTTTCGGAATGTCAGTGTACTCGAGCAGTTCGAGGGCTCGGGTTAGGTACTGCTCTGCAAGAGGGTAGTTATAAAGACGTAAGTAGGTTGCCGATAAACTTAGACGAATATCAATGACTTGGTAGATGTCTCGGTCAGTACTCTCGTGATCAAGAACATTGAAAAAGTGGACTAGGGCTAGGTTGTATTTACCTTGGAAGAAGTACACATCACCCATCTTTTTAAGCACTTGTGCTAACACTGGAGAATTTTCAAAGTTGTCATAAAAATCAGCAGCTTGAGATAGGTGTTCTAGTGCTTTATCTAGTACTTGTCGCTCAAAGAAAAGCTGCGCCAGCAGGCGGTTTACCTTAGCCAAACGAGAGCTCAGGTTGCCTTCTACCGACTTCCAATAACCATACAACAACTCAGATAGCGCGTGGTTGTACTCTTTGTGGTTCAGGTAAAACTCACCGACCGAGATGTGGTAATCGATGGTCACTTTTTCAGAGTAACGTTGGTCGAGGTAAGTCTTCGCTTCTTGGTAGTACTTTTCCGCTTCATCGATCTTGTTATCGTAAGAGGCGATATCGGCTTTCAGCATGATCAAGCGGTAGGTGATGCCTTCCGTCAGACGTAAGGTTTTATTCACCGATTCTAGGTTTGTTTCAATATTGGCTAGCTCTGCCTTTGCTTTGGCGGACTTTCTGTCACTTAGCCAAAGTAAGCGTACTTTTAGGATCTCGAGATCCAGTTTGAGGTACTCAAGCTTATAGGTTTTCGCGAGCTCAGAGGCTTTGTCGATGTGCTGAATCGCAATGCGAATGTTGCCAAGGTTGTACTCGGCTTTCGCTAGTATCTTGTAGGCATCGATGCTGCTGTTTGGGGTTCGAATCGAAGAGTCTGTCTCTTCGCGAGAAATTGCCGAAGGGCTTTTCTCACGCTGATCAGAAAGGACACGTAGCGTTAGGTAGCTGTTGGCCATTTGTTTTGCTTGGCTCGGCTCGATCTCAACCAAATTATTGGCTTCGTTGAGCAGCGCCGATGAATAGACCGACGCATTAACCGATGTGCTTAAGCTTAAAATAAATAGGCTAACGACGTATAACCAACGCATTTCAATGTCCCTTTAAAGATGAGGTAGGTTCCAATAAGTGTGTGTCTTGAGCCTATTATTGGCGAGCCATACGCTTGTTGTGGCTTGGTCTATCTTGCTCTGTTGAACGGTATGGGTTGATATCCAGACCACCACGACGCGTGTAACGTGCGAATACGGTTAGCTTCGATGGGCTACAGTATTTCATGATGTCAGTGAAGATACGTTCAACACATTGTTCGTGGAATTCGTTGTGCTCACGGAAAGAAACTAAATAGCGTAGCAGAGCTTCACGGTCAATTTGCTTACCTGAATATGCGATCTCAACGCTGCCCCAGTCCGGTTGGTTGGTGATCAAGCAGTTCGACTTCAATAGGTGGCTGTGCAGTGTTTCTTCCACTTCTTGTTCGCCAGCAGCGCCTTCAAGCAGTGATGCTTCAAAGTCGTAGCTAGTGATTTGGATGTCTTGGTTGTCGATACAGTCGCCTTCCATCGTTACGATAGGTTGGTTGGTGTAGTCGGTTACTGAGTTTACATTCACAATGACAGTTTCGCCTGCACATGCTGACAAATCTTGGGTCAGTCGCTCAGTTACTTGCTCCCAGTTTTCAAATTGAGTCTGGTTGTAGCTGTTTAGGTACAGCTTGAAAGATTTTGATTCAATTAAGTTTGGGCTCGTTGCTGGGATGAAAACTTCACCCACGGCCACTTGTGGTAGGCCATTAGTGTTTAGCCACGAAAGTTCGTACATTGTCCAAATATCATGACCAACAAAAGGCAGTTCTCCGTTTAGCGCAAGATCATCACGATTCAGGCTACGGGGTACAGGTTGCAATAAACTTGCATCGTATTGGTTAGAGTACTCAGTTTTTTGGCCTAGGGTTAAACCCGCTAGCTCTTTTGCGTCAGAATATTTGCTCATACTTTCGTTTCAAATTCGATTAGAATGGGGTCGATTTTACTGAATCCCCATTACCCTGTCATTAAGTCATCGCCTAATCGACACGGAAAGGGCTCGGATTCTATTTATTATTTTGTGTTTAGGAGATTTTCATGACTCAACGTGCTCAAGACGCACTACTTTCTTTTAGTCAGCGATACGTTGACGCGTGGCAACAGCAACACCAAAGCTTACCTCGCAATGAGGAGTTGGTGGACGTGGTATCGCCATGTGTAGAAGAAAAGAGCGGCGATGCCGTGTTATGGAAGCACTATCCACGTGAGCAATTCGCAGATTTCACTAACGTTGAAACGGGCATTGAATTGACGCTGCACGAAGACATCAAAACCTTCTACGGTGCGCAATACAGCGCAGACATGAATGCGACCTTCGACGGTAATGAACTGACTCTATTACAGATTTGGAGTGACGAAGACTTCGAATGCCTACAAGAAAACATCTTAGGTCACCTCGTGACTCAACGTCGCTTAAAGCTAAAGCCTACGGTTTTCATCGCAGCTACTGACGCGGAACTGGATGTTATCTCTATCTGTAACCTAACGGGCAACGTGATTTTAGAGCGCTTAGGCACTAAAAATCGAGATGTACTCGCCGAGACATTGGCAGAATTCTTAGAAAAGCTACAACCAGCGGTATAAATAGATGTACGTACTAGAACTTCAATTTGAGTGTTTTGATAACACAACGGTAAGCGCTGTCGACAAGGCTGTTAATGGCTTAATGGATGCACTTCGTTATAACGGACAAGTGCTGGGTCGTGAGTTTCCTATCGTGATGGGTGACGGTGAGTTTTATGTTCGCGTTGTCTGTCCAGAGCAAGACAGCTTACATCCGCGTAACCACTCAGATTTCGTGAAAGTGTGTTTTGATCGCTTGTCTAACGCGAGCCTGCTTGCGCCAAAAATGCGTTTACTTGGTCGAGATCTTAACTCTGAAGAAGTAGCTGAAGACGAAGCGCCTAGCTGGCAGGTACTTTACACGACGTTCGTTCATACCTGTTCACCGCTACGTAGTGGCGATAGCTTGTTACCGATCCCTCTGTACCGCAACCCGCCAACCTTCAATGGTGACCATAAAGCCGTGTTGAAATGGCAGACTGAATGGCAAGCCTGTGATGAAGTCCAAATGGGTGGGGGGTGTCGTGCTGAACACGCAACTCTGACTGAGATCAGCGATACCAAAAGTGTGTTGTTTAAACGCGGTTGGGGCTTAAGAGGACGCATTGAATATCTTACGAAGATCCCGACTTATTACTACTTGTACCGCGTAGGTGGCATCAGCTTAAAAGCTGAAAAAGAGCGTAAATGTCCTCAATGTGGTGGCGAATGGCTGCTAGATGCGCCGATCCACGATATTTTCTATTTCAAGTGTGATGACTGCCGTCTGGTATCAAATATCTCTTGGGATCATCTTAAGTAACTCTAAATCCCTAACTCCTAAAGCTTAATTTGCGATTCAAGGTATCGAAGTGTTGATCAATACTTCGATACTTATTCTTCTGTTTTCTCCTTGTTAGCTTCTTGTTTGTTTCTCTTTTTTTGACCTCCATATTGAGCATTAATCAGTATTGGGCTTTGCCAATATTGTCGAACCTATTCAGCTCTTAAATGCACACATTCTGTGCCGTATGTCTCTCTCTGTAGCCCTCAAGTATTCACCAACATAATTCCACATCCATCAACTTTTGATCATTTCAATAGTTAACTGGATCACAGTAATCAATCAGTTCCCTTTCAATTTATATTCCTCTCAATATAAATGGGATCGATCCCATGGGAATGTTCCCATTTATAAAAATAACGCAATTATAGATCTTAAAGGAATGGACGATGAAACTGTTACCTATTGCTGCTGCACTCTCTACTGCTTTACTTGCACCTAATTTATACGCTGATGAAACCACGCCATTGGAGTTTAATGGCTACATGCGCGGCGGCGTTGGCCTGAGTAATGAAGGCGGTTCAAATAGTAAATGGGAGGTGAGTAAAGTTGGACGACTCGGCAACGAAAATGACCTGTATGGCGAGTTTGGTTTTAGAAAAGAAGTGTATGCTGAGGACGACGTTTCATTTTTAGTTGATTCTATGTTGTCGTACTGGCAAGGCCAAGATGAGAATGCGGCGGATAAAAGCGTGGATGTGGTTCAACTCAATGTCCAAGCGGTAGGGCTTTTTGAAGATAAGGACATTGGCATTTGGGCGGGTGAGCGCTACTACCAACGCCATGATGTACACATCGTTGATAACTACTACTGGGATGTCAGCGGTATTGGTGCGGGTGTTGAACACATCAATATGGGACCAGGTAAATTATCGGTGGCTTTGATTCAAGACACTGTGACAGGCGATGTGTTTGATGGAAAAGAGACCACAGCCATGATTGCGGATATACGTTATGCGGGTATTCCATTGTGGAACAATGCGGATCTTGAAGTCGGTATTGATATGAACTTCGCCAATGAAAAGCAGGGCCAAACGGTGGACGCGGATGATAGCGTGATGCTGACAGCTAGCCTAAATCAAAACCTAGCGGGTGGTTTCAACAAAACCATTCTCCAAGTGGCTAACTCTGGTTATGCCGAGCAGATGACCACCTTTGGTACCGGTAAGGGCATCGTTCGTGATGCAAACAACAACGATGCGGATGGCTTCCGATTGATTAACTGGGGTGTGCTTGCTATCGGTGAGAACATCGAATTTGGTCACACAGTTCGTTACGCTGCGTCATCGGGTGTGGGTGCGAACAACAGTGATGATGAGTCGTTCAGTGCTGTAATCCGTCCGCTTTATAAGTGGGACAAGCGCATGCGTACCATCCTTGAAATTGGTGGCTTTGTGGAAACCATTGATAACCAAGACGGCGCGGGTGGTAAGTTTACCGTCGCTCAGGCTTGGGTGCCGCAAGTGGGTTTTTGGTCTCGTCCTGAATTCCGTATTTTTGCGACTTACCTAAACGATGCTGAAAATGACAATGCCTTCGGTGAAGGTAAGAACAGTGAGATGAGTGTTGGTATGCAAGTGGAAGCTTGGTGGTAAGCCGAGCCTTTCTAACGAACTGCGGTACATAAAAAACTGCCGTAGATAAAAAAGGGGCTGACGTTATGTCAGCCCCTTCGGGTATCTATACAATGCTGCAGTTTAGGTGATTACCAACCTTTAACTACGCCACCTTGGAAGATATCAGAAGCTGCGTTGTACACTTCTTCAGTTTGGTAAGCTTTAACGAAGTTCTGTACGTTTTCTGCATTTAGGTTGTCTTCACGAGAAACGATTAGGTTTACGTAAGGAGAATCTTTGTCTTCAACGAATACGCCATCTTTTTGTGGAGTAAGATTGATAGAACTTGCGTAAGTTGTGTTGATGATAGAAAGCGCTACATCATCAAGAGAACGTGGCAGTTGTGCTGCGTCTAGTTCAACAATTGTTAGGTTCTTAGGGTTCTTAACGATGTCACGAACTGTTGCTAGAAGACCAGCACCTTCACGAAGCTCAAGAAGACCTTGTTGCTCAAGAAGCAGTAGAGAGCGACCTAGGTTTGTTGGATCGTTTGGTACCGCAATACGAGCACCGTCTTGGATTTCGTCTACAGATTTTACTTCTTTAGAGTAACCAGCAATTGGGTAAACAAACGTGTTACCAGCGATAGTCAGTTTGTAACCACGGTCAGCCACTTGCTGATCTAGATACGGTGCGTGTTGGAATGCGTTGATGTCGATAGAACCGTCATCCAGTGCTGCGTTTGGTGTTACGTAATCCGTAAAAGTAACCAGTTCAACGTCTAGGCCGTACTGCTCTTTTGCTACTTTAGCTGCAACTTCAGCAACCTGCGCTTCAGCACCTGCCATTACGCCAACTTTTACTTTAGAAGTATCCACTTCTTTATCACCACAACCTGCTAGTACTAGCGCTGATGCCGCTGCTGCGATAGTAAGTAAACCTTTAAGGCTAAATTTCATAATAATCTCCTTTTAATAAATCTATTTAATTTGGTTCAGACGACTCTTGTCTTAGATAGTTTGCGTTTTAACGCTGAGTCTTTATCTGTGGTCAACACGGCGAACTAATGAATCACCGATTGATTGAATAATTTGTACAAGCACAATCAACATCACCACCGTTACAGCCATGATGGTCACATCGTAGCGGTGGAATCCGTAACGAATCGCGACATCACCTAGACCACCGCCACCAACCGTACCTGCCATTGCTGAGTAGCTCACCAGCGTCACTAGCGTAATCGTTACTGAGTTGATAATAGTCGGTAGTGCTTCAGGAAGCAGAACCTTATTGATGATTTGTGTTGGTGTTGCGCCCATTGATTGAGCTGCTTCTACTAGACCTGTTGGTACTTCAAGTAGCGCACTCTCGATTAGTCTAGCCACGAATGGGATAGCACCAATAGTCAGTGGAACAATCGCAGCTGTCGTACCGATGAAGGTACCAATCAGCATCTTAGTCAGTGGGATAATCGCAACCATCAAAACTAAGAAAGGTACTGAACGACCCACGTTCACAATCGCACCTAGAATCTTGTTTACTTTGGTGTTCTCTAACAGACCACCTTTTTTAGTCGTGTGTAGAATCACGCCTAATGGAATACCGACAGCAAAGCCAACAATGCCTGCAACAGCAACCATGTAAAGTGTTTCGCCTGTTGCGACTAATAGAAGGTTACCGTTAAGGCTGATCCATTCAGCAATCTCGTTGAAACTAAAGGACATAACCAAGCACCTCTACTTTTACATTGTTGTCGCGTAGGAATTGGATAGCAGCATTATCATCTGCTTCATTACCGAACAGTTCAGCAACCATCATGCCGAACTTCACGCCACCGGCGTAATCAAGGTCAGAGCTTAGGATGCTGACATCGATATTGAATTTGCGTGCAATCTGCGTCATCAGCGGAGCATCAACCGTTGCGCCCGTAAACTCAAGACGCACTAGCGGGTAGCTGCTGTTTACGCGAGTCTCTTGCAAGCGTGCTTTGTAATCTTCAGGAATCGTCAGATCCAGCGTTGAACGAATGAATTGATGCGCTAGTTCAGTCTTAGGGTGAGCAAAGATGTCACCAACTGTGCCTTTCTCTACCAATTCACCACCGCCAATGATCGCCACTTCGTGACAAATGCTTTTCACTACATCCATCTCGTGCGTAATAAGCAGGATAGTGATGTTTAACTTACGGTTGATTTCACGCAGTAGCTCAAGAATCGATTGAGTGGTTGCCGGATCCAGTGCGCTGGTCGCTTCATCACACAATAGTACTTTTGGGTCTGAAGCCAGTGCACGAGCAATCGCAACACGCTGTTTTTGACCGCCACTTAGGTTTGCAGGGTAAGTATCACGCTTATCCGCCAAGCCAACGAGTTCAAGTAACTCACTCACTTTCGCTTCAATAATCGCTTTATCTTTACCAGCAAGTT
Source organism: Vibrio sp. Scap24 (assembly GCF_013394185.1). NCBI lineage: Bacteria > Pseudomonadati > Pseudomonadota > Gammaproteobacteria > Vibrionales > Vibrionaceae > Vibrio > Vibrio sp. Scap24. The sequence goes on along the minus strand of NZ_CP041332.1, from coordinate 1,037,406 downwards.
CTAAAGGCAGTGCTACATTGTTAAATACAGTACGAGAAGACAGCAGGTTGAAGTGCTGAAAAATCATGCCGATGTTACGGCGCGCTTCGCTAAGTTCAGATTTGCTGAGTTTTGTCAGGTCGATACCGTCAACAATCACTTCACCTGACGTTGGCGCTTCCAACATATTTACACAGCGGATTAGGGTACTTTTGCCTGCACCTGAAGAGCCGATGACTCCAAAGATTTGACCTTGAGGAATGTGGAGGTTGATATCAATTAAGGCATTGATTTCTTTAGTGCCTTGATAAAAAACCTTGTTGACTTGATTCACTTTAATCATAGAGAAACCCGTGCAGGTAGAACAGAATAATATGTCGATAGCTCGCTCGATTTACAGACGATGCTATGGTGTTCTATGATCTAAGTCAATAGATATTTTTACGTCTAGACGGCTAAACGTCGATTGTATTGCTGGGATGGAAACAAATCGTTAACGAACGCAAAACTAAATAGATAGTGATGAAGCAAATAAAGCGTGTAATAATTAATGATTAATAGAGAGTTGATAGAGAACAAAATTTTGTCTAAACCTGCTGTTTTTTTAGATCGTGATGGTGTGATTAACGTTGATCACGGCTACGTACATGATGAGCATGACTTTGAATACATCGACGGTGTGTTTGAAGCGGCGAAAGCGTTTAAAGATATGGGCTATTTATTGGTGCTAGTGACTAACCAGTCTGGCATTGCTCGTGGCATGTTTAGCGAAGACCGTTTTCTTTCTTTAACGCAGTGGATGGATTGGAACTTTGTTGATAATGGTGTCGAGCTCGATGGCATTTATTACTGTCCTCACCACGCTGAGCACGGCATTGGTGACTACAAGCAAGATTGTGAATGTCGTAAGCCAAAGCCAGGCATGTTCATTTCTGCTCGTGACTTTCTGAAGATTGATATGGCTAACTCTGTGATGATTGGCGATAAAGCTGAAGACATGATGGCTGCAGAAGCCGCAGGTGTTGGCACTAAAGTATTGGTAAGAACCGGTAAGCCAATCACTGACAAGGGTGAAGCACTAGCTAGTGTGGTACTTGATAGCATTAAAGATGTACCTGCTTTCTTAAAAGGCTAAGCGTTTATTTGTCACTAAGGTATTTACCTATCACTAGGCACTTGCTTATCAATTAGGTTTTTCTAACCTGAGTCTAAACTAAGTGTCATTGACTATATAAAGATGAGGAACGAAGTATGAAAGCTATGTTGGTAGCATCTCTATGTACGGTAGCATTGGTCGGGTGCTCTAAATCAGCAGCCCCTGATAGTGCAGCATCGGATAATCAATTCGTGACTTATCAATGTGAGTCTGACGTTTCGTTTGATGTGGCTTACCTTAGTAATGAAAAAGCAGTATTACGTTTACCTGATAACGAGTACCAATTGACTCAGGTACCAGCAGGCTCAGGAACCAAATACATCTTAGACGATGGCACCTCAGAGATGATTAACAGCATCACTTTGCGTACTAAAGGTGACGACGCACGCCTCGAACTTGGCCGTGTGGTCTATCGTAATTGCCAAAAGTAAGTCATAGTAAGAACTGCTATAATTTACAAACAGTTAAGTGAGGGAATCTACCCTCACTTTTTCTTCTCTTCCCTTTAACGTTAGACTTTTTATGAGCAAAAAACTCACTATTCTCGATATTGCTAAGCTGTCCGGTGTTGGTAAGTCAACCGTATCTCGCGTTCTGACCAATGATCCTAAAGTGAAACCTGAAACCCGTGAAAGGGTGGAAAGAGTAATTCAAGAATCTGGGTACACGCCTTCAAAGTCTGCGCAATCAATGCGTGGTGGCAGTCAAAAAGTCATCGGCGTGATCATTTCTCGTTTAGATTCTCCCTCTGAAAACAAAGCCGTTAGCACCATGCTAGCTGAGTTGTATCGAGCGGATTACGACGTGGTGATCATGGAAAGCCAACTCGACAGAGACAAAGCCAACGAGCACCTTCAGGTTCTTAAGCGTCGTAATGTGGATGGCATCATTGTGTTTGGCTTTACGGATTGTGACATTCCCGCAATCGAAGCGTGGGAGCACAAGGCCGTGGTTATTGCTCTGGATACCGAGAACGTAACGTCGATTAACTACGATAACCAACAGGTGATCAATAGTGCGTTAGCGCATCTGTCAGATCAGGGGATCTCAGATGTCGGCTTTATTGGTGTTGATCCTAGCGATAAATCAACCGGTGAGCTGCGTCTTAAGGCTTATCTCGATTGGTGCGAAAGCACTGGAGTGATTGCGAACTATCGTACTGGTCAGCTTCATCATGAAAGCGCTTATCAGCTGGTGGATGAGGTACTGACTCCTACAACTCAAGCACTTGTTTGTGCCAGTGACACATTGGCTCTTGGCGTGATCAAGCGTCTACAAGAACTACAACGTGAAGATGTGGTTGTAACAGGCGTTGGTGGCAATGATCTTCTCTCTTTCTTGTTCCCTCGTGTATTTAGCATTGATCCTGGCTACCAATCTGCAGGTAAGCTAGCGGCTAATCTATTGATCTCTCAGCTTTTAGGCAATTCAGAGATCTCTCATCACACCCAATCTCCGATTCTATAATCCACTCAATTAGGCGAAATCGAACCGCTTAGATTAAAATTAGAGTGTGATCTCTTTCAATTAATGGGACTGTTCCCATTTTAATTTATTATTCATACGGGCATTATAATAACTGTGATTGGGAATGTTCCCATGAGTCTAAATCTTGAGTGGTTGTTGCTGCATGGTTTAGATGAGTAATTGAATGAAACCAGGGTGGGGTAGTATGAGTAAGATAGCGAAGCAAGACGTTGCGCGTCTTATCGAGTTAGTCGGTGGCAAAGAGAATATTGCGAGTGTCAGCCATTGTCTGACTCGACTGCGTTTTGTATTGAATGATACGGAACAAGCGAACAAAGCAGAACTAGAAAAGCTGAAGCTGGTAAAAGGCTGCTTTACGAACGCAGGTCAATTCCAAGTCGTGATTGGTACAGAGGTTGATGAAGTGTACGCACTTCTGATTGAGCAAACGGGTAAAGAGGCATCATCAAAAGATGAGTCGAAGCTTGCTGCTCGTCAGAACATGAACTTCCTTGAGCGTGGTATCTCCCATTTAGCCGAAATTTTCGTACCACTGCTGCCTGCCATCATTACGGGTGGTTTGATTCTTGGCTTCCGTAATGTGATTGGCGACATTCGCATGTTCGACGGCAAAACCCTCGTTGAAATCAGCCAATTTTGGGCAACCGTTCACTCTTTCTTGTGGTTGATTGGCGAAGCGATTTTCTTCTTCCTGCCGGTTGGTGTGTGTTGGGCGACGGTTAAGAAGCTCGGCGGAACCCCTATTTTGGGTATCACGCTCGGTGTGACCTTGGTTTCCCCGCAATTGATGAACGCTTACATGATAGGTAAATCGGTACCTGAGGTGTGGGACTTTGGCTTGTTCGTGATTGAGAAAGTTGGTTATCAGGCGCAGGTGATCCCTGCGATGCTAGCAGGCGTGGCTCTGGCGTTCATTGAGACCAACCTTAAGCGTATTGTTCCTTCTTATCTGTATCTTGTTGTCGTGCCATTTGTATCGATTATTTTGTCTGTGATTCTAGCTCACGCTTTCATTGGCCCATTTGGCCGCATGTTAGGCGATGGCGTGGCATTTGCGGCTAAAGCGGCAATGACGGGTGACTTTGCGATTCTTGGCTCTGTGGTATTTGGCTTCCTATACGCACCTTTGGTTATTACAGGTATTCACCACACAACCAACGCAGTCGACCTACAACTGATGCAAGACTTAGGTGGCACGCCAATCTGGCCTTTGATTGCTCTATCAAATATCGCACAAGCTTCAGCGGTTGTCGGCATCATCATCTTAAGTAAACGCGAAGGCGAACGAGACATCTCGGTTCCAGCTGCAATCTCTGCCTACTTAGGTGTGACAGAGCCTGCGATGTACGGCATCAACCTCAAATACAAATTCCCAATGTTGAGCGCAATGATCGGCAGTGCCGCAGCGGCTGCAATCTGTGGTAGTGCAGGTGTTATGGCGAATGGTATCGGTGTTGGTGGTTTACCGGGCATCTTATCGATTCAACCGCAATATTGGTCTGTTTACTTAATTGCGATGCTGGTGGCGATTGTATTACCCGTCACGTTAACACTGTTCTTCTATAAACGAGCACAGATGAAAGGCGAACTAGAAACCGCCAACGCGTAATGCATTAAATAAGCGATGACTCCAAAGTGAGTCATCGCTTTTTCTCTTAGTGATAGCTTTTTTTTAGTTATAACGGCTATTTGACCATGATTCACATGGTGATTTTTATTTTATATTTTCTGGTAAGTGAGTGTTAGAGATGGCGATGACTGAGCATGATGAAAGTTGGTGGAAAACCGCAACCATCTATCAAATCTACCCAAAGAGTTTTTGTGATAGTGGCAGTAAAGGTACTGGCGATATCAAAGGGATCATTTCAAAACTGGATTATCTTAAACACTTGAGTGTGGATGCAATTTGGTTAACCCCAGTTTACGCATCCCCAATGATCGATAACGGCTACGATATTTCAGATTACTATGCGATTAACCCGCAATTCGGCACCATGGAAGACTTCGACCTATTGCTGGCTGAAGCGCACCAACGTGGTATCCGTATCGTGATGGATATCGTGGTAAACCACACCTCAACAGAGCATGCGTGGTTTCAGTCGGCATTGGGGGACAAAAACAGCCCATACCGCGACTACTACATCTGGAAAGATCCATTAAACGGCCAAGCACCAACCAACTGGCAGTCTAAGTTCGGTGGTAATGCATGGGAGATGGATGAAGCGACGGGTCAGTATTTCCTACACCTCTTTGCAAAAGAGCAGGCCGACCTTAACTGGGAGAACTCGGTTGTGCGCGAAGAAGTGAAAGACGTCATCAGCTTCTGGGCTGAGAAGGGTGTTGATGGCTTCCGCTTGGATGTGATCAACCTGATTTCGAAACAGCAAGATTTCCCTAATGATGATATCGGTGATGGTCGTCGTTTTTACACTGATGGCCCACGTGTGCACGAATACCTGAAAGAGATAAGCGAAGCGGTATTCCAGAAATACGGCAGCGTGACAGTAGGCGAGATGTCTTCAACGACACTCGAGCATTGCCAACAGTACTCAAACATTGATAACAGTGAGCTATCGATGGTGTTTAACTTCCACCACCTTAAAGTGGATTACACTAATGGTGAGAAGTGGACTAATGCGCCGTTTGATTTCTTAAAGCTCAAGTCGATCTTCAATCATTGGCAAACAGGCTTGAACGGCAAGGGTTGGGGCGCACTATTTTGGTGTAACCACGACCAACCGCGAGTGGTGAGCCGCTTAGGTGATGATCAGCAGTATCGTGTTGAGTCGGCGAAGATGTTGGCTGCGTCTGTCCACATGATGCAAGGCACGCCTTATATTTATCAAGGTGAAGAGATTGGCATGACCAACCCAGGTTACACCGAGATCAGCCAGTATCGTGATGTTGAGAGTACCAACATGTATGACATCATGGTGAACCGTGATGGTGTGGCGCATCAAGATATGATGGCGATTCTGGCGCAGAAATCTCGTGATAACTCTCGTACGCCGATGCAGTGGAACAGCGAAGCGCATGCAGGCTTCTCACAAGCTCAGCCGTGGCTAGATGTTGCAAATAACTACACTGAGATCAACGCTGAGCAAGCGCTAGAGGATAAAGACTCTGTTTTTTACTTCTACAAGAGCTTGATTGAGTTACGTAAAGAAGTGCCTGTGATTACCCATGGTAGCTACAAAGATCTATTGCCTGAGCACCCATCGGTATTTGCGTATTCTCGCGAGACGGATAGTCAGACTTTGTTGTGTATTAACAACTATTACGGTGAAGCGTGTCAGGTTGAGTTACCTAATGAATTTGAACTGGATAAAGCGCAATTGCTATTGGGGAATTACTCTGATGAGCAGTCGCCAGTTTCTTCAAACATGGTAGCCTTACGACCATATGAAACAAGAATTCTCTTGATAGAGCAATAATACTCGTTCCCCTATGCGAGTATAAGCTTTGAGCCAGAACTCTATGTGTCAGGCTCAAAGCTTTCCTTCCTATTCTTTAATGGAAGGCTTCGGTTGCTAGCTTTTGTTGACTGTAAATGAATCGAGAGCCCACGTCGTTTCGCTCAGTTGGGTGCCATTCTTTTCATCCCAGTCCATCATTTTCACAACGCCAAAGCTTGGGTTGAACCATGTTTCAGTATTGCTTTGAAATTCAGCTGAATCATACCCATCACAAACCACGTTGTAAGTGTTTTCAACTTTCAGATACGCCGTTTCAATTTTCTTGTCTTGAACCGTTACCGTTGAGCGCTGACCATTTTCGGAAACTTGTTGCTGCCAATGGAAGTCACATCGTGTGTCTGACGGTCCTAAATCATCGATCTCGCCTTCGTAGAAATCATCAAGCAAGGCTTCTAGTTGGCCAGTAGTAACCTCAAACGAAAGCCCGACAGAACTACTGCTGTGACTAATATTGGGGCTTTTTTCTTTTACTGTACTGCCTGAAGATTTGAATACTGGGTTAGTCACCAAAAAGTCGACAGCCTCACCATTAGTCAATTCTATATTGGAATCAACTGAGTTAACAAAGCCATCACTGCCTTTATAAAACAAGCCACTGTCCGTTTCACCTTGTACCGTCATATCAGCGGCGTAGAAGTCGTTGATACCGCTGTTAACCATGCTCTCTAACGTTGTTTTTAGCTTCTCTAACTCAGCTACACCTTCAGTCTCATTAGAGATCGCTAACTTATCTAATTCCAACTGAATATTGGCCAACATTTGCTGTGAACTGATATCTCGGTATGCAAGATTCAGTGCTACGTTCACTCCGCCATCTTCTGATATTAGGTAAGACAACAATGTGATGTTCTTTGGTGCAAACTGAGAGTTGTTGATCGGGTAATCGAACTGAGTTGCTCCAGTTGAGCCTGATGAAGAAGAGCCACCTCCGCCGCCACAGCCATAAAGAGCAAAGAGAGAAGTCGCAAGCAGCGTCATGGATTTTTTCATGTTGAGCATTCCTAATATAGTTGGCCTAGAGCGGCCTGATGTTTTTAGGAATGCTATTGGTGAGAGAGTTAATAGGGCAAAAAATGAAGATACATAAGATCTTAATTTATATTTAAGCTTTTGTTTTTAAATGTTTTATATTTCTTTATTCGGAAAGTTGATGACCGACATTCGTGCAGTAGTTAAGCATTAGGTTTTCCCACTGCTTAATAATAAGTGGCTCTTTGATGCTCAATTTTAGATTTTTCCAAGGCTGGAGACAGGTCGATTTCGACTCAGGTTTGGATAAGCGAGCAAACAACTCTTCAGAAGGAACCACTCGCAATAACGCGACTAAGGATTCCATGTAGTTGAGGCGAAACTTATCCATGTCCCCTTGCTTGTAAGCAATATGGGAAATCATCATATAGACAAGTGCGTTCTCAATGGTCGAGTTGCCCGCCGTATTGGTCAGAAATTCCTTCGCGGTTTGCAGGTCTCTTAACTTGAAGTGAATAATCCCAAGCCAGAGTTTTAGCTCGTCGGGAATCAACTTAAAACGCGTTTGTACCAGGCTAGTGAAGCTAATAAGACGCTGGTGGTCAGTCTCAAATAGTGCCAGTTGTCGAGCAAGCAAGGTTGAAGTCATCACGTTGAGTGGCACGCTATCAAGCTTAAGCGTTTCCCCGTTTAGCAAGCGGCTCAGCTCTTTATCACTGACAGACCACTTTGGTGATAGTGGAGCTGGTAAAGCGAAGTAGTTCGCTAGCTCTCTATTTATCTCCATCAAGTCTTCACTGAGGTTATCAATCTCGATTGAGTAGACACCGCGGAAAGCAAGTTTCCCTGAACTTGGGTAAATAAGGCTGACTTTAGCCGCAAGGCGTGTATCGACTTCCTGATCTTTCAATTGAATATTGAGCAGGTAATCACTGGTGCGCATGTTTTTGGCGCCCGGAAAAAAGGGCGTGCTGTCTATTGGGTCTACGAAATAACTTGGTGCGTCTTGATTTGCTAAATCGGTATAAGCGTATTCAATTTGTTGTTGAAGTAGTAGCGCTTTAACGGCTTTGCGATACGTTCTCGCATTGTCTCCAATGGCATCGATACGGTTTAGCAATAGCTCGACCTTAGGAATCAGCCTCTGTGTTCGTTCAAGCTCTGAGGCTTGGTTTGAAGAGTGCCAAAACATATAGCCTAAAGTCGCGGTGCTTATTAGCAGCACAACAGAGAGTGACAGTAACAAAAGATTAAACGGTGATGTCTTTTTATTCGCTTGAGGTTGTTCGGTTATCTCAAGGGTTTCGGGCTGTGCATTAGCAAAGCTCACAGAGCTAGGGTTAAGGAAGTACCCTTTGCGTGGGTAGGTGACCAAGATCTTAGTCGCATCACTTTCTGGTAGGTACTTCTGCAGCACTGAGCGCAGTGTACTGATCCTGTTAGTAAGCACATTCTTCGAGATGAAGTTACTTTGCCAAACCGACTCGATGATCTGCTCAGCTGCGAGCGGTTCACCCACGCTAGTCAGAAACAGTTCGAGTAATTCAATAGAACGAGGTTCTAGATCGATGACCTGCTCGTTGCAACTTAAGACACGTGTCGCGGGATTGAATTCTAAACCTTCGATAGAGATCGAGGTTTGAGTGTCTTTGGCACTAGAGAGGTAATCTTGCATAAGAAAAGAGAGGGTAAGCTTATAAAAGCTAAATACTAGCTGTTTTCGTTATGAAAAACAGCTAGTAATTCATTGATTGGATAGCTGGCGCTAAGACGCGTAGTTCACTGAATAACGCGTAGGCTTGTGATTCATCGCTAATACGATGTTCAATATCGCGGTGCCCAATACAGAAACAGCAATTACCCAAGGTGATACGAAGAAGAATGATGCAAAAAGAATACACGCATCAATAGCCATTTGGGTTTTGCCTACTGAGATACCGTAGCGATCTTGAATGAACAAACACAAGACGTTGAAGCCACCCAAACTTGAGCGATGACGGAATAAGATCAGCATGCCTAAGCCCATCAACAGGCCACCTGCAACAGCACAGTAAATCTCATTATGAACTTCTAACGAAATCACCAAGTATAAATGATCGGCAAACACAGACACTAAAGCCCCTGATATGGCACTGCTTATTGCGAAGTGACGGCCAAATCGTTTCCATGCTAATAAGTAGAATGGGCAATTAGCAATAAAGTACAGAATACCAAAGGTTACCGGCATAAATTGACTCAAAAGCAGAGCCAAGCCAGTAGTGCCACCAGTAAGCAGGTTCGCTGACTGTAAAAAGAAGACGCCTAACGCCACTAAAAACGTGCCAGTGAGGATTGCTACCCAATCTTCTTTACGTGAGTGTTTTTCCATCGTTTTTATAATTACCTAACCAATAAAGGCGTGCATAGTAGAGAAAAACCTTAGCTTTCGGTAGCTAGAGGGGCAAAATTAAGGTAAACCTATGTAATCTGCGTTTTACAGGGTGTAAATCGTAAAATTGACAGTAAGCGTCATCTTTGGTTGGATAAGCTTAATAACCATGATGAATCTTATTTGTGATTATGAAAAAACTGCATGATAAAATTGCAATTAGCTCTTTATGACCTAGATCAAATTATGTAGAATGCGTCACATCAAAACGGTGACGGAAACGTTTGCTTTCGGTCGTTGTGTGGTTTTTTTGAAACTTTCAGTACAATCTGAGTCAGGAGATACAGATGCTTAAGCGTGACATGAACATTGCTGATTACGATGCGGATCTATTCGCAGCTATCCAAGAAGAAACTCTTCGTCAGGAAGAGCACATCGAACTTATCGCTTCAGAAAACTACACAAGCCCACGTGTAATGGAAGCTCAAGGTTCTCAGCTAACAAACAAATACGCTGAAGGCTACCCAGGCAAGCGTTACTACGGTGGTTGTGAGTACGTAGACAAAGTTGAAACTCTAGCAATTGAACGTGCATGTGAACTATTTGGTGCAGAGTACGCAAACGTACAGCCTCACTCAGGTTCTCAAGCAAACAACGCTGTATACATGGCACTACTAAATGCAGGCGATACGGTTCTAGGTATGAGCCTAGCGCACGGTGGTCACCTAACTCACGGTTCTCCAGTAAACTTCTCTGGTAAGCTTTACAACATCATCCCTTACGGTATCGATGAAGCAGGTCAAATCGATTACGAAGAGATGGAAAAGCTAGCTATCGAGAACAAGCCTAAGATGATCATCGGTGGTTTCTCTGCTTACTCTCAAATCTGTGATTGGAAGCGCATGCGTGAAATCGCTGATAAAGTAGGTGCTTACCTGTTCGTAGATATGGCTCACGTAGCAGGTCTAATCGCTGCAGGCGTTTACCCGAACCCAGTTCCACACGCTCACGTAGTAACTACAACTACGCACAAAACGCTTGCTGGTCCTCGTGGTGGTCTAATCCTTTCTAACGAAGGCGAAGATCTTTACAAGAAGCTGAACTCAGCAGTATTCCCTGGCGGCCAAGGTGGTCCTCTAATGCACGTTATCGCTGGTAAAGCTGTAGCGTTCAAAGAAGCTCTAGAGCCAGAGTTCAAAGAATACCAAGCACGCGTTGTTGCTAACGCAAAAGCAATGGTTGCTGAATTCCTAGCTCGTGGTTACAACATTGTTTCAGGTTCTACAGAGAACCACCTGTTCCTAGTTGACCTAATCAACAAAGACATCACAGGTAAAGAAGCAGATGCGGCACTAGGTGCAGCAAACATCACTGTAAACAAGAACTCAGTACCAAACGACCCACGTAGCCCATTCGTTACTTCAGGTATCCGTATCGGTTCTCCTTCTATCACTCGTCGCGGTTTCTCAGAAGCAGACGCGAAAGAGCTAGCAGGTTGGATCTGTGACATCCTAGATAACATGGGTGATGAGTCTGTTATCGAAGCGACAAAAGCAAAAGTATTAGAAATCTGTAAGCGTCTACCTGTTTACGCTTAATTTTTTCTGCGTAGAGTGAACGAATTTCTGTGTCGCACATACTCATTTGCTAGCGCAAACTCCGTGTGAGCTCCTTGAACTTCGCTCATCTACTTTGATAAATGCTTTTAAAGGTCCCTTTTGGGGCCTTTTTGTTTTAGGGAAGGTGTTGAAAGCTCCGCGCCTTTTTCTTGAACTAAAACTATTTGATTGAAGAATACGACTTGAAGGGCTCCTGTTGGGAGTCTTTTTTGTATCGGGTGGCCAGTTGATGGGAGTATAGAGCAGCAGGTACTAAAAAGGGCTAATGCTTTCACATTAACCCTTTGGTATTTGGTAGTGTCGATTCTACTTTTTGATGCTAAGCAGAGTGCCTGACTTACACTTGAAAGAGTAGTAGTGGCGGCTTTCACTGAACTTACCTAGGCCTTCGCCATCACAGTAGTCGATGTTGATGTCACGCATCACTTCTAGTGTGTCTTCGCTTTTCAGAGCGAATTTAGAGCCATCAGAGCAGACGATGCGAACTCGTTCATCATGGCTTACAGAGTAAATATCGACTTCAGTATTACACAGCTCAAAAGAGGCTTCGCGAAAGTTGTCTTGCTGAGTATTTGAAGCGCAACCTGCGGTGAATGCGGCAGCGATAACGGCTAAAAGTCCGAGTCTTTTCATTGTTAATCCTTCACTATCATCAAGTTGAGTGATGAGTTTTATATGCTAGTTTGAGTAGCCTATACAACAATACGCTTTGGTTCAAGGCGCGTTCGTTGACTCTAAGATATAAAAGTATAGGTGCAGACAGATAATTTATAACGGGTTTGCTGCATGTTTCCTTATTACGTATTACCAACAAAAAAAGACCAACACAGAGGTTGGCCTTCAAATAGGAAGAGTTTTTAAACGACTATCGAAACTGTTTGGCTTCTGGAAGATACTCAAAACCAGCAGACGCGAGCTTCGCGATCAATGCTGCTTTGTCGATTTCATAGAAATTGACCACTCGATCTAAATCACCGCCGAAGTCGTCACGAAGCTTCATATTGACGATACTCATCAACATCACTGGATCCATTTTTTCAAAGTTAGCGAGGTTCATATTAGTCCTCGAAATCTGAAATCAGTAAGTTAGCAGCAGCAAAGGCTGCACGTTCACGAGCTTCTTTAGGAAGAGACTCATCGGCAGCAAGGTCATTCAATGTTTTTACTGCGCAGGTGATCGCTTTAGGGATATAGCCTTGGTCGCCACTGCCAATTTGAGAATACAGTTCACGAACCAAATCACAACAATCGTATACTTTCATTTTTATACCTAACCAAATGATAACTGATCTCAATATACACATAGAGATAAGCAAAAACAAAGTGGATCTGATCAAGTTCAGAGTTAGTTTGTCCTTGCTCAATATCTCACTTGGTTAGCTCGCTGCTTAGGCCGTTCTTTATTGCTTCGTTTGGTACTTGCCGATTAGCCAGAGACTTGTCGTTCAAGTTGATAGGTGACTTCATCAGCAAGATTGAGCTGTTTCGCGAGCTCTTTCAGGTACGCCTTTTCCATGAAGTTCTGTTCGTCGGCCACAATCAAAGAGGCTAAGTAGATCTCACTCGCCTGTTGAGGTGACGTTGCTAATTGAGCGATTTCGCTTGGATCGAGTGGCTTATGCAGTTCTTCAGAGACCAATTTAGTCAGTTGATAATCAGCGCCCATATTCTCGACGGCTTGTTCTATCTTAGCCATCTCTTCTTCATCAACATGGCCATCAGCTTTAGACGCGGCAATCATCGATCGTAGAATCAGAACGCTGTGGTTTGCATCATTTTCATCAAACTGAGCCTGTTCGACATTGGGTGTCTGGCCTTGTTTAGATTGGTAGTCGTTGTAGACTTTATAAGCGAGAGCGCCCAGTGCTGCTGCGCCTCCAATGCCAGCCGCTTTCTTACCCATTTTCTTGGTCTTTTTAGAGCCCATTAACGCCCCTAATAGCCCACCACCAACAGCACCTGCACCGAAAGCGCCAAGTGTGCTCTTGTTGATACCTTTGCCATTGCTGCTACTGCCTTGAGAGAGGCTGCTTAAACTCGAAGATCCTTGGTAAAGCTTCTGAGTACCTTGTTTAACGAGATCTGACTTAAGTGCTTGGTTAAGTAAGCTTTTGATATCCATCGATACCTCCAATGTAAGCGGGTCTAAAAAGTTGATGAACCCAATATACGGATTTAAAGATGAACAGGGGATTAACTTACGTTATTTACTCTAGTGATAAATAGAAGAGAACTTGAAGGGAAACGACAGGTACAAAAAAGGCCGCCTAATGGCAGCCTTTCAATGTTTATCTAGTCAGTAATCGGATTACTAAGCTAGTTGAGCTTTAAGGTGCTCGATAACCGTGTCCATTGCGATAGCTTCTTTATCACCAGTACGACGGTTTTTGTATTCGAAGTTACCTTCGTCCATGCTGCGATCACCGATAACGATAGTGTGAGGAATACCCACAAGTTCGATATCTTTAAACATAACACCTGGACGCTCTTTACGGTCATCAAATAGTACTTCGATACCCATAGCTGTTAATTCAGCGTATAGCTTCTCAGCTGCTTCTTTAACGCGCTCAGATTTGTGCATGTTCATTGGTACGATAGCAACCTGGAACGGCGCTAGTGCGTCTGGCCAAGTGATACCGAATTTATCGTGGTTTTGCTCGATAGCAGATGCAACAACACGTGAAACACCGATACCGTAACAACCCATTTCTAGGATTACGCTCTTACCATCAGGACCAAGCACGTTACAGTTCATTGCTTTAGAGTAAGTATTACCTAGTTGGAAGATGTGACCAACTTCGATACCACGCTTAAGCTGGATAGTACCTTGACCACATGGGCTTAGGTCGCCTTCAACAACGTTACGTAAGTCTTCAACTTGAGCAAGCTCAACGTCACGACCCCAGTTAATACCGAAGTAGTGCTTACCGTCTACGTTTGCACCAGCGCCGAAGTCGCTCATTACAGCAACAGAGCGGTCAACGATGAATGGTAGCTCTAGGCCAACAGGGCCAAGTGAACCAGGACCTGCTCCAACAAGTGCGCGGATTTCTTCTTCCGAAGCCATCTCTAGTGGAGAGGCAACCTGTGGAAGGTTTTCTGCTTTCACTTCGTTAAGCTCGTGGTCACCACGGATGATTAGAGCAATGATATCTGCTTCTACTTCATCAGATGCTTTAACGAATAGAGTTTTAACTGTCTTTTCGATTGCTAGACCGTGTTGTTCTACAAGCTCGGCAATTGTTTTTGCGTTTGGCGTATCAACCAGTTCCATCTCTTGAGTTGGCGCTGCAACTTCTTCAGTAGGAGCTAGTGCTTCTGCTTTCTCGATGTTTGCTGCGTAATCAGATTCAGAAGAGAATGCGATTAGGTCTTCGCCGCTTTCAGCAAGAACGTGGAACTCTTGAGAGCCGCTGCCGCCGATTGCGCCAGAGTCCGCTAATACTGGACGGTATTCAAGGCCCATGCGGTCGAATGCTTTACAGTAAGCATCGTGCATCGCTTGGTAAGACTTTTCTAAGCCTTCTTTGTCGATATCAAAGCTGTATGCATCCATCATCGAGAATTCACGTGCACGCATTACGCCAAAACGAGGGCGGCGCTCATCACGGAATTTAGTCTGGATTTGGTACAGGTTTAAAGGTAGCTGTTTGTAAGAGCTGATCTCGTTACGTACTAGGCTCGTCACTACTTCTTCAGCTGTTGGGCTAAGAACGAATGGACGAGAGTGACGGTCTGTGAAACGAAGTAGCTCAGGGCCCATCTTTTCAGAACGGCCAGTCTCTTCCCAAAGCTCAAACGGTTGAACTACGGGCATCAAGATTTCAACGGCACCTGCATTATCGATCTCTTGGCGAACGATATTTTCGACTTTACGCAGTACACGTAGACCAGTAGGTAGCCAAGTATATAAACCTGAAGCTAGCTTACGGATCATACCTGCACGTAGCATCAGCTGGTGGCTGATAACTTCTGCGTCGTTTGGAGTCTCTTTCAGAGTAGAAAGAAGGTAGTTACTGGTACGCATTCTATGGTATCCGTTTCATCATTGATAAAAGAAAATTTACTGCAGTGAGTGACGACAGCAAATCTGATATAGCCGCATATAATATCAGCCTATTTGGGATCTCAAAAGCGTTCAATGTCAGTTACATTGATGAAAAGCGCCTCAACAACGAATTTCACGTTAAGATCGAACAAATTTACCGCATATTCCTTACTGTCTGGCTTGCCTTTTTTATAGGCAGGGCGTGGATCTTGACCAAGCACTTCTTTGATCACTTGAATGACATGGCGCGCCTGCGGGTGCTGTGCCAGTTTCGCTTGGGCTTGCTGTGAAAAGTTCACGTCTAGCACTTCCGGTTCATCAGCAGCAAACCCTCCTAATGCATCAGGAATCGAATCCGAGTAGGGGATATAAGGTTTGATGTCGATGATAGGCGTGCCGTCGACGAGATCGACACTGCCCAAGTCCAACCAAGTTTGTCCCTTTTCTTGAGAGACACCTTTGAGCTCAACCGCGGACATACCAATCCCATTCGGTCTGAATGTCGCACGTGATGCGAACACACCGATGCGTTCATTACCACCAAGCCGAGGTGGTCTCACTGTTGGTTTCCAGCCCGCTTCAAGATTCTTGTCGAACAGAAATAACAGCCACACATGGCTAAATTGTTCGATGTTACGAACAGATTCAAGGCAGTTTGCCGCGTCAACCAGCCTGACTCTTGAGGTGGATGTTGGCACTAATCTAGGCTGCCTTGGTACTGCGAACTTCTCTTTATAAGGAGACTCTATAAAGCCAATCGGTTCAATGGAGTACATGAGTAGACGCTCTCTAATTACGATCTATGGCGGAAAAATATCATAAATTCGCTTGTTTTTCTTTTGATAATGATTATCATTTGCAACGTTATAACATAACAGGTCAACTATTTAGGGAAAGACAATGAAACCGAATATCCACCCGGACTACCGCACAGTGGTGTTCCATGACACCAGCGTTGATGAGTACTTCTTAATAGGCTCTACGCTGAAAACAGACCGCACTATCGAATGGGAAGATGGTAATACTTATCCTTATTTCACTATTGAAGTGTCGTCAAAGTCGCACCCTTTCTATACCGGTAAACAGAGAGTGCTACATAAAGAGGGACGTGTTGCGAACTTCACTCGTCGTTTTGGTCAATTAGGTAAGGGAGCGAAATAAATGAAAGTCGTGAAATCACTGAAAAGTGCAAAGAACCGTCACCCAGATTGCCAGATAGTAAAACGCCGAGGCCGCCACTATGTTATCTGTAAAACCAATCCGAGATTCAAAGCGGTTCAGAAATAAGCCGTCAATTTGATGTGACACGTGTGTAAAAAACGAGGGGAAAGTCAAACTTCATTCATTTGCCTGCTTTTCTTTTCCCTCAAGAGGAACCGGATTAAATATAGACTGTTTATTTAGCGTACGATGTGTTTTATTTTCAAGTGAATCAATAGGTTATATCGTTAGTTATATTTGTAGTGAATGCGTAATTGTGAATTATAAATCTAGATTTTGTATTTAATGTAGATTTATTTGCTAATTAATTGTTCAAATAGAGTTAAAAATCGTCGTTTGTTACACATTTTGTAACATTTTGAATTTCTAATTGATAATTTTGTCGCGTACCCTTCGCTGGCAATTTGAACATTTTTGTCACAATTGCATAGGAATCACTACAAGGAGGGAACTGATGAGTTCATCAGCTTCAATAAAAAACAACTCGCCAAAGAAACCTATTTTTACCCGTTTTCTCGATGGTGTTGAGTATTTGGGGAATCTATTACCCCACCCGATCACTCTTTTCGCAATCTTCTGTGTCGCTATTCTAGTTACTTCAGGTATCGCTGGATATTTTGAAGTATCTGTTATGGACCCTCGTCCAGAAGGTGCTCCAGGTCGTGCTGCTGACGGCATGATCTACGTTGTAAGCTTACTTAATGCTGAAGGCTTACAGCTCATTGTTACTAATCTCGTGACAAACTTTGTTGGCTTTGCGCCATTAGGTACTGTGCTTGTTGCAATGCTAGGTGTAGCGATTGCTGAGCACTCAGGTCTATTATCTGCGGCGATGCGTGGCATGGTAATGGGCGCATCTAAGCGCATGGTTACGGTAACCGTCGTTTTTGCAGGTATTATCTCTAACACGGCTTCAGAGCTGGGTTATGTAGTACTTATCCCGCTTGCAGCAATGCTTTTCCACTCTTTGGGTCGTCACCCATTAGCAGGTCTAGCGGCAGCATTTGCTGGTGTATCTGGTGGTTATTCTGCAAACCTTCTAATTGGTACGGTTGATCCACTGCTTTCTGGTATTACCACAACAGCAGCACAAATGATCGACCCGACTTACAACGTTGGTCCTGAATCAAACTGGTACTTCATGTTTGTTTCTACTTTCTTCATCGCGATTACAGGTGCATTTGTAACTGAGAAGATTGTTGAACCAAAACTGGGTAAATACAACGACGAAGAAGCGTCTGAAGATTTATCAAATGATTCAATGGGCAAGCTAACAGACGTTGAGAAGAAAGGCCTTAAGCTTGCGGGTATCGCAGTATTAGCGGTTTCTGCACTTCTTGCATGGACGATTGTTCCAGCTGATGGTGTTCTACGTTCAGCAGCAGGTACGGTTTCGGGTTCTCCATTCCTGAAAAGTATCGTAGCGTTCATCTTCGTATTCTTCGCAGTTCCTGGTTTTGTTTACGGTAAAGTTACCGGCACAATGAAAACAGACCGTGACGTTATCAATGCAATGTCTAAGTCTATGTCTTCAATGGGCATGTACATCGTACTTGTGTTCTTCGCTGCTCAGTTTGTTGCTTTCTTTAAGTGGACTAACTTCGGCCAAGTATTCGCAGTTGCAGGTGCTACGTTCCTACAGGATATCGGCCTAACGGGTCCAATGTTGTTCTTCGCATTCATCCTAATGTGTGGCTTCATTAACCTAATGATCGGTTCGGCTTCTGCTCAGTGGGCAGTAACAGCACCTATCTTCGTTCCAATGCTAATGCTAGTAGGCTACGCACCAGAAACGATTCAAGCTGCTTACCGTATCGGTGACTCAACAACGAACATCATTACTCCAATGATGAGCTACTTCGGTCTTATCCTTGCAGTAGCAACGCGTTACATGAAGAACCTAGGTATCGGTACTCTGATTGCAACTATGCTTCCATACTCAATCGTATTCTTGGTTGGTTGGAGCTTAATGTTCTACGTTTGGGTATTCGTATTTGGCCTACCAGTAGGTCCGGGGGCTGCAACGTACTACACGCCTTAGTAAGCTGTGATGGGCGAACATTTTGATTCGCTATCAACTTAAACTATGAGATACCAAAGAGCCTGCATTGATGCAGGCTCTTTTTATTGGAGTCTGAAAATTCTTGAAGCCTATAAATTATTCAAGCCTACAAACTTACAACCCCGCGAAACGATAGGTTACCCCCAATTCAAATGACCAACCTAAATCTCGCTGGACCAAGTAGCTGTTGCTGTCGTGATGTATTAAGTCAGTTCGTGCGATACCAATCCAAGTGGGTGTGAACTCATAGAGTCCGATTAACCCAGCTTGATAGACAAAGGTTGAGCCAGAATCAAACTGACTCAACCCTGAGGAAGAAGCTTCGGCGTTAGAAATGCCGTAAAGATGATTTGAGAGCTTCTTGTCTCGATAGTCGATTTCTAGGTAAGGTGTAATCGTGAATGGCTGGGTCCACGTTTCTAAGGTTCTGCCTAAGTGAAGTTGAACTTCGTAGCCGTTATGTTCTGAAGTCACGTCGTGTAAATAGGTGAGGCGTGCGCCTACCGTGCCTAAGGTTATCCCTAACTCTCCATTGCCATCTCTGTCTTGAATACCATTAGGCAGATCAACGAAGGTGTCTGACACTTCAGCAAAGCGCCAGTTTCCTGATAACCCCACATAAGGTAGCAGTTGCCAATTGGCTAGGCTGCCATCAATAAAGCCTTTCGGGCCAGAATAGAAGAGGTTAGGTGTTGCACTGAATTGAAGAGAACTGTTAGTGGAGAAAACACTTTCACCATAGGTGATGCTGCCTCCAATGATTCCGTATTCTTCATCGGCGAAATCTTTATGGGCAAAGCCTTCATCAGCAAAACTTTCATCGGCAAAGGAAAGTTGAGTGCTGCAAAAAAGAATGGATAGCGAGAGGGCGATTCGACGAACCATAATCAATACTCCGTTATTGTAATAAATATCAAGAACGGAGTATGTCGATTAAAATTTCATCTGGGCTACTGCGACTAAGAGATGGCTTTGAGCTCTCTCTTAATAAGAAAAGTCGAGGTTAGCGTTTTGCTAGCAGGCGATCGAGGTGGTTGGCGAACTCACGGCGGTCGGTTTGAGAAAGGGTGCTTGGTCCGCCAGTTTGGATGCCACTTGAACGCATGGTTTCCATAAAATCACGAATGTTGAGACGCGCTTTAATGGTTTCTTTGGTGTAAAGCTCACCGCGCGAGCTTAGCGCCAGAGCACCTTTGGTGATCACTTCGTCTGCCAGAGGGATGTCTGAAGTAATGACAAGGTCGCCTTTCTCTGTTCGTTTTACTATTTCGTTGTCGGCGATATCGAAGCCACTTGGTACTTGAATAGAGTGGATGTTCACTCGTTTTGGTACAGGAACAACGTGGTTTGCGATGAAGGTGCATTCAACACCAGTTCGCTCAGCTGCGCGTACGATGGTTTCTCGGATAACCTTGGGACAAGCGTCCGCATCAACCCATATCTTCATAGTGTTCTATTTCTCAGTTAGCTTATTGTTCAGTTAACTTAGCTTCAAGCGTGGCAACACGAGCGGTAAGTTCTAGGATTTGCTTTTCCAGTTGGCTAACACGGTCTAGTGCTGGCTCTTCTTGTGTCGCGACTTCAACTTTAGGTACGCGATTCGCACTTTTCCAGCTCTTGATGGTTGTGATTAAAGCAGGCATTGGAACCGATGTACTCATGCGAGCTTTTACTAATGCAACGGTCGGCTCTTTGCCTTGTGCTTGCAGTCCTTCAAGCACTGATTTCAACTCTTCAGAAACATCTTTTGTCAGCATGTTGACCTCCATTTTTAGTCTTTGGTCATTTTACTCGCTCCGGTGGATGATAGCGAATCATAAAACATCCCATGGCGTGTGAGAGATCTCTTACAAAGGCTGTGAGATAACACGAATACTTGCCTAGAGAGATTGATATGCATATGGTTAAGGTGTTGAATTTTAATTGTTTTATATAATTAACAACTCAATTGAATTCAAAGTGTGATGTAAATCTATTGTCCGAAATCCTAAATCGCGTAAATTAAACCTTGTCGGAAGGATTCTGACACGGAACAGGAAAGCACCAAGGATTTGGTTATCTTCAGGATGAAGATTTGGTTACTTAGGATTGAGTGATCAAGCATGGAGCGTAAGGACATTGTAGGGATACAGTCAGTTAACAGGAAGTTAGCTGCAACGGAATGACAATGGACACCTTTAGGATTAAAGGGTTGGATTAGCATCAGGACGATGTAAAGGACACCGCTCACGGAACAAGTGATGTGCGCTAACTAGGATTGTTAGCTTTCAGGATGATTGGACACCGCTAGGACGGCGAAGTAAAGGAAAGAGCTGAAGGATTACAGCCACTATTATGGATGATGCATGGAGCATTAATTAGTAGCCGGACTGCTGCGAGTAAGACCCTAGCCCTGACACTTCGGTGTCGGGGCTTTTCTTTTTCTGAAGCTTTCTCTGTCTAGGAGGCTTTTTAATCGAGAGCTTTTCATCTAAGAGCGCGACATCTGCTTTTCTGCTAATGGTCAACACAAGGAGTGTTTTATGACGATAGCAACCTCAAGAACGCTGTTGGTACCTTATACTGAACAGCTAGAACTCGACTTTATCAAGTTAAACTGTTGCCCCATTAATCGTGCTGAAATGAACGGGCCGCATTCTGTTGCCTCTGCAAAGCACCTTTTTCAAGAAATACTGCAAGACAACGTCGGCTTCTGCCGTGCGATCATCCATAACCAAACTCGCGAATATCTAGGACATGTCTTTATTTCATCTGAAAAGGGCAGGCATGAGCTTGGCTTTATTTTGGATAAAGAACACTGGAATAAAGGGCTTGCGAGTGAAGTGCTAAAACCTTTCTTTAGCTTGGTGTGTTTTGAAGAGCACCTAACGAATGTCGTCGCAACCGTTAATGTCGGCCATAACCCATCCATTAAGTTGTTAGAAAAACTCGGCTTTGCATTTAAAGAGACCAAACAAGATCAGTTTGGTCCTTATCATGAATATCGCTATACCGCGTATTGTGACGTTACATTCTATGAGGCTGCAGCTCAAACCGCATAGAGCGGAAGCCAACCATGGTCAGCTTGCCTTGGTATAGGTCATCACCTAGCGCTGAAAACTCAAATTGGTACACAGTATGCCAGCGCCAAATCGTGGTTAACTCATGGCGCATCTTAAGCTTATGACCACTAAAAGCGACACTCAACAACTGTAAGTCCAGCTCTTTACACTTTCTCGCAATGGCAGCCTTCGCAAGCTCTGATTGCCTGCGCTGCTGCCAAAATAAAAAGCAAAAGAAGCACAGAAACAAAATAGCCAATAAGTTATCTATCATTTAATCCATACTTCCTTTTTTATCTCTTCATTCCAATTGTGATAGTTGCGCGTTTTGATGAGCTACAAAGTGAATCTCTTAGTGAGCTTATTTAGCCTATTTTGCTTATTTAGCTTTGGCCGCTTGCTGCAGTTCGACCAGTGCGTTGGCAAGTTCTGGTGATGGATTTGAGTTCAGTAGCGGTAAAAATACCATTCTCAGAGTTGGAATCATCACTAAATCTGCAAATAACTGATTGAACAAGTTTTGGTTGCCCGTTTGTGCGAGACGCAGCAAG
The DNA here is from genome assembly GCF_013394185.1 of Vibrio sp. Scap24. Taxonomy (NCBI): domain Bacteria; kingdom Pseudomonadati; phylum Pseudomonadota; class Gammaproteobacteria; order Vibrionales; family Vibrionaceae; genus Vibrio; species Vibrio sp. Scap24. The sequence goes on along the minus strand of NZ_CP041332.1, from coordinate 1,015,428 downwards.
AACTGCTCAGCAATCGCTGGATTTTGCAGTGCGTGCCAGCTTCGACCAGCCAAACCAATTAATACCTCTTGGTGACTTAAGCGTGGGCTCGCCAGAACTTGGTTAATTACGGCATTCGTTGTGCTTTGCTCAGCACCAGAAAGGGCACGAACCAACGCAGACAGCAAGAACAGATCCGGTTCTTGGCTGTTAATCTCATTTTCGGCCATCTCTTGTAAGCGTTGAGCCAGTTTGTCATTGATTTGCGTGTGCTCAAGCGCCCCTAGCGTTGCGTATAGAGGTTCTGATGGTAGTTTGTTCAATGCTTTACGAATCGCGACACCGTTTTGTTGGCTGCCTAGGCGAGCACACATATCGGTGATGCCTTGAAGACCAACCGTTTTCCAGTTGTCCCAACCTAGATCGCCAGTGAAGTAGTGTTGAGCGTGTTCGTAGTATTGGCTCGTCGCCAGGTCTAAACCTGCTCTTACTTGGCTATGGAACACGGCCATCTTGTCTTCTGAAGGCTTAAACGTGTATGGATTATTAGACAGCTTTTGTTGTTGCTCTTCGCTGATCTCGCCGTTTAGACGAGTGCCCATCGCTTCGATAACAAACTTAAGGAAGTTGCCTACATCGCCTTGATGCAATAGGCCTCTTTCGTCCAGCTTGAACTTTAGGAACCAAATCCACGGCTGCTTGTGTTCGTTCCAGTAACTAATGGCTAAGTGAGCTTGTTTCTGAAGTGGAAATGGGTACGGCTGTTTCCCTTGCTCAACATCAGAGAATAAGGTGTTGTCGATCTTCTGAATGCGACGACCTAGGTCGTAGATATCGTATTGGCAACCGCTATTCTTTAGTAACTGAGTGAGCGTGTGAATCGTTTCCATAGTAATAAAGCTCCTAACTTTCTTTCCTAAATAGATGGTACTCTATGCCCCAATTTCAAGGTCACTAGATAAATAACTTGGTGAAAAATGACAGCTGCCACAAAGTTACCTCTTTTACTTCAACAATTAGAACAACAAATGCGCCAATGTTCGCTGTGGAGTGACGTTCCACCTTCAAGCGAAGCTCTGGCCAGTGTTGAACCTTTCGCGATTGATTCGTTACAACCTGAAGAGTGGTTGCAGTGGATCTTCATCGTTAAGATCAACGCAATGATGGATGCACAAATGAGCCTACCAAAGGGCTTTGCTATTCACCCTTACTTTGGTGAAGTATGGAAAAATGAGGCAGACAAGGCCGAACTGCTAGTGACGATTCAGAGCATTGATGAGGTATGTGCGTAATGTTAGAGATCATTTATCAAGATGAGTATTTTGTCGCGGTGAATAAGCCGGCGGGCATGCTAGTGCATCGCTCATGGTTGGATAAACACGAGACTCAATTTGTGATGCAGACTCTGCGTGATCAAATTGGCCAGCACGTCTTTCCTCTGCACCGTTTAGACCGTCCAACGTCTGGCGTATTGGTGTTTGCTCTATCGAGTGAGGTTGCGTCTGAGGTGATGCCAATGTTCGCTAACCATGAGATGCAAAAGACTTACCATGCAATTGTTCGTGGTTGGATAGAAGAGGGCGATACGCTCGATTACGCACTGAAGGTTGAATTGGATAAGATCGCAGATAAGTTCGCGAAAGAAGACAAAGAAGCGCAAGAGGCGGTGACAGTCTATGAGCCGCTAGCAAAAGTCGAAGTGCCATATTCAACGGGGCGATTTCCGACTAGCCGTTACTGCTTGGTTGAGATGATGCCAAAGACAGGTCGCAAACATCAGCTGCGTCGTCATATGGCTCACCTAAGACACCCAATCGTTGGCGATACTTCGCATGGTGATGGTAAGCACAATCGACTGTTTCGTGATGATTTAGATTCGCACCGTTTGTTACTGCATGCGTCTGAATTACGTTTTATTCACCCTTTTACTAAAGAAGAGTTGGTAATGAAGGCCAGCCTAGATGAAACGTGGTTAAGGTTGTTTGAAACCTTTGAGTGGGACACCAACTTAATCGATGCTAAAGCGTGTTCGTCTAAGTAAAAGCACTCGCATGTAAGTAAGCATAGAAAGTAGAGTAAAACAAAGGGCTGATAATGATATCAGCCCTTTTTTAATGTCTGTGTGATCTGAGCGGAACAACTAATCGTGATTGTTAGTTATTGTCCTCTGGATCATTTTAGCTTTTCTAGATCGGCCTCGATCTCAGAGATCTTACTCGATACCACTTTCTCTAGGTGGCGCAAGTCAGTAAGGATCTTCTGCTTCACGTCCATCTCAGTGGTTGGTGTCGGTTTGGTGATTTTGTTCAGTTCATCAATCACAAGAGTGAGGTTGCGGTTTATCTCAGTCACTTCTTTGTATTGATTATTGCCACCGCTAACAAGCACACTTTTTACTTGTCTTGGGTATTTAAACTTAACGCTTTTCGCGAACAGTTCACCTTTCTGCTTACGAAAGTAAATCTTCAGGATATCTTTGTGCGCTTCTTGGCGAAGGGAGTAACGTTCAATCTGTTTAGGTTCGTGGATACCTAAGCCAGTGAGGTTTGGATACATAAGCGACCTCTAGTTTATGAATGTAATACTTTTATGTAATTGACTTAATCAATGTAGCAGCCTAACGACGAGCTAGATAGTTGATATCTGGGAATTGATTGTAAGTTGTGGGCAAGATCGCTCTCTATCTTTACCCACATTTATTCGACGGTTAGATTCTCTTTTTAAGGCGCAAGTTCCGAAACATGTTCCGTTAATCTTTCTCTCAACGCTTGCTCTTGTTCTTCAGAAAGCCTTCCTCCCGCTTCACTGGTCAGAATGAACAAATCTTCTGCTCGTTCACCTATAGTGGTGATTTTTGCGCCGTGTAAATTAATGTCTAACTCAGCAAAGGTAGCACCTACTTGAGCCAATAGCCCTGGCGTGTCTAGAGCTCTTAACTCCATTAAGGTGCGCTTTTTACTCTTGGTTGGTAGGAACTCAACCAAAGTCTTCACCTTGAAGTGCTGTAAGTTACGAGGTGTGCGGCGTGTCTTGATCTTAGTCGGACGACCATCCGCCAGAACATGAGTCAGGTGCTTAGCCACGGCTTTGTGTCTTGCTTCATCAATCGCTTCACCATGTTGGTCGAGTACGATAAAAGTATCCAAAACATGACCATCTTTGCTGACCATGACCTGCGCGTCGTGAACGTTAAAATTACGTCTATCAAGCTCGGCAACCACGGTCGCGAAAAGTGCTGCTTGGTCTTTGCAGTAAACGAATACCTCTGTTCCACCACGTGTCGCTTTTTTGCTGATCAGCACCAGCGGTTGGCTTGGGTCTTCGAGGCGAAGTAAGTGCTCACAGTGCCAAGCGATTTGCTTGTGCGTGTGACGTAAGAAGTAATCGGCTTTAAAGCGTTGCCACAACACTTCAATTTCACGAGCAGTGAAGCCCTCTTTACGCAGCAATGCTGATGCCATTTGTTGGTTGTGGCGAATACGGTCTCGTACATCAACAGGGTTTTCTAAGCCGCGGCGAAGTGCACGTTGTGTTGAGTGGAATAGCTCTGCTAACAGGGTGCGTTTCCAGCTGTTCCATAGCTCAGGGTTAGTCGCACAGATATCGGCGACGGTTAAGCACACCAGTAACTCTAATGATTCTTCATCGCGTACTTTCTTAGCGAACTCGGTAATCACATCCGGGTCGTAGATATCACGACGCTGCGCAGTCACAGACATCAACAGGTGATTTTGAACGAGCCATGCTACTTGCTTGGCTTCTGGTTTCGATAACCCATGTTCAATACAGAAAGAATAAGCTTCAACCGCACCAATCTCTGAGTGGTCACCGCCGCGCCCTTTACCGATGTCATGGAAGATAGCCGCAAGAATCAGCAACTCTTTCTTCTGCACACGAGGATACACTTCACAACAGATAGGGTGCTTGTCGTGGTTTTCTACTTGGCTAAAACGATTGATGTGCTTGAGCAGGCGAATACTGTGTTCATCCACGGTGTAAACATGAAACAGGTCGAACTGCATTTGACCGACAATCTGGCTCCACTGGGGCAAGTACGCCGAAAGTACGCCTAGCTTGTGCATCAAGCTAAAGGCTTTGTGCAGAGCATTAGGGTGACGAACCAAGGCCATGAACTTCTCGCGAGCCTCAGGAATTGTATGAAGGAATCGGTTCAATCGACGACGTGCCGTACGCAGTTGTCGCAATGTTGGTGGGCTAACCCCTTCGATAGAGGAGTCGTTCGCGATATGGATAAACATATCGAGAATGGTTTCTGGTCTCGCTTGGAATAGAGCAGGCTTGCGGGCTTCAATCAGTGAACCACGACGCTGGAAGTCATTGTCTAGAATCTCGGCGTCTTGAGTCTGACCACCATTAATGATCGCTTGATCGAACAACTTAAGCAGCATCTTATTGAGTTCAGCGACACGACGAAGCGTGCGGTAGAACTCTTTCATCATCATCTCAACGCCACGGTTGCCTTCGCCGGTATAACCCAAATGTTCAGCGACTTGAGCTTGGTGGGCAAACGTCAGGCGGTTGTCGTAACGGCGCAACTCAATATGCAGCGCAAAACGAACGCGCCATAGGAAATCTTGGCACTCCACTAACTCACGATATTCCGCATCAGTTAGAAAGCCGTACTTACTCATTTCCAGCAAAGATGTGGCACCGAAGTGTCGACGCGCAACCCAGCTCAGGGTGTGGATGTCTCTGAGTCCACCTGGAGTCGATTTAATGTCGGGTTCAAGATTGTAAGTGGTGTCGTGGTAGCGAGCGTGACGCTCTCTCTGCTCTTGAATCTTAGCCTTGTAGAAGGTCTCACTTGGCCAAAACGAATCAGAGTGAATCTTCAGTTTCAGTTCTTGGAAGGTGTCTTCACTGCCACACAATAAGCGTGACTCTTGCAGGTTAGTTGCAACGGTTAAGTCATCAATGCCGATATCAAGACACTCAGCAATGGTTCGTACCGCGTGGCCGACTTCGAGTCTTAAATCCCAGAGTAGGGTGATGAACTGGCTGACTTTTTCACCGAGTGCTGGTGGCAGTGTTTTCTGCGAGACGATAAGGATATCAATGTCAGACAAGGGGTGAAGCTCACCACGGCCATAACCACCTACAGCGACGAGGGAAATATGAGGCAGTTTGTTGAATCCGAAATGCTCCCATAGGCGATTAAGAAGCAAGTCCATGTATTCGGAGCGCAGCAACACTAAGTCGGTCACTGGGTGATGATTCAGGAATTCATTTTTTTGATACTGCGTGAAGATCTCGAGCTGATTTTTTAATTCGCAGATTTCAATTTGTTCGTCATTGAACGTAAGAGGGCATTGATAAGGCATAGGGTCTGCTATCCGTGCAAGCAAATGAGAATAGTAAACAATTTACCAGAAGCTGATGGAAAATCGAAATTGAGTGAATAAAAAAATATCCTCGACAAAGCGAGGATATTTTTAAAAGGCTGATGCGTTCAGTTCGGTGAACTAAGCGTTCTTCATGATACGTGGAATTGTATCGTCGCTGCGTAGTGTCAGTACTTCACAACCTGTATCTGTTACAACCAGTGTGTGTTCCCACTGCGCCGAGTTTTTGCTGTCTGCTGTGTATACTGTCCAGCTATCTTGGTCATCAAGACGGCAGCCAAACTTGCCCGCGTTGATCATTGGCTCGATAGTAAAACACATGCCAGCTTTTAGTACAGTGCGGTCGTTGTTTTTGTAGTGAACCACTTGTGGATCTTCGTGGAACTCAGAACCGATGCCGTGACCACAGTAATCTTTAACAATAGAGAACTTCGCACGTGGGTTGTTCTTGTTGTTTGTTTTGATGTACTTCTCGATAGCGGTACCGATTTGGCCAAGTTGAACACCTGGCTTAACTTGGCGCATACCTTCGTAAAGCGCTTCTTGAGCAACCATGCACAGACGCTTGTTAGCCGGTGATACTTCACCCACTAGGAACATCTTAGATGTGTCACCGTGGTAGCCTTGTGGGCGAGTGCTTAAATCTGCGTTTTCGTCATCAGGGATGATTACTGTGATATCAACGTTCAGGATGTCGCCATCTTTCAGTACAGCAGGCTTGAATTGACCAGTGCTGCCAGTCTCATCTTGTGATGCTGGAATACCGTGGCACACAATGTGGTTGATAGACGTACAGATAGACTTAGGGAAACCGTGGTAATCAAGTGGTGCTGAGTATGCGCCTCTTTCTAGAGCGTACTCGTGACAGATTTGGTTTAGCTCTTCTGTCGTTGTACCCACTTGAATGTGAGGTTCAATCATCTCTAGAATTTCAGAAGCCAGCTTGCCGGCGACGCGCATTTTTTCAATTTCTTCAGCAGTTTTAATTTTTACAGCCATTGCATATCTCTTAATTTGGTAGCACCTAAGTGTGCATATTGGGGCTATTCTATCAGTGCAGCAATTTAGCGCAACATTCCCATATCCGTACAATGCTGGTGGATACCTCTCAGCCTGAGTGAATAATGTTCGGTTTGTTGATACCGAAGTGATTGGAAAGGGACACTATTTATAGAGGAAATTTGCCTTTAGGGATCAGTATAGCAGTCGCCATTTTTAGATTTTTTTCTAGCCATAGATAGACAAAATATGGTATAAAGCGCGCCGGACATCAGGACTGTTTTCTCCAATTGGCGAAACTGACTTTGTGTCTACTAACTTATATCTTTAAATCACACACATTCCGACACATGTTCCGGGGTGCCTCAACAACACGAATAACGGCTGAAAAGTGGTTAGTTGTTAGGGGTCGGATTCATGGGGGATGTGGAGGCCTAACCCCATAGAGGATTTTAAAATGGCAACTGTATCAATGCGCGATATGCTTAAAGCTGGTGTTCACTTCGGTCACCAAACTCGTTACTGGAACCCAAAAATGAAGCCATTCATCTTTGGTGCTCGTAACAAAGTACATATCATCAACCTAGAAAAAACTGTACCAATGTTCAACGACGCTCTAGCTGAAATCGCTAAAGTTGGCGAGAAGAAAGGTAAAGTTCTTTTTGTTGGTACTAAGCGCGCTGCATCTGAAGCTGTTAAAGAAGCTGCTATCAACAGCAACCAGTTCTACGTTAACAACCGCTGGTTAGGCGGTATGCTAACGAACTACAAAACTGTTCGTCAGTCTATCAAGCGTCTGAAAGAACTTGAAGCGCAAGCTCAAGACGGTACTTTCGACAAGCTTACTAAGAAAGAAGCTCTAATGCGTACTCGCGAAATGGAGAAGCTAGAGAAATCTCTTGGTGGTATCAAGAACATGGGCGGCCTACCAGACGCTCTATTCGTAATCGATGCTGATCACGAACACATCGCAGTTAAAGAAGCAAACAACCTAGGTATCCCAGTTTACGCTGTAGTTGATACTAACTCTAACCCAGACGGCGTTGACTTCGTTATCCCAGGTAACGATGATGCTATCCGTGCAGTACAGCTTTACCTAAACGCTGCTGCAGACGCGGTTAAAGAAGGTCGTAACAAAGATGTTGCTGCTGTAGCTGCTGAAAAAGATGGTTTTGTAGAAGCTGAATAATAGCGGCTCTGAATCACGCTTGGCTTAGCTAATTTAGATTTTGAAATCTTTATTAAATGTAAGCTAAGTTATAGTTAGATCGGGGGCCTCATTTTGGCCCCTGATTTTTACCTTATTTTCGAATCAACCGAGGAATAGAGAATGGCAACTGTAACTGCTGCTCTAGTTAAAGAACTTCGCGAGCGCACTGGCGCTGGCATGATGGAATGTAAGAAAGCGCTTGTAGAAGCAAACGCTGACATCGAACTAGCAATTGAAAATATGCGTAAATCTGGCGCAGCGAAAGCAGCTAAGAAAGCTGGTAACGTTGCTGCTGAAGGCGCAATCATCATCAAAGAAGAGAACGGCGTAGCTGCTCTTCTTGAAGTTAACTGCCAAACTGACTTCGTAGCAAAAGATGCTAACTTCACTGCATTCGCAGAAGAAGTTGCAGCTGCAGCAGTAGCTTCTCAAGCAACTGTTGAAGAGCTACAAGCACAGTTCGAAGAAACTCGCGTTGCTCTAGTTGCAAAAATCGGCGAAAACATCAACATCCGTCGCGTACAATACGTTTCAGGTGTTGCACTAGCTTCTTACCGTCACGGCGAGAAAATCGGTGTTGTTGTTGCTGGTGAAGGCGAAGCTGAAACTCTTAAGCACGTTGCAATGCACGTTGCTGCATCACGTCCTGAGTTCCTAAACCCAGAAGACGTACCTGCAGACGTAGTTGCTAAAGAGAAAGCAGTTCAAGTTGAAATCGCTATGAACGAAGGCAAACCAGCTGAAATCGCAGAGAAAATGGTTGTTGGCCGTATGAAGAAATTCACGGGCGAAATCTCTCTAACTGGTCAAGCTTTCATCATGGAGCCTAAGCAAACTGTTGGCGCTATCCTTAAAGAGAAAGGCGCTTCAGTATCTAACTTCGTACGTCTAGAAGTTGGTGAAGGCATCGAGAAAGCTGCTGAAATGAGCTTCGCTGACGAAGTTGCAGCGGTACAAAAAGGTTAATCCTTAGCGTATTGTTTGAAAAAAGACCGTGGCCATTGCTGCGGTCTTTTTATGAATAGTGAATTATTTTTTGCTCGCAACGTTAGCTGTTATGAATGCGAACTGACATATTCAGTTTTTATCCATGACTGTTAATCATCAACTCTTTGGAAGGTAAACTCCATGACTACGAACCCTAAACCAGCGTATCAACGTATTCTGTTAAAACTTAGCGGTGAAGCACTACAAGGCGAAGAAGGTTTTGGTATTGACCCGACGATCCTTGATCGTATGGCTCAAGAAGTAAAAGAATTGGTTGAACTAGGTGTTCAAGTAGGTGTTGTTATCGGTGGCGGTAACCTTTTCCGTGGTGCAGGTCTTGCAGAAGCTGGCATGAACCGCGTTGTTGGTGACCACATGGGTATGCTTGCAACGGTAATGAACGGCCTTGCAATGCGTGACGCTCTACACCGTGCTTACGTAAACGCACGTGTAATGTCAGCAATCCCTCTTAAAGGTGTGTGTGACGACTACAACTGGGCAGATGCTATCAGCCAACTACGTCAAGGTCGCGTTGTGATCTTCTCTGCTGGTACTGGTAACCCATTCTTTACTACGGATTCTGCTGCATGTCTACGTGGTATCGAAATCGAAGCTGACGTAGTTCTAAAAGCGACAAAGGTAGATGGTGTATTTACTTCTGACCCTGTAGCAAACCCAGACGCAGAGCTGTATGATACGTTGTCTTACAACACGGTTCTTGATAAAGAACTTAAAGTAATGGACTTGGCTGCATTTACGCTAGCACGTGATCACAAAATGCCAATCCGCGTATTTAACATGAATAAGCCAGGCGCACTACGTCGCGTGGTTATGGGTGAAACTGAAGGTACATTAATCAGCGACGCTGACTAATTTTTCGGGCTTACTGAAGGTTATACTTCGGTAAGCTTATCCTTATCACTCCAAATAAAAAGCTTTCTTGAAGAAAGAACATAATCAAGGTGAAATTGTGATTAACGAAATCAAAAAAGACGCTCAAGAGCGCATGGTAAAAAGTGTTGATGCACTAAAAAACAGCCTGCAAAAGATTCGTACAGGTCGTGCGCACCCAAGCCTACTTTCTGGTCTTACTGTTGAGTACTACGGTGCTCCAACTCCTTTGACTCAAGTAGCTAACGTTATCGCTGAAGATGCACGTACACTAGCTATCACAGTGTTTGATAAAACACTGACTCCTCTAGTAGAAAAAGCTATCCTAACATCTGACCTAGGCCTAAACCCTATGTCTGCTGGTACGGTTATCCGTGTTCCACTTCCACCGCTAACGGAAGAGCGTCGTAAAGACCTAGTTAAAATCGTTCGTGGCGAAGCTGAAGGTGGCCGTGTTGCTATCCGTAACATCCGTCGTGACGCGAATGGCGATCTAAAAGCACTTCTTAAAGATAAAGAAATCTCTGAAGACGAAGATCGTAAAGCACAAGACGAAATTCAAAAGCTAACTGACGCTGCGGTTAAGAACGTAGACGAAGTTCTAGCAACTAAAGAAAAAGAGTTGATGGAAGTTTAATTTTCCCTATTCTTTTCTTTCCGGAAAAACGCTGTACTCACGGTGCAGCGTTTTTTTATGCTACTCTGTTCGACTATTAGAATTTGATTCACTCTTTTATGCATAATTCTCAAGCGTTCACAGACTCTCTTCCTAAACACATTGCTATCATTATGGATGGTAATGGTCGCTGGGCAAAAGCTCAGGGCAAGCCTCGCGTCTTTGGTCATAAAAACGGTGTTCAAGCCGTTCGTAAAACCATCTCTTCTGCAGCCAGACTTGGCATCAAAGCAGTCACTCTTTTTGCATTTAGTAGCGAAAACTGGCGTCGTCCTGAAGAAGAAGTCGGTATCTTGATGGAACTGTTTATTTCAGTGCTGTCGAGTGAAGTAAAAAAGCTTCATAAAAATAATCTACAACTTCGTGTTATTGGTGATAAAAGTCGTTTCAATGAGCGACTACAAAAGAAGATAGAAGAAGCGGAAGCTTTGACTAGCACCAATACCGGTATGGTTATTAATATTGCAGCTAACTACGGCGGTAAGTGGGATATCCAGCAAGCAATGACCTCTATTGCTCAACAGGTAAAGTCTGGCGATATTAATGTAGATGACATTGATGAAGCTATGATTACACAGCACCTGACGATGGCAGATATTCCTGAGGTTGATCTACTTATCCGTACCAGTGGCGAATGCCGCATTAGTAATTTTATGCTTTGGCAATTGGCTTACGCCGAAATGTATTTCACTGAACAATTCTGGCCAGACTTTAATGAAGACAGCTTAGTAGAAGCTGTGACTTGGTTTGTTAACCGTGAGCGTCGTTTTGGATGCACCGGTGAGCAAATTAAAGCTCTGATGGACAGTTAATAAGGATTTTTTGGTTTGAAACAACGAATTATTACGGCGTTGATTTTGGCTCCCCTAGTTATTCTAGGAATTTTCGAGTTATCACTTCCCACGTTTATTCTTTCATTAGCGGTTATTTCGCTATTGGGATACTGGGAGTGGACTCAATTTGTTGAAAGCAAATCGCGTTATCTAGCGTTGATTCCTACGGTTGTGGTAAGTGCTGCAAGTTTTGCTTTTATCCCTTTTGATGCATTTAGTCTCAATAATTTATCGAGTGCTCACTACGCCATTCTAACGATTGGTTCGATTTGGTGGGTAATCGCAAGTGGCATGGCTGTGACTTATCCTAAGTCTATGCCGGCATGGAAAGATTCCTCTCTTCTTCGTCACGCCTTTGGTGTACTGACTCTGCTGCCATTCTTCTGGAGTGTGGTTATCCTGCGTGCTAATGGTATTGATGCAGACCCTTACCACGGTGCGAAATTGGTGATGTTTGTTTGCTTGCTCGTTTGGGCTGCAGACAGCGGTGCTTATTTTGCAGGAAAGAGTTTTGGTAAACGTAAAATGGCGCCAGCAGTAAGCCCTAACAAGACCATTGAAGGTCTGATTGGTGGCATTATTACTGCGGTGATCGTGGCTTGGATCTTCGCTGATTTATTTGATATTCAATTCACCAGTCCGCTTCACATGATTGTTATTACCCTTGTGACCGTCGTTATCTCTGTTCTTGGCGACCTTGTTGAAAGCATGTTTAAGCGTGTTTCTGGGGTGAAAGACAGTAGTAATCTGATTCCTGGTCATGGTGGTATACTTGATAGAATAGATAGCTTAACGGCTGCATTCCCTGTCTTTACTCTGCTTTATTTAGCATTCTAATTAAAAGGGCAGTGATTCTGCCCTTTATTACATTTCTACGGTCATATGTGATGCGAAATCTAACTATCCTTGGCGCTACCGGCTCAATTGGTGCAAGTACCCTAAAAGTCGTTGAGCAAAACCCAGATCTCTATTCGGTTGTTGCACTGGCTGCCGGCTCGAATGTTGAAAAGATGCTGGCGTTAGTTGAAAAGTGGCAACCGAGCTATGTTGCTATGGCTTGCCCTGATGCTGCATCTCAGTTGACTGAAATCTTGTCTGCAGATTACCCAAGCGTTAAAGTCCTTTCAGGCTCTGAAGGCATGTGTCAGATTGCTTCTTTAGAAGACGTGGATACAGTAATGGCTGCGATTGTTGGTGCAGCAGGTCTACTTCCTACGATGTCTGCGGTTAAAGCGGGTAAGCGTATCTTGCTTGCTAATAAAGAAGCTTTGGTGATGTCTGGGCAGCTGTTTATCGACGCCGTGGAAAAATACGGTGCAGAACTACTTCCGGTCGACAGTGAGCATAATGCTATTTTCCAATGTCTTCCGCAGAATGTACAAACCAACCTAGGTCGCTGTGACCTTGAAGAAAATGGCATTAACCATATCCTTCTGACTGGTTCTGGTGGTCCTTTCCGTTATACCGACGTGGCTGAACTCGAATCAGTGACTCCTGAACGTGCAATTGCACACCCTAACTGGTCTATGGGTCCTAAGATCTCTGTCGATTCTGCGACTATGATGAATAAAGGGCTAGAGTACATTGAAGCGAAATGGCTATTTAATGCTTCTCAGGAGCAGTTAAAGGTCATCATTCACCCGCAATCCGTGATTCACTCTATGGTCCAGTACAAGGATGGCTCTGTGCTTGCTCAAATGGGCGAACCAGATATGGCAACGCCAATCGCTTTGACGATGTCTTACCCTAATCGTACCGAGGCGGGTGTTAAGCCTTTAGACTTTACTAAAGTGGGCGAGCTTACCTTCTTAGAACCAGATTTCAGTCGTTACCCGTGTTTGAGGTTAGCGATTGAAGCGTGCTACTTGGGTCAGTATGCGACAACAGCCATTAATGCGGCAAACGAGATTGCGGTCGATGCTTTCTTGAACAATCAAGTGAAGTTTACCGATATTGCTGTCATTAACGAACATGTTATGAGCAAAGTATGTGAACAACATAACTCTGAGGGCTTAGATAGCTTGGAAAGCCTTCTCGAGCTCGATAATATGTCTCGTCAAATAGCCATTCAATTTATTAAAGAGCAGCTAGCATGAGTGGAATTCTGTGGAACTTCGCATCTTTTATCGTAGCGCTTGGCATTCTGGTCGCTGTTCATGAGTTTGGACACTTCTGGGTCGCTCGTCGTTGTGGTGTGAAAGTTGAAAAATTCTCGATTGGTTTTGGTAAATCAATCTGGAGTAAAGTGGGCCGTGATGGCACTGAATACAGCTTGTCAGTGATTCCTCTGGGCGGCTACGTTAAGATGCTCGATGGTCGTGTTGATGACCTTTCTGAAGATGAACAGCGATATGCTTTCGACAAGAAGCCGTTGTGGAAACGAACAGCGATTGTGGGTGCAGGCCCTGCATTCAACTTTATCTTCGCGGTGTTCGCGTATTGGTTAGTATTTTTGATTGGCGTACCCGCGGTTAAGCCCGTGATTGGTGAAGTCACTCCGCAATCTATTGCTGCACAAGCCGGAATTGAAACTGGGATGGAACTTAAATCTATTTCAGGAATCAAAACCGCAGATTGGGAATCAGTCAATATGGGTTTGATATCACACATTGGTGATCAATCCATGACAGTGACGGTTGCCTCTCAAGACGACATCGGCTTTGAGCAACAAATGACATTGGATATTTCAGACTGGTCGTTCAACCCAGAAACTGAGTCTGCAATGACAACGCTGGGCTTTAGACCGTATTCTCCAGAGATATCGACCGTACTGGCTCAAATCATTGATGATGGCGCTGCATACGATGCAGGTCTTGAAGCTGGCGATAAAATTGTTGAGATTAACGGGCAACCTATTGAACAGTGGCAGTCGGTTGTTGAGTTAATTCGTGCAAATCCAATGACATCATTGGGCTTGGTCGTATTGCGAAATGGCGCTGAGCAGTCATTGGTTATGACACCAAAAAGTCGAGAGCTTTCTGATGGTTCGACAATCGGCTATGCAGGTATTGCTCCGGAAGTCGCAGAATGGCCAGAAGATTATCGCTTTGAGTTACAATTTGGTGTAATTGAGTCTGTAGGAAAAGCATTTGATAAAACAGGTCAAATCATTGGTTTGACACTGACAATGCTTAAGAAGCTCATCGTTGGTGATGTTGGCTTAAACAACTTGAGTGGCCCTATTTCAATCGCTAAAGGTGCAGGTACAACCGCCGATTATGGTCTGGTTTACTTCTTGGGCTTTTTGGCTCTGATTAGTGTTAACTTAGGGATTATTAATTTGGTTCCGCTGCCTATGCTTGATGGCGGACATTTGCTGTTTTTCGCTATTGAGGCCGTTACTCGTAAACCGGTACCTGAGAAAGTTCAGGAAATGGGATACAGAGTGGGAGGGGCAATCCTCTTCTCATTGATGGCTCTGGCAATATTTAACGATTTTACTCGTCTGTGAATGGTTTCTCACAGGCATTGGTAGTAGCAAGGAATAATTAGAATAAGTATGGCGATTAAGCAAATTCTGTTCGCAAGTCTATTGGCCACTAGTGTGGCTGCGAACGGAGCACAAAACTTTGTAGTTCAAGATATCAAGATCGAAGGTTTACAGCGTGTTGCACTTGGTGCAGCTCTACTGAAAATGCCAGTACGTATTGGCGATGAAGTGGATGAAAGCGATGTGTCGGAGATCATTCGTGCATTGTATGCTTCGGGCAACTTTGAGGACGTTAAAGTACTTCGTGATGAAGGCGTATTGATTGTTCAAGTTCAAGAACGACCGACCATCGCAAGCATCTCATTCTCTGGCAACAAAGCGATTAAAGAAGAACAGCTTCAGCAGAACCTAGATGCGTCTGGTGTTCGTGAAGGTGAAGCCCTTGACCGCACAACCCTGAGTAACATTGAGAAAGGCCTTGAAGACTTTTACTACAGTGTTGGTAAATACAACGCGACAGTAAAAGCGGTTGTGACGCCTTTGCCACGTAACCGTTCTGACCTTAAGTTTGTGTTTACTGAAGGCGTATCCGCTAAGATTCAGCAAATCAACTTTATCGGTAACGAAGTCTTCTCTGATGCTGACCTGCTTAGCCGTTTTAACCTCAACGTTGACGTTGCATGGTGGAACTTCCTTGCGGATGAGAAATACCAGAAGCAAGTTTTAGCGGGTGATATTGAAGCGCTGAAATCGTACTACCTTGACCGTGGTTACCTGAAGTTTAAGGTAGACTCAACTCAGGTTGCGATCTCTCCAGACAAGAAAGGTGTTTATATTACGCTTGGCCTAGATGAAGGCGAAGCTTACACCGTTAAAGATGTGTCGTTCCGTGGTGAGCTAATTGGCCGTGAGGCTGATTTTGATGCTCTAGTGCCATTTGAAGATGGTGATACGTACAACGGCTCCTCTGTTACGTCACTTGAAGAAGGCGTAAAACGTATTCTTGGTGAGTCTGGCTATGCTTACCCACAAGTTCGTACTATTCCAGAATTCAATGACGAGACGAAAGAAGTTTCGCTCGTTATCAATGTAGAAGCGGGTAGCCGTATCTACGTTCGTGATATTCGTTTTACGGGTAACAACTCGACAAAAGATGAAGTGTTACGTCGTGAAATGCGTCAAATGGAAGGCAGCTGGCTTAACTCTAAATCCATTGATACGGGTAAGAGCCGTCTTAACCGTTTGGGGTTCTTCGAGACTGTGGACGTACAAACAGTACGTGTTCCTGGCAGTGAAGACCAAGTGGATCTGGTTTACAACGTTAAAGAAGCGAACTCGGGCAGTATTAACTTTGGTGTCGGCTACGGTACTGAATCGGGTGTGAGCTTCCAAGTTGGTCTACAACAAGATAACTTTGCAGGTTCTGGTAACCGTGTTGGCGTTAGTGCCATGATGAACGATTACCAAAAGAACGTGAGCTTAGATTACCGCGACCCATACTGGAACCTTGATGGTGTGAGCTTGGGTGGTAAGATCTTCTACAACGAATTTGAAGCATCTGAAGCGGGTATCGTCGACTATACCAACCAAAGTTATGGTACTAGCTTAACATGGGGTTTCCCTATGGATGAGCTGAACCGTATCGAGTTTGGTGTGGGTTATACGCACAACAAGATCGGTAACGTACCGACTTATATCCAGGTTGAACAGTTCGCGAGAAGTATCGACCAATACGGTGACGAACACATCTTAACTGATGACTTCGATATCAATATTTCATGGACGCGTAACAATTTGAACCGTGGTTTCTTCCCAACTGAGGGTAACCACCAACGTGCTTTCGCTAAAATGACGGTACCAGGCTCTGATGCTCAGTACTTCAAAATGCAGTACGATGTAAAACATTACATCCCGCTGACCAAAAAGCATGAGTTCACACTATTGATGCGTGGCCGATTAGGCTATGGTAATGGTTATGGTCAAACGGATGGTAACGATAACTTGTTCCCATTCTACGAGAACTACTATGCGGGTGGTTTTACAACCCTACGTGGTTTTGGTTCTAACTCGGCAGGTCCGAAAGCCGTTTACGGAAGCAGCACGGGTAACAACCCAACCTACGATACCGCTACTGACGATTCGGTCGGTGGTAACGCGGTTGCCTTGGCGAGTTTAGAGTTAATCGTACCTACGCCGTTTGCTTCTGATGAAGCACGCAGCCAAATTCGTACCAGTGTCTTCTTCGATATGGCAAGTGTATGGGATACCGAGTTCGTAGACCGTGGCGCACCTAATAGTGGCGGCCAGTACTACTACGATTACTCTGATCCAACGAATTACCGTTCATCTTATGGTGCAGCCCTTCAATGGATGTCACCGATGGGCCCACTGGTTTTCTCTCTAGCGAAGCCAATTAAAATTTACGAAGGTGATGATGAGGAATTCTTCACATTTACCATTGGTAGAACTTTCTAATATTTAAAGGACAATATTTTGAAAAATATGATTAAAGCAGCAGGTTTAGGCCTTGTAGTTCTTAGCTCTTCTTTCTTTGCAACAGCTGCTGAAGCTGCGCAAAAAGTGGGTTATGTAAACACTGCACAAGTATTCCAGGCTCTACCTCAGCGTGAAGTTGTTCTTCAAAAAATGCAGGAAGAGTTCAAAGACAAAGCCGCTGAGCTACAGAGTATTCAAGCTGAAGCAAAAACGAAGATTGAAAAGCTTAAGCGTGATGGCGAGCTACTAGGTCCTGACGAAGTTGAGAAGCTACGTATCGAAGTAGGCCAACTAGACAGCAAGTACAAAATCAAAGCTCAAGCACTAGAAAAAGCAAGCCAACGTCGTGAAGCACAAGAGAAGCAGAAGCTATTCAAAGTGATTCAAGATGCTGTAACGAAAGTTGCAGAGAAAGAAGGCTACGACATGATCGTTGATATTCAAGCTCTGCAATACGGCAAGCCAGAATACAACATCTCTGAGAAAGTAATTAAAGCACTGAAATAAGTTTTATGAAGAATCTGACTTTAGCCGAATTGGCAACGATTACCGGGGGAGAGCTACACGGAGATGGTACTATTACCGTTTCAGCAGTCGCTCCTATGGATAAAGCGCAAGAAGGTAACATTACGTTCCTTTCTAACGTGAAGTACAGCAAGCACCTAGGTGACTGTAAAGCATCCGCTATTATGGTTAAAGAGAGTGAGCGTGAACTGTGTAAGACTAACGTGATTGTGGTTAATGACCCTTACGTTGCTTTTGCTAAAGTTGCTCAAGCGCTTGATACTACTCCAGCACCCGCTGCGGCTATTGCTGATTCAGCTTCGATTGCAAGTGATGCGATCATTGGACAAAACGTGTCTATTGGTGCAAACGCTGTGATTGAGTCTGGTGTTGTTCTTGGTGACGATGTGATCATCGGCGCGGGCTGCTTTATAGGTAAAAACGTAAAGATTGGTGCTGGCACTAAGCTTTGGGCTAACGTAAGTATCTATCATGAAGTAGTTATTGGTGAAGCGTGTTTAGTTCAATCAAGTACGGTGATCGGTTCTGATGGCTTTGGTTATGCGAACGAGAAAGGCGAGTGGGTTAAGATCCCACAAGTGGGTTCTGTTCGCATTGGTAACCGTGTAGAGATCGGCGCGTGTACTACCATTGACCGTGGTGCATTGGATGACACAATCATTGAAGATAACGTTATCTTAGATAACCAACTTCAAATTGCTCACAATGTTCACATCGGATATGGTTCTGCTCTTGCGGGTGGTACTATCATCGCAGGCAGCACGACGATAGGTAAGTACTGTATTATTGGTGGCGGCAGTGTGATTAATGGTCACATTGAAATCGTTGACGGCGTTACAATCACCGGTATGGGGATGGTAATGCGCAGCATCACTGAGAAAGGCATGTACTCTTCAGGTATTCCTTTACAGCCAAACAAAGATTGGCGTAAAACAGCAACGCGTGTGCATCGAATTGATGAAATGAACAAGCGTTTGAAAACCGTTGAAAAACTTATCGAGAAGAGCGCGGAATCATAATTCCAGCATTTCTAATAAAAGGCTCGCGTACAGCGAGTCTTTTTCGTTTATAATCCTTCTAATTAAATAAAGAATATATATAGGAATACGACTTTGACTACTGAACAGACAACGATGAACATTACTGAAATTCAGGAACTATTACCTCATCGCTACCCATTCTTAATGGTTGATCGTGTGACTAGCTTTGAAAAAGAAAAAACACTGACTGCGATTAAGAATGTCTCTGTTAACGAACCTCAGTTCACAGGCCACTTCCCACAACTTCCTGTATTCCCAGGCGTGTTGATCTTAGAAGCAATGGCACAAGCAACAGGCCTTCTAGCATTTAAATCTTTTGGTGCGCCTTCTGGCAACGAGCTTTACTACTTTGCAAGTGTTGATAAAGCAAAATTCCGTAAGCCAGTCGTACCTGGTGACCAACTGGTTATCGAAGTTGAATTCTTAAAAGAGCGTCGTGGCATTGCATCGTTCAACGGTGTAGCAAAAGTTGACGGCGACGTTGTATGTTCAGCTGAACTTAAATGTGCTCGTAGAGAGTTTTAATATGATTCATGAAACAGCGAAAATTCACCCGGCAGCAGTAATCGAAGGTGATGTAACTATCGGTGCTAACGTGACGGTTGGGCCTTTCACTTACATTGCTGGTAATGTGACCATTGGCGACGACACAGAAATCATGTCGCATGTTGTGATCAAAGGTCACACTACCATTGGTAAAGAAAACCGCATTTTCCCACACGCTGTTATCGGTGAAGAAAACCAAGATAAGAAATACGGCGGCGAAGACACGACGGTTGTGATCGGCGATCGCAACGTAATTCGTGAAGCGGTTCAAATCCACCGTGGTACCGTTCAAGACAAAGCAACCACTGTAATCGGTGATGACAACCTACTTTGTGTAAATGCTCACGTAGCGCACGATGTTATTGTTGGTAACCATACTCACATTGGTAATAACGCTATCCTTGGCGGGCACGTAACGGTAGGCGACTACGCTGGTGTTATGGCACTGTCTGCGATTCACCCATTCTGTTCAATTGGTGCTTACGCATACATTGGCGGCTGTTCCGCTGTTGTTCAAGATGTACTTCCGTACGTACTTGCACAGGGTAACCATGCTGCGCCATTCGGTCTTAACCTAGTGGGCTTGAAGCGTAACGGTTTTGAGAAGCCAGAGATTCGTGCACTACAGAAAGCGTACAAAGAGTTATACCGTTCAGGTAAAACACTTGAAGAAGCGAAAGCGGCTTTAGTTGAAATGGCGAAAGAGTTTACTTCGGTGGCTCCTATGCTAGAAATGCTAGAGAGCTCTGAGCGCGGTATTATTCGTTAATACTGGATGTGGTTGTGTACCAATCCGCGTAAGTATGACAATAATTACTTAATTAGATTGGTATAACAAAAAGATCGCTAATCATTAGGCGATCTTTTTTGTTTTAGGCAAGAAGGGAATTGGAAAACTATGGCACAGCAAGAAGCAGCAACCAACAGCACGGACTTTGTTTCGAATGAACCACTGCGCGTAGGTATCGTTGTCGGAGAACTCTCTGGTGACACGCTTGGTGAAGGTTTTATCAAAGCGATCAAATCGCAGTACCCGAATGCTGAATTCGTCGGTATTGGCGGACCAAAAATGAAGGCGCTTGGTTGTGAGTCTCTTTTCGAGATGGAAGAGCTGGCTGTCATGGGCTTAGTTGAAGTACTTGGCCGTTTACCTCGCTTATTAAAAGTGAAAGCGGAGCTGGTGAAGTATTTCACTCAAAACCCGCCAGATGTGTTTGTGGGTATTGATGCACCTGACTTCAACCTAAGACTTGAACTCGATCTTAAGAACGCTGGCGTTAAAACGGTTCATTACGTGAGCCCTTCCGTGTGGGCTTGGCGTCCTAAGCGTATCTTTAAAATCGACAAAGCGACCGACTTGGTTTTGGCTTTCCTGCCGTTCGAGAAAGCGTTTTACGATAAATACAACGTTGCCTGTGAATTTGTTGGTCACACGTTGGCAGACGCAATTCCTTTAGAACCAAGCAAACAAGATGCACGTGAGCTGTTAGGCTTAGATCAAGACAAGCAGTGGTTAGCCGTGTTACCAGGCAGTCGAGGTGGTGAGATGAGTTTGATCGCTCAACCATTTATCGAAACGTGCCAACGCATTAAGCAAAAATACCCTGACATCAATTTTGTTGTTGCGCTCGTGAATGAACAGCGTAAAAAACAGTTTACTGAAATCTGGCAAGCAACAGCGCCAGAGCTTGAATTCACGTTAGTCGAAGATACGGCAACCAACGTGATTACCGCTGCTGACTCTGTGCTTCTAGCTTCTGGCACAGTGGCTCTTGAGTGTATGTTACTGAAGCGCCCAATGGTTGTTGGCTACAAAGTGAACAAGCTGACTGGCTACATTGTGAAGAAGTTAGCAATCACTGAGTTCGTATCACTGCCGAATATTTTGGCTGGCGAAGAGATCGTGAAAGAGCATATCCTTGAAGAGTGCCACCCAGACTTCTTGTTCCCATCTGTCGACAAAATGCTATCAGCTGACAACAGTGCATTGATCGAACGTTTTACCGAGATGCACCACTGGATTCGTAAAGATGCTGATAAGCAAGCCGCCAACGCGGTGCTGAAATTAATCGGTCGAGAATTTGTTGAATCATAAAGTGCCATTCCATCAAGCACTGAATTATAAGTTACAAAGAGAATTGTCATGGCAGTAAAAGAGAAAAAAGAGCTTCCCCCGTTTGAATACCCGCAAGGCTACCAGTTGTTTGCTGGTGTGGATGAAGTAGGGCGCGGGCCATTGGTAGGCGATGTAGTGACCGCTGCTGTGATCCTCGATCCAAATAATCCAATCGAAGGTTTGAACGACTCCAAAAAACTGTCTGAGAAAAAGCGCCTTGCTCTGCTTCCTGAAATCAAAGCGAAAGCCTTGGCGTGGTCAGTTGGTCGTTGTTCACCACAAGAAATTGATGAGTTGAATATTCTACAGGCAACCATGGTCGCTATGCAGCGCGCTATCGCTGGGTTGAGCGTTCAGCCTGATATGGCACTGATAGATGGCAACCGTGTTCCTCAACTGCCAATGGACGGTCTGGCTATTGTGAAGGGCGATTTACGAGTAGCAGAGATCAGTGCGGCGTCTATTATCGCTAAAGTGGTTCGTGACCAAGAGATGGAAGAACTCGACAAGTTGCATCCAGAGTTTGGTTTTGCGAAACACAAAGGTTACCCAACCAAAGCACATTTCGAAGCGATTGAAAAACATGGTGTCACTGAGCATTACCGTAAGAGCTTTAAGCCAGTAAAGCGTATTCTAGGCATTGATTAAACTCTCTTATAGTAGAGCTTAGCTTCGAATAAATTTGCTTACTAGCAGTAGAAAAAAATAGAATACACACAGTTGTAACCCTAGGCTCAAACCTAGAATTCAGGAAAAATAATGTCAGATCCAAAATTTGTTCACCTACGCGTACACAGTGACTTTTCTATGGTGGATGGCCTCTCTAAGGTGCCGCCATTAGTTAAAAAAGTCGCTGAGATGGGTATGCCAGCTCTAGCACTTACCGACTTTACCAACCTTTGTGGTTTGGTTAAGTTCTACGGTACTGCTCATGGGTGCGGGGTTAAACCAATTATTGGTGCTGACTTCTTGATGCAGTCTCCAGAGTTCGGTGACGAGTTGACCAAGCTCACCGTCATTGCAACCGACAATAAAGGTTATAACAACCTAACGTTACTTATCTCAAAAGCTTACCTTCGTGGTCATGTGCAGCATCAGCCTGTTATCGATAAAGAGTGGTTAATTGAGAATGCTGAAGGCCTGATTATTTTATCGGGTGCGAAGGAAGGTGAGATTGGTAAAGCGTTGTTGAAAGGCAACCGTGAACTGGTTGCAAGTAATGTTGAGTTTTACAAAACATACTTCCCTGATCGTTTTTACCTTGAGTTGATTCGTACCGGACGTCCGGATGAAGAGTCGTACCTGCACTTCGCGTTGGAACTGGCTGAGCAAGAAGACTTGCCTGTTGTTGCAACTAACGAAGTGGTATTCCTAACTGAAGATCTTTTTGATGCCCATGAAATCCGCGTGGCAATTCATGATGGTTTCACTATGGTCGATCCTCGTCGTCCTAAAAATTACAGCGCGCAACAGTATCTTCGTAGCGAAGAAGAGATGTGCGAGTTGTTCTCAGATATCCCTGAAGCACTTGAGAACAGTGTTGAGATTGCCAAGCGTTGTAATGTAACGGTTCGTCTGGGCGAGTACTTCTTGCCTAACTTCCCAACCGAAGGTTTGGCGATTGAAGACTTCCTGATCAAGAAATCTGAAGAAGGCCTTGAGCGACGTCTAGCGTTCCTATTCCCTGATGAAAAAGTGCGTGCTGAGCGTAGACCGGAATACGATGAGCGACTCAAGATCGAGCTCGAAGTTGTCAACAACATGGGTTTCCCAGGTTACTTCTTGATCGTAATGGAGTTCATCCAGTGGTCAAAAGACAACGATGTGCCAGTAGGTCCTGGCCGTGGTTCTGGTGCCGGTTCTCTAGTCGCTTACGCCTTGGATATCACCGATCTCGATCCACTTGAATACGATCTCCTTTTCGAACGTTTCTTGAACCCAGAGCGTGTCTCGATGCCCGATTTCGATATCGACTTTTGTATGGATAAGCGCGACCAAGTTATCGACCACGTAGCTGAAATGTACGGTCGTGATGCGGTATCTCAGATCATCACTTTTGGTACCATGGCGGCGAAAGCGGTAATCCGCGACGTAGGCCGTGTACTGGGTCACCCGTTTGGTTTCGTTGACCGAATCTCAAAGCTTGTACCGCCAGATCCGGGCATGACGCTAGAGAAGGCATTCCTTGCTGAACCAGCACTGCCGGAGCTTTACGATGGCGATGAAGAGGTTCGTGAGCTGATCGATAAATGTCGCATTCTTGAAGGTTGTACGCGAAACGCCGGTAAACACGCGGGTGGTGTTGTAATCTCACCAACCACGATCACTGACTTTGCGCCAATCTATGCCGATGCTGAAGGTAACTTCCCAGTAACGCAGTTCGATAAGAATGACGTTGAAACCGCTGGCTTGGTTAAGTTTGACTTCTTGGGCCTGCGTACCCTGACCATCATCGACTGGGCGCTAGGCCTAGTGAACCCACGTTTGAAGAAAGAGGGTAAAGACCCGGTTCGTATCGAGTCGATTCCTCTTGATGACCAAGCGTCGTTCAATCTATTACAAAATTCTGAAACCACCGCGGTATTCCAGCTGGAATCGCGTGGTATGAAAGACCTGATCAAACGTCTACAGCCCGACTGTTTTGAAGATATCATCGCATTGGTAGCCCTGTTCCGTCCGGGTCCTCTGCAATCAGGCATGGTAGATAACTTTATCGACCGTAAACATGGCCGAGAAGCGGTTTCTTACCCTGATGAAACGTGGCAACACGAATCACTGAAAGAGACACTAGAACCTACCTACGGCATCATTCTGTATCAAGAACAGGTAATGCAGATCGCACAGATTCTGGCGGGCTATACGCTTGGCGGCGCGGATATGTTGCGTCGTGCGATGGGTAAGAAAAAGCCAGAAGAGATGGCGAAACAGCGTGGTACCTTTAAAGAAGGTGCTGAAGCCAACGGTGTTGATGGTGAACTTGCCATGAAGATCTTTGACTTGGTAGAGAAATTTGCGGGCTACGGCTTTAACAAATCTCACTCGGCTGCATACGCACTGGTTTCTTACCAAACGCTGTGGTTGAAAACGCACTACCCCGCGGAATTCATGGCTGCGGTAATGACGGCGGATATGGATAACACCGAGAAGGTTATTGGCCTTGTTGATGAATGTTTCCGTATGAAGCTCAAGCTGCTTCCACCCGATATCAACTCGGGTCTGTATCGCTTTAACGTGGATGAAGATGGCGCGATTGTTTATGGTATCGGCGCGATCAAAGGGGTAGGTGAAGGCCCTATCGAAGCGATCATCGAAGCGCGAAATAAGGGCGGTTACTTTAAAGATTTATTCGACTTCTGTGCACGCCTTGATCTGAAGAAGGTCAACAAACGTGTTATCGAAAAGTTGATTCTATCCGGTGCCTTAGATAGATTAGGTCCTCACCGTGCTGCGATGATGGCTTCATTGCCGGATGCTGTTAAAGCGGCAAGCCAACATCACCACGCTGAGTCCTTTGGACAATCAGATATGTTTGGCGTGTTGACCGATGCTCCTGAAGAGGTCGAACACAAGTATACCCAAGTGCCTAAGTGGCCTGAGAAGGTTTGGCTTGAGGGTGAACGTGAAACGCTTGGCTTGTATTTAACGGGCCACCCGGTTAATGCTTACATCAAGGAATTAGCGAAATACACCAGCTGTCGTTTGAAGGATGCCACGCCAACGCGTCGTGACCAGTCATTAACGATTGCAGGTTTAGTGATTGCGGCTAGGGTGATGACCACTAAACGCGGTACACGAATCGGTTTGATGACACTTGATGACCGATCTGGCCGAATGGAAGTGATGTTGTTCTCAGATGCGCTCGATCGCTACGCAGAATTGCTCGAAAAAGACAAAATTGTGGTCGTTTCTGGACAGGTCAGCTTTGATGACTTCAACGGTGGGCTTAAAATGTCCGCGCGCGAGGTCATGGACTTAGGAAGCGCCCGTGAAAAATATGCTCGTGGGGTATCGATATCTATCGACCAATCCCAGATTAATGGTCAATTTTTTGAACGCTTTGGTCAAATCTTAGAACCTTATAGAGCCGGAACGGTCCCAGTCAATGTATACTACCAACGTGCCGACGCTAGAGCGCGGTTAACATTGGGCACAGAATGGCGCGTGACGCCAAGTGATACATTACTAGACGAATTAAAACAGCTGCTTGGAAATAGCCAAGTAGAACTCGAATTTAACTAAAATTTAGCTCCATGACTGTGGAGCTGAATCAACAAGGATTCATAGATGAGCCTGAACTTTCTAGAATTTGAAAAGCCTATCGCTGAACTTGAAGCAAAAATCGAAGCGCTACGTGACGTTTCGCGTCACGGTGGTGACACAGCGGTAGATCTAGACAAAGAAATCGAACAACTAGAGAAAAAAAGCTTAGAGCTTAAACAGAAAATCTTTAGTGACTTAGGTGCATGGCAGGTAGCTCAACTTGCTCGTCACCCTCAACGTCCTTACACAAAAGATTACCTGGAGCATGCATTCACAGAGTTTGAAGAGATGGCGGGCGATCGCGCTTACGCTGACGATAAAGCTATTGTGGGTGGTATGGCTCGTCTAAATGGCCGTCCTGTTATGGTTATTGGTCACCAGAAAGGTCGTGAGACTAAAGAGAAAGTGATCCGTAACTTTGGTATGCCAAAGCCAGAAGGTTACCGTAAGGCACTACGTCTAATGGAGACCGCTGAGCGTTTCAACATGCCTATCATTACTTTCATCGACACAGCGGGCGCATACCCAGGTGTTGGTGCTGAAGAGCGTGGTCAATCTGAAGCTATCGCGAAAAACCTAAAGGTTATGGCTGGTCTTTCTGTTCCAGTTATCTGTAACGTTGTGGGTGAAGGCGGTTCTGGTGGTGCACTAGCGATTGGTGTTGGCGATTACGTAAACATGCTTCAATACTCTACGTACTCAGTAATCTCTCCAGAAGGTTGTGCTTCAATCTTATGGCGTGATTCAGACAAAGCACCACAAGCGGCTGAAGCGATGGGCTTAATCGCTCCTCGTCTTAAAGAGCTTGAGCTTATCGACGAAATCATTCCTGAGCCTCTAGGTGGCGCGCACCGCGACCCAGTACAGACTGCTCAGAACATGAAAGACATGCTAGTTAAACAACTAGAAGAGCTAGAGCAGTTTGATAACGAAACGCTTCTTGAGCGTCGTTACCAGCGTCTAATGAGCTACGGCTACTGCTGATAGGTTGCCTTAGCGATAAGGTCTGCTTAACGTAACAAGTTGATGAAAGGGTTGGACTCAGTGCCAACCCTTTTTTATTATTAAAACATTATCCTTTCACACACGACCTCTTGGTTTATTCGCCTCATGACGCACCTAATTGAAACCTTCACATCTGTACTTCGCCAAAGCGCACTTAAGCCTCGTCGGTTGGTCGTCGCTTTCAGTGGTGGTGTCGATTCACGAGTGTTGTTGGAGTTAGCTGCTCAATATGCCCAAGCGCACGCCATTGAGTGCCATGCGGTTCATGTTCACCATGGCCTAAGCAAGAATGCAGATCATTGGGCAGAACAATGCCAAACATGGTGTGACGCTTTGTCTATTCCACTAGCTATTGAGCGAGTGTCGCTGGATGTTAACTGTGGGGAAAGCATAGAAAAGCTCGCTCGAGATGCTAGGTATCACGCCTTCAAACAACATATCCGACACGGCGATGTACTTGTTACTGGCCAACATATCGATGATCAAGTCGAGACTTTCCTGTTAGCGTTGAAGCGAGGCAGTGGTCCGAAAGGCCTCTCTTCAATGGCGAAAGTGATGCCGTTTTCTGATGCTCATATTGTTCGCCCTATGCTATCGGTAACCCGAACCGAGATTGAAGCAGCCGCTCATGACATGGGCTTAACTTGGGTAGAAGATGAGAGTAATCAGGATGTGCGTTTTGATCGTAACTTTATCCGTCATCAAGTGACTTCTGTGCTGACTGAGCGTTGGCCGAGCTTTCGTGAATCGGTCAGTCGCAGTGCGCAGCTTTGTGCGGAGCAAGAGTTATTGCTCGATGAGTTGCTTGAGTCACACTTTCAGCAAGCTTTAGGGGATAGCCAGAGCTTAAGTATTAAGGCGTTATCTCAACACTCAGACTTGTTACGAGCACGACTGCTAAGAATGTGGTTGAGTCATTCTAATCAAGCAATGCCGAGTCAAAAGCAGCTCAAGCTTATCTGGAATGAGGTGGCGTGTGCGCAGGCTGATGCCAATCCTAAACTGGTGTTGAATGATGTTGAGGTTAGACGTTTTAATCATCAGCTCTACATAGTGAAAGAGACTAAAGACTTGTCGAATTGGCATGCTGATGTTGTGCTTGGTGATAGCATGGAACTGCCCGATGGTTTAGGGGAGCTACAATTCATGCCGTCACAGAGTGATGCTGTAGCGAATGGTCGTAATTCGCAAAACTTTAGTTTGAAGGACTCAAGCGGAGCGCTACGAGTTATCTTCAACCCTGAAGGATTATCAGCACATCCTGTTGGACGCGGTCATAGTCGAAAGCTCAAAAAACTCTTTCAGGAATACCAAGTACCCAGTTGGTTACGACGCAGAACGCCAATATTAATGGATGGTGAGCGAGTGATCGCTGTTTTAGGCTTATTCGTAGATAAAAACTACGAAGGTCAAGATTGTGAAGCGCTTTGGAGCAAGTAGAAAAAGTTTGTGTCACAATTCGACGTCACTTTAATAAAAATAATTAATGGAATATGCAATGAAGAAAATTACACTAGGATTAGTTCTTGGATTTGGACTATTGAGTGGTAACGCTCTGGCGGGTGATGTTGCTGCGGGTCAAGCTAAAGCAGCAATCTGTGCGGCATGTCATGGTGCAGACGGTATCGCGGTCATCCCTGGTTATCCAAACCTTAAAGGTCAAAACGAGCAATACATCGCTTCATCAATTAACGCATATAAGAATGGTCAGCGCACCGGCGGTTTGGCCGCTGTAATGCAGGCTCAAGCTTCAATGCTGAATGATGCAGATATTGCTAATCTAGCCGCTTACTACGCAAGCCTTAAGTAAAATCCTCTCAAAGCGCTGATTAAACAAGATGATAAATTTCGAGCCAGAGCTTTAAAGCTCTGGCTTTTTTCATTGAATGTTTACTATAGCTAACCGATAATGAGCCATTCGCACAGTTTAAGGGATGAACATGAAAAAGATTGAAGCCATTATCAAGCCATTCAAACTTGATGATGTACGTGAAGCACTTGCAGAAGTGGGTATTACGGGTATGACAGTATCTGAAGTTAAAGGCTTTGGACGTCAAAAAGGTCATACTGAGCTATACCGCGGCGCAGAGTACATGGTCGACTTTTTACCTAAAGTGAAATTGGAAATTGTTGTGACCGACGAAGTGGCTGACCAATGTGTTGATACCATTATCGAAACGGCGCAAACAGGCAAAATTGGCGACGGTAAGATCTTCATTACTGACGTTGAACGTGTGGTACGTATTCGTACTGGCGAAGAAGACGAAGACGCCGTATAAAAAAACTATTACCCTAAAAGGAGCGTTTATCGCTCCTTTTTCATTTCTGGTAGGGTGCTGTATGTTTAAGAAAACCATCATTGTTATCGCAGTCTTGATAACACTTGCTATTGCTAGTTTTCATCTTATTTTCGTGATCCCGAATAAACCTAATCTGATCACTTCTTCTCAAAACACCAGTAACGATATCTACAGCTGTTACCAAAACGCAGCGCCAAAAGCGATTGATGTGTCAGATGGGTTGAGCCTCACCGTTTGGAACATCTACAAGCAGAACCGCAACAACTGGCAGAGCGAACTGAATAAGTTCTCGGCAGGCAGTGATTTAGTATTACTGCAAGAGGCGAGCATGACGGATGGGCTTCGCCAATGGGTGACGAGTGGTCAATGGGGAAGTACTCGAGTCAATGCGTTTGAGGCATTCGAAAAAAGTGCAGGTGTGCTCAACCTCGCGACTCATTTGCCTATCGAGGCTTGTGCTTATACTCATGAAGAGCCTTGGTTGCAGTTACCTAAGTCTGCCCTTTGGTCACGTTACAAGTTGAGCAATGGTGAAGAGCTTGCGGTGATCAATATTCACGCGGTGAACTTTACGTTTGGTACGGAAGATTACGAAGCTCAACTCAAAAGCTTAACCGACAACCTGCAAAAATATCGCGGTGCCGTCATCTTTGCTGGCGACTTCAATAGCTGGAGCGAAGCGCGCTTTACGGTATTGAAAGATGCGTTGGAAAATGTGGGTTTAACAGAGGTGGCGTTTGACCCAGATAACCGAACTCAATTTATGACGGGTTTGGT
This sequence comes from Vibrio sp. Scap24, assembly GCF_013394185.1. Lineage (NCBI taxonomy): Bacteria > Pseudomonadati > Pseudomonadota > Gammaproteobacteria > Vibrionales > Vibrionaceae > Vibrio > Vibrio sp. Scap24. The sequence goes on along the minus strand of NZ_CP041332.1, from coordinate 985,995 downwards.
GCTCGACCATGTGTTCTATCGAGGCCTAGAGGTAGAAAAAGCAAAAGCGCCCATGACGGACGCTTCTGATCATAATCCAATGTTAGTCACCTTTAAGGCTAAATAGCGTAAAGATAAGACTAAGTAACGGTTATCTACGAAACTAAAATGTAGATAGCCCAGATTAGGTAGTAACCAACCCAAGGTAAACCTGAAATTACCAGTGCTTGCCCGCGTTCAAACTCAGTCCAAGTTAGTACGGCTGCGTAACCAAGCACGATGTACCAAGGTAATAGCAGTGGTAATGAGCTTGCAAACTGAGACCAGTCGCTGGTTAGAGGCAACTTGATTAAGCCGTTTAAGCTGTTCAGGTCAGCGGCGTAGTTCATCACATGGCCGTGCTTGAGGATTAGGCTTGCGTAGCTCGCTACATCACCTAACACTGCAGGGAATATCACAACCGATGCCGCTGCGAACCAGCGCCAAAAGCTATGCTGATGTTGGCTTGGCTTAGTTGCGAGGTTAAACCAGAACGCCAACAGAACGATGGTTAACGTTCGGCCAAATACATCGTTGATGATCTCACTTGCGAGTAAAGTATTGCTGTCAAGTAACGCCAATTGGTCAGGGTTAGTTTGAGCCAGTTGTTTTGATAACTCTGCGCTTAACCAAGCAAAATCTACATTCGAAAAATAGGCACCCCAAAATAAAAATGGGCTGAGTATTAATACGACGTAGGGTTGCCATCCCCAAGCGCTTCTTTGATAAAGCGCTAAGAAACAAGCTGTTGGTGATCGGAATATATCCAACAGCATGACGAGTGGGTTACTTGACGGGTTCATACACTTACCTTAGTTACATCAACATACAGCTTGAGTTTTTGTCCTGGCTGTAGGTATTTCTTATTCTGCAAAGTGTTCCATTTTACAACATCTGCACTTTTTACTTTGAACTTTGATGCAATACCGCTGACTGTGTCACCAGATCTTACGTTATAGAAGATCGTGCGGATGATGGCGCCGTCTGAACCATTCTTCCAAATGACCAGTTCTTGACCAACTCTAAGGGTGTCGCGTGGGCCCATACCGTTCCACTTAGCCAGTGATTGGTGAGATACCTTATTTGCGCGTGCAATCGTCCATAGGCTGTCACCACTTTTTACTGTATGGCTGAGCTTATATTGACCACGACTCTTCGACTGTGTGCTTGCTAGGCGGTTTGAAGCGCTTAGTGCGTATGTCTTGTCGTCTTTGGTTGAGGTTGGGATAAGCAGGTGCTGGCCAATACGAATATTGTTGTTGCTCAACCCGTTTGCAGAGCGAATCACTTTGCTGGTGGTGTTGTATTTGCTTGCCAGTACGCTGATGCTGTCACCCGACTGAACTTGGTAACGTACCAACTTCATGCCTTTGCCTTTATTCGCTGCGACTTCTTTATTGAATTTTTCAACTGAGCTTATAGGAAGCAGTAGCTGTTGGTGCTTCTCAGGTGATGTCGCCCACTGGTTATAAGCTGGGTTGTAGCCTTGCAGTTCTTTGACTGGAATGCCCGCGTAGTTTGCCGCAATCGCTAGATCAAGTTGCTCTTCAGGGTTAACCAGAGTGAGTACCGGCTTGTTTGGAATCGCTGGGATATCAATACCGTACTTTTCTTGGTTAGCGATCACGTCTGCGAGAGCCAGTAGTTTAGGTACGTAGCTGCTGGTCTCTTTTGGCAGATCCAGAGAGAAGAAGTCGATTGGCTTACCAAGCTTCTTGTTCTTACGGATTGCACTGTTTACACGACCACCGCCACTGTTATAAGCCGCAATTGCGTGTTGCCAGTTGCCATCAAAGCGTTTGTTGAGATCGGTTAGGAAGTCTAATGCCGCATCGGTAGAAGCAGCAACGTCACGACGGCCGTCGTACCAGAAGTTCTGTTCGAGTCCGTAAGCCTCGCCAGTGCCAGAAATGAACTGCCATAGGCCGGCAGCGCTGCCGTGAGAATAAGCAAATGCGTCAAATGAGCTTTCAACAACCGGCAAAAGTGCCAGTTCTAAAGGCATATCTCTTTCTTCAATTTTGGTGGTGATCAAATAAAGGAAAGGTTCAGCTCGTTGTGAGACGGTTTTTAGGTGGCTAGGGTGCTTTAGATACCAAGTTCGGTAGTAGTCGACCTTCTTTTGGTCTGGCACTTCCATTTCAAGTTGCATCGCAATGCGTTTCCAAACATCTTCTTGTGTTTGAGGAGTAACGACTGGTGCTTCAACTTTTGGTTCTTCTTTGGTCGCTTCTGATGAAACGTTCGCTTGAGAAACTTCTTTAGTAGGAGATGTGTTGGTTTGCTCGGAAGCTTGGTCTGGATTCTCTGACTGAGTTAATTGGCAACCAGAAAGTAGTAATACCAAAGCCCAGCTGTACTTAACTCGCATGTTACAGCCTTTTTAATAAACGGCCGATGATAATACTTGCCACCCCCTATGAGTGACAAGTCTGTATTTGTTAAAATTCGTTCTTCCACGCACGTAAAGCGGTGAATACTGATAGGGGATCGGTCTGTTCGGTACGATTAGATACTGATTTGACTACACTTGGTTCGGTGTAACGCAAGAAAGGGTTCACAAACTTCTCTTGTCTCAAATTTGTGGGGATGGTCGACTTATTTTGAGCACGCAGTCGGTTCACTTGGTCGCGATATTGCTGCAAATGTTGGTTGTCTGGCTCGACGGCAAGCGCGAAAGCGATATTGGCTGCAGTGTATTCATGTGCACAATAAACTTCGGTTTCTTGAGGTAGCGCTGTGATCTTATTCAACGCATCGAACATCTGTTGTGGGGTGCCTTCCATGATTCGGCCACAGCCTGCGGAGAACAATACATCACCACAAAATAGCTTGGCATCACCCACATAGCCAATATGACCTGCAGTGTGTCCACTGAGCCCTAATACGAGAAACACTTCACCAAACAGCTCTAACTGGTCACCATCATCAACCGGATGCGTTAATGTCGGGATAGGTTCATTTCTTGGGCCAACAACATCGACGTCGGGAAATTGCCTTACCAACTCTGGAACGCCACCAATGTGATCGTGGTGGTGGTGTGTAATCAAGATTGCATCTAAAGTTAGCTCATGGTTCGCTAAGTACTCTAATACTGGAGCCGCATCACCAGGGTCGACGACAGCACAACGGCGATCGCTATTTTCAATCAGCCAGATGTAATTGTCGTTAAATGCAGGTATGCTTTTGATATGTAACATTATTGGTTCTCCAGTCACTTTCAGTGCGACAGAATAAGTGAGACAGATTATTGATGAAGCCAGCACGTAGCAGAAAGAAGTTTGAACATCCCTACACTTGGGCACAGTTGCACAATGGGGATTGGTTGAGAGAATCTATTCAAACTCGACTCGATGAGTGGTGCCCAAAGCTATTTGGTTACCATATGCTCAAGCTCGGCGGCCTCAGTAGTGAGATTTCTAGCTGCACATGCAACATTCAACATCAAGTAAACCTAGATATCCAGAACCCATTACATAATGTGATAGCGGATGGCTATAATTTGCCCTTTTTGGAGAAAAGTTTTGATGTTGTGGTGCTCAGTCATCAATTAGATTATAGCAATGACCCGCATCGATTATTGAGAGAAGTCGACCGAGTGATGATGGACGATGGCTATATCATCATTACTGGCTTCAATCCTTTTAGTGTGACGGGGCTGGCCAGTTTGATGCCTTGGCGGAAGAACAGCTTGCCTTGGAGTGGGCGCATGTACACGCCAAATCGAATTAAAGATTGGCTCGGTGTACTTAACTATGAAGTGATTCATTGTGATACTTATGCGTTGTTTCCGATGAGTAAGTATCAAGCGATGTGGACTTGGTTGGAGAACGCCTTAGGCGGTTGTGCCTCTTTTGCTGGCAGCCAATACTTTATTGTTGCTCGTAAGCGTACTTATCCGCTCAAACCTATTAAGCCGCATTGGCACCTTAAGCGACGCTTCTCTCCTGTGGGAGCAAGTTTTAGAACCAACTCTCGTCGTTCAGTGCATTCCACAAAAGCACCATACCCGTTAAAAACAGAAAAAGCCGACTCGTAGTCGGCTTTTCATTTATCTGTGTACCGTCCTAAATATGGTTGACACATTTCCAACATGAAATTGGAGAGTGTCATGAAAACAACAAGTAGACGTACTCAACGAGATTATTCTCTTGCCTTTAAATTGGCAGTAGTAAGCCAAGTTGAAAAAGGCGAAATGACTTATAAGCAGGCTCAAGAGCGTTATGGGATCCAAGGTCGCTCTACCGTTTTAGTTTGGCTTCGCAAACATGGTCAACTAGATTGGTCTAAAGGAATAGAACAATCGAGAGCGTTAGGAGCGACTATGTCAAACTCTTCCTCAACTCAAACCCCAGAGCAACGAATCAAAGAACTCGAACAGCAATTAGAAGAAACTCAGCTTAAAGCTGAGTTCTTTGAAGCGGTTGTAAAAGTCATGGATCGAGATTTCGGTGTCCGAATCTCAAAGAAGCGCAAGGCCGAGTTATTAAGGAAAAAACGGTCAGAAAGTTGACCGTCACTAAAGCTTGTCACTTCATCGGTATTACACGACAAGCTTTCTACAAGCGCTGTGTTGCGGAAATTCATCAGACAAAGAAAGATGAATCAGTACTCGGTTTTGTGAAGGAGCAAAGGATGATGCACCCTCGTATAGGAACTCGTAAGATCAAGTATTTACTTGCTCAGAACGAAATTGAAATCGGGCGAGACCGCTTATTCTCTCTACTGAGAATGAATCGATTATTAGTGCAGAATCGAAGGGCTTATCATCGAACCACAAACAGTAATCATCGCTTTTACTGCCATCCAAATCGAACCAAAGAAGGCTTAATACCGGAAAGACCAGAGCAATTATGGGTTGCCGATATTACTTATCTAGCAACGCGGTGTGGTAGTACTTATCTCAGTTTAGTGACGGACGCTTATTCAAGAAAAATCGTGGGCTATCACATAGGTGATGATATGAAAGCTCGCACGGTCAAGCAGGCCTTTTTAAACGCGTTGAAAGAGCGGAAGAATACAGGTGAGCTTGTTCATCACTCAGATCGAGGTGTTCAGTACCGCTCTGTTGAATACCAAGAGTTGCATCGACAGTATGATGTATCTTGCTCAATGACTGATGGCTATGACTGTTATCAAAATGCGTTAGCAGAGAGGATCAACGGAATATTGAAGATGGAGTATCTGTTGAATAAACCGAATGATTTAGATGAAGCAAAGAAAATGGTCGCCGAATCAGTAAAAATCTATAATGAATATAGGCCTCACACTGCTCTAAAATACAAAACGCCCGATGAAATACATCGAGCGTTTTAGTCAATCAAGTGTCAACCCATATCAGGACGGTACACTGTCCGTTTAAGAAACTATAAATCTGCTTCGAAACTTACATCTCATTTCAAAAGGTGATTAGCTTGGCTGATAACCCGTGTCTTCTTGAGTTGGGTTCTCTGCGGCCGTTCTTGCTAAATCATCACACATTTCGTTTTCTCTGTGTCCGGCGTGTCCTTTAACCCAGCGCCAGTCAACGCTATGACGTGCCGTTTCTCTATCGAGTCTTTGCCATAAGTCGGCGTTTTTAACTGGTTTTTTATCGGCTGTCTTCCAGTCACGCTTTTTCCAGTTGTGAATCCACTGTGTGATGCCTTGGCGCACGTATTGGCTATCTGTGGTCAGAATCACGGAGCAAGGCTCTTTGAGGGTTTGAAGTGCCACGACAGCGGCGAGCATTTCCATGCGGTTATTGGTTGTTAGGGTGAAACCTTCCGCTAATGTCTTTTCGACTTTTTTGTAGCGAAGTACGATGCCATAGCCACCCGGACCAGGGTTACCTAAACAAGAACCATCAGTGAAAATTTCAACTTGTTTCGTCATGATTTGATACTATTACCTCAAGCACATTATCGGCATAGTCTGACACAGTTATCCTTATGAATACCAGTAGCACTCCAGAACAAACCACGAACGAAAAAAACAGTTCGAACGAAAATAAGCGCATCGTTGTACTCGATACCGAAACCACCGGTATGAATACAGAGGGTGGCCCTCACTATATGGGGCATCGCATCGTTGAGATTGGTGCCGTAGAGATCATCAACCGTAGACTGACTGGGCGTCACTTCCACGTCTACATCAAGCCCGATCGTGCGATTCAAGAAGAGGCGATTGGCGTTCACGGTATTACCGATGAATTCTTGGTGGACAAGCCAGAATACCAAGACATACATAAAGAGTTTCTCGACTTTATCAAAGGTGCCGAGCTGGTGGCTCATAACGCACCCTTCGATACGGGCTTTATGGACTATGAGTTTGAGAAGCTTAATCCCGCGATAGGTAAAACGGATGACTACTGTAAAGTTACCGATACCTTGGCAATGGCGAAAAAGATATTCCCAGGTAAAAGAAACAACCTAGATATCTTATGTGACCGTTACGGTATTGATAACTCGCACCGTACTCTCCACGGCGCATTGCTCGATGCGGAGATCCTAGCCGACGTTTACTTATTGATGACGGGTGGCCAAACTTCGCTGCAATTTAACGCTGGCCAACAAGAAGGCGAAGCCGAAAGCATACGAAGAGTAGAAAGTGGTCGAAAATCCCTAAAGGTTTTACGAGCTACGGCCGATGAAGTAGAAGCGCATCAAAATCGTTTAGACCTCGTCGAGAAAAGCGGAAGCTGCCTTTGGCGTCAGTAGGGAGAAAGTATGTTAAGGGTATTGGCTACCGGTTACTTATTGCTGTTAAGCTTTAGCTTACATGCGGCAACGGAATCCGTAATGAGTTTATTGGACAACCGTTTTCGCGTTGATCCCAGTATTGAACAAGTCACCTTTGTGATTTATCGAGCCGATAACTCTAAGCCTGTCGTTTTGGTTCGCCCTGACGGCAAGAAATACTACTCTTGGCGTAATGCTGATAATGTCCGTTGGTACGAAGAGTCGTCCATGGACATTATCTCTATCGACAAGCCGATGCCTGGCCCTTGGCAAGCGGTCGGTAAAGTTTCCCCTAAGAACAACATCAAGCTCCTGTCTCACCTTGTTTTGGATGCCAATGAGTTTCCAGACAAGCTGTATCAAACCGAACACATCAAATTTACTGCCCGTTTGACCTCAGATGGCAAACCTCTTGTGCTGCGTGATTTTCTCGATCGCGTGAAGCTTAAGGTGACGTTTACTAAGTTTGTCGAAAACGAAGAGTCTTTAGTGAGAGAAGCACGTCCAGTGCCTGTTGTTATGGGTGAGTTTGCTGACGACGGTGTGGATCTCGACGAGAAAGCGGGAGACGGCGTGTTTACTGTGTCACTGCCGATTGATATTGAGCCGGGCAAATACCGCGCGCGTATTACTTCTGGCAATGGCGTGTTCTTGCGAGCACAAGAGCAAGAGGTTTTAGTCTACCCAACACCGATCACCACTACCTTCATTCAGTCTCGTAAAGAGGGGGTACCTCACACCATTGTTGTGTCTGGCGAACAAGGTATGATCGCACCGAGCTCTTTAGCGGTTCATGTTGAGCATAAAGCGCCTGATGATTATGTAACGTATAAGCAAGGCCAAGCCGATGTCGATGCAATGAAAGTGCCTTTAGAGGTGCCTTACAATGGTGAGCTGGGGATCTATAACTGGTCTGGGATGGTTTATGCCACCGACGCTTCAAGCCAACGTCCGCTGATCTTTCCAATTACAGAGCAGTCGTACAGTGTTGTGGAAGATATCGACTTAGCAGAATCTCGACGCCTTCAAGAAGAAGCACTTGCTGAACAGAAGCGTATTGCTACGGAATTAATGATTCTTCAAAAGCGTGAAGATGACAGGCAGCGCAGCATGATCATTATCGGAGTGGGTAATGTGGTCGCCATTCTATTGGGCTTACTGATTTGGTTTGTGGTTCGTAAAGTGACAGCCAAGAAAAGAGCTCAACCAGAGATGCAACTCAAGGCGCCAAAGTAACTTGCCCGTATTATTTGAGTGGTCTTGAGTGAACAGAGTCTATGAAGGTAAAGCCTTCGAATTAGTGACAGCGATGTACAAATAAAAAAACGGGACTCATAGGAGTCCCGTTTTCGTTTCTATTACAAAATCTAGGCTACGTTATCAATTGATTGGCCTGGATATTGTGGCTTTGCTGCTAGCTCCTCTGGGGAGAAGTCATCAACATTAATCGTGTACAGTCTGTGTTGTTCTGCGCTGATCAGAAGGTCAGCCTCTTCTTGGGTTAAGATACCTTTCTCTAAGCCTTGTTCAGCAACCAGGTCCAGTCTTAGGAAGGCGCGTTTTTGATGTGTCTCTTTGCAGACTTTGTCGAACAAAGGTTCAGCTTGAAGAATTACTTCCAGTGCTTTCTCAATCTTACCAACGGCGTTGTATTGAGTGTCCGCTAAGTATTGACCACGACCGATACGTGAACGTGTTTCACTCGGTGTTTGCAGGATGTGCGCAACTTGGCTATCCAGTTTGTCGTTTGGTGCGCGACGAATACGACCAAATGGCATTAGCACAACACGCAGCAGTCGACCAACTACTGGGTTAGGGAAGTTTGCTAAGAACTCATCAATCGCTACCTCAGTTTGACGTAAACTATCTTGCATCCCCCAATGTACTAACGGTAGATCTTCAGCGTGGCTGCCTTCGCTCTCAAAGCGTTTCAGCGTTGCTGAACCTAAGTACAATTGACTCAGGATGTCGCCCAGCCTTGCAGATAGGCGCTCTCTGCGTTTTAGTGAGCCGCCTAACACGGCCATTGAAATATCAGACAGTAGCGCTAGGTTTGCACTGTAACGGTTCAGTTGTTGATAGTAGCGTTGTGTTTGTTTATCGGTTTTATTGGCTGGCGTTGGCGTATCTGAACCACGACCATCGGTTAAACCAAACCACAAGCTGCGGACTAGGTTACTCATAGTAAAGCTGACGTGTCCTGCTAACGCTGAATCAAACTTATCCAGAGCATCACTGCTTTCAGAATAAGCCGCTTCCATTTCATTAAGAACGTAAGGGTGACAACGAATTGCACCTTGACCATAGATGATCATCGAGCGAGTCAGGATGTTCGCGCCTTCAACGGTAATCGCGATAGGTGAACCTTGGTAGCCACGAGCTAGAAAGTTCGACGGGCCCAAGCAAATACCTTTACCACCAACAATATCCATCGCATCGATGATGCTTCGTTGACCGCGGTGAGTACAGTGGTACTTAACGATGGCAGAGATAACCGAAGGCTTTTCACCAAGGTCGATACCCGCAACGGTTAGGTTACTTGCTGCATCCATTACGTAAGCATTACCAGCTAGGCGTGCAAGTGGCTCTTCAACCCCTTCCATACGACCGATAGGCTGTTTGAATTGACGACGAATGCGAGCGTAAGCACCTGTAGCAAGCGCGGCTGTTTTGATACCGCCCGTTGAGTTTGAAGGCAGTGTGATACCACGACCCACCGACAAACACTCAACCAGCATACGCCAACCTTGGCCTGCCATTTTCTGACCACCAATGATGAAATCGATAGGGACGAAGATATCGTCACCTTGAGTTGGACCATTTTGGAAAGGTACGTTGAGTGGGAAGTGGCGGTTGCCAATCTCAACGCCTTTTAAATCTGTTGGGATTAGAGCACATGTGATGCCAAGATCTTTTTGGTCACCAAGTAGGCCATCCGGGTCGCGCAATTTAAAGGCCAAGCCTAAAACAGTCGCGACAGGCGCTAGAGTGATGTAACGCTTGTTCCAAGTTAGGCGCATGCCCAGTACTTCTTCACCTTGCCACTCACCTTTACATACCACGCCGTAATCAGGGATAGAGCCCGCATCCGATCCTGCTTCTGGGCTCGTTAGGGCAAAACAAGGGATCTCTTTACCTTCAGCTAAGCGAGGGAGGTAATGGTTTCTTTGTTCTTCTGTTCCGTAGTGTTGTAGCAGCTCGCCTGGGCCTAATGAGTTAGGTACACCAACCGTTGATGAAAGCACGCTAGAAACGCCCGTTAGCTTCTGTAGAACCAGAGATTGAGCGTAAGCTGAGAATTCTAAACCGCCGTATTTTTTCTTGATGATCATGGCGAAGAATTTGTGGTCTTTCAGGTATTGCCATACTTCCGGTGGCAAATCAGCAAGTTCATGTGTCACTTGGTAATCATTGACCATTTCGCACACTTCATTAACTGGGCCATCTAAAAACGCTTGTTCCGCTTCAGAAAGTTTTGGATCAGCAATGTTCTGAAGTTTCTTCCACTCAGGCTTGCCTTTGAACAGCTCTGCCTCCCACCATACTGTGCCAGCTTCTAGTGCTTCTTTTTCTGTCTGAGACATCGCCGGTAGAACTTTCTTGAATAAAGAGAGTGCTTTTTGACTGATTAAAGTTTGGCGAATAGTTGGAACTGCAAAGATCGCAACGGCTAACATGTAGCATAGCCAGCCGGTGACAGCCACGCCGCCAAACAGTGTTAATGCTACCATCGCGCCAGTTAATACGATTAACGCGCGTACCAGACTAACTCTATGGTAAAGACAGACGCCTAAGATGGCTGTCATGCCGAGTAGGGAGAGCAATATGTTCATGATCGATTTCCTTTTCAGAGATCACTTATCGTTATGATTTTAGGTAAGAGGTCTAACCAGTTAAGTGTAAACAAAATATTAAATATTTGTAAAACTCTAAATTGGGTAAAAAGTGATCTTAATAGAGTTAAAATTCTAATTGTGAGAGGTTAGTGGTGAATAATTGGACGGTTCTGCAGTGAGATATTAATTAAGGTGGCAATCTTTGGGCTTAAGTGTCGACACTATTTCATGTTTGTGGGTAAACTCAGGTAAAAGAGGGAAAAACCCTCAGCTCTCATTTCACGTACCTTAAGTTGCGTAAAAAAATATAAGAGATAAGCCTTATGTACCAAGACCTAATCAAAAGTGAATTGAACGAAGCTGCTGACGTTCTTAACAAGTTCTTGAGTGATGATCACAACATTGCTCAAATTGAAGCGGCTGCAAAACTGATTGCTGACTCATTCAAACAAGAAGGCAAAGTGCTTTCTTGTGGTAACGGTGGCTCACACTGTGATGCGATGCACTTCGCGGAAGAGCTAACAGGCCGATACCGTGAAAATCGCCCGGGCTACGCTGGCATTGCGATTTCAGACCCTAGCCACTTATCTTGTGTGAGTAATGATTTTGGCTACGACCACGTATTTTCTCGCTATGTAGAAGCGGTAGGTCGTAAAGGCGATGTGTTGTTCGGTCTGTCGACTTCAGGTAACTCTGCCAATATTCTAAAAGCGATTGAAGCGGCTCAAGCGAAAGGCATGAAGACTATTGCATTGACGGGTAAAGATGGCGGTAAAATGGCGGGTTGTGCGGATATTGAAATCCGAGTACCACACTTTGGCTACGCCGATCGCATCCAAGAGATTCACATTAAGATCATCCACATTGTGATTCAACTTGTTGAAAAAGAGATGGAATAATAGTTTACAGACGTTTGGAGCCTAGCTTTGTGGCTCCATTGGTTTTAATAGGGAGTAGATTAAACCATGTGTGAATTGCTCGGTATGAGCGCGAATGTGCCAACTGATATTTGTTTTAGCTTTACTGGTCTTATGCAGCGTGGAGGCAATACTGGCCCGCATCGTGATGGCTGGGGTATTACCTTTTATGAGGGCAAGGGTTTTCGCACCTTTAAAGATCCGAATCCGAGCTGTGAATCTAAGATCGCTGAACTGGTTCAAAACTACCCAATTAAAAGCCAAGCTGTTGTCAGTCATATCCGTCAAGCCAACCGTGGTGGCGTTAATCTAGAAAATACACACCCTTTTACCCGTGAGCTTTGGGGGCGATATTGGACCTTTGCTCACAATGGTCAATTGTCTGATTATGATGATCTGGTGAGTGGGCGTTTTAGACCTGTCGGCGAAACGGACAGTGAGCTCTCTTTTTGTTGGCTACTGAAACAACTAGAAGAACGTTTTCCTGAGCCGCCTCAAGACATGGAAGGTATGTTTCGTTTCGTGGCTGAGTGTTGTGACAAGCTACGCGAGAAAGGCGTTTTCAACATGTTGTTGAGTGATGGTGAGTACGTGATGACTTACTGTACCAACCATTTGTACTGGATAACCAGACGCGCACCTTTTGGTAAAGCGAGCTTAATTGATGAAGACGTTGAGATTAACTTCCAAGAAGAGACCACGCCGAATGATGTGGTGACGGTCGTTGCAACTCAACCTCTTACGGATAATGAAGAGTGGTTTAGAATGAAGCCGGGCGAATACGCACTGTTTCATTTTGGTGAGCTGATTGGTAACAACCATCAAGCGTTAGAAGATGTTGCTTATGCGCCGAAAAAGGTCGCGAGCCAAGCACCTACTGAGCCATTAAGTTAATGCTATAAATCATATTGCTTTAACCCGAACAAGCGAAGGCCGCTTACTGTACTAATCAGTCAGTAAGCGGCCTTTTTGTTTTAAGCAATTTGTCGCGTGAGAGTCGTTTGACGAATTACTCTTCTGCGTAACCGTGTTTACCTAATGTCTTACCGTCTAGTACAGCTTGCCCATTGACCATTGATAAACGGTCTTCCGCGAACCACTTGCAGACCATAGGGTAAATGCAATGTTCTTGAGTCAGCACTCGGCTTGCCAACATATCAGCATCATCATCTTCAAATACCGGTACCTTAGCTTGTAAGATCACAGGGCCGCCATCGAGCTCTTCGGTAACAAAGTGGACGCTAGTACCGTGTTCTTTGTCTTGTGCATCAATGGCGCGCTGGTGGGTGTGTAGGCCTGGGTATTTCGGTAATAGGGAAGGGTGGATGTTGACCATTTTCTCTGCATAGTGACGAACAAATTCTGAACTCAGGATTCGCATGTAGCCAGCGAGTACGATTAAGTCTGGCTGGTAAGCATCGATCTGAACCATCAATTCATGGTCAAACTCTTCACGTGAACCAAAGTCCTTTGGATTCACTGAGTGAGCGTCTACACCTGCGGTTTTCGCTCGCTCTAATCCAAAAGCCTCTGCTTTGTTTGAGAAGACAGCTTTAACTGACGCATCAATCATATTGCTATCGCAGGCATCCAAGATTGCCTGTAAGTTGCTTCCGCTTCCTGAAACTAACACAACGATATTTTTCTGAGAGTGACTGGTTTTATTTGAGTGATTGTTTTTCATAGAGTGGGTCATACGATTGATTAACGGGACTGTTTACAATTTACCTACATAAACTAAGGTTTTCTGCGGGCCAAATAGCAAAATGAGGACCATTAGGTCCCCATTGATTAACTAAGTAAGTGAACGTATCACTTATTTGATTTCAACTTGCTCTTCACCCGCTTCAGCGTTTGCGATCTCACCGATAACCCAAGCGTTTTCGCCTTCAGCTTTCAGTAGTTCAACAGCAGCGTCTGCTTGATCTTTAGGTAGAGCAACAACTAGGCCAACACCACAGTTGAAAGTGCGGTACATTTCGAATGTCTCCACGTTACCTTTCTCTTGTAGCCAGCTGAAGATAGCAGGCCATTCCCAGCTCTTACCATCAATCACGGCTTTAGTACCTTCAGGAAGTACGCGTGGGATGTTTTCCCAGAAACCACCACCTGTGATGTGCGAGATAGCATGAATGTCATGCTCAGCAATCATCTTAAGTGCTGATTTGATGTAAATCTTAGTTGGTTCTAGTAGGTGTTCACCGATAGTGCGACCTTCTAGTTCTTCGTTCTTATCAGCACCAGATACTTCTAGAACTTTACGAATCAAAGAGTAACCGTTTGAGTGTGGACCACTTGAGCCAACAGCGATAAGTGCGTCGCCTGCAGCTACTTTAGTACCGTCGATGATGTCAGCTTTTTCTACAACACCAACACAGAAGCCAGCTACGTCATAGTCGTCGCCTTCGTACATGCCTGGCATTTCAGCCGTTTCACCGCCGATTAGTGCACAACCAGCTTGAACACAACCTTCAGCGATACCAGAAACAACGTCTGCTGCTGTATCTACATCTAGCTTACCTGTTGCGTAGTAGTCTAGGAAGAATAGCGGCTCACCACCTTGAACGATTAGGTCGTTCACACACATTGCCACTAGGTCGATACCAATGGTGTCGTGTTTTTTCAGATCCAAAGCAAGGCGAAGTTTAGTACCAACACCATCAGTACCTGAAACAAGTACCGGCTCTTTGTATTTCGTTGGAAGTTCACATAGGGCGCCAAAGCCACCAATACCGCCCATTACTTCAGGGCGACGAGTGCGTTTAACAGCACCTTTAATACGGTCTACTAGTGCATTACCTGCGTCGATATCAACACCAGCGTCTTTGTAGCTTAGAGAAGAAGTATTACCACTCACGGGATAGTCCTCGAACTTAAGTTGGATGTGAAAACGGCGCTATTCTAACAGGGCTTGATTACGAAGAGCAAACGTTTGCGCGGTTTTTTTTATTAGAATAAAGATTCTGAAATAACCACAAAGTTCGTGTATAATCTACAGGTTTGTTTAAATATTGCCGGAGTTGGAAATGAAAGTTGTTGAAGTGAAACACCCGCTAGTAAAACATAAAATTGGCCTGATGCGTGAAGGTGAGATTAGCACTAAGCGTTTTCGTGAGCTAGCGACAGAAGTGGGTAGCCTTCTAACATACGAAGCGACATCAGACTTTGAAACTGAGCGTGTAACTATTAATGGTTGGAACGGTCCAGTTGAAGTTGACCAAATTAAAGGTAAAAAAGTAACTGTAGTGCCAATCCTACGTGCTGGTCTAGGCATGATGGACGGCGTTCTTGAGCACATCCCAAGTGCACGTATCAGTGTTGTTGGTATCTACCGTGACGAAGAAACGCTTGAGCCAGTACCATACTTCAACAAGCTTGCATCTAACATCGACGAGCGTATTGCTCTAGTGGTAGACCCAATGCTTGCGACAGGTGGTTCTATGATCGCGACTATCGACCTAATGAAAGAGAAAGGTTGTAAGCACTTTAAGATTCTTGTGCTTGTTGCTGCTCCTGAAGGTATCGCTGCTCTAGAAAAAGCGCACCCAGACGTTGAGCTTTACACAGCTGCAATCGATGAGAAGCTAAACGACAAGGGCTACATTGTTCCTGGTCTTGGCGATGCTGGTGATAAGATCTTCGGTACTAAGTAATTCGGCTTCAGCTTAAGTGACTCTAAACTGTTTCTTAACTCGCTGAATTAGCCGTATTAACAAAAAGGGAGAGCATTCAATGCTCTCCCTTTTTTGATCTTGTTGGTTTGTGATTCTTTTGAATCTAGCCTTACCGATTGATTAATCGATTTGAGCTTTGTCTACCACAGTGTTGTCACCTAGCTCTTCTGGAAGTACGAGGTTAAGTAGAATCGCGACGATACCGCACAAGCTTACGCCCTGTAGGCTGAAGTCACCGATACCAAAGGCCATGCCGCCAATACCAAAGACTAAAGTAATGCCCACAATCACAAGGTTACGTGATTTGTGCAGGTCAACGTTGTTCTTGATTAGCGTGTTAAGACCAACGGTTGCGATAGAGCCAAACAGCAGAATCATGATGCCGCCCATTACAGGAACCGGAATCGTTTGAAGTAGTGCGCCTAGCTTACCAACCAATGCAAGAACGATGGCTGTTACAGCAGCCCAAGTCATAATTACTGGGTTGAATGCTTTCGTCAGCATTACTGCGCCTGTTACTTCACTGTAGGTTGTGTTTGGCGGAGCGCCCAGCATAGAAGCTGCGATTGTCGCCACGCCGTCACCTGTGATAGTGCGGTGTAAGCCTGGCTTCTTAAGGTAGTCTTTGCCGGTTACGTTAGAGATAGCAAGCATGTCGCCAACGTGTTCAACGGCTGGTGCAATCGCAACAAATACCATGAAGAAGATAGCGTTAATGTTGAACTCAGGTGCTGTGAAGTTTGGTAGTGCTAACCAAGATGCTTGAGCTACTGGCGTGAAGTCTACCGCGCCGTATACCAAGCTAGTGATGTAACCCGCAACAATACCACCAAAGATAGGCAGTAGTTTTAGGAAGCCTTTCGAGAACACACTGATGACAATCGTTACTAGCAGTGAAATCGAAGAGATCCACAGTGCTGCATCTGCATCAACAAGCTGAACAGCACCATCGCCAGTCTTACCAAGCGCCATGTTTACCGCAACAGGCGCAAGACCTAAACCGATAACCATGATTACAGGGCCAACCACGACGGGTGGAAGTAGCTTATGAATGAAGCCAACGCCTCTTACTTTAATCAATGCACCCATCAATACATACACAACACCTGCCGCCATTAAGCCACCCATGGTTGCGCCAACGCCCCATGTTTGAATACCAAACATGATAGGAGCGATGAATGCAAAAGAAGACGCTAAGAAGATTGGCACTGAACGGCGTGTAATAAGTTGGAATAAAAGGGTACCGATACCTGCGCCAAAGAGTGCAACGTTAGGATCAAGCCCTGTTAGTAGCGGCACGAGTACAAGCGCACCAAAAGCTACGAACAGCATTTGCGCACCTTGCAAAGCATTTTTCATGATATGTCCTTAAAAATGGTCGTTATATGAAAAGTGAAAAATAAAATTCGCGGGATTCTATCACTTAGCAATCGATTGCTACACCAGATAGATCAAATTTATTTATCTTAGTGATGTTTTATATCCATCTAAGCTCGGAAAATTCAGTTTATAAGTTAGCGATTTATCATGGCCAGGTGATATTTTGTGGTTATTAAACACAGTGGGCGCTATCGACCTTGCCCCTCAATCCATAGTTGCTTATCATCAAGGCACAAGCTTTGAATATTAGGATCAATATGCGCTACATAGCATTGTTGTTGATGGGACTATTAGCCTCTCCGAGTTATGCCTTAACTCAAGTAGATATCTTTAGTGCTGAAGTTGCGATTAACGCTGAAGACAAACAGCCAGAACAAGTGGCAAGAAATACAGGTATGGAGCAGGTATTGATACGTGCGACTGGCCAAACTGATGTCGCTTCAAATGAAACGATTCAAAAGGCGATGCGTAAGAGTGCGCAGTACATGTCTCAAATGAGTTTTGGCGAAAGCAATGACCAATCAACATTGCGTATGCGTTTTAACGGTGCTCAAATCCGTTCTCTATTAACTCAAGCGCAATTGCCGTATTGGCCTGATACTCGTTCAAACATCTTGGTTTGGCTCGTAGAAGAAGACAGCTACGACAAAAACATTGTGTGGGAGCACTCGAACTCACAACTGGCTGCAGGCTTACAAGCGAACGCAAAAGAGCGTGGTTTGCCTTTAACGCTGCCTGTTGGTGACTTTGATGATATTACGGGGATTGCGACTTCTGATTTATGGGGCAGCTTTGTCACGCCAATCAGTAAAGCGAGTCAACGTTATCCAGTTGATGCTGTGTTGGTAATTAAGGCTCAATCTTCAGGTTTACGTTGGACGCTGTACGACCAAAAACCAAGTCAATTGACGAGCGCACCAACATCGCCAGTGAGTGGTTCTTTATCGGGTAACAGTGCAACAACGTCTAAGAAGCTTGTCGACCAAATCAGCAACTACTATGCAGGTAAGAGTGCTGTGACGGTAGCAAGTGAATCATCAGAGTCGATTTTAACTCAGTTTATTAGCCTGAATAATGCTCAAGACTTCTTCCAATTGGAGAACGCACTTAAGCGTCTAAACTCGGTTGCAAGCCTAGATATCCTTAAGATTCAAAACAACGAAGTGACTTTCCGGATCCACTTATTGTCGACTCAACAAGAGTTTGAACAAGAAGTTGAAAGCATCCGTCAAGTAGCGAAAGTTGAAGAGTCTTACATTGAACCTGAAGTTAGCCCTGAGTTTGAAACGCAAGACAACACTATGTCTGTGGGTGATGATTCAACAGCGACCGTTGATACTGAAGCAACAGCGACTGAAGCCGGTACTGACGTTCAAGTAGTTAAAGGTAGTGAAGTATCAAGTGATGACTCGTTGGCTGGCTCGGAGGCTAACTCCGAAGATATAGGTACCGAAGAGTTAGAAGTAACTGCACCGCTGCATGCTAAGCCAAGTTTGGTCTACGAATGGGTTCGCTCGTAATTGTCTGCTGACATCACTGATTAAATCGAAACATTAAAAAAGCCCTGCAAGAGTAATCCTGCAGGGCTTTTTGTTTATCCTGTGTCAGTTCAAGAGTAACGAATCAATATTACTGCTCGAATTTCGCTTTCTCTTTCTTCTCTACTTCAGAAAGACGCTTCAGTTTGATGCCTAACTCTTTGGCACGAAAACGAGTAAATAAGATATTACCCGCAAAGCCTAATGTCGTTAGAAGCAGCTCTACAGCCGCTAGTAAGCGTTCACCACCGTCTATATACAAGATGGTTAATGCATGCAGGAAGTAGAGCATTAAGACGAAGTTTGCCCAAGCATGCGTGTAAGGTTTACCAGCTAGAATGCCCGGTAATGGCAGTAATAGCGGTACCGCCCAAGCAATCGCAAGCGTGGTATTACTCAGATGTGGATGCGGGGAAAGTGTCATCTGCCACGCCACGACCCAACCTAATAGTAATACGTTGCCAGCTAAAGCAAGGTAGCGAAATAACTTTGTCTTGGGGGACATCGCCCTCTCGGCCATATACATCATTGAGAAATTCCCTTCTGGTTGATGGCGATGCGCGCTAAGCGTTTACCTAGATTCTGTGCCAACTCAATCTCTTCTTTGCTCAATGAAGCACTCTCTCCGGTACTGCTTGCACCGTAAGGTGTGCCACCGGTTTGAGTGGTGTGCAACGCAGGCTCTGAGTAGGGGATGCCTACGACTAACATGCCATGATGAAGAAGTGGCAACATCATGCTTTGCTGTGTTGTTTCTTGGCCACCATGCAGTGATGAAGAAGAAGTAAAAACACAAGCTGGCTTATCGATAAGATCGCCATTGATCCACAGTGACGTCGTGCTATCCCAAAAGTGCTTCATTGGCCCTGCCATGTTACCAAACCAAACCGGACTGCCTAGCGCTAAACCATCGCAAGAACGCAGCTCTTGTAATGTCGCAATTGGGTCGGTTGGCTGATGACGTGAATCGGGCTGCTCTTCTACCGTGTACACGTCGTTCACTGTTCTCAGCATAGCTTCACACTCAGGGATGGACTCCACCCCTCGTGCAATCTGTCTTGCTAAAGCTTGTGTGTTGCCGTGGCGACTGTAATAAAGAACAAGAATGTTAATGCTCATATTGGATTACAGAATCTCTAATACTTGCTCTGGTGGACGACCAATCTTTGCTTTGTTGTTCGCGACAACCACAGGGCGCTCAAACAGTTTTGGATTGGTTGCCATTGCTGAGAAAAGGTCTTCATCAGTGACTGATGCATCACCCAAGTTTGCTTCTTTGTAATCCGCTTCTTTGGTGCGCATCATCTCGCGAACACTGTCAAAGCCCAGTTGAGTGAAAAGTACTTTCAGCTGCTCAACAGTTAAAGGCGTATCTAGGTACTTGATAACTTCAGGTTGTACACCGTTTTTTTCAAGCAGTTCAAGCGTTTGACGGCTCTTTGAGCAACGTGGATTATGATAAATCACGACAGACATGGTTCTTCCTCATTATTATTTTTGATTTCGTTATTCAGTAGAAGCCATTCGAGTGGCTTCATTGTATTCGTTGAGCGTTCTTTTATTTTTGGCTTCGAGTCTTTGCTAATCAATCACACTTATTGCAGAGACAAGAAACGTTCACGCTGAATCATCAGCTGATCAATTCGAGCGTCGTAACGCGCTTGCTTTAGACTCCCCAGTTCAGCGATTTGGCTTGCCTGCGTGTAGTACTGAATCGCTTTGTTCCAGTTGGCTTGTAGTGCCAAAATTTCTGCACGAGCGGCAAGATCTTCGTCGCTGTTCCCAAGGCTGGTGTTCGCTTTTGAAAGCAGGTGCCAGCCGTTGGTGTCGTTCGGATTATCGTGCGTATAACGCTGCAATACGCGAACGGCTTCTGTAAGATCTTCTTTTTCGATTAAGGCATTCGCATAGTTAATGGTCAGAACCGGATTGTTTGGCTGACGAACCAGTGCAGATTTAAGTTCTTTAATCGCAATCTCAGGCTGCTTCTTCTCAATGTGAAGATCGGAAATAGCATCTAAATAAAACAGGTTGGTCGGATCGCTGTTGATAAGCTTGGTCAGAATCGGTTCTGCTTTGTCTAACTTCTTAGAGTCGAGATAAACCAACGCTTGTCCGTATTCTAAAGATGGGACGATCTCTTTTGGTGCCTTTTTCAATTGACGTGAAAACCAGTCAAGTGACGCATCATTGTTGATACCTGCATAGCGTGCCACGATGCGAGCTCTTGCTAGGTGATAATCTAGCGAAGGAGCCAACTTCAATGGTGGATAGCTGCGTGCACGAGCGCGAGAGTCCGTAATACGGTCTTCTGGTAATGGGTGAGTTAGCAACATTGGTGGTGGTGTGCTTGCATAGCGGTATTCGTCTGCCAAACGGCCGAAGAAACGTGGCATTGCATTCACATCAAAGCCAGCTTTCGCTAGCGTGTTGATGCCAAAGCGGTCAGCTTCTTTCTCATTGCTACGCGTGTAGTTGATTTGGCTTTGCATGTTACCCGCAGTTGTTGCGGTTAGGGCTGCAATACCTGCTTCAGGGGCTGCAATCGCCAGTAACACGGAAGCCGCAAGTGCAGCGATAGTTGCAGGAGAACGACGAGCTTGGTCTTCCATACTACGTGCTAAGTGACGTTGGGTAACGTGCGCGATTTCGTGCGCCAATACAGAAGCGAGTTCACTCTCAGATTGTGCGTGCAGGAATAGCCCTGAGTGCAAAGCAACATAACCACCAAAGAATGCGAAAGCGTTGATGTTGCGATCACGAATCATAAAGAACTGGAATGGTGTCTTTACATCATTTGCGTTCGCGACCAAACGGTGGCCTAACGTATCGATATATAGGTTTAGAACCGGGTCATTAACGATAGGCTGGCTGCTTCTGATAATGCGCATGTAGGCATCACCATAGATAAGTTCTTGGTCAATAGAGAGTGTGCCGCCAGCAGCGGTACCGATATCTGGTAGCTCCAAACTGTTGGTATTCGCCAAAGTTGGGGTGCTTAATGTAGCTGCGATGCATAAGCAAGCAATTGAGCGAGCGCGTTTAAACATATTAGTCAGTAATACTCCGTTTCTTCTGACAGTAAGACAAGTGCGATGCAAATTGGTTCTTTATCTGATTTAACCTTTGCCAAGTGCGTGCGCTATCATGAAGGAAGATGAATCAATGATGGCGCGTTTTCAAAAACAGATTACAATACGACCCTTATAATAAGCATCGAGCTCAAGAATGACACCTAATATTCTAGATTTACGCCAAGAGCGCTGTCCAATGGCGCTATTATTAGCCAAGCGTCACAGTGTAAAGTTAGAAGTAGGGCAAACATTGTCAATTTATGTCTCTGACATCAGCTCGATGAAAGATATTGTTACGTTTTTATCTAAGCAAGCCTATGTCGTCGTCACTGAGGTTTGTTCTAATTACCACCATCTCCTCGTCACTAAAAAGGAATTGCAGTCAAATGCTTGAAATGGTCAATCGTTGGTATAAACGACGTTTCTCTGATCCCCACGCTGTCAGTTTGGTTGCCATCATTCTATTCGGCTTTATTACCATCTATTTTTTTGGTCACCTTATAGCGCCATTATTGGTGGCTATCGTGTTGGCTTACTTGCTTGAGTGGCCTGTTACCCAACTTCAAAGACTCGGTGTTCCAAGAACCCCATCTGTGATGTTGGTGATCATGATGTTCTTTAGCGTGATGTTACTTGCGCTGTTTGGTCTGGTACCAACGATTTGGGAACAAGTAGGTAACCTTATCAATGATATTCCAAGCATGTATGGTGGCTTGCAGAAGTTCATCGCAACCATTCCTGAGCGTTACCCTGAGCTAGCAAACTTACAGATCGTTGAGTCGATTGTATCTAACGCGAAAAATAAAGCGCTAGGCTTTGGTGAGAGCGTAGTGAAAGGCTCTTTAGCATCGTTAGTAAGCCTGGCAACGTTAGCGGTTTACCTAATTCTTGTACCACTGCTTATCTTCTTCCTTTTGAAAGACAAAGAAGAGATGATCAGAATGGCAAGTGGCGTACTGCCTAAAAACCGCCGTCTAGCGACTAAGGTTTGGGTAGAGATGAACCAACAAATCTCGAACTACATTCGAGGAAAAGTGTTAGAAATTCTAATCGTTGGTGGTGTGAGCTACGTGACCTTTGCGATTTTGGATTTACGTTACTCAGCACTATTGGCTGTCGCGGTGGGTTTCTCGGTTCTAATCCCATACATCGGTGCTGCGGCTGTGACGGTGCCAGTGGCGATTGTAGGCCTGTTCCAATGGGGACTAGAGCCTCAGTTCTACTGGCTATTAGTTGCTTACGGCATCATTCAAGCTCTAGACGGCAACGTGTTAGTGCCAGTACTGTTCTCAGAAGCTGTGAACCTGCACCCAGTCGCGATTATTGTTGCGGTATTAGTGTTTGGCGGTCTGTGGGGATTCTGGGGCGTGTTCTTTGCTATCCCACTGGCAACGCTAGTGAAAGCGGTTTGGAATGCCTTACCGAGTCATGCATTAGACGATGACCCTGAGCACTCGCACTGATTAATGTCTTAGTTTAAGCATTAACGAAGATCCATTACGAAGAAGGCCGAATCTCACTGAGATTCGGCCTTTTTAATTTTATGTATCGCTGATGTCTATTCGGTTAAGAAGCTTGCTTTAAACTGAGAGCCTTTAACCGGAGCCGACTATTAAGCTTCTTGATTGAAGTAATCTAGAACCACTTCGTGGTGAGTCTTGGTCTTGAACTTATTGAAGACGTGTTCAATTTGACCTTCTTCATCAATTAGGAAGCTAATACGATGCAGACCATCGTATACCTTACCCATGAATTTCTTTTCGCCCCAAACGCCAAACTGTTCAGCAACGCTGTGGTCTTCGTCAGACAGCAGTGTGAAGTTAAGAGATTTCTTCGCAACGAAGTTTGGTAGGCGTTTTACTGGGTCAACACTCACACCTAAAACAACCACATTCAGGTCATCAAGCTGTGCTTTGATATCACGTAGGCCTTCTGCTTGCACAATACAACCTGGAGTCATTGCTTTTGGGTAGAAGTAGAAAAGTACTTTTTTACCTTTGAAGTCACCAAGAGATACGATATTGCCATCTTGATCTGGAAGAGAAAAAGCAGGTGCTGGAACACCAGCCGTTAGCGTATTCATGACATTTCCTTTTTAAAGACTGTTTTTGATAAAGTTGAGCGAGCCTTGGACTGATAGGCTCTGACACAGTGAATTGAATTCTTCTTGTAGCTGCATCAAATTACATTCTGATTGCACAGAAGCGGTAATAGAGATATGGAATTGGTCGTTATCGAGCTGAACTTTGGACTTATTGATGGTTTGCGCGCTAAGCGAATCGAGGCCGATGTTTCGGTCTGCGAAGAACTGAGTGAACTGCTCGGTTAGGCCGAGTTTGTCGTCTGACTCAACGAAAACTTCTAGCGTGTAGGAGTTCTCAATAACATCATGAGGTGAGGTTCGCTTCATAATCGTAATCAAGTCGTGCTCTTGGCCAAGCAAGGGCAGGGTGGTTTCAACGCGGGTAATGTTATTTGCCTTTCCAGACAGTAGCATGATAAGCGTAAATTCTTCGCCAAACAGAGCGATACGGCTATCAATAATGTTACAGCCTGATTGGGTGACTAAATGAACCACTTGGTTGCATACACCTGGGCGATCAGTGCCCACAGCTGTGATTACTAGATGTTGAGTCATAAAATCACGTCTCTATATATTCCATTGATGCTTGCATGTTAGCACAGTTAGCCTGAGGAATAAGCGTATGGGCGGGGCTTTTTATGAGGCACCTTGCGTCTAATTGGTAACAAATGATAGGAATGTTGAGAACGTTAAAAACAGAGATGACAAAGTGAGGCGACAGCTTACTTGTTACTGACATCCATCGATGCGCTATCCGCTAGATTGAGCGCAGGTTACCCAAATTACAGGTATAACGCCGTTAGAAGTCGTTTTACCTCAAACATACGACAATATTTACTGCAGATGTTGCCGCTAAGCCACTTTAATGTCTTGTGTTTATTGATTGGCTTACAGTAACATGCAAAAAGAATAAATTAAGGGAGATAGACATGTTTTCAGGAAGTATCGTTGCGCTAGTTACGCCATTTAACGCAGATGGCGAAGTGGATTTCGACAGCCTTAAAAAGTTGGTTGATCACCATGTTGCTGCAGGTAGTGATGGTCTGGTTGCGGTTGGCACAACAGGTGAGTCTTCAACACTCACAATTGAAGAGCATGTCAAAGTCGTCAATAAGATCGTTGAATTTGCTGATGGTCGTATTCCTGTTATTGCTGGTACGGGGGCAAACGCAACTCACGAGTCTGTGCTATTCAGCCGTTTACTAAATGGTTCTGGCATTGCTGGTTGCCTGAGCGTAACGCCTTACTACAACAAACCGACTCAAGAAGGTTTGTACCAACACTACAAAGCAATTGCTGAAGTAAGTGACGTTCCTCAAATCCTATACAATGTACCGGGTCGTACTGCAGTAGACTTGTTACCAGAGACGGTTGCTCGCCTTGCTGAGATCGAAAACATCGTTGCACTTAAAGATGCGACGGGTGATCTCGACAGAATTGCAATTCACCGTGAACTTTGTGGCGAAGACTTTATCTTACTAAGTGGTGATGACTTAACAGGCCTAGAATTTGTTAAGCGTGGTGGCGATGGCGTGATTTCTGTAACTAACAACGTTGCAGCCGCTGATATGGCAACCATGTTCAAACTAGCGAAAGAAGGTAAGTTTGAAGAAGCAGAAGCGATCAATGAGCGTTTGATGCCTCTACACAAGAACTTGTTCGTTGAGTCTAACCCTATTCCCGTAAAATGGGCGGTTCATAAAATGGGTCTGATTGCTGAAGGTGGCCTACGTCTACCGCTGACTGAACTGTCAGAACCAGCTCAACCTGTTGTTGCTCAAGCAATGACTGAAGCGTGCATTTACTAAAACGTATGAAGTGATGCCGAAGCGAACCTTCGGCATTTAGGAGTATAAATGAAGTATTCTCACCAGCTAGTGATTGGGTCACTGGCTGTTTTCGTTCTTACAGCATGTTCTGGCAGCCCGACTCAACGTCGCCAAGCCAAAGATGATTTCGAATACTTAGAAACACCTGAGTTTTCACAATGGCAGTTGCCTGAAGATGCTCAGCCTCAGTTCTACCCAAACTTTGACATCCCAAGCGGTGAATTCAGTGGTGGTACCGGTCGTGAAGTGGATATTCGTCCACCGCAACAAGTGCTTGAGCTGATCCCGGGAGCTCGTGCTGAGCGTCAAAATGGTGAAGTGACACTATGGCTTCTTCGTGCTGAAGAGGCAGATCGTGTATGGCAAACTGCTGTAGACATGCTGACTCAGCGTGGTATTGGCATTCGTGAGCAATCAGAGGATGAGATTGAGACTGATTGGGTAACTTGGGTTTCTGAAGATGAAGATGTAGAGATTGGCAGCCGCTATTCTATCTCTCGTTTCCAAGCAAACAACCGCCACGGCTTCAAGATTAACCTGATTGATTGGCGTGAAGGCTCTGAAGTGAAGCCAGTAACGGCTACTAACAAAGAGCGTTACAACGCGTTCCTAACTAACTTAGTAATGGCTAAGTACGATGAAAACCTTCGTGCTGAAGCGGCGCTGAAAGCGCAAGAGTTGGTGAAGCGTATTCCAATTTCAATGGGTGCTGACCGTAGTGGTTTCCCTGTGATTATTGCTCGTACACCATACAATGTATTCTGGCAGCGTCTGCCAAGCTTGTTGCCTGCTATGGGCTTTGAGCTTGAAGAGCGCAACCAGTCTCAAGGTACAGTGAAAGCTAAGTACGCTGCTCCAGATGATGAATTCTGGGAAGAAATTGGCCTACAGCCTATCGACTTAGCGCCAGGCACTTACAACTTCCTATTTGGTGACCTTGGTAACCGTACGTCGATCAACGTAACGGATGCATCAGGTAAGCCAGTAGAAGAAGAGTTGCTTAAATCAATGGTTCCGGTACTCGCGCATATCGCAGACCAAACCAAAGATGACAAAGAAGCGAAAGCTGAGTAGTCGCATTTAAGCCGTTTCAGAGCTGAGTAAAATCAGCTCTGTGATTAGCTAAAACCAATAAAAAAGAGGACACACTGTGTCCTCTTTTTTTGTATTCGTTTTCAGCAGTCTGTTGAACAACCAGGCAGGATTTCCAAAGCAAAAAGGCTAAACGTTTTTGCTGTCTTTGGACTCTTCTTTTTGAGTGTTCTCTTGATTCTGCTTATCCAAGCGATTGAGCTTATCTAAGTCTCGCTCTGTTTTGCCACGACCAGTCAGATCCATATTAGCGGTCTGTTTAAGAGCTGCGATGTTACCCACCACAACGCTAACCACGATTATGATGATAACCCAAGGGTTTGTAAGCCACTCCAACATAAGCGCTCCTAATGACTGATGTTCGCTACGAAGCGCACGTAGATCTCGTCTAGCTGCTCCATAATAATCTCATACCCTAATATTGGCTTAGATTGGAGTTGCTTGCCAAGTAAAGTGGGAGATAACTGTGATAAACACGACTCCGAAACGTCACGATGGCTAATATGCCAAGGTTCTATCGCCACACCACCCAAGTCTTGGCTGTAAGGAAAGAAGAACCCAAATTGCGCAGCATGAACTGATAGCCATTGGTAAAATGCTTGCTGGTGGCCAGTAAGGTATTCCCATGGTTCTAATTGCAGCTGTGTGCCTTCAGGTAAGTGGTTACGAGCAAATACATCGAAGTCACAACCCCAATGATGACGACTCGCACCGGGAAGTGCAGACCATCTCAGGATAGCCGATAGCTTTTGATGTTCAGTGAGTGTTGAAGCATCAAGAGGTTGGCTTTCTGAATCTAATATCGGAGCTTCGCCGGAAAACTTACGGTTCCAAATCAGAGATTGCCTTTCATAGTCGCGAAAGCCACTGGCAATCTCCATTTTAAAACCAGCGAGTTGAGCAGCTTCAATCAAATTATTCAGGTCATTCTTAACCTCACTGTGGACCAAGAAGGTCTTGGTGCCGATCAGGCTAGGCTCTAGGTGAGAATCTGATTGTCCGGTAAGCTGCTCTGGTGTCATAACGAGTCTCTCAATAATTAGATGCTATGAATCGCTCATGAAAGATTATTTAGCGAACAGGTTCACTAATGTTCTTTCGTACATGTCAGTTAGCTTTTCTAAATCAGCTACTTTCACGCATTCGTTAACCTTGTGAATTGTTGCATTCACAGGGCCTAGTTCAACCACTTGTCCGCCCATACGCGCAATAAAGCGACCATCAGACGTACCGCCAGTCGTTAGCAATGCTGGTTTCACATCATTGACGTGACCCACAGCATCAACAATAGCATCAAGCAGTGAACCTGCGTCTGTTAAGAACGGGTCGCCATTGAATGTCCACTTAAGGTCGTATTCGAAATCATACTTGTCGAGTGTTGTTGTGATGCGCTCAACGATGATGTCGTTGCTTAACTCGGTACTAAAACGCAGGTTAAACTGAACATTAAACTCACCAGGGATCACGTTTGACGCGCCAGTACCCGCACTCACATTTGGAATCTGGAAGCTGGTTGGTGGGAAGTAATCATTACCTTTGTCCCACTCAGTTGTTGCAAGCTCATTAATAGCAAGCAGAGAGCTGTGTACTGGGTTGTTTGCTAGGTGAGGGTAGGCAACATGACCTTGTGTACCTTTAATCGTTAGATCGCCTGTGATAGAGCCACGACGGCCGTTCTTCACTACATCACCTACGAACTCAGTGCTCGATGGTTCACCAACAATACACATGTCGATGTTCTCACCACGTGCCATCAGCGTTTCAACAACACGCACAGTACCGTTGATGAACGGGCCTTCTTCGTCCGATGTGATAAGGAAACCGATTGAACCTGTGTGGTCTGGATGCTTCGCAATGAACTGTTCTACCGCAACAATCATCGAAGCCAGAGAGCCTTTCATGTCTGCTGCGCCGCGGCCGTGTAGGAAACCGTCTACGATAGTCGGTTCGAATGGCTTAGTATTCCACTGCTCAATCGGGCCTGCCGGAACAACATCAGTGTGGCCAGCAAAGGCAAACAGTGGAGCTTCAGTACCACGACGAGCCCAAAAGTTTGTCGTATCTTCAAATACCATCACTTCGATTTCAAAACCGAGCGCTTTTAAGCGATTAATCATCAGCTCTTGGCAGCCTGCATCTTCAGGGGTTACCGATTGACGGCTAATGAGGTCTTTTGCCAGAGCCAAAGTTGGGCTATCTGTCATCCTTGAATTCCTTGTTTAAATAAAACGTCTAGTCATTACTTTCAGGCGTTGAACAGAGGGAAGTTCAACGCTCTGTTATCTGTTCTAATATCGCTGATTACGCAAAAATAGCAGCGTATTGGTCAGCTTTGAAGCCAATATGAAGCTTGCCATCGACTTTCAAGATAGGGCGCTTAATCATTGCTGGTTGTTCAACAAGCAGAGCGACGGCTTTTTCTTCCGTTAATGTGTCTTTTTGCTCTTGAGAAAGTTGGCGATAAGTCGTACCACGTTTGTTTAGCACAAGCTCCCAACCAAGCTCTGAACAGAAGCTTGTTACTAGCTCTTCAGTGATGCCTTGTTTGCGATAATCGTGAAATTCGAACTCGATACCTTCAGCTTCGAGCCATTTCTTTGCTTTTTTGATGGTGTCGCAATTTGGGATACCAAACATAGTGATAGTCATTATTCTTCCTTTGGGTGATTTTATTTCATTGTTATGAGTTGAATCCTATCAGGAAGCAGCAATTCAGACAAAATAGAGTGAGGAATATTTCATTGAGCGAAAAAAAACAGTAAGAAAATGTCACTATTGGAGAGTTATTGATCAGCCTCAACATGTTGTCAGCGAAAAAAGAAATAATTGAGTTGCACATATATAGGAGGTGTCAATGGAGTTGAGTCCTGTTTTTGCAAGGCGGCTATATTTAGCATTGTTAGTCGAAAGCCTTGATAGGCCAAATGTGCCTAAACTCATCGAAAAAACGGGTTGGCCTCGTCGTACTATTCAAGATGTACTCAAGGCGTTACCGGGGATCGGTATCGAACTTATGTTTGTTCAAGATGGGCGACGTCATAATGATGGTTATTACCAGTTATCCGACTGGGGACCATTTGACAGTCAGTGGGTTCTAGAACGTAAAGGCGATATAGCAACAA
The DNA here is from genome assembly GCF_013394185.1 of Vibrio sp. Scap24. NCBI lineage: Bacteria > Pseudomonadati > Pseudomonadota > Gammaproteobacteria > Vibrionales > Vibrionaceae > Vibrio > Vibrio sp. Scap24. Next base: position 956,713 of record NZ_CP041332.1, on the reverse strand, counting down.
GCCTTGGATTTAGTGCATAAGCCAGCGAAAGCTGGCTTTCTTTTGGGCGTTATAAAATCGAAGCATAACGATATGCCGATTTAATTGCTTACTCGCACAGGTAGGCAGTACCAAGCATGGTCACGGAAGTGCTGAAATCTTGGGGAAGGGTAAAGATAACGGTGTCTGCGCCTAGCTCAATGGCATTCGACTTAAGCTCATTCATCGCACCTTGAATCAGGGTGTCATTGGGAAAGAACAAATAGCTGTACCAGTGACCTTCGCTGCCAGTGACTTCCCCTTTATATTCACACTGCTCGATGTTAATCAGGCCGTGGTAATCCATCTGTACCTTGTCCGCTTTGTTATGAGGCGTTGATGTGGGCGTAGTACACCCGAGTAACATGCCACTCATAGCCAAAGCGACTAATTCCTTTTTCATACGTTTACCCTGCTATTGCATCAAATAAATCGCGAAGCCTACCCAGCTTGCAATCAGTAGTAACCACGGCAGTTTAGTTGCGTGGTTTGATGGTGTTTCAACACTTGTTTCGATCGTGTCTTCTTGGTTTTGGTTAGCTTGTTGAGTCTGCTTTTCTTTCTGTACGCGCTTCTTCGCTTTATCGGCTTGGCGGCTGCGCTCTTTTTGCTGTTTCTTATACAGTGCGATGCCTTTCTCGATCCCCTGAGCAATCAGTTTAGTTTGTTCTTTGGTTTGAGCTGGCTTTTGAGTCGCTTTGGCTATCTTCAGTGCTTCTTGTTGAGATTCAACAGACGGCGTATTAGTTTTCTTTTTCATACTGAGTTCGATAATTAAAACGGATTGGCTACTAAGATAACGCAAAGCTAGTTAAGTATGAATGATTTGCGTTAAAGTGTTGGTTTGAAAATAAGTGAAAGTGAGATTTGTGCGGTACTCCATAGAACAATACGACAAGCATGGCTTTTTGAAAGCCCCAATCTTGCTCTGGCTAGGTTGGCTGTTCCTTGCGAAAGCCTTGGTCGTTTTCATTGTTGCAGGCGCAAGCCGAGAATCGGGAACCGATATCCTTGAGATAATCTACCCAGACCATCAGATGTTTTATGTTGGAATTGCATTGAGTGTTCCTAGTTTGCTACTGATGTGGTTATTTGGGCTAAGATCTCCAGATAGAAAGCGCCTTAACAAAGTCGTGTCATGGGGGCGCGGGGTGACCATGATGGCTATCTTGGCGCAGAGCTCCCATACGATTTATTTAATCTATTTGGATAACGGATGGTTCCGTTGGTCAAATGGCATCACCCTATTGTTGCTGTTGTGGTTAGCGCTTTATCTAACCAATAGCCATGCTGCAAGGGATTGCTTTAAAGTGGTTGAGCTCGAAGACTGATTCTCATCAAAACATTTGTCCCATTCACAATTATACTTAGAAGCTAAAACTGGAAGGAATAATCTATGCTTAATGTTTCAAATGAGCAGCCTAACGTTCAAAGTGCTATTTTGCCTGAAGCTGGGCCTTTCGCTCTTTACGTTCAACTTAAAGTGAACGCTAATACTGCTAATGTACTAACAGAAATTCAAAAGCTTCCGACTCTAATCGACGAGCTAAACCAAACTCAACCTGATGCGAACCTAACGGCGTCGGTTGCGTTCTCAAAAGCTTTTTGGGATAAGTTCGAGCAAACCGCTCCTTCTGATCTAATTGATTTCCCTGCGCTTGGTGAAGGTGATGTTACAGCACCGAGCACATTGTCTGATGTTTTGATTCACTGTCACTCAAACCGACATGATCTGCATTTCTTCATCCTACGCAAATTGCTATCTGAAGTAGCTGCAGACGTTGAAGTAGTGGATGAAACTTACGGTTACCGCTTCCTAGACTCACGTGACATGACTGATTTCGTTGATGGCACTGAAAACCCGAAAGATGCACAGCGCGCTGAAGTGGCGATTGTGCCTGAAGGTGAATTCGCGGGTGGTAGTTACGTGATGGTGCAACGCTTTGTGCATAACCTACCTGCTTGGAACCGATTAAACGTATCGGCACAAGAGAAAGTGGTTGGCCGTACTAAGCCAGATTCTATCGAGTTAGATGATGTTCCAGCAGCGTCTCACGTTGGCCGTGTAGATATCAAAGAAGAAGGCAAGGGTCTTAAAATCGTTCGTCACAGCCTGCCTTACGGCACAGCAACAGGCGATCACGGCTTGCTGTTCATTGCTTACTGTAACGTTCGTCATAACTTTGATGCGATGTTAGAGAGCATGTACGGCGTAACCGATGGCAAAACCGACCAACTGCTTCGCTTTACTAAAGCCGTTACTGGCGCTTACTACTTTGCTCCTTCAACTGAGATGTTGAGCGCATTAAAGATTAAGTAAGTCGTCTCAAAAAGAATAAACAAAGGGAGCCTCAGGGCTCCTTTTTTATTAAAGCTTTATATGAACTGGTCGATATAAGAGCAATCGTGAGTTTTATTCCTCTTTTTGTAAGTGAAGGTCTATGGCTATAACTGTTAATACAAATGTCTCAGCGCTGGTGGCTCAGAGAAACCTCTCTAATGCCAACAACATGCTGAACCAATCTTTGGAGCGCTTGGCTTCAGGGAGTCGTATTAACAGCGCTAAAGACGACGCTGCAGGCCTACAAATCTCGAATCGACTCGAAGCGCAGATGAGCGGTATTGATGTAGCAGTTCGAAATGCGAATGACGGTATCTCCATTATGCAGACCGCAGAAGGGGCGATGAATGAAACCACCAATATCATGCAACGCATGCGTGACTTGTCTCTACAAGCGAGCAACGGTTCAAATAGCCAGTCGGAAAGAACGGCTATTCAAGAAGAAATTACTGCCTTAAACGATGAGCTAAATCGTATTGCAGAGACCACTTCTTTTGGTGGTAAAAAGCTCCTTAACGGTAGCTTTGGTAGTACGTCATTTCAGATTGGTGGCAGTTCTGGTGAAGCGGTGCAAATTGGCTTGAAGAGCATGCGCACCGATGACATCAACATGGGCGGGTTTAGTTATGTCGCAAATGGCATGGCCAATGACTCGTGGGAAGTAAAATCCAACCAGAATGATATGACGATGTCGTTTACCGATCGTTTTGGTCAGCCTCAAGAGATCACCATTAATGCGAAAGCGGGTGATGACATCGAAGAGTTGGCGACTTACATCAATGGTCAAACGGATCTTGTCTCGGCTTCTGTCAATGATGACGGTCAGCTTCAGATTTATATGTCTGGTGAAGATACGGCAGGCACGATCTCTTTCTCAGGTGCGTTAGCCAGTGAGCTTTCGATGTCGGCGGGTTATTACGAATCTGTCGACGACATCAATGTGACCGATGTGGGTGGCGCGCAGCGTGCTGTTTCTATTTTAGATACAGCCATGAAGTATGTGGATAGTCATCGTTCTGAATTAGGCGCAATGCAAAACCGTCTTGATCATGCGATTAATAATCTCGAAAATGTTCATGAGAACTTGGCAACATCAAACAGTCGAATCAAAGATACCGATTACGCCAAAGAAACCACTCAAATGCTTAAGCAACAAATTTTGCAGCAAGTGAGCACCACAATACTGGCTCAAGCAAAGCAGGCGCCGAACCTTGCCTTGACCTTGTTGGGCTAATAAATCACCTCAAATCTTATAAAGGTATTTCAGCTTAACCAGTCCGTTTGGTTAATTAAAATACAAATTATTGCTCGACCGACTTCTCGGCAACTTTAGCATTTTTCTCATCTTTTTTTGATAATTTTACTGCCAGTCACGCTTTCTTCTCCTTTATCGCTATTTCTTTAATTTTGTTGTTTTTTTCCTAAAGGTTTCGCCAATCACGCCGTTATTAAAAGTAACTTAGAGATAACTACTTGGTTTTCCGAGACGTCGGAAACCGCTATACCGGAAAATCAATTGGAGAAGTCACCATGGCAGTGAATGTAAATACAAACGTTTCAGCGATGACAGCGCAACGTTACCTAAACAACGCAAACAGCGCACAACAAACATCAATGGAGCGTCTAGCTTCAGGTTCTAAAATCAACAGCGCAAAAGATGACGCTGCGGGCCTACAAATCTCGAACCGTTTGAACGTTCAGAGCCGTGGTCTTGATGTTGCTGTACGTAACGCGAACGACGGTATCTCTATTGCACAAACTGCTGAAGGCGCAATGAACGAGACAACGAACATCCTGCAACGTATGCGTGATTTGTCTCTGCAATCTTCAAACGGCTCAAACTCAAAATCTGAGCGTGTAGCGATTCAAGAAGAAGTAACCGCACTTAACGACGAACTAAACCGTATCGCGGAAACGACGTCTTTTGGTGGTAACAAGCTGCTTAACGGTACTCACGGTACTAAATCATTCCAAATCGGTGCAGACAACGGTGAAGCGGTAATGCTTCAACTGAAAGATATGCGCTCTGACAACGCTCAGATGGGTGGTAAGAGCTACCAAACTGAGAACGCGAAAGACAAAGATTGGAACGTTCAAGCGGGTTCTAACGACCTAAAACTGTCGTTCACTGACAACTTCGGTCAAGCACAAGAAATCGACATCAGCGCAAAAGCGGGTGACGACATCGAAGAGCTAGCGACTTACATCAACGGTCAACAAGATTCTGTTAAAGCGTCTGTTACTGAAGACGGCAAACTACAAATGTTCACTGGCAACAACAAAGTGAGCGGCGATGTGTCTTTCTCTGGCGGTCTTGCTGGTGAGCTAGGCATTCAAGCAGCTAAAGACGTAACGGTTGATACTATCGACGTAACATCTGTTGGCGGCGCACAAGAGTCTGTAGCAGTCATCGATGCGGCACTTAAGTACGTAGACAGCCACCGTGCTGAGCTAGGTGCTTTCCAAAACCGTTTCGACCACGCAATCAGCAACTTAGACAACATTAACGAAAACGTTAATGCATCTAAGAGCCGTATTAAAGATACCGATTTCGCGAAAGAAACGACTCAGATGACTAAATCTCAGATCCTTTCTCAAGCTTCAAGCTCGATTCTTGCTCAAGCGAAGCAAGCGCCAAACTCGGCACTTAGCCTACTAGGTTAATCGATTGAAAGGCCACGTTGACCAATAGTGTTGACGTTAGGCTTCCACAAATTAGCTCGTGGTGAGAGATGAGCGCTAAACAGACCCAGCTTCGGCTGGGTTTTTTATTGCCTGTTATTTAGCGAAGGTGTATTTGGAAAAGTGTAATGCGGGTAAACACAAGCAAAAGCGAGATTCCCTATCACGTTCGTTCCTCACTGTAGGGAATGACGACGATTGGGTTATGGTGATCCTATAGCTTTGTAATATAAGTACGCTCGGTTCGAGTAAGTAACGACTCAGCAGAACAAATACTTTTATCGTCATTCCAGAACCAAGTAGAACGAGGTTTCAGGAATCCCGCTTTCAAAGAGAGGCTGGTATTCCAGGTTTACTTTTCGCATTCGTGAAGTTTTTATAACTAGTTGAACACTACTCGTCATTCCAGAATCGAGTGGAACGAGATATCAGGAATCTGTTTTCTTAGGTAGAGCTTCTGTCGAAACGATGTTTGTCGTTGAAGGTAAAAGGAGTTATCTGTGAGTTATAGCGAACGCGACCGTCATCCCAGAATCGAGTAGAACGAGATATCAGGGATCTATGTTTTCTGAGATTCACACAGTGCACTCAATATGCAAGGTTAGCGTCTGGAATGGATTTTAACACCACTTAATTAGAAGTTAGCTCGGTAGTTTATAGACAGACATCCGTTATTTTTACGTTCGTGGAGGCAGCTTTGAGAGGGCGAGTTGTATCTTACGGAAGAATCATTGAGAAAGGGTAAATCGTGAATAGAACAAATACAGCAGGCACAAAAAACGCCACCCTTAGGTAGCGTTTTAATTAAAGCAGATAAGTAATTGAGATTACTTAGTTACTTTAAGAACTGGAGTTTCGCCAACAGTTACAGAACCAGAAAGCTTGTTCAGCTCTTTGATTTCGTCCATGTTAGAGATAACAACTGGAGTAAGCGTAGATTTCGCTTTCTCTTCTAGAAGCGCTAGGTCGAAAGTGATGATAGTGTCACCAGCTTTAACAGATTGACCTTCTTCAGCTACACGTGTGAAGCCTTCGCCTTTAAGTTCAACAGTATCGATACCGAAGTGAACGAAAAGCTCAACACCGTCGTCAGACTCGATAGAGAATGCGTGGTTAGTTTCGAAGATCTTACCGATAGTACCGTTAACTGGAGCTACCATTTTGTCGCCAGCTGGTTTGATCGCGATGCCGTCACCAACGATTTTTTCAGCGAAAACTACATCTGGCACATCTTCGATGTTTACGATTTCACCAGAAAGAGGTGCGATGATTTCGATTGCACCAGCATCAGCGCTGTCATCAGATACAAGCTTTTTCAGTTTGTCAAACAGACCCATTGTGTCATGCTCCTAACGTTTAGTTTTATTCTGTAGAATATACTATACCAATCTAACAAATTAGACGACTATTTTTAGCCGTCTAACGTTATTAAGCGATTGGCGATTACTGAGTTTTCTCAGCGATGAACTTTTCTACGCAAGCTTCAATTTCAGCAGCTGTTGGTAGAGATAGTGCTTCGTCAGCCATAGCTTTAACTTCAGCGAAGTTAGAGTTACGGATTACTTTCTTAACTTTAGGGATAGAGATACCGCTCATAGAGAACTCATCTAGACCCATACCAAGAAGAAGTAGCGTTGCACGCTCATCACCAGCAAGCTCACCACACATACCAGTCCACTTACCTTCAGCGTGTGATGCGTCGATCACTTGCTTGATTACTGTAAGAACAGCAGGAGATAGTGGGTTGTATAGGTGAGAAATCATTTCGTTACCACGGTCTACCGCAAGAGTGTATTGCGTTAGGTCGTTGGTACCGATAGAGAAGAAAGATACTTCTTTCGCTAGGTGGTGTGCGATTGCAGCAGCTGCTGGAGTCTCAACCATTACGCCGATTTCGATTTCTTCATCGAAAGCTAGGCCTTCAGCGCGAAGTTCAACTTTGTACTCTTCGATTGCTTTTTTCAGTTCACGGATCTCTTCAACAGAAATGATCATTGGGAACATGATACGTAGTTTACCGTGTGCAGATGCACGTAGGATGCCACGTAGTTGGTCACGTAGGATTTCACGACGATCCAAGCTGATACGTACTGCACGCCAGCCTAGGAAAGGGTTCATCTCTTGTGGAAGGTCCATGTATGGTAGGTCTTTGTCGCCACCGATATCCATAGTACGGATAATCACTGACTCGCCTTCCATTGCTTCTGCTACTTCTTTGTAAGCAACGTATTGCTCTTCTTCAGTAGGAAGCGCGTCACGGTCCATAAATAGGAATTCAGTACGGTACAGACCAACGCCTTCACCGCCGTTACGCAGGATACCGTCACAGTCTTTTACTGTACCGATGTTGCCGCAAACTTCTACACGGTGGCCGTCTAGAGTTTCAGCATGCAAATCTTTTAGTTTTGCTAGTTCAGCCGCTTCTGCTTCGAAATCTGCTTTGATTTTCTTAGCTTCTGCTAATTCAGCTTCAGAAGGGTTGATGATGATCTTGTTGTTCATCGCGTCTAGCACAAGCATGTCGCCGTTCTTAACTTGCTTAGTGATATCGTTAGTACCAACGATAGCTGGAAGCTCAAGAGAACGTGCCATGATTGAAGTATGAGATGTACGACCGCCGATGTCACAAGCGAAACCAAGAACGTAGTCTAGGTTGATTTGTGCAGTTTCAGATGGTGTTAGGTCGTAAGCAACTAGGATAACTTCTTCATTGATGTCTGCTAGAGAAACAATGTTGATGCCTAGTGCATTTTTAACGAAACGAGTACCGATATCACGGATATCAGTTGCACGTTCTTTTAGGTACTCATCATCAAGAGACTCTAGTGCAACAGCTTGCTCTTCGATCACAGTGTGGATCGCGTTGTCTGCGTGCATCTTGTCTTTCTTGATGAGTGCTAAAATCTCTTCTTCTAGCTCTTCATCTTCAAGCAGCATGATGTGGCCTTCAAAGATTGCTTCTTTTTCTTCGCCAAAAGTTTCAAGTGCTTTTTGCTTAACAACTTCAAGTTGTTGAGAAGATTTGTTACGAGCGTCAAAGAAACGCTGTACTTCTGCTTCAACTTGGTCGTCAGAGATAGATTGAGTGTTTAGGACAATTTCATCTTCTTGAAGTAGTAGTGCTTTACCAAAAGCAATACCAGGAGATGCTAGGATGCCTGAAATCATAGCCTTACCTTAGTTGTTCAACTGTAAACGGGAGAGTGTGTGACTTTAAGTCGTCGACTAATGTCGCGCTTATTCCTATCTATTTCGAACAAAGCCACTTTGCTATGCAAAATGGCTTTGAAAGAAGGAGACCGTATTAGTGTAGTTGATCCATAAGAGCAACTAGGTGGTCTACTGCTTGCTGAGCTTGAGGACCTTCAGCTGAAATAGTAACGTTAGTACCTTTTACTAGGCCTAAAGTTTGTAGTTTGAACAGGCTTTTCGCGCTAGCGCTTTTGCCGTTAGAAGTCACTGTGATGTCAGCGTCGAAAGATTTTGCTTCTTTAACGAACTGTGCAGCTGGACGAGTGTGAAGACCGTTTTCTGCTGTGATTTCTACTTGCTTCTCGTACATTTTATATACCCCAATTAATTTATTTTTTGTAAGTTTGTAACCAGATTAGCTTAACTGCTTTAGCCCAAATGCGCTAGAGGCTAGTACGCCATGTTCGTGTTAGAACTTAGACTGGTTATAAATTTTTATCCAGCCATGGTCGTCTTTTGTTGAGTACTCATGACTTTCAGAATTTGTTTATTGCTTCTTTTATTTTGAAGCGAAAAATAAAACAGACCCGATATTACCAAAGGTGGGGCAGGGATCAACAAAAAAGCCCCTAAACGGGGCTTTTTTGGACGAAAAATTGATTTGACCACATATTATTGTTGGTTCTCTTTTTCCGTAAAGATGCCAGCAAATAGGGCTGTACTTAGGTAACGTTCACCAGAGCTTGGTAGTACCGTTACAATGGTTTTTCCTGCAAATTCAGGGAGTTCTGCGATTCTGTTTGCGGCTACTACAGCTGCGCCAGATGAGATGCCAGCAAGAATACCTTCTTCTTTCATTAGGCGTTGAGCCATCTCAATCGCTTCTTCAGAAGTTACCGATTCTACACGGTCAATAATCTCTAAATCTAGGTTTCCAGGGATGAAACCTGCACCGATACCTTGAATTTTGTGCGGAGCTGGCTTGATTTCTTCACCTGCAAGCGCTTGTGCAATAACTGGAGACTCTGCCGGCTCAACCGCTACTGAAGTAATCGCTTTGCCTTTTTCGCCTTTAATGTAACGACTTGTACCAGTGATAGTACCGCCCGTACCAACACCCGCTACAAACACGTCGATTTCGCCGTCTGTTGCTTCCCAAATTTCTGGACCAGTTGTCTGCTCGTGAATCTGTGGGTTAGCAGGGTTGTTGAACTGTTGAAGTAGTAGGTACTTGTCTGGGTCTGAAGCAACAATCTCTTCTGCTTTAGCAATCGCGCCGTTCATGCCTTTTGGTGCTTCAGTCAGTACTAGGTTTGCGCCAAGTGCTTTAAGCAGCTTACGACGTTCTAGGCTCATTGACTCAGGCATAGTTAGCGTTAGCTTGTAACCGCGCGCCGCAGCGACGAATGCAAGAGCAACACCAGTGTTACCACTAGTAGGTTCTACAAGCTCGATACCTGGCTTCAGCGTACCTGCTTTTTCTGCTTCCCAGATCATGTTTGAACCGATACGACACTTAACACTGAAGCTTGGGTTACGAGCTTCGATCTTAGCTAGAACGTTACCTTTGCTTACTTTGTTAAGGCGGACTAGAGGTGTGTTACCAATCGTTAGGGTGTTGTCTTCGTAGATCTTGCTCATGCGATATTCCTTCATTTAATGACAGAACTAAACGTAGTATATCAATCACTTTACCGTCTAGTGTCTTTCGATGTTTGTTCAGCTTGAATTTAGATTAAACAAGTTGAAAAAAAGGTAAAAGGATTAAAAAGTTATATCATATAGATATGTAGCAGAATTGACGCCTATCTTTATTGAAATCAGAACTTCAAAAAGATAGGCGACACTAGGAAGTATGGCAGGGTTAGAGAAGAGAACTATAGACGTGAGCGCAGGGCTTGGTCTTTAAACTCAGCAACCCACATTGCAGTTGCGCCACAAACGGCAACGGGCATCACAATCAGGTTTAAAATTGGAATAGTAGTGAAAACAGAAACAAGCGCACCGAAGCTGTAGCTCTTACCTTGTTTTTGTTTCAAATTGTTTCTCATGTCATCGAACTTGATTTTATGGTTATCGAACGGGTAGTCAGCGTATTGAATCGCTAACATCCATGCTGTGAAGATGAACCATAAAAACGGTGCAACGGTTTGCCCTAGGGCTGGAATTAACAAAAGTAGGAATAAACCGATCGCTTTTGGCAGAACGTAGACAAGCTTGCGCCATTCTCTCGCTAATATACGTGGGGTATCTTTGAGAACATCAAGTAAACCATCGTCATTGACTTTTTTACCGCTCAGCAACTCTTCCACTTTTTCTGCGAGTAAACCGTTGAACGGTGCGGCAATGAAGTTAGCGAGCGTACTAAAGAAATACGAGAACGTGGCCAAGACGGTTAAGACAAGTAACGGCCATAAAATGTATGACAACCAAGACAAGAAGCTTGGCAATGCACCAATCCAACCTTCAATCCAAGTGTTTAGATTGGAGAAGATATAAAACAAGGCACCACCAACAAGCAATACGTTAGCGATCAAAGGAAGTAGTACAAACTTACGAATGCTCGGTGATAAAGCGATTTTTATTCCGAAAATAAAATAGCCAAAGCCTGAGCGTGGAACAGATTCAATAGTCATATTTAAATTAGGTCACATGTGAATTTGATTAAATAGCAAACATGTCTAGTGTACTCGACCGAAATTAAGAAAAAAAGCGTGGCGAAAATCACACCATGTAAGGAACTAATTGTATTAAGTTGTTCTAAAACAGTGGCTACTTTTGATAGAGTAGTGAGATTGGCCAAATTAACCCAACTTAGTGACAGCGTCTTTATCGCTAGTTGACTAAGAAAGCTGAGAGCGAAAAATGCAGGAATTGCGATTTGTACTCATTATTGTTGGCGCACTAGCTATCGCCGCATTATTGTTCCACGGTCTGTGGACGAGTAAAAAAGAAGGGAAAGCAAAGTTTGGTGATAAGCCGCTTGGTAAGCTTGATAACGATAGCTTAGATGAAGCAGAAACTATCCCAAATCGTTCATTCGCCCCAGAAGATGATTTTGAGATAATCCGAAAAGAACGTAAAGAACCGGATTTTGCTGTTTCGCCATCTGCGACTGATCCTCTGATCGATTCAGATCCACTTACAGCGCCACAAATGAAAGAAGCTCACGAAGACGACATCGAATTGAATGATCTTCCTTCTTTCAGTGTTGAAGACCCAATCAAGGTTGAAAGTGAGCCGGAAGAGCTTGAAGAAGAGAAGGTTATTGAACCTGAAGTTCCAAGCTTTGAGTTGACCGACGAACAAAAAGAAAACCATGCAGGCTTTAAAGAGCAGTACGGTTCGTTTGAAGAAACTTCTGAGACGGTTGATGAGCAACTTGTTCCAAACGAAACGTTCACTCAAAGTGAACCTGTTGTTGCGAAAGAAGTCGTTACTCCACAAAGCGCACCTGTTGAAGAAGCGAAGCCAGATGAAGAACTTGGTTTAGAAGTTATCGTTCTTAATGTTCATTGTGCTGGAGAAATCCCATTCGTGGGGACTGAGCTGTTCCGCAGCATGGAAAATAACGGTCTAACTTATGGTGAGATGTCTATCTACCACTGCTTTGCGCAGTCGAGTGACGAACCAAAAGTTATTTTCAGCGTAGCAAACATGATGCAGCCAGGCACTCTAGAACATGACGACCCTGCTGATTTCACGACGAAAGGTATTTCGTTCTTTATGACGTTGCCTTGTTACGGTCAAGCTGATCAAAACTTCAATGTAATGTTGAGTGCGGCGCAGAAAATTGCTGATGATATGGGCGGAAACGTATTGGATGAGTCACGTAATTTAATGACACCAAACCGTTTGTCTGACTACCGCAAGCAAATCAGAGATTTTATGACGGCATCGAATGCCTAGCCGTATTGTTTAGCCTTATAAATAATCTATATTTATAGAAAAGGGCTCCTAAGGGAGCCCTTTTTGATATTTCAATCACGACAGAGAATGATATGAAAGAATCGATTCAAGTTACCTTAGAGCAGTTAAGAGAAACTCTGCATTATCACGCCGTTCGTTATTACGTAGAAGATAGCCCTGAGATCCCTGATGTCGAGTACGATCGATTAATGCAGCAATTGCTAAAGATCGAAGAAGAGAACCCAGAGCTCGTGACGGTCGATTCACCAAGCCAACGTGTTGGCGGTCAGCCTTTGGATGGCTTCACGCAAGTGACTCACGAAATCCCAATGCTTTCTCTAGATAATGCATTCTCTGACGAAGACTTGGATGCGTTTAATAAGCGTATGTCGGATAGAGCACCAACCGCGAACCTTAAAACTTTCTGTTGTGAGCCTAAGCTTGATGGCCTTGCTGTAAGCTTGCTCTATGTGAATGGCACTTTAGTTCAAGCTGCGACTCGTGGTGATGGTGCGACTGGCGAAAACATTACAGAAAACGTACGTACGATCAGTTCGATTCCACTTAAGCTGCAAGGCGAAGGTTGGCCTGAGCGTATCGAAGTTCGTGGTGAAGTATTCATGCCAAAAGCAGGCTTCGACAAATTAAATGAGATGGCGTTGAAGAAAGGCGAAAAAGTCTTTGTTAACCCACGTAATGCCGCAGCAGGTAGTTTGCGTCAACTTGATTCTCGTATTACAGCGAAACGTCCGCTGGCTTTCTATGCCTACAGTGTTGGTGTTGTAGAGGGCGCTGAGCTTTCTAATAGCCACTATCAACGTTTCTTACAGCTGAAAAGTTGGGGTTTACCTATGTGCCCTGAGACTAAGCAGCTTAGCTCACTTGAGGACGTAAAGGCTTATTATCAAGATATCATGACCCGTCGCGATGCTCTGGCTTATGAGATTGATGGTGTGGTTATCAAAGTCGATGATATTGCCGCACAAGAAGTGCTTGGCTTTGTTGCTAGAGCTCCTCGCTGGGCGATTGCTTACAAATTCCCAGCGCAAGAAGAGATAACTTTGCTTAACGATGTTGAGTTCCAGGTAGGCCGTACGGGCGCTATTACGCCTGTTGCTAAACTGGAACCTATCTTTGTTGGTGGTGTGACGGTGAGTAATGCCACACTCCACAACGCTGACGAGATTGCTCGTCTAGGTGTGAAGGTAGGCGATAGCGTTATTATTCGTCGAGCTGGTGACGTGATTCCACAGATCGTCGCGGTTGTACAAGATCGTCGTCCTGAGACAGCGAAAGACATAGTTTTCCCTGATGCTTGCCCTGTATGTAGTTCTGCCGTTGAGCGTGTTGAAGGCGAAGCGGTAGCGCGTTGTACTGGCGGTCTCGTGTGTCAGGCGCAGCGTAAAGAAGCACTTAAACACTTTGTTTCTAGAAAGGCGCTAGACGTTGATGGACTGGGCGTGAAAGTAATTGAGCAACTTGTGGACCGTGAAATGGTAGAAACACCGGCTGACTTGTTTAAGCTCAGCGCTGGCGTGATTACTGTTCTTGACCGAATGGGACCTAAATCGGCACAAAACGTCGTGAGCGCGCTGAATAAAGCTAAAGACACGACATTAGCGCGTTTCCTCTATTCACTCGGTATTCGTGAAGTCGGTGAAGCGACAGCGATGAACCTAGCGCAACACTTTAAGACGTTGGAACTGGTTCAGGCAGCCACTCATGAACAATTAGTTGAAGTGTCAGATATTGGCGACATCGTTGCTAGCCATATCACCAGCTTCTTCTCACAAGGGAAAAATAGAGCTGTTGTCGATCAGTTGATAGAGCTAGGTGTGAATTGGCCAATCATCGAAGAAGCTGCCGATGATCAAGAGCTACCATTAGAAGGAAAAGTCGTTGTCTTAACAGGTTCATTGTCGCAATTAGGTCGAAGTGAAGCGAAAGCTGCGTTACAAGCATTAGGTGCGAAAGTGACGGGTAGCGTATCGAAGAAAACTGATATCTTATTTGCTGGTGAAGCTGCGGGTTCTAAACTAACTAAAGCACAAGATTTAGGAATCGAAATAAGAACCGAAGAAGATCTAATAGCCCTTATATCGTAAGTAAATTCAGATAAAAAAAGCTCAAAGGCACTCCTTTCAAGGGAGTGCCTTTTTTGTTTTTGCTATAAATTAGCAAGCTTTTTGTTTGTTGAGAATTTTGTTCCTATACGAAGTCTCAAATCAGGACAGTGATGGTGCTCAACATTAATGAAATGCTGTTCTAGTTGTGCTTAAAATGCGAGTCATATCTATTTTTATAAAAGGTGTTTTCATTTAACTTGTTGTTTTTATTTGTAATTGCTGTTTTTAGTTGTGAGCTTTTCATTTTGTCGATCTGGATCACTAAGTACCTACTAAATTTGCACCAACTCATATTTTTTTAGATGAAAATTAAGTTCTCATTGATCTTTTTGAGGGCGAAGTTAGTCTTAATGCCATGGATGCACGATGTGTATACCCAGAAAGGAAATAGAGAATTCAGCGTTAAGGGTTCTCAAACAAGAAAAGGTATTTCTCTCTACGGCGGCCAACTTTAGGCGGGAAATATTCAAACAGCTATATCCATTTTTAGGAGTTTTATTCCATGGAAAACAAAATTTTCAAACGTACTCTACTAGGTGCATCCGTTGCACTTTTATCGACAGGCGTAATGGCGAAAGAAGTTGGTATCAACTCTGACTTTAACGTTGACGTATACGGTGTTGCAGCTATCTCAATGGTTAACTACAACACGACTGATAACAACAACAACAGCAAGGGCTTTGTCGTAGAGAATGAATCTCGTATCGGTTTCCGTGCTCATAAAGATATGTTTGATGATGTATTAATCACAATGCAGATCGAATCTGGTTACGTAGATAGCACAGACTGGTCTCACGGTGGTGTTTCAGGTGGTGTGCTAGGTTTCCGTGATACTTTCATCGGTGCTTCTGGCTCTTGGGGTAACCTACGTGTCGGTCGTGTTCTGACACCACTATACGAAATCGTCGACTGGCCATTCTCTAACCCTGGTCTAGGTTCTGTATTCGATTGGGGCGGCATCAACGGCCACTACGATCGTCAATCTAACCAAGTTCGTTACGATTCAGCTAAATTTGGTGGATTCTCTTTTGCTGCTTCTGTTGGTCGTGATGACGATAACAATGGTGGTGGTAACGCTACACGTGATGCAAGCTTTGCTGGCGCAAGTGCTAAATATAGCTTTGAAAAAGTAACTTTGATGGGTGCGGTTGAATCTGGTACACGTGTAACTCCAGCTGTTGATGCTGGTTTTGAGTTTAACCCAGAGACGGGTGTTGCAGACCCTGTAGCTGCTGCTGCAGAAATTAAAGACGATACATTTGCATACATCGTTGGTTTTGAAGCTAGCCTACCTGCAGGTTTTGGCTTCGCAGCAGCTTATAAAGGCGAAGAGCTGGATAACAGCATCCGCAAAGTAACTCAAGATTCTTACTCTATCATTGGTCAGTACTGGAATGGTCCAATCGGTTTCAAACTAGGCTACGCAGCTAACCTTGAGTCTGAAACAAACGGTAAGAAAGACGCTAACTCAGACAGCAACACTATCTCTGGTCAGCTAATGGCTGTTCATAACGGTTTCGTACCTTACCTACGTGTAGCGGGTCGTACTGTTGGTGACGCTGATACAGATATCGTAACTCGCGTTGGTCTTGAATACGGTTTCTAAGCTAGAATCTTTAGCTTAAACAGTTAGATAAAAATCAAAACGCTGGTAAATTTTGTTTGCCAGCGTTTTTCCATAGTGAACGTAAGGAATTAGTCATAATGAATAAAGTTAGTGTAGTCGTATTATCATTATTTTTGGGAGCTTGTAGTTCACTCGATTCACAAAGTAATTTTGCAGACTCAGTTGCTGATGTGCAGCCCAAAGGTGGTTACATTAAAGTAACAGGTCAATCTTACGTAGCAGAAAATAGAGCAAATGTAGGCGCAGACATTCTCAAGTCGTCGCTTTACTTTACATACAATAAAGAAGTAACACCGAATACTGCCCCAGAATCTTCAATTACTATGGACGTGAGTTACTTCCAAAGTTACAAAGAGTACGAAACGGTTAGTTTTTTTGGTAAAACGATAGAACTAGAAGACAGACAAGTACCAAGAGAAAGCTGCAGCGAACACTGCACAAAGACTCAGTATATTAAATTTCCACTGAGCGAAACTGATATCCAGCAAGCAAGAGAAAAGAACTTAGAATTTACACTTGATGGACAAAACTCAGTAATGAGTACAACTTTCATTGTGCCGAAAGCGTATATCGACACAATTTATAATGGCGCAAATAATCATACAGCTATCGCTGTTGCTCCAGTAACGGTACCTGTTGCGGCTGTAGTTGCTGAAGAACCAAAAGCGTCTCAAGCTCAAGAGATGGTTAACTATTGGTACGGTGAAGCAACAAAAGAAGAGCAAGCTGCAGTAACAGATTGGGCATTCAAGAACCGTAAGAACGCTAACCCAGCATCACTAGAAGGCTCAAAAGAGATCGAAATGGTTTCATACTGGTTTAATAAGCTAGACAGTGAAGAAAAATCTCAAACTATGATTTGGTTGTTAGAGCAAGAGTAAACCTTTAACGTTACGCCCTAACTATGTTTTTCAACCGCAGTATTGTATAACAGCAGTACTGCGGTTTTTCATTTTAGGCTTACAGGTAAGATTGTGAATATTGGTGAAGTAGCGAAGCGTGTTGGTACAACAGCGAAATCCATTCGTTTTTACGAAAGTAAAGGCATGATGAGCCCCCCACATCGTTCAGAAAACGGCTATAGGCAATACGGCGAGATTCACATCGAACAGTTAGAGTTTGTACTAAGAGCTAAAATGGTTGGATTTACCCTTGATGAGTGTAAAGCACTGGTTGAGTTAGCAATGAATCCCAATAGAGAAAGCTACGAGGTAAAAAAGAAGGCAACGCAGAAGTTAGATGAAATAGAGTTGAAGCTTGCTGAGTTAAATAAGATGAAAGCTCAACTGCAGTCTTGGGTTCATGACTGCCCTGGTGATGCTTCAACGGAATGTCCTATCTTAAACAATCTATCTGGCCGCAGTTAGGTTGTGTCAGTCATAAATAATCGTCAGGCCGCAATTATATTACCAGCCTGACTTTAGTCTCCTATCACAGCACTTTTCCGCCGTAATGTTTACAGATCAGCAATGGTACGTGAGTGACTGCATTACCATCTGAACATTTTACAATTGGCCCCATGTTTCCGTTACCAGGAGACTGACTGCTCGCGAGAGCACTTCCGAATGATAAGCTGAAAATAGCCGTTAGAATTATTAAAAAATGTCTCATACAAACTCCATTAGGTTTATCTCTGATTGAGATAAATGAAAGTATGGACAAGGAAAAGAAAATTTCAAAAACTGGACGGACTTAACATTTTTAATAATTATAATTAAGCGAGAGTCAGGCTAATTATTCATATATATCTTGGGTAAGAAATCTGGCTTTCTTATACCTTTTTAGCTTAATCAAACTTTTTAGCTTTACGAAATAAGAACTTATTTTTTTTTCAATTCAATCTATCGCAATGATAATTCGAATATTATTAAGGTTCAAAAATAGAAAAAGCCTGCATTTATTGAAAATGCAGGCTACATATAGCACTTGATTATAAAGGTTCTATTATTAGAACTATTCCGTCTAAAGCGACAATCTTAATTTCGGTGCCAGATGGAATATCTTGACTCGCCTTTGCAGACCAAGAAGAGTCACCGAACTTGATTCGACAGCTACCTTTCTTTACGTCTTCACTTAGAATAACGGTTTGACCTACCAGTTGCTTTTCTCTTTGGTTTAACTCTCGCCCTGCATCCGATTGCTTGTCATTAGACAGTTGTCTTCTCCACCACAACCAAGTCGTGATAAGTGAGAAGCTTGCAAAGGAAAGCCATTGCATCTGCCAACCAATTGGTAGAGCACCCAAAAGTGCACCGACTAACATGGCAGATATGCCGATCCATAAAAAGTAACCAGCGGTTCCAACCAGTTCAAGTGCAAGCAGTGCTAGACCAAATGCTAGCCAGTGCCAGTGGTTTACTTGTTCTAGTAATTCGACCATAAGTTAGTCCTTACTACCTTTGTCATTCTTATGCGCAAACATCTCTGCAATACCCGCGACAGAACCCATTAGACCTGTTGCTTCAAGTGGTAGCATGATGATCTTACCGTTTTCAGCTTGGCCAATTGATTTCAGTGCGTCGGTGTAGCCTTGTGCTATAAAGTAGTTTACGGCTTGCATGTCACCTTGAGCGATCGCCGTAGATACCATTTCTGTTGCCTTGGCTTCTGCTTCTGCAGCACGTTCACGAGCTTCGGCTTGAAGTATCGCGGCCTGTTTTTCACCTTCAGCTTTCAGGATCTCAGACTGCTTGTGACCTTCCGCTTTTAGGATCTCTGCTTGTCTTACGCCTTCTGCCTCTAAAATATCAGCACGTTTGTTTCGTTCTGCCTTCATTTGAGCATTCATCGCAGCGGTAAGATCGGCTGGTGGTTGTACGTCTTTAATTTCAATACGTGTAACTTTTACGCCCCAAGGGTTAGTTGCTTCATCGACGATGTTCAGCAGTTTGGTATTGATCATGTCACGCTGGCTGAGCATTTCATCCAGTTCCATAGAACCCAGTACAGTACGGATATTGGTGAGGGTTAAGTTACGAATCGCGTGCTCAAGATCGTTCACTTCATAGGCCGCTTTAGGGGCATCGATAACCTGAACAAAACACACCGCATCAATAACTACGTTCGCATTGTCTTTTGAGATGACTTCTTGAGCTGGGATGTCGAGAACACGCTCCATCATGCTGATGCGTTGTCCAACTTTATCAATAAACGGAATGATCAAGTTTAAGCCTGGTCTTAGGGTATGCGTGTAGCGACCGAAGCGTTCTACCGTCCAGTTATTGCCTTGCGGAACGGTTTTTACTCCGGCAAAAATAAATAACAGTGCGACGACGGTAAAGACGCCAATAGTAATCAATGTATCAATAGCCATACAAAATCCTTTGCAAGTTTAAGTTTTTGATAGTTCATTATTGATACTGGCTCATATTTAAAATCGGAGCAAATTTATAAACGAAAAATGGGCCATAAAATATTGATTTTATGGCCCATTTGGCATTCTTACATTCGATAAACTAATTGATTGAATTGTTAGTTTTCGAAGTGTTTTACAATGCTTAGCTTAGCTTAACAAGCGTTGACGATTGCTAGTAAAGCAGAGAGTACAACTGTCGACGGTATTTACTCGCAACTGGGTTGCCTTGTCCAAGCGCACTTAAGATATCCATGAATTCTTTCTTCATGTCACCATCGAGAGTATTAAGATCTTTTGCTAGGAAAGACCACAGTAGATCCATTGCTTCTTCGCTACGGTTCACTTGGTGGTATTGCAGTGCCAATTCAGAGGCCGTTTTAGCATCGCTTGGGTTTTGCTGAAGCGCGGATTCTAGTGCTTGAATCTCAGGGCTGTCTGCTGCCTGTTTATGAAGTTCAAGCTTCGCAACTAAGCCTTTGTAGTAATTATCTTGGTACTCAAGTGGGATGGTTGCTAGTTGAGTTTCAGCAAGGTCAAACTGTTGTGTTTCTAACAAACACTCTGCTATCGCCAGTTTTACTTCACCTTTGTTTGTAAGCTCTACTGGAAGCTGTTGCATTGCCGCTAGAGCTTGAGTGTGATCGCCTGCTTGCATTAACTCGAGTGCTTGGCGCAGCGCGAGCTCATCTTGACTAGGAAGGTGCTTGCTTAGCATCTCTACAATCGCGTCTAAGCTTTGAGGACCACCCAGCCCGTCGACAGGTTGACCGTTAACAAACAGTGCAATCGTAGGAAGTGCTTGAACACCAAATTGGCTAGCAATCGCTTGTTCTTGCTCGCAATTCAATAGGGCTAACGTGAAAGCACCGTTGTATTGCTGAGTTAATGTTTGGAGTTCAGGAATGACTTGGGCGCTCTCTTGGCTCATTGGTGCCCAAAAATGGATGAGTACAGGGGTCTGCATCGAACCTTCTAATACTTGACGAAAGTTCTGCTCATTAAGTTCAACAATATGCGGAGATTGCATTTACGTTCCTTGAGGTTTGTTTTATGGATACGTTGCAAATATGGGGTGAGAAGTCGGTAACTTCAAGATCTAACTCGGTTATCTCAGATAAAAAGCGCCAAAAATAGAAAAACGCCATGCTTCGATGTTGATAGAGTTGTTATCTCAACACGGAAGACACAGCGTTCTCATTGAGGTGGCCAGTGAGGTATTACTTAAGATATTCAAAACAGAATAAACAACGTAATAGCCAAACTCACACCTACCCAATTAAGGCGGTTTAAAGTCATGAAATATCCAGAAGTAGCTTCATCAATTGGGAATAATTGATGAGATAGGCTAAATCATGACATCTTATTGTTACGAATAAATTACATCGTTACATTAAAGTTTGCGACTGTGCATTCAAAGTTAGTAATTTATGCTGCTTTTCTTAAAATAGGGTCTAGCAAGCGGCTTGGCAGGAGCCTTTTTAGCACAGCGAACACCTTAGTTGGTGTCGTCACTCGGTACCTTAACTTAGGTTTATCGGCGGTCAGCGCGTGCAAAACAGGTGCAATGCAGCTTTCAGCAGGCAGAACAAAAGCGTTGTTCGACGACTCTTTTTCAAGTCGGTCTTTTTGCTGCTGGTAAGCTTCTTGATGGACACTGCCCTCGATGCGTATCCACTTATTGAAGGCCTTTAGGGCGTTGGTTCTAAATTGGGTTTCGATAGGACCGGGTTGAAGTAATGAAATGTGTACGCCACTGCCATGCAGTTCTAAACGAAGAGTGTCAGTCCAACCTTCTATTGCGAATTTTGAAGCGTTGTAGGCACCGCGATATTTCATAGCGGCGAAACCTAACACTGAACTGTTTTGTACGATTCGTCCTTCGCCACGTTCACGCATATGTGGGAGGATCTGGCAAACGAGATGGTGCCAGCCGAAGAAGTTGGTTTCGAATTGCTCTCTGAGTCCTTGAGTTGGTAAGTCTTCTAGCGCACCGGCTTGGCCGTAAGCACCGTTGTTGAATAACCCATATAGTCCGTTAGGTGCGAGTTCAATCGCAAGCTTGGCGCCATTTTCAATACTTTCTTGGTTGGCAAGATCGAGTTGAATGCAGGTGAGACCCTCATCTTGAAGGCGTTGAACATCTTGTGGGTCACGACAAGATGCAATGACATGAAAACCGCGCTTTTGTAGTGCATGAGCACATGTATAGCCAATACCCGTTGAGCAACCTGTGATAAGAATCGACTTGTTCACGCTTAATCCTTTATTAGAGTCTCTATGACTCTAGGGTAAAGAATTACTCTTGATGTTGTAACAAGTTTTTTAGTGCAGGCTCTATTCTTGAGTAACTAAAGATGAATCCCATTTCGGTGAGCTTTTTTGGTTTGGATCGAATGCTATCAAATAGCAAACACGATGATTCTCCCATCAGAAGTGACATTGCCCATTTCGGTGTGAACAAGAAATGCGGTCGGCCCAATTGTTTGGCTAACGTGCTACTGAATAGCTTGTTAGTCACAGGGTGTGGCGCGCACATATTAAACTCGCCTTGAGCATGAGGCATCGACAACAAGTGGTTGATGGCCCTTACCATATCCAGCATGTGAATCCATGGCATGTACTGTTTTCCAGAACCTAGAGGCCCACCCACGCCCAGTTTGTAGGGCATTAGCATTTTCTTTAGCGCGCCGCCATTCTCGCCTAATACAATCCCCGTTCTGAGTAGTATCACTCGCGTGTTATCTGATTCAGCTCGTTTAGCTATCTCTTCCCAGTGAGCACAAACTTTATGAGGGAAGCTCTCATCCTCCACTTGTAATGATTCATCAAACGGGTGTTGTTGTTGATCGCCATAATAACCGACGGCTGAACCGCTAATGAAAACCTCAGGCGGGTTGCTGCTGGCATGAATTAACTCGACCAACTTTTCTGTGATGTGCCAGCGGCTACTGCAGATTCTCTCTTTTTGTTCTTCGCTCCAACGCTTGTCGGCTATCGGTTCGCCAGCAAGGTTAACCACCACATCGAAGTCATTAAGATTGCTCAGTTCGTCAAGGGATTGAATGTAATGAAGGTTGTTCTGGTTCAGGTGATTTAGATTTTGCTTTGCTTTTTCAGGGCTCCGCGTCAGCAATGTCACATCGTCAGTGTTCCAGCTTTTAACCAATTCAGAGCCAATAAATCCCGTACCACCAGTTAACAATATCTTCATACCAATCTCCTTATTAAACATAATTATAGACATGGCTTGTTTTTAATCGCCAATCAATACGAAAAAATCACTATAACGATCAGTTGGTTTCAATCGTGTGATACCCAAATTACGCCGTTTTAAAATTAAGAATGAGTGAAATTAAATTCATTTGGCCAGGATGTGTACCGTTATCACACTTATGGATTTTACTCGGATATGTTACCAACTGCGTAATATTTATCACATAAGGAATGATAAGGATTTGCCATGATTATTAGTAACCAATAACCCGACATAATTTCAGCGATAAGGAGTGGCGATGGCGGCAGTACTTGCTTTGTTTCGAGCCATGTTAGGTAGCCTGCGAGATCTGTTGCCGATTGTCGCGGTGATCGCCTTCTTCCAGTTGGTTGTCTTGCAAGAGCCACTTCCTCATCTGCTATCAATTCTAACTGGCTTAGTGCTGGTGGTCTTTGGGTTGACCTTCTTCATATTCGGTCTTGAAATGGGGCTATTCCCTATCGGTGAGTCTATGGCCCAAGCCTTTGCCCGTAAGGGGAGTGTGTTCTGGTTGCTGACATTTGCTTTTTGTTTGGGCTTTGGAACAACCATTGCAGAGCCTGCGTTAACTGCGGTGGCGGCTGAAGCAGCAGAAGTGGCCGCCGAGGGAGGCGTTATCCCCAATACGTTAGATGAAATGGAAGAATATGCAGATGGTCTGCGTTTCACCGTAGCATTGTCGGTAGGTATCGCCATCTTACTTGGAGTATTGAGAATCTTAAAAGGGTGGCCAATTCAGTACATGATCATCGGTGGTTATATTGGCGTGGTAGTACTTACCGCTTTCGCCCCTGAAAATATCATTGGGATAGCGTATGACTCTGGTGGAGTGACAACATCAACCATCACCGTTCCGTTGGTGACAGCATTAGGAGTGGGTTTAGCATCAGCAATCAAGGGCCGTAATCCAATGATCGATGGCTTTGGATTGATCGCCTTTGCGTCACTGTTGCCGATGATGTTTGTCATGGTCTACGGGATGGTGGTGACATGATCAGTGCTCAGCAGTTTATCGACACCTTTTTAGGCACTGTGATGGATGTGATTCCGATTGCGGTGATCATTTTTGGTTTTCAGTTGGCGGTATTACGTAAGCCCGTCAATAACTTAGCCAAGGTGTTGATTGGTTTTTTCTACGTCATCCTCGGGTTGTCTCTCTTCTTGATGGGATTGGAACTCGCACTGTTTCCCTTGGGGGAGACCATGGCCATGCAGTTGACCGAACCCAGCTTTCTGACTGAGTTTAAGGTTAGCTCTGGCCTTACGTTAGTTTGGTTTGACTATTATTGGGTTTATCTTTTTGCATTCTGCATTGGTTTTAGTACCACGATTGCCGAGCCATCTTTGATTGCGGTGGCGATAAAGGCAAATCAAGTCTCCGGCGGCAGCATCAGTGTTAATGGGTTGAGAATCGCAGTGGCATTAGGAGTCGCTATC
The DNA here is from genome assembly GCF_013394185.1 of Vibrio sp. Scap24. Taxonomy (NCBI): domain Bacteria; kingdom Pseudomonadati; phylum Pseudomonadota; class Gammaproteobacteria; order Vibrionales; family Vibrionaceae; genus Vibrio; species Vibrio sp. Scap24. The sequence goes on along the minus strand of NZ_CP041332.1, from coordinate 932,773 downwards.
GGCATCTCGCTCGGAAGCTATCGGATCGTTGCTGGTGACCCGATCCATTACTACATCATTTTTGGCTATGTCGTCGTGGTTATCCAAACCTTCTATGCCCCCAAACTGATCATCCCATTGGCCTATGATTCGGGCGGGGTGACGACATCCACCGTGACCGTTCCCTTAGTGACGGCGCTTGGACTAGGGCTCGCTTCAACTGTGCCTGGAAGAAACCCTGTGATTGATGGCTTTGGCTTAATTGCTTTTGCCAGCTTATTTCCGATTATTTCAGTGATGGGCTATGCCCAAATAACACAATGGTTAAACCGTTTACACACCTCTAAGGAGAGCAAAGATGCGCTTTAAACTTATCTTAGCGTTTGTAGAAGAGAGCAAGACAGACAGTGTGCTCGATGCCGCGCGTGATGCGGGCGCAACTGGAGCTACGGTGATTAACAATGCCAGAGGGCAAGGTCTAAACCAAAAAACCACCTTCTTTGGCTTAACCTTGGAGGTGCAAAAAGATGTGTTGCTGTTTGTCGTCGAAGAGCATTTGGCGAGACATATTTTAGAAACCATCGGTGAAGTTGGAGAGTTCGACCAAGAGTCAGGGCAAGGCATTGCTGTTCAGATCGATGTCGAGGATGCGGTCGGGGTCGCGCACCAAGTCGAGACATTAACCAAGGTTGTGGAGGATGAGCTATGAATACGGGTGAGACAATTCGAGTAAGCGATGTAATGGCTAACACTTATGTGATTATTGACGGATTAACGACGGTGTTAGAAGCGATTGAGATGGCAAAAAAGCACAAAGTAAAAGCTATCATTGTTGATAAACGCCATGAGGACGATGAATACGGCATCGTGTTGATGAATGATATCGCTAAGAAAGTGTTAGCCAAGAACCGATCGCCTAAGCGCACTAACGTTTATGAAATCATGACTAAACCAGCTTTAAGCGTGTCTGCCGATATGAATGTGAAGTATTGTGCGCGCTTGTTTGAGCGTTTTGGTATCAGTCGTGCTCCTGTGGTCAGTAACCATAAGATAGTCGGTATGGTTAGTTACAATAATATCGTGATCAACGGTATGGCGAGAGATGACGTGTAGCCCCTAGATACGTACAATAGGCTCATAAATTTTATGGAGAAGTACGTGTGAAATTATTTTTTGCTTCAGACCTACACGGTTCGCTACCAGCAACAGAAAAAGTATTAGAGCTATACCAAGCGTCTGGTGCGCAATATTTGGTTCTATTGGGTGATACTCTGAATCATGGTCCGAGAAACCCGATTCCAGAGGGGTACAACCCGCCGGCGGTTGCAGAGAAGTTGAATGCGTTTTCTCAAGAGATCATTGCCGTTCGTGGTAACTGCGACAGCGAAGTGGATCAGATGCTGTTGTCTTTCCCAATGATGATGGATTACTCATGGGTACTGCTTGAGTCAGGTCAGCGTATCTTCTTAACTCATGGTCACCTGTACAACACAACGAAGCGACCAGCATTGAAAGCGGGCGATATTCTTGCTCACGGTCATACTCATATCCCAGTTGCTGAATACCAAGATGAGATCTTCATTTTCAACCCTAGCTCAGTGACATTCCCACGAGAAGGGCACGCAGCAAGCTATGGCCTATATGAAGACAACACCTTCAAAGTGATCAGCCTTGAAGGTGACCTCATTGTGAGCGGTCAGCTTTAAATGACAAAATCGGTCGCGTAGTTTTACTTTGAATCGACGTGGCCGAGGTCTTTGTCTGGAGCAATGATGTTTCGTACTCTCTGCTTCAGAACTTTAGCCTCAGGAAAACCGCCGTCCGCTTTTCTTTCCCAAATCTGTATTCCATTACAAAAGATCTCGAATCGTCCGCCTGTATCAGGGTGCAGACTGACTTGCTCTATCTCTTCACTAAAGGTGTGCAGCAATTCTTGGCACAACCAGCTTGAGCGAAGCATCCAATTACATTGACGGCAATAGTGTATGGCTATCGTCGCTTTCAATACTGTTGTCGTGGTGGGATTCGATTCCGTATTCATAGGTAATCCTTTTAAATTCTATACCAGTAGCTTGATACCGACGGCAAACGTCAATATTTCAAAAGCAGTTTTGACGAGCTGATTGCTTGAACGGTTGGCAAGAAATGCACCTAGGCTTCCACCTATAAATGAGCTAAGTAGAAGTATGGGTAGCCACAACCAGTATATCGGCGCGCCAGCTTGTACGATTGCGATACCGCCGATGCCATTCCAGAACAAGCCAACACAGATCATGGTGAGTGCCACGGCCTGCTTATAAGTGAAACCAAACCAGCGAACAAGAAACAAGGTCACCAACAGCCCTGATCCGGCAGTGAGCGAGCCATTGATGATGCCAATTAGCGCAAGCCCAATGCCACCAATAATCCAACCTTTGGAATCTCGGTTTTTGAGTTGTTCTTCTTGCCCTAATTGCTTCTTTAGTCGGGAGTAGACGCCAAGTGCTAAGATCATCGCCCCAAGCAGCTTTTGTGCAATATCATCTGGAATCAGTAAGACGATATTTGCTCCAATAACAACGCCGATGCTGCCAACAAGGATCAGGTAGCAACAAATTCTCCAACTGAGCGTACCGCCCTTAATATGCGTATAAGCAGCGCCTAAACTAGAGCGACACTGGCGACTTTGTGTGTTGCTAAGGCAACCGAAAAGGGGAGGCCAAGAAAGATAAGCAGTGGGAATTGAAGTAGCCCGGCACCACCACCCGATAAGGAGGCGAGGGTATTGGCGATCAATGAACCAAAAAAGAGGGCAAGTGAGTTTATCCAATCCATAGAATTTCGTACTTGTAAGTTTTAGATAACAAAAAGGGGCATCATGCCCCTTTCTATTGGTTTACCGCTTCATGGTATTCAGCTATTGATACACAGTAAACGGCTTTCCAATGTTAGTTTGAAAACAATACGGTTGAACCGTGATTTAAGCTAGTCAGTAGCAGTGCTTTCGGGTTAACGATGTCGATGCGTCGGCTTTGTTCTGCATCCATCTTAATAACCTGGGTGATCAGTTCGAGCTGCCCTTCCGAAAAATCTTGGCGCTGAGCAGAAGTCACATCTTTAAACTCTGTTGGTGAAACCAATAGGTAGTTGTCGTTGATATCCCATTGACCCGTTTCCGAAATATTGATGACATTCGCAGGCTCAGTTTGAGTACCATACAGTCTAACCACTGACATTCTCAGATATGTACCATTTGGTAGGTATTTCGCATTCGATGACAGTTCAACTTTGCGAAGTGGGCCGATTGAGTCCGCTTGTTTGTTATCGCTGATAAGAGTGACCATCTTAGATTGCCATTCATGTGCAGTAAGTAGACGCTCTACTTTTGCATCGCTTCCCCAATATAACCAACCACTCAAAAATGCAGATAGAACCAGTAAAATAATCGATACTTTTAATTTCATGTTACTGACCACCGTTACAAATGTCGTTTACATCCGACTGGTTTGCATAAATTCTTAGGGTTACATTCTCGCTCGAGTAGTCTTGCGGGTGAATGTAGTTGAGGGCAAGGTTGTTGGTTTGTCCACCAGTTGCAATTACTTCAGTCGGCTTTAGCATGCCAGTGTGATTGGTGTTGTAACGCAATACACATTTCTCTATCGCTGGCAGCCAACTGCTAAGATCTGGGTGGTTAACTGGTGATTGAACCTTTACGCCATCCACTTCAGCTAATGTTTTGAACTCTGATTCTGCCGGGTTAGTAAACGTTAAAACGAGAATCGGCATGATGAAAGCAATGAGTAGCAACCAAAACGTTAACCACTTATTTGTGCTTTTAACTGGAGTTGCAGCAGGAGCTCGTGCTGGCTCAGCTTCAACATTGGTTTCCTGAACCTTTGCTACTGGCTCTGATTCAACCGTTTCAGTGATCGCTTCTTCAGTCGCTGCAAACGTCAAGATAGGTTCTACGTCATTTTCGGCAATTTCAGCAGCTACTGGCTGATCATTTGATGAAAGTGGTGCAGAGCGCTCAACAGTCGCAATAAATTGGTAACCGCGTTTAGGCACGGTCTTTACGAACTCTGGGGATTTGGTCGAATCTTTCAGCATCTTTCTTAGTGTCGATACTGCTTGCGTTAAGCTCGAGTCATCAACCTCAAAGCCTTGGTCTCGCCAAACATACTCGTGTAATTCATTACGAGTGATAACTTCATTGGGTCTTTCCGACAGCATCAGGAGAATGCGGCTTTCATTGCTGCCAAGACGCACGACTTCGCCGTCGCTCATTTGGTCAACAAGTGAGTTGCTGTTTGGATCGAAGACAAACCGCTGTGCGAGAATAAACTTTGTGCCGATATTGCTCATTGAATTCTTCTACTTTTGGATGATTTGGGGTGCGAAATAGACAAATCTCAGGTGAAGTTCAGTTAATTCTTCACCAAATTATGGCTTCTTTTATGTTCTTTTATATTTATCAGACTCAAGGATAATAAAAACAGATCAAAAAAACAGTGTTTTTATGATTTTTGACCTTGAATTTACATTTGTCATCCTCATGTTAATGAACATAAGAGTGGCATCAAGTGTTACGCCCCTATGGTTATTCAATATAAAGTATAGATGTTTTGGAGTAAAAATGAGCGAAACGGCAACGCAAAATAAAGAGACTCGTGGCTTTCAATCTGAAGTAAAACAACTACTTCATCTAATGATTCACTCACTGTATTCAAACAAAGAAATCTTCCTACGTGAGCTGATCTCTAACGCATCTGACGCGGCTGACAAGCTTCGTTTTCAAGCCCTATCTAATGGTGACCTTTACCAAGGCGATGCTGATTTAGGTGTAAAACTTTCATTCAACGCTGAAGCAAATACCTTAACGATTTCTGATAACGGTATCGGCATGAGCCGCGACAACGTTATTGAGCATTTAGGTACGATTGCTAAATCAGGCACTGCAGACTTCTTCTCAAAACTGTCTGAAGACCAAAGCAAAGACTCTCAATTGATAGGTCAATTTGGTGTTGGTTTCTACTCAGCATTCATCGTTGCAGACGCGGTAACCGTTCGCACTCGTGCGGCTGGCCTAGCAAACAATGAAGCCGTTCAATGGCACTCTGCTGGTGAAGGCGATTACACAATCGAAGACATCACTAAAGAATCTCGCGGTACTGACATCATTCTGCACATGCGTGAAGACGGTAAAGAGTTCTTAAATGAATGGCGTCTGCGTGAAGTGATTGGTAAGTACTCTGATCACATCGGTATCCCTGTTTCTATCTTCACAGCTGTGAAAGATGACGAAGGTAAAGACACCGAAGAGAAGCACTGGGAACAGATTAACAAGGCGCAAGCGCTTTGGACTCGTAACAAATCTGATATCGAAAAAGAAGAGTATCAAGAGTTCTACAAGCACGTATCTCACGACTTTGCTGATCCACTGACGTGGAGTCACAACAAGGTTGAAGGTAAGAACGACTACACAAGCCTGCTTTACATCCCAGCTAAAGCACCTTGGGACATGATGAACCGTGACCATAAGAGCGGCTTAAAGCTTTATGTACAGCGTGTATTCATCATGGACGATGCTGAACAGTTCATGCCATCTTACATGCGTTTCGTTCGCGGCTTGATTGATTCAAACGATCTGCCTCTGAACGTGTCGCGTGAAATCCTGCAAGATAACAAGGTGACTCAGTCTCTTCGTGGTGCATGTACTAAGCGTGTACTGACTATGCTTGAGCGCATGGCGAAAAATGACAACGACAAGTACCTAGAGTTTTGGAAAGAGTTTGGCCTAGTTATGAAAGAAGGCCCAGCTGAAGACATGGCGAACAAAGAGAAGATCGCGGGTCTACTTCGTTTCTCATCAACGGAAGTCGATTCTGCTGAACAAACTATCAGCCTAGAATCTTACGTTGAGCGCATGAAAGAAGGCCAAGATAAGATCTATTACCTAACAGCGGATAGCTATGCTGCAGCTAAGAACAGCCCACACTTGGAGCAGTTCAAAGCAAAAGGTATTGAAGTGGTTCTAATGTACGATCGCATTGATGAGTACGTAATGAATTACCTAACTGATTTTGATGGCAAGCAGTTCCAATCGATCACCAAAGCGGGCTTAGATCTAAGCAAGTTTGAAGGTGAAGAAGAGAAAGAGAAGCAGAAAGAGACTGAAGAAGAGTTCAAGTCTGTTGTAGAGCGTACTCAATCTTACCTTGGTGGTCGTGTTAAAGAAGTTCGCACAACATTCAAGTTAGCAACAACACCAGCTGTTGTTGTGACTGACGACTTCGAAATGGGTACGCAAATGGCTAAGCTTCTTGAAGCTGCAGGTCAAGCGGCACCTGAAGTGAAGTACATCTTCGAGATTAACCCTGAGCACGCTCTGGTTAAACAGATGGCCGACGAAGCAGACGAGCAAGCGTTTGGTCGTTGGGTTGAGTTGCTACTTGGTCAAGCGATGCTGGCTGAAAAGGGTTCAATGGAAGATCCGTCACAATTCTTGGGTGCAATCAACGAGCTACTGACAAAGCGTTAGTCTTTCGACTTTTGGTTAAGCCAATAATTGAAATAAAAAGCTCGCAAATGCGGGCTTTTTTTTATGAACGTCGCTGAAAATCTATTAAACGTGGTCAACGTCACCGTTATCGTCACAACAAATGTTGCCGATACATTCTTTAGTCGTAAATTCAGCCAAATTGAATATTAATGTGATAGAATGCTCGACCTAATCAGCTGGAGCTAGGAACTCATTCCTTCCAGTTGTATGATTTTTAAACGTTATACCGAAACTTACCGTTTTGCTTCTGTTTACAGTTTTGCTTAACCTCAGCTGTTACCTAACTTTTCCTGTTTATCATTAAAAATGAACGAGGAAGGTGGGATAGTGAGCTTCGGTATAAATCATAATTTTATAAGAGGATTAAACATGCGCATCATTCTTCTAGGTGCTCCTGGCGCGGGTAAAGGTACTCAAGCTAACTTCATCATGAACAAATTTGGTATCCCTCAAATTTCAACTGGTGACATGCTACGTGCTGCTATCAAAGCGGGTACTGAGCTTGGTAAGCAAGCAAAATCAGTAATCGACGCTGGTCAGCTAGTTTCTGATGAAATTATCCTTGGTCTTATCAAAGAGCGTATCGCTCAAGATGACTGTGAGAAAGGTTTCCTACTAGACGGTTTCCCACGCACAATCCCACAAGCTGATGGCCTAAAAGAAATGGGCATCGCTGTTGATTACGTTGTTGAATTCGACGTAGCTGACGATGTGATTGTTGAGCGTATGGCTGGTCGTCGTGCTCACCTTCCTTCAGGCCGTACATACCACACTGTGTACAACCCGCCTAAAGAAGAAGGTAAAGATGACGTAACTGGCGAAGAGCTAGTTGTACGTGATGACGACAAAGAAGAAACAGTTCGTGCACGTCTAGGCGTATACCACGATCAAACAGCTCCGCTTATCTCTTACTACGGTAAAGAAGCTGAAGCAGGCAACACTCAGTACCTTAAGTTTGACGGTACTAAGCAAGTTGCTGAAGTTAGTGCAGAACTTGAGAAAGCACTAGCATAATTGGCTAACAGCCAGTTTTAGAATTTGATATATTGGAAGCGACCTTAAGGGTCGCTTTTTTTGTTTCAATTTTTAGTACGATACCAATCTAGATAATTCGATTACACACCATTCAAGATGAAACCGTTTTTGATTAAGGTGGCTCACAATCGAGAGTAGATGTTGCGATATCCCTTTTAAAGAATGATTATTCAGACATTTAGTGGGAAGCAATGATCTTAAACTTATGCAGATTAGTATATTACTTTCCAGAAAATCACATATTGGTCTCAGGTATCTATGGAAAATAATAAAAAGCAGGGCGTTTTACTGGTGAACTTAGGTACGCCAGATTCTGCGACCCCAGCTGGCGTTCGTCGATTTTTGAGTGAATTCTTGCACGACAAAAGAGTAGTGAACCTAACTCGTTGGCTTTGGTGTCCTATTCTGCATGGGGTGATTCTTCCTATTCGTTCACCTAAGGTCGCGAAGCTGTATCATTCGGTTTGGATGGATGATGGCTCACCTTTGCTCGTTTACTCGCAGAGACAAGCTGAAAAGCTAGAGAAGAAATTAGAGATGCCGGTTGCATTGGGAATGACCTATGGTAACCCAAGCCTTAAGACGGGTATCGAACAACTGATGGAGCAGGGCGTAGAAGAGATCATTGTATTGCCTTTGTACCCTCAATACTCAGGTACAACGACAGCGGCTGTTTCTGATGGCTTAACCAAAGCTTTTAAGCAGATGCCTGTAATCCCAAGCTATCGCTTTATTCGTGATTACTACTCACATCCGAGCTACGCCAAAGCACTGGCTGAAAGCGTTCGCAGTCATTGGGATCAAAATGGCAGAGCCGATCACTTGGTTTGTTCGTTCCACGGCATTCCGAAGCGCTTAGCTGATGAAGGCGATATCTATCCACAGCACTGTGAAGCAACGACAAAACTGCTTGCAGCGGAGCTAGGTTTATCTGAAGAAGACATCACCATGACCTACCAATCTCGATTTGGTCGAGAGGAGTGGTTAAAGCCTTACACAGACGAAACACTAGAATCATTGCCAGGAAAAGGTATTAAGAAGATTGATATCATGGCGCCTGCATTCTCGGTGGATTGCTTGGAAACATTGGAAGAGATTTCAGACCAGTGTAAAGAGACTTTCATTGAAGCTGGTGGCTCAGACTTTAGCTACATTATGTGTCTTAACGATAGAGACTCGCATATCGACATGATGGCTGAATTGGTAGCGCTTCATCGCTAATTGATGTGTCGATTGAATAGATAACAAAAGGGCTGCTCATTGAGCAGCCCTTTTGATCTTGATGTTTCTTCTTGAAATAGATCTAGATATTAAGCCACAGAGGTTTCTGCTGTCTCAGCTTTTGGCTCTGCTTCAAGCGTCATGTTGGTTTCTACACCATGCATCCATGATACAAGCTTACCAGCACAAAGAAGCAGTAATACGCCACTAATTGTTGCTGTAATCGCGATACCACCAAAGATAGACATTGCGCCAAGCTCACCAACGTGAGAACCCACTAGGCCTGCTACGTAGTTTGCAACTGCATTGAAGCCGAACCAAGCACCCATCATTAGTGATGCTAAACGAAGTGGAGCTAGCTTAGTGACCAACGACAGGCCAATAGGCGATAAACAAAGCTCACCAAGGGTGTGGAAGAAGAATGCACCTACTAGCCATAACATCGATGTTTTCACTGTTAGATCGCCACCTTGCTCCATTACCGCACCCATCATGCACACAAAGCCAAGTGCTAAGAAGAACAACGCCATCGCAAACTTAACAGGTGAGTTTGGTTCACGCTTACCTAATTTCACCCAAAATGCAGCGATGATCGGTGCAAGTGTAATGATGAAGAATGGGTTCAGAGATTGGAACCAAGCCGCTGGAACTTCAAAACCACCAATCATACGGTCAGTATATTGTTGAGTGTAGATGTTCATTAGGCCGCCAGCTTGTTCAAAGCCAGCCCAGAAAACGATCACGAACAGACCCATAATCAGAATAACTTTTAGTCTGTCGAACTCTTCTTTGGTGAGTGGCGCTTTCTCTTTTGATTTGTTCAGCTCTTTTGCTCGAGCAGCTGCAGGTACAGAACCGATGTTGCCTAACCAAGATTGAGCCATCGTCATTTGCATGATCAAGCTAATAACCATACCGATACCAGCAGCCAAGAAGCCAGCTTTCCAACCGAATGAATCGACTGCTGCACCCGAAATCAAGCCACCAAGTAGTGCGCCTAAGTTGATGCCCATGTAGAAAATGGTGAAAGCACCATCACGGCGGTTATCACCTTCTTGGTACAAGTCGCCAACCATGGTCGAGATGTTTGGTTTAAACATACCGTTACCACTGATAAGCAGTGCTAAACCAAGGTATAGAGCGTTGACTTGGTCTAAGCCAATAAAGCCGTTAGGTAGAGCCAGTGTGAATTGGCCTAGAGCCATCAATACACCACCAATTAGGATCGATTTACGTTGTCCTAGGTAGTTATCGGCAATCCAGCCACCAATTAATGGTGTGATGTAGACTAGACCCGTGTAGATCCCGTAGAGATCGAGAGCGTCTTTTGTTGACCAACCAAGGCCACCATTAAGGGTGGTATCAGTTAAGAATAAAACAAGAATTGCACGCATTGCATAGTAGGAGAAACGTTCCCATAGCTCTGTGCTAAATAGTAGAAATAGGCCTCTAGGGTGGCCAAAGATGTTGTGAGTGCTTGGCATAAGTTTTACTAATTTCAGGTATTAAAAGATTTTATAGTTACTTATGTATACAGAGTGGAATAACCATCTGCAATAGGCGTCTTTTATGGTTACGATAACTGATTTTTTATAAGTTAATGAAAATAAGGGATTTTCTGTGCAATGTTACCCAGATAACTCGTGCTGCAAACTAATTTTCCAGTTTTGAACTGGACGCATAGTGAGCTTTTTAAAAGAATTACCGAATAACAAAAGTGAAATGCATTGGCTTGTCGTATCGTTTTGATCTTCATAGGGTATGGTGTGTTTTATTTGTGTGGCATACATACGCTTACAAGAATGCGCCTTTTTATCTGTAAATGATCCCTGTACAATGCTTAACCACTTTTCAGACCTATGACTTTTTGTTGATAAGTTGGTCTGTTACGCATAATTTCTTGCTTATCAGTCTTCATTTTATTAACGGTGATTAAACCGTTTTAGGCTTGTGGTAAAATGTCCAAAAATAGAAAATGGCTAGTAAAATGAAACGTTGGTATTTGCTCTACTGTAAGCGTGGTGATCAAAAACGCGCTCAACAGCACCTAGAAAATCAGGGGGTAGAGTGCTTTTACCCTCAAATAGAAGTCGAAAAGGTGGTTAGAGGGAAAGAGAAGCAGGTCAAAGAGCCGCTGTTCCCGTCTTACATCTTTGTTCGCTTTGATTATGAACAAGGCCCTAGCTTTACGACAGTTCGTTCAACGCGCGGTGTGGTCGACTTTATTAAGTTCGGCGCTAGACCGCATGAAGTCCAAGGTGACTTAGTTTTTGAACTTAAAGAGTTTGAGAAGTGCTGCAGTAACGAAACGGAAGATTGTTGTGTTGAGTTTGAGTCTGGGCAGGTGGTTAAGATTAAGAGTGGCCAGTTCGCTGGCATTGAAGCGATTTTTCATCAGAAAGATGGTGAAGCTCGCTCTATCATGCTCGTAAAAATGATCAGCCAAGTGGTTCCTATCAGTATTGAGAATGAAGCACTACAAGCTCACGCATAAATGCAACAATAAAAAATCGGCTTAAAAATAAAAAGGCGCATCATGCGCCTTTTTTAGTATTTAGAATTTACCAATCGCTTTAAGCGTTGTAAGCATCGTTGTGAACGGCTTGTACTGCACGGCCAGATGGGTCAACACAGTTTTGGAAAGACTCATCCCATTCGATAGCTTTTGCTGATGAACAAGCGACAGACGGACCACCAGGTACACATTCTGCTGCTGATTCTAGCGGGAACAACTCTTCAAAGATTTCACGGTAAGCGTAGCCTTCTTTGGTTGTTGGCGTGTTGTATGGGAAACGGAACTGAGCTGTTTCCATTTGCTTATCCGTTACTTTCGCTTCAGCTGTTGCTTTCAATGTATCAATCCAATCGTAGCCAACGCCGTCAGAGAATTGCTCTTTTTGACGCCATGCGATTGAATCTGGTAGATAGTCTTCAAAACACTCACGTAGGATGTGTTTCTCCATCTTACCGTTACCACACATCTTATCTTCAGGGTTCAAACGCATTGCCACGTCGATGAACTCTTTGTCCAAGAATGGTACACGACCTTCAACGCCCCATGCTGCCAACGATTTGTTCGCACGAGCACAGTCAAACATGTTCAGAGCTAGCAATTTACGTACTGTTTCTTCGTGGAACTCTTTAGCGTTTGGCGCTTTGTGGAAATACAGGTAACCGCCGAAGATTTCATCCGCACCTTCACCTGAAAGTACCATTTTGATGCCCATCGCTTTGATCTTACGAGCTAGCAAGTACATCGGAGTTGATGCACGAATTGTCGTTACATCGTAAGTCTCGATGTGGTAGATAACGTCACGGATTGCGTCTAGGCCTTCCTGAATTGTGTACGTCATCTCGTGGTGCACAGTACCGATCTTGTCAGCCACTTCACGAGCAGCGATAAGATCTGGCGCACCTTCTAAGCCAACAGCAAATGAGTGCAGTTGTGGCCACCAAGCTTCAGATTGCTCATCATCTTCGATACGCATTGCGGCATAACGTTTCGCTACTGCTGAAGTGATTGATGAATCTAGACCACCTGATAGAAGTACACCATAAGGTACGTCAGTCATTAGTTGGCGTTTAACCGCTGCTTCTAGTGCTTCAGTAAGCTCTTCTTTGCTTGTGCTGTTGCCTTGAACCGCTGCATATTCGTTCCAATCACGAATGTAGTAACGCTGAGGCTCTGCATCTTTAGAAGAGTAGAAGCTACCAGGAGGGAACTCACTGATGGTTTTACATACTGGAACCAGTGCTTTCATTTCTGAAGCAACGTAGTAGTTACCGTGTTCATCGTAGCCTTGGTAAAGCGGGATGATACCGATGTGGTCACGGCCTACTAGGTATTCGTCTTTCTCTTCGTCGTATAAAACGAAGGCGAAAATACCGTTCAGTTCTTCTAGTAGGTCAGCACCCATTTCTTGGTATAGCGCAAGAATCACTTCACAGTCAGAATCTGTCTGGAATTGGTACTTGTCTTCGTAGCGTGCACGAAGTTCTTTGTGGTTATAGATTTCGCCATTTACTGCAAGAATATGCTTTTTATCTTGGCTGTATAGCGGTTGAGCACCGCTGTTTAAACCAACGATAGCTAAACGCTCATGAGCAAGGATTGCTTTCTCACCAGCATAAATGCCAGACCAGTCAGGTCCGCGGTGACGAAGCTTTTTAGACATTTCTAAAGCAATTGGGCGAAGTGCTGCGGCATCACTTTTAATGTCGAGAATGCCAAATACTGAACACATAGAACTTCCTTTTAAATAATTTCTAAATCAACTGTATTCAATTTGCCATTCTGGCTAAAAAAAGCAACCGGATGTAAGCAAAAAAATAATATAAAGGGGGTTATGTTAGAAATTATCTAATTATTAATTGGTTTTGGTGTTTGGTATCTAATTGAAGTTGGTTTTTTATACGAAAACCTCTCAAAAGTGCAAAAATTCGCAATTTTGAGAGGCTTTGAAGAGGGCGTTTTAGGCTAGATTTTATTGATGTTTGGGTTTAACTGTTCACATACGTGGCGAGCAAAACCACTACCGGCTTCGCTATAAATGTTAAATGCAGCATCAACACCGTTTTCTTTTAAGGTTTCGAGTTGATCTGGATATTCAGCAATCGCCGCAATTTGGCCTTTGAAGTTTCGAGATTTCAATTGGTCTAAAGCGGTTTGATTACCTTGGTGGTGAGGCATCGCTAAGATCACTAATTTCACATTGGCGGTATCTAAGATGCGTTCCCAGAAATCCGGATCAGTCGCATCACCAGAGATCACGTTCCTGCCATGGCTTCTGTGGTTGTGTGCTGCTTCTTCACGAACTTCGACACCTAGGCTGACTTTGCCATAGCGAGAGCGTAATTCGTCATAAGCACCAGTACCGATTCGACCCATACCAAGAATAAGCACTTGTGCTCGGCCTGGGTCAATTCGCTTATCACGTCGGTGAAGCTTTTCTGACGCATGTTCTTTCAGCCATTTGCCTGACTGCTGATAAAGCTTGTGACCAGCTCGGTTTAAAGGTGCAGCGATTAAGAACGACAGTGAAACAGCAATCGCGACGGCAACCAGAATATCACCCGACATCCAACCCATCTTGAAGGCGAGACCACCAACGATGAGGCCAAATTCGCTGTAGTTAAACAGTGATAATGAGGCGAGTAGAGACGTTCGAACACGGAACTTGAAACGGTTGAGCACCAAGAAGTAGAGAACACCTTTCACTGGTAGCATCAGCAAGAACAAGATTGCAAGCATAAAGCCTTGAATGGTTGGTTGCTCTGATAAACCAATGTTCAAGAAGAAACAGACAAGGAAAAGCTCTTTAAGGTTAAACAGCGATTTTGATAACTCTGAGGCTTTTGGGTGACCAGCAAGTAACATACCTAGAACAAGAGCACCCAGGTCTGGTTTAACACCAACCAAATGGAATAAACCAGCACCGACGACTAATGCGAAGAAGATGCCGGACAGAACTAGCATCTCACCGTGACCAACCCAATCGAGCACTTTGTAGAACAGTGGGCGTAATAAGGGGAGGGCAAACAGAGCAATCGCATACCACTCCGGTATTTTGCCTGTAGAAGCCGTTAGGAATACTACGGCGAAGATATCCTGCATGACCAAGATACCAATCGCCAACGTTCCGTAGGTTGCATTCATTTCACCTTTCTCTTGCAGAGTCTTAACCGCAAATACCGTACTAGAGAATGAAAGAGCAAAACCAAGAAGAACGATCTGTTCTACCGACATGGCGGCTAGCGATGAAATACCTAAGAACTTAAAACCAAATAGGGCGACAGCGAAAAACAGAGTGGACAAAAGGTTGTGGATTGTCGCGCCAGCCCAGATCTCTTTAGAGAGTAGGGTTTTGATGTCGAGTTTTAAGCCGATAGTAAATAAAAGCAGCGTGACACCAAGGTCAGCTAAAGTAATGATGGTGTCATTGGTTTCAAAGCCAAAGGCAAAAAGCCCAAAGCCCGCAACCAAAAAACCAACTAATGGGGGAAGGTGACACTTTAAAGCAATAAATCCTGCGATAAACGCAGTGGATATTAATATAAGTTCCATAACTTGTTGTTGTAGTTCCCTAGCTTAAAAAAACGGGCCGTGTTTATACAAACACGGCCCGCGGAAAATCAGAATTATTTTTCTTTAATCTTCGAGAAGCTTCTGCAGCAACACACCGTTGAGCATGGCGCGCTTAATCATGGCAAAAGCTCCCATCGTAGGATGTTTATCGATCTGTGATGCTACAATAGGCAAGCCGCTATGGAAAGTCGTTAACGACTGATTCTCTACATTGCGCTTAATTGCAGGGAAAACAATCTCTTGTGCCTTTGTAATATCACCTGCGATGATAACTTTTTGAGGGTTAAATAAGTTAATCGTCATGGCGATCGCCTTACCTAACTGGTTTCCCACTCGAACTAAGCTTTGTTTCGCCAGTTCGTCACCATTGATTGCATGGTCACACACATCTTGAATCGTAATACGGTCAAGCTCTGTTAAAGAAGACTCATAGCCTTGTTTAATCAATTTTTGAACTCGTTCAACGATAGCAGGGTTTGCTGCTACGGTTTCAAGACAACCGAAGTTACCGCATTGGCATTGCTCGCCTAGTGGATCGATTTGGATATGACCAATCTCGCCTACGTTGCGGTTGTGACCTAAGAAAACCTGACCATTCACGATAATACCTGCGCCGGTACCACGGTGAACACTCACTAAAATAGAGTCTTGGCTGTCTTTACTTGCGCCGAAGTAGTGTTCAGCAAGCGCCATTCCTCGAACATCGTTACCCACAAAACAAGCGACATGGAATGTGTCGCGAATAATGTCGCTTAAAGCTAGGTTATCGATGTCTGTGTTTGGCATGTATTCAACAACACCAGTCGTTGGGTTAACCAAGCCTGGAAGAGTAACGCCAATCGCGATCAGCTGATCAATCTTTGGTTGGTGCTCAGCAATGAAAGCCTTCAAATTATTAACCAAGCCTTGGGTAAGGTCTGATTGGTCTGAATAATTCAGGTCTTGCTGTTGGAAAGCCAACTCACGACCGCCAAGGTCATGAAGGCTTATTTGAATATAGTCTCGGCCTAAGCGCACGGCGACAGAATGAAAAGGTTCTACTTCTGTGGTTAGTGAGATAGCGCGTCTACCGCCAGTAGACGCTTGCTGCGCAACCTCTTTGATTAGGCCGCGCTCTAAAAGTTGGCGGGTAATTTTTGTAACACTTGCCGGTGCGAGTTGGCTTACATCAGCCACTTGTATACGACTGATAGGCCCTTGTTGGTCTATTAGTCGGTATACCGCCGCACTGTTTAGTTGTTTAACTAAGTCTACGTTACCTATTTGTCCGCCATTCATACTTAATTGTGCTCGTATTGTCCATTAACAACAGTCGCTTTAACGTTAAAGTCTCGGTCAAATACAGCTAGGTTTGCAATCATGCCTTTTTTGATTCGACCTAGCTTGCTTTCTACACCGATAGCCGTAGCTGGGTATAGCGTAGCCATGCGAAGAGCTTCGTCTAAAGCGATACCAGCGTGCTCAACTGTATTCTGAACTGCTTCAATCATAGTCAGAGCTGAGCCGCCCAGTGTGCCGTTTTCATCAACACACTTACCATCTCGGTAATATACTTTCTTACCGACAAAAATAAAGTATTCCATGTCAGCACCTGCAGGAGCTGTGGCGTCCGTCACTAATACGAGCTTTTCTCCCTTGATTTTGTGCGCAATTCGAATGTTTGCGTAATCAACGTGGAAGCCATCGGCGATGATACCTGCGTATACTTCAGGCGTATCGTAGATCGCGCCAACAACACCTGGCTCGCGGCCAACCATCGGTGTCATTGCATTGAATAGGTGAGTCGCGAAAGTAATACCAGACTCGAAACCTTGACGTGCTTCTGCATAAGTTGCGTTGGTGTGGCCAATAGAAACCACCACGCCCGCTTTCTGAAGACGTTCGATGTGTTCAGGATCGTTAAGCTCAGGCGCTAAAGTTACTTTTGCAACAAGGTCGCTGTTTTCACAGATAAGCTCAATCATCTCGTTATCAGATTTACGAATGTGATCGACGCTGTGGATGCCTTTTTTCGCAACGTTTAGGTACGGACCTTCAAGGTGCAGACCTAAAGATTGGTTTTGGTACTGATTGTGGTATTCACGAGCTGCCGTGATAACCGCACGCATGTCTTCGTCTGAAGAGGTGATAAGCGTAGGTAGGAAGCTAGTACAGCCAGATTTAAGGTTTGCTTTGTGCATGATCTGCATAGTATCTGCAGTGATCTCATCGTTCAGCATTACACCACCACAACCGTTCAGTTGTAAGTCAATGAAACCTGGGCTTAGGTTTGCTCCGTCTAGGTCGCGAACCTCAATTCCTTCTGGCAATTCAGAGATAGGGCAGACTTTTTTGATCAGTTCGTTTTCGATTACTACAGCATGATCGGTCAGAACATCACTACCAGTGTAAATTTTACAGTTACTTAGCGCGTACATAGTCAGCTAATCCTTATTTCGTGAGATCTTTAAAAATTCTTCGTTACCTAAATGGGTACTTAGTTTGCGAGCATCATTTACGTAACGATTTATCTTTTATGGGCAAACGGCTTCAAAATGGGAAGCGATTTTAAGTGTTTGAAAAATATGCGAACAATTCATTTTATTTATAAGTTCAGGCTAAGTGTTATCAGTGGTTTATCTGGTATTGCTTGCCTCAAATAACCCGTTGTTAGCCCAAACATTAGATCTAGATTTTATCTATAAATGTTCATTTTTTTGAATGATAAAATAAGTTTTATGATCTCGCTAGCAAAAACCTCTGGATTTGGTAAAAACTGGTGATTACGATCACAAATGGTAAGGTTTTAATTTGCGGAGCAAAATTAATTGAATACACTGAATAGGACTAAATTGAGTGACTAAAATAAGTTTCTCAGACGAATTCTAAAAAATCCTATAGGGGGAAACAACTGGTGAATATTCTAGGATATGCACAGAAGCTGGGTAAGGCATTAATGCTACCTATCGCAACGCTTCCGATTGCGGCGCTTCTATTACGTTTAGGTCAAGGCGATCTACTTGATATTCCATTCATGGCGCAAGCTGGTGGTGCTATCTTCGGTAACCTACCATTGCTATTTGGTCTAGGTATCGCGATTGGTCTTTCTAAAGACGGTAACGGCGCAGCAGGTCTTGCTGGTGCAGTTGCTTACTTCGTACTAACAGCTACAGCAACGACAATTAACGCAGACGTTAACATGTCATTCTTCGGCGGTATCTTCGCAGGTATCATCGCAGGTCACTCTTACAACGCTTTCCACGCTACACGCCTTCCTGAGTGGCTGGCATTCTTCGCGGGTAAACGTTTAGTCCCTATCATGGCCGGTCTATTTGCACTTGTTGCAGGTGCTGTGTCTGGTGTGGTTTGGCCTGGTGTTCAATCTGGTCTAGACGCACTGGCTCACGCAGTATCAACGTCTGGCGCTATCGGTCAATTCGTTTACGGTACTCTTAACCGTGCACTTATCCCTGTAGGTCTACACCACGTATTGAACTCATACTTCTGGTTCGGTATGGGTACATGTCAAGAAATCATCGTTGCTGGTCAAGGCGCATTCGCTAACATCACTCAACTTTGTGTTGACCCATCACTAGCTAAAACTCTAGTTGTTGGCCAAGAGCACACATTCACATTCGCTAACTCTGTAACTCCAGAAATCACTACTGTAGTTAAAGAAGTGACTGAAACTGTTAAATCTGGCGACCTACACCGTTTCTTCGGTGGCGATAAAGGCGCTGGCGTATTCATGAACGGTTTCTTCCCTGTAATGATGTTCGGTCTACCAGGTGCTGCACTTGCAATGTACCTAGCTGCTCCTGCTGAAAAACGCAGCCAAGTTGGTGGCGCACTATTCTCAGTAGCATTCTGTTCATTCCTAACAGGTATCACAGAGCCGCTAGAATTCATGTTCGTATTCCTAGCTCCTGCTCTATACGCAATGCACGCTGTATTTACTGGTCTGTCTCTAGTAGTTGCAAACATGTTTGGTACTCTGCACGGTTTCGGTTTCTCTGCTGGTCTAATCGACTTCGTATTGAACTGGGGTCTAGCAACTAAACCATTCGTACTACTACTAATCGGTCTAGGCTTCGGTGCTCTATACTTCTTCACTTTCTCTTTCGCAATCCGCGCTTTCAACCTGAAATCGCCAGGTCGTGAAGATGATGACGAAGCTGCTGCAGCTCCTGCTGGTGAAGCTCCAAAAGGCGACCTTGCACGTCAATACCTGAAAGCTCTAGGTGGTCACGACAACCTAACTTCAATCGACGCTTGTATCACTCGTCTACGTCTAACTCTTAAAGACCGCTCTGTTGCAGATGAAGTTGTTCTTAAGAAACTAGGTGCTAAAGGTGTGGTTAAACTAGGTGAAAACAACCTACAGGTTATCCTAGGCCCACTAGCTGAAATCGTAGCTGGCGAAATGAAAGCTATCGGTGCAGGTGAAGACCTATCTGATGTAAAACTTCCATAGTAAGGGAAGTACTTAACTAAGACGTAAAGTTACTCTTAAGTAAGTTTCAAATTGAAAGCCTCCCACATGGGAGGCTTTTTTGTGCCTGCCGTTTAAGGCCAGCGAACACGGTTCGTTCTATTCTTCATCGAATAGCAGAAATAATCGCAATTAACGGACGGTTCTTATTGTGCAAAGGCGAAGAATTGTGGATGATTAGCAACAATGATCTTTCTATCTTTGACTTGCGCTTCAAGCGTCCGTTTTCTTGAAGATAAAAGATAACTTTCTCTGACAATACTAAATACATAGAGGTGCTATAGATGAGTGAAGCTGAGGCTCGTCCATCGAATTTCATTCGCCAAATTATCGACAAAGATTTAGCGGATGGTACACACAGTAGCGTGCATACTCGTTTCCCGCCGGAGCCGAACGGCTACCTGCACATTGGTCACGCTAAATCTATTTGCTTGAATTTTGGTATTGCTCAGGACTACCAGGGACAATGTAATCTTCGTTTCGATGATACAAACCCTGAAAAAGAAGACGTTGAATACGTTGAGTCAATTAAGAATGATGTAAGCTGGTTAGGCTTTGAATGGTCTGGTGACATTTGTTACTCATCAAACTACTTCGATACGCTTTACGCTTATGCTGTGGAATTAATTAATAAAGGCTTAGCGTACGTTGACGAGCTAAGTCCTGAGCAGATCCGTGAATACCGTGGCACGCTAAAAGAGCCAGGTAAAGCGAGCCCGTACCGTGACCGTAGTCCAGAAGAGAACCTAGCGTTATTTGAAAAAATGCGTGACGGTGGCTTTGAAGAAGGTAAAGCGTGTCTACGTGCTAAGATCGACATGAGCTCTTCATTCATGGTGATGCGCGATCCTGTTATCTACCGTGTTCGTTTTGCTCACCACCATCAGACGGGTGACAAGTGGTGCATTTACCCAATGTACGACTTCACTCACTGTATCTCTGATGCGCTAGAAGGTATTACACACTCTATCTGTACGCTTGAATTCCAAGACAACCGTCGTCTGTACGATTGGGTTCTAGATAACATCACGATCGATTGCCAACCTCGTCAGTACGAGTTTAGCCGTCTGAATCTTGAATACACAGTGATGTCTAAGCGTAAGCTGAACCAACTTGTGGTTGAAAACCTAGTTCAAGGTTGGGATGACCCACGTATGCCTACTATTTCTGGCCTACGTCGTCGTGGTTTCACTTCTGCGTCTATCCGTGAATTCTGTAAGCGTATCGGTGTGACCAAACAAGAGAACATGATTGAATTCGGTTCACTTGAATCTTGTATCCGTGACGACCTGAACGAAAATGCACCTCGTGCAATGGCCGTTCTGGATCCAGTTAAGATCGTGATTGAAAACTACGATGCGGATAAAGTAGAGACACTAACAGTTGCTAACCACCCGAACAAACCTGAAATGGGCACTCGTGAAGTACCATTTACTCGTGAAGTGTGGATTGAGCGTGATGACTTCCGTGAAGAAGCAAACAAGAAATACAAGCGTTTGGTTCTAGGTAAAGAAGTCCGTCTGCGCGGTGCTTACGTGATTAAAGCTGAACGTATCGAGAAAGATGCGGAAGGCAACATTACGACTATCTTCTGTTCTTACGACAATGAAACACTAGGTAAGAACCCAGCAGATGGCCGTAAAGTGAAAGGTGTTATCCACTGGGTATCTGCTGATAAAGCACTACCTGCTGAGATTCGTCTTTACGATCGTCTATTCACTGTGGCAAATCCAGCCGCAGCTGATGACTTTGCAGCAACGCTTAACCCTGAGTCGCTCGTTACGCTAAACGGTTTTGTTGAGCCTAGCCTAGCAGAAGGTGCAGCAGAGCAAGCGTACCAGTTTGAACGTACAGGTTACTTCTGCGTAGATTCGAAAGACTCTAAAGCAGACGCGTTAGTATTCAACCGCACGGTTGGTCTACGCGACACTTGGGGTAAAACTGAAGCTTAATGCTTGAGTGTTTAGCTTGTTAAAAGCAACCCAATAAAAAACCGGCCTAGAGCCGGTTTTTTTGTGTCTGAATAATATGGGAGAATCGTACTTATGTAGTGACCATATAAAAAACGCTGGCCTAAGCCAGCGTTCAGTATTACTTCTTCGGTTTGTGTGCGTCAGGGTTACCTTTGCAATCTCCGGTAATACTTTTTCCGTACAAGTATAAACTGTGGTTAGTCAGTTTCACGTTGTAGCGTTCTGCGATTTCTTTCTGTCTTTCTTCAATGAGGTCATCAGAGAACTCGATAACTTCGCCACAATCTAGACATACTAGATGATCGTGGTGGTGCTGTGTTGAAAGTTCAAATACAGACTTACCGCCTTCGAAGTGGTGGCGAGTTACAATGCCAGCGTCATCGAATTGATTTAATACTCGATAAACGGTCGCAAGTCCGATCTCTTCACCTAGGTCGATCAGCTTTTTATATAAATCTTCAGCACTAATATGTTGGCAGTCTGGTTGTTGTAATACTTCTAAAATTTTGAGCCTTGGGAGGGTCACTTTAAGACCAGCATCTTTTAGCGCTTGATTATTGTCTGACATATACTTTCCTGTTGATGATCTGCAGCAATTAACAGAATTCAATATTAATACCATTATAGTTTAGTCAGGCATAACAATAAACCACGAACTTCAAAGGGTTACTAATCGACATCACAATCTGTTTTGTAAATTGGAAGTATCTCACTTATAGTGGAGGTACGACCAGTGAAGGTGGCGGTAATTCTAATATGAACACGGAATGTTGTTATGAATAAGCAACTTGCAAAAATATACAAACCAAACATCGTAAAATTCGCTCTTAATATCTGGCCTCCGTTCTGGGGAGCGGGCATTAAGATAGCGCACATAAGTTCAGACTTCAGGGTAGTAAAGACAGTGCTCAAGCTACGTTGGTGGAACAAAAATGCCAATCGTACTCAATATGGCGGTAGCATCTTTTCTTTAACCGATCCTGTTTACTCATTGATGTTAATGGGAATTTTGGGTGAGCGATATTATGTTTGGGATAAGGAAGCGAGCATTAACTTTATCAAACCTGGTCAATCTGACTTGTATGCAGATTTCGAAATAAGCCAAGGGCAACTTGATGAGATTTATCGTCAGACACAACTCGGTGAGAAGTGTTTTCCTGAGTTTATTATCTATGTCAAAGATAAGCAGGGAAATGTGGTATCAGAAATTCAGCGTACGCTTTATGTAAGAAAGAAGCCGCAATTTAGAGATGATGACGAAGCACTCGAAGCTGAGTGCTAATTGATAACCCTTGAATAGCAAAAAACCTCCCAAAAGGAGGTTTTTTCATATCTACATATTTGCCATTAATTGTAACAATTAACAACCGCTAGAGAATTAGTCTTCTAGCTCTGCTAGGCACATTTCTTCGTGGATTTGTTTAACCCAGTTAGATACACGCTCATCAGTTAGCTCAGGTTGACGATCTTCATCGATACATAGACCAACGAATTGGCTGTCATCGCCTTCAACTAAACCTTTCGATGCTTCGAATTCGTAGCCTTCAGTTGATGTGTAACCTAAGATAGTACCGCCTTTCGCTTCAACGATGTCACGGATAGTACCCATAGCATCACAGAAGTATTCTGCGTAATCTTCTTGGTCGCCACAACCAAAGATAGCAACAAGCTTAGTTGAGAAATCAATAGCTTCTAGCTCAGGGAAGAAGTCATCCCAATCACATTGTGCTTCGCCGTAGTACCACGTAGGGATACCAAGCAGCAGTAGATCGAAGTTATCGATATCTTCTTTGCTGCTTTTTGCAATGTCTTGAACGTGAACGAGCTGCTTGCTCAATTGCTTTTGAATCATCTTAGCAACAGCTTCAGTGTTACCTGTATCGCTACCAAAGAAGAGACCTACACTTGCCATAGAATCATTACCTTTCATTTTGTCTGTTGTCGGTGTAATAAAGTTCGGAAGGGAATCGTTAGATCCCGGTTCCTTCCCAGCTTAGTTGGATTATCCCTTTGGCGATAAAACCTGCACAGCCAAGGAAAAGTACTAACCACACAATGCGACGACCAAATGGAGGAACATTTCCTTGCTTGAGAACGTCCTTAATTGCCATACCGATTAAAAAGAAAATCGCGGCAAATAGGAGATCTAAACCAACAGATTCAATGATGTTCATGTAGTCGTAAAGCATGGGAACCTTATATACCAATTTTGCTTGGGCGCACTATATCACTGTTGCGAGATAAAGTTAATGTGCAGTGATTACTCAGCTCTCATTTATCTGCATGAAAAAGCGCACTTAAGCGATGAATTTTCGAATTGCTCTTAGCACTTCAGCAGGCTTTTCTGCGTGTAGCCAGTGGCCTGTATTCGCAATAACGTGCGCCTTTGCGTTAGAAAATTGCTGTTGGACCGCAGTTTGGTGCTCAGCCGTGAGGTAGTCAGAATCCCCACCTTTTATTAGTAAGGTTTTGACTGAGGTTTTGTCGATCGGTTCCCAGCCAATGATGTGCGCGTAATTTGCGAGCAGGGATGCGACGTTAAAGCGCCACTCCATGATGCCTTGCTCTGATTTAAATAAAGATTTGGTCAAGAACTGGCGAACCCCATCAATCTCGATATGTTTTGCGAGAACCTTTAGCACCTCTGAGCGAGAGGTCAGTTGTTCTTCGATCACGGCTTGCAGGCCGGCGAATACGTTATCGTGACGGCTCTGGGTGTACGCAACCGGTGCCATGTCCAGTACAACTAACTTACGCAGTTCGAGATGTTGGGTTAGCGCCATTGCGACTTTGCCACCCATAGAGTGACCAATTACAGTCACATCTTCTAGCTCAAGATCATTCAGCAGTTGAGCCACATCTTGTGCCATCGCTTGATAGTTGTGAGTGTCACTATGGAAAGATTTGCCGTGGTTACGTAGATCGATACTAAGCACTTGATGATCGACTTTTAGATCCCTAGCGAGCAAGCCAAGGTTGTCCAGATTACCGAATAATCCATGGATCAAAACAATGGTGTGACCCTCACCTTCAATTTTATAGTTGAGCTGTACTGACATTTTTATCTTATTCATGGTGGGTTTGACGTAGAGTATCCGCGCGGATCTCGCTATAATCCCCCAGAGTTTAAACATTGAGATTGTGAAAAGCGAATGAAAACAATTGAGGTTGATGAGGACCTATACCGTTTTATTGCGGGTCAGACAGAACGTATTGGCGAAAGCGCTTCAGATATTCTGCGCCGCTTGTTACAGGTTGATAGCCAAGGCATGGTTCCGATCGAAGAGATCGTTGAGCCAAAAGGTATCGTTGTTAGCAAAGAGGTAGGCTTTACTCCAGAGAAATTCGATGGCGTTAAAGAAATGCGCTCACTACTAATATCAGATGAGTTTGCATCACTAAAGAAAGCCATTGATCGTTTCATGCTTGTGTTATCAACACTGCATAAAATCGACCCTTTAAGCTTTTCAGAAGCAACTCAAGTAAAAGGCCGTAAGCGTGTTTACTTTGCAGACAACGAAGCGACGTTGCTAGCAAACGGTAACACCACTAAGCCTAAAGCTATTCCACAAAGTCCTTTTTGGGTTATTACTAATAACAATACAAGCCGTAAAAGACAGATGGTTGAGCAGCTTATGAGCCGCATGAGTTTCCAAGCAGAATTGATAGAAAAAGTAACAGGTTCAATTTAACGAAATCTGATTTAAACCTCATAATATCCATGGATAAGAAGATATTATGAGGTTTTTTTTGTTTTTAAATTTTATATATAAGGATGTCGAAAAATGGCTATGCACCCTCGTGCTGGGCAAAAAGCTCAGCAGGAAGATCTTCATAATATTCCGGCTTTAGTGGCTAACTATTTCTTACAGCAACCGGATGCTACCAACCCAGATCACAAAGTACTGTTCGGTACTTCAGGTCACCGTGGTACAGCAGACAAATCAACATTTAACGAAAACCACATTCTAGCGATTGCACAAGCGGTTGCTGAGGTTCGTGCCGAGCAGGGTACAACAGGCCCACTTTTCTTAGGTAAAGATACTCACGCTCTATCTGAGCCTGCGTTCTCTACGGTTATTGAAGTGCTTGTAGCGAATGGTGTTGAAGTTATTATTCAAGAAAACAATGGCTTTACTCCAACACCGGGTATCTCGCACGCGATTCTTACGCACAACCTAGTGAATGATAAGAAAGCCGACGGCATTGTTATCACGCCTTCACATAACCCACCACAAGACGGCGGTATTAAATACAACCCGACACACGGTGGTCCTGCTGAAGCTGAATTGACTCAAGCGATTGAAGACCGTGCGAACGTGATCATTGCTGAACAAATGCAAGGTGTTAAGCGCACTCCTATCGCACAGGCTAAACAGTCTGAGTTAGTGAAAGAAGTGGATCTAGTTACTCCATACGTTGCTGATTTGGTTAACGTGGTTGATATGGAAGCGATCCAGAAAGCAAACATCAAGATTGGTGTTGATCCACTGGGTGGCAGCGGTATCGATTACTGGCGCCAAATTGGTAAAGCGTACAACCTAGATCTTACTCTGGTAAGTGAAGCGGTTGACCCTTCTTTCCAATTCATGTCTCTAGATAAAGATGGCGTGGTTCGTATGGACTGTTCTTCTCCATACGCGATGGCAGGCTTACTGGCTCTTAAAGACGAGTATGCACTAGCGTTTGGTAACGACCCTGATTACGATCGCCACGGCATTGTTACCCCAAAAGGCTTAATGAATCCAAACCACTTCCTAGCTGTTTGTATCGACTACTTATACCGTAACCGTGAAGGTTGGGGCAAAGACGTTGCTGTTGGTAAAACACTGGTATCAAGTGCATTGATTGACCGTGTTGTTGCTGACCTAGATCGCGAACTTTGTGAAGTACCAGTTGGTTTTAAATGGTTCGTTGATGGCCTATACAACGGTCAGTTCGGCTTCGGTGGTGAAGAGAGTGCGGGTGCATCTTTCTTACGTAAAGACGGAACGCCTTGGTCAACAGATAAAGATGGCCTAATTCTTTGCCTACTTGCGGCTGAGATCACTGCGGTAACGGGTAAGAATCCACAAGAATACTACGAAGAGCTTGCTGCTAAACACGGCGAATCTAAGTACAACCGTATTCAAGCGGTAGCAAATGGCGCACAAAAAGACGTGCTGAAGAAGCTGTCTCCAGAGATGGTTTCTGCTGAAACACTTGCTGGCGATGCGATTACTGCTCGCTTGACGCATGCTCCAGGTAACGGCGCTGCGATTGGTGGCCTTAAAGTGACAACTGAGAACGGTTGGTTTGCTGCTCGTCCATCAGGCACTGAAGACATCTACAAGATCTACTGTGAGAGCTTTAAAGGTGAAGAGCACCTAAAAGCAATTGAAGCAGAAGCTCAAGAGATTGTTAATCAAGTATTTGCAGCCGCTGGCCTGTAATCGAATCTCGATTACTAGAGTTGCTAAGAAAATAGAAGAAGGGTTGATGTGAAAGCATCAACCCTTTTTATTTGCCTGCTTGTAAGTAAGCAGCTAAGACTAAGTCAACTCAATGGCTGAATGGATTAGCCGTGTGGCCAGCTTTGCGGCATCACAAACCAGAATTGACCAGACTTGGTTTGTCCATGAACAAAGCGATCACCAAACTCAGTGATAGGTTTACCGCTGAAATCATCCGTCCCAGCTGCCCATTGTTCTTTGGTGAGAGGGTAGAGCGCTTCAGTGATTAGATGAGCTTGATTTTGATAGCACCAAAACCCGTTTACTTGGCTTGGATTAATATCGTAACCCAAACATGTAGTAGGTACGTTTTGTTCTAAGAATGGGTTGGTATATAGGCGACCTTGCATGAGGAGATGTTTTGAGTCGACCTCGATCTCTGGATACTGCTCAATAAAGGCGGCCGAAGATGACATACCAAGCTGGTGGCTGAGCATTCTATCGAGCTTCTTATCCAATTGGTCATGAGAGTTTGGACCAAACCATGTCTGCTCATGAAGTAGGTAAAACTTAATCGCGACTTCCCAGTGTTCTAACTTTTGGTTGTTCGCGTCTTCGAGAATAAAGTCGATAGCACCTAGTGTTCTGCCCTCAACATTAATCTGAATCTCATCGTGCTTGATTGAATAATTATCCGAAGCAATGATGACTTGTTCACATAGGTGTTGGTAGATAAAGCCCAATCTAGGGTTACCATTATAAGTATGTGATGTGTCGAGTACTTGGTGGTTTGAGAATACCCCGAGATCAGAAATGGGTGGCTTGATTTCCAGTAGTGGTGGTGAGCCAATCACCCATTGGTAAAAACGTTGCAGTTCAGTCATCGGTTCCTCGTAAACTTTAGTCATCTGTTCTTAATAAACAGAGGGCAGGGCTTTCGACATTCTACCTGTAAATTGATATAACGACGTTATTATAAAGGTAAGCTGGAAATAAAAATGAATAACTTACAATTAGAAAAGCTACTGAACGAAAAACTGCAGCCACAGCAGATTAAAGATTACTGTCCTAATGGTCTTCAAGTCGAAGGTGCTTCTGAGGTGAAGCGCATCGTTACTGGTGTAACAGCCTCTCAAGCGTTAATTGATAAAGCGGTAGAATTGAACGCCGATGCTTTATTGGTTCATCACGGTTTCTTTTGGAAAGGTGAGTCAGAAGCGATTCGTGGCATGAAAGGCAAGCGCATTCGTACATTGATTAAGAATGACATCAACCTTCTGGGTTATCACTTACCTCTCGATATCCACCCTGAACTTGGTAACAACGCTAAACTCGCTGAACTGCTTGATATCGAAGTAGAAGGTGGCTTGGAAGGGCACCCACAATCGGTTGCAATGTTTGGTAAGTTGAAAACACCAATGACAGGTGCTGAGTTTGCCGAAAAAATCGACCAAGTTCTAAATCGCAAGCCACTGCATATCGCTCCGGAGAACCAAGACAAAATCATTACGACTGTCGGCTGGTGTACTGGCGGCGGCCAAGATTACATTGAGCTTGCAGCCTCTCAAGGTATCGATGCGTTTATTTCTGGTGAAATTTCTGAGCGCACAACCTATTCAGCGCGTGAGCAAGATATTCATTATTTTGCAGCAGGCCATCATGCAACAGAACGTTATGGCGTGAAAGCGCTGGGTGAGTGGTTAGCAGAAGAGCACGGCTTGGATGTTGAGTTTATTGATATCGACAACCCAGTTTAAGAACAGATGCGGGATTAGGGATGCGTTTAGAGAGTATCCCTTAAACCTTTGGGGAACTTCGTAAGTTTTTCTATACGCTTCGTGAGATCCCCAACTCGCTCGTCCCTCGCTCTCGGGGATGACGAGTAACTGTAAATTTGTACCTGTCGATGAAATGAGCTCGTTCATTCCTCACTCTTGAGGATGACGGAGCTGAGAGCATACAAAAAAGGTTGATGTTTTCACATCAACCCTTTTTGATTTTATTCGATTAGAAAATCAGAAACTTTACTATTCGCGCTCGTGTAGAGCTTGGAAATCACGCTGCTCTTGACCGGTGTACAACTGACGAGGACGACCGATACGGTTTGTCGGATCGCTGTGCATTTCGTTCCAGTGTGCAATCCAACCGATAGTACGAGACATCGCGAAGATTACAGTAAACATTGATACTGGAATACCGATTGCTTTCAGAATGATACCTGAGTAGAAATCTACGTTCGGGTATAGCTTCTTAGACACAAAGTACTCATCAGACAGAGCGATACGCTCAAGTTCCATTGCTACGTCAAGTAGTGGATCTTGGATATTTAGCTCTTTCAGTACTTCGTGACACGCTTCGCGCATTACCGTTGCACGTGGATCGTAGTTCTTGTAAACACGGTGACCAAAGCCCATCAAACGGAATGGGTCATCTTTGTCTTTTGCTTTCGCAACGTATTCTTCAATGTTATCTACGCTACCGATCTCTTCAAGCATACGTAGACAAGCTTCGTTTGCACCGCCGTGAGCTGGGCCCCAAAGTGATGCGATACCTGCTGCGATACACGCAAATGGGTTAGCACCAGATGAACCAGATAGACGTACAGTAGACGTTGAAGCATTCTGTTCGTGATCAGCGTGTAGTGTGAAGATTTTATCCATTGCACGAGCAACAATAGGGTTCACTTCGTACTCTTCACATGGGTTTGCAAACATCATGTGTAAGAAGTTTTCTGCGTAGCCTAGGTCGTTACGTGGGTAGATAAACGGCTGACCGATTGAATATTTGTAACACATTGCTGCCAGTGTCGGCATTTTTGAAATTAGGCGGTAAGCCGCAATTTCACGGTGTGTATCGTTGTTGATATCAAGTGAGTCGTGGTAGAACGCCGCTAGAGCGCCTACAACACCACACATTACAGCCATAGGGTGAGCATCACGACGGAAGCCGTGGAAGAAACTAGCAATCTGCTCATGCACCATAGTGTGACGTGTCACGGTAGTCTTGAACTTTTCGTATTCAGCTCGAGATGGGGCTTCACCGTAAAGAAGTATGTAACATACCTCTAAGTAATCAGCGTTATTGGCAAGTTGGTCAATTGGATAACCACGGTGTAGAAGGATACCTTTTCCACCGTCAATAAAAGTGATTTGAGACTCACAAGATGCAGTGGCAAGAAAACCAGGGTCAAAAGTGAAAAAACCATTAGAACCTAGTGTACGAACATCGATCACTGGAGTACCAAGTACACCTTCCGTAATCGGCAGCTCGATTGGCGCTTGACCTTCAATGTGAAGGGTAGCTTTCTTATCCGCCATAACAATCTCCTTTGTTTATTATTAATCCGTCCAGGATGTTTATGTGCCATTTTTTTACTGGTCTTACGTGGGAAAGTCAATTTTTCTACAGCTTTGTGTGCACTTGTTAGTGTTTTTTACATTAAATTCGTTAAAAATCTGGTCTGTGTAGCATTATTTGTTACATCAATTGTATTAGAATGTTGCCAGCCGTATAGTGGCGCTGAAAAGTTTGGTTAAAACCTTATAAATGCAAGGCTAAGAAGAAATGTGAGGTGTCTTTCTTAATCTGGCAGTTAACAATTATTTTACAATTATCTAAGGCTCAACTTCGGTTATTTGTTAAGTTAATGTTAAATTTTGAAGGTTTGCGATCAAATTTTGTCCATAACAATATCATAAGGTTATTTAATGACCATAATGCTCAATGGAGCTGAGTGAGCAAGCCCGTGAAAGAAAGAAAGACAAGACCTGTTAATTTAGATTTACAGACCATCCACTTTCCTATCACTGCAATAGCTTCCATCCTACACCGTGTGTCTGGGGTGATAACTTTTGTCGCGATTGGAATTCTGCTTTGGTTACTATCCACTTCCCTCTCATCCCCAGTAGGCTTTATGGAAGCTAGCGACATTGTCGACGGTTTCTTCGTGAAGTTTATTCTGTGGGGCATTCTAACCGCTTTGGCTTACCACATTGCTGGTGGTATTCGTCACCTTCTTATGGACCTAGGTCACTTTGAAGAGCTGGAATCTGGCGCTAAGAGCGCTAAGGTTGCATTCGCAGCAACAGCGGTATTGTCTCTACTAGCGGGGATCTTAGTATGGTAAACAACGTTTCTACTTTTGGTCGTAATGGTGTTCATGATTATCTACTGATTCGTGCAACTGCCATCATTATGACTCTTTACACTATCTACCTAGTGAGCTTCTGTGCTTTCTCTGGTGATATCTCTTACGCATCTTGGACGCAATTCTTTGGTGGAACCTTCACTAAAGTCTTCACCATGTTAGCGCTTACTTCTGTTTTGGTTCACGCGTGGATCGGCCTATGGCAAGTACTAACTGACTACATCAAATGCGCAAAACTGCGTGTTGGTCTTCAAGTCGGTGTTGTTGCAGTTCTTCTTGGATATTTCTTCTCTGGTCTGTTTATTTTGTGGGGTGCGTAAGTGACTATTCCTGTTCGTGAGTTTGATGCCGTAGTTATCGGCGCTGGTGGTGCAGGTATGCGTGCCGCACTGCAAATTTCTGAGCAAGGCCTATCTTGTGCATTGCTTTCTAAAGTTTTCCCTACTCGTTCTCATACGGTTTCAGCACAAGGCGGCATCACTGTTGCTCTTGGTAACGCGCACGAAGACCATTGGGAACAACACATGTACGACACAGTAAAAGGTTCTGATTACATCGGTGACCAAGACGCTATCGAATACATGTGTAAAAACGGTCCTGAGTCGGTAATCGAACTTGAAAAAATGGGCCTGCCTTTCTCTCGTTTCGAGAATGGCACTATTTACCAACGTCCTTTCGGTGGTCAATCTAAAAACTTTGGTGGTGAGCAAGCGGCTCGTACCGCAGCTGCAGCCGACCGTACTGGTCACGCACTGCTTCACACGCTTTACCAACAAAACATTAAGCATAAAACGACGGTTTTCTCTGAGTGGTATGCACTGGATCTTGTTAAAAACGAAGACGGTGCGATCTTAGGTACAACTGCGCTTTGTATGGAAACGGGCGAAGTTTGCTACTTCAAAGCGAAGGCAACAATCCTTGCTACTGGTGGTGCTGGTCGTATCTACGCTTCGACAACTAACGCACACATCAACACTGGTGATGGTGTTGGTATGGCGATTCGTGCTGGCGTTCCAATGCAAGACATCGAAATGTGGCAGTTCCACCCAACGGGTATCGCTGGCGCAGGTGTATTGGTAACGGAAGGTTGTCGTGGTGAAGGTGGTTACCTTCTTAATAAAGACGGCGAACGCTTCATGGAACGTTACGCACCAAATGCTAAAGACTTAGCGGGTCGTGATGTTGTTGCACGTTCAATGATGGTTGAAATCCGTGAAGGTCGCGGTTGCGATGGCCCTTGGGGTCCACACATCAAGCTTAAGCTTGATCACCTAGGTAAAGAGACACTTGAATCTCGTCTGCCTGGTGTATGTGAACTGTCTCGTACCTTTGCTCACGTTGATCCTGTAAAAGAGCCAATCCCAGTAATCCCTACATGTCACTACATGATGGGTGGTGTTCCAACACAAGTTTCTGGTCAAGCTATTAAGCAAACTGAAGATGGCACTGATGTTGAAATCCAAGGCCTATTTGCTTGTGGTGAAATCGCATCAGTATCAGTACACGGTGCAAACCGTCTAGGTGGTAACTCACTACTTGATTTAGTGGTATTTGGTCGTGCAACAGGTCTACACCTAGGTGAGACTCTGAAGAAGCAAGACGAAGCGAAACCAGCAACTGAAGCCGACATTGAGCGTTCTCTAGAACGTTACAACCGTTGGGAAAATAGTACTGACGGCGAAGATCCAGCGCAAATCCGTAAAGATCTTCAACAATGTATGCAGAACAACTTCTCAGTATTCCGTGAAGGCAAAGCAATGGCTGAAGGCCTAGAAGAGCTTAAAGCGATTCGCGAGCGTCTGAAGAATGCACACCTATCTGACAAGTCGACAGAGTTCAACACTCAACGTATCGAGTGTCTAGAGCTTGAAAACCTGATGGAAACTGCATTCGCAACAGCGGTTGCTGCAAACTTCCGTACAGAGAGCCGTGGCGCACACGCTCGATTCGATTTCCCTGACCGTGATGATGAGCAATGGCTATGCCACTCTCTTTACAATCCAGAGTCAGAGAGCATGACTAAGCGTGGTGTAAACATGGAACCTATCCATCGTGAAGCGTTCCCACCCAAAGCACGTACGTACTAAGGAGATATGACCATGAAACTGAATTTCTCTTTATACCGTTACAATCCAGATGTCGACCAGAAGCCTTATATGAAGGAATACACCCTAGAGGTGGATGAAGGTTCAGACATGATGCTTTTGGACGCGCTTATTCTGTTGAAAGAGCAAGATCCAACTATCTCATTCCGTCGCTCATGCCGTGAAGGTGTATGTGGTTCGGATGGTTTGAACATGAATGGTAAAAACGGCTTGGCGTGTATCACTCCATTGTCGGCGCTTTCTGGCCAAGACAAGATTGTGATTCGTCCGCTGCCTGGCCTGCCTGTTGTTCGTGACCTGATTGTAGACATGACTCAGTTCTACGATAACTACGAGAAAGTGAAGCCATTCTTAGTGTCTGATGGCAATGTACCACCGGCACGTGAAAACTTACAAAGCCCTGATGAGCGCGCGCACTTAGATGGATTGTACGAATGTATCATGTGTGCATGTTGTACTACATCTTGCCCATCGTTCTGGTGGAACCCTGACAAATTCATCGGACCAGCAGGCCTACTTGCAGCGTACCGTTGGCTAATTGATAGCCGAGATACAGCGACAGACGAACGTTTGTCCGATCTTGATGATGCATTTAGCGTTTTTCGTTGCCATGGCATCATGAATTGTGTAAGTGTTTGTCCTAAGGGATTAAATCCGACGAAAGCTATTGGTCACATCAAGACCATGTTGGTGAATCGTTCGGTTTAAGTTATATAAAAATTGCCGCCCTAGAAGTTTTGGGGCGGCCTTTTAATAGCTCGGCATAGACCGCAGCAAACGTGAAAACTACTGGTTAAGGGAAAATATGCACAACGGCGTGATGAAGGCATGGCTCGAGTCTTCACACTTGGCTGGCGCCAATGCAACGTACGTAGAAGAACTCTATGAACTGTATCTAAGTGACCCAGATTCGGTAAGTGACGAATGGAGAAGTGTTTTTGAAGAACTGCCTGTGCAAGCTTCAGAGACAGTGGAACAACCACACTCTCGTGTTCGTGAATACTTCCGTCGACTCGCTCAAGAAACAAAGCATTACAGTGTCCAAGTTAGTGATCCAGATGTCGATGCGAAACAAGTAAAGGTTCTGCAACTAATTAATGCTTATCGATTCCGAGGGCATCAATCAGCAAATCTAGACCCCCTAGGTTTATGGAAAAGAGATACAGTTGAAGAGCTGGATCCTTCTTTCCACACTCTTACCGAAGATGACCTCAATGAGACGTTTAACGTCGGCTCTTACGCGATTGGCCAAGAGACGATGGTGCTTAAAGATTTATACAAATCTCTAAAGCAGACTTATTGTGGTTCTATTGGTGCTGAATACATGCACATGACAAATACAGAGCAAAAACGTTGGATTCAACAACGTTTAGAGTCTGTATCTGGTCAACCCTCTTTCAATAAAGAAGAAAAGCAAGCTTTCCTAGAAGAGCTAACTGCAGCTGAAGGTCTTGAGCGCTATCTTGGTGCGAAATTCCCAGGCGCGAAACGCTTCTCGTTGGAAGGTGGTGATGCGCTTATCCCAATGACGAAAGAAATTATTCGTCATGCTGGTGGGCAAGGCATGCGTGAAGTTGTTGTTGGTATGGCTCACCGTGGTCGTCTAAACATGTTGGTCAACGTGCTTGGTAAAAAGCCACAAGACCTGTTTGACGAATTTGCGGGCAAGCACGATGACACGTGGGGTACTGGTGATGTGAAATACCACCAAGGCTTCTCTGCGGACTTCGCAACGCCAGGCGGCAATGTTCACTTAGCACTTGCATTTAACCCATCTCACTTAGAAATCGTAAACCCGGTAGTTATCGGTTCAGTACGTGCACGTCAAGATCGCCTTGGTGATAGTGACGGTAGCCGTGTACTTCCAATCACTATCCACGGTGACTCAGCTATCGCTGGTCAGGGTGTAGTACAAGAGACGTTTAACATGTCTCAAGCTCGTGGTTTCTGTGTAGGTGGTACGGTTCGTATCGTTGTAAACAACCAAGTTGGTTTTACAACGTCTAACCCACGCGATACTCGTTCTACGATGTACTGTACTGATATCGCGAAGATGGTCCAGGCTCCGATTTTCCACGTTAACTCTGATGATCCAGAAGCGGTTGCGTTCGTTGCGCGTCTTGCATTGGATTACCGTAATACGTTTAAGCGTGATGTTGTTATTGATTTGGTTTGTTACCGTCGTCACGGTCACAATGAAGCCGATGAGCCGAATGCAACACAGCCTTTGATGTACCAAAAAATCAAGAAACATCCAACGCCACGTAAGCTTTATGCTGACGTGCTAATGGAGCGTGGTGAGTTTGGTATTGATACAGCAACTCAACTAGTTAACGAATATCGTGATGCACTTGATCACGGTGAAGTTGTGGTTAAAGAGTGGCGCCCAATGGCACTTCACTCTGTGGACTGGTCTCCTTACCTAGGTCACGACTGGAACATCGAATGGGATAACAAGATTGATATCGAGCGCCTGAAAGAGCTTGGTACCAAACTTTGCCAATACCCAGACAGCCATAAGCTGCAAAGCCGAGTCAATAAACTGTACAACGATCGTACTGCCATGGTGAATGGTGAGAAACAAGTCGATTGGGGTATGGCTGAAACTCTGGCATACGCAACACTGGTTGATGACGGTAAGCGTATTCGTATCTCTGGCCAAGATTCTGGTCGTGGTACGTTCTTCCACCGTCACTCAGTACTGCACAACCAATCAGATGCAAGCACGTATGTTCCTCTTGCGAACATTCATGACAAGCAAGGGCCATTCCAAGTGTTTGACTCGGTATTGTCTGAAGAAGCGGTACTGGCATTTGAGTATGGTTACGCAACAGCAGAGCCAAGCGGTCTAACCCTTTGGGAAGCACAATTTGGTGACTTCGCAAACGGTGCACAAGTTGTTATCGACCAATTTATTTCGTCAGGTGAGCAAAAGTGGGCACGTCTATGTGGTCTAACTATGCTGCTTCCTCACGGTTATGAAGGTCAAGGCCCAGAGCACTCTTCTGCACGTCTTGAGCGTTACCTTCAGTTATGTGCTGAACAAAACATGCAGGTTGTTGTTCCTTCAACACCAGCTCAGGTTTACCACATGATTCGCCGTCAGGTTGTTCGACCAATGCGTCGTCCTCTGATCGTAATGTCACCTAAGTCATTGCTTCGTCATCCTCTGTGTACTTCTTCTCTGGAAGATTTGGCAGAAGGTACGTTCCAACCAGCTATCGCAGAAATTGATGACCTGGCTCCTGAGAACGTAAAACGCGTCGTGTTCTGTTCAGGTAAGGTTTACTTTGACCTACTTGACCAAAGACGTAAGAACGAGCAAGACGATGTCGCTATTGTGCGTATTGAGCAACTTTACCCGTTCCCTTACGAGGACGTGAGAGCTGCAATTGCACAGTACACGAATGTAGTCGATTACGTTTGGTGTCAAGAAGAGCCACAAAACCAAGGTGCTTGGTACAGTAGCCAACATAATTTCCGAGCTGCTATCCCAGTGGGTGCTGATATTCAATACGCAGGTCGTCCTGCATCAGCATCACCAGCTGTTGGCTATATGTCGGTACACTTGAAACAACAAAAAGCGTTAGTTGACGACGCTTTGACCCTACTTAAGAACTAGAAGTAAAAGGAAAATACGCACATGACAATTGAAATTCTGGTTCCAGATTTACCTGAATCTGTGGCTGATGCAACAGTTGCTACTTGGCACAAAAAACCGGGCGAAGCGGTTGCACGTGATGAAGTCATTGTAGATATCGAAACTGATAAAGTAGTTCTAGAAGTACCGGCTCCTGAAGCGGGTGTTCTGGAAGCTATCATCGAAGAAGAAGGTGCTACAGTACTTTCTAAACAGCTTCTGGCTAAAATCAAGCCGGGTGCTGTCGCTGGTGAACCAACGAAAGATACAACTGAAGATACAGAAGCTTCTCCTGATAAGCGCCACAAAGCGGCTCTTACAGAAGAGAGCAACGACGCACTAAGCCCAGCTGTTCGTCGCTTGCTTGCAGAGCACAACCTACAACCAGCTGACGTTAAAGGCACTGGTGTTGGTGGTCGTATTACTCGTGAAGACATCGACGCACACCTAGCAGCAGCGAAAGCGGCTCCGGCAGCAGCATCTGCACCAGCAGTTGAAGCGCCAGCAGCAGCTCGTAGCCAAAAACGCGTACCTATGACTCGCCTACGTAAGACAGTGGCTAACCGTCTTCTAGAAGCGAAGAACAGCACAGCAATGCTGACGACTTTCAACGAAGTGAACATGAAGCCAATCATGGACCTTCGTAAGCAGTACAAAGACCAATTCGAGAAGCGTCACGACACGCGTCTTGGCTTCATGTCTTTCTACGTGAAAGCAGTAACAGAAGCGCTAAAACGTTTCCCAGAAGTGAACGCTTCTATCGACGGTACAGATATCGTTTACCACAACTACTTCGACATCAGCATGGCAGTATCAACGCCACGTGGTCTAGTAACTCCAGTACTGAAAGACTGTGACACACTAGGTTTCGCTGACATCGAAAAAGGCATCAAAGAGCTAGCAATCAAAGGTCGTGACGGCAAGCTAACTGTTGATGAGCTGATGGGCGGTAACTTCACTATCACAAACGGTGGTGTATTTGGTTCTCTAATGTCTACGCCAATCATCAACCCGCCTCAAGCGGCAATCCTGGGTATGCACAAAATCCAAGATCGTCCAATGGCTGTTGATGGCAAGGTAGAGATTCTACCAATGATGTACCTAGCGCTTTCTTACGACCACCGTCTAATCGATGGCCGTGAATCAGTTGGCTTCCTAGTGACTATCAAAGAGCTACTAGAAGATCCTGCACGTCTGCTATTAGACGTTTAGTATCGCTAAAACGTCTAGTTAGCCCAGTTAGCTAGACGTAAAAAGTTTCAAAGGCTAGGCTGCTCAACGTCTGGCCTTCACTTGAACTGTAAAGCCATTAGAAAATGGACAGCAGTTTATTTGAGAAGACCCTACAGACGTAACACAGGAAACTGTGTCGTTATGGAAATAATAATCCCTTAAGGGAAAATAAACGGAATATCAAAATGAATTTGCATGAATACCAAGCCAAACAGCTGTTTGCAGAATTCGGTTTGCCTGTACCAGAAGGTTTCGCATGTGATACTGCACAAGAAGCTTTCGAAGCTGCAGGTCGTATCAGTACAGCCAAGAAAGTCGTTAAGTGTCAAGTACACGCTGGTGGCCGCGGTAAAGCGGGCGGCGTAGAGCTACATGACACGAAAGAAGGCGTTAAAGAGTTTGCACAAAAGTGGCTAGGCAAAAACCTAGTAACTTACCAAACAGACGCTAATGGTCAGCCTGTAACAAAGATCCTAGTTGAAGAAGCATCGAACATTGCTAACGAACTTTACCTAGGTGCTGTTGTTGACCGTGCAACGCGCAAAATTGTATTCATGGCGTCAACTGAAGGCGGTGTGGACATTGAGAAAATCGCTGAAGAAACTCCAGAGTTGATTCACCAATCAGCGATCGATCCTCTAGTGGGTCCTCAAGCTTACCAAGGCCGTGAACTTGCGTTCAAACTTGGTCTAGTTGGCGATCAAATTAAACAGTTCGTTAAGATCTTCATGGGTCTTGGCCAAATGTTCTCTCAGTACGACCTAGCTCTACTAGAAATCAACCCGCTTGTAATTACTGGCGAAGGCAACCTGCTTTGTCTAGACGGCAAGATCAACATCGACTCAAACGCGATGTACCGTCAGCCTAAACTACGTGAAATGCACGATCCATCTCAAGAAGATGAGCGCGAAGCACACGCAGCACAGTGGGAACTGAACTACGTAGCACTAGATGGCAACGTTGGCTGTATGGTTAACGGTGCAGGCCTTGCGATGGGTACGATGGATATCGTAAACCTACACGGCGGCAAGCCAGCAAACTTCCTTGATGTAGGCGGCGGCGCGACAAAAGAACGTGTAGCTGAAGCATTCAAGATCATCCTTTCTGATGACAATGTTAAAGCAGTACTAGTAAACATCTTCGGTGGCATCGTTCGTTGTGACATGATCGCTGAAGGTATTATCGGTGCGGTTAAAGAAGTTGGCGTAACAGTTCCTGTAGTTGTTCGTCTAGAAGGTACTAACGCAGACCTAGGTCGCGAAGTACTTGCTAATTCTGATGTTGATATCATTGCAGCTGAATCTCTAACAGATGCTGCTCAGAAAGTTGTTGCTGCTGCGGAGGCGAAATAATGTCTGTATTAATTAACAAAGACACTAAAGTAATCTGTCAGGGTTTCACTGGCGGTCAAGGTACATTCCACTCAGACCAAGCTATCGCATACGGTACGCAAATGGTTGGTGGTGTTTCACCTGGTAAAGGTGGTCAAACTCACCTAGGCCTTCCAGTATTTAACACAGTACGCGAAGCAGTAGAAGTAACTGGCGCAACAGCAACAGTTATCTACGTACCAGCACCTTTCTGTAAAGATGCAATCCTAGAAGCGATTGATGCAGGTATCGAACTGATCGTAACGATCACTGAAGGTATCCCTACAACAGATATGATCGACGTTAAAGTGAAGCTAGAAGAAACTGGTGTTCGCATGATCGGTCCTAACTGTCCAGGTCTTATCACTCCAGATGAGTGTAAGATTGGTATCATGCCTGGTCATATCCACAAGAAGGGTAAAGTAGGTATCGTATCTCGTTCAGGTACTCTGACGTACGAAGCAGTTAAGCAAACAACAGATGAAGGCTTTGG
Source organism: Vibrio sp. Scap24 (assembly GCF_013394185.1). Lineage (NCBI taxonomy): Bacteria > Pseudomonadati > Pseudomonadota > Gammaproteobacteria > Vibrionales > Vibrionaceae > Vibrio > Vibrio sp. Scap24. Next base: position 893,045 of record NZ_CP041332.1, on the reverse strand, counting down.
TCAGTCTACATGTGTTGGTATCGGTGGTGACCCAATCCCAGGTTCAAACTTCATTGATATCCTAAAACTTTTCCAAGAAGACCCAGAGACTGAAGCAATCGTAATGATTGGTGAAATCGGTGGTACTGCGGAAGAAGAAGCGGCTGAGTTCATCAAAGCGAACGTAACTAAGCCAGTTGTTTCTTACATCGCTGGTGTTACTGCTCCTCCGGGTAAACGTATGGGCCACGCAGGCGCAATCATCTCTGGCGGTAAAGGTACTGCTGAAGATAAATTCGCAGCACTAGAAGCAGCAGGCGTTAAGACAGTTAAGTCTCTTGCTGACATCGGTAAAGGCCTACGTGAAATCACAGGTTGGTAATCAGCTAACTTTTATCGAATGAGATAGAAGCTAACTGAACGATATTAAAAAGGCTTGGTCACTGACCAAGCCTTTTTTGTATGTCTTCAATGATACGAGATACGAGACATGAATCGTATGACTACGCTCGGGTCTTCACCATCTGAGATAGCATAAACATCGCGGCTGCACTGATAACCACAGAAGGACCAGCCGGCGTGTCATAGAACCAAGACAGGCTTAATCCACCGAATACAGAGATAGAGCCAATAATCGATGCGAGGAAAGCCATCTGCTCAGGGGTATTGGAGAACTTCCTTGCTGTTGCTGCAGGAATAATCAGTAGTGATGTCATGATTAATGCACCCACAAACTTCATACCGACAGCAATCACGATACCAACAAGCAGCATCAAAATCAGACGCATTAAATCAATGTTGATGCCGTCAACAGCCGCGAGATCTTCGTTAACGGTTGTTGATAATAGTGGTCGCCAAAAGATAGCCAGTACCAGTCCAATTACAGCGGCACCAGCATAGATGAACACTAGATCAGTCGGAGATACCGCTAACAAGTCACCAAATAGGTAGCTCATCAGGTCAACACGAACATTGTCTAAGAAACTGACAGCAACCAAGCCAAGTGATAGCGCGCTGTGCGCCAAAATACCGAGTAGGGTATCCGTCGCGACCAGCTTTTGTTTTTGCAATGTCACGAGCAACACAGCCAGCATCAAACAACAGATCAGCAGTGCGAAGTACAAGTTAATGTTGAACAGGAAACCAAGCGCTAAGCCCATTAGAGAGGCGTGTGCAAGCGTGTCACCAAAGTAAGCCATCTTGCGCCACACTACGAACGAACCCAGTGGTCCAGCAATAAGAGCAATGCCTAAGCCTGCAAGAATAGAAGGTAGAAGAAACTCAAGCATTAGTGGTGATGTCCGTGTTTATGGTTGGAGCAGTCGTGCACATCCCCAGAAACTGGCTGGCCCGCCAAGTCATGGTGATGGTGGTCATGTTGGTGGTGGTAGAAAGCCAAACTTTCTTGAACCGCAGTACCAAATAGCGCGATATAAGAAGGGTGATGTTTAATATCAGCCGGTGCACCCGAACAACAGATGTGGTGATGCAAACAGATCACATCGTCGGTTTTTGCCATCACTAAATGCAAGTCGTGTGAAACCATAAACACAGCGCAACCAAAGCGGTGACGAATAGAATCTATCAGGTCGTAAAGATCGATTTGGCCTTGTACATCAACACCTTGTGCGGGTTCATCAAGAACAAGCAGATCGGGTCGTTTTAGTAGTGAGCGAGCGATCAGCACGCGTTGGTTTTCGCCACCAGACAGTTGGTGCATGTTACTTTTTATTAGGTGTTCAGCGCCCACTAGCATCAAAGATTCTAGAATTTCTTGTTTGCTGAATTTTCCGGTGAGCTTAAGAAAACGCTCTACATTAAGAGGTAGAGAGTCGTTCAACTTTAGCTTTTGAGGAACGTAACCAATTTTTAGTTTTTTTGATTTGGTGATCTTTCCGGAATATTTGTTCTGGAGCCCTAGTAGTACCTTAACTAAGGTTGATTTTCCCGCGCCATTTGGCCCAATTAGGGTAGTGATTCTGCCACGCTCTAAATTTAGAGAGATGTTGTCTAAAACTTTTCGACCGTCAAATTCGACGCTCACAGAATCTAGTTGGATTAAGTTATCCATGAATAGAACTCATTTGCAATTCGCTAATGTTATAATGTAACATTTACCTCAAGCCTAAGCTACTTTTCTATTATCGAGGGATTATGTCACGTTCATCTTTTATACTTGCTACTTTGCTTTTAGCGCCAAGTGTTGCAAGTGCCAATACTATTTTAACAAGTTTTAAACCAATTCAAATGATTGTGACGGAATTAACGCAAGGCGTTAGTGAACCGGGCGTGCTGATGAACAGCAACGCTTCGCCGCACGATTATGCGCTTAAGCCATCTGATGTGAAAAAAGTTCACAGTGCAGACATGGTGGTTTGGTTCGGTCCAGACCTAGAAGCTTTCTTGACGAAAGTGATTGGTTCAAAAGAGAACGTTATCCAGATCAGTGAGATCCCTGGCATTAACTTGAGAGAGTTCGGACATGAAGAGCATGATCACGATGCTCATGAAGGACATAATCACGGCAGCCATGACCCTCACTTCTGGTTAGGCATCGATCAAGTTGAGGTAGCAGCAAAATACATCTCAGCGAAGTTGATTGAATCTGATCCTGACAACGCAATGGCGTATCAAGAGAACTTAGATTCATTCTTGATTACTCTGAAAGAAAAACAGCAGTCAATTCGCGAGCAACTTGCGCCAGTAAAAGATAAAGGTTACTACGTGTTCCATGATGCGTATGGCTACTTTGAGCAAGAGTTTGAGTTGAATAACCTAGGTCACTTCACGGTAAGCCCTGAACGTAAACCGGGTGCAAAAAGCCTAATTGCTATCAAGAAAACCTTAGTACGTGAGAATGTTCAGTGTGTCTTCTCTGAGCCTCAGTTTACGCCTGCTGTCATCGAATCAGTGACTCGCGGAAGCAATGCGAAGCAAGGTCAACTTGATCCAATCGGTTCAACGGTTGAAGTGAAGAGCGGAAGTTATTTCGATTTTCTTCAACAAGTTACAGACAGCTACACGAGCTGCCTAAGTGCTAAGTAATCGCTAGAGAGTATTCCTTACTCTACTTTGCTCTCGTTAATTTATGAATCATGCCGCTTTTTGCGGCATTTTCGTGACCGCTAAGATAAAACCTTCCAACAAATCGCAAACCTCCTTTCCCCTTTGTTAATTTCCGCTAAAATAGAAAGATAATAATAAGCACAAAAAAACTCAGTTTTTGTTTAAGCAACGTTAGGTCGTTGTGGTTAACGAAACTTCACGTGTTGTTGCTGTTCAGGATTAAAAGTTGTATCAGATTATCTTCAGAATGTTCATGTTAATGAGCATTTCATTTAGCGTTCTTGCGGTAAATACATCACCTTCAGTTTTCTACCCTTTGCCTGTTCAAGCGCAAGGGAACTTTCTTGCGGCCAAAAATCTATATCTCGGTGCCGGAGGTGGACTTTGGGTTCATGATGTTCATGGAAAAGTACTTTTTTATGATGGTCGAACTCTGCTTCCGAGAAAGGGCAGTTTGTTGCAGTTTTCCTCTGAAAACGTGGCGTTCCTGAATGATGAGTTTTGGACTTTTTTCGATAATGAAGTGTACCGACACAGTCCGGGCATTGGTAACGAACTGGCGTTTAGCTTAAGCCCAGGCGCTGAGATCTCAAACATAGGTGCATCGGGCGATTATATATGGGTGACCGATGGCAGTAATTTTTACACCTACAATACTCAAACCTTAGAATTTAATACCTACTCATTGCTTAAGTTGTATCGTTACAACAACAGCAGTGACATTTCGATCAATGACGCTGAGTGGGTGCTATCAAAATGGGTACTCGCGACCAGTTCAGGCGTTTACCTTTCTGAAAATCAAGAATTTACCCATGTAACAGCCTCAGAGAAGAATCACATAGAGACGGTCTATTTTTCGAATGCGAGACGTGAGTTAGTGATTGGCACCTTGAAGGGGGCGGTGATCGTCGATCTTGCGAATCCAGACAAAGAGGTAAAAGTCAGTGGCTCTCATGTTCTTTCACTGGCTGAAACCTCAGGCCAATATTGGATTGGTACCGAGCATGGCTTGATCAGCTACAACTTTATTACGGGTCACATTACGCGATTCGAACAAGCGACTAACCAAGACTTCTCGTTACCGGGTGAGAAAATTTACTCATTAATTAACGACCACGCTGGTGGCATGTGGGTGGCGACTAATAATGGTATCCGCTACTTCTCACTTTTCAGTAAGACGTTCTCAAGAACACCATTAACCGGAATGGGGATGCACTCGAGCAGTGTGGTGATCAACAAAGTGCAACCTGTTAGTGACCACTTATCTTGGGTTGCTTCTTCAATGGGGCTCTATTTTGTCGATTCTCAAAGCGAAGAGCGCCCGGTTCGTGTCTATTCGAATTCAGTACAGGATTTCGTCATCTTTGGATCTTCAATTTGGTTGGCGACCGAAGAAGGCATTATTAGCTTTAATACAGAAACACTAGAACCTGAAGCACTCGATTTACCGAGAGCGATTGACGGGGTACATGTTGAAAATTTTGCGTTGCAATCTAACAACCTGCTTTGGATGACCTCTGGGCAGAACCTTTATTCTCTTTCCGTTGATACGATGAATTTAACGGGCTATGGCATTGATTGGTTAGTCGATAAATTTTTGCCAGCCAAAATCACCGATCTCAATATAGGGTTGCAAGGTCGAGTCTATATAGGCACAGACCACGGTTTCTATTCTTTTATTGATAAGCGAATCAGCTTTAGTCGCTCAAGCGAACGATTTGGCAAAGTCGTCGATATTGAAAAAGCGAAAGATGGGGCTCAATGGTTCGCAGGTAGTTACGGTGTGTATCGAATTCCATATGACAGTTCAGCGATTCAAGAAATCACCCTCGTTGAAGATAATATCAGCCCTAACTGTTTGATCAGCGATGACAATGGCGTGTGGTTAGGGTCTTCGAAAGGCATCAGTTACTACGGTTTAGATGGTCGACTGCATAAACACATCGGTTCTCCTTTTGGATTGATTACCAACGAACTGGCGGAAGGTGCATGTGCGTTGTTTTACAGTGAAGAGAGTCAATCTTCACGACTCGTTTTAGGCTCAAAGTATGGTGTGGTGAGTGCATTATCGAATGAGCTATTGGTATCCACGACCCCTCATAGTCGCGCGTTGCTGAGTAAGATTAGCGTAGACCAACAAACGGTATCCTTGGGTGGTAAGACTGCCGACTTAGCTGAGATCCCTTATGGTTCATCGATTGGCTTCAAGTTGGGTATTTTGCCTGCGACTTTTGCTCCTGCTATGGAGTATCGATTGAGCGACGATGAACCTTGGAGTGAGTTTGAAGGTGGCTTGTTAACGCTCGATCATCTTCTTCCTGGGGATTACACACTTGAAGTAAAGCCAGTGAAGGACTCCCATTACCGTTTCGTCTCAACCAATCAAAGTTTCTCGATTGCAGAACCTTGGTATCTGAGTAATTGGGCGGCAGCGAGCTCTCTTATCTTGCTCATCTGTGTAGTGACCATCTTGGTTTTTTGGCGTTCCCGTTATGTTACTTTTGCCAACAGGCACTTAAAGGCGCAAGTTGCACTAAAAACGGATCAGCTGAGACATCAGAGTCGTATCTTGTTGACGACCAATCAACAGCTGAAAAAGCAGCTATCGGTTAAAAATGCGCTTGTGTCTCACACCGCTAAAGAGCTGTCTTCTGAAGTGAATAATATCGCGGCCATGCTCCCGAATTGGAATGATGAACAAGGGAAGTCACCTATCTTAACCTTGAAGAATGGCTTAGCTCAGTTGAGTAATAGCCAACAAGGTGAGGGCGCGGTTTGTTATGACATGATTTTAATCTTGGAATCGGTGCTTAAGGCTTGGAAAGATGATTTAGCGAAAGCCGGCATTGAACTGGACATTAAAGTTGAGACTAAGCAGCGACATGTCTCCTTGTTGTATTTTAATCTCGATATAATCTTCAATAGCCTAGTAGCGAGCATCATCAAACGTAACTTTAAGTCGCAGAGCATGGTTGTGCTAGTTGAAGAGGTGAAAGGACACCTTGTTGTCACGATTCGAGATCATGGGATGCCTTTTCCCAAATTAGCGTCAAGCATCAGTGATAACAACGGTAAGTCGACCGACCTTAATATTGAGAAGCTTCCTTTATTGATGAATCAGAGCGGTGGTGAGTTGAACGCCTTTGTGTCTGATTCTCAGAACAAGGTTCAGCTTTCTTGGCCTATTGAATATCAGATGTTGGATGACCTTGAAGCAAGTACCATAGAACAGATTGAAACCATTAAGCTTGCTGCTTCAACACCAGAGCAACAAAAGCTGACCGCTGAACAAGAATGGAAGAATAAAGTGTCGCAGCTTGTTAGTGAACACTACGCTGATGCAGAGTTCGGCACTGCAACTGCTGCTAAGTATCTGTTCATGTCGGAGAGAAGTTTACAGAGGCGCTTTAAGTTGGCTTATAACAAGACCTTTAAAGAACACTTGAATGAAGTGCGCCTCGAACATGCGTGTGAGCGACTCCTTGCAGGAGAGAAGATCTCAGATGTTGCGTTTGACTCGGGCTTCAATGACCCTTCTTACTTTAGCCAAAGGTTTAAGCATCACTTTGGTATGTCTCCGTCTAAGTTTGCTGAAAACAACGAAGAGTAGCTCACTGCGGGATTCACTCTACTTTCACATCGATAAAGATACTCTAAGCCTCGACATTAGTGTCGGGGCTTTTTTATGCTCCTACGAGATACGAGATACGAGATACGAGATACGAGATACGAGATACGAGATACGAGATACGAGATACGAGATACGAGATACGAGATAACGAGATAACGAGAGTTTAGAAATATGTTTGGGATAAACAAGAGGAAGAAAAAAAATATCGTGGTATAGCCGGGGGGACTATACCACGGGTGCCAAAGACACCTTCGCTTGCTGCCGGAGTGATATGGCAAGCCACATCACCTCTGGAATAAAATTAAAGAGAAGGAGTTTCTCTTCGATGGAGTAACTATACGTTCAGGTACTTATTTTACTTATAAAATTAACGACAGATGGTCATGAGAAAACCGACATTATTTTAAGTTGTTGATAATCAATAGCTTTATTGTGATTTGAGTGGTTCGTACTAGTGAGATAGTTCTCGTTGCTTGTTGAAAGTAACGTTTTTGACGTAAACGTTTTTAACGAAATTTACGAGCATGTATTTTCGAAAACATTGATTTCACACAATGGAATTGTGGTCATGTATGTGTATCATGCTCGTAATAACAATCTTTCTCATTATCAGTCACGAATTGGGTACTTATGAAACTCTCACAACTAGAGCAAGGCAAAGCGGCTTCTATTGTTGCACTAACAGGTTTAACACCAGAAGTTAGAAAGAAACTTATGGTCATGGGCATGTTGCCAAAAACCGAGGTGACGTTGATTCGCCGTGCACCTATGGGTGATCCGCTTCAAGTTGAAGTGAGAGGGGTTTCAATCGCCATTCGTGAAAGCATCGCAGAACAAATCGAGGTTATCTAAATGGATTATCAAGTTCTAACCGTTGGTAACCCGAATAGTGGTAAAACAACATTATTTAATGCACTGACTGGCGCTAAACAGCATGTTGGTAACTGGGTTGGTGTAACCGTAGAAAAGAAGACGGGCGTATATTCGCACGCTGGTGATCAGTTCCAGCTTACCGACTTACCAGGTATCTACGCACTAGACAGTGGTAATGACGCGAACAGCATCGATGAGTCGATAGCATCTCGCGCCGTTCTTACTCATCCGGCAGACGTGATCATCAATGTGGTAGACGCAAGCTGTCTGGAACGAAGCTTATACATGACATTACAACTGCGAGAATTGGGTCGCCCAATGATCGTGGTATTGAATAAAATGGACGTACTAAAGCGTGAGCGTCAAGTGATTAACCTTAAAGCGCTTGAGAAAGAGCTTGGTTGTCCAGTATTAAGCTTGTCTGCAAACGACAAAGGCCAAGTGGTTCGCTTTAAAGAACGCCTACATAAATTGCTTGTTCAAGGTGTGAGCCTTGATCCTATCTCTATTGATTACGACGCAGCATTAGAAGCTCTTATCCCTTCTGTTGAATCACAATTTGATGATGCTGACGTTTCTCACCGAGCTCTGGCTATTCGTGCTTTAGAAAATGATTACTTGGTCTTGAATGGACTGGCTCCTCAAACTCGTACTCAGATTGATGGCGTACGTCTTGGTGCTGACTTTGATATTGACCTTGCAGTCGCTGACGCGAAATACACATTCTTACATGACCTTTGTAAACGTGTTCGTCGCAGCGAAGGTAAGCTAAGCCGCAACTTCACAGAAAAAGCAGACCAATTCATTCTGAACAAGTGGGTCGGTATTCCTTTCTTCTTTGTGATCATGTACCTAATGTTCATGTTCTCTATCAATATCGGTAGTGCGTTTATCGACTTCTTTGATATCGGTGTTGGGGCAATCTTGGTTGATGGTGGACATCACTTACTAGATGGTCACTTGCCTGTTTGGCTAGTCACTATATTGGCTGATGGTATCGGTGGTGGTATTCAAACCGTTGCAACCTTCATTCCGGTTATTGCAGCTCTTTACTTGTTCTTAGCAGTGCTTGAAAGCTCAGGCTATATGGCGCGTGCGGCATTTGTACTTGATAAAGTAATGCAGAAGATTGGTTTACCGGGCAAAGCGTTTGTCCCACTGGTGCTTGGTTTTGGCTGTAACGTACCTTCAATCATGGCAACTCGTACTCTTGACCAAGAACGCGAACGTAAACTGGCTGCATCAATGGCACCGTTTATGTCATGTGGTGCTCGTCTTCCGGTATACGCACTGTTTGCCGCTGCATTCTTCCCAGGTGCTGGACAAAACGTGGTATTCGCTCTGTACATCATGGGTATTGTTGCTTCTGTGTTTACGGGTCTGTTCCTTAAGAACACCATATACCCGGGTAGCAGCGATAGCTTGGTAATGGAAATGCCAGATTACGAATTGCCGACAGTGCAAAACGTGATGCTAAAAACATGGCAAAAACTGAAGCGTTTTGTACTTGGCGCAGGTAAAACAATTGTAATGGTTGTGGCAATCCTGAGCTTCCTAAACTCGCTAGGTATGGATGGCAGTTTTGGTAACGAAGACAGCGAGAACTCTGTGTTGTCTAAAGCGGCACAAGTCGTGACTCCGGTATTCCAACCAATTGGTATTACTGAAGAAAACTGGCCTGCGACGGTTGGTATCATTACAGGTATCTTCGCAAAAGAAGCCGTTGTAGGTACATTAAACAGCCTATACACAACGCCTTCTGGTGAAGAAGCGGCTGAATTTGATTTAGCAGCAAGCTTGCAAGAAGCGGTGATGACGATTCCTGAAAACTTGTCTGGTCTGAGCTACTCAGATCCACTAGGTATTGAAGTGGGTGATTTATCAGACTCTGGCTCAGTGGCTGAAGATCAAGAAGTCGATTCATCTATCTTTGGTAACCTGAAGGACAAGTTTGTTTCTGGTCATGCGGCATTCGCTTACTTGATTCTTATCCTGCTTTACACGCCTTGTGTTGCTGCGATGGGTGCTTACGTACGTGAGTTTGGCCAGACGTTTGCACGCTTCATTGCGGTTTGGACAATGGCGCTTGGCTACTTCGGTGCGACCTTCTATTACCAAGCAGCAAACTTTGCTGCGCACCCAGTGACAAGCGCTGTGTGGATGGTGGTAATTGCTGGTGGCTTTGTGGTGACATATCGCGTGTTCAAGAAAATTGGTAACAAGCAGAAAGCGCTAGAGGTGCAAGTCGTATGATCTTAACTGAACTTCATCAATACATAGACAGCCAAGGTGTCGCGGCTCGTAAAGAACTCGCTGCAAAGTTTGGCATGAGTGAAGATGGCGTCGATGCGATGCTGGGTGTGTGGGTCAAGAAAGGGAAAATTTCTCGCTTGGTTGATACTAACAAGCATGGCCATACAACGCGCATTCGCTACACAATCAGCAAACAAGATGGCCTGTCGCTTAACGTGATGATGTAGTTCAGAGCTGCATACACTCGTTGAGAACGGCGAGGTTAGAAAGTTAAAAAGCCGCTTATCTATTATAGATAAGCGGCTTTTTGTTATGTGTCTTTTCTGAACTCTCTGGTTTGAAGCTTAACGAGAGACTCGAATTACGCTTTCTTGAAGATAGAGCTCAGTGATAGCACATTTTGAATACGAGTCAGGATAGCGGCTTGATCTTCTTCACTGCGTTGTTCGCCTTTGGTGTTACCCCATACAGGGCCTGGCCACGCCACATCATCTTTGAAACGTGCGATATGGTGGATGTGTAGTTGTGGCACCATGTTCCCCAGTGCGCCCAGGTTGAGCTTATCTGGTTGGAACGTTGCTTCTAGTGCTTGGCTTACCGCTTGAGACTCATGTAAGAACTGCTGTTGTTCTTTCATTGGTAAGTGGTGCAGCTCTTTTAGGTTGGCACGTTTTGGTACCAGAATAACCCAAGGCACAGCGTTGTCTTTGTGCAGTAGCGCAAGGCTAAGAGGGAATTCGCCAATAACGGTGGTGTCTTTTGCCAATTGAGGATGAAGTTCGAAGCTCATGATCTTTCCAATTAGTTGTTTTAGTTGAGTATAAGGTTGGAACAGATATGTGGCTAGCGCTTCGCTCTCAATAAGCAGATTCCCTATCACGTTCGTCCCTCACTGTAGGGAATGACGGTTGGGGGATAGTGACAACGAATTGGTTTGTTGGTGTTGCGTGCTTTTCGGGGATTCACTATCACGTCCGTACCCACTGTTGTGAGTAACGGTTTGGGAAATTGATAGCGATCTGGTGTGGCTTGATTGCGTATCCTTGATGCTGTCTTGGATTCACGACACCTATTCCCGTCATCTCCTAGAGCGACGAAGGAGCGTAATAGGAGATCTCTTACAGTGGAGGTCTGCGGGTAGCAGAGCTTGCTAAACAAACGTAGTCTCCAGATAAAACAAAAGGTTGACGCTTTCACGTCAACCTTTCTAATTATCTCGAATCTCGAATCTCGAATCTCGAATCTCGAATCGCTTACATGCGCTCTAGAGTATCGATACCTAGAAGCGATAGACCTTGCTTGATGGTCTTCGCAGTTAGTGCAGCAAGCTTCAGACGGCTTTGCTTAACAGCTTCGTCTTCAGCAACTAGGATAGGGCATGCTTCATAGAAGCTAGAGAATTGACCTGCTAGTTCGAATAGGTAGCTACACATGATGTGTGGTTGACCTTCACGAGCAACAGACTGTACCGCTTCTTCGAATTGTAGAAGTTTCGCGATAAGTGCTTTCTCTTTCTCTTCAGTGATTTTGATTTCACCTTCAAGAGAGTCCATAGAAACGCCAGCTTTAGCGAATACAGAAGCAACACGAGTGTACGCGTACTGCATGTACGGTGCTGTGTTACCTTCAAACGCAAGCATGTTGTCCCAATCGAACACGTAATCAGTAGTACGGTGCTTAGAAAGGTCTGCGTACTTAACCGCTGCCATTGCAACTGTGTTCGCGATCGCTTTCTTCTCGTCTTCTGCTAGTTCTGGGTTCTTAGATTCGATCAGTTGTGCTGCACGAACTTCAGCTTCATCAAGAAGGTCAGCTAGACGAACCGTACCGCCTGCGCGAGTCTTGAATGGCTTACCGTCTTTACCTAGCATCATGCCGAACGCGTGGTGCTCAAGAGAAACAGATTCTGGGATGTAACCTGCTTTACGAACGATAGTCCAAGCTTGCATTAGGTGCTGGTGTTGACGTGAGTCGATGAAGTAAAGAACGCGGTCTGCGCCTAGTTCTTCAAAACGGTATTTAGCACAAGCAATGTCGGTTGTTGTGTAAAGGAAACCGCCGTCGCGCTTCTGGATGATAACGCCCATTGGGTCGCCATCTTTGTTTTTGTACTCGTCTAGGAATACAACTTGTGCGCCGTCATCTTCTTTAGCAAGACCTTGTTCTTTCAGATCCGCAACGATAGTTGGAAGCATGTGGTTGTACATGCTTTCGCCCATTACGTCATCACGTGTTAGAGACACGTTTAGACGATCGTAGTTACGTTGGTTTTGAATCATTGTTACGTCAACAAGCTTCTTCCACATCTCTGCGCAGAACTCGTCGCCGCTTTGCAGTTTAACAACGTAGCCACGTGCTTTAACTGCGAACTCTTCGTCTTCGTCGTAAAGCTTTTTAGATTCACGGTAGAAGCCTTCAAGGTCAGCAAGTTCCATTGAAACTTCACCAGACTCAGCCTGAACGCGCTCAAGGTTTGCGATAAGCATACCGAATTGAGTACCCCAGTCACCGATGTGGTTAGCACGGATAACGTTGTGGCCTAGGAATTCTAGAGTACGAACAACGGCATCACCGATGATAGTTGAACGTAGGTGGCCAACGTGCATTTCTTTAGCAACGTTTGGCGCAGAGTAATCCGCAACAATAGTTTGCGTTTCAGCAACTGCTACACCAAGGCGAGAGTCAGCCAATGCTGCGTCTGCTTGTTTTGCTAGGAAAGCTTCATCTAGGAAGATGTTTAGGAAACCCGGACCTGCGATTTCAACTTTAGACGCGATACCGTCTAGGTTTAGAACGTCCAATACTTTTTGAGCAAATTCTCGTGGGTTAGTGCCTAGTCGTTTAGCAACGCCCATAACGCCGTTTGCTTGGTAGTCACCAAACTGTGGTTTTGCAGATTGACGAACAGCAGCAGGAGAGCCTGCAGGTGCGCCAGCGGCTTCTAGAGCCTGAGATACTTTGTCATTAATAAGTGCTTGGATATTCACACGCGTTTCCTTCAATTCAAGGATGATAAGAGTGGCCGTTAATTCTTGGTCATTAAATTGGTTAATTATGCTTCTAGTTAACGATTTAATGCCAAAATCAGCAGCAGACTCTGTTTAAGTTCACAGAAATGGCGGTAATCATACCAATTTTGTGCGGTTTCTTATAGGTCGAATTGATAGAAAATTAACATTTCCTCAGGGGTTTTTGACAAACAACTTTTGCCAAGCCGAGTTTGAATGTTTAAGGAGTCGAATGAGCATACTTATTGAGTATCTTTTGCAAAAGCAACGCTTGTTGAAGAAAGCAAAACTGATAACATGCTGCCATTAATTGGAGAACACAGACAATGACGATGAGCCTCAAGCAAGCCGAACTCGAACCACAACAAATGATTGCCCGCCTTGATACGTTTATGGCGAAAATTGAGAACCTAGGAAATACATTGGGTTTGGATTTAAGCTTTGCTCAAGCGGATCATATTGCGCTCAGAATCAATGAAACTGAACTGGCGAAATCTGCGCATCAAGCATGGTCTGAATATGGTTCTACGATTTCAGAGGCGATGATCAACGGTCGCCCAATTGTGGTGTTGGCTTTCGATGAACCACTGCAAAGCCTTGGTTGGAAGATTGAATGCTTAGAGTTGCCATACCCAGCTGAAGGCAAGATTTACCCGAGCCAAGATTGGGAACATGTTGAGTTCGTGATTCCTTCTCACGCACAAACGGCTGATGAATATTTAGCGGATCTTAAAGAGACTTACCCACTGTTCGCGATTAAGTTCGACTCTTTGGCGGAGCAAGGTATTAAGATCAAACTCTCTAGCCCGAAAGGCGAGGGCGAACGTTTGAATAACCCAACGGTTGCATTCAAGCATCAAGGAATTTGCATCAAGCTGCATCCACATTCGTTGAAGAAGATTGTGGAGTCAGAGCAGGCTTAGCTTAAGGTTGTTCAAAGAAGAGATTCCTGATCTCGCTTAGGCTCGTCGGAATGACGGACTATTGGTTTTCAACTTTAAATGTTTTTCCAAAGCTTGAGTGAAGTCAAAGGATCAGATCTCTTTTCTGGTTCTCTATGATTCTATGGGTGGGCTCCAAGCGTTACTGGACAATACGACGTCATTCCCGATAGCGACGAAGGAGCGTGGTCGGGAATCTCATAAAGCTAGTTTGATCATCAGATACAAAAAAACGCGCAATGGCTTAACCCTATTGCGCGTTTTTTATTGGGTGCTAACTGTAAGTCGACGTTAAATCAGCGACTTACAGAATCACAGTCTTGTTGCCGTAAACAAACACGTGATCATTGATCACCTTGTTTAGCGCCTTACTCAATACGTTCTTCTCTACGTCACGACCCGCTTGCGCCATGTCTTTCGCGCTGAAGTTGTGATCCACTGGAATAACGTCTTGCTTAATGATTGGGCCTTCATCCAAATCGTTTGTCACGAAGTGTGCCGTTGCACCAATGATCTTTACGCCGCGCTCATACGCTTGTTGGTATGGCTTCGCACCGATAAACGCAGGCAAGAAACTGTGGTGGATATTGATGATCTTGTGGTTGTACTTTTCAACAAACCCCGGAGTCAGTACTCGCATGTACTTAGCCAAAACAAGGTAATCAGCCTCGTATTGGTCAATCACTTCTAGCATTTTCTGCTCATGCTCTTCACGGTTCAGACCTTCGTGTGAAACATGGTGGTAAGGAATGTCAAAACGCTCGGTTAGACTTTGTAGAATGTCATAGTTGCCAACAACGGCTGCGATTTCCACGTCTAAACTGCCATCGAAATTCTTCATTAGAATGTCGCCAAGGCAGTGCGCTTCTTTGGTTACAAGAATCACAACACGCTTGCGAGAAGAGCTCATTAGCTTGCGTTTTGCATTCTCTGGCAGCGCTTGGTCTAAATCGGCTAGCAAGGTTTCGTCATTGAAGTAACCCTCTAGCTCGGTGCGCATAAAGAAGTGGCCGCTGGTGTTATCTACGAACTCATTGTTGTGCACAATATTGAGTTGGTGCTTGTAACAAATGTTGGTGATCTTCGAGATGAGGCCTGGGGCATCAGTACAATGTGTTAGTAAAGTTTTTCTTTCCATTTGCATCTTACTTCCATGAAATGTTGCACTTATTATATGAAATCGGGATTCTTCAAATTTAATGCAGGCCGTCGAACGGTGAACTGAGCCGCAATATCACCGTTATAATTAATCTATTATCAAGTTGGTTTCAACAAATTCTGCTGCTCATTTATCGCTTTGATAAATTGTTTGATATGGAAATATCAGTTTTTAGATAGGAAAACAGGCAGAAGCTTCATTTTTAAAGTTTTGACCGTAGTACGCATTTGAACTTCAACCGAGGTATTTACGCCTTGGCCAAAAATAGAGGTGATACTTATGGATAAAGAGTTACTAGCAAAAAAACTGTACTGCAAGCGCGTGAATTCATTGGCGGGTGGTACGGAGTTAGATGGTAATGTTTTAGATGAAATGTGGGAAAGTAAAACCTCACCAACCGATGCTGCGAAAGCCATGCAGCCTTGCGAGAACCAATTTGAAGGCGCCCCTTGGTTGTCGCGTTACCTCAGCCGCAAATAAAACCCTTTCTTTGAATTTTGTTCCTTTCGCTTTTAAGGACGCTTAGACCAAATAAAACTAAACCAAACACCTCCGGTGCGAAGTCATTCTTGATTCGCGCCGGCTCACTAAACCTGCCATAATTCGCCTTCTCTTTTTCTAAACTTCGTACCCTATGATATCTAAAACGTTTTCTGCTGATGGCGCTCTAGGCAAAGCAATCCCCGGGTTTCAACCAAGACAAGCTCAGTTAGACATGGCTGAAGCGGTTTCACAAGCTATTGAAAAACAAAGTCAATTAGTTGTTGAAGCTGGAACGGGTACCGGTAAGACGTTTGCTTACTTAGTGCCTGCGTTGCTTAGTGGCAAGAAAACCATCATTAGTACGGGGTCTAAAAACCTTCAAGAACAGCTGTTTCATCGCGATTTACCGCTAATGGTCGATGCGCTTGGCTTTTATGGTCAGGTTGCGTTACTCAAAGGACGTTCTAACTATTTGTGTTTGGATAGGCTGAGTCGTCAAATGATCGAGAGTCATGGCACTCACACCGATCCAACACTGTTAGCGCAACTGGTGAAAGTTCGCAGTTGGTCGTCTGCGACCCAAACGGGTGACTTAGGCGATTGTGATGATATTGCAGAAGACAGCCCAATTATTCCTACGATTACTTCGACTAACGACAACTGCTTAGGTAAAGAGTGTCCAAGCTACACCGATTGCTTTGTGCTTAAAGCGCGTAAAAAAGCGATGGATTCCGATGTGGTGGTCGTAAACCACCACCTTTTCCTAGCGGATTTAGCGATTAAAGAAACCGGATTTGGTGAACTGATTCCTGAAGCCGACGTGTTTATCTTCGATGAGGCGCATCAGCTTCCCGATATTGCCAGCCAATACTTTGGTCAGTCCGTGTCGAGTCGACAGATCAATGAGCTTGCTAAAGACATCGAGATCGCCTACCGAACTGAAGCAAAAGACATGCGTCAGCTACAAAAAGTAGGGGATAGGCTTGTTCAGTCAGCCGCCGATCTACGCATTGTATTGGGTGATACTGGCTTTCGTGGTAACTGGCGTGAAGCCTTAAAATCGGAGTCGATTGCACGAGAACTTGTTCGTCTACAAGATGCGCTGCAACTGGCCGTCGATGTATTGAAGCTGGCATTGGGTAGAAGCCAACTGTTAGACACCGCTTTCGAACGTGCAAACATGATTAAGTCACGCATTGAACGTGTGTGCGATGTGTCGATTACGGGATACTCTTATTGGTATGACACAACACCAAGGCAATTCGCTTTGCACATCACACCACTGTCGGTAGCGGATAAATTCCACGAGCAAATCGAACTTAAACCGGGCGCTTGGGTGTTTACCTCAGCAACCCTGGCGGTGTCAGATGATTTCGACCACTTTACCTCGCGACTTGGCTTAAAGCCGTCGGCTCAGTTTTCACTGCCGAGCCCATTTGATTATCCGAATCAGGCACGTTTATGTGTGCCCCGTTATCTTCCAGAGCCCAATAGTCCGGGTTTGGCAGATAAACTAGTTCGAATGCTGACTCCTGTGATCGAGCAAAACCAAGGCCGCTGTTTCTTCTTGTGTACTTCACACAGCATGATGAAAGAGTTGGGCGAGCGATTCCGAGAAACCCTTACGGTTCCCGTTCTATTGCAAGGTGAGACGAGTAAGCAAAAAACCTTAGCCGAGTTCATGGAATTGGGTAACGCATTGCTCGTAGCGACAGGCGCTTTCTGGGAAGGGATAGATGTTAGGGGCGATGCATTAAGCTGTGTTATCATCGATAAATTGCCCTTTACGGCCCCTGATGACCCTTTACTTAAGGCTCGAATCGAGGACTGTAAGCTAAAAGGGGGTGATCCTTTTGCACAAGTACAGTTGCCAGACGCTGTGATTACCTTGAAACAAGGTGTCGGCCGATTGATACGTGACAAGCGCGATAATGGCGCTTTGATTATTTGCGATAACCGATTGGTGACTCGCGATTACGGTGGCATATTTTTGGCGAGTTTACCGCCTATCCCTCGTACACGTGACTTAGGGGTCATTAAAGAATTCTTAGCTAAAGACCATTCAACCGCTGCTGAGTAATTGGCATTGTTGAGTTTAGCCATTATTTTTAGATTAGATAACGAATATTTGAGACACAAATGAGCGCGAAAATTCTTGCAGTAGATACCGCAACTGAAAACTGTTCAGTTGCACTAGTAATGGGTGACCAGGTGTTCGCACGTAGCGAAGAGGCTCCTCGAGACCATACGAAAAAAATTCTACCTATGGTTGATGAAGTACTGAAAGAAGCGAATGTCGCTTTAACCGATATCGATGCTATCGCGTTTGGTCAAGGCCCAGGCAGCTTCACGGGCGTACGTATTGGTATTGGTATCGCTCAGGGCTTGGCTTTTGGTGCGGATTTACCAATGATTGGTGTCTCTACACTGGCAGCGATGGCGCAAGGCAGCTATCGTAAATTTGGTGAAACTCATGTAGCAACAGCGATTGATGCGCGTATGAGTGAAGTGTACTGGGCTCGTTATAGCCGTGAAGAAGACGGTCGTTGGACTGCGGTTGATGCTGAGTGTGTTACACCACCAAGCGAATTGGCTGCGCAGCTTGAAGCTGACTCTGAAACATGGGCAAAAGTCGGCACAGGTTGGGAAGCGTACGCAGAACATATGGATACTCTAGCGATCAACACCAAAGCGTGTGAAGTGCTATTCCCAGAAGCTCAAGATATGGCGCTCCTTGCTCAATTTGCTTACGCAGAAGGCAAAGCGGTTGCCGCTGAAGAGTCTGAGCCAGTTTACCTTCGTGATAAAGTGACTTGGAAGAAACTGCCAGGTCGCGAATAATTTTTACAAGGTTCTGATGCAAATTAGATCTAAATGCGTATTATTTAGATTTGAGAGGGCAGATATTTAGTCATGGTATCAATTAACAACTTACCTCCTTCTTCGATAGGTAGCACGTCTAAGCCTAATCGAATCAAAAAGAAGGAGCAGGCAAAAAAATCTGATGCTAGCACTGCGGTTGGACAACCAACTAAGGTGGCTAATGCTGTTTCCCACTCTATTCGTCAAGTTAAAGAGTCTGAACTCCATAAGGCTCAAATCCAGTATGATCTTCCAGAAGGCCGAGGACGTAAGGCTATGGAAGAGTATATGGATGTAATGAATCAGGCGAAGAAAGAAGAACTTGCAAAGCTTATCGGTGTCGATATCTACATCTAGAGCTTGTTATTAATGCCTGTTTAAGGACCAGAACCATGTCAAATTACTTATCTAAAATTCGCTTAATTGCCCTTTCTCTTGGTATCTTGGTGCTTGCAGGGTGTTCGTCACTACCTAGCGAACTCGAAGCAAAATCAGAGCCTGTTATTAGCGATTACCAACAATGGGTCGACCAACTACCGGATGCTAAAAGTGTTCGATTAGGTGGCGTAATATCTAAAGTCACCAACTTGAAAGATAAGACTCGAATCGAAGTCGCTAATATGCCAATTTCTAGTAACGGTAAGCCAGATCTAGACGCAGAGCCAAGCGGACGTTTTGTCGGCTACATTGAAGGCTACGTTGAGCCTTTAAGCTTTGCAGAAGGCCGCCTGATTACTCTGGTTGGTCAATCAAGCGGAAGTGAAGATGGAAAAATAGGGGAATACCCTTACACCTTCCCTGTGATGCAAGTGGACAACCAACGACTGTGGAACATTACGGAGCGCGTCGTTGTT
The DNA here is from genome assembly GCF_013394185.1 of Vibrio sp. Scap24. NCBI lineage: Bacteria > Pseudomonadati > Pseudomonadota > Gammaproteobacteria > Vibrionales > Vibrionaceae > Vibrio > Vibrio sp. Scap24. Next base: position 873,936 of record NZ_CP041332.1, on the reverse strand, counting down.
AACGATTTTGCACCAACCTACTACTCGTGCAGAAGCTTACATTGCCGCAGCTTTCAAACGATGCCAAGACAAGGTCGAGTGATACAGGACGTAGAGTAGCCCACTTTGCTGGCTCTTGATTACTAAAGGCTGATTGCTAGAGCTTGATTACGCAACCAGATGGAATTAGATGCTTGATGATTGAAAAGTCATACTCCCTTGCGAGCGGGAAGCTTGCAACACAGCAGATAGGTAACCCAGAAACGACCGCTACGACGGTCGTTTTTATTCATGGGTGGTTAGATAACTCCGCGAGTTTCTCTTCTGTTCTCTCTAATCTCGAAACACTTTCACCAAACTCTCACTTGGTTGCGATTGATCTCTTTGGTCATGGCTTTTCGTCGCATAAGTCGGGCAGTTACTACCCGTTTCACGACTATATTGATGATTTGCACCAGTTGGTGACTAAATTATCGCCAAACAGACTGGTACTGGTAGGACATTCACTTGGTGCATTGATCGCAAGTTGCTATAGTGCCGCCTTTCCTGAAAAGGTGTCAGAATTAATTCAAATTGAAGGTCACGGACCTCTTTCAGAAGCTCCCCAAGAAACAGTTTCTCGCTTGAGAGATGGGGTACTCAGTCGTCTTCGACAGCGAAGAAAGCCTTCACGTCCTCTGGCAAGCCTTGAGGATGCTATTAAGCTGAGAGCTCACGCCAATCAAATCAATGCTGAATTAATTGCTCCTATAGTAGAGCGAGGAATTGTCGAGTTAGATAACTCTTGGCAATGGCGATGCGACCCTAACCTAAAATGTGACTCGTTATATCGAATGTCACAGGCGCACGCTGAAGCGATTATGGCGGCTATTGAATGCCCTCAATTAATAGTTTTAGGAAATGATGGATTCCGACATTTGCAGCATAATCGCTACAAATCAGCCCATAGTCCTCTAAATATAGAGACTGTTCCTGGCGGACATCATTGTCATTTAGAGAGTCCAGAGTTAGTTTCAGAGCTAATTTTTGGTGTAGTTAACAAAATTTAAACAAGTGTTTGAGCCTTTTAGTGCTCATGCACTAAAGCTGTGCTGTAATACCGCAATGATAAAAAGCGGCGAAACAGTCGTCAGCTGATAAACGAGGAGTAACATAGTGGATAAACCTTGGCTTTCACGTTATCCAAGTGACGTACCAGAGACGATCAACCCAGATCAGTACCCATCTCTTGTTGAAATGTTTGAACAGTCGGTACAGAAGTACGCAGACCAACCAGCATTCGAGAACATGGGCTCAATAATGACGTTCCGTAAGCTTGAAGAGCGCAGCCGTGCTTTTGCCGCTTACCTGCAGAATGATTTGAAACTGAAGAAAGGCGATCGCGTTGCACTGATGATGCCAAACCTGCTGCAATACCCAATTGCACTTTTTGGTGTATTGCGTGCTGGTATGATTGCAGTGAACGTCAACCCACTGTACACACCTCGTGAGCTTGAACATCAACTGAACGATTCTGGTGCAAAGGCGATTGTTATCGTTTCAAACTTTGCGAGCACGCTAGAGAAAGTCGTTGATAACACGCCAGTTAAACACGTTGTACTCACCAGCCTAGGGCAAATGCTGCCACGCGCGAAAGGTACAATTGTCGATTTCGTAGTGAAATACGTAAAAGGCATGGTGCCTAAGTATGATCTACCGGGCGCTATCTCTTTCAGAAAAGCACTGCATAAAGGTCGCCGTCTTCAGTATGTGAAGCCGTTTATGGCGGGTGATGACATTGCTTTCCTACAGTACACGGGCGGTACTACAGGTGTGGCTAAGGGCGCAATCCTAACGCACCGCAATATGATCGCGAACGTACTTCAAGCGAAAGGGGCATACGGTCCTGTTCTGCAAGAAGGCCGTGAGCTGGTGGTAACGGCACTGCCGCTTTACCACGTGTTCGCACTGACCGTAAACTGCTTGCTGTTTGTTGAGATGGGTGGTCGAAACCTTCTTATCACCAACCCTCGTGATATTCCTGGTTTCATTAAAGAGCTACAAAAGGTGCCGTTTACCGCGATTACTGGCGTAAACACTCTATTCAATGCACTTGTGAATAACGAAGATTTCCACGAGTTGGATTTCAGTAACCTACGCCTATCTGTTGGCGGTGGCATGGCGGTTCAACGCTCTGTTGCTGAGCAATGGAAGAAAGCGACAGGCATTCACTTGTTGGAAGGCTATGGCTTAACCGAGTGTTCACCACTGGTAACGGGTAACCCATACGACCTTAAAGATTACACTGGCGCTATTGGCCTGCCTGTACCATCAACAGAAGTTCGTATTGTTGATGATGAAGGTAAAGTGGTTGCTAATGATCAAGTGGGCGAGCTGCAAGTTCGCGGACCTCAAGTGATGCAAGGCTACTGGCAGCGTCCAGAAGCGACCAAAGAAGTGATTGACCAAGACGGTTGGCTATCTACGGGTGACATCGTTAAGTTTGATGATGAAGGCTTGCTGCACATTGTTGACCGTAAGAAAGACATGATTCTTGTGTCTGGCTTTAACGTTTACCCGAATGAGATTGAAGACGTCGTTGCGCTGCACGGCAAAGTGCTCGAAGTAGCGGCTATCGGTCAACCTCATGAAGTATCTGGTGAACTGGTTAAGATCTATGTTGTGAAGCGCGATCCTAGCCTAACCAAAGAAGATATTATCGCGCACTGTCGTGAACATCTAACGGGTTACAAGATCCCTAAACTGGTTGAATTCAGAGAAGATCTTCCAAAGACCAACGTAGGTAAGATTTTGCGTCGTGTGCTTCGTGAAGAGAACGATGCTGAATTGGCTAAACGCGCGAGCGAATAATAAGTCAGTTTATGGGTAACCACTACTCGAGAAACCATAGCACGAGAAACCATTGAGGCGCTTAATCTAAGCGAGCGCTGAAAAATGGTGTTAGAATGCCGACAGTTAATGTCGGCATTTTTGTATCCGGCGATCAAATAGAAACCAGTGAGAGTTTTTGTGGATTATCAAATCATTACCCAATTGAAAGACCTTGAGCGAGTTTGCCAACAAGCACGTGAAGCCGATGTCGTTATGCTTGATACGGAGTTCGTTCGTACAAGAACCTATTATCCTCAATTAGGCTTGATTCAGTTATTTGATGGTGAAACGCTGTCACTGATTGACCCTATTGCTCTTGATGACATGACACCGTTTGTTACCTTGTTGAAAGACGCATCAGTATTGAAAGTGCTGCATGCTTGTGGCGAAGATTTGGAAGTGTTCCAGAACGCATTTGGTTGTACACCAACACCAATGGTGGATACGCAAATCATGGCGGCTTTCTTAGGTCATGGCTTATCAACGGGCTTTGCTGCTCTGGTTTCAGAGTTTGTTGGTGTTGATCTCGATAAGAGTGAATCGCGCACTGATTGGCTGGCTCGTCCGCTTTCTCAAAAGCAGTTAGACTATGCTGCGGCAGACGTGCATTACCTAATGCCAATGTACAACAAGCTTCTAGAAAAAGTGATGGAAGCAGGTTGGTGGGAAGCGGCTCAACAAGAGTCTGATCTACAAGTAGCTAAACGTATTCGTAAAGCAAATCCAGACAATGCTTACCTTGATATCAAAGGTGCATGGCAGCTGAAACCTAAACAGTTAGCTATCTTAAGACCACTAGCGACTTGGCGTTTAAAAGAAGCAATTAAGCGTGATTTAGCGCTGAACTTTGTCTTCAAAGAGCAAGACCTGTGGGCTGTGGCTCGATTCGCTATGAAAGATCCTAAGCACATGGAACAGGAAGGTTTTGATTACCGCTCTGTACGTCGCCATGGTGCGAAGATCAGCTCAATTGTGAAGTTGGCAGAGCACACGCCAGAAGAAGAGTACCCAGCACCAGTAGAACGTCTAATGGACTACCCAGGTTACAAGCAAATCTTCAAAGTGTTAAAAGATGAAGTGAAAACAGCATCACAACACAGCGGTTTAGCGACCGAGTTTTTGGCATCGAAGAAGCAACTTAACCAAGTGTTAAGCTGGGTTTGGAAACACCAACGTAACCCTGAAAAGCTACCTGATGTAATGCAAGGTTGGCGTTTAGATGTGGTTGGCGAAAAGCTGAATAAAGCGATTAAGTAATCTGTTCTTGCTATAAGAGTTAGCCAGTTACAGATATAAAATGCAGATTAAATAAAAAAGAGAGCCTAGGCTCTCTTTTTTATTTAATCTGCTTACTACTTACAAGATAGCGAAGACTACTTATCGTCTTCTGGTAGCTTAACGTTCAACTCTAATACAGAGATGTCGTCATCTTTGTGTTCGAAAGTAAGATCAACCATTGATGGATCTACTTCAACGTACTTCGCAATACACTTCAAGATGTCTTCTTTCAGTTGCGGTAAGTATGATGGAGCAGGGTCGTCATGACTGCGGCGCTCAGCAACAATGATCTGCAAACGCTCTTTGGCTAGGTTTGCGGTCGTCTTTTTCTGTGGTCTGAAAAACTCTAGTAATGACATTGCGTATTAGCCCCCGAACAGTCTTTTGAAGATGCCTTTCTTCTGTTCCGTTAAGAAACGGAAGTCCACTTGGCTACCTAGTAGTCGCTCTACAGTATCATTGTAAGCCATACCTGCGTCGGTTGCTTCGTCAAAGATAACTGGAACACCCTTGTTCGATGCGTTCAGTACTGCTTGGCTCTCTGGAATCACGCCCAGTAGAGAGATATGTAGGATCTCTTCAACGTCTTCAACACTCAGCATTTCACCTTGAGTTACACGTGCTGGGTTGTAGCGAGTCAATAGAAGGTGAGTTTTCACTGGCTCTAAACCGTCTTCAGAACGACGAGATTTAGAGTCAAGAATACCTAGAATACGGTCTGAGTCGCGTACAGAAGAGACTTCAGGGTTGGTCGTTACAATCGCTTCATCAGCAAAGTACAACGCCATTAGAGCGCCTTGCTCGATACCCGCAGGAGAATCACAGATGATGAAATCAAAGCCCATTTCATCCAGTTCATCAAATACGCGACGAACACCGTCTTTCGTTAGTGCATCTTTATCACGAGTTTGAGAAGCAGGAAGAATGAACAGGTTTTCTGTGCGCTTGTCTTTGATCATCGCTTGGTTCAGCGTAGCTTCACCATTGATCACGTTAACGAAATCGTAAACAACACGACGCTCACAACCCATGATTAAATCTAGGTTACGCAGACCGATATCAAAGTCGATAACTGCGGTTTTCTTCCCTTTTAAAGCCAGACCTGAGGCAATAGCTGCACTAGAGGTCGTTTTGCCTACCCCGCCTTTACCTGACGTTACAACGATAATGCGTGCCATTATTTTTTCCTTTTATTTCTCTTATATTGCGAGGACGTCAACGTGTAATACATCGTTTGCCATACTGAACATGGTTTTCTTCTGCCAGTACTCGCTTTCAATTTGATCGCTGAGCCAGTAATTTCCTGCAATAGAAACCAGCTCGGCTTGTAAATCATTACATATTATTTTTGCTTCAGTTTGACCACTTGCACCTGCAATCGCGCGGCCGCGTAATGTGCCATGAATATGGATGCTGCCATCGGCAATCACTTCTGCACCTGCACTTACATGGCTAAGGATCAATAGATCGCCATCTTTCGCGTAAACCTGCTGACCAGAACGTATTGGGGTTCGAACCACTTTAATTGGTGCCATCTTAGCGGGTGCTTGCGATGGAGACTTACTTGCCGTCATAACAGCAAAGCCCGCTTCTTTCGCTAGGTTTTGCATACGCTTATCAGAGCAGCCAGCCACGCCAACCGGGATCATGCCCGCTTGAGAGATACCATTTTTCAGTTGCACAAAATCGATATCGCCTGCGACTTTGCTGATGTTGATAACAACAGGCGCAGCGGCGAAAAACGTGGGTGCTTGGTCTACCTTCTCTTGAAGAAAAGACACTGCATTTTCGACTTGATCATCGGATAAGTGCAAAACAGATAGCGTAAAGCTGCTACCTTTTAGATCTGGGTTACTAGACATCGAAAAACTACAGGACCTCAATAGCGAATTGGTACAATTTCTTTATCAATAAAATAAAGGGCATTGCCTGAAACTAGGTTTATCATGTTATATTCCCAAACCAAGCACAGCAAGTAATCTTGTTGTCAAATGGACGTTTTGTTCCCAATATTTCCCTAACATAAACTATTGATCTCGCAAGTGAGAGTTTTGTAGTCATAATCAATTAAAAAGGTTTGTCATGCTGTGTTCTATATATAAAAGCTCAAAGAAAGAAGGAACATACCTTTATATCCCTAAGAAGGATGATTTTTCACAAGTTCCTGACGCATTGATGCAAATGTTTGGTAAACCTAGTTTTGTAATGGTAATTAAAATGGATGGCCGTAAACTGGCTCAAGTGAACATCGAAAAAGTGAAAGAATCACTGAATACCGATGGTTTCTTTTTGCAGGTTCCGCCACCACCAGTTAACGAACTTGAGCTTCATAAAGAGCGTAAAGCTCAACAGAAATCTCAAGACGAAGAGTGATAGCCACCTCAATTCAAGGAGGAGTGATCGTTGAGTAAATTTTCGAAAACCATATTGGCAGTGTCAGCATTACTATTGGGTAATAGCCTGACCATTAGCTCAGTACATGCTGAAGAATTGAGCTTCGAACAATATGTAGAAAAACTAAAGCAACAAGGCCGTGAAGAAGGCGTTTCTGAAGCGATCATTGATGAAGCCTTTGATGGTGTAACGTTTAAGCCAAGAGCGGTGAAAGCCGACAAAAACCAACCTGAGAAGAAGCTGACTCTGGATGAATACATTCCACGAGCGGTACCAGATTGGAAAGTGAAGCAAGCTCGTTCTCTTTATAAGAAGCATTACACAGCGCTAAAGCGTATTGGTGATGAATATGGTGTTCAACCAAGATTCATCGTCGCGCTATGGGGCGTTGAGAGTAATTTTGGTAAGTTCACCGGTAACTACAGTGTTATCGATGCGCTAACGACCATGGCCTACGAAGGGCGCAGAGAAGCGTTTTTCCGTAGCGAAGCAATGGCGGCGTTGAAGATTCTTGATCAAGGCCATATTGCACCAAAAGAAATGAAAGGCTCTTGGGCTGGTGCGATGGGGCAACCTCAGTTTATGCCAAGCTCATTCTTAGCGTTTGCCGCTGATGGTAATGGCGACGGTAAGAAAGACATTTGGGGCACTGAAGAAGATGTGTTTGCTTCGGCAGCCAATTACCTTAGCCAATCAGGTTGGGATGATAAGTACACTTGGGGCCGTCAGGTTCATGTACCGTCAACCGTGTCTATTGATTTGCAAGGCCGAACTGAAGACAAAGCGAAGTACTTAAAAGAGTGGTCTGAACTTGGTATTAAGCGCTACGACGATCGCCCACTGCCAACGCTTGATGAAGACATTAAAGCTTGGTTGATTATGCCGGATGACGAAGCGGGTCGTTCGTACCTCATTTACAACAACTACAATGTGTTAATGAAGTGGAATCGTTCTTACTACTTTGCTTTGGCAGTTAGCCACCTAGCAGACAGAATCAAGTTTGATTAATCGGCCTAATTTGATTGGCAGACTTAATTTGATTAATAGTTCTAGGTCGCTTAGCTAGCATTTGGCCTACCATAGGCAGAACGAACTAAAGGACTCTTCGGAGTCCTTTTTGATTTTATATTTCAGAGAATTAAGAAGGTGGCCTTGTGCTAACAGATAGAGCTGCACAGATGGTGATATTCCATGCGTTGATCAAGCATGAAGGTTTTACCAGTGCTGCAAAAAGCTTGAACGTGTCGGTGTCTCACATCAGTAAGCAGGTTGCTTTGCTTGAAGACTCAATCGGCATCAAGTTGGTACAACGAACCACACGTAGTTTAACGTTGACTGAAGCAGGAGAGGTGTTCTATCAGCACTGTGAGCAGCTGTTTAACACGGTAAAAGCGGCTCAAATGGATATGGACAGCCAGCGTGATGACATCTCTGGAATACTGCGCGTTGGGTTGTCACAGTCATTTGGTACCTTGCACATCATTCCTGCGATTGATCAGCTCAGACAGCTTTATCCTCAGCTGAGAATCGAGGTTCACTTGTTTGACTACAAGGTGGATATGATTGAAGAGCGACTGGACCTATGGATCACCAACAACGAAGATCTGCCAGAAGGTTATATTGCGCAGCGATTAGCGGACAGTCAGTTTGTGGTGGCTGCATCACCGGATTATCTGATTAAGGCCGGGACGCCACATGTGCCTTCTGATCTGATAGACCATAACTGCCTTATCTATCGTAGCCGAGAGCGAGATTACACATCTTGGGCGTTTGATAACGGGCAAGAGAACCTTAGCGTTAAAGTAGCGGGTGATTACTCGGTGGATTTAGCTGAGGCAGTGCGAGACGCAGCCGTGTCAGGGTGGGGAGTTGCTTATCTGGCAACTTACTTAGTCAAAGAAGAGTTTAGAACGGGCAAATTAATCCAAGTATTGCCGGAATGGAGAGCGAGTCAACTGATGCCGTTCTATGCTGTGTATCCGAGTCGAAAGAACATGCCGAAGAAGCTTTCTGCGGTGATTGAGTTCATCAAAGATCATATCGGATCGCCGACGTACTGGGATGAAAACCTGAAAACTTGCGTTGAACTGCACCGCTAACTGTTTCCAAATCTATAAATATAATTTCCATATGGAAAAAGTATGGTTTTTAATCAAACTTAATTATTAAAATTCAAGAACTTAATTTATATCATTACTTAAAGATGATTACCCCAACATCACGTTAACAACCGCCACTTGCCGCAAACGATTTCCTCTATAGAATGCGTCGCCTTTCCTATCTACAACTTTTAGGTTGACGCACATGGCTTCGCTACTTGGAATTATCACTATTTTAGTTGCCGCTTGGTTACTATCTACGGACAGAAAAAATATTCCACTAAGAACAGTCTCTTTGGCTTTCTTATTACAAATCTCATTCGCGCTATTGGTTCTGTATGTACCAATGGGTAAAGAAGCGTTGAATGCAGCCACAGGTGCGGTATCTAGCTTGATCAACTACGGTCAAGAGGGGATTAACTTCCTATTTGGTGGCCTAACGAATAACGGTTTCGTTTTCGCGATTAACGTTCTAGGCATCATTATCTTTTTCTCTGCGCTGATCTCGGGTTTGTACCACATCGGCTTTATGCCAAAGGTAATCAACCTTATCGGTGGTGCGCTGCAGAAGTTCTTGGGCACAGGTCGTGCCGAGTCACTGTCTGCTACGGCAAACATCTTTGTTGGCATGATTGAAGCGCCGCTAGTGGTTAAACCTTACTTGAAGCACATGACAGATTCACAACTGTTCGCTGTGATGGTGTGTGGTTTGGCTTCTGTCGCTGGTGGTACGCTAGTGGGTTATGCATCGCTAGGTGTTGACCTAAACTACCTGATCGCTGCGGCATTCATGTCTGCACCTGCTGGTCTATTGATGGCTAAGATCTTAGTACCAGGTAGTGCAGATGATGCTCAAGAAAATATTGAGTCTGATGTTGAGATTCCACGAGCAACAAACGTAGTTGAGGCAATGGCAGATGGGGCTATGTCTGGACTTCGTATTGCCGTTGCGGTGGGTGCGACACTTCTAGCCTTTATCAGTGTGATTGCAATGCTGAATGGCTTATTAGGTATTGTTGGTGGCTGGTTTGGCGTAAACCTAAGCTTTGAACTTATCCTAGGTTATGTGTTCGCACCCGTTGCATGGCTGATCGGTGTACCATGGTCTGAGGCTGTGGTTGCAGGTTCACTGATCGGTAACAAGATTGTCGTGAACGAGTTTGTGGCTTTCATCCAGCTAATGGACGCTAAAGAAGCGCTAAGTGAACACTCACAAGCGATCGTGACTTTTGCTCTATGTGGTTTTGCTAACATCTCTACCATGGCGATTCTAATTGGTGGCTTGGGCAGCTTGGTACCAGAGCGTCGTTCTTTCATCTCACAATACGGCTTTAAAGCAATTTGTGCAGGTGTGTTTGCTAACCTAATGAGTGCAGCGATTGCTGGTGTGGTACTTTCTCTGTAGTTAGATGATAAGTACCGAGTGGATGAGTCAGTCACTTTATTTCCCCTATAGTAAAGTGACTGATTAATCACAATAATATTCGGTTAGCACGAAAAAGAGAGCCTATAGTTTAATGACATAGGCTTTCTTGTTTCAGCAAATAGGTTTGTATCACAGGGTGTGGTACGAATTTTTTAGGGGCACAAATGGATTTGTCGATTACTTCTTCTCTAGCGTTAATTGGACTCTTGTCCTTAGCTTGTCAGCTGCTCGGCTGGCGTTTGCGTCTTCCCGCGATTCTCCCTCTTCTCATCGTTGGCCTGTTGTTAGGCCCCGGTCTAAATATCCTTAATCCCGATGTTATTTTCGGTGATGTTCTATTTCCGCTGATTTCACTAGGTGTAGCCATCATCCTGTTTGAAGGCGCATTGACCTTGAACTTTAAGGAAATTAGAGGACACGGTCGCATGGTGACTCACCTCGTGAGTTTCGGCATGTTGATTACATGGGCGTGCATTGTTGTTGGTGCTTACTACTTCGTTAACTTCAGTTGGCCATTGGCGGCTCTATTCGGTGCCTTGGTGGTGGTGACAGGCCCGACAGTGATTGTCCCAATGCTTCGCAGTATTCAGCCTAAGTCTTCTCTAGGCAGTATCTTGCGATGGGAGGGGATAGTGATTGATCCGATTGGCGCTCTGTTTGCTGTTCTAGTTTATGAATACATAGTTTCTTCGGCAGACCCTACAGGGCATGTACTTTCAGCACTGGGACTAACCTTAGCCATTGGCTTAGGCTTAGGGATCATCGGTGGCCATTTGATTGCCAAGATGCTGCAAGGGCATTGGGTACCTCACTATTTACGTAATGTGGCGGTGCTGACGCTAATGTTGGCGGCGTTCTCTTTTTCTAATGACTTGAGTGAAGAGTCGGGCTTGCTAACCGTGACCATCATGGGGATCTGGCTTGCCAATGTGAAGGGCTTGGATATCGAAGACATTATCGAATTCAAAGAAACCCTGACCGTGTTACTCATTTCTGCGTTGTTTATTCTGTTAGCCAGTCGACTCGACTCGGGGACCTTCCTTTCTATAGGTTGGGGCGGTATCGGTTTATTAGCTGTGGTTATGCTGGTGGCTCGCCCGTTAAGTGTGTGGATCAGCGGGATCGGTACGGATCTTACTTCGGCGGATAAATGGTTTTTGAGTTGGATGGCTCCTCGCGGGATCGTTGCGGCTGCGGTTTCTTCTTTGTTTGCTATCAAACTGCAAGAGAAGCAATTGATTGAAGGCGCAGATCTGCTCGTGCCCATGGTGTTCTTAGTCATTATCGGCACGGTTGTTATTCAGAGTTTAACCGCAAGCTGGTGGGCGAGAAGGTTAGGTGTGACTCAAGAGAAAGCACAAGGGGTTATCTTCTTTGGCGCCACTCACTTTGCAAGACAGTTTGCCAAGGTGCTAGCGACTCACAACATCAATAGTGTGCTTGCCGATACTAACTGGGAGAGTATTCGTTTGGCGAGGATGGATAATTTGAATGTCTACTTTGGTAACCCCGCTTCAAGCCACGCGGAAAACAATTTGGAATTGGATGGGATAGGGCGCGCGATGATCGTCTCGCCTTATCGTCAAACCAACCCGCTAGTCAGCATGCACTATCAAGATGAGTTTGGTGTCAATAAGGTGTTTGAGCTTGAATCGTCAGAGACTAAGCATGAAAGACATCAAGTGAGCCGCGATGGCAATAGAAGTTTGTTCTCGGAAGGGATTACTTATTCCAAGCTTAATTCGTTAATGGCTCAAGGCAGTCAAATTAAGAGCACAGGGTTAACTGAGGCATTTGATCTGAGTGAGTTTAATGCGTTGTACCCTAAAGCGATCCTACTTGGTGTGATTACTAACGGTGACTTTAGATTAATCACCCAAGGTTCTGAACTGGAAAAACTGATATCAACGGAATGCGAGATCATTAGTTTGTTGCCACCGTCAGACCAGACAGAAAAAATTGAGACTCCAGACAAATAGCGAATCCCTTTATCAAAAGCGATTAGCTGTGTATCTAAAACGAATCGCTTGATATCAAAAAAGCCGCAACGTTCTTCACGTTGCGGCTTTCTATTTATACTGTCATTCGCAGATTTGTCGTTCGCAGATTACTTAGAGTGAAATTGCTCACAAGCGATCATAGTGTTCTCAATTAGGCTCGCCACCGTCATTGGACCAACACCGCCCGGTACTGGCGTGATGAAGCTTGCACTTTCTTTAGCAACGTCGTACTCAACGTCGCCCACTAGCTTGCCAGACTCTAAACGGTTGATACCAACATCGACCACAACAGCACCTTTCTTAATCCAAGCTCCCGGAATGAAGTTAGGCTTACCAACGGCAACCACAACAACGTCTGCTTGACGTACATGGCCTTCAAGGTCTTTGGTGAAACGGTGACATGTCGTCGTTGTACAACCCGCTAGAAGTAGCTCTAGAGTCATTGGACGGCCTACAATGTTTGATGCGCCAACAACAACCGCGTGTTTGCCACGTAAATCGATGTTGTAACGGTCAAGCAGCGTGATGATACCTTTTGGCGTACAAGAGCGTAGCTTAGGCATACGTTGAGCCAAACGGCCAACATTGTATGGGTGGAAACCATCAACGTCTTTCTCTGGCGTGATGCGCTCAAGAACGTGAGTGCTATCAATGCCAGCAGGTAGAGGCAGTTGAACCAGAATACCGTCGATCTCTGGATCTTGGTTAAGTTGGTCTACTAATGTTAACAGTTCATCTTCTGTCGCAGTGGCTGGCAAATCGTAAGATTTAGATACGAAGCCAACTTCTTCACACGCTTTACGCTTACTTCCAACGTAAACCTGAGAAGCAGGGTCTTCACCCACTAAAACAACCGCTAGGCCCGGAGCGCGTAATCCAGCTTCAGTACGAGCTTTTACACGTGCAGCAACTTCAGAGCGAACCGTTTGAGAAATTAGCTTTCCATCAATATTTTGAGCAGTCATGAATTTCCTTAGTATTGATATTCAAGTTAGTGGCTGATGTTTTTGGCGCATTATTCCAGAAAATCTTTTTGATTACCATCAAGCAAACGTTTGCTTTGGTCTATTTTCCAACACTTATATGTTTGTTGCCCTTTTTTTACTCACTTAGATCAGAATGTTACATAAAGCCGTTGCTTTACTGATTCGAATTCGTATAATTCGTTCCTGTAGCGCGCCCTTAGCTCAGCTGGATAGAGCACGTCCCTTCTAAGGATGTGGTCGAAGGTTCGAATCCTTCAGGGCGTGCCATTATTTAAAGAAACCCGATAACTCTCCGAGTTGTCGGGTTTTTTGCATTTCAGAGCGACTTAAACTTCTTTCTACTTGTTCTTCTACGTACTTGTCGACTTCTGCTAAACCACCACGATCTCCGGAATATATCGAAGTCCTAGCATCGTACATCCATCTTCTAAGTAACTGTCTGTCACCACATTGAAACCGAATTTACCATAGTAGTCTTTAAGGTGTGCTTGTGCCGAAATAAAAATAGAGCAGTCAGGATAAATCTTGCGAGTCGCATCGAAGCTCACTTGCATAAGTTGGTTACCAACCTGTTTACCACGATACTCTTTTGCCACGATTACTCGGCCGATACACACATCATCAGCATCTGAATCGAGTAGAGGAAGCACATCTACTGGGTATCCAAGCTTCTGAGCCATAATACGGCTGTAAGCGACGAGACGTCCGTTCTCATAGCCCATGACGTGATAAGTCTCGGGATGGTTATCTTTACCATCCAAATCACTGTATGGCGTGTTCATATCCACGATAAAAATATCGACTCTTTGTTGCAAGAAATCATAGAGCTCTTGAACAGACAGATCCGCAAATTTTTTAACTCTCCACTCAATCATTATTCTTCTCCTTATTATTGTGGGCTACAACATAGAGAGTATTTAAATCGAGTTCATTAACCTTTGTTAATTGGTCAATGTTACTGGTGAAAACGCCCACTTTAAAGCGACGCTCGTTTCCACCCGTTATTCATTTCGTTCGACCTATGTAATAGAAAGTTAAAATTGTTCCTTTTTTGGGGTTTACATCATTTGGTAATAAAGCCACTATGAATTCACGAAGAATAGACAAGTAAAGCTGTTCACCAGTGGGTTTAGGAATCAAACCTTCTGCTCAATAGCTGATTTAGAGGAAGTAATGGCAGGAAACAGTATCGGACAACATTTCCGCGTGACCACGTTCGGAGAAAGTCACGGTATCGCACTAGGATGTATCGTAGATGGGTGCCCACCAGGATTAGAAATTACCGAAGCAGACCTTCAAAGAGATTTGGATCGTCGTCGCCCCGGTACTTCTCGCTATACAACGGCTCGCCGTGAAGCGGATGAAGTTAAGATTTTATCAGGTGTATTTGAAGGCCAAACTACGGGTACTTCTATTGGTCTATTGATTGAAAATACAGACCAACGCTCTAAAGACTATTCCGAAATTAAAGACAAGTTCCGCCCAGGCCACGCTGACTATACGTACCATCAAAAGTACGGTGTGCGTGATTACCGAGGTGGTGGTCGTTCTTCAGCTCGTGAAACTGCAATGCGTGTTGCTGCAGGTGCAATTGCGAAGAAATACCTAAAACAAGAATTTGGTGTTGAAATCCAAGCTTACCTTTCTCAAATGGGTGATATTTCAATTGATAAAGTGGATTGGAACGAGATTGAAAACAACGCTTTCTTCTGTCCTGATGCCGACAAAGTACCAGAATTTGATCAACTGATTCGTGACTTGCTAAAAGAAGGCAACTCGATCGGTGCGAAGATTCAAGTGGTTGCGACTAAAGTGCCTGTAGGCCTTGGTGAGCCAATCTTTGATCGTCTAGATGCTGACATCGCGCACGCTCTAATGAGCATTAACGCTGTGAAAGGTGTTGAGATTGGTGATGGCTTCGATGTGGTTAATCAACGCGGTAGTGAACACCGTGATCCATTAACTCCAGAAGGTTTTAGTAGCAACCATGCTGGCGGTATCTTAGGTGGTATCTCTACTGGCCAAGATATTGTGGCAAGCATCGCGCTTAAGCCGACATCAAGCATTACGGTTCCTGGTGACACAATCACGAAAGATGGTGAAGCAACGCAGTTAATCACGAAAGGTCGTCACGACCCATGTGTTGGTATTCGTGCGGTGCCTATTGCAGAAGCAATGCTGGCTATCGTGCTGCTTGACCACTTGCTACGTCATCGCGGTCAGAACTTTGGTGTGACAACTGAAACGCCACAAATCTAATTCTGCTTCTTTTTATTTAGAATAGAATTGAAACTGATTTGATAAAAACAAAAAGGGTTGCTTCGTAATGAAGCAACCCTTTTTCACATTAGTAGGATTGTTCGTCTAGTCAGAGAGCATCAGTATTAACGATCGCTCTCAATACTGACTCTTAATTCATTAATGCACTGAGCTTTCAGGATCAAGCTGAAACGAAGGCAAACGCCATTTGAATCTTACCGCCGCCATGCGCAACAAGTAACCAACTACAAGCGTCACAATGGTCGCTGTTACGTCGTTGATGCCAAGCTCAAGCAAACCTAGGTATAAACCTGAAGCGACAAGAGCGACAGACGCATACAGCTCTTCATGTAACACCAATGGTGTTTGACGACAGATAAGGTCGCGCAGCAAGCCACCAAAGACACCTGTCACTAATGCCGATACCATGCAAATCATCGGGTGCAGACCCATAGTCATCGCTACTTTGGTACCAATGATACTGAATACGATTAGGCCTAAGGCATCCAAGCGAATAAACAAACCTTTTAGCTTGATAACCCATTTAGCCAGTCCGGTTGTAATAACACCTGCTATACAGGTGATGGCCAGATATTGCGGGTTTTCAACCCAACCTAAAGGGTAATGGCCAAGTAAGATATCTCGCACCGTACCGCCGCCAATTGCCGTTGCACTCGCAACCAACATTACACCAAACCAATCCATTTTTTGTTTGCCAGCACTGAGAGCGCCGGTCATGGCTTCTGCCGTGATGCCAATGATATACAAAACACTTAGTAGCATTGCTGTAGCTCTATAATTTAGGTCTATAAATTCGAGTCTTATAGGCCCTAGGGATATAAAAATGAAGCGCGAGTGTAGTAGTAAAAATGCTTGTTGACGAATGAATATTTGTACCGTGAATGGGCGTTTCAGATTAGCTAAACTAATCATTCACCTTAAAGTGGTGTAATCTGGGAATGGCAATCGATTGTCACCGTAAAGTATAATGGCGAACCTGATGTCATTACGCTTGATAGGGCTTTACCGGGCGCTTAAAAAAACGCAAAATGCCCCAGTTCTTTTTACTTAAATTTGATTTTATGACACACCAATACTCAGACATTATCGATATCTTCAATCAGACCTTTTTTGAAAGCTTTAATACCAAACTAGAGCTAGGGGCTGATGAGCCGATCTATTTGCCTGCTGATGACACTATCTCACATCATCGAATCGTGTTCGCACGTGGCTTTTACGCCTCTGCACTCCATGAGATCGCACACTGGTGCGTTGCTGGGCCTGAGCGTCGTTTACTGGAAGATTTTGGCTATTGGTATGAACCTGATGGTCGAACGGAATCGGTTCAAGCTGAGTTTGAAAAAGTAGAAATTCGCCCGCAAGCGTATGAATGGATCATTGCGATGAGCGCAGGCTTTCCTTTTAATGTCAGCTGTGACAATCTACACGGCGATTTTGAGCCAGATCGTTTGGCCTTTATGAATAAAGTACATAGCGAAGTTATGGGTATCTTTGAAGTGGGCTTTCCGCCTCGCGTAAAAATGCTCTCTGAAGCATTACGCAGCTTCTACGATGTAGAACCTTTATGTGCTAGCCAATTTATTGTGAAATAAGAGAATATTATGATTATCGAATTTGAAGAAAAACTACTTGAAGTAATTGATGCGCGCATTGAAAACGCATCAGACGACGAACTGTTTGCTGGTGGTTACTTACGTGGTCATATTTCTCTGTCAGTGGCTTCATGTGAAGAAGAAGGCATTGAAGACGTAGCAGAAGTTAAAGCACGCATCGAAAAGAGCCTAGATGATGCTCGCTCTGAACTAACGCCTGCAGACCGCACTATCGTTAATGACCTATGGGTTGAACTGCAAAACCAAGCTTAATCGCTGGTTATATATCATTATCCGCTCAGTCCCTTCCTTTTCATTTTGCTGAGTCGTGAATAGTTTGAGACTCATTCGAAATTTTTGAATGAGTCCGTTCAATCCTTGTGATGGTTCCATTTTCTGACTACGTTATTCTAATCCCACTTAACGGAATTACAGAAAAGGTCACATCATGAAAGTTATCGCATTTGGCGCAAGCACAAGCTCTACCTCTATCAACAAAACTCTAGCAACTTACGCAGCTAACTTGATTGAAGGTGCAGAAGTTAAAGCTCTAAACATCAACGATTACAACGTTCCTATGTTCAGTGAAGATACTGAAAAAGAGATTGGCCAAGCGGAAGGTGCGCAAGCATTCTTGCGTGATCTAGCCGAAGCGGATGCGTTTGTTATCTCTTTTGCTGAGCACAACGGCCACTACCCAGCCGCGTACAAAAACCTATTTGATTGGGCGACACGCATTGAGCGCTCAGTGTTTGGCGAGAAGCCAGCGGTTTACCTAGCGACTTCACCTGGCCCAGGCGGTGCACAAACGGTACTTGGCGCAGCAACGGGTTCAGCACCATACTTTGGCGGCAACGTAAAAGCGTCAGTTTCAGTACCAAGCTTCTACGACAACTTTGATTTTGAGTCTGGTTCTATCAGCAACGAAGAGATTGCTCAGCAGATCAAAGACGCGGTTGCTAAACTGTAAGTATCGAGCCATTTAAAAAATCGGTTTAGAATAACCCGATCAACAAAAAGCCCGAGAGACATAATGTCGCTCGGGCTTTTTAGTTTTAACTTTCAGGTATTTCCAATATTCAGATGTTTTCGATGTTCAGAATAGTTGAACTAGAGTCTATTGGTTTGTTTTTGAGTGTTTATCTGCAACCCAGCCAGCAGTTAATGCTTTCCCTTTACGTAGTCTGCGCACCCACATTCTGCTTGGGTGAATGGCTTCAAGCACATCAACAGGCAAAGGAAGCGGGTCGCCACAGATTTGTGAGGCTAACACTTCAGCTAACAACGGTGCGGAGCTTAAACCGCGCGAACCTAGCCCGATAAAGCAGTACAGGTTAGGGAAGCTTGAGACTGTTTGAACATCATCAACCGAGTCACGTTGTGGGTTAAAGTTATGCAGATCTTGATACTGCTCTTTGATTGATTCGAAATCCCCCACGTTTCCGACAAAAGGTAAGTGGTCACGGCTTACGCTACGGATACCTTGGCGTGCTAGGTTGCCACTGGTATCGACATCTTTTGTCCACTCTTGGTCTGGCAGTGAGCCGTGTAGGCGTTCGCCATTATGCTGCTGAACTTCAATATCAAACTCTTGGTCGATATTGGTTTTGTCGTAGTTCGCGCCAATACAGTGGTGACCGTTATTTGGGTTTTGTGGTGTTAGGTAACCATCAAAGCACAACACGGTTTTTAACTTGGTTAAGTCTTCCGTGGTCGGAATATGGCTTACTTGGCCTTTAACTGGCGTTAGAGGTACAGGCTGAGTCTGCTCAAATTGGGTGAACTTGTGGCCGTTCGCAACGACCACTTGGTCATGCTTAGTTTGAATCTCACCTTGTGGTGTTTCAAGGGTTAGTTGCCATTGTTGTTCAACTTCGAGCCATTCAAGCTGAGTCACTTGATGTTGATAGTGAGCACTAACTTGGTTGGTCTCTTCTAACTTTCCGATCAAGCCTTGTGTCAGTTGTAGAGGACTTAACCAACCACCCAGTGGGAAGTAAACACTCTCTTTATCAACCGGTAGGCCAATCTTTTCATTCGCTTGTTCTGGCGATAAACGCTGAATCAAATCGGTGTGGAAATTACCTTCCAACATGCGGTTGAGTTTCTTAGTCGAGCCTTCATCCCACATCAAAATGTTCACACCACACCAGTTATGATCGAACTGAATCGATTTTGCAGCTTGATTAATGAACTGGCGAGCAAACAGTAAGCCTGGTCCAAACACACGAGAAACGTTCGAGGTCGCTTCGCTTAACAATGGGTAAATAGCACCTTGATTATTGCCTGAAGCATTGCCCGCTGCTTGTGGGTGCTCGCAATAAAGGGTGATGTTTTTACCGCGGCGGCTTAGCGTTTTAGCGAGTGCAGCACTAGCAACACCACCGCCAATGATCGCGATGTCTTGTGAGTCACTGTGCTCTGATAGGCCATACCAAGGTTTGATGTTGGTGTGAGCATGCTTTTCGCCCAGTCGGCCAGCAATCATTTCGCGTTTAGTGCCAAAGCCTTTAACCTTTTTCATTTCAAAGCCAGCTTCAATCAAACCACGACGAACAAAACCAGCGGCGGTGAAGGTTGCGCAGCTACAATCTTGTTTAGCCAGTTTGGCCATGCCGTTGAATAGGTTTTGATTCCACATCTCTGGGTTTTTGCTCGGTGCAAAGCCATCTAGGAACCAAGCATCTACTAAGCCTTGTTTTGGTGTAGGGACGTTAGGCATACAATCTTTGATATCACCAAACCATAAATCAAGCGTGATAGCGCCATCACCCAGCACAATGCGGTGACATTCCGGCAGTGCGATAGGGTAGTGTTCTTGGAGTTGCGTCGCATACTCGGCTAATTCTGGCCACGATTGGTGCGCTTTGATGAGATCCTCTTTATTTAAAGGATATTTTTCAAAACTGATGAAATGTAACTCTTTGGTAATAGCTTGAGGGTTATCTTTAAGGAAAGTATCGAACCATTGCCAAACAGCAAGAAAGTTAAGACCTGTACCAAAGCCGGTTTCTGCAATGACAAAACGACGTTGTTGATGTTCAACCCAACGCTCTGGAAGGTGGTTTTGCTTTAAAAAGACGTAGCGAGTTTCTTCCAAACCGTTAACATTGGAGAAGTAAACGTCGTCAAATTGGTCTGAAACTGGCGTGCCAGACTCATTCCATTCCAGTTCTGCATTAGTAATTGAAGTCATAAAATCTATCATTTTGTGATTTGAAGCGATATGTTGGTAGGGATTGTACGAATTTCTAGGAAAGCTGACCACTTTTGTTAGGCTTCTTAGTTATCATCTAGCTGAATTTAGAATTATAGGAATGTCACATGAAACGAGTCGTAATCACCGGTATGGGTATTGTTTCAAGTATCGGTAACAACGTCGAAGAAGTTTTAGCATCACTGAAAGAGGGTAAATCTGGTATTACCGCTTCAGAGCAGTTCAAGGAAAATGGCTTGCGCTCTCAAGTTTGGGGTAACCTAAAAATGAACCCAGCTGACCATATTGATCGCAAAAAAATGCGCTTTATGGGTGATGCGGCGGCATTCGCATATCTTTCAATGGAGCAAGCCATTGCTGATTCTGGTTTAACAGAAGATCAAGTATCTAATGACCGCACGGGTATCGTTGCGGGTTCTGGTGGTGCTTCTTCACTTAACCAAGTAAACGCAGTAGACATCATCCGTGAGAAAGGCGTTAAGCGTGTTGGTCCATACATGGTTCCACGTACAATGGCTTCAACGGTTTCTGCTTGTCTAGCAACTCCTTTCAAAATCCGCGGTGTGAACTACTCTATGAGTTCTGCATGTGCGACATCTGCACACTGTATTGGTCACGCAATGGAGCTTATCCAACTTGGTAAGCAAGACGTAGTATTCGCTGGTGGCGGTGAAGAACTGGATTGGTCTCTGACTATGATGTTCGACGCAATGGGCGCACTTTCTACTAAGTACAACGACACTCCTGAGCTGGCTTCTCGTACTTACGATGCAGACCGTGACGGTTTCGTTATCTCTGGTGGCGGCGGCATGCTAGTAATCGAAGAGCTTGAGCACGCAGTTGCTCGTGGCGCGAAGATCTACGGTGAGATCGTAGGTTACGGCGCAACTTCAGATGGCTACGACATGGTTGCTCCTTCAGGTGAAGGCGCGGTTCGTTGTATGAAGATGGCTATGCAAAACGTTGATGGCGTTGACTACGTGAACACTCACGGTACTTCAACTCCAGTTGGTGACGTTAAAGAGCTAGGTGCTATCCAAGAAGTATTTGGTGGCAACAGCCCAGCAATTTCTGCAACGAAAGCGATGACTGGTCACGCTCTAGGTGCTGCTGGCGTACACGAAGCGATTTACTCAACGCTAATGCTAGACAACGGCTTTATCGCTCCAAGCATTAACGTTTCTAACCTAGACGAAGCAGCAGCTGGCCTAGACATCGTAACTGAAGCTCGCGAGCAAGAGCTAACTACAGTTATGTCTAACAGCTTTGGTTTCGGCGGTACAAACGCAACGCTAGTAATCAAAAAGTACCAAGCTTAATTTAGGCTTGAGTCAGATATACAAAGGTTAATTGTTAACGGGTTACGCGAGTGTAGATTCAACACGCACAGGTAACTCATTAATCATGAACCACAGAACAAAGCTTTTTAAACATGGATTTTAAATCTCGGTTTAAAAGTTGAAAGGTTTCCAGAGCTTGATCAGTAGTAACTTAGTTAGTACTGGTTGAACAGACGCAAGACTCTGTCTCCTGGAGAGCGAGATAGGATCCTTTTGTTCTGGATGTTTGCCCGATTGTTTATTCAATCGGGCATTTTTCGTTTTAGCCTTTTGGTTTCTGGGTAAAGACTCTTATCTCTGTTGTTTGTGCAGACTCTGCGATTCAGCCCTTTATTCATAATGTATTCCATTTGCTACTCGACACCGTGTGTGGAATTTTGCACAATCATTTCAATTCACATTTAGGTCGATAGACCCCAACAAAAGTACTCGCCAAATGAAAATCTTAATCGACGAAAATATGCCTTATGCTGAAGCGCTTTTTAGCCAGCTAGGGGAAGTGACAATGAAGTCTGGTCGCACACTTACTGCTGACGACCTAGTTGACGTAGACGCATTAATGATTCGCTCAGTCACCAAGGTGAACGAGTCGCTGATCAGCAAAGCCAATAAACTGAAGTTTGTTGGTACTGCGACGGCTGGTATGGATCACGTCGACCAAGAGTTGATGAAAGAGCGTGGCATTTTCTTTACTGCGGCACCAGGCTGTAACAAGGTAGGTGTGGCTGAGTATGCGTTCAGTTCAATGATGGTGCTTGCGCAGCAACAAGGCTTCTCTGTGTTTGATAAAACGGTCGGTATTATCGGTTGTGGTCAAGTAGGTAGCTACTTAGCGAAATGCCTAGAAGGTATTGGTATTAAAGTTCTGCTTAACGATCCTCTAAAACAGCGAGAGGGTGACACTCGTGAGTTTACTGAACTAGATACACTGCTTGAGCAATCAGACGTTATCACGCTACATACGCCAATTACTAAAACCGGTGAGTTCCCAACTCATCACTTGATTAATGAGCAGGTGCTGAACAACTTCCGCGCTGATCAAATCCTGATTAATGCCGCTCGTGGCCCTGTCGTGGATAACCAAGCGCTAAAAGCTCGTTTACAAAAAGCAGATGGTTTTACTGCGGTTCTGGATGTGTTTGAGTTTGAACCTGAAGTCGACATGGAATTACTTCCGTTGCTTGCTTTCGCAACACCTCACGTAGCGGGCTACGGCTTAGAGGGCAAAGCGCGCGGTACGACGATGATCTTCAACAGCTATTGTGAGTTTTTAGGTACGGAACAACGTGCTTATGCAAGCGATCTTCTGCCGACGGCACCTGTGCCTCAAATGAAATTAGATAGAGCTTGGGACGAAGCAACACTGCACAATTTGACTCAGTTGATCTATGATGTGCGCAAAGACGACGCCTTATTCCGTCGCAATATCTCTACGCCGGGTTCTTTTGACAAGATGCGTAAAGAATATTGGGACCGCAGAGAGTACAGTGCTGTCGAGTTAACGGGCGACGAATCTTGTAATTTAACGCCGTTATCTAAACTCGGTTTTATGGTAAAGCCAACTTTATAAAAGAGAGAAACAATGAGCCAAGAATTTAATATTGCTATTTTAGGTGCGACTGGTGCGGTTGGTGAAACCATTCTTGAAGTACTTAAAGAGCGTAAATTCCCTGTCGGTGAACTGCACTTACTAGCAAGTGAACGTAGTGAAGGCAAAACTTCCCGTTTTAACGGCAAAACAATACAAGTACAAAACGTAGAAGACTTCGATTGGTCTCAAGTACATATTGCGTTTTTCTCTGCAGGTAGCGAACTTTCAGAGCGTTGGGCTCCAATCGCTGCGGATGAAGGTGTGGTTGTTATCGATAACACATCACGCTTCCGCTACGAATACGATGTTCCTCTGGTTGTGCCAGAAGTGAACCCTGAAGCGATTGCTGAGTTCCGTAACCGCAACATCATTGCGAACCCTAACTGTTCTACTATCCAAATGGTTGTAGCACTAAAACCAATTCACGATGAAGTGGGTCTTGAGCGTATTAACGTTTCAACTTACCAATCTGTGTCTGGTGCAGGTAAGCCGGGTATCGATGAATTAGCAGGTCAAACGGCTAAGCTTCTTAACGGCATGCCAGCTGAAAATTCAGCGTTCTCTCAGCAGATCGCGTTCAACTGTATTCCTCAAATCGATGAGTTTACTGAGAACGGATACACGCGTGAAGAGATGAAGATGGTTTGGGAAACTCAAAAAATCTTTGCTGACTCTTCAATCACAGTGAACCCAACGTGTGTTCGCGTACCTGTATTCTACGGTCACGCTGAATCTCTACACATTGAAACTCGCGCTCCAATCGGTGCAGAGCAAGTGGTTCAGCTTCTTGAGAACACAGAAGGCGTTGAAGTTTTCCAAGCGTTAGACTTCCCAACTCAGGTTCGCGATGCTGGTGGTAAAGACCACGTTATGGTTGGTCGTATTCGTAACGACATCAGCCATCACAGCGGTGTGAACATGTGGGTGGTTGCTGATAACGTTCGTAAAGGCGCAGCGACAAACGCAGTGCAAATCGCTGAAGTTCTGATTCGCGATTACTTCTAAGCTTTACTGCTTTGATAAACAAGCCTCACTCTTTAGTGGGGCTTTTTTAATCGATTGAAAATATTGTTAGTCAAATTGTGTGAAATTGCTGCGAATATTGTCGCTGCAACACATTTTTTGTTTTCATCTCTATAGTTTTACGTCATTTATCCGATATATTTAATAGATCATCACTTTATCCGAATTTAAGCACCTAGCTGAGCCTTTTATGTTTCAAATTTTCAAGCAGTGGTTAATGCCTTTTGCCGTTATCATTGCGACTCAGATTTCCGTTGTTCGTGCAGATTCCATTCGAGTTGTAGGGCCTGATGGCCAGATACAATCAGCGCCTACGTTTTCAGAACCTCTCTCAAGAGCGCAGTCAAATAGCGCTGAGCCTTCTCGTTTCTATGGTCCAACTCGTGGTTCAGAGACGCTGTGGTCTATCGCCTCAAGATTACGTCCGGATAACTCCGTTTCAGTCCAACAAACCTTGTTGGCAATTTATCGCTTAAATCCTCAAGCGTTTGAAAACCAGAATATCCATAGCCTGTTGCCTGCTAGCAATCTACGCGTGCCTTCTTTAGAGCAAGCGCGTGCAAGCTCGACGCAGCAAGCCATCAATATCATGAATTCGCACCTAGCGAAGCTTGATGATCCGGCGACGAAACCGGCAGCTTCGAAGCCAAAAGCAGCACAAGCCTCAAATCAATCGGATACTGGTTCTAAAAATACCACGCCTGCAAAACAAGCCAACTCAGCTGAAGTCGCTAATAAACCAGCCTCTCTTGTTCCATCATCTCCAGCGAAAGAGGTGAATAAGCTTGAGAAACAGCTAGAGCTTTCAGAAACAGAACTGCTTTCACTTGAAGAGAAAAACCATCAACTCCGCTTAATGCTGTCGAATGTACAGTCAGAAGTGGATGTGCTGAAAACAGAACTCAGCGATGAAGACCGTATCCGCAGTGAAGTTGAAAAGTTACTGGCGGAAGAGCGTAGAAAGAACGCTGAAATTGAAAAAATGGCACCAAGTACGA
This sequence comes from Vibrio sp. Scap24, assembly GCF_013394185.1. Taxonomy (NCBI): domain Bacteria; kingdom Pseudomonadati; phylum Pseudomonadota; class Gammaproteobacteria; order Vibrionales; family Vibrionaceae; genus Vibrio; species Vibrio sp. Scap24. The sequence goes on along the minus strand of NZ_CP041332.1, from coordinate 848,862 downwards.
TGGATCAACTGTTGTCTAACGGTTGGTTAGTGGCTGCACTGGCGATTATTCCTGGCCTTCTGCTTGGCTTAATCATTGTTGTGCTATTGGGTCGCCGCTCTAAAAACGATGACCAACAACAAGCAACGCAAGATCAACCGATTCAACCAGAAGCAAGCAGCGTTGCGCCTATCACTCTAGGCGACGAGATAGACGACCTTGATAACGAGCTGTCTCTCGATGATGAATTGTTCGGTACGGAAGATGACGCCAATAAGCTGTTTGATGATCAAGCTCTGGCTGAAGAAGACGATGTATTTGCAGGTTTAGACGAATCGGATCTCGATTTTAATCTCGACGGTGAAGATGATGACCCGTTTGCCAGCATTGGCGAAAACGGTGACTTAGACACTAACTTCGATGATCTGGACTTAGACAGCAGCAACGGCATCAGTGTCAACGGTGAAGAAAAGGCGCTTGGTCTTGAAGAGATGGAGCGCGCGCTCGATAAAACGGCAGAAAGCGCTTTAGATTCTGACGATGTCGATTTTGATCTTTCTGATGATAACTCAATGTCTGCTGACGACATTGAAGCGCTGCTATCTCAAGAAGCTGAGACGGAAGATTTAGGTTCGAATGAGCTAGACCAATCCCTGCTAGACGATCTGTTCGCCCTTGATGACGAAGACGATGATAGCTTTGATATCGATGCTTTGATTTCGGAAGAACAAAGTGACTCAACTTCGACGAGCACCAATTCAGCTTCCGATGATTTCGACATTGATGCGCTTATCTCAGAGCAACAGAGTGATGCTAAGCCAACGGATTTGGACAATGACGAATTCGATATCGATGCTCTAATCTCTGAACAGCAGGCTCCACAGCCAGTAGCACAACCGGCAGCGCCAAGTGTAGAGGATGATATTGATGACATCTTTGCTCAGGTTGCCGCTCAAAATGATCAAAACGACCCTTTCAATCTTGATGGCGACGACGATGTTACCAAAGACTTGAACAGCGGTTTGGCATCTGATGATGATATCGAAAATATCCTGTCTCAGTTTGATAAGCCAATTGTAGACGAAGAAACTCAAGACAGCGTTGATCTGCTTGATGAGCAACTGGCAGGCGATGACGTAGACCTAAGTAACTCAACAGACCTTCTTGATGAGATGCTAGGGGACGATTCGGATGATGACTCTGAAAGTGAACCTCTTGGCTTTGATTCTTTGTCTGAGCTTGAAGAGCTTTCTGGCCTATCGACGGACGATGAGCTAAATATTGCGGAAGATAGCACGGAAACTTTAGATGAGCTGATCGGTGATTCTGACGATGATGACTTTGAACTCGATGAAGATAGCACTGATCTGCTTGATGACTTCCTTGATAGCGAATTGTTAGCTGATGATGCATCAACCGATGAAGCGAGCGAGAAGGATACGGAATCTTTAGACCCGTTTGATGATCTACTAACAAGCGGCATTGAAGACGAGCTTGAATCAGAAGAGCAGACGTTTGATAAAGAGTTAGACGCGGCCTTTGATTTTGACAAAGTCAGCGATGAGACTATTGAAAACTCAGACGTTGAGACTACGCCATTACCGTTAGAGCCTTCTGAAGCCGAACCAGAGCAAGCTGAGGACGTTAGTGAAACATCACAACCTGAGCAAATTAACGATGAGTCATTAGATTCAGAATTGGCGCAAGACAGCTCAGAGCCAGAAAGCGATGATGTTAAGCCACAAAACGATGAAGCCTTTAATCGTGATGACTTTATCGATGATCTATTTGGTGTAGCTCCAGCAACAGATGCTCTGCTTGATGATTCATTAGAAACCACAGACGAAGCGTTGATTGATGAATTGATGACGTCTGATGATAGTGATGTATTGGAAGCGATTGAAGAGCCACTTGAAGCTCCAAGCGAAAAGGCTGCGGAATCAGAACAAACATCAAGTTCGGATGTTTTAGATTCATTACCGGAAGAAACAGAACCGTCTGTTGAAGATAACGAACTGGATATTGATTCGTTGTTATCTGAACATTCTGATGTTGAAGAATCCGCTTTCGCTGAGTTAGAACAAGAAACGCTTGAGCCGAAAACAACAGATACACAAGAGAGTCACGAAGAAATCGCGCCTAGCTTTGAAAACCAAACTTCACCAACGTCACTGAGTGATATCTCGGAAGATGAAGAAGAGACGGTTGAAGATTGGTTAGCAGAAGCGATCGACGATGTTGAGTCTCCAGCGAACATCGACTCTGATTTCGACTTTGAGCCGAAAATTCAAGGTAGCGATGAATTTGAAGATGTCGTTGAATCCTTGCCAGAGCCAGAGCCAGAGCCAGAGCCAGAGCCAGAGCCAGAGCCAGAGCCAGTTCGAGCTGCAAATATGCCGGAAATCATTCCAAATGAATTCGGCGTACCAGAAGACGACGATTGGCTGATTGAAGATGAGACGTCTGCACCAGGAGCATCAACAGAAAATGACGTAACACCAGAGCCAGTAGCACCTGTTGTTGAACCTAAATTAGACGCTGAACCGCAAGTTGAAGCGACACCACAAGCGGAAGTAGCAGAACAAGAAAGCGAAGATGAATTCTCGTTTGACGACTTCGAATTGCCAGAGTTTGGTGAAGAAGATGCGCTGGCAGAAGCTGATGCCGAATCAACATCAGAATCAGTAGTACCTGCTGTTGAGTCTCAAGCTGAAGCTAAGGTTCAAGATGACGAAGAATTCTCGTTTGATGACTTTGAGCTGCCAGAGTTTGGTGAAGAAGACGCACTGGCAGAAGCTGATACTGAAGTAACACCAGAACCAGTAATGCCTGCTGTTGAGCCTCAAGCTGAAGCAAAGGTTCAAGACGACGAAGAGTTCTCGTTTGATGACTTTGAGCTACCAGAGTTCGGTGAAGAAGACGCACTAGCAGAAGCAGATACTGAAGTAACACCAGAACCAGTAACGCCAGCTATTGATTCTCAACCAAGTGTTGAATCACAACCAACCGCTGAGCCTCAGCTAGATGCTGCACCACAGGCTGAAATTGCGAAACCAGAAAGCGAAGAAGAGTTCTCGTTTGATGATTTTGAGCTGCCTGAGTTCGGTGAAGAAGATGCACTAGCTGAAGTGGTGAGTGAACCGGATGAAGCACAGTTAGAGCAAGACTTATCTGATGGCACTGAGAAGTTCGAATTCGATGACCTTGATCTGCCAGAATATGATGAAGAGAGCGCTAAAGCCGATTCTGTCTTGGATGATATTGAGCAAAGCAGTGCTGAGCCAGTAGCAGAAGATGAAGGTGTAGAGTTCGATGAGCTTGATTTACCAGAGTACGGTGAAGATGAAGCCATCTCTGATGCGTTTGCTGAGAAACCAACACCGCTAACCTCTTTCAGTCCACAAGGCGAAGAGCAAGATGCGCTGCATGATTTGTTCTCAAACCCACAAAGCTTTAGTCATGCTGATGATTTGTCTGATGCGGAAGAGTCTGAACTGGCTGGCTTTACACAGCCAGAGCTATCATCGAATGCTCTTTCAGAATCAGACCTAGCGCCAGCAGAGTCAAACCTAGCGTCAACGGCGGTTCAAGATGAACCACTAGAAGGCTTTGATGATTTTGATGAGACTGCACTGGCTGAGTTGCTGTCGGAAGACGTTCAGGACTCTGTCGATAACATGTTCGACAAACCTCTTGATGCAACATCGATTGATAGCGCAGGGCTAGATATTGATGCAATGCTTGAAGTGGGCGGCGAAGATTGGAAGGGCTTTAATTTAGCGCCAGAGCAGCAATCGAGCATGCACAATGATGTGCCTGATGATCAACAAGAGATTTGGGCATCGGCAGAGCAACAAGCTGAACCTAAAATCAAAGAAGAGAATTGGGGACAGCAGGACAACTTAACCGAATCAGGCAATGGTCGTGATAAGCAATACATGACGATTGATGAACTGATGGCACAAGTCGAGCAAGAAGGCGAAGAGGTCATTAATCCAGATGACGAAGAATTGAAGCTGGATGTTGGCCTAAATGAATTCCCAGACGTTATCGGCGACATTGGCAACTATGATGTTGATAGCAATGCAGAGGCTGCAGGTAAGCTTGATTTGGCTAAAATCTACATCGAGATGAGTGATCCTCAAGGAGCGATTAAGCTCCTAGAAGAGGCGATTGTTGACGGAAGCGATGACATTCGCCGCGAGGCCAAGAATCTCATCGACACGTTAAACGGTCGATAAGCTCAGCGAAACGAAAAGGGTAGCATTGGCTACCCTTTGTTTTAGGTGAGGTTAAGAGCCGTCGTTTTATTTGGCTTCTCAAAGCTAGCCTAGGGCGATGGTGAGTGTTTATTGAAGTTTTAGCCCCATCCTATTTGGGCTAGCACTCATTTCCGTATATACTTCTCGCCCATTTTCAAAGAGAACAAGAACATGAAAATTGCTTTAGGTATTGAATATAACGGTACCCACTACTTTGGTTGGCAGCGCCAACGAGACGTGAAAAGTGTCCAAGAAGAATTGGAAAAGGCTCTTTCAGTTGTCGCGAATCACCCTGTAGAAGTTATGTGCGCAGGTCGTACAGATGCCGGTGTTCACGGTACGGGACAAGTCGTTCACTTTGAAACTAATGTCGATCGTAAAATGGTGGCATGGACAATGGGCGCGAATGCCAACATGCCAAAAGATATTGCGGTTCGTTGGGCGACAGAAGTGAATGAGGATTTCCATGCTCGTTTTTCAGCGACTGCACGCCGTTACCGCTACATCATCTTTAACCATGCACTACGCCCAGGCATTCTGAATTCAGGCGTGAGCCATTATCATGGTCATCTGGATGAGAAAAAAATGCATGAAGCGGGTCAGTACTTGTTAGGCGAGAACGACTTCACTTCATTCAGAGCGACACACTGTCAATCTCGTAGCCCATGGAGAAACATGATTCACTTGAATGTGACTCGTCATGGACACTACATAGTGATCGACATTAAAGCGAATGCGTTTGTTCACCATATGGTGAGGAATATTACTGGTAGCCTTATTGCGGTAGGCAAAGGTGAGCAGAAACCAGAGTGGATCCAGTGGCTTTTAGAGGCCAAAGACCGAAAAGTGGCAGGTGCGACTGCAAAAGCGGAAGGCTTGTATCTGGTGGACGTTGATTATCCTGAACATTTTGAACTACCACGAGAGCCAATTGGCCCTCTATTTTTACCGGATAATTTGAACTAAATGTGAGACTTAGGTTCAAAAATTATTACGGTTTAGTGCGTAAGATAGTCCCAGAAAATAGGTACAACCAGTTTTTTATCTACAGTCGCTGTTTTATGTGCTTTAATTCCCACGCATAATTCCCAAATTTATTTCTTTCGCAATCAAGCGGAAGAATCGAAACAAAAAGGTCTTCCATGAGTTGGCTTGAAAAGATTCTAGAAAAAAGCAACATCGTAACATCTCGTAAAGCGTCTATCCCTGAGGGTGTTTGGACTAAATGTACTTCTTGTGAGCAGGTTCTTTACCATGCTGAGCTAGAGCGTAACCTAGAAGTATGTCCAAAATGTGATCATCACATGCGCATGAAAGCACGTCGTCGTCTGGATACATTCCTAGACAAAGGTGAACGTGTTGAACTAGGTACTGATCTTGAGCCACAAGATAAGCTGAAATTTAAAGATTCTAAGCGTTACAAAGAACGTATCTCTGCTGCACAGAAAAACAGTGGTGAGACAGACGCACTAGTAGCAATGAAAGGCGAACTGCTTGGTTTACCTATCGTAGCGTGTGCTTTTGAATTCTCATTCATGGGCGGCTCGATGGGTTCTGTTGTAGGTGCTCGTTTTGTGAAAGCGGTTGATGCTGCAATTGAAAACAACTGTGGTTTAGTTTGCTTCTCTGCAAGTGGTGGTGCGCGTATGCAAGAGGCGCTTATGTCTCTAATGCAAATGGCGAAAACCAGTGCTGCTCTAGAGCGTTTATCTGCGAAAGGTCTACCGTTTGTATCAGTAATGACTGATCCAACAATGGGTGGTGTTTCTGCAAGTTTAGCAATGCTTGGTGATATCAACATTGGTGAGCCAAAAGCACTGATCGGTTTCGCTGGACGTCGTGTAATCGAGCAAACTGTACGTGAAGACCTTCCTGAAGGTTTCCAACGCAGTGAGTTCCTATTAGAGCACGGTGCTATCGACATGATCGTTGACCGTCGTGAGATGCGTCAACGTGTTGCAAGCCTTGTTGCTAAAATGACCAACCAGCCTTCACCATTAGTAGTTTCTGTGAACGATTCACCGAATGAAGCTACTTATGAAGTACCAGAAGCGCCAGAAAAAGGGTAAAGTACCTTCTAACAAACCAACTTTATTATGGTTATGAGTTAGATGAGTCAACAACCTATTCCTCAAGCCACATCCTCTTTGGAGATGTGGCTTGATTATTTATCAAACATCCACACCAGTGCTATTGATCTTGGATTAGACCGAGTTCAGGCCGTCGCCTCTAGGGCAAACCTCACCAAACCTGCTCAACACGTCATTACTGTTGCCGGAACCAATGGCAAAGGCTCAACGTGTGCCCTGATGGAAGCGATTCTATTGGACGCTGGTTATTCTGTTGGTGTCTACAGCTCTCCTCACTTAATTCGCTATAACGAACGTGTTCGTATCAATGGCCAAGATCTCTCAGATGAGAAGATGGTTCAGTCTTTCGATTTCATTGAGAAAGAACGTGGCGAAATCAGTCTTAGCTTTTTCGAATACGGCACTTTAGCCGCGTTACGCGCATTTCAAACGGAAGCGGTCGATGTCGTGCTATTGGAAGTAGGGCTAGGCGGTCGTTTAGATGCAACAAATATCGTTGATCATGACGTGTCCGTGATTACGAGCTTGGCTGTCGACCACGTTGATTGGCTTGGTGATGATATTAATGTGATTGGCTTTGAGAAAGCAGGTATTTATCGTAGTGGTAAGCCAGCTATCTGTGGTCAACCTAAGCCACCGGCTACGGTTGCAGCGCACGCTGATGATATTAAGGCTGAGTTCTACCAAGTAGGCATTCAATACACCTATGATGTGGATGGCGACACTTGGAACTGGCGCAGCGGTGCATTCCAATTAGAATCTCTACCTATTCCAAGCCTACCGCTACCAAACGCAGCAACCGCGTTGATGGCATTGGGCACTTCAGAACTTAGCATCAGTGATGTGAATGTCGTTAATGGCATGAAGAACGCACAGCTTCCAGGGCGTATGCAGCAAATTAGCGATCAACCTGTGATTGTTCTTGATGTGGCACACAACCCACATTCAGCCGAATACTTTGCACAGCAAGTAACGAAGCAATACGCAGGCAAAAATTTACACGTTGTAGTCGCTATGCTTCATGACAAAGATATTCCAGCGACATTGGAAGTATTAGCCCCTATCACAACACATTGGTACCCAGCTTCATTGCAAGGCCCACGCGCAGCAACAGCGGCTGAATTGTGTAAAAGCCTACCTCAGGGTGTAGAGCAGTATTCAAACCCTGTCTCAGCGTTTGAAGCGGCTTTAGCTTCTGTTCAAGGCGATGATGTTGTGTTGGTGGTCGGTTCTTTCCATACCGTAGGCGAAGTCTTGGAGCATTGGCAGAAAAAAGGAAACTAAATGGCAAGTAAATTCCAAAGCCGATTAGTCGGCACCATCATTTTAGTGGCCATTGGCGTGATTGTATTGCCAGATGTGCTCGATGGTAAGAAGCTCCACTATAAAGAAGAGTTTGCAAGCATTCCGATTAAGCCAGAGCTTGATAGTAATGTTGAAGTGTTTGAAGTGCTCGATCCCGTTGAAGATCAGATAGCATTACCGGACTCTCCGGTTGAGCGAGTGGTTGAAAGCGGTGTTGATGATCATTCAGACACGCAAACGGCATCGGCTTCTGAAAAAGAAGCTGACAAAGTGGCAGTGGTGGTTAAGCCGGTACCAGAAAAAAATGAATACCAAGACAGCGCTTGGATCATTCAATTGATGGCTTTAAAGAATGCTGACAACGCAAAAAACGTTGTTAAGGATTTACAGAAGCGTGGTTATCAAGCTCACACCAAGCAAGAAAAAACTTTTACGCGAGTAATTATTGGCCCGGATGTGTCTAAATCCAAACTTGAGCGACAAATTAAGGAATTAGAAAAAATTACGGGTTCAAAAGGCCAATTGCTCAAATTTAAACCGTTAAATCCATAAGAAAACGTTTGCGTCAGCATTTTTTCTGTTAAAATGCGCGCCAACTTAAGATGAAGAATTCATGAATTGGTTAGATTTTGTCATTTTAGGCGTGATCGGCTTCTCTGCCGTGATCAGTTTAGTTCGTGGTTTCGCTAAAGAAGCCTTGTCACTCGTAATTTGGTTTGGAGCATTTTTCATTGCTAGCCAGTACTACGCTAAATTAGCGATGTACTTCACCAATATCGAAGATGAGATGTTTCGAAACGGAACTGCGATAGCAGCATTGTTTGTTGCAACGTTAGTTGTTGGTGCCTTAGTTAACTATGTCATCGGTCAGCTAGTTCAGAAAACAGGCCTGTCAGGTACAGACAGAATCCTCGGTGTCGTCTTTGGCGGCTTACGTGGTGTTTTGATTGTTTCTGCAGTGTTGTTTTTCATGGATGCGTTTACTGCATTCCCAAGTTCTGAGTGGTGGAAGAATTCGCAGTTGGTTCCGGAATTTAGTCGAATCATTGCGCCGTTCTTCGAGCATTTACAAGCAACATCTAGTTTCTTATCTGGCGCGCTCTAGCGCCAGTTAATGTCGAAAAATCGAGGATTAGGACATGTGTGGTATTGTTGGAATCGTGGGTTCAACACCTGTAAACCAGTCTATTTATGACGCTTTAACGGTATTGCAGCATCGTGGCCAAGATGCCGCTGGTATTTGTACCATAGAAAGCAATCGTTTCCGTCTGCGTAAGGCGAACGGTTTAGTAAAAGATGTTTTTGAAGCAAAACACATGCAACGCCTCCAAGGTAACGTTGGTATTGGCCATGTACGTTATCCGACAGCAGGTAGCTCAAGTGCGTCGGAAGCTCAGCCTTTCTACGTAAACTCGCCTTTTGGCATCACATTGGCTCACAACGGCAACCTAACGAACGCAAACGAAGTTCGTGAGAAGTTGTTCGAGAAAGACCGTCGTCATGTAAACACAACCTCTGATTCTGAAGTTCTACTGAACGTATTGGCTCATGAGATCGATACCGTTAAAGGTAACGTGACTTCTGATGATGTTTTCCGTGCTGTATCTAATGTACACCGCACTATTCGTGGTGCTTACGCAGTAACGGCAATGATCATCGGCCACGGTATGATCGCATTCCGTGACCCGCATGGTATTCGTCCACTGTGTCTTGGTAAGCGTGAAGTTAATGGTAAAACAGAGTACATGGTTGCATCTGAATCGGTAGCACTTGATGCTGTTGGTTTTGATTTCATGCGCGACGTAGCACCGGGTGAAGCTATCTACGCAACGTTCGACGGTGAACTTTTCACTAAGCAATGTGCAGACAACCCACAACTAAACCCATGTATCTTTGAGTTTGTATACTTTGCACGCCCAGATTCATTCATCGACAAAATCTCGGTTTACAGCGCACGCGTTGAGATGGGTGAGATGCTAGGTAAGCGTATTAAAGAAGAGTATGCAGACTTAGATATTGACGTGGTTATCCCCATTCCTGAAACATCGAACGATATTGCGCTACGCATCGCTCAAGCGATCAATAAGCCATACCGTCAAGGTTTCGTGAAAAACCGTTATGTTGGCCGTACGTTCATCATGCCTGGTCAACAACAGCGTAAGAAATCGGTTCGTCGTAAGCTGAATGCAATCCGTTCTGAGTTTAAAGATAAGAACGTTCTATTGGTTGATGACTCTATTGTGCGCGGTACAACATCAGAGCAAATCATTGAGATGGCTCGTGATTCAGGTGCTAACAAAGTCTTCATGGTTTCAGCGGCTCCAGAGGTTCGCTTCCCTAACGTTTACGGCATCGATATGCCGAGCGCAACTGAGCTGATTGCTCATGGTCGTGACAACGAAACGATTTGTAAGCAGATTGGCGCAGACGCTTTGATCTTCCAAACGCTACCAGACTTAATCTCTGCAGTAGGTATGGGCAACCAAGACATCTCTCGTTTTGATACTTCGGTATTTAACGGTGAATATGTAACGGGCGATATCGACCAAGCGTACCTAGATTTCCTAGACTCTTTGCGTAACGACGATTCAAAGGTTCAACGCGAAATCCAACAAGATCTAGCGAACCTAGAGCTACACAACGAAGGCGCTTAGTTTCCGTTAGTATTGAAAGTATAAAAAACCAGAGCATCGGCTCTGGTTTTTTTTGTTTTTGAGACAGGGGATTAATCTAATGAATGTGGTACGCGATCACAAAATCAATAAACAATCTAACTTTCTCTGGCAGGTGGTCTTTGTGGTTATAAAGCATGTAAATATCACGAGGGTTAGCGCTCCAGTCTTCTAAAACTTGCACTAAGCTGCCATCTTCAATGTATTCACGAATCATCACGTCAGGCATCAGGGTGATACCTAGGCCTTCAGAACATGCTTGTCTCACCACATTAAGCGCGTTCGCATTGAAACGGCCTTTCTCGCTGTTTACCACTGTCTCTTCATTCGAATTGCTCAGCTGCCACTTAATCAGTGGGTAGCCTTTTAGAAGAGAGTGGTTAGCCAGCTCTTCTGCATGACTTGGTGCTGGGTTCTTCGCTAAGTACTCAGGGCTAGCAATAAGAATATCTTTTACTTCACTGATCTTTCTTGCGATTAGGCTTGAGTCACGTTGTGGTCCGACACGGAAAATCACGTCCCACTCGGTTGGATCAAGCTGATCGGCTTGGTTGTTCATCATCAACTCAATATTTATATCTGGGTATTGAGTCATGAAGTCGCTGAACATTGGCATCATCATGCGTTTGGTCAGGTTGGAGGGTGCCGTAATACGAATCTTACCGGAAGCTCCTTTACACACGTCCGTGAGCTCTTCTGCAGTAGAAGACAGACGTTGCAATAGCGGAGAGCATTCATTGAAAAAACGTTCACCAGCCTCTGTTAAAGAGAGTTTACGCGCGTGTCTATTGAGAAGCCTCAGGTTCAGTGAGTCTTCTAAGGCTTGGATGCGTCGTGTAATGGTCGCAACCGGAATCATAGTCTTGCGCGATGTTGCGGTGTAGCTCCCATTTTCAACGACGAGTCGAAAGAGGTTTAAGTCATCTAATTTCATAAATCCAGACACATTTGTTTACAATCTCATCTAATTTATACGTAACAGTGAGATCAATGTTTGCGTTACGTCAACTCGTTGCATTATTTACAAGTATTCCAACCCTCGTCACGAATTACCAGTAAAGAGTGCAAATTTGTGTATTTAGCATTTTATTACTAAGTTTTATATTAGTTCTTAGAACAGATAACAATAATAATTCGACTTAGTTTTGTGAGGTTATAGATTATGTACAAAACTCACAGTCAGCCAGTAATGACCTCGGCTCAGGAAGTAATTAACCAAAAATGCGTAATGTTGGTTGATGATGATCCTATTTTTCGCCGTGTAACCAGCGCGTATTTAGACAAGGTTGGTTATAAAGTGGTTGAGGCTGAAAATGGGCTGGATGCTCTGCAGAAACTTAGAGACTCAGCACCAGATTTAATTGTGTGTGACTTATCAATGCCGATCCTGGACGGCATCGAGCTTGTAGAAGAGCTCAGTTTAGAATATCCGTCACTGCCTATGATCGTCGTTTCTGCCACCGACGACATGTCTGATGTGGCGAAAGCATTGCGATTTGGTATTAAAGACTTTTTGGCAAAACCTCTAGAGGATCACGGTCATTTAGGAAGTGCGATAGCGAATACGCTAAAAGATTCTTTCGACAATATTTCAGACCAACGAGATTTTTCAAGCCAATGGTTCTGTGTGGATGACGGAGGCGAGATCCCCGAAGACCAAGAGCTGCATTGGCACCTTAATTACCTACAAGATAACCCGAGCGCGGCAAAAGACTTACTGCATGCCTTGCTTCCCGAAAAAGACACAAGACAAGGCTCATGGCGTTGTAGTTACCGACTGCTGCAATCAACAGAGATGATGCCACTCGTGTTTGATTACGCTTGGATGATGAATGGGCAGTTTGCCTTTTACCTCGTCGATTCGTCTTCTTCCGATAACGGCAGTTCAGCGTCAACACTGCTGGTGAGAGCCTTATTCCACGATTACATAAGAAATCGAAAAGATTTTAATGTTGATCTGAAAGATATTGCGGAGATTCTAGAGAAGGGGATTGAGTGTTCGAAATGCGCCACGCCCGTTAATGCTCTGTTTGGTGTCGCCAATCTTGCTGAGGGTACCATCTCTATTTTGCCTGCTGGTTTAGATGGACGTTGGTCGAATGGTGAGATGAATCAACACATTGCCGCAGGTGAACGCTTAGGCGAAAACTGTAAGAAGAATTTCATTACGAGAGACTTGCCGATTGAGCAAGGCTGCCAACTTTCATTAAGTCTGCTTGGAGCGGCGAGTTTTAGTTTAGACATACACCAAGGGTCGACCGATTAACCCTATATTTCCTCGGTTTTTGTGAATAATTGATTAAGGTATAGTTGCGCAAATGGTGTGGCTATGCCTTTTTTGTTAAATGTTGATTTAGCAAAGCGGGTTTGGTTCGCCAGATACTTACCTTTACTAACAAAAACAAGAAGCAATCATGGCAGATAACAAAGACTTTCAAGACCCGTTTAATGTATTCTACTTTTTAGGATTTTTAGCCGCATTTTTAATGATTCCATTGCTACCAGCAACACTTACGTTGATCCGAGTATTCAATGGTTACGCAACATTCTAGTTAAGCTCTCATCGCCGATTGGTGATAGCTGACTCAAGGAGGCCACAATTAGCGTTCGAGTTTTAAGCCTGAATATAGCTGGTGGCCTTTGCATATTTCTCGCAGTTCTGGGGATAGTTTTACCTGTTCTGCCAACCACACCTTTTCTCCTTCTTGCTAGCGCATGCTTCATGCGAAGTAATCCGAAAGTTCATAAGTGGATGCACGAGCACAAAACGCTGGGTCCTTTACTGAACAATTGGTACCAACACGGTGCCGTAACCAAACAAGTTAAAACGCGCGGCGTATTCTTTATCTTGTTGAGTTTTGCGTTATCCATCTACTTTGCCCCGATCATTTGGGTCAAGGCTTTCCTAATTTGTGTACTTGTTATTCTTCTCACATGGTTTATGCGACTTCCAACCCATGAGTTGGTTGCTGACAGCAAAGAAAATCACTACCATTAAGCCAGTGTGCCTGCTTGTATAGCGGGCGTTTATTATTTCAGCAATCAGAGTTATGACTCTCGTTGCAATGAATACCAATCGTACCTTTCCTTAATTCCAAGCGTTGATGTTTGATTCGTTAACGAGAGTTTGGAAAGCGGCCTAATGAAGTGCATAAGATTATGAACACAGAAAAAATCTCTCTGATCAAAGCAAGCATCAAAAGCATTCCTGATTACCCTAAAGCGGGTATTTTGTTCCGTGACGTAACAAGCTTGATGGAAGACCCAGCGGCTTACAAAGCGACAATCGACCTGCTAGCGGAAACATATAAGGACATGGGCTTTACTAAGATCGTTGGTACTGAAGCTCGTGGTTTCTTATTTGGTGCGCCTTTGGCACTAGAGCTAGGTGTTGGCTTCATTCCTGTTCGTAAACCGGGCAAACTGCCTCGTGAAACTGTGGCACAATCTTATGAGCTTGAGTACGGCACAGATACGCTGGAAATCCATACTGACGCTATCGTTGAAGGCGATAAAGTGTTGATGGTTGATGATTTGCTGGCAACGGGCGGTACGATTGAAGCAACAACGAAGTTGATTCGTCAGCTAGGTGGTGTGGTAGAACACGCTGCATTTGTTATTAACCTTCCAGAAATCGGTGGTGACAAGCGCTTACAAGGCTTAGGTCTAGAAGTGTTTAGCATCTGCGAATTCGACGGTCACTAATCCTTTTCGGAATTATTCATGAGCTATCTTGCGTTAGCGCGAAAATGGCGACCAACCAAATTTAAAGAAGTGGTTGGTCAAGCCCATGTTTTAACAGCATTAGAGAATGCTCTTAGCCAGAATAGGTTGCACCATGCATACCTGTTCAGCGGTACACGAGGTGTTGGTAAAACGACGATCGGCCGTTTGTTTGCTAAGGGACTCAACTGTGAAACAGGCATTACCTCAACCCCTTGTGGTGAATGTGCAACCTGTAAAGAGATCGACGAAGGTCGCTTTGTTGACCTGCTAGAGATCGATGCGGCATCACGTACCAAGGTAGAAGATACCCGCGAGCTTCTGGACAATGTTCAGTACAAGCCTGCACGTGGTCGCTTCAAGGTTTACCTTATCGATGAAGTACACATGCTTTCTAGGCACAGTTTCAACGCGCTTCTAAAAACGTTAGAAGAGCCGCCTGAGTATGTGAAATTCTTGCTCGCAACGACCGATCCACAAAAGCTTCCTGTAACGATTCTGTCGCGTTGTCTTCAGTTTCATCTTAAGCCGATCAGCGTTGATAATATTCACGAACAGCTTGACCACATTCTTGAACAAGAGAGTGTGACGTCTGAATCTCGTGCGCTAGGGATGATTGCTCATGCTGCTGATGGCAGTATGCGTGATGCTCTGAGTTTAACGGATCAAGCTATCGCATTAGGCAACGGTAATGTCGTGACAGACACCGTGGCGCACATGCTCGGTACACTAGACACCGACCAAGCAATTCACTTGCTTGAAGCGATCAGCAGTAAGCAGCCTCAAGTGGCAATGGCTTGTATTCAAAGTCTTGCTGAGAATGGCGTAGAGTGGGATGGTTTGTTGAATCAGCTTGCGACTCAACTGCATCGTTTGGCGATGTTCCAAGCTCTGCCGTCAACATTAGACAAAGCACAGCCGGATGCTGAGAAGCTAGAACTGTTGAGTAAGGCGCTAAGCCCTCAAGACATTCAGCTTTACTATCAGATCGTATTGAAAGG
The DNA here is from genome assembly GCF_013394185.1 of Vibrio sp. Scap24. Taxonomy (NCBI): domain Bacteria; kingdom Pseudomonadati; phylum Pseudomonadota; class Gammaproteobacteria; order Vibrionales; family Vibrionaceae; genus Vibrio; species Vibrio sp. Scap24. The sequence goes on along the minus strand of NZ_CP041332.1, from coordinate 833,830 downwards.
TCGCGAAGACTTACCGTTGTCACCAACTGCTCGTGTTGGTATTGAGATGGTGGTTTTACGCATGTTGGCCTTTAGACCTGCTGAACAAACGGTTGCAACAGCAATCTCGACTCAGTCGACAAGCACTGCGCCAGCACCAGTAGCTCAAGCTCAGAGCGTTGCTCAACCTGTGAGCCAACCTGCGCCAATGGCAGCTCCGAGACAGCCTCAGATGCAACAACAGGCGCCTCAACAAGCTATGCAGCAGCAACCCGTACAACAGGCTCCGCAGCAGAATCCAGCACAGTATTCAGATTCGCAAGGTTACGCTGACCATTCAGGCAACCAAGGTTATCCTGAGCAGGATTACCCGCACAGTCAGTATGATGCGCCACCGGCTTATGACGAACGTCCTAGCTACGGTGCAGAGCAGCCTCAACAATCGAATTATCAGAATCAAGCTCCGGCTCAGCCGCAAAACACTGCACCTTCAGCGCCACCTGCTTCTGCTGCTCCGCAAGGACAATCAGAACGTCCGGCTTCGCCTGTCAGTGGTTTACGCCACCAATTGCGTTCTCAACGCAGAGGCAGTGCGGCACCGGAAAACAAAGGATCAGCGCCAAAAAAGGCTAAAGCGACACCAGCTAAAACTTCAGTTCTTGACCGAGTTGCTCAGCAACACGGTGGTTCTGAGCGGGTGTCGCCAGCTTCTTTATCTGCCTCTTCTGCAGAAAAGGTCACCAATGATAATGAACCTTATCGCTGGAAACCGTCTAAACCTGTAGTGAAAGAGATGAGCAAAGAGCTTACACCTACTCAGATCAAGCGTGCGTTAGAGCATATTAAGACACCAGAAATGGTTGATAAATTGCTTCAAGAGTCGATTGCTCAAGATGAATGGTCCGCCACGATTCAAAAGCTAGAGACAGCCAAGCTTGTTGAACAGTTAGCATTAAACTCAGTGTTTGCTAAAAACGACACATCAATCACTTTAACGTTAAGAGCGAGCCAAGCTCACTTGAATACGGATCGCGCGCAGAGCGAACTATTACAGTCGCTCAATACTGTGCTCGGAGAAGAGTGTCATTTGAGTGTTGAAATCGGTGATGGTGGAGAAACGCCACTAGAATTACGAGAAAGGTTGTACCAAGGTAAGTTGAAAGACGCGTTTACCAGCTTGGAAAACGATGCCAACGTACAGTTTATCGAAAGACGTTTTGCTGCAGAACTCGACAGAGACAGTGTTCGTCCTATCTAGAACATTTTCTCGTTTAGTGACTTGCATATCATCCCAGATAAGCAAATCTGAGAACTGAACATCGAGGGGTTGAATCACACTGGCTTAACCCCCATTTAAGCACGTATAGCTTAATTAATTTTAATAAACCAATTAGACCAGAGAGTATTAACATGTTTGGTAAAGGCGGTATGGGCAACATGATGAAGCAAGCCCAGCAAATGCAAGAGCGCATGCAAAAGCTTCAAGAAGAAATCGCAAATATGGAAGTTACAGGTGAGTCAGGTGCTGGCCTTGTAAAAGTAACGATCACTGGTAGCCACAGCGTTCGCCGTGTTGATATCGATGAAAGCCTAATGGAAGACGATAAAGAGATGCTTGAAGATCTTATCGCTGCTGCTTTCAACGATGCGGCTCGTCGCGTTGAAGAAACTCAAAAAGAGAAAATGGCTAGCGTAACTGGCGGAATGCAACTTCCACCAGGTATGAAGATGCCTTTCTAAGAAACTATTTCTAAGGGTTTATTCAAGCTGCGGTTTATCTTGAGTAAACCGTTACTTGAAAATTAGAACGGTTAAATATGCGTACCAGTCATATGCTGGAGCATTTGATGGAGGCCTTACGTTGTCTACCTGGGGTTGGCCCCAAGTCGGCGCAGCGTATGGCCTTTCATTTGTTACAGCGCGATAGAAAAGGCGGCCTACAGTTGGCTGAAGCTCTTAGTCAAGCAATGACCGAAATTGGTCACTGTAATGAGTGCCGTACTTTTACTGAAGAAGATACCTGCCACATTTGTACCAATCCTAAACGTCAGGAAAATGGTCAAATCTGTGTAGTAGAGAGCCCTGCAGACATTGCAGCTATCGAAGCAACTGGCCAATATTCTGGTCGTTACTTTGTGCTTATGGGTCACCTTTCACCACTTGATGGTATTGGTCCAAGTGATATCGGTCTCGATGTTCTGGACTACCGCCTGCGTCGTGGTGATATCTCTGAAGTAATTCTAGCGACCAACCCGACAGTTGAAGGGGAAGCGACAGCGCACTACATTGCTGAGCTATGTAATGCCCATGAAGTGAACGCAAGCCGTATCGCCCATGGTGTTCCCGTTGGTGGTGAGCTAGAGCTGGTGGATGGCACCACGCTTTCGCACTCATTACTCGGTCGTCATAAGATCTAAAAAAGCCGCTTGGTGAATTTCACTAAGCGGCTTTTTCTTTTATGGTTTCCAGGTTTCTATTCTAAAACACTTCTTTGAGCTTAATCTGAACCTCTCACCGCTTTGTATATCATTGCGCCAATCACGGCACCGATAATCGGCGCAACCCAGAATAGCCATAGTTGAGAAACAGCCCAATCACCGACAAACACAGCCACGCCAGTACTTCGAGCGGGGTTCACAGAGGTATTCGTTACAGGGATACTGATAAGGTGGATTAAGGTTAAACAGAGACCGATTGCGATAGGAGCAAACCCAGCAGGTGCTTTTGAATCAGTCGCGCCCATAATCACGAATAGGAACACCATGGTCATGACCACTTCACAGACGAGAGCTGCTGTGAGCGAGTAGCCGCCCGGTGAGTGTTCGCCATAACCATTGGAAGCAAATCCTGACGCCGCAGCATCAAAGCCAGCTTGGCCTGAAGCAATCACAAATAACACGCCACCTGCGATAATACCGCCAATCACTTGGGCAATAATATAAGGTGCGACATCTTTGGCATCAAAGCGTCCGCCACTCCAAAGGCCGATAGTAACAGCGGGATTTAAGTGACAACCGGATATATGACCGATAGCAAAAGCCATGGTGAGCACGGTTAAACCAAAGGCAAGAGAGACTCCGAGCAAGCCAATACCGACATCGGGGAAAGCAGCGGCTAAGACAGCACTACCACAGCCACCTAACACCAACCAAAACGTACCAAACATTTCTGCGATATACCTATTCATAACGATCCTTATTAATCTGTACCAGTATCAACAAGATAGTTTAGATTTCGCAACTTTGTGAAATCTTGGGCATATAGGAGGAAGAAAAGGGTAAATACGCTTAGGTAATTGCTTCTAATTCGATCAGGTTATCAAGAGCTTCTTGGTCTGTCTTACCACAAATAACAGGGCAGGCTTTGAATTGATGGCATACTTTCGGGCGTGAAGCTTGACCGAATAACTTACACAGATCTTGTTCATTTAATTGAATGCAACGCACGCCTGCAGGCTTTCCATTAGGCATTCCAGGAATAGCTGATGTAATACTTGGAGCAATACAACAAGCTCCACAACCTAAACGACATTCCATCAAATTAAACTCACTAAATAACAGGGTGCGCGATAGTAGCAAAAAATAATGGGAGTGACAGCTATTGATTGGATCAAAGAATGAACAATTATTATCCTTGAACTTTTTATGGGCTAGCGGTATAACACGCACCCCAGTAAAAGAGTAAGAAGTAATCCTATGACGAATCCATTTTGGCAAGAAAAAACACTAGAACAGATGACCGAGAATGAGTGGGAATCACTGTGTGACGGCTGTGGTAAGTGTTGCCTACATAAACTAATGGATGAAGATAGCGATGAAGTGTACTACACCAATGTGGCGTGTAGCTGGTTAAACGACAAAACATGTTCATGTAAAGATTACCCAAACCGCTTCACTTCAGGTGAAGAGTGTTTGAAGCTAACTCGTGACAAGATCGATGAGTTTCACTGGTTACCAGACACTTGTGCTTACCGTCTTCTATCAGAATCTAAGCCGATTCCAGAATGGCACCCATTGATCACTGGATCAAAAACAGAGATGCATGCAGCAGGTGAAAGTGTGCGTAATAAAGTGGTTTACGAAATTGATGTTGTCGATTGGGAAGACCACATCTTAAACCATCCGAACCGTTAGTTGCTGATTAGTAACAAATGACCGAATAAAAAAAGGCTCACATTTCTGTGAGCCTTTGTCGTATTTAGGAGGGTCCAAATCAATGGACTGCGTCATGGCTAATGTCAAGCAAGCGGTAAGTCTGCAACCACCTGATTGAACGTGATACGAGCATTCTGAGCTTGCTCAGATAACTCGATCTTTTTCGCTTGTGCGGCACTAAGATTACTCTCGGCCTGCTCAAGTGCTTGTTGTAGGTTCTCTGGTAACTCGTGAGTTTCCATTTGTGAACCTTGCTCTAACACATAAGCGCGAATTTCTTTCTTCACTGCGGCAAGTTCTGTGTAAGCAACACGCTCAAGTTCTGCAGCTTCTTGTGCTGCATCTCTTTCTTTCTCAAATTGAGCCAACGCCATACCTTCTGCAGACCATGGATCCATGTCTGGCAGTTCTTCGATATTAATCGTTGGTTCGATGTACGCGTCTTGATGGCGCAGGTCGAGGTTGGTTGCACGAACTGCAGAGATCATCAGCATCACAGAGATAGCCAATAACGGTAAACCACCCACAATTGCTGCGGTTTGTAGCGTACTTAGGCCACCCAAGAACATCAGAATCGTTGGTAAGAACGACAGAGTGAATGCCCAGAACATACGGTTCCAACGCATTGGCTCTTCAGTCACATTGTTTTGAACCACAGATGCAAGGATGTATGAGATAGAGTCAAACGTTGTTGCTGTAAAGATGATACAAAGCAAAGTGAATACAGCGATTACTAGAGTGCTCATCGGCAACTGCGCTAGCATCGAGAAGATAGCCTTAGTTGCGCCTTCTGCATTCAGGATAGCAACCACATCTAGCTCACCAGAAAGCTGGAGTGATAAGCCGTAGTTACCTAGAATCATGAAGAATAAGAAACAACCTAATGAACCGAAGAAGATAGAACCTGACACCATTTGTTTAATGGTTCTGCCGCGAGAAATACGCGCAACAAACAGACCCATACTCGGTGCAAATACTAGCCACCATGCCCAGTAGAAAATCGTCCAGTCTTGTGGGAAGTGGGTGTTTTCAAATGTACCGTAGCCACCAAATGGTTCCGCCCATGTCGCCATCACGAAGAAGTTAGACAGTAGACGACCAATTGAATCTAGTCCGGTTTCAAGCATGAAAATAGTTGGACCCGCAATCAGTACGAAAACCAACAGACCCATCGCACCCCAGAAGTTGATATTACTTAGAATCTTGATGCCTTTTTCCAATCCAGCATAAGAAGAGTAAGCAAAAATTGCAGTACAAACTAAAAGCACCATCACTTGCGTTAGGTTGTTTTTAGGTAGACCGAATAGGTGATTCAGACCTTCAGTAATTAGAGGAGCGGCTAAACCTAATGTTGTTGCTGCACCGCCAAGTAGACCGAAAATGAATAGGATATCGACGATTTTTCCAGGTACGCCTTTACTGCGGTGCTCACCAAGAACCGGCATTAACGCGCTAGAGATCTTTAGAACAGGCTGTTTACGTACGTAGAAAAAGTAAGCAATAGGAATTGCAGGTATTAGGTAGATAGACCAAGCAATTGGTCCCCAGTGAAACAAACCGTAAGTAGCCGCCCAACGAACTGCTTCTTCACTGCCCGGCTCTAGCTGGAAAGGAGGTGATTGGTAGTAGTAAGCCCACTCAATACAGCCCCAGTACAGGATACTTGCACCGATACCACCACAAAATAGCATTGCTGCCCATGATGCAGTTTTGAATTCAGGCTCTTCATCAGCTTCGCCCAGTTTAATCTGTCCCATATCACTGAACACAACGTAAACCATAAATGCACAAGCCGCGAGACCTAGCGCAAGATATAGAAATCCTAGTTGATCAGTCATGAATGTTTTCGCAACCGCAATCCAGTCTGCGCCCTGAGCCGGGAACAAAATGAGCGGGAAAACTATCGTGAGTAGGAGTGCAATAGCACCAAAGAAGGTTGGCTTATCAATAAGCTCAAAAGTGTTTTTCACGAGTATTATTCCATTAAAATGAGAGAGGAATTATGAAGTGAACTCGTTTTTTAGAACAAATCGGGTCTATTGTCGTGACGACAAATTGCTTTTGGCAAAAAGTAATAGGCAAGGCGTGAAGTGCCAATGCAAAAGAGGGCAGTGGAAGGGATAGTATAGAGTGAGGGTAACGTTAAATCAGAGCGAGAAGAATGCCACCAACGGTTGCCGCTGCGGACAGGTATTGCCCTGCTGAATAAGAACCATCGTCTTCTTCTTCAATCTTATCAGGGTGATCCATACCTAGTGCGCCGTGAGCAAATGACTCAACTTTATCTGTCACGGTTTCGTTTTCCGCTTCGATTTTCTTCGCTTCTTTATCGATCTCTTTAAGAGCAGATAATAGGGCTTTGCCCTCATCAGAGAGCTTAACGGTATTTTGCTCAACCTTAAGAGGGGCGGGCTTTTCAGCTTCGGTACTCTTGGTTTGTGTGTTCATTTGCGAAGGTGAATACAGCTGAGTGTTACTCGTTCCTACTGGCGTCATATCGCTCTCCTTACCTATCCTTAAATATAGTATCGGCAGAGGTGTGAAAAACTTGTGCAATTAATCATCGATAGTGATGTTTTTTATTCGCACATTATATTTTCTTCTGCTTAATCAAAACTGCTTGGTATTTAAGCAATTCCTATGCCGATATTTATATTTGTCTCGGAGCGTTATTGCACAAACTTTTAATGCGTCAGGCTTAAACTTAAATAAGCTTAAGTCTGACTCGCGAGTTTAATCGCACTTAAGATTCGCGCCACGCTTAGATAGGTGCTTGTATGCTTTCATTCGATTCTCTTTCTGAACAAAGCGCGCTGGTGGAGAAAGTACTTTTAGTTGGTAATCGGTAGCATCCGATGAGAATTCAGCAACCGGGCTGATAACTACCACTTTTAGATCAGGGTTACGACGCAGAATCGAAGCCGCTGTGCCTAAACCACCTTCTGTATGGAACTTACCCGCTACATGAATTACCTGTTTATCTGGGTTAGACGCCAAGTAATCAACGATTGATTCAGCCATGGTCTCATCCCACGTAACCTGAGCGGCAAACTGCTTTTCTGTTTGCTCTGGCGTACCGTGATGCATGGAAGCCATGAACTTTTCTTTGTAAGGGCTATCGCCAATATTAACCTCAGTCGCAACCCAATCTCGTTGTTCTGAAGAAAGCTGCTCTAGGTAAGGTAATCCCTTACGGCCAATACACTGAACGAAAGGCTTTGGAGCGTTTGCTGCGATAACATCTAAATCATTCGTTTTAGCAAACTCAACCAGTGCGCGGTAATCACTTTCGTAATTTGGCCAAGCAGCTGCCTTGGAGATAAGCACTTGCTCACCAATTTCACCGTTTAAGTATTGGTTTAGCGTGTCTTGATGTTCTCGAGTGAATTGTTCCATTGAAAGCGCAATGTTTGATGTTGCGTTGCGGCGCGCTTTTAAGAAGTCGGTTTGGAAACGATGAATTGCCGAGTGAGTGTGCCATTCGCCAATAAGAACCACATCAGCGTCAATCAGCTGCTCGGGTAAAGCATTGAGAGAAAGCGTTTCACCTTGTGGAGAAGCAAACTGGTAATCATAGAATGTGGAAACGGTTTCCGTTTGCGTGTTAGCCACTTGTTGAGAAGTGCTGTTTGAAGGTTGATTAGCACAAGCCGTAAGCAGGGTAGCTAATCCGATAAGAATAATACGTTGCATGAAATGCCTCCTTGAAGAACACGCATATTAAAGGAGGCAAGATGACATTTCAATGCAAACGATAATCAATATCAGTTAAATCTGTTTGCGATACACCCTCAGCATAAAGTCCGCTTCACAGTTGAATTGCTCAGCTTCGGTGAGTTGCTGTTTAAACTCATCTGTCGCTTTCCAAGCAAACGGCGTCATCTGTAGCAGGTCGAATGCATCTGACCCCGATAGTTCCATCATATAGTTTAGTTGCTCTTGGTGCTCAAGCGTAAAACCTTCGATCACTTCTGGATCTTCGTCATGCAAGCGAACGCCGTCATAAATTGCATCACGCAGCTGGTATAGGTGTCGACTGGCTGGTGTCACGGTGATCACGACACCATTGTCTTTGATGGTACGTTGCAGCTCTTCAGCCTTGCATGGCGCGTAAATGCGCAGGATTCCGTCTAAGCTGTTTTCAGCAAAGGGTAGGCGATGGCTAGAAGCAACAGAGAAGTCGACAGCAGGGTAGCGCTTAGCGGCGTATTTGATAGCAATCTTAGAAATGTCTAGGCCAAAAATCGCGCCGTTTTTATTTTGAAGATTCAACGCGATTTCGTTGGTGTAATACCCTTCACCACAGCCAATGTCCAACAGGCTAGGATCTGAGTCTGGCAGGTAGCTAGAGCATAAGCCAACGACTGCTTGGCGCATTGGATCGTAATGGTTACCTTCAAGGAAGCGACGACGTGCCTGCATCATCTCTTTATTGTCACCTGGATCTTTTGAGCGTTTGTGGTGTGCTGGCATCAAATTGACATAGCCTTCTTTCGCTAGGTCGAACTGATGGTTCTTTTCACACTTAAACGTACGATCGTGTTGAGATAAAGGTTGGTGACACAAAGGGCATTGGTAAGTCATTGCGAACTCGAGGTAGAAATTTCAAGTCCAAAATTTTAACAGGAAGCATAGTGGGGCGCTAGAATAAACGCAGTTGTCTTAGCGAGTGATAATTCATGAAGAGATAGAGCCAACGATGGCTGGCTCTATTAATGCTTAGTGAGTTGTTTAATGGAACGTCTACTAAGAATTAGCTAAAGAAGTTCACTTGATTTTTCAACGACTCCGCTTGCTTTTGAAGTTCATCAGCACTGCGAGATGTCTGAGCACTGGTTTCACGGCTCTGTTGGTTGAGGTCGCTTATTGCATGCGCGTTTGCCGCAATTTCCTGAGAAACCTGAGCTTGTTCTTCTGATGTAGCAGCAATCGTTTCAGCTTGAGAAGCGATCGACTCAACTTGAGAAGCAATAGACTCCAGTGCCGTACCCGCTTCTTGCGCTTTATCGAGTACTTGGTTGGCATTTGATTGGCTTTGTGTCATCAAGTTCACGGCATTGTTGGTTGAAGACTTTAGCTTCTCGATGATGCTTACTACGTCTTGTACTGATGTTTGAGTACGATGAGCGAGTGTTCTTACTTCATCAGCAACAACAGCAAAACCACGGCCTTGTTCGCCTGCACGTGCGGCTTCAATAGCAGCGTTTAGCGCTAACAGGTTAGTTTGCTCGGCAATATCGTCGATCATCTTAGTGACGGTTTGTATGCTTTCGCTGTCTGCACTTACTTGCTCGATGGCAGATGCAGATTTATCGAGTTGGTCGTTTAGCTGCGCAACATCTATACAGACTCCCTCAACCACCTCTAGACCTTGTTGACTGTCTTCATTGGCAAGGCGAACGTTTTCAGCAATGCTATTGACTTGCTGTGCTACGGATTCCGCAGAGGTGGCCATCTCTTCGATTGCTGTCACCACTTGTTCCACTTGCGCCTGTTGGCGATCAGACTGCGTTAAGTTGTGGCTGGCATCTTGTGACACACTGCTCGAGCTGTTTTGGACTTGATCGCTTGTCGCGCGAATCTCGCCCACTAGGGTGTTCAGCTGAGCTGCCATAGTTGCAACGCCAGTATTAAGGTTGCTGATCTCGTTTTTAGTTTGCTTGCCGGTGTTTGGAATGTGCAGGCTGACTTCACCTTTACCTAATCGAAGCATGTATTCGTTTAGAGTCGTTAGTGGCGTGAGCGTGCGATTCAATACGAAGGTTAACGCTACGATTGTCGCGGCGGCAATCAAGGCCGAAATGACCGCGATAAGTTTCAGCAGATCGTCACTGCCCTTGGTCACCTCTTTAATGAATGTACCGCCAAGTAGTTTCCAGTCCCAACCTGGCACTTCGGTATATACCAGGTACTTTTCACCAACCGTTTCTTGGAATTTATATGGGTATCGAATCAATCCAGATGATTGTTCGAATATCTGATGGAAAGGTTTATTACCGTCGTAGTCAGCTACATCAATTATCGATTTACCGCCGCCAGCGTGAGTAGGGTGCAGTAAGTATTGGCCTTGGTGTTCTTTTTCGTTATCCACAATGATGGTGTAACCAGTATCGCCCCATGATACTGAACGTAAAGATTCAAATAGGCTTTGTGTTGCTTCCTCAACCGGTAAGCCGATAAAGGATACACCATTGACCTTACCTTGTGCGTTCATAAGAGGCGCGTAATAGGTAATGTAGCGTTGACCGAAAAGTTTTACCTGAGCGTAATAAGGTTGGCCACTTTTCAGTTTGCTGTAACCGGGATGATCTTTGCCGAGAGTTGTGGCAACTACACGCTCGCCTGAAGGTTTTTTTAGAGAGGTAGATACGCGGATAAAATCGTCACCAAATGGGGCAAATAGGGTAGCAACGGCTCCTGTGTCTCGGGTAAAGCTATCCACCAGTTTGGTATCGTTGATCAGGCTCTCACCATATTGAGTCATGTTTGGTATGGAGTGACCGCTAAACTCAACATCATAGTTTTCTACGTAAACACCTGCTAAGTAACCGTTGCGAAAGGTAGATTCTAAAACTTTGGCGGTATGCAGGTAGGCGTCAAATTGGCCGGATATGGTTTTGGCCATCGCTTCTACTTTTGATTGATGTTCCTTTAATGTGTTCTCTAAAAGTACCTGTGAGGCGTTACGATAAACGAGGGTCGCTATCGAGCTAAAGGCGATAAGCAAGCACAATAAAATGACCAACTTAAGTTGGAAGCCAACACTTTGATTTTTGTATTTCTCGAGCATGAATTCACTATCCTGTCTTCATTGAGGTGTTGTTAAGTGGTTTTAGTTAAATTTGTTATTGAGTTTTCTATCATAGGAACTTATTTATCGGCAGTAATTGATAAGAATTAATGAATTGATAGTTATATTTATAAATTAAACGAATAAATCGTAAGCTGGCGTTGATTTGAACAGAAGAGGATTCTATTTCTGTGAAAAGATTCAGTTGCTTAGGTGTGAGCGAGATTAGACGGATAAAAAAATGCAGCCAATATGGCTGCATTTTTGTTTCGAACTAGATTACTTAGGAGCTTTGTTTGAAGAGAGCACCGTAATCAGCTGGTGGCTTTCGCCTGGCTGCAGTGTTTTGCCTGCTTCTAGGCTAGGTGCGTGCAGTGTTGATTCCACACAAAGCATGGTTAGGTAACCGTCGTCTTGCATATCACCCATACTAGTAGCGCCTTCCGCCCACGGGTTCCACAGTACAGCAGAGTTATGGCCGTGGTTTTCAACCGTTAGAGTACGATCCAGCTTTTTGTCGGCAACGAAGATTTGAGCTTCTGGCTGTGTGTAAACACGGTCAATTGTGTCAGTCAGTTCCAGCTCAGCACCGCCTTGGCAGATCTTGCCACCTTGTAGGCTATCAATGTACTCAGCGCCCATACCTGTGGTGGTTGTGTTGTGGATATCGCCAACGTTTAGGTAAGTGTGCAGAGCGCCTGAGAAAGTCCATGGTTGAGAATCTGTGTTCTTCACATCTAATGTTACCTTCAGCTCATCGCCAATCTCGACATTTAGACGTGCATCAAACTGATGAGGCCATGCTGCCAGCGTCTCTTCACTAGGCTTTAGACCTAAGCTTACAACCACACCAGCTTCGCTTTCGCGGTGCTCAACTAATTGCCACTCGCTTGAACGAGCAAAACCATGTGCAGGTGCTGCAATGCGGCCAAACCAAGGCCAACATACTGGAATACCACCGCGCAGTGCTGTTTTTCCGTCGAATTTAGCTTGTTGGCTCATCCAAATCAGGTCTTCTTGGCCTTGCGGTTGGAATGACACCACATGACCGCCAAACAGTGAAATCGCTGCGTTTGCTTTATCGTGGATAACGCGAACCAGTTTTACACCTTCGTGTTCAACGATAGTGACGTTATCAGAAAGTACAGCCAGTGCAGGTAGAGTTGATAAATCCATTACATGATCCTTCTAAGGAAATTGAATTCAAATGCTGACTAGAGCGGTGCTTGTGCTTTCGTGAGTAACAAGCAAGAGTCAGTATTAGAATTGAATTTTGCGTTTGGGCTATCTCGATGAAGTTAGATAGACGCGGTTTAAAAGATAGCAGGTATTAAAAAGGCGACACTAAGGTCGCCTTTTTCAAAGTCTGCTCAAAACAGTCTTCGCTAATGCTTATCTAAAGCTATTTCTAAAAAGAAATTACTTAGAGATGTGAGCGATTAGGTCTAGAACTTTGTTTGAGTAACCGATTTCGTTGTCGTACCAAGATACAACTTTAACGAATTTGTCAGTTAGAGCAACACCAGCTTTAGCATCGAATACTGAAGTTTGAGTTTCGCCGATGAAGTCTTGAGAAACAACTTGGTCTTCTGTGTAACCTAGAACGCCAGCCATTTCGCCTTCAGAAGCTTCTTTCATTGCAGCACAAATTTCTTCGTAAGATGCAGCTTCTTTTAGGTTAACTGTTAGGTCAACTACAGATACGTTAGCAGTTGGTACACGGAAAGCCATACCAGTTAGAAGGCCGTTTAGTTCTGGAAGAACAACGCCTACAGCTTTAGCAGCACCAGTTGAAGATGGGATGATGTTTTGAGAAGCACCACGGCCACCGCGCCAGTCTTTAGCAGAAGGGCCATCTACAGTTTTTTGAGTTGCTGTAGTAGCGTGAACTGTAGTCATAAGACCAGACTCAATGCCCCACTTATCGTTAAGTACTTTAGCGATAGGTGCAAGACAGTTAGTAGTACAAGAAGCGTTAGAAACGATGTCTTGACCAGCGTAAGATGCTTGGTTAACGCCCATTACGAACATTGGAGTTGCATCTTTAGAAGGACCAGTAAGAACAACTTTCTTAGCACCAGCAGTGATGTGCTTACGTGCAGTCTCGTCAGTTAGGAAAAGACCAGTAGCTTCAGCAACAACGTCTACGTTGATTGCGTCCCACTTAAGTTCTTCTGGGTTACGCTCAGCTGTAACACGTACAGTTTTACCGTTAACGATTAGGTTACCGCCTTCAACTTCAACAGTACCGTTGAAACGGCCGTGAGTTGAGTCGTACTTAAGCATGTATGCCATGTATTCAACGTCGATAAGGTCGTTGATACCAACAACTTCGATGTCATTGCGCTCTTGCGCTGCACGGAATACGAAACGACCGATACGGCCAAAACCATTAATACCTACTTTGATAGTCATTGTAGTTGCTCCACAACTTAATTTCTGATTAAAGATAACTGGTAGTAAAATTACAGAATCCAGTATACATCTGCAATAGATAATCCGACTTAACTTGTTTAATGTCAAAAAAAAGCGACGCTTTTCTTAACAATTGGGTGTAAGTGGTTGAAAATTGACCATTGCGAGTGGCTCTGTACCCTTCCAGTTGGGTAAAATACCCCTAAATGATGATTCACTTATGAGTGTATATGTACAATGTTTTCTAGTGAGAAAGTATGTGCTACAAAACGACTCATATGCAAGCCTTTATAGAAAAAAGTAAATATAATAAATGAGAATGTGGAGAGATATTAACGTGATTCAAAAGGGAGAAAATATGATAAAGCCTGATGAATACTGGCGTGAACGCCTATCAGACGACGAGTTTGCAGTGTGTCGTCAACGTGGTACTGAAGCCCCATATAGCGGTAAGTTACTGCACAACCAAGACACAGGTGTCTATAGCTGCACATGCTGCGAAAGCCCTTTGTTTCTGTCGGACAACAAATACGACTCAGGGTGCGGTTGGCCTAGCTTTGATGCACCAGTGAATGACGAAGCAGTACGCTATATAGAAGATCTAAGTCACGGAATGAAGCGTGTAGAGATCCGTTGTACCGCTTGTGATAGCCATTTAGGTCACGTTTTTCCTGATGGACCGAAGACAACCGGTGAACGTTTCTGTGTTAATTCGGTGTCGTTAATTTTCAACAAAAATGACAAAAGTACGAAATAACTTGTAACTATTGTTTAATCCTTACAGGTCGCATTTGCTGATCGACTAAGACTGAATTGCCCAAGACTTCAGAATTTCAGAGTTAACTCTAGTACAAATAAAAACAGCTACCATGATGGTAGCTGTTTTTTTGTCTATATAGACGGTGCGATCAATAACTCGGGACGATCGCCGGGCTGTAGATCCCATCCTCAATAGCTTCGACAATTTTGTCGGCGTCTTTATTTAACTGTTTGTATTTTGAATCTTCAAAACGATAGAGAACAGCCAGTTCCGCTTCTGAGGCAATTGGTACATCAAACTCTTTAGCAACCATTGCCCAGACATACGCTTTTTCCATATGACCCAAGCTATGGTTGATGCTCGCCATCGACTTAAAGATCTCAGTATTGACTGCTGAGTTGCTCGACAAAGTTAAAGCATTATTAAGCAGCTTAAGTGTTTTCGTATGATCTCTGGTGGTATAGAAGGTGGCTAGGGCGTATTGCATATCTGCCGTGTTTAATGCTTCTGTTCCTTCTAATTGTAAGAAACTGCGCCTTGCGTTGGTATCGCCTGTTTGCGACCACAAAAAGTAGAGTGTTTCAGGCGTGTCTGATTGAGCGAGCTCTTCAACAATGCGTTCAGATTCTTCAATACTGTGCATTAAAGAAGTAAAGCGGCGTTCTTGCAGTTTAGATTGGTCAATCGTTTCGATCTGTGCGGCAAGCTCTAAGCACTTTTTATAAGCTGTGACTAACTTGAACTCTTTAATCTTGTTGATTTCGGTAGGTTGCTTTTGAACTTCAAAACGATGCCAGATTAAGTCGGTACGTGCGACACGACATTGTCCATCGTTCATGTTCAATTGTTCGCACTGTAGCCCCGGGTTGCTTTGGCACAGTTGATCGGTATTTTTGTTCCCTTCAAGACACCCAACCAGAGTGAAAGGCAATAGGCTCATCGCCAACCATTTCATAATTTTCATATTCCTTCACTTGTGATCAAATACACTTATTTTCGGTCAGGTTCTTGACTCAATTCTGTTACGGGTTATTTTCTGGTGAAAATTGTTAAAACTAAGGCTCTACCATGGATGCAGAACAACTTCTTAGCGCAATGACACCCGAGGTCTACGAACGTTTAACTTACGCAGTTGAGACGGGTAAATGGCCAGAAGGTACGGCGCTCTCAAAAGAACAGCGCGACTCGTGTATGCAGGCGGTTATGTTATACCAATCTAAACATAACTCTGAAGCTCAACACATGACAATTGCAGCTGGTGGTGAGATTAGCTTTAAATCTAAGTCTGAACTCAAGAAACAGTTTAAGTCAGACCAAGAAGATATTGTTAGGGTTAACCCGAATCATTAAGCTTAAATTACAACAAAGGGGTGGCAATGTGCCACCCCTTTTAATGTTAAGCCGTTTATTTATAAGCAGTAAAACGATTTAGTTCACGTTAAACCGTTTTAATCGCATTCAAGCGGTTTAGTTATTCGCATTTAAGCGAAGGCTTATAAGCTCATCTCACCACGCAACACTTGTTGCATCTGAGTCTTCACTTCTTCGTAGCTGAGGTTTTGGCTTAATAGGTAGTGTAACTTCGCCAGAGCCGCTTCTGGTGTCATGTCAAAGCCACTAACAACGCCCGCTTCTGCAAGAGCACAACCAGTTGCGTAGCCACCCATGTTCACTTTACCAGCCAAACATTGAGTTAAGTTCACCACGATCACACCGCGCTCAGATGCGTCTTTTAGGTGTTGAAGTAATTCTGGATTTTGTGGGGCATTGCCAACACCAAAAGTAAGCAGAATCATTGCGTTAACAGGCTGTAGTAGCGTGTTACGGATCACTTCGTGTGAGATGCCCGGATACATAGTGATTACGCCGATAGGTTGCGGAGTAATGTTATGAACCTTGAACGCACCCTTAGGCTGCTCGTTTACCACAACGTTATTGCTAATTTGGATATTGATACCCGCTTCTAGCAATGGGTTTAGGTTTGGAGACGTAAACGCATTGAAGCCATCAGCGTGAGATTTGGTGCTGCGGTTACCACGCATCAACTTGTTGTTGAAAAACAGTGTCACTTCATTGATTGGGTAGTTAGCCGCAATGTGCAGTGCATTTAGTAGGTTTGCTTGTCCGTCTGAACGTAGCTCAGCCAGAGGGATCTGAGAGCCGGTTACAATCACTGGTTTGCCAAGGTTTTCTAACATGAACGACAGCGCAGACGCAGTGTAGGCCATTGTGTCAGTACCGTGCAGGATAACGAAACCATCGTACTTATCGTAGTTCGCACGAATATCATCAGCGATAGTCTGCCAATCCAATGGTGTCATGTCTGACGAGTCCATTAATGGAGAGTATTCATGAATGGTGTATTCAGGCATCTCTGGGCGATGGAATTCAGGCATACCAGCAAGCTGCTTATCCATGAAACCTGCGACTGGAACATAACCGTGGTCAATAGACTTTTGCATGCCAATTGTGCCGCCGGTGTACGCGATATAGATGTGTTTTCTTTCCATGGCGATTAATACTTAGTGTGATGTAGGGAACAGGTGGGCGATTATAGCGAATTATCATGCAATAAAAAGAGGCGCCTAACACACGGGCGCCTCTTGGTTTATGACTTATTGGTTTAACTTATTGAACTTGGCAGTTTAGGCAGAAAGCGTAACGGCCTTGTGGGTCGTTAAAGTTGCCTAATAGTTGGCTATCTTGAGCTAACTGTTGCGTAACAGGCTGTAAACTGCTTGGAATCATTGACTGAATATCTAGACCAATCGACATCTGAACTTGGTTCATAAATTCTTGAATAAATTGTTCAGTTGCTGAAAGTGGCTTTTCTACCCAGTAAATGTTGTAGCTTTCAAGCTCTGCAAGTGACGCCGCTGCTGCAATCGCATCGTCAAAGTCACCAATCTCATCGACTAAGCCTTTCTGCATCGCATCTTGACCTGTCCAAACGCGACCTTGAGCGATTTCATCGACAGCACTCACTTCCATGTCACGATTTTCTCCAACCAAGCTGATGAAACGGCGGTAACCATTTTCAATACCCATTTGGAAAGCGTCTTTAGCACCATCAGTTAAGCCAGTAGTGATACCAAGGCCAGAGAAAGGTGACGTGCCTACGCCGTCGGTGTAAACGCCAATATCGTTCAAGCCTTTCTCAAAGGTCGTGATAACACTGAAGATACCAATCGAGCCTGTTAGTGTGGTCGGTTGAGCTAAGATCTTGTCTGCGCCCATCGAGATCCAGTAACCACCAGAAGCTGCAAGGCTAGACATAGAAACCACAACCGGTTTACCTGCTTGTTTGATCGCTTCGATTTCATTGCGAATAACTTCAGAAGCAAATGCACTGCCACCTGGGCTATCTACACGAAGTACAACTGCTTTAACTTTGTCGTCATTACGAGCTTGGCGAAGTAGGGCTGCAGTAGTATCACCACCAACAGTGCCGCGAGGTTGTTTGCCATCCATAATGGCACCGCTTGCCACAATCACAGCAACGTCGTGTGATTCGCTGTTCATCTCTGGAAGCATAGTTGTACGATATTCGTAGTAACCAAATGCGTTGTAGCTGTCTTGACCGTCACTGCCGAACACGTCTGCAAGCTCTAGTCGAACTTGTTGGCGGGTTGCTAGCTCATCCACTAAGCCCAGTTTTTCGGCCAGTTTCGCTATATCACCATCGACAGACTCAAGCTCTTTCAAGAAAGTGTCCATGCTTGGGTTAAGCGTTTTCGCGTCAATTTGGCGGTTGTGGCTCACATCATCAACGTAAGCACCCCACAGTTGGCCTAACCAACGAGAAGCGGATTCTTTCGCCGCGTCAGACATGTCATCACGAATGAAAGGTTCGATGGCAGACTTATAAGTACCTACACGGAACACATGGGTGTTCACGTCTAGTTTCTCTAATAAGGTTTTGTAGTAAAGCGAGTAAGCGCTGTAGCCTTTAAGAAGCACACCACCATCTGGCGATAAGTATACTTTGGTCGCGTAGCTGGCTAGGTAGTATTGGCTTTGGTTGTAAAAATCACCCACCGCATAAATCGGCTTACCCGCTGCTTTAAACTCATTCAGTGCTTTAGCGATGTAACGAAGCTTGGTCAGGTTAGTTTCTGGTAGCTCTTTAAGCGCTAATACAATGCCTGTTACGTTCTCATCATCTTTGGCATAGCGAATCGTTTCAACGATATCAAACAGAACGTTCTCTTTTGGAAGGTCTTTGCCAAGCAGTGAACCTGTCACCGAATCCATCGGATTGATATAGCGGCTTTGCTCTACAATCGGACCAGAAAGGTTAAGCACCAAAGCCGATTGCTGTGGAACCGTTGGCTGAGCCGTATCTGAGTGGAAGTACACAAAGTAGATGATGGCAATACTGAGTAAAAAGATGATGTTAACAAGCGCAAGACGCACAAACGTAATGAGCTTCCAAATCCCTTTAAAGATCATGCCTATAAATTTGAATATTTTTTTCATTCTGTCTCCGCAGTGAGATCACGTCGCTTTAACAAGCCGTAGTACCATTAATCTCAATAATATGAACTGCTTAGTATCCTACGATAATTCCCAAGCTCAAACTATACCAAGAATTGTTAATCGATATATATTCTCATTAAGTGTAGTCAGATTAGGGGCTTTTGACCTTTCGTGGTTAAGTTTTGTTCGAGATAAAATCGTTTTAGGCGCGGCGAAGAGTATGTAGCCTAGTCATTCTAAGCAAATATTCTTCAACAAAGCATAAAACGATTTTTGTGGGGGCGCCTAGCTCGAACCCTTCGGGCAGCCCTTGTGGTTCATTTCTACTGCGTTATCGGCTTTTCATGTAGGCCAGCTACACGTCAAAGCCTCTTCCTTGTATAAATTTCCCACAAGATGCTGCAAAACCCAACTCGAAAGGTCAACAGCCCCTAGGACTTTTGAACGATTAATACGCTCTGCATTATGATCGGTGTTACAAAAATGTAAACGGTTGTTTGAACTTTTGGTGATTGAACTATACTGTGGTCAGACCACAAGGATAAAATAATAGAAGTGATGTCTGCCATGTACCCACATTTACTTGAACCACTCGATCTTGGATTTACTCAGTTACGTAATCGTGTATTGATGGGATCAATGCACACAGGTTTAGAAGAAAATAAAGAAGGCCTACACAAACTCGCCGCGTTTTATGAAGAGCGAGCAAAAGGAGGCGTTGGTCTTATTGTTACCGGTGGTTTCTCTCCTAATTTACGTGGCAGATTAACCCCATTCAGTGCTGAATTCAGTAAAGTAAAGCACGCTAAAGCGCACCAAGTTGTTACCGAAGCCGTCCACAAGCACGGCGGTAAAATTGCGCTTCAACTATTGCATGCCGGTCGTTATGCGATGCACCCATTCGCGCAAAGTGCTTCTGGCATTAAAGCGCCTATCGCTAAGTTCGCTCCGAGCGAGATGAGCCCTCGTCAGATTAAAAAGACCATTGGTGCCTTTGCCAACAGTGCTGAACTCGCTCAAGTCGCGGGTTATGACGGCATTGAAATCATGGGGTCTGAAGGTTACTTGATTAACCAATTCATTTGTAAACGTACCAACATGCGTTACGACGAATGGGGTGGTTCTTATGAGAAGCGTATGCGTTTTCCACTGGAGATCGTTAAATCGATTCGCGAAGCGGTGGGCGACGACTTCATTATTATTTTCCGACTGTCGATGCTCGATTTGGTTGAGCAAGGCAGTACCTTCGAAGATGTTGTTCTATTGGCTCAAAAGCTGGAAGAAGCAGGCGTTACCATTATCAATACGGGTATCGGCTGGCACGAAGCACGTATTCCGACCATCGCGACACAAGTACCACGCGGTGCGTTCTCTTGGGTAACCGAGAAAGTTAAACCGCACGTTTCTATTCCTGTGATCACTTGTAACCGAATCAATACACCAGAAGAAGCAGAACGTATTCTTAGTTCTGGGCAGGCTGATATGGTGTCTATGGCTCGTCCTTTCTTGGCGGACCCTGATTTCGTCAACAAAGCAGCTCAAGACCAAGCTCAGTTCATCAATACCTGCATCGGTTGTAACCAAGCTTGTTTAGATAACGTGTTTAAAGGTAAACGCGCGAGCTGTTTGGTTAACCCACGCGCGTGTTACGAGACTGAAATTGTTGTTCAACCAGCTCAAGCGACTAAGACCATTGCGGTAGTCGGCGCAGGCCCTGCAGGTTTAGCTTGTGCGACAACGTTAGCGCAGCGTGGACACAAGGTTGATTTGATTGAGAAAAATGACCGTATCGGTGGCCAGTTCAGATTGGCGATGCAGATCCCGGGCAAAGAAGAATTCAGAGAAACGATTCGTTATTTTGCCAACCAAATCGACGCATCGGGTGTGAATTTGAAATTAGATACCGAAGCAACGTTTGAGATGTTGTTGAAGTACGATGAAGTCGTGATGGCGGCCGGCGTAGAGCCGAGAAAGCTCGACATTGAGGGCATTGACCAAGAAAACGTGGTCGATTATCAAACCTTGATTCGGGAAAAGACACCAGTAGGCGAAAAGGTCGCGATTGTTGGTGCTGGTGGTATCGGTGTCGATGTGGCAACCATGCTGACAGAGCCGACGTCACACAGCCTAGACGATTGGCTGCATGAGTGGGGCATTGATAAGAATATGGAACACCCAGGCGGGCTTTACCCTTACCCTGATTCATTCAGCGATAAAACGGTGTGGGTGATGCAGCGTAAAGCGGGTCGTGTTGGTAAAGGGCCGGGCAAAACCACAGGCTGGATTCACAAACGCACATTAGAAAAACGCGGTGTGAATCTACTGGGTGGTGTGAGCTACAACAAGATTGATGACCAAGGTCTGCATATCAGCGTTGGTAAGCAGGAACAGGTGCTTGATGCCGATTCGGTTATCGTGTGTGCAGGCCAAGTATCGGTCCGACCATTCGAAGATATGTGGCAAGAGTTTGGTGGCAAACTGCACGTGATAGGCGGTGCTGATTATGCCGGTGAGCTAGATGCGGTACGTGCTATCCGTCAAGGTGTTGAGCTAGCGATTAAGTTATAGAATCAGCTATCAAACTGTAACTTTATCGGTAGATATTGTTACTTAATTCGCTGAGTTAGATTTTTAACAAGGCTCCTAAGTCATAGATTTAGGAGCCTTTATTGTTTCTAATCGAACCCAAATGGGCGGTGGTTGAGATTTATTATCGTTTGTATTCTGTGCTAAAGTTCAAGTATACAAATAATAAAGAAATAGTAAGGACTTCAAATGGATGCTTTGGATCTATTGCTCAACAGACGCTCTATCGCAAAACTCTCTGATCCGGCACCTGAAGGTGTAGCGTTAGAAAATATCATCAAAGCGGGCTTACGAGCTCCTGACCACGGTGCGTTAACACCTTGGCGCTTTGTCATCGCGCAAGGTTCAGGGCTACAGAAGCTATCTGATATCTTGGTTCGTGCCGCTGAAGCGGATGAGAGCGAAGAGATGGTGATCGAGAAAGTGAAAAAGGCGCCGTTCCGAGCACCTATGGTGATCACCGTGATTGCTAAAGTGACTGAGCACGAGAAAGTACCAGCGATTGAGCAACATCTTTCTGCAGGCTGTGCGGCGCAAGCAATGCAAATGGCCGCCGTCGCTCAAGGCTTCCAAGGCTTTTGGCGGTCTGGTAAATGGATGTTCCACCCAGAAGTGCATCAAGCATTCGGTTTAGAAGGTGACGATGAGATCGTTGGTTTCCTATATCTTGGTACTCCGGGCTGTACACCGATGAAAATACCAGAGCGTGACTTCGCGAAGTTTGTTGAGTTCTTATAAGAACGCTGAAGCTTGAATAGTGGAATGCTAACTGTATAAACAACCAGTTTTTCTTGATTTATTAGGGTCACATTAGATAATGTGACCCTAATTGTTTGTAGCATCTGGAAAAAAATGTCTCGCCTTATTATTGCTGAAAAACCAAGCCTCGGCCGCGCGATCGCCGCTGCACTGCCTAATCCACAGAAGAAAGACCAAGGGTTTATCAAATGTGGCAATGGGGATGTGGTGACTTGGTGTATTGGACACTTGTTGGAGCAGGTTGAGCCAGACGCTTATGACGACCGTTATAAGAAATGGAACTTGGCCGATCTTCCTATCGTGCCAGAGCAGTGGCAGTTAAGACCTCGTAAGACATCGAGCAAACAGCTTACGGTGATCCGAAAGCTATTGAAGGACGCCACTCAAATTGTTCACGCCGGAGACCCGGATAGAGAAGGGCAGCTACTGGTTGATGAAGTGATTGATTACTGCAAAGTCTCTAAGGCTAAGAAAGAGTCGATGGACAGGCTATTGATCAGTGACTTGAACTTACCTGCCGTAAAACGTGCGCTCTCTCAAATGCGCAGTAACCGTGACTTTATCCCACTCTCAATTTCCGCATTGGCGCGCTCTAGAGCCGATTGGTTGTATGGCATGAACATGACTCGCGCCTATACCTTGCTTGGTCAAAAAGCCGGTTACCAAGGTGTATTGTCGGTAGGGCGAGTGCAGACGCCAGTACTTGGTTTGGTGGTGAGACGTGATGAAGAGATCGAGAACTTCATTCCGAAAGATTATTTCACTCTGCATGCCTTGATCCCTTATCAAAACAACGGTCAGAGCTTTGATATTCGCGCTCGTTGGAAACCAAGTGAAGCATGTAAGCCGTGGCAAGACGAAGAAGGCCGTGTACTCAATCGAAAGTTGGTTGAAAACGTCGCTCAGCGAATCGCGAACCAACCTGCAACCGTCACAGAGTCAGAGCAGAAGCAAAGCAAACAAGCAGCGCCACTTCCTTATTCGTTGTCTGCGTTGCAGATTGATGCGTCTAAACGTTTTGGCATGAGTGCTCAGCAGGTGCTAGATACCTGTCAGTCTTTATATGAGAAGCACAAGCTCATCACTTACCCGCGTTCTGATAGCCGCTATCTCCCTAAAGAGCACTATTCGCAGCGAGAGTCGATCGTAGACGCCATCGCTAATAATGCGAAAGAGCTGCAAAGTGGTGCTCAAGGCGCGGATCTTTCACTTAAATCAAAAGCATGGAACGACAGCAAGGTTGATGCTCACCACGCGATTATTCCTACTCCGAAGAAATCATCGGTGAATGGTTTGTCTGCCAATGAGATGAAAATCTATCAACAAATCGCCCGCCAGTATCTGATGCAGTTCTACCCACCGGCTGTTTTTGCGGATGCTAAGTTGGTTTTTGATATCGCTGGTGGCGTGTTCATTGCGAAAGGGCGTCAGCTTATTAACCCCGGCTGGAAAGTGTTGATGGGTAAAACAGACACCGAAGAGAAAGGTGATGGTACTGATACGGTCCCACCGCTCGATAAAGGGACTGTGCTCACCTGTCGTGAAGGTGTGATTGGCGATAAGAAAACCGAGCCGCCAAAACACTTTACAGAAGCGACATTACTTCAAGCGATGACAGGTATCGCGCGTTTTGTTGCGAACAAAGACCTGAAAGCTATTTTGAAAGAGACGGACGGTCTTGGAACAGAGGCGACTCGTGCAGGTATTCTCGATACTCTCTTTAAAAGGCAGCTGCTCACGCGTCAAGGTAAGAGTATTCATAGTAGCCCTGCTGGTCGAGGCTTGATTCATGCTCTACCCGAGGATTCGACCTTTCCTGACATGACAGCGCATTGGGAACACCAGTTGCAAGGCATGGCAGAACGAAATCAAGCGTATCAACCTTTCATGCAAGCGCTAGAAAGCAAGATAGATGGCTTGATGGGTAAAGTGAAAATGGGAGAAGTTCCTGAATCACTCCGCCACCTTCCTAAAGTCGAAAGACCAGCGTTTAAACGTCGTAAAGGAGGCGGTGCTAAGAAGTCTTATGCCAAGAACGGGTCGTATGCAAAGAAAGGTACTTCAGCAAAAAAGGGCACTAAGAGCTAGCACTTATCGGTAGAGATATTAACGTCCAACCTTGCGTCCGCAACGCTTAAATAATTGCTGCCAGTAATCTACATGGCGGCGAGTTGATGCGCGAAAGGCTTGGTGTGTATCTTGGATGGGAAAGTAGTAGCTGTGAAGTTCTGGCTGAGCATCAAACATAACCAGCTGCGATGCTAACTGCTGATAATAGCCATCGAGTTGTGCCATGTAAGGCTGAACCTTGCCAATATACTGTTGTTCGAACACATTGTTGAGATAACGAAACTTAGTGGTGTCTCGTTGTTTCCCGCAGATGATATTGCCATCAAAGGTTTTGAGTTGCTTGGTGATGGTATCGAGTTCAACCGAGGCTCGCGCGAGTGAGTAGTACAAATCTCCAAGCGTAGAACTCTTCTCCAGTACTTCTTGCACCTCAATGGTTTTGCCCGAAACGAGAGATGTGTTTAACGCTTGATTGATATGTTTTAGGGCGTCGCTTGTCTGTCTCACTTGATCGCCAATATCAGCACGTAACCACTGACTCCCCCGCATTTGCGACTGCATAGCATCACTGGCATAGATGAGATTCCATTGATGTAGCGGAAACTGTGCGAGTTTCTGTTGCTCAATTTCTTTTAGTAGTTCTACGATCTCTGGGTCTAACTCGTTATTAGCTAAACATTGACCAACGCCTTCCAGTAGAGCGACTTGATAGTCATAATTTCGGAACTCGTCCGCGACTTTTCCGAGTACTGAGTTTCTTTCGGCAATCAGGTTGAACAATCCACATTGGCGAAGCTGGTAGCTGTCGATGAGCCCGATAGAGAGCGAAGGGATATCCAGTAACAGCTCTCGCTTTCTCGGTAGGCTTTCAAATTCCCAGTTCTCTTTTATCTCGTCAGCGTCTTGTACTCTGGCTATTTTAGTTTGATAGTCGTCGAATAAGTCTCCAGGGCCTTCCCCAAAACACCCACCGAGCACCACGGTTAACAAAATCAGTGGTGAACGTTGCAGTAAATCTGAAAGAAGGCGAGTATTCATGGGGAGCCTACCAGGCTATTACAGAGCCATCGAAATTGAAGAAGTGACCACTTACTTCGGTATTGGCAGATTCGATGACTTTGATAAGGCCAGATGCCGAAGTGTCTGTATCGATTAGAGCATTAGGACCACCCATTTCGGTCTGTACCCAACCTGGGTGCAGCGCTAACACGGTAAAGCCATTATCGGTTAGGTCGTTGCTTAAACTCTTCACAACGGAGTTGAGAGCTGCTTTAGAGGAGCGATAGATGTAGCCTCCGCCGGAGGTGTTCTCTGCCATGCTGCCCACTCGAGAAGACAAGCAAGCGATCTTTTTCACGCCACTGTTTTCTAGAACGGGCAATAGCGTTTCGACAAGCTTCAATGGCGCAATCGTGTTGACCTCAAAAACACGGCGCCACTCTTCAACGTCAGTATTACCCAGTCCGTAACCCTTTGGCCCATAGTAGCCAGCGTTGTTAATCAAGATATCAATCGACGGAATTTGAGAAGGAAGTTGGCTCACCGCTTGGTAATCGGTTATTTCTAACTGAATGCAGGTTAGGTTGCTGTTGTGGTCTGCGAGTGAGAGCAGCTCTTTTGCTGAATTGGCATCACGATAAGTTGCGTACACCTTGTGATTACCTTTCAAGTATTGTTGAGTCAGACTTAAGCCAATGCCGCGGTTCGCTCCAGTAATAAAAATAACGCTCATGGTGATTCCTTTTCAGTTCAATTAGTTAAGTTTGATGGCTTAACACGAGAAAATCAACGGTCCACCAACTGGCCATTAGCATTCCTACAAAAATCATTACTGCAGCCATCGAGCCGCAGATCACCCCAAGGATGAGTATTACGTTTTTCATTGTTGCCTCTGAAATGGATTAAAGGTAATGATAATTGTTATCATTAATTAAGGTTGTCGCCAAGTCTGAGGCTGTTATGATTTTGAGAAAGATACGCAATTAACTTTATTATGATTCCTTTAATTTACCACCCAATCTATTCGCAACTGCCTTTACCTGAAGGTCACCGTTATCCGATTAACAAATACCAGTTGTTACACAGTGCTGTTGAGGCGCTAATGGATAGCGAGCCACTATGGAACAGCAAGTTTGAAGTGTTCCAACCAACGCCCGTTTCGGTTGAGCAAGTAAAACAGGTACACGATAGCGAGTATGTGGATTTGCTTGTTTCTGGAAACCTGCCCGCGGCAAAGATGAGGCGTATTGGCTTTCCTTGGAGTGAACAACTTATTGAAAGAACGCTCTATTCCAGCGGAGGAACTTGTTTGGCCGCAGAAATGGCGATAGAGAGTGGTTTAGCGATTCATTTGAGTGGTGGCTACCATCACGCGCATCATGATTTTGGCAGTGGCTTTTGTCTGTTGAATGATCTTGTGCTGGCAGCAAAGCACGCGTTGACCTTTGAGCACATAGATAAGGTGTTGATTGTGGATAGCGATGTTCACCACGGCGACGGCACAGCGACGCTTTGCCAAGATAGCGATGAGATTATTACTCTGTCTTTCCACTGTGATAAAAACTTTCCTGCACGTAAACCTCTGTCGGATTTAGATGTGCCGCTAAGTCGTGAAACCGAAGATGAAGAGTTTCTAAGGTGTTTCGAACAAGTCACCAAGCTGGCGATTGCGCATCACCAACCTGACCTTATCATCTATGATGCTGGCATCGACATCCATCAAGATGACGAACTAGGCTATTTAAATGTGTCTACACAAGGCATATTTGAACGCGACTGCTTGATGATTGGCCTAGCGAAATCAGAATCCATTCCGATGGTGTGTGTTGTTGGTGGTGGCTATCGAACACAACATGAAGATCTGGTTCCTATTCACATGCAGCTTTTGAAAGCGGCTCATCATGTTTACGATTAGCTTCTCAAATTAACCGCTGAAACCTCATTAACAAGGTGATAAAGAAGAAGTATCTGTTGCACCAAAAAAGACACGACTTGCACCACCTTGATACGCAAAAATTACTTTTTTATTAATTAGTTACGTATTTGTGTGATTAATTCTGGTCTGTAAATTGCTTTACCCATGTGAATATAAAAACACAAGGGATGTAAATGAACCTGACGGACAAGGAACGCAGTTGGCTTAATTGGTTTGGCGCAACAGGGAAACTGGCAATGCGTAGAGCCTGTTTTCTAAATCGAAGTAGGACAGAAGAGCTCGAGCAAACATTTGAAAGTATCGCCCATACTAGAGTTCAACTTCTTCATAATTGGGTGAAGAACCAATGGGACTTTTTAGAAGACTCTGCCGTTTATTTGGCAAGCCGAGCGGAAGAACAGGCGGAAAGTACATTATCAAGTCTTCTTAAACGTGGCACGGATTTCTCTGAGCTGGCGATCGTCGATTCTAAAGGTGTCGCGCAAGCATCAAGTTATCACGACCATATCGGTTCAACTCTCGCAGATAAGAAGGCTTTAGTCGAAGGGACATCGAAGCGTTATCTACACGGGCCGTATATGGATCCTCGCACGCTGAATGTAGGGGCATCGAGTTCATCGTTTCATGATCAAGTCACTCTGATGTTTTATGTGCCCTTTTCTCGGGACGAAGGGACTCAGCAGTTCTTATGTGGTCGTGTTCCCAATGATGTTATTGGTGACATTATTCAGAGAGAAGCGGGGCATATTTATAGTGAGTCGGGTGATAACTATATCTTTATGGTCGACTCTATTCATGACCCTCAAATTCAACCAGGTGTTGCGCTCTCTCGCTCCCGCTTTGAAGATAATACCTTTTCACATGGCGAGAACTTAAAACAAGGGATTCATACTGATTGGGGAACGGTTAAGATCCAACAGCACACTGAATTTGAGATTCGATTTACGGATCCTGCCACGAATCAACTTCATCCCGGCGTCAGAGAAACCATCAAAAATGGCAGCAACCTGTTTATTGGTTACCCGGGGTATTCCGACTATCGCCACATTCCGGTCATCGGTAAAGGTATCACTTTTCAACTGGACGGTTCACCAGACACCTTCGGCATGATGTGTGAGTCTGACTTAGAAGAGGTCTATAGAGATCGAAGCCTAAGTTACACCTTATCTAAACATTTTATCGGCTGCATGTTACTGCCTCTATCTGTTCCATTACTGCTTGCTCACTTTTATACGTTAACCCCTCTTTTGCACGGCGGTGTCATGTTCGTGTGCGCGCTTCTCGCTCTCGGTTTATTCCGTCTAGTGAGTGCTAAACCGTTAGCAAATAAGGTCCATGAAATGACCGGGGTGATGCAAACCTTAGCCGAAGGTGATGGCAATTTAAGTCGGAGACTCGACCCAACCACATTTAGCCATAATGAACTTGGTAATTTGGGGCGCTGGACTAACAGCTTCATCGATAACTTAGATAGCACGGTGAGTGACTTGATTCATGCGAGCCACGAAGTTAGGGAAGTATCGGAATCGATGTTTCGTCGGAGTGTCGTGATGAAGCAAACCAGTGATGATGCGTCACTGGCGCTCAGCAATATGTTGGACCTAAGTCAGTATCAACAGAGTGAAATTACTCATGCGACCGTTTCGGCAACGCAAATGGATACAGTCATGAAGCAAGCCGTTCTTAATGCGGAGAAGGAATACAATCAGTCGGTTGAAGGCATGGAAGTTGTGCGGCATATTGTAGAAAGCTCAGCCCACAGCGTAAATGAGGTGAATAATGAAATGACCAAAGTGTCTGACATTATAGACATCATTACCGACATTACAGCGCAGACGAACCTTCTAGCATTGAACGCGGCCATAGAGTCTGCAAGAGCAGGTGAACACGGAAGAGGGTTTTCTGTGGTTGCCTCAGAAGTAAGAACTTTAGCTGACCGAACTTCACAAGCCGCGAACCATATTAGTGACCTAATGAAAGAGCTGCATACCAAGTCTCGCAGCGCAGTGGAGTCGATGGAGCGAGGCGTTGAGAATGTGAGTAAAGGAAACTTAACCGTCGACTCGAACGCCCGCAGTGAGCAAATTCAAGCAGCAGTGGCGGATCTCTTTACGACTATGTCTAACCTAGACGAGAACAGTCAGAAAAATGGACAAACGGCAGACAAAGCCCAACGTTCTATCTCTGACCTACAACTGTCGACGAAGCAACTCGCACGTCGGGTGTCGTTAATGGGTAATGCATTAAGCCGCTTAGATCAATTGATAGGACGCTTTGAAGTGAGCCGAAAGGTGGCGTAGTGAAAAGGCTGTGTCAGCCTGATACGTAAACTTCAGATATAAAAAAGCCGCTGATTTCTCAGCGGCTTTCTTTAATGTGGTGGAGGGATAGGGATTTGAACCCTAGAACCGCTATTAACGGTTGCCGGTTTTCAAGACCGGTGCTTTCGACCACTCAGCCATCCCTCCGATGCCGCGTATAATATAAGGGTGACTTTCGCTTGTAAATACCCTTATCAACTGACTGCTTTTTTTATGAACGCTTTTCGATAATTTTGTGCTGAATGGCTATTTGTTGTGCTTTTTATCGATGAAGAGATGAAGTTCAACTATTAAAAATCATCTTCGTAATATTCGCTATGAGCTTTGGCCTGTGTGATGAACTAATCGCAGGCAATAAATGGTCTAGTTCAGATATCGATTTGTTGGCTGAGCGCGACTTGAGGACAACAATAAAGTACGACTGATAAAGGTTGGTCGGCTTGTGGCTTTTTATGACAAGGATGAAAGTCGATACCTAACTTCAAATTTTAAAAAGCTTCAGATGCAAAAAAGCCGCTGATTTCTCAGCGGCTTTCTTTAATGTGGTGGAGGGATAGGGATTTGAACCCTAGAACCGCTATTAACGGTTGCCGGTTTTCAAGACCGGTGCTTTCGACCACTCAGCCATCCCTCCAGTGGCGAGAATAATATAAGGGGCGAAGGGGCTTGTAAACCCTTAATTTTCATAATTTTGTTTTGTTGCTTGTTTTCTAATCATTCACGGCAATAAAAAAGGGAAGCCACTGGCTTCCCTTTTCTCATTGATGATCATTTAGTCATTTTTTGTGTAGAAACGCTGTAGTTCAGTGAGGCCTTGCATCAATACAGGTAAGCGAGGGCTTACGTTTTTCAGGCGTTTGTAGTTCTGGTCGTACAATTTGTAGTTACCAAATTTATCTAACACTGTTGTTTGCTGATCAGTAACCAGTGCAAGCTCGCGAGAATCACCCGCTAGAATCCACTTTCTCTTACGTTCATCAAACAAGCTACGACCGCTACTGAAGTCAGTTGGGTTCGATGATACGCCTAACAGCTCCTGCATTAGCGTTACCGACACATCTAGGTGACTAGAGCGGTGAGTGTACTCAGAAGCAGACTTACCAGGCCAACTGATGAATAGAGGCACCTGTAATTGGTAACGGCTGTAGTTAGAGTTTGCACCCCAGCTGTTGGTTTTGGTTTCGTTAAACTCAGTACCGTGGTTAGAAGTAATGATAACCACCGTATTGTCGATAAGATCTAAGCGCTCTAGTTCAGCGTAGATAGTCGCTAGTTGAGCATCGGCCGCTTGAGCAGATTTCTGATAGTCTGCCGCAAAACGTTCTGCTGTGCTCAATGTCGAATCTGATTCAGAACTTGAATCGTAGCTAGAGAAGTTATCCAGCGTGGTCAGTTCAATAAAGTTAAACCAAGGACGTTTAGCCTGTGGTGATTGAATCCAATCTGCCCAAGCTTGTATTGCGCTTTGATCATCATAAGTTGCTTGCTCTGGCATCACGTCACGGCCTCGGAATATGATTTCCGAGTAAAGTGCATCGTCAAAGTTGTCGCCACTGAAAGCGGCAAACTTATAATTATGATTGTCTAAAACATCCAATAGTACTGCGCTTGAGCCTTGTGCTTCGATGCTGCTTGCGTAGCTGCTCGGAAGGCCATAAAACAGACCGAAAATACCAAACATATCATTACTTGAACTGTAATGGTTGGTGAAATTGATCGACTGTTGCGCGTAAGCGTAGCTGTTTGGCATCGCTGTGGCATTAAGTGCATCAGAGCGAAGGTTGTTTACACTCACCATCAGGATATTCAGATCATCACTGCGGCGGTTGTATTGAATTTTTTCTAGCGGGTAGCTAACTAGGTTTACGTTCTCTTTGTTCGCTTCTAAACGCTGTAGGTACTCTTCACGGTCTAATAGGCCATGTTTCTCCATAAAGCTTTTCGCTGTCATTGGGTAAGACAGTGGGAAGTTCGCTTTTTGGCTAGTAATCGGGTTATAGAAATACGCATCAGCCCACATGTAGGTCAAGTGGCTGCTGATGAAACACAAGAAGAATACGGCGGTAATTGGACGGCCGATGTGTTTATGAGACAGTTTACGCTGCTTACGCCAAACCCACTCAGACAGACCGAGTTGCAGTAAGAAGATAAGCGGCATAACAATGAAGAGGTGCTGCAAGTCAGAGGTGAATGCAGACTCCTCTCCACTGAATAAAACCTCCCACACGACAGGCGTCAGGTGGAGGTTTATATTTTGATACGTTTGTGTATCAATCAGTAGGACAGTTAAACCTATGGTCGCGAAACAAACGGCAACCAAACGTAATAACTTCCTCGACGGAAGAATAAAAGTGAGCGGGAACAGCACTAATAGATAGAGCGCGAACACTAAAAAGCCGAAATGACCAACCCACGATGCAGCCAAATAGAATTGACCCAGCAAGGTTTCTGGCCAAGCAGATTGAGTAATATAACGAGTACCAATCAACATCGCAGCAATGATGTTGAAAAATGCAAACCAGTGACCCCAACCAACCAGTCGAGATACACGATCGCTATATGAGTTTGCGCTGTCTACCATTTATAATTCTTTTATCCGTCAATCAAATTTAGTGAGACTTTTTATCTTCAAGAGAAGAAATTAAAGCCTCGGCAAATTTTTCAGCAATTCCTTTGCGTTGTGAAGCAGCAACATTCTGATTTAAGACATTGGTTGCGATATTTCCAGCGATCATCAGTGAAAGTTCTGGTGAAGCTTTGTGCTTAGATAGTACAGCACCTACTTCAGCTAGGATTTTTTCAACTTGTTCATCTGTGTATTTAGATATAATCGGCATAAGGACTCTAATAATGATAGTAAAAGCGGCTTATGATAACCTACTATGCACGACAACTGAAACCTGAACGGTAATATTTTCACTATGAGCCTTCACCTTTCCAACGTAATTTTACACCAGCTGAGCAAGAACGATCAGGATGAACTGATTGTTAACTATCGTGCTGAATCTCTAGAAAACGATGCTTCATCTGAAAGCCTAGTTGCTGAACTTCACCGTGTTTTTAATTCAAAAGCAGGCAAAGGGTTTGGTTCTTTCAAATCTGACAGCGAATTTCAGCAGTGGTTGCATCAACTTCGTGCTGGTGAGACAAACTTTTACGATTTTTCTCAAAAGAGTGCGCAACGTCTAAAAGACGAGCTGTCAAAGTACCCATTCGCTGACGAGGGTATCTTGGTAATGGCTGAATATCAGTCACTTGCGACAGATTACCTTTTCATCGGCTTGCTGCCTTCAAACCAAAGCCTAAAAGTGACAGAAGGGCTAGATATTAGCGCAACTGACTACCTAGATATCTCTAAAATGGATATCGCGGCGCGCCTAGACTTGTCGACTTACGAGACAGACAAAGAGTCAAATCGTTACTTAACTTATATTAAAGGACGTGTTGGCCGTAAAGTCGCGGATTTCTTCCTAGATTTTCTTCAAGCTGAAGTCGGTTTAGATGCTAAACAGCAAAACCAAGTGTTGATGCAAGCGGTAGAAGATTTTGTTTCTGACTCTAAATTAGAGAAAGAAGAAGCGATCAGCTACAAAAAGCAGGTTGCCGACTACTGTAACGAGCAGCTAAAAGCGGGTGATGAAGTGCAAGTTCGTGAGCTTTCTGGCGAATTACCAGCAAGCACTGATGGCACGAGCTTCTTCGACTATACTAGTGAGCAAGGCTATGAGTTAGAAGATAGCTTCCCAGCCGATCGCGCAACTATGCGTAAACTAACAAAATTTGTTGGTGCTGGTGGCGGTTTGAATGTTAGTTTTGATAGTCTGCTTCTAGGCGAGCGTATCTTCTACGATCCGGAGACAGACACGCTAACAATTAAAGGCACACCACCGAACTTACGTGACCAGCTGACTCGCAATAAGTCATAGTCGGAAGTTAACGGGTAGAAGCGGCAGCAGGATGTTGTCGCTTGTTTTGTGCTTAGTCTTTTAGCTAACGATAATGGCTGACAGCAAATACGCACAAGGAATATAGATGGAACAATCAGTAGCAAAGCCCAATCGCTTTAAAAAACCAGCCACTTTCTTGGTTGTGCTCTTGGCTCTGTGGCTACTGCCTTCATTAGCACTTCTCAATCTAAGCCGTTCCTACACACATTCTCTTGCTCAAATTGAAGAACTCGGTATTCGCGTTAATGAACTAAGGCAATCGCTTTATTTCTCGGAGCCACTGCGAGTATCTCGAATCAATGACCTCGCACTTGATGCTCAATTGGTTTACTCGATCAGGCTGCAGATTGAATCTGATTTCCAACACGCTCTCTTTCGCCCTGATGTGAATCAACTGCTTTACGTGGCAGACCAATTCCTAGAAAAATTTGATGAGTTCATCCCAATAGAAAGTCAGGTTCAAGACATTGTCGACAACATCAAGCTGTTGCGTGCCGATACTGAACTCTCTCCTAAGCTAAAACCGCTACTGAATGAATTCGGAGTGGTGGTTTTCGAAGCCATGTATTCTGATAATCAAAGCTCGTCTGCCACTTATCGCGCCTTTGATTCTATTCTTGATAAGTCGTATGCATTAGAAACCGAAGAACAAGACGCGATTCAACAGTTGCTAGCAGATGCATCTGCATTGTTGAGTGATTACGCTCAGCTTAACTATTTGGTTGATAAGATTAAGAAGAACTCAGTCAACGAGCAGATCATCAAGCTTGAAGCTGAGTTTCACGATCGTCAATTTAACCTATTATTGGTGATGCTTGGTTTGAGTTTGGTGGCGATGATAGCGCTGGTTTTGTGGGGCGCTAATGCAAAAAAATTAACTAAAGAAACAGATGAAGAATTCACTCCTGAGCCTGAAGCCGAATCAAGTAACCCAAGTGATTCTCGGACTGATCATGAAGAGGTTGAGCTAGAAGAAGCCGCTGCCTCAGTAGTGAAACCAGCAGGTAATACCTCTCATGTTGTAGGTAGCCAACACTCCAATTTTCAATCACAGCC
This sequence comes from Vibrio sp. Scap24, assembly GCF_013394185.1. Lineage (NCBI taxonomy): Bacteria > Pseudomonadati > Pseudomonadota > Gammaproteobacteria > Vibrionales > Vibrionaceae > Vibrio > Vibrio sp. Scap24. The sequence continues at coordinate 799,579 of NZ_CP041332.1, read as the reverse complement.
GAGTTCTAGTGTGGTGGCAAGTCAACCCGCTGCTAAACAAAATATTGAAGATACGCCAGTGGTAGAGAAACACGTTGCCAGTGTCACGGATTCAAAACCTGCGATTGATATTGAAGACATGTTAGAAACACTCGATGGTGACGCAGAGTCTGTTGAATTGTTGCTTGGCGTATTTGTACAAGATCACGCTGACGATTATGAGAAGTTTAAATCGCTACTGACCAAAGATGAGACTTCCGCTGCTCGTGTTGTGCATAGCCTGAAAGGCGTGGCGGGTAGCATCAAAGCGTCTCGATTGGCGATCATTGCAGCGAGTATCGAAATGACGATGAAGCAATCAAGAGCCATCAGTGATCATGATTTAACCGAGCTCGAGCAGGCAATAAAAGCCTCGGTAGATTCAGCTCATGCATATTTAGATAATCAACGTTAACTTTTGTAGGAATTTTGACAATACTCTGACGAAGTGCTCATACAATCCGCGCCCTTAGTCTTTGTCAGAGGTTTATATGTTACGAGTTTCGAGTCGAAGTTGGATGGTGTTGGTGCTTAGCATTGTGCTAAGTGGTTGTTCTCTCTTAGAAGTTAAGTTAGATAGTCAGACGACGCCTCTCACTCAACAAGAGCTGAATGCTCGCCTCATGACGCGTGAATACGCCAAGATGTTTTTCACACGAGTAGAAGACTCGGCGGATGTAATCGCGCAATCTTACCCGGCTGATGACACCTTACATCAATCTTATGTGTTGCTTTGGAAGATCCACGCAGAGCAGGGCTTACAGCAAGCGGCTTACCAAACTTCTCCTATGTCAGCCTTAATTGACTCATGGGTGTTCACTGCGCAAATGAATCAGTTTTACGCACAAGGTGACGGTGCTGATTTGTTCGTGACCGATGATGCGGTAGAAACAGCTCGTTTTCTTGATCAAGAAGCTGAGAAGCTAGCAAAGGGCGTATTGAGCTCAAGTGATTTCAAAAAGAGCAAAGCATTCGTCGCAGAGTTTGCCGCGAACAATCCTTTTAATGATCTTACCTTCAGAAGCACGCCTGCTTATCGCGAATGGTTGGCTTATCTGGGTAAAGACGAATCTCAAATCGTTCAGAGCCTAGGTACTATGCCAGAAGCCATGAGCGATGCATCAGACCGCTTAAGCTTAATGGCTGACCAAACGCCAAAATTGATGACCTGGAAAGCCGAGTTGGTTGCGATGAACAGTTCACTCACCGGTGAAGACTTGTCGATGACATTGGAAAGCCTTCGTCAAACGTCAGCAAGCATGCAGGATTTCATTGAGAACAACCCAGAGTACATGCAAACACTGGCTTCTATTATGTCGACAGAAATGCAGCCATTGCTCAACGACCTCAGCGATAAGACCGACCAAAAGTTAGCAATGCTGAGCGATGAGCGTGTGGCACTAGAAAAGATGGTGACGCGTGAGAGAGAAGCTTTGGTTCAGATGATTGAGAAAGAGCGCATCGAGATTGCTGGTATCGTGACATCAGAAAGAGAGCTGTTCACCAAAGATTTAGACCGTGTATCTCAAGAGGTGGTCGTGCTTGCGATTGATAAGCTGATGGAGCTAATCAAAGGTGTGATTATCTACTTCATCTTGTTTATCTTAGTGGTGTTCTTTGCACCGTTGGGTATCGGTTATTGGTTGGGTAAACGAACCGCCAATAAATAAGCAAATCAGCAGATAAGAAAAGAGCGCTCTAGGGCGCTCTTTTTGCATTTATACCATTAACGTTTTGTTTTACGTTCTAACGCCCTGAACGATGAAGTACTAGGCTTGTTGCTTAGTTAGCTCTGCCGCTTCTTCAGTGTAAAGTGCTGGCGCTGTTGGTTCACACTTATCAACGAACCAGCCCATGTAAGATGTCACGATAGTCACGATGATACAGATGAAGCTTAACCACATGAACGGCGCGTAAGATAGCGTCGCAACGCCAAGAATACTCGCCATGTAGATGCCGTTATCACTCCAAGGCACCATACCTGATGTTAGCGTGCCGCCAAACTCAGCGTTACGAGACAGGTTCTTACGTTTGTAGCCTAAACGGTCGTAGTTCTTCGCACAGATTTTTGGCGTAAGGATAAGCGACACGTACATTGCTGAACCGAATACGTTACCCATGAACGCTGTACCAATGGTGCTGGTTGCTAATGAGCCTGCGCTGTTTACGCGGCGCTCGAATACCTTCGCAATTGTCTCTAGCACGCCGACTTTATCTAGCAAGCCACCAAAGCCTAAACCAAATACGATAACCGCAACCGAACCCAGCATTGAAGACATGCCGCCACGGTTAAGAATCGAATCAATGAACTCGACACCAGAAGAGATTGAGAACGGCGCCCAAGCCGTATTGAATGCCGTTAGGAAGTCGATCTCTTGGATCATCACTGCCCAGATAATACCTAGCAGAGAACCGAAGCTGATCACTGGGAATGAAGGCATGCGGAAAGCCAGCAGGCCAAGTACGATCAATACAGGAACGAATGAGTAAGGTGTGATGTAGAACTGTACTTCCATTGCTTTGATTACAGACTCAACTTGGCTCATATCAACGTTGCCCGCGTAGTGGAAGCCAAACGCAGTAAACATGATGCCGGTAATTACGTAGCTGATTAACGCAACTGGCAACATACCCTTAATGTGTTCAACCACTTCAACATTCGACATTGAAGAAGCAAGAATCACTGAATCAGATAGCGGAGACATCTTGTCACCGAAGTAACAGCCTGACAGTACCGCACCTGCCGTGATTGGCGCTGGAACACCAAGGCCTTGGCCAATGCCCATCATCGCAATACCCGCTGTACCTGCTGCACCCCAAGAAGTACCGGTAGCCAATGCAGTTAGAGAACAGATGATCATGGTCGCCAAAAGGAAGATAGAAGGGTGGATAGCTTTCAGACCATAGTAAATGATGGTCGGGACGATCCCGCCTGAGATCCAAGTACCAACAAGAGCGCCAACGGCTAAAAGTATTAAAACTGCGCCTAAGCCATTAGATATTCCTTTGAGTGCTGCTTTTTCTAAGTCTTTGTATTGGTGACCAAGACGAACACCAAGAACCATTATAATGAACCAGCCAATATACAAGGCAAGTTGGATTGGAAGGTCAAACTTTGCAGTAAAGGAAAAAGCAAGGGATAGAAATAGTCCTAACGCGATGAATACCTGTAATAGGTTCGGTAGGCGAGTTTTACTCTGCTTCATAAAAGCCTCTTGTGATTTCGAGCATTTATAGTGCTTCGTTATAGTGTGTGGTACGAAACGGACACTACAGTAATTAGTTTATTATATCGAAAAAATACGTCTAAGTTGTGATATTTGACTGTTAACTCAATCAATTGTGGTTTCATAATCTAAAATATTGTTAAATTCATGATTGTTACATGTTGATTTCTGTCGCACGTTGTTTTCGTTATGTAAAATATAATTCTGAGTAACCTTGATTTAAAAGAGGGAATTACTGTTTACGATCAGACTGAATTTCAACGATTTCTACCGTGCAAATGTTTGAATTTGCCGATATTGAGATCTTTATTGGTGATGAGGATATTGAGTGTCGACACAGGGATAACTGCACGATTCATTACGTTCACTTAAAAGAAACGAAAAAGTTACACTTTTTGACAAAAAGCACTTGAGTTCTGTTTCTGAAAAACTTATAGATGGGGGAGAGCAATTTTTAATTTTATACATGGAGAGTGAGCGATGAGAGTAGGTCTAGTTGGTTGGCGCGGTATGGTTGGTTCTGTACTGATGCAACGTATGGTTGAAGAGAAAGACTTCGACCTGATTGAGCCTGTTTATTACAGCACATCTCAGATTGGTATTCCTGCCCCTGTTCTAGGCGGTAAAGATGCTGGTCTACTTCAAGACGCTTTTGATATTGATAGCCTAAAACAGCTAGATGCAGTGATTACCTGTCAAGGTGGCGACTACACGTCAAAAGTATACCCAGCGCTGCGCCAAGCAGGTTGGAAAGGCTACTGGATTGATGCGGCTTCTACTCTGCGTATGGACGCTGATTCAATCATCACTCTTGATCCTGTTAACTTGGCTCAAATCCAACAAGGCATTCACAGCGGCACCAACACTTTCGTTGGCGGTAACTGTACTGTGAGCTTGATGCTTATGGCACTAGGCGGCCTATATGAAAAAGGCATGGTCGAGTGGATGAGTGCGATGACTTACCAAGCGGCATCGGGCGCTGGCGCTAAAAACATGCGTGAGCTTATCTCACAAATGGGTGTGATCAACGACAGCGTAAGCTCTGAGTTAGCAAATCCTTCAAGCTCGATTCTTGATATTGATAAGAAGGTTGCGGATACGATTCGTTCATCTTCATTCCCAACAGACCAATTTGGTGCTCCTCTTGCAGGCTCATTGATTCCTTGGATCGATGTGAAGCGTGAAAACGGCCAGAGCAAAGAAGAGTGGAAAGCGGGCGTTGAAGCGAACAAGATTCTTGGCCTAGATGGTCAGCCAATACCTATCGATGGCACTTGTGTACGTATCGGTGCAATGCGTTGTCACGCTCAAGCACTAACGATCAAGCTTAAGCAAGACGTTCCAATGGACGAAATCGAAGAGATCATCGCGACGCACAATGATTGGGTTAAAGTGATTCCTAACGATCGTGACATCACTGCGCAAGAACTGACTCCGGCTAAAGTAACAGGCACGATGTCTGTACCAGTAGGTCGTTTACGTAAGATGTCTATGGGTAACGACTTCCTAAACGCATTCACAGTTGGTGACCAACTGCTTTGGGGTGCTGCAGAACCACTACGTCGTACATTACGTATTATTCTTGCTGAGAAAGCGTAATTGAAAGCTCTTTCTATTTAGAAGTTAAAGCAGGCGCCACTCTGTGTGAATGCTTAGCTTCGTGAGAGACAAAAGCTGGTGTTAATACATCGGCTTTTTTGATCGCGGAAGGTTGATTAATTTCACTCGCGACTTCACCCAAATCTTCTCGTTGGAATAGGACAAGGAAGAGATCCCCAACTCGTTCGTTCCTCACTCTTGAGGATGACGTTTTTCTCCTAACTTAAATTGCGTCATTCCCGATAGCGACGAAGGAGCGTAGTCGGGAATCTCGTTTTGGCTCAGTGAACCAACATCAAAAAAGGTGACGATAAACGCCACCCTTTTAGTATTTTTGTGTCACATACTCAAATCACGAAACTGCTCTTAAATCCTTTCGCATCTCGCCACTCGAATCCCGCACCTGCCCTATTCATCTTCAACCACAACACGCTTGTCGGGATCGGCTAATTCACTGGCACAGTGTTTACAATAGATGGCATCAGAATCGTGGCCTGAACGGTTGCAGTTTGGGCACTTAACTAACTCTTTGTGCGAGTTCATTTCATTACTAAGTTCTGCGGTAATAATCCCGGTCGGCACGGCTAAGATTGAGTAACCCAAAAGCATAGTCAGGGATGCGATGGCTTTACCTAATGCAGTTTGCGGCACCATGTCACCGTAGCCTACGGTTGTGATGGTCACGATTGCCCAGTAGATACTGTGAGGAATACTGGTAAAGCCATTCTCCGGGCCTTCAATAACAAAGATCAAAGCACCAAAGATAACAACCAAGATGCCGACAGTACTGAAGAAGATCAGAATCTTTCGTCTCGCCATTAACAGTGAGCGCAGCAATATGTTGGAATCTTGTAGGTAGCGAACCAATTTTAGGATACGGAAGATACGCATCACACGAAGCAGTCTCACCACACCCATAAATGAAGCGCCCGGGAAAATGATCGCTAGGTAAGTTGGGAGAATCGCTAACAGGTCAACAACACCATAAAAGCTGGTGGCATAAGATTTTGGTTTTGGAGAGCAATAGAGCCTCAACAGGTACTCAAGTGTAAAGAGGGCAGTAAAGCTGTATTCAATGTAACGCAGCTGTTGTGACCACTCGGTCATCACATTAGGGATCGACTCTAAGATAAGCACTAACAGCGAAGCCAAAATTGCAACGATCAGTGAAATATCAAATGCGCGTCCGGCTGGGGTGTGAGTGCCAAAGATAATGACGTACAAATGATGCTTAAGTGGCTTACGTGACATAAGGAGAGGTTCGTCTTCTGTTAAATGTATTAACAGTCATTATACAAGCTTCATAATAACGAGGCGAGTGAAAGCCCAATCGCTTTACTCGCCTCATCTATATATCAATCTTGATTGCCCGCAATACACGAGCCAATTCCGCTAAACGTTATGCTAACCCTGGGAATAGGTTACGTAAGCCGTTGGCGATGAACTCGATGCCTAGCGCACCCAGGATCAAGCCCATGATACGTGTAATAACGTTGATACCGGTTTGACCTAGGAAACGAACGATAACTGGCGCTGAACGGAATAAAAGCCAAGAACAAGTTGCGAAAGCAATAATGCTAATGCCGATGCCTACCGTATCAATAGCAGCAGGGTAGCGAGAACCGTAAACAATCGTCGAGCTGATTGCACCCGGACCAGCCATCAGAGGCATAGCCAGTGGAACAACGCCGATCTGCTCTTTACTGATGTATTCCGATTTCTCTTGTTTGTTCTGCTTATCTTCACCGAGCTTACCGCTCATCATCGAAAATGCGATGCTCAACAACAGTAAACCGCCTGCAACGCGGAATGAATCCAACGAGATGCTAAACATATCAAGAAGCATTTGCCCTGCAACAAGCGAGACAATCAAGATAACGGCAACAGCAATGTTGGCTTGTAAGGCTGTCCTGTTTCGCTCTTCTGGTGGCATATGAGCAGTTAAAGAAACAAAAACAGGCATGATGCCGATTGGGTTTACGGCTGCAACAAGCCCAAGGAAGAATTGCATAAAGATTGCGAGTTCTAAACCTTGCATGAGAGCGATCTCCAGTAACGTTAAGTAGGGTAGTGGGTTTGATCTGACCTTTGTCAGAGTGCGTAATGTAAGGGACAAATTCAATGAGAGCGAATGAAAAAAACTAACTTGAAGAAGGGGCTATTTTTTAGAAAAACTAATTGAGTGTGAGATGTGTAATGCCAGTGTTACAAAGTGTTTTCTCGTGTTTCGTGTTGTAACGCAATTTGAACTAAATGTTATCTCACGCACGCTTTTAATAAAAATTATGACAGTTTCTAGCTCGTTGCAATGGTATGGATATACTCTCAGTAGCACAGTTTTGGCCGTATACATGTAATTGAGCTGACTAAAAATGAAACTTTTTTACAGTTTATGACGCAATGTAGAAAAAAGTTGTTTGTTTGCTTGTTTTTTGCACGAACGAAAAGTGTGATATTAATCTATATAAATCATAGTCTTAAGTTCATTTTTGCGATTGCCTTACTACTTTCTGGTTAATTCTTTTTGGGTAACTGATCTGGGTCAATTTTTTTCACACTGTGAAATAATATACTCAGCCCTGAAAGCAATTTACTAAGAGCGCTGGTGTTTAAGGTTAACGGCAAGCAGCGAATTTAATAAAAAGTTTTTAATATTTATTATTTTAGGAGATCCACCATGCCTGTAACTAACTTAGCGGAACTTGATGCTCTAGTAGCTCGCGTTAAAGCAGCACAAGAAGAGTTTGCAACATTCTCTCAAGAGAAAGTAGACGCAATCTTCCGCGCAGCTTCTCTTGCTGCTAACCACGCTCGTATTCCACTTGCACAACAAGCAGTTGCTGAATCTGGAATGGGTATTGTTGAAGATAAGGTTATCAAAAACCACTTTGCATCTGAATTTATCTACAACAAATACAAAGACGAAAAAACATGTGGCATCTTAGAAGAAGATGACAACCTAGGCACAATGACTATCGCTGAGCCTGTAGGTATTATCTGTGGTATCGTTCCAACAACGAACCCAACTTCTACAGCAATCTTCAAATCTCTAATCTCTCTTAAGACACGTAACGGCATCATCTTCTCGCCACACCCACGTGCAAAGAACTCAACTAACGACGCAGCGAAACTGGTTCTAGACGCAGCTGTTGCAGCTGGTGCTCCAAAAGACATCATCGGTTGGATCGACCAACCATCTGTAGAGCTTTCTAACGCGCTTATGAAGCACGACGGTATCGCACTTATCCTTGCTACTGGTGGTCCAGGCATGGTTAAAGCAGCATACTCTTCTGGTAAGCCTGCTATCGGTGTTGGTGCTGGTAACGTTCCTGTAGTTATCGATGAAACAGCAGACATCAAACGTGCTGTAGCATCTATCCTAATGTCTAAAACATTCGATAACGGCGTTGTATGTGCTTCTGAGCAAGCTGCAATCGTTGTTAGCGATGTATACGAAGAAGTTAAAGAGCGTTTCGCTTCTCACAAAGCTCACGTTCTATCTAAAGCTGACGCAGATAAAGTACGTAAAGTACTTCTTATCGACGGCAACCTAAACGCTAAAATCGTAGGTCAACCTGCTCCAGCAATCGCTGAAATGGCTGGTGTTAAAGTTCCTGCTGATACAAAAGTACTTGTAGGTGAAGGTCTTGGTAAAGTTTCTTACGATGACGAGTTCGCTCACGAGAAACTATCTCCAACTCTAGGTCTATTCCGCGCAGACGACTTCGAAGATGCTGTTGCTCAAGCGGTAACTATGGTTGAAATCGGTGGTATCGGTCACACGTCTGGTCTTTACACTAACCAAGATACTAACGCAGACCGCATCCGTTACTTCGGTGACAAGATGAAAACTGCTCGTATCCTAATCAATATCCCTACTACTCACGGTGGTATCGGTGACCTGTACAACTTCAACGTTGCACCTTCTCTAACTCTAGGTTGTGGTTCATGGGGTGGTAACTCTATCTCTGAGAACGTAGGTCCTAAGCACCTTATCAACAAGAAAACTGTAGCGAAGCGAGCTGAAAACATGTTGTGGCACAAACTACCTAAGTCTATCTACTTCCGTCGTGGTAGCCTTCCAATCGCAATGAGCGACCTAGAAGGTAAGAAACGCGCATTCCTAGTAACTGACCGTTTCCTATTCAACAACGGTTACGCTGATGACGTAGTTAGCCTGCTTAAAGCACAAGGCATCGAAGTTCAAACTTTCTTCGACGTAGAAGCGGATCCAACGCTATCTGTTGTTGAGAAAGGCGCTGAAGCAATGAAGAGCTTCCAACCTGACGTAATCCTTGCTCTAGGTGGCGGTTCTCCAATGGATGCTGCTAAGATCATGTGGGTTATGTACGAGCACCCAGAAACTCACTTCGAAGAACTAGCAATGCGCTTTATGGATATCCGTAAACGTATCTACAAGTTCCCTAAAATGGGTCAAAAAGCTGAGCTTGTATGTATCACTACAACTTCAGGTACTGGTTCAGAGGTTACTCCATTCGCTGTTGTTACAGACGACAAGACTGGTGCTAAGTACCCACTAGCTGACTACGAAATCACGCCAAACATGGCTATCGTTGATGCGAACCTAGTAATGAATATGCCTAAGTCTCTAACAGCGTTCGGTGGTTACGATGCAGTAACTCACGCTCTTGAAGCTTACGTATCTGTTCTAGCGAACGAATACTCAGACGGTCAAGCTCTTCAAGCTCTTAAGATGCTTAAAGAATACCTACCATCAAGCTACAAAAATGGTGCGGCTGACCCAATCGCTCGTGAGAAAGTACACAACGCAGCAACTATCGCTGGTGTAGCATTTGCGAACGCATTCCTAGGTGTGTGTCACTCAATGGCTCACAAAATTGGTGCTGAGTTCCACCTACCACACGGTCTTGCTAACGCACTACTTATCTCAAACGTTGTACGTTACAACGCGAACGATAACCCAACTAAGCAGACTGCATTCTCTCAGTACGACCGTCCACAAGCACGTCGTCGTTACGCTGAAGTTGCTGACCACCTAGGCCTAAGCCAAGCTGGTGACCGTACTGCTCAGAAGATTGAACGTCTACTGACTTGGTTAGAAGAGCTTAAGAAAGACCTAGACATCCCACTATCTATCCAAGCTGCGGGTGTTAACGAGTCTGATTTCGTTGCTAAACTAGACGAGCTAGCTGTTGAAGCGTTCGATGACCAGTGTACAGGTGCTAACCCACGTTACCCACTAATCACTGAGCTAAAAGAAGTTCTAACAACTTCTTACTACGGCGAAGCATACGTTGAAGGTGAAACTTTCGAAGGTACTACAGTTATCCTTAAGAAAGCTGACCAAAAACCAGCTGAAGCTAAAGCACCAAAAGCTAAAAAAGAAAAAGCTAACGCATAATAAGTAAGCATTAGTTTTGAGATAAGTTTTCGCTAGCACGATACTTATCTATCGGGAAAAGCTTAAAGCCCCAGTCGAAAGACTGGGGCTTTTTTTATACTGTTGTCCCGTCCTGAAATGTGTTTACACATTGAGGACAAATTATGACTACTTCAAATAATACCTACGTTAAGCGCACTCAGCGTGATTACACACTAGGCTTTAAATTACAGGTCGTCGCCGCTGTAGAAAGAGGCGATATGACATATAAACAAGCCCAAACCATTTATGGTATCCAAGGCCGCTCAACTGTTTTAACTTGGCTTCGAAAGCACGGTAAGATGAATTGGGCGCAAACTCCAAGGATGAACACCATGCACCAATCAACTAATCCTAAAGAGTCACCAGCACAAAAAATAAAACGCCTTGAAAAAGAGTTAGAAGACGAAAAAATTAAGAATCTCTTTTTAAATAGAGTGGTTGATATTCTTGATGCTGAGCACGGAACTAGCCTCAGAAAAAAGTATCTCGCCAAGGAGCAAGAAGCCTTCAAAAACAGGAAGGTATAAGTTTAGTTCGAGTATGTAAGTTATGCGGGATAACGAGACAAAGCGTTTATCAACGAGAAAAACGAGCTGTTCATCGCCAGTTGGAACTTAAACCCATCAAACAAATGGTGCTGGATATTAGACGGTTATGACTGCTACCAAAATGCATTAGCAGAGAGAGTAAATGGAATACTGAAACAAGAGTTCTTGCTTGATAAATGTAAAAACCTCAGAGAGCTTAAACAACTAGTAAAAGAGTCTATAAGTACCTATAACAACATGAGGCCGCACCTTAGTCTCAGGATGAAAACTCCAAATGAGGTGCATGAAAAAAGCCAACAGCTGACGCTGTTGGCTTAGTAGAAATACTGTCAACGTATTTTAGGACGAGACATGTTGATTAGTTGATTAGTTGATTAGTTGATTAGTTGATTAGTTGATTAGTTGATTAGTTGATTAGTGATTTGCCCTTAGAGCAGCGGCTTTATCTGAGCAGGAATAGGCGAGGCTAAACCTCTGCTGCCACTACTCGCCCACTAAAGTAATCATTAGAGATAATGTACTCTGCGGTTCTAGTGAGTTCATCTTGCAGCTGTGCCCAATGACAACGGTTGAACTTGCCATCGGCATTGTGAATCGCGGGAACGACACCGCCAACACGGATCTTAAACGGGGTGAGTTCTTTGGCCCAACTGTGTGTGAATCCGGTGATCATGGAGTTGGCGCTCTCTAAGCCAGATACGTCATGAAAATCATCGTGTGATATCACGTTCACAATCACGCCTTCTTTCTTTTCATCTCGTAATCTCTCTGCACTGATTTGACCAAATGCGAAAAGGGTCGATGCCATAGAAGAAAGATCATTAATAAAGCTGCTGACGGGCTGATCACCAATTAGGCTTGGCATTGGTGAGCTTATCCAGTTATTGACCAGTACATCGGGTGTGGTGTTGAAAGTGGTTTGGATAAAATCAAACACGCTGATAATCGACTGGTTGTCATGACTTTCGAGCGGGTAGTGGTAAACAGAATCAGAGAATCGAGCACACTGTAAATAGGTAGCCTGAAGTGCTTCGGTATCGTTATCACAAAGGATGACTGTGGCTCCAAGGTTAACAAAGTGGTTCGCAATCGTCCCTCCCAGTCGCGAGCCGGCAGATGTCACCAATATGATTGAGCTTTTTATTTCCATCCCAGTACCTAAACAAATCATCCGTGTCGGATAAGAATGGGTTAAATTTCATACAATGGGTGTGAATTGGTTCAAACTAAGGTGCGCCAATTAATAAGTTTTTATGAACTTAGTGGCACGTCACATTTTGTAGTAACTTCAAGCGGTAATCGACAACGGGTGTTTCGAGTATGCCCAAGGCTGGTGGTTCATATCACTCACGTGAATCATTCAATAAAGTGAATTGAACAAAGTCGATAGAGAGGCAGAAATAAATCGAGAAAGCGGGGCTGAAGTTATACCTGAGCTTGAATTTGATACTGACGTTGGGCAGTCGATAGCTCGTTGTAGAGTGTGGCATGAGGCAAATCAGGGACCTGCTTGTTCGCCAGTTTACGTCGATCGTGACCTGAAAGGTTTTGATAAACCTCTTCTGGGAAGTCAGCAGTATCTTCAGGCATAAAAGCCAAGGCTTCGGGTTTCAAGTAATGGCTGAGTTTTGCGCTGGCAAGGCTCGCCTGATGAAAATGATTAGATTGTTGTGCTGAAATCTCATATGAAGATTGGTTTGAACGCAGTTGCTGCGGTTCTGCTACGCCAAATTGTTTGCGCAGGCGATCTTCGTTTGTTTCTGTAACCTCAATGGTGTCGATGGGCGTGCAATCGCGAACATCATTAGAAAACATAGATAGCAGCAACGCGAAATCAGCACGGCGACCTTGCTCAACCGCTTGGCTGATTCCGATGCCGAACTTCAGTTCGTTAATGATTCCTGCTTTGTCTAAAGTATGTATTTGCATGACGCCTCTCGTTTGATACACCTTTAACGGCATGGAGTCGGCAAACTTTAGCCTTTAATTACAGGCGAATAGAGAATTTATGCAGGGTGATTGAGAAAGGTAAAAATAGGGTAAAAAGCAGGCTTGATTGGCTAATTTGTTTCGTAATGTTCGTATTGATAGGAATACGACAAATACAAAAAAGCTCACGCCGAGGCATGAGCTTTTAACAGGTAACTCGCTATAAATAGCGCAGCGTAAGTAATAGATTACTTAGCTAGGTTCTCTTCTACGAAAGACCAGTTTACTAGGTTCCAGAATGCAGCCATGTAGTCAGGGCGAACATTGCGGAAATCGATGTAGTAAGCGTGTTCCCATAGGTCAACAGTTAGAAGTGGAGTAACACCTTCTTCTGTTAGAGGAGTAGCAGCGTTAGAAGTGTTAACGATGTCTAGAGAACCGTCAGCTTTCTTAACTAACCAAGTCCAAGAAGAACCGAAGTTGTTGATTGCTGAATCAGTGAATTTTGCTTTGAATTCTTCGAAAGAACCGAATGCAGCGTTGATAGCTTCTGCAACAGCGCCAGTTGGTTCGCCGCCTGCTTTAGGAGCAAGACAGTGCCAGTAGAACGTGTGGTTCCAGATTTGAGCAGCGTTATTGAAAACACCACCAGTAGAAGTCTTAACGATCTCTTCTAGTGTTTTTCCTTCAAACTCAGTACCTGGGATAAGACCGTTTAGCTTAACAACGTAAGTGTTGTGGTGCTTACCGTGGTGGAAATCTAGCGTTTCTGCTGAGATGTGTGGTTCTAGTGCGTCTTTCGCGTAAGGAAGAGCCGGTAGTTCAAATGCCATTGCTCAATTCTCCATTGATATGAAAGAGTTAACTCTTTCGATTGCTTCCAGTGATATTATTATTCATGGCTCGCTATACTGCCAACCATGGTCAATTTGCTGACTTGCGATATAGTTTAGCAAGTTTTTACTTTATTAAAAGCTTATTTCATCACTTTTGTGTGAATTGTTAGCTTAGCTTGTTAACCGCTTTTTTTATATGGTTTTTATTCTTTTGGTTTGGGGTAGAATAAAGGCAATAAAAGCCGTAATCCATTAACGAGGAAGCAATGGAAACTATCGATAAAATCAAACAGCAAATTGAAGAAAACACTATTCTACTGTACATGAAAGGTTCTCCTAAGCTACCTAGCTGTGGTTTCTCTTCTCAAGCGTCTCAAGCTCTAATGGCATGTGGCGAGAAATTTGCTTACGTAGATATTCTACAAAACCCTGATATCCGTGCAGAGCTTCCAGCTTACGCACAATGGCCAACTTTCCCACAACTTTGGGTTGAAGGTGAGCTAATCGGTGGTTGTGACATCATTCTTGAGATGTTCCAAAAAGGCGAACTTCAGCCAATCATCAAAGAAGCAGCAGCTAAAGTTGCTGGTGATGATGCTGAGTAAGCTCTAGCCTTTGCGCTGAATAGTTAAAATGAGGGGCCTTAATCAGGCTCCTTTTTTGTTGGAATTGATAGAAAAGTCGACTCGATAAGGAACGAACAATGAACGTAAAACTTCATTATGTGCATGACCCAATGTGCAGCTGGTGTTGGGGATACAAGCCAACGCTTGAGTTGTTGAAACAACAATTGCCTGCGAGCATTGAGTTTAACTACGTTGTGGGTGGCTTGGCTCCGGATTCTGATGAGCCAATGTCAGAAGAAATGAAAGGCAAGCTGCAAGCGATCTGGAAGCAGATCGAAGCTAAGCTAAGTACTGAGTTCAATCATGAATTTTGGACAGAGTGCAAGCCTGTTCGCAGCACTTACCCTGCGTGCCGTGCTGTGATCGCCGCAGGTTTTCAAGATCACTATGAAGCGATGCTGGAAGCGATTCAACACGCGTACTACCTTCGTGCGATGTTGCCACACAGCCAAGAAACGCATCTACAGTTGGCTGAAGAACTCGGCATGAATGTACAACAGTTTGAAAATGACCTTTCTAGTAAGTTATTGGAAAGTGAATTAGATGACCAGTTAGGCTTTAAAGAAGCGATGGGTGTGTTTTCTTACCCGACGTTAATGCTTGAAGTGAATGGCATTTTTAGTGAAGTTGAGTTGGATTACCATTCAACGGAAGCGACGCTTAAATCTATTCGCGAAATTCTAGTGAATAACGCTCCCGCTGCATAATCTAGCGAGAGCTGTCTGTATTGACGCAACGACTTCTAAGGCTTACTCATAAGAGTAAGCCTTTTCTTTTGTCTGACGTAATTGGTTTATCTCCTCTGTAAACCGTTCGAATGTGTTAGTGACTTCCGCGATTGATGCTTCAATTTCTGATTCGACTTGCTCTAAGTCCGTGGCTTCGGTTACAAGGTCGTTTGCTTGTGTCTCAATGAATGCGAGCGAAGAAGCAATCGTGTCACATGCCACCATTTTTGCTGCGCCTTTAAGTCGGTGTGCCGTGCTTTTAAGTTCTCGGTATTCCTTGTTAGCCCACAGCTCATTTATCTGTTTACTCTCTTCAATGAAGCTTACGGCAAACTCATCAAGCAAGGTCATTACGACATCGTGATCTTCGAAAAGATCATAGAGTGCGGCGTAGTCGATCACTTGATTGTTGGTATCGCTGAAGCTGTCTTGGGTGATTGCAGGAATGAGATCTTCGCTTGGCTCTCGGCTCTGATTATCCTCAAAGCTCTGTTCAATATCTTGGAACAGCATCGAAAATTCATTGGCTTCTTCGTCTTTATTGGTTTCCTCGTCTTTAGGTGAAGAGTTTGATGAAGCACTGACTTCCTGGTTCTGTGTATCTAATTCCTCTGCATCGTAAACATCAGTTTCACGAGTCGGGTTGGAAGCGTCGGTTGTGGGTAACCACTTCTCAATGGTTAATCTCATCTGCTTAATCGAAACGGGTTTAACCAAGAAGTCATCCATGCCGTGCGCGTAGCAATTAGCATCTTCACCTTGCACTGCATTTGCCGTCAGCGCGACGATTGGCAGTCTTTGAGTCTCTTGGTTAAGTTCCTCTTTGCGTTGTTCTATTTGACGAATGCTTGATGCAAGTGTGTATCCGTCCATTTCGGGCATGTGGCAATCGGTTAGCAATAGGCCATAGCGTTTATCTTTCAGGGCGTTCAGAGCCAACACTCCGTTATCAACGATATCGGCGTGGACACCAATATTTTCAAGCTGTTTGGCGATGACTTGTTGGTTGATGGGGTGATCTTCCGCAACCAGAATCAGCCTGCCGTTGTTCTCTGCTTGTTCGCGAGTCTCTGTGGCGACCGGCGCTTTAGTTTCGTTGTCTGATGGCGAGATTGGATTGTCGTGACTGACGGGCTTCGTTAGAACGTGAACCAAGTTATCAGGTAGCAATGGATTGACCGACAAACACCACGAGTTGCCTAAAGGTTCAGGTGATAACATAGGATTTTGGTTGATCACGGTGAACCGTGTTGAGCTTGTATGTTGTTGAATCCATGCATCGGTAATCGCCAGTTGTTGCCATACAGACATCGCAACGAAGATGTGTTTTGGCTGGTGTTTGACGACCATTTCTTTGAGCAGGTGCTTTTGATTAATATGTAGAACCTTTGGTTCAAGGCTGAAGTGTTTCAGGTATCGACACAGCTCTTCTTGTTGAAGAACGTAACCAACCACATACACCTCGTGTGAGTGATTCCCCACATCTAGCTCAATAGAGTTCTCAGTCTGCGAAGTGCAGAGCAAAGTTTGTGGCAGAGCCAAAGCGTTGCTGACTGCCTGTTCAGGCGTACAAGTTGGGAGGGTAACGGTAACCGTAAAGTGGCTGCCTTTTCCTTCTTCACTCGACAACTTTATGGTGCCATTCATCTGTTCAATCAACTTCAACGCGATAGACAGCCCAAGCCCTGTGCCACCGAAACGACGGCTGGTGGTTTTGTCAGCTTGTTCAAAAGGCTGAAACAAGCTTTGTTGTCTGTCTTTCGGGATACCAATGCCTGTGTCTGAGACTGTGAGGCTAATTTTCTGTTGATGTTCGTTTTTCTCAATGACGTCGACATGTAACGAAATTGTCCCGTGTTCGGTGAACTTAATCGCATTATTGAGGAAGTTGTTCAGAATTTGGTGGATTCGTATGTCATCTGCGAACAACCATTGAGCGAGGTTTGGATCTTGCCAATAATGGAAAGCCAAGCCTTTTTGCTGCGCGTGAATGGATTGCGGTTGTACGATGCGCGCTAGTACTTTGCCAAGTTCAATCTCGGTCGGGCTAAGCTCTAGTTTTCCCGCTTCAATCTTGGAGTAATCGAGTACGTCATTAACGATGTGCAGTAAGTTACGAGCAGACTGATTCAATCCTCCGTGCAAGTTCAGTAACTCTTCACTCAGCTGATGTTCTTGCATTAATTCCAGTAACCCTAAGATCCCACTAATTGGAGTGCGAACCTCGTGGCTGATAGTTGCTAGGAATTGTGACTTAGCAGCGGTGGCACTTTCTGCTTTCTGGCGAGCATTGTCTAAAGCCTGTTGCTGTTTTTTCAGTAGGGTGATGTCTGTAATCACCGTGTTCCATTCGATAGCCTTGTTGTTCGATATCTGGCTATTAAATTTCACCCATTTCAGTTCACCAGACTTTAACTGCACTTGCTGTTCGCTTTCCCAATGCCCGGTTTCAATAGCATCAAGCATACTGGCTTCAAACTGTGGCAGGTCATCCTTCGAGATAAGCTCGAAAAGGTGTTGAGGGTGCTCTTTTACACTATCCACGGATAAGCCGAACATATCGGTTACACCGGCACTGACGAAGCTAAACTGGATATTCAAAGGCTGCTTGGGGTTTGTTTGGATGTGTTTAAGTACAACCCCATCGATGTTGTCGGCCAATGTTTGTAAATGGGCTTCTGCGGCTTTGGCACGTTGTTCTGCGACTTTTCGCTGCTCGATTTCTGCTGCCATTTTACGGTTCCAGAATACGATTACGAAAATGACCACAAAGATCCCAAGCCCGATGATCACTGACCATTTAGCCACTTCGCGTGGTGACAAACCTTCTTGGTATTCATAGGTCAGCCATTTGTTCTCCAAGCGCTCAAGTTCATTGGCAGGCAATGCGCCAATGGCTTTGTTGAGAATACTCAACAGCATGGGGTGGCGGAAGTTAACTGCTAAAGCCAAAGGAGCGCTGTTTTGCTCATTAATGGTGCCTGTGATTTTGAATTGCCCTACATAGTCTTGATGCAACAAAGGCGCAGCATGATGAAGAGAAGCAAGCGCGAAACTGATTTCGTCTTTCTGTAATGCTTGGAAAGCGCTGACGTGATTGATGTAAGGAACGGCTTGGCAAGTCAGGCAGAGAGAAGGTAGAACCGTTGTGCCTCCAGAATCTTCAATCACACCAATCGCCTTAGTGCCATTTGGTGCAAAGTTGCCTAAGCGATCAGAGCGACTCAATAGCACCCAAGGTTCAAAACTGTAAGCGTGAGTGAAGTCCATATATCGCGCTTTATCTGTGGTTGGCGTGATGTTGGTTAGCACCATGGTCTCACCATTATTGAATGCGACCTCTGCCGCTTCTGGGGTTAGGTAAGTGGTACTTTCAAATGATACACCGAGCACATTACTGATTAGATTTAAGACGTCAGCAGATAAGCCTGAGTGTTGCTGTTGCTCATTGGTAAAGTCGTAAGGATACCAATTGGAGTGTGTGCCTACAGGGATGGACGGGTTGTTATCAAGCCAGTTCTTTTCGTCTTGAGTTAAATTCAATGTGCCATAATCCAGCAACATCGAGTGTTGAGAGGGAGCAAGCCATTGATTGTAAATCGACTGCAATGAACCTTGCTTGATATCCTCTAAAGCGAAATTGATTCGGCTGAGTAGTTTGTGTTTTCCTTTGTTGACCGCGAAGTGCAAGTGATCAGCTGGCAAGTCAGGAAGTACCGATAGTGTAAGTGAGTCTTTAGGTTGTTCTCGCAATAACGCAGAAAGCGCAAGTGCATCACCAATGTATGCATCAACACTATTCCCTTGAATGGCAGTGAAGGCCGCTTGTGTGCTGTCTAGTGTGGTAATTCGACTGTCTGGAAGCAAACTAGGAAGAAGGTCATTGAGCGCAAACCCTTTCTCTAGCGCTAAGTTTGCAGTTGCCAGTTCACTTAGGTCGTTTATTTTTAGATCTTGAGTAATGACCGCTCGTCGAATCGAGAACATCGGTTCACTGAACGTCATGTATTCTTGGCGCTCTTTGGTCGAAGAGACTCCGACCAATAAATCTAATTCACCCTTTTCAAATGCACTGAGTACGCCGCTAAATCTTGGGAACAGCTCAATCTGATATTTGAAGCCTGCGTTTACCGATACCTCGTCCAACATGCTGATGAGTAGCCCTTCAGAAACAATGTTCCCAGAGGGCGTTTGATGTTGGTAGCTATAAGGAACCATGTTGTAAGAAGGCAGGCCTACACGCAATACAACTTGGTTATTCGATGAGTTTTCTTGAGGTGCGCTTTCAGCAAGGCTGTGCAGTGGCCACATGAATACCGTAAGGCAACTCAATAGAAAGGCGAAACACCACGTTTTCGTTTTTGTAGCATTGTTCTGCATAAAGACATCCTGTCGTTTACATACTCATTTGGGTTTGACGGCATGCTCAACTAACGGCGGCCAAAGGCGCTTTGGTTAGTGTGGGTAATGCAAAATTGTCTGCTTGTTGTAATGCCATACGCTGCAAAAGGGCGAGGCTGGTATGGTCTGCTTTTAGATGGATCTCTATTTGGCGCTTTATTTGATCGACTTTGTCTTGTAGACCCAAGGCTTGATAGCACAGTGCTAATAAGAAGAAGGCTTCGACATCATTGTCTGAGAATTCGTTCATCGAAATGCTCTCAATACGCTCTTTTGCCACCTCATGCTGTTCGAGTTGAATGAGCTGTAAGGTTCGACAAAGCTTCAACAACGGCTTACTGAGTGCGTATGACTTTTCAGAATGAGAGAGTCTTTGCCAAGCACCTTCAGGTTTCCAAAGCGCTAGTTCTTTTTGAGTGAGGGTTAAACTGTCTGCCCATAAGATCATTGCTCGCTTACCCGCAGAATCCCAAATCGAGTGGGGGATGAGTTGAGCAAGCGATTTGAGGTGTAAGGTCGCTTGTTCAACGTTTTTATCTAACAGTTGTAGCCAAACCATGGTGTTGGTCAGCTCAATATTACTGCCGTTTACGGTGAGCACTTGGTCAATTAGCTGGTTAGCCGATTCGAAGTCACTGGTATTGAGGCAGATCTTGACCTTAAGTTGCTGCAATTTGATGTTGCGAGGGTTGTTTTCTATCAAGCTATCTATCTGACTGAGCGCGTCGTGATAATTCTGTTTAGCTATGTGGATTTCAACCAGCTTAACCTTGGCAGGCAAGTAATCATGAAGCTGCAACAACCCATTCAACATGGCTTGTGCTTCATCTAGGTGGTGATTCTTAATCAGAATGTTCGCCATGTAGATAATGGCGTCTTTTAATGTCGATGGGTTAGGGGCTTTTCCAAAGAGCGGCTTTACCGCGTTGAGCCCATTCTTAAGATAGGCTTGCTCTAATGCCGAAAAGTATTGCTGTCGACACAGGGCTGATGTCACTCGTTTTATGATGTCATCGGCTCTGATTGGCTTGATCAGGTAGCCATCAGGTTCGAAGTGAGCATAACCAAAGAAGATGTCTTGGCTATCATGGCCCGTCACAATAAACACAAGGGTTTGTGGTTTGATTAACTCTTTCTGCTGCAAAAATTCTAATAGCTGTAAGCCATTACTTCCTGAGCCTAAATCATGGTCAATCAGTAAGATATCGAATCGATGTGCGCGGCAAGCCTCAATCGCATTTTGGGCATTGGAGGCGCTGATTACATTGTTGTTCGGAACACCGAGCTTGATAAGCAGTGCACGTGTCGCACTTTGAATGACGCTGCTGTCATCAATGATGAGGTAGCGCGATCGGGCGAGTATATCCATATAGTAGCCTTCTGACGTATTGAGCCTTGCCACTTCGTCTTCTATGAATTAGCGGCTTATTTATTAAACACTTAAGTGTAGAAGTGAATTTAATGAATAGCCATAAGTTGCATATCAATGCGCACGGGATAATGTATAGAAAGTGACGTTGGTTCAGAAGGTTAGCGTGTTTCTAAAGTTAGAGATAAAAGGGGAAAGAGGCTAGGGTCTGTTGACTTTTCGTGGTTAAATTTTGTTCGAGATAGAATCGTTTTAGGCGCGGCAAGGAGTATGTAGCCTAGTCACTCTAAGTAAATACTTCTTAACAAAGCATAAAACGATTCTAGCCGAACCCTTCGGGCAGCCTTTGTGGTTCATTTCTACTGCGTTATCGGCTTCTCATGTAGGCTTGCTACACTTCAAAGCCTCTGCCTTGTGGAAATTTCCCACAAAGCGCTGCAAAAATCAGCTCGAAAGGTCAACAGACCCTATATACAAAAAAGACCGCACGAGGCGGTCTTTATAAAAGTGAGCGTAGGACTGTTTAACTACAGAACCTAATTACAGAACCATAGCTGCAATCCAACCGAATACGATCAGTGGGATGTTGTAGTGTAGGAACGTCGGTACTACGGTTTCCCATACGTGCTCGTGTTGACCATCAGCATTAAGACCCGATGTTGGACCTAATGTTGAGTCAGAAGCAGGAGAGCCCGCATCACCAAGCGCTGCAGCTGTACCTACTAGAGCGATCGTTGCCATTGGTGAGAAACCAAATGCTGCTGCTAGTGGAACGTAGATAGTTGCAAGGATTGGAATCGTAGAGAACGAAGAACCAATACCCATAGTCACCAATAGACCAACAATTAGCATAAGTAGTGCTGCTAGAGGCTTGTTGTCACCGATGCTAGTTGAAAGCGCTTCAACCAAAGATTCAACGCCGCCAGTTTGCTTCATTACTGCTGCGAAACCTGCCGCGGCAATCATGATGAAACCGATCATTGCCATCATGTGAACGCCCTTGGTGAAGACATCTTGTGTCTCTTTCCAAGCGATTACGCCACCGAAGGTGAATACCATGAAACCAGCAAGAGCACCGATGATCATAGAACCCGTCGATAGTTGAACCGTTAGTGCTGCAACGATACCCGCCGCCGCTACTAGGATGTGCTTTTTGTTGATCTCTTTTGTCTCAGTTGAAACAATCGTGTGAGATGTTTCTTTGTATTGACGAGGCTTACGGTAAGTAAAGAATACTGCCGTTAGAAGGCCGAAGATCATGCCCGCAGCGGGTAACAACATCGCCATTGGTACTTGGCTTGCTACAACGTTTTCAAGACCATTGTCGTGAAGGTTTTTAAGCAGGATGTTGTTTAGGAAGATGCCACCAAAACCAATCGGTAAAACCATGTAAGGTGTAATCAGACCAAAAGTCAGCACACACGCAACCAGACGACGGTCTAGGTTCATTTTTGCGAATACGCCTAATAGAGGCGGGATTAAGATTGGGATGAAGGCGATATGTACTGGAATCACGTTTTGCGAAGACATGGTCACTAAGATCAAAGATGCAAGGATGCCGTATTTAAGACCAGTCGATGCTGCACTGTTCTCTTTGCCGTGAATGCGTTTGATAACGCTTTGAGCAAGTAGGTCTGTGATACCAGAACGTGAGATAGCAACAGCGAATGTACCAAGCATAGCGTAGCTAAGTGCAATTGTTGCACCGCCGCCTAATCCACTTTCGAAAGCCGCGACTGCGTCGTTCAAGCTCATACCAGAGGCTACGCCACCGATAATTGCACTGAACGTCAGAGCAACGACTACGTTTACACGCATCAAAGCTAAAACAAGCATGATGCAAACTGAAATTACAACAGGATTCATATTATTCTCGGGATGTTGTGTTTTTTATGAAGGCAATACGAAAAAACGTTTACCGACTCTATTTTTTATTCTTCGTCAACAAGAGGCCAACCACCAAGGGCTTTCCATTTGTTTACTATGCCGCAAAATAACTCTGTGGTTTTTTGCGTATCATACAAAGCAGAGTGTGCTTCTTTGTTGTCAAATTCCATCCCTGCAGTGCGGCAAGCTTTAGCCAAAACGGTTTGACCGTAGGCAAGACCACTAAGAGCTGCAGTGTCAAAAGTTGCAAATGGATGGAACGGGACGCGTTTAAGCTTACAACGCTCACTTGCCGCATTAACGAAGTTCAAATCGAATGTAGCGTTGTGAGCGACCATGATTGCACGACTGCAATCTGAAGCTTTTTGTTCTTTTCTCACTAGCTTGTAGATTTCTTTAAGGGCTTCTTGTTCCGACACAGCACCACGTAATGGGCTAAATGGGTCTTTAATTCCGTTAAAGTCTAATGCTGCCTGCTCTATATTTGCGCCTTCAAAAGGCTCAATGTGAAAATGAAGCGTTGATGCAGGTTGCAGATCTCCGTTCTCATCCATTTTTAATGTAATGGCACAGATTTCTAATAATGCATCGGTTTCTGCGTTAAACCCTGCGGTTTCCACGTCGATGACCACTGGAAAATAGCCGCGAAAGCGTTTTTTTAGGGTCAGAGCTTCGTTTTCTACAGTCATGTTAGCCCAAATAAGTGTGATTAAGGCTGCATTATTGCAGATAATAGCAGTGATAAAAACTAGGGAAGGGCAATAAATCATAAATTAGCCGACCCATTGCGGCTTGATAATTGCATATTTAAACGCGAGAGAAAAATGCGGCAATTGGCTGCATTGTTAAACGAATTGCTTAAGAGATACTCCACTTTATGAAGAAACAACTCATAACAGGTTCAATGCTATTTTCGCTTCTTATGTCGTCATCGGTAATGGCACAAGAAAAGCGTTACGGAGCATCTCCTCAACAGTCGACGTGGGAGATGGTGGCTAATACACCATTAGAATGTCGCTTAGTTCATCCAATCCCAAATTTTGGTGACGCTGAGTTCTCATCTCGTGCGAGTAAAAAAATCATTTTGGACTTTGAGCTTAAAATGCGTCGCCCAATGGGTGCGACACGCAATGTCAGCTTGATTTCCATGCCACCACCTTGGCGTCCCGGCGAAAGTGCTGATCGCATGACCACCATTAAGTTCTTCCAACAATTTGATGGTTACGTGGGCGGACAAACGGCTTGGGGTATTTTGAGCGAGCTGGAGAAAGGGCGCTACCCGACATTCAGTTACCAAGAGTGGCAAAGCCGAGATCAACGTATCGAAGTGTCGTTGTCGTCGGTGTTGTTCCAAGAAAAATACAATGTGTTTAGTGATTGTGTTGCCAACTTACTGCCTTACAGCTTTGAAGATATCTCTTTCACTATCTTGCATTACGATCGTAACAGCGATCAGCTGAATAAGTCGTCACGTAAAAGGCTGAGCCAGATTGCTGATTATGTTCGCTACAACCAAGACATTGATCTTGTGCTGGTGGCAACGTACACCGACTCTGTCGACAGCAAAGGCATTAGCCAAAACTTATCAGAGCGCAGAGCTGAGTCGTTAAGAGAGTACTTTAAGTCTCTCGGTTTGCCAGAAGACCGTATTCAAGTACAAGGCTATGGTAAGCGTCGTCCAATTGCAGACAACAACTCGCCAATTGGTAAAGACAAGAACCGACGCGTTGTTATCTCATTGGGCAGAACGCAGGTTTAGCTCTAAAAAATCTAAAGCTCAAATTAAAAAGCCCGTCGTCATGACGGGCTTTTTGTATCTGAATCAACAGGCTAAGCGTTTCATCTGCGAGGAGCTTGCTAGTTAAGGCGGAAACGAGCAATCATTTCACAGTTGGTCGCGGTATCGATCTTTTCCACCATAGAAGCAATTTTAGGGTTGGGATGGCGTTTCATGAAATCGATAAGCGCTTTCTTACAGCAACCAATAGAATCGATAAAGCTAGAACACTGCGTATTAGGGCACTGAGGGATCAGTGTAAGTACCTTTTCGGAAGCCAGTTGAAGATACTTAAGCTCGTATTCGGTGTCGCCAGCCCAGCGCCAGAATTGCGCGAGGTTGTGACAAGAAATCACCGAAATCAGTAGGCGTTCATCGGCCTGAATATCGGTACGTTCTGTGATTTCTTCGCTTAAGTTCAATGCTTGCTGATAGTGAAGAATACTTCGTACAGGATCATCGAGCTGCAATGCCGTATCGGCGAGTAACGTGTGTTTTTCCCATTCGCTAATCATTGTATTACCTCACTAATCAATAGGTGGTTAATTTAAATGATAATCATTATCATGTAAAGTTTCATCAGTGAGATTGTTAATAATATATAGGGCGTGTTGACCTTTTGAGCTTGTTTTTGCAGCGAGTTGCTGGGTTTATATGGAAGGATGAGGCTTTGATATATTGTTTGTAAGAGAAGTTGATAACGTAGTCGTTAATAACCAGCAAACGCTGCCCAAAGGGTTCGGCAAAAAGCGTTTTTCTCTTTGTTGAGGGAGACTTGCTTAAAATGACTAGGCTACGTCTCCCTCGCCGCGATTAAAACGCTTTTATCTCGAACAAAATTCAACCGCAAAACATCAACAAGCCCTAATAAAGAATATCGATTATGGGGAGAGTGATAAAAAGAAGCGAGCATAGTGCTCGCTTCTTTGTTCATTTTATCAGGCGTTCTAGCCTAATCTTGCAAAGGTATTTAGGAATTAACCTTCTAGACCTGCGCTTGCTTGTTTGTTCTGAATCAGCTCAATCATGTAGCCGTCAGGATCTTTAACGAATGCGATGTGCGTAGAGCCGCCTTTTACTGGGCCTGCTTCACGAGTCACGTTACCACCTGCTGCTTTAATCGCGTCACACGTTGTGTAGATGTCATCAACACCGATAGCAACGTGGCCAAAAGCTGAGCCAAGGTCATATTCAGTCGTGCCCCAGTTGTACGTTAGTTCAATCACAGCACCTTGAGATTCGTCGCCAAAGCCAACGAAAGCCAGTGTGTATTCGTACTCTTTGTTTTCATTCTTACGTAATAGCTGCATGCCCATTACATTAGTGTAGAACTCGATAGATTTGTCTAGATCACCCACGCGTAGCATGGTGTGTAAAATACGACCGTTTGACATGATTTGCTCCTAGCTTTTTATTGGTTGTTTCTTTTATAGCACTATATATGAGCAAGCTCATAAGCAACACCAAAGAGATGACAAGTTTGGTCATATTTTCTTATTCCCATCATCTGTCTTACTCTCCGTCTCTACCTTTTCTTTTATTTGTATTACAATAAAACCAAAGAAAACGGCATTCTTAATTTGTCCATCACTAGAGCCTAGTTCGATATTTTGCATAAGTAGTAAGTTCAAGTGTTGCTATTTTTCGTGAGGTCCAAGAGTAGCCTTAGTTATTGAATTGTGATTTGTATCTCCATCTTGTTACTGAACTGCCTTCATTTTTACAATTGGCATCTAACTTTCCATTTTATCAATTTATGATTACGCCAATATTTCCCTGTTTATAGAAAGGTTATTCCGATGTTTTACTTCGTTATTAAGGAATTTTCGATAAATCACGCCAATAATCAGTGGTTTTTACGAAGTAATAAGGGGTGTTTATTTTTTGTACTTACTCTTATTAAACAATGGGTTGAGTTTTCATTGTTGGTTTTATGTTTGATATTTTGGGTGGTTATGTTTTTAAAGTGGTTGTCAAGTGTGTATCAAGTGTTTTTTTGTGATCTTTGCTAAATAGAGAATCCTTAATATATAGTTTTTCAAGCGCACTAAATCGACTAAATATTCATTTTTGATTTGTGCGATTTTTTTATCATATAAAAATAAGTATTATTTTATTACATTAGCCTCGATGTGAGGCATTGATGTGGAGTACTCAAATGACGAGTAAATGGTTTACACAACAAAGTTCAGATGTTCTAAAGGAATTGAACGCGGATCAAACTACAGGTTTATCAAATTCTGAAGCGGATGCACGCTTAGAGAAGCACGGTACCAACGAGCTGACAGCACAAGAGTCTGCGTCTGCATGGGAACTGTATATTCATCAATATAAAAACCCACTGATTTTTATTCTAGCTGTTGGCGCAATCGTTTCTTGGTCTACTGGCCACGCCATTGATGCTATCGCTATTGCAGTGATTATTCTTATTAATACTGGTATTGCATTCTGGCAGGAGTTTAAAGCTCAGAAAGGGATGGAAGCGCTAAAAGAAATGGCAGCTCCAGAAGCCGAAGTGATGCGAGATGGTAAATGGATCAGTGTTCCAGCGAAAACCCTCGTTCCTGGTGACATCATTAAAATTAATACTGGCGATATTCTGCCAGCTGATGTTCGTATTCTTGAGTCAAACCGTCTGACGGTCGATGAGGCAGCGCTGACCGGTGAATCTGAGCCAGTGAATAAGCAGTCTGAACGCCTTGAAGATGAGACTCTTGGTCTTGGCGATCAGAAGAACATGGGCTTCATGACAACAATAGTGACTACGGGTACAGGCCTTGCTGTTGTAACAAGCACAGGTATGCAAACTGAAGTTGGTCACATCGCTGATATGATGAACCAAACGGAAGAGACGAAAACACCAATGCAAGAGCGTATGGACACTATCGCACTCGCATTATTGGTTGTTGCTCTTGTGGTTGTTGCTATTGTTTGTGCTATCGGTGTTTACCACGGTATGCCATGGTTAGAAATTCTAACAACAGGTATCTCTTTGTCGGTTGCCGCTATTCCTGAAGGTTTGCCAACGGTGGTTACTATCGTATTAACGATGGGCTCGACTAAGATGGTTAAGAATAATGCATTGGCTAAACAGCTAGCAGCAATCGAAACGCTAGGTTCTACAACTGTTATCTGTTCAGATAAAACAGGTACGCTGACACAAAACCAAATGCAGGTAATGAAAGCGTACGATGTGTCTGGTCGTTACTGGGATGTGTCAGGTAAAGGTTTTGATCCAAAGGGTGAATTCATTACCAAAGGTCACAATGTCGAAGCGACAAACAGCCCTGCAATGATGAAAGGTCTTGTAGTTGCAACACTTTGTAATGATGCTGAATATGTAAATGCTGATGGTAAATGGACGGTTCGTGGCAACCCGACAGAAGGTGCACTAATTGTTGCAGCGGCAAAAGCTGGTCTTAAACAAGATGAAATGCTATCAACGGGAGGCTACTCAATCGTTAAGAAGTTCCCGTTCGATTCTGGTCGTAAGATGGCTTCTGTTATCGTTCGTGACCCACAAGGTAAGCACTTCCTAGCATTGAAAGGCGCGCCAGATGTTGTTCTTGGTAAATCAACTAGCTTCATGGTTGACGGTGGTTTCGTACCAACGCTTGGCTGTGGAGTATCAGGCAACTTGGCTCTCGATACTGCACCGTCTCAAGATCTTCATTTAAACTTTGAAGAGGCAATCCAAACCTTTGGTGGTGATGCTCTGCGTACACTTGCCGTTGGTTTCCGTGAATTAAAAGAGGAAGAGCTAGAGTTAGACTTCCCTGAGCTTGAACAAGACGTCAGTATCCTGGGTATCTATGGCATCATGGATCCACCACGCCCAGAAGTGCGTGATGCAGTAAATAGCTGTTATAGCGCTGGTGTTCGTACGGTAATGATTACCGGTGACCACGCAGTTACGGCAGCAGCGATTGCTCGTGAAATCGGAATCATCCGTAGCGAAGATGATCTAGTGGTAACGGGTACTGAGCTTGATCAAATGGATGACGAGAAGCTGTTGTCTATCTGTTCTCAGGTTGCAGTATTTGCACGTGTTACTCCAGAGCACAAGCTGCGTATCGTAAAAGCGCAGCAAGAGAACAACGAAGTTGCCTCTATGACCGGTGACGGTGTGAACGATGCGCCAGCACTGCGTCGTGCAGACATTGGTGTTGCGATGGGTATTACAGGTACTTCTGTTGCGAAAGACTCAGGTGACCTTATCCTGTTGGATGATAACTTCAGTACTATCGTGAAGGCGGTACGTCAGGGTCGTCAAATTTTCGATAACTTACGTAAGTTTATCCGCCAAGCACTTACAGCGAATGTGGGTGAGGTTTCGGTAATCCTATTTGCATTCCTACTCATGGGACCAGATGTAGTACTTCCGCTAACTCCACTAATGATTTTATGGGTTAACCTCGTTTCTGATGGTCTACCAGCACTCGCACTCGGTGTTGAGCCAGAAGAGAAAGATCTCATGGAGCGTAAGCCAGGCAAACGTGACCAAGGCTTCTTCTCTAATGGTCTAGGCGCTCGTATCCTAACTCGTGGTCTCGCATTAGGTGGTCTAAGCTTTGTGACATTCTCTTACGCACTCGACGGTGGCTACAGTGCTCAATACGCACAAACCGTTGCGTTTTTAACACTGATCTTTGCTCAACTTTGGAGCTTGTTCGATGCACGTACGTTTACAACGATTTATCGTAAGAATCCGTTCACTAACCACTACCTACTTGGTGCGGTGGCAGTATCGGCTATCTTGTCTTTAAGCGTTGTTTACACAAGCTTCGGCCAGCTGGTATTCAGCACAGAAGCACTAGAGTTTGATCACTTAATATCGTTAATCTTCATTGCAGCAGTACCAACATTTGTTCTATCTGCTATCAAGGAAGTGACTAAAGTGAAGTTTATCTAAGACAGACTTCTTAGCTAAATAATTGAATCCCGCCCCAAAAGGCGGGATTTTTTATGCCTGTTATCTTGGGAACGTAGAATGAGAAATGAAAACTGATATAGAGGCGGCTTCTAGAGAGTCATAATAAAAAGCAGCGCTTTAAGCGCTGCCGTATTGATTAATCGTTGTGAACGGAAAGACTAATCTTCGGTCTTCTCTTTGAACTCACATAGGTCTTCAATGATACAACTGCCACAGCGTGGTTTACGCGCGACACAGGTGTAACGTCCATGAAGAATGAGCCAGTGGTGGACATCCAATTTGAATTCTTTTGGAACCACTTTAAGTAGCTTGGCTTCGACATCATCGACTGTCTTACCCATAGCGAGCTTAGTGCGGTTCGATACACGATAGATGTGAGTATCAACGGCAATAGTTGGCCAACCAAAAGCGGTGTTGAGTACAACGTTAGCTGTTTTACGACCAACGCCAGGAAGGGCTTCTAATGCCGCACGATCTTCCGGCACTTCACCGTTGTGTAGGTCAAGCAGCATTCGACACGTTTTAATGGTGTTTTCTGCTTTTGAATTAAACAGGCCGATTGTCTTGATGTACTCTTTTAAGCCATCAACACCTAGGTCGAAAATGGCTTGTGGAGTATTAGCTACTGGGTAAAGCTTATCCGTTGCTTTGTTGACACTGACATCGGTTGCCTGTGCTGATAAAAGTACCGCGATCAGCAACTCGAAAGGGCTGTTCCAGTTAAGCTCAGTCTCTGGCTTTGGGTTGTTTTCTCTTAAACGCTCAAGTATTTCTACTCGTTTTACATTGTTCATAGCGACATTACTTTCAAATAGTTAGGGCTTGAGATCCGGAGTTGGTATTCAATAAACTCTCAATGCTCAGGCTTTATCATCGGTTACGCGCTCTTATGAGCGTCATTATTATGTGTACTTGGTCAATCTAATTACCTGCTGAGCGGGTTGAGCTACTCAGCAGGGTTCAAGCTACTGTAACTTATTAAGCATTGGTAACGCGAGCGCGTTCAATGACTGGTTTTTCTTGTTTAGGCTGTCTAGATTTTGCTTGGTTGTCGATGATGTTTTTCAACGCAATCAAGAAGCCAACACCAATAAAGGCACCCGGTGGAAGCAGGGCTAGCAAGAAGCTGTTATCAAATTGGAATATCTGGATTCGTAACACAGAAGCCCAATCACCAAGAAGCAGGTCTGCACCATCAAACAGAGTACCGTTACCAATAACCTCACGCATTGCACCTAGTACAACCAGTACCGATGTCATGCCAAGACCCATCCAGAAACCATCTTGAGCAGCAGGCAGCACTTCGTTTTTAGAAGCGAAGGCTTCAGCTCGGCCAATGATGATACAGTTGGTTACGATCAGTGGGATGAAGATACCCAAAGACAGGTAAAGGCCATATGCGTAAGCATTCATCAGAAGCTGGACACAGGTTACCAGTGATGCAATGATCATTACGAATACTGGAATACGCACTTCTTTTGGTACGTGGTTACGAACCAAAGAAACGGCAACGTTCGAACCGACCAATACAAGCAGAGTAGCAATACCCAGCCCAAGTGCGTTGGTCACCGTTGAAGACACAGCCAACAGAGGACATAAGCCAAGAAGTTGAACTAGGGCAGGGTTGTTAGCCCACATGCCATTTTTGATTAGTGTTTTATGGTCACTCATTATTCACCACCACAATTTAGAGGTTGAGCAAGCAATGCTTGGTTGTTTTGGTTAACGTACTGAACCGCTTGTTTAACTGACTTAACGACCGCTCTTGGCGTAATGGTCGCGCCAGTAAATTGGTCAAAATCACCACCGTCTTTACGAACCTTCCAACGGTCTAGATTAGAATCCGTGACTTGCTTACCAGCAAACGAAAGAATCCAATCACTCACACGCAGATCAATTTTATCACCCAAGCCCGGAGTTTCTTGGTGAGAAAGCACGCGAGTACCTAAAATCGTACCGTCGATTTTCATTCCAACAATGACTTTAATCGCGCCATTGTAGCCGTCTGGTGCAATCGCTTCGATAGCAATCGCGCTTGGCTCACCATTAAGTTTAGCGATGTAAGCTGGCATCGCTTGCTCAGTACCAAGCTCTTCTTCTTGAACTAAAGTACAAGACGAAAACAGTGCGTTGTCGTGAAGATCGTGCGGGATCACTTGGTTAAGAACAGACAGTAGTTGAGCCTGTTCTTGCTGTTTGATCTGATCTTTGGTCAGGTAGTGAGTCACCGCAACCAAACCAGTTGAAGCACACGCAAAAATCGCGAGTACAAGGCCGTTTTTCTTTATAGCATTTAGCATGGTATCCGCTCCTTAGTGACCGTACGTACGAGGTTTGGTGTAGTAGTCAATCAGTGGAACACACATGTTGGCTAACAATACAGCAAACGCCACACCATCGGGGAAGCCACCCCAACTGCGGATAATAAACACTAACGCGCCAATCAGGGCACCAAATACCAATCGACCCTTTACTGTCGTTGAAGCTGAAACCGGGTCGGTTGCAATAAAGAATGCACCAAGCATGGTTGCGCCAGACAATAGGTGAATAGTTGGAGAAGCCGTTTCACCCGGAGTTAGGATTAAGAACACTAGGCTAAACAGCGCAAGGCTGCCGATGAACGCCACAGGAATATGCCATTGAATCACGCGTTGCTTGATAAGTACCAAGCCGCCAACTAGGTAAGCAAGGTTCACCCATTCCCAACCTACGCCAGCTAGCCAGCTGAATTGCGGTTGAGACAGAGCTTCAGACGCTGTGTTACCTGCCGTTAATGCCGTTTTGAATGCATCAAGCGGCGTTGCCATTGTGGTGCCATCAATACCAAGGCGTGCTTGTTGAAGAGATAAACCTTCGTTATTGAAACCCGTAAAGATCATCAAGAAAGAGTCAACAAAGCTTGTTGCTTCTGCCGTTAAGCTGGCTGGAGCATTCCAACTGGTCATTTGAACTGGGAATGAGATCAGCAACACAACGTAAGCCACCATCGCTGGGTTAAATGGGTTTTGCCCAAGCCCGCCATATAGGTGCTTTGCAATAATAATCGCGAAGAACATACCAATCACTAGAATCCACCACGGTGAGTGTGGAGGAATAGCGACACTGAGTAGCCAAGCGGTCACAACAGCACTGTAATCACGCAGCGCCATTACTGGCGGGCGTTTTCTTAGCAGCATTACGGCTGCTTCAAAGGTAACAGCAAGTGCGATAGCAAATACTAACTGGATGAGCGTACCCCATCCAAAGAAGTAGGTTTGAGCTAGTAGACCTGGCAATGCACAAATAGCTACCCATTTCATGAGATCTGGGGTGCTTCTACGATTGTGTGCGTGCGGTGAGCTGGCGATAAAGAAGGCCACTACTCTTTCTCCTCATTGTTCTTTTTATCTTGCTCTTGCTGCGCTTTTCTTGCTTTAGCACGAGCAATTGCGGCAGCAACGGCTGCTTTCTTAGGATCGACGGGTTCTGATTGAGCCTCAGATTCAACCACAGTCTCTTTTTCAATTAATGGTTCAGCCACGGCTTCAGAAGCGATTTCTGGTGCTTCAACCTGTTGAGCTTTTTTCGCCTTAGCGCGCGCAATAGCGGCAGCTACAGCCGCTTTTTTAGGGTCGGCTGACTCTTGTTGAGCATCAGCTACTACTTCGATCACTGGTTCAGGCGTTTCTGCTGTCTCAGTCTGTTTCGCTTGCTGAGCTTTCTTCGCTTTAGCGCGTGCAATAGCGGCAGCAACAGCCGCTTTTTTAGGATCGACTGACTCTTGTTGAGTTTCAGCTTCATCTTCAATTACTGGCTCAGACGTTTTTGCTGTCTCAGCCGGCTTCGTTTGCTGTGCTTTCTTCGCTTTGGCGCGTGCAATGGCCGCAGCAACTGCATCTTTTTTAGCATCGCCAGAGCTTCCAGTTGGAGCTTCACTTTCTGTTTGAATAGCCGATTCCGCTTGCTGTGCTTTCTTGGCTTTAGCACGAGCTATTGCGGCAGCAACGGCATCTTTCTTGGCATCACCAGTACTTTCAGCTGGAGCATCAGAAGCTGATTCCGCTTGTTGTGCTTTCTTCGCTTTGGCACGAGCTATTGCGGCAGCAACGGCATCTTTCTTGGCATCACCAGTACTTTCAGCTGGAGCGTCAGAAGCTGATTCCGCTTGTTGTGCTTTTTTCGCTTTAGCGCGTGCAATCGCAGCAGCAACTGCGTCTTTTTTAGCGTCGCCAGTACTTTCAGCAGGAGCCTCAGAAGCCGATTCCGCTTGTTGAGCTTTCTTCGCTTTAGCTCGCGCGATAGCTGCAGCAACGGCATCTTTCTTAGCATCACCAGTACTTTCAGCTGGGGCATCAGAAGCTGATTCCGCTTGTTGTGCTTTCTTAGCTTTAGCACGAGCGATAGCGGCAGCAACAGCATCTTTCTTGCCATCACCAGAGCTTTCAACCGGAGTGTCAGCAGCTTGTTGGGCCTTGCGTTCTCGAGCTTGTCGTTTACGTTCTTCACGTAGCTTCGACATTTCAGAGTTGTCTGGCTCAGCACCGTCTGCTTTCTGAGCAGCTGCTTGTTTCGCTTTTGCTTTAGCAATCGCAGCTGCAACCGCAGGTTTCACTGTTGGCTCTTCATTTGGAGCCTGATCAGCAGCGGCTTTTTGTGCTTTAACACGAGCAATCGCAGCAGCAATTGCATCGTCACCGTCTGCCGCTTTCATGTCTTTGCGACGGTTATCCGCAGCTTTCTTGAAACGGTTTTCGCGTTCTGCTTTGTCACGCTCCATACGAGCGTTTTTCTCTTCGAAACGAACCTTGGCACGCTCTGCGGCGGTTGCTTCGTCTTTTCTTGTTTTGATTTCGGCTTTCGCTTGGCGATAGTACTGAACAAGAGGGATTTCACTTGGGCAAACAAACGCACAAGCACCACATTCAATACAGTCTTTAATATTTAGCTCTTCGCACTTGTCCAGCTCATTGGCTTTAGCGTGCCATTGCAGCTGTTGAGGCAGTAGGGAGGCAGGACAAGCTTCGGCACAAGCACTGCATCGAATACATTCCATCTCGTAAGTGCTTGGTGAAATCTCACGACGCGTTGGCGCTAAAATACAGTTCGACGTTTTAGTGATTGGCACATTGGCATGTGGCAAGGTGAAGCCCATCATAGGGCCGCCCAAAATCAAACGCGGCAGCTTTTTATCGGCCTTGTAGCCAAACTCCTCAAGCAACTCATGTACAGGCGTGCCTAAGAGCGCCCAAACGTTACGAGGTTGCTTAAAGGTCTTACCGGTTAAAGTCACAACGCGGTTAACGACAGGTTCGCCGTCGATTACTGCTCTCTTAATCGAGTAGAGAGAGCCGACGTTTTGAACCAAAACACCGATGTCAGCAGGGATGCCGCCAGCTGGAACCTCTTTATTGGTGAGGATCTTGATGAGCTGTTTCTCACCACCAGAAGGGTATTTAGTTGGGATAACGCGAATGACGATATCTTTGTCTTTCGCTGCAATCTCAAGTGCTTTTATCGCGTCTGGCTTGTTGTCTTCTATGCCGATAACCGTCAGCTTTGGCTGAAGGATGTGTTCAACTACTTCGATGCCTTTTAGTACTTCTTCGGCATGTTCTTGAAGCAACTTGTCATCAGAGGTGATGTAAGGTTCACACTCAGCAGCGTTGACGATCAAAATGTCAGTACGGCCAAGGCCTGACTGAAGCTTTTTCGCAGTAGGGAAGCCTGCGCCGCCCATACCTGAAATACCAGCTTGGCGAATCACATCAAGCAGTTCGTCTGAGGTCTTTGTTGAAAAGTCTTCAACTGGGTGTTTTTCAATCCAAGTGTCTAAGCCATCAGGTTTAATGACTACACTGAGTTCGCTTAAGCCCGAAGGGTGAGCGGTAGTTCTTGGTTCGATAGCAGTAATCACACCCGATGTTGGTGCGTGTACTGGCAAGGTAAAACCTGTGTCCAAGGCTGTCAGTTGTTGGCCTTTTAGTACGGTGTCACCCGCAGCAACCAATAAGTTACCTGGCTTACCGATGTGCTGTTTTACAGGAAGAACGATTTCTTCAGGAAGCCTTGCATGAACGATGTCAGTGGTATTGGACTGTTTCTTGTTTTCAGCAGGGTGCACGCCGCCCGGGAAGTTCCAAATAGAGCCCGTGCGAATTTGTTCAATTAAAGAGATCATACTAACCCTACGCCTTAGGCTCTGACGCAGCCGCATCAGTCGCTTGGTTAGTGATATCAGTAACAGGAATGATATTCATCTGCCATTTCCAATTTTCAGTCGTTGTTGCCACTGGAATCATTTCGATACAGTCAGTAGGGCACGGTGCGACACATAGATCACAACCTGTACATTCATCTTTGATTACTGTGTGCAGTGCCTTGGTTCCACCAACAATGGCGTCGACAGGGCAGGCTTGAATACACTTGGTACAGCCGATACACATATCTTCATGAATGAAAGCAACGGTTTTTACTTTGTTATCTAAGTCATGAGCGGAGTCTTCAACTTCTACGCCCATTAAGTCTGCTAGCTTTTCAATGGTTGCTTGACCGCCTGGAGGACATTTGTTGATCTTGTCTCCGTTAGCGATCGCCTCTGCGTATGGGCGACAACCTGGGTAGCCACATTGGCCACATTGAGTTTGCGGTAAAATGGTATCGATTTGATCAACGATAGGATCGGCTTCTACTTTAAAGCGGATAGAAGCAAAGCCCAAAATAGCGCCAAAAACAGCGGCTAAAACGGCTAGCGCAATGATCGCAATTAAAATGGTACTCATGCTTATTTCACCAACCCAGTAAAGCCCATAAATGCCAGAGACATTAGGCCTGCTGTGATCATCGCAATTGATGCGCCTTTGAATGGCATTGGAACATCAGCAACCGCAATACGCTCACGCATCGCAGCAAATAGGATCAGAACAAGAGAGAAACCCACCGCTGCGCCGAAACCATAGATGATCGACTGAATGAAGTTGTGGTTTTCATTGATGTTCAAAAGTGCCACACCTAACACCGCGCAATTAGTGGTGATAAGAGGTAGGAAGATACCCAATAGGCGATAAAGAGTCGGGCTGGTTTTGTGAACGACCATTTCCGTAAATTGAACAACCACCGCGATAACCAAGATGAAGCTCATGGTACGCAGGTATTCAATACCCAGAGGGGTAAGGATGTAGGTTTCTACTAGGTATGCAGATACCGACGCTAACGTCAGAACGAAAGTCGTCGCGAGGCCCATGCCAATCGCAGTCTCCAGTTTCTTGGAGACTCCCATGAAAGGACATAGCCCTAAAAACTTCACTAGCACAAAGTTATTGACTAGCACTGTGCCAACCAACAACAAAAGGTATTCGGTCATAATGGATTAATTCTTGAGATTCCGATCCCGATATTATCCTGCTTTGCTCACCTAATAACAACCAAGGATCACTAGGGATTTAGACACTTGGTGAAAAAATCAACGAGTAAACGTTTGATTAAGATAGATCAGGTTAAGTATAGGAGGGTATTTGATGGGAATGAAAAATAAGATTAACCGAATGATAACTCATCAAATCAATCCTATTTTCTTTGTTGTAAAAAGTGTCAGGAATCGAAAACACTCAGCCCTAGTAACTGCTAGCTTTATGAAGCTACGCTTTTAGTGCCCCGAGTATTCTTAACTGATGTTTCGAACCGAAGCTCTGCGCACCAGTATTGGCATAAACAACTTATGTTCTGATTGTTCTTTCGGTTCATCGCTAGCGAGTTGAAGAGATAACTTAACCGCTTGATTTGCCATAACTTGAATTGGGTAGCGAATGGTCGTCAATCTAGGGTAAATGAAGCGCGCAATGTGGCCATCATCAAACCCAATGACTGATATGTCTTCTGGAATTCGAATGCCGTTTTCTTGCAGCAGTGCCAAGCAGCCAGCAGCCATGTAATCGTTATAAGTGGCAATCGCTGTGATGTCGGTGTTTTTAGCCATTAGGTTAACCATGGCTTGTTCACCACCTAACTCATCAGGCTCGCCGTATTCGATGTATTCGTCACTAGGTTCAATACCGTTATCTTTCAGCGCATCTAAATAACCTGCTAAGCGATCATGAGCATCTTCAATGTTGTGACTCGAGCAGATGTAACCGATGTGCTTGTGACCGTTTTTAATCAAATACTCAGTTGCTATGTAAGAACCGCGGCGGTTGTCGAGAGCAATACAGCGGTTTTCGATATCGGGAACAATTCGATTGATAAGAACCAAGCCGGGCACTTCATTCGCCAGCTTTACCAATTCCTCGTCGCTAATGCCCTTGCTATGAACCACAAGTGATTCGCAGCGACTGTTGATCAGCAAGTTAATTGCATTGCGCTCTTTGGTTGCGTCATGATATCCACTGCCAATCAGTAACTGTTTTTCTTGTTCACTTGCTACGGTATCAATGGCTTTGATCATCGAACCAAAGAAAGGGGCAGAAACATCATTAACTAACACACCAATCGCGTTTGAAGACTTGCTGACCAGTGCACGAGCGTTGGCATTTGGGCGATAGCCAAGCTTCTCCATTGCCGCTTTTACTGCCGTAATGGCGGTTTCACTGGTGTGAGGCGCATTGTTGATCACTCGAGAGGTGGTCGCAATTGACACGCCTGCTTCTTTCGCAACATCTTTAATGGTAGCCATTCCGCTCTCTTATTCTAAATTTAACGCTGTGTGGTGGTGATGGTTGGACATTTAACAACGGATACTTAGGCAATTCAAACACTAAACGCTAAATATGACGGGGTTTGAGGGTTTATTTGGGGTTGTTCGACAGTTTAAAAATGAAAAGCCAAGCTCTTAGGTTGAGCTTGGCTTTATAGTCACATTGGCGTGTGAATTAAGCGAATCAGGACATCGTAAAACCAAGCGGATTCAGGCTGAGCCGCGGGTTTAATTTTGCTTATGATGTGCTTTTTAGTGCTACCTGATAACGGTATTGGTTATCAGTGAGTTGGAATTCTTGATGGACACTTGGGCTCCAAGAGTCATCACCGCCAACGCCCATATGTTTATGATCAACACGTACGTAGATTTTCTCTTCTCGAGTGAGATCATTGGTGTGTTTGGCGTTCGTCAATTGTTGCTGACTGTATTGACCGACACTGAATGAGAAGTCGCCTTCGACACTGATGTTACCGACGTTCAAATGCTTAGTGCTACAACGCAAGCCACTGTCTGTTGGGAAGATATAAGGCGTGTGCATTTGATCTAGGGTTTGCTTGTGTAACCCAAATCGAGCAGCGGCTAAACGGTCAGGGTAGTTTTCAAATGGCCCTAAACCTTGCCATGCAATCTGTGTTTTATTTGCGGTTTCGATTGATAAAGGCAGTTCCATTTCAAGACCAATACGTGGCATTGGGGGTAAATGGTCGGCTAGGGTGACATCAACCGCAATGTGCATTTCACCTTGATTGTTTAACGTGTACAGCCATTTTGTCACAGCTTGGATTTGACCATTAAACTGGTAAGCGAACACAGAAGTCACTTGCACTGAATCCGCGAGACCTTGCATAACAAAGCTAGTACATTGACGTTCCCATTGACCAATTCCCGCGAGCTCCCATCGACAAGCCCATGCGTTTGGGTCGATGTTGTCTATTTCGCTGATGCCAATGTCGTTATCAAGTGGCGCGCGATAGAAATTATCTTCAGGGGCTTTAAGTACCTGAGGTTGTCCATCGACAATCCAGTTGGTGAGTAATCCACTTTGTGTATCCCATTGCCATTGATGTGTTTCATCTAGGCTAGACACCATAACGTGATTGTCGTTTTGTTTCACTTGAGGTGCGAGGGCGTTCTTCGGCTCAGGAATTTGTAATCCAGCTTGGTTACGCAAGGCAAACTGTTCAGTTGCACAAACATGGCCTTCTTCCGCCCATTGGGTTGCATGAGTCAAAGTAACATCTGTGTTGAGGTGATATTGGGCCTCTGTTTTTGGTGCGAACGTAAGATTTATTTCAAGAGCTTGCGAGCTGTCTGCAGCAATCGATAAAACTTGCTGGCCCGATTGAATCGCGATGCCATTTTCAAGCAATTGCCAGTTCAGTGTTTCATTGTCGGTCGCACGGAATAGGTTTTCGTTGTTCACAGTTATGCGGACTTGGTTTTCAGTTTGCTCATCCAATGTCACGCTGATCATTCTTTGGCAGTACTTCGCCTCTTCTAAGGTTGGATGTACGCTGCGATCTGGGAAGATCAAACCATTGATGCAGAACTGACGATCGTTGATCGTGTCACCGAAGTCGCCACCGTATGCCCAGAAGTGTTCACCGTTTTCATCCCATTGGCTAAGACCTTGGTCAACCCAATCCCAGATGAAACCGCCTTGCAGGCGAGGGTACTCTCTGAATGCATCCCAGTAATCGTTAAAGCTGCCTAAACTGTTACCCATTGCATGCGCGTATTCGCAAAGGATCAGTGGGCGTTGCTCATTAGGCAAAGAAACCCATTTCTTGATAGACCATTTCGGAACTGCATCGTCTTCGATAGTGCTGTTAACGCGTGCGTACATAGGAGCAATGATGTCGGTTGCTGTGGTGTTTGAACCGCCGCCTTCGTACTGAACTGGGCGAGAAGGGTCATACTGTTTCGACCATGCGTACATCGCATTGTGGCTGCTGCCGTGTCCGGACTCATTCCCCAAAGACCAAATGATAATTGAAGCGTGGTTTTTATCGCGCATTACCATTTGTGTGTAGCGACTCATATACGCGTGTGCCCATTGTGGATCGGCAGATAATCGGTTCATCGGCTGCATGCCGTGAGTTTCGATGTTCGCTTCATCACACACATATAAACCGTATTCATCACACAGCTCATACCATCGAGGGTGATTAGGGTAGTGAGCCGTGCGCACAGCATTGAAGTTGTATTGCTTCATTAAGCAGATATCACGAATCATATCTTCTTCCGTCATTACATGCCCAAGCTCTGGGTGATGTTCATGACGATTCACACCACGGATCAATAGTGGTTTTCCATTTAGCTTCAGCTGACCGTCGGTCATTTCTACTTTTCGGAAACCGACTTGATAGGCTTCGCTTTCGATGTGGTTACCCTGTTCATCAAGTAAAGACACAACAACACGGTAGAGACTAGGAACTTCTGCGCTCCATTTTTTTGGCTCTCGTACATGAAGAGTCTGAAATACGACATCATCATATGTTCCGCGCTCATCAATGCGGCGATTGTGTGGACGGTCGATAATCGGCTCGGTCACCGTGTTCTCGCCTTCAAACAATTGAATCTGTACTTGGAAGGTGTCTGGAGCTGTAATTTTTGTCACGATAGACAGCGAACCATCGCGATAACATGCGTCTAAGTCTGGTGTAACGAACACATCTTCAATGCACTGCTTTGGTTTTGCTAGTAAGATGACATCACGGAAAATACCGCTTAGCCACCACATATCTTGGTCTTCAAGGTAACTACCATCACACCAACGCATCACCATTACTGAAAGGGTATTGTCGCCAACGGTCAGATACTGAGTTAGGTCAAACTCGGCAGGCAAACGGCTATCTTGGCTGTAGCCAACCCAGTCACCGTTACACCAGAGATGAAAAGCAGAATTTACACCATCGAAGATAATACGTTGTGTGTTTTCTAAATCTTGTTCCGTTAATGTAACTTGAGTGCGGTAACAACCGGTTGGGTTGTCCGCTGGAACAAACGGTGGATTCACTTCAAATGGGTATTTTACGTTGGCGTAAATCGGCTTATCGTAACCTTGAAGTTGCCAGTTAGCAGGAACGGTTATTTCGTCCCATTGCGAGTCATCAAAACTCGTTTCGATGAACTCACCGTTAACGTGTTCCGGTGCATCAAAGTATTTGAACTTCCATTGTCCATTAAGAGATTTACGTTGTGACTCAATGCCCTCTCGAGCGTGTTCGAGGCTGCGGTAGCTTGATAATGGGCTGTGCGCATTTAGGCAGTGGATATTCACAGACTGCGGGTTTTCCCAATCGCGTCTTTGGATGATGTTTGAAAATGCCTTCATGGTATTCCTACTCTTAAAGTGTTCAATATTGATAATTATTCTATTGAGTCACCACTTTCTTAAGCTGTGGTGACCGCTGTTCAAATGGTTTGTATTACGTGTTTCTTTTGCTACTCAGCGAGTTGTTTTAATAAATAATCTTTCGCTTGTGGCAAGCCCTGTTCAGCCGCTTGGTTAGCAACAAATGCGGCTTGTTTGACGTCGTTATTATCGAGTGCTTGATCAATTTCTTGTTGAACATCCAACCATTGTGCTTGTTGGTTCGTTTCGACAGGTGATGGCTGAGAACCTAAGGTTTCAGGTTGAGTATTTGATGAAACACCAAGCTCAGCCAAGAGCGTCAAAACCGTACTGTTTGTAGATTTGCTCGCCGTAATATCAATGATCCCAACACTGCTAAATGTGGCGGTTAGAGGCAGTTGCTTATTGCCGATGATTTGCTGAGATTCTGAATACAGTTCTTCAGGGTGAATACGACTGATAGTGCTGTCTAATTTGGTGCTATCGGCACTCACCACAACATACTGTGCATTGTCTCGTTGCGGCATCAGTGAAATGGATACCTCAATTCTTTCTAGTCCTTGCATAGCGGTTGGGTAATAAGTGAAGTCGTTCGCGCGGTACTGGCCGAGCAGTTGCCATTGCTTATCAAAGATATAGATCGATGGAGCGAACAAGGCATCATCTTTTATGTATGAGCGTACTAGCAGTGATAGCGATTCTGCATCGTCACTAATTTGATATGCGGTCGTTGGAAACCGTTGGTTATTTGCTGCTACGTTTTCATTCAGTATTGAAGCGGACAGGGTCGGCAAATCACCGTCCATGATGACTTGCTGGTGGAATGGAATAGATAATTGAGTGACAGGTAGCGCGCTGAGTTGAGAACAACATGCACTGCTATTGAAATCAGTATTGAGTTCTTGTTCTGGTATTCCGCTGCATGCGCTTACAGTTAATGCCGCGAGAATGGCTACCAATGATTTTAATTTCATCTGATTACTACCTTTGTAAAGGGGGAACCATTGGCTTCCCCATTAAATTGCTATTCCAGTTTCAAGCGCCAACTCAATGGTTGAATTGACGCTTTGTTTCTGTGTTTACCACCAAGTTTCTACGTTGAAACCAAAGGTAATCTCATCGACGGTCTCTGCATTGATGCTCGTCGCCGTGCCATACACTTCGTTACCACGGTCCCATTCGTTGTTGGATTCAGAGTACGTCGCAAAAATACGAATAGATGGACGAGCCCATACCCCTTTTCCAGCTTGGAACATTTGAGCCACGGTCACTTTATACATATCGTTGGTGCCCGAGCCATTTTGAGCTTCTACCGTTTCGTAACCCACTTCTAATGCTGTCGACATGTAATCTGTCCAAGCATATTGAGGACGAGCTCCGACACTGAACCACTTCTCACCATCGTTGTTATCTAGGTTTTTATCTTGATAAGCGATGGAGTACATCACTTGAACATCTTCACTGATATTCAAATCACCGTGGTTAAATAGGCGCCAGCTAGAGCCATCGTGTTCCACACCCGTGCTGTATTTTCTGTTTGATCCACCTTCAGCACTCATTAACCCGCCTGCCAACGCATCGGTACCGTATTGGAAGGCCAAGGTGTTTGAGCCGTAGTTCCAAGCTTGACGGTAAAGAGCAGAGAGCATTGCGCCAGAAGTAGTAATGTCTTTATCGTCGTAGCTTGAGTTCTGCGTAGTTACGTAGTTTAGGCCGAGTGTTAGGTCCGCAGTTTCACTCAGTTCAATGCCACTTAAGCGGGCATCGATGTTATGAAGGCTGCGTCCATCGTCACTTGAAGAGTTTGGTGCCATCCAAGCTAAGTGAGCATCAGCAAAGCCGAGATCCCAATCTTCAATACCAAGACCGGTGCTGGATGTATCCCAGTACTTCACATCTATCATGTGGACTTCGTGGCGACGGTAAAAACGTTCACCTGCCCAAATTTTTGCGTTGGGTTGGCCGTCGATAAGCCCATGGCCTGCTGACCAAAGCTGAATCGTACTCACGTCTCCCCAGCTATCACCACTACCTAGATAAATCGTGGTGTCAAAATAAGCGTCATTGTCACGCCATACATCGGCTTTCACACCCGCTTCCCACCAATTTAGTTCATTACCTAAACGGTAGTTACCGTAACCTTGGCCAGCTCGAATAACGTCGTTTCGTTCTCCTTTTCCGTCGTTATGTTGGTCATTGTCGGTGTAGATGTTGCCCCATTTTGCATAACCAAAATACGTTACGTTCTCCACTGCAGCGAAGCTGACTAATGGGGCGAGGGACAGAGTGAATCCTAATGCTTTGACTAGCATTTTTTGTTTCATGAAGTGTCTCCATTATTTTTATTTATGGATATTTTTATGTTTGAGTCCTAACTCAAGCGAGAGTGTAAATAAACTCTGGAAACGTTTTCATGATGAGGTTGGCATTTTTATGCTATTGATGGGTTTGTGATTATTTTGTGTGATTTTGATCTGATTATTGGGCTTGTAGAGGCGGTTTTACGCAAGGGTTT
This sequence comes from Vibrio sp. Scap24, assembly GCF_013394185.1. NCBI lineage: Bacteria > Pseudomonadati > Pseudomonadota > Gammaproteobacteria > Vibrionales > Vibrionaceae > Vibrio > Vibrio sp. Scap24. Next base: position 755,756 of record NZ_CP041332.1, on the reverse strand, counting down.
GTGATTTTTAAGTGGAATCGTTTTCTTTACTCAGTGCTGTGCGGTGGTTTAGAAGGAGTGATGATGCTGTTGTTTGTCTTGAAAGTAGAGGTGAAGTGGGCGTGGTGTGCTTTGAGTGTCAGTTGTTCGAGGGCTTTGGGGGAAAAGCAGCCCAGTTAATGATAACTGGGCTCGTGAGACAAGGAAGTAAGTATCAAAGCAAATGCAGCAGCATGGCTACAAGCATTGTGTTCTGTACCGTCAAGCTGGAATGTAAAAGTTAGGACCCAGAGAGACACTTCATAGATGTACTCGAAGATCTAAGAATACGAGTGTGATGTGATCAGTTCAAGAGGAAATGTATTTTAGCGTATGTGTTAGTGGGGGATTTGATTTAATGTACTGAATTTAAAGGGTTAAATAGCCGTTAATTATCGTTTTATATTGCTTTATTTTGAGTGGAAAGTTCAATTCTACCTAGAGGTTCGTGATATGAGATGGAATGGTGGTCAGTCTAAATCTTTGAATTAGGTGTTATTTACCAAAGTTATCAGTCCTAAATTTTTACTGGAAACGTTTTCATGATTTCGAGTTTGATCACAGAAACTCTGGGCTCAATAATTATGATACGGGGTAATTAAACGCGTTAAGGTTAAAAAAATGACGAATAAATCCCTAATTGATATTACCGGTAAACACTCGCAACTGATTGTAGAACTTGGCGATTTTGCCGAAATTCTTCATTGGGGAGTCCCCGTTCGTGGTGATTTAGCCAACTTCCGTGTTTCTCTTGAAAGGCCAGTTCCATATGGCCGTCTTGATAATGATGTTGCAATGTCACTGAGTCCCGAGCTCGGACGTGGCGTTTTCAGCAGTCCTGCACTGGAAGGGCACCGAGATGGCATGGATTGGGCGCCTGTTTTTTCTATTACGGAGATTCAACAGACGCCATCGAGCTTACTCATTGAGAGTGAAGACCTACGAGCTGGCTTACGTTTGACAACGGAGCTATGCCTTGATGAATATGACGTCGTTAAATCCCGTCACACGCTAACCAATATTAAACCTGGGCTTTACCAGGTGAGCCGTCTGGCAAATACCTTGCCGTTACCTGCTAGAGCCAGTGAGCTCATGACGTATTACGGCCGTTGGGTTCATGAGTTCCAAACGGTGCGTCAACCCTTACAACAAGGCGGGTATCAACAAGAAAACCGTCGCGGACGAACGTCTCATGAGCATTACCCTGCAATGGTTGTCGGTACATCCAACTTCAATGAAATGAACGGTGATGTATGGGGGATTCACTTCGCTTGGAGTGGAAACCACAGATTACGTGCTGATGTAAAAGCAGATGGTCGTCGCTATGTGCAAGCCGAAGTGATTTATCTACCGGGCGAGATCGCATTGGATGAAGGCGAAACCTTAACAACGCCTTGGCTTTACGCGAGCTTCAGTGCTGCTGGCTTAAATGGAATGAGTCACCAATTCCATTCACACGTACGCCACTCAATTTTGCCTGAATCTTTCGTACAAAAACCTCGACCTATCCACCTGAATACCTGGGAAGGTATCTATTTTGACCATGACCCTGATTACATTATGTCGATGGCTAGCCAAGCAGCTGAGATGGGAGTGGAGCGCTTTATCATTGATGACGGCTGGTTTAAAGGGCGTGACGGCGATAAAGCCGCATTAGGCGATTGGTTCTTAGATGAAGAAAAATACCCTAATGGTTTAAAGCCTGTCGTTGAACACGTGAATCAATTAGGTATGGAATTTGGCTTGTGGTTTGAGCCAGAGATGATCAACAAAGATTCAGACTTATATCGAGCACATCCTGATTGGTTGCTGGCGGTGGACGGTTATGATCAGCCGACAGGGCGCAATCAATATGTTATCGATCTCCAGAATCAGCAGGCATTCGACTTCTTGTTTGAGCGCCTTGACCATTTTTTGAGCCAATACAATATCGCTTACATCAAGTGGGATATGAATCGAGAAGTTGTACAACCTGCACACTTAGGCAGAGCGGCTGCTCACCAACAAACGGCTCGCTATTATGAGCTGGTCGACAAAGTGCGAGCGAAGCACCCAGCAGTCGATATTGAATCTTGTGCAGCGGGTGGTGGACGCATTGATTTTGAAGTCCTTAAGCGTACACAACGTTTTTGGGCATCTGATAACAATGACGCTCTGGAAAGACAAACGATTCAGCGTGGAATGAGTTACTTTTTCCCGCCAGAGGTGATGGGAAGCCATATAGGAGCAAGCCACTGCCACAGTACTCGTCGTCGCCATAGTATTGAATTTCGTGGGCTCACGGCGCTTTTTGGTCACATGGGTATTGAATTAGATCCTGTGAAAGAAGTCGAAGAAGAAAAACAGGGTTTTGAACACTATATTCGTTTACATAAGATGCTACGTCCATTGCTGCATAGTGGGCGAACCTGGCGAATTCCGGCAGACGATAACGCTCATCAAATACATGCCGTGGTGTCAGAAGATACATCAGAAGCTGTTGTTATGGTGGCACAACTGGCGATGCCAACTAATTCATTGAGTGGGCACTTACGAATCCCTGGGTTAGATCCGCAAAGTATCTATAAGGTGTCTGTGATAGACAAGCCTGCTAATTACAGCGACATCGCTAATTATCAACCACCTTGGACGGAATCTGGTTGCGAGCTGTCTGGAGCATGGTGTGCTGAGGTTGGTTTGACAATGCCAATCCTTGATGCTGAAACCGCGATGTTGATTAAGTTTGAGCGTATCGATTAACTCATATAGATAATTTTGAAACCCATGAACCGCACAAGGAGACTTGTGCGGTTTTTTATTGCCATTAACAACGTTACTTTTGCTACGAAAAAATGAATCGAGCTCGTTATTTTCAGTAAGAATCCATGTTGATAACAGGTCGTAGCATTCGTTTTCTGTAATCGTTCTCATAAAAGTGAGTACGTAGTAGATGATTTTCATGACTTAAATCGCGCTTATTCTCCAAAAATGAGAGTGATTTATTGTTTGATCTCTCACTTTGATAACTGGACTGAAAACGTTTCCATGAAGTGGTTGTTGATCACAGTATCAATTAAGACGAATGGTTACATTAGCGTCGGACTTGATACTTGAGTGTTTTAAGAAGCGACCAAAGAGTGGCTCTAAAACGGAACTTAAGTGGATGAATTATTATAAATAAAAGGTGAGCGTTTCAACGTCTGTTAGGAGATGGGGTTACGTGCCTGAAGGAAATATTATGTCTGATCAAATTACTCTACAAACCAAATTATCTTATGGACTTGGGGCTCTTGGTAAAGACTTTGCCTGTGCCCCGATCTACATCTTCCTGATGTTCTATTTTACGGATGTTGCCGGGCTTTCAGCTGCGTTCGTGGGTACCATCTTTTTAGCCGCTCGTATCGTCGATGCGGTAACCGACCCAATGATGGGCGTTATCGTTGATAACACACGATCTAAGTTTGGTAAATTCCGACCTTGGATTGTGATTGGTACTCTATTAAATGCGGTAGTGCTCGTTGGTCTTTTCAGTACGCACATGTTCGAAGGCACTACGTTATACATTTATGCGGCTGCTGCTTATATCTTATGGGGTCTTACTTACACCATTATGGATATTCCATACTGGTCTATGATTCCTGCGCTATCAAGTTCTCGTCAAGAGCGTGAAAAGCTTGTGGTATGGCCAAGACTGTTTGCTAGCTTAGCGTGGTTTATTACGGGTACTTACGGTTTACACATTGTTGGCAAGTTAGGTGATGGTGACCAAGGACAAGGCTTCTTCAACGTTGCTATGTTGATTGCGGTATTGTTCGTGATGAGCGCATTCTTGATTGCTCGTAATGTAAAAGAAAAATCTGCACCAGCGAATGCTAAACCTGCTGAACGTTTCAGCTTCAAAGATGTACTAGTTATCATCGGCAAAAACGACCAACTAAAAGCACTTATTGGTACGGTATTGTCGTTCCAAATTGCGAACTTGTTGGTGGGTGGTTTTGCTATTTACTACTTCTCTTACGCATTAGGCAACGCAGACTTGTTCCCTGTTTATATGATGGTTGCAGGTATTGCTGAAGTTGCTGGTGTGTTCTTGTTCCCTCGTATTGCTTCTGCGCTACCACGTAAACATCTATGGGTTATCGCTTGTGGTTTCCCTGTGTTGTCTTGTATCACTCTGCTAATCATGGGCTTCATTGCTCCAGGTAACGCGATTCTAATCGGTATCGCAGGTGCGGCAATCAAGTTTGGTGTGGGCATCGCGAACGCACTTCAAACGGTTATGCTAGCGGATGTTGTAGATTACGGTGAGCATAAAACAGGTCGTCGTAGCGAGAGTGTTATCTTCTCTGTTCAAACTATGCTTGTGAAGTTTGCTGGCGCAGCGGGTGGTTTCATCGTGGGTATCGGCTTATCAATCGTGGGGTATGTACCAAACGTGGAACAGTCTGACAGCACAATTATGGGTTTACAATTTATGATGGTAGGACTGCCTGCCATTCTAATGACGGTAAGTGCTCTTGTTTACAAGCGTTACTACCATCTGCATGAAGGCTTTGATAAAGAACAAGCGGATCCAGAGACACAGGTGAATACTGTTACTGCTGAAGCATAAACACACTGTTTAACCTTGAATAAAGCTCAGTTTAGTCACTAAGCCCAAACGCCTCCTTGTGAGGCGTTTTTTTATGGGTGTTACCTAATCAAAGCCGTGCTGTAGAGCTTTTGTTTCGACTAAAACGCAAAAAGCCGCATCGAGTGATGCGGCTTCTTTAAATTTGGCTCCCCTTGCAAGACTTGAACTTGCGACATACGGATTAACAGTCCGCCGTTCTACCAACTGAACTAAAGGGGAATTGCTTGTTAGCGACGCGAATTCTAATAACAGTCCGTTTTTCTGTCAACAAAAAATAGCAGAAAAAAGTAAGATAAAAAACTTTACTTTCTGGAACGCCTTATTGGATTTAGGTTTGCTTTAGTTATCCACCAAAATTGTGGATAAGTGTGTGTGTGAAACTTTAACAACAATAATTGGGATAAATCTGAAAATGTAAAAAATGGATCTAACTTGATGTATTTAAAGCAATAGTATCAAAATATCACGGTTGTATAACTTTTCTAGATTATAAATTGAACAGTAAAACAAGCGGTATTTTTAGGTTTTTTGGGGAAAAGTAGTGGATTAAAATTCGAGTAATTTAGCTGGGGAAACTTTGCAGGGGCACGGATAATATCAAGTTCTAAAAATAAAAGCTATAACTGATCTCGAATCTTAAGAAGCATTTCTCTAGATAATAGTTGCAACGACACTCCTCCTAGAGTGACAATGACCTGATTAAAAAAACAGTATGGAAATGGCGACCTATGAGTAAACTCTTTGACTTGGTATCGGACTACAGCCCGTCCGGTGACCAGCCGACAGCGATAACCAAATTACTAGATGGATTGGATTCTGGTTTGGCACATCAAACGCTATTAGGGGTAACGGGCTCAGGTAAAACCTTTACCCTTGCCAACGTCATTTCTCAATCTCAAAGACCGGCGATCTTGTTAGCGCCCAACAAGACGTTGGCCGCTCAATTGTATGGTGAGATGAAATCCTTCTTTCCTAACAATGCCGTCGAGTATTTCGTGTCTTACTACGATTACTATCAACCGGAAGCCTACGTTCCGACAACAGACACATTCATCGAGAAAGATGCGTCTGTGAACGCCCATATTGAACAAATGAGGCTTTCGGCAACCAAGGCCTTGCTAGAACGAAAAGATGCCATCATTGTCGCGTCTGTATCGGCCATTTATGGTCTGGGTGATCCTAAGTCTTACCTGAAGATGATGCTTCACTTGAGTCGCGGTGAGGTCATGGATCAGCGTGATATCTTGCGCCGCTTGGCTGAGCTGCAATATTCAAGAAATGACGTGGCGTTCGAGCGTGGTCAGTTCCGCGTTCGTGGTGAAGTGATTGATATTTTCCCTGCTGAATCTGACCAAGATGCTGTGCGAATCGAGATGTTCGATGATGAAGTGGATTGCATCAGTATCTTTGACCCACTGACTGGTGCGGTTAAACAGAGAGACTTACCGCGCTTTACCGTTTATCCGAAAACTCACTATGTAACGCCAAGAGAGAAAATCCTTGAGGCGATCGAGAACATTAAAGACGAACTTCGAGACCGAGCTCAATATCTAAAAGACAATAACAAGCTTTTGGAAGAGCAGCGCATTTCTCAGAGAACTCAGTTTGATATCGAGATGATGACGGAACTTGGTTTCTGTTCTGGTATCGAAAACTATTCACGATACCTAAGTGGTCGTGCTGAAGGGGAAGCGCCTCCGACGTTATTTGACTACTTGCCTGATGATGGTCTGTTGATTATCGATGAGTCACACGTGACTGTGCCGCAAATTGGCGCCATGTACAAAGGTGACCGTTCGCGTAAGGAAACTCTGGTTGAGTTTGGTTTCCGTCTACCTTCTGCATTGGATAACCGTCCAATGAAGTTCGACGAGTTTGAATCTATCGCGCCGCAAACGATTTTTGTCTCTGCCACTCCAGGTAATTACGAGATTGAAAAATCAGATGGCGAGATTGCTGATCAAGTCGTTCGTCCTACTGGCCTGTTAGATCCAATTATTGAAGTAAGACCGGTCGCGACTCAGGTTGATGACTTGTTGTCTGAAATCAGAATCCGTTCAGCGAAAGAAGAGCGTGTTTTGGTGACCACGTTGACCAAGCGAATGGCGGAAGACTTAACCGAATACCTAAGCGAGCATGGCGTTAAAGTGCGTTACTTGCACTCGGATATTGATACGGTTGAGCGTGTAGAGATCATTCGAGACCTACGTCTAGGCGAGTTCGACGTGTTGGTGGGTATTAACTTACTTCGAGAAGGTTTGGATATGCCTGAAGTCTCGCTGGTAGCGATTCTTGATGCAGACAAAGAGGGCTTCTTACGTTCTGAACGCTCTCTAATTCAAACCATTGGTCGTGCTGCGCGTAACCTTGAAGGTAAAGCGATCTTATACGGTGACTCGATTACTAAGTCGATGAAAAAAGCGATTGATGAAACCGACCGTCGTAGAGAGAAACAGCAAGCTTACAACGAAGAGCAGGGTATTACGCCACAAGCGCTTAAGCGTAATATCAAAGATATTATGGAACTGGGTGACATCACCAAGTCGAAACAACAGCGACAATCTAAACAGGTTCCGTTGTCTAAGGTGGCTGAGCCTTCAGAAAGTTATGCAGTGCTTACGCCGCAACAGCTTGATAAAGAGATCAGCAAGTTGGAAGCGGCAATGTATCAGCATGCTCAGAACTTGGAATTTGAATTGGCAGCACAGAAGCGTGATGAAATAGAGCAGCTAAGAAAGCAATTCATTACCAATAGCTAACTCCACTTAATCGTACTTTTTAACTCAAGAATTAACTAAAGAAGTTCGCCTCAAAAGACAATATTTGAGAGTGTTTCAGACAAAAAAACAGCCAGTAGTAAATGTTCTACTGGCTTACGTTTGTGAACACTCAGTCCACTAACAACGTCAGTTGGCTAGGTGACCCGAAGGTCATCTACACAATTGCATCGTTCGTGCCATATAGATAAAACATTGATTATTTGAAGCAAGTAAAAAAATACAATACAAATATTGTGGCTAATTTGCATAATGCAAAGCGGAATGCGACTATAATAAGAAATGCAAATTATAAATGGCTAGGATATGCAATCAAAAACGCTAGATAACAAATCAAAGTATTTGTTGATGGTGGAGGATACAGCTTCAGTCGCAGCGTTATATCGCTCGTATCTTACACCGCTCGAAATTGATATCAACATTGTCGGTACTGGCCGCGATGCAATTGAGAGTTTGAATCATCGAATCCCTGACCTCATTTTATTAGATCTACGTCTGCCTGATATGACGGGTATGGACGTACTCTTTGCTGTAAAACAAAAATACCCTGAAGTGCCCGTTATCTTCATGACAGCGCACGGCTCTATCGATACCGCTGTAGAAGCGATGCGTCATGGTTCTCAAGACTTCCTTATCAAACCGTGTGAAGCCGACCGACTTCGTATTACGGTGAATAATGCGATCCGCAAAGCGACCAAGCTTAAGAACAGCTCTGAACATCCGGGAAACCAGAACTACCAAGGTTTTATTGGTAGTAGCCAAACCATGCAGCAGGTTTACCGAACTATCGATTCTGCGGCATCGAGTAAAGCGAGTATTTTCATTACTGGTGAAAGTGGTACGGGTAAAGAGGTGTGTGCAGAAGCGATTCACGCGGCGAGTAAGCGTGGCGATAAGCCGTTCATCGCAATCAACTGTGCGGCAATTCCTAAAGACTTGATTGAAAGTGAGCTGTTTGGCCACGTAAAAGGGGCGTTTACGGGCGCGGCAACCGATCGTCAAGGTGCCGCTGAATTGGCTGATGGTGGAACACTGTTCCTCGATGAGCTGTGTGAGATGGACCTTGAACTGCAAACCAAGCTTCTGCGTTTTATTCAAACTGGTACTTTTCAAAAGGTAGGCTCTTCGAAGATGAAGAGTGTGGACGTTCGTTTTGTTTGTGCGACCAACCGTGACCCTTGGAAAGAAGTACAGGAAGGTCGCTTTAGAGAAGATTTATACTACCGTTTGTACGTGATTCCTCTGCACTTGCCGCCATTGCGTGAGCGTGGTGAAGATGTCATCGAGATTGCATACTCATTATTGGGCTACATGTCGGTTGAAGAAGGCAAGGCGTTTGTGCGTTTTGCTCAGGAAGTGTTGGATCGCTTTAACCAATATGAGTGGCCGGGTAACGTTCGTCAGCTACAAAATGTATTGCGGAATGTGGTGGTATTGAATAATGGTAAAGAAATTACTCTGAACATGCTTCCGCCACCATTGAATCAACCGATTGAAAACAGTCTGCGCCTGAAAGAGAAGCAGAGTGAAGACATCACAGTAAAAGATATTTTCCCATTGTGGATCACTGAGAAAACGGCAATCGAACAGGCCATAAAAGCGTGTGATGGCAATATCCCTCGTGCGGCTGGTTTCTTGGATGTCAGTCCATCAACGATATACCGTAAATTGCAAACGTGGAATGCGAAGCAGTAATCGCCAAACAATAAGAAAGAACGATGATGAAAGTATTAAATCAGCAAAAAGTTGATGAGCTTGCCGGTGAGATTGGGCAAGAGAATGTCCCAGTGTTATTGGAAATCTTTTTAGGTGAATTGAAGGGGTACTACGAGCACCTAGAGCTAAACAAAGATACCGATACGTCTAAGTATTTGGCAGATATCAGCCATGCATTGAAGAGCAGTGCGGCGAGTTTTGGTGCTGATTCTTTGTGTAATTTTGCTATTAGCTTAGACGCAAAAGTGAAGCAAGCATTGCCCGTGACAGATATTGATTTTCAAGATATGCAGGAACTTCTGCTATCGACTTATACCGAGTATCAGCAGTTGATGACGGATCTCTAAAGCGGTTAATCGCGAAATATACAGGTAGAGATACAGAGACTAAAAAAGGAGCATGATGCTCCTTTTCGTTTTCTGATGCTTGAACTAATGAACTAATGAACTAAGCCAGCTGAGCTTCGATCGCTTGTTGAAGCTTCACTCGGTCGTGTCGCCAATCTCGGTTTGCAGATGCAAGATCCGTGGTCACACAATTCCATTGACCTTCTAGTTCTGGGTGTGGTTCATTGCCTAGTACAACGTCTATTTTACGTGCTTTACAAGTACGTTCACACCACTCCAATTGCTCTTGAAGCGTCATTTTACCTGCTGGACCGTGTTCTGGAGACAGGTTTTCAATGAAGATAACTTTTGCCTTGGTGTTTTCTGAGATTGCTTTGCCAATTTCTGGCAGTAGCAGCGGAGGCATCACACTGGTTAAAAAGCTGCCTGGGCCAAGCACAATACAGTCTGCTTCTTCCACCGCAGCTACGGCTTCTTTGGTTGCTGGCACTTCTGGCGACAAGTCCATCATGCGCAGTTTTTCTGTCATGTCATCAACATTGGTTTCGCCAGTTACCCAGCGGCCGTCCATTGATAGGGCTGTGAGGTCAGAAGGGTGCTCTGTCATCGGCACAATATTAACGTCGACCTTAAGCATATTTCGAATTAGGTTAATTGCTTCCAATGGACGAACCGAGAGGTTGTCTAATGCAGTGAGCATCAGGTTACCCAAGTTATGACCATCGAGTTCACCTTGGCCGCGAAAGCGGTATTCAAACATCATCGAGCTGATTGAAGGTTCAGTGATCAATTGGTTGATACAGTTACGAGTATCTCCCCAAGCGATACCACCTTGGCAGTCTCGGATTCGTCCGGTTGAACCGCCATTATCCGTTGTTGCAACAATGCCAGTTGCGTTGTTACCAAAGTCTTTTAGTGCAGCAAGCATACGACCTAAGCCATGGCCTCCACCGATTGCTACGACTTTCTTTGAAGAGTAAATATTCATTTTTTGTTCTTGTTAGATTATTACCAACTATAATTTAGGTTAAATGCTTCTCGCTATATACTCAACAAGAGTTATTTTGAGCGTTTGATACGTTTTTTTTGCCGATGTGACCCGTTTTTTACCATCAGAGCTAGATTCACGTACAAATATTAAGTATTTTATTACTCAGCTACTGCACGTATGAATATAACGTGCGGTTGCCATAACTCCGAGCTCTCGCATGCTAAGTCGCACAGTGGTATTTGCTGTACCGATACGCATCAAGAGCCAGTGACATGTTGTCACAAGGGCTTAATTGGAAATGATTATGCCTCCCGTGTTTGGAAAGGTGTTCCGTGGCGCAACAATTCGAAGATAGATTCCATCGCAAGTTTTATTACTTGCGCTTGTCGGTTACAGACGTCTGTAACTTTAAATGTACTTACTGCTTGCCGGATGGTTATAAACCGTCAGGGCAAAAAAACTCGTCTTTTTTAAGTGTTCCCGAGATCAAACGCGTTGTAAAAGCGTTTGCAGATTGTGGTACCTCAAAGATCCGCATCACAGGCGGAGAGCCGAGTCTGCGTAAAGACTTTCCTGAAATCATACATACCGTTGCTTCTACTCCAGGCATCGAAAAAGTAGCCACGACAACGAATGGCTACCGCATGGAGAAACAAGTAGGGCAGTGGCGTGATGCTGGTTTAACCCATATAAACGTGAGCGTGGATAGCTTAGATTCACGTATGTTCCATCAGATCACTGGTGAGAATAAGTTTACTGAGGTTATGCGAGGCATTGATAAAGCGTTTGAGGTTGGCTACGAACAAGTCAAAGTCAACGTTGTATTGATGAAAGACCTCAACAGTCAGGAATTACCAGCCTTCCTTAATTGGATCAAAGACAAACCTATTCAATTACGTTTTATCGAGCTGATGAAAACCGGCGAGATGGACGAGTTGTTTGATAAACACCATGTATCGGGCGTTGCGATTCGCAACCAGCTTATTGCTAACGGTTGGCTACTAAAAGTCAAAGCCGTTAATGATGGCCCTGCACAAGTGTTTGTCCACCCAGACTACAAGGGTGAAATTGGTTTGATCATGCCTTACGAGAAAGACTTTTGTGAGAGTTGTAACCGCCTGCGTGTTTCTGCGACCGGTAAACTTCACCTATGTCTGTTTGGCGACCACGGTGTTGAACTGAGAGATCTGATTCAAGAAGATCAACAAGAGCAAGAGCTCATTGATCGAATTCAGGCTCAGCTTCAAACCAAGTCCGTTAGCCACTTCTTGCATGATGGCAACAGCGGCATGACTCCAAACTTGGCGTCAATCGGCGGTTAACCCGCTATATACTCTAAAGCATTTTATCGCTCAGCTTCTTCAGGCTGGGCGAATCAGTCTAGGGCGTGTTGCTCTTTCGAGCTGATTTTTGCAGCGAGTTGCTGGGTATTTATACAAGGCAGAGGCTTTGATGTGTAGCTAGCCTACATGAGAAGCCGATAACGTAGTAGAAATGACCAGCAAATGCTGCCCGAAGGGTTCGGCTAAAAGCGTTTTACTCTTTGTTGAGGGAGATTTGCTTAGAATGACTAGGCTACTTCCCCCTCGCCGCGATTAAAACGCTTTTATCTCGAACAAAATTTAATCACGAAAGGTCAACACGCCCTCATAATTGAAAAATTTATATAGGTGAACAAATGGGTCACGCAGAAAGCAAATTCCAAGCAGCAAACATCGCAGTACTAACTGTTTCAGATACGCGTACAGAAGAAAATGACACGTCAGGTGGTTACCTAGCGGAGCATGCTAAAGAAGCGGGTCATAACGTTGTTGATAAGCAAATTGTTATCGACGACATGTACAAGATCCGTGCGATCGTATCTAAGTGGATCGCTGATGAAAGCGTACAAGCGATCATGATCACTGGTGGTACGGGCTTCACTTCTCGTGACAGCACGCCTGAAGCGCTTAAGCCACTATTCGACAAAGAAGTAGAAGGCTTTGGTGAGCTATTCCGTCAAGTGTCTTACGAAGAGATCGGTACATCGACAATTCAATCTCGTGCAATTGCGGGCTTTGCTAACCACACAGTAATCTTTGCGATGCCAGGTTCTACAGGTGCTTGCCGTACAGGTTGGACTAAGATAATCAAGCAACAGATGGATGCTAGCCACCGTCCTTGTAACTTCATGCCACATCTTTCTGTATAAGGTGGTTTGAGCATGAGCCAATTTACCCACATTAACGCGTCTGGCGAAGCAAACATGGTCGATGTATCGGCTAAAGCAGAGACAGTACGTGAAGCGAGAGCAGAAGCTTTCGTTCAAATGTCTGCTGAAACGCTAGAACTGATTGTTTCTGGCAGCCACCATAAAGGTGATGTTTTTGCAACGGCACGTATTGCTGGCATTCAAGCGGCAAAGAAGACGTGGGACCTGATTCCACTGTGTCACCCTTTGTTGCTGACTAAGGTCGAAGTTCAGCTTGAGGCTATCGAGTCTGAAAACAAGGTTCGCATCGAATCTGTTTGTAAGCTTGCTGGTAAGACAGGCGTAGAAATGGAAGCGCTAACGGCGGCTTCTGTTGCCGCACTAACCATTTACGATATGTGTAAAGCTGTTCAGAAAGACATTGTTATCGAGAATGTACGCCTGTTAGAGAAGACGGGTGGTAAATCTGGTCACTTTAAGGTGGAATCATGATAACAGTACTTTTCTTTGCTCAAACTCGTGAACTTGTTGGTGTGGACAGCGTTGAAGTTGACGCACAGTTCAAGACGATTGAAGCTATTCGCAGCCACCTTGTAGAACAAGAAGGCAAATGGGATATCGCTTTGGAAGAAGGCAAGCTTCTGGCTGCGCTTAACCAATCAATCGTACCTCTGACAACTGAAGTGAAAGATGGCGATGAAGTGGCTTTCTTCCCACCTGTAACTGGAGGCTAAGCATGGATCCAAGAGTATTAGTGACAGCAGAGGATTTCTCTGTAGGCGACGAATACGATTACTTGGCTCAAGGTACAGCTGCCGGAGCGATTGTGACGTTCGTTGGTAAAGTTCGCGATATGAACCTTGGCGACAATGTGATTGGTTTGTCTCTGGAGCACTATCCGGGTATGACAGAGAAATCACTGAGCGAGATCTGTGATCAAGCTGAGGCTCGTTGGCCAATACAAAAGATGCGTGTTATCCACCGCGTGGGTGACCTAGATATCGGTGACCAGATTGTTTACGTTGGTGTATCCAGTGCACACCGCGGTGCCGCCTTTGAAGCCTGTGAGTTTGTGATGGACTTCCTGAAAACCAAAGCGCCGTTTTGGAAGAAGGAACGTACCACTGAAGAAACTCGTTGGGTTGACTCTCGAGATTCAGATGCGAAAGCTGCAGAGCGCTGGGAAAAATAACCACCCAAGGTTACTCACCTTCAGAACAATTATTAAAAGCCGACTATTAAAGTCGGTTTTTTTGTGCGTGCTACAAAGCTATTTATAAATAATTGGTGTATTAATAAATGGTTAATCATTCAAGTCGCATATAAATTCGGTGCGTGATTTTGTCTGTCTTGGTGCATTTCTAAATCTGTTTTGGTGCAGTGCATTATGCTGTTTTGTATAAAGTGATAATCCTCACAAATAGTGGAGTCTATTTAGGGGATATGTGATGTGCAATTAGATTTCATGTGGCATTAATGTTAATTTGCTGACCGTGTTCTAGCATAAGATGCTAAAAAAAAGTATCAATACAGATACATCAACACTAAAGGCTGTTTTTTAATTAATCCCTATGTGTAACTCACTATTCATTAGGTTTTTATTAGAGATTTACACTGTTACCTTGAGTAATTCGGAGAATTATCCGATTTTTTGCGACTTGTTTATGGCAAATTACTTCAATGGTTGATAGTGTGTGCCTCAATCTTTGTAAGGTTTTAGGTTTTTATGCTTAAATTTTGAGCTAAATAAATCTAAATCACTGCCGTTCAGTGAACCAAGCAAAGAAGTCATGGATGCAATACATAAAACTTGGAGTTTATTAAATGTACAAGAATAAAATCACTCAGGCCCTTCTTCTAGGTGCTGGTTTGGCAGTGGCTGCCTCTTCTACTCTTTCTATTGCTGCTGAAGTTCCAGCAGGTACAGAACTGGCAAAAGTTCAGGAACTTGTTCGTGGTAACGGTACTGAAGTTGCGACAATCGACCCACACAAATCTCAAGGTGTACCAGAATCTCACGTAATCCGTGATCTTCTTGAAGGTCTAGTGAACCAAGACGGCGAAGGTAATACTATCCCTGGTGTTGCTGAAAGCTGGGAAACGACAGACAACAAAACATTCACTTTCCACCTACGTAAAGACGCAAAATGGTCTAACGGCGATCCTGTAACAGCTCAAGATTTCGTATACAGCTGGAAACGTGCAGTCGATCCTGCGACGGCTTCTCCATACGCTTGGTACATGGAATATACCAAGATGGCGAATGCGAAGGACATCGTAGCGGGTAAGAAAGACAAGAGTGAGCTAGGCGTTAAAGCTGTAGATGCAAACACGCTTGTTGTTGAATTAGAAACAGCGGTACCATACTTCGTAATGATGATGGGCCACACAACAATGAAGCCAGTACACCAGGCGACTGTTGAAAAATACGGTGACCAGTGGACTAAGCCAGAGCACTTTGTTGGCAATGGTGCATTCTCTGTTGATAAATGGGTTGTTAACGAGCGTCTAGTACTTAAGCGTAACGACCAATACTGGAACAACGATAAGACGGTTCTAAATAAAGTAACCTTCCTACCAATCGAAAACCAAGTAGCGGAAATGAACCGCTTCCTATCTGGCGAAATCGATTTCACAAACGAACTTCCAACTGAGCACTTCAAGCGTCTTCAAAAAGAGTACGCGGAAGATGTATCTGTAGCGGGTAACCTATGTACTTACTACTACATCTTCAACACGAAGAAAGCACCATTTGATGATGTTCGTGTTCGTCAGGCAATCTCTTACGCGATCGACCGTGATATCGTAACAGGTGCTATCCTAGCGCAAGGTCAAAAACCTGCGTACTTCCTAACGCCTGAAATCACAGCTGGTTTCGATCCTGAGCTACCTGCTTACGGTAAGATGTCTCAGAAAGAGCGCAACGCAGAAGCGGAACGTCTTCTTGAAGAAGCGGGTTATGGTAAAGACAACCCACTTAAATTCAACCTACTTTACAACACTTCAGAGAACCACAAGAAGATTGCTGTAGCGCTAGGTTCTATGTGGAAGAAAACACTGGGTC
This sequence comes from Vibrio sp. Scap24, assembly GCF_013394185.1. Lineage (NCBI taxonomy): Bacteria > Pseudomonadati > Pseudomonadota > Gammaproteobacteria > Vibrionales > Vibrionaceae > Vibrio > Vibrio sp. Scap24. The sequence continues at coordinate 740,040 of NZ_CP041332.1, read as the reverse complement.
TTTCTGTAACACTTGAGAACCAAGAGTGGAAAACGTACCTATCTTCTAAAGATTCTGGTGACTTCGAAGTAGCACGTGCTGGTTGGTGTGGTGACTACAACGAAGCGTCTTCGTTCCTAACGCTAATGAAGAGTAACAACACTACCGGTGGTGTTCACTACGACAGCGCGGCTTACGATCAAATCATCGATAAAGCACTTAACTCAACTTCAGAAGAAGAGCGTAAAGCACTTTACCTAGAAGCTGAGGCGCTAATGGCAAAAGACATGCCAATCGCTCCTATCTACCAATACGTTAAATCTCGTCTACTTAACCCGCATGTTGGTGGTTTCCCAATCAACAACGCGGAAGATAAGATCTTCTCGAAAGACCTATACATCAAAGCTCAATAATAAGCTTCGATTCTAAAAAGTTAATATAACTATAACGATACAGACACTACATGCGCAGGGCGCGCATGTAGCGTCTTTCTAATTTTAATTGTCACAGACTGAAAGAGTGAGTTTATGCTTAAATTCATTATGAAAAGGATATTTGAAGCGATTCCAACCATGTTGGTGTTGATCACTATATCTTTCTTTCTCATGCGTTTCGCACCGGGTAACCCGTTTTCAAGCGAACGTCCATTACCGCCAGAAGTTATGGCTAACATCGAAGCTAAATACGGCTTAGATAAACCAGTATTTGAACAATACACCACGTATTTGACAAATATCTTACAAGGTGACTTCGGTCCCTCGTTTAAATACCAAGATTACACAGTAAATGAGCTGATCGCGGTTGCACTTCCAGTATCTGCGAAGGTAGGTTTCGTTGCCTTTATCTTCACACTATTGATGGGGGTCACTGTCGGGACGATTGCTGCCTTGAAGCACAATACCTGGGTCGACTACACCATAATGTCGACCGCCATGCTCGGGGTGGTGATGCCATCCTTCGTGTTGGCACCGGCGCTTATTTACCTTTTCTCCCTGCACTGGAACATATTCCCAGCAGGTGGTTGGCATGGCGGTACATTCATGTACATCGTGCTACCTGTTATCGCGATGTCTCTTCTTTATGTAGCAACCTTTGCTCGTATTACTCGCGGTAGCATGATTGAAACGCTAAACAGTAACTTTATCCGAACTGCACGTGCAAAAGGCTTAAGTTACCGTTACATCATTCTAAAACATGCACTTAAGCCAGCAATGCTGCCTGTTGTTTCTTACATGGGCCCTGCGTTCGTAGGTATCATCACAGGTTCAGTTGTTGTTGAAACCATCTTCGGCCTACCAGGTATCGGTAAGCTGTTTGTTAACGCCGCGTTTAACCGTGACTACTCGCTAGTAATGGGTGTAACCATCTTGATTGGTTTCCTATTCATCTTGTTCAACGCAATCGTTGATATTTTGCTAGCGCTGATTGACCCGAAAATTCGCTACTAACAGGGACTGGTTATGTTGAAGAAAAAAGAAAATTTAGAAGCGATCGAAAAGTTCTCTGAGAGTTTAGAGATTGAAGGTCGTAGTTTGTGGCAGGATGCACGCATTCGTTTCATGCGTAACAAAGCTGCGATGGTCAGCCTGTTCATCCTTACCATTATGGTACTGGCAGTTATCTTCTTACCGATGCTAGCTCAGTACACTTATGATGATACTGACTGGTACGCAATGCACGTAGGTCCAAACGCGGATCACTGGTTTGGTACAGATAGCTTAGGCCGTGACTTATACGTTCGTACGCTTATCGGTGGCCGTATCTCACTAATGGTTGGTGTGATGGGTGCCTTCGTAGCGGTACTTATTGGTACGCTTTACGGTGCTGCTTCTGGCTTCATCGGTGGTCGTACTGACCGAGTGATGATGCGTATCCTAGAGATTTTGTACGCGGTTCCATTCATGTTCCTAGTTATCGTTCTAGTAACATTCTTTGGTCGTAACATCATTCTAATCTTCGTTGCTATTGGTGCGATTGCTTGGCTAGATATGGCGCGTATTGTACGTGGTCAAACGCTGAGCTTACGTAGTAAAGAGTTCATTGAAGCAGCACACGTATGTGGTGTGAGCAAATGGAAGATCATTACACGTCACATCGTACCAAACGTACTGGGTATCGTAGCGGTTTACTCTACGCTGCTTATTCCAAGCATGATCCTTACAGAATCATTCTTATCTTTCCTTGGTCTTGGTGTTCAAGAGCCTATGACAAGCTGGGGCGCATTGCTTCAAGAAGGTTCGCAAACAATGGAAGTTGCTATCTGGCAATTGACGTTCCCTGCGGCATTCATGGTAGTTACGCTGTTCTGCTTTAACTACGTAGGTGATGGTCTGCGCGACGCGCTTGATCCAAAAGACAGATAAAAAATAGCAATTAAAAGCTATAAAAGATTAAGGAAGCAATAATGAGCTTATTAGATGTCAAAGATCTGCGCGTCGAATTTACCACGCAAGATGGTATCGTAACCGCAGTAAACGACCTGAACTTCTCACTCAACCAAGGCGAAACGCTGGGTATCGTGGGTGAGTCAGGTTCAGGTAAATCACAAACTGTATTCTCTATCATGGGTCTGCTGGCTAAGAACGGCATCATCTCGGGTAGCGCGAAGTTTGAAGGTAAAGAGATTCTTAACCTTCCAGAGAAGGAGCTGAACAAAGTTCGTGCTGAACAGATCGCGATGATCTTCCAAGATCCGATGACATCACTGAACCCTTACATGAAAGTAAGTGATCAGTTGATGGAAGTTCTTATGCTGCACAAAGGCATGGGTAAAGCAGAGGCATTTGAAGAATCAGTACGCATGCTTGAAGCGGTTAAAATCCCTGAAGCCCGCAAGCGTATCACCATGTACCCACACGAATTTTCTGGCGGTATGCGTCAGCGTGTGATGATCGCAATGGCACTATTGTGTCGTCCTAAATTGCTTATCGCTGATGAACCAACAACCGCTTTGGATGTAACTATTCAAGCACAAATCATGGAATTGCTGAACGAATTGAAAGATGAGTTCAACACGGCAATCATCATGATCACCCACGATTTGGGTGTGGTTGCAGGTTCATGTGACAAGGTACTTGTGATGTACGCTGGTCGTACAATGGAGTACGGCACGGTTGATGAAATCTTCTACGAGCCAAGCCACCCATACGCAGAGGGCCTACTGAAAGCGATTCCTCGTTTGGATACAGAAGGTGAAATTCTACCGACTATTCCAGGTAATCCACCAAACTTACTTCGCCTGCCAACAGGCTGTCCTTACCAAGATCGTTGTCACCGCGTAATGGACCGTTGTAAGCAAGAAGCACCTATTTTGACGCCATTTGGTAATGACCGTCAGCGTGCTTGTTTTTCTGACTGGGAGACTTGGACAAAATGAGTGTAGATAAGCAGTTATTATTAGATATTAAAGACCTGAAAGTTCACTTTAGCATCGCAGCTAAATCAGCGTGGCCTTGGGCAAAACCGTCAAACCTGAAAGCCGTTGATGGCGTTGATATTCACCTTTACGAAGGGGAAACGCTGGGTGTAGTAGGTGAGTCTGGTTGTGGTAAATCGACATTTGCTCGTGCAATCATTGGTTTGGTTGAAGCGACAGACGGCGAAGTTATGTGGTTAGGTCAAGACCTAACTAAAATGCAGGAAGTACAGCGTCGTGAAACTCGTAAAGAGATTCAGATGATCTTCCAAGACCCACTAGCATCGCTTAACCCGCGTATGTCTGTTGGTGACATTATTGCCGAGCCTCTAGAAACTTTTTACCCAGAACTTTCTAAACAGGAAGTGAAGGACCGAGTTAAAGAGATGATGGCAAAGGTTGGTCTACTACCAAACGTAATCAATCGTTACCCGCATGAGTTCTCTGGTGGCCAGTGTCAGCGTATCGGCATTGCACGTGCTCTTATCTTGAAGCCTAAGATGATCATCTGTGATGAGCCAGTTTCAGCATTGGACGTATCTATCCAAGCTCAAGTAGTTAACCTTCTGAAGGAGCTACAAAAAGAGCTAGGTTTGTCTTTGGTATTCATCGCGCACGATTTGTCGGTTGTTAAACACATTTCTGACCGCGTGTTGGTGATGTATTTAGGCAACGCGGTAGAACTTGGCGAATCAGATGCGTTGTTCTCTGATCCTAAGCACCCGTACACCAAAGCGTTGATGTCTGCAGTTCCGATCCCTGACCCACGCTTAGAGCGCAGCAAAACCATTCAGATGTTGGAAGGTGATCTACCGTCACCAATCAATCCGCCATCAGGTTGTGTGTTCCGTACTCGTTGCCCACAAGCAACAGAGGCGTGTGCGCAAACTAAGCCAACGATTCAAGGCGATGACGTTCACGCAGTATCTTGCTTGCACGTACAAGTCTAGAGCCTATTTAAAACGGTTCAGCCTGTGACAGGCTTAAGCGCGACTAGTTATTAGAGTCGCGCTTTTTTTGTCTTAAGTTTAGGCTTATTGGTCAGCGCAACAAGCTTCATCAAAATATTCGAACAACTAAGCCAACTTCTTCTAGTTTTGAAAAAGTTGGCTTTTTTTATACTAGAGAAAAGTTAGCATCACAGAGGTTTGGATATGGGCAAGTTAGTTGAAGGTGTTTGGCACGATGTGTGGTACGACACCAAAGAAAGTGGTGGTAAATTCGTTCGTGAAGATGCGGGCTTTCGCAACTGGGTTGAAAACAAAGCCGGAGCGCAATTTGAGCCAGAAAGTGGTCGTTACCACCTATACGTATCGTTAGCTTGTCCGTGGGCGCATCGCACGCTGATCTTCCGTGAACTGAAAGACCTAACCGATCACATCGACGTGACAGTAGTTTGCCCTGACATGATGAGTGAAGGGTGGCAAATGGGCTTGCCTGAGCCTCTGTTTGGTCACACTCGCATGCACCAAATCTACACCCAAGCCAAACCGGACTATACAGGTCGAGTCACAGTTCCTGTTTTATGGGATAAGAAAACCAACACCATTGTGAGCAACGAGTCGTCTGAAATCATCCGCATGTTTAACTCAGAATTTAATGAGCTAACGGGTAACACCGACGACTACTACCCATGGGAATTGGCGAGCAAGATTGACGAATGGAACGACAACATCTATCCGAACATCAATAACGGCGTTTATCGTACCGGCTTTGCGACCACACAAGAGGCTTATGAAGAAGCGTATGACGCGTTATTTGAAGCGTTAGATAAAGTGGATGCCCATCTTGGCGAACACCGTTATCTGGCGGGTAACGAGATTACAGAAGCGGATTGGAGGTTGTTTACTACTTTGGTTCGATTCGATGCTGTGTATGTAGGTCACTTCAAGTGTAACAAGCAGCGAATTGCGGACTATGCAAATATTCAGGGTTACCTAAAAGAGCTGTATCAGATCGAAGGCATCAAAGAGACGACCGATTTTTACCATATCAAACGTCACTACTATTACAGCCACACGGGCATTAATCCAACTCAGGTTGTTCCTAAAGGACCCGCGCTAGATTTAGAATCGCCACATGGCCGAGGCTAGGCTTACCAGTTAGCTCCTTTACTCCAGACATAAAAAAACCCTAGATAAACATCTAGGGTTTTTGCTTTCTACTAAAGAAAAATTAGTTAATTACTTTTTCTTCAGCTTGAGCTGCTTGGTCTGCTTGGATAGCCGTTAGAGCTACTGTGTAAACGATATCGTCTACTAGAGCACCACGAGACAAGTCATTTACTGGCTTGCGCATACCTTGAAGCATTGGACCGATAGACACTAGGTCTGCTGAACGCTGTACCGCTTTGTAAGTCGTGTTACCAGTGTTTAGGTCTGGGAATACGAATACAGTCGCTTTACCTGCTACTGGAGAGTTTGGTGCTTTAGAAGCAGCAACGTTTTCCATGATAGCCGCGTCGTACTGTAGAGGGCCGTCGATCACTAGATCTGGACGTTTCTCTTGAGCAATCTTAGTTGCTTCACGTACTTTATCTACATCTGCACCCTTACCAGATTCACCAGTAGAGTAAGAGATCATAGCAACGCGTGGGTCGATACCGAATGCCGCAGCAGAATCTGCAGATTGGATAGCGATTTCAGCAAGCTGTTCAGCTGTTGGATCTGGGTTGATCGCACAGTCACCGTATACAAGAACTTGATCAGGCAGAAGCATGAAGAAGATTGAAGATACGATAGAAGCATCAGGAGCAGTCTTGATGATCTGGAACGGAGGAACGATAGTGTTCGCCGTTGTGTGAACAGCACCAGAAACTAGGCCGTCAACTTCACCAGCTTCAAGCATCATAGTACCTAGGAATACTGAATCTTCTAGCTTCTCACGAGCTACAACTTCAGTCATACCTTTAGCGCCACGAAGTTCTACTAGACGAGCTACGTAGTTTTCGCGAACTGATGCAGAATCGATGATCTCAACGCCAGCGCCAAGCTCAACACCTTGCTGTGCAGCAACACGACGGATTTCTTCTGGGTTACCTAGAAGTACACAAGTCGCGATACCGCGCTCAGCACAGATAGCCGCAGCTTTAACTGTACGTGGCTCATCACCTTCAGGAAGAACGATGCGCTTAGCCGCTTTACGAGCAAATTCAGTTAGCTGGTAACGGAATGCTGGTGGGCTTAGACGACGGATGCCTTGAGTGCCTTCAGATAGAGAATCAATCCAAGGGCCATCGATGTGGCTTGCAACGTGATCGTTAACGAACTCGATACGCTCTTTATCGTCTGCAGGAACTTCTAGGTTGAAGCTCTGTAGGTTAAGAGACGTCTGCCAAGTGTTACCTTGCGCTTTGAAGATCGGTAGACCTGAAGCGAATGCTGGTGCACATAGGTTAGCAATGCTTTCTGGGATGTCGTAACCGCCAGTAAGCAGGATTGCGCCAATCTCAACACCGTTTTTCGCAGCAAGAGCCGCAGCAACGATAACGTCAGGACGGTCTGCAGAAGTTACTAGCAGTGAACCTGGCTTAAAGTGCTCAATCATGTGCGGTAGAGAACGTGCACAGAAAGTGATGCTCTTAATACGACGAGTTGCGATTTCACCTTCGTTGATGATTTCAGCGTTAAGGTGTTTAGCCATATCAACCGCACGAGTTGCGATTAGGTCGATGCTCCATGGCACACAGCCAAGAACACGGATAGGGCTAGAGTTGAAGATTTGCATTACTTCAAGGTTCGCTTGCTGAGCTGTATCTGCATCGTCGAAGATTTCAGATAGGTCAGGGCGAGTACGGCCAGCTTCATCAACAGGAGCGTTAAGCTTGTTGATGATTACGCCTTTGATGTTCTTGTTCTTAGTACCGCCGAAGTTAGAACATGCTACTTCGATACGCTCTTTAAGTTGCGTAGGGTTGTCAGTACCAGGAGTCGCAACGAATACGATCTCCGCACCAAGTGTCTTCGCGATTTCCGCGTTTACTTGGTTAGCAAATGGGTGCTTACGAGTAGGTACTAGACCTTCGATTAGCGTTACTTCTGCGTCTTTGTTGATCTTGTTGTATTGCTCAACAACAGACTCAAGAAGTACGTCCATTTTTTCGCTACCGATCAAAGCTTCAGCTTTAGTCATTGCGATTGGCTCACCAATCTTAATGTCGCTGTTTACGCTGATAATAGTAGACGTTAGATCTGGTTGATCACCACCGCTGCGAGGTTGAGCGATTGGCTTGTAGAAAGAAACACTTACGCCCTTACGCTCCATAGCGCGAAGAACACCCATGCTAACACTAGTAAGACCAACACCAGCGCTTGTAGGGATAAGCATAATAGTACGTGACATTGACGAACACCTTTGACTATTGGAAATAAAAAAAGCTCAACTGCTATTCCCACCGATATTTAAATTGGGGTAGGAATAGAAGTTGAGCCCCATTTTCTTGATATGAAAAACTGACTAGCTTCGAGTGAAGCTAGTCAGGAAAATCAATTAAAGACCTGCTAGTTTCGCAGTGTCTTCAGCAATTACTAGCTCTTCGTTAGTAGAGATAACCATTGCAGGGATACGGCTGTTAGCTGTAGTGATAGTACCTTCGCCGCCGAAACGAGCTTTAAGGTTAGCTTCACCGTCAACTTCGATGCCGAAGATGCCTAGGCGGTTAAGAACCATTTCACGGATTGGGCCAGAGTTCTCGCCGATGCCGCCAGTGAAAGTGATTGCGTCTAGACGACCTTCTAGAGTTGCAGTGTAACCAGCTACGTACTTAGCTAGACGGTGACAGAACACGTCCATTGCACGAGTTGCTTCTTCTTTCTCACCGTAGTTGTCTTCAACGAAACGACAGTCAGAAGTCACTTCAGTTAGACCAGCAAGACCAGACTCTTTAGTTAGCATGTTGTTGATTTCTTCAACAGAGTAACCAAGAGCGTCGTGTAGGTGAAAGATGATCGCAGGATCTAGGTCACCACAACGAGTACCCATTACAAGACCTTCAAGAGGAGTAAGACCCATAGAAGTATCTACAGATTGACCGTTCTTGATAGCACATACAGAAGCGCCGTTACCTAGGTGACAGTTGATGATGTTAACTTCTTCAACTGGCTTGTTTAGTAGGCCTGCAACTTCACGAGTGATGAATAGGTGAGAAGTACCGTGCATGCCGTAACGACGGATGCCGTGCTCTTTGTACAGGTTGTACGGTAGAGCGTATAGGTAAGACTCAGAAGGCATTGTTTGGTGGAACGCAGTGTCGAATACAGCAACGTTTTTAAGGCCTGGGAAGTTCTGTTGAGCCGCTTCGATACCGATAAGGTGAGCTGGGTTGTGAAGAGGTGCGAAAGTCGCAGCGTCTTGAATACCCTTAAGTACTTCATCAGTGATAAGTGCAGAAGAAGTGAACTGCTCGCCACCGTGTACGATACGGTGACCGATAGCGCCAAGGTTAGCTTTAAGCTCAGGCTTAGAAGCAAGAATAGTTTCTACCATGAAAGATAGTGCTTCTACGTGAGCTGCGCCCGCGCCTAGTTGTGCTTCGTGCTTGCCATCAAGTTTCCACTTCATACGAGCTTCTGGGAGACCCAGACACTCAGCAAGACCAGTTAGGTGCTCAGCACCTGTTTCTGCATCAACCACAGCGAATTTAAGAGAAGAACTACCACAGTTTAAAACTAAAACTAGCTTAGACATTAATGACTACCTGTTAATTTTTCTGATCGAAATCAGTTAAGGATGAAAATTAATCTCAAGAATAGACGAAGCACGGTAGCTTGCGTACTAACCTTGGTCAAAAAAACGTTAATTTCCGTATAAAGTGAAAGCGCACTTTTTCAAAAAAAGAGGCTTGTGCATTCCTTGCAGAAGTCTTCTCAAAGTTGCTTAAATTGTAAATAAGGGCAACAATGAGATTGAGGTCTGCAAATAATAGCGATATTGTGCAAATATAACAAAAAAATTTGAAAGAATATTATTTTTCGTCAAATTTTTGTGTTTTTAGTTGATGATTTCAACTTTTTTTTAATGGGAGACTCAGATGAGCAATAGAGTTGGTTTAGCTAGCAGTTTAAAAGATGGCCAAAAGTACATGGATCTCTGGCCTGTTCGAAAAGAGTTAAACGCTATTTTCCCTGAGCAACGCATAATTAAAGCGACGCGCTTTGGTGTAAAGGTGATGCCCGCGATAGCTGCTATCAGCGTTCTTACGCAAATGGTCTTTAATAATTACCAAGCGATGCCACAAGCAGTGGTTATGGCTTTGTTTGCTATTAGTTTGCCACTTCAAGGCATGTGGTGGTTAGGTAATCGCTCAAATACACAACTTCCGCCAGCGTTAGTATCGTGGTATCGCGAACTGCATGAGAAGATCACTGAAACGGGTTTTGCGTTAGAGCCAATGAAGCCACGCCCCCGTTATAAGGAATTGGCGATTATTCTGAATCGAGCATTCCGTCAGTTAGACAAATCTTCAATGGAACGCTGGTTCTAAGAAAACCTCACTTCTCCCTATCGTCTGAGAACAGCTATACAGAGTTGATGGCATGTTCTCAGATTCGTTCCTCTTGACTCTGTTTGTTCATCTTACTTTTGTTGCTTGTTTTATTTGCCTCTTTCTATTCACTTCGTTTCTTACCTAGAGATTCAACCCAACCAACCTTTTGACGCATAATTCGAGCTTTGTTGTGTTTTTGTTAAATATCACTTCAAGTTATCAAAAGTTACTGGTAATAATATCAATAGTGAATTTAATGTTGTGTTCTCTCTAGATCGAGCAATAACAACGAGCGCTTGATGAAGGGAGTATTGATGGGGTCTGTAAGAAAAGTATTAACGGTTGCGTTAAGCGGTTGCCTGTTGCTATGGGCTAGTGGTGTGGCAGCAAATATTGCCAAGGTATCGGTGTCACAAGTCGTAGATCATCCAGATTTGAATGCAACACGCTTAGGGCTTCTTGAAGGATTAAGAGCTAAAGGCTATGAACCCGGAAAGAACTTAGAGTTTTCTTATGAAATGGCGGATGGGAATCCAGCGCAAGCTGCCAAAATTGCCAGAGAGCTCGTCAGTGAAAATCCCCATGTATTGGTTGGTATCGCAACACCGACCTCACAAGCCTTAGTGTCGGCGACTCGCTCTATTCCTATTGTGTTTACCGCGGTTACGGATCCTATCGGCGCTAGGCTCGTCAAACAATTAGAAAAGCCGGGGCGTAATGTCACAGGGCTTTCTGACTTATCTCCGATCACTCAGCATGTGTCATTAATCAAAGAACTGCTTCCTGAAGCTAACTCAATCGGTGTTGTGTACAACCCGGCAGAAGCAAATGCAGTTGCCTTGGTTGGACTATTAAAGAAAGCGACGCGAGACTTCGGTTTTACTCTTTACACAGAAAGAGTACTCACCATTGATGATGTGGAATCAAAAGCAGAATCAGTGGCAAAGAAATCGGATGTTATCTACGCCTTAACGGACAACACTGTTGCGAGTGGGATGGAAGGTCTTATCAACGCGGCTAACCAAGCAGATACACCTGTCGTCGCAGGCGCTACATCTTACGTAGGAAAGGGCGCTATTGCAGGTTTAGGTCTAGATTACTATGACGTTGGGGTACAAACTGCGGACTATGTAGCAGCTATCCTCAACGGACAAAAGCCTGGAAAATTGAGCGTTAAAACAGCACAAAGCTCACAACTGGTGGTGAATTTGGAAGCTGCTCGTGAGTTAGGTGTGACATTGCCTCAATCAGTGATCGACCGCGCGGTAGTCAGTCGTTAATAGGTCTACTTCAAACGCGATCTATGCTTGGTTACTGGTCTTTTCATTTGATCATTATGAGAGAAATCGTCTTACTGAAAACAAAGTGGGTCTACAAAGCGTGATCTACTTTGACTGACGATATTTTTCTGATTGTCGCCAACAAATAATTTCATATCTTAAGCAAATTAAACATTGCTCGAGAACCACTATGAAGCCATTTATCTTTCATGCGCAAACCCCCGACTACTTCCACGAAAAAGACGGCATTCTGACTGTTAAGTTAATGACTGACCGCAGTGATTGGAATCGGGTTCTGTTGAGGCATGAGCCGGATAACGAAGAGTACCTGCTTGATATGAGCAAAGTCGGTACTGAAGGTCGATTGACCATGTGGCAAGTCTCTTTTCCAGTTAATTCAGACAGAGATATTACTCACTATGTGTTCAAGTTAGTCGACTCAACAGAACAGCACTGGCTTGATGCTAGGGGTGTACATAGTCGTGTTCCAAGCCGTGAATTTCATTTCAAGTTTAATGCCCATCACTGCCCACCATCATGGGTCTCGGAGCAGGTCTTCTATCAAATCTTTCCTGAACGTTTTTGCAATGGTAACCCGAGTATCAGTGTTAAAGCGGGGGAATATCGCTTAAAAGAAAACACATTAGATGTCGTTGTGAAAGAGTGGGGCGATTCTGTTGAAGGACACAATGGAACAGGGGCTGCTGAGTTTTTTGGTGGCGACTTAGCGGGCATTCACAACAAGCTAGACTACTTACAAGATCTAGGTATTACCGCCTTATACCTAAACCCGATCTTCCAATCACCGAGTAATCACAAATACGACACGACCGATTACTACAAGGTCGACCCACACTTTGGCACGAATGAAGAGTTCGCGACGCTCTCTAGCGACATTCATGCTCGTGACATGAAAATTGTCTTAGATGCCGTATTCAACCATACATCGGTCGAGCACCCATGGTTTGATAAGCTAAAAACCAGCATTTCAAGTTCAAGTCTGAACTCAGAGAAAGGGGCTTATGGTCATTCTGATTCTCCTTATCATGACTACTATTTTTTCGAACCAAGTGATTCGAAGAAGTACGTAGGATGGAAAGGGATCTCATCGCTTCCTGTTTTAAATTTCTCTAACGAAGCGGTTCGAGATCATATCTACCAATCCGAAGAGTCAGTGATCAAACATTGGCTGAAAGCGCCTTACCATATCGATGGTTGGCGTTTCGATGTGATCCATATGCTAGGGGAAGGCGAAGGCGCCTATAACAATGCACATTATGTAAAGGCATTCCGTGACTCAGCAAAGGCCGAGAACTCAGAGGCTTATATCTTGGGAGAGCATTTCTTTGAGGCCAGCCAATGGTTACAGGGAGAGCAAGAAGACGGGTCAATGAACTACTATGGTTTTGCCCATCCGGTACGCGCGTTATTAGCAAAACAAGATATCGCTTATGAGCCCATCAATATTGATATGTTCGCTTTCTCTGATTGGTTAGCAGAAGCAAGAGCTAAGGTGCCATGGCTGAATCAGTTATCGCAACTGAATCAATTGGATAGCCACGATACGGCGCGGATGTTGACGCTTCTTAATGGCGATGAAGCGAAGCAGAAGTTGGCTTTGACTTTATTATTCACTTACGTTGGGACGCCGTGTTTGTACTATGGAACCGAGGTGGGTTTAGAAGGCGGTCAAGATCCGGATAATCGAAGATGTTTTCCGTGGGGAGCAGAGCAAACCTCTCATTGGTTCTCATTCCATCAAGCGTTGATAAGTTTGCGAACTGAACGCAGAAGCTTACAAAGTGGTGCTTACTTAGAGTTGTATTGTGACGCTGAAACTTTAGTGTTTGCGCGTTGCCTGAAAGGGGAAAAGACCTTAGTTGTACTAAACTTGTCTAACAAAGAAAAGTCGCTAGTTTTACCTGTATGGATGCTTGGACAAGAGCAAGGTGAACTGGTCGCTTTGCTTGGTCAAATAGAACGTGTTTTGATCTGTAACGGTACCGTAGATATTGTTATTCCAGCGATGCAGTCGATGATTTTTGACGTCGGCAATAAACTGGATTAAATCACTCAAGACTAGCCCTGCTTAGTCTGGGCTAGTTTTTAAAGCTCTGAGTGAATGGGAAAGATCGATTCATATCAATTTACACTCTTTTACCTCGTGGGAAATGACAATTAATGTAATAATATTAATGGGGTAAATGAAAATAGCTGAGCGCTAAGAGCAAATTATATGAAAGTAAATAGGCACTTTAGCCTTACCTTTATCTTCGGGTTTCCCGCGGTGATCGCGACGATGCTGCTTGGCCTAATCGGAAAGAACCATTTTGATTCGGTTAAAAAAGACATCGACAGCGAGTTCCATCGTATCGAAGAGGTGTTCAAAAGAACCACAAAAGTGGTGACTGCCTTAGACTACAGCTTCTCCAACTACTACAAATCCGGAAACCCTCTCTTTCTCGATCACAACAAACAAGTGGTGGATGGGCTTTGCCAAATCTGGCCTATTGATGTGTTACTCCTCGCGGATGGTAAAACCTCAGACATTCCTTCTGTCGATATCGACTATATGCTGGTCGGCCAAGAATCCCTTTGCTCCGAAACAAGTGACAGCTACAAGAGCGCCTCAGAGAAGATAGCACTGGCTCCTATTCTTTCATTTTTATCTCAGCTTGATGAATACCATGACGGCGTGCACTTTATTGATACGAGTGGCTATGTGATCTCTTCGCCGGAAGATTTTGCCAAAGGACTCAGTAAAGAGCTGCTCTCGACCATCAAGAGTCGTCCTTACTGGCAGAAAACCGCCAACAACCCTGACCAACTCACGCTTTCTGGCCCTGGTTATCGTTTTGATTCCCTTGACCGCATGATCAGTATGACCATCCCCGTGTTCCATAAAGGCGTTCACCAAGGGATGCTGTCGGTGGATATTAATGCTGGCAGGTTGCTTGAGAACTCTAATGAGCATCTTGCTGGTCGGATAGATATTATCGATACCACTCGCTCTGCGCCGATTGATAGTGCGGCTTTTTACCATGAGATTAACCTCGAAGGTGTCGCATCCCATCATGCCATGTATTACGAATTGGATATTGCCAAAGAGATTGAGCACTTTTTCGTGTATGAGAAAGACAGCCTTATCGTTGCTATCATTGTCTATCTTTTCTCTGTCACGATCTTTTTCTATGTAAATTCGACTATTGAACGAGGTTACTTCAAAGAGCTCGCTGCGAAAGACCCAATGACAGGGCTGTTAAACCGACGTGGCTTAGAAGCGTTTTGGCGAAGCGTAGACCACGATCAATTGTTTGCCTTGACGGTATTTGACATCGATGATTTCAAGTTAATCAATGATACTTATGGCCACGACAAAGGTGATGATGTGATTCGTTACATGTCGCGCCAGATCAGTAACAGTGTTCGAAGTAGCGATGTGGCCGCAAGGTTTGGTGGAGAAGAGTTTGTCGTTTACATGAAAGGCGATGACCGTGAAACTCTAATGAGAACACTAGAGCGCGTTAAAAACGCAATCAGTGCTAAATCAGTCGATATTGTTCCGAATGGGTTCACCGTGTCTGGCGGTGTCTGCATTGTAGAAACAGAGCAAAGTAAGCTTAACTTCGAAGAGATATTTAAGTACGCCGATGAAAAGCTTTATGTGGCTAAGACGACGGGTAAAGATCGTCTCGAATTTTAGCCACGTTATTTAATCGGCGTATTGTTAGAAGTAGGGAGCAGCCAGCTTGTTCGAAGGTTTAAACAGGTTGGCAGTACTGCTCTTGATAACGTTTAATCTGCTCGACAATTGGAGCCGCTTTTTTATAGGTTCTGATCTCACGAAATAGCTCTTCAGCTTCCGGGTACTCTTTGCGTAGATACACAAACCACTGTTTTACACGGTTTGGATAATACAGCCCCTTATCACCTTCAATTTCAAACTCAGAGTAACGCAGCAGCAGGGCAATAACTTGTTGCCAAGGCATTGGCTGGTGGTTGTGTTTAACGACGTTACCAAGGTTTGGAACATTAAATGCACCACGACAAACCATCAATGAATCAATACCTGTGGCTTTGATACAATCTTGACCATCTTGGTAATTCCAGATCTCACCATTCGCAATCAGCGGCAGAGAGGTTTTCTGACGGATCTGATTGATGTAATCCCACTTGATTTCACTGGCCTTGTAACCACCGGTTTTGGTTCTTGCATGCACGGTCAGTTCGTCGGCTTTTGCTTGTTCAATAGCATCGACAATCTCAAAGCACTCGTCTGGGTGTTCCCAACCTAAGCGAATCTTCGCGGAAACAGGGATATGTGCAGGCACTGCTTCTCGCGTTGCTTTGACGACTTGGTAGATAAGCTCTGGCTCTTTCAACAGAGATGCACCACCGTTACTTTTGTTTACCGCTTTTGCTGGGCAACCAAAGTTAAGGTCGATGCCTTTTGCGCCAAGACTTGCAGCTTGGATAGCGTTCTCAGCCATCCACTTGGGGTGTTGTCCAAGTAGTTGAACGTGGACAGGAACACCAGCCATGGTTTGTGAGCCTTGGTGGAGTTCTGGACACAAGCGATGGAATACATGCGGTGGCAGTAATTGATCCGTAACACGGACGAATTCAGTGACACAGAGATCGTAATCATTGATCTCTGTGAGAATTTCACGCATTAGGTGGTCTAGAACGCCCTCCATCGGGCCAAGTATTACTCGCATGCTGATCTACCGAAACATCTCTGTCCTGAAATTAAGAGGCGTGATTGTACGGTGTGCTTACTGGATTGTCACTATGAGCTAGGACTATCTGCAGTAATGGTTACTTCTCCGGTTAGTGGGAAGTAGTTGAGTCTCGGGATATCTTCGCCAAATGAAAAACCACTCGTGTAATAGTAATAGCAGCTTGGATCTGCAGTATACCAGCCGACGATATTCTCTTCAGATGGAAAAACGGAACTTCCATGGGCTCTTATTGTTAGGTCGGTCGTCATTAGTGCGTTCCAAAGCTCAACACAGTCGTCACCAGATAATCCTACACCAGCGCTGACTGGAGCATCACCAACTGCGAATGGAAATCCTGAAGAAGAAGGATAAATGTCACCTTGACCGTAATTCACCACTTGATCAAAATTTGGCTCTCCATCAACAAGCCATTGAGAATGGTACATATCAATGCTGTTTCTGAACGCAGCAAATGCGCCTTGTGCTAATGCTTCATGAGCGTCTCTCTGAACACCAAGAAATCGAGGTGCAGCGGTCACTGCCAATATTCCTAGAATAACGATCACAACGACAAGTTCGAGTAATGTAAAACCTTGGGATTTTGATTTCATGTTGATCACGCCTAAATGTAACTAAATGTTTATGGAAGCGTTTTACACCCAAGGTTCTGATTATCAAAGCGAAATAAGTGAAATCTCGCCAATATCTGAATAGCAATGGTTTGCGTATCGTTATCGGTTAGAAAACAGAGGGAAGTGGTTGGCGACATCTTGGCGGGGATAACGTTATAATATCGAAAATGCCCAAATATCCAGAGCTTTCATGACATATCAATTATTAAGCCTACCAGAATCTATTTCAGACATTACGCCGCAGTTTATCGAAGGTGCAATCCTTGCGTCTAACTTAGCGACAAAGCCACTCGATCCTGAAGAGTGGATTGCTATCGTAGCTCCTGAAGCGGGCAAAGAGCTTGTAACATTAGTGACGGAACAGATTAACCGCCAGCACAACCTGATTCAGCGTAGTGAATACTTACTGACTGACGTGTTTGCAGAAGGTGACTTCGATGAGCAGTTCGCAGATTTTGCGGAAGGTTTTATGATGGTTTGGCCGACAGTGGAAGAGCAGTGGCAAAGCATAACGGTAGCGGACGGCACTCTGCGCATGCTGCAAGCTCTGTTGACGACATTAATGCTCGCGATTGATGAAGAGCAAACTCAACAACAAATGGTTTCGGCTGGGCTTCAAAACCCGCCATCGCTTGCCGATTTAGTGGGTCAGGTCGATCTGATGATCTCAGAAGTGGCAATGGCGGCTGATGAGGCGATGCTAGGTAATAAATCGCAGAGCGTGAATCCATTTAAAGATATCGGCCGCAACGATGCTTGCCCATGTGAAAGTGGTAAAAAGTTCAAGCAATGCTGTGGTAAAAACAGCTAATCGCAGTTTGTTGATGAACATTACTTGAGTCAGTAGCAGACTCTCTTTATGTGTTCAAAAGCTTAAGTAATAAAAAAGTCGATCTGATGGTCGACTTTTTTGTTTTCTAAATTTCAGCGGCTTACTGTTAGTCGTTTTTCGACTTAACAAATTGAGAAATAACCACAATAGCGAAAGCCACCAAGTTACCTGCAAAGATAATCACAAGCCACTGTGGCATAGAAAGATCGAAGAACTGCCACACCACCTTGCTGCAGTCACCGTACGCTTCAAACATCCAAGGTGCCCATTGGTTCAAAGGCGCCCAGCTAGGGAAGGTGACGAATAAGTCACAGGTTGCGAAAGGAGACGGATTGAACTGGTAATCGACGTGCTCTAAAGCAAGCATCAAACCTTTGTATGCGCCAAATCCCCAACCAGCAAGGCCTAACCAGCGTGATATTGGGTTATTCGGGGCAATAGCACCAATCATGGCAGCAACACCGATAGCGAGCATAGCAACGCGCTCATAGATACACATTACGCAAGGACCAAGCATCATCACGTGTTGGAAGAAGAGAGCGCACGCTTCAAAAAAGACAATAAAAGCCAGCAGTAAAAGCCAAGATAAACGTCCCTTAGAGAAGTCTTTGATCATTGCTAAAAAGTTCACGAATTGAATCCTGTCTATAAAATAAAAAAGCCCTGATTACTCAGAGCTTTTTATCTTGGATAAGTTTCCTAATCAACTAATATTTTTGATTAGCTAGGGCGTGTTAACCTTTCGCGGTTAAGTTTTGTTCGAGAGAAAAGCGTTTTAATCGCGGCGAGGGGAAGGTAGCCTAGTTATTCTAAGTAAATTCCTCTCAACAAAGAGTAAAACGCTTTTAACCGAACCCTTCGGGCAGCGTTTGCTGGTCATTTCTACTACGTTATCGGCTTCTCATGTAGGCTAGCTACACATCAAAGCCTCTGTCTTGTATAAATACCCAGCAACTCGCTGCAAAAATCAGCTCGAAAGGTCAACACGCCCTAAATACACTTATTGTGCTTTGCAACACAAAGTCAGATTAGTGACCGCCAGAGATAACGGGAGCAACAGCTTCACCAGTACGCTGAATGATCCAACCTGCATCATAGAACCATGCTGTCATCGGTTCTACGAAGAACACAATACCTGCAAGGCCAACCAGTGCTAACACGATGGTGTATGGCAGAGCCATGATAACCATGCGGCCGTAAGACAGTCGAATTAACGGAGCAAGTGCTGATGTTAATAGGAATAGGAATGCAGCCTGGCCGTTTGGCGTCGCAACAGAAGGTAGGTTAGTACCTGTGTTGATAGCAACAGCAAGTAGATCGAATTGGTCACGAGTGATGATGCCTTCTACTAATGCAGTTTTCACTTCGTTGATGTAAACCGTACCTACGAATACGTTATCTGAAACCATCGATAGAATACCGTTGGCTACATAGAAGAGGGCGAGTTGTGCGCCTTTATCTTCAACGTGAAGTACAGCATCGATTACTGGCTTAAATAGAGCTTGATCGATTATTACAGCAACAACAGCGAAGAAAACAGCAAGAAGTGCAGTAAATGGCAGCGCTTCTTCAAATGCTTTACCCATAGAGTGCTCTTCAATAACACCGGTAAATGCAGTTGCTAAGATGATCACAGAAAGACCAATCAAACCTACTTCAGCAACGTGAAGTGCAAGGCCAACAATAAGCCATACTGCGATTGCACTTTGAACCCATAGTTTTGCTACGTCTTGTTTGGTGCGGTTTGCACGTTCTTTGTTGTCGAACTCAACCAAGATTTGGCGAACATTCGTTGGTAGCTCAGAACCGTAACCAAATACTTTGAATTTTTCTACTAGTGCACAAGTCACAATACCACAGAAGAAAACAGGCAGTGTTACTGGCAGCATACGGATGATAAATTCACCGAATTCCCAGCCCGCTTGTTTAGCAATTACCAAGTTTTGTGGTTCGCCTACCATGGTCATTACACCACCCAATGCTGTACCAACACCTGCGTGCATAAGCAGTGAGCGTAGGAAAGCACGGTAGTTCTCTAGGTCATCACGAGTAAGCTCAGAGATCTCTTCATCATGCGTATGATCGTGTGCAGACGTGGTGCCTTTACCCGATGCAACCTTGTGATAAATAGAGTAGAAGCCAACCGCAACGCTAATAACTACGGCGATTACTGTTAGTGCATCTAGGAATGCTGATAAGAAAGCAGCAGCAACACAGAAGGCAACAGAAAGTAAAATTTTAGATTGGATGCCAAGCAAGATCTTCGTGAAAATGAACAAAAGCAGTTCTTTCATGAAGTAAATGCCAGCAACCATGAATACGAGCAAGAGTAATACAGGAAGGTTTGCTTGCAGTTCGTGATAAACCATCTCTGGTTTAGTCATGCCAATGGCGACTGCTTGAATAGCTAATAGACCACCCGGTTGAAGAGGGTAGCATTTGAGAGCCATAGCTAGAGTGAAAATAAACTCAACCACCAATAGCCAGCCCGCAACAAATGGGTCAACTAGGAAGAAAACAAACGGGTTGATGATTAAAAAGGAAATGATGGCAAGTTTATACCAATCAGGAGCTTTACCAAGGAAGTTCTTGATAAAAGCGTTTCCGAGAGACATCGGCATGTTAATACTCTTTTATGTTGATTATGAATAGACAAGCAATACAACATTTTGAGAATCGAGCTATAGAAATTGTTAAAAACTATAACTAACAGTGACTTAGAAAAACTACATTCCATGTAATGTTCTGTGGTCTTGCCAAGTCACTCCCTTAGAAACTCAAGCACTGCTTATTTTTGAGCGCAACTCTACTCTTAGATAACATTTAGTCAACAGGAAAAGCCCTGTAGCACTAAAAATACCTCTTTTTTGTTGAGAAACGCGATCAAAGTAGCGGAAGCATACCACTTAAAATGTGATAAAAACCGACTAGAATCAATATTTCAGCGAAATGATTGAAATTTACAGAATAAAGACGGTTTATATATGATTATTACAACTTAATATTGCAATTTAATGGCTTTAAAATTATGACCAATCTCATTGATTTTAAAGAAAATTTGTTGTGTTAATGATTTGTTGAAATAGTGATTTATAGTCGCTTGCTTTCTAAACCTGAGGTGCAAACGTGTGCTGAACTTTAGAGTTTTAACTCTACTGATGTTTTGAGTGAGTAAAATTTTTGAGGGTGTTTCCGCTAGGTGTTAACTAGTGGTATGATGAGTAAATTAGAACAGAATAATTAAATTGGATTGAAGTGTAGATGGTCATTAAGGCGAAGAGCCCGGCAGGATTTGCAGAAAAGTATATCATTGAAAGTATTTGGAATGGCCGTTTCCCTCCAGGTTCTATCTTGCCAGCAGAGCGTGAGCTTTCTGAGCTAATTGGTGTTACACGTACTACGCTTCGTGAAGTACTTCAACGTCTTGCTCGTGATGGTTGGTTGACAATCCAACACGGCAAACCAACAAAAGTTAACCAGTTTATGGAGACATCAGGTCTTCATATCCTTGATACGCTAATGACGTTGGACGTTGATAACGCAAGCAAGATGGTAGAAGACTTACTTGCTGCTCGTACTAATATCAGCCCGATCTTTATGCGTTATGCATTCAAAGCAAACAAAGAAGCTTCAGAGCGTACTATTAGCAACGTGATTGAATCTTGTGAAGCGCTACTTGCGGCACCAACATGGGATGAGTTCTTAGAATCATCACCATACGCTGACAAGATCAAGCAAGCAGTCAAAGAAGATTCAGAGAAAGATGAAGCGAAACGTCAAACGATCTTAATCGCGAAGACTTTCAACTTCTATGATTACATGCTTTTCCAACGTTTAGCATTCCATTCAGGCAACCAAATTTACGGCCTGATCTTCAACGGTGTACGTAAACTGTATGACCGTATTGGCAGTTACTACTTCTCTAACCCAGAAGCACGACGTTTAGCGATGGACTTCTATAAAGAGTTGTTCGTTATCTGTGAGAGCGGCCAACGTGAAAACTTGCCGTTGGTGATTCGTAACTACGGTATCGCAAGCGCGCAGGTTTGGAACGAAATGAAAACAACGTTGCCAACGAACTTCACTGAAGACGATAGCTAATCTTTTGGGCTAACTAAATAGCGTTAAAGAAAGAACAAAAAAAGCGGCGAGATAATTCAATTATCTCGCCGCTTTTTATTTAGAATCTGGCTAATTTACCAGTAGGTTTTCATTTAACCTGCAAATTCTTCTGAATCTGGGCGGTTAGTAAACTGAACGCCATTTAGGAAATCGCAAAGCAGTTGGTCTTCACACACTTTGTAGTTTTTGTTCTCTGGCTTACGGAAGTAGGCACCAATCTCGTATTTACTTAGACTTACGCCAACCACTTCTAACACGTCCAGCACATCTTCTGCTTTCATGTTTAACGCGATACGTAGCTTCATGAAAATCATGTTGTTTGTCAGTGCTACCTCAGGTTTAGGCTGAGCACCTTCTTTTTTGCCACGCTTCAGATTGATGAAACCGTTCAGGAATACCGCTAGCTCTTTATCTTTCATCTTAGAGCATGACTTGTCGTTGTCGTCTTTCAGCCAGTTAATCACTTGGTCATGAGCAACCGTCACATCTGCTTGTTCGATAGCTTTGATGATTTGTGCATTTTTAAGGTTTAGTGCGTGCTGAATACGACGCAAGATTTCATTGTTAGTCACTGAGGTGTCCTAAAGAGGTTTAGAGAGTAAAGTGGATTCAAATGGCGCATTGCTATTGATAAACCATTTCATACTTTACTTAGCATAGTTGACGGCGACTCTAACAGAGAACGCCTATTTTCGGTAGATATAAAAAAATCCCCAATGCTGGTTAGCTCTTTCAAGCTAAAAGTGCATTAGGGATTTTGCTATGAGTGTTGTCTATCTGACTGAAGTCAGGATTACATTACACGCATACCAGGTTGAGCACCTTCGTGTGGCTCAAGGATCCATAGGTCGCTGCCGCCAGGGCCAGCTGCTAGGATCATACCTTCAGACATACCAAACTTCATCTTACGAGGTTTTAGGTTTGCTACCATAACAGTTAGCTTGCCTTCTAGCTCTTCAGGTTTGTATGCTGACTTGATGCCAGAGAATACTTGGCGCGTTTCACCACCGATGTCCAATTGGAACTTCAGTAGTTTGTTCGCTTTTGGTACTTCTTCACAAGAGATGATACGAGCAATACGCATATCGACTGCAGCAAAGGCATCGAATTCAATCTCATCTGCGATTGGTTCTTTGTCTAGCTCAGTTTGGCTTGCTTGCTCTTTATCTGCGTCTGCTTTTTCTTTTGCTGCTGCTTCAGCTGCTGCATCTTCTTTAGAAGATTCGATCATCGCTTCCACTTTCTTAGGATCAATACGGCTAAATAGCGCTTTGAACTTAGTGATTTCGTGATCAGTTAGCGGCGTTGCAACACCTTCCCACGTTAGCTCTTCGTTTAGGAAAGCTTCAGTGCGAGCCGCAAGCTCAGGCATTACTGGTTTCAGGTAAGCCATTAGTACGCGGAATAGGTTGATACCTACAGAAGAAACTTCTTGAAGTTCTTTCTCTTTACCTTCTTCTTTTGCAAGAACCCAAGGTGCTTTCTCGTCGATGTACTGGTTAGCTTTGTCTGCTAGCGCAGTAATCTCACGGATAGCGCGGCTGAACTCACGAGTTTCGTATAGTTCACCGATACGCTCAGCAGCAGCAACGAATTCGTTGTAAAGTTCTGGTTCTGCAAATTCAGCAGAAAGCTTGCCTTCAAAACGCTTAGTGATGAAGCCAGCGTTACGCGAAGCTAGGTTAACAATCTTGTTTACTACGTCAGCGTTTACACGTTGAGTGAAGTCTTCAAGGTTAAGGTCTAAATCATCGATACGGCTGTTTAGCTTAGCAGCGTAGTAGTAACGAAGGCACTCAGGGTCTAGGTGGTTTAGGTACGTGCTTGCTTTAATGAATGTGCCTTTCGACTTAGACATCTTCGCGCCGTTCACAGTTACGTAGCCGTGTACGAATACGTTGTTTGGCTTACGGAAACCCGCGCCGTCTAGCATTGCTGGCCAGAATAGGCTGTGGAAGTAAACGATGTCTTTACCGATGAAGTGGTAAAGTTCAGCTGTGCTGTCTTTCTTCCAGTATTCGTCGAAGTTTAGGTCGTCACGCTTGTCACATAGGTTCTTGAAAGAAGCCATGTAGCCAACAGGTGCATCTAGCCATACGTAGAAGAACTTGTCTTTTTCGCCTGGGATTTCGAAGCCGAAGTAAGGCGCGTCACGTGAGATATCCCACTGTTGTAGACCAGACTCGAACCATTCCTGCATTTTGTTTGCAGTTTCGTTCTGTAGAGAGCCAGAACGAGTCCACTCTTTAAGCATGCTTTCGAACTGAGGTAGGTCGAAGAAGAAGTGCTCAGAGTCTTTCATTACTGGAGTTGCGCCAGAAACCGCTGATTTCGGGTTAATCAGTTCAGTTGGGCTGTATGTCTCACCACAGTTATCACAGTTATCACCGTACTGGTCTTCTGACTTACACTTAGGGCAAGTACCTTTTACGAAGCGGTCTGGTAGGAACATCTCTTTCTCAGGATCGAAAAGCTGAGAAATAGTACGGCTAGAAATGAAGCCGTTCTTTTTAAGTTCTAGGTAGATGTGAGAAGCCAGTTCACGGTTCTCTTCGCTGTGTGTGCTGTGGTAGTTATCAAAGCTGATATCAAAGCCAGCGAAGTCTTTTTGGTGCTCTTCACTAACAGCAGCGATCATCTCTTCTGGTGTGATACCCATCTGTTGAGCTTTAAGCATAATTGGCGTGCCGTGAGCATCGTCAGCACAGATGAAGTTTACAGTGTTGCCACGTAGACGCTGGTATCGAACCCAGATATCAGCTTGGATATGCTCAAGCATATGGCCAAGGTGAATAGAGCCGTTAGCGTACGGAAGCGCACAAGTTACCAAAAGTTGTCTTGGATCAGTTGCCATACTTAATAATTCGCTTTTTTGATAGGTATAAATTTGAGAGGTAATACTACTTTATAACGTGTGATACGCCAAGGTATCAGACAAAGGATTCCCCTAGTTTTTTAGGGGTTCAGTCTTCATCTCGTGGGTGATAGCATAAATAAAAAAAGGAGCCCCAATGCGTAACTTTACTTCGAAGCAAGATTTCTGTTCATGGTTGAATGAGTTTGAGTCACCAATCCTCATCCCAGAGTGGGCGCTACACCAAAATATCGTCTCTGTTGATCCCCGCGGATCGTTTGTTATTACTTTGCCCTTCGCTGCCAACCAGCTTGCTGTTGATCTAGAAGATTGGATTAATGCCCAGATTGAGCAAAAGCTTGTGAGTGCTTTCCAATTTGAAGTGAAGGTGAAGCCATCTGCTTTAGAAACCACGGTAGCGACACCCTTGAAGGGCGTGAAGAACATCATCGCCGTGACATCCGCAAAGGGTGGGGTGGGTAAATCGACCACTTCAGTCAACCTTGCTCTGGCTTTATCTAAGTCTGGATCAAAGGTAGGTTTATTGGATGCCGATATCTATGGCCCTTCTGTACCGATGATGCTTGGCCAATTAGATGCGAAACCAGAAGTTCAGAACAATAAGTGGATGATGCCAATCGAAGCGCACGGCATTTTCACGCACTCTATTGGTTACCTTGTGTCGAAAGATGACGCTGCAATTTGGCGTGGCCCAATGGCGGCCAAGGCTTTAGGTCAGCTTGTTAACGAAACTGTATGGCCAGAGTTGGATTACCTAGTTATCGATATGCCACCGGGCACGGGCGATATTCAGTTAACTCTATCTCAGCAAATCCCAGTAACAGGCGCAGTTGTTGTTACTACTCCTCAAGATTTAGCATTAGCGGATGCACGTAAAGGTGTCGCGATGTTTGATAAGGTGAGCGTGCCAGTGGCGGGCTTAGTTGAAAACATGAGCTACCATATTTGTAGTCACTGTGGTGAGAAAGAGCATATCTTTGGTGCGGGGGGGGCAGAAGCGATGTCAGAAGAGTTTTACCTCGATATCTTAGCGCAAATCCCACTGCACATTGATGTTCGTGAAGATATCGATGCTGGTTGCCCGACAGTCGTTCGTCGACCAGATAGCGAACATACTCGTCACTATTTAGAGCTTGCAGAGAATGTGGCTGCGAAAATGTTCTGGACGGGTAAAGCGAGGCCGGAAGCGATTAACTTCTCGATGGTTGAATAGCGAACCTATGGTTGAATAACGCAAGTTAATCACAAAGCCGTTTAAATATAGTTTGGATTAGATAAACAGCGGTGGATTTAAGCCAATATCCATTGGGCTTGTGCAAATAGTTGTAGGCAAGTTATTTGAAAGCAAACGATTGTCTTAAGTAAATGTATTGAGATCATCAATTTGACTGCAATTAGCTAAAATGGCGACTAGAATCTATGTGCTTTAGCCCCTATAATCAGGCGGTTTATCTATTCCCACCACCAAACCATATCGGGTGCAAAATAATGTCTGATAATAATCAATGTGTCATCGTAGGTATCGCTGGCGCTTCAGCTTCAGGAAAAAGTCTGATTGCTAGTACGATTTATAATGAGCTGCGCGAAAAAGTAGGCGACCATCAAATTGGTGTTATCACGGAAGATTGCTATTACAGCGACCAAAGCCACTTGAGTATGGAAGAGCGAGTTAAAACTAACTACGATCACCCAAATGCACTAGATCATGACCTTTTATGTGAACATCTACAGCAGCTAATGAGTGGTAATGCCGTAGAAGTTCCTGAATACAGCTACACAGAGCACACACGTACTTCTGAAACGACTACACTTACTCCTAAGAAAGTGATCATTTTAGAAGGTATTCTGCTTCTTACAGACCCGCGTCTTCGTAAACTAATGCACGCAAGCGTGTTTATGGATACACCGTTAGACATCTGTCTACTACGCCGTGTTAAGCGTGATGTGGAAGAGCGTGGTCGTACAATGGACACAGTACTTAAGCAATACCAAGAAACTGTACGTCCAATGTTCATGCAGTTTATCGAGCCTTCAAAACAACATGCAGACATCATCGTTCCTCGTGGTGGTAAAAACCGTATTGCGATTGATGTGCTAAAAGCGCACATTGCGAAGTTGTTGAAGTCTTAATCGAATAAAAATTTGCCTAAGTGACTCACTTAGCTTTATTTTTTACCGAATCAGTGGCACTTTTATAGTGCCACTTTCTTTTGGAATCTAAGCAAGGAATATGCGGATGAAGAAACTACTCATTTTCATAGCTGTACCAGTGTTTGTTGTTATTGCAGCAATTCTGGCACTAGTGCTGTTAGTGAATCCCAACCAATTTAAGCCATTAATTGTCGAACAAGCCCAGAAACACACAGGCCTAGAGCTAGTGATCGAGGGCGATATCAGCTGGCAATTCTTCCCATCTATTGGCTTTGAACTTGGTCAAACTGAATTACGTAACCCAGAAGGGTTCACCCAACCGAACCTATTCAAGGTTGATACCGTTGGTGTTGATGTTTCGGTTACTCCGCTATTTAGCAACCAACTAGAGATCGGCAACATTACTCTAGACGGTGCAGAATTTTATTTAGAAACGCTTAAAGATGGTCGCAAGAACATTGATGCATTAACACAAGCGTCAGCGCCTCAAGAGTCTGAACCAGCTGCAGATACCAATACTGAATCAGCTCCAGCACCTCAAGAACAAAGCGCAACGGAAGCATCTGGTTGGACGATTAACCTTGCGGGTGTCACTGTATCAAACGCACTGTTTGAAATGGACGACAAGCAAGCGGGTTCATTCACCAAGTTGTACGATGTGTCTTTGAACTTATCTGAGTTTGCAGTGGATACATGGACAACAGCAACCTTCGCCGCTTCTGGTGAAAACAATCAACAGAAATTCTCTGCAAACGGCAGTGCTGAATTTAAACTTGCGGAAGGTTTCGCAAGTTATGCACTACGCAATATTGACCTTAATGCGAAATTCAATGATCCAGCAACGTCGATTGACTCTGCGAAGATTGGCTTGGATACGTTTGAATTCGATAAGGTAAACCGACTTACTTACGCTGTGGTAGGTAAAGCTGCGGGTCTTGATCTAGACCTGAAAGGTGGTGGTGAGTTAACTGTCGATAGCGCGATTTCAAAAGTGACACTGAATAAGCTAACGCTAGACTCAACATTCAAAGGTGACACGCTTCCGCAATCACCAATGAAAGTCGATATGTTGTCTGACTTGAGCTTTGACTTAACTAAGAGCCACTTGAGCTTCGTGTTAGAGAAGCTACAAGCAAACTCTATCGCGCTAGATGGTAAAGCTGACGTAACCCTGTCTGAAATTCCAAAGGTTCGTTTCTCCCTTCATAGCCCGAACATCGACCTTGATGAGTTCTTAGGCTTAGGTAACACAACAGAAACGGCAAGCACGGCTCCTTCTGAGTCTGCTGGTGGTTCAACGTCAAACTCAGCTAGCTCTGCACCTGCGAAAGAAGTAGAACCTGATCTGTCGGCATTGAAAACGTTAGACGTGAAAGGTGATATCACGATTGATAAGTTCAAGGCGAGCAATGCGAAAATGCAGAATGTTAAAACAGCATTCTCGGTTAACCGTGGTATCGCAGAACTTACCTCATTCACATCGAACCTTTACCAAGGCTCTATTTCTGCGACAGCTAAATTAGACGCACGTAAAACGCCAGCGACTTACACGGCTAAGAAGAAAATTAAAGGCGTGAAAGTTCAGCCGTTACTGGTTGATGTTGCAGATAACGATATGCTGGAAGGTACCGGTAATATCGATGTTAATGTGAAAGGTAAGAGCCTGACTCCGACGGGTATTAAGAAGAACCTAGTTGGTACTATCGCGATTAACTTTGAAGATGGTGCGGTAAACGGTATCAACGTTGCGCAATTGATTCGTGAGAATTACGCGAAGATCAAAGGCGAGAAAGTTGAAAGCACAAATGAAGCTCAAAAAACGGACTTCAGTGCAATGAAAGCGACGTTGAAGGTCGACAAAGGTTGGGTTTCAACCAACGACTTGTCGGCACAGTCACCACTACTGCGCGTTACTGGCCAAGGTAAAGCGAACTTCATTAATGAAACCGTAGATTTCCTAGTAAGAACGTCGATCGTTGGTTCGTTAGAAGGACAGGGCGGTAAGAGCATTGATGATCTGAAAGATGTGACGATCCCAATTAAAGTCACTGGTCAGTGGGCTGAACCAAAATTCGCGCTTGTCTTTGATGATGTGTTGAAACAGAAAGCACAGAAAGAGATTGATCGTGGTTTAGAAAAGCTAGACGAAAAGTACGGTGATAAGATCAAAGATGAGAAAACAAGAGATGCAGTAAACGGTCTACTAAAAGGTTTGTTTAACTAATCTTCATCTCATTTAAAAATGAATAAAGCGCCATTCCTGTTGTAGGAATGGCGCTTTTTATTTTGGCTTTGATAATACCTGAGAGAGATTTCCTATGACACTCGTTCCTCGCTCTAGGGAATGACGATAGGCCGTCGTCGTTTGTTCAAGAGCGTAACGGCCTCGTGGTCGTCACCCTCGAGAGGGAAGAATTACCGAGTCGGGGGATCTCTGGTTGAAGGTGATTACCAGTCAACGCCTTGTAGCGCTTTAACACCAGATTCAAATGCGTGTTTGACGTTACGAACTTCAGATACGGTATCTGCCATTTCTGTAAGAGTACGGTGCGCGCCACGGCCTGTAATGATGACAGACTGCATCTTCGGACGGTTATTCAACGCTTCAACTACTTCATCGAGTTCGATGTAACCGTAGCTCACCATGTAAGTCAGCTCGTCAAACAAAATCACATCAATCGACTCGTCAGCCAGCATGCGTTGACACTCTTTCCATACGCGCTGTGCAGCTTCAATATCTTGCGCTTTGTTCTGAGTTTCCCAAGTAAAACCTGTGCCCATTACTTGGAACTCTACATCGAGCTTTTGAAGAACGTTCTTTTCGCCGTTATCCCAAGTGCCTTTGACAAACTCAGCAACGGCACATTTTTTACCATGACCCACTGCGCGAGTAATGGTGCCGAAACCTGATGTCGACTTACCTTTACCGTTACCAGTGATCACCAATAATAGGCCTTTAACTTCTTGTGCTGCAGCCACTCGTGCATCGACTTGTTCTTTTACTTTCTGTTGTCTTGCTTTATGACGTTGTTCTTTGTTGTCTTCGGTCGACATAACAAATCCTTTTAAGTTGTGATTGCGCCTATCATAGCCTAACTTAACGATAGCAAAAACCATCGGAAGAACAGGTGATTACGGATGAAAAAGATACTCGTGGTTTGCATGGGGAATATTTGTCGCTCGCCAACAGGTGAGGCGGTACTCAGAAAGAAAGCGCAACAGCTGGATATTGATGTTGTAGTCGATTCTGCAGGGACGATTGGCTTCCATCAAGGAAACCCACCGGATTCGCGCTCAAAGGCGGCAGGCGAGAAGCGAGGCTACAGTTTCAAGGGCATTACCTCTCGTAAAGTGGTCGTGAATGACTTCGAAGAGTTTGACCTGATACTCGCGGCAGATAGGGCGAACTTAGATGACTTAATGAGCCAGTGCCCAGTGCACCTGCAATACAAGCTTGCGTTATTTTTGAGTTTTGGAGAATCGGACTATCAAGAGGTTCCGGATCCATATTATGGAGAGGGCGATGGTTTTGAGCTGGTTTTGGACTTAATCGAAGAGTCGAGCGAAGCGATATTGAGGTCTATTTAACGTCAAAGCTATGTTCAGTGCTTTACTGGCTAGTGACTAAATACGACGTATAAAAAAGGCCGACATTTAATGTCGGCCTTTTAAATCTAGCTTTACGTTCTGCCTAAGATTACTTAGACATTACTTTGTAGATTGGGTCTTCTGCTACGTTCGCTTCAACTAAGCTACCAGCTTTGTGCAGCATAGCAACACAGTCTTGGCTTAGGTGGCGAAGGTGAAGCGTTTTACCTAGTGCTGCGTAACGCTCTGCAATAGTATCAATCGCTTCAATAGCTGAGTGGTCGGTAACGCGTGAGTTTGCGAAATCAACGATAACATCTTGTGGATCGTTGTATGCGTCAAACAACTCTAGGAAGTTAGCCGTTGAACCAAAGAAGATTGGACCGTTAACTTTGTACTCTTTAGAGCCTTTGTCGTTTACCGATGTGTCTGCGTAGATATGCTTAGCATGTTGCCATGCAAACATCAGTGCAGATGCAATGACACCCACAAATACAGCAACCGCTAGGTCAGTCATTACAGTTACAACCGTAACAAGAACGATAACAAAGAAGTCTTGCTTAGGTACGCGACGTGCAAGCTTGAAGGTTGCCCATTCGAATGTACCAATTACAACCATGAACATTACACCCACTAGCGCTGCTAGAGGAATCATTTCGATAAGTGCAGAGCCGAACAGAATGAACATCAGTAGTGCAACGGCAGCAACGATACCAGAAAGACGACCACGACCACCTGAGTTTACGTTGATCATCGATTGACCGATCATCGCACAACCACCCATCGCACCAAATACTGAACACGTCACGTTCGCCATACCTTGACCAACACATTCACGGTTAGATTGACCACGAGTGTTTGTCATTTCGTCTAGTACGGTTAGCGTCAGTAGTGATTCGATTAGACCAATCGCTGCCAGAATCACTGCGTAAGGCAGGATGATGTATAGCGTTTCTAGGCTAAATGGTACTGCTGGAATAGAGAATGTTGGTAGAGAGCCCGCAAGTGTTGCTGCTTCGTCACCAGACATAGTGCGCAAGAAATCAACAACAGTACGAGTTTCTAGATCAAGGCCAACAACCAAAGCCGTTACCGTAACAATGGCAACCAATGACGATGGTACCGCTGTTGTTAGCTTAGGTAGGAAGTGGATGATAGCCATAGTCAGCGCTACAAGGCCTAACATTAGTGTCATTTGACCACTTGGTAACCAAGTTAGTGCGCCTGTTACGTCTGGTGCTTTAAATTGTCCAAGCTGTGCTAGGAAGATAACGATCGCTAAGCCGTTCACGAAACCAATCATTACTGGGTGCGGAACTATACGGATGAATTTACCTAGCTTAAATACACCCGCTGCAATTTGCAGAAGGCCGGCTAGCATAACTGCCGCAAATAAGTATTGAACGCCATGGGTTGCTACTAGGCTCACCATTACAACAGCCATTGCGCCAGTTGCACCAGAAATCATACCTGGACGACCGCCGAAGACAGAAGTAATTAAACCTACGATGAATGCTGCGTAAAGACCAACCATTGGGTCAACGCCTGCAACAAAGGCGAATGCTACGGCTTCAGGTACCAGAGCTAGGGCTACTGTAAGACCTGAAAGCACATCATTCTTTACAGAGTGCTTTGAAAATTGTGGGAATTCGAACATGTTTGCTCAGCTATGCTTAAGATGGATTTACCCGACACGAGTGTATTGCGTAGCCAAACGGTGATTGAAAAGAGCGGCAATAGCGAAGTGTCGAAAAGATAAGTGCGCGAATGCTACCCAAAAATGTGATTAAGTTCAAGGTTGAACCTAACTTTGAGTAATATATATATTAATTTTTATTCGATTAGCAGATATGAAAAAGGCTGCTTTAATAAGCAGCCTTTGATTCGATTTTCTAGTGATTACTTAGCAGTAAACGCTAGTAGTTTGGCTTAGTCATGCCTGCGCCAGCTTTGTTTGACGCTGCTTGACTGCCTGCACCTTTCGGTACAAAACGCTCAGTACGGAATGGAGCAGCAACAACTTCAATCTCTTTGATCTCTTGAGGACCAGGAGCTTTAGTCATTGGCGAGCCCGCTTGTTTCTTAGCAACTGCCGCTTTTGGTGCTGCTTCTGAAACTGGTGTTTCTACCACCGGAGCTTCTTCAACTTTCACACTTTCAGCTTTAGGCGCTTCAACTGCTGTTGGTTCAACGACAGCAGTTTCAACAACTGGTGCTTCAACCACGGCTTCTTCTGCTTTTACAGTTTCAACCGAAGCTTGTTCAACTTCCACACTTTCAGCTTTAGGCGTTTCAACTTTTTGTGCTTCAACAACTGGAGCTTCTTCAACTACAGCAGGAGTCTCAGCTACTTGAGCTTCAACAGCAGCTTCTTCGCGACGGATAATCACTTTGCCCATAGCCAGTTCAGGACATGCAAAGCCGCCTGCCATTGCTACGTTGCTTTGTGGAGCCGTCTCTTGAGCTACGTTTTGCTCTTGTTCTTTAACAGAAACTTGAGCTTCAGCTGCTACTTGAACTTCAGCCACTTCAGGTTTTGCCTGTTTGTGGTGAGGTTTCGGAATGAAGCGAGGCATCACTTTACCCATAGCCATCTCAGGAGAAGCTACACCACCTTTACGTAGGCGGAATGGGTTAGGGCGACGATCACGACCGCGACGACGACGTTGACCACTTGCACGTAGGTGACGTGGAGAACGACGGTTACGACGTTGCTTCGGCTCTTCCTGTTCAGTTTGCTCAGCATTTGCTTGAGTTGCTTCTACTTGTTCCGCAACTTTTTGCTCTTGAGCGACTGATTGTTCTTTTGAAACAGATAGTTCTTTTGCAACAGCCTGTTCTTGTGACGCGTTGTCTTCAGCTTGAGCTTGTTGGTCTTTAACACGAACTTGTTTGTTCAGTTTACGACGTTGACGACGCTCTTTGATCTTAGCTGCTTTCGCTTCAGGCTTAGCTTTAGGCGCTTCTGGCTTGTCAGCTTGAGCTTCTGCCGCTAGCTGTAGACCTTCTTCTGCTAGCTTAGAAGGAACTTGCTCTTCGCGTTGCTTCTGCTCATCACGTGGCTTGTTGCGACGATCTTGCTTAGGCTTGCGAGGTTGACGATTTTGCTGTGGAGCTGCTTCTTTCTGCTCTTCAGGCTTCTCGTCACGAGCTGGCTTACGACGGCGCTTGTTGTCACGGTTTTCGTTACGATTGTCACCACGCTCACCACGTTGGTTGCGACGACGGTTATCGTTACGATCACGGCGTTGACGGTTGCCGTTGTTGCGATTGTTCTTAGGTTTTTCTTCTTCTTTCTTCTCTTCTTCTTTCTTCTCTTCTTGAGTTGAAGAGCCGAATAAGAAGCTACCGATAGCTTTGAAGAAACGACCAATTAGACCTGGTTCTTGAGTCGCTGCTGGCTCAGCTTTCTTCTCTTCTACAGCTTTAGGTGCTGGAGCAGGAGTTGGTGCTGATTGAGCAGGGGCTGCGAAACCTTTCAGAGCTGGCTCTTCGATCTTCTTAGGACGAATAGTCTGTTCTGCTGGTTCTTTGCTTTCTGCTTCTTTAAGAGCGTCTAGCTTCTTAGGAAGTAGGTAAGACAGTAGATCGAACTCTTCGCCTTCACGAACACGGATAACCTCAAAGTGTGGTGTTTCCATGTCTGAGTTAGGAACAACAGTGATCTTAACTTCTTGGTTCTTCTCGATGTGGTTTACTGAGCGACGTTTTTCGTTCAGAAGGTAAGAAGCGATTGGCACAGGCACAACAGCAAGCACTTGCGCTGTGTTGTCTTTTAGAGCTTCTTCTTCGATCAAACGTAGAACAGACAGTGCTAGAGATTCGTTATCACGAACAACACCAGTACCTGTACAACGAGGACAAATGTGGTGGCTTGCTTCCGCTAGTGATGGGCTCAAACGTTGACGAGACATCTCTAGAAGACCAAAGCGAGAAATACGACCAATCTGAACACGTGCACGATCTAAACGAACGGCATCACGTAGACGGCTTTCTACTTCGCGTTGGTGGCGAACCGGAGTCATATCGATGAAGTCGATAACAACAAGACCACCTAGGTCACGTAGACGTAATTGACGTGCAATTTCATCCGCTGCTTCTAGGTTAGTGTTTAGCGCTGTTTCTTCGATATCGCCGCCCTTTGTTGCACGAGCAGAGTTGATATCGATAGAAGTTAGAGCTTCTGTTGGGTCGATTACGATAGAACCACCAGATGGAAGACGAACTTCACGTTGGAAAGCAGATTCGATCTGGCTTTCAATCTGGTAATGGCTGAATAGTGGTACTTCACCATCGTACTTCTTAACGCGACTCATGAAATCTGGGCGTATTAATTGAATGTGCGCTTGTGCACGTTCAAAAATAGTGTTGCTGTCGATTAGAATCTCGCCGATGTCACGACGTAGGTAGTCACGAATCGCGCGAACGATAACGTTACTTTCTTGGTGAATTAGGAAAGGAGCTGCATTTGAATCAGAAGCTTGCTTGATAGCGCCCCAGTGATTCAATAGAACATTCAGGTCCCACTCTAACTCTTCTGCACTTTTGCCAACACCTGCTGTACGCACGATTAAGCCCATACCTTGAGGAAGCTCAAGAGTGCTTAATGCTGCTTTCAGTTGGGTGCGCTCATCACCTTCGATACGACGAGAAATACCGCCAGCACGAGGGTTATTAGGCATAAGAACTAAGTAGCTACCCGCCAAAGAGATGAAAGTTGTCAGTGCAGCACCTTTGCTACCACGCTCTTCTTTCTCTACTTGTACGATTACTTCTTGGCCTTCTTTTAGCACTTCTTTAATGCTAGGACGGCCTTGGTATGTATAACCTTCAGGGAAGTATTCGCGGGCAATTTCTTTAAGAGGGAGGAAACCGTGACGTTCTGCGCCGTAATCAACAAATGCCGCTTCTAGGCTTGGCTCAATACGGGTAATACGTCCTTTGTAGATATTCGCTTTTTTTGACTCGTGACCTGGACTTTCGATATCTAGATCGAACAGTCGCTGGCCATCAACCAAAGCGACACGCAACTCTTCTTTTTGAGTTGCGTTAATTAACATTCTTTTCATTTAGAAATTCTCATTGTCTTTTCTTATTTTCATCATTGTTCTTATCGCTTTATTTCGTTTCTCATGGTGCCAGATCCCATGGCTTTATCGGTGCAGCCTCCCGGCTGGAGAGGGATGCTCTGGGGCACGTCAGTCATCATAGGGAGTTAGCCTATGATCCGCGATGTGGCGGTGAATACTCAACATGAGCGTACGTGAGTAGAGCGATAAGGAACTCAGTTGGCCGTGTCTTACGCCGATTGCAGCACTGTCTAATCTGAGTTATCTACTCATTTACTTGCTTATGAATGGTTAGCTGTTTAAATAATAGTCAAACCACTGATAGCAGCTGTGAACTATAGCAGCGGTCGGTAAACACAGCAATCTGCTTTGTCGGAATGCTGTAAAAAAAACAGTTTTTGTTTGGGTTTTGATAGCTCTAACTCACTGTCTATAAATAATTTATCAATTGATATTTTAATTTGCAGGAATCTTGGTGCTTTTTTGTTCGAAGAATCAAAGAAATATAGAACTTCAACGAGCATTTGAGGATAGATCGGTAGGGATTATGGATAAATAAGTTCGGGATCGAGCTAAGAAAATCTCAATTATCAAAAGTGACAGTGATACAATAGCCCAATGAGCGAAATTAGAACCCAAGTCCAATTTGTCGACATTGACGAAGATATGGCTGGTCAGCGTATTGATAACTTCTTACGCAACCAATTAAAAAACATCCCGAAAAGCATGATTTACCGAATCGTGCGTAAAGGCGAAGTCCGCGTAAATAAAAAACGTATCAAGGCTGAGTACAAACTAAAAGCTGGTGATTTAGTTCGTATCCCGCCAGTCACGATTGAAGAAAAAACTGAAGAAAACGTGCCAAGCACGAAACTCAACAAGGTTTCAGAATTAGAACAGTGCATCATCTATGAAGATGATCACATGCTGATTCTGAACAAACCTTCGGGTACTGCTGTTCATGGTGGCAGTGGGCTGAAGTTCGGCGCAATCGAAGCATTGCGTGCACTTCGTCCTGATGCTCGTTTTCTTGAGTTAGTGCATCGTATCGATAGAGATACATCTGGCATTCTGCTTGTTGCTAAGAAGCGCTCGGCGCTAAGACACCTTCAAGCACAGTTCCGTGAAAAAACGGTTCAAAAATATTACTTCGCTTTAGTCATGGGCGAGTGGAAGAACAGCTGTAAGGTTGTTAATGCTCCATTATTGAAAAACGAAGTGAACAGTATTGTTCGTGTGAACCCGAACGGAAAAGCATCTGAGACGCGTTTTAGAGTTTTAGAAAAATTCAAAGATGCGACGTTAGTTCAAGCGAGTCCAATTACGGGTCGTACGCACCAAATCCGTGTACATACTCAATATACTGGCCACCCAATTGCTTGGGATGATCGCTACGGTGATCGTCGTTTTGATGCTTACACGGGTAAGGTTGGTCTGGATCGTTTGTTCCTACACGCAGCAAACATTAAGTTCACGCACCCAGGTAGCGAAGAGAAGATGGATATCTCGGCGCCAATGGAAGCGAGACTTGAAAAAGCACTGACCGGATTGCGTAAGATCTAAGAAGATACGAGATACGAGATACGAGATACGAGATACGAGATACGAGAGGGAGCACTCTTTCGGAATTTAGTATCAGCTATCTGAAAATGATAAAGGTTGACGAATATCGTCAACCTTTTTTGTTTGTGTAAATTGCAAGAGATCCCCAACTCGCTCGTTCCTCGCTCTTGAGGATGACGACACATGAATTAAGCATGACTAAATAACTAGAAGCCCTCAGGACTGTAATTATTAGTTTCCGTCATTCCCTGGACTGACGAAGGAAGGAATAGGGAATCTCCTTAAGTATGATAAGCGCTAGTTAAAGCACACTCATTCCTTGTACTTCAAGCATATCGACTAAGTCGATCAGTGGTAGACCGATTAGGGTGTTCGGATCTTTGCCTTCCATTTGCTTAAATAACGCAATACCTAACCCTTCACACATAAAACTGCCCGCGCAGTAATAAGGCTCTTCCTTCTCAACATAAGAGACGATCTGCTGCTCGGTTAAATCACGAAAATGAACGATGAAGGTGTCGAGACGCGTGTCAGCTTTGTTGGTCTCGCTGTTCCAAACCGAAAGACCAGTATAGAAAGTGATGCTCTTACCGCTTTGACGAGATAGCTGTTCAATTGCTTTTTCACGAGTATGTGGCTTACCAATGATCTCTCCATCAATCACACAAACTTGATCAGAACCAATCACCAAGCTCGGTTGCTCTACCGCGCAAGACTTAGCTTTGGTCTCGGCAAGGCGCATGACTAACTGTTGAGGCGTCTCATTTGAAAGCGGCGTTTCATCGCAGTCTGGTTTAGCAGTAATGAAGCTTAACTGTAGTTTTTTGAGGATCTCTTGCCTAAATGGTGATGTAGAGGCTAAAACTAGTTGGTAATTTCTCATTTTAATTTACAATTCAAGGAAGCATTTATCTCAGGATAACGTAACTTGTCCTGCTATTCATAATGCTCTGAATAGGAAAGGCAGGAAAGTACATTTTTTTTGCCATTTCCTTTGACTAAACATGATTTGGAAGATAAGATTCGCGCCCTATGCAAAAGGAAAAAATACCGCGTACAGTTGATCCGGCAAGAACGGCTCAAAAACGACTGGATATGAATGGCATCATTCAAGTCAGTCTTTTAAAGCGTTTAACTGAAGCAACTGAAGGCGTAAAACGTGACGCGCAAGTCTCAATGTCATTTGGGCTTGATGAACAACGATTAGTCGTTATCTCTGGTAAAGCTAACGTCGAAGTCGATTTAGAGTGTCAACGTTGTAATGAGGTTTTCGCACATGAGTGCGATGTCCAATTTACTTATACTCCTGTTTACAGTGAGAAAAGTGAAGAGGAAGCACCGGAAGAGTACGATTTGGTAGATCTGAACGAGTACGGTGAGTTAGACCTGATTCAATTAGTTGAAGACGAGTTCATCCTTGGATTGCCACAAATAGCAATGCACGACGATGCGGACTGTAGCGTTAACTCAAATAATTTGGTGTTTGGCGAACTTCCTGAAGAAATTGAGGAAGATAAAAAGCCGAATCCATTTGATGTTTTAAAAAGCTTGAAGAAGTAACAGCTTCTTTAAGAATTTACATAGGAGTAGGGTCAATGGCCGTACAAAAGAGCAAGAAATCACGTTCAATGCGTGGCATGCGTCGTTCACACGATGCACTAACTACAGCTGCACTTTCTGTAGACGCAACTTCAGGTGAAACTCACCTACGTCACAACGTGACTGCCGAAGGTTTCTACCGCGGCAAAAAGGTTATCAACAAGTAAGGTTGACCTTTGCAAAATCTAACCGTTGCGCTTGATGCAATGGGCGGGGACTTCGGTCCTCGTGTAACAGTGCCTGCCGCCGTGCAGGCACTGTCGTATTTCCCAGAGCTAAAAGTCATTCTCATAGGTGATCGAAACGCGATCACATCTCAATTATCTTCATTAGGTCGAATGCCTGATTCTCGTTTGAGCATCCAGCATTGTGATCGAGTTATTTCCAATTCTGAAAAACCTTCACTAGCCTTACGTAATAGTCAGGGCAGTTCTATGCGTGCCGCTATCGATCTGGTTGCCGAATCACAGGCTGATGCTTGTGTGAGTGGTGGTAACACTGGCGCACTGATGGCTTTGTCCCGTTTCCGACTTAAACTCCTTCCTGGTATTGATAGGCCTGCATTGGTTTCAGCTTTGCCTACCGCATCAGGGAATCGCACATGGATGCTTGATTTAGGGGCGAACGTTTCTAGTGACGCGGATTCACTCTTTCAGTTTGCCGTAATGGGCAGTGCATTAGCGGAACAACATTTAGGTCGCGCTCCACGTGTCGCCATCTTGAATATCGGTGCAGAAGAAATCAAAGGCAATGACCTTGTAAAACGATGCGCTGAAATGTTGTCGAACACTCAGTCTGTGAACTTCATAGGCTATATTGAAGGTAATCAATTACTTCAAGATGCTGCTGATGTCGTCGTATGTGATGGTTTTGTGGGCAATGTCTGCTTAAAAACGTGCGAAGGTACAGCTCAGCTCTTTATTGATAAGCTAAAAACGCGCATGATGGCTTCAACAATAAAGGGTTGGATAGCCAGAATGTTGTTTTCTGAGCTATTTACTGAATTAAAAACCTTGAACCCCGACCAGTATAACGGCGCAAGTTTGTTAGGATTGCGCGGCATTGTCATTAAAAGTCATGGAAGTGCTGATGTGTCTGCAGTCGTCAACGCGATTGGTGAAGCAGTACACGAGGTCAAACGACAAGTCCCCAGCCGCATTAGCGATCGTTTGGAAGCGGTTTTACTCGAGAGGCATTATTAGTCTTCATGTATAGCAAAATTTTAGGTACTGGCAGCTACTTGCCATCTCAGGTGCGTACAAACGCAGACTTAGAGAAAATGGTAGAGACTAGCGATGAGTGGATTGTTGCTAGAACAGGTATTAAAGAGCGTCGTATTTCAGCGGAAAACGAAACCGTTGCTGATATGGCGTTTTACGCTGCTGAGAATGCCATTGAAATGGCAGGTATCGACAAAGAAGATATAGATTTAATCATCGTTGCGACAACCAGCAGTAGCCATACATTCCCGTCTTCGGCATGTCAGGTACAAGGTAAGCTTGGTATTAAAGGTTGCCCTGCGTTTGATTTAGCTGCAGCGTGTTCTGGTTTTGTTTACGCACTGTCTGTTGCTGACCAACACATCAAGACTGGCATGTGTAAGAACGTTTTGGTAATTGGTGCGGATGCACTGTCAAAAACCTGTGATCCGACTGACCGCTCTACTATCATCCTATTTGGTGATGCAGCAGGCGCGGTGGTTGTAGGCGCAAGCGAAGAGCCAGGTATTTTGTCTACTCACATTTACTCTGATGGTAAATATGGTGAGCTTCTAAGCTTAGAAGTACCAGAGCGCGGCGGTGATGCAGACAAATGGCTGCACATGGCGGGCAACGAAGTATTCAAAGTGGCGGTAACTCAGCTTTCTAAGCTAGTTAAAGACACATTAGCTGCGAATAATATGGATAAGTCAGAGCTTGATTGGTTAGTTCCACACCAAGCGAACTACCGTATTATCTCGGCAACGGCTAAAAAGCTGACAATGTCGCTTGATCAAGTGGTAATTACCCTTGATAAGCACGGCAATACGTCGGCAGCTACCGTACCAACAGCACTTGATGAGGCTGTTCGCGACGGGCGAATTAAACGTGGTCAAACGCTTCTTCTTGAAGCCTTTGGTGGCGGCTTCACTTGGGGTTCTGCGTTAGTTAAATTCTAACCTCAAGCGATAATCAACAAACAAGGCACATAACTTATGTGCCTTATTCAATTTTTTGCTTTGCTTAAAGGATAATTACAATGAGCAAGTTTGCTATCGTATTCCCAGGCCAAGGCTCTCAAGCTATCGGTATGCTTGCTGACCTAGGCGAACAGTATGATGTTGTTAAACAAACATTTGTTGAAGCTTCAGAAGCACTTGGTTACGATCTATGGGCATTGGTTCAAGATGGTCCAGTAGAAAATCTAAATGAAACTTTCCGCACTCAACCGGCTCTATTAACAGCGTCTGTTGCAATTTGGCGTGTTTGGCAAGAGCTTGGTCTAGAGCAACCTGTAAACCTAGCAGGTCACAGCCTAGGAGAATACTCTGCACTAGTATGTGCTGGCGTTATCGACTTTAAAGAAGCGATCAAGCTGGTTGAACTACGTGGTCAACTGATGCAAGAAGCAGTGCCAGCGGGTGTTGGTGCAATGTACGCAATCATCGGTCTAGATGATGAAGCGATTGCTAAAGCGTGTGAAGAAGCTGCGCAAGACGAAGTTGTGTCGCCAGTTAACTTTAACTCGCCAGGCCAAGTTGTTATCGCTGGTAACAAAGCAGCAGTAGAGCGTGCTGGTGCACTATGTAAAGAAGCGGGCGCTAAGCGTGCACTTCCTTTACCTGTTTCTGTGCCATCTCACTGTGCACTGATGAAACCTGCAGCAGACAAGCTAGCGGTTGCTCTAGAAGCTCTAGAATTCAACACGCCAGCACTACCTGTTATTAATAACGTTGATGTTATTGCTGAAACAGATCCTGCAAAAATTAAAGACGCACTTGTTCGTCAGCTATACAGCCCAGTTCGTTGGACAGAAGGCGTACAAGCAATGAACGAGCAAGGCGTTGAGAAGCTATTAGAATTAGGTCCAGGTAAGGTTCTTACTGGTCTAACAAAACGAATCGTAAAAACTATGACAGCTGCTGCAGTTAATGACACTGCATCACTAGAAGCTGCTAAGTAAATAACCACTTAATAGAGAAGTTATGATGAATTTAGAAGGCAAAGTTGCACTCGTTACAGGCGCAAGCCGTGGCATCGGTCGTGCAATCGCTGAACTTTTAGTTGAGCGTGGTGCTAAAGTTATCGGTACTGCTACGTCTGAAGGCGGCGCTGCTGCAATCAGCGAGTACCTTGGTGAGAACGGTAAAGGTCTTGCTCTTAACGTAACGGATGTTGACTCAATTGCAGCTACACTGAAAACCATCAACGATGAGTTCGGTGCGATTGACATTCTAGTTAACAACGCAGGTATCACTCGTGATAACCTTCTTATGCGTATGAAAGACGACGAATGGAATGACATCATCGATACTAACCTAACGCCTATCTTCCGCATGTCTAAAGCTGTATTGCGTGGCATGATGAAGAAGCGTCAAGGCCGTATCGTTAACGTTGGTTCTGTAGTAGGTACTATGGGTAACGCTGGTCAAGCTAACTACGCAGCTGCTAAAGCTGGTGTAATTGGTTTTACTAAATCAATGGCTCGTGAAGTTGCATCTCGTGGCGTTACAGTGAACACTGTTGCTCCTGGTTTCATCGAAACTGATATGACTAAAGCGCTAAATGATGACCAACGTGCAGCAACTTTGGCGAATGTACCAGCAGGTCGACTAGGTGACCCTCGCGAAATCGCTGAAGCTGTGGTATTTTTGGCGTCACCTGCGGCAGCTTATATCACAGGTGAAACACTTCACGTCAATGGCGGTATGTACATGGTGTAAATTATGTGCAACATTTGTGCATGATTTAAGTCAAGATCATACGTAATTTCGGTTAAAATCGTGAAAATTGTGGTTTGACCAGAAAAGTTGACCTTGCAACTTTCAATAGATTGAATAAACTACGGAAAACATCGCATAAAGCGAACTCTGTAAAGGAAAAGAAAAAATGAGCAACCTCGAAGAACGCGTAAAGAAAATCATTGTTGAACAGCTAGGTGTAGACGAAGCTGAAGTTAAAAACGAAGCTTCTTTCGTTGATGACCTAGGTGCAGATTCTCTAGACACAGTTGAGCTAGTAATGGCTCTAGAAGAAGAATTCGACACTGAAATCCCAGATGAAGAAGCTGAGAAAATTACTACTGTTCAAGCAGCTATCGATTACGTAACTAGCGCTCAGTAATAATCTCTCCCAGGCGGTCACCTCGACCGCCTGTGTTTTATCTAACTCATCTATCCTCATCTTAAATCACCTCAATCTCCGGAGTGTAAAATCGTGTCCAAGCGTCGTGTAGTTGTCACTGGCATGGGTATGTTGTCACCGGTAGGCAACACTGTAGAATCTTCTTGGAAAGCCCTGCTAGCTGGTCAAAGTGGTATCGTTAATATCGAGCACTTTGATGCAACCAATTTCTCAACTCGTTTTGCAGGTCTAGTTAAAGACTTTAACTGCGAAGAGTATATGTCTAAAAAAGATGCTCGTAAGATGGACTTGTTCATCCAGTACGGCGTCGCAGCAGGTATTCAAGCTTTAGATGATTCAGCCCTAACTATTACTGAAGAAAACGCTCCACGTGTGGGTGTTGCAATCGGTTCTGGTATTGGTGGTCTTGGTTTGATCGAAGCAGGTCACCAAGCTCTAACTGAAAAAGGTCCTCGTAAGATTAGCCCGTTCTTCGTACCGTCGACGATCGTGAATATGATTGCTGGTCACATGTCTATCATGCGCGGCCTACGCGGTCCAAACATCGCGATCTCTACTGCATGTACGACTGGCCTACATAACATTGGTCACGCGGCACGTATGATTGCATACGGCGATGCTGACGCAATGCTAGCGGGTGGTGCTGAAAAAGCATCTACACCACTAGGTATGGGCGGTTTTGGTGCGGCTAAAGCACTGTCTACTCGTAACGATGAGCCTCAAAAAGCTTCTCGTCCATGGGACAAAGGCCGTGACGGCTTCGTTCTTGGTGACGGTGCAGGCATGATGGTTCTTGAAGAGTACGAACATGCGAAAGCTCGTGGCGCTAAGATTTACTGTGAGCTAGTTGGCTTCGGTATGTCGGGTGACGCTTACCACATGACATCT
This sequence comes from Vibrio sp. Scap24, assembly GCF_013394185.1. NCBI lineage: Bacteria > Pseudomonadati > Pseudomonadota > Gammaproteobacteria > Vibrionales > Vibrionaceae > Vibrio > Vibrio sp. Scap24. Next base: position 696,499 of record NZ_CP041332.1, on the reverse strand, counting down.
CCAAGTGAAGATGGCTCTGGTGGTGCACTAGCGATGGAAGCGGCTATGCGTGATGCTGGCATTACTGGTGAACAAATCGGTTATGTTAACGCACACGGTACATCGACTCCTGCGGGTGACGTAGCGGAAGTTAAGGGCATTAAGCGTGCTCTTGGCGAAGCAGGCAGCAAGCAAGTATTGGTTTCTTCTACGAAATCGATGACTGGTCACCTTCTAGGTGCTGCAGGTTCTGCTGAAGCTATCATCACGGCTATGTCTCTGGTTGACCAAATTGTTCCACCAACAATCAACCTAGATGATCCTGAAGAAGGCTTAGATATTGACTTAGTACCTCACACTGCGCGTGAAGTTAGCAACATGGAATATGCTGCATGTAACTCATTCGGTTTCGGTGGTACAAACGGCTGTTTGATCTTCAAAAAGATTTAATCATCTTGTTAAAGACGTAAACACTCGTAGATAGTCACAATTAGACTTGTTTTTAAACGGCTTGATGCTTTAGCATTGAGCCGTTTCTTTTTATGGGGAAAAACATGTTTTGGGTTGATGGAGAAAGCCAGCAAACTGTCGATATCTTGGACCGTTCGTTTCAATACGGAGACGGTTGTTTTACCACCATGCTTGTTCAAGGTGGCCAGGTTCAACATTTTCACGATCATCAGCGTCGTGTCGATGAATGCCTGAAAGCGTTACGCATTTCTGCTCTTGATTGGGATGTGGTTAATGTTTGGCTCGATAGTGCGCTTCAACATATCCAAAACAATGCGCTTCATGGGACAAGCAAGCCTCATGATGAAAAAGCAGGAATAAAGCTGCACGTTAGTCGCGGCGCTGGTGGCAGAGGTTATAGCACCAAGAATATCGCTAAACCTACGGTCACTATCAGTACGTTTGCTTTTCCGAGTCATTATTCAGCGTGGCAAGACTCTGGTGTTGAGCTCGGTGTTTGCCAACAAGTTTTAGGTTTGAGCCCACTGCTTGCCGGGCATAAGCACAATAATCGCCTAGAGCAAATCTTGATGAAAGATGAAATGGATCAGGCTAATGAAGTCGATGGTGTGGTGCTTGATATTTCAGGCAATGTCATTGAAACCACAATGGCTAATCTGTTTTGGCGAAAAGGGGATACCATTTTCACACCTCAACTGACGCAGAGTGGCGTCGCAGGGGTTATGCGTAAGCAAGTGTTAACCGCGCTGAATCAAGCTGAACTTTCCGTTACTATTAGTGACTATTGCTTATCTGAACTCATGCAAGCTGATGAGGTTTTCATGACCAACTCCATTTTAGGGGTTGCCCCAGTTACCCGTATTAGTGAAACCCAATTTAACATTGGAACCGTTACTCGTAGCCTTCAAGGACAACTAAACTCGTGATTAAAAAGTTATTTATTTTTCTTATCTTGTGCCTAATCGCAGCGGGCGCTGCTGGGTTCTATGTTTACAACCAAGCGCAAGATAACCTGAAACAAGTCATCCAATTAGAAAAACCACAGGTCGTAACCGTTGCTTCAGGCAGCAGCTTTAATCGTGTTCTAGCACAGTTGATAAATGAGGGGCTATTTGAGGCTTCTCCTTACGAGAAATTAATACGTAAGTTGCATCCTGAGCTGGTTGACGTAAAAGCGGGTACATTTCTGCTAGAGCCGGGTTTGACCCTAGAGCAGGCGCTACAAGTACTTGTTGAGGGCAAAGAACACCAATTCACAATTACTTTCGTTGAAGGCAGTCGCTTTGATGAATGGCTAGTGCAGCTAAAAGACAATGAATTCATTCAACAGACGTTGGACGGTGTATCTGAAAAAGAGATCGCTGAAAAGCTGGGCATCGAAAATGAAAAGCTAGAAGGTCTTTTCTTAGCGGAAACCTATCACTACACCTATGGCACAACCGATTTAGATTTATTGAAACGCGCCCATCGTGACCTAATGAATGTGGTGAATGATGAATGGGAAAACAGAGCTGATAAACTGCCTCTTAAGTCACCGTATGAAGCTCTGATTCTTGCGTCTATCATTGAGAAAGAAACCGCCGTTGCTTCAGAGCGCGAGCGTGTATCTTCTGTATTCGTTAACCGTTTGAACAAGCGTATGCGTCTGCAAACTGACCCAACGGTTATCTATGGCATGGGCGACAGTTACAAAGGTAATATCCGTAAGAAAGATCTGCGTACACCAACGCCGTACAACACATACACAATGAGCGGTTTGCCACCTACGCCGATTGCCATGGCGGGTCGAGCGTCGATTAATGCAGCTCTGAACCCAGAGAACAGCAACTACCTGTACTTTGTTGCGAGCGGAACGGGCGGTCACGTATTTTCAAAGAGTTTGGCTGAGCACAACCGTGCAGTACGAGCTTACTTAAAGCAATTAAGAAAAAACAAATAAAGAAAGAATTATGAATCAGTCGAAATTTATCGTGGTTGAAGGCCTTGAAGGCGCAGGTAAAAGCACTGCAATCAATGCCATCGTAGAAACATTGAAAGCATCTGGTGTAGAAGAACTCGTCAACACTCGTGAACCGGGCGGTACCGTGTTGGCAGAAAAGATGCGTTCACTGGTTAAAGAAGAGCACGAAGGCGAAAAGCTTCAAGACATGACTGAGTTACTGCTGATGTACGCGGCACGCGTTCAATTAGTAGAAAACGTGATTAAGCCTGCACTAGACAGTGGTAAGTGGGTATTGGGTGATCGCCATGATATGTCTTCTCAGGCTTATCAAGGGGGAGGTCGTCAGATCGCACGCACTACGATGGAATCATTGAAAGCAACCACGCTAGGCGACTTTAAGCCTGATCTAACCCTATACTTGGACTTAGACCCTAGAGTAGGGCTTGAGCGCGCACGAGGTCGTGGTGAGCTAGATAGAATCGAAAAGATGGATATCTCATTCTTCGATCGTACACGCGAGCGTTACCTTGAGATTGCCGCACAAGATGATTCGGTGCTTGTGATTAACGCACAACAAGAGATCGATCAAGTGGCTGCGGATATTAAGCAAGCGCTTGGTGCTTGGCTCGACAAACAGTAGGTAGTCATGGCTGAAGTGTATTCTTGGCTCACTCCCGTATGGAATGAGTGGAAAAAAAGTCTCGATGCTGAGCGTTTTCCTAATTCGGTGATTGTTAATGCGCCGGAAGGACTTGGCGTTGATGCGTTGATTGATCAACTTACCGCAGCATTAATGTGCACTAACTACGAAAGTGAGTCGTGCGGGTTTTGTCATAGCTGTGAATTGATGAAGTCGGGCAGTCATCCTGATTTTCATGTTATCTCACCAGAGAAAGAAGGTAAGTCGATCACCGTTGATCAAGTGCGTGCCAGTAACCGCTGGGCTCAAGAGTCATCTCAGTTAGGTGGCTTACGCGTTATCTTGCTTAACCCGGCAGAGGCAATGAATGAGTCTGCTTCTAACGCGTTGTTGAAAACGCTGGAAGAGCCATCAAGCAAGTGTATCTTCATTCTTTCTACTCGTAACAGTAACCGTTTGATGCCGACTATCATTAGCCGTTGCCAACAATTTAATGTGGTAAGCCCACAGTTGGAGGCAGGGTCGGCTTGGTTAGATGGTGAAGTTGGTAAGGTTGTTCCACAATATATTTTAGCGCTCAATGACAACGCGCCTTTAAAAGCAAAGGCGATGTTTGAGCAGGGTGGGGTAGAGGCTTCGACCAAAGCGCTCGATGGCTTTGTTAATGTCATCAAGGGCACTCAACCTGACATGCTAAAATTCTCGACAGAGCTTAGCAAAGACCCTTTGACTCAATTGGGTTGGCTATGGCACTTATTGTCTGACGTACAGAAGCTGCATTTTGGCTTGGCGAATCAGGCTATCACTCCTAGCGCGAAAGCACTGGTTGAGGTGATGTCTTATCAAAGTGCTTACGCAGCATCGAATAAGCTGCTCACATTGATTGAGCAGTTAAAGCAACACCCTGGGCTCAATACGGAGCTACTCATAATGAATTGGCTGATAGCCACTTGCGAGGAAACATGTTCGTAGATTCCCACTGTCATTTAGACAAACTGGATTACCAAGATTTACACACAAGCGTAGAAGATGTTGTGAACAAGGCGAAGGCAGCAAACGTAGACCAGCTGTTGTCTGTTGGTGTGACACTGGATTCGTTTGAAAATATGCTCGAGATGATCTCGCCGTTTGATAACGTTAAAGCGTCTTGTGGCGTTCATCCTCTCGATGTAGAGAGTGATTTTTGCTTAGAGAGAATGCGTGAATACGCGAGTAACCCAAAAGTCGTCGCGATTGGTGAGACAGGTTTAGATTACCACTACCAACCAGAGACGGCGGAATTGCAACAACTGCGATTCAAGCAACATGTCGCGTTGGCCGTAGAGCTGAACAAGCCTTTGATCATCCATACACGTAACGCGCGTGAAGACACTCTCGCGATTTTGCGTGATGGTGGTGCAGAGAAGTGTGGTGGTGTGATCCACTGTTTTACCGAAGATCAAGCGTTCGCTGAAGCGGCAATGGAATTAGGTTTCTATATCTCAATTTCAGGCATTGTGACCTTTAAGCAGGCAACAGAACTTAAAGAAGTTGTTAAGAACCTGCCGCTAGATAGGTTACTGATTGAGACAGATTCTCCATACTTGGCACCAATCCCATATCGTGGAAAGCAGAATCAACCTGCATATGTCGTGGAAGTGGCGGCCTATATTGCGCAGTTGAAAGGTGTGTCGATGAAAGAGGTTGCTGAACAAACGACCAAAAACTATCAAAAACTTTTTTTGCGATAAAAAACTAAGTAAACAAATAAAAGGGAGCGAAAGCTCCCTTTTTGTGTTTTTGATCACCAAAAGTGCGTTTTTTTTTAATGTTTACGAATTATGTTGAACTTGAGAGCGCTAATTATAACATTTGTAATTTTGTTACTAAAAATAACATTCGCTCCTATTTTATTTACCCAGTAAAATAATAGGGCTCTTTAAAAATAACCATATATTTCAATAAATTAAACTCTTGTAAAGCATTGCATTTCTTGATTTGACATGTGATCCAAGACGTGTTTTGAAACTAAATTTCGTAAGTGACTAGAAAGTTAGTTCCCCATCAATATATATTTAGCGGCAGAAAATATAATGCAATACATGGTTACATTTTCGCAGGGTGCTAACATATAGGCTACGGGGGTGTGCCGTTAGTACCCATATAATTATTTTATCTTTATCAGGAGCATAAACATGTTTAAGAACCTTTTTGCTAGCCTGCAGAAAGTTGGTAAGTCTCTGATGCTTCCAGTATCAGTTTTACCAGTTGCGGGTATTTTGCTAGGTGTCGGTGCAGCAGATCTTCCTTTCATTCCAGAAATCGTTTCAAACTTAATGGAACAAGCTGGTGGTTCAGTATTCGGTCAAATGGCACTACTGTTCGCAGTAGGTGTTGCACTTGGCTTTACTAACAACGATGGTGTAGCTGGTCTAGCTGCAATCGTTGGTTACGGCATCATGACTGCTACACTTGGCGTAATGGCTGGTGTAATGGGCGTTGATAAAATCGATACTGGTGTACTAGGTGGTATCCTAGTCGGTGGTGTTGCTGCTTGGGCATTCAACCGTTTCTTCCGTATTCAACTACCAGAGTACCTTGGCTTCTTCGCTGGTAAGCGTGCTGTGCCAATCATCACAGGTTTCTCTGCGATTGGTCTAGCAATCCTACTATCTATCGTATGGCCACCTGTTGGCGGCGCAATCTCTGCGTTCTCTGATTGGGCTGCTCACCAAAACCCACAAGTGGCGTTTGGTATCTACGGTATCGTTGAGCGTTCTCTGATTCCATTTGGTCTTCACCACGTTTGGAACGTACCTTTCTTCTTTGAAGCTGGTACTTGTGTAAACGCTGCTGGCGAAACTCAAAACGGTGTTCTTACTTGTTACCTAGTTGCTGATGACGCATCTCGTGCAGCGGGCAATGGCTTCGGTCAGCTAGCTGGTGGTTACATGTTCAAGATGTTCGGTCTACCTGCTGCTGCAATCGCTATTGCACACTCAGCTAAGCCTGAAAACCGCGCTAAAGTAATGGGTATCATGGCTTCTGCTGCGTTAACTTCATTCCTAACGGGTATCACTGAACCAATCGAATTCTCATTCCTATTCGTTGCTCCTGTACTGTACGCAATCCACGCTCTACTAGCTGGTTCTGCTTACGTTCTTGCGAACACTCTAGGTTTTGTACACGGTACATCTTTCTCACACGGTCTAATCGACTTCCTAGTTCTATCTGGCAACGCGTCTAAGATGGGCCTAATGGTTGTATGTGGTATTGCTTACGCTGCAATTTACTACATCGTATTCCGCACTGTGATTAAAGCTCTAGACCTTAAAACTCCAGGCCGCGAAGACGAGACTGAAGAAGAGTCAGTTGCGACTGGTTCTGAACTTGCTGGTGAGCTAGTTGCTGCATTCGGTGGCAAAGCGAACATCACTGGTCTTGACGCTTGTATTACTCGTCTACGTGTTGCAGTTGCTGATACAGCAGTTGTTGACCAAGACAAACTGAAGAAACTAGGCGCAGCTGGTGTTGTTGTAGTTGCTGGTGGCGTTCAAGCTATCTTCGGTACTAAGTCTGACAACCTTAAGACAGACATGGATGAGTGGATCCGTAACAACGGTTAATTCACTGATTCAATAAATTGAAAGGAGGCCGAGAGGCCTCCTTTTTTGTTTTCTGCCTTATGAAAGTCCTTCCTGCACTTATTCTTTTGTACTCAATCAGTTATTGAACAGATCGATGTTCTGATGCTCTATTACCCGCTTTGGGTACCTCTTATCTTTAACTTTATGATGACAACATCCGTTGTGATTTAAGTAATCTACCGTTTTTAAACACATTCTGAGAATATTATGAAACATCGTTACTTGATTGGCCTTATGTGCGGCAGCCTTGCCTCGTTAGCTCACGCTTCTGAAGCTCCTGCGTTAGAAGTTGGTCTAGCCGTTGACCAAGATCTGAGTGCCGTTGTTGAGTTTGACCAGAAATACCGTGTCACCATTGGTAATGACGGCGCTGCATTTGATTACATCTGGAAGCGAGGTCAGTTCGAGACTGAAGCTCCGTTGAGCTGGTACGTCGGCGCGGGTGCTTGGGCTGAATGGAATGACGATTTTGGCTTGCGTTTGCCATTAGGCGTGAAAGTGAATTTCTACGAAGGCTGGAATGCTTACGCACAAGTTCACCCTGAGCTAGACATGTACAAAGGCGTTGAGCTGCAAGTCGGTGGTGCACTGGGTGTGACTTATAAGTTCTAAAATGAACTTACACCGTTTTTATAATGAAAAAGCCAGCATCGAGCTGGCTTTTTCGTTTTATCAGCTACAGTAATTAGAACGTAAAACTCAGTCCGACATTGGCTTGGAATTGATTCATCCAATCAGTATCAAAGCGGATAATACAGTCTTGACCTGTGCTAGGGATGTTACACACACCGGATGTGTCGTTATCAACAACCGTGCCCAACCAACGCACTTGGGTGTTGAGCGCTAAACGCTCGCTGAATTTGTATTCCAAGCCGCCAAAGATAGAGGTCGAGAAGCCATACTTATCTTTCGCCCAGTCAACATCCACGTAAGAAGCACCAAGACCTAATCCAAGGTAGCCAGATAACACAGGCGAAGCCGGGTAGTAGATACTACTTTGCAAGTGCAGGTATTGGATGGAGGAGCTTAGGTTGAGCGTTTCTAGCTCAGAGCTCTGGTTAGAATAGAAAAAGCCGATACGACCTTTATCAAGTGGTGTTTCAATGGCAAAGGTGTAGTTTTCAGACGCTTTCATGTCGTAGGTTTTGCCATCCTGGTCTTCGACACTACCACCGCCGGTATAACCCACCATTGGGGTAATGATGATCTCCGGCGAAGCATACACGCTCGATACAGAGAAAAGCGCGATAAGCGCTATCATATTTGCTTTGTTATTCATGAGTATATCCTTATCCATACACTTACTAATTGTGATGGTTACATCAATATTGTGCGACTAATTTCGACGATTCTTGAAGATACTTCACACACCTGATAGTACTTAAATAGAGACTCGACAAATTAATAATAAGCCAGAGGTGTCTATGGACCATAATCTGAAAAATGCCCTACAAATTACCGTGTTTATTTACATGATCATTCTTTCATTTGGCTTTATTGCGATTGGTAGTTAATACCATCTATTGCGAGGCTGAGTTTTGATACTCAGGGACTAATGAATAGTGGGCTTGTAACTAATATTGATACAGCAATAGACTTGGATTACTACGCTAAGTTTATTGCTGGAAAAACAGCACTGGTCGCTCAAGGTGGCGGACAGAGAAGTATTTTTACTTCAGGTGTGCTGGATGCTTTTCTTCTTTCTAATTTTGACCCCTTCGATGAATTTTTTGGTACCTCTGCGGGTGCCCTTAACCTATGTGCGTACCTTTGCCGCGATAAAGGCCTTGGCCGCTCTTTCGTGCTCGACCTCACCACCTCACCAGAATTCTTCAATATCTTCTCCTATATACGACACAGGAAGAATCTGGGATTAGAGTGGGCCTTAGAACAAATCATGGCTTACCCCTATAAGCTGGATCTCGATTTAGGGCGACAAACCTTAGGCGACAGACATTTCTATGCGGCAGTGACAGATTCTAAAGATCTACGCGATCACTACTTTCCGTTATTGGGAGAAGATTGGTACAAGGTGATGATTGCCACCTGTGCGATTCCTCGTTTGTACAATGATGAGATCTTTATTGGCGATAGTGCTTATGTTGACGGTGGTGTGTCTGCTTGTATCCCAGTTCAAGAAGCCTGGCGTAGGCAAGCTCGCTCTATTGTTGTGATTCGTACTGAACCTGTGGTCGAGGAGGGAGGTGAACTCTTGGTTGAGGCTCCTAATCGCAGCACCGCAGTGAAAGCGCCTAAGCCTATATCAGCGGAAGAGCTGGAATGGTTCAGAGAGTCTTTCGACAGTGTTCAAGATCACTGGCAACAGAAAGTGGAACAATGGAAAACCGATTGGACTTCTTTCTTCCAACAACAAATTATGCGTTCTAAAGAGCAGAAGCGCGATCGTGGACATTTGGATCTGCTCAATGGTGGTCGGTGGTTATTTGGCGCTGACGATATCTACCGCTTAAGTCATTTAATCGGTGATAAATTTGATTCAGGTTTGGCGGACATGTTGATGGTGCATTACCAAACATACTCCTTAACCCAAGATTTTTTAAACTCTCCGCCAGACGACGCGTTTGTGGTACAGATAGCACCTAGCAAACCACTAAAGTCGAGTTCATTAATGAGTGATAAAGAAGACTTGTTGCATGATTACGACCTAGGACTAGAAGCTGGATACCGATTTGTCGAAACCTATACATCAACAAAGAATGCGCGCAATTCACACATACCAAAGTTGGCAACCAGTGCCACGGATAAGTGATATTTGAAATTGGAAAATTAACGAGTGGTTGGCTCACTCTATTCAAAAAGAAAAAGGGTTATTGAACTTGGTTCGATAACCCTTTTTTGTGTGCTTATTAACTTGTTATGTATGTAAACCTCTAGTGTTCAGAGATTAGGTGACAGGTAAGATTCGCATACAGTTGGTTGAGCCCGCGACATCCATAATGTCACCTTGAGTGACGATCACTAAGTCACCAAATTTTAGGTGCCCTGCTTCTTTCAGGCAAGCAAGAGTCGATAGTGCAATATCAAAGCTGTCTTCGGCTTCAGTTTCGAAGTAGATAGGTGTCACGCCTCGGTATAGAGTACAGCGATTTAGCGTTCCTTCGTTACGAGACAGCGCGTAGATAGGCATGTCGGCACTGAGTCGTGACATCATCAAAGCTGTGCGTCCGGACTCAGTAAGCGTCACCACGCCCTTGATGCCTTCCATGTGGTTCGCGGAATAGATAGTTGCCATCGAAACGGTTTCTTCTGCCGTAACAAAGGTTCGGTCAATACGGTAATTCGATTGGTTAATGCCCGCCATCTTTTCAGCACCGATACACACTTCGGCCATGGATTTCACGGTTTCGACAGGGTAATCACCCGCAGCGGTTTCACCTGAAAGCATCACGGCATCGGTACCATCTAATACCGCGTTGGCAACGTCCATCACTTCGGCACGAGTTGGCATTGGTGCGGAGATCATCGACTCCATCATTTGAGTTGCAGTGATTACTGTTCGGTTAAGTGCTCTAGCACGGCGTATAAGCTGTTTTTGTACCCCGACCAACTCTGGGTCACCTATTTCCACTCCGAGGTCACCACGGGCCACCATGACCACATCTGAGGCCATTATGATGTCATCCATGTTCTCCACGGTCGCAACTGTCTCTGCTCGCTCGACTTTAGCCACGAGGTGAGCTTCTAACCCTGCTTCTCGTGCCAATTGGCGAGCATAGTGCATGTCTTCACCGTTACGTGGGAAAGAGACAGCTAGGTAATCGACTTGAATCTGAGCGGCGGTGACGATGTCTCGTTTGTCTTTGTCGGTCAGTGCCTCTGCAGAAAGGCCACCACCTTTTTTGTTGATGCCTTTGTTATTTGAGAGTGGGCCGCCAATGATGACTTCGGTATGAACGCGACAACCTTCGACTTTGGTTACTTTGAGTTGAACACGACCATCGTCAAGCAACAGGATATCGCCGGCGGATACGTCGTTAGGCAGTTCTTTATAATCAAGGCCAACAGCTTCTTGGTTACCTTCGCCTAAACCTAGGCTGCTATCGAGAGTGAACAGGTCGCCTACGGCAAGTTGGATTTTGCCATCTTTAAATGTCGACACACGAATCTTGGGACCTTGTAAGTCTCCGAGAATGGCGATTTGAGTGCCGAGTCTTTTTGCTATCGCTCTGACTTTTTCTGCGCGCTGGATATGGTCGTCGCTGCTGCCGTGAGAAAAGTTCATACGGACGATATTGGCACCGGCTTTGATGATTTCTTCAAGCACGTTGCCTTTATCTGTTGAAGGGCCTAGCGTTGTGACGATTTTCGTTTTTCTTAATTCGGCTGTCATGAATACTCCTAGAGTGAGACCAAGTAATCTTTTACAAGACTGAATTAAGTATATGCATTAATTGATAATTTATTGGGAGCTAGGAGGATATTTCTTGATTTGCCTCTAATTATTGAATTCAGGACTCAAGCGCGATGTTTTTTTATGAAAATTAAGTCTCGATTTATCGATGTGGGTGTTAATTTTCCTCGAACTATTTGACTCGATACACAAAGATTCATGTATATACGTGATACTGGTCACGGCGATATACCAAGTGACTTCACAATTACTTCGCAAAGTAAAAAAATTACCTCGTTGATGATTTCTGGAGCGTAAAATGTACATGGCTCAACCGGGCCATATTGATCATATCAAACAGGTCAATGCTGGTCGTGTATATAAACTAATTGACCTTAAAGGTCCTATTTCTCGTATCGATCTGTCCAAGCAAAGTGAGTTGGCTCCGGCGAGTATTACTAAAATTACCCGTGAACTCATTGAAGCTCACCTTATTCACGAAACCACGGTTCAAGAAGCCACGACTCGTGGGCGTCCTGCTGTCGGTCTGCAAACCAATAACGAAGGTTGGCAATTTTTGTCGATGCGTCTTGGTCGTGGTTACCTCACGATAGCGCTCCATGAATTGGGCGGCGATGTGCTTATCGATACCAAAATTGATATTCACGAACGTGATCAAGATGATGTGCTTGCACGTCTTCTCCATGAAATCGATGAGTTCTTCCAAACCTATGCCGAGCAACTCGACAGGGTAACGAGCATTGCCATCACACTGCCAGGTCTGGTGAATTCAGAGCAAGGTATTGTGTTGCAAATGCCGCATTACAACGTTGAAAACTTAGCGTTGGGTCCGGAGATCTACAAAGAAACCGGTCTACCAGTCTTTATTGCCAATGACACCCGAGCCTGGGCACTAGCAGAAAAGCTGTTTGGTAACTCACAAGACAACGACAACTCTGTTCTTATCTCGATTCACCATGGTTTAGGTGCCGGGATCATTCTTGATGGCCGCGTTCTTCAAGGGCGTCACGGTAACATCGGTGAACTGGGTCATATCCAGATCGATAAAGAGGGCAAGCTTTGCCATTGTGGTAACCGAGGCTGTTTAGAAACGGTCGCGAGTTCACAGGCGATCCGTGAGCAAGTGAAAGAGCGATTAGCCAATGGTGAAGAATCAACGCTGACTGTGTTTGAGGATGTTACGATTGAGCAAATCTGTGCTGCTGCGGCTGATGGCGACCCTCTGGCTGTTGAAGTGATTGAACAGTTAGGTCGTTACTTAGGCTCTGCGATTGCTATTGTGATTAATCTGTTTAACCCAGAGAAAATCTTGGTCGGTGGTGTTATTAATCAGGCTAAGAGCGTGTTGTACCCTGCGATTCAAAAGTGTATCGAAGAGCAGAGTTTATCGGTTTACCATCAAGACTTAGAGCTGGTGGAATCTCGATTCTATAAGCAGGCAACCATGCCAGGCGCTGCACTTATTAAGCAGGCCTTGTATGACGGTCAGCTGTTAATGAAAGTTATTGAAGGCTAACTCTTTTTCTCTTCTTTTAGCCTTACCCCAAATCTTTCCATGTACTTAAGCTTTGTATAACATCATTTGTTGTACTTAGTTTAAGCATTCTGTGCATTAGCGCTTTGCTTTAACCCATTGAAGTAGGCTATTGTAGCCACAGTTATTATTTGTCACTAAGGTGTTGTATGTCTGGCGTTTTAAATTCGGTTGATCAGAGAACCAAGCTAGTCGGTGAAAACCGTCTGGAACTCTTATTATTCAGCTTAAATAGTCGTCAACTATTTGCGATTAACGTATTTAAAGTGAAAGAAGTCCTAAAAGTGCCTGTACTTACTCGCTTACCGGGCTCTCACCACCACATTACCGGTGTTGCTTCTTTACGTGGTGAATCGGTGCCTGTGATTGATCTGCGCAGTGCGATTGGCTTTCCACCGTCACGTGCAGAGGCTCAGGAGAGCAACCTGATCATTACTGAATACAACCGAACCGTACAAGGTTTCTTGGTTGGGCAAGTGCGTAATATCGTCAATACGACATGGACTGAAATCCAGCCGCCACCAAAGACTACGGGTCGTGCAAACTACCTAACGGCTATCACGCATATTCAAGAAGAAGAGCAGCACAAAATCGTTGAGATCATCGATGTTGAAAAAGTGCTAGCAGAGATCATCGATTACGATGTGTCGATCTCTGAAGGTGTGTTAGATGAGCAGTTAGCCAACGAAATGATTGGCCGAAACGTGCTTATCGTTGATGACTCTTCAACCGCACGTAACCAGATTAAAGGCACTTTATCGCAGCTCGGTTTAAACATTATTGAGTGTTGCGATGGCTTAGAAGCACTGAACCTACTTAAGGGTTGGTGTGATGAAGGCAAAGACATCAATCAAGAGATTTTGTTGATGATCACCGATGCCGAAATGCCTGAAATGGACGGTTATAAACTGACTCACGAAGTACGTACTGACCCAAGAATGCATGACCTATTTATTACGCTAAATACTTCATTAAGCGGAAGTTTTAATGAGGCTATGGTCGAGAAAGTAGGGTGTAACCGCTTTATTTCTAAGTTCCAACCGGATCTCTTAGTTGAAGTGACTCAAGAGCGAATGCGCCAACTTTTATAATTAATACTGCTGTACGGTTTGTTTTGAGTGACCTGATAGAAAACGTTTGCTAATATTGATGCAGCATATTAATCGACACGAAATATGCCCACTACTAACGTAACTTTTCATGCACAATCTAAGGTAGTTCCTCTTAATGATATGGTTAACGTCTAAAGTCGTTATGACTTTGAGCTTATTACTATATAGGGAATTTAAGAAAAGACGTACGGAAGCTGACGTTGAGGTATAACTCAACAATTTGAAATGAAGGGAAGCTGATGCTTCCCTTTTTCGTTTCTAGCGTTTCTAGCGTTTCTAGCGTTTCTAGCGTTTCTAGCCTTTCAGTGTTTATGGGGGGCGATTTGAATCGCTAATGAAAATCTCGTGACTTGGTTTTCAACCCAACAATCTCATCGGTAATATCGATGAGCTTCCCGGCAATCACATGTACCACTTCCCCTTCTTTTTCTAATATTCCCTGTACCTTTAACGCCTTGGCTGTGAGATAAGCTTGCTGTTGAGCGCGTGCTGTGGCGCCCCATACCACCACGTTGATATTGCCAGTGCTGTCCTCCAGTGTGACAAAGGTGACACCTGCCGCAGTACCCGGTGATTGCTTACCTGTAACTAGCCCGACAACGGTGACCATGGATTTGTGCCTTTGCTGTATCAAGTCTTTCATATGAGTAAATCGGCCTAATCGATTCGCTTCTTCTAGTAAGGTGATAGGGTGCTTATTTAATGAAATCCCGACACTGGTGAAGTCCTCAAGTAAATCCTGCATCTCGTTGGGTTTGTGCAGTGTGTGTTTGCCATGACCACTCTCAGTGTCGTCATCGACTTGGCTAAACAGAGGTAGATCAGAAGCGGAATCCATTATTGCCCAGCGCGTCTGAAAGCGGTCTCCCGAAACGTTGTGCAGCGCGTTGGCTGATGCGAGTAGCTCTATGTCCTTCTTATTCATCGATAGCTGCTTTACTTGGCTAGGATGGCGATAACCGGAATGTGGGCGGTTAGCAAGTACGCTCTGAATACCGTGTTCACTCAAGCCTTTGATTTGTCGCAGCCCTAATCGAATCGCTAGATCATTCTGATGAGAGACAACCGTGTGGTCGTTTTGAGAAGCGTTCACACATACCGGAAGTATCGTCACATTGTGTCGCTGCGCATCTTGAACCAACTGCGATGGACTATAAAAGCCCATGGGTTGGCTATTCAACAAAGAAGCATAGAAGCACTCTGGGTAGTAGCATTTCAACCAAGCTGAACAATAGGCTAATACCGCAAATGAAGCCGAGTGGCTTTCAGGGAAACCGTATTCACCAAAGCCACATATCTGTTTAAAAATCTGTTCGGCAAACTCGGTTTCGTAGCCTCGCTTTTGCATGCCTTCGATGAGCTTGGTTTTGAACTTAAAGACGTTGCCATTTTTTTTCCAAGCGGCCATTGCGCGTCTGAGCTGATCCGCCTCACCCCCTGTGAAGCCTGCAGCCACCATCGCGAGCTTAATCACTTGTTCTTGAAATATCGGTACGCCTAAAGTGCGCGAGAGTACCGATTCAACATCCTTAGATGGATAGCTGATTGGCTCGATACCATCGCGACGCTTTAAGAATGGGTGCACCATATCACCTTGAATTGGTCCTGGGCGCACGATCGCGATTTGAATCACTAGGTCGTAATAAGTTCTCGGCTTAAGCCTTGGCAACATGCTCATTTGCGCGCGTGACTCAATTTGGAATATACCGACGGTGTCTGCTCGCTGAATCATGCCGTAAACCTGAGGATCGTCCTTAAGCCGAGTGATCTCTGCGATCGTTAACGAGCGGCCATGAATACGCTTGATCAGGTCGAAGCATTTTCTAATCGCAGACAACATACCCAATGCGAGTACATCAACTTTAAGCAGCCCCAAGGTTTCAAGATCATCTTTATCCCATTGAATAATAGTGCGATCGTGCATGGCAGCGTTCTCGACTGGAACCAATTCATACAAAGGCCCAGAAGAGATCACAAAGCCGCCCACATGCTGAGACAGGTGACGTGGAAAGCCGATAATTTCATTCACCAAATGGATAAACTGCTGACCTTTCAAAGAGTCTGGTTGTAGCCCTAATTGAGTGAGTTGAGCCTGCCAACCTAGGCTCTTGTCTCTTCGATTGGTGTTCTTAATGAAGTAATCAAGTTGGGTTTCTTGCAGTCCCAATGCTTTTCCGACATCCCTTACCGCGCTTTTAAAGCGATAAGAAATGACCGTAGCAGCAAGCGCAGCACGTTCTCGACCGTATTTTTTGTAGATGTATTGGATGACATCTTCACGGCGTTCGTGTTCAAAGTCGACATCAATATCAGGCGGCTCATCACGCTCTTTACTGATGAAGCGCTCAAACAGTACCGAGATTTGTCTTGGGTCGACAGAGGTGATCTCTAGGCAATAACAGACCACTGAATTAGCCGCTGACCCTCGACCTTGGTAAAGAATGCCTTGGCTTTTAGCAAACATCACGATGTCGTGGATCGTGAGAAAAAAGAAAGGGTAGTCGAGCTCGCCAATCAGCCCTAGCTCTTTATCTATGATCTGTTGGATGTCATGAGGGACACCTTGTGGAAAGCGAGCCTTTTTTCCTTTCTCGACCAACATACGCAGATAACTCATGGGTGTCTCACCTTGAGGAATCAGCTCACTTGGGTATTCGTAACGTAGGCTACCTAAATCAAATTCACACAGCTCAGAAATTCGGTTGCTCTCTTCCAGCCACTCAGCTTTGAATATATGAGAGAGCTTATTGATGCTTCGTAAACAGCGCTCGGCATTCGCCAGTAAGTGACAACCAACTTCGGTCACTGATTTTTGATATTTAATCGCGGTGAGTGAGTGTTGTAAGGGTAAGCGATTAGCATTGTGCATTAACACGCCACCACAAGCTGTAATCGGCAATTGATGATGTTGTGACAGCTCCACACAGTAATCGATGTACTGTTGATCGGTTTGTTTTAGGTGTCGTTGTAAGCCGATCCACAATCGACCGGAATGATGTTGAGAAAGCCACTGTCCCCAATGTGCGTCTTCATTTTTCTGCTGAGGTAACCAAAGAATGAAGCAGTGCTTAGCCGACATTATATCCCACTCAGAGAGCTGATAATGTCCTTTGCTGCTACGACGTCTCGCATTGGTAATAATACGGCACAGCTCGGCATAGGCTTGTCTGTTTGGGCATAACAAGACTAATTGGCACTCGTCATTTAGCCAAAACATGCTCCCTACAATCTGCTTGAGTGACAGTTTGTGTTGCTTGATTGCAGAGTGAACCTTCACGATGCCCGCGACTGAGCACTCATCAGTAACCGCGAGTGCTTTGTAACGTAAGAAGTCGGCCTGTAAAACCAGCTCTTCCGCGTGTGAAGCCCCTTCAAGGAAGGAGTAATTACTTTGACAGAAAAGCTCTGAGTATTGCTGAGACATAACGTAATCTCACTTAGCCATTGCGAATGAACATGATTGAAAAGGGACGTTTTAATGAAACAAGTGGTAAGAGCGATTTACCAAACTGTTTTACTGACTAACTGAACAAGCCGTGTAAGAACCACTGTTTGTCGGGCGTTCTGAATATCCATAGCCATCGACCGTTTTCACTGTGAGCAATAAAGTAGTCACGAATGATTTTTTCGCCATCCCACCACCCAGAAACAATCCGCTCAGGGCCTTGGGATAAGGTGACGTTCTCGGTTAAGGCTTCTGGTTCTGGCAGTAAAATACTGGGCCTGAGTCGCTGCTGAGCTATGTTGAGAGTTGGTGCTGTTTGTTCCACGACCTCAAAGGTGGCTTGTTTCTTTGCTACGTTTTTACTCAGGGTTGGAAGCGAATAGCGATTAGCTTTTTCTGGCCTAGGGTCCTGCTGTATTTTCGGCGTTTGAATGCAGGCCTGTCCAAGCTTCGCCTGTAACAATGAAAGTAGGTCTAACGCAGCAAGTGTTCCGGTATTTCCATCAAAAAGGTCATGGTAGGCCATTTGTGGTTCACCATGACGAGTTAACGAGAGAGTGAGCCCTTGAACGGGGGCTGTGATCTTGAGTGACTCTAAGGTGAGATGCGTTAGGTTCGCCCATTTACTGGCAAGGTAATCTCCCTGCGCCGAATAGAAAGAGACATGGTGATCGTCTTTATCCCTAAGATGCAGAATTAACGTTAACTCAAAAGCCACTCGGTCACGTAGCTTCAAAAAGCATTCCAGTTGATTCAATAATTTCAGCAGTGGCTTTTCGATAAACAGGATGTTTTCAATATCAAACAACAGCTCCAGATATTGCTGGAAGCTTTCTGGTGGATGATAGAAATCAATTGGGTGCTTGAACTGCCCATTAAGGCGACCAACATAATTGACCAAGTCGATATCAAAGCGACGTGCGACTTCTTGCAAAGGCAGTTTCAATAGCTCTTCAACGATATTAATGCCGACACGATTTAAGCGTTCAACTTGCTTAGGCGGCAGCTCACTAGAACTTAGAGCTTGCTGATTAACCCAAGCCTTCATGTGTTGAACATTGTTCGTTGCTTGGTTGATCGCTTGCTTGCCCAAAAGGATCGCAGAAAGCGGTGAGTAACCCGTGGCAAAGCTGAACTGGATGTTGAGTGCTTCTAAATGGTTTTTGAGTTCATGCCAATAGTTATCTAGTCCGTCATAGAGTGACAGCATGTTAGAGGCTTTAATCAACAAACCATTAGGCGGCAATAACGCCATATCAGAAGTGACCAGATACGCCCATTGAGCTATCTCTTTCAGCTTATTTTTCTCTAGCTCAATACTGTAAGGGTGGACGTGTAAGTTATGGCAAAGCGCCGCCGCAGACCCTAGACCCATGCCCAGTGTAATACCTGAGTCCAATGCGGCTTGGTTAGCTTGCAGCACACGATGATCTTTTTCATCCACGATGATAATAGGTTGCTCGTATGATTCTTCGTTCGAACCCAATTCATTAGAGTTAAATAAGGTATCCAACTGCAGAGATGGAAAGTGCAGATAAAGCCACAGCATGCGCTAACCTTGCTTCGCAATAGGGAAGGCCAACACAGTATTATCTGACAGGTTGTGATGTGAACTGTCGATGCTGATGACTTTTTCTGTTAGTAACGGCCAATTTGGGGTCATGTCGAGAATAAAGCTGCCATACGACCAGCTACCTTTTCTTTTCGTCACCTCAACCTTTAAACCCTGCGCGTGAGAAGAGAGCTTCATGCTTAAAGAAACGGGCAGAGATAACTGATTATGGCTGGTGGCTTTAAAGTGAAATTGCAGGCACTTGCCCGTTTCACTTGCGGCTTGTAGGCGTTTGGTTTGGTGGATTTCGAGATCGGCTCCCCATAACAATACAGAATGACAAGCACCGCTCTTGAGGCATTGCTCGGCTGCCCATAATGCATCGAGGTCGCGTTGAGGCTCGATTACTAAGATGTTATCGAGTTCAATCCCTTGGCTGCTAAAAAACTCGGCACAGATCTTCCCTGGCGGGTTAATGAATATGGCTAGCTTCTGTGAGTTTTGCTGAGCTAAATAGGGCGTAAGCAGGCGCAGTTCGCCAATCCCTTGTTGTGATTCAACTTCAATAACGCCGTGTGTCGGAAAGCCACCATCAAGCTGTTTATCCAATTGCGGATAGCCTGTCGAAGTGGTACGTCCTTGCGTTGTTGATTGTAGTCCTTTCCAGATTAGCTGGCGGTCTTGTAAGTTTTTTATGAGTTCATGCATAATTAAATACCTGTATATTTATACAGTATATTTAACAATGAAAAAGATGCAAAGCAAAATGATGAAAATCAGAGGAAGTAAGTGCTAGTTGATTGATTTAGATACAAAAAAAGCCGCGATTAAAGCGGCTTCTTGTTATTGGTTATAATATCAACTACTTAGGTTGAGCGTCGATACATTGACCATTAATGTCTGTCACACTTGGGTTCATTAAGTGTAGGTACAGTGGGATGATGTCCAGTGGCGTTTTCAGCTTGTTAGCATCTTCACCTGGGTACGCTTTTGCACGCATACGTGTTTGAGTGCCGCCCGGATTGATCGCGTTAACACGGATGTTTGTGTCTTCAAGCTCATCCGCTAAGATCTGCATCATACCTTCGGTAGCAAACTTAGAAATTGCGTAAGTGCCCCAGAATGCACGGCCAGAGTGACCAACGGTAGAAGAGGTGAATACGATACGACCCGCTTCCGCTTTCTTTAGTGCAGGTAAAAGTGCTTGAGTCATCAAGAACTCAGACTTCACATTGATCTGCATAACATCATCAAAGGTCTCTTCATCAATCTGCTCAAACGGGCTCAGGGTACCGAGAACGCCAGCGTTATGAAGTAGGCCGTCTAAACGACCGAACTGCGATTCAATGGTTTCAGCCATATCAATGTAGTTCTGTTTTGTCGCGCCTTTTAAATCCAGTGGGATAATCGCAGGCTGCGGGTAACCAGCACTTTCGATTTCATCGTAAATGAATTCTAGGTTTTTTACATTGCGACCTAACAGGATGACAGTTGCGCCATGTTGAGCGAAGCTTAGTGCGGCTTGGCGACCAATGCCAGCACCGGCACCTGTAACCAAAATTACTTTATCTTTGAGGGCATCTGTAGAGATTGGGTAATCCACTGTGCTTATCCTTCTTTCTTTTATTATGTTCGTCATTCCATTGATGTTTAATCACACAGATAACCGCAGGAATGATGAGAAATTCTTGGTAATCGTGACAAGATGGTTACAATACACTAATTCATACAATAGGGGATATGACATTGGAATTTTTGTTGGACTACGGCTTGTTTTTAGCCAAGATTGCGACCGTTGTAATCGCCATCATTGCAATTTTAGTCATTGCTAAATCTGTGGGTGGAAAATCAAGCGCGATTAAAGGTGAGCTGGAAATCACGAACCTATCTGAACATCATAAACAGACGATTGAACAATTAGAGCACCATCTACACGATGATGCTTTCATCAAAGCCCGTGATAAAGCAGAAAAGAAAGCGGAAAAAGAGAAAGTAAAATCACGCGGTAAAGAAGTGAAGAAAGCAGCGAAAGAGGGTGAGCTCGATAGCAAGCGTGAACCACACCTGTTCGTTCTTGATTTTAACGGCAGCATTGATGCAAAAGAAGTGGCTTCATTACGTGAAGAGGTAACGGCGGTTCTGGCTGTGGCTCGTGAAGGCGATGAAGTATTGCTGAAACTTGAATCTGGCGGTGGCATGGTCCACGGATACGGTTTGGCGTCTTCTCAACTTGATCGTATCAAAGCGGCAGGCCTGCCTTTGACTATCTCGGTAGACAAAGTAGCAGCAAGCGGCGGTTACATGATGGCATGTATCGCAGACAAAATTGTGTCGGCACCTTTCGCTATCGTTGGCTCTATTGGCGTTATTGCTCAACTACCAAACTTCAATAAACTGCTTAAAAAGCACGACATTGAGTTTGAACAGTTAACTGCGGGTGAGTACAAACGCACTCTAACCATGTTTGGTGAGAACAGCGATAAAGCACGTGAGAAATTCAAAGAAGAGCTAGAAGAGACACACGGCTTATTCAAAGACTTCATTCGAGACCACCGTCCAGCACTAGACCTTGATAAGGTTGCAACGGGTGAGCACTGGTTTGGTACGCAAGCACATGAACTTGGGCTGGTGGATGAGATCCGTACTTCTGATGACCTAGTTGTTGAAGCATGCAAAGACAAGACAGTGCTAGCGATTCACTATGTACAGAAGAAAAAGCTATCGGACAAGCTAGCTGGCGTGGCAGGTAAATCTGCAGACAGCGTGCTGATGAAGCTGATTGAACGCGGTCAAAAGCCGATTGTTTAAGCTTATTTAGTTTTAGTTCTAGGTAGAGTACCTCACGTCTATTAAAAGACGTTTTAGCCTTGAAAAGAAAGCGCATAAGTCTGATGACTTATGCGCTTTTTTATTGCTCCACTTCCGAGCGGGTGACCACTATGTTGTAGGGGGAGCGGAGTTTTATACCCATTATCTACTTACTATGATGGATATTAAATCTTGGCTCCATAGTCATTGCGTTTCGGACAAGTAGTCAGGATTTCTCGATGACCTGTGTCTTTAAGCTCCTCAAGAATTACGTCAAAGCCCCACAAGCGATAAAGATGCTTCATTACTTCGTCGTAGCCTTTATCAAGCGGGATACGGTCATGAGGCACATATTGCAGCGTCATTGAACGGTCACCACGAACATCAACGTTAAATACCTGAATATTCGGTTCAAGGTTGCTGAGGTTGTATTGCGCGGCGAGCTTTTCACGGATCAGGCGATAGCCCGGGTCATCGTGTATAGCACTCACTTCAATGGTGTTCTTTCTGTCATCATCAAGCACAGAAAACAGCTTAAAGTCACGAATGATCTTTGGAGAAAGGTATTGGCTAATAAAGCTTTCATCTTTGAAGTTGTGCATTGCAAAGTGCACCGCTTCTAACCAATCACTTCCGGCGAGTTCAGGGAACCACTCTTTGTCTTCATCGGTTGGCTCTTCACAGATACGTCGAATGTCTCTAAACATCGCAAAGCCAAGTGCGTAAGGGTTTATCCCACTAAAGTAAGGGCTGTTGTAAGCAGGTTGCGCGACTACACTGGTATGGCTGTGTAGGAACTCTAAGATGAACTTGTCACTCACCAAACCTTCGTCGTAAAGGTGATTTAGAATGGTGTAGTGCCAGAAGGTTGCCCAACCTTCATTCATCACTTGCGTTTGTTTCTGAGGATAGAAGTACTGGCTCACCTTGCGAACAATACGAACACACTCACGTTGCCAAGGTTCAAGCAGTGGGGCGTTCTTCTCAATAAAGTAGAGAATATTTTCTTGAGGCTCGCTAGGGAAGCGGATTTTAGTCTCTTCTTCCTTACTTTTGTTTTGAGGAACCGTTCTCCAAAGCTCGTTCACTTGAGACTGAAGATAAGCTTCACGCTCTTCTTGGCGAGCGGTTTCCTCCGCGATGGAGATCTTTTCTGGGCGTTTATATCTGTCTACGCCGTAATTCATTAACGCATGACAAGAATCAAGCAGTTGCTCAACTTCAGCCACACCATACTTCTCTTCACAATCATTGATGTACTTTTTCGCGAACAGTAAGTAATCGATGATGGAGCTTGCATCTGTCCAAGTTTGGAATAGGTAGTTGCCCTTAAAGAAAGAATTATGGCCGTAACAAGCATGCGCCATTACCAGTGCCTGCATCGTTACCGTGTTCTCTTCCATCAGATAAGCGATACACGGATCGGAGTTGATCACGATTTCGTACGCTAGTCCCATCTGACCGTGTTTGTAGTTTTGTTCGGTTTGAATGAACTTCTTACCAAATGACCAGTGATTGTAATTGATCGGCATACCAATACTGGAGTAGGCATCCATCATCTGCTCTGAGGTAATCACTTCAATCTGGTTTGGATAAGTGTCTAAACGGTAATGCTGCGCCACGCGCTTAATTTCCACGTGATATTGCTCTAAGAGGTTGAACGTCCAATCTGGACCATCAGGCAGCATCTTGTCGTTTTTCTTTTGTGCAGCTTTGTCTTTCTCTGCAACGTTTGATTTCGCTGTCATGGCAAGCCCCCTTACGCTGTCTCTTTCTGGAACAGTTCTCTAAACACAGGAAAGATATCATCCACCGTTTTTATGTTTTTCATTGCGAAGTTGTCGAAGCTCGTTTCTAACTTCTCATACTCGTGCCAAAGCGTTTGGTGAGAGCGGCGTGTGATTTCGATATAAGAGTAATACTGACAAGTTGGCAGAAGCGTGTTGACCAACAGCTCTTTACAACGAGGCGAGTCATCAGCCCAGTTATCACCATCAGATGCTTGTGCCGCATAGATATTCCACTCATTAGCTGGGTAACGGTCTGCGACAATTTCTTTCATTAATTTCAGTGCACTAGAAACGATGGTACCGCCCGTCTCTTGCGAGTAGAAGAACTCATGTTCGTCCACTTCTTTTGCTTGAGTATGGTGACGAATAAACACCACATCGACGTTCTCATAGGTACGATTGAGGAACAAGTAAAGCAGTACGTAGAAGCGTTTTGCGATGTCTTTGGTCGCTTGATCCATTGAGCCGGACACATCCATCAAACAGAACATTACCGCTTGGCTAGATGGAATAGGGCGCTTCTCATAGTTTTTAAAACGTAAGTCGAAGGTATCAATGAATGGCACGTTTTCAATTTTTTTGCGTAGCTCGGCAATCTCTTCTTTTAAGCGACTCTCTTCAAAGGGTTGTGCCGGTTCCGTCATTTTAACTTGGTCAAGTTGCTCCATCAGTAGGTTAAGCTCGCGCTTTTTACCTGCTGTCATCGCGGTTCTACGAGCAAGAGATTGCTGCAGTGAACGGACAATAGCGATGTTGGATGGAATCCCCGCACTTTGATAACCAGAGCGGTGTGTTTTCCATTCGGTGATTTTGTTGACCTGATTTTTCTCTAGATTAGGCAGAGCTAAATCTTCAAAGAGAATATCAAGATACTCATCTTTTGAAATTTGGAAGGTAAATTCATCTTGGCCTTCGCCATCAGGGCTTGCATCACCTTGGCCTGAACCACCACCTTGACCGCCACCTTTAGGGCGCTCAATTTTATCACCAGTGATGAACTGATCATTACCAGGGTGAACGCGTTCTCTTACGCCGCCTTGACCTTGATGAAAGCTTGGCTCTTTGATGTCTTTATGAGGAATAGTGACGTCCTCACCGGTTTCAGTATTGGTGATTGAGCGTCGGTTGACTGCATCGGCCACAGATTCTTTGATTTGCTCTTTATGGCGTCGTAAGAATCGCTGTCTATTTACAGCACTCTTATTTTTGCCATTGAGCCTCCGATCGATAAATTGTGCCATAAGAACTCCCTCTCAGCTGATGTCACGATCCTACTTTTTATTAGGGTATAAGAGTTATTAGGATATAAGAGTTATTGGTTTGTACGAGCTGCTCACGTGAGCAGCTCAATACAGTTTGGTTTATGAGGATTTACGAACTCTTAGATACCACTCAGATAGCAGTCTAACTTGTTTCTCGGTGTAGCCTTTTTCCATCATACGAGCAACGAAGTCGTCGTGTTTTTTCTGATCATCCGTTGAGGTCTTAGCATTGAACGAAATAACAGGAAGCAGCTCTTCTGTGTTAGAGAACATTTTCTTCTCAATCACAGTGCGCAGTTTCTCGTAGCTCGTCCAAACTGGGTTTTGACCGTTATTGTTGGCTTTGGCACGAAGCACAAAGTTCACAATCTCATTTCGGAAGTCTTTAGGGTTACTGATACCGGCTGTTTTCTCGATTTTCTCTAGTTCACCATTTAGAGAAGCACGGTCAAATAGCTGGCCTGTTTCTGGATCGCGATACTCTTGGTCTTGAATCCAGAAGTCAGCGTAGGTTACATAGCGGTCGAAGATATTTTGACCGTACTCAGAGTAAGACTCTAGGTAGGCGGTTTGAATTTCTTTACCGATGAACTCTACGTAGCGTGGCACTAGGTATCCTTTCAAGAACTCTAGGTACTTCTCGGCAGTTTCTTGAGGGAATTGCTCACGTTCGATTTGCTGCTCAATCACGTAGAACAGATGCACTGGGTTCGCAGCTACTTCGGCTTGGTCGAAGTTGAACACGCGAGACAAGATCTTAAAGGCGAAACGTGTTGATAGACCAGACATGCCTTCATCAACACCCGCATAGTCACGATACTCTTGGTAGCTCTTCGCTTTTGGATCGGTGTCTTTTAGGGTCTCACCATCGTAAACACGCATCTTAGAGAATAGAGAAGAGTTTTCAGGCTCTTTCAGTCTCGACAGGATGCTGAATTGCGATAGCAGATCGAGTGTGCTTGGTGAGCAAGGCGCTTGGGATAGCTCACTGTGCTCAAGCAGTTTCTTGTAGATCTTAACTTCTTCAGACACACGCAGACAGTAAGGGACTTTTACAATGTACACACGGTCGAGGAAGGCTTCGTTGTTCTTGTTGTTACGGAAAGTCTGCCACTCGGATTCGTTCGAGTGAGCCAAAATCATCCCGTCGAATGGCAGTGCAGAAAGCCCCTCAGTACCGTTGAAGTTACCTTCTTGAGTCGCTGTTAGTAGAGGGTGCAATACCTTGATTGGAGCCTTGAACATCTCCACAAATTCCATCAGACCTTGGTTTGCTTTACATAGCGCACCAGAGTAGCTGTAGGCATCTGGGTCATCTTGAGAGAAGTGCTCAAGCTTACGAATATCAACTTTACCTACCAGAGATGAAATATCTTGGTTGTTTTCATCACCTGGCTCTGTTTTCGCGATCGCAACTTGATCGAGAATAGAAGGGCGCAGCTTGATGACTTTGAATTTAGAAATATCGCCGCCAAAATCATGGAGGCGCTTCGCTGCCCACGGAGACATAATCGAGCGAAGGTAGCGTTTCTCAATGCCATATTCGTTCTTCAGTAAGTCGCCGTCTTCGTTGACATCGAAAAGACAGAATGGGTGATCGTTTACTGGGCTTCGTTCACCGTCAGCAGACAATACATAAATGGGTAGCTTTTGCATCAGGGCTTTGAGTTTTTCAGCAAGCGAAGATTTACCACCGCCCACAGGGCCAAGTAGGTAAAGGATCTGTTTACGTTCTTCTAGGCCTTGAGCCGCATGTTTAAGGTAAGAAACAATCTGTTCAATCGCGTCTTCCATACCGTAAAAATCTTCAAATTCACGGTAGCGAGATATGACTCGGTTCGAGAAAATACGACTGAGATGAGGGTCTTGAGCGGTGTCAATGACCTCCGGTTCGCCAATGGCAAGAAGTAAGCGTTCCGCGGCGTTAGCGTAAGCACTTTTATCGTCTTTACACAGCGCCAAGAACTCTTGCAGTGTCAGCTCTTCTTCCTTGGCTGCTTCATAACGTGATTGATAGTGGTCAAATATACTCATAGTCACATTCCCCTTGTTAACCAGTCAAAACTGACGAGCGATTGAAAAATAGGCTCTCCCTACATTTTAAGGTTAGACCCGCTTCCACAATTTTGCTTAACAATTATGTATTTATTTACAATTTTGCGTGTTGAATGGCAAACGAAAGCAATGGGTAACTTGAGCCGAGAGGAATCGAATTATTTTACATTCATGGGGTATCGACGGTTTGTTTTATGATTTTAGGAGGCTTTCCAATTCTTGCTGTGGATTTATGCGTATTGGATGTATAACGAAGCCTTATTGATTTTTTGGAATGAAATACCATATAATGCGCGGCGTTATCAAAAATCGCTTAAAAAATAGGTAGAAATAGTGAAGAGTCTCTGGTTAAAAATCGCCTTTGTTGGAATGACAATGCTCATGGCGACTGCTGCACACGCAAAAATATCACAATGGTCATTGGGTGTGGCTGCTTCCTATTCTCCTGCCGTTTATAAAGATACGCCGTCAAACCGCGCAGTTATTCCAATGATTGGTTATGAAGGCGAGCACTTTTTCATGCGTGGTTTCAGTGCTGGCTATCGTTTATTTCCTGCGGGTTCACCGCAAAACATCGTTTTTCGAGCGGTGTACGATTCAAGAACATTAAAGCCGGGTGATTCTGATAACGTGGATATTCAAAAATTAGATGAGCGTGAAGCTTCAGTATTGGGTGGCGTAAGCTATCAAGTGATCACTATGGTGGGTATGTTTGAAGCGACGGCGGGGTCGGATTTAGGCTTTAAACACAACGGTATTTATGCGGAAGCAGCATGGCGCCTCCCTATTCGTCGCAATGGTTGGGCGATTACTCCATCTATTGGTTACGCGTATAACAGTGAACGCTTGAACAACCACTTGTATGGTGTGAGCTCGGCAGAAGCGTCGAGAACGAACTTGAATGAGTTCGATGCAGATTGGGACGGCCAGTACTTTATTGGTTTAGGTGGTTACTTACATGTAACGCCGAATGTTCGAGTGACTGGCGGCGTTCGTTACACCAACCTAGAAGGTGATATCGAGAACAGCCCAATCCTTGAAAGCGGGATTAATATGGCGGCCAACGTCGGTGTTGCTTACGTTTTCTAGTTAAAAAAAGCGAATACAAAAAAGGGTTACTCATGTGAGTAACCCTTTTTATTTGAAACTTTATAAGCCAAATTTAGGCTTATCTTTTTTATGCATTAAGCACTGAAGATTTGAGACAGCTCTGTCGCACAAAGGTGGTACTGACGAGGGCAGTTACGCCATGTTGTTAGCATGCGACGGTATTTGTCTAGCATTGGCATTTGGCTATTGAAGTGGTGATCAGCTTTGTCAAATTGAGGGTAAAGACCTTCAGAGTCAACAAGGAAACGCACGTAGTGTACGATCTGCGCTTCAGAAGCGATATCAAAACCTAAGAACTGTAGGCGGCGTTGATCAACTTCAGCGCGCTCTTGTTCTGCTAGCATTTTGTTTGACTCTTGCATTGCATGGTACATCTCCATGATGTCGATAATTTCGCGACATTCTGCTTCAGTCAAACAACCAAATTCTTTGTTAAGCTCACGCATTTGGAGTTCGTAACCACGTTCTACAATCGTTTGTAGACGTTGGTATTTAGCTGAGTTCTCAGGATCCATTTGAGACATTAGGTAGTATTGATTTGATAGAATTAGACGCTGAGCATTGGTCATTTCCATGGGAGAAGCCTCACTAAAAAACTAAATGTTGTATTCTTTTGTTGCAGTAAGAGTAACAGCATTCCTACGAGTGGAAACATGATCTCAACACGGATTTAATATGATTTTTTGAATTGATAAACAAAAGTTGTAAAGAAAAGTGAAAGGATTGTTTTGCTCGAAAAAGAAAACGCCCCAATAGAAATTGAGGCGTTTGAAACGGAGGCTGAGTACCGTCTAGATTAGTTCTTTAAACGGTTAGTATTTTACGTTTGAATGGTACTGACTAAGAACAGCGACAATCTCATCCATTTTTTCTTTACTTGGCGGGTTAACACCATCAAGTGGATAGTCGTGACCCAGCGCTTCCCATTTATGAGCACCAAGCTTGTGGTATGGAAGCAGTTCTACTTTCTCGATGTTGTCCATATCTTTAATGAATTCACCAAGAAGGTGTGCATCTTCAGCAGTATCTGTGTAGCCAGGAACAATCACATAGCGAATCCAAGTTTTCTTGCCGATTTTGTGCAGGTAGCGTGCAAAATCCAGAGTACGTCGGTTTGATACACCAATGAAATCGTGGTGAATCTCGTCTCGCATGTGCTTAAGGTCAAGCATCACTAGATCAGAGGCTTCAAGAACTTCATCAACCACTTCTGTGTGCTTACGAATGTAGCCATTAGTATCAAGACAAGTGTGAATGCCTTCAGCTTGAGCTGCGCGGAAAAAGTCACGAACAAACTCAGGTTGTAGCATCGCTTCGCCACCTGAACAAGTGATACCTCCGCCAGAAGCTTTCATGAAATGACGGTATGATTTTGCTTCGTTAATGATCTCTTCGACCGTTACTTCCTTTCCGTCATGAAGATCCCATGTATCGCGATTATGGCAGTACATACAGCGCATTAAGCAGCCTTGAAGAAACACAATAAAGCGGATACCAGGGCCATCGACAGTACCACAAGATTCGAATGAGTGAATGCGACCAGTTGTAGACATGAGCTATTCTCGTAGAGGAATTTATACCCTTTATTTTATTACAAAAACGGTACATAAAATAGGGTCAAATGGTAACGAGGTCTTTAAAAAAAAAGGCAATCACCTGTGAAGATGATTGCCCTTATTAAACTTGAACAGTGAAGGACGAAAGCCCTTGCTGGTGGCTAGAAAAACGCAAACATTGTGATACCGCCAGTGGTGTACACCGACTCTTTTGCTTCTTTGTAATCAGGTGTTTTTGCCGTAAGTGCGAAGGATGCACCAACGTATTGGTTATACCAAGCCACACCTAGCACAGCCGTTGCTTGAACGTTCTCTAATGTCACATCGTAAATAGCAGGATCTAGGCCGTTTTTATCAGAATATTCATCTACACCAGAGCGATCGCCTTCGATGGTTAGGTCATTAAATCGGTAACGACCTTCAAGGCCTGCATAGGTAAACCAACCTGTGTTAGATGCACCGATCATACCGGCTTTAAATGGGTTCTCTGTGCTGATGTTCGCCGCGCCAAAGTTACCACCTAGGTCTGTACCCCAACGGAACATGAAGCCCGTTGAAATGTCACTTCTAAAATTACCGACGTTGATTTCTGAAACGTTAGAGATCTCGAAGTCTGAATTTGCTAGTGCTTGGTTACGCATTAAGTTGAAATGGCTTAGGTAACCAACGCTTCCCGCCCATTCATCATCAACTTGATATTCCCAGCCCATAGGCTCATCTGATTTTGTGATTGAGTGAACCAGTTTTTGAGCATCTTCAGACAGTGCACGTTCGCCTGTTGTACCAAACGTGATGTTAAAACGCTGAGCTTGTTGTGGGTTCAAGCTGATGTAGTTGAATTCTGTGTGTAGGTAACCTGCATACGGACGATCATTGGCAGATGGTGTTTCCAACTCAATATCTGAAGGCGTATACATCTTGTGGCCAATGGTAATTTCCCACTTATCTAGAGAGCTTGCGCCCCAGTAAGAAAGGCTCAGTGGTTTTACCCAGTTGTATGGCGTAATACTTGATGATGTGTAACCCAGAAATAAGCCGTTGGTATAGTCTTGGTCGACACCAAAAATACCATCATTATCTAAAGCAAAAGTCAGCGTCGAACGCTCAGATGCTAAAGATGAGAAAGAGAGAAGAATCAGGGGTAAACAACGCAGGTATTTCATGGAGCAGTTACTCTTAAATTATGAACCGCGATATTACCGTAATTTGACAGAATTTGTGGAAAAAAAGTGAATGGCAGGGTGCTTTTTTGCTCAATCTAACACTTCGAAGGATGGGTTAAGCTTGTGCGATTTACAACGGATATAAAAAAGCCCCGCACATTGGCGAGGCTAATATTATTTACTGTCTATTAAGCGGTGAGCTTATAGAGACTCAGTAAATGTACGTGCGATTACGTCAGCTTGTTGCTCTGCAGTTAGAGAGTTAAAGCGAACAGCGTAACCAGATACACGGATTGTTAGCTGAGGGTATTTCTCAGGGTGCTTAACTGCGTCTTCTAGAGTGTCGCGGTTAAGAACGTTAACGTTAAGGTGTTGACCACCTTCAATGCCAGCTTCGTGGTGGAAGTAACCATCCATTAGACCTGCAAGGTTAGCACGTTGGCTATCAAGTTCTTTACCTAGTGCGTTTGGCACGATAGAGAACGTGTAAGAGATACCATCTTGTGCGTCAGCAAACGGTAGTTTACCTACAGACGTTAGTGAAGCTACAGCACCTTTCTCATCGCGACCGTGCATTGGGTTTGCACCAGGAGCGAAAGGAGCGCCAGCACGACGACCGTCTGGAGTGTTACCAGTTTTCTTACCGTATACAACGTTAGACGTGATAGTAAGAACTGACTGTGTAGGGATAGAGTTACGGTAAGTCTTAAGCTTACGGATCTTGTTCATGAACGTAGAAACTAGTTCACAAGCGATATCATCTACACGAGAGTCGTTGTTACCGTATTTAGGGTAATCGCCTTCGATTTCGAAGTCAGTTGCGATACCGTCTTCGTCACGGATTGGCTTCACTTTAGCAAACTTAATTGCAGACAGTGAGTCAGCAGCAACAGAAAGACCAGCGATACCACAAGCCATAGTACGACGAACGTCACGGTCATGAAGAGCCATTAGAGACGCTTCGTAGCTGTACTTGTCGTGCATGTAGTGAATGCTGTTTAGTGCAGTCACGTATTGCTTAGCTAACCAGTCCATGAATGTGTCTAGGCGACCCATTACGTCATCGTAGTTAAGAACTTCGTCAGTGATCTTGTCTGAAACAGGACCAACTTGCATCTTAAGTTTCTCGTCCACACCGCCGTTGATTGCGTAAAGCATTGTTTTCGCAAGGTTAGCACGAGCACCGAAGAACTGCATTTGCTTACCAACGATCATTGGAGATACACAACAAGCGATAGCGTAATCATCTGACTCTAGGTCAGGACGCATTAGGTCATCATTTTCGTACTGGATAGAAGAAGTATCGATAGATACCTTCGCACAGAAACGCTTGAAGCCGTCAGGTAGTTGCTCAGACCAAAGAACAGTGATGTTTGGCTCTGGAGAAGGACCCATAGTGTATAGAGAGTTTAGGAAACGGAAGTTCGAACGCGTTACTAGCGTACGACCGTCGATACCCATACCACCCATAGACTCTGTTGCCCAGATTGGGTCGCCAGAGAACAGCTCATCGTACTCAGGAGTACGTAGGAAACGAACCATACGCAGCTTCATTACGAAGTGGTCGATCATTTCTTGTGCTTGTTCTTCAGTGATCTTGCCAGCAGCGATATCACGCTCGATGTAGATGTCTAGGAAGCTCGAAGTACGGCCTAGAGACATTGCAGCACCGTTTTGAGACTTAACAGCAGCTAGGTAGCCGAAGTAAGTCCACTGGATAGCTTCTTGAGCAGTTTGAGCTGGCTCAGAGATATCGAAACCGTATTTCTCAGCCATTTGCTTGATTTGACCTAGAGCACGGTGTTGCTCAGAGATCTCTTCACGCAGTTGCATTGTTTCTGCTAGGTTTTCACCGTTTTCGAATTGCTCTTGAAGAGAAGCAAATTGAGCTTGCTTGTCTTTCATTAGGAAATCAATACCGTAAAGTGCAACACGACGGTAGTCACCAATGATACGACCACGGCCGTAAGCATCAGGAAGACCAGTCAGAACACCAGACTTACGACATTTTAGGATATCAGGAGTGTAGATATCGAAAACGCCCGCATTGTGTGTTTTGCGGTATTCTGAGTAGATTTTTGAAACCATTGGGTCAAGAGTTTCACCGTATGCTTTACAAGAACCTTCAACCATACGTACACCACCGTTAGGGATGATTGCACGTTTTAGTGGCTTCTCAGTTTGTAGACCAACGATAGTCTCAAGATCTTTCTCAATGTAACCTGCATCGTGAGCAGTAATGGTAGAGATAACAGAAGTATCGAAATCTACAGGTGCTTTAGTTGCGTTTTCCTGTTTGATACCTTCCATTACCGAAGACCAAAGCTTGTTAGTTGCTTCAGTACCCTCAGAAACTAGGAAAGACTCGTCGCCTTCATACGGCGTGTAGTTCTTTTGAATGAAATCACGAACGTTTACTTCGCTTTGCCACTCACCTGCAGCAAAATCTTCCCAAGCTTTAGCAAATTGCTCTGCCATGACATACCTACCTTTTTAGTAGAAAAAATACGTACATTAACACTGTTGAGCCAGCGCCCCTCGTAAGGGTAGTACACTCTTATTAATAACAATATATATGAGCATATCAGCGTCATATGGTTATATATATTGTCACTACTTTTTATATGTTGTCTTTACTCTATGAATTCAAGACTACGCTAAAAAATTCCTGCAAACCTTAAACTAAATCAATAAATACCAAAAAAAGTTGAAAAAATTTGAGTGACAGGGGTTGCCACCCAAACTTTTTTTTAATCCGAATACTACTTTTGTGTAGTAAGGACTATTATAGCCAAGCTTTTAGACCATATTGGCTTTCTAGCATACCAACTGCAAGCATTGCTACTAGACAGATAACCAAAACACCAACTGGGATAACAATCTTGTCTACAAATGATAGGCGCTTAGCACGCTCTTTGTCACCAATTAGACCGTTGTTATCTAGAAGCATAGTCAATGCCCATGCTAGTACTGGGTTAACAACCGCTGAACCGAAGATACAGATACCAGCCGCTTGAGAATCTTTAGAATCCTTAACCATTTGCATACCCGCTTCAAGTAGAGGTAGAGATACACCTACAAGTAGCGCAACACGCATCACTGGTGGCCATACTGCAACGTCCATTGGGAAACCAAGAATCGCAACAATAATACATAGAGAACCAAGCAAGATTGCGCCGCCAGGAATTGGACGTTTCGCGATAGCTGCTGGGATCATGTAAGTACCCCAAGAAGAAGTGATGTTACCACCACCAACCGCAGTACCAACCATTTGACGAACTGAACACATAGTCATTGTGTCATCTACGTCCATTAGTACTTTTTCAGAACGTTTAGGGTAGTTCAACTCTTGGAAGATACGGTGACCAAGGAAGTCAGGTGACCACATAGCAACAGCAAGGATTGCAAACGGTAGAGAAGCAATGAAGTGCTCAACGTTTGGTAAACCAAGCATCCAACCTTCAGAAGTAGAACCCCACCAGTAAACTGGGTTTAGGTTTGGAATACCCATTTCAGTTTCGAATACGATGTCGAAGCCTGCGCCTAATACTAATGCAATAGCAAGGCCAGTGAATGCACACACTGGGATAGCCAACCAACGCTTGTTCACTTTTGCTAGGAAAGCGTAAATAGCAATAGTAATAGCAAGAACGATTAGACCAACGTAACCCATGCTACCCGCTTCAACAGTAGAAGATTGAAGACCAACCGCCCATTCTTGAATTGAGTTGATTTGGCTCATTGTACCGGTTAGGCCTAAGAAAATGAGCAAGCCACCAGCGGTACCTTCAGAAGTCAGGTTAACCAGCTTGGAGCCGCCTTTTAGGAAACTTAGGATTAGACCAAAGACACCGATAAGGATTGCCAATGCAAGAGGGTGAGCACCAGCTAGAGCGATGGTACCAATAAGAGGAATCATTGGGCCGTGGTTACCGGCAAGGTTTGCTTTAGGGTTAAAGAAACCAGAAGCTAAGATACAGAACAGCAGTGCAGGGATAAGCATTTCTACACGAGCGACTTCAATCGCAAACTCTTTACCTAGGTTTACGTGATCCCAAGCTTGAGTCAGGCCGTCAGCCCAAGACATCATTACTGCAGAGTACATCGCGATGATACCAATAGTACCAGCAAGTGCAGGAACAAGATCTTCAAGTTCAAAGCGGAAGTCACGACCAGGAAGGTTTAGGCCGAAGCGGCGAGGCTTCATGATTTGAAGCTCGTGATCTAGATAATCTGAGCGGCTCTCAAATTCAGAAGCAGGACGGTGTAGCTCTTTATAGCTTTTCTCTTCTACTTCAGAGTTCGCATTATTGACAACGTCTGACATAGATTCCTCATATTTTTATGTTAGTAATTCTAAAATTGAATTCTATAATTTCGCGTAATTGCGTTATTTCTTAGTTATAACTCATTAACATTATGTTGCACGGTTTTGATGTGCTTTATGCAGCTAAGTTAAAAGAAATGTTTGGCATTTTTAATGCCTTATTCTTTGCTGAGGAGTCTAACAAGCTTACCCTTTAGGGTGATTGATCTTGATCACTTTATGAGTTTATGTGAAAGAAAGCTACAAAACGAAGCGATTCATTAACGTACCATTGATGAATCGTGTAATTAGTTTTCACAAATTGACGTTTACCTATCTTCTTAGAGCCTTTGTCGTCATGGCTCGAGCTCAATACCCAATTCTTACTGAGTTATTTCACTATTACTTGTACTTGCTTCCCAACTGTTCCCAGTGAAATGCTTACAATGTAATAACCTTAAAATAATTGTGCCTTATGGTGTGTATGTAGCGTTGAGCGTGCAGATTATATTTTGCAGATCTCGGCGTATCTAAGTTCACAAAACTTGTTTTTCTTGTGAGACATCAAGCTACGGGAATCTCATTTTGGTTAACTTTATTTAAACAATGTAAGGGGTGTAATTACAGCTTGTTGATAGAACTCATTCATTAAATTGAGGCGAAAACGCTACCTTTTGCATAATAAGTCAGAGTGAATCGCTATTTATTCCAATTTATTGGGTTAATAATTTGTTGCATGTTGTTTCGTGTGGTGCTAGTTTGTATCGCATGAAAAGGTCGGAGTACCTTGCATTTTCACAAACTTGGGAGAGAAAGCGCATGAAAGATGTACCAGCGCTGGACATAAAGGATCTACACAAAACGTTTGGTCAAAATGAAGTTTTAAAGGGAATTTCACTTTCTGCGCATAAAGGCGATGTTGTATCGATTATCGGATCTTCAGGATCGGGTAAAAGTACTTTCCTTAGATGTATCAACCTTTTAGAGACACCAACTGCAGGCGAGATTTGGGTTAATGGCGAATTAATTCAAATGAAAAACAACCGCCAAGGTGTATCTGTTCCTGCCAATGAAAAACAAGTTCAGCGAATCCGTTCTCGTTTGGCGATGGTTTTTCAAGGCTTCAATCTTTGGTCTCACCTGACCGTTCTCGAAAATGTTATCGAAGCACCCGTTCACGTATTAGGTGTACCTAAAGCTCAAGCGATTGAAAATGCAGAACTACTCCTTAAAAAAGTAGGCTTGTATGAGCGCAAAGATTACTACCCAGGTCATTTATCAGGTGGACAACAACAACGTGCGGCAATTGCTCGAGCGTTAGCCGTTGATCCGGAAGTGATGCTGTTTGATGAACCAACATCGGCACTTGACCCTGAGTTAGTAGGGGAAGTACTTGGTGTTATGCGCGATCTAGCAGAAGAAGGAAGAACCATGCTTGTGGTAACACATGAAATGGCTTTTGCTCGTGACGTATCAAACCATGTGATGTTCCTGCACCAAGGTCTAGTGGAAGAACAGGGCGATCCAGCAAAACTGTTTACGGAACCTGAATCTGAACGTTTACAACAATTTATCTCATCGATTTACTAATCAGAATTGAAATGCCGTTGCCAAGGTAAACAGCGACGGTGTGAACAATAAAACACAACAAGTAAGTTAATAAGTAACAACAAACACAATATTAAAACTAGCAAAACATAAAAACCTAAATCACAGGAGTAGGGATATGAAAAAGTGGTTATTAGTCGCGGCACTTGCTGCAACTGCTGCAACGGGCGTAGCTCAAGCAAAAGAATGGAAAACAGTACGCTTTGGTATTGAAGGTGCTTACCCTCCATTTAGCTGGACAGAAGCTGACGGTTCACTGAAAGGTTTCGATGTCGATATGGCTAACGCGCTTTGTACTGAAATGCAGGTGCAGTGTAAGATCGTTGCACAAGACTGGGATGGTATTATTCCTTCTCTACTTGCTCGTAAATATGATGCGATCATCGCGGCAATGTCTATCACGGAAGAACGTAAGAAAAAAATCGACTTCACTGGTAAATACGCACTTATCCCAAACAAGTTCATCGCTAAGAAAGGTGCAGGCCTTAACTTTGATGATCTAAGCGGTCAAAAGATTGCCGTTCAACGTGCAACAACTCACGATAAATACCTAACAGACAACTACGGCGACACTGTAGAGATCGTTCGTTACGGTTCATTCGACGAAGCTTACCTTGATCTAGCAAACGGTCGTGTTGCTGCTGTACTAGGTGATGCATCTGCTCTAGAAGAAGGTGTGCTAAACAAAGCGGGTGGTGAAGACTACGAATTCGTTGGTCCATCACTAACGGATCCTAAGTGGTTCGGCGAAGGTTTTGGTATTGCTCTACGTAAGCAAGACAAAGATCTGACTAAGCAATTAGATGCGGCAATCCTTTCACTACGTGAAAAAGGCATCTACCAAGATATCGCGGCTAAATACTTCAACTACGACGTATACGGTCAGTAATCTTTAGCGTCAATTCTTAAGGGAGAGGTTCTCCTCTCCCTGTCTTACCAACTTTTTCGCAGTTCTGTTGGAATCCATTATGTTTGATTTACAAGGATATGAAGCGTCGATCCTGAAAGGGGCGGTGCTCACAATCGAAGTTGCCTTGCTATCGCTAATTTTAGCTATGGTTCTTGGTATGCTAGGTGCCTTAGCAAAACTCGCGCCTTATCGCTGGGCTCGTGCTATTGCAACCCTTTACACAACCGTCATTCGAGGCATTCCAGATCTCGTACTGATGATGCTGATTTTCTTTGGTGGACAAATCCTTTTAAACAACAGTTTGTATTCCATCAATGAGTGGCTCAACGAGTGGTTCGCATCCAGTGATCCTAACCACGAATGGACCTCTTACTTACCTGATTACATTGATGTCAGCCCATTTGTTGCTGGTGTCTTAACCATAGGCTTTATCTTTGGTGCTTACATGGCGGAAACATTCCGCGGTGCGATCATGGCTGTCGACAGCGGTGAGATGGAAGCGGCAAAAGCTTATGGTATGAGCCCTGTAAAGGCGTTTCACCGCATACTGTTACCGCAGATGATTCGTCACGCCTTACCGGGTTTTGGTAACAACTGGCTGGTACTACTTAAAACCACCGCGCTGGTTTCGATTATTGGCCTAGAAGACATGGTACGTGTTAGCGCTCTGGCGGCAGGTTCAACCAAAATGCCATTTACCTTTTACATGACTGTGGCGATTATCTTCTTGTTCTTCACCAGTGTTTCGACGGGCTTACTTAAGCTGGTTGAACGTAAATTCAGTATCCACGCGAGGTAGTTATGGACTTTTCATTGATAATTGAAAGCCTGCCGATTTACCTTGGTGGTTTATGGACAACGGCTTGGATGGTTTGTGTTGCTTTGATCATTGGCTTATTTGTCGCCATACCATTAGCTATCGCTCGCAACAGTCCGAATATGCTGATTAATGCTCCGGCTTGGTCATTCATCTATTTCTTCCGTGGTACGCCATTACTGGTTCAGTTGTACCTAATTTACTACGGTATGGACCAATTCTTCCCTGTGAAAGACACATTATGGGAAAACGCGTGGTTCTGTGCGTTGGTGGCATTCATTCTTAACACGTCAGCTTATACCGCAGAGATCATTCGTGGTGCGATTAACGGCTTACCGAAAGGTGAAGTTGAAGCAGCAAAAGCTTACGGAATGAGTACGCCGAAGACTTACCGCCGTATCATTTTACCAAGTGCACTACGTCGCGCACTGCCAGCCTACAGTAATGAAGTTATCTTCATGCTTCACGGTTCAGCCGTTGCGGGTATCGTAACGATTATGGACTTAACAGGTGCAGCGCGTTTGGTTAACTCACGTTACTACGCTCCATTCGAGTCTTTCTTAACAGCAGGTCTGTTCTACATGGCGTTAACGTTCATCATCATCGCGATTTTCAAATTCGCAGAGAAACGTTTCCTTGCTTACCTAAGACCACTTAGCTAATTGCATGGTATCCATATAGTTAACAAAACGGTGCTCATTGAGCGCCGTTTTTTTGTATCACAAGAAAGCTCAGTGATGGCTTTGGATAGGTTCACCTTGGAGAGCTATCGATTTTTCAAAACAGTTAACTTGCTTCAAATTGTGCTTACACATTCATTAGAATAATTGCTTTAGATTTAACTATAGATAGACTCGGCGAAATTTTGTTGTTGTATGGAATAATGATGAAAAAGAGTAACTTACTATCCAATTTGATTCTTTGTGTTATCGCCCTATCACTTTTAGGATGCGGAGGTGGTAGCGGCGGTGAAAGTGCCCAAACTGGTTCTGGTGGTTCTGGTGGTTCTGGTGGTTCTGGTGGTTCTGGTGGTTCTGGTGGTTCTGGTGGTTCTGGTGGGGAAGGGGGCGGAGGTGACGGAAGCGGTGACCCTGATATTACTCCTACTCCACAAACAGCTGTACAAAAGGCATTGTCCACGGGCGATGCCTCGTATGTAACTGACTCTAATGAATTTATTGAAGCTAGCCAAGCTTTAGTAACTCGATACAACTCGGATTACAATCTGATTAAACAAGCTTTATCTCAAAGCTCAGATGGGGAGCCGTTACGCAATCTTCATTGGGATCCAACCCATGACACAGCAATTATCTTACCTACCTATGGCTTTAATGATGTCATCTTAAAAACTAATAAAGCGATGATTGATGGGTATGATGATCAAGAGTTAGTGATAGGTATTGCTGGCTATACATCAAACAACAGTCGCTATGCAGCATTAGCGAGTAACCCATTTAGAACGAAGCAACGTTTCCCTGATTCTGTTAATGACGAGATGAACACTTGGTTGAAGAACTTGGTTACTTGGGTTTCAGGTACTGATGCACCCCAGAATGTCGTGTTAGCTCAGCTTGATCAGTCTCATTATTTTCCTGATGACCAAGCGACACGAAAATGGTTAACCGACAATGTTAACGCTTCTATGGTTATCAACGCAGACAACACTTGTGATGGCAGTCAGTTAAGCCAGTGTCTTGAAGCCAATAACCCTGATTTGTTGATCGTGTCTCAAAAGCTTAATGCTGGCGATAGCATAGACGATGTTCTTAAGGGCGTACGCCTCGCGTTCAGCAACAATATTCCTGTGTTATACCTGCATCTTGATGGTGGTATGACGGACTTAGGTAATGCCTTGTTCGCTGAAATGCACATGACCTACGTTGGTGATAACTATTGGCGCAAGCTCGGCCTGTCTAATTGGGATTCTACACAGCTTATTAATCAGGTTCCGGATAACATTGTTCAACAACAATCACTTTTACAGAGATTGAAAGACGACAGTTTTACTGTTGACCTGAATACCTGTGATGACAAATCTTGCCCTGCTGAATCCAATATGGATGAAGAGTTCTATATTGCAGCAAACAGTATTCGTTCCCATCTAACATCGCTTGATAGTAAGAAAGTGGATCTGTTTACAACGGATGATTACGAATATGAAAAGTTGTTACTGCTACTTGCTGACCATTACCGTCAAGACGTTCAGTACCCAATGGGTAAAGGCGTGACAGAGAGAATTGATTTTCTTCGCTCTTATTACAGTGATTATGCGGTATACAACAGTCGCGTGTATAACGCGGCGCAACCAAGTCTAGGGAACTTTAGTACCAAGAGTTTTGAGAATGTACCGCTCGTCTCGAAAACCATTGCCTTGGAGTCTAAAAGAAACTTCCGATCCGCTGGTGTGTATGCCTTGCCGGGTAAGACAATCAAGGTGACTCGCTTAGACAATAACGATGTGGCTACGTCTATTGCATTTAATACATTGCGTAGCGGCGCGACACACGAGTTTTCAGGCAATGACGGTTACGCTCGGCCAAAATTTCTCACCTCGGTAACCTACCCAGTGAAAACGGGAGAGACGATTTATCTCACTTCAGCCCATGGTGGAACATTACAGGTTCATTTTGATACCAATGATATTGATGTGGAGCTGCGTTTTGAAAATGTCGCGCAACACCCCGTTTGGCGCAGTGAGGCAGACAACGACAGTTTTGTTGCACAGCTTGAGGAAGGAAACTTTGATTGGGCCGAGCTGATTACTCCGGGGTTTGAAGTTCACTCAAAGCTAGAAAAAATGCAGGATTCAGTAAGCCCTGCGCGATGGGACAAGCCACAAGATATGGCATTAGCAACAGAGCGTTACGTTCATAACTTACCTCATGCGCTTGCTGGTTTTGAAGGCCCTGGAATTGATGTCATTAATGAAATTCAGCAATACGCAAAAAATCAGGGTTGGCAGGTTGAAACCATTGATATTGTGAAGCATATGAACGCCGACCAAGCGAACTGTGGTTACGGTTGTTCAGGAAACCCTTATGATGCTTATTGGTCTTTTGACCCACTAGGGCATGGTGATCTACATGAATTAGGGCATGGGCTTGAGAAGAGTCGCTTTCGTTTCTCTGGTTGGGAAGGTCACTCAACAACGAACTACTACTCCTATTACAGTAAGTCTCGTTATTACCAAGAGACAGGAAAGATATCTGCTTGCCAAGGTTTAGACTTCAAAGGTCAATTCGAAATACTTAAACAGAGTCGTTTGGAAATCGACCCGAATGCTTATATGGCTACTCAGAACCAAGCGAATTGGAGTTGGGGTGCACGCATCTATATTCAGATGATGATGTTGGCACAAGAGCAGGGGATTTTGACAACGGGTTGGCACTTACTGGGACGTTTGCATACGATAGAGCGAGAGTTTAATCGTTTGGCAAAATCAGAAGAATTATGGAACGCGAAAAGAAGCTCGATAGGTTTCTCTGATTACACAATTGAAGAGGCAAAAGCTATCTCTAGTGATGATTGGCAATTGATCGCGATGAGCTATGTCACTCAACGAGATATGCGAGCGTACTTGGATATGTGGGGCTTTAGCTTTGAGAATAAGGCGAAACAACAAGTTGAAAGCTTGAATTTAACGACTATGCCTCTCAAGTATTTTGCATCTGAGAATACTGGCTATTGCTTGGATGACTTTGCGAAGTATCCATTGGATGTGGATGGAAGTGCTGTTTGGCCACTTTAATGAATCAATATCACCAATATGATTAACCAATAAAAGATCGATACAAAAAAGGAGAAATGGTAATCCCAACTCTCCTTTCTTTTTTAAGCAGTTAAACAAAAAACTAGTTAAATGAGCTAATTACTTAAACGTCGACCAAATTGGTGCGTGATCAGACGGTTTTTCAATACCGCGTAGCTCGTAGTCGATGCCCGCTTCAGTACACTTATCGGCAAGCTTTTGAGTTGCTAGGACTACATCAATACGCAGACCGCGGTTGTCTACGAAACCTTTTGAACGGTAATCAAACCAAGAGTATTGATCGTTTACTTCAGGGTGCAGTAAACGGAAGCTATCTACAAAACCCCAATCCATCAATGTTTTTAACCATTCGCGCTCTTCTGGTTGGAAAGAACACTTCCCGGTTTTCAGCCAACGTTTTGCATTAGGTTCACCAATGCCGATGTCAGCATCAATTGGGCTGATATTAATGTCGCCCATTACGATCACTTGTTCATCTTTATTGTGGTAATCGTTTAGGTAAGTCATCAAGTCTTTGTAGAACTGGCGCTTGTACGGGTATTTGGTTTCATGCTTGATGTTATCCCCTTGAGGGAAGTAACCATTTAGTACTGTAACCTTTTCACCATTTTCATCTTCAAACGTCGCCATGATCATACGCTTTTGATGGTCTTCATTGTCGGTTGGGAAACCTTTCTGAACAGAGATTGGCTCTTGCTTACACAGCATAGCCACACCGTAGTGTGCTTTTTGGCCGTGAAAGTAAACCTTGTAGCCCATCGCCTCAACATCAGCAATAGGGAAGGCTTCATCGTGTACTTTTATCTCTTGCAGACCAATTACGTCAGGTTGGTGTTTATCGATAACAGCTTGCAGTTGATGAAGTCGGGCTCTTAGGCCGTTGATGTTGAAGCTAATTACTTTCATTTGTTTTTATACCTCTCGTAAACCTTTGTCACTGCGAGTTTTCAAAGGTTTTTTGATTTGGTGGATTTCATGGTTCATCGTATTTAACCATGCTTAATAATTTCTGTCGCCATTTTGTCGAGACTAAATGGCGACATTAAATGATGTGAATACTTACAGTTACGCTGGTCTATTGAGTTTTTAGTAAGTCTAAAAAGAAGGCGTATTCAAGAGCATCTTCTTTTAATCGCTTAAATCGACCAGAAGCGCCACCGTGACCGGCTTCCATATCGGTTTTGAACACAAGTACGTTGTTGTCTGTTTTCATCTCACGCAGCTTCGCGACCCACTTCATAGGTTCAAAGTACTGTACTTGCGAATCATGCAGACCTGTTGTCACCAACATGTTCGGGTAGTTTTGTACCTTAATGTTGTCGTACGGTGAGTAACTCAGCATGTAGTCATAGTAGGTTTTATTGTTAGGGTTGCCCCATTCATCGTACTCGTTAGTCGTAAGAGGGATCGACTCGTCAAGCATGGTTGTTACTACGTCAACAAACGGAACATGTGCTCCGATGCCTTTATATAGTTCAGGCGCTTGATTGATGATTGCTCCCATTAATAGACCGCCAGCTGAACCTCCCACCGCAAATACTTTATCTTTAGCGCCGTAGCCTTCTTCAACTAGGCCCTTAGTCACATCGATAAAGTCATTGAACGTGTTTTGTTTGGTCAGCTTTTTGCCGTCTTCATACCAAGGGCGACCAAGCATTTCTGAACCGCGGATGTGAGCGATCGCAAAAACGAAACCTCGATCAAGCAGGCTGAGACGAGTCGAACTGAAGGTCGGTTCAATGGTAGAACCGTAAGATCCGTAGCCGTATTGGTAGATTGGGTTAGTACCGTCTTTCTTGAATAAATCTTTGCGATACACCAAAGAGACAGGTACTTGCTTGCCATCGCGAGCCGTAACCATGCTCCGCTCTGATTGATAATTATCCGCTTCGAAATCACCTAATACTGGTGTTTGCTTTTTGATTTCAGATTCACCCGTACTTAGGTCGAAATCGTAGTAAGTCCCCGGTGTAGTCAAGCTGCTGTAATAGATTCGAACTTTTGAGTTATCTAACTCATAGTTACTCGTTAAGTAAGCGGCGAAAGCGGTGTCGTTAAATTCAAGTGGGAACTCTTTGCCTGTTGAGAGTTGGCGAACCGTGACTGTTGACAAGCCATCCGCACGTTGCTCGTAAACAAGATGGTCATCAAACAACTCGAAATCAACAAGCTGAGAGTTGTCGTCTGCTGCAATGACGTCGACCCATTTTGAGCGGTCATGCATGTCTTCTGCTGCGACTTTCATTAAACGGAAGTTGACCGCTTGGTAGTTGGTGTAGATGTAATACCAATCACCCAGTTTAGCGATGCTGTACTCAATTCCAGTCTCTTTTGGGTAAAAAGCTTCGGCTTTAGCCTGTGGATTGTTGGCATCGATGACTGAAACACCACTGGTTTCTGTGCTCGAGTGCCAAATGTAGACCTCTTCACCATCTTTGCTTTTGCTCAATGAGGTGTAGTAAGCGCTGTCGGTTTCTTCGTAGATTAATTCATCGCTTG
This sequence comes from Vibrio sp. Scap24, assembly GCF_013394185.1. Taxonomy (NCBI): domain Bacteria; kingdom Pseudomonadati; phylum Pseudomonadota; class Gammaproteobacteria; order Vibrionales; family Vibrionaceae; genus Vibrio; species Vibrio sp. Scap24. Next base: position 652,173 of record NZ_CP041332.1, on the reverse strand, counting down.
CTTGAGGTGTGCCTAAAACGTGGCGGTAAACTTGGTAACCCAGCAGTGTTTGTGGATCTTTCTTGATGTAGTAAAAGGCTTGGTTATCGTTTTGCCACGCGATAGCACTCGAAGCACCTTCAATTTCATCTTTTAGGTATTCACCAGTGGTGAGGTCTTTAATCTTGATGGTGTAAATGCGGCGACTCAGGGTATCTTCGCCATAGGCCAACAAGTTTTCGTCTGGGCTGATTGTTAAGCCACCGATACTGAAGAATTCGTGTTCTTTTGCTAGTTCGTTAACGTCTAAGATGACTTGCTTGTCTGTGCCTAAAAAGTCTTTTTCACGCAAGTGAACTGGATATTCGTTGTCACCTGTAACTTTATTCGAGTAGTAGTAGCTGCCTTTACGAACCGGTACTGAATTGTCGTCTTTCGCGATTCGGCCTTTGATCTCTTCAAATAACTGTTTTTGTGTTGATTCTGTATGCTTCAGCACAGCCTCTGCGTACTGGTTCTCTTGCTCAAGATGCTTCAAGATCTCTGGATCTTGGCGTTCATCATCACGCATCCAGTAGTAATTATCGATTCGAGTATCACCATGAATCGTCATTGCATGAGGGACTTTCTTAGCAACAGGAGCTTGTGTCTGCTGAGCGACGAGTTGAGATGGAGAGTAGTGTTTCATGGTTGTTATTCCTTGATTGCTGCATCCAGCGACAAGCGCCACCGATACGGCTAATGTGGTTAAAGCGAAACGCATCTGTATATCCTTAGTGTGCACCTTACTCGTTTTAATGCCAGCATCCTTTTCTATCAGAGCCTAGGTACCTTGGTTTTCTTCCAGTGATATTATTTATAATTGGATTCTGGATATGCACTTTCAACGTAAGTGTCTGTTATTGTTTTCAAAAAATCAAAGTAATGTTAAATGAAATTGATGATAGATGTGGGTAAGGGGAAGCGGGTAACAAAAAGGGACACACTTTTCAGTATGTCCCTTTTCTGTATTTGGGTAGGATTCGAGCTTGCTTTAGATAGCCAATGGCATTTCGTTTGAGTGGTCAGGTTTACGATTGACCCAACGTAAACCAAGCATCACGATAAATGACATTGCAATCATCAAACAACCGAGTGGAAGCTGGTCTTGAGCAGGGAAGAACGATGCCAACAATGTTGCGATACCAGCACCTAGGTTCTGCATACCACCTAAGATCGCGCCTCCTGTACCTGCATGGTATGGGAATGGCGAAAGTGCACCTGTTGTTGCCGCCGGGAATAAGATACCAGCACCCAAGAAGTAAATGGTTGCACCGCCAATCAAAGTTAATGCTGTTGTTTGGCCAAATAGACCCGGTATAAGCACCACGGCTGAACCGACTAAGATCGACACTAGGCCGACATTAAGTGCGCGGCGCTCAGAACGACGTTGTGCGATGTAGCTAGATAGGCCTGCACCCACTAAGTAGCCCGGAATAGGCAAAACAAACAACAAGCTGACTGTGGTTGCCGGTAAACCCAGTGCACCACCAAGTAGCACACCAGCCGCTGCTTCAAATACTGCGACGCCCGCAAACGTTGCCACTAATACTAGTAAGAAACCTTGGAAGCGTTTGTCAGACAGAACGAATTTGTAGCTGTTTACAACAGACTCGTTTTTGCGTCGTTCTTTTGGCAGAGTTTCCATCATGCTCGTCATCATGGTGATCACAACCGCGATACCAAACAGTGCTAGGAACAAGTAGCTAGAACGCCAACCGAAAGCTTCTGTTAAGTAACCGCCCAAAACAGGGGCCATTAGTGGTGAGAAAATCACACACATGCTGATTAAGCTATTTGCGCGGTGCAGCTCTGCGCCTTCAAAGCAGTCACGAGTCAATGTACGAGACATCGCACCGCCACAACCTATGCCTAAACCTTGGATAAAGCTGCCCGCTAGGAACCATTGATACTCATGAGCGAACAACGCCAGCAAAGTACCGATGATGTAGATGATCAAACCTGCAACGATTATAGGTTTACGACCGAGGCGATCAGAAAGCGGGCCGTAAACAAATTGCGATAGACCATAAGGGATCAAGTAGCACGCCATCACAGCTTGAAGTGAAGACGCAGAAACCAAGAACTCACCCGCCATATGACCGATAGAAGGCACGTACATCGTTTGAGTCATTTGACCTACGGCTGTCAGAATAGCGATTAAAAAGGTAAGTTTCGCTAATGGAAACGAGGCAGACATTTGCGTATCTCTCCAAAAATTAAAGACGTAAAAAGCCTTAGCGCTCCATTGAGGAGAGCCAAAAGAATAAAGTATTCAGGGAATCTAGGCGCGAGATATTAGAGCTTGATTGACGACTTAGCAATCAAAAAATGTGAAGTTGATCAAGATAAAAATCTATAACTTGGATTAGAAAAAGTAATCCAAATTCACGGTGTATTAAAGATGTAGAGTGTGGGGGATGGGCTTCCTTGAAATGCCTTTTTGATAAGGCAATATTTCCATTAAGAGTGTTAGTTCAAAGATGTGTCTAAGTTGCGAACACCGTTAGTTGGGCGTTCTTGCTTCAATAGTTTAACTTGGCGTGACAAGCTGAAAGCTCTTGAAATCACAGTAACAAAAGACAAAAAACACGACTTATTAACATTTATGTAAACTTTCGTTTTATATGTGCGTAAATTGTGCTGTAATCATCCGCTAAGCTATTCGTCTAACTCATTAACATTGTGGACAGCAATCCGTTATCAATGTGAGAGTTATGGTTAAGGAAGTCTTTTGGCTTAAATAAGGATATTAAATGCGCTCTCTATCGGTACAGTGGAAAATAACCCTCTTAGCAGGTTGTTGCCTAATCATTACTTCACTGTCTCTTATTGGTTTCTCGATCTATAACGCGACGAGTAATCAACAAGTCATCAAATCTCAAAGCTCAGAATCAGTTATCAATAAAACTCAGCAGTTGTTGGCGTCTGTTTCTCAGCTTAATGCTCAAGAAACTCAACGTTACGTCGACGAAGCTATTTACCGCGCAGAGATGCTAGCGGCAAGTGCTCAGTTTCTAAAGAACAATGCCGATGAAAATTTTACGCCAAGTGAAGAGCTTCGTACTGCGCTGGACGAGATGGTGCGTCGTTCAGTTTTAAACTTTGATTCGATTCAAGGGGCGTATTTAGTCTTTAAGCCAGACTTGCTCGATAGTGAAGATGCGAACTACGTTGATGCCGATTATGTCGGCTCTAACGAAAAAGGCCGTTTTGCACCTTATTGGAAGGTGGCAGACAACGGTGAGAATGTTCTGCCGAATGTGCTTTCAGAATCGATATTGAGTGATGACAGCAACAGTGAGCGTTTCTACTGTCCTTTGTCATCAGGGCAAACCTGTATCAGTACACCAAGAGTTGTAAATAGCGGGGGTAAAACCTTACTGACCTCTTCAATCTCTGTGCCTATTTTAGTCGATGACATGGCGATCGGTTTCTTAGGGATTGATCTCAGACTAGATGGCTTAACCAATGTAGTAACTCAATCTGACCAAAGCTTGTTCGATGGCGCAGGTGCGGTTTATGTGGTGAGCCTAGATGGTTCTGTTATTGCTTCTGATGATTCAAGCATTGCGGTTGGTTCGAGCTTCCAAAGTGACAATACCAACAGCGACTTGATGACCGACTTTATCTTTGGTGGCGAAGTGACAACGAAATGGAGTGAGAACGGTGAGTGGTTACTCGCATTCGCTCCAGTTGTGGCCGCTAACCAAACTTGGGGCGTGTTGTTCGAGATTCCAAGAGAGAGTGTCGTCGCCGATGCAAATAAATTGGATTCCATCATTAGTACGAAATTAAGCGAAGGCATCAAGACAGAAGTGATCGCAGGTACTGTGTTTATTTTCTTTGGTCTAGCTATTATCGCATTTGCTTCACTGTCTATTGTTAAACCAATTCGACAGGTGGTAGAGAGGTTGAATGATATTGCTTCTGGTGAAGGTGATTTAACGCAGCGCTTAGAAGTGAAATCTCAAGATGAAATCGGCCAGTTATCGAAAGGGTTTAACCTGTTCTTAGATAAGCTTCAGCACACAATCAAAGAAGTGGTTCTAACGACGGAACAGGTGGCGAGCACAACTAGCCAAGCGAAAGCGTCTGCATCAAGCACACGTGAAAGCAGCGAATCTCAATTCAAAGAAGTCGATTTAGTTGCAACAGCGGCAGAAGAGATGACTCAAACCGCAGGTTTAGTGGTACAAAACGCAGAAGTTGCTGTTGATGCAGCGTGCGAAGCGAACCGTTCAGCTCAGCAAGGGCAAGAAGTTATCGAGCTTTCAGCCGGCGAAATGAGAAAGCTGGTGGAACGCATGTCGAGTGCTGTGCCTATTGTTGAAGAGCTAGCGAAGAATAATGGCAACATCACAGAGATCTTAAGTGTGATTGAAGGGATCTCTGAACAGACTAACCTACTAGCACTGAATGCTGCGATTGAAGCGGCAAGGGCAGGCGAACAAGGTCGCGGATTTGCGGTTGTTGCTGATGAAGTAAGAAACCTAGCAAGCCGCACACAATCATCAGTGGGTGAAATCAGAGCTGTGATCGATAAGGTTCATGCTGGTACTCAAGATGTGGTTGAGGCGATACAAGAAGGTAATATTCTCGCCAACGATACTGCGTTGCATGTCCAAAAAGCGGTTGAAGATCTGGGTTCGATCTTTACTTCGATAGAAGCGATCAGTGATATGAACAATCAGATCGTAAGAGCGGCAGAAGAGCAGCAATCGGTGTCTGGTGAAGTGAATCAAAGCGTCGTTAACATTCGGGACTTGAGTGCGAAGATCTTGGAACAAGCTGCGGCTTCTGAACAAGTGGGCAACGAAATTGATCAGCTGTCTCAGCAGCAACAGAAATTGGTCAATCAGTTCAAGGTATAACCTTTAAGACTTAATAAACTCTAGAATTGAAAAAGGGACAAATGAAGATTTCATTTGTCCCTTTTTTATATCTTGCTACCAAAGCTAGTCAACAACGAGCGGTTGACGCTGCTTACTCTTCGATGAACCAGTAGCCTTTGTTCACTAATTCAGTCACCACAGTTACTCCTGAAGGAGATAGGGCAGTAGCCGAAGTAATTACAGTTTTATCGCAAAGTATGTTGAGTAACGAAGAGTCCGCTTCATCAACCTTAACCACTTCGCCATTGATGTAAGCTGTGTTGCTTTCATTTTCGTGGTAAAGCGCTTTTAAGCCTGATACACGATGGATCTCGCCTTCAGACTCCAAGTGTTGAGCGATCTCTTCTTGAGTCCATAGTGGCTCTGGGGCAACGATATCAAGTTGATGGCGTGATTGGCTCAATAAACAACCCATGAAATCACTCACGGTTTCAGGCTGTTCTGATGCGGACTTCAACATATCAGTTAGGTTACTCAAATCTGACGAACGAATCTTTCCGTAGCCATCTTGCGTTTTGAACTCTGGATCATGCAGGTGCACGTCGCCCATATCATGAGCAAGCACAAAGTCGGCAAAGTTACTGATTAACTCTTGCTCTTTAGGAGAGCGGTAGCCAATAGAGTAGCTCATTGATGGTTCAAGCGTGTTGCCTTCGTGTGGGAAGCCTGGCGGGATATAAAGGATATCACCTGGCTCTAAGGTTTCATCAATGATTGGCTCAAAGCCTTCTATTTGGCGTAGAGCAGACGCTTGTACGGTCTCTTTGTATTGACCGACATCTTTCGCGCCCACTTTCCACTGACGTTTACCTTGGCCTTGAATGATGAATACATCGTATTGATCGATATGAGGGCCAACACCGCCTTCCGGTGCTGAGTAGCAAATCATCAGATCGTCGAACAACCAGTTTGGTAATTGTTGGAACGCTTCAGTCAATTGATTTGCACCTTGATGCCAATGGTTGGCTGCTTGAACGATCAATTGCCAATGTGTTTCTGTGAGTTCACCAAACTTCTCTTCAGTAAATGGTCCGTGTTCGGCTGTCCATTTGTTGTCGAGGTTAGAAACAAAGCGAGAATCCACTTCTTCTTCCATCGATAAACCAGCAAGTTCTTCCGGCGAAATTGGGTCGACGAAATTTTGGAAGCCACCTTTTAAGATGGTTGGTTTTTTATGCCAGTAGTTTTCAAGAAACTCGGGCATAGAAAAGCTAAGTTGGTACATGTGAATCCTGTATGTTTTTATGCTAGATTCTAGATTCTAGATTCTAGATTCTAGATGCTAGTTTGGCTTGTAAATCTTGCTGGACAATCTTAATTGCTTCTAACGCAACCTTAGGATCGATCTCGTTGCTTTCGAGTAAGTAGATAAGGTCGACAGCTAACTTAACTTCTTCAGGTGCGTTATCCAGTGGTGATGATGTGTTATCAGTGCTCATTTCGCTTAGGGTTCTCTAAGTTAATCAATCTCTCAATGTTCTTCATTGAGTCCTCACAGCGTTCCAATCGTTCTTTTGCGAGTTGCCAAGCCTCTTCCGCTTTTTTCTGATGGTGGCGTGGCGCAGAATCAAACGCTAACTTTCGTGTTTGAACTAAATCGACGAGCCGCTTTTGCCAATCTTGGTGTTGTGCGAGTTCGTTGTACAAGTCGTTTAAGCTTTTCCCTGATTTACTTTTCCTATCTAGGCGCAAATCGTGGTTGGCTAACTCTCGCTGAATCGCTGCAATCTGGTTGGTCAGCCTTTCAGTCAGATAATTTGCTCGTGATGAAGTGAGCTGATTGGTGCTCTGTTCACGAATAATGGTGTTATAAGTCGCCTGAGTTTCAAGGGCATAAGGAAGAAGAGTCGAGGCTCCGCACTTAAACAAGGCTCTATCAAACAGTGCTTGATGATAAGCGCCACGAGACTTATCGACCTGAGAGCAATGGCCAATCAAGGTATCAATAACACTTTTGAGCTTTGAAAACTGATTCATTTTGCTTCCCATTTGCTGGTGGTTATAAGTTCACAAACCACGCTTCGTAAGCCAGTTTAATTGCAAGCACGCTGACCACAGTCACAAACACAGGTCGTATAAACGTCGCACCAAAACGAATTGCGGAGTGTGCGCCAACGAATGCCCCAGCCATTAAGCAAACACCCATGGTTAAACCAAGAACCCAATCAATATGACCAAGAATTGCAAAGGTCACTAAAGAAGTGAAGTTACTGGTAAAGTTCATGGCTTTGGACAGACCTGAAGCAAGCAAGATGTTTAGGCGATAAAGCGCCATAGAACTTACTGTCCAAAATGCGCCAGTTCCCGGGCCCGCAACGCCATCGTAAAAGCCAAGAATGAAACCTTGGTACTTTTGCTTTTTCTTAAGCACAGGGCAGGGTTTCGGAGACACGTTGTGATTGGCATTTGGTGTCTTGTGAAAAATGGTATAGACCGCTGCAGCAAGAATAACTAATGGTAGTACTTTCTCTAGCCACTCAGTGCTTATCGCATCAACGGTTAAAGTACCAATAGTCGCGCCTATCAAGGTGGCTATGAATGCGTTGATCCAACATTCGGGCTTAAATAGCTTTTTACGATAGTAAGTAAAGGCTGCGGTCGATGAGGCAAATGTTGCAGCGAGCTTGTTCGTCCCTAGTGCAATATGTGGCGGCAGGCCAAGCGACAGCAAAGCTGGGACGGTTAACATCCCACCACCACCGGCGACTGCATCAATAAAGCCCGCTGCAAATGCAACTAGAGCGAGGATAACCAACATGGTTGGCTCAATCATTTCCATAAATAGCTAGTGTTCTCGTTATTGGCTGTTGATGCAGCCACACGAATAATCGATGGATTAATCATGTTGGGTTGTGAATGCAGGGCCTAGCGATAACTGGCCCATAACTACCTTTAGGGTAGGAAAATTAGTATTTTATTGTTCTTTTAAAAGGCGGTAGTGAGTCGAGTAGGGACTTCCCGTATCGCTTCGTGACCATGCGTCTATCAAGGATCGTGACTTTACCAGAATCTCGTTCTTTACGCAGTAGTCGACCGACAGATTGAATAAGCTTTTTACTCGCTTCTGGAACAGTAATCTGCATAAAAGGATTACCGCCACGAGATTCAATATATTCTGAATGTGCTTGTTCTACAGGTGAAGTAGGAACGCCAAAAGGAATCTTGGTAATAACCAGGTTTTCAAGAAGCTCTCCTGGTAGATCAAGACCTTCTGAAAAGCTGCCGGTTCCAAAAAGAACGCTTGTTTTACCTTGGTCTATGAGCTTTTTATGTTTTTTTAGGATTTCGGTACGTGAAGTATCACCTTGAACCTGCAAAGCCCATGACTTTTTAACGAAATCTGTTGCCAAAGCTTCTGCAACTTTATTCATTTGCCAGTAAGAAGAGAATAGAACGAGATTGGCTTTGTTGTCTTCTATTACCTTAGGCAAAATTTCAATAAGATATTCGGTAAACTGAGGCGCTTGCGGTTCGTATTTCATGGCTGGAACAATCAGCTCCGCTTGATTTTGATAATCAAACGGTGATGCTAAAGCCAGAAATTGCACGCCATCTTCTTCTTTTTGACTGATCCCCGCTTGGTGACAGAAAAAGCTGAACGAGTTGAGTGCTCTCATGGTCGCAGAAACAAGTACCGCGCCGACACAACGGCTCCAAATCTGTTGGTCAAGCTGCCAACCAACTTCGAGTGGAGAAACATTCACGACGAAATCGCCTTCACTTTCTTTATTGAGTTCAAGCCAGCGAGCTAAAGGCGCGCCTTTTTCGCGTTTAGGTTCGGCCATTAAGCGCCAAACTTGCGCTAGGTTTTCCGTTCTTTGTATATAGAAGCCGATTTCAGCAAGCGCAGGCTCGGCTAACTTCGCTGAAAGCTCTCCATCTTTAACACGCTCAGCAATAAGGTCTGCAATCTTAGCGACAGCTTGACTCGCTTTTTGACTCAATTGTTTGAGGTCTTTAGATTCGTTCTCTAACCATTCTGGTAAGTCACCATGTTCAAAACGGTACAATCCATCTTCAAAATGGGTGGCGTCAAACTGCTTGCTTAGCTGAGTCAGAGTAGGAATTAGCTGTTGTACAGAATCTTGCAATTCATTTCTGAATCGACCCACTCGTTTTTCATCCGCCAAGCCTGAAAGCTTGGTGATGGATTGATTTAAACGCTCTAGCCATGAGGCGGCACCTTTTAAGCTTGCCGCCGCAGACGAGTGATCTCTCGCTACGTGTGGTAAGTGGTGAGCCTCATCGAATATATAGATGCTGTTTTCTGGCTCTGGCAGTATCACGCCGCCACCTAAGTCAGCGTCTGCCATCACCAAGCTGTGATTGGCAATAATCACGTCTGCTTTATCTAGCTCTGAGCGTGCTTTTTGGAAAGGGCAGTCTCTATGAGTAGGCATACTGTTATTACAGCTGTGCTTATCACTGACAATCATTTGCCAAATCATATTGTCGATTGGTTTCGGCCATGAATCACGGTCACCATCCCATTTACCTTGAGTCAAACTGCGGTACATGGTCTGTAATTGTTCGATGTCTTTTTGCTTTGGCTTGGATTCGAACATAGCCATCTGACCACCATCAACCCCACAAGCAGCGGCTAGCTTTTCGGCACAGCAATAACGCTGTCTACCTTTGGCGAGTATAAAAGAGAACTCTCTATCAGTTAGTCTTCTATATAGAGGGAGATCTTTATTTACGAGTTGTTCTTGAAGTGCAACTGTCGCTGTTGAAATGACGATTTTTCGATTGTTGAGTACCGCAACCGGGATCGTCGCCATTAAATAAGCAAGTGATTTACCAATCCCCGTTCCTGCTTCAGCAACAATCATGCGATTACTTTTGTGGTATTGACCACAAAGTGTCTTCGCGATTTCTGCAACAAGGTAATTTTGAGCACGTCTAGGTACAAAGTTGTCCAACTGATCTTGGAGGTTTTGATAACTGGTGCGAATAGAATTTTGAATTTTAGTAGTTAGCATACTGTGACCTACGTAACGGAGCGAGGATAGTAGCACATATCACTAGTCGGTACATTTACCGTGAAATAGCTTGCTTTTGAACCAAAGGTAGATCTTGTTCACAAAAAAAAACTGAACCATCAGGAACTTAACGATTTTATTTATCTTGCGAAATATAAATATTAAAAAAGACTGGCTTGTAGGTGTTAAATTCTGATTGTTGGTTGTTTTTTAGATTGTTGGTGGTGTTTAATTCTGTTTTGTTCTTTTTTTGGGTTATTATATTTCCTGGTAAAACTAAGGATAACCTGCTCGTAAAACAATGAAAAAAAATGTAAGTCTTTGATTTTGATTGATTTATGTTTTTTTTAGGTTTGTTTTTAGTTTATTTGACACGCAGGATAATCTTTTGCAATCTAGACCTCGAAATTTAGTGACGGTGATTAACCAACAAAGAGTGGTAATGACCAGTCATAAAAAATAAAAGGGAACCGGGCAAGGATCTCCCATTCTTAGAAAAGGCAGTGGATTTATTATGAAAAAGACTCTATTAGCGCTAGCTATCGCAGCGGTATCAACTTCTGCATTCGCAGTTGAAACAAGTTCTCAAAACTCTAAGCCAATGTTTGAGTTTGAAGACATGCACAAAGACCAATTCTCAGTATCTGGTGCTTGGGGTGTTGGTGGTTACTACGATTCATACTCTGGTGCATTCTACGATGATTGGGCAACTGCTCTAACACTAGCTGTAAGCTACAAAAACAACCGTTGGGTTGGTTACTTTGAAACTGACTTAATGATGAACTACATCTCTGACACAAACGAGTCAGCTAAAGTTTCAGAAGTATACGGCGGCATCGAGTCTGGTCCAAATACTGACGTTGATAAAGCATGGTTAGGTTTTGACACTGGTTTTGGTGTTGCATCTTTCGGTTGGGAAAATGATACAGCTCTAGATAAAGTTGATGGCGCTGGTGATATGACTTACGAGTTTGGTGCTTCTGCTGGCGATGCTTCTGATGCATTCAACGTTGTTAAGTTCCAAGGTGCTACTTCTGGTTTTGCTTACGGTGTTTCTTACTTTGAAACAGACGAAAGCCACTCTGCTGCTGACAAAGGTGTGAACGGTTACGTTGGTTTCGAACACGAAATCTTCAACATCTACGCTGGTTACGAAGATCGTGACGAAGCAGATTACACGGTAACCTCTGTTTCTGGTAATGTTAAAGTTGGCGATGCTGTAAAACTAGGTTTCAATACTTGGATTGATGACGGTGAGAAAGACGCAAGCAAAACAAATGCAACAAATAAGAAGAACACTGGTTACTACCTATCAGGCGCATTCACTGCATCTGAGCAAGTAACTGTTGCTGCTGGTTACGGTGCAAACACTAAAGAGCAAGATTTTGTTGCTGACAAAGATTACAGCTACATGAACGTTGCAGTAATGTACACGCACAGCGATCGCCTAGACATGGGTATCGATATCAAGCAAGAGCTTGACGTACCACAAGGTGTTCGTGCTGAGAGCTCTGACGAAGAGACATTCGTATTCGCAGCTGCTTACTACTACTTCTAATAGTCTAACTCTTAGTTAAGTAACGCTGTAAAAGCCAGTCTTATGACTGGCTTTTTTGTGTCTGATATTTGTCAACGCATATAAAAATGGCCGCTCAAACTAGCGGCCATTTTTATATTCTCGGTATTTAGACTTTAAATCTCTTTCCACTCACCAGGCTGAAGCTGACCTACGTTCATGTCACCCATTGAATAGCGAATAAGGCGCAGGGTAGGGAAGCCGATATTTGCTGTCATGCGTCTTACCTGACGGTTGCGCCCTTCAATGATAGTAATTGCTAACCAGGTTGTTGGTATAGCGGCTCTAAACCTTACTGGAGGAGTTCTCTCCCAAACAGCAGGTTCAGACATTAACTCCACCTTAGCAGGTAACGTCATACCATCTTTTAGTTCTACACCTTTTCTCAATTTATCTAAATCTTCCTCAGAAGGTGCGCCTTCAACCTGTACCCAGTAAGTCTTTGGTGATTTTGAGTTCGGTTGAGTCAGCTTAGCTTGAAATATGCCATCGTTGGTCAAGACCAATAGCCCTTCGCTGTCACGATCAAGTCGGCCTGCGGCATAAACATCTTTAACTGGAATAAAATCAGCCAGTGTTTTTCTGCCTTCTCCATCAGTGAATTGGCTTAAGGTATCGAATGGCTTGTTGAACAAAATAACCTTGCGATCTTCGAGTGCAATTTTAGGTTTTGCGTTCGCAGGTTTCGCTTTGTATCTGTGTTTACTTGAGTGCGATTTCTTATGCGAATTACCAGTGTTATTTTTATCACCGTTTCGGCCTTGTCTGTTGCCGCTTTGTTTTAATGTGGCGCCAGAACGAGCGGGTTTGTCTGAACGAGATGCGCTGCGTGAGCGAGTAGACATGTTAACTACCTTGCAAAAATGTAAACGAAGTGTGCTGAAAAGTTTTCACTGAAACGGAATTGAGCTATCATTTGCGCGCCTAAAAGACACAAAATAGAACAAGTTTATGGACTCTTAAGCCTGATTTGTTTAATTATACCTACGTGTTTTATTATAACAACGCACTCACGGATTTGGTTCATGCTGTCATTAGATTGCATGAAAAATAAGATAGAGTACGACTATCGAGTAAGCAGTTTTCACTCATAGAGTAGCTTACTGGTCAATTTATAACATTCTCACTTTTTTAAGTGAGCTTGTCAGAACTATAGGGAAATTTCATGCCTACTGAAAAACCAACTATCATCTATACCATTACAGACGAAGCTCCGGCACTAGCAACTTATTCTTTGCTGCCAATCATTCAATCTTTTACGGCTTCTTCTGGTATTGACGTTGATACTCGCGACATTTCACTTGCAGGGCGCATTATTGCCAACTTCCCTGACTACTTGAATGAAGAGCAACGTATTGGTGATGCATTAGCAGAACTAGGTGAATTGGCTAAGACACCAGAAGCAAACATCATCAAGCTTCCAAACATCTCTGCATCTGTACCTCAACTTCAAGCAACCATCAAAGAGCTACAGTCAAAAGGCTACGCACTTCCTAACTACCCAGAAGAAGCAAACACTGACGAAGAGAAAGCAGTAAAAGCGACTTACGACAAGATCAAAGGCAGCGCAGTAAACCCAGTACTACGTGAAGGTAACTCTGACCGTCGTGCACCACTATCAGTTAAAAACTACGCAAAGAAAAACCCACACTCAATGGGTGCTTGGTCTGCGGATTCTAAGTCTCATGTTTCAAGCATGGACGACAAAGACTTCTTTGGTAGCGAAAAATCGACAACGATTGAAGGTGCTACTGAAGTTAGCATCGAGTTTGTAGGTAAAGATGGCGCTAAGAAAACACTTAAGCCAGCTTTTGCACTGCAAGATAAAGAGATCATCGACGCATCAGTAATGAACAAAGCTGCTTTGGTTGCGTTCTTTGAAAAAGAGATCGCATCGGCTAAAGAGCAAGGTGTACTGCTTTCTCTGCACATGAAAGCAACGATGATGAAAGTCTCTGACCCTGTGATCTTCGGTCACGCGGTTAAGGTTTACTACAAAGACGTTTTCGCTAAGCACGGTCAGCTTTTTGAAGAACTAGGTGTTGATGTTAATAACGGCATCGGTGATGTCTACGCGAAGATTGCAGCGCTTCCTCAAGATCAAAAAGAAGTAATCGAAGCTGACCTGCAAGCGGTATACGAAACACAACCACCACTAGCGATGGTTGATTCGGATCGTGGTATTACCAACCTACACGTACCAAGCGATATCATTGTTGATGCATCTATGCCAGCAATGCTCCGTTCTTCTGGCCAAATGTGGGATCCAGAAGGTAAGCAAAAAGATACCAAAGCAATGATCCCAGATCGCAGCTACGCGAGCATCTACCAAGCGGTTATTGATTTCTGTAAAGAGAACGGTGCGTTCGACCCAACAACTATGGGTAGCGTACCAAACGTTGGTCTGATGGCTCAAAAAGCAGAAGAGTACGGTTCTCACGATAAGACTTTCATCCTAGAAGCTGCTGGTCAGGTTCAAGTGGTTGATGCTTCTGGTGCAGTACTTCTTGAGCAAGAGGTAGAGGAAGGCGATATCTTCCGTATGTGTCAGGTGAAAGACGCACCGATTCAAGACTGGGTTAAGCTTGCGGTAACGCGCGCGCGCGCTACAGGTGTTCCAGCTGTATTCTGGCTAGATGCTTCTCGTGCACACGATGCAGAGCTTATTAAGAAAGTAGAAGCTTACCTTCCTGAGCACGATACAGATGGTCTTGAACTTAAGATTCTTGCTCCGCTAGAAGCAACTCAATACTCACTAGTTCGTATCAAAGAAGGTCTAGATACTATTTCGGTTACAGGTAACGTATTACGTGATTACCTAACTGACTTGTTCCCAATTCTAGAACTTGGTACATCAGCTAAGATGCTATCGATTGTTCCACTAATGAACGGTGGTGGTCTGTTTGAAACAGGTGCTGGCGGTTCTGCTCCTAAGCACGTGCAACAAGTAGAGAAAGAGAACCACCTTCGTTGGGATTCTCTGGGTGAGTTCTTAGCATTAGCAGCATCACTAGAGCACTTAAGCGTAGTAACTGGTAACGCTAAAGCACAAGTTCTGGCTGACGCACTTGATAAAGCAACGGGTGAATTCCTAGACAACAACAAGTCACCTTCACGTAAAGTGGGCGAGCTTGATAACCGTGGTAGTCACTACTACCTAGCAGCTTACTGGGCTAAAGCGCTTGCAGAGCAAACGGTTGATGCTGACCTAGCTGCTGAGTTCGCAGGTGTTGCGAGCCAACTGGCTGAAAGTGAAGAAGCGATTGTTGCTGAGTTGAACAACGCGCAAGGTGTGGCGGGTGATTTAGGTGGTTACTACCTACTTGATGATGCACTTGTTTCAACACTAATGCGCCCAAGCTCAACACTAAACGCATTTATTGACGCATAGTGATGGGGCTCATCGTTAGTAAGTCATGAACGTGATTTGTTAACGAATTACTTGGTCGGATGGCTAAGTAATAGATAAAGTCAAAATGAGAGACGCTTTAACGGTAACGTTAAAGCGTCTTTTTTTTGTTCTTTTGTCATCCTCCTAAGCCCTAGCTTAATTGGAACACACCCTCGAACTCATTGTTTAGTGGGCAATCTTAGAGCTCCTAAAACGAAAAAACCGCTCACGTAATCCTGTATTACAGGTATTAAATGAGCGGTTTCAATATTCTGTTTACCTGTCAGCCGTTAAGCACGACTGATGAAGGTTAACATGAGTTGGCATTCGCCTATTTTGCGGCGCTGCCTTCTACAGGAACAACAGAGCTAGCGTGCGAGCCTTTGGGTCCACTTTCTACTTCATAGTCGACCTGCTGACCAGCCTTTAAGGTTCGATAACCTTCCATTTGTATTGTGGAGTAGTGCGCGAAAATATCGCCGTCTTCACCTTCTGGACAAATAAAGCCAAACCCTTTGGCATTGTTAAACCATTTTACTGTACCTGTAGCCATGCTATACATCCCTCATGCATTTTGTTACTAACGTTGTTATATCAATTGTTGTAAGTCAGATTGATATCATTCCTATCACCTAAAGAATTTCAGCTGATAGCTTGAATCTCATACATTGCTTACGGAAATTAACGCTACCCTGCGTAATTATTCCTTATTGTTAAGTTTTAAAGCGTGTTACTGGTTTTAAATCATGTTGCAAAAATGTATTAAAAAACCTTTTAGCTCCAATGTAGCTAATGATTGAGCACAGTCAATAGCAAATTGGTATAAAATTGATCAAACTTAATAACAAATCACATTCGAGATTAACTGCAAACTATTAACTAAATAGTAACTTAGCGGTGATCTTATCGTCAGTATCAATAGTTATGGCGTCTTTTTAATCAATCACATATGTTAATCCTGTTAATCGAGATCTTTTATTTGCAGCGATGGAAATGGTGGATTAGGCTCAGTATAGAGGAATATTTTTTGGTACTGTTTCTCGGTGCAGTTTCTTAGTACACCGTAAAGCGTGAATGTGGTAAATTTGAATTAGGCAAACACTCACGACTTCCGAAAAATAACCCTTAGCAAAGCGATATGAGCAGAAACTTTGAATGGGCATCTCCAGGCTCAGATTTACTGGAGAAAGAAGCAACAAAAGTAAAGCCACCGGCAATGTATAACGTTGTGTTAAATAACGATGACTACACGCCCATGGACTTTGTAATCGAGATCCTAAAGCGATTCTTCTCACTAGATATCGAAAAAGCAACGGAAGTGATGCTCAAGGTTCATTATGAAGGTAAAGCTATATGCGGCACGTACAGTGCTGAAATAGCGGAAACAAAGGTAGCGCAGGTCACGATGTACTCAAAGGAAAATGAGCATCCGCTACTATGTACAATGGAGCAAGTATAAATTGCTCGAACAACACTGTTGTTCCCTTAGGAGGTACTTATGCTAAATAAAGAATTAGAGTCGAGTTTAAATGGCGCATTTGCTCGTGCGCGAGACAAGCGACATGAGTTTATGACTGTCGAACACCTCCTACTAGCATTATTAGAAAATGATGCGGCCAAGGAAGCGCTCCAAGCTTGTCAGGCTGATCTCGATGCTCTTCGCAATGAGCTCGATATTTTTATCGATCAAACGACCCCACTTATCCCTGAAAGCGACGAAACTCGTGAAACTCAGCCAACATTGAGCTTTCAACGAGTACTTCAACGCGCTGTTTTTCATGTTCAATCTTCAGGTCGCAGCGAAGTAACAGGTGCAAACGTACTTGTGGCTATTTTTAGTGAGCAAGAGTCTCACGCGGCGTATCTTCTTAAGAAAAACGACATCAGTCGCCTAGACATCGTTAACTTCATCTCACACGGCATTACTAAAGCCAGCAACGAAGGCGATAGTGCTTCATCATCAGATTCATTTGGTGGTGCAGAAAATGCTGAAGAAGCGAATTCTGAAGATCGTTTAGAAAATTTTGCGACTAACCTTAACGAAGTTGCGAAGCAGGGTAATATTGACCCTCTAATTGGTCGTGACAAAGAGCTTGAACGTACTATTCAAGTCCTATGTCGTCGTCGTAAGAATAACCCTCTTCTAGTGGGTGAGGCGGGTGTGGGTAAAACTGCTATCGCTGAAGGTCTTGCGTGGCGCATTGTTGAAGGTCAAGTGCCTGAAATTATTCAGAGCAGCGTGATCTACTCTTTAGATATTGGTTCACTGCTTGCGGGAACGAAATATCGTGGTGATTTTGAGAAACGTTTTAAAGCGATTCTTAAGCAACTCGAGAAAGAAGAAGACGCGATCCTATTCATCGATGAGATCCACACCATTATTGGTGCGGGTGCAGCATCTGGTGGTCAAGTTGATGCCGCAAACTTAATTAAGCCGTTATTAAGCAGCGGTAAATTACGTTGCATTGGCTCAACAACTTACCAAGAGTACAGCAGTATTTTTGAGAAGGAGCGTGCGCTATCTCGTCGTTTCCAGAAAATCGATATTGTTGAACCATCATTAGATGACACGACTAAGATTCTGATTGGCTTGAAGCCAAAATACGAAGCTCACCACGAAGTCCGTTACACTAACAAAGCGTTGCGTGCGGCTGTGGAACTGTCTGCTAAATACATTAACGAACGTCACCTACCTGATAAGGCGATTGACGTAATTGATGAAGCAGGCGCTCGTAGTCGCTTAGCACCAGCAAGCCGTCGTAAGAAAACGGTAAGCGTGGCTGATATTGAGTCAATGGTTGCGAAAATGGCGCGTATTCCTGAGAAGTCAGTATCGTCTTCAGACAAAGATACGCTGCAGAAACTGGATGACCGCATGAAAATGTTGGTATTCGGACAAGACCCAGCTATCGATGTATTGAGCGAAGCGATCAAGCTAACTCGTGCAGGACTAGGTGCCGACAATAAACCGGTTGGTTCATTCCTATTTGCAGGTCCTACTGGTGTGGGTAAAACCGAGGTTACGGTTCAACTGTCTAAACTGATGGGTATTGAACTGCTGCGCTTTGATATGTCTGAGTATGGTGAACGTCACTCAGTGAGCCGTCTAATCGGTGCTCCTCCTGGTTATGTTGGTTATGACCAAGGTGGTCTTCTGACTGACGCGGTAATCAAGAACCCACACTCTGTTGTGCTACTGGATGAGATCGAAAAAGCTCACCCAGATATCTTCAACCTGCTACTGCAGGTGATGGATAACGGCACACTAACTGATAACAACGGCCGTAAAGCGGATTTCCGTAACGTTATCTTGGTGATGACAACCAACGCTGGTGTTGCTGAAACTGAGAAGAAATCGATCGGCCTGATCCAACAAGATCATGCGCCAGACGCGATGGGCGAAATTAAGAAGGTGTTTACTCCTGAATTCCGTAACCGTCTTGATAACATCATTTGGTTCAACAGCTTGGATCCAAGTGTGATTAGCCAAGTAGTCGACAAGTTCATTGTTGAGCTTCAGGTTCAACTGGACGCACGTGGCGTATCTCTAGAGGTTTCTGAAGATGCTCGTCACTGGTTGGCAGACAAAGGCTACGATAAGACCATGGGCGCTCGTCCTATGGGGCGTGTGATTCAAGAGAAGCTTAAGAAGCCTCTTGCGAATGAATTGCTGTTCGGTAGCTTGGTTGATGGCGGTACGGTTAAAGTATCTCTGAAGAAAGACGAACTTGACTTCATCTACGTTGGTGCAAAAGAAGAGGTTATGCACTAACCAATTGATATATCGTTCAAGAGCTTAACTATAAAACGCATGACTTAGGTTGTGCGTTTTTTTATGCTTGCGAGATGCGACGGATAGGTTTTGTTAAAGGGCAATGTTCAGGCGATAAAAAACGGAGCATTGAGCTCCGCTTCTTATTGTATTCGCTAATTAATAATTAACGAGCACGGAAGACGATGCGGCCTTTAGAAAGGTCGTATGGAGTCATCTCAACAGTTACTTTATCACCAGTAAGAATACGGATGTAGTTCTTACGCATTTTACCAGAGATGTGTGCTGTCACTACGTGACCGTTTTCAAGCTCAACACGGAACATTGTGTTTGGTAGAGTATCAAGGACAGTGCCTTGCATCTCGATTACGTCTTCTTTAGCCATCTAATCCTCTTTCGAAATTTGGCGGTTTTCAACGGCTTGATTGTGCCGTTAAAATCAAAATATGTAAAGTTGTCGAGTATTCTACCCTTGCCACCGCTGATTTACTAGCCTTTGATGACGTTGAAATCGTACTTTATAGTTCATCGCAGGGCATTCATCGATTTGATAACCCAAATATAACCACTGTTTTTGCTCTTTCTGGGCATGTTGGATCTGGAATAGAACGCCAAGTGTTCCCATGGATATATCGATATCAGGATCGAAGAAGGTATAAAACGCGCTGGTGCTATGAGCCATAACATCGGTAACCGCGATTCCGATTAACTTGTTCTCGTCATAGATATGCATGAACTTTGTTGTAAGCCACTCATTTTGTGAGAATTGTAGAAACTCTTCTTTCTTTGGTGGATACATGGTTCCCGAACGATGACGAGCGGTAATATAGCGGCTATATAAATCAAACCAGTTGTCATCCATCGTGCCTTTCAGTTCCCAACGAAGTGATTTTGCTTTGTTGAGGACGCGTCGTTGGCTCTTAGAAAACTTAACTTCTGGAATAGAAAGACGAATAGCTTGGCACGCTGAGCAATTATCGCAATGTGGCTTATAGATCGTTGAACCGCTACGACGAAACCCGTTGGCAAGTAGAACTTCATAGTTATCTGAGGTGTGCATGTGTTCATCAAGCGTTACTGCCACTCTTTCTTCGAGGTGAGGCAAGTAGCTGCAAGCATGATTGTCTGTTAATCCAATTCTGATTTGTTGTAAATCTGGATTCATTAAGGCGTTTCCTCTAGCCATTGGCTTTCAAAGCATGCATCGTCAACGGGCGTTTCTTTGAGTAACTGTAGAGAGCTCAGAAATTCGTCTCTCTCGACCTCGATAGCGCCTAAGGATTCCAAGTGAGGGTTCATAACTTGGCAATCGATGAGCTTGCCACCGAATCGGGTAAAGTGTTTACAAAAGTACCATAGCGCAATTTTAGAGGCATTGGTCTTCAAGCTAAACATAGATTCACCGCAAAAGACTTGGCCTCTTTGTAAGCCATAAAGCCCGCCGATCAGCTCATCGTCTTGCCACACTTCAACGGAATGACAGAATCCTAATGAAGCGAGTTCACAATAGGCTGACTGCATGTCATTGTTCAGCCACGTTTCTTCTTCGGGCCTTAGTGACGAGCAGTAGCCAATCACTTTGTCAGTCGCTTGGTTTATGCTGACACGATAATTGTGTTTTCTTTGAAACTTTTTAAGACTTTTTGACGGTTCGAATGTCTTAGGATTAAATACCGCTCGCGGTGCTGGGCTCCACCAAAGTATAGGCTCACCTGGGCCATACCATGGAAATATACCTTGGCTATAAGCATTTAAAATTCGCATTGGTGACAAGTCACCACCAAAGGCGAGCAGACCGTTGGGTTCATCAAGCGCGTCGAAGGGCGAAGGAAACTCTATACTAGTAGTATCAAGTTCGGTTAGGTATATAGCCATAAGTACCGCGTTACAGATTAATCACTGACCAAGAGGTCTTTAGGAGTTTTACCATGAAGAAGTTGCTTTGGATTTTACTTGTTTTGCCCATGTTGGCAAATGCAGCTTACAACAGAAACGAAGCTCGACCAGTGAACGAAGTTGTTTATGGTGAGATCGATACGGTTAGATACATCACTCAACAAGAGATCGTTGAATCGAAAGCGAATGGTTGGGAAACCTTATTGGGTGCTGCGATCGGCGGCTTGATTGGTAACCAGTTTGGTGGTGGTACCGGCAAAGAAGTAGCGACGGCTGTTGGTGCTGTGGCTGGTGCAGGGATTGCTCGAAATCGAGGCAATACACAATATAAAATCGAGTACAAACTTGTCGAGTTATTGGTCAAAACCAAAGACAACAAGCTGGTTAACATCATCCAAGATGTCGATAACTCGATGTTGTTTAACCGAGGAGACGATGTGCGAATTCTCTATTTTTCCGATGGTGTACGTGTTGATCTAGTATACTAGTATGTAAATACGATTGATTGGCTAATTAATCACCTTTATAAGGGGGATTAGCTCTGGAGTTCGTCGGAAAAGTTCGTTAGTCTGCAAGTACGAAGAATTATTCATCACCCGAAAATAAATACGCGCCAGTGACTTCGGGTGGTACAAGGACTATAAGATTTAATGGAAAGCCTTACGTTACAACCAATTCAAAAAGTGAGTGGGGAAGTTAACCTACCTGGCTCAAAAAGTGTTTCTAACCGTGCACTTCTTTTGGCTGCACTTTCAACTGGAACGACTCGCCTAACAAACTTGCTAGACAGTGATGACATTCGTCATATGCTGAATGCCTTGACTCAACTAGGTGTTAATTATCAGCTGTCTGCTGACAAAACTGTTTGTGAAATAACAGGTGTTGGTGGTGCATTCTCAAGCGATAAAGCCCTTGAACTTTTCTTAGGTAATGCAGGTACGGCGATGCGCCCGCTTGCTGCAGCATTGTGTTTAGGCCGTGGTGAATACGTTCTGACAGGCGAGCCTCGTATGAAAGAGCGTCCGATTGGTCACTTAGTCACGGCACTACGAGAAGCCGGCGCTGAAGTCGAATATCTAGAAAACAAAAACTACCCACCACTGAAGATCACAGGTACTGGTCTTAAGAGTGGGACGGTTTCAATCGACGGTTCTATTTCTAGCCAGTTTTTGACGGCATTTTTGATGGCAGCACCGTTAGCTGAAGGCGAAGTGACCATCAAAATTGACGGTGAATTGGTTTCTAAACCTTACATTGATATCACGCTACACATCATGAAACAATTTGGTGTGGACGTGATCAACAACGATTACCAAGAGTTCGTGATTCCGACGGGGCAATCTTACACAGCTCCGGGTGACTTCTTAGTAGAAGGCGATGCATCTTCAGCTTCTTACTTCCTTGCAGCAGCTGCGATCAAAGGCGGCGAGATCAAGGTGACGGGTATTGGTAAAAACAGTATCCAAGGTGATATCCAATTCGCTGATGCACTTGAAAAAATGGGTGCTGAAATTGAATGGGGTGATGACTACGTTATCTCTCGTTGTGGTGAACTAAAAGGCATCGATATGGACTATAACCATATCCCTGATGCTGCAATGACTATCGCGACAACCGCACTGTTTGCGAAAGGCACAACGGCTATCCGTAACGTCTACAACTGGCGTGTGAAGGAGACAGACCGTTTGGCTGCGATGGCAACCGAACTACGTAAAGTCGGTGCTGAGGTTGAAGAAGGTGAAGATTACATCATCGTTAACCCGGTTGCTGAACTGACACACGCGGCGATTGATACCTATGATGACCACCGCATGGCGATGTGTTTCTCGCTAGTTGCTCTTAGCGATACGCCTGTGACCATTAATGATCCAGGTTGTACGTCAAAGACATTCCCTGATTACTTCGACAAGCTGAAAATGCTGAGTCAATAAAATACGAAGTATATAAAGGTTCAGGAAGTAAAAAAGCTTGCCTAAATGGCAAGCTTTTTAATTATTGCTGAAGCGTAAACTCTTTCGAAAGATGGTGCGCTAAGTATTTAAACATGTTAAACACTGCGGTTGTATTCTCTGTCGGCATTCCATTGCTGTCTAGGAAGTATTCACCTTTGAAGATGAGTACATCGTCTTTCTCTACTACGCTGTTTGTGCGCATGCCTTCAATGTAGTCATCATGTGATTGGATAATTTGGTTTGCGATAAGCAGTAAATCAAATTCTGCTATTACTTTCTTTGTCATGAGTTTATCTCTGATAACTGAATATAACGTTGAGTTTATGGTGTCGAACTAGAAATTCAATGATTTCACAACCGATTAAGAGAGTCTTTTCGGATATCCACAATTTATTTTGTGATTTACGGCAAAAATAATGGAATGGGGCTCGCGTTAGATTCGCGGACAAGCTTAGTATGAGCCCGTTTAGACGTAATGCCTGATGAATAGGCTCTTGCAAGTATTCTTAATGAGTACTTTATAGCTTCTTTATATTGTGCCCCTTTTATCTATGAGTCGTCGAATTGTCGAGCGATCAGATCCAATTTTGAAAAAAGCGGTTGATCTTCTAGTAATCTCGCACAATAGTAAAAAAAGAAGCAATGAATTTAGAATATCATGCGTAAAAGCCCACAAGTTAAATTGTTGGTGCTGAAGCATCGTGATTAAGGACGTTAGAGTCAATATGGGTAAATCGCTCGTTATAGTGGAGTCGCCGGCCAAGGCTAAAACTATCAATAAATACCTTGGCAAAGACTTTGTCGTTAAGTCGAGTGTAGGTCACGTTCGTGATTTACCAACGGCTGGTCAAAGTACTGGTAAAAAGGCTGCTGCAGTTTCAACAAAGGGTATGAGCCCAGAAGAAAAAGCTCGTATCAAGAAAGAAAAAGATCGCAAAGCTCTTATCAAAAAAATGGGTATCAACCCGTATAAAGAGTGGGAAGCGAACTACCAAGTACTACCTGGTAAAGAAAAAGTCGTTGCTGAATTGCAAAAACTGGCTGAGAACGCAGACCATGTTTATCTCGCAACCGATTTGGACCGCGAAGGAGAAGCTATCGCATGGCACCTTCGTGAGATCATCGGTGGCGATGAAACGCGATACAAGCGAGTGGTTTTTAACGAAATCACTAAGAATGCTATTCAGCAAGCTTTCGAAACTCCAGGCGAGCTAAATATCGACGGCGTAAACGCACAGCAAGCACGACGTTTTATGGACCGTGTTGTTGGCTTCATGGTGTCACCTCTGCTTTGGAAGAAAGTAGCACGAGGCCTATCCGCTGGCCGCGTTCAATCAGTAGCTGTAAAACTATTGGTAGAGCGTGAGCGCGAGATCAATGCCTTTATCCCTGAAGAGTTCTGGGATGTGCACGCTGATACCAAAACAGCAGAAAAAACCGACTTCAGACTGCAAGTTGCACAGAAAGACGGTGTTGCGTTTAAACCTGAAAATGAAGCGCAAACTCAAGCTGCAGTTAGTGTTTTAGAAAAAGCGCAATACGAAGTATGTAAACGTGAAGACCGCCCAACGAAGAGTAAGCCGTCTGCACCTTACATTACATCGACGCTGCAACAAGCGGCGAGTACACGTCTTGGTTACGGCGTAAAGAAAACCATGATGCTGGCTCAACGCCTGTATGAAGCGGGTTACATTACTTATATGCGTACTGACTCGACCAACTTGAGTTCAGAAGCGGTAGAAGCCGCTCGTGAATACATTGGTTCTGAGTTTGGTGCTCAATATCTTCCACCGAAAGCACTGACATACGGCAGCAAAGAGGGCGCTCAAGAGGCCCACGAAGCGATTCGTCCTTCAAGTGTAGATGTTAAGTCGGAAGATCTAAACGGCGTAGACGCAGACGCACACAAGCTTTACTCGCTGATTTGGAATCAATTTGTTGCGTGTCAAATGACGCCAGCGCAATACGATTCAACAACGGTAAGCGTTAAAGCTGACGAGTACACGCTAAAAGCGAAAGGTCGTATCCTTAAGTTCGATGGTTGGACTCGCGTTCAACGTCCAATGGGTAAAAACGAAGATACGATTCTTCCAGCAGTTCAAATTGGCGATAAGCTTGACCTGATTGCTCTAGACCCTAAACAGCACTTCACTAAGCCACCAGCACGTTTCACTGAAGCGGCGCTTGTTAAAGAGCTTGAGAAGCGTGGTATCGGTCGTCCTTCAACGTATGCATCGATCATCTCGACGATTCAAGATCGTGGTTATGTGAAAGTTGAACAACGCCGTTTCTATGCTGAGAAGATGGGTGAAATTGTTACTGACCGTCTAGATGGCAGTTTCAATGACCTAATGAACTATGACTTTACTGCTCGTATGGAGCAGAAGTTAGACCAAATTGCTGAAGGCGAAGCTAGCTGGAAAGGCGTGCTGGATAACTTCTTTGAAGATTTCACTGGCGATTTGGAAAAAGCGGATCTTGATGAAGATGCGGGCGGCATGAAGCCAAACCACATCGTAGAAACTGATATTGAGTGTCCAACTTGTGGTCGTAAGATGGGTATCCGTACTGCTTCGACAGGCGTATTCCTAGGCTGTTCTGGCTATGCACTTCCACCAAAAGAGCGTTGTAAGACAACAATCAACCTTGGTGACGAAGAAGGCATTATCAATGTGCTTGAAGAAGACGTTGAAACAGCAGCACTTCGAGCTAAGAAACGTTGTCCTATCTGTGAGACGGCAATGGATGCTTATCTGATTGATGATAAGCGCAAGATGCACGTATGTGGTAACAACCCGAACTGTGAAGGTTATGTGGTTGAGCACGGCGAGTTCAAAGTGAAAGGCTACGATGGTCCGCTTGTTGAGTGTGACAAATGTGGCTCTGACATGGTTCTAAAGAACGGTCGCTTCGGTAAGTACATGGATTGTACCAATGACGATTGTAAGAACACTCGTAAGATTCTGAAGAATGGCGAAGTTGCGCCACCAAAAGAAGACCCAGTGCACTTCCCTGAGCTTCCATGTGAAAACTCAGACGCGTACTTCGTACTTCGTGACGGTGCTTCTGGTCTGTTTATGGCGGCGAGCAATTTCCCTAAATCACGTGAAACACGTGCACCATTAGTGGAAGAGCTGGTTCGTTTTAAAGACCGTATTTCACCTAAGTTCCAGTACCTGACGTCAGCACCCGTTGCAGATCCTGATGGTAAGCCGGCAGTGGTTCGTTTTAGTCGTAAGACAAAAGAAAACTACGTTCGTACTGAAGTCGATGGAAAACCATCTGGTTGGACCGCTCTGTATATCGACGGTAAATGGGAAGTTACGGATAAACGTAAAAAGCCCAAAGAAAAGTAACTGAAGATTAATCGATTAAAAAAGCAGCCATTGGCTGCTTTTTTTTGATCTCAATATGACTAATTATGCAACTTGTTGAGTTTGTGTTTCGTCTGCGAGAATTTATTAAATTCACGCCGTAAAATAAATGATGGCAATTAATCAAATCTTCTTATGCAACTTTAACGAGAATGTAACTTAATTAAAATATTGTAAGTCACAGATCAGTGTTTAGTTGTATACCTGATGTGTGTCGGGTGTTAATGTAATGTTTCGCTCAGACGGTGTAATGTGAGCTGCTTTAAGTCTTAGGAAAGCAATCAGCTTACGTAGCACAGAATGGCGTATTAAAAATTGAAATCGGCAGGAAAGTCGATAACGTATATAAAACCAAGTGCAAAGAATAGTGCACGGACAACAACGTTTGGCTTAGGATACTGTCACTATATGTGAATGGATATTCGCTAAGTACCGAAATAAGTGTTGGTGCTCATCCCCCAGAGGAAGATACCTCTACGAGCACTGACATCGACAAGCTATAAATATATGGAGAATAAAATGGCTGGTGTATT
This sequence comes from Vibrio sp. Scap24, assembly GCF_013394185.1. Lineage (NCBI taxonomy): Bacteria > Pseudomonadati > Pseudomonadota > Gammaproteobacteria > Vibrionales > Vibrionaceae > Vibrio > Vibrio sp. Scap24. The sequence goes on along the minus strand of NZ_CP041332.1, from coordinate 625,784 downwards.
GGGAATGATTCTTGCTGGTGGTGAAGGCTCTCGCTTAAGACCTTTAACTGAATCTCGCAGCAAACCCTCGGTTCCTTTCGGTGGTAGCTACCGCTTAATTGATTTCGCTTTGAACAACTTCGTTAATGCTGATCTTATGAAGATCTATGTATTAACACAATTCAAGTCACAATCCCTGTTCCATCACATGAAAAAAGGTTGGAATATCAGTGGCATAACAGATCGTTTTATCGATCCAATTCCTGCGCAAATGCGTACGGGTAAGCGTTGGTATGAAGGTACTGCAGATGCCATCTATCAAAACCTTCGCTTCATGCAGTTGGAAGAACCAGATCAAGTTTGTATTTTTGGTTCAGATCATATTTACAAAATGGACATTAAGCAGATGCTTGATTTCCACAAAGAAAAGAAAGCTGCGCTAACTGTTTCTGCACTGCGTATGCCGCTTGCTGAAGCATCAGAGTTTGGTGTTATCGAAGTGGATGCGGAAGGTCGTATGATTGGTTTTGAAGAAAAACCAGCTAACCCTAAGTCAATTCCGGGTGACCCAGAATCTGCGCTTGTTTCTATGGGTAACTACGTATTTGAAGCAAACGAGCTTTTCGCTGAGCTTGTTGAAGATGCAGATAAAGAAGATTCGACGCACGACTTCGGCAAAGACATCATTCCAAATATGGTTCCACGCGGTGATGTGTTTGTTTACGACTTCAGCACCAACCGTATTACTGGTGAGAAAGAAGAAGTTTACTGGCGCGATGTAGGTACGATTGACGCGTACTGGCAAGCTCACATGGACCTTCTTGAAAAAGATGCGCCATTCTCTCTATACAACCGCAAGTGGCCACTACATACTTACTATCCGCCATTACCACCTGCGACGTTTACTGATTCGGCAAATGGCCGTGTTCAGATCATCGACAGCTTAGTGTGTAACGGTAGTTACGTACGCGGTTCTCGTATTGAGAAGTGTGTACTGGGTTTCCGCAGCAATATCGCATCAGCGTGTGATATTAGCGAAAGTATCTTATTGGGCGATGTGAAAGTGGGCGAGGGTTGTGTACTTCGTCGTGTTATCGTTGATAAAGATGCAGACATCGCACCTGGCACGCAGATCGGCGTAAACCTGAAAGAAGATAAAAAGCATTACCACGTCTCTGACGATGGTGTAGTAGTTATTCCTAAAGGAGCACGAGTTGGTTACTAAGACTCTCTCGGTACTTTTTGTAGCGTCTGAAGTTGAAGGCTTGATTAAAAGTGGTGGCTTGGCTGATGTAGCCAAGGCACTGCCGAAAGCGTTACAAACACTCGAACAGGACGTTCGAGTGACCATCCCCGCTTACCGCAACATTCCAAACATTGATTCAGCAGAAGTCATCTTAGCGACTGAGCTAGACCATTGGCCTCATACCGCTTATCAAGTAAAAAAACTGAGTGTAGAAGGCGTTCAAGTCTTTGGTATTGAATGTGCCAAGTATTTTGACCGTCCAGAAATGTACGCAGAAAATAACCAAGCTTACGCTGATAATGGAGAGCGCTTCTCATTCTTCAGTGCAGCATGCCTTGATATGCTTCCTAAGCTTGGCTTCCAACCTGATATCATTCACGCGAACGACTGGCATACTGGCTTTGTTCCTTTCTTGCTTAAATCGCGTTACCAACAACACGACTTCTTTGAAAATACACGCAGTGTTATCTCAATTCACAATGCGGTTTTCAAAGGTGTGTTCTCTTACGATGAGTTGCAGTCTCTTCCTGAGATGCACAGCTACAATGTTCCAGAAGCTTCGGTAAGTGATACTCATGTCACCATGCTAAAAGCCGGTGTGATGTGTGCAGACAAAGTGAATGCAGTAAGCCCAACCTATGCAGAAGAGCTCAAAACTGAGCTTGGCAGCCATGGTATGGCGGCAGAGTTTCAACACAGGTCTTCTGATTTAGTCGGTATTCTGAATGGCTGTGATTACGGCGCTTGGAACCCTGAAACGGATGCTTTCTTGCCTCGTAAATACAAAGCAACTAAGCACAGCATGGTTCGCGGAAAGTCAGCTTGTAAGCAAAAACTGCAACAAGATGTTGGCCTGCCAGTCATCGATTGCGCTGTGTATGGCATGGTTTGTCGCCTGACAAATCAAAAAGGCGTGCATTACTTATTGCCTATCATTGAGCAGTTTTTGAAGAACGATCTTCAGATCGTGATTGTAGGTACAGGCGATCCTGTGTTGGCGAGTCAGTTGAAAGAACTATCGGCACTTCACTCAGACAAGTTCTCGTTTGTAGAAGCATACAACAACGAGCTAGCGCACTTGGTTGAAGCGGGCTCCGATTTCTTCTTGATGCCTTCCGAATTCGAACCTTGTGGTTTAAACCAGATCTACAGCATGGCTTACGGTACGTTACCGATTGTTCGTTCTGTGGGTGGTTTAAAAGACAGCGTGAATGATTACGATCAGGATCCTGAGGTAGCGACTGGGTTTGCTTTTGAAGAACCGACGCCGCAAGCGTTATTGGCTGTACTGCATCGTTCATTACTGCTTTATGCACAAAACCCATCTGAAATTAAGCGTGTTCAGCTTTATGCTATGCAGAAAGATTTTAGTTGGGAAGATGCGGCAAAAGAGTATCTTGCGATGTATCACTCTGCATTTTAGCGCTCTGCTTTAGCTTCTAAAATTAGTGTATGTACAGCAATTGTCTTTAATAAAAGAGGCGCTCTAATAATAGGGTGCCTTTTTGTTTTCTGGTCAGATCACATCACGTTTATAAAGACAAAGCTTGCAAACTCATTTTAGTCAGGTAGAAAAGGTGAGGTTGGTATTCACATGACTAATGACAGGTTTGACACTATTATCACTTAAAGTTCTTAATTGCGTGATATCCTTAGTCATCGCCTCGTGATGAGGCATAGCTCCATTTTAATAATTAAAGCGATAGGTATGTCTGACAGTTTATTATTTCATAAAACATTTACTCACCCTACGAGCGATGAGTGGGTTGTATTTGTGCATGGCGCAGGAGGCAGCTCCTCTATCTGGTTTAAGCAGATCAAAGCGTATAAGCAGCACTTCAACTTGCTTCTCATTGACCTGAGAGGGCATGGTAAATCAGACAACATACTTAAAGAGCTGATTTCGAATCGCTATACGTTCAAATCGGTCACGCTCGATATTCTTAAAGTGTTAGATCACCTCAAAATCCGTTCCGCACACTTCGTGGGCATGTCTCTTGGGACGATTATCGTTCGTAACGTTGCAGAGCTAGCAGCAGGCCGTGTTCGCTCAATGGTACTTGGTGGGGCGGTAACCAAACTCAACACTCGTTCGCAAGTGTTGGTCAAACTCGGTAACCTGAGTAAGCACATCATTCCTTACATGTGGCTTTATAGCCTGTTTGCTTACATTGTGATGCCGCAGAAAAGCCAAAAAGAATCGCGCCACTTGTTTATCCGCGAAGCCAAAAAGCTTTGTCAAAAAGAGTTTAAACGCTGGTTCATCCTGACGGCTGATGTAAACCCTCTGATGAAGTATTTCAAAGATAGAGAGTTACCAATCCCAACTCTCTATTTGATGGGAGAACGTGATTACATGTTCATCAAGCCCGTTAAAGAAATGGTTGAGGCGCATGAGTCGAGTGAACTAGTTGAAATCGCAAACTGCGGTCACGTGTGTAATGTCGAAAACCCTGAAGAATTCAATCAACATTCTATCGAGTTTATCCAAAAACAAATCCAGTGATCTTCTAGGTTCATTCTCTAAGCCGAGAGTTAAATCGAATTGAAATAAAAAACGGGAAGCTAACTAAGTTAGCTTCCCGTTTTTTATTTGGAGGAGGTATCTGACTGAATCTCAGGTTGTTGTCATGAGGTATTATTCAGGAGAGGCTGCGCCACACTGCCAACAAGAACCGAATTGTGCTTCATTAACTTCATGACACTCACCACAACGCCACTCTTCATAGATGATCGAATCTTGCTGTTTTTGGTAGTCATTGACAATAGTGCGGGCTTTACTAGCCAATTCTGGCTCATATAACCATACGTAAGGGTCAGTTTCTTCGGTAAATGGGATTTCCCCCTTTAAACCAAACAAACCTTCACCACGGACTTCACACGCAATATTCTCACTTTCTAACAATCCACAGATGATATGGGCTTCTGTTGGATTCGATGCACTGAAGATTTTCATTGAGATAGAACCTTATTCGGCTTTAGGTGTTAGTCAGCTGTATACGTTATTCAGTTATACACGTTAGTCAGCGACAGGTGCTGAGCGAAATTTGCTCATCAACCATTTGGCAATAATTGGGAATACACCCAACAATGCAAACGATAGTAGTACTGAAGGTGAAACGATACCTGAAAGTGAATCAATTTCTGCGAGTTGAGTACCAGCATTCAAGAAAACAGCAGTACCAGGTAGCATGCCTATTTGGCTCGTAATGTAGTAACGAGAAACCGACATTGGGGTTAAACCCATTAGTAGATTGATAAGGAAAAACGGGAATACAGGAATTAGGCGAAGCGAGAATAAGTAAAATGCCCCGTCTTTTTCTACACCCTTATTAATCGTTGCTAACTTGTCACCAAATTTGGTTTGGATCCAATCACGTAGCAGGTAACGGCTACTCAAAAAGGCGAGGGTTGCACCAATAGCACTTGCGAAAGATACCAGCAGTAAACTGTTCCAGAAGCCAAACAGTGCAGCCCCTAAGAGCGTGACGACCGCAGCACCAGGAATTGAGAAAGCAGTGATCATTACGTAAGCAACAAAATAGATAGCAGCGGCGGCAATAAAGTTGCTGTCAATGTAGTCATTCAAAACGGCTTGTTGGGCCTTGGCGTTTTCAAGCGTTAGGTACTGGCCAAAATTGACGCCTAACAAGATGATGGTTACGACCAACACAATACCCAATATCATTTTCTTACTCATTGATACTTCCTCTAATTTTCAATGCATACCATTAGTATAGATAGACAGGCAAAGCATAGATTAACTTTCAGCAGATATAAAAAAAGCCGCAAAAAATGCGGCTTAGTTATATAAGTAGTTTGAACTGACAAAGTTAATTAACGCGATTGATAAGCTCTTCACGACGCTGCTGCGGTATAACAGACCAATGTGTTCCATTGATCGCACCTTCTAGCGCCCACAGTAATTCAATACTGACAGAGGACGCATGCGATTCCTTGATGGCGTTAAAGGCGTTTACAGAGCCAGATTCATATAAACGTTCAACGGAATCGATTCCTGCTTTTTTCAACATACGCTCAGTAGCGAGTCGAAGATTCGGCAGATCTTTGAGTCGAGTTGGCTTAGCAGAAGACTGTTCAGCTTTTTCTTCTTTAGCGAAACCCAGAGACGTCGTTGCAAGTTCCAAGATTTTCTCTTGGTCTTGCCACAGGCCTTCAGGCAAAGCGAAATATTTAGTAACGACAGGGAAACCACGTTTTTTGTAGACGTACGGTTGAAACCCTTGTTGTTCGAATTGCTTCGTTGTGCATTTGTCTGCCCGTATATGCAGCTGGTCATTAACAACCAGAGCAAACATAGTGTCATCAGCAAAAAGACCGAATCCACCAAACATTGAGCGTGACTTAATTTTTCCTAGGGGCTCAAATAACTTCATTGAGTCCTTTAGTATCGGTTTATCCATGTTATTTATCTCGGTGTATTTGAACTACGCCACCAAATAAGCAGGTCCGAGAGATTAGCAAAATGTTGCAATTAAATTGTCAATAGGCTGTAAATTACTAAATTGTCAGTAGTTACTGCATTTTGCCATCGGTAACCCCGCTACCATACCAACGAGTGGTTTAGGCCGGAAGCTTTGCGTCCCACTTTTTCAAGTGGTTTGCCCTGTGCGTGACTGATTGAATAGAATAAAGTTTTTGTTGAATGAGGCTCACACTTGTTATTTCAAAATGTGATATTGCTTCAATTAATGATCTTTCTATTGTGCATATAGGTTCATTATAGTTGTTGATAAAAAAAGCGCACCCAAAGGTGCGCTTAATGAAATAAAACTCGTTTTATCAATTAATTTAACGTTTTAACTGTACTTCGTTCAACAATCTCAGGATGCATTTCGAAGACACGCTTCTCGTGATCTTTGTCTTTTATGCGTTCTAATAAAATCTCGAATGCATTCTTACCAACACGACGTTTAGGTTGGTGAACCGTTGTTAACGGTGGAGAGAAGTACTCAGCCAGTTCGATGTTGTCGTAACCGATCACTGAAATATCTTCAGGGATACGGATGCCTTTTTCTTGAAGTCGGCTCATTAAGCCCAGTGCCATTGTATCGTTGAAACAGAATACCGCTGTTGGGCGATCTTTCATTTCTACGATTTGCTCTGCAGCAAGAACAGCAGTATCACACTCGAAGTTACCTTCAATGATCATGTTGTCATCAGCAGTAATCTTAGCTTCGTTGAGTGCGCGTTTGTAACCTGCGATACGTTCTACACAGGCGGCTTTGTCTAAGTGGCCACTTAAACAAGCAATCTTAGAGTGACCGCGCTCAATAAGGTATTTGGTTGCTAGGTAGCCACCTTCTTCAGAGTTATCGATGATCTTGTCAGCTTGAGAACTCTCTGGGCCCCAGTCCATAATAACTTTAGGGATGTCAGCGTGACGATCTAACATCTCTCTTAGTTCTTCAGTTAGGTCTGAACACATAACTAAGATGCCATCTACACGTTTCTCTGCAAGCATTCGAATGTAGTCACGTTGCTTCTCATAGATACCACCCGTGTTACACAGGATCAAAGTGTAACCTTGACGGTAGCAGTAGCTCTCAACACCATCGATAACTTCAGAGAAGAATAAGTTGGTTGATTGAGTAACAAGCATGCCGATAGTGCGTGTTGTATTGCACTTCAAACTACGAGCAACCGCGCTTGGTGCATAGTTCAGTTCATCTACGGCTTTGTTTACTTTTTCTTGAGTCGCTTCTGCAACAAAACGTGTTTTGTTGATTACGTGAGAAACGGTTGTTGTTGATACGCCGGCTAAGCGAGCGACATCTTTTATAGTGGCCATGGTTTTATCCTATTAGAAGCTACTTTCCCAAAGTACGGAATGAAGTAGCCGTTAAGCTACCTAACTAAGAGCTTAAATTTGTAGGGCTCTTTGGGTACTAAAGTGCTAAAAAACAAAAAACCGCTATGAGCGGCTTGTCTTAACACCGAAATGCTCTGAACTTTAATAAGCATAGCATTTCGTGAATGTTTCATATTTTATCGTTTGCGGTCACAATTTTAGACTGACTAGAAATTACTCGCAATAAAATTCACCCAGAAATCCGGGTGAATTGTCACATTCTACTGAATTTATTTACTTAGTCGCCTAATAAGCTATTCACCAGCTAAATATTGAGTGTCCAACTGACAGAATGCGAGTAGCAGAGATGAGACTGAAGCGTAGAAACCGAATTCATCAACGTCATGACATTTAACGTTGAATTTTGGTACCCAAGTTAAGAGTTGTTGCTCGATAAACTGTTGTTGAATAGCAAATGACTTCTCTAGCTCTTCTTCAAGCTCTGTTTCGTTAGAACGGATGATCAAGTTACCAAGGAAATCGAGTTCGATAGCAATGTGGTCTGCTGGCTCTTTCAGGTCTTGGTTAACCACTAAATTGTGTTTAGCCATGATCTCTTCCATCTCTTTTGCAGGCTTATCGTTTAATAGGCCAGTCTCACCGATGTACATAGAAGCGTATGGAAGGGCACCATGTTTATCTGTCTTTAAGAAAAGGTCACAAAAGTCAGCAGACAGTTCTAGCTGAGCGTCTTCACGTGTTTGCAGACGGTTTAGCGCGTCAACTAAGCTATCAATCGATGGCTTTAGTGTTTCATTTTCACCTAAACCAGTTAGGAAAGAACGAATCTCAACAGAGTGGTAGTGATCGAGTTCTTCTTGAGTGAGCTCTTTGGCGAATAAGCTTGATAGCCACCAGTAGATTTCTGCTCTTTGCTCGTTGAACGCTTTCGTATCTTTCATTTCTTGGATCCTGATTTAGTCTTGCGGCGTTTGTATACTCAATATCGTCAAGAGATTTGGGATATAAACACCAAGGCTGAATAACAAGGTTATTTGCGAAACGCAAAGTTACTCGTTAGTAGTAATGCCTATATTGAATTGCGATGGGCGATAAATAGCAAGGTTTAAGATTGTCTTGTATCAAAAAAGATTCATCTTTCTGGCTTTTATCTTCTGTAACACTAGAATTGTTACTAGTTATGAATAGAATAGTTACTGAAACTATTAAATAAGAAAAGTGGTGTAGATGAGCTATCACGTATTAGTCGTAGAAGATGATGTGGTAACCCGCAGTAAACTGGTTGGATACTTCCAGAACGAAGGTTACACCGTGAGCGAAGCAGAAAGCGGCGCTCAAATGAGAAACGTGTTAGATGAAAACAACGTTGACCTCATTATGCTGGACATCAACTTACCAGGCGAAGATGGATTGATGCTAACTCGCGAATTACGCAGTCAATCAGACATTGGAATTATTTTAGTTACTGGACGCACGGATAGCATCGACAAAATCGTTGGCCTTGAAATGGGCGCGGACGATTACGTTACTAAACCCTTCGAACTTCGCGAGTTATTGGTTCGAGTTAAAAACCTACTTTGGCGTATTTCTGCCGCTCGTAAAACGGCAGCTGGCGCAGTAGAAGAAACATCAGACGAGTCTGTGGTTCGTTTCGGTGAGTGGACATTTGATATTCCTCGTCGTGCGCTAAGCAAAAATGGCGAGCCAGTGAAGCTGACTAAAGCTGAATATGAACTGTTGGTGGCTTTGTCTTCTTACCCTAACCAAGTATTAAGTCGCGAACGTATTCTGAATATGATCAGTCATCGAGTGGACGCACCGAATGACCGCACGATCGACGTACTGATTCGTCGCATGCGTGCCAAAATGGAATTCGACCCTAAGAACCCACAAATCTTTGTGACGGTTCACGGTGAAGGTTACATGTTCGCTGGTGACTAATATTCCTCGTGACTTTCTAGTCAGCAACGACATATGAACGAAAAAGCCGAGACATCAATGATGTCTCGGCTTTTTTATTGCCTAGCTGTTGTCGTTAGCGAACTGACAGCCTACGAATTGTTTTAAGATTCTGCCTGCCAATAATCTGATTTAAACATTAGGCGGAGTTAAACATAAGACAGAGATAAACATAAGACAGAGATAAACATCAGCTTGAGTCTACTGCGCTGCAGAAACTTCACCGTCTTCCTCAATCAAGCTCGAAGGCTCAGGAACAACAATTGGCTCTTCCGAAATATCGTTACTGGTGTCTAGCCAGTCACGTAGGCTTTGCCAAACCAATCCCATGGTCTCGTGCCAGTAACGCTCTGTCTGTTCTAGATAGATCGCTTTAGGCATGTACTTATTCCAAGGTTCCACAATGCCTTCTTGTGCAAGGTAGTTGGTCGGTGCAGGCAATGGTTTCATGCCAGCAGCGTGGAATTCATTCAGCGCACGAGTCATGTGGCTCGCAGATGTCACCAATACCATCTTTTTGTTTTTAACAAACGCGGCAGCTTGGCGAGCTTCTTCCCAAGTGTCTTTTGCTGTCTCAAGCAAAATGATGTCGGGTTTTGCAACACCAAGGGCTAGGGCAACCTTGGCCATCATTCTTGCGTTACTTACTTCAGTGCCAGCGCCGTAGCCTGACAAGATAAGCTTGGCACCAGGGTAAAGACGCAGAATACGAATCCCTTCACTCAAGCGCATCAGGCCTGTGCGGCTAAGTTCAGATGTCGGTGGAATCTGGTCGTCTACGACGTGACCACTTCCGAGAACCATAACGTAATCGACGGTTTCATCGACAGGTAAAAAAGCGGTGTGTTGCCTTTCCATTGGCATTAAAAGTTGGCTAGAAACTGGCTGGAAAGCGATTAGGAAAATACCACAGAGGGCTGAAAGGGTAATTAGGCAACCAGTCTTCCTTTTGGTAGTAAACATCACTAGGGCTAAGCCCAGAAAAGCGAGAATTAACATTGCTGGCAGTGGCATCAATAGTGAAGACACTACTTTTTTCAGCTCAAACATATCCGAATAGTCCGAAAAAACATCACTTAGTAGTAAAAAGAGACATCGCCTCTTTATTCCTGAAATTCCTGTGACAGAATAGCAGGCACGATAGGACATAATAACTCAAGTAGCCGTGACTGAAGACCGTAATTTCGACGATATTGCCCACAAATTTGCAAAAAATATTTACGGCTCTGACAAAGGAGAGATCCGTCAGATCATCGTATGGGAAGATTTAGAACAAGCTTTGAGCAAATTTGAGCATTCAGCGTCACCGCTGCATGTGCTTGATGCTGGGGGCGGGTTGGCACAGATGTCGCAAAAAATTGCGGCACTTGGTCATAAGGTTTCTTTGTGCGATCTCTCTTCTGAGATGCTTAAGCTTGCCGAAGAAAGTATCAACGAAGCGGGTTTGTTAGAGCAGTATCGATTTATCCATTCTCCAGTGCAAAAAGTGTCAGAGCATCTCGAAGAGAAAGTCGATGTGGTGATGTTTCATGCCGTAATGGAATGGTTAGCCGACCCGAAAGAGGCGCTTGATTTGTTGCTTGAACAAGTCAAACCGGGTGGCGTTGCCTCGATAATGTTTTACAACCACCACGGATTAGTCCTGAAAAATGTGATTTGTGGCAACATTCCTCATGTATTGAATGGGATGCCACATCGAAAACGGTTTAAGCTGCAACCACAAAAAGGCTTGAAGCCAGAAGAGGTTTATCAATGGATTGAAGACGCTGGTCTAGAAATCTGTGGTAAATCAGGCATTCGCTCCTTTAGTGACTACATAGGTAATATGGAGTACATGGGCGATTACCAATTTGAAGATGTATTGGAACTAGAAAAACAGCTATGTCGCCAAGAGCCATATCTGTCACTAGGCCGTTATATTCACGTTTGGGCTCAAAAACCTGCGCAATAACAGCGGTGAATGTGGTAAAAGAAGCCACAACATGCGCTATGCAATCGTAAGAAGCCCGCGTCATAAAGAAATAGGCGTCATATCTAACATGTTCGATATGACGAAGAACAGTAACAGGAACCACAATGAGTGAAATGACTCAAACTGCCGAAGAGCAGCCAATTGATGAGTTGGTGGGCTGGGTCAAGCAGCATGATTTTTCATTAAACTTGCCGCCAGAGCGCCTAGCATTTTTGATTGCTATCGCAGTACTAAGCAATGAAAGGTTCGATGAAGAGTTGGGCGAAGGTGAACTGCACGATGCATTTACCATCGTCACTCGACTGTTTGAAGATACTGGCGAAGCGTCTGCGTTTCGTGCCAACAACGCCATCAATGAGTTGGTTAAACAGAAGCTGATTAGCCGCTTTACTAGCGAAATCACGGATGGTGCGAGCATTTACCGCTTGTCGCCATTAGCGATTGGTATCTCGGATTATTACTTACGCCACCGTCAGTTCTCAAAACTAAAATTGTCTATCCAGCTTTCTATGGTTGCGGACGAGATGGCGAAAGCTATTGAAGCAGCGCAGAAGGGCGGAACTTCAGGACATTGGAGAAAGAACGTTTACGGCGTGCTCAAGTATTCTGTTGGTGAAATTTTCGATCAGATCGATCTTAACCAACGTGTGATGGATGAGCAGCAGCAAACCGTTAAGCAGCAAATTGCCGACCTTTTAAATAAGGATTGGCGAGAAGCGATCAACAACTGTGAAACCTTGCTATCAGAAACCTCCTCCACGCTAAAAGAGTTGCAAGACACCTTGCAAGCTGCGGGTGATGAACTGCAAACACAGATCCTCGATATTCAAGAAATTGTTTACGGTGACGACGAACTCGAGTTCGTTGGTGAAACCCTATTCGGCTTGCAGATGAAGCTCGATCGAATCACTAGTTGGGGTCAGCAAGCGATCGATTTGTGGATCGGCTATGACCGCCACGTTCACAAGTTTATCCGTACCGCGATTGATATGGATAAAAACCGTGCCTTTAGCCAACGCTTGCGTCAGTCGGTTACCGACTACTTTGATGCGCCTTGGTTATTGACCTACGCCGATGCTGAAAAGCTTACCGATTTGCGTGATGAAGCCTTGGTACTTCGTGATGACGAAGTAATGGGCCAAGCACCAATCGACGTAGAATACGAAGAATTTGAGCAAGTGAATGATCTGCTTTCAGACCGAATTGCAGAGATGTTAAAAGCTCACAAACAGCAAGGTGCGCCAATTGATCTTGGCCTTGTGCTACGCGATTACCTCGCGGCACACCCTCGCACACACCATTTTGATTTAGCCAGAATTGTTGTCGACCAAGCCGTGCGCTTAGGTTACTCAGAGTCTGACTATCAGGCTATTCAGCCAGATTGGCAGGCAATCAACGATTTCGGTGCAAAGGTACAAGCAAATGTCATTAACAAGTACTGATGATTACATGCCAGAGAAACTGGTAAAAGCGATAGCGAACCCATTGTTCCCTGCGCTAGACAGCATGCTGCGTTCAGGTAAGCATATTTCAACAGAAGACTTAGATAACCACGCGTTACTTTCTGACTTTGAAGTTGAGCTTCAGCATTTCTACCAACGCTACAACACCGAGCTTGTGAAAGCGCCAGAAGGCTTCTTTTACCTGCGTCCGCGTTCTACGTCGCTAATCGGTCGTAGTGTTTTGTCTGAGCTGGACATGCTTGTTGGTAAGGTATTGTGTTTCTTGTACCTAAGCCCGGAGCGTCTAGCACACGAAGGTATTTTCACTAACCAAGAACTATTTGATGAGTTGATGTCGTTAGCGGATGAGAAAAAACTCATGAAGTTAGCAACCAACCGTGCGTCGGGTTCTGACTTAGACAAAGAGAAACTGTTTGAAAAAGTGCGTACTTCTCTGCGTCGCTTACGTCGTATCGGCATGTTGATTGCGATTGGTGAGACGGGCAAATTCCGTATCAGCGAAGCGGTATTCCGCTTTGGTGCTGACGTACGTGTTGGCGATGACATGAAAGAAGCTCAACTGCGTCTTATCCGTGATGGTGAAGCTGTGGTGCATACTCAAGAGCCTAACCAAGGCAGCTTGTTAAATGAAGAGCAAGCTGAAGCCGCATCAGAAGTCGATGCAGGCGTAGACGAAAACGGTCAACAAGACATTTTTAACGATCAAGCTGACTTTGACCTTGAGTCAAACGACGGCGAACAAACAAAAGTAGAAGGTGAAGCATGATTGAAAGAGGTAAGTATCAATCATTAACCATGGTCAACTGGAACGGCTTCTTCGCGCGTACTTTTGATATTGATGGATTGGTTACAACGCTTTCTGGCGGTAACGGTGCAGGTAAGTCGACCACAATGGCGGCATTCATCACGGCACTTATCCCTGACCAAAGCCTTCTGCATTTCCGTAACACAACGGAAGCGGGTAGCTCACAGTCATCTCGTGATAAAGGTCTTTACGGTAAGCTTCAGCCTGGCGCATGTTATGCAGCGCTAGATGTTGTTAACTCTCGTAATCAACGCCTGTTGTTTGCAGTAAAACTGCAGCAAGTTGCGGGTCGTGACAAGAAAGTAGACATCAAGCCGTTTGTTATCCAAGGCCTTCCTAGCCATGTGAAACCAACGGATGTATTGATTCAGAACGTTTCAGACAGCCACGCTCGTGTATGTCAGTTGAACGATGTGAAAGCTGCAGTTGCACAATACGAAGGTGCGCACTTTAAAGCATTCTCTTCGATTGTTGATTATCACTCACAGATGTTTGAGTACGGTGTAGTACCGAAGAAACTTCGTAACAGCAGCGACCGTTCTAAGTTCTACCGTCTGATTGAAGCATCACTTTACGGTGGTATCTCAAGTGCGATTACACGTTCTCTACGTGATTACCTTCTGCCGCAAAACGGTGGTGTGAAGAAAGCATTCCAAGATATGGAATCGGCACTGCGCGAGAACCGCATGACGCTAGAAGCGATCAAGACAACTCAGTCGGATCGTGACTTGTTCAAACACTTGATCACTGAATCAACGAACTACGTGGCTGCGGACTACATGCGCCATGCTAACGATCGTCGCAACAAGTTAGATCAAACCATGAAGTTCCGTGGTGAACTGTTTGGCTCTCGCGAAACCTTGCTTGATCAAAACAACCTGTTGAATCGTGTCCAAGAAGAACTCGAGCTGCTGGTGGATCAAGAGTCAGCGCTAGAGCAAGATTACCAAGCGGCTTCGGATCATCTTCAATTGGTTCAAACTGCACTTCGCCAGCAAGAGAAAATTGCTCGTTACAGCGAAGATCTAGAAGAGCTTAATGAGCGTCTAGAAGAGCAGATGATGGTGGTTGAAGAAGCTCAAGAACGTGTACTTCTTGCGGAAGAGCAGGCAACCATTACTGAAGAAGAAGTGGATAGCCTGAAAACTCAGCTTGCTGATTACCAACAAGCGTTGGATGTTCAGCAGACTCGTGCACTTCAATACCAGCAAGCCGTTCAAGCTTTAGAGAAAACCAAGCAGTTGCTAGGTGATGAATCTATTACTGCAGAAAGCGCGTTAACCTTGGTTTCTGAGCTAAAAGCACAAGAAGAGTCAAGCACGCAGACGCTACTGTCTACTAAGCACAAGCTAGACATGTCTTCTGCAGCTTCTGCACAGTTCGACAAAGCACTGTCTTTGGTTAAGAGCATCGTTGGTGACGTTGAACGTAAAGAAGCGTCTCACAGTGCTAAGCAAGCTCTAGAAAAAGGTCGTAACGCAAAACACGTTGTTGAGAACGAACAGCAATGGCGTGCTCAGCACCGCGACATGGCTCGTGATGTGGCGCAGCAGCGTCAAGCAAAAGAGCTTGCGACTGAATACCAAAAGCAACACAACATCTCACTGACTGATGAAGCGGTTTTCGACGAAGAGCGCGAACGTCATGCAATGCAGATCGAAACGCTTGAGTATGCTCAAGAAGAGTTACGTGAAGCGAAAAGTGAACAGCGTCGTGTGCAACAAAACCACGATCAAGAGATTCAAAAGCTAGAGTCTATTGCTCCTGCTTGGATCACGGCAAACGATGCCCTTGAAGCACTAAGAGATCAAACCGAAGCTGAACTAGAAGATAGCCAAGCGGTAATGACTCAAATGCAGCAAGTGCTTGAAGACGAAAAATCTCAAGCGGTTGCTAAAGATCAACTGGCAACTCGCCGAGCTGAACTTGAGCAAGAAATTGAGCGTCTAGCATCTCCAGGTGGTTCTAACGATCCTCGCCTGAAA
This sequence comes from Vibrio sp. Scap24, assembly GCF_013394185.1. Taxonomy (NCBI): domain Bacteria; kingdom Pseudomonadati; phylum Pseudomonadota; class Gammaproteobacteria; order Vibrionales; family Vibrionaceae; genus Vibrio; species Vibrio sp. Scap24. Next base: position 610,542 of record NZ_CP041332.1, on the reverse strand, counting down.
GGCCTAGCGGATACGCTTGGTGGCGTGTTGCTTTCTGAGATCTACGACGATATCACGATTGGTGATGCACCTTACTTCAGTGCGATGTACGGCCCGGCTCGTCACGCGATTGTGGTGTCTGATCTTGATGGCATCAAAGAGAAGCTGATTGATCTTGATGATTGTCCTGAAGACCTTTACATCCTTGAAGGTGATGTAGACGCGTTTGATGACAGCTCATTCAACGCGGACGAGTTAGAAGGCGCGGTGTGCGTTCAACTGAACGATCGCCAAATGCGTTACTCTCGCTTCCCTGAGATTCCACTGTTTGGTCGCGCGGCTCGTGAACAACGCCTTGAGAAATTACGTGAAGAGCGTGATGTAGTTGTTGAGAATCACGCCAAAGCAGCGTTTGATTCACAAAAACTGAATCGTCTATACCAAGCATTCAACAGCTTTGTTGCGAAGCATCTGCACGTTGCGTTCAACGCAGATCCAGAACAGGCGCTAGCGTCTATTCGTGATAAGCGTAACCAAATTGTTCGTTCTCTGGCAGAGCTAGATTCTAAAGAGCAGCAGCAACGCAGTCAGCTTCTACAAAGCAAGCAAGCACTTGGTGCGTTAGACAAACTGGCACCTATGGTTCGTATTCTTGAAGACGAAACATTAGCTGAGCGTCTTGCTGAACTAGAAGCACAACTAGAGCGTTTAAGCGAAGCTAAGTCTTACTTGAACACTCATGGCAAAGCGCTTACTTCATTAGAGCAAATTGTTTCTGCACTCGATGCTGACCCAGAGCAATTCGAAGCTTTAGAAGCGGAGTACCGTCAAGCAGATAACGCTCTGCAAACGCTAAAAGGCAAAGTGTTCGCACTGTCTGATCTGATTGAACGTCGTCACTACTTTGCTTACGCTGATTCTGTTGACCTGCTTAACAAGAGCAGCGAACTGAGCGAGCAGTTGAAAGCGAAACTGGTTCAAGCGGAACAAGCACGAGCGAAAGGTCGTGATGGCTTGAAGCAAGCTCGCGAGCAGATGAACCAGTACAACCAAGTATTAGCAGCACTGAAGAGCTCGCACCAAGCGAAGCAAGAGACGGTTCAAGAGTTCAAGCAAGAGCTTCAAGAGTTCGGTGTTAACGCTGATGAAGGCGCTGAAGAACGTGCTGTACGTCGTCGCGACGAGCTACAAGAGCGTCTACACACGTCTCGTAGCCGTAAGAGTGAATACGAGCGTACGATTACCTCGACTGAACTTGAGATGAAAGCGCTGGCTAAGCGTCTTAAGAAAGTACAGAAAGAGTACACAGAGCTTCGTACCTTTGTGGTTGCAGCAAAAGCAGGCTGGTGTTCAGTACTTCGCTTGGCTCGTGAGAATGACGTTGAACGTCGTCTACACAAGCGTGAGCTGGCTTACCTAACGGCAGGCGAACTTCGCTCAATGTCGGATAAATCACTGGGTGCGCTGCGTCTGGCTGTGGCTGATAATGACGACCTACGTGATTCGCTGCGTCTATCGGAAGATAACGCACATCCAGAGCGTAAGGTTCTGTTCTACATTGCGGTTTACCAACATCTTCGCGAGCGTATTCGCCAAGACATCATTCATACGGATGATCCGGTTGAAGCAATCGAAGAGATGGAAGTTGAGCTAGCTCGATTAACAGAAGAACTGACCCAGCGTGAAAACCGCCTAGCGATCAGCTCTGAGTCGGTAGCAAGCATTATCAAGAAGACGATTCAGCGTGAGCAGAACCGTATTCGAATGCTGAACCAAGGTCTATCAAACATTTACTTTGGTCAGGTTAAGGGCGTACGTCTGAATGTTAAGATCCGTGAAAGTCACGAAATCTTGCTATCAGGTCTAGCGACTCAGCAAGAGCAGCACAAAGACTTGTTCGAGACGACTCGCTTCACCTTCTCTGAAGCAATGGCGAAGTTGTTCCAACGTGTGAACCCACACATCGACATGGGTCAACGTTCTCCTCAAGTTCTAGGTGAAGAGCTACTGGATTACCGTAACTACCTAGAGCTAAGTGTTGAAGTTAACCGTGGCTCTGATGGTTGGTTACAAGCGGAATCGGGCGCTCTATCTACCGGTGAGGCGATCGGTACTGGTCAATCTATCCTATTGATGGTTGTTCAGAGCTGGGAAGAAGAGTCTCGTCGACTTCGTAGCAAAGACATTGTTCCATGTCGCTTATTGTTCCTTGATGAAGCAGCACGTCTGGATGCGAAGTCTATCTCTACACTGTTTGAACTGTGTGACCGTCTAGGTATGCAGCTTCTGATTGCAGCACCGGAAAACATCAGCCCAGAGAAAGGCACAACCTACAAACTGGTACGTAAGGTCTTCAAAGATCATGAACATGTACACGTTGTTGGTCTGCGAGGTTTTGCACAAAACAAACCTGCATCACCAGTGCAAGAGCTGATTGAAGAAGCTGAGCAGTAAGCAATAAGCTGATTCATTAATACCTATTCAAAGCCCCTATTCACTTTATATACAGTGGTAGGGGCTTTTTAATATCTGAAATCTAATCTCCCTGATTACACTTGCCTTCCTAAAATGGTCTTTACCTTCAACTTAACGTTTTCCATATACAGATAAGACCACTCATACCTTATGGTTATTATCAATGGAACTTGTTTGAGGTCACACGCACAAAACCATAATTAATGTATGGTAATTACATAGATTAAATAATATTAATAATATTGTATTACTTTATTTTTAATTATTGATAACTCGCAGTGTGCGAAAGGTAAAGGTAGGACAGGCTATGATTCAAATCGTCATTGATGGGAAATTTCGAATCGTCGAACAAGGGCAAACCGTTCTTGAGGCGGCGAAAACATGTGGTTTAGAGATTCCATCGTTATGTGGTTTGAACAAAACATCGGACAAGGTGCCGTGTGATTTGTGTGTGGTTGAAGTGGATGGGATAGGCGTCACTCGCTCTTGTGAGCTTGAGGTAACCAATGGCTTGAACATCACCACTCAATCTAAACAGCTAACGACTCATCGCCAAGATGCGCTGAATCGTATCATGGCAGACCACTACGCTGACTGCGAAGCACCGTGCCAAACCGCTTGCCCTGCGGGAGTCGATATTCAATCTTATCTTCATCATATTGCTCAAAATGATCATACCAAAGCCATCGAAGTTATTAAGAAAACATTGCCGATGCCACTATCGATTGGTCGTGTATGTCCTGCTTTCTGTGAAACCGAGTGTCGAAGAAACTTAGTCGATGACTCTATTGCGATTCGCCAGCTCAAGCGACACGCAGCCGATGCCGATTTGGCTGCTCAAGAGAGCTACATGCCTGCGAAGAAACCCAACAAAGGTAAAAGCATTGCGATTGTCGGCAGTGGCCCTGGTGGCTTAACAGCAGGTTATTACCTGTCTAATGAAGGTTATGACGTCAGTGTTTATGAATCGATGCCTAAAGCTGGTGGTTGGCTGCGCTATGGTATTCCAGAATATCGTCTACCGAAGTCGATTCTAGATAAAGAAATCGAACTCATGTGTCGTAACGGAATGGCAGTAGAGTGCGACAAAAAGCTTGGTGTCGATTTTACCTTGTCAGATCTTAGTCGCGATTTTGATGCGGTCTGCTTAGCCGTGGGGGCGTCACAAGCTGTTGAGATGAATTATGCTGGTAGTGACCTTGGTGGCTGCTATCTAGGTGTTGATTATCTGAAAGATTATGTAACTGACCAACACTTCACTACCGGCAAAAAAGTCGCTGTGATTGGTGGTGGTAACACGGCGATTGACTGCGCTCGAACTGCAGTACGTGATGGTGCCGATACCACGCTGATCTATCGTCGTACACGAGATGAAATGCCAGCCGAAGATTATGAGATCGAAGAGGCTGAACACGAAGGTGTGAAGTTCCATTTCTTGACCAATCCGGCTGAGAATATTGCTGATGACAATGGCCATGTATCTGAGATTCGATTAGAACGTATGGCACTTGGTCCTGCAGATGCTTCTGGTCGTCGTAGCCCGAAACCAACGGGTGAGTTCTTTGTTGAAGCGTTCGATACGGTTATCGCTGCGGTGTCGCAAAAGCCCGACCTAAGCTTCATGGATAACGAAGAGATTGATATCCCATTGACTCGTTGGAACACAGCGGACGCTGATCCGCAAACCATGCACACAGGTACGGGTAATATATTTAGTATCGGCGATTTCAGGCGTGGTCCAGCGACAGCAGTCGAAGCGGTAGGAGACGGGCGTATTGCTGCGCAAGCGATCGACCGATTCTTCAATGGTGATATGGAAAACATTCCGGCTAAACCGTTTAACTCAAGAAAGCATAAGCAGCTTAAAGCCGTTGATCCTGAGCAGTACAAGTCGATACAGCGCATGGCACGTAAAATCATGCCAGAGCTAACACCAGAGCAGCGAGAGCAGAGCTTTGAAGAAGTAGAAACGGGCTTTGATAATGCTGATGCGATCGCAGAAGCAGCAAGATGTTTAGAGTGTGGTTGCCAAGTTAATACCGACTGCGATCTGCGTGATTACTCGACTGAATACAAGGCAACCCAAACACATCCAGAATACAAAATCGATGTCGCTTCTAATGAGAGTTGGCAAGCTATTCGCGCAGAGGAATCCAAAGTTGGTTCGACAAGGCAAAAGTTTGCTGTCGATGATAGCTCTGAATTCATCATCTTTGACGCCAACCGCTGCATCAGTTGTGGACAGTGTATTCAAGCATGTCGTGAACAGAATGTTCATGGCGTATTAAGTTTCATGAATCAGGCTGATGGCAAGCCCGCTTCAAGACCTGAGTGTCGTCCGAATTTCGGGGCTGACAAGACCTTAATGGGTGACTCTAACTGTGTTCAATGTGGCTCTTGTATTCAAGCGTGTCCAACCGGTGCGATGGTGGATGCGAGAGATAGAAAACAAGGCGACACCGACATCCTTAAAAAGGTCGACACTATCTGCACCTACTGTGGGGTGGGCTGTAAGCTGACCATGCACGTTGACGAAGCGAAGAATAAGATTCGCTATATAGAAGGTGGTGACTCACCGGTCAACGAAGGTATGTTGTGTGTTAAAGGGCGCTTCGGTTTCGACTTCGTCGGCAGCGACGCCCGTTTGACTACGCCATTAATTCGTAAAGATGGCTGGCTACAACCTGCGAGCTGGGAAGAAGCCATTACGCTGATTGCCGATAAATTCACGGCTATCAAACAAGGTTTTGGTAGTAATGCACTGGCGGGTTTCTCATCGGCTAAAACTACCAATGAAGATAACTACGCGTTCCAAAAATTCATTCGTCGTGAACTTGGCACCAACAACGTCGACCATTGCGCTCGTCTTTGTCATGCTTCGACGGTAACTGGGCTTGAAGCTTCGCTAGGCAGTGGTGCGATGACCAATGATATCCCAAGCATCAAACACTCGGATGTCATCTTTATCATTGGTTCTGACACTACATCCGCGCACCCAATTATCGGCTCACACATCAAACAGGCAGTAAGGCATAACGGTGCTCGCTTGATCGTCGCTGATCCTAAGAGAATCGATATTGCCGACCATGCTGAACTTTACCTAGCACACCGACCGGGTACAGACGTGATGCTGATTAATGGTGTGATGCAGCAGATCATCAAGCACGGTTGGTATGACCAAGAATACATTGATGATCGTGTCGATGGCTTTGATACCTTGTTGCAAGAGGTAATGTCACCAAGCTACTCGTTAGACAAAGTAGAACTAGTGACTGGTGTTAAAGCGGAAGACATCTTCGCGATGGCGCGCTTGATCGGTACTGCAAAACGCACGGCGGTGTATTACTCCATGGGTATCACGCAACATACCACTGGCCACGACAACGTGCGCTCGATCGCCAACCTGCAGCTCTTGTGTGGCAACATCGGTATTGAAGGTGGTGGTATCAACCCTCTGCGTGGTCAATCGAATGTGCAGGGGGCGTGCGATATGGGTGCATTGCCAAACAACCTGCCGGGTTATCAAAAAGTGTACAACCCAATGGTTCGCCAAAAATTCGCGATGGAGTGGGGCGTTGCTGATTTGCCTGCTGAAACGGGTTTAACGTTGACCGAGATTATTGACGGGGCGTGTAAGCGAGATGTGCGTGGTTTATATGTGATGGGCGAAAACCCAGTACTCAGTGACCCGAATCAAGCACACGTGATTGAAGGGCTTGAAGCGTTAGATTTCCTTGTGGTGCAAGACATCTTCTTAACCGAAACGGCGCAGTATGCCGATGTGGTTCTACCGTCTTGCTCGTTCGCCGAGAAATCTGGTCACTTTACCAATACCGAGCGACGCGTTCAGCGTATTAACCCTGCAGTATTGCCTCCAGGTGAAGCGAAAGAAGATTGGGTGATAATACAAATGCTAGCCAACGCAATGGGTGGTGGTTGGAGCTACGATTCTGTTGCGGACATTACCAATGAGATTGCTCGCGTCACGCCACAATATGGTGGCCTACGTTGGGAAAACATCACGGTTAATGGTGTGCAATGGCCAAGCAATAAGAACAATCCTGATGGCACACGTATTATGCACCAGACTCAGTTCACTCGTGGGCGTGGTCAGATGGAAGCAATTCCGTTTCGATATGCGGCAGAGCTGCCAGACGCAGAATACCCGTTAGTATTAACGACAGGGCGTATCTTAGAGCAATTCCATACAGGAACCATGACGCGTAAAACAAAAGGTTTGGATAACTTAGCAGGGCCACGTGCCATGGTCAGTGTGCATGATGCAGAAGCGTTAGGGATCTCGAATGGTCAGATGCTCAAAGTATCGACACGTCGTGGTGAAATTGAAATTGCGGCTTTTGTAACCAAGCGAATGCAGAAAGGTGTGGTGTTTATCCCATTCCATTTCGTGGAGTCTCCTGTGAACCGTTTGACTACCACAGCGACAGATCCGCATGCCAAGATCCCAGAGTTTAAGGTTGCGGCAGTGCGCATTGATCCGATTCGTGAGCCTGAAATTGAAGCTACAGAAGCTTAGTCCAACTCGTTAACAAATGGCAGAGACTAAAAAGCCGCGTAACTCTCAGAGTTTTGCGGCTTTTTATTGAGCTCCATTAGGCATCAAGTGCCCTAGTCAGCAAATAGCTTAGTTTGGAACAATCTCGTTACCGTGAACGCCGAATTGCTTAGCTGCGTATGCCACGCGTTCTGCAGGTTTCGGGTATTCAGCTGGTGTACCAAGGTTCTCAATATGGTGCAATCGAGGTAGTAGGCCAGCACCGTTAGCGATTTGGATAGCCAAACCTGGACGTGCGTTAAGCTCAAGTACCATTGGGCCTTCTTCTTGGTCTAGAACCATGTCAGTACCCATGTAACCAAGACCTGTCATTTCCCAAGCGCTTGATGCCAGTGTTAGCAGTTTTTCCCAATGTGGCACTTGAAGTAGCGCTAACTCTTTCCCCGTATCTGGGTGGTGAGTGACTGGGTGGTCAAACTGAACGGCACGAACGGCTTTACCCGTTGCGATACAAATACCTACGCCTACAGCACCTTGGTGCAAGTTAGCCTTGCCGTCTGAAGCCGAAGTAGATAAGCGCATCATCGCCATAACAGGGTAGCCCTTGAATACGATGATTCGTACATCTGGCACACCTTCGTAACTGAAGCCATCGAAACACTCATCAAACTTGATGAGGTTTTCAACTACCGCAACATCATTCTTACCACCAAGTGAGAAAAGACCTGCAAGAGCGTTACTGATGTGACGCTCTACGTCTTCTTCATTGATAGTCGAACCTGAAGGCTTGGTATAAACGCCATCCTTGTGAGAAGTCACAACTAGGATACCTTTACCACCACTGCCTTGAGCTGGCTTGATTACGAAACCCGGCCACTCTTTTACCATCTTGTGGATTGTTTTTACTTCAGCTTGGTGACCAATAACGCCAATCAGCTTTGGCACAGTAGCGCCAGCCTGTTCAGCGATGATCTTAGTCTTAAGCTTGTCATCAACGAGTGGATACTTGGAACGATCATTGTAGCGACCAATGTAACTATGGTTACGCTTGTTCATTCCCATTATGCCTTTGTCTTTCAACCTAAACGGTGAAGTAAACTGATCAAACATAACTTAGTCCTCCGCTAGCGGTTTAAAGCGACGAAGCTCAGTTAGACGGTAGCCTGTGTAGTTACCTAGTAGCAAGATGGTCGCTAGAATAACAAGCTGTAAACCAATAAAGTTAAACGTTAAGTGCTGAATGAACGGGTTAGTCATGCCTAAGTAAACAAGAACCGCAGTGAATAGAGAGCCACCACCTTGTAGCATTACTTCTTTCGCGCCTTCTTCTTCCCATAGGATAGACATACGTTCGATAGTCCAAGATAGGATGATCATTGGGAAGAACGTAATTGACAGACCTTCAGTCAGACCGACTTTAAACGCGACCACGGTAAACACAGAGATAATCATGATTACCGTAATGATTACGGCGGATATCCTGGCTACCAGTAGCAAGTTGAGTTTGGACAAGTAACTTCGAATAATAAGACCCGTACCGACGATCAGTAGGAAGCCAACAATACCCGTTACCAGTTGTGTTTGAACAAAGGCCACCGCAATCAGAACTGGCATGAAGGTACCAGACGTTTTCAAACCGATGATGACACGCAAGAACACAACAATAAGCGCACCGATAGGAATCAGCATGATGGTTTTAAACATCGCTTGCTCTTCTAACGGTAGGCTGTGGATTGATAGGTTTAACAGCTGGTCAGCCGACACTTTACTGTTGGTTGCTTCAGTTGGTGAAACCTCTTGAGCAATCATAGAGAAGTGAACTTTACTGTTCTGACCGCCCACAACATCAAGCAGAGAAACGTTTGACTCGTCCCAGATAAGTAGGTTTGGTTGAACTTGCTGTTCGCTGGATTCAGGAGAGAAAAGAATCCACTCATCGTTATCCCAAATCTGAATCATGTTCTGAATAGACTGACGACGACGTCCATCTTCTAGCTCGATAACACCAACCACTTTGTTGTGTATTTTCGCTGCTGAAAGTAGCTTGTGTGTCGCTTCCACTTTGGTCATGTTGTTCAGAATCAGCGCCGAGTTTTGGCTGTCTGGATCATTCAGCGTTTTGATGAGCTCTCGAGTGAACGTTAGATTGTCTGCAGAACGCTTTGTTGCTCTATCAATCAGAGCAAGAGACGCCGCTTCTTCCGGACCGTCGAAGCTTGGCTGAACCACTTCACCCTCTGGTGGTGTGTCGTTCACTTTAGCTTGGTTGTCGACTAGGAATTGTGTCTTGTAGTAGATGGTTTGAGGGCCATCTGCGTAACGAATCGACCACTCAGCACGACGACCTGACTCAGTATTTAAGTAAGAAATACCGTAACCTGGTGATGAAGCCGATTCGCCGATAAGTGTGTAGTTAGACTGAGTATGAGGAGCCGCTAAGGAAACTTTTGCTTCTTTGCCTACAGCGTTGAACTCGATACGAGCTTCAACGTCCCAAACCTGCCTGGTTTCCCCTGGAGTCCAAGGTACACCGTAGGTCGTATGTCTGAACATACTCAGTGTTATGCCTGCCACGATAAGCAGGAATATAGAGATATAAAATGGAATTCTTGACGTCATAGCTTACCCTACTATTGTTATTTAACTTCCGTTTGTACGTACTTTTTACTTACATCTACTAGCGCTATGTCTTTGATAAATTCGCGCCCTAGTAATACAGGGTGACTCATTTGAGAGCGATCCGCCAATGTAAATTGCGCTTTTTCATGGATTTTTCCAACTTTAACCCATAATTCAATCACAGCTCGACGTTCTGTCTGATCATTCGTTGATTGACGGATTTTTACGTAACGTACAACAGGTGCTTCAATCCATTTTTGGTCTTCTGCCGCTTTTCCTTGGTCTTCTAGGTGGAACTTAACCCAGTTCTTACCATTTCGTTCGAATTCTTTAATATCGACTGCATTTAAAGAAGAGGTTGTTGCGCCAGTATCCACTCGAGCATCAAAGCTTTGTTTGATTGAGTCGATAGACACTTTTTCGATTCCGCCAAGGATAGTCGGTTGTGAGGTAGGAGCGATAGGAGCCGCTGTAACTGCCACGGGTTCTTCTTCCTCTAGCTCTTCAATGACTTTGTGTTCCATGCTCGTTAGATGAACATCTAACTGATTTGAAAGGGTGATGATTTCGTCTTCTAAGCTTTCAATGTAATCACTTTGATTACTGACTTGCAGTTCAAGATTTTGAACCTTATTTGCGATGTTTGTCTCTGAGCGGGCAATAGCATCGAGAGTTTCTTGGTGGTAGGCAGCACCGTTAGTTAGGGTACAGCCAGAGAGCAAACCAACCGCCACAATAGGCGATAATCGCTTAAACATAAAAAAACCTTTGGAAATTAGAGAATAGTTCAGACTATTTAGAAGTTTAGCCCACAAAAAAGGATGCGTGAAGCATCCTATTGTAAGAGTCTGGTCATATTGAATCGCAATGTGAGCGCGACGCCAATTATTGCAATTTGAAATAGCTCACTTATTAATCATAAGTCAATTTTCGTTCAATTTACGCGCATTTTTGTGAAAGCTCACAGCGAAGCAAAAGGTGGCGTTGTAGCCACCAAAAAGCCATTACTCTGTTATCAACTAAATAATGGCTTTCGGGCATCACATTTATGGCTTGGTCGCCACAAGAATGGCACGTCTTGGTGCTGGGTGACCTTCAACCGTTTTACTTGGATCATTCGGGTCTAAGTAATCTGGTAGAGAGTTGTGTGTCATCCATTCTGTCGTGCGTTGCTCGCCAATTGTCGTGACATTTTCATCCACGATACGAACATCTTCAAATCCAACCTGTTCAAGCCAGCGTTTTAGTGCTCGAGCAGATGGGAAGAAGTACACGTTTCTCATCTGCGCGTAACGGTCAACAGGAACCAGAACTGCATTTTCATCGCCTTCAATCACTAAGGTTTCAAGCACTAATTCACCGCCAGACACCAATTGGTCTTTCAGTTGAATCAAGTGATCAAGCGGAGAGCGACGGTGGTATAGCACTCCCATGCTGAATACAGTGTCGTACGCTTCCAGTTTTGGTAGTTGTTCAATACCTAGAGGTAACAGGTGCGCGCGTTGGTCATCGCCCATTAACTTACGGATCGCTTCAAACTGAACCAAGAAAAGATGAGAAGGGTCGATACCCACGGTTAAACGTGCGCCTTCGCCAAGCATGCGCCACATGTGGTAACCATTGCCACAACCTACATCGAGCACAGAACGGTTTTTAAGTGGTGAGATATGTGGAAGCACACGATCCCATTTCCAGTCGCTGCGCCATTCCGTATCGATATGGATGTCGTGAACTGTGTAAGGGCCTTTTCTCCAAGGGTGGAAAGTCTTCAGTAAGCTTTCTAACTTTTTAAGTTCACCCGTGTGGAACGGTGTAGAGCTGCCAATCGTTACTGAGTTTTTCAGATCAACTTGGTCAGGCACACCTTGTGGAATCTTGTTCAGTGCACGTAACCAACGGTCGAAGTCGCCGTGTTCTGCATTTTGCCAATCCGTCAGCTGTTGTGGAAGAACATTAAGCCACGGCTGAAGGCGAGTATCTTGGGCAATGAGTTGATAAAAATTGGCAAAATTAAACATTAGAACAAGTTCCTAAATTTTGTTACCCGATACTATCGCCATCCTCGAACGCGAGTCGACGAGTGCATCGGGGATCTATAAATAGATGCTAGAGTGTTTTGTTAAAGGGCGCTTTCTGAGTCGCTCGACACTCATAAAAATACTAGTGATTAAGGTAAAGCAAAAAAGAGAGATTCCCTATCACGTTCGTCCCTCACAGTAGGGAATGACGGGTATCCTTCAGTATCACTTAGCTAGACTATTTAATAGCGAACATCGAACCAAAGTTGAAACACTGGAACCATACTTCGCTGCTAGAGAAGCCAATCTTATCAAAGCGCTCTCTGTGTACAGGGATAGAGTCAGGGCGCATCACGTTTTCGATCGCGCTACGCTTTTGGCTCACTTCTAATTCGCTGTATCCGTTCGCACGTTTGAAATCATGGTGCAGGTCGATAAGCAGCTCATTTGAACTTTCGTCTTCGAATACGTATTTTTCTGACAGGATTAAAATGCCACCTGGGCGTAAGCCTGCGTGAATTTTCTCAAGCAAAGCGTATCGATCGTCTGGAGACAAAAATTGCAGCGTAAAGTTAAGAACCACAACGGAAGCGTCTTTGATTTCTACTTCACGAATATCAGCTTCGATCACTTCTACCGGCGTGTCGCTGCGGTAAGCGTTAACGTGCAATTTGCAGCGCTCAACCATCGCTTCTGAATTGTCGATCGCGAAAATCGTGCAACCTTCTTGTTGGATGTGGCGACGCATTGAAAGCGTTGCTGCACCAAGAGAACAACCAAGGTCGTAAATATTTGAATGTGGCTTTACGAAGCGCTCTGCCAGCATGCCGATTGCAGAGATAATGTTGCTATAGCCAGGCACCGAGCGTTGAATCATATCCGGAAATACTTCAGCAACCCTTGCATCGAAGGTGAAGTCTCCAATTTTATCAATAGGAGCGGAAAAGATATTGTCTGTGTTGCTCATGGCATTCTCTCTCGACAGTCAGCGTAATTGGCACAAAATTCGTACCAAATAAAAGGGGACGCATTTTACGTAAAAAAAGGACTGCTGTCACGAAAACTGAGATTACTGCTGAGGATTATGACCAGATGTTCAAGAAGACTTAAAACATCGAGATTTGATGGTTGCCTTTCTGAGCTGGAAACTGAGCAAGATCGGGCAATAATAATGACGTATTTTCAGACACTTGCTTTTGCAATAGTTCGTAAATAGCAATCGCGAGTTCAGGCGCATGGTTATTGTCTGGGGTGTGAATCATTAAATACGGTTGTTTGCCTTCACTGAGCCAGTTTGGAATTTTGCTAAACCAAGGCTTAAAAAACTCGATGTTAGGCGCTTGGTCGGGGTGGCCAATAAAGCGAATCATCGGGTTGTTGGCGGTCGCTATGGCATGAACGGGCACGCGTGGTTTTTTCTGATGCGCATCGATCACTGCCTCTGTGGTTGGCGGCGCGGAAAAAACGGGGCGGCTATCCATAATAATGCGATTGATGCCTTCTTCAACCAGCCATTTATTGAAACGCTTTTCGTCGTCACCTTTGTCAAAGAAACCCAAGTGGCGAACTTCAACACCAAGCTGCATGTCTTTTGGAAACAAAGTACAAAACTTTTGCAGGACTGGGAGCATGCTCGGCTCAAAGCTGTGTGGTAGCTGAATCGTCCATTGACCAATGCGCTCATGCAGGGGTGACATGGTCATTAAGAACTCTTTGAGTTCGGCTTGGCAATGTCTCAATTGTTGCTGGTGGGTGATGAATTTGGGTAGTTTAAAGGTGAACCTGAAGTCATCGTGGCTTGCCGCTTTCCAGTTATGCACTGTAGTTATACTCGGCGTCGCGTAGAAGGTCGTGTTGCCTTCAACGGTATGAAAAACTTGGGTGTATTTCTCTAGACGTTCCGCAGGCTTTGTTCCCTTGCCATAGAACTGACTTTGCCACTCAGAGTGAGACCACATGGTTAATCCAAGTCTTAAAGGTAACGTTTCTGTTGTTATTACACGATCATCCATCTATTACACCGTCATTTATCACGCCATCAGACATTACAAAAAGTTTTTGGGTTGAAACGAAAATCTACTTTACGAGAGTTTTGCTGATTAAGGTACTTTCGAGATATAATTATCGCAATTTTTTCGGTTTTGATGAATCTTTGCGCACTTGATGGGCTAAAAAGCAGCAAAGCCAGATAAAACACAATAAATTCGAATGTGGAAGGTCGATTTTAACCGAGTTTCCGCGTATAAATGTTTCTTTGCTCTGTTGTGTGGAACGACCACTGACAGCTTGGAAATTAGTAAATAATTAAGAGATTGGGAAATTCATTATGCGTACCCATTACTGTGGTAACCTGAACAAGTCCCTGGCGGGACAAACTGTAGAATTGTGCGGCTGGGTAAACCGTCGCCGTGATTTAGGCGGTCTTATCTTTATTGATATGCGTGATCGTGAAGGCATCGTTCAGGTTGTTGTCGATCCAGATATGAAAGATATCTTCCCGATCGCTAACCAACTGCGTAATGAATTCTGTATCAAATTTACTGGTGAAGTACGTGTTCGTCCTGACAGCCAAGTAAATAAAGACATGGCTACTGGTGAAGTAGAGCTTTACGCGACTGGTCTAGAGATCATCAACCGTTCAGAAGCGCTTCCACTAGACTTCAACCAAACGAACTCTGAAGAGCAGCGTCTTAAGTACCGTTACATCGATCTTCGTCGTCCAGAAATGAGCGATCGTATCAAGCTTCGTGCACGCGCTTCTAGCTTCGTTCGTCGTTTCCTTGATGAGAACCTGTTCCTAGACATCGAAACGCCAGTATTAACTAAAGCGACACCAGAAGGTGCTCGTGACTACCTAGTACCAAGCCGTGTTCACAAAGGCAGCTTCTACGCGCTTCCTCAATCTCCTCAGCTGTTCAAGCAACTGCTGATGATGTCTGGTTTTGACCGTTACTATCAAATCGTTAAATGTTTCCGTGATGAAGATTTACGTGCTGACCGTCAGCCTGAATTTACTCAGATCGATATCGAAACATCGTTCATGTCTTCTCAAGAAGTACGTAACATCACTGAAAAGCTTGTTCACGATATGTGGAAAGAGCTTCTAGATGTTGAACTAGGTCAATTCCCAGTAATGCCTTTCTCTGAAGCGATTCGTCGTTTCGGTTCTGACAAGCCAGATCTACGTAACCCACTAGAGCTAGTGGACGTTGCTGACTTAGTTAAAGACGTTGAGTTCAAAGTATTCTCTGGCCCTGCTAACGACGAAAAAGGTCGTGTAGCGGTTATCCGTGTTCCAGGTGGTGCTAAGCTAACTCGTAAGCAAATCGACGGTTACGCAGAACACGTAAACATCTACGGCGCGAAAGGCCTAGCTTGGATGAAGGTTAACGACCGTGCTGCAGGCATGGAAGGTATTCAATCTCCAGTTGCTAAATTCCTAAGCGAAGACGTAATCAACGGTATTCTAGATCGCACTCAAGCTGAATCTGGCGATATCATTCTGTTCGGCGCAGACAAAGCGGGCATCGTTGCTGAAGCAATGGGCGCACTTCGTCTTAAACTAGGTACAGACCTAGAGCTAACAGACACATCTGCATGGGCTCCACTGTGGGTTGTTGACTTCCCAATGTTCGAAGAAGATGGCGAAGGTAACCTACACGCAATGCACCACCCATTCACATCGCCACTAGGTGTGAACGCGGAAGAGCTAAAAGCGAACCCAGCAGCAGCAAACTCTGATGCATACGACATGGTAATCAACGGCTACGAAGTAGGCGGCGGTTCTGTACGTATTCACAACGCAGAAATGCAAACGGCTGTATTCGGTATCCTAGGTATCGAAGCACAAGAGCAACAAGAGAAGTTCGGCTTCCTACTAGATGCTCTTCAATACGGTACTCCACCACACGCTGGTCTAGCATTCGGTCTTGACCGTCTAGCTATGCTACTTTGTGGTACAGAGAACATCCGTGACGTTATCGCATTCCCGAAAACAACAGCTGCAGCATGTCTACTAACAGACGCGCCAAGCCTAGCGAACCCAGCATCACTGGAAGAGCTAGCAATCGCAGTTAAACTAGCGAAGAAAGAAGACTAATCAAACGATTAGCCTAACTTTCTAAAGAGCTTGTTTTTTTAGAACCTAGTTTTTTAGAACCTAGCTTTTTAGAGCTTAGTTTCGCAGTAGAACAATAAAATGCCCGTTAATTTGACGGGCATTTTTTTTTGCGTTCGATATACTAAGCTCATAAAGCATGTATAAATAATCAGTATTTGAAGTTATGTCTATTATCTTAGGGATTGACCCTGGCTCACGCATTACCGGTTACGGTGTTATTCGTCAAAATGGCCGCCATCTATATTACTTAGGGAGTGGCTGCATTCGCACCTCAGAAAAAGAGTTACCGGGTCGACTCAAGCAGATCTATGCAGGTGTGAGCGAAATCATCACTCAGTTTCAACCCGATGTGTTTGCGATAGAGCAGGTCTTCATGGCGAAGAATGCGGACTCGGCGCTTAAGCTTGGTCAGGCTCGTGGCAGTGCGATCGTAGCGGCTGTAAATGCGGATTTGCCTGTTCACGAGTACGCGGCTCGTTTAATTAAGCAAGCGGTGACAGGTAATGGTGGTGCAGATAAGTCTATGGTCCAGAATATGGTGATGAGCATGCTTAAGCTGCCTGCCAAGCCACAGGCCGATGCGGCAGATGCTCTGGGCGTAGCGATCACTCACGCTAACACCAACAAAACCTTGATTGCACTGGCGGGTAAGGCGACAGGCGCAAGAAAAGGGCGTTACCGTTAATTGCCATTCTTCTGTTAGCTCCTACATACAGTATTTTAAACCAATTCTACTGATGAGCCTCACGCCCTGTTTGGCTCATATCAAAACACTACGCAGCTAAATCCTTGATGAAATGAGATCTTTCGAACACAAACCAAATAATAACATTGCGTATCATTTAACATGTTATTAACATTGGTCGGAGGTCTAACAAGTTAATCAAGGATGATCACTGATGAACCCTATAAAGCTGTGGCGTGCGCTGTTTTTACCCAAAAGTAATGGGTGGAGTAACAACGAAGTCAGACAAGCCGATATCTTATTACTCTTTACCTTTATCGCCTTCTTTGTGGGTGTCTACAGCCTAATCAAATGGACAAAGCACGAAGAGCAACTCCTGATCGCCACATCTGTGTTCCTTATCGTGTTTGAACTGATCTCCGCACTGTTCTTGCGTATCACCAATAAACCCAGCCTTGCACTCAATTTTGGTTTTGTTGGTATGGCGGTACACGCGCTGAATATCATCTACCAAAGCGGAGGTGTGGTCGCATCGACTCAGGCTTATTGGGTTCCTTTGTTAGTGGTCGCTTTTTTCTTGTCAGGAACACGCATTATCGCCTTGGTATGGAGTGGGTTAGTGATTGGCGTTTCATTGGTGATGACGTCGGCTCACCTTAACGGCTTTGAATTTCCGCAGTTAGTACTTACTCCTGAAGCGGTGGTGGTTGAAACCTGGTCTGGTGTGATTATGCCGCTGGTGGTGATTTGCATTGCTCAAGCGTTTACCGCCAAGCAAAAAGAAGTGGCAATCGAAATGGCCGAAGAAGCGATTTTAGAAAGCCAGCAGGTTGCCAATCAAGCAACTCAAAGTGAAGCGCGCTTATCGGTTGTGCTCGATCAAGCCAATTCCAACTCTGAAAGCTTACAGGGTGTGTCTGTTCATCTAGACCAACAGTCGCGAGACTTACATTCTCAAGTTGAAGTGCTGAACATCAACTGTGAATCTCAAG
This sequence comes from Vibrio sp. Scap24, assembly GCF_013394185.1. NCBI lineage: Bacteria > Pseudomonadati > Pseudomonadota > Gammaproteobacteria > Vibrionales > Vibrionaceae > Vibrio > Vibrio sp. Scap24. The sequence continues at coordinate 593,138 of NZ_CP041332.1, read as the reverse complement.
CGAGTGCGGCAGAACAGATGAGCCAACAATTACACCAAATGACCCAAGGTATCGAAGAGTCCAACTCATTTGTCGGTGAGCTGAAAGAACGCAGTGAAGCGGTCGGCGAGAAAGCGCAAAAGAGCTCTGAGTCATTAGAAGCTTCAACCAGTGCTATCACTCAGATCATTCAAAGTAATCAAGAGATCATGAAAGTCGCCGATTTGATTACTTCAGTAGCGGAGCAAACTAACTTGTTGGCATTAAATGCTGCGATAGAAGCGGCTCGCGCAGGTGAGCAGGGAAGAGGATTTGCGGTTGTCGCCGACCAAGTGAGGGAGCTGTCAGCAAAAAGTAGTCATTCAGCCATCGAGATCCGAAGCTTGTTGGACCGCAGTAAAGACGAAGTGGAGCATGGGCGAGCGATTATCGAAACAACGGCCAATGAAATGAACGGCATTATCTCAGAGGTGCAAACTATCTCGACTGACGTTAATCAGCTCACCAACATTATGGCGATGCAGATGAATTCTTTGAAGGAGCTCGATCTCGCGAGTTCAGAGGTGGCGCAAAGTGTCGCGGAAACTAAATCTGTTTCAGGCTTAGTGGCTAATTATGGTTCTGAACTCACAGGACATGTTACCTCTGTCAAAGAGCTGGTCGAAAGCTTAAATAACGTGGTTTCACAAGCCAAACAAGCGTAAATAAATCACCCGAATAAACACAAAGAACTGGATAAGCATCCAGTTCTTTTATATTCTGTCCCTCAAATTATATTCCACCAAGAGAGTGAATTGTGATCGGACGTCTACGCGGTACATTAATAGAAAAACAGCCACCAGAGTTATTAATTGAAGTGAGTGGCGTTGGCTATGAAGTTCAAATGCCAATGAGCTGTTTTTATGAATTACCAAACGTTGGCGAAGAGGCAATTATCTACACTCACTTTGTTGTTCGTGAAGATGCACAACTGCTTTACGGCTTCAACACAGTAAAAGAACGCGCGCTGTTCCGTGAAGTAATCAAAGCGAACGGTGTTGGTCCTAAACTTGGCCTTGGCATCCTTTCAGGTATGACGGCTAGCCAGTTTGTTCAAAGTGTTGAACGTGAAGACATTTCTACGCTAGTGAAACTTCCGGGTGTCGGCAAGAAAACGGCTGAGCGTCTTGTTGTTGAAATGAAAGACCGCCTGAAAGGGTGGGGCGCAGGTGATCTGTTTACGCCTGCAACGGATGCTGCACCGATTGACTCTATGCCAACCGTTCACGACGCTGAAGAAGAAGCGGTAAGTGCATTGCTTGCATTAGGCTATAAGCCGACTCAAGCCTCTAAGGTTGTTTCTCAAGTAGCTAAAGAAGGTATGACGAGCGAACAACTGATTCGTGATGCCTTGAAGTCGATGGTTTAATCAAAACCGACACTGAAACCGCGATGTAAGCTCAATGCTGCATCGCGTTAATCTCTAGCGAGTCCTATCTCGTTAGAATATGCTTAGTATTCAAGTGCTCCAATATTGGTGAGCGACTAAGCAAGAATTAAAGATAACAGAGTTAACACTCTTAAATTGGAACCCTCTATGATTGAAGCTGATCGCCTCATTGCTCCTGATAATCCGGTCTTTAAAGATGAAGATGTTATTGACCGCGCTATACGACCGAAAGCATTAGCCGACTATCAAGGTCAGGATCACGTTCGTGGTCAGATGGAAATCTTCATCAAAGCAGCTCAACTTCGCAATGAGGCGCTCGATCATCTGTTGATATTTGGTCCTCCAGGCTTAGGTAAAACCACCTTGGCGAACATCGTTGCCAATGAAATGGACGTTAACATTCGCACCACTTCAGGGCCTGTATTAGAGAAAGCAGGTGACTTGGCGGCATTGCTGACTAACCTTGAAGAAAATGATGTGCTGTTCATCGATGAGATCCACCGTTTAAGCCCTGTGGTTGAAGAGGTGTTGTATCCAGCGATGGAAGATTACCAACTGGACATCATGATCGGTGAAGGCCCTGCGGCACGCTCAATCAAGATCGACCTTCCACCTTTCACTCTGATTGGCGCGACGACTCGTGCTGGTTCTCTGACGTCTCCGCTGCGTGACCGTTTTGGTATTACCCAGCGTCTTGAGTACTACAAAGTTGAAGACCTGCAAAACATCGTTCAGCGCAGTGCCGATTGCTTAGGTTTATCTATGGAATCTGAAGGCGCATTGGAAGTTGCTCGTCGTGCTCGTGGCACACCTCGTATTGCTAACCGTTTACTGCGCCGTGTACGTGACTATGCGGAAGTGAAAGGGGATGGCCATATTTGTCCTGAGGTTGCCGATAAAGCGCTTAACATGTTGGATGTCGATGCTAAAGGTTTCGACTACATGGATAGAAAGCTTCTGCTCGCAATTATGGAGAAGTTTGGTGGTGGTCCAGTGGGTATCGACAACATGGCAGCCGCGATTGGTGAAGAGAGAGACACCATTGAAGATGTGTTGGAGCCTTACTTGATACAACAGGGTTATTTACAAAGAACGCCAAGAGGTCGAATAGCGACCGACAGAGCGTATTTACACTTTGGAATAGATAAACCCTCCAATCGTTAAATTATTCATTTTTAAAGATCCCAGTTGCATAAGCGCTGGGATTTTTTGCTTTTTACTGAATAACAACTCTTTGAGCGAGTCGATAAAAAGGTCGAAAAGGGCGCTTCAAAAATGGAAACTTTGATTTCAGGTTTGATTTAGGTAACAGAAAATGAAATAAGTTGTCATATTTTTTGTTAATACTTTATAGGTAGTTGTAATTTGGATGTTGAGGTGGTGATGAGCATTTGTCACAGATATCATGCGCTGTTATTAAGACAAGCATAATTGGTGTGATTTTAATCATAATTGTACAAAAATAACTCTAATTTGCTCGAATAAATTTGATACAAATCAACGCAGGGTTCTCCCATAAACCTTTTGAAACATACTGATTTTACCAGTAATATTAGCGCCAGCTATATTAGCTCATGCTTAACAATAATCTAACTATAACGGTACGTTTTTGCTACAAATTTCAATTTGTAATAACAATTACATAAATTGTTTTAACATGGATTTTTGAGGTGAATAATCACACAAGTGTCATTCAGCCGACACAAAGGAGTTACCATGATTGATGTTGTTGATCTGTCGCGATTGCAGTTTGCATTTACAGCGATGTATCACTTCCTATTTGTTCCACTGACTTTAGGTATGGCATTTCTACTTGCCATTATGGAGTCAGTTTATGTAATGACTGGCAAGCAAATTTACAAGGACATGACCAAGTTCTGGGGTAAATTGTTTGGTATTAACTTTGCTCTTGGTGTAGCAACAGGCTTAACCATGGAGTTCCAGTTTGGTACTAACTGGTCTTACTATTCTCACTATGTTGGCGACATCTTTGGTGCTCCGCTAGCTATCGAAGCGCTTGTTGCATTCTTCCTAGAGTCTACTTTTGTTGGCCTATTCTTCTTCGGTTGGGACAGACTGTCAAAGCGTCAACACTTAGCGGTAACTTGGTTAGTAGCACTTGGCTCTAACTTCTCAGCGCTTTGGATCTTGGTAGCAAACGGCTGGATGCAAAACCCAGTGGGTGCGGAATTTAACTTTGAAACCATGCGTATGGAAATGGTGAGCTTCGCTGAAGTTGTACTAAACCCAGTAGCACAAGTTAAATTCGTACACACAGTAGCGTCTGGTTACACAACGGGTGCAATGTTCATCCTTGGTATCAGCTCATACTACATTCTTAAAGGTCGTGACCTTGCCTTTGCTCGTCGCTCTTTCGCGATTGCAGCATCTTTCGGCATGGCGGCGATCCTGTCAGTAATCGTACTAGGTGATGAATCTGGTTACGAGCTTGGTGAAGTTCAAAAAGTGAAGCTCGCTGCTGTAGAAGCAGAGTGGCACACTGAAGAAGCACCAGCAGCATTTACTGTTTTTGGTATTCCAAACCAAGAGACAATGAATACTGACTACGCAATTAAAATTCCTTACGTAATGGGTATCATCGCAACACGTTCTTTCGATAAAGAAGTAACGGGCCTGCGTGACCTACGTGATGACCACGTTGATCGTATCCGCACGGGTATGTACGCGTACGAATTGCTTGAAAAGCTACGTGCAGGCGACAAGTCTGAAGAAAACATGGCTGCTTTCGACGAAGTGAAAGGTGACCTAGGTTACGGTCTACTTCTTAAGCGCTACACAGACGAAGTTGTTGATGCGACAGAAGACCAAATCCAAATGGCTGCGGATGATTCTATCCCAACAGTTTGGCCTCTATTCTGGTCATTCCGTCTGATGGTTGCTTGTGGCTTCATCATGTTGTTTGTATTCGGTGCTGCGTTTGTTCAAACGTGTCGTCAGAAGATCGAACAGAAACCATGGGTACTTAAAGCTGCGCTATTCTCAATCCCACTACCTTGGATTGCGATTGAAGCAGGTTGGTTCGTTGCTGAGTTTGGTCGTCAACCATGGGCGGTTGGTGAAATCCTACCGGTTAACGTTGCTGCATCAGCACTAACTATCGAACAGCTTTGGACTTCTCTATTCGCTATCCTGGCACTGTACACTGTGTTCTTGATTGCTGAAGTTTACCTAATGCTGAAATTCGCACGTAAAGGTCCAAGTAGCTTGAAGACAGGCCGTTACCACTTCGAACAAAACGATAACTCTGTTGAAGACAAAGTTAGCCGTTCAGTTGAAGTATAAGTGAGGGAATATTATGTTTGATTACGAAAGCTTACGACTTATTTGGTGGGTATTGATCGGTGTTCTACTGGTTGGTTTCGCCGTAACTGATGGCTTTGATATGGGTGTTGCAGCTCTGTCTCCTGTTATCGGTAAGAGCGACACTGAACGTCGTATTATGCTGAATACTATTGCCCCTCACTGGGATGGCAACCAAGTATGGCTAATCACGGCTGGTGGTGCATTGTTCGCTGCATGGCCACTGGTTTACGCGACGTCTTTCTCTGGTTTCTACTTTGCAATGTACGTGACGCTAGCAGCACTTTGGCTACGTCCACTTGCTCTTGATTACCGTTCAAAGATTGAAGAGCCTAAATGGCGTAAGGCTTGGGACTACGCACTTTGCTTTAGTGGCACAGTTCCACCAATCATCTTCGGTGTAGCATTTGGTAACCTAATGCAAGGTGTTCCATTTGACCTAAACGACCTGATGATGTCTAAGTACCACGGTACGTTCTTCGCTCTGCTAAACCCGTTTGCATTGCTATGTGGCGTGTTGGCTCTAATGTTGTTCGTGATGCAAGGTGCAACATGGCTTCAAATGAAGACAACAGAAGAACTGCACAACCGTGCACGTAACGTTGCTCAGATCACTGGCCTAATTGCTATTGCTCTGTTTGTTATTGGTGGTTTCTGGGTTCAATCTATCGAAGGCTATGTGATTACAAGCACTATCGATACGTTTGCTGATTCAAACCCACTAAACAAAGAAGTATCACTTCAAGTTGGTGCTTGGATGACAAACTTCGAAACATATCCAGCAATGTGGGCTGCGCCGATTCTTGGTGTAGTAATGCCACTGCTTGCTGTGATTGCATCTCGCTTTGAGCGTGGTGGTTTCGCATTCTTGTTCTCAAGCCTATCTAACGCTGGTGTTATTCTAACGGCTGGTTTTGCAATGTTCCCATTCGTAATGCCATCAAGCCTGAACCCTAACCATAGTTTGACTATGTGGGATTCAACAGCGAGTGAGCTAACGCTTGGTCTTATGACTGCAGTTGCGGCGGTAATGGTTCCTGTGATTCTTGGCTACACAACTTGGACATACTACAAAATGTTCGGTCGCCTAGATAAGAAACACATCGAAGATAACGACGTTTCAGCTTACTAAGCTAGAAGTGAAATAACTTAGGAGAAATTTTATGTGGTATTTCGCATGGATTTTGGGTGTACTTCTAGCATGTGCATTCGGCATCATCAATGCTCTATGGCTAGAGCATTCAGAAATGATGGACAAAGACAGTGAGTAATCTCGCAGAGCAAGTTGCTAAGCTGCATCAACCAATGGATAAGACTCTGTTAAGAGCTTTATCCCTGGTATTGGGTTTCATGCATGTTGGTTTGGTAATGTGGGATCCTGAAGCGTATGCGACGAGCATCGGTGGCTTTAACGCGATCATCGGGCCAATGTTTATCTGGGCAGTATGCTCAAGCATGGTTTACGGTATCGGATTTAAGCCAAGAGCTTGGATGTGGCAACTGCTGTTTAGCCCTTACGTTTCGCTCACAATTTTGCTCTACCTAACGGTGCTGCGCCTTATCTAAATAAGGTTGTGAATTAGGTTTATAACAAAGTAAACCTAGGTAACTGTTGGGTTTTTAGTCAAAAAGAGGTCATCTTATACAGATGGCCTTTTTTTTCGTCTCCAAACTCAAAAAATTCACTGCCATATACTATTAATGATAATGAGTTAGGTTATAGTAATCTCTTTACCGTTTTAGGGTTGTGGAATCAATTTGCAGGGATTATCTAAGCCGTTTACGTGGCCAGTAACCGTATATTACGAAGACACCGATGCCGGTGGCGTGGTGTACCATTCTAACTATCTCAAATTTTTTGAACGCGCTCGAACTGAGATGTTGCGCTCAATTGGCGTTTCTCAGCAGGTATTATTAGAACAAAACATCGGTTTTGTAGTCCGACATATGGACATAGATTTTATTCAAGGCGCACGCCTTGATGATTCTTTACAAGTCATTACAAATATTTACGAGTTGAAGCGAGCTACCTTGGTCTTCTGTCAAGAGATCGTAAATCCTGATGGCAAAGCATTGTGTAAAGCAATGGTTAAGGTAGCATGTATCGACAATCAAAAAATGAAACCAAAGGCAATGCCAACATTTATTCTTACGGAGCTAACGAATAGTGACTGCTGAAATCTCAATCTTAGGCCTAATTTTAGAAGCTAGTTTACTAGTGAAGATGGTCATGCTGACTCTTATGGGCATGTCTGTTGTGTCTTGGGCGATGATCATAAAAAGAAGTAAAGTGTTATCTCAAGCTTCTAAACAAACTGAAGTGTTTGAAGATAAGTTCTGGTCTGGTGTTGATCTGGCTAAATTGTATCAAGAGAGCAATAAGCGCAAAGATGAGCTTTCTGGTACCGAAGAGATTTTCTACGCAGGCTTCACTGAATTTGCTCGCCTTCGTAAATCAAACGCAACATCTCCTGACTTCATTATGGAAGGCACAGGCCGTGCAATGCGCGTTGCCGTAGCCCGCGAAGTAGACGAGCTAGAAACTAACTTACCTTTCTTAGCGACAGTCGGTTCTATCAGTCCTTACATCGGCCTATTTGGTACGGTTTGGGGCATCATGCACTCATTCATCGCATTAGGCGAAGTGAAGCAAGCGACACTGGCTATGGTTGCTCCTGGTATTGCAGAAGCACTTATTGCAACGGCAATGGGTCTGTTCGCCGCAATCCCGGCAGTAATGGCCTACAACCGCTTCAGCAGCCGAGTAGGAAAGCTAGAGCATAACTATGCGACTTTCTCTGAAGAGTTCCACAGCATTCTTCACCGTCAAGCGATGGCTGGCAGGGAATAATAGATGGCTGGATACCAACCTAAAAAACGCAAAATGACAGCAGAGATTAACGTTGTACCTTACATCGACGTTATGCTTGTTTTGCTGATCATTTTTATGGTGACTTCACCGTTTGTGACTCAAGGTGTCGACGTTGAATTGCCTCAGGCTTCAACGGCTAAGTCTGCACAAGATCTTTTGGGTGACGATAACGCGAGCTTTATTATCGTTGAAGTGAACAAAGACGGTGAGCTTGGTTTGAGCGTGAATGACGAAGAAGTACAACGTGGCTTATCTATGGAAGATATTATCGTCCGAGTGAAAGCTGAGTTGTCTTTGAAGCCGAATTCTCCAGTGGCGGTTGGCGGTGATGCCGCAACGCCTTACGCTGAAGTGGTTTTATTACTTGATGAATTAAGCCGTGCAGGTGTGCCAAAGGTTGGCCTTTTAACGGATATAAGGGAATAGCTCCGTAGCATTCATGAAAGCGACTAATAAAAAATCCAATAGTTTCAGAAAACCGCTTCTTATTTCACTTGGGCTGCACGTCATTCTATTCGTTGCGCTCATTTGGGGAGCGGACTTCACGATGTCAGAACCTAAGCCGACAGGGCAAATGGTTCAGGCTGTGGTGATTGACCCTCAGTTGGTTCGCCAGCAAGCTCAACAGATTCGTCAACAGCGAGAAGCTGCGAGCAAGAAAGAGCAAGAACGTCTAGACAAACTCAGACGTGAAAGTGAACGACTGGAAAAGAATCGTAAAGCGGAAGAAGAAAACATCCGTAAGCTAAAAGAGCAACAAGCGAAGGATGAAAAAGCCGCTCGAGAGGCTGAAAAACGACGTGTCGAGAACGAGAAGAAGCGCAAAGCTGAAGAAGCGCGTTTACAACAAGAGCAAAAGAAAGCCGCTAAAGCAGAAGCTGACCGCAAGTTGAAAGAAGCGGCGTTGGTAAAAGCTGAAAATGAGCGTAAAGCCAAAGAAGCTGCTATTGCGAAAGCTGAACAAGAACGCGTGGCAAAAGAAAAAGCCGCGCAAGAAGCTGCTGAAAAAGCGCGTAAAGAAAAAGAGGCCGCTGAGCGAGCTGAGAAGCAACGTATAGCGAAAGAGAAAGAAGCCGCAGCTGCAGCAGAGAAAGCCCGTAAGGCAAAAGAAGCGGCAGCGAGAGCGGAAAAAGAGCGCAAACAACAAGAAGCAGCATTGAACGATATCTTTGCTGGCCTTGAAACTGAAGCGACTCAAAACTCTTCGGCAAGACAACAATTTATTAGTGATGAAGCACAGCGTTACGGTGAAATCTACAAACAAATGATACAAGGTAATTTACGTGTTGAAGATAGCTTCTCAGGTAAATCATGTAGAGTTAATTTACGTCTACTTGCTACAGGTTCAAATGCTATCGTTAAAAGCGTAAGTGTTTTGAGTGGAGATAGTCGCCTTTGTGAAGCAAGTAAACGCGCAGTTGCTCAAACGGGAACATTTCCATTACCGTCTGATCCTGCAATCGTTGATAAACTGAAAGACATCAATTTAACCGTTGAGCTATAAAGGAATGTAGTGTGTTTAAAAAACTATTATTTACTCTGAGTATATTACTGTTTAGCGGTGTTCAAGTCGCAAATGCAGCTCTAGAGCTTGTCATTACAGACGGTATTAACTCTGCACGACCTATCGCTATTGTACCTTTCCGCTGGGAAGGCGCAGAGCCGCTACCACACGATGTATCAGCAGTTATCGCTTCTGACTTACAACGTAGTGGTAAATTCAGCCCAGTTGCGACAAGCAAAATGCCTCAAACGCCTTACAGCGAAACTGAGGTTAACTTTGATGCTTGGACTAACCTAGGTGTTGATTCATTGCTTACCGGTAGCATCACTAAAAATGCCGAAGGGCAGTATGTGGTGAATTACCAATTGATCGACATTGTTCGTGGTCAACTGACCAAAGGACAAAGCCGTGCACTGAGTGATGAAGGCCAATTAGTGCTTTCTAAAGACCACGTGTTGTTCAACAAGAAGGCTACAGTTCCTGGAAAGCGCTTGAGAGAGTACGCACACCGTATCTCAGATCTAGTGTATGAAGAGCTAACTGGTGAGAAAGGCGCGTTCTTAACTCGCATCTCTTACGTGGTAGTGAACGATAAAGATAAGTACCCGTACCAGCTTCGTGTTGCTGATTACGATGGCTTTAACGAGCGTTTAGTACTTCGTTCTAAGCAGCCTCTTATGTCACCTGCATGGTCACCTGACGGTAAAAAACTGGCTTATGTGAGCTTCCAGAATGGCCAAGCTGAAATATTCATCATGAATATTTACACCGGTGAACGTGAGAAAGTGACGTCATACCCTCGTCACAATGGTGCGCCAAGATTCTCGCCAGATGGTAAAACATTGGCATTGGTATTGTCGAAAACGGGCAGCCTTCAGGTGTACACACTTGACCTTGCTAGCCGTAAGCTGACTCAAATTACCCGCGGCCGTTCGAATAATACTGAACCATTCTGGCACCCAGATGGCAAGTCTCTAATTTTCACATCGGATCGTGGTGGTAAACCACAGATTTATAATGTAAATTTGTCAAATAATTCGACTTCTCGTATTACTTGGCAAGGTAGCCAAAACTTAGGTGGCCAGATCACACCTGACGGACGATTCCTAATCATGGTTAATCGCAGCAACTCAGGTTTTAACTTGGCTAAGCAAGATTTGGAAACAGGTGCGGTTCAGGTACTAACAAAAACACTGTTAGATGAATCCCCAAGTATTGCACCGAATGGAGGTATGGTTATCTATAGCTCTATTTACAACAAGACAAATGTACTATCGATGGTTTCTATCGATGGCCGTTTCAAAGCTAGATTACCGGCAACCAACGGACGTGTAAGAGCGCCTGCATGGTCACCGTTCCTCTAGTTTAAGTGATACATTCTATTAGCTATTGATAGTGTTAACTATTGTGGCGTTTAACTATCTATAGCACTTAGTCGCTGTAGAAACTAAGTTTGATAACGTAAGGAAAAAAAGATGCAACTTAACAAAGTTCTTAAAGGCTTGATGATTGCACTACCAGTGATGGCAGTAACGGCATGTAGCTCAACTGATGAAGCAACATCTGCAACATCTGGTACTGAAAGCAACCAAACAACTTCAGGTTCAGAAGGCAACGTAGACACAACTGTTGTAACGCCAATTGACGCTAACGGTCAACTGTCTGAGCAAGAGCTTAAAGAGCAAGCGCTACGTGAAACTCAAACAATCTACTTCGCATTCGATAACTCTACTATCGCTGGCGATTACGAAGAAATGCTAGCAGCTCACGCAGCTTACCTAGTTAAGAACGTTGACATGAACGTTACTATCGAAGGTCACGCTGATGAGCGCGGTACTCCTGAGTACAACATCGCACTTGGCGAGCGTCGTGCACAAGCTGTAGCGAAATACCTACAAGCTCTAGGTGTTCAAGCAGACCAAATCTCTATCGTAAGCTACGGTGAAGAGAAGCCACTTCTTCTAGGTCAATCTGAAGATGTGTACGCTAAAAACCGTCGCGCAGTACTAGTTTACTAATTTTAGTAGGCTATATAATTGAGGAATTGCCTCATGTTCAGTAACACAAAGCGAGTCATTTTGCTTTCGTTACTGGCAAGTGCAGCGAACACCGCGTTCGCTGCACCAGCTCCAGTATCCGATCTCAATAGCACCGCAACCAATTCATCATCTTCCTCTCGAGCAGCGTCTGCATCTAACGAATCAGATATTGAGCGTTTAGAACGCCTGCTTCAAAATCGCAACCTTGTTCAGCTTCAAATGCAACAGCAAATCGACGACATGGCACTGGAGATCAGTGAACTTCGTGGTGAGCTGGAACGAAACAGCTACGATATGAAGCAAATGCTAGAGCGCCAACGTGAACTGTTCATTGAACTGGATCGTGTAAGAGGTGAGGTGAAAGCAGCAGGAACCGCAACGGTAGCAGTGGCAGCGAGTGAAGGCTCTAAAGATGCTTCTGGTACGTTCAGTACTGATGTCGATGAGCAAACCGCTTATCAAAATGCTGTAGATATGATTCTAAAGCAACGAGACTACACGGGTGCGATTGCCGCATTCCAAAAGTTTCAAAAAGACTTCCCAGATTCAACCTTCACACCTAACTCACATTACTGGTTAGGTCAGCTTTATTTCGCTAAGAAGCAAGATAAAGAAGCCGTGAAGAGCTTTGCCGCTGTTGTGTCGTACAAAGACTCAAACAAGCGAGCAGATGCACTGGTTAAGCTTGGTGACATAGCTGCGCGCAACAACAACGCGACGCAAGCTAAGAAATATTACCAACAAGTCGTGACCGAGTACCCAAATAGTGCTTCGGCAAAAGTGGCGAAAACCCACTTATAAAACAAAATAGGGGTGCTTAGGCGCCTCTTTTTTATACCCTCTTTAATACTTATCCGTACTTGCTTACAACCAATCCTTTTTGATCCCAATCGCTGTCCTGTGTAGAATACTCGGATTCTCGGAAGAAGTTGCGTAGAGCAAGAGCAATGAGTCATATACTAGATAAAATCGATACAGTTTACCCGTTTCCGCCTAAGCCAGTTCCATTGAGCGACGCTCAGAAACAGGCCCACATCGCAAACATCAAAAAACTACTTCAAGAAAAAGATGCAGTTCTAATTGCACACTACTACACAGATCCTGAAATTCAGGCTCTGGCAGAAGAAACTGGTGGTTTCGTTGGCGATTCATTAGAAATGGCTAAATTCGGTAACCGTCACTCAGCAAGCACTTTGATCATCGCAGGTGTTCGTTTCATGGGTGAGTCTGCAAAGATTCTTACTCCTGAAAAACGCATTCTAATGCCAACACTTGAAGCTGAATGTTCACTTGACCTTGGTTGTCCTGCTGATAAATTCACAGAATTTTGTGATGCTCACCCTGACCACACAGTGGTTGTATACGCGAACACCTCTGCGGCTGTTAAAGCTCGTGCAGACTGGGTGGTTACGTCGAGTATCGCTTTAGAAATCGTTGAAAGCCTAGACGCAGAAGGCAAACCAATTATTTGGGGCCCAGACCGTCACCTAGGTTCTTACATTGCAAATCAAACCGGCGCTGACATGTTGCTTTGGCAAGGTGAGTGTATCGTTCATGACGAGTTCTCAGCTGATGCTCTGAAGAAAATGAAATCGGTATACCCAGAAGCGGCTATTTTGGTTCACCCAGAATCACCAGCAAGTGTGGTTGAACTGGCTGACGCTGTAGGTTCAACAAGCCAACTGATTAAGAAGGCGAAAGAGCTTCCTCATCCACAGATGATTGTTGCGACTGACAAAGGTATCTTCTTCAAGATGCAGCAATTGGTTCCTGAAAAAGAACTGATTGAAGCGCCAACAGCTGGTGCTGGTGCAACTTGTCGTAGCTGTGCACACTGTCCTTGGATGGCGATGAACGGCCTTGAAGCGATTGAAAATGCGCTTGAGAACGGTGGTGAGCAACACGAGATCTTCGTTTCTGACGAACTACGTGTGAAGTCTCTTATCCCACTGAACCGCATGCTAGATTTTGCTGAGCAGTTAAATGTGCAGGTAAAAGGTAACGCGTAAGCCGTTCTTTTATCTAACCAACGAAAACCAGCCAATAGTGCTGGTTTTTTTGTGCCTAAAGATAGGTCGCTACTATCAATCTTGTGGTCATGTATCTTTTTCTGATGATACATCTTGTTGATATCAGGTATTTTTTCTAGCATGTAAGTAAGATCGAAGGATTTGAGGCTCGAATGATAATCTGGTTACAACTCAAACGTTGGGTCAAAGCAAATATCTTTGTTTTGAATGGAAAAAACTTACTGTTCACCTTCTTAGGCTACGTATTTCTGTCGTGGTCGAGTTTGTATTTAGCGGGTGAAACAGCGCTAACCAGCTCGTTTACCACGTTCGCTTACTACCTAGTCGTGACTGCGTCTACGGTGGGTTACGGTGATTTATCGCCCACAACAGAAGCCGGGCAGTGGATCGTTATACTGTTTGTGATTCCGGGTGGACTGAGTCTTTTCGCGGCCTTGCTTGGTAAGGTAGCGACAGAAGGTGTTGAATATTGGCGAGCGGGCTTGCTAGGAAAAAGGAGAGTTAGAGTGGACAACCACATTTTGATGCTTGGATGGAATGAGCAAAGAACCATTCACCTCATTCGCATGTTGCAGCATGAAGAAACGGGCAAGCGACCAATCGTGTTATGTACTCGTTCAGATATCGAGAACCCGTTACCCGGCGAAATCAATTTCGTTAAAGTGAACAGCTACACAGATGGCAAAGAGATGGAAAAAACAGGCATCGAGTCTGCCAGTTGTATTCTTATTGATAACCCAGAAGACGACATTACGTTATCTGCAGCGCTTTACTGTGCAAACCGTAACCCTAAAGCTCATCTTCTTGTTTACTTTAAAGACGAAGCATTGAGCGATTTGCTACATAAGCATTGTCCTAACTCAGAATGTATTCCAGCGGTGGGTGCAGAAATGTTGGCTAAGGCTGCGGTTGACCCGGGTTCAAGTGCGCTTCACCAAGAGTTATTGAGCTCAACAAGGGGCATGACACAGTATTCGACCTATTACCCAGAGAATTCTGAGCCAGTGACGGTTGCGCCGATTTTCTCTGTGTTTAAAGAGAAGTATCAAGCCACTTTGATTGCGATTGATACGGGAAGTGGTATTGAACTTAACCCGGAACTGGACCAAGTTGTCAGCAGCGGTACTAAGTTGTTCTACATTGCTGATGAACGGATTGATCATTTTGATTGGAAAGGCTTTTAAATCAGCCGAATACCTTCAGAATTAAAAAAGGCCTCGTTAGAGGCCTTTTTGTTATCGTTTGTTCGAGTTAAGCAGTGAGCTTAATTTTTGCAGAGCTTGTTGAGATTATTGAGCTTCTGCTAATGCGATGCCACGCTGCGTTAGACCGCAAAGCATCACAGGGACCGCGTTAAAGATCTCTTCGAACTGCTCTAGACCTTCAATACCTTGCTCAGCAAGTGTTGCGATTGAAGTTTCTGGATCGTAAAGCATGCTCAGTGAAAGCAGTACGCCGCCAACTAATGCATTGTCTTCGCTGTCTTCAGGCATCAGTGTTTCCCAATCATCACGGGCAACCTGCCAGCCTTGAAGCAAACCTTCACAAAAATCGCGAGCCGCTGTGTTAACGACTTCTTCATCATCCAATTGACAAGCTTCAGGCCAAACCCAAGTGCCTTCGATCAGTTCTGGACGTGTCTTATTCCAAAGCGCGATGATAACTTCAATGTAGCTTTCAAGTTGCTCACCATCAGTAAAAGGAGCGACTTCCTCGCCACCCCAAAGGAACGGTAGCCACTCATGCGGGGTTAACACATTAGGTGCCGCTGCCATTGCAGTGACAAATCCGATGGTTTTGTGTTCTGTGATTAGCTTTCCTTCCAACTCTGGAAGCGCAAGAATATCTTGTAAAGTCAAAGTGAGGTACCGTAAAAGGGAACATATTTGCGCTTATAGTACCAATGAACTTGTGCCAATCAAGCTTCAATCTAAAAAGCCTTGATGTCATGGATGATAAACACTAGTTTTAACAGAAAAGAAAACAATAAAAGAATTATGCAGATACGGTCGTCTCTTAAGAAAAAAAGCATGGTAGCACTTGGGCTTTACCTTGCTATGTTTATTGCCATTGTCGGTAGTGTGACGTATTACGTCGTAGAATCCCCCGTGCGCGCCAAATTACAGCAAAACCTCGACTTGCGTACGCAACTGTTATCCGCATTGATTACAGAGCCACTCAGCAGCTCTCAAGGCTTTGTTGATAGTTTAGTTGGTTTTGCTCAGGCACATCGTAAAGGTGAAGATGTCATCCCGCTATTCAAGTCGATGTTAGCCGCGAGCGATGACACAATCGTGAGTGCTGGTATTTGGCCAGAACCTTATGCGCTGGATTCCGACAAGCTCTTAAACAGTTATTTTTTCAACAAAGCTGACGATGGCACGATTGACCAGCTGTTCTCTTACAACAATCCTAAAAATGCCCCTTATCATGAAGAGTATTGGTATACCTCGGTTGTAGACAAGCCGCAGGGAACCATCTCTTGGAGCGATGTCTATATCGATCCCTATACACACGTTCGAATGATTACGGCTTCGTCACCTTATTACTATGACGGCATCTTTGCTGGTATTGCGACGGTGGATCTCTCACTCGAAGAGTTGTTGGGTTTCATTAAAAACCACGCAGAAGAGTACAACCTTGGTATCACCCTCAGAGATAAACTCAACCAGGTCTTGGTTTCGCATAACTTCAATCTCGTTGAAGGGATCTACATCAGTAGCAATCAATTTGGTGAGTTTGGCTGGCAAGTGGATGTGGTTAACTCAAAATCACGTGTAGCAGATGAAGTGTTTCGTCAGGTCATGAGTATTGAGGGCGGTATTGTTCCGCTGTTACTACTGTGTGTCATGGCAGGTTATTACTTGCTGAACCGCTATTTGATTAGCCCAATTACCAACATTGCCGCTAAGGTCGGCGGTTCTAAAGCGGGAGAGATCATCGATGTTGAATATTCAAGTGAAGATGAAATTGGTCACTTGATTAAAACCTTCAACGAGAAGACCATCTACCTCGAGGCGGAAAAGGTTAAAGCTCAGGCATCAACCAATGCTAAAACGGCTTTCCTCGCGACCCTGTCACATGAGATCCGAACGCCGATGAATGGCGTATTGGGTACAGCTCAGATCCTATTGAAAACGCCTTTAAATTCGGAACAAGAGAAGCACCTGAAGAGTTTGTATGAGTCGGGCGATCATATGATGACACTGCTCAATGAGATCTTGGATTTCTCGAAGATCGAGCAGGGCAGGTTGGATCTCGATGAAACTCGATTCCCTCTGGATTCGATCATCGGCAGTATTAATAGTGTCTACTACACCTTATCTTCTGAAAAAGGCCTCCAATTCAAAGTGTACTCTGAAGTGCCTTCAGGTCGTTGGTACTTCTCGGATAAAGCACGCCTACGCCAAATCTTGTTTAATCTATTGAATAACGCTGTGAAGTTCACTTCTAGAGGCTTTGTTGAGGTGTACTTTAAAGAAATCGTTGAGGGCAGCGACACCTACCTGAGTATTCGAGTTCGTGACACTGGTATCGGTATTTCTAAAGAAGCGCAAAAGCGTATTTTCAAACCTTTCGAACAAGCAGAGTCGTCGACCACAAGACGTTTTGGTGGTACTGGCCTTGGTTTAGCGATTGTGAAGAAGATTGCCCAGCTCATGGATGGCAGTATTACCGTCACCAGCGAGGAGGGCATAGGCACAAGCTTTGATGTTCGATTGAAGATTCAACCGTGTCAGCCGGGTGAGATAGAGAGCTTACCTCACAAGAAATTAGATTACTCCGGCTTGAAAGTTCTGATTGTTGAGGATAACCGAACCAATACCGTCATTATCGAAACCTTCATGAGCAGTAAAGGCTTCACATGTAAAAGCGTAGAAAACGGTGAGCTTGCTATCCAAGCCGTTGTTGCTGAGCATTTTGATTTGGTGTTGATGGATAACCACATGCCAGTGATGGACGGTGTGGAATCAACCACTGCGATTCGCGCTTTAATTGGCGATGTTTCATCCGTCTTAATATTTGGTTGTACTGCTGATGTGTTTAAAGAGACTCGCGAGCGTATGCTTGGTGCGGGTGTGGACTACATTATTGCAAAACCAATCGATGAGCGAGAGCTAGACGATGCTTTATTCCGTTATTCGAATAAGCTTTACCAGTTCCACGAGGAAGAGAGTAATGATGAACAGAGCGATAGTGCCGACTATATCGATGATCAAGCTATTGATGAAAGAGCAAGTCGTGAAACAGAAAACCATGAGCTAGCAAGCAATAACGCTAATGCTCAAAAAACACACCTTCATGGGCAAAAGAGTCAAAGTCGCTCGCTGCCTAAACCTGACCTGCGAAACAAAGACAATACTGAAGAGTTGTTGGTGACACTTTACGTGGCACTTGAAGACAACAATCTCGAGTTGATTCAATTTGCCTTAGAGAGCTTGCGTGTTCATGTCAAACCTATGAACAATGCTGAACTGACCTACCAAGTGGATAAGGCTTTAGAGCAGGTTTCTCAGGGCGCCCCTCCTACTCAAGATGTTATTAATATCATTACTGTCAATCTGCCTATGGCCTAGTTGTTGTTTAATTACAGAAAGTAAACAACGAATTGTCCATTATTTGACCTTGATGTGATTTCTTGGTGGAAGTGACTGCTTTTTAAGTGGTTTTTGGTTGTTAATTTACAACTTGATTTTGAATTTGGAATGTATGACTACCTATCTTGTGATTTAATAGCGACATTATCTGGTAGGGTGCGAAAACACCTTGTTTATATGTTACTAAATCACTAAATAGGTAGTGATATATTTTAGGTTTGGCATCAATGAAGTCTCGTGGTCCATTTTGTATCCGTAACGCAGCGGCGGATACATTTGCTATGGTAGTTTTCTGTTTTATCTCTGGCATGATCGTAGAAGTGTTTATCTCTGGAATGACGTTTGAGCAATCTCTTGCTTCACGAACGTTATCTATTCCGGTAAACATAGCTATCGCATGGCCTTATGGTGTCTTTCGTGATTGGTTCTTGCGCAATGGTGCAAAACTTTCACAAAGTTCGTTGATGAAGAACTTGTCTGATCTTATGGCTTACGTGTTATTCCAATCACCTGTGTATGCGGGTATTTTGTTGGCGGTGGGCGCTTCAAGCGATCAGATCGTGACCGCGGTAACCAGTAATGCCGTTATCTCATGTGGTATGGGCGTACTTTACGGTTATTTCTTAGACATGTGCCGCAAATGGTTTAGAGTTCCAGGCTACTATCAACAAGCTTAAGAAAAGCAACAAGCTTAAGTGTAGCGATAGAATAAAATTTGGTTTGTTTTTGATCTAATGAGTTAATTTGTAATCGAACAAGCTGAAAAAGGCACTTTTTTTGAGAATGCCCCTTGACCAAAGCAAGCAGAATCAATAAAGTAGCGCCTCGTTGAGTGACAAGCTCAACACATAATTTGTGGAAGGATGGCTGAGTGGCTTAAGGCGCTCGCCTGGAAAGCGAGTATACGTTTATAGCGTATCTGGGGTTCAAATCCCCATCCTTCCACCACTATTCAAAACCCTAGCAGAAATGCTGGGGTTTTCTCGTTTTAGAGCCCCTATATTCCGCACTACCTTCAGGCTTCCCTAATATGACTTTCTTTAATCATTCCTGAGTAGTTATTTCTTCTATTTATACTGACGTAAATTGATCCATATTAGCCGTTTTTGTCACCGATAAATGCTTGATTTTTTGGCCTAGATCTTGATTATTAAGGGTAAGCAACATTATGAATAATCTCAACACTAGGAACTTATTACCTCATGACAGAAACCCTCGTTTCTCCAATGCTCTCCTTTACCATCGCGATCTCTTTACTGTTTATCGGTAAAGGTCTGATCGAGCGATCGGAAGTATTAAGGAAGTACTCACTGCCAGAGCCGGTTATTGGCGGCTTCGTTTGTGCTGCAACCGTAGCAGCGCTTTACTATCTGTTTGAAATTCAGATTACTTTTAGCCTAGATGTCAGAGATTTTTTGCTTCTTTACTTTTTTGCTGGCATCGGACTTCAAGCGGATATTAAAACGCTGATAAAAGGTGGGCGACCGCTGTTCATCTTGTTATGTCTTGCTGCTGTTTTTATCGTGTTGCAAAACGTGGTTGGTATGGCTGTCGCGTCAGGCTTTGGAATGGATGCGAAAGCGGGTTTGCTCTCGGGTTCTGTAAGTTTGATTGGCGGCGTTGGTACTACGTTGGCGTGGGCACCGATGTTCGTGGAAGAGTTTGGTATTGCTAACGCGCTAGAACTTGGTGTGGCTTCGAACACGGTTGGTTTGATAGCGGCGTGTGTCATTGGTGGTCCGATTGCCAATTACCTTCTCAATAAACACAAGGTCAGCCCATCTAATGAAGAAGAGGTGACGGTTGGTGCATACCAAGAGAGTGAGACCAAAACAGAGCTAAGCCACTACGGTGTTTTGTGGGCATGGTTGATTCTTAACTTAACATTGATGCTGGGTTACAGCTTGAGTGAAGTTATCGACTCAATGGGTTTGAAACTGCCGTTATTCGTTAGCTGTTTAATCGCAGGTATCCTAATCGGTAACGTTGGACGTGCATTGTTCAAGAAGCGCCGTACACAAGAGAAAATTGCACAAGGTCGTAAAGGCTTAGCAATGATCTCTGACATCTGCTTGGGCATGTTCTTGACCATGGCATTGATGGGGCTACGTATTTGGGATCTTGATGGTCTGTTTGGCTACATCTCAGTGGTCATGAGTATCCAGATTCTACTTTCACTGCTGTTTACCATCTTTGTCGTTTATTACTTGATGGGAAGAAACTACGACTCAGTGGTGATATGTTCAGGCTTCGGAGGTATCACTCTGGGGTCAACAGCCACTGCGATCGTAAACATGACTGCGGTTACACATCGCTATGGTGCAAGCCCACAAGCATTTATCGTGGTGCCATTAGTGTGTGGTTTCTTTGTCGATTTGATTAACGCGTTGGTGATCAGCTTCTTTGTTGGTATGTAGCACTAATCAAAAGCTATTTTCTTAAACTTAAAAGCCTAGCGATGATGCTAGGCTTAATTATATGGTCCGCCTCACTCTCAAGCCCTTAAGCTTAGAGTAGGCTCTCAGAATGAGGTGAACCATATGTCTTCTATTCATATTTTAGGTATCGACCTAGGTAAACATTGCTTCCATGCTATCGCACATAACCGTTGTGGAGTGGAGGTGCTTCGTCGTAAATTTAATCGTAACCAACTCTTAATCTTTCTTAGAAAAATAGAACCAACAACTATTGCTTTCGAAGCCTGTGGCGGTGCTCATTGGCTTGCTCGAAAGTGTAGTGAGTTTGGGCATCAACCCCGACTTATTCCTCCTCAGTATGTTAAGCCTTATGTCAAAGGCAATAAAAACGATTTCATCGATGCTTCAGCGATCGCAGAGGCTGCGGGTCGACCGACCATGAGGTTTGTAGCTGTAAAAAGTGAAGAGGCTCAAGTCATCGCAGCGATTCATCGAGTCAGAGATAGTTATATCAAGGAGAGAACTGCCACTATGTCGCGGATCGGAGCGATCTTACTTGAGTTCGGCCTTAGCTTTCCCAAAGGGCATGCAAAGATGAAGTCTCTGTTTCAATGGTTAGCAGAACAAACCGTCTCATTACCCAAAAGCTTGCTATGTGAATTGATATCTATCCACGAACATTACAAGTACCTTAATGAACAAATCAAAACTCAAGATAACAAGCTTCAAACTATTGTTAATAACAACGAAAGTGCTCAATTATTAAAAACTATCCCTGGGATTGGCGATCTTACCTCCACATTGTGTCTTGCCGATGTAAGCTCTCCGAGTAACTTTACCAATGGCCGTGAGATGGCGGCTTGGTTGGGGCTTGTGCCAAGGCAATTCTCAACGGGAGGAAAGACCAAACTACTTGGTATGAGTAAACGAGGGAATAAACACCTCAGGACTCTGTTTGTCCATGGGGCAAGAGCTGTACTCTCTAGACTAGAGACGACAGGGAAAGTGTTTGGAGAGTGGCTTGTGAACCTACGAGCCACCAAACCATTTAATGTAGTGGTAGTCGCATTAGCCAACAAGTTAGTAAGGATAGCTTGGGCGGTGTTATACCACCGCCAAGCTTTTAAGGCTGTTTAGCTATAACCAAGTTTGCAACGCCAATGAACGTGATGACAAAAACGGTCAATCGGCCAGATTAAGAACCTGACACAAAAAATAGCAACCAATGCTTTGGGCTTTTTAAGGATAATCTGGCGCGGATATCATCGTGGAGCTGGGAAGCTAGTGCTCCCAACAAGGACTCCGAATACATTAGCGCAAACCAACTCCGTTATTACTTAATTGTAGTTGCAATAACGGGGCGGACCATACATTTTTTGTGCTTAAGGCTGAACGTCATCTTCTACAAGGTGAATGCTTAGCTCCGAAGGCAATTGGCTGTTGTTGGTATAGATACGATCAAAGTCATCCAGCGGAGCGACTTTGAGAGCGGCAAAGCGTCCCCATTTGCTGGCGTCTGCGACAAGCCAACTTTCACGGCTATTGTTAATTATCGACTTGGATAGGTCAGCTTCAACTTGCTCATGTTCCATGGCGAAATGACTGTCTGTTACTGAGCCACAACCACAAATGCCGATGTCAGCTTCAAAGTCAGAGAAGAAATGGACCACACTGCTTCCCACCATGTCTTGGTGTTCTCGTCGGAACAAACCGCCAGCCAAATACACTTCAATTTGCTCATTTGCTTCAAGGATACGAGCGACTTGCAGGTTGTTGGTGATCACTCGCAATGCAGGCTTTGCCAACAAATACTGAGCGATGCGAGTGACGGTGGTACCAATCCCCATCATGACGGTTGAACCTTCAGATATCGCGTCGGCAACCGCCATCGCAATACTGTCTTTTGTTTCAGACTCAACACCAGCACGGAATCGGTAGCTAGTATTAGTGAGCGTAGTGGGTAAGCTCACGCCTCCGTGTACTCTGCGTGCTAGGCCTTGCTCACACAGGTGGTTTACATCACGACGAATGGTTTGAGTGGTGACAGAAAATAACTCGGCTAAATGGTCGATCTGTATGTCTTGATTAGCCTTAAGCGTTGCGAGTATTTCTTTCTGGCGATGGTTCAGTTCCATAGAAGCTCATTAAAATTGGTTTGGTACGTCGGTGATGATGTTATCGACGCCAAGGTTGAAATATTTAGCCGCCAATTGAGGATCGTTCAGTGTCCATATTTTAAGAACTGCGCCAGAAGCTTTGATCGCTTTGGCCGTTTTCTCATCAAGAATTCGGTGGTCGATATGAATGCTGTAAAGGTCGAGTGATTGAAGAGATTCCAGGCTGAAATCATTCCAAACCTCGCAGATAAAGCCTCTTTTAACTTCTGGCATCATCTGTTGGCAAAGGCTTAGTGACTCTTTTTTGAAGCTTGAGATGAGTAGCTTTTCAATAGGGAACTGCTTTTGTTCAATCAGCGCAGCAACTTTCTTAACTAAAGGTTGGATAGCCTTATGGTCGTAAATTTTGATCTCGAGGTTCAAGGTCACATCGAGCTCTAGGCACTTGTCGAGCGCTTCACTCAACGTCGGAATAGTTGTTCCTGCGAACTCGCTACCAAACCAACTGCCGGCATCTAACGTTTTGAGAGCGGTTAAATCTAAGTCTGCGATATTGCCCGTTCCGTTAGTGCAACGATTGACCGTCTTATCATGAAAAACCATTGGGGTGCCATCAGCGCTTAACTGGGTATCAATTTCAATCCATTTAGCACCAGCTTTCGCTGCTTGTTCAATACTCACTAACGTATTTTCTGGTGCTAAAGAAGCTGCACCGCGGTGGCCTGTGATCATAATTCAATCTCGATGTTCATTTGAAAATTCAGGAAACAGTAGCTCTACTTTATTACAGATTTATTATCTATCCGCTATATCTACTTATTTTAAATGAGAGCGAGCTTAAAGGTGTTGTACAGAGTTTGTACAATAGTGAGACCTTATGCTCACAATGTTCAAATCTGTAAGATTAATGTTCATATG
The DNA here is from genome assembly GCF_013394185.1 of Vibrio sp. Scap24. Taxonomy (NCBI): domain Bacteria; kingdom Pseudomonadati; phylum Pseudomonadota; class Gammaproteobacteria; order Vibrionales; family Vibrionaceae; genus Vibrio; species Vibrio sp. Scap24. The sequence goes on along the minus strand of NZ_CP041332.1, from coordinate 569,914 downwards.
AATGTAATAATTCACTTACATACTCTACGAAAACTTAATAACACCCTCTATATTTAGAAAACGATAGCCACGAAAAGGTGATAAAAAATGAAAAAGCTATTAGGTACAGTAATTATGGCGGCAACGCTGCTTGTTGGTTGTGGTGAAGCTGACAAGGCTGGTTCTGAAGCTAAAGATGAGCCGATCAATATCAACATGAGCCTTGTGTTCACTCAAAATGAGTTGTTAACACAAGAACTTATCAAAGCGACCGACAAAATTAGAGAAAGAACCGATGGTTCGGTAAACATTAAAGTTTTTCCAGGCGGTCAATTACCTGTTTATAAAGATAACTTGGAACAAGTGGTTAACGGCGCAAACTGGATTGCTGTAGAAGATTTGACTTACCTAGGTGACTACGTACCTGATTTTGCAGCACTTGCTGGTCCAATGCTTTACAACACCTACGATGAATACTTAGCGATGATGGACACTGAATTTGTCGCTGGCCTAAAGGCTAAAGCCGAAGAGAAAGGCATCAAAGTATTGAATGCTGACTACATGTTTGGTTTCCGTCACATGATTACTAATAAAGAGATCGTTAATTCTGAAGACATGAAAGGCATGCGTATTCGTGTTCCACAAAGTCAGCTGTTCATTAGCACGCTTTCAGCAATGGGCGCAGCACCTGCTTCTCTACCATTTCCTGAAACCTATGCAGGCGTTCAACAAGGTGTTGTTGACGGTCTTGAAGGTTCTATCCTGACAATGTACTCAACCAAAATCTACGAAGTAGCAAAGAACATGTCTTTGACTAAGCACTTCCTAGGTACGGTTGGTATCTACATTTCACCGACGCTTTGGGACAAATTTACGCCAGAGCAACAGCAAATTATTAATGAAGAGTTAGAAGCGGGTGCTGAATCTAACACTGCAGAGCTAGTTAAGTTGGATGTTGAATACACTCAAAAACTTGAAGAACTAGGCGTTACCTTCAATGAAGTGAATTCTGATGAGTTCAACCAACTGACTGCGGATGTGTACAACCAGTTCCCAACATGGAGCGAAGGTATACACGCGACGATCATGAAAGAGTTGGAAACGATTCGAGCGGCACAGTAGTCCTGCATACTTAAATTAATTAGTTAATGATTACGGCCTAAATATCTTTAGGCCGTTTTATTCCTGAAATACCCACGTCGTATTAGGTATTTCGTTGGAGAAGTCTTTTGTTTTTATTGAAAAATATTGAAGAAATCCTCGCTTCTATCGCTATTTCGATCACCGTTTTGGTTGTTATCGTTAACGTCGTCTTGCGTTATGGATTTGGCTTTGTTGTCCCGTGGAGTGAAGAACTGTCGGTTATTTGCTTCATCTGGGCTGTCTACTTAGGGATTAGCTCCTGTTACAAACACAAGCTTCACATGGGTGTAGACGTGGTGGTTGCCATGTTGCCAGAAAAAGCAAAAATCCCATTTAGGTTATGTGTTTCCGTCTTCCTACTGGCTCTGAACATTTTAATGGCGGTTCTGAGTTATCAATATCTCATGCTATCTAACAAGGTAACGCCGGTAATGGGCGTGTCATATTTTGTTATCAATGGCGTGCTGTTGCTTTGTTTCTCATTGATGGCAATTCACACCGTTCGATTTATCGCGAGCGATGTCGCCTCTCTAAAGCGCTCTTCTAAGTAGGTACGATTTATGGAAAGCTATCTTCCAATTCTTATTCTGTTTATTCTGTTTCTATTGAACATACCCATCGCGTTTTCTCTGATTGCATCGGCGATGGTTTACTTTCTTTTTATCAATGACTCTATTCCTGTGAGCTTGGTAATGCAGCGTTTTATTAGCTCAGCTGAGTCCTTTCCGCTGTTAGCCATTCCGTTCTTTATTATGGTGGGTTCGGTGATGAATTATGCGGGGATCAGTAAGAGCTTACTCGCCTTTGCCGATTCGATGATTGGCCACAAAACTGGTGGTCTGGCTCAAGTGAATGTGGCGCTGAGTACTCTGATGGGCGGTATCTCTGGTTCTGCAAATGCGGATGCGGCGATGCAATCAAAGATTCTTGCTCCTGAGATGACCAAGCGTGGTTACGACTTGCCATTCACGGCGGCGGTGACTGCTGCGTCATCAAGTATCAGCCCAGTGATACCACCGGGTATTAACCTCATCATCTTTGCCTTATTAGCGAACGTTTCTGTCCATCAAATGTTTATTGCGGGTTACGTTCCAGCATTTTTGATGGCGTTGTCGCTGATGGTGACTATTGCCTTCATCGCTCGTAAACGTCGTTACAAGCCTTCTCGTTCTAAGCCTGCGTCTGCCAAAGAGCGCTTTCATTACTTCCTGAAAGCGATTCCGGCACTGCTGATCCCGTTCGGCATTATTCTGGGCATGCGTTTCGGTTTGTTTACGCCTACCGAAGCGGGTGCGATTGCCGTATTTCTTTGCGCGATTATTGGCATCTTCGTTTATCGTCAACTGGGCTTCCGCCATATCCCGCTCATCATGCGTGAAACAGTGCAGGGCACCAGTAGCGTTATGTTCATCATTATCGGTGCCATGGTCTTTGGTTACTACATGACGCTAGAACAGATCCCACACAATGTTGCGTCTGCTTTGATTGAGCTTACCGACAACAAGTTAGTCTTGCTGTTGTTGATTAACGTGCTGCTGTTAGTGGTTGGCATGTTCATCGAAGGCGGCGCTGCAATGATCATACTCACGCCATTGCTGCTGCCTGCGGTGCTTAACCTAGGCGTTAACCCGGTTCACTTCGGCATTATCGTGATTGTGAATATCATGATTGGTGGTGTAACTCCACCATTTGGCTCGATGATGTTTACGGTTTGCTCGATTTTAAAAGTTCGTATGGTCGACTTCGTGAAAGAAGTGGCTCCGTTGTTGCTAGCACTACTCACGGTTCTGATGTTGCTGACTTTCTCTGAAAGCTTGGTGATGTTTTTACCGAATTTGCTTTAACACTGTTTAGTGATTGATTATTTAGAGGTGTAGAAATGAATTCGGTATCGAATGAATTGAACCAAAATTGGAAAAAGATAGATTGGGTGTTAACCGACGTGGATGACACCTTAACGTGGCAAGGTCAATTGCCGCCTGAAACCTTGATTGCGTTAAGCAAGCTTCGTGATTCAGGAAAGAAAGTGGTTGCGGTAACGGGTGCATGTGCCGGTTGGTGTGATCATATTGCTCAGCTTTGGCCTGTTGATGCGGTTCTCGGTGAGAATGGCGCATTCATTATGGAAAAGAAAAACGGTTATCTGACATTGCGTTCTGATATCCCTTTGCCAGAAGTCAGTGCCAATCAGAGTAAACTCAAAGAACAAGTATTAGTTATTTTGAGCGATTACCCAGAGCTCAGTTTAACGCTGGATCAGTCTTACCGTTTGTGTGAGGTGGCGATCGACATCGGTCAAAACCGTCCGAAAGTTGATGATGCGATTATTGAAGAGATAGTCTCTAAGATTCACGCGTTAGGCGCTCACGCTACAGCAAGCTCTATTCATATTAATGCTTGGTATGGTGAGCACTCTAAGAAGGCGACATCAACCGCTTTTCTCAAAGAGAAAGGGTTATCTGACCAAGAGATAGTCGAACGTAGTTGCTATGTCGGTGACTCGATGAATGACCAATATATGTTTGAAATTTTGCCCAACAGTGTCGGGGTGGCAAATATCCAGCATTACTGGGAGCGACTCGAGCATCACCCATCAGTGGTGATGAGCAAGCCCGGCGGATACGGTTTCTCAGAGTTTGTCGATAAGCTGTTTGCGTTAAAATAGCCACTGGTTATCGGCTTCAAACAGCCGTTAGTTAACATCAAACACAGCTCATTTCTTCGTTGGATTGAGCTGTGTTTTTGTTTTATTAGCTGCGAATACTTATGCCTTCTGCATGGTCTCTATTGTTCTTCAAGAGCTTGTGTTGGTGACTCAGCCCACAACTTGCAAACTTGCAGTGTCGGTATCTCCAATTCCTAGATGGGCAAATCAGAAAACTATGAGACGCTTGTATTGTGTCAGTCGAATTACAAGGAAGTTGCATGCACCATTTTAATCTTCGTGCGCTTGAGTATCTGAATGCGTTATCAAAATATGGGTCATTGCGTAAGGCATCTAAAATGATGAATGTTGATCCTGCGGCGATGAGCCGAATGCTGACGCAGCTTGAAGCACAAGCGGAAATGAAAGTTTGGGAACGGAATAATCGTCAATCAATGCTGACTGAGGCGGGCAATGAATTGTTGAATTACTACCGTTCTATCGTTCGCAGTGAAACGGCGGTACTGGCACGTCTAACCAAGTTGAAAAACCTCAAGGGTGGTAATGTCAGCATTGCGATTGGGGAAGGGTTTATTACTAACTTGGTTTCTAAACCGATGCAAACCTTCATGGCTCGATACCCTGATATCAATTTGTCGATTGAGATTGCAGGTGCATTGGATGCCGTGAAAATGTTGGAAGACCAACAGATTGATTTCGCGATCACTTATGCGTCTGCTCCTCATCCTAAACTGCATTCACACGTCGAGCGTAGCCACCCTCTAGAGCTTATCGCTCCAAAAGGGCACGCACTGACGGCACAACAAGCACCAGTGATATTGCAAGACATTAGAGAGGCTTCTATTGCTTTGATCGACAACTCGACAGGTATGGGAAGACTCGTAAAGCAGGCCGAACAAAACTCTCATCTTACCTTGCAGCCAAAGCTTCAAACCAACTCGGTAACCGCATTAACCAACTTTGTATCGGCAGGACTAGGCGTGACTTTTATGCCCAAACTCACGGTGCTTGATGAGATAAAGTCCGGACAAATAGAAGTGGTTGCGACTGAGCTAGACATGTTCTCGAAAGCAACTGTGAAAGTTCAATCTCTCAAAGGACGAGCCCTGACGCTACAAGCCGAAACCTTTTTAGATTTCCTTCTCGAAAACGCCACTTTCTTAAGTCACGACGCCCACAATATTTAGATTGAAGTGGGTTGGTGTACATAATCACATCACCTAACTTCATTCCACGATAGTTCAGTATTCCATTTTCGTAGAGCACTTTCTCTTAACAATAAGCCTATACCTTGAAGCTCTATAAGCGCTTCAACATCACACTTCCAAAATTCATCCTCCCGATTTTCCTATGAATTGATTTTTTATCAACACTGTATGCATTGTTAAGTCAACGCGTGCTGAATAAGTTACAAATTATTAACGAAAGCAGTTTGAAACAGGCAGCAGTGTTCGGCATGTTTTGCTGTGTCGGATATTAGGGGAAGAGAATGGAAGTAATTGTAATTGGCAGCGGTGTTATTGGGTTGACCAGTGCTTGGTATCTGGCGAAAGAGGGCCACTCGGTGACGGTTATCGACCGTCAGGATAGCAGTGGTAAAGAAACCAGTTTTGCGAACGCCGGACAAATTTCTTACGGCTATTCTTCACCTTGGGCTGCTCCTGGTATTCCGTTGAAAGCGATGAAGTGGCTCACTCAAGAACATGCTCCCTTAAAGGTGCAGCCGTCACTTGCCCCTGAATTAGTTTCTTGGGCAACCAAGATGCTCGCCAACTGTAACGAAGCCAAATACGCTGTGAATAAGTCACGAATGTTAAGAGTGGCAAACTACAGTCGAGACTGTCTCACTCATCTAAGAACCAGTGAAGATTTGGCTTACGAGGGAAGGCAGAAAGGGACGCTGCAAGTATTCAGAAGCGAGAAGCAACTGGGTGCGATTCAGCAGGATATGAAGTTACTCAAAGAGAGTGGAATCGAACACTCGTTGTTTGGTGTTGAACAGTGTCTTTCGGTGGAACCGGGATTAGCTGACGTGAAAGACAAGCTGGTGGGCGGCTTATACTTACCTCATGATGAAACGGGTGATTGCCATCAGTTCTGTTTAGCTTTGACTGAAAAAGCTAAGAAGCTTGGCGTTCAGTTCGTATTTGATACTGAAGTGGTGAGTTTGAATCATCAGAACCAAGTCATAGAGAGCATTACGACAACTCAAGGTGAATTCAAAGCGGACGTTTATGTGGTGGCTTCGGGGAGTTATTCTCGAGAGTTGCTCAAGCAAGTGGACTTATCGATTCCTGTTTATCCAGTGAAGGGCTACTCCCTGACACTGCCGATCATGAGTGCAGATAAGTCGCCGACTTCAACGGTTATGGATGAGACCTATAAGGTAGCGATGACTCGTTTCGATGATCGAATTCGTATTGCCGGGACGGCAGAGCTTGCTGGTTTCAATTACCTGATTCCAGAAAAACGCAAAGCTACGATTGATATGGTGATTAAAGACCTTTTCCCACAAGCGGGAGATTTCTCTAAAGCCGAATACTGGACCGGGTTAAGACCGATGACGCCAGATGGCACGCCTATCATCGGAAAGACGCCAATTAAGAATCTATTTACCAATACCGGTCATGGGACGTTGGGCTGGACGATGGCGTGTGGTTCAGGAAAACTGTTAGCGAGTGTGGTCAGTGGCTCTGATTGCGATATAAAAGCAGACGACTTGAGTATCCATCGTTACATGTAGTCCATCAAAATACTTGGTCATACGAAGCAGCCCATGTTTATTAAGCGTGGGCTGATTTGATTTGAGTGTTGCGGCTTATCGGGTGGTGGTTTCTAACACATGTGTGAATCGTTCCCACGATTTTTGGTCAGCTTCATTTTGGTAATTATTGGAGCCGAACACGGTAAACGCATGTGGAGCACCACTGTAGGTGATCATTTCATGGGGAACTTTGGTCGTTTCAAGTTCAGCGGCGAGGTTGCCAAAATCTTGCATTGAAATCATCGCATCAGCCGTGCCGTGGAATACGACAATCGGAGCCTTAGTTAGCGAGTAGTCTTGACCTTTTGGTGTTGATAAACCGCCATGGAAGGTGACGTAAGCCTTCGAAGGAATCCCCGCACGAGCGGCTTCCAATACAGCGGCTCCACCAAAGCAGTATCCCATCATCACGTTGTTATCTAAGTTGCCGCCAAGTCTCTTCGCTTCCATGGCTCCAGCGTTGAGTAGCGCACGCATTTTTTCTCTCTCTTTATACAGTTCGCCTGTGTGTTGCTTTTTGTCTTTGACTTCGGTTGGGCGGATGCCTTTACCAAATAGATCGATAGCGAACACGTTGTAACCGAGTTCATTGAGCATCTCAGAACGCTTCTTTTCGTAATCGGTTAAGCCATCCCAATCGTGTATTAGCAGCACCAAAGGCGCTTGGTCGCTGGCTTCACTCCAATAACCTTCGTAGTCCATACCGTCGACTTGGTAAGTGACGTTTTCTCCAGAAATTGCTGAAAAGGGTAGTAAAACTGAAAACAGGCCGAGTGTAGTGAGTTTTCGCATGCGTTATTCCTTCAGATGACAATGACGTTCCAATCGAAAGTATAGATAACGCGATGATTCTCGCCAGATTTCTGTTTCTAATTTGAAGTGTAAGAGTAGAGGTGAAAAATGAAGGGGAAATGCTAAAACAGCCATCACGTATGAAGTGTGATAGCTGTTTAACAGAGTTCTCAGATTACGGGAATTTGCATATCCAGATCTAGGTGTGAGGGAATGCAATTACCAAGAAGCGTTGGTCGTGCTACGGCACATATCTGGATATTTTCGCTGGTAGCGTGGCAGCATGGATTCGTTACCTAATATGCCACCTTGGTGAATGTAGATAATGGTTTTGGTTGGGTTATCTTCTTGCCATTGTTGTAAGCATTGCCACATCAATGGATCGTAAAGCAGGTCAAACTCGATGTCGGTTTGTTCTTGTAGATCTAACCAAGTTTGATAATCCTGTTGATACAATTTTCCAAAGTGGTGTTTGGTTTCGAGCGATAAGATCTGTGGATGATCAGTTTCATCTAGCTCGTTAAATTGTTGCGTTAAATAGTCGCTGCCACCAACACAAGCGCAGGTTAACACTGGGATGTTGTGCAGTTTTAAATGCTTATGAAGATAGAGAGCCGTGCTGCCAGTCCCTGCGGGCAATGCGACCACAAAATCGTGTTGGTTTTCGAAGCGAGTCCAGCTCAGTATTTCCATCGCCAGTTGCTTAACACCATACTCAGCAAGTTGAGAGCGTCCACCTTCTGGTAATACAATGCAATGGGAGTCTGGTTGTCTTACTTGCTCAATATACGCTTGTGGATGAAGCTCAGAGCCTGTCTCTTTGACTGGAATCACCTTCGCGCCAAGATCAATAGCACCACGGTAATTACCGATTGGGCGTTCTAGTAACCACTCGGGAATATGATCGACGTAGAACTCAAGCGTCCAACCTTTGATCTTTGCCAGTGCCGCGAGTGAGAACAGAGAGTTAGCCTGCGCAGAACCATAACTGATTAAGGTTGTGGTCTCTGGGTGCTCGTCTTCCAGCAGCTTCATGAACTTGCGGGCTTTGTTGCCGCAAAAATGGGAGTGAAGCTGATCGTCACGCTTTAAGAAAAAGGTGTGGTCGTTAAATTGATGCTGAGTTACAGGGCTATTATTTAGTTTCATCGCACTTAAACAAAATGCTGACTAAAGAGCCAGCATTTTTAAATCAAATAGGACGGACGAGTATCTAGTAGCCAGAGGCGGCTGTAAACCAACTAAATCAAGTTTTCGTTCGATATTGACGCGGAAGAATCGCCTTGAAAGGAGATCTTGGCGGTGCATCCACCACAGCTGCGATTGAACAATTCAAAGTCCCAATCAAAACGCTGACACAAGTCATCGACAATCAGCAAACCTAGTCCGTGTCCATTCGGGTTGTATTGCTCCTGCAGGCCTTCACCTTGGTCTTCGATAACAAGGCTGTCTTGGGAGAGGGTGACCGTTACTGTGCCGCTGTTAGTGGCTGCAATTGCGTTTCTCAACAGGTTTCCGACCAACATATTCATGATCGCGCTGGTGGCTTGAATGGTTGGCTCTGATTGAACTTGTAAGGTTATCTCGACTTCCTTCTCGTCTGCCTGCAACGAGTTTTTAGAAACGATGGTCTCTAGCTCTTGCTGGCTGAATAAACGCAATGGTGCATCGTCACTGTTTCTTTCATAGCGAACCAGACCAAGCAGGGCATCGACCATTTCTGACATTTGAATAATGGCTTCGTCAATGCGTTCAACCTGACGAGATTGAAACTCGGTTGTTTCGCTGCGAAGGAGCAGCTTATTCGCCCCGCGAGCAACAGTCAGAGGTGTTCTCAGCTCATGACTGGAGTAGCGAGCAAAGGCTTGTTCGCGTTTGACTAACGAATTGATTTCTCTGCGATATTGATTGAGCTGATCGGTTAATTGACGGAATTCCACCGCCGCATCATCACTCACACCAAACTCTTCGTTTAGATTGAGCTTATTAGATTCGAGTTGTTCAGATAGGGAGTTGAAAGGTTCAATTAGACGCTTAGATAATCGATAGAGCAGCGCCCCAAAGCTAAAAATCAGAATAGAGAGTAGGGTCAGTACAAAAGTGGTCGCATACACCAATTCGTAAATATCAAATTCAACGCGGTCTATTTCAGAAAGCAGGATTATGGGGTGGGTTTCACCTTCATCAGAATACTCACCAACATACACCATGCGAGAGTCTGGCTCTTCGCCGACCTCACCAACAAAGCTCTCTTTGCCTTCAACGTATTTTTTGTATTCTGGAGGTATGAACGACGGGTCGTTGTAGGCGATGGTCAGGTCATCAATTCTTAACTCGCCACTCTCACCGGCTTGGAATAAACCAACCGCATAGTTGCGGTCAATCAGGATACGTCTTTCACCGACTCGGTCTTCTGATAAGTACAGCGCGGCGATAAAAACCACATAGACGAATGCCGACACAATCACGGCCATTAACCCAAAGAAAAGCGCTAGGCGGCCGGTTAAGGTTTTGGTGCTTGTGAGGACATTTAAGATCAATTCGACGACTCCAAACGGAATCCAACTTTAGGTACGGTAATCAACATTTGCGTGTCGAAAGGCTTGTCGAGTTGATTTCGCAATTGATAGATGTGACTGCGTAACACATCGTTGTTGGGTTCGTCTTCTTCCCACAGCTTGTATGAGATATCTTCGCGAGTGACCACTTCAGGTGCGTTTTGGCACAGCATCTCAAGTATGGTGTAAGTAGTTGGGTTTAGCGCAAGTAGCTTATCTTGGCGGTAAGCTTTACGCGTCTTTTGGTCGATGGTGAGTTCAGCGAACTGAAGCTTAGAAGAGGCAACTTTTCCACGGTAACGACGAACTAACGCGTTCATTCTCGCTTCTAGAATATCCAAATCAAAAGGTTTAGTCAGATAGTCATCGGCACCATGCTCAAAGCCTTTCAACATGTCTTCGCGGCTATCCAGTGCGGTCAGCATCAAAATGGGTGTCGCGTTGCCTTGATCACGTAGTTTATTGCAAACCGTTAGGCCGTCCATTCTTGGTAACATCAAATCTAAGATAATGATATCAAATGAATTATCCAACGCGAGTTGCAGGCCAAGCTCGCCGTTGTCTGCGTAATCGAGTTCCATGCCAATACACTCAAAATAATCAAACAAGACACCTGCAATTTCACGGTTATCTTCGACTAATAGAACTCGTTTCATTTTGATTCTCATACAGAAATAGACAGTAACATTATCCTGAGTGAGCGTGAAAAATATGTCAATAACATAACTTTCACTTATGGGAGGGTAGATTGGCTCCAGATTAAAAAATAGAAGAACATATTATGTCTGAACTTCATATTAGCCGCCCTAAGATATCCACATCGCAGATCAACCCTGCGGTCTCTTTATCTATCATTGTGCCTTTTTACGATGAACAAGAGGTGTTGGAAGAGTTCCATTCTCGCCTCACTAAGGTTCTCGATAGCTTACCGATCACGAGTGAGATTGTTTATGTCGACGATGGCAGCAAAGACAACAGCTTGGACTTGGTGAGTTCATTCACTTCAATCAATAGCTCAATCTCGGTGATTGGTTTAAGCCGTAACTTTGGTAAAGAGTCAGCCATGAGCGCTGGGCTTGAGCATTGTCGCGGACAAGCCGTGATTTTGTTAGATGCAGACCTGCAAGATCCGCCGGAACTGATCCCACAAATGGTTGCTAAGTGGCGCGAAGGTTATGACGTCGTCAACATGCAGCGCAGCCAGCGTGACGGTGAAACCTGGTTTAAGAAGTTTTCAGCGGCGAGCTTTTACAAAGTCATGAACGTGGCTGCGAAGATCGATGTTCCTGAAAATGTCGGTGATTTTAGACTGCTGAGCCGTGAAGTCGTCGACCATATCAATCAACTTCCTGAACGTAATCGCTACATGAAAGGCATTTTCTCATGGCCGGGTTTCAGACAAGCGACGATCCAGTTTAAGCGCGACGCTCGCTTTTGTGGTGAGACCAAGTGGAACTACTTGAAGCTGATTGGCTTGGCGATGGATGGCATTACCTCGTTCTCTATTCGACCACTGCGTATTGCAACGGCAGTCGGTGCCCTCGTTGCCCTAACGGCTTTTGTGTATGGGATGGTCATCGTGTTCAAAACCCTGATGTTTGGTGAGCCTATCACGGGTTATCCATCAATGATGGTCGTTCAACTTGCCCTTGGCGGCATTCAACTTCTGAGTATTGGTTTAATGGGAGAATACATAGGTCGTATTTTCATCGAGACCAAGAATCGTCCTTTGTATCTGATCCAATCCGTGGTCGATACACCTGCATTAAAAACACATTTTAAATTAGAGGAGTCAGCATGAGCCTGAACAGAACGCACCTATGGTATTTGTTGGCTTTTGCATTGGTTCTAAGGCTCCTATCTCTGGCAACTTATCCATTAATGGACACCACTGAAGCGCGCTATGGCGAAATGGCTCGTTTAATGGTGGAAACAGGAAACTGGTTAACACCGCAATTCGACTACGGCATTCCTTTCTGGGGTAAGCCGCCGCTGTTTACATGGATGAGTGCTGCCGGTATTGAGCTGTTCGGCCTGAGTGAATTTGCCGTTCGTGCACCCCATTGGTTAGCGGGTGTCGTAACGATTTTACTGACGGCTTACATGGCGAAGCGAACAGGGCAAAGCGCTTTAGTCGCAGCCGTTGTGTTAGCGACATGCGGTATTTTCTCTATCGCTGCGGGTGCTGTGATGACAGACATCGCATTAACCTTAGCAATGACTATTGCCATGCTGGGTTTCTACCTATGTTGGAAGGGAGAAGAGAGTGCGAAGACCAATAGAAATTGGGGTTACGTTGGCTTTATTGGTTTAGCGCTAGGTTTACTTGCAAAAGGGCCAGTAGCGATTGTCATCATGGGTATCGCAGTATTTCCTTGGTTGGTCTTACAGCATGGCTTCTTCGGTGCTTTCAAAGCGCTTTGGCAACGTTTCCCATTGTTGTCCGGCTTAGGTGTGATGTTAGTGATTGCTCTGCCTTGGTACATCATGGCTGAAATGGCGACACCGGGTTTTATTGATTACTTTATTGTTGGCGAACACTTTAAGCGCTTTGTTGTGAGTGGCTGGGAAGGGGATCTTTACGGATCCGCTCATGACGAAACTCGAGGCATGATTTGGGTATTCTGGATCCAAGCTGCTGCGCCTTGGTCGATTGTATTGCCGATACTGGCGTTTGCTCGACGTAAGAAAATTGCGGAAGTTAACGCTGAGAATAGCGGGTTGTTTTCATTCCTTGTGTGCTGGTTGATTTCACCTCTGATTCTTTTCACCATGGCGGGCAATATTCTTCCTGCTTACGTATTACCGGGCATTCCAGCTCTTGGTTTGTTGGTTGCTATACTCGTAGTAGAAAAAGATAAGAAGTGGTTCTCGAGCGTTGCGTTAGTTCTGCCTGTGTTGCTGATGATAGCGATGGTTTACCTAAACCTAGGTAAAGCGAACGAGAAGAGTGACCGTATCATTTTCGAACAGATCACCGATTCATCGCCAAGTTTTTATGTCGGTAAACGACCGTTCTCTGGGCAGTTTTACAGCCACGGGCAAGCAAAAAAACTGCTTGATATCGAACAATTAGATGGCATCGATAAGTTCTATTTGATTGGTAAAAGAGCAGAAGTGGAAACTAAGATTAAAGACAACGCGTTAACCTGTATTTTGGAGCCGACGGTGAAAATAAAGCGCGCTTTGTTCAGTTGTCATAGCCAAAACATCAAACCAAATTTGTCGTTGAGTCACATTAGAAGTGCAAGTGATGTTCAGCGTTAACTCAGGGCTGCAAATGATCAATAACAAGCTTCAGACACACAGTCAAAGGCTTCAGTCCCATCACAAGATGGTTCGGTTCGCTGTGGTTGGTGTTGGTGGGTTTGTTGTTGATTGTGCAGTATTTGCCTTGCTGCATTACATAATTGGTTTGCCTTTGATGACGGCGAGAATTGGATCTTTCATTGCTGCAGCAACGACAACTTGGTTTGGTAATCGAGTGCTTACTTTTGGGTTCCAAGGGCAGGGTAGTTGGTCTGAAAAACTGATTCAGTGGCAAAAGTTTATGTTTTCAGCGTCGATATCAGCAGTACCTAATCTACTGTGCTTTAAGTTGATGACTGAATTACTGCCAGCGTTTACTGGGGCTGTGTTTATCGCGATGGCCGTTGGTATTTTAGTCGGTATGGTGACTAACTATTTGTTTAGTCAGTATTGGGTCTTTACCCGCTAAAAAAGAAAGAGAAAGGCGAGTCTTCTAATGACTTGCCTTTTTTATTGAATCTCTGGATAGCTATAATAGTAAATTTAACTCTGCTCTTTGCCTTCGTTCGCTTGTGCAGGTTGAGTCTGTTTTGTTCGAGACGCTTTTAACTGCCAGTTCTTTATCGCGTAGCAAATTAAACCTAAACACAATCCCCAAAATGCGCTGCCGACTCCGGCAAAATTAATCCCAGAGGCAGTAAGTAAGAAGGTGAGGAGTGCAGCCTCTCTATGTGTCTCATCAGCAAGTGCCGTCGTTAGGCAGTTCGCAAGAGTTGGCAATAAGGCCAATCCTGCAATGGTTATAATGATGGCTTGCGGAACGGATGAGAACAAAGACACAAAGGTTGTGCCTAATATCCCTGCCAACAGATAGAAACCACCCATCGCTAGTGCTGCCTTATAACGACTTTTCGGGTTTGGGTCAGCGTTCGGGCTCATGCATATTGCGCCTGTTAACGCCGCCAAGTTAAAGGCAAAGCCGCCAAAGGGCGCAAGTAGTAACCCCGTGATGCCTGTTGTGGTGATAATGCGTGACGCTGGTGGGTTATAGTCATTGGCTTTCAATACTGCGAAACCGGGCAGGTTTTGTGATGCCATTGTTACCACAAATAACGGAATGCCAACACTCAACAGCGACGCCAAGTCAAAATCTGGGGTGATGAACATAGGTTGAGTCAGCGTTAAGTTCACATCCGATAAATTGAGCTTCCCCGCGACTCCACTCATGATGACGGCAAGCAATAAGATAAACGGAATCAATAAATTACCAAACTTAGGCTTAGCAAAAATATACGCGGCTAACATAGTGCCGATGATAATCGCTTCTTGAGATAGAGAGGTAAATATCCCGATGCCAAACATCCACAACACACCCGCTAGCATCGCAGAGGCAATGGATGTTGGGATTCGTTTAAGTAGCGTGTCAAAGATGCCAGTTAGACCCGTGATGGTTATCAGCAGTGAGCTAAACAAGAATATAGCCACAGCTTGCTCTACGGTGAGCCCATCCAACGAGGTGATAAGTAGCGCAGCACCCGGCGTAGACCATGCGGTCACGACTGGCTGTTTGTATCGCCACGAAAGCAAAATCGTCGATACACCCATACCAATTCCGAGCGCCCAAAACCATGAAGCGATCTGTTGTTGGCTTGCTCCCGCACTGGTCGCCGCTTGGAAGATGATCGCCGCCGCACTCGCATAACCGATAAATACCGCAATAAAACCAGTACTGATGTGAGAAAACTTAATCTGACCCATACTAACCACTCTCGTTGTGCGTTATAACATACATAGAACTTAACTTAGCATTTGTGCGTTATAGCGCACAAGTGTTATTTGTATAAATTTTGTTCGTGATAATTTTAGTCGTGAGCAAACTTAAGTAGGTAGATGAACGAAAACATGCCGAAGAAAATCAATGTAGAAGCTAGCGTTAATCTAAAAGAGAGTTTGAGTGGTCAAGACGAGTTGCGAGTCAGCCACAACCTAAAACGAATTCGTAAAGAGAAAGGGTGGAGCCTCGACGCGACCGCGAAGGCGACTGGAGTCAGTAAAGCGATGCTCGGTCAGATTGAGCGCGGAGAGTCTAGCCCGACCGTAGCCAAGTTGTGGCAAATCGCGACGGGCTTGAACGTTTCGTTTTCGAGTTTGATCCTGTCTTGCTCTAGTGATGAACTGGTGAGCTTATTCCGAGACGCTAATGAACTGCGTGATGAAAGCCTGAATAAGGGCTTCTTGGTCAGTGTTGTTTTTCCTTTTGAACCCTCGTTAGGCTTTGAAGTGTATGAGCTTGGGCTAGCAGAGAACTATGAGCATTTTTCTGAACCACACAGCACTGGGGTGATCGAGCATATACTGTGTATTTCAGGTCGTATGGCGGTGTTCTTCGATGATAGCTGGTATGAATTGAGCCCGGGACAAGCGGTACGCTTTAATGCCGAACAACTTCATGGATACAAGAACATTGGAACTGAACAAGCTGTTTTCCATAACATCATCCATTATCCTGACCAATGGCAGCGTTCATAACTGTGCTAGTTACGGCTTGGAAAACCTTCAAGACACAAAAAAGCACAGCTAAATAGCTGCGCTTTGTATTTTATTATGACTAAGTTTATTGGCTCACAATATTAACGTTGTGTCGCGCGTTGGCGATTTTTTCCGTTGCCAGCAGGTTTGCCACCTTGACCATTGCCAGCTTTGTTGCGGTTTCCGCCGCCATTGCCTTGTGATTGACCACCAGGGCCTTTCTTAATAAAGCCAGTTGCTGGTTTACGAGCGCTGCTATTACCGCCGCCGTTTTGCTTTCCGTTACCTTGGTTAGCATTGCCTTGGCTACCGTTGCCGTTACCATTCGGCTTTTTACCACCAGGCTTATTGCCACCAGATTTGGAATGGTTGCGTGGCTTCTCGCCGCCTAATCCCGGTTGAGATTTACTGTGCTTAGTAGCAAAACGCTGTGATCCGTGACGACCAGACTTACGACGTTGTGCAGGTGTTTGTGCATCAAAGTCTTCTTCCGGAATCAAACAGCCCGGCTTATCACCGATAAGGTGTTTCTTACCCATATCGATTAGCGCTTCGCGGATGATCTTCCAGTTTTCTGGATCGTGGTAACGAAGCAGTGCTTTATGCAGACGACGTTGACGGTCACCTTTAGGCACAGGCACATCTTCACGCTTCTTATATTTCACACGCTTCAGAGGGTTCGTCTCTGAGTAGTACATCGACGTTGCATTACACATTGGCGATGGGTAGAAGTTTTGTACTTGGTCACACTCGTAGTTGTGCTTTTTCAGCCACAACGCGAGGTTAAGCATGTCTTCATCTTCTGTGCCCGGGTGAGCCGAGATGAAGTAAGGAATTAGATACTGTTTCTTACCGGCTTCCGCACTGTACTTCTCGAACATCTCTTTGAAACGATCGTAAGTGCCCATGCCTGGCTTCATCATCAGATCCAGAGGGCCTTTTTCAGTATGCTCTGGAGCAATCTTCAAGTAACCACCTACGTGGTGCGTTACAAGCTCACGCACGTATTCTGGAGATTCAATCGCTAAGTCGTAACGAACACCAGAAGCGATCATGATCTTCTTAACGCCCGGTACTTTTCTCGCAGAGCGGTACAGGTCAATCGTGTGCTGGTGGTCTGTGTTTAGCTTCTCACAGATTTTAGGGAACACACATGATGGACGACGACAGTTAATTTCTGCTTTCGGATCTGAACAACCTAAACGGTACATGTTCGCCGTTGGGCCACCCAAGTCAGAAATCGTACCGGTAAAGCCAGGTACTTTATCTTTAATGTCTTCGATCTCATCCAAGATAGATTCTTTCGAACGGTTCTGAATGATACGACCTTCGTGCTCTGTGATTGAACAGAAAGAACAACCACCAAAACAACCACGCATGATGTTCACCGAGGTTTTGATCATGTCGTAAGCAGGAATCTTCGCTTTGCCGTACATAGGGTGAGGAACACGCTTGTATGCAAGGCCAAACACGTAATCCATCTCTTCAGTCGTCAATGGAATTGGTGCTTGGTTAACCCACAGCTCACGGTCACCGTGACGTTGAATCAAAGCGCGACCTGAGTACGGGTTTGTCTCTAGGTGCAAGATACGGCTAGCGTGAGCGTAAAGAATACGGTCGTTGTTTAGCTTCTCGTATGCAGGAATACGAACGGCTGTTGTTTTTGCATCGTGACGAGAAGGACGAATCGTAATCGGCTGCGCTTTTACTTCTTCTTTCTCATCTTTTTTAGTATCACATTGCGTTTCCACTTCGTATGGGTTTACCGGCACGTAAGCTTTGTTCGGTTTTTCGATACGAGAAGAGTCGATGATTTTGAAGCCTTCAGGCGCTGCAGCAAGATTGATTGCCGTACCACGAATGTCTGTCAACGTTGACATATCTTCGCCATCAGCAATGCGGTGTGCTACTTCAACCAGTGCACGCTCAGCGTTACCAAAAAGAAGGATGTCTGCTTTTGCATCGAACAATACAGAGCGACGAACTTTATCCGACCAGTAGTCGTAGTGCGCAACACGACGTAAGCTCGCTTCAATACCACCAAGAACGATTGGTGTACCTTTGTAGGCTTCGCGACAACGCTGAGAATAAACTAGAGTTGCACGGTCAGGACGCTTACCACCTTCGTTATTTGGCGTGTAAGCATCATCGTGACGTAATTTGCGATCAGAGGTGTAGCGGTTGATCATGGAGTCCATGTTACCCGCAGTGATGCCGAAGAATAGGTTAGGTTTACCTAGCTTCATGAAGGCATCTTTATTGTCCCACTTAGGTTGAGCAATAATGCCCACGCGGAAACCTTGAGCTTCAAGAAGACGGCCAATGATAGCCATACCAAAGCTCGGGTGATCGACATAAGCGTCACCAGTTACAATAATAATGTCACAGCTATCCCATCCAAGAGCATCCATCTCCTTTCTACTGGTAGGCAAAAAGGGTGCAGTTCCGTAGCACTCGGCCCAGTATTTTTTGTGTTCGTGAATAGGAGTGATATCGCTGTACATATTTCGACCTCTGATTTTTGAGGCGGGAATTATAGCGGCATGCGCCCTGACTAGCCAGTAGAACATGCCCCTGTTAGTTCTGGTGTCTTTCGTGTTATCGCTTTTAAAAGCAGCAAAAGAGCCATACAACAGCATAGTTGAAGCCTTGAATAACGTCGCTAATTTGTGATTTTGATTAGTGTTCGCAGCAGTTTTTGATATTATTCGCGAAAATAAGTCTGAAGAAGTAGAGCCACAATGGTCGAAACGTTATTAGTACAATTTGCTCCGATGCTTTTAGGAGCTCAACTGATCTTAACCCTCATCTTGGTGAAAGGGGATATTTGCCCGGGACAACGTGGCCGTATTCACAAGATGTTGCCTGCAATTGGCGTGCTGTGGCTGGCGGTTGCCTCAGTGAAAATTGAAGCCTTTCTGGTCGTGTTCGCAATCTTTTATTTCTATTCTCAAGTTCAAACTAAAAAGACACGTGATTCTGGCCCTATCTGGGTTATGTATTTGGCGTGTGGTTTGGCGTTGTCTTACGTTGCTATTCAAGCGACGGAGCAAGCAACCACAGTCGGCATCATTACGACTCTGCTGTTGGTGGTATTGTTAGGTGCCGCGTTTGGCCATTTACTGCTGACGATCGCAAGAACGCGTTTGCAAGCATTCCACCGTGTTTTGCCTGTGGTGGGTGTCTTGACGGGTATGTTGGTGGTACTGGCGACAGTCGTGAATGTTTACTCACTCTCTGAAGCTCAGTTAGAGCCAGTAATTTCCACCTTGCTATTTAGCTTCGCTTTGTTGATCTCGTCTATCGTGGTGTGGTGTTGGCATCTACTGTTTGTTAAGACACCTGAAAAGCTTCAACTGACGGTTTCATTGTTGATGTTGTTAGCGGCCGCTGTTGGTTTAACGCCAGTTTGGGCATTGTAACTTTGGGTATGGTAACCACGTATCTGATTTAAGAAGTGTGATCTGTTTTTTAGCGTGACCTTAGTAAGCGTTCTAAACTTAATTCTAGTCAGTGTGTTCGTAAGGAGTACGAGATGGATTTAAGCAACGTCAAAAGTCTGGATAGCATTATCTTGCTGGGAATAGTGAACGAGAAACTGCGCTTAGAGTGCGACAGTTTTGAAGA
Source organism: Vibrio sp. Scap24 (assembly GCF_013394185.1). Lineage (NCBI taxonomy): Bacteria > Pseudomonadati > Pseudomonadota > Gammaproteobacteria > Vibrionales > Vibrionaceae > Vibrio > Vibrio sp. Scap24. The sequence goes on along the minus strand of NZ_CP041332.1, from coordinate 550,608 downwards.
GCTCATTAGCATGTATGAGATGGATATAGAAAGTGTCGTCGGTAAGCTTGATATGCTTGGCTATCAATACGACCCGCTGACTAACCAGTTTAAATCTTACGCAAGATAGTCTATTTTTCGCTAATCAACAGATATCGAAAATCATCGTTACTGAAACTAAAAAGTCACAGGTTATCTGTGACTTTTTTGTTTCTGGCATTTGCCTCTTGTGCTTGGTGTAAGCGGAGTTAGCTGATGATGGTTATCGTTAAACGACCTCAATACCATCAAGGTGACTCTTACTTTGCTGTCTTGCTGTACTAAAGAAAGCTTGCAGGTAGCGCTTGTCTTTTTCTGAGTTTCTTACCGCTGCAAATAGTCTTCTTGAGAGTCCTGTTCCTAATGGCTTACTGGCGATTAAGCCTTGTCTTGAAAACTCACTGATTGCCCAGTTTGGCAATGCTGCGACACCTAATCCTGCCGATACCATTTGGACCAACATCAATGTGTTGTCTGCCTGCTTCCATTTCTTCGGCTCGATGCCTGCAGGTTGTAAAAAGTGTTTCACTACATCTAAGCGCTGCTTTTGAACAGGGTAGGAGAGCATAGTGAGATCGCTAAGATCTTGCGGATCAATGCTTGGTTTTTCAGCCAAAGGCGAGTTAATTGCAGTGATCAAACGCATCTCGAAATCGAAAAGTGGCTCATAGTGAACCTCTGAACGCGGCTGAATGTCTGAGGTGATCACCAGGTCTAATTCACCAGCCATTAATGCGGGTAGAGGCTCAAAACCAAAACCTGATGAAAAATCTAATGTCACGCTTGGCCAAGCAACTTGGTATTCCTTTAAAGCGGGCATTAACCATTGGAAGCATGAGTGACACTCGATCGCCATGTGCAAACGACCATTCACATCCTCTTTCAGACTTGCGAGTTCGTTCTCTGCTTTAGCGATTTTTGGCTGTATCTCATCGGCGAGCTTAAGCAGAATCTCACCTTCAGAAGTGAATTTAACTGGCCTAGTTTTACGTAGGAAAAGCTGACCGCCAATACGCGCCTCAAGGTCTTTCAATTGATGAGAAAGTGCCGATTGCGTCAGATGAAGAGAGGTTGCAGTTGCTGTCAGTGAGCCGCTGTCTCTCAAGGTAGTCAATGTTCGAAGGTGTTTAAGCTCTATCATGAGTATTCCTCATATTCCCTAAGCCAATTCAATATTTCTTAATAATCACCCTACGGGGTTTTTTATCATTTGTAAACGTCTAGATGTCCAGATGGATTTAAGTTCCTCATCTTTGGTTTATTCAAGATGAATATTTTTAATAAACAAGATGAATATTTGGACGTTGTTCATTATTCGGATTGGGTAGATAGTTTAGCCATCCAGACGCCTTTGTGTAATCAGCATTACGACAGGCCGTTTGAACAGAAACTAATAATTATTGAATAAGGAACAGGTTCATGACTACGACAACGCATATTCTTGGCTACCCACGCATCGGTGAAAAACGCGAACTCAAATTCACATTAGAGAAGTACTGGCGCGGTGAGATTGACCAATCACAGCTTAAGCAGCTCGGTAACGAACTGAGAAATCGTAACTGGAATGTACAAGCCGACGCGAATCTAAGCTTTGCAACTGCGGGTGACTTCGCATGGTACGATCATGTGTTAACTACGACTTTGCTTTTAGGTCATGTGCCACAACGTCACGCTGGTGGATCTGAAGAAGAAAAAGCCTTCCCAGACTTAGATACCTTGTTCCGAGTGGGACGTGGGCAATCACAAGTTGAAGCTACTTGTTGTGGGAAACATGGTTCAGAAATTGCTCAAGATGGTGCAGCTGCATCTGACATGACCAAGTGGTTCAACACTAACTATCACTATATTGTGCCCGAGTTCAGTAAAGATGATTCGTTTGAAGTGAGCTGGCCGCAACTGTTTGATGAAGTGAATGAAGCCATTCAAGCTGGGCATAAGGTTAAGCCAGTCCTTCTTGGCCCGCTGTCTTACTTGTACTTGGGTAAGGAAGTAGAAGAGGGCTTTGATCGCTTAGCCTTACTTCCACGTCTACTTACTGCCTACCAAGCGATTTTAGCTAAGCTTGCCAAATTGGGTGTTGAGTGGGTGCAAATCGACGAACCTATTCTGTCGCTCGAGCTTGAAAAACATTGGGTAGATTCATTCAAATTGGCTTATCAAGTGATTCAAGGTGATGTGAAGCTACTATTGACCACTTACTTTGATTCGGTGACGGACACCTTAGACAAAATCGTAAAACTGCCAGTGAACGGTTTACATATTGATTTAGCCGCTGCACCACAACAGCTCGATGAAGTCGTGAGTAAATTACCGGAAGGGTGGGTGTTGTCTGCTGGTGTCATCAACGGACGCAATGTTTGGCGAGCAGACTTGGCTAGTCAGTTAGCGAAACTGCAACCTGTGAAAGAGAAGCTAGGTGACAAGCTTTGGGTGGCAAGTTCATGTTCGCTACTGCACAGCCCAGTTGACTTAGAGTTAGAAGATTCACTTAGCGAAGAGGTGAAAAGCTGGTTTGCTTTCGCGAAACAGAAAGTCACAGAGGTTAGCTTATTGGGTGCGGCGCTAGACGGCGATCAAAATGCCATTTTAGCGTGTGAGACTTATAGCCAGCCGATTGTTGCCCGCAAGAGCGCGACTCACGTAAACAAGCCGCAGGTACAGGCTCGTATTAATACAATCACTAAAGCATTAGCGGAGCGCAGTGCACCTTATGCAGAACGCGCCGCGCATCAATCAGAGGTACTAGGTTTACCTTTATTGCCAACCACAACGATAGGTTCGTTCCCACAGACTGGCGAGATCCGTGTTCAGCGTAGCGCTTATCGCACCGGAAAGTTGAGCGAAGCGGAATACACCACAGCACTAAAAGGTCATATCGCGGATGCGGTGAAGCGCCAAGAAGCACTCGACTTAGATGTGTTGGTTCATGGTGAAGCTGAACGTAACGACATGGTGGAATACTTTGCTGAAAACCTAGCAGGCTTCCAAACCACCAAGTTTGGTTGGGTACAAAGCTACGGTTCTCGCTGCGTGAAACCTGCGATTGTGGTGGCAGATATCGAGCGTGAAAAACCGATGACGGTAGAGTGGTCGACCTATGCGCAATCTCTAACTTCAAAGCAAATGAAAGGCATGTTAACTGGCCCTGTCACTATCTTGTGTTGGACGTTCCCACGCGAAGATATCTCGCGCAAAGAGATCACTAACCAATTGGCATTTGCGCTGCGTGATGAAGTGTCTGACCTACAAGATGCAGGAATCAACATTATTCAGATTGATGAACCAGCGATTCGTGAAGGTTTGCCACTGAAAAAACGCGATCATGCAGAATACCTAGAGTGGGCGGTGGATGCCTTTAAGATCTCAGCCGCGAGTGCCAAGCCAGAGACTCAGATTCATACTCACATGTGTTACAGCGAATTCAACGAGATCATTGATTCAGTGGCTGCACTAGACGCCGACGTGATTACCATTGAGACCTCTCGTTCGAACATGGAACTTTTGAAAGCGTTTGAAGAGTTCAATTACCCGAATGCGATTGGCCCAGGAGTTTACGATATTCACTCGCCAAACATCCCATCACAAGAATGGATTATTGGTCTACTGAAGAAAGCGGCTGAAAAAATCCCAGCAGAACGCTTATGGGCAAACCCAGATTGTGGTCTTAAAACTCGTAATTGGGCTGAAACAGAAACAGCACTGACTAACTTAGTCTCAGCGACTAAGGCATTGCGTAAAGAGTGGGAGTCAGTAGAAGCTTAACTATCATTAGAGCTAGATGACTCAAAACAAAAAGCCTCGCGACTGCGAGGCTTTGACGTTTATATATGTTCGAATCTAGCTGCTGCTCTGGCAAGTATCTTTGCTGATCAGCTTCTCAACCATCAATTGTCCGCGTGTGTTGCGAATCTTGATGTTGTAAGCCAAGCCCATGTCTAGGTTTGCTCTTACTTCTGAGTTAGTGCAGTAGCTATTCACACTCATGTCTACAACTTGGTTTAAAGGCTTCGCACCTTTAGCATCTTGGTTGTAAATCATCATGATCTCAATAACGGTGTTTTTTGCGAGCACTCGCATGACCGACAACGGGCCATACTCAATTGGTAGGCCTGCAGATAAAACGCCAGCACGGTGCTGCGCCATCATCTCGAGTTGTCTTTGTTGGTCTTGCTCACTTGAAGCACAGCCTGCAAGCAGAGCCATTGCTAGTGAGCCAATAATCCATTTTTTCACGTTAAAATACTTTCTTGAATGGTTTTACGATGACATTTTGGTAGACACCAGCTTCGATGTACGGGTCTGCGTCTGCCCATGCCTGTGCGTCTTCTAGAGAGTTAAACTCAGCAATCACAGTAGAGCCTGTGAAACCAGCTTCGCCAGGGTTATCCGAATCAATAGCTGGCATTGGACCTGCTGTCAAAAGTCGGCCTTCATCGTGAAGTGTTTGTAGGCGTTCTAGATGTTGTGGGCGAACACTTAGGCGCTTTTCTAATGAATTTTCGACGTCTTGAGAAAAAATCACGTACCACATATTGAGATATCCTTATTTTACTTCACTGAATTGGGGCGTTTAAATTCGCTATCTTGCTAATTTACGCGAACTAATTGGTATTGGAAGGGCTAATGATAAGAAATTGTGAAATGGTGCGAGAGAGTAGTATGGTCGTTAGGGCGTGTTGACCTTTCGTGGTTAAATTTTGTTCGGATGGGGACGCCTAGTCAAAAGCGTTTTAATCGCGGCGAGGGGGAAGTAGCCTAGCATTCTAAGCAAATCTCCCTCAACAAAGAGTAAAACGCTTTTAGCTGAACCCTTCGGGCAGCGTTTGCTGGTCATTTCTACTACGTTATCGGCTTCTTATGGAGGCTAGCTACACATCAAAGCCTCTGCCTTGTATAAATACCCAGCAATTCGCTGCAAAAATCAGCTCGAAAGGTCAATACGCCCTAGTAATTTCATTTGCTGAAACTAAAGACCACTGACGTGTATGACTTAGTGAAAGTACTATTTATTGATAGGGCGAGGCTTGCCACTTTCATCAACTGCCACGTAGTTGAAGGTCGCGCCACAAACTTTGTAACGGTCGCCGATGCCGTGATCAAGCACAGGCTTAACCCATACTTCTAGATCGATATTCATTGAACTACGGCCAATCTTGGTACAGTCACCATACACACACACCACATCGCCAACCGATACAGGCTGTTTGAATTCAATGCTTGATACTGAAACAGTCACAATCTTGCCGTTAGAGATCTCTTTCGCCAAGATGCCACCAGCTAGGTCGAGCTGAGACATTATCCAACCACCGAAGATCTGACCCGCTGCATTAGTGTCAGAAGGCATCGCTAATGTGCGAAGAAGTAAAGAACCAATAGGGTTCAAAGTTGATTGAATCGTCATTGTAGTACTCTTGGTGGTATTGATTATCTTAAATAAAAACTGATGTGTTGACTGGTTAAGCACATTGGCAAATGAGTGCAATGAACAACAAGAAACCAGATGACCGCTAATTTAGTGAGATTGTCATTAAATAATAGGCTTTATTTTGACCAGTTTCCGCAACACAAAAAAGCCAGTGGCCAATGATCACAAGTATCATTGGCCACTGTTAAATAGCATATTGATAAGAATTGTATCAAAAAGGGAATGAGGACTCATCCCTTAGGGTTACTTCTCGTCAGTATTTTTGTCCGTTAACTCTTTCTGCTGGTCTTTTGGCAAATGCTTATAGATGTACACACCCGTAAGTAATGTGAACAACAAGGTTGCGATGAGCAGACCAAACACCTTGAAGTTAACCCAAACATCCAACGGCAGGCTGAAAGCAACGTAAACATTGAGAATAGCGCACAGGGTAAAGAACAGAGTCCAAGCCCAGTTGATTTTGCCCCACACGGCATCAGGTAGTGTGATCTCTTTGCCCAACATGCCTTTAATGGCTGATTTGCCCATAAGGTGGCTGACTGTCAGGCCAATAGCGAACAGAGCGTAAACGATCGTTACTTTCCATTTAATGAAGTTGTCGTCGTGTAAGAAGATGGTCATGCCACCAAATACGGCAACCATAAGGAACGTGACCACCTGCATTTTCTCTACTTTTTTATAGATGAAGTACGTCAAAACAATCTGTACTGCAGAGGCAACAATCAAAGCACCTGTCGCGGTGTAGATGTCGTACATCTTGTAGAGCGCAAAGAAAATGATGAGAGGGATGAAATCAAGAATTTGTTTCATGTGGACTGACTATCCAGTTAGTTGAGTTGCAAACAGTCTAACTAAAATTGCCCCGATGCTAAATAGCCCGAGGCAATTGGCTGTAAAACTAATTTTGTTAAGCACGAGTCAGCGGATTGACGACGTTTGGTAGCGAGGAATCAACTTCTTGATGTCTTCTAAATAACCTTCGCTTTTCAGATTATCTAAGGTGTTCTCTAGCTCTTGCTCGCTCATGGCAAAACACGTTGATTTTCCCGTCGTCAGATCCAGATATTCGTGATATTCACGCTCAGTAAAGTGACCAACTCTATCCATTAGCAAGGTCTTAATTCCGTGGTGAATCAAGCCGTAATACGTATGTCTTTGTAAGGTCATAGCCTATCCTCCGTGACAAGCTGCATGATGAATAAGATGCAACCTGCTGTATATTGGTTGGGTTATCTATGACAAAGCAATTCGAATGCCATTTTCTCTATGAGGACAGATCTTTTAACCTAACGAAATGATTTGATTTGTATTTTCATTGAGCTATAAGAAGGTTTCGTCTGCTCTCACCCAAACAATACGTTGTGGAAGAGGAATAGTTTTATTTTGAGAATCGATTTCTTACATCAATTTGGGAATCACTTGATTCTCATTCTGACGAGCGAGGGCGCTTTGCCTTTATAACACCTTGTTAAAAAGGAAATTTTATTGGAGTCATTCCCAGTAACTCTTTAGTCAATAAGCCAATCTACCAGAGTTGATAATGACGCATTTTGACGATTCTTAGGTTGCAGCAAGAAGTAACCATTGCCGGAGAACACACTGCCTTCGCTCACTTTCACCAATCTACCCAAATCGATATCTTGCTTAGCGAGTGTGATATCGCCTATCGCTATCCCAAACCCTTGAATGGCCGCGTTCATCGCTTGGTCGAGTGTGGCAAATTGTTGGTTATTCTTACTGGAAAGATCATGGCTGCCGATGTGCTCTAACCAAAGTCGCCAGTCACTTTGCTCATTGTTAGCGTGTAACCAAGTGTACTGAGCAAGCTTGTGTGGCTTGATGACAGTTGAAGCGCTGTCAATCAGGTGGCTTGGAACAATACTCTGTGCTTGGCAGATAGGGGCGAGTTGTTCGTTGAACAATAACTGGCTAACAATTGAGTGCTGGCTTGGTTTCTTGCCATAGGTGATCACCGCATCGAAGGGATCAAAGCTTGGCTCAAAAACGTGCTTGATGGTCGATGTGAGCTCGACATCAATCTCAGGGTAGGCCTGTTGAAATGACATCAACTTAGGTAATAGCCAAGAGGTAATACAACTCGGGGCATTGAGTTTTATCTTAGAGGGAGAGCTCGCGACCTGGTTAAGTGCCGATTGCAGTTGCTGAATGGTCCCTTGAATGAGAGGAACCAGTTCTTCTCCTTTAGGCGTTAATGACAAACCACGAGCATGGCGATAGAAGAGATCACACCCCAGGCTTTCTTCAAATGACAACACCTGACGACTCACCGCACCTTGCGTCACATTGAGCTCATGTGCTGCGCGTGTAAAGTTGAGATGTCTTGCCGTAGACAGGAATGCGAGCAAGGTTTTGGTTGAAGGCAGTGTGTTGTTCATATCTTTACCTATGATTTTTTATCATGTCTATTATGTGATTATTTCGATTCATTTATCAATAGTGTTCTGTTTGAATGTAAATACTTAATCATCATTAGTGATTCAATATGTGTATAAATCACATTTTTTGAATATGAAAGCAGTGGTGAAGACATTGTGATTATGTGAAAGGGATAGCTTCTTGACATCTTTTATTGATAACTTAGTGCCTCAGGCTGTAAAAAAATTAATACCTTATCAGTCAGCAAGAAGAATTGGTGGTGATGGACGTGTCTGGTTAAACGCAAATGAATTGGAAAACTCTCTGTTTCAAGGAGAAGCCAGCCATAATCGTTACCCAGACTTTTTACCGCAAGACATTGCCAAGGCTTACCAAGCTTATTGCGGAACTGACGCTGCAACCGTTGCGGTGCGTGGTGCCGATGAAGCGATTGATTTACTGATCAGAACATTCTGCAAACCCGCTCAAGATAATATCCTTATTTGTTCACCAACGTATGCCATGTATGAGTTTTGCGCTGATGCATTAGCGATTGAAACGCTTGATTCTCCTTTGCAGGAAGATTTCAGTTTAGACGTTGCTGATATCGTGAATAAAGCTGAGTTGGCTAATATCGTTTTCCTTTGTTCGCCGAACAACCCAACAGGCAATGTGATTCCGAAATCGGATCTGATTCAGGTGCTTGAAGGGACTCAGGGTAAATCTTTGGTTGTGGTGGATGAAGCGTATATTGAGTTTGAACCTCAAACATCGGCGGTGAGCCTGATTGAACGCTACCCACATTTGGTTGTGATTCGCACCTTGTCTAAGGCATTTGGACTTGCAGCAGTACGCTGTGGTTTTATCTTGGCGAGCCAAAATGTGATGCAGTATGTCGCTAAGCTCATTCCGCCATACCCAATGCCAGATTGCTCGTCTCAGATAGTTTTAGAGGCGCTATCTAGTGAGCGTGTTGCCGTGATGCAAGAAGCAACGTCAAAGCTGGTGGAATTACGAAATCGCTTTGCTTCTGAACTGAATCAGTTTGATTTCATTGAGCAGGTTTACCCGTCATCAACCAACTTTGTGTTATTACGCCACAAGCCTGAACATGAGCTGTTTAGTGTATTGGCGAAAGATGGCATTGTGACAAGGAATCAGCATCATGAGCCTTCATTACGTCACTGCGTTCGAATCAGCATTGGTAGCCCAGAGAGCATGGCGGAAGTGATAGCGTCACTTACAAGTTACCAAACCGAATTAGAAAAGAAGCAACTAACCCAACAGCTTCAAGATAAAGAACCTCAATTTCAACTCGACAAAGATCATATCTAGGATGGCAATGATGAAAAAGATAATACTAGGACTTGCTTGTGCGGCCGCTTTACTTGGTACAACGGTACAGGCGAAAGAAATCCGTTTGGCGTCAGACTTTACCTATCCGCCATTCAACTATAAAAACAGTGAAGGCGTGCCTGTCGGGTTTGATATTGAGATAGCTGATGCTTTGTGTGAACAAGCCAAACTAGATTGCACTTGGGTATCACAAAGTTGGGATTCGTTGATTCCAAGCCTATTGGCAAGAAAGTCAGATGTGATCATGGCTTCTATGCGTATTACCGAAGAGCGTAAACGCAAAATCTTGTTTACTGATAAGTACTATCAAACACCAGCCGTGTTTGTTGCAGCAAAGAGTACAGAGTTTGCAATTGATGAGTCAGGTTTAACAGGTAAAACCATCGGTGTTCAGCAAGGCACGATCCACGACCGTTACGTAACAGACAAGTTTGGTAGTGTTGCCAACATCAAGCGTTACACAGGGCAAGATGAAGTGTATCTGGATCTGCAAAATGGCCGTCTGGATCTTACCTTCGGCAATTCCGATCAACTGTCACTCGCTTTTTTAGATAAGAAAGAAGGAGAGGGCTTTGAATTCAAAGGTAAAGCGGTAACCGACAAAGCCTACATTGGCGAAGGCACGGCTTTAGCATTAAGAAAGCAAGACTCAAAACTGGCAAAACAGTTCAACAACGCTATTGAAGAGATCAGAGCGAACGGTACTTACGACAAAATCGCTTCTAAGTACTTCACGTTTGATATCTATGGTAGTGATTTGTAATTGAGCTAGCACCTAAAGTTAAATCACTAAAAACAAAAATCCGAGAGCTGTGAGGCGCTCGGATTTTTGTTACAAACAATTCTATCCAGTAAGATTCCCGCCTTTGCTCTCATACCCGTTGATCCACTCTTGTTGCCAAAGCTTTACCTTTATCACCTCTCCCAAGCGCAGTTAACAACCCACTTTTCAATCTATGAATCCTTCTTTGTCCATGCTTTGAAATTGGATTTTAAGTCTTAAAATAACACAAGTTTGTATCTGGTTTTTAGTTAAGAGCTTGTTCTTAAAGCAGTTGAAAGTCCCCAGAATTCCAAACAAACCCTAAATTAGGCTAATTCATGGCTTAAGTTGTGCCAAATATGATTGGTATCACAATCAATTCAAGCATCAGGCTCACATACGAACCTTAGTTCACAAAATATACAGATGTTATTGTAATACAAAATTCATAGGGTAAGAATATTGTAATGAAGCGTTACACGAGTGAGTGGTATGCAATTGATTTTTAGATCTCAAGCTCAGCTCTAACGTGACATATAAAACTGTACCTCTTACAAAAATGGATTCTGGAGAAGAACATGAAAAAACACCTACTGACGATTGCTGCAGCATCAATTCTCATGGCATTTGGAGCTCAAGCAAAAACTTTGACCCTAGGGCATGCAATGTCACTAGAAAGCGCTGCTCACCAAGGCATGGTGATCATGGCTGATAAAGTTAAAGAAAAATCGAATGGTGACCTTACGATTAAGATCTTTCCGAACGGTCAACTAGGCTCTGAGCGTGACCAAGCTGAGCAAGTGGTTACTGGCGCGATTGATATGGCGAAAATCAATGGTGGATTAGCTGAATCTTTTGAACCAACGTTTAAGGTTAATGCACTGCCTTTCTTATTCCGTGATGTTCCACATATGAGAACGTTCATGCGAAGTGAAGCTGCACAAGAGATGCTGCTTTCGAGCGAAGGTAAAGGTTTCATTGGACTTACATTTTATGATTCAGGTACACGTAGCTTCTACGCTAAAAAAGCAATCAACTCGCCGGCCGATCTAGCCGGAATGAAAGTTCGAGTTCCTGGTTCTCCAACCATGATGGAAATGGTCAACCTATTAGGTGGTAAAGCAACACCTGTACCTTTCAATGAGGTATACACGGCACTGCAACAAGGCGTAATTGATGGCGCTGAAAACAATATTTCTAGCTTAGTTGAAATGAAACACAGTGAAGTTGCTAAATTTTACTCTATGGATCAGCACATGATGACACCTGATGTGATCATCATTTCAGAATATAAATGGGCTTCACTAACGCCAGACGAACAAAAAATCTTAAAGGAAGCAGCAGCAGAGTCTCTTGAAGAGCAGATCAAGATCTGGGACGCAACAGATGACATGAACAAAGAGAAAGGAATGAAAGCAGGCGTGACGTTTGTTGAGGTTGATAAAGCCCCTTTCCGTGCAGCGGTTAAACCTATGATTGATGAAGCGAAAAAAGACCCTAAATTAGCTTCATTTATTGAAAAAATTGAAGTTCTTTAACCAGTATTAGTGAAAATATAATTTTGCCCTGGCTTTGCTAAGGCAAAATTTTTTGAGGTATCACCCCATGTTAGCAACTTTCAGAAACCTACTTGATAGGTTGATTCTTTTTGTCTCTTCGTTTGCGCTCATGTTACTGGTCGTGACGGTCACTTGGCAGGTTTTTAGTCGCTATGTGTTGAATGACCCAAGTAACTGGACTGATGAACTTGCTCGTTATGCGATGGTATGGCTGGGCCTATTGGGAGCAAGCTACTTATTTGGTATCAAAGGACACTTAGCAATAACGTTATTGGATGGTTACCTTAAGGGCAAAGCACACATAGCCCTGCATTTACTCATCAATGTAATCTCTGGCGCATTTGTCTCTTTAGCAATGCTTCAAGGTGGTATTGCCTTAATGGGAAGAACCACACAACAACTATCTCCAGCACTGCAATTACCGATGTCGACGGTTTATTCAATATTGCCAATTTCAGCCGTTATTATCCTCATCTATTTGGTCATGAATACGTTTGATCTTTTTTGTGAACCCAATAAACAGTAAGTTTTAAAAGGACTCTATATTATGGATTTGTCCATTGGTGTTTGGCTGCTAGGCCTCTTCTTATTCATGATCGCGATAAGCATGCCCATTGCGATTGCAATTGCTATGTCATCTTTAACGATCATGTATTTCATCTTACCGTTTGAAGTCGCAAGCATTACTGCGGGCCAAAAAATTATTACCGGTATCGATAGTTTCAGTTTATTAGCAATCCCTTTCTTTATCCTCGCTGGGAATATCATGAATGTGGGGGGGATAGCGAGTCGACTGATAAACCTTGCAAAGCTCTTGGTGGGTTGGATTCCTGGTTCACTTTTTCACGTTAATATCTTTGCAAATATGATGTTTGGCGCCGTTTCAGGATCAGCCGTTGCAGCTGCAGCTGCGGTTGGCAAAACCTTAGGCCCTGAATTAGAAAAAGATGGTTATGATAAAAACTTAGCTACAGCAGTAAACGTTGCATCTTGCCCGGCTGGTTTATTAATACCGCCGAGTAATTCGCTGATCGTATTTTCAGTGGTATCGGGTGGAACATCCGTTGCGGCACTGTTTATCGCAGGTTATGTCCCAGGTATTTTAATGGGTCTAAGTTGTATGGTCGTAGCCTATTTCATCGCTAAAAAGAAAGGCTATAAAACAAGTGCCAATGACGGCTTTACAACGAAAGATGTGCTCAATATTGTTTGGCAAGCAACACCAAGCTTAGGGCTTATTTTTGTTGTTATTGGCGGTATTATTGGTGGTGTGTTCACTGCAACAGAAGGGGCATGTATCGCGGTTCTTTACTCTTTTGTACTGTCACTCTGTTATCGAACCCTCAAGTGGGAGCACTTCCCGGTAATTTGCAGAGAAACCGTTCAGGTTACTGGCATTATGTTGTTCTTGATTGGTGCTTCTACGATTATGTCATGGGCAATGGCGTTTACAGGTCTACCAACAATGATCAGTGATTGGATGCTCTCTATTTCAGATAACCCGATTATCATCTTTATTCTGATGAATCTGATTCTACTAATTGTGGGTATGTTTATGGATCTGACGCCAGCCGTATTGATCTTTACCCCTATCTTTATGCCGATAGCCGAGCATTTAGGCATGCATCCCATTCACTTTGCGATGATGATTATCTTCAACTTATGTATTGGCATTGCCACGCCACCCGTTGGTACTGCGCTATTTGTAGGTTGTAGTGTCAGTGGTTCTAAAATTGAGAATGTTATAAGAAGTATCATGCCGTTTTGTGCCGTATTGATCGTCACATTGTTGGCCATTACTTTCATTCCAGAAATCAGCTTGGCTCTTCCTCGTGCATTTGGGTTAATCAATTAACCTTTCAAGTACGAGATTAATCGACTCAACCAGAATAAGTATCTAATAAAAAACCGCCTTAAAATAAGGCGGTTTTTATTTATTCATTCAAAGTGAACGACAAGATTAAGCTTGCTGTTTTTGTAGCTCAGCTTCTTTTGCTTCGTCTTCGATTAGAGAGTCAACGATAACTGCACATGCTGCATCACCAGTGATGTTCAGAGCAGTACGGATCATGTCGAAGATACGGTCTAGTGCGAACAACAGAGGTAAACCTTCGATAGGGATACCAGCCGCTAGAAGAACTGCAACCACTAGGAAAGAAGGACCTGGAACACCAGCTTGACCGACTGCACCTAGCGTAGACGTTACGATGATAGCAACGTAAGCACCCATAGATAGGTCGATGTTGAATAGCTGTGCGAAGAAGATAGCCACTAGGCCGTAGTAGATCGCGTTACCAGACATGTTGATTGTCGCGCCAAGAGGCAGAACGAATGAAGCAGTAGAGTTACGAACGCCAAGTTCTTTCTCAACTGTTTCCATTGTTACTGGTAGTGTCGCCATTGATGAAGCCGTTGATAGTGCAACCGCTTGAGGCTTCTTCATTGCTACTAGGAACTTCTTAGCTGAAGTCTTAGTGAAGATTTGAATCATCAGTGGGTAAGCAACAAAGCCGAAGATCAGGATCGCAGCGATGTAAACGATGAACAGTTTGAATACAACCATTAGTGCGCCGAAACCGAACGTACCTACTGCTTCTGCCATTAGGCCGAATACGCCAAGTGGTGCGATGATCATAACCTTGTTGATCATCCAAACCATAGCGTCAACAATCGCGTTTACGCCATTGATGATAGGGTCACGTTTTTCTTTCGCTTGCTTAGAAAGCGCGATACCAAAGAATAAGCAGAAAACTAGGATTTGCAGAATGTTTGCTTCATTCAATGATTGGAAAACGTTGGTAGGGATCATGCCAGTAATGGTTGCCCAGAACGTTGGAAGTTCGCCTTTCGCAGCGTATTCAGAAGAGAACATGCCTTCTACGCCAGAAACATCGATACCACGACCCGGTTCGAATACTTCACCCATTACAAGCGCTAGTGCTACAGCAAGTGCAGACGTTAGTGCGAAGTAACCCAGTGTTGTTACACCGACTTTACCAGCCGATGAGCTATTTCCTAGACCAGCAGCACCTGAAATTAGGGCAACTGCGACTAGAGGGATAACCAGCATCTTGATCAAGTTGATGAAGATAGCACCCAGTGGAGCGAACATAGTTGCGCTGTCACCCATCATCGCGCCGACTACGGTACCGATGATCATTGCAATAACGACTTGAACGCCGATGTTGCTTAGTAAACTCTTTTCTTTTAACACTTCCATAACCTCTGTGCTACTAAATATAAAAATCCCAGAACTACCTACCAATGTACGATGTACCATTGGATAAATATTTCGCGAAGAGTTTTACACGTATCCTTTACATTTATCAATATGAGCAGAGGTGAAAGAGGTCTAAAAATAGGAGGTCTAATGTTATTTGTCGTTTTTTTGTACCGATGCAAACGTTTGCTTTTGTTTTTTATTGGTTGATTATTTGTCGAGTTTATAAATGTAAATCTATCTGGTGTTTTGTGAATGATTTCTATACTTCGGTATTTAGTGGGCTTTGTTAACATTTGTGTTTCATTTTTGCGCTTTTTTTGCTCGTTACGATCGGGGGGAGATTTTGAGTGGTGTGTTGTGGGAAATTCAGCCTGAACTATGCTTAAGGTATCTATTTATTACCAAGATGTTACCTCTACGCTTTAAATAAAACGTCTATCTAGCATCTCAGTTTTAAGGAGAGGGGCTATGACTTTTATATTAAAGTGCTTGTTCGCGTTTCTTCTGTTGTTCGCCTCTGCGAATGTTCAGGCCGATGATGTCTGGGTGATAGAGGTGAATGGAGGTATAGGTCCGGCGACCAGTGATTACCTCACGAGAGAAATAGAACAAGCTCACGACGAGCAAGCTAAGCTCATCATATTGAAAATGAACACGCCCGGTGGGTTAGATACATCGATGCGCGACATTATTCGATCCATCACCACGTCACCAATTCCGATAGCAACTTGGGTTGGACCTGCTGGTTCACGCGCAGCAAGTGCAGGGACGTATATTTTACTCGCCAGTCACATCGCTTCTATGGCACCCGGAACCAACTTGGGTGCAGCCACTCCAGTGTCTCTTGGCGGAGGTAAAGGCCCTACTAATCCGTTATCCCCACAAGAAGAGCCTAATAAAGACGACAACGCCAAAGCCAGTGAGCAAAGTTCACCTAAAGAAGAGAACTCTGAGCAAGTAAAAGCCACCACGGCGATGGAGAAGAAGGTGATCAATGATGCGTCCGCTTACATTGTGAGCTTGGCCAAATTGCACAACCGTAATGAAGAGTGGGCAGAAAAGGCGGTAAGAGAAGCGGCGAGTTTAGATTCAGAGAATGCCCTCGAACTTAACGTCATTGATTTCATCGCGAGTGATTTACAGCAGCTAGTGGAAATGAGCAACGGACGCACCATTACTGTTAATGGCGTCAGTCAGCAAGTTCAACTTAGTGATGTGGCGTTTGTCGAACGAGAACAAGATTGGCGTTTCAGTTTGCTTTCGGTGATCACCAATCCAAATGTCGCTTACATTCTCATGCTGATTGGTATCTACGGCTTGCTGCTTGAGTTCTACAACCCTGGTGTCGGTTTACCGGGCGTATTGGGCGGCATCTGCCTGTTATTGGCGATGTACTCCTTACAAATGCTGCCTGTGAGTTACGCCGGCCTTGCTTTAATCCTATTGGGAATTGCCTTAATGGTCGCAGAGGCATTTAGTCCGAGCTTTGGTATTTTTGGTTTGGGAGGCGTTGCTGCGTTTACATTGGGCTCAATCATGCTGATGGACACTGAGGTACCGGGCTATCAAATCGCATTACCGTTAATTATCGGAATCAGTTTGTTCTCTGTAGCATTTATCGTCGTAACAATATCAATGCTAGTCCGAGTGAGAAACAAGCCAGTGACTACCGGGATGGAAGCAGTTGTCGGTGAGATTGGTAAAGTCGTCAGCGGTTTCCCCGGTGCGGGTCGCGTGCTGGTTGAAGGTGAGATCTGGCAAGCTAAGTGCGCTAATGAACTGAAAGCAGGGCAGAGTATCAGAGTCACCAAGCTCACAGGGCTTTCTTTGGATGTTGAAGCGCTGTCCGATGAAACACCATCGAAACTTGGTTAGTGCGGACTGTTAGCACACATTGTTAGCGTGGAATGCTAGGACAAACTTGATTGAATTATTAATGGCTTAACCATCGTTACCACTAGGGGGGCGGTTATGTTTATACACACTATAGGTATTGTTATCGTGCTCGTTATCTTGTTGATAGCCAGCATGTTCAGAGTTCTGCGCGAGTATGAGCGTGCAGTGGTGTTCTTCCTTGGGCGCTTTTACGGTGTGAAAGGACCGGGGTTAATCATCATCATTCCTTTCATCCAACAAATCGTGCGAGTCGACTTACGAACCATAGTTTTAGATGTACCAACACAAGATTTGATCACCAGAGATAATGTTTCGGTCAAGGTTAATGCCGTGGTCTATTTCCGAGTACTTGATCCTAAGATGGCAATCAACAACGTGGAGAACTATCTGGAAGCCACTAGCCAGCTATCACAAACCACGTTGCGGTCTGTTCTAGGTCAGCATGAGTTGGATGAGCTGTTGTCTGAGCGTGAAGAGCTCAACAGAGACTTACAATCGATACTGGATCAACATACCGATAACTGGGGGATTAAGATTGCTAATGTCGAGATCAAGCATGTTGATCTTGATGACAGTATGGTGCGAGCGCTTGCGAAACAAGCAGAGGCAGAACGTTCCCGTCGAGCCAAGGTGATACATGCTACGGGTGAGCTAGAGGCATCCACTAAGCTAAGAGAAGCCGCAGAAGTGCTGAACAAAGCGCCTAATGCCATTCAGTTACGCTATATGCAGACATTAACCGAGGTCGCGAATGAACGCACCACAACCATCGTATTCCCGATGCCGGTCGATTTGGTGGATAAAATCACTGACCCAATCAAAGCGACACTCAATGAGGCCGCGATTAAGAAAGCGATGAAATCCGAAGATTAGCAAGTTTTCTAGCAGCAATAAAAAAGGCACCACATCTGTGGTGCCTTTTAGAATCTAAAGTCGTGTTTAGCGAATGCTAAAGATTACTTCTGTGTGGCAGCTTTCATTGGCGTTACAAACTCAGCTAGTGCTTTAAGCATTGCTTCTGGCTGTTCAACGTTGTTCTCAATGGTTTTTACAACCGCTGAGCCAGAGATAGCACCGGCAGCGCCAGCTTGAATCGCTTCTTTTACTTGCTCTGGAGCAGAGATACCAAAACCAAGCAGTGCTGGTGGCGCATCGAACTTGTTCAAACGATCAAGCAATGCCGTTACTGGCATGTTTGCTTTTGTTTCTGCACCTGTTACGCCAGCACGAGAAAGTAGGTAAGTGTAACCACCACCAAGTTCTGATACTGACTGAAGCGTTTCATCGCTTGCTGTTGGTGGAGCAATAAAGATTGGATGAACGCCAAACTTCTTAGCTGCTGCAACAAACTCATCACTTTCATTGGTTGGTACGTCTGCAATCAGTACCGAGTCGATACCCGCATTTGCACAACGCTCGTAGAAGTTCTCAATACCACGTGCGTAGACCAAGTTCGCGTACATCAGTAGGCCGATTGGTAGCTCTGGGTATTTCGTGCGGATTTGACCAATAAGATCAAAACACACATCAGGCGTTACTTTAGAATCTAACGCACGAATGTTCGCACCTTGGATTGTTGGGCCATCAGCCAGTGGATCAGAGAATGGGATACCAAGTTCAAGCGCATCAGCACCTGCTTCAACCAAAGTTTCCATGATCTTAAGAGACTGTTCAGGGTTAGGATCGCCAACCGTTACGAATGGTACAAATGCACCTTGATTCTTTTCAGCTAAGCGAGTGAATAGTGATTGATAGCGATCCATTATAATGCTCCTTTCTCTTTAAGGATGTCGTGTACAGAGAAAATGTCTTTGTCACCACGGCCAGACAAGTTAACAACTAATAGCTGTTCTTTTTCTGGTTCGTCGTGAGCCATTTTGATTGCATGAGCTAAAGCATGAGATGACTCTAGCGCTGCGAGGATACCTTCGTTACGTGCGATAGATTGGAACGCTTCTAGTGCTTCGTCATCGGTTACGTTTTCGTATTCAGCACGGCCAATTGCGTTCAGGTGAGCGTGTTGAGGACCTACTGATGGGAAGTCTAGACCCGCAGATACAGAGTAAGACTCTTCTACTTGGCCGTTTTCATCTTGCATCAGTGGTGCTTTCATACCAAAGAAGATACCCGTTTTACCGTGCTTAAGCGGCGCGCCGTGTTGGTCGGTATCAATACCTTTACCAGCTGGCTCAACACCGATTAGGCGAACCGTTTCTTCTTCAATGAAATCAGCGAACATGCCGATAGCGTTTGAACCGCCGCCAACACAAGCGATAACGGCATCAGGAAGGCGACCTTCACGAGCTAGAATTTGGTTTTTCGTTTCTTCGCCAATCATGCGTTGGAAGTCACGAACGATGGTTGGAAATGGGTGAGGACCCGCAGCCGTACCTAGCAGGTAGTGCGCATCTTCATAAGTCGCAGACCAGTCACGAAGTGCTTCGTTACATGCATCTTTTAGCGTAGAAGAACCAGAATGAACAGGGATAACCTCTGCACCCATTAGCTTCATACGGAACACGTTCGGGCTTTGACGTTCAACGTCTTTAGCACCCATGTAAACGCGACACTTAAGACCCAATAGAGCACATGCTAGCGCCGTCGCAACACCGTGTTGACCAGCGCCTGTTTCAGCGATGATTTCTTGCTTACCCATACGTTTAGCAAGTAGCGCCTGACCCAGTACTTGGTTTGTTTTGTGCGCGCCACCGTGAAGTAAGTCTTCACGCTTAAGGTACAGTTTGGTTTTTGTACCTTTAGTTAGGTTGCGAGTTAGCGTTAGTGCCGTTGGACGACCTGCGTACTCTTGAAGAAGCGTCATGAATTCACTGCGGAACTCAGGATCGGCTTGTGCATCGATAAATGCTTGTTCAAGTTGGTCTAGTGCTGGCACTAGGATCTGCGGTACGTATTGACCACCGTATTCACCGAAGTAGGCATCGAGTTTAGCCATTATCTTATTCCTTCAATTCTATTGGCGTGCCTTCACACCAAGTCGTTTAGTCTTGTTTGAGCCTCGCTAAGGCAAAGCTCACAAATATGTTTTAGTTTCTGCGTTTAAAGCCAGACTAGTAATTACGAATCGCTGCAAAAGCACGTTGTAGCTTGTCTGCGTCTTTTTTACCTGGAGCAGATTCTACACCAGAGTTTAGGTCTAACCCTAAGCAGCCCAACTTAGCGGCTTGATTGGCATTTTCTGGGTTTAGACCACCCGCCAACATGATTGCGTTTTGGTTGTTGATCAGGCTCCAATCGAACGCTTGACCTGTACCACCTGTTTGAGAACCCACTTTAGTATCTAGCAGGTGACGAGTCACGTTGCTTTCCAGTAATTCTGGTAATGCACTCTCAGCGCCACAAGCAACACCATAAGCTTTCCAAATCTCAACGTTTTCAGGCAGTGATTGTTTTAGCTCATCGACATACGCTTGAGACTCATCACCGTGCAGTTGAACAGCAAACAAACCGAGCTCAGAAACCGTGTTAGCAACATCTGCCACACTGTGGTTTTGGAACACACCGACGTAGTTCAGCGGTGCACCGCTCATCGTTAAACGAGCCGCTTCGATATCCACATGACGCTTAGACGCTTCAACGAAAATCAGACCACCGAATACCGCGCCTGCTTGATACGCTTTGGAAGCATCGTCAGAGTGAGTTAAACCACACACCTTGTTTTCGCCCAGCGTTACTTTACGAACGGCCAGTTCAAGGTTCTTTTCAGCCATAAGAGAGCTACCGATTAGGAAGCCATCTGCAAATGTTGAAAGATCACGCACTTGTTGGTGTGTGTAGATACCAGACTCTGAAATCACGATGGCGTTTGGAGCCAGTTCGCGAATCAGTGGAGCCAACTCTTTGGTACGATTCAAATCAGTCGAAAGGTCACGTAGGTTACGGTTATTAATGCCGATCACCTTAGCGTTTAGAGCCACAGCACGGTGAAGTTCTTCTTCGTTACTGACTTCCGTAAGCACACCCATGTTGAGTGAGTGAGCAACCTCTGCAAGTGCTTTGTATTCTTCATCATCTAATACCGATAGCATCAACAAGATAGCATCAGCCGAATAGTGACGAGCTAGGTAGATTTGGTAGGTATCCACCATGAAGTCTTTACACAGGATTGGCTGCTTAGCAATGCTGCGAACCTTAGGTAAAAACTCAAAATCACCTTGGAAGTACTTCTCGTCTGTCAGAACTGAAATTGCATTTGCGTGGTTGTTGTACACCGATGCAATGTAGTCCAAATCAAACTCGTCACGGATCAAACCTTTTGACGGAGAGGCTTTCTTACATTCAGTGATGAAAACCGTTTGTTCGCCGCTCAGCGCATCATAAAAGCTGCGGTCTGTTGCGGTTAACGCTGCTTTAAACTCTTCCAATGGTTGAGTTTGCTTACGCGCTTCAACCCATTGGTATTTGTCACGAACGATTTTTGCTAGTACTTCCGCCATTTCAGCTTCTTTGACTGAAACGTGGGTCGACAATTTTTCGGTAGTCTGTGTCATGTTCTTTGTCTCAATTCGTCGTTCGTTAGGCGTGTGCAGCAAGCTTTTGTACAAGCTCGTACGCTTTGCCAGAGTTCATCGCATCAATGGCTTGTTGTGCGTTGGCTTTTAGGTCTTCGTGACCAAATAGACGCATCAATAGAGCAACGTTAACGGCTACTGCGCCAACTTGGGCTTCAGTGCCTTTACCCGTCAGGATATCTGTTGTGATGGCTTTGTTTTCTTCTGGCTCGCCGCCCTTGATTGCTTCAAGCGGGTGAGTGTTTAAACCAAAGTCTGCCGGTGTCACTGTGTATTCGTGAATTGCGCCATCTTTGATTTCTGCAACCATGGTTTCGCCGTGAATAGCCACTTCATCAAGTCCGCTACCGTGAACAACCGCCGCGCGCTTCATGCCCATTTGCAGCATGGTTTCTGCGATAGGGCGTACTAGCTGTTTGCTGTAAACACCCATTAGCTCGATGTTAGGGCGAGCAGGGTTAATCAGTGGGCCAAGGATGTTGAAGATGGTTCGTGTTTTCATGGTTTGACGGACAGGCATCGCGTGACGTACACCACCGTGGTATTGCGGAGCAAATAGGAACGCTACACCTAATTCATCGACAGCTGTACGAGTGTCTTCTGCCGTCATTGCTAGGTTGATACCAAATGAATCCAGTAGATCAGAAGAGCCTGATTTGCTCGATACACTGCGGTTACCGTGTTTCGCAACTTTTAAACCACATGCCGCTGCAACAAATGCTGAAGTCGTCGAAATATTAATGGTGTTGTGACCGTCGCCGCCTGTACCTACGATGTCAGCGAAATCGTAATCAGGACGTGGGAACGGGTTTGCATTGGCAAGCAGTGCTTTCGCTGCGCCTGCAATCTCATCGGGCGTCTCGCCTTTGATCTTAAGTGCAGTCAGCGCAGAAGCCATCAGGATTGGGTCTAGTTCGCCCTTGATGATTACATCAAATAATTGTTGGCTTTCTTCTTGAGTAAGAGACTGCTGTTCGTAAAGTTTATTAATCTGTTCCATGATTTCGTCCTAGTTAGTCTTTTTATCAAGAGTGGCTTTCTTCTCAAGGCAGAGAGGTTTCTCAAGAGCCCATTCGATAGCGTTCGCAAGAAGCGTCGCACCGTAGGTCGTCATAATTGATTCAGGGTGGAATTGGAATCCACACACCTTGTCTTGTTCTTGAACCACAGACATCACCAAGTCATCGACTTCAGCTGTCACTGTTAGGCTATCGGATACATGCGTTGCTACTAAAGAGTGGTAGCGAGCAATAGCCAGTGGCGAAGGTAAGCCTTGGTAAGTCGCATGGTTTTGGTGTTCCATCATCGACACCTTACCATGAATGATTTCGCCAGCGCCTGCAACGGTGCCGCCGTAGGCTTCAACAATCGCTTGGTGGCCTAAGCAAATCCCAATCATTGGCACTTTGCCTTTTAGCAACTGAATCAGCTCAGGCATACAGCCCGCGTCTGCTGGAGCGCCAGGGCCCGGAGAAAGTAGGGCAACAGGGTTGTCTAATTCGTTGATCGCCGCTTCAACGACCTTTGCAGAGATGTTGTTACGGTAAATCTTTACGTTGTGACCCAATGAACGGAACTGGTCTACAAGGTTGTAAGTGAACGAGTCGAAGTTATCGATGAATACAATATCAGCCATGATTACGACTCCTTCTTATTTGAGATGTTCTTAGTATGTGCAGCTTGAATCGCTGAGATGACCGCTTGTGCTTTGCCGCGCGTTTCATCCGCTTCTGCTTGTGGGTCTGAATCGAATACCACACCAGCGCCAGCTTGTACTTGTGCTACACCATCTTCAACGTAAGCAGAGCGAATCACGATACAGGTATCTAACGTGCCTTCACCGGTTAGGTAACCTACCGCACCGCCATAGCTACCACGACGCGTTTTTTCTACATCGCGAATAAGCTGCATTGCGCGGATCTTTGGTGCGCCTGTTAGCGTCCCCATGTTCATACAAGCTTGGTAAGCGTGTAGGGCATCTAAGTCTTCACGTAGTTGGCCAACAACACGAGAAACCAAGTGCATCACATGGCTGTAGCGGTCTACTTTTAGCAGGTCTGCTACGTGGCGAGTGCCTGCTTCGGCAATACGTGCCACATCGTTACGTGCTAGGTCTACTAGCATCATGTGTTCTGCGTTCTCTTTCTTGTCGGTGCGCAGTTCAAGCTCAATACGGCTATCTAGGTCGAAATCGATTTGACCATCAGGACGCTTACCGCGACGACGAGTACCCGCAATTGGGTAGATCTCAATTTGGTTGGTTTCGGTTTCGTATTTCAGCGCGCTTTCTGGAGAAGCACCGAACAGAGTAAACAGCTCATCTTGCATGTAGAACATGTAAGGGCTTGGGTTGCTTTGCTTAAGCTCTTTGTAGGCTGCCAGTGGAGCAGGGCAAGGAAGCGTGAAGCGGCGTGAAGGTACCACTTGGAACACATCACCTTTTACTACGTACTCTTTTAGGTCACGAACCGTTTGGCAGAAGTCTTCATCTGAAACGCTTGGTACGGCGTCAACGTTGTCTAGTGGCGTAACTTCTGTGATGGCTTTCAGCGACTGACATTGTGTTTGAATGTCGGTTAAGCGCTCAGTTAGCTGTGCTTTGATGTTTTCGTCTTGAGCGAACAAGCTTGCGTGTAGTAGGCCTTCGTTCTCTTGGTGATCGAAACGCAACAGTGTTTCAGCCACGTAGAAAACAAAGTCAGGACAATTGTTGGTTGCTTCAGCATCGCCTAGCGGTTCAAAGTTCGCCACGATGTCGTAAGCGAATAGGCCAGCCATGAACAAGGCGTGCTTATTATCAGTGTCTTGCTCAAAGCTGTGCTGAACCAAACGCAGTGCATCGAAAGAAGAAGCTTCTCTCAAGCGTGAGTCTTCGTCTAACTCGTTGCTTGGCTCGACAAAAGTCAGCGTCAGTAAGTTATCCGTCAAATCAGATTTAATCTCTGCTTTAACGTTTTGAGTCAGATGTTCGATAAGCGCTTGACCGTTTTGAGTCAACGCTTGAAAGGTTACTTCATGTCCGCGACATACAATACGAACAGCAGAGTCGATAAGGAGTAGGCTTGTCAGGTTCTGTTTAGATTCAATCTCAGCAGATTCCAACAGCAAACTGTCTGTTTTGTTCTCACACAAAGTATGAAAAACACTGGTTGGATCTTGCGAGTAAGGAACTGAAGAATTGATGACCTCAATGGTTCCCAGCTTTTTGATTTCAATGGCCTTGTTCACAAGACCTCCTTTATGATTCTTTAAATTTCCTGCCGTACATAGTCGCATAAAGATACCTTTCACCCAATCTAGAATATGGTCAATTCGATGATTTGTTAGTCAGTTGAATGTGAGATGTTCGACAAATTAAAAAGCCCGCTATGGAAGCGGGCTTAGTGATAACTTTTTTATAAACAAACTGTTTAATTAGAAGTACACGTTAGCCCACCAAGAACTTGTCCAAGTGCGCCACCAATTAAGCTCTGAACTTGCTTCTACTGAAGAAAGTTCTAAAACTTTATCTTTATGGTTTTGGTTAAATTCTTGTAACATGGTGAACCTATCAAATGTGACACTTCGTATTTGTGTACTAGTTAACTAGTTTTCCGCTTGCGGGTCAAGTGTGTTGACACAAATATAACGATAAAAATTGAAAACAATGAAAAAGAATATATGAGAATTGATCTACATAGTCATACAACAGCCTCAGATGGCCGACTTACTCCACCTGAGCTAATTGACCGAGCGCTAAGCTTTAACATCGAAGCGTTAGCGATTACAGATCATGATACGACTGATGGGCTTGCTGAAGCACGTAGCTACATTGCTGATAACAACCTTCCTATTCAGTTGATTAATGGCATCGAGATCTCAACCGTTTGGCAAAACAAAGATATCCATATTGTTGGGCTAAACGTTGATCCTGAATCGCCGGAATTGAAAGCACTGATTGAACAACAGAAGCAACACCGTATCGGGCGTGCCGAGCTTATTGCCCAGCGTCTGGAGAAAGCGACTCGAGAAGGGGTGCTGGACGAAGTGAAGTTGATTGCTGGTGATGCGCCTATCACTCGCGCTCACTTTGCTAAGTGGTTAGTCGACAATGGCTACGCGAAAACCATGCAGCAGGTGTTTAAAAAGTTTCTGACTCGTAATAACCCAGGTTACGTTCCGCCAACGTGGTGTTCAATGAGTGATGCTGTCACGGCGATTCATGCCGCTGGTGGGCAAGCTGTCCTGGCGCACCCAGGGCGATATGGCTTCACAGCGAAGTGGGTTAAGCGCCTGTTAGCGGCATTTGTTGAAGCAAAAGGGGACGCGATGGAAGTCGCTCAACCTCAGCAAGCGCAACAAGAAAGACGCACACTTGCGGATTATGCTATACAATACAAACTATTAGCCTCCCAAGGCAGCGATTTCCATTACCCATCTCCGTGGATGGAACTTGGACGTAATCTCTGGCTACCTTCTGGGGTAGAAGAAGTATGGAAAGATTGGGAGTTTCAAACGGTTTCACCATCTGAATAGTCTTTAGGTGAACCAGCTCCTTCTGATGATAGAGTCGAGAGATTCGATAACGAGGATCAACAATGAGCCAGTTTTTTTATGTACACCCAGATAACCCACAAGCACGTTTAATCAGCCAAGCGGTTGCGATTATCCGCAATGGCGGTGTTGTGGTTTATCCAACTGATTCCGGTTATGCACTGGGTTGTCAGCTTGAGAACAAACAAGCACTTGAACGTATTTGTAAAATTCGCCGTATCGACGATAAACATAACTTCACCCTGTTATGCCGTGACCTGTCTGAACTGTCGCTGTATGCACGCGTGGATAACGTCGCATTCCGTCTGCTTAAGGCGCATACGCCGGGTGCTTACACGTTTATTTTCAAAGCAACCAAAGAAGTGCCAAAGCGTTTAATGAACGCGAAACGTAAAACCATTGGTATTCGTGTACCAGACAACAAGATCGCGCTAGACCTGTTGGAAGCGATGGGCGAGCCGTTGATGTCGACGTCACTGATTCTGCCGGGTAACGAGACAACCGAATCGGATCCTGAAGAAATTCGTGACAGCCTTGAGCACGCCGTTGATGTCATCTTGAATGGCGGCTACTTGGGTGAGCAACCAACGACTGTTATTGACTTCAGTGACGATGACGCCGTGATTCTACGTCGTGGTGCTGGTGATCCTGCGCCGTTTGAATAATCGCTTTACTGATTAACAGTCTGTAACGATACAACGAACCTGCTATAGCAAATAACAAGTGCTTTTTAGCGGGTTCTTTGCGATAATACGCGACCGCGATTTGGTCGCGAAAAAATTCATTCGACGTCTGTGAAGACGACAATTAGGTAGAAAAGAGTAAATGAGCGAAAAATTACAGAAGGTTTTAGCGCGAGCTGGTCACGGTTCTCGTCGTGAACTAGAAGGTTTAATTAAATCTGGCCGTGTAAGTGTTAACGGGCAAGTTGCGAAACTGGGCGAGCGTCTTGAAGACGAGAACTCAGTGATCCGTATCGATGGCCATACTGTTTCAGGCAAAGCTTCAGAAGAAGTTGTTTGTCGTGTACTTGCTTACTACAAACCTGAAGGTGAGCTTTGTACTCGTCACGACCCTGAAGGCCGCCGTACTGTTTTCGATCGTCTACCTAAGATCCGTGGTTCTCGTTGGATTTCAGTTGGTCGTCTTGATGCAAACACATCGGGTCTTTTGCTTTTCACTACTGATGGTGAACTTGCAAACCGCCTAATGCACCCAAGCCGTCAGGTTGAACGTGAGTACCTAGTACGTGTATTCGGTGAAGTGACTGAGCAGAAGGTTAAGAACCTTGTGCGTGGCGTTGAACTAGAAGATGGTATGGCTCGTTTCGAAGACGTGGTTTACGCTGGTGGTGAAGGTATGAACCATACTTTCTACGTAGCAATCAACGAAGGTCGTAATCGTGAGGTTCGTCGTCTTTGGGAATCACAAGAAACAACAGTAAGCCGCCTGAAACGTGTACGTTACGGTGATATCTACCTTGATAAGAAACTGCCTCGCGGCGGTTGGAAAGAGCTAGATCTTGAAGAAGTTAACTACCTACGTCAGCTAGTTGAACTGAACCCAGAGAAAGAAACTTTGTTGGATCTTGATCCTTCAAACACTTCTCGTAAGCGTGAGCGTTCTCGTAGCCAAAAAATTCGTCGTGCTGTTAAGCGTCACGAAGAGCGCGCAAATGCACCTAAAGGTCGTAGCAACCAACCTAAGCGTAAGAAGCCAGCGACTCGCGGTACTACAACACCTGATTCAGGTCGTAGCGCTCCAGCAGCTAAAGGCAAGCCTCAGGCTAACAAAAGCAAGCCTAAGATGAACAATGGTCGTCCGGCTAAACCAGCTAAGCCAAGAACACGTCAGTAATTTCGTAAGTTCTAAAGTTTCATTAGCTGAAAGCACTGAATACTAAATAACCTGCTCATTGAGCAGGTTTTTTTACATCTGGAGAAATAGAAGATGCGGGGTGCGAGTAACCGAGTATCGAAAACATGCTGCCATAAACGCAGTAAGCGAGCTTTTCGCATCTATAATCTGTTCGTATCTCGTATCTCGTATCTCGTATCTCGTTTCTTTTACTTATGATTCGAAAAGTTATCGCCTTTCGCCAATCGATCGTAAAGCACAACGTTCACTGATGCGGCTAGGTTCATACAGCCATTCGTTGGGACGTAAATCGTCTCACGACAGAAGTCGGTGATCTCTTTCTTCAGCGTGCCGTCTTCAGGGCCAAAGATGTAAAACGCGCGTGGTGGATGCTTGTAATCCGGTAGAGGCTTTGCGCCTTCAATCAGATCGACAGCAACAGGTACACAGCCTACTGGAATAATGTCTTTCAGATCTTCAACACCAATTAAAGGCAGCGCTAGGTGCTTCTCTTTGGTATCGGTATGGAATTTTCGCGCGTGGTCGTAGCGTGTGCCCGTGTAAAACACAGAGTTGGCGCCGTAGCAGCCAGCCGCTCGCATTACTGAACCTACGTTTTCAGGCGTCTTTGGGTTAACTAGGCCAATGCAGGCATAGCCTTTCGATTGTGTGTCTGTTTTTGCTTTGGTCATAATCAGTGAATCTAACGTTGATGATGAAAGTGGGTAGTCACGATGAGAATTAGCGCGATAAAAATAGCCGAGCAATGGGCTCGGCTAATTTTTAACTCGCGTACATGAATACTTGTTTACTCATGCAGATGAGCGTCAACAGCGGTACTAGTCGCGTTTCCACAGCATGTGACAGAACTTATGGTCTGGATCACGGCTGATTAGCATGCGAGCAAATACGTCGTCTAGCACGTCATCAGCTTCATTCACAAGACCAATGCGCACTTCAGCGTAGATTTCTTTGTCGACTTCAAAGCCAACATGTTCAACCCAATCATCGCCAGTTTCAACAAGCTCTGCTGCGCCACGATCTTCAAACTGAGCAGTGAAAAGAATCACGTCTGCAGGTTCTAGGTTGTCAGGTGCCATCTCTAGGAAGATGTCGTATGCAGTGTCAATTGCGTCGTCATAAGACATTAGGTCGTTAGCTTCGGTCATAATAAATATCTTAGCTTGCGCGGTTCATGTATTTACGTTCAGCAGTGTTTACTACTACTTTGTCGCCAGTCGCGATGTACTCAGGTACTTGGATTGTAAGACCTGTAGAAAGACGAGCAGGCTTAGTACGAGCAGACGCTGATGCACCTTTGATTGAAGGGTCAGTCTCTTCGATAACTAGCTCAACAGATGTTGGTAGCTCAAGCGTTGCAGCGTTGCCGTCGATAAGTATCGCGTACATGCCTTGAGTTTCTTCGTTGATGAACAGTAGTTCGTCTTCGATTGTTTCACCGTTGAAGATGAATTGTGTGTAATCTTCGTTATCCATGAAGATGTACTCGTTGCCATCAACGTAAGAGAACATTACTGCACGCTTAGTTACGTCGATAGTTTCAACGATTTCGTCAGCCTTGTGGCGAACTTCAGTTTTAACGCCAGTTGCTACATCGTTACCACGGAAACGGTAAATTTTTTGGCCGCCACGGCCGCCTGGTGTTGTTACTTCGATATCTTTAACGATCACTGTTTTGCTTTCTACTGTGATAGCAAAACCTTTTTTAATTTCACTTGCTCTAGGCATTTTGTGTTTGTCCTTATTGGGTCTATCCGCTGATTATATCTCGGAGATGCTATAAATAGGAATAGCTTGAATCATAAAGTCACCTAAGCGATCATAGAGTCACAGTTAAATCATGATTTTATTTGCCGAAACGACCTATGCAGCTACCTGTTATTGACCCAACACAGCCTTTTCAACCTGAATTCCAACCTGTGGTTAACGATCTGATTACCTTCTTAAAAGGTGGGTTAGGTTCTAATCTACACAGTGTCTATATTTATGGCAGTGTCGCTCGCAAGCAAGCCGTTGTCGGTCGCTCAAATCTTGATGTGGTTGTGGTGACACACCGTCCGTTTCCTGATCTGCGAACCACGCTGTTAAACACGATTAAATGGCGTTTCCAAAAAAGCTTCCCGCAGGTTACTCAAGTCGCGATTAAAACGACTTTAGTTAGCGAGATAGTCGATTTCGATAATATCTTTACATGGGGCTTTATGCTTAAGCATTTGGCCGTGTGTGTGCACGGTGAAGACTTATCGGATTGCTATGGTGATTTTGAAACGAGTTGGGAAATTGCCAAGCATTGGAATATGGATGCGGAAAACTGGTTAGCGGTGTATCGCAACAAGATTGCCCGAGCAACAACGCCAGAACAACAAGTGGCCGCGCAAGTGATCATTGCCAAGAAGCTGCTAAGAGCGAGCTACTCTTTGGTCATGTACCGAGATAAGTATTGGTTTGATGATCCTGTTGAATGTGGTCAACAGTTCTTGAAGTATCACCCAGATAGAGAAGTTGAAATCCAACGATTGGGCATCTTACTTTCTGGAAGAGCGATTCCGAAACGTTCGGTGATCGGCATTCTGGATGGTTTCGGAGAGTGGCTGGTTAAGCAGTATCAGAAAACAGAGTTTCGAATCGGATAGAGCTTAATAATCTATCGGTATAAAAAAGCAGAGCGAATTGAACATTCCTCTGCTTTTTTGTTTCAATTAAAGCTCAAAAGCAGTTTTAGAATAAACCTAACTGCTGCCCACTGACTCTCTCAAAATCTAAACCGATGAAGGGCAAAATAGCCTCTGCGACCGGTTTAATCTGTTTGTCGATGTAATGCTGATAATCGATACCGCTCTTTAAATACTCTTTCGGCTCAGGGCCACTCAGAGTAATCAAATACTCAATACGCCCCTTGTTCTGGTATTGAAGCGGACGACCAAGCTGAGCGTTGATCTCGTCGGCTAGTCTCGCAGCGCGAACTTGTGGCGGAATGTTCTTCTGGTACTCATGCAGTTTACGACGCAGACGCTTCTGATAAACCAATAAGTCATCGTGTTTACCTGCTGAAGTCTCATCAACAAACTGTCTCACGTAGTCGGTTGGATCTTGGTCGTGAAACACCATCTCATACAGCGTTTGTTGGAACTGTTGTGCCAGCGGTGTCCAGTCTGTTCGTGCACTTTCGAGCCCTTTGAAAATGATCTTCTCTTGGTCGCCTTGATTGATTAAACCTGCATAGCGCTTCTTCGAGCCAGTTTCCGAACCACGAATTGTTGGCATAAGAAACTTGCGATAGTGAGTCTCATATTCCAATTCAAGTATTGAGGTTAGGTTGTAGGTCTCTTTGAGATGATTCGTCCACCAATCGTTAATGTAAGCGACAAGTTCATTTCCAATCTCGTCAGCTTGTTGTTGATCATAACTGCCATTCAGAGACACGAAAGTTGAATCAGTATCACCGTAGATCACTTGATAGCCTTTATCTTCGATAAGCACTTTGGTCTGCTTCATGATTTCATGGCCACGCATGGTGATCGATGAGGCTAGGCGAGTATCAAAGAAGCGACAACCAGATGAACCTAACACACCATAAAACGAGTTCATGATGATCTTAATGGCCTGAGAGAAGGCTTTTTCGTTGTTCTTCTTTGCTACATCACGAGCTGCCCACAAGTTCTCGATCATCTCTGGCAGAAAGTGCTTAGAGCGATGGAATTGACCGCCTCGGAAGCCATCAACCGCTTGATCTTCTGCTGGGCCAAGTTCTAACTTTAAACCCTCGATTAGCCCCATAGGGTCAATCAAAAACGAGCGAATGATTGAAGGGTATAGGCTCTTAAAATCGAGCACCAAAACCGAGTCGTAGAGGTTGGGAATCGAGTCCATCACGTAGCCACCGGGGCTTGCAATCCAGTTCTCTGGCTCTAGGTTAGGTGCGACATAACCCGCTCGGTGTATCTGTGGTAGGTATAAATTAGTAAAGGCAGCAACAGAACCGCCAACACGGTCAAGTTCCACACCGGTCAATCGCGAGCGCTCAATAGCGAAGTCGAGTAGGTGAGTATGTTCGAAGATACGGTTTACCAACACACAATCTTGAAGGTTGTACTTGGCGAGTGAAGGCTTATCGAACTTAAACATCCGGTTGATCTCATCCATTCGGTCATGAACGTTATGGATGTCTTTGCCTTCACCAAGTAACTCTTGCGATACTGATTCCAGCGACCATGAGCGGAAGTGATAGGTCGCCGTTTTAAGCATGTCGATACCATCCAAGACAACACGTCCCGGAATAGTGATAAAGCCTTGCTGGTTTTGTGCAGAGCTACGAAAGAAGCTGGGTTGATTGTCTCGACCAATACTGAGTTTCACTTCGTTCCATTCTGAACGTTTGTGCAGCAGCCTAAAGTCAAAATCAATGACGTTCCAACCAATGATGATGTCAGGATCAAACTCGGAGAACCAAGCAATCATGGCCTCTAGAAGAGCTTTTTCGTTGGCAACCCATTGGATGTTGGTGTCTGCTTGTTGCGGTTCGCCGACCATGATCACTCGGCTATCCATTGGACTATCTAAGCCGATGGAGTAAAGCACACCTTTCTCTGAACACTCTATATCCAGTGAGACCACCGACAAGCTAGGTAAGTAGTTTCCTGCGCGGCATTTCGCGTTTGATACTCTGCGATGCTGATTCTTTTGTACCGCTGTACCTGTGAACTCAACACTTCCTTTGATAAAGCGTTCCATCAAGAATCGGTCAGCGAGTCGAATATCGCTTTCAAAGGTTTGAATTTCTTCGTTATGGAAGGCTTGCGCTAAGCCAAAGCTGCTTCTTGAAAGCGATGTGTAACAAGCCGCGAGAGGCGTTTGTTCGAAGGTCGCGAGGTCTAAAGGCTTAAATTGGCAGTCTATCGATTCTTTGGTCGCAATAGTCTGACATGCTGGTACATCAGATTGAGCGACAAAAAATACAGGCTTTTCATTTTGAATGGTCAGCAGAGTAGAGCCTTGAGGGGTACTTAGCCACAAATCGATTTGTGTGCGCCCTGAAAAATCTCTTGCTTGTCTAGTGAGTACAAAGCCTTGCTGAATATCCAATGTAGTAACCTATTGAAACTGGGAATCGAATACTACCATCTAGCGCTGGATTCCGCACAATAGGCTGGACAAATAGTCATTAATTTATCGTTAATAGCGTTGAATAACGGGACGATATAAGCAAAAAAGTGAAATTGTCACGAATGGTTATTCAATGGTATTGAAAATATCTTTATCTTGTGTAATTTTATTGGGTGTTGTTTTAACTAGTTGATTTTTACCAAAAGCTTGTTGTTTTAGCTGGCTTATTTATAAATAAGTACTTGCTAAAGTTCGTGTTTCAGCACATATTCAACAGAGCTTTTTTTTACTAATTAAGTTAAGATGTACTCAATGCTGCGATCCACTGTTCCTTTGTTCAATTGTTTCAAACAGATGAAACGACACAGTGGTTGCAGAGCCAATTAATAGTGTGGAGATACAAGTTTGATAAATGTTTTCCTTGTAGATGATCACGAGCTGGTTCGCACAGGGATACGACGTATTATTGAAGACGTCCGTGGAATGAACGTAGCAGGGGAAGCTGAAAGCGGTGAAGATGCTGCAAAATGGTGTCGTACTAACAATACTGACGTTATTTTGATGGATATGAATATGCCTGGTATTGGTGGCTTAGAAGCAACCAAGAAAATCTTGCGTTTCAACCCTGATATTAAAATCATCGTTTTAACTGTTCATACGGAAAATCCGTTTCCAACTAAAGTGATGCAAGCTGGAGCTGCAGGTTACCTTACTAAAGGTGCAGGTCCGGATGAAATGGTAAATGCAATTCGAGTGGTTAACAGTGGCCAACGATACATTTCACCAGAAATTGCGCAGCAGATGGCATTGAGCCAATTCTCGCCTGCGTCTGAAAATCCATTCGCAGACTTATCTGAACGTGAACTTCAAATCATGATGATGATTACCAAAGGTCAGAAAGTGACGGATATTTCAGAACAACTCAATCTAAGTCCTAAGACAGTCAACAGTTACCGCTACCGTTTGTTCAGCAAACTGGATATCAGTGGCGATGTAGAGCTGACGCACTTAGCGATTAGACATGGAATGTTAGACACTGAGACCCTTTAACACTGAGATCGTATAGTGACCAACTTGTTTGACTCAGTCTCATTCCTCAAGACAGTAACAGAGCAGCCCGGCGTTTATCGAATGTATAACGCCGAGGCTGTCGTTATTTACGTCGGTAAAGCTAAGAACCTCAAAAAACGCCTTTCCAGTTATTTCCGTAAAAAAGTCGACAGTGAAAAAACGCGCGCTCTCGTCAGCAATATTGACAAGATCGATGTTACTGTAACGCACACGGAAACCGAAGCTCTTATTCTTGAGCACAACTACATCAAGCAGTATCTACCGAAATACAACGTACTTCTGCGTGATGATAAGTCGTACCCTTATATTTTCATTAGCGGTCACAAGCATCCTCGTTTGTCGATGCACCGTGGAGCTAAAAAGAAAAAGGGTGAATACTTTGGTCCTTATCCTGACTCCGGCGCTGTGCGTGAGACGTTACACCTAATCCAAAAAATCTTTCCTGCTCGTCAGTGTGAAGACACGGTTTATGCAAACCGAACGCGTCCATGCTTGATGTATCAAATTGGTCGTTGCGCTGCGCCATGTGTTAGCTCGATTATCTCTGATGAAGAGTATAGTGAGCTTATCGACTATGTTCGTCTGTTCCTGCAAGGGAAAGATAAATTGGTGCTAGAGACGCTCATCGAGAAGATGGACACGGCTAGCCGAGAGCTTCGCTTTGAACAAGCCGCTGCTTTCCGCGATCAAATCCAAGCGATTCGACGTGTGCAAGAGCAACAGTATGTATCTGACGACTCTATGGAAGATATGGATGTGTTGGGCTTTGCTCAAGAGAATGGCGTAGCGTGTATTCATATCTTGATGATTCGCCAAGGCAAAGTCTTAGGTAGCCGCAGCCACTTCCCTAAGATTCCAAACAATACGGTGCGAGAAGAGGTCTTTTCGAGCTTTTTAAGCCAGTATTATCTAGCGCATAATGAAGCGAGAACCATTCCAACCCGCTTGATTCTAAACGCAGACCTAATGGAAGACGTCACTCCGATTCAAGAAGCTTTGTGTGAGGTTGCGGGTCGTAAGATCCATTTCAACACTAATCCTTCTGGTACTCGTGGTCGTTACCTTAAATTGTCGAACACCAATGCGTTAACGGCGATTACGACCAAGATTAATCACAAGATGACGATTAATCAGCGCTTCAAAGAGTTACAAGAAGTGCTGTCGATGGATGCGATTAAACGCATGGAATGTTTCGATATCAGTCATACCATGGGTGAAAGCACGATTGCGTCTTGTGTGGTGTTCAATCAGGAAGGCCCTGTGAAACCAGAATACCGCCGTTACAACATCACTGGCATCACCGGTGGTGATGATTACGCGGCAATGGCACAGGCACTTGAGAGACGTTATTCGAAGCAACTCGATGTAGACAAAATCCCAGACATTATCTTTATCGATGGTGGTAAAGGGCAGCTTAACCGCGCTCATGAGATTATTTCCCAATATTGGGGTGACTGGCCGTTTAGACCGAGAATGATGGGTATTGCGAAAGGGGTAACCCGTAAACCCGGTTTAGAGACTCTAGTGACCCTTGAAGGTGAAGAGTTTAATTTACCTAGTGATGCACCAGCGCTGCACCTTATTCAACATATTCGAGATGAAAGTCATAATCATGCGATTGCAGGGCACCGAGCGAAACGTGGTAAAACGCGCAGAACCAGTGCTTTGGAAGGAATTGAAGGGGTAGGGCCTAAGCGTCGTCAAGCTTTGTTGAAATATATGGGTGGCTTACAAGAACTTAAGCGTGCAACTGTCGAAGAAATAGCCAAAGTGCCGGGCATTAGTCATTCTTTGGCAGAAAACATTTATCAAGCATTGAAACAATAGTAAAAATCCCGCACCATTAAAGCGCAATTAATAAGAGCCCAATAATATGCGTTTGAATATACCTAACATTTTGTCCTTACTGAGACTATTTTTGATCCCAGTATTCGTTGTTGTTTTTTACCTACCTTATCAATGGGCTCCTTTTGCTGCTGCGATGGTGTTTTGGGTAGCAGGTTTTACTGACTGGCTAGATGGCATGCTTGCTCGTAAGCTAGGGCAAACATCTCGCTTCGGCGCATTTATTGACCCAGTGGCCGATAAAGTGCTGGTGGCTACGGCTCTTATTTTGATTACTGAACACTATCACTCAATTTGGATAACTATCCCAGCGGTGACCATGATTGCTCGTGAAATTATCATTTCAGCGCTTCGTGAATGGATGGCCGAAATCGGTAAACGCGCAAGTGTTGCGGTATCTTGGGTCGGTAAAGTCAAAACGGTTTCTCAGATGTTCGCTCTTTGGGTACTTATCTGGAGATACGACGATTGGATGGTGTGGGTTGGTTACATTGCACTGTATGTCGCAACCGTTCTTACTTATTGGTCGATGGCGCAATACTTGATGGCCGCCAAAGACGATTTGTTAGACGAAAAACACCATTGATGAAGAAGCGAGCTGAGGCTCGCTTTTTTGATCTTTAACCTAAGGCTAAGTTATCAATACTCGATATCTAATGTGATATAGATCTCCTTTGAATAACCTGCTCACAGTGTCTTTTGCACATAAAGTCAGCTATTTGGCCTGTTTCGTATGAAATCTATTCAAACGAATTAAAAATACAAAAATAATATTGACTCAATCGTCTGAATCCGTAGAATGCATCCCGTACCCAAGAGGATGGCAATGAGCGATTCGATTGGAGTTACTAAGGCGCCTTGGCAGAGTGGCTATGCAGCGGATTGCAAATCCGTGGACCTCGGTTCGACTCCGGGAGGCGCCTCCATTCTCTCTTTCATTTTAGAAAGCTGATGAATGAAAATGCGATACTAGCTCAGTTGGTAGAGCGCAACCTTGCCAAGGTTGAGGTCATCGGTTCGAACCCGATGTATCGCTCCAAATTTTGTAATGTTGATTGGCTTCAGCATTAAGATGGTGTTTTACTTTTCAGTAATCGGCATCGCAATAAAGAATTGCGTGCCCTGGTGGTGGAATTGGTAGACACAAGGGATTTAAAATCCCTCGACGTTCGCGTTGTGCCGGTTCAAGTCCGGCCCGGGGCACCATCTATTAAAGTCTTTATCTCGATAAAGCAAATGCGATACTAGCTCAGTTGGTAGAGCGCAACCTTGCCAAGGTTGAGGTCATCGGTTCGAACCCGATGTATCGCTCCAAATTAAAAAGCCCGAACAGAAATGTTCGGGCTTTTTTGGTTTCTGCCGTTCAGCGCTTTATATCGATATTCTTCTTGTTCGAACCCGTACTTAGAATTCATATCTATATCTATATCTATATCTATATCTATATCTATATCTATATCTGTCTCAAAATTTCGTAATCAAGTTAGTTTTAAAAGCGAGATTCCCTATGAACTCGTTCCTCGTACTAGGGAATGACGTAAACGCGAGCAGGTGATTAACTTTTCACTCCCTTGTCGTGTAGTGAACTTTGATGCTTTCAGTGCAAGATTCGCTACGAGGTCGTTTCCGATTCTAAGGAGTGACGCAAGCATCCAGCTTTAAAGCTTCTCTAGCAACGTTTCTAACCCCGCGTCGTCATCCTCGGGCGAGAGGGACGAGCGAACGAGGTCTATTTATCGGAGGCTGATAATCAAGTCGTTGTTTGAGTCTAACTATATAAAAACTGGCTCAAAGAGATTCCCTATGAACTCGTCCCTCGTTCTAGGGAATGACGTAAACGCGAACTGGTGAATAACTTTTCACTCCCTTACCGTGTAGTGAATTTTTCTAGTTTCAGTGCAAGGTTCGCTATGCGGTCGCCTTTGGTTCTAAGGAATGACAAAAGCACCTAGCATTAAATCCTTACTAATAACGTTTTATACCCACACCGTCATCCTCGGGCGTGAGGAACGAGCGAACCGGGGATCTCTGTCATGAAAGGCTGTGTTGATGATATTTT
The DNA here is from genome assembly GCF_013394185.1 of Vibrio sp. Scap24. Classification (NCBI taxonomy): domain Bacteria; kingdom Pseudomonadati; phylum Pseudomonadota; class Gammaproteobacteria; order Vibrionales; family Vibrionaceae; genus Vibrio; species Vibrio sp. Scap24. Next base: position 512,974 of record NZ_CP041332.1, on the reverse strand, counting down.
CAACGATCTTTCCGTCACTTCCGTTATTTATTAAGCCATCATTAAAAACTATTGATAGTTCGTTTCACTTTATGTTACTTTCCCGCGCAATCTCGGAATGACCGATGCTCAAAAAGAGCCGTGATTGCTTCTGGGGGATACGCGTGATGACCATTCTTGCTGATTGGGACATTACGTAGGGTAGGTATTGGCTAGTCCTTTAGCTGATAGACGGGATACTTATGGCGCAGTTCGCCATGTTAATGGGAAACCCAACATTGAACACACTAACTACAACATTGCTAATCAGCTCTGCATTTCCAAAGGGACCAGCTCCTCATAGCTGCCCGATCCTGCAAAAATGTCCAATTCTTCAAAACAGTAGCATTACTGAACCTTGAGCTTTCGCTAACAATTTTTCGCTGTCTTAAGACGGCCTAATTTCGTATTCGTCATTTGACTTATGCGAGCGTACAGCTATATCTCATTTCTAGACAATACGCGTGCTCCACCATGAACTCTCTCTAAACAATAGAGGGTCGGTGTGTAATTGCGTCTGATGGAGGTGAGTATGAACACATTCAAGGGGACTTTTATGACTACCGCCTTTGAAGTCGATATCAATACTATCGCAAATTCATTTTCAACTATGGTTCCTATCGTAGAGGGAACTTACGACCTAACACCTGACGCTATTTTGCTTGAGCAAGAACAGCATGAGTCGGATGTTCGTTCTTACCCAAGACGCCTTCCTATCGCTATTAAGCGAGCATGTGGTGCCTTAGTTGAAGATACACGTGGCCAACTCTTTCTCGATTGCTTAGCTGGTGCAGGTACACTTTCTTTGGGTTATAACCACCCGGAGATTAACCAAGCACTTAAAGACCAACTTGATTCAGGTCTGCCATACCAAACTCTTGATATCACGACTCAAGCAAAAGAGACGTTTATCAAGCGAGTTAAAGCTTTTCTTCCTCAAGACTTTTCTGATAACTCGGTTCTCCAATTCTGTGGCCCATCAGGCGCTGATGCTGTTGAAGCGGCAATCAAGCTAGCGAAGCAAACCACAGGTCGTAACACCATGTTTGCTTTCCGTGGTGCTTACCATGGCATGACAAACGGCACCATGGGCATGATGGGCAACCTCGGTACTAAAGAGCGTCGTAGCGGCTTGATGTCTGATGTGCACTTTATGCCTTTCCCATACAACCTACGCTGCCCGTTTGGCATTGGTGGTGAAGCGGGTGCTAATGCAAGTATTCGTTACATCGAACGTATGTTGAACGATGACGAGTCTGGCATCATGAAACCGGCTGCGATGATCGTTGAGCCTGTGCAAGGTGAGGGCGGTGTGATTCCAGCTCCTGCTTCTTGGTTGCAAGGTCTACGTCGCATCTGTGATGATCACGGTATCCTACTGATTTTTGATGAAATCCAGTGTGGTGTCGGCAAAACAGGTCATCGATTTGCGTTTGAAGAGTCAGGCGTTAACCCTGATATCTTATGTTTATCTAAAGCGATTGGTGGCGGACTGCCTATGTCGCTGCTCGTATTCGATAAGAGCATCGATACATGGAAAGCGGGTGAGCACACGGGTACTTTCCGTGGTAACCAACTAGCAATGGTGTCTGGAGCGAAAGCATTAGAAATCATCGAGCGAGATGGTTTGGTTGAGCACGCGAACATTGCAGGACAATACCTACGTCACGGGTTAGAGAAGATTCAATCTCGCGTGAACTGTATTGCTGAGGTTCGTGGTAAAGGCCTAATGCTTGGTGCTGAGATCAAGCAACCAAACGGTGAACTCAACAAATTTGGTGAGCCGAAGTCGGACGGCGAACTCACCCTCGCGATTCAACGCGCAGCATTAGAGCGTGGTTTGATGGTCGAGAAGGGCGGTCGTGATGGCTCTGTGATTCGCTTCCTACCACCGATGATTATCTCTTTCGAACAGATTGATTTTGCACTGCGCGTGATGGAAGAAGCCATCATTGCTGCTGGTGGAGATGTTCAAGAAGATCAAGCTTCAAGTGAGCAAGAAAACCAAGAGTGGAACAAGCACTTCATTCACACCGGCCTAGGCGGTAGCGACGAATTCGCTAACGTGATGAACCAAACCACTCAAGCAATGAAAGCTGTGTTTGAGCAGGTTGAAACACCATACTCAGGTCTAGAGCCAAAAGTGCTGGAGGCTGCAATCAAGGCTGTCGACCTAGACAACAACCCACACGCTTTGGTTGACGTTGTAGATAGCACTGCAGACCTTGTCGCTGCAAACTCCATCTTCGTGCAACACCCTGACTGTATTGCACACCTTCATACACCTCCTCTTATGGCATCGGTCGCTGCGGAATCCATTATCGCGGCTCTGAATCAATCAATGGATTCATGGGACCAAGCATCGGCTGCAACTTACGTTGAACAGCGCGTGGTTGATTGGATGTGTGACAAGTACCAACTTGGCGATCAAGCGGACGGTGTTTTCACCAGCGGCGGCACGCAAAGTAACCTAATGGGCTTATTGCTGGCGAGAGACTGGGTTGCGGATAATCACGATGGTCACTCAATCCAAAAGCTGGGTTTGCCAGATTACGCGAGCAAGCTTCGCATCTTGTGTTCAAACAAATCTCATTTCACGGTTCAAAAATCTGCTTCATTGCTTGGTTTAGGCGAGAGCGCGGTGTGCTGTGTTGAGACAAACGCAAACGGCACCATCAAGCCGGATTTATTGGACGCAGAAGTCAAAGCACTTAAAGCTCAAGGTCTGATTCCTTTTGCTGTAGTGGGTACGGCAGGTACTACTGATCACGGAGCTATTGACGACCTTGATGCGATTGCAGACATCGCAAGTCAACAAGGCCTTTGGTTCCATGTCGACAGTGCTTACGGTGGCGCGCTTATCTTAAGTAGCCATAAAGCTCGTTTACAAGGTATCGAAAAAGCGGACTCTGTGAGTGTCGACTTCCATAAGCTTTTCTACCAAACAATCAGCTGTGGCGCGGTGTTGTTGAAAGACAAAGCAAACTTTAAGTACCTTCTGCATCACGCAGACTACCTAAATCGCGAACACGATGAGCTGCCGAACTTAGTGGACAAGTCTATCGCGACGACCAAGCGCTTTGATGCATTGAAAGTCTTCATGACGATGCAAAGTGTTGGTCCAAAGCCGTTGGGCGATATGTACGACCATCTTCTTGAGCAAACGCTAGAAGTGGCAGACCTGATTCAAAACCAAGCTGACTTAGAGCTACTCGCGGAGCCTTCACTATCAACAGTGCTGTTCCGATCTAAGCCGTCAGCAAACGGTGAGCTAGATTTAGACAAACTAAATCAAACGCTAAGACTGGAAGCGCTGACTCGTGGTGTTGCGGTATTGGGTGAAACGGTCGTGGATAGTAAGAGCGCGCTTAAATTCACTATCTTAAATCCGTGCCTAAAGACATCAGATTTCAAATCTCTAATTAACAAAATTCAAACTCTAGCCACTGAGCTAGCAGAACAACAAGGGTAATTAATACTATGGCTATTCTACAAATTGGTGCGGGCGGCGTTGGTTGGGTTGTTGCACATAAAGCAGCACAAAATAACGAAGTACTGGGTGATATCACAATCGCTTCTCGCACAATCGCGAAATGTGAAAAAATCATCGAATCAATCAAAGGTAAAAACAACCTTAAAGATTCAACTAAAAAACTAGAAGCTCGCGCAGTAAACGCCGATGATGTTGATGCTCTTGTTGCTCTGATTAACGAAGTGAAGCCAGACCTAGTCATCAACGCTGGTCCTCCTTGGGTAAACATGGCGATCATGGAAGCGTGTTACCAAGCAAAAGTATCTTACCTGGATACATCGGTAGCGGTTGACCTATGTTCTGAAGGCCAACAAGTACCACAAGCTTACGATTGGCAGTGGGGTTACCGTGAGAAGTTCGCTGAGGCGGGCATCACAGGTATCCTTGGTGCGGGTTTCGATCCTGGTGTGGTTTCAGTATTTGCAGCGCACGCGGTTAAGCACCTATTCGATGAGATCGATACGATCGACGTAATGGACGTAAACGCAGGCGACCACGGTAAGAAGTTTGCGACTAATTTTGACCCAGAAACGAACATGCTTGAGATCCAAGGTGATTCTTTCTACTGGGAAAATGAAGAGTGGAAACAGGTACCTTGTCACTCTCGTATGCTTGAGTTTGATTTCCCTAACTGTGGTTCTCACAAAGTTTACTCAATGGCGCACGATGAAGTTCGTTCAATGAAGGAATTCATCCCAGCGAAGCGTATCGAGTTCTGGATGGGCTTTGGTGATGCTTACCTAAACTACTTCAACTGCATGCGTGATATTGGTCTTCTGAGCCCAGATCCGCTAACACTGCACGATGGCACTGTTGTTCAGCCGCTACACGTTCTTAAAGCGCTACTGCCAGACCCAACATCTTTGGCTCCGGGTTACACAGGTTTAACGTGTATCGGTACTTGGGTTCAAGGTAAGAAAGATGGTAAAGAGCGCAGCGTGTTCATCTACAATAACGCAGACCACGAAGTGGCTTACGAAGACGTAGAGCACCAAGCGATTTCTTACACAACGGGTGTTCCAGCTATTACGGCTGCACTTCAGTTCTTCCGTGGCGAATGGGCTGATAAAGGCGTGTTCAACATGGAACAGCTAAACCCAGACCCGTTCCTAGCAACGATGCCAGAAATCGGTCTAGACTGGCACGTTCAAGAGCTAGAGCCAGGACAGGGTCTACCTCTAATCCATACTTTGAAGTAATACATAGTTAGGTTCTTACCTCGCTTTGAATTACTGGGGAAATGACGAAGGTGATGGTTACTTCTTCCATGAGATGACTTAGAGCATCGTCATTTCCTACAGAGAGGGACTAGCGTAATAGGGAATCCCAGTTGCTGTCGATTCTATTGAACGATAGGTGGCTTTGGGAGATCCCCAACTCGCTCATTCCTCCCTCTTGGGGATGACGGAGAGTGTATTTACTCCGTTAGAGGATGACGAAAGGTGATTATTTTCTCTGGTATTTGATGAAGGCGATATTTGCTTCATCTAATCGGTAATGCAGAAATCGTCATTCCCTAAAGCGAGGGACGAGTGTAATAGGGAATCTCTAATACACTTAAAGACTTCCAATGTACTTACTTATATCGAGCCGATGCATTAGCGTCGGCTTTGTTCGATTATCATGTGCCTTCGTGAACTCGAGGGCCGCAAGGTATTAACATGCAAAACAACGAACTAAAAACGCCTTATTTCATGATCAACGAAGACAAGTTGATTGCGAACTTAGAGAAAGCCAAGCAGCTGAAAGAAATTTCAGGTGTGAAGCTGGTATTGGCACTGAAGTGTTTCTCTACATGGGGTGTGTTTGACATCATCAAGCCTTACCTCGATGGCACGACAAGCTCTGGCCCATACGAAGTGAAACTTGGTCACGAAACCTTTGGTGGCGAAACGCACGCTTACAGTGTGGGTTACAGCGAAGATGACGTGAAAGAAGTCGCGGATATTTGCGACAAGATGATCTTCAACTCACAAAGCCAATTCGAAGCGTACCGTCATATTGTTGAAGGCAAAGCGTCGCTGGGTTTACGTCTAAATCCGGGCGTAAGCTACGCAGGACAAGACTTAGCAAACCCTGCGCGTCAATTCTCTCGCTTAGGTGTTCAAGCTGATCACATTAAGCCTGAGATCTTTGACGAGATTAATGGCGTGATGTTCCACATGAACTGTGAGAACAAGGACGTCGATGCCTTTATTGGTTTGCTTGATTCAATCTCAGAACAGTTTGGCGAGCACCTAGATAAGTTAGATTGGGTGAGCATGGGTGGTGGTGTGTTCTTCACTTGGCCGGGCTACGACATCGAGAAGCTGGGGCTTGCGCTAAAAGCCTTCTCTGAAAAGCACGGCGTGCAGATGTACCTTGAGCCGGGCGAAGCTATCATCACTAAAACAACAGACTTGGTTGTGACAGTGGTAGATATTGTTGAGAACGTGAAGAAAACGGCAATTGTGGATTCAGCAACGGAAGCACACCGTCTTGATACGCTTATCTACAATGAACCAGCATCGGTATTAGAAGCGTCTGAAAACGGCAGCCATGACTACGTGATTGGTTCATGTTCGTGTCTGGCGGGCGATCAGTTCTGTGAAACAAGCTTTGATGAGCCTTTGAAGATTGGTCAAAAGCTTCACCTGTTGGACAGTGCAGGTTACACCATGGTGAAACTGAACTGGTTCAATGGTTTGAAGATGCCATCGATCTACTGCGAGCGCAGCAATGGCGACGTTCAAAAGCTGAATGAATTCGGTTATGAAGACTTTAAACGTTCATTGTCACAATGGTCGGTTAAGTAACTGAACATCGCATTAGAACAATAAAAAGAGCAGCCGATGAGCTGCTCTTTTTTGTTTTTAGATAACGCTTAGTTTGTGTCGTTAAGAACTAACCACTAGCCCTCAATCATCACACGAGTATCTTCGCTTAGGGTTTCTAGCTCATTAACCACGTCATCAATTTGCACTTCGATAGGTAACTTAACCGCTATTTTTGAAGTAAATAGACTTGAGCTAACACCACCGCCGCCCGCGATAAATACTCGGTGACAGTCCATATCGAGAATACTTATACCTTGTCTATCCAGTACATGCGTCACTTCATTAACGATACCTGCTCGGTCGTTTGAGTCGAGTCTTAGGTGATGGATAGTGTCTTGCACATTGTGCGAATGGTCTGAATCAACAAACTGCACGATGAGATCAGGATTAGCGCTGAAGGCCTCTTTAACAATCGATTCGTTGATGGCTGGAAGTTGAACCTTGAGTACGCCTGCGACTTGGTCTTCAATAAAATTCACTTTACTGATGAGCCATTTTCCGTCGTTTTCGTGAGTAACCGCAGCAAGTTGTTTGATTGTTGCTGGTGATGCTTTTCCGATAAAGTTTACGATAAATGTACTGTTCATATCAGCCCCCAAAGTCTCAATAAATCGTTGCTAATTAAATGTTTGATATCACGCGATAAAGTTCTTTAATTTCAGTGTAGAAGGTTACATCGAACAATGTTTGACCTGTGTCAATTTTTGAAACTAAGCTGTGATGCAAAAAAAGAGAATGAAGAGTAGGGCACAAAAAAAGCGGCTAGAGAGCCGCTTTTTAGAAGAGTTTTGTTTTCACGAAAGTAATTAGGTCGCTGGATTAGAAGGTTACTTTAAAGTTCATACCAACAAACTGAGAATCGTAGGGTGCGCCAGCATCGTATGCGAATCGGGCTGCGTCTTGGTTATCCCACCAAGGGTTAGTATTCAGATTAACTTCTGCGTCACCGCCCCAAGCATCACTTACCCAGTAGTGGATGTGTCCAACAGGGTTTAGGAAAAATAGAGACACATCACCCATGGTTTGAGAGCCCATCACTTCGCCGCCTGAAGCAATGATGTCTTGCTCTGCTTCTAGCATCATTTCACCAACAACCGCACCGAAGAATGGGGTGATGAACAGATCTTGCCATGATGGTACTTCGGCAAACGCTTCTACACCGTATTCCCAGAAGAACGTCGACATCGTCCAAGAATATAGGAAAGACTCAAACTCATCGTAACCTGCGTGTCGAGCTGCGGTGTAGTAAACACCACCAAAATACGGGTGCATCACGTAGTTTAGGAAGTGTTCATCGCGGTCCCATACCGGGCCATCAGACACGTTATCCTTCCATTTTTTACCTAGTGAGCTGATGTCACGTTGGTCATCATCCCACTTAGTGATACTTTCAGGGAGTAGAGTCATCAAACCTACTGTAGCGACACTTAAACCCAAAATGGTGTAGGTTTGGCCCATTAGGTAGTCCCAATCCTTCTCTTGGCTCACCAACATGTGTTTTGGTTGTTGGATTGAGAAGTCGTACTCGTCACTTGATTCGCTCAGTGCGTAATTGGTATTAGGCTTGTAGGTGTACAAGCTATCATTAACACAGTAATCTTGAGCACATTCATCCGAATAAGAAAGGTTGATTGGCTGGTCGAAGTCGTATTGGCTTGCAACCGAGTTAACTGACATTAGCATTGAAAATGCAGCAGTAACCTTTGCTAGTAACGGTGATTTGGCCACAAGGGTCTCCATGAGAAGTTAAGAATTGATCAGAGTCACAATTATCTATTAAACGCCTGATTTAGGGAACTAATAATTTGTCGCTTTTCCTAAGAAAACCTTAGATTTAACATTATTAATATTTGTGAAAAGCTGAAATGTCTCAAATTCAACCATAGACCAGTTTATGAATAATGCAGTGTCTTTTTATGACCACAAGGGATAGAAATATGACGAAAATCGCAATGTTAAGCACAGGTGAAGAAGTTCTTCACGGAGACATTGTAGACACAAACGCAGCTTGGATGTCTGGTGAGTTTTATCAGCACGGTTTTGCTCTTGCGAAACGTTCCACTGTGGGTGACCAAATGAGTGCTCTGGTTGAAGAACTGCTGATGCTGAGCTTTAACTATGATGTGGTTATCGTCAATGGTGGTTTAGGGCCGACAACCGATGATATGAGTGCATCCGCCGCTGCCGCTGCTTCCGAGCAAAAGTTAGTCATGTTCCCTGAATGGCTCGCTCGTATGGAAGAGATGTTCTCAGGACGTGGTATGCCGATGCCTGACAGCAACCTTAAGCAAGCCTTGTTGCCAGCAAGTTCTGAGATTGTCGATAACCCTGTCGGTACTGCCTGTGGCTTCAAGCTGAAAATCAACGATGCGACCTTCTATTTCACGCCGGGTGTACCGAGTGAATTCAAACGCATGGTGACCTTCGAAATTCTGCCTGATTTGTCACGCACGTATCCTCAAGTCGTTGCTTCAGAATGCAGTCGCTTGTTTACGTTTGGCTTATCTGAGTCAGGTATTTCGGATGTGTTAGACCAATTAAAGCTGCCTGAAGGTTATGAGTTGGGTTATCGCTCGTATCTGCCCTTCATTGAGGTGAAGCTGTTTGGGCCTAAGTCTGGCTTAGAAACGCGCGTTAAACTGCTACAAATGGTGTACAAGCTGTTAGAGAGCAACGTAGTCAGTGTTGATGAGCCGATGATTGATCATATTGGCCATATCATGGCAGAGAGAAAGAAAACCTTATCTGTATCTGAAGTGTCGACCAAAGGTGCGCTTTCGGCTTGGCTACAATCGAATGAGCAGGTGGAAGATTGCTTTGGTCACTCATGGGTAATGGCTGAACCCAAAGAGAGTGAACTCGAAAAGAGTGACCCATTGGCGGCGACTTTTGCCTTAGCGGGCGCAACCAGAGAAAAGTGCGGCACGGAATTGGCCTTGGTGACGGGCAAGTTAGACGGCAATACATTCAGTATCGCGCTATCGAGCGAAGCGGGTGAGTGGGGACAAGTGCTAGAGTTCTATCGCCAATACAATCGTGAAGATGCACGTACCATTATCAAAACCGTAGCGGCAGATATGCTGAGAAGACACTTAGATAGCAAACCTATGTTTGGTGACTATTCTTCACTAAAACGCGTGAAGGATATGTTTATCCCTTCAGCTATCATCAAGTAAGCAGCTCTTGCTGCTAACCAAGTTTTCTTGAGCCAAGACCTCTTGAACTAAGGTTAAGACAGAACAAATAAAAAGGCCCCACATCCATATGGTTGTGGGGCCTTTTGTTTATCTAGCCTTCTAGATAAGCCAACAAATGGCGAATAGCTTTGTAGCTAGCACTTAAACTGAGTAAGTGATTACAAACCGCTTGTCATGTGTAGGCTGTAGAACAAGCCACGGCCGATTAACTCTGAAGCTAAGAACAGTACCAATGCTAGGCCTAGGTTTACTGGGTTCACTTTTGCTTTGTTCAGCATAGGTAGAATCCAAATCAGTAAGCTTGCCATCAGTAATGCAACTTGAAGAGTCACATAACTGCCTAAACCGTCAACCAACTCAGATGCTTTTGCTGCTGAAGTTTGGATGTCACCGATTAGGTTCAGTTTGCCTACTGTTACAAGCAAGCTGATCGCAACCGCAATAACAGCCAGCATGGTGATGTTACGGTCAACCGTAAAGCGGCTGTCGTTAGCAAACACAATCACGAACTGAGACAGCAGCAAGCCACCCACAACCATCGTCATGGTGAAGCTCAGTGGGGTGTAGATGTTGTCCCATGTTGGTACTGTGTTTATCATGTATACGTTGATCATCGCGTACATGAAGATAACACCCAGCACCATAGCGCCAACCATCAGTGCTTTTTGGATAGCAAGGCCACCTTTCTTAACCACAGACAGTAGCCACTGTAGGCCGCCTACTGCGAAGAATGCCGCTCCGAAGAACACTTCGTTAGACAACCAAGCTGAGCCTAGTTGGTTAAAAGCATTAAACGCGCGCAGTGGAGAACCCAGGTGCGTTGTCGAGAACATAAAACCAAGCCCCATCAATGCCCACAGAATGAACATTGGAACCTTGTAGCTGTTTAGTTTCTCTTCGTCATGACCCAGTACCAGTGCACGAGCACCAATAAGTAAGTAACCACCCACGGCTGTTTGAGCCAGTACCGTAAAGAAGATCAAAGACCACTCATGAAAAATCATCTTACACCTCCTTCGGGTTTGCTAGGTGACCACTGGTATCGCCAGTCGGCTTCGCGTTTTTGTTTAGCTTAATCACGATGTTTGGCAGTGTTTCAGTTGAAGATGGCAGTGGTGCCACATCTGCTCCAGAACCGTACTTCTCACGAAGTGTATTGATTTCACCAAACTCCAATGCACGAAGTGGGCAAGACTCAACACAGATAGGCTGTTTGCCTTCAGAGACACGTTGGTAGCAACCATCGCATTTGGTCATGTGACCTTTCTTCGCATTGTATTGCGGTGCGCCGTAAGGACATGCATTGCTACAGTGCTGACAACCAATACATACACTTTCGTCAACCACAACTAAGCCGTCTTCATCACGTTTGTGCATTGCGCCCGAAGGACACACTTTCACACACGCTGGGTTAGTACAGTGGTTACAAGCGATAGACAGGTAGTAAGAAAAAACATCTTTCTGAACCCAGGTATCGCCATCTTGAGTGAAGCCGCCACCTGCGTATTCGTATACGCGGCGGTAGTTCGTTTTGATGTCTAGATCGTTATAATCTTTACAAGCAAGCTGACAGGTTTTACAACCCGTGCATTTACTTGAATCAATGTAAAAGCCGTATTGTTTCATTCCAACCTACCTTATGCTTTCTTTAGCGCTTTGATTTGAACTAGGTTTGTATGCTGAGGGTTACCCTTAGCAAGTGGGCTCGGACGCTGAGTAGTCAGCACGTTGATAGAGCCTGCATGGTCGATCTTCTGACCATCGGGTGCGTACCATGCACCTTCGCCTAGTGCGACAACTCGAGGAAGAATCCTTGGTGTCACTTTCGCTGGAATATGTACTTCGCCACGGTCGTTGAAAATACTCACCATGTCGCCGCTTTCAATACCACGTTCTTTCGCGTCGATTGGGTTGATCCACAACTCTTGTGGTGCCGCAGCTTTTATCTCTGCAACGTTGCCGTAAGTTGAGTGCGTACGAGCCTTGTAGTGGAAGCCCGTTAGCTGAAGTGGGTACTTCTCTGCCAGTGGATCGTTATGACCTTCAAAAGAATCCGCGTAAATCGGAAGTGGGTGAATCACTTCGTCTTCTTTTAGCTTCCACGTTTTCGCGATATCAGCCAGTTGTTCTGAGTAGATCTCGATCTTGCCACTTGGTGTAGTCAGTGGATTCGCTTCAGGGTCTTTACGGAAATCTTCGTAAGCGATGTAGTGGTGGTCATAGCTACGCTTGTAGATACCCAGCTCTTTCATCTCTTCGAAGGTTGGTAGTGTTGGATCGTTCTTGCGAGTTTCCGCGTAAAGGTGCTCAATCCATTGCTCTTGAGTGCGACCTTCTGTGAACTCTTTTTCTACGCCCATGCGCTTAGCAAGTTGCGTACACATCTCGTAGATAGATTTCGCTTCAAACTGAGGCTCAATCGCTTTTTGTGCGTAGATGAAGTAAGGCATGTTCGATGCTTTACCATCCATACACCAGTCGTCTTGCTCAGATGTGGTTAAGTCAGGCAGGATGATGTCGGCGTATTTCGCTGAAGACGTCATATGGTTATCAACCACAACAATCATTTCACATGCGCTTTCATCTTGAAGAATCGCGTGCGTCTTGTTGATGTCTGAGTGTTGGTTGATGATGCAGTTACCTGCGTAGTTCCAGATCATCTTGATTGGGTTCTTAAGGCGCTCTGCACCGCGAACACCATCAGTGATGTCTGTCATCTCGTGGTGACGGTGAATTGCGTCTGTCCACATGAACATTGAAATTGATGTTTCAACAGGGTTTGGCACAGTCGGGAAGCGAACAAACGGAATGTTGATGTCACTTTCACGTGCACCTGTTGAACCGCCTGATACACCGACAGAACCGGTGAGTAGCGACAGCATTGCGATTGCACGACAAGCTAGCTCACCGTTAGCAGTACGTTGTAGACCCCAACCTTGGTGGATAGCACACGGTTTCGCTGTACCCATCTCACGGCCTAGTTTAACGATAGTATCAACCGGAATACCTGTGATCTTAGAAGCCCACTCAGGTGTCTTCTCTACGCCATCTTCACCTAAACCTAGGATGTAAGATTTGTAGTCACTGTTTTTAGGCGCTGATGCTGGAAGAGTCTTCTCATCGTAACCGACACAGTATTTGTCTAGGAACGGTTGGTCGACTAGGTCTTCAGTGATCATCACGTGTGCAAGACCCGCTACTAATGCAGCATCCGTAGAAGGGCGAATTGGGATCCACTGATCTTCACGGCCGCCGGCAGTATCGGTGTAACGTGGATCGATGATGATCGTTCTTGCGTTTGATTTGTTTTTGCTTTCTACGTAGTGGTGGATCAGACCGCCGCCAGACATACGAGTCTCAGCAGGGTTGTTACCAAATTGGATATTAAGCTTAGTGTTCTCTAAGTCAGAGAAAGAGTTGTTGTTTGCCCAACCACCGTAGGTGTAGCTCAAGCCTTTCGCGATTTGCGCTGTTGAGTAGTCACCGTAATGGTTTAGGTAACCACCACTTAGGTTCATTAGACGCGCAATCAGCGTTTGTGCTGGTGGCCAAGACTTAGTTACCGTACCACCAAGCGTACCTGTACCGTAGTTTAGGTAGATAGTGTCATTACCGTAGTCTTTGATAAGGCGTTGCATAGTGCCAGCGACTTCATCATAAGCCTCTTCCCAGCTAATACGCTTAAACTTACCTTCACCACGTTTGCCCACACGTTTCATTGGGTATTTCAGGCGATCTGGGTTGTAAACACGGCGACGCATAGAGCGACCACGTAGACACGCACGCACTTGGTGATGACCGTATTCGTCAGTACCCGTGTTGTCTGTTTCTACGTATTTGATTTCACCGTTTTGCACATGCATACGCAGTGGGCAGCGAGAGCCACAGTTTACTGTACATGCACTCCATACGATTTTCTCATCCACATTCTCAGCAACCGCAGCCGCTACTGGTTTGGATTTGAAAGGTAAAGCGATGCCGCCCGCGAGTGCGGCTGCACTACCTACCGCCGAAGAAGCTTTCATGAAGCCTCTTCGAGTAAGATTCATTACCCCAGATTCTTTCTTATTCGTCATTCTAAGATGCCTATTGTTATTGATAGCTAGCACTTTATAGGTAGTTTGGCTTCTATGTTTTTATTTCTAAATATTGATTGATTGGCATCAAATAAGAGCGGAATTTAAATGTTATGAATCGAATGTATAAAATAGATCAAAGAATCTAGTCGTCGTATTTATATAATTGTCGTTAAACCAATTACGGTATAAATAAGAATGATTATTGATACGCATAAATTGCTCGGTTCATTATTTTATCAAGCAACAAATAAAGAACAGTTATTAGATATTGTTCAGGCACTCGTAGAGAGCCAAGTCTTATCAGAAGATTGTTTACTGGCACTTCAAAACGAACAGGAAGATGCTCTAGCTGCAGAGTTTAGCCGCTTGTTTGAAGGAGTTGGAGACATGCCAGCTCCGCCTTGGGGTTCTGTGTACTTAGATAAAGACCGTGTGGTGTTTGGTGCATCGACTGTGGAATATCGACAGTTTCTAGAATTAAACCAAATTGAATTGGATACAGGTTTAAGAGAGCCAGAAGATCAATTTGGTTTAATGTTATTCGCCCATGCGTATTTGTTAGAAAACAATAATATTAATTCAGCTAGTGAATTACTTGAGTGCCACTTATTATCTTGGTCTTCTGCTTATTTAGATAAATTAAATACAGCATCAGATTTATCATTTTATAAGAAGCTATCAAGCGATGTAATAAATTGGCTTAATCAATTAACATCTGAATATAATTTAAACGTTGCTACTAAAAAGTTATATATCGACTAATGTCTGAGCAAATAAATTCAAATAGGCGTGGTTTCTTAACTCGACTCTCTAAGCCGGTTAAAGCGGCTGCAAGTTATGAAGAGAAATCACAGCGCCTACATGCTAGGCCACCTAGGGCGGTCGATGAGGTGCTGTTTGAGCGTCTTTGCGACAGTTGTGGGTTGTGTGAGCAAGCGTGTCCGAATAGCGTTATTGAGATGCTAGAGGGCAGTGCGCTGCTGAATTTGGATTACAACAGTTGTTCGATGTGTAATAAGTGCAGTGAAGTGTGTCCGACTGGCGCGCTTCATCAAACCGTGATGCCTTATATCGACTTGAAGCCAAGCTTTGCTGATAGCTGCAATAACTACATGCAAATGGATTGTAATGCGTGCCAAACCGCGTGTTCTGCCGGTGCAATACACATTGAAGCTGGGGAGTTGCCTACGGTCGTTCAAGATAAGTGCAATGGCTGTGGAGAGTGCCGAAGCGCTTGTTACATTGGCTCTGTGACTTTGAATCTGACTCAACAGTAGCCATCTAGTTTGGCTCGGTGGTTGAGAGCTAAAGACACAAATAGAAAAAGGGTCCGCATTCCAAGAGGAGACGGACCCTTTTTAATACTTATCATCTTTGATGAAGCGTTTGAACTTACATGATTCTATCTAAAGCGAAAGCAAATGAAACTCAGCAAGCGAACTTAAATCGAATAGATTAGGCGCGCTTTTGTTTGCTTCTGTGAATCACGTTACTCAGCGATAAATCGGTTTTTGCTTTGCAGATGCATGGCAAAATCTCATCGCCTTGTGTGTAAGCCATAGCAAAACCAACGTACTCAACCTCACCAGAATCCAACGTACAGCGGCATGCGCCACAGTGGCCATCTCGGCAGTTGTATTCTGGTTCTAACCCAGCTTGTTCCATTGTTTCCAACAGAGTGTTTGAAGGGTTAGATTCAATCGAAGTCAGCTTGTTGATTTTGATTGTTGGCATTACAGCTCAAATCCTTCAAAGTCGTCAGCTTTTACTTCGTTGTCGATTTGACCAACTAGATAAGAACTGATTTCAGCTTCTTGTGGAGCAACTTGTACGTTATCTGAAGATAACCAAGCGTTGATCCATGGGATTGGGTTTGATGTCGCTGCTGGGTAAGCAGTACCTAGACCAACCGCTTGCATACGGATGTTGGTAATGTACTCAACGTATTGGCAAAGAATGTCTTTGTTCAGACCAATCATAGAGCCGTCTTTGAATAGGTATTCTGCCCACTCTTTCTCTTGCTCTGCTGCTTCTTTAAATAGGTCGAAACACTCTTGCTTGCACTCTTCAGCGATTTGCATGAATGCGAAGTCGTCTTGACCGTTACGTAGCAAGTTGATCATGTGCTGAGTACCAGTCAGGTGAAGCGCTTCATCACGAGCGATTAGCTTGATGATTTTAGCGTTACCTTCCATTAGCTCACGCTCAGCGAATGCAAATGAACATGCGAAACTTACGTAGAAACGGATTGCTTCTAGTGCGTTTACTGACATTAGACATAGGTAAAGTTTCTTCTTCAGGTCGTGAAGTGAAATCTTAACGTCTTCGCCGTTGATGCTGTGGTTGCCTTCACCGTAGCGGTGGTAGTCAGCCGTTAGCTTGATTAGGTCGTCGTAGTAGAAAGCGATGTCTTTAGCACGCTTAAGGATCTCTTCGTTTTCAACGATGTCGTCAAATACTACGCCTGGATCATTCACGATGTTACGGATGATGTGCGTGTAAGAACGAGAGTGAATCGTTTCAGAGAAAGACCAAGTCTCAATCCAAGTTTCTACTTCTGGTAGTGATACCAATGGAAGTAGGGCAACGTTCGGGCTGCGGCCTTGGATAGAATCTAGAAGTGTTTGGTACTTCAAGTTAGAGATGAAGATGTGCTTTTCATGCTCAGGAAGCTTGTTGTAGTCGATACGGTCGCTAGACACGTCAACTTCTTCTGGACGCCAGAAGAAAGAAAGCTGCTTCTCGATAAGTTTTTCGAAGATTTCGAATTTCTGTTGGTCGTAACGTGCAACGTTTACCGACTGACCCAAGAACATTGGTTCTTTTAGTTGGTCATTTTTTTGCTGAGAAAAAGTACTGTAAGCCATAAATGCCTCAAATCCTTTAAAGACCCGTCATAAAACGGACCCTGTTAATGCTTTAAACCCAGAGAAGATAACTCTTCTCTGGGGTCTTAATGTTTATCGCGGTTTAGATCTTACAACCGCCGCCTTCACAATCTTCTTCCGGCACTTGAACTGCGTCGCCTTGGTCGTCTTTAGCACCATCACGAGTGTTATGGTAGTAAAGCGTCTTAACACCGTACTTGTACGCTGTTAGTAGGTCTTGAAGCAGCTTCTTCATTGGTACTTTACCGCTGTCGTAAACACTTGGATCATAGTTAGTGTTTGCAGAGATAGCTTGGTCAACGAATTTTTGCATGATACCCACTAGGTGTAGGTAACCGTCGTTAGAACCAATGTTCCAAAGCAGCTCGTAGTTCTCTTTTAGATTTAGGAAATCTGGAACCACTTGCTTCAGGATGCCGTCTTTCGATGCTTTCACTGATACGTAACCACGTGGTGGCTCGATACCGTTAGTCGCGTTCGAGATTTGAGACGATGTCTCAGAAGGCATAAGCGCTGTTAGCGTAGAGTTACGCAGACCGTGCTCCATGATCTCTTCACGTAGAGAATCCCAATCGTAGTGCAATGGCTCTTCACATACTAAGTCGATATCTTTCTTGTAAGTATCGATTGGCAGTAGGCCTTTCGCGTAGTTGGTCTCGTGGAAAGATGGGCAACGACCTTGCTCTTTCGCTAGTTCAACAGATGCTTTTAGCAAGTGGTATTGAATCGCTTCAAAAGTACGGTGAGTCAGGCCATTTGCGCTGCCATCAGAGTACTTAACACCATTCTTCGCTAGGTAGTATGCGTAATTGATAACACCTACACCTAGAGTACGACGGTTCATTGTCGACTTGTATGCTGCTGGAAGCGGGTAGTCTTGGTAATCAAGAAGTGCATCTAGCGCACGAACAACCAGCTCAGAAAGCTCTGCTAGGTCGTCAAGTTCATTGATTGCGCCAAGGTTGAACGCTGAAAGCGTACATAGCGCAATTTCGCCTTCGTCATCTTCTACGTTAGAAAGTGGCTTAGTAGGAAGCGCGATTTCTAGACATAGGTTCGATTGACGAACAGGGGCAACTTCAGAATCAAACGGGCTGTGTGTATTACAGTGGTCAACGTTCTGAATGTAGATACGACCAGTAGAAGCACGCTCTTGCATTAGCAGAGAGAATAGCTCAACAGCTTTTACTGTTTCACGCTTCACTGATGGATCGTTTTCGTACTTAACGTATAGCTCTTCAAAACGGTCTTGGTTTTCGAAGAACGCATCGTAAAGGCCAGGTACGTCAGAAGGTGAGAACAGGCTGATGTTGCCACCTTGAACAAGACGAGAGTACATAAGCTTGTTCAGCTGTACGCCGTAGTCCATGTGACGAACACGGTTCTCTTCAACGCCACGGTTGTTTTTCAGTACTAATAGAGACTGAACTTCACCGTGCCATAGTGGGTAGAACACTGTTGCTGCGCCACCACGAACACCACCTTGAGAACAACATTTTACTGCTGTTTGGAAGTATTTGTAGAAAGGGATACAACCAGTGTGGAACGCTTCACCATTACGGATTTCAGAACCAAGCGCACGGATACGACCTGCGTTGATACCAATACCAGCACGTTGAGATACGTAACGAACAATTGAGCTTGCTGTTGCGTTGATTGAATCAAGGCTGTCACCACACTCGATCAGTACACAAGAACTGAATTGACGAGTAGGCGTACGTACACCAGACATGATCGGTGTAGGTAGAGAAATCTTAAACGTAGACGATGCATCGTAAAAACGTTTGATGTAGTCAAGACGAGTCGATTTCGGGTACTTAGCGAATAGACACGCAGCAACTAAAATGTAAAGGAACTGAGCACTCTCGTAGATTTCTTTCGTTACACGGTTTTGCACGAAGTATTTACCTTCAAGCTGCTTAACCGCTGCGTAAGAGAAGTCTAAGTCACGTTTGTGGTCGATGTACTCGTCAAGCTCGTCAAACTCAGCTTTCGTGTAGTCTTCCATTAGGTGGCTATCGTATTTACCCATATCAACCAGTTTTGCAACGTGGTCGTATAATGCAGGCGGCTCGTATTCGCCGTACGCTTTTTTACGTAGGTGGAATACAGACAGACGTGCTGCTAGATATTGGTAATCAGGAGTCTCTTCAGAGATTAAATCCGCTGCTGACTTGATGATAGTCTCATGAATGTCAGTAGTGGTGATGCCATCGTAAAACTGAATGTGAGCTTTCAATTCTACTTGTGATACAGAAACATTGTGCAAGCCTTCAGCTGCCCATGTAATCACGCGATGGATCTTCTCTAGATCGATCGTTTCTTTGCGCCCGTTACGCTTGGTAACAGTAAGTTGTTGGTTCATTCTGCTTAATTTCCCTAACAAAACTGAACAAGGCCGTGTTTTTGTGTATTTCTGTGTAATTTTTGTAAATTACGTTTCGGCTTTGTGATCTTGGTCTACCCATACATTGTAGTTCAAACACAACATATAGGGGTCATTTGTTTGTTGGGTTACAAGATAGTGCTACAACTGATATTTTTCAAGGTAAAGAAATTGGGTTGCTTGTGGATAAGTGGTGGATTGAAAAAAAACTGTAAGTGACCACTAACTGATGAGGTTAGATGTGACTTGATTGTATAAAAGTCGGCTTTTAAGGATGCTTTATTTTTGCACTCCCATAAAAAAAAATCCCTTGATCTTTGGACAAAATGAGCGATGGATTTTGGGTGATTAAAATTAAATCTAGGTGGTCAAAATGGAAGCTAGCGCACGAAATTTAGACTGAAAAAAGTCGCAAACTTATGTTAATTGCAACTCTTTTCATTAGTCTTTTTTACAAAAGGTTTTACGGTAGGGATACTGGTAATTACACGAGCAGTTATTGGGCGAAATTTTGAGTGTGAACGATGTAGTTTACATCGACATTGTGGCCCAAACGGTAGCTGTCAGTCAGTGGGTTATAGTGCAGACCAGTGATGCCTAACTCTTGCAGCGGAGTGTTATCAATCATCTTGATGAGTTCTGCAGGGCGAATGAACTTCTCGTGCTCGTGAGTGCCTTCAGGAACAATCTTAAGCAGCTTCTCTGCACCAACAATAGCGAACAGGTAAGATTTGAAGTTACGGTTCAAGGTTGAGAAGAACACGTGACCACCCGGTTTCACTAATTTTGAACATGCACTAATCACTGATTGTGGATCAGGAACGTGCTCTAGCATTTCCATGCACGTTACCACATCGTAAGTTTGTGGATTCTGTTCTGCGTGGTCTTCGATGGTGCTCTGGATGTAATCTAGCTTGGTGCCTGTTTCTAATGCGTGAAGACGTGCCACTTCTAGTGGTTCTTTACCCATATCTAGGCCAGTGACTACTGCGCCCTCAACAGCCATGCTTTCAGCCAAAATGCCGCCACCGCAGCCAACGTCGAGTACTTTCTTACCAAATAAACCTTCGGTTTTTTCTAGCACGTAATTTAGGCGCAGTGGGTTGATTTGATGTAGAGGCTTAAACTCGCCTTCCAGATCCCACCAGCGCGACGCCATGTCTTCGAATTTTTTGATTTCTGCTGGGTCTACGTTCTGTGATTTAGTCATAATCGGCATTTCCAAGTTAAATAATGCATCCATGAAATTGCAGGCATTATAACTTGCCTTTTCGCCCTGACCAGAAGATCTACAATTTTGCTAGTTTATTGGATGTAAAGTGACCATGTTTCAGCAAGATATGATGCGGAGGTGCAATTTCTCATCAATTGATTGGCTACAAGGGTCACAAGATGGTAAAAGGAGAGGGAAAGTGATGCCTCCGTAGGTAAATTTGTGTTATATTTTTCGGTCTTATACGTATTCAAAAATACGATCTGACTATAGAGGGAAAATGGCTCTATGAGCGATCTAGCGAAAGAGATCACGCCCGTAAATATTGAAGATGAGCTTAGAGGTTCATACCTAGACTACGCGATGTCCGTCATCGTTGGTCGTGCCCTTCCAGATGTGCGTGATGGCCTAAAACCTGTACACCGCCGCGTTTTGTTCGCGATGAATGTACTAGGTAATGATTGGAACAAACCATATAAAAAGTCTGCTCGTGTAGTAGGTGATGTAATCGGTAAATACCACCCACATGGTGATAGTGCTGTATACGATACTATTGTTCGTATGGCGCAACCGTTCTCACTGCGTTACATGCTAGTTGATGGCCAAGGTAACTTTGGTTCTATCGATGGCGACTCCGCGGCTGCAATGCGTTATACCGAAGTTCGTATGGCGAAAATTGCTCACGAGCTCCTGGCTGACCTTGATAAGGAAACTGTGGATTACGTACCGAACTACGATGGTACAGAACAAATTCCAGCAGTACTTCCTACAAAAATTCCTAACCTATTGGTAAACGGTGCTTCTGGTATCGCAGTAGGTATGGCTACCAACATCCCACCACATAACCTTGGTGAAGTTGTTGATGGCTGTTTAGCATTTATCAATAATGAAGATATCACTATTGATGAGCTAATGGACTATATCCCTGGTCCTGACTTCCCAACAGCAGCACTTATCAGTGGTCGTAAAGGCATCGTAGATGCATACAAGACTGGCCGCGGTAAGGTTTACATGCGTTCAAAAGCGGATATCGAAGTAGAGAAGAATGGTAAAGAAACCATTATCGTTACTGAGATCCCTTACCAAGTAAACAAAGCTCGTTTGATCGAGAAGATTGCTGAACTGGTTAAAGATAAGAAAGTAGAAGGCATCAGTGCACTACGTGACGAGTCTGATAAAGACGGTATGCGTATTGTTATTGAATGTAAGCGTGATGCAGTAGGCGAAGTGGTTCTTAATAACCTATACGCTCAAACTCAACTGCAAACGACTTTCGGTATCAACATGGTTGCGTTGAACAACGGTCAACCACAGTTGTTCAACATCAAAGACATGCTTAAGTGCTTCGTAGACCACCGTCGCGAAGTTGTGACTCGTCGTACTATCTTCGAACTGAAGAAAGCGCGCGACCGTGCACACATCCTTGAAGCATTGTCTCTAGCACTTGCTAACATTGATGAAATCATTGAACTGATCAAGAGCGCTCCAACACCAGCAGAAGCTAAAGTTGGTTTAGTGTCTCGTGGTTGGGATCTTGGTAACGTAGCTTCAATGCTTGAGCGTGCAGGTACTGATGCGGCTCGCCCTGATTGGTTGGAAGACCAATACGGTATCCGCGATGGCCAATACTTCCTAACGGAAACACAAGCACAAGCTATTCTAGAACTTCGTCTTCACCGCCTAACTGGGCTAGAGCACGAGAAGATTCTAGACGAGTACAAAGCACTTCTAGAAGAAATCGCTGAGCTAATGCACATTCTTGCAAGCACTGAGCGTTTGATGGAAGTTATCCGTGAAGAACTTGAAGCGGTACGTGAAATCTATGGCGACGAGCGTCGTACAGAAATCACAGCTGCAGTTCATGACATCGACATGGAAGAGCTGATTGCTCAAGAAGACGTTGTAGTAACGCTTTCTAACGCAGGTTACGTTAAGTACCAAATCCTAAGCGACTACGAAGCTCAGCGTCGTGGTGGTAAAGGTAAGAGTGCAACTAAGATGAAAGATGAGGATTACATTGAGCGCCTGCTTGTTGCTAATACTCACGATAACATCCTATGTTTCTCTACTCGTGGTAAGACATACCGCCTGAAAGTTTACCAACTGCCATTAGCAAGTCGTACTGCTCGTGGTAAGCCTATCGTGAACATTCTTCCTCTAGAAGAAGGTGAGCGTATTACGGCTATCCTGCCTGTTTCTGAGTTCTCTAACGAGAAATTCATCTTCATGGCAACAGGCGACGGTACTGTTAAGAAGACATCTCTGGATCAATTCGCAAACGTACGTGCTAACGGCCTAATCGCTGTTAACCTACGTGATGACGATTCACTGATCGGCGTTGACATCACTAACGGTGATAGCGACATCATGCTGTTCTCTAAATCGGGCAAAGTTGTTCGCTTTAACGAAGACAAAGTACGTGCAATGGGCCGTACTGCCTCTGGTGTTCGTGGTATGAAGCTTCCAGAAGACGATCAAGTGGTTTCACTGATTGTTCCTTCTAACGAAGGCGATATCTTAACTGTGACTCAAAACGGTTACGGTAAGCGTACTGAGCTAGCTGAATACCCAACAAAAGGCCGTGCAACGCAAGGTGTAGTATCTATCAAAGTCTCTGAACGTAATGGCCCAGTAGTTGGCGCTGTTCAAGTTGAAGAAGGCGATGAAATGATGATGATCACCGACGCAGGTACACTAGTACGTACTCGCGTAGCGGAAGTAAGCCAAGTTGGTCGTAACACTCAAGGTGTAACACTGATTCGTACTGCTGAAGACGAGAACGTTGTAGGTCTACAACGTATCGACGAAGTAGAAGAAGCTGAGATTGTAGAAGGCGAAGCTGAAGAAGCAAATGCTGAAGCAGTTAACGCAGAAGGAACAGTGGCTTCTGATTCAAGTGAAGAGCAAGCATCAGATGCTTCTGACTCTGAAAGTGATAGCGAGCAAGACACTGAGTAATCTTGATTACGCTAAGTAATTAAGCTTACCATTGAAAAAGCCGAGCCTAAGTGCTCGGTTTTTTATTGCCTGTTGTTTGTGGAGAATCGTTAAATACCAATAGCTATACCTTGATCAAGTTTGCTTTGTGGCGAAAGAGGTAGAGTGGATGGGCGGATAAAAAGGGAGAGTAAAATGGATATCTGGTTACTGGTTGCTTTGTTATTGATGAGCCTGTTTTTGGTGGTGCTCGTCGTTGCATCAAACAAAAACAGTAGTAGCCTTAAGGGGAACCTTCTTATCTCATTCGCCGCAGTGCTACTCAGTAGCATTATCTGGTTTCAAATGAAGCAAGAGCTGCCTCAGCCTCCTTCCAATGACAACGAAAATTACACCACAACAGATTTCCAAGATGAGCTGCAACAAAGCCTTAAGCAAGACCCGAATCAATCTGATTTATGGTTTAAGCTTGGTGGTGTTTATATGCAGAAAGGGGAGTTTGATGCGGCGTTCACCTGTTACGATTACGCGATTCGTTTAGATCCTCAAGCGCCTTCAGGCTTGTATGCCGCTAAGGCTACCGCACTTTATTATCTCAGTTCACAAGCGATGAGTGATGACGTAAACAAACTGCTAGAGCAATCTATGGATCTTGATCCGAACGATCGAACGGCCTTAATGTTAATCGCCACCGATCACTTCATCAGTATGCGCTATCAACATGCGATCGATGCGTGGACTCAAATTCTCGACTCTAATCAGAAGGGGATTGATCGTGTATCTATTATCCACTCGATCAACCAAGCCAAACAGATGCTCCGTTAAGCTTGGTACAATCGCTAGTCGTTAATCGTTTGTCTTTCGTTATTTACTTTCCTGCATTTCAATCAAGCCACCTGCGTTGTGGATTTGAGTAAACCCTTGAGCCTGCAAGAATTGATAGGCTTGTCCTGAGCGATTACCACTGCGGCAATACAAGACAATAGGTTGCTCTTTATCTATGTTGGCAAAGTGTGTCGCGACCTCGGATAGTGGGTAGTTAATGGCGTTGTCTATATGCCCTTGCTTGAACTCCTCAGGTGTTCTGACATCAACCACTAATGCGCCTTTCTCAATTAACTCCCAACCTATATTGGCGCGCTCAGACGCGTGAACGCCAGAACTTAATAGTGCAACGCACAATGCTGAAAGTGAAAGTAGGGTTCTCATTCTTGATTCCTTGAATTGGCGAGTAGGTTGGAGGTAGGTATTGATGTGTATTCCCCCAAAACCTAAAAAAACCAGCCACACAATAATAGTGTGACTGGTTTTTACGTAATGGTCTAATTGAAGAAACTAGTATTCGTAGTTCGCTTCACGTTTTTCAGCTTGCTCTTCCCACTTAGGAACAACCGTGTCTAAGAAGTGTTGTTTCTCAGCGTTCATCTTATCCATGTCCATTCCTAGCGCTTTTTGAGCCGCTTCTTTGGTTGAGATATCAGGAATTTCGATAGGGTCGGTGATGCCTTTCTTCGCTAATAGACGAATGATCTTAGTACGAGCGTCGGCTGCACGGTCAACGGCTGTACCTAGAACCTCAAGCGCAACTTCTGGTGCATGCATATGAACACCATGAGATGCGATTGCGTAGTCCCAACGCCATTGAGCGTGACGAATATCCAGTAGGATAGGCTCCATCTCTTGCTCTGTTGCACCCGCTTCCCATGCCGCGCCTGCTTCAAAGTGAGCGGCAACGATTTGTTTCTCAGCAGTCAGCTTCATGTTTAGCACTTGAGCTTTACGGCTTGAAACGATGTTACGCATGGTCTCTTTAGATTGGGTATGACAGTTAGCACACGTATCTTCGAAGCGGTCAAACGGGTTACCCACTTTATGATCGGTGTAAACCGTGCCGTCTTCTTTGGTGACTTTAGGCATATGACAGTCAGCACAAACGACTTTGTTCTTACCGTGAATACCTTCACGCCATGTTTCATAGCCTGGGTGCTGCGCTTTTAGCATTGGCGCTTTAGATACCTTGTGCGTCCAATCCTTAAAGTTGATGTCATCGTAGTACTCTTCCATTTGCTCAACACGTGTCCCTTTATCCCAAGGGAATTTCACGCCTTTGGTTGGACCGGTGAAGTAGTATTCCACGTGGCATTGGGCACAAACTGAAGCTTGTTGGTCTAAACGGCTCTGTTCATCAAACTTTTTACCAATCGCTTCGAAAGCGCGTTCAACATAAGGACGCGTCACTTTCAGTGCTGGCTCGCCGTTTTTGAACTCATCGCTTTGGGTGTCATGACAGTCAGCACAACCAATAGGGTTGACGATCTCGTTACCAAGACGTGCCCACTTACCTTCGAAGTAGCCGTCTTCACCGCGTTCTTCAATAACACGTGCAACGTCTGGGCTTTTACAGCTCCAACATGCCATTGGCATTGGACCTGAGTTTTCGTCGGTCGGACCGCCAGTACGCAAGGTTTGTCTTACATCGTCAATCGCATAGAAGTGGCCGCGCGCTTTGTTGTAGTCTTTTGCGAACCCGTAGCCAGCCCACATGATCACCATGTTTGGATCTTCTTTTAGCGCATCTTCAATAGTTTCACTTTCAGACGTTTGTCTCCATGAGTGATATTGATCAGGATGGTTTTGCTCGAACTGGTCGTTACGAGGATCACCAATTTCTTTTTGTTCAGACGCAGCAAAACTGGTCGCGCTTGCTAGTGACGCGCTAACCATTAATAGTGCTGTGACGGAATTACGTATCCAGTGCTTTTTCACAGTGATATCTCCAATATACTGATTTTTATACCAAGCGTTGTGAGTTTGCTATTCAAATTAAGAACTGGAGAATTCCTGTTTATATTAATTCATAAATAAACACATTTTGTTACGTGTCGGAAGTTTGCTTGTTTTAGATCAATTAATGGCAGTGACTTTAATCACGTTGAAGTTTATATAACCCTAAAGGGGTATGTGTTAGCATGTGGAGGGGAATTTAAGTGATAATTATTATCAAATATAACAAGCAATTACATACTATGACCTTGTGATAAATAGGGTGATTGTGTTCACATATTAGCCTTCGTAAATTTCGCATTACCCAATTAGAGGTATATTCTAAATATAGAAAGCGTTGTGGCTTATCCAAAATAAGAATTGATATCATTTAAACGTTAATAATATCGTTTAAGGGTACTTTTGTTTAACCGGAATATTATTTAGTTGAGAGTTAAATAATGCCGGTATAAGGAAAGGATAAAATGGGCAATATTAAATTGGCCATAGTCATAATGCTTAAATCCCTTCTAGCATTCTGCCTCTATGGTTATTCCATTCATGCTGTTGCTGAGCCTGCTGTTACGCCAGTAGGAGAATCAACAAGACATGAAGTTGAATTAATCCGCGACAAAGACTACAAGTGTGTTCAATGCCATAAAGATTCCAAAGAAACGATATTGGGTTCACACGGTAAGAGCGCACACGCTTTACTTGGTCGTGAAGTGAATTGTACCGATTGTCATACCTCTATTGGCCCCGATCACCGTGAAGGTGCACCTGAAGTGGTGAAGTATCGTTCGGCTCAATCGCAACCGGGAACTGAAAAGGTTTTCCTCGATCCTAGCTTAATTTTAGACGCCAATAGCCAATGTATCGATTGTCATAAACCGGATGATCTGCGTGAAGCGAGCTGGACTCACGATGTTCACGCACAGAACTTAACGTGTTCAAACTGCCATGATGTTCATGCGACCGAAGCTAAGGTGTTGAGCTTAGATAAAAAGCAAACCATTAAGCTGTGCGTGGATTGCCATTCAGACTTCAACCAGAAGAAAGAAGGGGAGTAATCTATGAGCTGCTCAAGAAGAAACTTTTTAGCTGGCGCAGGCGCAGTGATCTTTACGACCGGGGTTGCAGGAACGGCGGCGGTAACAAGCCGAAAAACGTTGGCCAATGTTCAGGAAGATGGCACTAAGCGCTACGGGATGGTTCATGATGAAACCGCGTGTATTGGTTGCACTGCCTGTACTGAAGCGTGTCGTGAAGTAAATAAAGTGCCAGAAGGTGTATCGCGCTTAGAGATCATTAAGAGCGAACCTCAAGGCGAATATCCGAATGTTGATTACCGTTTTACCCGTAACTCTTGCCAACATTGTGATAATGCTCCGTGTGTGATGGTTTGCCCAACGGGTGCAGCCTATAAAGATGAGAAAACAGGCATTGTTGATGTGCACAAAGATAAGTGTGTGGGTTGTGGTTACTGCTTATTAGCTTGTCCATATCAAGTGCGCTTTTTCCACCCAGAGAATAAATCCGCTGATAAATGTAACTTCTGCCGTGATACTAACTTGGCTCAAGGGAAGTTACCTGCTTGTGTTGAATCTTGCCCAACTAACGCGCTGATATTTGGCGACCTGAACGACCCTAAGAGTGAGATAAACCAAGTGCTTCAATCGGAAGTGGTTTATAGGGATAAAGCCTACCTAGGGACTCAGCCAAAACTCTATAAAGTGCCACACCAAAAAGGGGAGATTTGATTATGAGTGCATGGGACATAGCTTTTCAGTCTGGTACCGTGGTATGGGACTGGATTATAGCCATCTATCTATTTCTGGCGGGGATGTCGGCAGGTGCCGTCATGATTTCCATTTACCTTAAACGAAAGGTCATTGAAGGCGATCCTGCTCATAATGGTGTGTTAAAAGCGACCGCTTTTCTTGCGCCATTTGGGATCATTTCAGGCCTGTTGATCTTGGTCTTCCACCTAACAAAACCGTTATCCTTTTGGAAGATCATGATCTTCTATAATCCAACGTCTGTGATGTCGATGGGTGTGATCTTATTCCAAGTGTATATGGTGATCTTATTCCTTTGGATCGGCATTATATTCCGAGATCAAATCGTCGTGTTCTTGAATGACCAAGCTTGGTTAAAAGGACGACTCGATTTTGTTGGGAATTGGATTGGCAAAATAGAAGTGTTTGAAAATGCTTTGGAAATATTCTTAGCTATTCTTGCTCTGATGCTTGCCGCTTATACTGGCTTCCTGCTTTCGGCGTTAAATACCTTCCCAATGCTGAATAACCCAGTACTGCCGATTCTATTCTTATTCTCGAGTTTATCTTCCGGTGCGGCTGCGTGTATTTTGTTTGGTGTTTTGGTTTTCAAAGAATCGCCACACAGCATCAGTGTTTCTTGGATTCACGGATTTGAGCGTCCGGTTGTGATGTTCGAGTTGTTTGTTCTGGTGACTTTCTTTACTGGGCTGGTATTTGCTGGTGGACAAAGTGAACAAGCGGTGTGGAACGCGATTGGCAGCGGCTTCTGGGCAAGTTGGTTCTGGTACGGCGTTATTGGAGTGGGCATGGTTTTACCCTTGTTACTCAATGCCGTTACGCCAGACTCTATTCGTCATAGTTCGGTGTATATCTTTTCCGTGACGTCTTTGAGCTTAATGGGCGTGTTAATGCTACGAACTTTTGTCCTTTATGCTGGGCAATTAACACTCGCTTAATTCTGCTCAAGTTTGTTAGTGAGTAGATGTTGGATACTGGGCATCTGCTTACTAATTCTCTGTTTCTTTGCGTAAAGAAGCTAACAACGGTTTTACTTGGCTCTGCTTAGGTGGAGCCTTATTGAGGTGATATGGTCGGTTCTTTGGGGCTGTTTAGTTTAGTTTTGGTCGCTGTGCTTAGCAGCATTATCGCTGTGCATTCGATTTACCCAATGCTCGCTAAGCAATCACCGAATCTAGGTTTAATTCGCAGTTTCTCTCTTTCAAGCGCACTATTTTCCATTGGCGCTATTGTTCTGCTTGGCTATGCCTTTATCAGTGACGACTTCTCGATTCTGTATGTCGCAGAACATTCTAATACACAGTTACCTCCCTTTTTCAAAATGGCAGCCGTGTGGGCAGGGCATGAAGGCTCATTGTTGTTTTGGGTATTGACCATCAGCTGTTGGTCCGGTGTTATCGCTTTGCAAAAACGCTACTCAAGTGAATATCAAAGCCGTGTGCTGTGGGTGATGAATGTACTACTCGCAATATTCGCTTGGTTCACGTTATTCGCATCAAACCCATTTGAATTGAATTCAACCTTGCCGCTTGAAGGGCGAGATCTTAATCCAATGCTGCAAGATGTCGGTTTGATATTTCATCCGCCATTACTTTATCTAGGTTATGTAGGGTTTTCGGTTGTACTGGCCTTTGCAGTCGCAGCGCTATTAGTGGATCCGATCGAGTTTGACTGGGTCGCCCATTGTCGAAGCTGGTGTTTAGTCGCGTGGATCTTTTTAACCGCCGGGATCATTCTTGGCTCTTGGTGGGCATATTACGAATTGGGCTGGGGCGGCTGGTGGTTCTGGGATCCTGTTGAAAACGCCAGCTTGTTACCGTGGCTCACTTCTACCGCTTTGCTACATACTTTGGGTGTTGCCAAGGGCAAGCAACAATTGTTGAAATGGTCTCTGAGCCTTGCCTTCATTACGTTTTGTCTAAGTATTCTCGGCACCTTTATTGTTCGCTCTGGCGTACTCACTTCAGTACACGCCTTTGCGGTTGACCCAAGTAAAGGTATCGCACTGTTGCTGATTTTGGTCGTGGTGTTGGTGAGTTCGTTTTCTCTGCTTATTGTGCGTGGTGAATCTTTCGAATCGAGCCCAATCACGCGCTTTGCCAGCAAAAGCTTTTTGAGTTTAGTCGCCGTACTCATTTTTGTATTGGCAACGGCGGTTGTGGTGTTCGGTACTTTCTATCCAATGGTGTTTGAGTTGTTAGGTCTTGGAAACATATCGGTAGGTGCACCTTACTTTAACCTGCTAATAGCACCGTTAGCTTTGCTCGCAATGGGCGTTGTTGGCCTTGCTCCATTGCTCAGCATCAAACCCCAAGCTTCGAAAGGCGTTATGGCGTTAATCGCTCTGCTATCTATTGCTCTCGGGTTTACTTGTTATGTTTTGCAAGTAGAGAAGATTCACGTGATGGCACTGATGACATGGTCACTCGCGTTTTGGGTTGTACTGACTCATGTTTATGGTCTAGCGGTCACGCACAGTTCCAAATTCCAACGCAAAGTATGGGTAATGACATTCGCACATGTGGGTGTCGCAGTATTAGCCGTAGGTGCCGCGATGAATAGCTACCATTCGTTTGAGCGGAGCTATAAATTGAGCCCCGGAGAACAGGTTGAGTTTATGGACTGGACGCTTTCTCATCGTGATACTGAGCTTTATGTTGCATCGAACTTTACTGCCGAAAGGGCAGTGCTTGACCTAGAGGCTAATGAAGGAAGCTTTTACATCACACCTGAAAGAAGGCATTACCAAGTTCGAGTCATGAACATGAGTGAGCCTGCAATGAAGTGGTTCTGGCATGGCGACGTGTATATCACCATGGGGGAAAAGGTGGATTCAACCGCTTATGCATTCCGCGTTCAATATAAGGCTTATGCTCGTTGGATTTGGTTCGGTGGGTTGTTCTCTATTTTAGGTGCGTTGCTCTCATTGATTTATCGTAAAAAGAAAACCGTTAAGGCGTCACAGTATGAATACCAGCGTTCGTAACAAACTCATCACGCTTATTGTATTGGCACTGATCGTGGTGTTGGCGTTTTTGTTCGCGCTTGATAGCAAGCAACAAACCACCACAGTATCGACGCAACAGAGATCGTTTCCTGAATTTACATCGGCAGCGTTAGCCAATAGCGAAGGCATCAGAGGGCAACAAGAGCTAACGCGAGCGGATATTACTGAGCACCCTTACCAGTTGGTGAATGTCTGGGCGTCATGGTGTGGTATCTGCAAAACCGAACATGCCTTTTTACTCAAACTCCACAATAAAGGCATTCCTATTGTTGGGCTCAATTACCGAGATAACACAGCTGCCGCTATTAATGTGTTGTCGAACGATGGAAACCCATATTTAAAAGTCATCAGCGATCCTCAAGGGAAGCTAGCCTTGGAGTTAGGAGTCATCGGAACGCCGGAGACATACTTGGTTGATGCTGACGGTCAAATCATTAAGAAGCTACTGGGTGTGATTAATGAATCCGTATGGCAAAACGAACTTGCCATGTATTTTGATGGTGAGATTGGATGATGAAGTCTTTAATACAGATGGTCGTAATCTTGTCTGCAGTTATTACTGTTAGCTTTCCGACCATGGCAGAAGAGTTGTTTACAGCCAGTAATAAAGAGACAAGCATTCAAGTTGAACTGTTTGAGTTTGAAAGCCCGGATCAACAGCAGCGTGCTATTAGCTTGGCAAAAACGCTGCGCTGCCCTCAATGTCAGAATCAAAACCTGATTGAATCGAACTCGCCGATAGCAAAAGATTTACGTCTTGTTGTGTTTAATATGGTGAAAGAAGGGAAGAGTAATAATGAAATCACTCAATATATGACAGAGCGATTTGGCGAGTTTGTGCTTTATAAGCCAGCAATGAGCGCCTCAAACCTATTACTTTGGCTTCTACCAAGCCTATTATTTCTCTTATTTATATATTTATCAGTAAAAAGTGTTAGAAAGGGCTCATAAAAAATATGTATTACTGTTTACCAATTGAGCTGTATTTTGTAACATTAAAGGATTATAAAGGCTAAGCACTGTTATATAAGGATGTATCTGTGGATAACGTAATCTCAAATTTAAAGAAAGAGTTCCATACTCATGTCCAGTCAGACAAGTGGGCAGAAAAATACAGTGCGAAGTCGAGCATTTCTACACTTACGCAAGAAGAGCTCACTGAATTAGAAAATGCTTGGGTTCAGCTTGTCATCTGGAAGCAAACTCAAGTAAGTTGAGCGTTCTGTAAAAACACAGTCTTAGTCGCAAGTGATTAATTTACAACCCCACATTGACCACCTCAATGTGGGGTTTTTTCTTATCTGAAAAATAAATTGTTATATTATAACAATTTGTTCGTGGTCGACCTTGAAAAAAATTGTTAACAGCCTCATAGTGTCTATCATTAGATAGTCCACTACAAAATATTGCCTAGACATATCCTGTAGTGTTGTTAAATACATTGAATTTTCAAGTGAGTATAGCTATGGCGGAAGTGCGTGCCAGAATAGATTTCAAAGTAGGGGTAACAAGCAGTATCGATGCTGAACTTCTGTCTTTTCATGGGTTGAAAACAGATAAAGAGCATGTGGCTGTAATATTTAAATCAGCAGACAAGACACAAGACATACCTCTTGTTCGTATGCACTCTGAGTGTCTTACTGGTGATGTTTTCCACTCTTCTCGTTGTGATTGCGGTGAGCAACTAGATGAAACCATTAGAATTATGGGCGAAACGGGCGGTGTGATTCTTTATCTACGCCAAGAAGGTCGTGGTATTGGTCTATATAACAAGATTGATGCGTACCGTCTCCAAAGCGAAGGGATGAACACTTACGAAGCGAATAACCACTTAGGTTTTGGCGATGACTTACGTGATTTCACTGAAGCGGCAGAAATGCTACGTGCTTTGGGTACTACAAAAATCCGCTTAGTGACCAACAATCCTAAGAAAATCAATGAACTTAAAGAGTTTGGTATTGAGATTGCAGAAGTAGTGAACACCTCTGCTCACATTAAGTCGGGTAACGAAAGCTACTTGAAGGCCAAAGTCTCACACGGTAAGCATAATCTGGATATCTGATTAGCCATCTTTGTTGCGTATAACACAAAAATGTTCAAAGACCTCACAAATGTGAGGTTTTTTTGTATTTATCTTGCAATAAAATTGTAAGTTTGTATTATTCAAATCCGTAGTGTAAATGATAATGGTTTGCACTATTACTACGAATAATAATTTAAAGCTCAACAAGGATGCTTCATGACCATTAAATCTTTAGTGACAAAAGCCGTAACTTCGTCACTCATTTTTGCCTCTGCTTCTTCTTTCGCAGCAGTAACTCAAGATCAAGTTGTAGAACATTACGCAGATATTGCTCATGCAGTGTTTGCCGATTCAGTTATCACAGCAAAAGCGTTGAACTCTTCTATTGATACCTTCTTAGCTTCTCCTTCTGCTGGCAACTTCGAACAAGTAAAACAAGCTTGGCTTGAGTCTCGTGTTCCTTACCAACAATCTGAAGTGTTCCGCTTTGGTAACGTTGTTGTTGATGATTGGGAAGGTCAACTAAACGCGTGGCCATTAGATGAAGGCCTTATCGACTACGTTTCTTCTGATTACCAATATGAGCTTGGTAACGAAGGCGCTAGCGCAAACATCGTTGCGAACAAGACTTTCCAAATTGGTCAGACAACTGTTGACGCAACAAACATCACCCCTGAGCTAATCGCAGACCTTAACGAGATCGGCGGTTCTGAAGCGAACGTAGCATCTGGCTACCACGCGATTGAATTCCTACTTTGGGGCCAAGATTTAAACGGCACTAACAGCGGTGCAGGTGAGCGTGCTTACACTGACTTCGTTGTTGGCGCTGAGTGTACTAATGGTAACTGTGACCGTCGTGGCGCATACCTAAAAGCATCAGCTGAGCTACTTATCCAAGACCTAGAGTGGATGGAAAAGCAGTGGGCTGAAGGCGAGAAAGGCAACTACCGTCAAGAGCTTCTTTCTGAATCTAGCGAGAACGGCCTACGTAAAATGCTATTCGGCATGGGTTCACTGTCTCTAGGTGAGCTAGCGGGCGAGCGTATGAAGGTGGCACTAGAAGCTAACTCAACGGAAGACGAGCATGATTGTTTCTCTGATAACACGCACAACTCTCACTACTACAACGAGCAAGGCATCTACAACGTTTACACGGGTCTATACAAGCGTGAAGACGGTACTCTACTTTCAGGTCCAAGCCTATTTGACCTAGTAGAGCAAAAAGATGAGCAAGCTGCGAAAGAGATCCAAAAGCAGTTTGACCTAGCACGTGCACAAGTAGGCGAGCTAGTAACGTCTGCAGAGAAAAACAACCAGCACTTCGATCAGCTAATCGCTGCTGACAACGCTGCAGGTAACGCGCTAGTAAACAAAACAATTGTTGCGCTAGTGTCTCAAACTGCTGCAATTGAGCGTGCTGCTGGTGTGATTGGTATTGATAGCCTAAACCCAGACACGGCTGATCACGAGTTCTAAGAACCCGAGACCAAAACCAATGTAAGGGCTCTCATTGAGCCCTTAATTGTTTGCTATTCAAGAAAGTCACTCCCAAATAAAACTAAAATCAAAAACACAGCAAGGCAATGTATGAAGTCGTATCTCTCAGCCTCACTATTAACCGCACTGTTTTTCGTATCTCCATTACACGCCCATGAAACCTACTCTGGTGGCAAAACGACCGTGAAGAAAGAGGGAGCGAACGCTTTTTCTCTTCCCGCAGCCAATCTACCAATGAGTAAACGCCTGGATTTCAGCGTAGGTAACAGCTTCTTTAGAAACCCTTGGGTTCCCGCGCCGTCATCAACCGATGCTCGTGATGGATTAGGGCCACTATTTAATACTAACGGCTGTCAAAACTGCCACATCAAAGATGGTCGTGGTCACGCGCCAGAAAAAGGCGATGAGAACGCAGTATCCATGTTGGTTCGTTTAAGCATTCCGGCTGAAACGCCAGAGCAAAGACAAGCCTTTATTCGCGATGGTGGTATCCCAGAACCGACTTATGGCGGTCAGCTACAAGATTTCGCACTTCAAGGTGTTAAGCCAGAGGGTAAAGTGAACATCAGTTACACCGATGTCCCTGTTGAATTCAAAGACGGCACTGTCGTTACTCTGCGTAAACCCATTTTGAAAATTACTGAACTTGCGTTCGGTGAGATGCACCCTAAAACTGAATTCTCAGCACGTGTTGCTCCGCCAATGATCGGCCTTGGCTTGCTTGAGAGCATTCCAAAAGAAACAATTTTAGGATTTGCCGAGCAACAATTGGCAGACAAGCAGGGCGTATCGGGTAAAGCCAACTATGTTCTTGATGTTCAAACCAATGAGATGGCGCTTGGTCGTTTCGGTTGGAAAGCTGGACAGCCAAACCTAATGCAGCAAAACGCAGCAGCATTTAATGGTGACTTAGGCCTAACAAGCAGCTTGTTCCCGAACGAAAACTGCACGTCAGCACAATCGACTTGTGATGATTTCCCAAATGGTGGTGAGCCAGAAGTCAGCGACAACATCCTAGATTTTGTTGAGTTCTATTCGCAGCACTTAGCAGTACCTATTCGTCGTAACGTAGATAACCCAGCTGTCGTGCAAGGTAAAAAACTGTTCAAAGACGTTGGCTGTCAAAGCTGTCACCAAGCTGAGTTCCGCACGGCTGAGCGTGAAGGTCTGCCTGCATTATCTAATCAGTTAATTAGCCCATATACCGACATGTTGCTACACGACATGGGTGAAGGCTTAGCGGATAACCGCCCTGAGTATCTTGCTAATGGTCAAGAGTGGCGCACCACGCCATTGTGGGGATTAGGTTATACCAAAGAAGTGAATGGTCACACCTTCTTGCTTCATGACGGTCGCGCAAGAAACGTTATGGAAGCGGTGCTTTGGCACGGTGGTGAAGCTGAAATGGCAAAACAAAAAGTTCTGTCTTTGAATGCGACCGAGCGCGAAGCACTACTGGCATTTTTGAACTCGCTATAGGCAGTTTGAAGCTAAGCGCCTCTACGACTGAGTTAGCTCGAATAAAAAGTTAACTTAAAGCACACAACCGCTGAACTTGTAGGAATACGAGCTCAGCGGTCGTTTCATATTTATTGAACTCATATAATTAAAAGAAAAACTAGGAAGTAAGGTAACAGCATGACACATAAATTTTTGTTAATGCCTTTGTCGGTATTAATCATGGCAGGCTGCCAATCATCAGGTGAGCAAATAGCTTCATCTGAGGTTAATGGTGTTTCTTATCAAGCAGACACGACTGCTCATATCAGTCGCAGCGTGTATCAACAAGAGTTTGATTCAGCCGTACTATTCGCTAAGCAAGCCAGTGAGCTAGAAGTCTTGATGCAGGGTTACTGTGAAACCAACAATGTTGAGCTGGATGCGTTGAAAAATCAGTGGCAGCTTACGATGAACAGTTGGATGGCACTGCAAGGTCAAGAAAGAGGCCCAACAGCGGCGCTGGAAGAGAGCTGGAATGTTCAGTTTTGGCCAGACAAAAAGAACACCACAGGCCTAAAGATGCGTCAGCTGACTCAGCAAGATAAAGCTTGGTCACAAGACGAAATCGCACAGCAGAGTGTTACTGTTCAAGGGCTTGGCGCATTGGAGTGGTCTCTGTACGACGAGCAATCTCCACTGCTTCAAGACAAAGCTTCAGGTTGTCTATCTTCACAAGCTATCGCCCAAAACTTGGCGATGAAATCAGCCTCTATTGCTGAAGCTTGGCAGATAAACCCGTGGTTAGCTCTGGACGAGATGCGTTGGGAATCTGAATACATTGCTTTATTGACTAACCAGCTTGACTACAGCATGAAAAAGCTGAGTCGTCCGATGGCGAAAATTGGTCATCCGCGTCCTTATTTCTCAGAATCATGGCGTGCACAAACCTCGATGACTCAACTAAAAGCAAACGTAGCAGCACTTCAGAACTTGTACCTTGCTGATGGCAATGGCCTAGACGGATTATTGAGAGAGAAGGGCTTAAATGACCTTGCTGATCGTGTTACAGACCAGTTCATATTGACGCTAGAGACTTGGCCGACTGATTCAAGCTTGTTCGAGTTACTGCAGAGTAAAGAGGGCTACCGCGAGGTGCTGACTCAATACAATAAACTTGAACGTTTGAAGTACCTGATTCATGAAGAAGTGGCGATCGAGCTTGGCGTGGTAATAGGATTTAATGCTACCGATGGTGACTGATAATACGAGAAGAACGCTACTCAAGGCTGCACTGGGTTGTGCAGCTGTTCCTGTGCTTCCATTTGGCTGTGCGAGCCGAAAGGATGGCGTGAGTACATCTAATGATCCTCAGCTGATTGGCTGTGCGCTAAATGGCCGTGGTCAATATTCAGCGGTTGTGGCTGACGAATATGGAATGCCATTGAGTCAACTGCCGATTCCAGATCGTGGTCATGGTGTCGCGATTTGTCCAACCTCATCGCATGCCGTGGTGTTTGCTCGTCGTCCTGGTGACTATTTTATGGTGTTCGACTATAAAAAGGGCGAGCAGATTAAAATGGTGGTGAAAGGGAACAACCGCCACTTCTATGGTCATGGTGTTTACTCGTTAGATGGCAAGTTACTGTATGCCACTGAAGGTAAAACGGACAGCAGCCAAGGTGTGATTGGTGTTTACGATGTCGCTCAAGGCTATCGTAAGGTTGAAGAGTTCACCGGTTTTGGAATTGGCCCTCATGAAGTGATCATCATGCCCGATGGTAATCTCGCGATCGGCGTTGGTGGCGTTCATACTGACGGAAGAACACCGAAAAACTTGGATTCAATGCAACCGAGTTTAAGTTATATATCTCCTGAAGGTGTACTACTTGATCAGGTTGAGTTGTTGGACAAGAAGCTAAGCATTCGACACTTAGCCCACGATGGCGCTGAAACCGTGCTTTGTGGTCAGCAATATCGCGGTGAACCGGACGAGTATCCTTCGCTGTTGGCGATGCACACTAAAGGTGGGCAATTTGAATCACTGAACGCAGAGCCTGAACAGTGGGCAAGGTTTAATCACTATATCGCAAGTATTGCGGCGTCAGATGATTGGATTATTGCAACCTCACCACGAGGCAATTGCTACGGTATTTGGTCTAAAGAGACGAAAGAGTTAGTGGAACTGTCTGCGTTATCCGATGCTTCTGGTGCTGTGCTGCTTGATGGTGAGTTTAGACTCAGTTCTGGAGCGGGCAGTGTGGTTAGCCAACGCAAGCCTTATGAGAAATCAAGCCAGCAATCATCCGTCCAGTGGGATAATCACTGGAGTGCAATCTGATTCATAAAATCCCTTAAAAAATAACATGCTTACTCCCATTTCTTTGCCATACTTATGGGATTACTGGTGACGGAGTTAAGCATGTTAGCGAAATACTTCTGTGGATTATTGGTGTTAGTTTCTGTGCATGCATGGAGCTATACGAGTTCTGACGAGAGTCGTTTCATTCCGGCTGATTCAGAACTCTCTTTTATGCTGATTTATCCAGAGCTCACTCAGAGTATTTATCAAGACTCTTCTCTTCCTATCCTTTGGGACTCACCGGAACTTGTTAAAGCGTTTGAATTCCAACTGTCGCTGTTAGAACAAGCGCAAATGGCACCGCTTTTTGATCGACAATTGAAGCAAATCCGTCAGTACCAATCTCGTGGTCAATGGCAAGAGCTAGACATCTTACTCACCGACACCTTTATCTATTACTTAAGCTACGTTGAGAATGCGCCACTTGCCGGTAAAGAGTGGTACTTCTCGGGTAAGCTGCATTCCAAACTGCCTGCGCCTTCGCCCCATATTCTGATGAGACTGAAAAGCAGTGTCGCTAATGATTACTTATTAGAGATGGTGTTGTCTTACGCGCCTCCTGTTGGGGATTTTGACCAATTCAAAGCAACCTATTCTGTGTTAGAAACGGCGTCTGAACTCAAGATTGAGCGATACAGACAGAAGGGCTTGAAACGTTTGGGCGACCAACTTTCAGATAAAGCCATTCTTGTTGAACGTATTGCCTTGGTTGGCGTTGATACCTCGATGATCGCGGTCGATTTCTCTAAGTTCGATCGAGATCTGCAAACTGCGATTAAGTCCTTCCAGCGTATGCACGGTCTTACAGACGATGGGATCATCGGCCCTGACACGATCAAGTGGATCAACATGGGCTTTGATGATCGATTAACCTCATTAGCTCTGAATGCTGAACGTGTTCGTTTGTGGCCAAGAGACAGAGACTCTCTCATTGTCGTCAACGTCCCGAGTTTTGATATGAAGTATTGGGAAGGTGGCGAAGAGGTTTTTGAGTCGAAAGTTGTGGTCGGTAGAAAATCGAGAAAAACGCCGCTTCTAGAGATAAACCTAGATTCTGTCATCTTAAATCCGACTTGGAACGTGCCATGGAAAATCATGGTCAAAGACATCCTGCCCAAAGTAAAAGCCGACGAAAGCTACCTTGAAACGAACAACTTCCAAGTGATTGACGGTTGGCGTTCAATGGAAACGGTCGACACCACAGAGATCGATTGGCAGACCATCAACTTCAACTCGTTCCCATATCGGATGCGTCAACAGGCCGGCTCGCGCAACGCATTAGGTTTGTATAAGTTCAATACACCCAATAAGCGAGCGATCTATCTACACGATACACCAAGTAAAGGTCTGTTTAATGACGACTTCCGTGCCTATAGCTCAGGTTGCATACGTGTTGAACACGCAGAAGAACTGGCTGAGCTGTTGTTTGCGACCAAGGTAAGGAAGGTCCCGAATCAGAATGACGACCTTGCTCCTAATACTAAGGTTCGCCTCAAGAAGCGAATTCCCGTGCATATCATCTATCAAACCGTGCTGTTTGAAGAGGGCGGCATACAGTACCGCGGCGACATCTACCAATATGATAAAGAGGGTGGATGATTAAAATACGACCAATAAAGGTGATCTTGACCAAAAAATGACAACGAAGCTTCTATTGATAAAATTATAATGAGTATCAATAACTAACCGCGCAAAGGTTACAAATACTAACGTTTTGCGTGGTTTTTGTACGTTGACGCAGCAAATACCATTATGTATCGTGCATTTTTCGTTCGATCTAATTGGTTTTTTTGCTGTATGTCTCAAAGTTTATTTTCACGCCGTCAGTTTCTGACTTACGCTGGTGGTACTGCTGTTGTCGCCTCTCTTACTCCTTCTATCGCTTTTGCTTCATACCCTGATCAACCAAGAACGATTAGCATGAACAATCTTCACACTGGTGAACGATTAGAGACTTGTTATTTCGATGGCACTAACTATGTTGGTGACGAGATGGCACGCCTTAGCAAACTATGTCGTGATTTCCGCCGTAATGAAATTCACCCAATGGATAAGAATCTGTTCGATCAGATTACTCAGATCCAGAATATCTTGGGTATTCAAAAAGAAGTCCAGGTGATCTCTGGTTACCGCTCTCCAGCGACCAATGAAGCTCTTCGTTCTAAGTCGAGTGGTGTGGCTAAAAAGAGTTACCACATGCTAGGTAAAGCGATCGATTTCCGTATCGATGGTGTTGACCTCAAAGAGCTGAGAGATGTAGCTAAAAGCCTGAACGCAGGTGGCGTCGGTTATTATGCGCGTAGCAACTTTATCCATATTGATACTGGTCCAGTACGCAGCTGGTAACGCTAATCTGAGTTGAAGGGCGATACGGTAGGCACTTGTCAAAGTAGACATCCAATGTCATAGTTTGCCCAAATTTCAGTTTGCCCTCTAAGGTTTGTATATGTCTCTTAAGTATCAAGTTGTACCTGTTACCTCTTTCGCTCAAAACTGCTCGATTGTGTGGTGTGATGAAACCATGGAAGGCATCGTTGTCGATCCGGGAGGTGATGTTCAACAACTAGCCGCTATCATCGAAGAGCTGGGTGTTAAAGTGGTGAACTTGGTACTGACGCATGGTCACTTAGACCATGTAGGTGGCACTGTGCCTCTTGCTGAGATGTTGAAGGTGAATATTGTTGGCCCACATAAGGCTGATAACTTCTGGCTACAAGGCCTAGAGAATCAAAGCCAGATGTTTGGTTTCCCTTTGTGTAAAGCCTTTGAACCAAACACTTGGTTAGAAGAGGGCGACAAAGTGACTTTTGGTAACCAAGTTATCGATGTGATTCATACGCCGGGCCATACGCCAGGTCACGTTGTACTGTTCAGTGAGCAAGCTCGTTTAGCGTTTGTTGGTGATGTGTTGTTTAACGGTGCTATTGGCCGTACTGATTTCCCACAAGGTGATTTCAATACACTTATCGCTTCAATCAAGACTAAGCTTTGGCCGCTAGGCAGTGACGTAACCTTCGTGCCGGGTCATGGTCCTGAATCGACATTCGGTCGTGAGCGCGCTTCAAACCCGTTCGTCGCAGATGAAATGCCTCTCTACTAAACCACTGTCTTAGTAAAAGAACGATTGAAAATGAAGCTTAGCTTTCTTATGAAAGCTAAGCTTTTTTATTGGGTGTGAGTTTACTTTTAAACCGATTTTTTTAATCAGAAAGGCGCTCGGATGCTGCCAAGTAGCGTCGAGCCAAACCAACAAACTCTTCTCCACTAATATTCAAATCATGAGTTGATATGAAAATGTCATAACCGTGGAAGCCTCTTTGATACTTCATTCTGTTGGCAAGCATCGCCTGTAATCCTGAATAGTCCTTGATCACCGCATTTTGATTATTTACTTCATCGGAGGAGTCCGTATCCAATTGCGTTTGTTGAGCGTTGAAATGCACGTCGTCGGTATTCTTTGATTCTTTATATTGGCTTAATTCAACACAGCCGTTTTCGGTACAACGCGTGTGGTAGTGCGATGAGTCTAAAACCATGTCTTCAAAGTTCGACTCTTTACCCGCTTGCTTCGCTCCCAAGTACAAAAGTGCACGTTGGCTGAGCAGCAATTCACAGGTGATCTTAGGGCAGATTGAATCGAGGTAGGGCGAATAGTCTTTGACCTTAATTCCGACCCAAGGCAAAGGTTGGTGCCAGCCATCTTGTTCGTAAGTACACAGGCCGATTGTTTCGATGTTGCTCCATTTCAAAACCCAGCCGCCTTTATAGAAATGTTGCTGAAAATGAGTCGGAGTCAGCGTGAACATCACTCGGCTGCGCAGCATCAAATAATAGCCAGTTCCCAGAAGGGTAATACTGCAAAAAGCACCAACGATCAGTAACTTTGGGTTGTCGCTATACAGTGCAACGATTAAGCAAATGAAGCCTAGAATAACGGCTAGGATACGGTACGAGCGAGTGAATGAAGGCAAAGAGAAATTAGTAAGATGACGAGTGTCCATAGGCAACACCAAGTTTTCATATTTTTGTCTGGATGGATAACCAGTGTATATGACCCTGAATTGATAAGTCGATGTTTAAATAATAGACGCTAGTAGACAATATCGGTATTTTTCGTCGACTTTCGACGCTTCACTCTACAAATAGCTCCTGTTTTTTGGTATAAATCGCGCTTCAAATTTTCACCACTGCGAAAAGAGCAGTGAACTGGAGAAATATTCAATGAGACTTGCTCATAAGCGTAAGGTGCAGGCTAAACTGCAGAAACGCACTAAAGCGGCTGTAGTTAAAGCAGTGGCAACGCCGAAAAAAGCGAAGCCTGTCGCAGAGAAAGTTGTAGCAGAAAAAACTGTAGCAGCAAAACCAGCGGTAGAGAAAACAGTAGCAGCAACTAAAGAAGTTGCAGTAGCACTGACTCCTAAGCAACAACAAGTTCTAGACATCGTTGTTAGCAATGCTGAAGGCATTAACCCTAAAGGTATCGGCCTAGAAGCTGGTCAAGAAGACGCGAAAGCAGCTTCATGGGCAACAGGCGCATTGAAAAAACTTCTTGAAGAAAACCTAGTAGCGAAAGAGCAGCTAGCAGGTAACAAGGTTATCTACAAAGCTATCTAATCCTGTGGGATTACATTCGCTTCGTTAAGTTTTTAAGCCTCGATTATCGAGGCTTTTTTGTATCTGCCATAAACTTCATTTACCGCTTATTCTCATTTACCGCTTATTCTCATTTACTGGTTACTCCCAT
Source organism: Vibrio sp. Scap24 (assembly GCF_013394185.1). Taxonomy (NCBI): domain Bacteria; kingdom Pseudomonadati; phylum Pseudomonadota; class Gammaproteobacteria; order Vibrionales; family Vibrionaceae; genus Vibrio; species Vibrio sp. Scap24. The sequence goes on along the minus strand of NZ_CP041332.1, from coordinate 470,276 downwards.
TTCAAGCGACCGCCTAACTTGCTATCCCTAATTCCTAGCTTTGCTTCTCATCAGCGAGCCCTAAAGTAGGGCGGCTAACTAAAAAGCGCGGGTGACTTTCCCTAAAATGCAGCAATGGATAGAGCTTCATCACGAAATGGGAATCAATTGTTAATAGCGGTTCATTATAACTACTTAGGTATTTATCAATACGCATTGCCTTGGTGAATATCCAAACTCCTTTAAAATCGACGCTATTCAATCATCTCCTACGTAGTTCTACTTAATCCTTTGGTCTAATACGTAACTTTGCTCACGCCATGCGTGCGTGCTCTCCCTGATATCTTGTTGCCTCATCACGGTGCACTCTTATGTTGAATCATAAAAAATGCTCATAGAAAGAGTGTTAACCCAACAAAGGACGTGAACATGAGTCTCATTTCTAACTCCCTCACACGAGTTTTTAAGAACGTTGCAGTAACCGCTGCGGCTTGTTTAGCTTTGGTTGCTACTGGTGCTACAGCCGCTGATAAGGTTTACCGTTTAAAGCTTGCAGAAACGTGGGGACCAAACTTCCCAGTTTTCGGTGATGCAACTAAGAACATGGCAGCGATGGCTGAGAAGATGTCGAATGGTCGACTTCAAATCAGAATCGATTCAGCAAACAAACACAAAGCACCTCTTGGCGTTTTTGACATGGTTAAGTCTGGTCAATACGACATGGGTCACTCAGGCTCTTACTACTGGAAAGGTAAAGTTCCAAACACTCTTTACTTCACTTCTATGCCTTTCGGTATGACGCCAGCAGAACAATACGCGTGGTTCTATCACGGTGGTGGTATGGAGTTGATGGAGCAGGTTTACTCTCCACACAACTTGATGTCGTTCCCAGGTGGTAACACAGATATCCAAATGGGTGGTTGGTTTCAAAAAGAGATCAACAGTGTTGAAGATCTACAAGGTCTGAAAATGCGAATCCCAGGCTTTGCCGGCGAGATTCTTGCTGAGCTAGGCGCGAAACCAACGAACATTGCCCCAGGTGAACTTTACACATCTCTAGAGCGTCGCACGATTGATGCACTCGAGTGGGTAGGTCCATCACTGGATTTACGAATGGGCTTCCATAAAATCGCACCTTACTACTACACAGGTTGGCACGAGCCGGGTTCAGAGCTTCAATTCCTAGTGAACAAGCGCACATGGAACAAGCTGCCTGAAGACCTACAAGAAATCTTGCGTGTTGCAATGCGTACAGCAGCTTACGACATGTACACACAAGCAACGCACGAAAGTGGTAAGAACTGGGTTTCAATGAAGACAGAATACCCTGATGTACAAGTGAAAGATTTCCCGCCAGAGGTTATGTCTGCTTTGAAGGAAGCGAACGATCGCCTACTTGCTGCACATGCTGAGAAAGATGAGCTGGCAAAAGAGATTCAAGCTTCACAAGCAAACTACCTAGAGCAAGTACGTTCATGGACGGATATTTCCCACAGAGCTTACCTAAATAGCCAAGCGAAATAATCGACAGTTGTTGAACTGAATCTAAATGAACCCAAAGCTTTCCATGTTAGGCAACTAAGAGTGAGTAAGTGGCGGGTTCATTTAAACCATAATAACTAAGCAGGATAAATCCTGTATTACGCTCAAGAACCTTTTCTACGTCCTACAGCTCGTTACCTCAGCTGCGCGATGTCTTTTCAAATTCCATGGAGTCGGGAATGCGAAGTCTAATTTATATTGAACGCCTGTTTAATCGTATCGGTGACGCACTGGGATGGCTTTCCAGTATGTTGTTTATTTTACTTATCGCCAACGTCGTGTATGACGTTGTCATGAGATATGCCTTCAACGATGTCTCTATCGCCTTCCAAGAGATGGAATGGCACCTTTTCTCAGCCGTTTTCCTACTTGGTGTTCCTTATGCCATCAAAGCGGGTGGTCATGTTCGAGTTGACGTGTTCTACGAGCAACTGAGCTTCAAGGCGCAAGCCATTATTGATCTGCTTGGCACGCTAATCTTCCTACTTCCGTTTTGCCTGCTGGTGGCTTGGTTTGGTATCGATGTTGCCAAAGAGAGCTATGAACTGGGTGAAACCTCAGGCGATCCCGGTGGTCTGCCGTATCGCTGGATCATCAAAGCCATGATCCCGCTGTCATTCTTCTTAATGGCACTCAGTGGCGTAGGTTTGATCTTACATTCACTGAACAAGATTTTTAATCCGCACCTTATTCATGCAAATAACACGCATGCAAACAATATTCATACAAACAACAAGTAGAGGCTGAACATGATTGGAATAGTAATGTTTTTCGTAGCCTTGTTTGCGCTTTTACTTGGCTTCCCAGTGGCGTTCACCTTTGGTGGTATCGCGTTAATCTTTGGTGTTTGGGCTGAGGGCATTGAAATGTTTGCCTTCATGCCATATCGAATTCAATCCATTATGGAAAACACGGTGCTGATGGCCGTTCCATTGTTTGTTTTCATGGGACTTGTTCTACAAAAGACCAAGCTTGCTGAGCAGTTACTTGAGTCTATGGGACGACTGTTCGGAGGCGTTCGTGGTGGTATCGCGATTTCAACCGTATTAGTAGGTTCACTGCTTGCGGCTTCTACTGGTGTGGTTGGTGCTTCTGTTGTTGCAATGGGACTAATCTCTTTACCAGTAATGCTTAAGTACAACTACGACAAAGGCCTAGCGTGCGGCACTATTTGTGCGTCTGGTACGTTAGGGCAGATCATCCCGCCATCCATCGTATTGATCTTATTAGGTGATGTATTAGGTGTGCCAGTAGGAGACTTGTTCCAAGCAGCGATCTGGCCGGGTGTGATGTTAGTCGGTGCGTACATTCTCTACATCTTGATATACGCCAAGCTACACCCTGAAGCGGCTCAACCGATTGAGCGAGACGATTCAATCAGCCGCAAGCAAGAAGTATTAGACGCACTTAAAGCGATTCTTCCGCCTCTTGCGTTAATCATTGTCGTGTTGGGTTCAATCTTTGCGGGTGTGGCAACGCCAACAGAGTCTGCGGCATTAGGTGGCGCGGGTGCGATGGTATTGGCACTGCTGTATGGTCAATTTAGTTGGTCGATGGTGTATGAAGCGTCGAAAGAGACGGTGAAAGTAACGGCGATGGTGTTTGCTATCTTGCTGGGTGCAACCGCATTCTCGATGGCGTTTACTTATACCGGTGGTGACTATCTGGTTGAAGAGTGGATGCTACAGCTTCCGGGTGAGAAATGGGGATTCCTGATCATCACTATGTTAGTGATTTTGATTCTGGGTTTCTTTATCGACTTTGTAGAGATCTGTTTCATCATCGTACCAATCATTGCGCCAGTTGCTGAGCTAATGGGCATCAACATGACATGGTTCGCTATCCTGATTGCGATGAACCTACAAACCTCATTCCTGACGCCGCCATTTGGTTTCAGCTTGTTCTACCTAAAAGGTGTGGCACCAAAAGGCGTAACTACGAAAGACATCTACCGCGGAGTGATGCCATTCATTCTGATTCAAATCCTCGTACTTGGATCACTTCTCGCATTTCCTGCGTTCTATGGAATGTGAGTGACGCCAAGAATGTGAATGATATGTTTCAACGGCTATCTATAAATTGCTAAAATAAAACGGCTTATTGATGTTCAATAGGCCGTTTTTAGTGAGGAAAAGGAATGCCTCTAAAAGCCAAGCTGATTTTGCTGACGCTACTCCCGTTGCTACTGGTAACGGCGAGCATTAGTTGGATCTCGTTACACCAAACCAAAACGTTAGGTGCGAAAGAGGTCGAGATCTTCAGAGACAGCTTAATCAAGTCGCGTGAAAACGCCTTAAAGGACACTGTAGACCTCGCATTCGATGCCATTGAGCACATCTATAACGACCCTGACATCCAAGAAGCCCAAGCCAAAACGGAAGTTCGAGCCATATTGTCTAAACTTAGATATGGATCAGACGGGTATTTCTTCGCCTACGATCGCCACGGAACCAATTTAGTTCACCCAATTCAACCTGAATTGATTGGTCAAAACCTACTCGAACTGCAAGACGAAGATGGCGACTTTCTGATAGAAGCGCTGCTAAGAGAGGCGCAAACCGGTGGAGGTTTTCACCAGTATTTATGGCAAAAGCCATCAACGGGTGAGGTGGTGTCTAAGTTGAGTTACGCCGCTTGGTTAGAACGCTGGGACTGGATGATTGGCACCGGTTTGTATATCGAAGATGTGCATCAAGAAGTGGCTTCGATGCAGGCCGAGATCAACAAGAATATTGAAACCACGTTCTTTTCTATTGTGGTGATTCTGAGCGTGACAGTCGCGGTTATTATCGTGCTTACCTTAGCCATCAACATGCATGAACATCGCATTGCCGATAACAATCTAAAAGAACTGGCACATAAGACTGTGATGTTCCAAGAAGACGAGAAGAAACACCTAGCGCGTGAGTTACATGATGGTATTAACCAATTATTAGTGTCGAGTCGTTGCCACTTGGAGCTACTTGGTAATAAGTTACAGAGTGAAGACTTAAAAGCGCATCTGAATAAATCACAGCATTCACTGATGCGAGCCATTGAAGAGGTGAGGCACATCTCGCACCAACTTCGCCCAAGTTCATTGGATGATATTGGTCTAGAGGCGGCATTGTCTTCATTGCTGTTAGATTTTCAGGCGCACTCAGGCATAGAAGTCGAGACGATGTTTGCTACGCAACCGGGCAAGTTGAAATCAGAGGCGGCGACGACCCTCTATCGAGTGGTACAAGAATCACTGAATAACATAGAGAAACACGCACAAGCGACCAAGGTAACGGTCATTGCGCAGCAAATTGGTAATGTGCTGCAGTTACTGATTCAAGATAACGGTGTCGGTTTCAACACCTATAAAGCGATGGAAAAACGAGGGATCGGTCTGCGTAATATGAGAGAGCGAGTGGAGTTCATTGGTGGTGACTTTGAACTGATGAGTGAAATTGGCTTCGGAACGGAAATTACAGTGTTACTGACACTAGAAGGATTAGTGAATGAGTGAAGTTATTCGAGTTGTGATCGCTGATGATCACCAAGTGGTAATGGATGGCTTTATGGCGAGATTGGAACTTGAGCCAGATATTAGCGTGATCGGCACGGCCAGTAATGGGCTAGAAGCCGTCGAGATAGTGAAAACGCTGCGCCCTGATGTGGTGTTAATGGATATTAGTATGCCTATCATGAATGGCATTGACGCGACCCACCTGATTAAAGAAGAAGACCCAGAAGCGAAAGTGCTGATGCTGACCATGCATAACAACCGTGAATACATCATGAAGGTGATGCAGTCGGGTGCGGTCGGCTATATGTTGAAAGAGATTTCGGCTGAAAAAATGGTGCAGGCAATCAAAACGGTCAATCAAGGCTCGACCTATTTCTGTGAAAAAGTGACGCAGAATTTGTTTACTCAGCCAATTACCCCGACGCAATCTGTGAAGAATCCATTGAGTAGACGTGAAGAAGCAGTATTGAAATTAGTCGCGAAAGGGGAGAGTAGCAAAGAGGTCGCGAAGGCACTGAATATCAGCTATCGAACGGTAGAAACCCATCGACAAAATATTAAGCATAAGCTCGACATTCACTCTACAGCTGAGCTCGCTAAGTACGCGGTCAGCTCCGGGCTTGTGGACTGATCTTACGCTAAATTACATTAAATGTGTAATTTAATTACTAAATGTGTAATTTAGGCCTCCTTTATGGAGGTTTTTTTAGTATTTTTGCGACAGGTTGATATTCTTCTTTTCGAAATTTAAGCGCCGAATGCAATGTTGCAAACTGTGCGCTGCAAATTAGAGAGGAAGCATGGAGCCTGTAAAAGATAGGTATAGTATTGAAAATACCGATTATACAGTAGGACAAGATAACGTTCAGAAATGGGGTTTTGATGTTCATAACCCAGTATTTGGAATCAGTGCAGGGGCGATCATTATCTTCCTGATTGCACTTCTAGTCGCAGATCCGGAAACCGCAAAAGCGGCTCTTGATGGAATAAAATGGAAAGTCATTGGTAACTTCGATGGTTTCTTCATGTGGGCAGCCAACATCTTTGTTATTTTCTGTTTTGCCCTCATTGTCTCCCCGTATGGCAAGATACGTATTGGTGGCAATGATGCCAAAGCAGAGCACTCCAACCTATCTTGGATGTCGATGTTATTCGCCGCGGGAATGGGTATTGGTTTGATGTTCTGGGGTGTGGCTGAGCCAGTGGCTTATTTCACGGGCTGGTATGAAACGCCTTTAGGTGTTGAAGCTTACTCGCCAGAAGCGGCTAAGTTGGCACTGGGTGCAACCATCTACAACTGGGGTTTACACGGCTGGTCTATCTACGCGGTTGTTGCTCTAGCTCTTGCCTTTTTCACTTTCAATAAAGGTCTGCCTCTTTCAATTCGCTCGATTTTCTATCCTATCTTGGGTGACAGAACTTGGGGTTGGTTTGGTCATATCGTTGATATCGTGGCAGTACTGGCAACCTTGTTCGGCCTTGCGACATCGTTAGGTTTGGGTGCGCAACAAGCAACCAGTGGTATTAACCATGTATTCGGTACCGATGGTGGTATTGGCATGCAGTTGATTGTTATCGCAGTGGTCACTTTTTTAGCAACAATGTCAGTGGTTCGTGGCATCAACGGTGGTGTAAAGGTTCTAAGTAACGTCAACATGTTGGTGGCTTTGGGTCTGCTTATCTTCGTAACCATTGCGGGTGGCATGGCGGGCATTAAAGCCATCCCAACAGCACTGATGGGTTACATTGATAACTTTATTCCTCTAAGTAATCCACATGGCCGTGACGATGAAACTTGGATGCAAGGTTGGACGGTATTCTACTGGGCATGGTGGATGTCTTGGTCTCCGTTCGTAGGTATGTTCATCGCTCGTATCTCTAAAGGTCGTACGATCCGTGAATTCATCGTGGCTGTACTGTTCATCCCGACCACTGTGATCATCATCTGGATGGCTATTTTCGGTGGCATCGCGATTGATCAAGTGGCGAACAAGGTGGGTGAGATTGGCATGAATGGCCTGCAAGATATTACCCTTTCTCTGTTCCATACTTACGATGCCTTGCCGATGAGTTCTGTGCTTTCTGTGGTATCGATTGGTTTGATCATGGTGTTCTTTATCACCTCATCAGATTCTGGCTCACTTGTTATCGATAGCATCACCTCGGGCGGTAAAGTCGATGCGCCAGTGCCACAACGTGTATTTTGGGCGTTGATGGGCGGTGCAATTGCTGCGGTTCTATTGTGGGTTGGTGGTACGGAATCTATCCAAGCACTGCAAGCCGGAACCGTCTCTATGGCGCTGCCATTTGCATTCATATTATTGCTTATGTGCCTAAGCTTATTGCTTGGTTTACGAACCGAAAATCAATTGGTTAATCAGCAAAGTGCTTTGAGCTGAAAGTATTATTGAAACAATGGTCGACTCGTTCGACCTTTTTTTCGCCAGTAATTTGAGTAATTACGTGAATATTGGATGAAAACCCATCGAACCGATTCAGGTTTACTGAAAACAATAAGTTAACCTGCTAAACTTCAGACATCCAAGTATTTGAATTATTGTGACAGCACGCTTGTTCTGCTTGGATCGTAGGTTCAAGTTTGTGATTAGGTCACAGGTAAGTAAGGGATACTCGGTCATCAGACCCTATTAGTATTCCGTAGAGAGGGATAATGACTAAAGGTATAGATAAATACAGTATCGACAGTACCGATTACACTGTTGGTCAGGACAATGTTCAAAAATGGGGTTTTGATGTTCATAACCCAGTATTTGGCATAAGTGCAGGTTTAATTACTCTGTTTTTGATTGGTGTTCTGGTTACTGATACTGCATCCGCAAAGGCGGCACTGGATGGCGTTAAAGGTCAAATCATCAATTCATTTGATTGGCTGTTCATCTGGTCAGGCAACATTTTCGTACTCTTCTGCTTAGGCTTGATTGTTTCTCCGTTCGGTAAAATCCGCCTTGGTGGTGTTGATGCAACGGCAGATTACTCTTTCATGTCTTGGCTATCGATGCTGTTTGCAGCAGGTATGGGTATCGGCCTAATGTTCTGGAGTGTGGCAGAGCCAGCGGCTTACTACACGGGTTGGTTTGAAACGCCACTTGGCGTAGAGCCAAATACACCAGAAGCAGCAAAACTGGCACTCGGTGCAACTATGTATCACTGGGGTCTTCACCCTTGGGCTATTTATGGTGTTGTAGCGCTTTCACTGGCTTTCTTCTCTTACAACAAGGGATTACCGCTTTCGATTCGTTCTATCTTCTACCCAATTTTAGGTGATAGAGCGTGGGGCTGGGCTGGTCACATCGTTGATATTCTTGCCGTTCTTGCAACTCTGTTTGGTTTGGCGACGTCGCTAGGCTTAGGTGCGCAGCAAGCCGCGAGTGGTATTCAACACGTATTCGGTCTTGAAGCTGGTTTAGGGCTGCAAGTTATCGTTATTACTGTAGTGACATTGCTGGCGGTCGTTTCGGTACTTCGTGGTATTGACGGCGGCGTTAAGGTTATCAGTAACATCAACATGTTGGTGGCTTTCCTACTGCTTATCTTGGTTGCACTGATCGGCTACGCAGTAACGCTAGGTTCAATCCCAACAACATTGATGGCATACATCGAGAACATCATTCCACTGAGTAACCCCCATGGTCGTGAAGACCAAGCTTGGTTGCACGGTTGGACGGTATTCTACTGGGCTTGGTGGATTTCATGGTCACCATTCGTAGGTATGTTCATCGCTCGTGTATCTAAAGGTCGTACGGTTCGTGAATTCATCACAGCGGTTCTGATCGTTCCAACTACTGTCACTATCATTTGGATGTCAGTATTTGGCGGCATGGCGATTGACCAAATCGTGAATAACGTTGGTATCCTTGGTCAAGAAGGTTTGACTGATGTATCACTAGCGATGTTCCAAATGTTTGATGCTCTACCGTTTGGTACGCTGCTATCAATCATTGCGGTTGTATTGGTTCTAGTATTCTTCATTACATCGTCTGACTCAGGCTCTCTTGTTATCGACAGCATCACTGCTGGTGGTAAAGTGGATACGCCAGTGCCTCAACGTGTGTTCTGGGCGTTCCTTGAAGGTGCGATCGCTGTAGCTCTATTGTGGGTTGGCGGTACAGAAGCAGTACAAGCTCTGCAAGCGGGTGCTATCTCGACAGCCTTGCCGTTCACCATCATTCTATTGTTGATGTGTGTAAGCTTGCTAATGGGTATGCGTACAGAGAAACGCTAGCTCATAAAGCTCGATTCGACCGTGTTGAATATGCGGTCGAACGACAGATAATAAGAAGGCAGGTGAGGAGACTCACCTGCCTTTTTTGCATTTATTTTCTATCTAGATTTTATACCTATTTCCACACCTATTTTACCGTATTAGATCTGACATATTTCCTAATAACCATACACATAATAGCGCCTTGAATTTGGCGACATGACAACTAATTGGCATATGCTAAGGTTATGGTTTACATAAAAATATATTCCATTATTAAATTGTGAAATCGCTCGAATTTAATACTGATATTGGGTAGTATGCGCGGGATTTCCCACCACTCGTGAACTTTGACATGAAACTAACACTAAAACAGAAGTTAATAGGTGCTAGCCTATCTGCTGTTGTCGTTATGGCTACAGCGTTGACTTGGTTATCAGCAAACCAGTTATTTGAACAGACTCGTAATGGCGTCTACCTACGAGCTGAAAGCGTATCAGAAGCAGCATCTGAAGGTATTAAGAACTGGATTGATATTCGTACGGATATCGCTTCAGCATTCAATGACTTTTCACGAGAGCATGATGTTGTTCCTTTCCTTAAGCAAGCTCGTGTAGCGGGTGGCTTTGACGATATCTTTTTAGGTACTCCAGAAGGCGGAATGTACCGTTCACATCCTGAACGTAACCGTGCAGGTTACGATCCTCGTCAACGTCCTTGGTACCAAGAAGCAAACGCTGCAGGTAAGCAAATCATTACTACGGCTTACCAAGATGCGATCACGAAAGCACTTCTAGTAACGATTGCAGAACCGGTTCGTTACAATGGTCAATTGGTTGGTGTAGTGGGTGCAGACGTACTTATCGACCAACTCGTTAACGACGTTATCAGCCTAGATGTGGGTGACAACGCTTACGCAATGCTAATTGATGCGTCTGACGGCACGTTCCTAGCGCACCCAGATTCAGCTCTAAGCTTGAAGCCAGTAAGCCAGCTTTCAAACGACATCTCTATGCCTATCATCGAGAACGCAGTGCGTACTGGTAGCATCGAGATCATTAAAGAGCGCGGCGCTGAGAAGCTGCTTTACTTCACGCAAGTACCAAACACTAACTGGATCTTCGCGGTTCAGATGGACCGTGCGACTGAAGAAGCAAACCACTCAACATTGCTTACTCAGCTGATCATGACCGCTGTTGTGATTACGCTTATCGTGATCGTATTGGTTTCTTGGTTAGTGAGCTTCCTATTCCGCGACCTAAACCGTGTTTCTGCTGCACTTGAAGAGATTGCATCAGGTGAAGGTGACCTTACTCAACGTCTTGAGCCTAAGAGCGATGACGAGATTGGTCAGCTTGCACAAAACTTCAACCGTTTCGTGGGCAACATGCACACTATGGTTATCAAGCTAAGCGAAGTGTCTGCTGCATTGGGCAACCAAGCGCGCCAAACAGCTTCTCAAGCGGAAGAACGTAGTGCTCGCATCCAGATGCAACAAGACGAAATCAACATGGTAGCGACAGCTGTTAACGAAATGGCTGCGGCAACACAAGAAATCGCAGGTAACGCTGACCACACAGCTCAGAACTCATCTGAAGCGGTTGGTGCGTGTGAGCACGGTACTGGTCAAGTGACACAGACTCAAAGCTCAATCCAAAACCTTGCTCAAGAAGTTCAAATCGCAACAAACGTGATTCTAGAACTTGAAGAGCACGGTAATAGCATCAACGCTATCCTGTCGAACATTCAAGGTATCGCTGAACAAACTAACCTACTTGCACTTAACGCGGCGATTGAAGCAGCACGTGCGGGTGAGCAAGGTCGTGGTTTCGCGGTTGTTGCTGATGAAGTTCGTGTTCTGAGCCAACGTACACACGGTTCAACTCAAGAAATTCAACAGACGATCGAATTGCTGCAAGGCACGACAGGTAAAGCGGTTAACATCATGAATGATAGCCGTACGCTTGCTGAAACCAGTGTTGATGACGCTAACTCAGCAGCAGCGAGCCTAACGCAAATTCATGCAGCTGTTGAACGCATCAGCGACATGGCAACACAGATCGCTTCTGCTGCAGAAGAGCAAGCGTCTGTAACGTCTGAGATTACTCGTAACACTGAAGGAATCCGCGACGTGTCTAACGAGCTAGCTGACGAAGCACACCAAGCTGCAGAGCAAGCTGCTCAACTGTCTGAACTGTCTCACGAGCTAGAAAGCGAAATCAGCCGCTTCAAGCTGTAAGCGCTAATTCGTAAATTTAAAAGCCGAATGTGATTGTCACATTCGGCTTTTTTGTGCCTGTTATGCTTATAGTAATTGCACAGAGGCCTTGATTATTGAGTTAGAAGTACTCTTTCGCGACTTCAACAGCCTTGTTCAGATCTGGAATCATCGTCAGCTCCGGAACACGTTGAATATGAACAATTTTGTTGTTTTTGTCGACAACGAAAGTGCTACGAGCTAGTAAGCCTAGCTCGTTGATTTGCGTACCTGACTCAAATCCAAATGCGTGGTCTTTTGCATCTGAAAGCAAAGTTAATTTGTCGGTAATACTTTTCTCTTTCTTGAATCGATCTAGAGCGAACGTTGTGTCTGCGCTCAAACCAATAAATTCAATATTCTTGGTGAGTTCAGGGTTTGCTTCGACGAAGTTCGAAAGATCTTGTGCCTGTTGGTTACATACCGGCGTATCAACAGACGCCAGCACGCTAAAAATACGAACTTTGTCCGTTTTCGCTGTGGTGTCGTATGGTTGATTTTGGTTCGTCATCAAGGTAACCGAAGGCAAGTAGTCTCCCACAGACAGGCTGTTGCCAACAAGGTTGAAAGTCGTCTCATAGTATAAAGTCAGCGTATTGTCTTTGCCTGTTGGGGCTGTATCGCTTGTGGTTAAGTAGTCCGCAGCATTAACCGTTGTTGCCATTGTCGTTGTAAGCAATAGTGCAGCTAGCGTGATTAGCGTTTTTTTCATGTTTAGTCTCTTGAATTTGTTTATTTAAGCTCTGTGTTCAAGCTGAGCGCACTCTAACTGAGTTATTCAGGTTTTGTTCAAACAAATAGATAACGAAAATTACACCAATTGATGTAATACGCTAATGACAATCGAATTAACGTGCCAATACAATGGATGACGCACTATTGACTTATTTGTTAAAAAGAAAGTTTACATAAACTGAGTATCTTGGAGATCTGTATTATTCTCACTTCTGAATTGTCATTTCTTACTTTGTAAGAGTGTAAGTAATTATGAGCTTTATTTTTGTAGATGATTGAGAAGTCTGTTTCGAAGACGCCATCATCATTTTTAGTTACTGTGATATCAATATGGCGCGCTTTACAATTTTTGTACGAGTTTAATCGTATTATCCCTTCAATATTCTCAAGATCTAATACACCCGTATGATCTACAAGGTTGTATGAGATACTTTCGGTAGACACCAGGCGCTGATTCATGTTCTTGTTAATGTTATTTGTGTTATAGCAACCCCTTATTAAAGATAAGGACGTAATTGCTAGCATCAACATCATTAATTTTTTCAGATAAACCAGTTTATCATTACTTTTTGTAGGGAGTTCTTTGCCTTTTTCTTTTTTCAGAGGTGGGAATAATTCAACGTCGACATCTTCTTCAGATTCTGTAACCTCTGTACTTAAAGCATTAATAGTACCCACTGGTACTTCGACCGTTACATTCTCTAGTAGGTATCCGGCTTTGCTTACTGTCGTCAGTTTTATGCTGTTTATCCCAATGGTATTAAGTGCTTTTCTTAGTGTGCTTATTGTATTCGTTAATGACTGATCGGATACAACAGCTCCATTCCAGCATTCATTAAAGAGTTCATCCTTACTAATACAGTGGCCATTGTGGTAATGAAGATAAAGTAAGACACGAAAAGGTTTTGGCCTTAGTTTGATTAAGGTTTTATTTTCCATGTTCATGACCGAGCGATCACTTAGGTTGATATGTAACTCGTCATTAATTACTAGTGAATTATTATCATTCATTCTATTTCTCAAAAATTAATTATTTTCTTTTTATTACGCTAACCCATTTGTTGTCGATTCTATTTTTTTTTATGGCTTTGGCTATCTAAAATCAAGTTCGTTTGAAAAATGTGTGGCATGTAGGTTTAGTGTGTTTTTCGTTACTTTTATGTGATGAGATTTATAAATTTGGTGCGTATTATTGGGACGTACTTCACGGATAGGAGTTGAATTGTTAGAGGGATAATCAACAAAGCTTGTGGGAGTTTGGATGAGAACCATTTCTAAAAAATGTGTAGTGCAGTTACATGATTACATTGAGGAATATCGGCAGGTGGCTTGTGTAGAGTCTAAAGAACTTGATGCCATTAGCTTGTTGATTCGCTTATTGGCTTTACAGAGCAAACAAATCACGAAGAGCGATCGAGAAACATTAGTATCTCATATCAATGACTTAATTAGCGCTGAATTGGTGTTTGTGCAGCGTATGGAATTAGAAGAAGCAGAAACAATATTAGTAGCTTCTATGAAGATATTGTTGGACAAAAACTAATACAGTTGGGAATTATTCTATGGTCGAGTGGAACACAGATAACAGTCGATATGAAATGACAGTTCTTGGGTTTAAAGTTCACAGTGTATTTCAGTCGATAAGCCGAAGCGATAAAACAGTCTTTGGATATGAAGCGCTTTGCCGTATTGAAATGCAAGGTGAACGCGTCAACATCAAGCGATTTTTTAAGATTCTAGAAGGTTTTGGTGAAAAGGCAGAATTTAGATTTAAGTTTTATCTGAACATTATGCATCTACGTAATTTTAGAAATTCAAACATTTATAGTAGAGACGTTAAGTTGTTCCTAAATTTAACGCCATGCTTTTTTAAATACTTTTCGGTAGGTGACGACCTTGCCAAGTTGTATCTCCCATTGATTAAAGAAGAAAATGTCGATTTAAAACAGATTGTAGTAGAGATTGTAGAAGACTATTGCCCAATATCAGATATCGAAAGTCTTCATAAAGGTACGGAATATCTCAAGAGTATTGGAATATCTTTTGCCCTAGATGATTTTGGTACTGGGTGGTCAGGGTATAGCCGAATGGCTGTTGTACAACCAAACTACATAAAAGTAAGTAGAGACATGTTGGTTGAGTTTGGTATGAATCAACCACAAGAAGATAATTTACTGGCAGAGCTAAATGCAATTACAAGCTTACAAGGAATAACCGTTATTTTCGAAGGAATTGAAAATATTGAAAACTATAACGTGGCTGAACAGTATGGTGCTGATTTTTTCCAAGGCTATTATTTGGATATACCAAAAACGTACCCAGTCACTATAGCAAAAAAAGATATACCTAAGCCAGTTAACAAATTCCAACTAAATTCATATTTAGACAATATGTCTATAATTTCAACTAGGGTATAATAAATGAAAAGTAAAACTAGCCATATGATTTTTATAACAACAGCACTAATTTCGTGTAATACATATTCAGCTGTTGCTCTATTGAATGATCAAAGTACCAGCGGAGATTTAACCTTTACTACAACGATTCCTGAAGTATGTGGCTTTAAAAGTGGAAGTCAAACAACAACCACGAGTAACCAAATAAAGTTCACAGATACTACCGTTGACGATGCGACAAAGCATTTAGTACTTTTTCCATATACCAATAAAGGTTCAGGGACACTCAAATATAAACTGAACGTTACGGCAACAACTTTGAAAAATCAAAGTGACAACTCCGTATTAGCACTTGCAAAAATAAAGCTATACAACAAGGCCGGCACTGAGATTACGCAAAACGTAGAACAAGATACGACAAATAATGGGAAAATCGAGTTCTCAACCACAGTCGATGCGAATTATTCTGATATTGCAGCAGGGGATCATTCGATAACTGCTGTAGCAACTTTGACATGCACCTAAGCTCAATTTTCTCTTCTAATATGTCGCGTATATTAGCAATTGCATTGGTGTGGATTTTACTAACGGGCACCACCAATGCTTCTAATGACATGCAGTGCATAGATAAAACAACAAGGGATTTATCCTCTAAGCACCAAGTGAAAATCAGATTGTGCTACGCAGCTAGGGGAGTGCTAGAGAATAAGCGAAGTTGGAATAAACCTAATCCTAATAGAGATGATTTTAGCACTGGGGTTCCGATCAAAGTTACAAATCTATCTAACGTTAAAGTGGAATTAGAGCTAAAACTGTTAAGTATTTGGAGTAATGCCATCGCTTATCAGGTATCAGCTAACGGTCAATTACCTAGTGGAGCAGAGAAATTTAGGCTTAATACTTATTATCGAAGCCGGTTTAGTTTGAAAGGTGAAGAGTCTAAGACTTTTGTCGTCAGATTATTTCAAAATAATTCTCAGATCCATACGAGTGATTTACTTGTGTACCTTAATAATACTAGTTTAGCTCAGTTAGTCTTTAGAGATTCTAATCGCAAAAATTATTGCAGCTTAATAGTTTATGATAAGCGTGGAGAAATTAGTCTTGATGGCTTATCACATAACGATCCAGCAAGGTTCACAGTAAATAGTTTTGGTCGCGGTTATTTCATTTCTTTAGATGTTGATTCACTTACCGTTAATAATCGAAAGGTGAGCGCAGATACTTGGTCTAAAGTACTTAATTCTCAAAGCCTATTTGTACTTAAAGCTGGAGGAGGTTATCTGGATGCGCAATTGGCACACAACGAGTTATATCCGTTAAGGAAACGTCGGAGGCTCGACGCTGAGGTGTATGCCAACTTTAACAATGTACCAAGGTCACAGCTCGGTAGTGGTAAATTAGAAATGGGGGTTACGATAACATGTCAAAAATAGCTCAATACTCAATATTGTTAGTTTGTATGTGTTCTTTTAATACGCTTGCTCACTTTCAAGGCCCGATGACTGTTAAAAAAATTGTTTACAGTGAGAACACATCAATTGATATAACGGTAGGCAATGACTCTTCGTTCGACCAGTATTTCCAAATTTATGTCGATGGCGTTGTTTCAGGAGATAAATTTCTAATTAGAAGCTCGAAACAGAAAGTAAAATCAATCATTTTTCCTGTAGAGAGAGATAGAAAAGAAACATTTGAAGTTTGCAGCGTTTCTTTGCCAACCTCAAAAGTGAAAATACGGACTCGTATATGCACATCAGTAAAATTATTGTATCCATACTCTCGCTTACAATTACAAAGCTAGCTTTTGCCTCGTTTTACATACCAAGTGCTAATGTTCCAACAGGATACGATAGAATATCTACAGCAGACGGTACTACTTGTGAAGCGAGCATTACGCCAGAAATGTATTTGCAAACGGGTATGTACACAACGGTAACAGACGATAAATACGACACTCAAAGTTCTGAACAGTATAAATCGATCAATAACCGAACCGATAGCGACGATAGCGGTGTTTACGTTCAATTGGTGATACCGCTTGGTAAGAAGCAAGAACGTTTAAACTGTAACCGATTGTATGATTTAGAAATTAAGCGGTTAAAAGCGGAGCTAAATAAACTCAAGATAGAGGCTCAGCTTAAAGATGTGTGGGAGGACCCAATTTACAATAATTAAGATACAACGTCACTTGGCTTACTCTTCCTACCCACGCATCATTTAGTTATAAGCGCTTATTTAGCGCTCTCTCCACTTTCTAGAATAATGTTACTCATAAGATTGGTTGTCCATTTAAGTGATATTTGGAATACGCTGATTTTCGGAGTAAGAGCTAAGATAGAGCGTGTGGTGAGTTCTGAGATACAAGCAATTTTTAGATTTCCCTTAACTGAACTGCCTTTGCTTTTAGTTCACTAACCTCTCGTGTGGGAGGTTAGCTTTTTAGCCCGTGAAATCGATAGGGTCGAGTGTTATTTGAATGATTTTGAACAGAATAGTTTAGGAGGGGAGGGCTATCAGTATTCCAATCGATGATTACAGTTCGCTTTCTGAATTACCTTCTGAATTGCGTTCTTTGATTAACTGAATCAATTGGCTTTTGCTATACGTGCAATAGGCATGGAGAAATCTCTCAACCTCTTCAAGGCCAGCCTGATTCACTCTGCATGATAGGTACTCTTCATTCTGATCAACGCCTAGCTTGATGTTGTACAGCTGGTGTTCTCTATCTACAAAAAGACAAGTCCCTTCACTGGTACAGATGCTAACACCTGCGTCTTCGTTTGAGTTAATCGAATACCATAAATCATCGAAGGATGCTTTGATTGCATCATAGTCTTTGCGCTCCGCTACTTCGTCTCTGGTCAGAGACATCATGCAAGTCTCGCTCATATTTCTTCCTTATCGTTAATATCTTATCGTTAGTACCTTATCGCTAATAGAAATCCTCCCAACATTGTGAGGATGCCGGGAGAATCATAGTCAGTCTACTAGGGTTGCAGTTTATGCTGCCTTAACGTCACTTTTTAGCTGTTCGAGGCAACGGATAAACGCACGCAGGTTACGGTATACATCCGTTTGGTCATAAAACATGGTGACGTTTTCTAGTTCGATTGGGCCTGACACTGCATTATCGAGCATTAGGTTGTCTACTAAACCAAAGTTTTCTAGCGTCATGCCGATGCCATCTACATAGGTTTGGTCGTCTACTTGTTTTGCGTTTGGCAATTGGTCTAGGTTTCGTTTTAAGAAAAGATCTGAATTGTTGCTGTAGGCAAGTACTGTTTTACCTAGCGCTTTACCAAAGCCCATCTCATAGGCTGTGCCCACATCGCAGCTTGCGCCTCTGAAAGGGGTCATGTTGGCAATCACCACATCACAGCTTTCAATTAACTCTTCATTAGCACGGCCAATCTTCAAGCCATTTTGCTGCGGGCTAGGTTCATTCAACTCTAGAATATTGTCGAGCGGGAAAATACCCTCGAAGCCATAAGCTTCACAAATCTTCTTCTTTTGGTCGCCGATAGAGACGGCGTCACTTAAAAATACTTCTGGTCCTGCTAGATAAATACGTTTCAACGTTTAACTCCTGATTAGCAACAGTGCCGGTGTTTGTGCTGATATTTTTATCTATTGGATTGTTTAAGTAATAACCGAAAGTACACGGTTTGATAATGTGTGATTTTGGTGTGTTTTTAGCTTTATGGTTTAAAAAGTAACGTATTCGCTTAGCCTTGCTTAAGTTTATGATTTGAATATTGCTTTGGGGTTATTTTGAGTTCAATGACGCGTGAGTGTCGGGTAAGTCTAGTGAGAAGATACAATGCTCGAGAGCTAACAAGATCGATAGATACAAAAAGCCCGAGCATGAACTCGGGCTTTAAATGGTTTTTTTTATAGCTTAGATAGAATCTATGAAGGCGCTAGATTGCCTGACGAAGTTGGAAATAACGTCCTTCTTCGTTCAGTAGTGTCTCGTGAGAACCGTTTTCTACAATCTCGCCTTGTTCAATCAGAACGATAGAATCCATTGATTCCAGACCGATCAAACGGTGCGTAATGAAGATAACCGTCTTGCCTTCAAAGTGCTTCTCAAACAGTGCCATGATGCTCTGCTCAGTTTGCTTATCTAAGCCTTCTGTAGGCTCATCAAGAAGCAGGATAGGGGCATCATGAAGGATTGCACGTGCAATACCAATACGGCGCTTCTCACCACCAGACAGTTGACGACCACCGTCACCTAACCAGCTATCAAGTGCAGTATTCTCAAGCAGCTTTTCTAGGCCAACGTCTTTAAGGATGTTCGCTAGGTGATCATCATTGGCATCTGGTTTTGCAATCAGCAAGTTGTCGCGCAACGTGCCGTTTAAGATGTCGACACGTTGGCTTACCACACTGATAGATTCACGCAGTTGTGATTCGTTCCATTGTGTCAGCTCAATACCCGCGATAGAGATGTAACCCTTTTTCGGATCCCAGTAGCGAGTTAGAAGCTGAATCAGTGTCGATTTACCAGAACCCGTTTGACCCACAATCGCAACCTTATTCGTAGCCGGAATCGTTAGGTCGACAGCGTTCAGAACACTGCGCTCAGAGTCAGGGTAGTTGAACGTCACGTTTGAGAACGTAATATCAAGCGGCTTGTTGATGTCTAGCTTCTCGTCAGCGAACTGAACTTCAGGCTCTGACAGAATAACTTCGTTCAAACGACGAGCAGAAGACAGAGTTTGACCTAAATGCTGGAACGCGCCTGCGATTGGCATTAATAGCTCGAAGCTTGCCATAGTTGCGAATGCCATTAGCGCGATGAACGGGTCTGGAGCATTGCCGCCAACACCATCAGCTGCAAGCCAAAGCATAAGAACCAGCGTTAAACCGTTGAACAGCATGAGCGCTGCTGAAGCCATACCTGTTAGGTTAGCGTTCACAAACTGATTCGCCATCAGCTTGTGTTGCGTCTCTAGAATCGCATTACGGTAACGCTCTTCCGCACCGAACAGAGTCAGTTCGCTGTAGCCTTCAATCCAATCTAGAGTGGTAACACGAAGATCTGCTTTGTTCTGTGTTAGCTCACCGCCGTTACGCTTACCTAGCTTGTAGAACAAGACAGGCCAAACTAGCAGCATGATCAGAAGGATAGAACCTAAGATTAAACCAAGCGAGCTATCGAACCACATCAAGAACAGAGTCAGGAAGAAAATCCCGAACACACCAACCGTCACTGGGCTTACTAAGCGCAAGTAAACGTGGTCCATTGCGTCGACATCCGCAACCAAGCGGTTAAGCAGGTCGGCGTCACGAAGGTTTGAAATACGACCTGGGATCAGCGGAGCCAGCTTCTTGAAGAAGAAGATACGCAGATCAGTCAGAAGCTTGAATGTCGCATTGTGGCTCACAACACGTTCACCCCAACGACCCGCAGTACGGCTCATTGCCAAACCACGTACACCGCCACCCGGCAGCATGTAGTTGAAGGTTTCACGCGCAATCGTCAGGCCAGCAACCGCAGAAGCTGAAATGAACCAACCCGATAGTGTTAACAAGCCGATAGAAGCCGATAGAGTAGCAAAGGCCAATAGCATGCCTAGCGATAGGCCAAACCAATGCTTTTTATAGAGTTTCAGGTAAGGCAGTAAATCACGCATCTAAATTACCCTTATTGTCTTGTTGAGCTAAGTTCGCGTTTAGCATCTCTTCGAATAAACCACCCGCAGTCGAGAGCTGAGAGTAATGACCTTGTTCCACAAGACCACCATCGCGCATAACCAGAATGTTATCGACCGATTGAAGAGGAGCAAGTTGGTGCGTCACAAGCAGGGCAGTGCGACTTTCGATGTTGCTGTTGATGCCTTTCATCACGAGCTGCTCACTGCGAGTATCTAGGCTGGCAGTCGGTTCATCAAGCAACCAGAATTGGCCGTCTTGAATCATTGCACGAGCCAAGGCCAAACGCTGAGATTGACCAACAGATAGGCCACCTGAACGGTCAGAGATCATGTAATCCAAGCCGTGCTCGTTTACAAATTCGTTAGCAAAAGATTGCTCAAGTGCGTTTTGAACAGTTTGGTCAGTGATATCTTGCTTACCCAGAGTGACGTTGTCACGAATGCTGCCGTGAAGCAACAATGGGTTTTGACCAACCCAGCTGATCGTCTTGCGCCAAGATACCAAGTCTAAATTACGCAGTTCAATGCCATTGATTTTCAAGCTTCCTTCATAAGGCATGAAACCAAGAATAGCGTTGATCAAACTCGTTTTACCCGCACCACTTGGGCCAACTAACGCAGTCGACTGTCGAGTGTTAAGCGCGAACGAGATAGGACCAACCAATTGAACACCTTCAGGACTTAATACTTTGAGATCTTGAGCTTCAATATTGATGCCTTGAGCCGGATCGAGTTGAGTGTCGCCTGATTTAACCTTAGTGATGTCGGTTTCTAGGAACTCGACAATACTTTCGGCTGCGCCAACCGCTTGTTGCTTCGCGTGGTAGAACGTACCTAAGTCGCGTAGAGGTTGGTAAAACTCAGGAGCCAAGATAAGGATAAACAAACCAGCGAATAGAGTAATACCAACGCCGTAGTGACCGAAGTTAAGCTCGCCGATGTAAGTAAAACCAAAGTAAACCGCCGTCATCGCAATAGAGATAGACGTGAAGAACTCAAGCACAGCAGAAGACAAGAAAGCGATCTTCAATACATCCATGGTGCGCGTTCTGAACACCTCTGATGCACCTTTCAATACTTCGGTTTCAGCGCTAGTACGGTCGAAAAGACGAATTGTTGTCATGGATTGCAAACGGTCGTAAAAGTGACCTGAAAGACGCTGAAGCGCTTTGAAGTTTTTACGGTTTGCATCGGCCGCTTTCATACCTACAAGTGCCATGAACATCGGTACCAGTGGCGCAGTCAGCAAGAAGATAAGGCCAGCTGCCCAGTTTACTGGGAACACCACGACCAAAATAATGAACGGAATCATTACCGACAAAGACATCTGAGGTAAGTAACGAGAGAAGAAGTCTTGCATGTCTTCGACTTGTTCTAGCAACAAGGTTGCCCACGTACCTGCAGGCTTACCTTTGATGTACGCAGGGCCTAGTTCGCGTAACTTATCGAGAATGAGCTGCCTAATGTAAACACGGATCTGTTCACCACAGCGATAACCTGCGATTTCACGACCCCATGTACAGCCCGCACGGCCAACGACCGAAAGTGCCAAGCCAGCAAAATGACCAACCAGTTCAGACTTATCGACATTCTCGATGATCAGCTGGTGAAGAATAGAGGCGAGAAGAGCTGCTTGAGCAATTAAAAACACGCTTGAAAGTACGCCAAGGCTAATCGCAATCATAAGCCAGCGTTTCGCTAACTTACTCTGTTGCTTAAGCCACTTGTTCAAGCTGCGTTGTTTTTTCTTATCCATTATGAAGGCTTAATGATAATTATTATTTGTTGAGGGCGGCTAGTATACAAAAGAAAGCCCAGTGGATATACCACTGGGCTTTAGGGATTTACAACAAAATGTGATGACGCCCTGCATCTACTGAGGCGAGAGCACCGATAATCAAATCTGCAATCTCAGATTTACTTATCGTTAAGGCCATCTAGGAAGCGTTCAGCATCCAGTGCAGCCATACAACCTGTACCAGCAGAAGTGATTGCTTGGCGGTAGTTGTGGTCCATTACATCACCCGCAGCGAATACGCCTGGGATGCTTGTTTGTGTCGCGTTACCTTCAAGACCTGACTGAACGATGATGTAGTCATCTTTCATATCTACTTGGCCTTTGAAGATTTCAGTGTTCGGTTGGTGACCGATAGCAATGAACGCGCCCATTACTTCGATATCTTCTGTTTTGTCAGACTGAGTATCTTTAATACGAACGCCAGTTACGCCCATGTCGTCGCCTAGAACTTCGTCTAGTGTGCGGTCAGTGTGAAGAACAATGTTGCCGTTCTCTACTTTGTCCATTAAACGCTTCACTAGGATCTTTTCAGCGCGGAACGTGTCACGACGGTGAACTAGGTGAACTTCAGACGCGATGTTAGATAGGTAAAGTGCTTCTTCAACAGCCGTGTTACCACCACCCACAACCGCTACTTTCTGGTTGCGGTAGAAGAAACCATCACACGTTGCACAAGCAGAAACGCCGCGGCCTTTGAATGCTTCTTCAGAATCTAAACCTAGGTACTTAGCTGATGCGCCTGTTGAGATGATCAACGCATCACACGTGTACTCGCCAGAATCGCCTTTAAGACGGAAAGGGCGGTTTGAAAGGTCGACTTCGTTAATGTGGTCGAACAGGATCTCTGTTTCAAAGCGCTCTGCGTGCTCTTTCATGCGATCCATTAGAGCTGGACCCGTTAAACCTTCAGCATCACCCGGCCAGTTTTCCACTT
The DNA here is from genome assembly GCF_013394185.1 of Vibrio sp. Scap24. Taxonomy (NCBI): domain Bacteria; kingdom Pseudomonadati; phylum Pseudomonadota; class Gammaproteobacteria; order Vibrionales; family Vibrionaceae; genus Vibrio; species Vibrio sp. Scap24. The sequence goes on along the minus strand of NZ_CP041332.1, from coordinate 447,254 downwards.
CTGTTGTTGTTGTAAGCTGACCACCTTGCTGCATACCCGTAACAAGTACTGGGTTTAGGTTTGCACGAGCAGCGTAAACTGCAGCTGTATAGCCAGCAGGGCCAGAACCAAGAATCAATAAATTACAGTGCTTTACGTCGCTCATGAGGACTCCGAAATTGAATTTGTTTTTATTTATAATCGCTTAGGATTGTATGGAAAATATGGAGGCAATAAAAGTGTAAACAAGGGCTGAAGTGTAATTAATCGTTATAGTTTAGAACTTAATCGAGACAAACGTTTTCGTGGCTGGAAGAACAGTGAAAGCCATTGCTGGCAGCTTGTTAACAAAGAAGTGAGTTTTCACGATGCGTTCCACCGTTCAGACAAGCTTTATCTAGCGACTATCTATACAAACGAAGTAGGGAAGCCCCTGCTAAACACAACGAACAAGCACTTAGTAAACCTACCGCCCGTTGATTTTGAAATCGACCTTGAAGAAGCTTGTATGTTGTAGTGAGTGCAAGACGTTCCCATTCTTAAGCTCACAATTGGACAAAAAAGCGTTATGGAAAATTAAATATAATGTTTGTACTTACAAACTTTTGTTCACGTAATCAGATTTACTCAACCACCACATTTTTGAGCCAAAGCCTTGCCTTTTCTATATTAAAAGCGGCTGCACCAAAGTTTAATGCGAGAATATCTTCAGGAAGGTACTCATCAAATTTATCTGTGCATTTATCACGTACAGAGTTAGCTAATGATTGTTCTGTTGGTAATGAATCTAGCAAAATTTGTTTAAGTGATGCTTCTATACTTTCTTCTTTCGCATCTTCAACTATCAACACACCAGCAAAATTTCCAACTTCGTAGCCTAAATTAATAAGCAGCGCCGCAATCGTATTTACTACTTTGTCACCCATCCATGTAAAAATACATGTTGATTTTCCAACTTGCAGGATCGACTTTTTTGCTAACCCTGCTGCGTTAAAATATTCAATACTTTCTGTGAATAACTCTTTTGCGGTAGCGTCAACAAAATCAACTTTTTGATTGTCTATCGAGATTCGATAGTCGCCATCCAATAAAATATTGAACATTTCCTTTCTGATTTCATCATGAATGATTAAACCGCTACCTCCAAATTTAGGAGCTTGACCACCGCGAGCGTACTCTACACTAATAACTTTTTTGTCTGGGTCTACATCTAAAACCTTCCATCGTTTTCCTCCAAAGACTATGTGCTGTCCTGTCATAATTAAAGAATCTACTGGTAATGAACCAAGTGTTTTATCACCGTTAACAACTCGATATTCTTCTGGTGTTTTAAATACAGCAAAAAAGGAATAATGACTAACTAAACGTTCTCCAGTTAAGCCCAGAGATAACTCACCACTCTCTAGTTGCGTGATCAGGTCTTGCTGGCCCATGTGTATCAAAAGCGTTTTAAACTGGTTCGCATTGATCTTTTGAAACACGCCATTTTTACACAATAACGTAAACAACTGATCTGCTCTGACGCCGCCCCATTGGGCTACAACAGACAGTATTTGGTGGAGAAGCGTTGAGAAATGATATTTATCCGTATCCGCAGGCTCATACCATTTATTTCTAATTAAAAGTCTTATCATGGCAAGTGACTGGATAAGCTGTAATCTTAATTTGCTCACAACATCAGAGTTTTGGTCAAGCTCATCTTCTGTGATTAACATCCTTAAAACAGATGGACCTCCTCGCCTTCCAGAGCGCCCCATTCTCTGTCGCAAGCTCGACACTGAGTGAGGGGAAGTAACTTGGATTACTGAGTTAACCTTACCAATATCAATTCCGAGTTCTAAAGTCATGGTGCAGATTGCAGTGGTAGGTAATTGCTCGTTCTGTAGTCTTCTCTCTAGATCCTCTCGCAATTCTTTTGCAAGTGATCCGTGGTGAGGGAAAAATTCATTCGGTACGACCGCTTCATCACAGAAATCAGTCAGAGTCGCAGCTAAGCTTTCTGTTCGCTTTCTGCTGTTAGCAAATACAAGATGACTGTCTCCTCTACAAAATTTGAATAGATCTCGACACACCTGGGTTTCCGCACTTTCTGGCCCCTTTTCCGATATCTCTTTTGGTTCGACATATGCTTTAACTTGCACTTTTAAGGACGTCGTTGATTGAGAATCCCTAATAATTCGACAGGGTAACGACTGATTTGGACGTAAAAGTACCGGTACATTTTCTATATTACCCAGCGTTGCACTTAATGCCGTTCTCGGGATTGGTGATTCTAATCGACCTAACAAGTGCTCCAATCGATGGAGTAATGACACAAGGTGATGACCTCGTTCTGTCCCCAAAAAAGCATGGAATTCGTCGATAACGATATGATCTAATTTAGAAAACGCTTCCCTTACCCATCCTGCGTCTCTTATTAACATTGACTCTAACGACTCAGGTGTGATTAAAACAATACCAGCTGGCGACTTCTTAAGCCTATTTTTTCGTCCTTTGGAGCTATCGCCGTGCCAAGGGGTAACAGTTACGTCTGTAAGATCTGCAAGACTTTCTAAGCGGCGATCCTGATCATTAATAAGCGCCTTCAAAGGACTGATATATAAAATGTTGACACCAGTTTTCCCTCCGCTGAGCATCTTGCTTATTGCAGGTAAGAAAAAGGCCTCTGTTTTACCTGCAGCTGTAGAAGCACTAATCAAAACATCTGCATTTCCAGCTAAAATTGGGGCTATAGCCTTGCACTGAATCTCACGAAGGCTGTACCAACCTTGATTAAAGATCCATTTTTGAATTCGACGATCCAGCTTTGTGTGCGCGTCTATCATAATTTGAAGTCGGTCAGCTCATGTTCCTCAACACTATCAAATAACTCTAAATCCGATGGTTGTTCCTTGGTGATGGAGATTGACTTAATTAATTGATCCCACTGTATCGATGGGTTCTGGTCTATGACTGCTAGCATATCCAAAAATGCCTTAATCGTATTTCGAGGTGTACGAAAATAGGCATTTCCTATAGTTTTACTGCAATGCTCTAAGAAGGATATCAAAGAATCATCTGGAACTAAGTAATTGGTTTCATCTCCTGATGCGTAAACATGTCGCAAATTTTTCAATAAAATATATAGCTCTTCCGGAGTCAAGCTTGCCAAGTGTAAAGCGGGTGACGAATAATCAATAACCCCTGCTTGTTTAGCAAAGCTATTCTCAGCCAAGCGCGAGTGTAGGGCCTCATAACTATAGAGCCCTTTTCGTGGGTCCAATAGAAACTCGGGTGTTCCACCTAATAAAAACCCCAAGTTTTCCGCAGACCCTTGCAAGCAATCATTTAGAATTCGTAAGAGCTGCTCATAGTTTGAAGTTCGAGCTTGAGTGCTATTTAACTTATACAAATTAACCATTTCATCTAGGTTTACTAGCAATCCTTGGTAGCCCGCTTGACGGACAAACATACTTGTTAATTTAAGCGCGTCATAGAAAGATGAATCAGAGATGATAGACCGTACACCTAAATCTTTTCTGGCTTCTGTTTTGGTCGAATATTCTGCTCTAAGCCACTTAATAGCATTGATTTTTAAATCTTCGCGGTCATTTTCATAACCATTCCAGTATGCTTCAATCACTTTTGCGAAATCATATCCACCAACAAGCTCCGTTAGCGATGCAAGCTTTTCATGGATAACGGAATTGATAGTGAGTCCTTCTTTCTCAGCAGTCTTCCTAGCTTCGGTAATAAACTTTTCAACAACACTGGTTAGTGCATTTCCATCGGGTTTGTTTCGGGTGGACATGTTTCTCATTAACTCTGAATACAGATTCCTTGCTTGCCCCGACGACGCATGAATGCGTCTATCCGGTGATAAATCTGCATGCACACTAACCATCTTTCTTTCTAAAGCAATCGCTCTTACAACGCTTAAGAAAAAGGTTTTCCCTGAACCATACTCTCCGATTATCAGTCTAAATGCAGAGCCCCCTTGGGAAACACGGTCAATATCTTGAATGAGAGCTTTTAACTCATTTACTCGCCCTACTTGGATATGCTGAATTCCAACTCGCGGGGTTACACCAGATTTTAGAGATTGAATAATGGAATCTCTTTCTTTTGCTCTAATTTTTTTACCCACGATATTATCCTTTCAATTCATCAACAATTTCTAAATCAATAAAAATGTCATCATCTTGTTCCAAAACGGGAGCGTCTACCATGTCAAAAGACCAGTCATTGATGGTTTCAATAGCCCCATCAATCATTAGCTTATGTTCGGAGAATATAGACTGAGCTTCATTACGCGACCACTGCTCTTTTGTCACCAATATGTTGTACACCGCTTTATGGGCGTCATCCAAACCATCATTATGACCTTGAAATTCAACCTCAATTTTTGGTTCTTCTTCGATGAAGATACTCTCCAACATACTCTTAGCGCTTTTAGTATCGTTTTCATGCATAGCCAATACTGCTTTATCAATACTAAAAGAATTAATATCAGTATTAGTTGATGTGCCGTTTTGCGCTTTATGAACATCGTTTGACGTTAGCTTATGGATATCACTGGATACTTGTGACTTATCTAAACCAATCGCTGCATAAAGCTTTTCTAACTGTCGAACCTCTGATACTTCGACTGAACCGTCGGCTAGAGCTATCGACACAATAATCTTTTTGACGAACTCTATTTCGTCATCTTTCAAGCTTTCCACTCTGGCTTTTAAACCAACCATGTTTACAGGGCTATTTAAACGCCATTTAAGGTAAGCGTGAAGTGATGTTTTTTCACCTGGAGATAGGCTGTCATCACTATCAATAAGACGTTTCAATACTTGCATTTCACTGTCATCAACACGCCCATCGATCGTGGCAACAATTGCACCTAGTCGGAGCGCTGTAGCAACTTGATAGTAAGCTCGACTAGGTTCAAAGAATTTACCGTGTCCAGGTGTAAATAGAACTAAATTACCATCAAGCTTTACATTAGACTGATGGTATCTAAAATCAGGAGCAACACCGACATCAACCTTACTTGCCAGGCTAATAATCAGTTCATTTTCTTTTTTATTGGTTGCTTTTGGCAGAGGCATATCAAGATGCTTCCAAAACTCTTTAACGCTTGTTAGCCCATTATTTTCATTAATCACTGCCATTGACCATGATTTGAACCTTTCAATCACAGGAGACTTAATTTCTGTAACCAGTTCATTTGGAAGCAATAATAACGCAGCTACATCTTGTCTTGATGTATTTGATTTAGCTAAATATCGACTATAAGCATTCAACTGTTCTGTACACTCGTCCGCTATTGGGATCAGCTTTTTGATTGGTCCTTTCAATATACTTGGGTCCGGGAGATCTCCAGCGTCAATCTCACTGACCGGAATGGCATTACTTGCAGCACGGAATGTTAATTTTAGCTTTGTCTTGTTTGGTTTTACGCTGAACCCTTCTGGGAATTTATTGTCAAATTTAAGTTTGAATAATTTCGCAAATTCATCTTCACAGCGACGCGCTGGTGCCTTCAGTGAATACTCACTCGTATCTTTAAGCCACTCCAGTGCAAGCTCTGATTGTAGAGCGACTCCCGATTGCACGTTTTTTGCTAGCCTAAACTTAAACGCTAGTGAATTATTACTTTCTGGTGCTTTTACTCCTGCATCATCGATTACGTTTTTTCTAAGAAAATACATCAACTCAAGTAATCCAGATGAATAGCTTCTAAACGAGCGATTCACACCGTAGATCCCAAGTAATCTAGTAATTTCATTAAAAATGGCTAAAAACTCAACATCACTAACTTTAGTTTCACTAATGTCTTCAATTATTCTTCTTTCAAAGCCATAAAAGTAAATGAATACATAACCGATCGATATATCTTCATTTGTACGATCCGATGCTAACCAATCTAAGTACAGGCCTCGACACTCTTTAGATAGAGTCGCATAGCTTGGCCAATACCCTAGCGAGTCATCTTGATATTCGAAATCACAATCATTCACCTCTGAAGCCGGTCTATCTTTATCAACCAAAGATGGTTCGAGTCCATAACCATTTAACCCATTTAATACTCCCCCAAAGTAAAAGAAACCTTTAGTAATGTTACGACCATTAATTACCAATGCTTCTTTTTCACCTAACCATCGTCCTTCAGAGGTGTTTTTTGAGCGAGTAGGTTCATTCCCAAAGCTTGTATGTATCTCGAATGTTGAAAAATCATCCTCATTACCATCATCAATAGTTGAAACTGAAACTCTGATTTTATTTTGACTTTGATTACGCGGAGTTGATTTACTCATATTAGAAGATCGTGAATTGTTATTGGCAGCTTCTGCATCTGTTTTCTTTCCACCGAATAAAATTTTATATATAAGGTAGATAGCTACCAAACCTATGATCAGTTCCATTTAGTCCACTCATTTTACTGTTAAAGTACTGTCTTTTTTTTGAATGTTTTTATTAACATAACAAGGAATCGTTTTTTTGTTTGTGAAGTATATATTGTGCTTTAACAAATAGCCCTATCTAAATAAAGGTTACTAACGTAAGAAAAAGCAAGCCATATAACTCGTTGGTGAAATGGTGGGGTAAACTCTAGGAATAAGAAATGGTGTATAACGTGTTAGAGAGAAACGCCTAACATTTGTGATCACCCATCTGTTAGGTCGTCGGCTAACTAAACCATCCTAGTTGTTAACAATCAAAGAACCTTCCTAAAAACAAGCGCTATCGCCTTGCCGATGATCTTGAAGTTGCGTCCGTTGTTGTGGTCGATTTCAAAAGCGTCATGCTCTTAGTTGTCAGAAACCACTAGGTAAATTCCTTTCGCAATATTCCACTTCTAGCACTTCACATAAATCACATCATTAATTCGAATTAGGCGGTACGCCGTTTAAAAGTGAGCATTGTCGCTATTCAGTTGTGTTATTGAGCATAACGATAGGTATTTTCGACTGGAGCTTAATGGAGACAACGTCTTCGTGACTGAAAAGAATAGTGAAGCCACTATCTGAAAGGAAGCAAATTGAATTAAGGGCGGCCGAGTTCCCCCCGAACTCGACCTGTTCCAGACGCGCAAGCAAAGGCGTTTGGTTTCTGGCTTAGTCATAAATTAACCAATTTCAGTTTGTTGTGTAAATAATCAATAACTTGGCAATTGATAGGTAGGTCGTATTTCGCTGTGCAAAAGCATAGAAATGAATGATGACGAGTGTGATGCCTGAACTCATGCAAGGAGGCTGGCGTATTGAAGCGAAAGGGCTGACACAATATGAAACATCACTTGCCAGTTAATAATATCGTTAAATTTAAATTTTCAGGGATTTATAACTAGCTAGTGGAGTGTGCTAGTTTTAAGAGTTGGTCATCTTTTATTCTGGTGTTATACACTGCTTTTGAATTTCAGGTTAGATTTAGAGTCTGAATTATTAAATCTGACGGGATAAATGATTGTTTAATGTTGATTTGGCAAGATCTTCAAGTATCCTTTATGTAAGCAAAACGTTAAATATCGAAAGTTAATTAACAATCATTAAGGAGTCGATGATGTTACATGCTCACGAAAATACCCTACATATTACCCACCTCAGTAACCACGCAGTTGAGGAGTTGTCACCGTCATTCTCTAAGCTTCCAAGCACAGAGCATGCGGATGGTCAGTTTCGATTGAGAAGGTACTCGGTGGTTCAATTCAGTAATGGACAAGTCGTAGAGCTAGACAAACATAACTTTGTTCAGTCTGAAGACATTAATCACTTTCAAGGTGACGTTGTTCGCCAATTCGAGCCAATTGAAGCACCAATCTTAAGCAGCGAAGGCATGCAAGAGATGTGTGAACTGTTTATTGAAACCAATGGGCTTGAAGACGGACAAGAAATCGAAATCCACCAAATCCGCATCGCTGCCATTTTTGAAGAGACACAGGTTGCGCCAGAAGGTGTTCACCAAGATGGCTTCGACCACATCGCTTTAATTGGTGTTAACCGTCATAACATTGTGGGTGGCGAGATCATGCTGTACCAAGATTCTCATGAAGCCCCATTCTTTAGAAAAGTGCTTGAAGACGGTGAAGTCGCAATGCTGGCCGACAGCAAGCTTTGGCACAACGCACAACCGATTCGTACCATAGACCACGATGAGATGGGCTATATGGATGTGTTTGTTCTAACGGCTAAGGATGCGCGCAATGTCCTTCACTCTTAATGATGTGCGCCAGCAGTTTAGCGCGCTAGGCCAATACCATAACGGTAAGCCGGTGACTTTTTTTGATGGGCCAGGTGGCTCTCAGGTTCCTGAAAATGTTTTAGCATCCATGACGGAATACCTTGGGCACTTTAATTCAAACCTAGGCGGTCATTACTTTTCTAGCCAAAAGACCACAGGTTTAATGCAGCAAGCGAGAGAAGCGGCGCAAGCGCTACTCAATGCGGAGTCTTCTGGCAATGTTGTGTTCGGTGCGAACATGACCTCGCTGACCTTCCAACTTAGCCGCGCGATCAGCCGCGATTGGAAAGAGGGCGATGAGGTTATCGTCACTGCGTTAGACCATTACTCGAATGTATCAAGCTGGCAGCAAGCGGCCGACGACAAAGGCGCGATTGTTCGCCAAGTTCGTGTAGACGAATCAGATTGCAGCCTAGACATGGCGCACTTCGAGTCTCTATTAAATGAGAAGACCAAGCTTGTTGCTGTGACGTTTGCTTCGAATACGACAGGCTCGATTGTTGATATGGCGAAAGTTATTGAGCTTGCACATCAGCACGGTGCGCAGGTTTATGTTGATGCTGTGCATTATGCGCCACACCACTTGATCGATGTTCAACAACTGAATTGTGATTTCTTAGCGTGCTCAGCTTATAAGTTCTTCGGCCCGCATGTGGGTATTGCTTACATTGCACCTCAATGGCTGCATACGTTAAAGCCTTACAAGGTAGAGCCAGCCACTAACATTGGCCCAGGTCGATTTGAGACAGGAACACAAAGTTTTGAAGGCCTTGCAGGTGTGATTGCGGCGGTGGATTATTTAGCGCAGTTTGGTGAGCCAACAGATTCACTGCGTTCTCGTTTAGAGCAAAGCTACGCGCTTTATAACAAGCATGAAAGCCAACTGAGTGAGTACTTCCTAAAACGCTTGGGCGAGCTGGAAGGAGCGAAACTTTATGGTAAAACGGAGTTTGATTCGAACCTGAGAACGCCAACATTCGCCATCACCTTTGATAATCACTCGCCAGAGTTCATCGCTAAGAAGCTGGGTGAGCATAATATCTGTGTGTGGAACGGACACTTCTACGCGCTAGGTTTGGTGAAGCAGTTGGGTATTGAAGAGCAGGGCGTGGTGCGTATTGGTTGTATGCATTACAACTCGATTGAGGAGATCGACTTGCTGTTCAATGTGCTTGAAGGAATCTTGCGAAGCCATTAGCAGAAGTCATTAGAAAGAAGTCACTAGCACTTAATAGCTATAGAATTAGAAAAGAGCATACTTCTCTCAAGAGTGTTGGTAGGAAGCATGCTCTTTTTCGTTTCACGCGCTTATTTAGTTAGCGCCAGTGACCTAATCAAGACAGTTACTCGACTAAGAAAGCTGCTCAACAATGGCGACACCCACTGCGTGTGCGCTGGTTGGGTTCTGGCCTGTAATCACTCGCTCATCAACAATCACAAGCTCTTGCCAAGGTTGAACCTTGTTGAAACGCGCTGCGCTACGAGCAAGCGACTCTTCCAGTAGGAATGGAATGTCGTTGATCGTACCAAAGTCGATCTCTTCTTCACGTGTAAAGCCAGTCACCGATTTAGAGCTTAGTAGTTTCTCGCCGTTGCTCAGTACGATAGGAAGTAGGGCTGCAGGGCCGTGACATACCGCTGCGACAATACCGCCATCTTTATAGTGCTTTGCTGCGATGCTAGCGAACTGCTCATTGGTTGCCAAATCCGAAAGCAGACCAAAACCGCCTGGGTAGAAGATAGCGTCGTAGCTTTCTGCATTGACTTGGCTTACTGGAATCGTGTTGTTAATGCGGTTTTGGAAATCATCATCCGCCAAGATATCAGCGTTAACCACATCTCCTTCAATATCCGTTCCGTAGAGTGGCGCTTTGCCACCGTTGATAGAAGCGATGTCGTATTCGAATCCAGCAGCCATGATTTCTTTCAGAGCGTGGGTAAGTTCTGGAGCGTAAGTACCGTTAGCTTGGTCTGTATCGCCAAGTGTTGCGTGGTTCGTTACTGGAATTAGTATTTTTTTCATGATTCATCCCTTTGAGCTGCTGTTTTTTATTGTGATGCTGATGCTTTTCGTTAGGCGCTAGGTATCGCGCTGTTACTTAACTATCGCTGTCTTGTTGTATCTAATACTAGTTCCAAACTGATTAGGTGATAATATGCAAAACAGGCAAAACATTGTTGCTATATAGCAAAGATAGAATGCGAGTAGATTAAGTATGGATAGCTTTGAAGGGATTAATGAATTTGTTGCGGTCGCCGAATGCCACGGTTTTTCAGCGGCCGCCAAACAGTTAGGTTGCAGTACCAGCCATGTGAGTCGACAAGTTTCAAGGTTAGAAGAGAGAGTTGGGGTGGCTCTGCTTGCGCGTTCAACACGTATGGTTAGCCTGACTGAATCTGGCCACACTTATTACCAACAGTGCAAAGACTTGGTGATTGGGCTGCAACAAGCGAATGAACAAGTCACGTCTCAACAAACTCAGCTTAGCGGTACTTTACGTGTCAGTGCGGCGGGCGCATTTGCTGAGAATCATGTTGCCGCGGCGCTGATGGAATTTGCGAAAGATCATCCCGATCTGACTATCGAAATGAACTTCAACACCAAGATGGTTAACTTCATCGAAGATGGTATCGACTTCGCCATTCGCTACGGTCGATTAGACGATTCAGGGCTGGTGGCAAGAAAGCTGGTTGATCGCCCGATGGCTGCGGCAGCAAGCAAAGGTTACATTGCTGAGTTTGGTACGCCAGCGAATCCAGAACAACTCAAGCTGCACAGCTGTATTATCGCCAACAGTGACCAATGGTTGTTCGAGAAAGATGGAAAGCCGCTAAATGCGGTAAGAGTTCATGGCCGTTGGAGAAGCAACAATTCAAGCGCGGTACTGAAAGCTTGCGAAGAGGGGCTTGGCATCGTTTACCTTCCTAAAAGCAGCTTCAATGGCAGTCTTAGCAATGGAAAACTCGTCCCTGTGTTAGAAGAGTATTGGGGAGCGGGAACAAGCAGTTGGATTGTTTATCAGAACCGTCGTTTTCTTCCACAGAGAGCACGGTTGGCTATCGACTTCTTAGTTTCCTATTTCTCTGATTGGAATGAATAGCTCGTAGGTTTAAAAGAATAGTGCGCAGGTTTAAAAGAATAGCGAACAGGATTTGAAGTGGTAGTGAGCGGGTTCTTTGATCAGATTTAACCCAAAAATAGAAAAAGATAATAGTTACATTGGTATAGGTTATCTATTTCTGTTTTTTGACGCGAATAATGGGATTGAGATGCTTGTCTACTTTTACTAACTCGTGTTAGCGATTGAGTTGTAGAGAAGGCCGCAACAGTACGATATACTAGATGGTATATTAATGTCCCTAGCGCGTGATAGATTGTGTGGAAGCGTTGGCGGGATGTGTTGTTATGCTCCAGTTCGTGAAGTATAGCTATAATGCGGAGTTGGCAATGTCTTCAATAAATTTCGAATCCACGTACGGTGTAATAACTATTCAAGATATGAATGTGGTTAGTGTTGACGCTAATTATGCTCGTATTTATGGATACCAATCACCCGAAGAACTACTTTCCAATATAGATAGCTTTCTGGACCTCATTCCAGCAGAGTTTCATGTTCTCGCCTACCAAAATTACCTTGAAACCGTCAGCGGTCAACGCGACCCGAAAGGGCATACCTATACCAATGTTGATTGCAATGGTAGAGAGTTCACCGTGTTTTCAATCGACCATGTGACTGAATGGCAAGGTAGGCCAGCACTGCAAGTGACGGTTATCGATCTTTCTCCTGCGATTCAGTTACAAAACGTGGTGCGCGAGCAAGATAAGATGTACCACGATATGATCATGCAGTCCGGTCAGGGCATCTTGGTTCATCGAGATTTTAAGCCATTAATGGTCAATCAATCTTGGGTGAAACTTCAGGGCGGAGAGTCGATTGAGCAAGCCTTGAAGCTAGACTCTATCCTCGACTTGGTGCCGAAGAAAAATGTTGAAAGCATCTATCAACGCTATCAATCGGTGATTTCGGGTAAGCCTTCAGGCATGAGCAATGTGGTCGAGAATATCGGTTTAGATGGTGTTCATCGCTTCTTCAATATTTACGATAATGCGATCACTTGGAAAGGCCAGCCTGCGGTTCAGGTTGTGCTTGAAGACGTGACTCAGAAGGTGATGCTAGAAAGGCAACTGGTTCACCAAGCGAATTACGATGAAATGACGGATTTGCTTAACCGTAGGGCGATTTATGAGTGGCTGAGAGAGCACCTTGTCTCTGAGACTCACTTAGTGTGTATGCTGCTTGATATCGATGACTTTAAATCGATCAATGATACCTACGGACATATGGTGGGTGACGAGGTGATTTGCGCATTGGCTGATATTACCAAGCGTAATGTTGAGGCTGTGGGCGGTGTAGCGGGTCGATGGGGCGGTGAAGAGTTCATCGTGTTTATCCCAAATGCGTCGCCTCAGGTTTCGCGTCAAGTCTCTGATCAGATCCGAGAGCAGTTTAATCAAACCGAATTTAAGATTGATGAGCACGTTCGCTTTAATGTGAGTGTGAGTATCGGTGTGAGTGATAGCCGAGCTTGTGAAGGAACGGTTTCTATCGATGCACTTGTGAATGTGACCGACCAATCCCTGTATCGTGCAAAAGCGGCTGGCAAGAATCGCGTGTGTGGCGATGTGGTCGCGCTTTAGATCTTGATAATAAGTAACACAGGTTTTTAATTTAAAATGCCCTGAAGTAATGAGCTTCAGGGCATTTTTCGTTTTGGCTATCAGCGACAGATCGCTAACAATTAGAAGCGCTCAAGTTCTACAAATTATGCAGAAACCTCAACTTCGTAAGAGCCAAATTTACGGATGTTAATTACGCCCGTATCTAAGATTAGGTATTGGCCTTTAATGCCTTGCAGCACACCAGATACCTCAGGGTTCTTATCGAAGTTGTGCGACACAATCTTAACTGGGTGCTGTTCTACTGGGTAGCTCAATGAAGTGATGTTCTCACTCAGAATTTCGATAGCATCGTCACCAAACTTTGCTCGGATCTCTTGGATTTTATCCTCAACCAATGGCAACAGTTCTTTTGCTTTTTCGACCAATTCCATATCGTCGCCATCGCCTTTTAACAGCGTGCGCCAGTTGGTTTTGTCGGCGATGTGTTTTGCCAATTCAACTTCAATCAGGCCAGAAATCTGACGAGTTTTTACTTTCAAGATAGGTAGGCCTTGAGTCGCACCTTGGTCAATCCAACGTGTTGGGATTTGAGTGTGACGCGTGATACCAACCTTAAGGCTAGATGTGTTCGATAGGTAAACGAAGTGATCAACCATGCAGTTCTCTTCACCCCATTGAGGCTCGCGACACGTGCCTTCATCGTAGTGACAAGTCTCTGGTTTCATGATGCACATGTCGCAGCTTGCTAGCTTTTTCATGCACACAAAACAGTGGCCTTGAGAGTAGCTCTTTTTGGTTTTCTTACCGCATGAGCAGCAAAAAATGTTGCCAGTGTGAGTGAGGTTGATGGTTTTACCAATCAGAGGGTTTAGCTCTACAAACTCTTCGCCTACAGGCAAACGGTAGGTAACCGCGCCATCAAGGGAAGCACTCATCTTTTTGAGTGTTCCTTTTGCTAATAAAGACATGACATTACTCATTGTATTTTGATTATTATTTCGTCGACTCGATTGCGCTGTGAGCAGGCAGTACGGTTAACGATGATTATGCGATGAGTATAACAAATAGAGCCTGTTTTTATACGCAATATTACTTGATTCTCGTCGTGGATAATCAACAGCAAATACATGCATAAAAATATAGTATGACATTTTGTTCGGGCGTGATATAACGTTTTTTAGTGATTTATTGGTATTAAGATCACTAATTTATCTGACTTGTTTTTTATCGTGAAATCCCAACTATAGGGATCTTAAGCCGGAAGCTTAGACGTGAAGTGGATCCATAAGATTGTTATCTTTCTCGTTATCGCAACGCTTGCCATTGTGCAGTATTACCGTGTGAGCGGAAATCGTGTGATAACAGCAATAACCCCTGATAAATATGAATTTATCGCGACCAGCGATCGAGTTGATAGGGGCGTCAGTACATCCCAATTATCCTACGAAAATGGGCAGTATATTCTCGACTGTGAACTTAAAGAGTCGGAATATCCTTGGCCTTATTGCGGCCTGTCGATTCGTATCAACCCAGACATTACCAAAGGCCTTGATCTCTCTCAGTATCACACCTTTAGAGTAAATATTGATTACCATGCGGAAGCGGACTCTAGTGGCCGTTTGAGAACTTACCTACGCAACTACAATCCCGCTTATTCTGTTCCTGATGACGAGTACACACACAAGTACAACGGCATGGAGTTTTCTCCAGGAATCGATGGTGGTGTGATTGAAATCCCAATCGCCAATCTACAGGTGATGACATGGTGGTTAGCCGACAATGATGTGGCGTTAGAGCACTCAGCGCCTGAATATTCGAACGTGAATATGGTCGAGTTTGCTACCGCATCGGGTGCGAAGTTAGGCCATCATCGAATTGTTATTCGCAGCATCGAGTTTGAAGGCTCGTATATCTCTGCGGAAAGCTTGTTCTTGATCTTACTGTTTATCTGGGTCGGCACGGGTACTGTGTTCTTACTTTCAGAATTACATCGTTCGAGAAAGCGTATGGTGATTGCCGAGAAGAGACACAACCACTTAAAGAACGTGAACCGAGCATTGAGAGAGCAGAACTTTGAATTCTCTGAGAAAGCGCACCGTGATGAGCTAACGGGGATCCTCAATCGACACGCAATTCGTGATTGGTTGAAGATGCAATCGCAACACGTGAAGCAAGGCCACGGTAAGCTGAGTATGCTCTATCTCGATATTGATTACTTTAAGAGTGTGAACGACAAATACGGACACCAAATGGGTGACCATATTCTGCGTGAATTCAGCATGGTCGTGGGCAGCTCCATCGGTGCGACCGACAAACTGGTGCGTTGGGGCGGTGAAGAGTTTATCGTTTTCTGCCCAGAGACCGAAGCCGGAGAGGCGCAGATCAAAGCCGAACGCATTCGACTACTGGTTAGCCAGCATCTTTGGGTTCATGGCGACCCGCTCACTTGCAGTATTGGTCTCGCCGAGATGAAACAAGAGAGGGTGACAGAGACGATAGCTCGCGCTGATGAAGCGCTCTATCAAGCCAAACACTCAGGACGTAATCAGGTGATCTTGAGTCACTAATCTGCAAATTGTTTTGATTACTTAATAAGCCACACGTGCATATGTGACGTGTGGCGTTTTTATGGGCGCTATATGAGTTTACCCTCTAGAGCCTTTTGTTGGTTTGTTTGGATAACGTATTGAAATGATTTCCCTGTTTTTTAAATGCTTGCTTGGTGCGGCGGCGGTTTTATTGATTGCGCTGTTGTCAAAAAGTAAGAGCTTTTATATCTCTGGCCTTGTGCCGCTGTTTCCTACTTTTGCTTTGATTGCCCACTACATTGTCGGCACGGAACAAACCATGGTGGAATTGCGTACCACAGCACTGTTTGGCTTGTTTTCGCTTGTGCCTTACGCGGCTTATCTTGGTGCGGTCTATGTATTTAGTTATCGCTACAACTTGGTGTCGACGCTGTCATTGGCAACAGTCGTGTGGGTTCTGTGTGCCTCTATGTTGCTGTTGGGTTGGACGCGTCTAGTCCCAAGTGCAATCTAGTTCTGAGCGCAATTTAGTACCCAGTGCGATTTAGTCATTGGTGAGTTGGTTAGTTGGAATATTGGAAGGTTAGAGGTTAGAAACAAAAAAGGTGGCGAAGAGCCACCAAAAGGGAAAAGCGTTTTATTGTTTTTTTGGATGCCCGCTCAGTGTATGTTTCATGTTGAGCGGGCTTTTTATATTGGCTGAGTGGGGGAACTGCAGCCAGTTTAGGGGAGCATTTATTGCTTACCAGAAAATCCAAGCGAACAGTGTCAGTACTAGGATACAAACTAGGTTAAGCACCATACCAATTCGCATCATCTCTTTCTGCTTGATGTGACCAGAGGCAAACACAATTGCGTTTGGTGGTGTTGCAACAGGAAGCATGAAGGCACAAGACGCAGCTACAGCGATCAGTGCAGACAAGATAACTGGCGACATACCAAGTGCTTCCGCGATGGTTGCGAATACCGGCACCAAAAGCGCTGCACTGGCTGTGTTACTTGCGAATTCAGTTAGGAACACTACGAATGCCACTACCGCTAGAATCGTTAGCAGAACGCCTGCTGTTTCTAAGAAGCCACTGAGTGAGTGTGCTAGGAATACGCTGGTGCCTGTTGCTTTAAGAATGTTACTTAGACAGATACCACCACCGAATAGGATTAATACACCCCAGTCTGTCGTCTTCTCAACATCTTTCCACTCAACTGCTCTAGAAGCGCCTAGTAGTACAATCGCGCCAATCGCTACCAAGCTGTCGAATTTAGAGAAGCCGCCGATCATTGCGTTGATTGGCTTACCGAATATCCAAAGCGTAACCGTTAGTAAGAAGATAGATAGCGTGATTTTTTTGCTGTTCGTCCACTCTACCGGTGCGTGGTCTAGCTCGAATTTGTGGTCAAGCTTAGGCTTCGTCATCACATAAAGGATGAACATCGCGATTGGCATCAAGATAAGTGAGATTGGAAGACCTAGCGCCATCCACTCAGTAAAGCTCAAACCCACTTCTGCAGCGGCGATTGCGTTCGGTGGGCTACCCACTAAGGTCGCGATACCACCAATCGATGCACAGTAAGCGATACCTAGCAGCACGAACACGTACGTATTACGGTCTTCACTTTGGTCAACTTTGTTCATGATGCCAAGAACAAGGGGAAGCATCATTGCCGTGGTTGCTGTGTTCGAAATCCACATCGACAAACCCGCACTTACACCGAATAGCATGAACACTGCCACCGACATTCTGCCTTTTGCAATCAGCAGTACTTTGTCGGCAATCGCCTTATCGAGCTCTTGCTTGTTGAGCGCAGCAGCAAGGGCAAAACCACCCATGAATAGGAAGATGATTGGGTTCGAGAAGTTCGCCAATGCAGCCGATGTGTTGAACACACCAAACAGCACGGCTAAGAGTGGAACGAGCAGAGCAGTAATGCTGACGTGAATTGCTTCGGTTAACCATAAAACGGCGACAAACACGAGAATACTCAGACCAGTATTGACTTGTGTTTCGAAAGGGAGGGTATTGATTAACAGAGCAAATAACATGAAATTACCAATTAATATCATGCTGTTGCGGGTGAACAACCAGTGTTTCAGTGTAGTAACAAGTGCCGTCATAAGACGCTCCTTTTGTTATCCTCGTTTTATTGGTGCACGACTTCATTGAGTCGTGCTTATTATTTTCGAGGTATATAGCTTGATGTAGGGCCAGACTTTGTTGGGAGAATGTTACTTAAGTTAATAAAGGCGTGTTGGTGTGTTTTTGTGTAACAGTGGGGAAATGTGAGGCAACAAATTCAAAATGTGTAGTTTTCTACACATCCGTCTCTGCTGGGTCTGAAATAGGGCTTGTTGTAGGATCTACAACAGGGTTTACAGAGGGGTCAGTCATAGGGTTTGGAATCGGAAATGATTCCGGTTTTGGACTCGGTTGAATCGGCTCTTTAGGTCCAAGGAACTTTGGCGTTGTCCCCATAATATACAAGTCTAAGAACGCCTTCGTACGCGCAAAAACTTCACGTAAACGGATAGACGTACCCGAATGGTGAGTAGGGCCTGAAACCGCTAAACATTGTGCATGAATATCGTAAGAATTAGCGATAAACAGTGCTCTTTCACAGTGGAATTTTTGAGTGATGATCAGGAAGTTGTCGGTGTCGAAGATCTTTTTAGCGCGAACAATCGAGTCTAATGTTCTAAACCCTGCATAATCGAGATTAATGCGTTCATCAGGCACACCGGCTTTCAGCAAATCTCGTTTCATCGTCCACGGCTCATTGTAAGAGCGGTGAGCGTTGTCGCCACTTAACAGAAACTGGTCGACTTTTTCACGGTCGAAGAGCTCAATCGCAGCTTCGATTCGATACTTATAATAGTCGTTGAGTGTTCTACCCAAATACTTGCTGGTGCCAAGTACCACTGCAACTTCAAGCTCAGGCACTTCATCAATATCGTAAATGATGCGGTCTTCTGCTTGCCATGAAACCCAATAATCGATCGCAATAACCGAAGCGCTGCCTACTAAGAACACGAGGAAAGCGCCAAACAGAAAACCTTGCAGTTTTTTGTAAGCTTTTGATAGGTAGCTACGGTAAATGTGAGAATCGAATTTCACTCTCGGCATGGTCCTTGACTGAGCATTAATTTTTGAGTGCTCGATAATACCAAATAAAAATGAGAAAAATCAGTTAAAAAGACAAGACAGTGTAAAGAAAAAAGCCCCTGCAGTTGCAGAGGCTCTTGTAAGAGTGGTATTTGAGAACAAGTACGCTCTATTAGAATGCAGTACGCTTATAGCGACGGTAAACCGGCTGCCAGAAGTGCTGGTCAATCGCTTGTTGCAGTGCTTCTTCAGTGATCTCTAGTGCAACACCTTGTTCAATCGCTTTCTTACCAACAGCAAAAGCGATCTTCTTAGATACTGTGTGGATCTCTTCCAATGGTGGAAGCAGAGCGCCTGAACCGTTGATTGCTAGCGGAGAACATGTTGCAAGCGCACGGCTCGATTCCATTAGCATTTCGTCAGTGATGCGTGAAGCGTTCACAGCCAGTACACCAAGGCCAATACCTGGGAAGATGTAGCTGTTGTTACACTGAGCGATTGGGTAAGTCGTGCCGTTGTGAACCACTGGCTCAAATGGGCTACCTGTTGCAACAAGTGCTTGGCCATCAGTCCAACGAATGATGTCGTTTGGCGTTGCTTCAACACGGCTAGTTGGGTTCGACAGTGGAAATACGATAGGGCGTTCACAGTGAAGGTTCATCTCTTTGATGACTTCTTTGCTGAACAGACCTGGTGCACCAGATACACCAACCAATACTGTTGGCTTAGCGTGGCGAACAACGTCTAGTAGTGAGAAGCCAGTGCCATCACTTTCCCAGTCTTTAGTATTCGCGTTGGTTTGAACTAGGCGCTGTTGGAAATCAAGCAAGTTCTGCATGCCTTCCTGTAGCAGACCCCAACGGTCAACCATGTAAACTTGAGAGCGAGCTTGTGCATCGCTGATACCTTCAGACACCATTTGAGCAATGATAGCTTCAGCAATACCACAACCCGCAGAACCCGCACCCAAGAAGGTGATACGTTGGTCTGACAATTTGCTGTTGGCTGCTTTACATGCTGCAAGTAGAGAACCTACCGTTACTGCTGCTGTGCCTTGGATATCATCGTTGAAACAACAGATGCGATCTTTGTAGCGCTCAAGCAGTGGCATTGCGTTCTTTTGTGCGAAATCTTCGAACTGAACTAGAGCATCAGGCCAACGACGTTGAACGGCTTGAATGAACTCTTCAACGAATGCATCGTAGTCAGCACCTGTGATACGAGGGTGACGCCAGCCCATGTACATTGGGTCAGCAAGACGTTGAGGGTTGTTTGTACCTACATCAAGTACGATTGGTAGCATGTAAGCAGGGCTGATGCCGCCACACGCTGTGTAAAGTGCTAGCTTACCGATTGGAATCCCCATACCACCGATACCTTGGTCTCCCAAACCAAGAATGCGCTCACCATCCGTAACCACGATGACTTTAACATTGTGGTTTGTCGCATTATTCAGTAGATCATCGATACGATCGCGGTTCGGGTAAGAGATAAACAGACCACGGCCACGACGGTAAATATTTGAGAAGTTCTCACATGCTGCGCCAACCGTTGGCGTGTAAATGATAGGCATCATTTCAGAAATGTGGTTTTGAACTAAACGATAAAAAAGCGTTTCATTAGTGTCTTGGATGTTACGAAGGTAGATATGCTTATCCATATCACTTTCGAAGTTACAATATTGTTTGTATGCACGTCCTACTTGCTCTTGGATTGTTTCGGTTGTTTCCGGTAACAAACCTTCAAGGTTGAAAGAACTGCGCTCTTCAGCAGAGAATGCGCTGCCTTTGTTTAAAAGAGGGGTACTAAGTAGAGCAGGACCAGCATAAGGGATATATAGAGGGCGTTTATCGTTGTTCATTGGATGCCTAATATGGGAGAAAGGGTAACTGAAAAATGATAACGGTTTAGTTATTCAATTGTAAATAGTTTCCCTCCGATCTTAGCAAACAAAATGATATTCTTACCCATGTCCCACACTTATCGAATTTGAACGCCATAATTCGTTATACTTTGCTCACACTTTTTCGCGACGCTTCCTTTTTATGTCTCTACTTCCCATCGATTCTTATCAAAATGTTTTCCATGAACAGATCTCCGATTCTCATCTTGTTGTCGAAGCCGAAACCGGTTCGGGCAAATCAACGCGCTTGCCGATTTGGGCATCTCAACATGGGCGTGTTTTGGTGGTGGAGCCGAGAAGAATTGCGTGTACATCACTTGCGAAATATTTAGCGCAACAATCGGGTGAAAAGTTAGGTTCAAAAGTTGGTTATGCGATCAAGCTAGAGTCGGAATACAACGAGCAAACAGACGTGGTGTTTGTGACTCCCGGTATCGCACTGCGTTGGCTATCAGAAGATGTGCTCGCTGGCTTTGATGTGATTGTGGTGGATGAATTCCACGAAAGACGCTGGGACATTGACTTGCTGGTGGCGATCCTAAAGGAAAAAGCGAGTCATCGTTTAGTCATCACATCGGCAACCATTGAGGGTGAGCGCCTTGCTGATTATTTGGATGCGAGTCGGATCAGTTGTGAAGGCCGAACTTATCAGGTTGAAATTGAACACAGAGCGAATGAATCTAGAGCTCTGCCGGATAGTCGACATCTAGAGCAGCGCATCGCTGAAGAAGTGAATCATCAACTGATTGCGTCACATGGCGATATCTTGGTTTTCCTACCGGGTAAGAAAGAGATCGTACAATGTGAACAAGCCTTGGCAAAGAATCCAGATATCCAAGTCGTTAAACTGCATGCCTCGGTCAGTGACAAAGAGCGAGATCTCGCTTTATCTGGTCGTAATACTGGCAATAGTGATAATGGCAATAGTGATAATGGCAATGGCAATGGCAATGGCAGCGGTTTGCGAAAGGTCATCCTTGCGACCAACGTGGCAGAAACCTCATTAACCATTCCTGATATTGGTGTGGTGATAGATTCCGGATTAGAAAGACGCACCGTTCAGCGTAACGGCAGAACCACCTTGATGTTGAAATCCATATCACGCGCCAGTGCCAAACAACGCGCGGGTCGTGCGGGTAGGGTAATGGACGGCGTTTGTGTTCGTTTGTATGGCAAACACGCTGCGTTGGAGTCGGTTACGCCTCCTGAACTACAGCGTGAAGAACTGACCGAACCTATGTTGGCGGCGGCATGTTGTGGTGCGACTCTTGAAAGTTTGTCTTTCCTCGATCCTATGCCTGAGAAGTCACTAAACAGCGCGACTCAAACCTTGCTGACGATGGAAGCGATTAACACTGATCACCAAATTACCGAGCACGGAAAAAAGTTGTATCCACTGCCGATTGATGCCTTGTATGCCGATATTGTAACTCGCATTAAAACCAAAGCACTCAAAGAAGCGATGGTCGATCTCACGGCTGCGCTGTCTGTGCCTGCTCGCCTATATCAATTACCTAACAATGCAGAACATCTGGAAGCGCTCGCGCAACAAGAAAAAGAAGGGTGTGATTTATCCCTGTTAATTCAGATTGTTCGCGGTCGTGATTATCCGCATCTTGAAATAGACCAGCAGGCCTTGAATGAAGCCCAAGGTTTGGCGAAGCAAATGCGAGAAGTGTTTGAACTTCCGCAGTTAGAAGTCGCGTCGCGCTATCAACGTGCCGCTTTACTTGAAACTATTATTCAGCTGCACCCTGAACTGGTGTTTGTTCGTCGATTGAAACGAAAAGAAGCGTTCGCTAATGGGATGTTAGAAGTCGTACTCGGTCGCCAGAATCGTTTCCCTGACAATGCACAAGCGATGTTGGTGTTGGACACTCACAGCTTACCGGGCCGAGGTGTGAAGCAAACACTTACTTTAGCGACGACCACTGCACCTGTTCCTTTAGAACTGGTTGTTGAAGCAGAATTAGGTGAATGGCAGCAAGGTGAAACCGTGGTCAATGATGAGGGCGTGTTTACCGAAATGGCATTGGTGCACGCTGGCCGCACGATTACGACTAAACTGGTGGCGGCAGAAGGTCAGTTATCTTTGAAGCCTATCGTTGATCTGGTGGTAAGTGGTGCTCAACTTCCAGGCTTTGCAGAGGCTCGCACTCAAGAGATTAAGCATTGGCAGCTTTACGTGAAACTTGGGCTGGATGAGCAGACTCAATTTACACCAGAGCTCGAACAATTGAGCTTTGAACTATGGTTTATAGAGCAACTGGAAGTGTTAGGCGTGACGGATGTCAGTGAGCTGGAAATGTTCGAACATGACGATATTCCCTTTGATGGTATACCTACTTGGCTGTATAACGAGTTCTCGGAAAAATACCCGTTTTCATTGTGTCTTGCCGACTTGCAACTTGAGGTGGAATATCTGACAGGAAGGAAGTTGATTTACGTTCATTATCAATCGGGTAGTCGGAAGTTATCACCAAAACGCTGGGAGCTGCCCACATGGTCTGGGTGGCGTATTCAGTATAAAAAAGCGAGCCGAATAATTGATATAAAATAGATGGATAAGTTTTATCTCTAAAATATTAATCAAATAGGCGCATATATTATTTTTCAGTGCTTATTATGTTACGGATTTGATTTTTATATGCCTTTTTAACCAATCAAAAGGTCATAAAAGACTATTCTTCTATATCCTATTGCTATAAAGAAAAAGTTGATAGATATTGAGTATATTGTGTTGCCAAAGTGTCGGGGGACATCATGGATAAACAGAAAGAGACGCGTGTAGAGTTTGATTACACAACATTTCTTGGCGCCTCATGCAGTAAAAAATGGACTTTTCTGGAAGCACTTACCACAATTGCGCCAGTGTTCAGTACCGTCTGGCGAGATAGCATTAAAGAGCTGGGCACCCCAGAGGATCGCTTATGGCAGATGGCATTGAAATCAATGTCGACACGTAAAAGCGATGAATCAAACATTGTTACTTTGCTGAAGCTTGCCAAGCTTGAAGGTATCAATGAACTCAAGGTGGTTATGCCATACTCTCTTGAAGAAGAGCAGATCGAGTACATCGAATCGCGCAGTCATTTAGTGATTGCAGGTAATACTGGAGAAGAGTTTACTATCAAGCTGTAATTTCTCAGTATTGCTTAGAGCTTAGAGCTTAGAGCTTAGAGCTTAGAGCTTACAGATCTGGATACAGATAAAAGCGTATCAGAAACGTACATGTAGAAAGGGCCTCAATATTGAGGCCCTTTTTGTATTTAGGTGGTGCTACAAACTTGGTCTTAATCGATCAGTCCGTAGTCTGCACGTAATACGTCGATGATCTCTTGCTTCGGATTGTCGCTTAATACAATCTCTGCACCTGTGATTTTCGCTGCGATATCAAGGTAAGTGCGAGAAAGCGACATTAATGCGTCCAAAGGCAGTTCATTATCACGCGCTAATGCTTCTCGCTCTGGCATACGTTCTTTGTTCAATAGAATGTCCGCATCAGGGAAGTAGTTGAGCAAGAACTGGCGGAAACCTTCTTTCGAGTTTTCAACGATGTTGCCATTGTTGTATTCCTGAGTATCCCAAATACGAGATGAATCTGGAGTACCGACTTCGTCCATGTAGATAAGCTTCTCTTTGCCTTGAGCATCGTTCACGTAACCGAACTCGAACTTAGTGTCGACAAAGGTTTGGTCTACTTTCGCCAGTGCTTGACTGATAACGTTGAAGCCTTCTTTTAGCAGCTTCTCGTAGTGCGCGATGTCACTTGCTTGAGTAAAGTTGAATGCTGCAAAGTTATCTTCGATGTTGTTACGTGTGATGTTCACATCGTCAGCTTCTGGTACACCAGGAATGCCTTTCAGAATCCCTTTGGTAGAAGGCGTGATAAGTAGTTCAGGCAGCTTCTTGTCTTTCTCTAGGCCTTCAGGCATCTCGATACCGCAGAATTCACGTTCGCCGTTCGCGTACGCACGCCACATAGAGCCCGTGATGTATTGACGACAAATCGCTTCAATCATTACTGGGCGAGCTTTTTGTACAATCCATACGAATGGGTGAGGGATATCAAGGATATGACTGTCAGCAAGGCCGTTGTCTTTAAACAATTTGAACCAGTGGTTAGAGATAGCATTCAGAGCCGCTCCTTTACCTGGAACACCTTTAAGATTACCTTCACCGCGCCAGATACAATCAAACGCAGAGATACGGTCACTGATCACCATGATAGCTAGAGGCGCATCGGGTGCTACGTCGTAGCCTTTCTCTTTAATTAGTCGTTGGCTATCTTCTTCAGTTAACCAGTAGACTGAGCGAACCTTGCCACTGTGGACAGGTTTGTCAGTACGGATTGGTAGGTCATCATTTACGGCAAGAACTTGATCAGCAAGGCTCATTTAGACATTCCTATCTTTTATCAAACGTCATACAGAGAAGTGCGGTGTGCACATGATTAGACGGGCATTATACCCAATCTACTGTTTGCTTCCAGAGAAAAAGCAAACGATTGCTAAATCTATTAATCAAATAAAAACCCCCGCCTAACTATCCGCTGAAAAATTGGCGAATTGTAGGGCAGGGGAAGGCAGTATGTTTGGACTGTGTTTTGGAGCCATGCTGTCAAGCTGACTTAAGTTTGTTAGCCAAAATGTTAAGCAAGGTAGATCAGTGAATACGCTCTGAATTTGCATCCATAAAGAAGACTTCACATTGAAAGCGCATTCCTAATGTTCTTAGGTATTGCTGGCTGAACTGATCAATCGATGCACTTGCAACAATCGCACTCGCATTTTTCGAGCGGATGGCCTTCTCGACCGTTTCAACTTCCGTCATCTGGTGAGAGGCTTTCATGTGAATAACGCGGTCGCAGCACACGTTGTGTTGCTTAAGCTGCTTAGCCGATGGTCTTGGTGTTTGCGCTGTAAACAGCAACCACTGATGTTGATTGGACAGCAACGCCATTCTTGCGAACAACGCTTCCTCGTTTGAATTTTTGCTTTTACGAGAAACTGATGTAAATGCGCAGTGAACTAGCGGGCTAGAGTGTTGGGCTTTAACGTGTGCTTGAATCATTTTGCTGTCCTTATATACATGCTGTATGTGTATACAGTAGTTTTTGTTGCTTATAAGATCAAGCGTTTTTTGTGGGATTATTGGACGATTTTGCACAGGTAAGGGGATGGTTTTAACTTAAGTGATTGAAATTATTGTCTAAATTAAATTCGAATGAATTTGTTGTTTTGTCTCATAAGTTGAAGAAATGTGAGCTTTATACAGGTGTATACAGTGGTTTTTACAGAAAAGTACTGTATACACCTGTATAGAAGATAAGTAGATAAGTAGATAAGTAGATAAGTAGATAAGAAGATAAGAAGATAAGAAGATAAGAAGATAAGAAGATAAGAAGATAAATCCCAGATACAAAAAAAGCGCCTTGGGCGCTTTCTTATATTTCAACGGTGTAACTTATCTCAGTGTTGCTTGGGAGAGTTTTGCTCTCATTTCCATTTCACCAATATTGAACTGGCGAACATCAATGGTTGCAATATCATTACACTCTTTACATGCATGATGACACTTACCATCTAGGTAGTCGTGTTTTTTAACTAGGCTTGGCTTTTTGCACCAATCACAAACGCCTTCTATTGTGAACATATTCTCTCCTCACCTGTATATGTCAGGTGTATTTTCGGCGCAAATTATGACACAAGTAAGACCCATTAGTTAATAGTTTGTTACCCGTTTTTGAGAAGGTGATCGATTGCAACACCAATAAAATCGATATCTCCGTGAATTGGAAAGCCAAAGGTGTGTGCTTGTTTACGATTTTGTAACACTTTGTAAAATGGTTTTTAGCGCATTGTTCAAACGTTTCATTTCTTCGTCACATCCATGACCATCAGGATGATAAATTTTCGAGAGTTGTTTGTATCGAACTTTGATGCTTTTTTGGTCAGGGATTGAACTCGGTGTGTACCCAAAAAGAGCACAAGCCACTTGTAATTGATTTAGGCTTTTGCTGTTTTTCTGCTTCTTCAATTCGTGATAAATGGTTTGAAGCTGACGATTTTGCTGCTTAATGGTGAAATCCTTCGAGCTAAGCTGCGCTTCAAGCGTCTGTTGTTGCTGATTCAATTCGCCAGACTTGAGCACCTGTCTCTTTCGCGAGATCACCAGAGTCGCGCTGATACTCACGATCGCAATCAGTAAGGCCAACGCAGCACCAATCATATAGTCAGAGCTGGTTAGGTTAGAACTGGAGAGGTTAGAGCGTGAGGCTTGGTCAGATAGTATTTGGTCAGATTGAATTTGGCTAGATTGCACTTGCTGAGGTAACCCCTGACTGCTGTCTATTTCAGAGTCGATGCTGTCATCGAGCTGTTCTATTGAAGAGATCTGCTTGGCACGTTGCTGGTTGAATTGTGCTTCTAGAATACGGTTGTAGCCATCTTCTGCATTCGGGTTGTCTTTTAAAGCGGCTTCATACCATAGTTGCGCGGCATCTAGTGGTTGAAGGAGCTCCTTATCAAGTGAGGACTCGTAGATCTTTGCTACTTCAAGAGGCGCTTGCTTGTTGCCTTGCAGTGCTGCTTTGATGAACCACTCTAAGGCCTGTTTGTTGTCTTGCTCGACACTTGTTCCTGCCAAGTACCACTCGCCGAGTCTAAATTGCGCATTTGCATTGCCATTTTCGGCAGATTGCGAGTACCAATAGAATGCGTCATCGATGTTTTCAGGCACATCGGTTTCCAATTCATAGGCTTGCGCCAATTGGTATTGAGATGCTGGGTCTTGAGGTTGTGAATTTACTGACAGCTGAGGGCTACTTTCTGCATGGACCAAATGTATCGAGAACAGCTGTATCGTGGCAAAGATGAAGGTAAGAAGCAGAGTTCTAATAGACGATGATGACAGAAAGTTGGATAGGATAAGCAAAAGATAAGTCTCGTAAAAAGCCCAGTGCCGATATATCAGTATGAATACGCTATGTGGCTGTTAATTAGGTTGTAACGTTTGAGACAAGCGCGACAACTGACAAACAACTATATAGTGGTTAATTCAATAGATAAAGGCGACTGGGCTTTAATCGTGCTACTTAAGCGGCAAGATTTGAATTTCTACGCGACGGTTACAAGCACGACCTTGAGACGTGTTGTTATCACATAGAGGGTAACGCTCACCGTTACCACGAGCAATGGCACGGCCTGCAGCTACATCTTGAGATATCAAGAATGCACGAACAGATTCAGCACGACGCTCAGAAAGGATTTGATTAGTCGACTCACTGCCAGTGCTGTCCGTGTGACCTTCGATCACTAGGCTTGTGTCTGGGTATTCAACTAGGATACGCGCAACGCCGCGAAGAGTGTTGTGAATGCTCGATTCCAAAGCGTAAGAGCCAGAATCAAAACCGATGCCGTTTTCTAGGCGAAGCAGAAGTTGATTCTCACCAACACGTTCTACTTGAACGCCAGAGTTCATTAGCTCTTCACGAAGTGCTGCTTCTTGTCGGTCAAAGTAGTAACCAATACCACCGCCAACAGCCGCACCACCTGCTGCACCAATAAGTGCACGCTTACCGCGGTCTTTAGAGTCACCGGTAGCAGCACCAGCAACGGCACCAGCAAGTGCACCAATTAGAGCGCCTTGAGTTGCAGAGTTCGTCTCAGACTCGCCAGTTGTTGCGTTTTGGCGTTGAGTTGCCTGACAACCTGTTAAAGCGATAGTAAGTGCTAGGGCTAGTGTGATTTTTTTCAACGTATTTTCTCCATCATGTACTTCTGTCAAACAAATGAATTCGAATGACAAACATAGTCCTGTAAATCTTATTGATGGTTTTTATCAATACGTTGAAGCAATGTAAAGCGGCTCTATGATTTAGTTATCTTTTTAGCTGCCTGGGCGCCGGCAACTGGTCGATTAACAGACAATTTACGACCTTTCTTCAGACCAACTTCATAATCGGCGGTAAGATTTTTCATCGCTTCTCTGAGTTGTTGCTTGAAGGTTTCGCGGTCGATATTTTTGAATTCTTTATCGATGTAGTTGTTGATCTTGTTGTTCGACTCGTCATCTGGAGTAATGGTTGGCAGCTTTTCAAGTGCACCTTCAACCCAGCCTGAAACAAACGAGTTCACACGACGTGTCACTTCTAAAGAACCAGTGCCTGAACCAGCAAAGCTATTTCTGAATTGGCCTGTGTGCTCATTAAGTTCGCGATAGATGATATCGAAAGCAAAGGCAGCGAAGATTGCGCGATCGGCTTCACCAATGAACTCAACACGTTTGAGGCCTTTGTGGTTTAGCAATACGGCTTCTACGCCAAACTTGGTGTTGATACCGCGAATAACACGCAGCAGTGTAGAACTGATATTTGCAGGTAACAGGTGAGTGGATTGAGTTTTCCCCATCTTGATAAATTCAATATCGTCTTTTTCGAGACCATATTTCAGCATCAAGTTATGCGCCATTTTTATCGCATTGGCAGCTTCATTGACGTTCGCAGAATTTCCAAGCTCAAGACACTTGGCAATTTTCTTTAGGGCTTTTTTCTTATCCATCGACTACTTAATCATTACCGCAAATTTTTAAAAGTCCGACATTTTACATGTTTTCGCGGGTAACAGAAAGGCAAAACTCGTTTGAGGCGTAAGTGAGGCGGTGAACATAGGAAAGTAAAAGGCCGCTTGGTTACATAAACAAAAACGCCATCAAGTGTATTGATGGCGTTCGTGACACGATTTTTCAGAGTGACTAGAGTATTAGCACACTAGATTCCAAGTTCATCGAGCAGATCTGCTGCTGAGTCGTTGCCTGAGCTTTGTGCTGGTTTGTTCTCTTCCTGCATTTTTTTCTGAGTCGCTTCTAGGATGCTGTCTGGACACTCGTCTTCCGCAATTTCAAATTCTTCCAATTGGATGAATTCTGTCTTATCCATAGCAAGCTCGAGGTAGAAGATGTTGTTGTTTTGCGTCGAGAAGGTAACACGACGAGCTTGTGGGCGATCGAGATTGGTATCAACAGAAAGGTTTACTTGCTTATTTAACGCCAACATCTTCGGTTGGTTCTGAGTGATGTTGGTTTGTAGCTCTTTACGGATTTTATTGGTGAAATCACCTACCAATTGGTTCATCAATTCGCCCAAAACATCGCCCACTTCGTCTGACGTATGCAGCACGGCTAGCTCATTTTCAGGCATGCCCATGTTACGCATGTAATTGGTATAGATCTCTAGTGCGGCTTTCGACGTAAAATTGATAACAACAAGACCAGAAAAACCGCCGTCGAAAAGAACGAAACAACCGAAATCTGGCTTCAGACTTGTCTTGTTGATCTTTTGAACCATGGCTGAATAGGACACCTGAGAAGCCGTTGCTGAAGTGAGTACGCTTGAGACTGATTGGCATAGCTTAAGAAGAATATCTTCAGTTGTGACTGTTTTGTTTTTTTTCATTGTGATGTGCTCATGGAGATGTCTTAAACAAAATGTTATTCAGTATATTGCTACCGAATTAAGACGAAAGTGACTATTTCTCCATTCTTGCACTGAGATTCTGATTTGATCACCTTTTTATATGATCTTAATAGTAGTAAAGTGACGAAATTCAAAGAAAATTATTAAAAATCTCAGATAACCCAATGCTGATAGGATCAGCGAAGTAGGGGCAGGAAGCAAATGTTACCAAGACTTCAACTCAATGCTGATGTCGATCCAGTTGTTGTACGCTTTTTAGATGAACTAAAAACAGCGGGCTTTACTGGCGACATTGAATCTCAATATTCTAGCCGTTTGGCTGTGGCGACTGATAACAGTGTCTATCAGCAATTGCCGCAGGCGGTCATCCTTCCTAAAACAACTCAAGACGTTGTGCTGCTCGGTAAAGTGGGTTCTAAATCTGCTTACGAACGCGTGACTTTTTCCCCTCGTGGCGGTGGTACTGGAACCAACGGACAATCTTTAACAAAAGGCGTCGTGGTTGATCTATCTCGATACATGAATAAGGTTCTTGAGATTAACGAGAAAGAAGGCTGGGTAAGAGTTCAGTCTGGTGTCGTTAAAGACCAATTGAACGATGCAGTTCGCCCTTATGGTTACTTTTTCTCTCCTGATCTATCAACCAGCAACCGAGCAACCTTGGGTGGCATGATAAACACTGATGCTTCTGGCCAAGGGTCATTGAAGTACGGTAAAACGTCTGATCACGTGTTGTCGCTGCAAGCGGTATTCGCAGACGGTTCATGTCTAGAATCTGATTTATCACATGGCTTGCCTGTTGAAGGTGAATTTGCTCACCATGCACTTGCGGTGACTGAGGCTGTTTGTCGTGACAAGCGTGCTCAAATCCTCAATAAATTCCCTCCGTTGAACCGCTTCTTAACAGGTTACGATCTAAAGAATGCAATCAACGAACAAGATGACAGCTTCGACCTGACTCGCGTTCTATGTGGCGCAGAAGGCTCTTTAGCATTCATTACAGAAGCAAAGCTGAACCTAACGAAGATTCCAAAAGCGCGCACACTGGTTAACGTGAAATACAATACGTTTGATTCTGCACTGCGTAATGCGCCGTTCATGGTTGAAGCGAAAGCTCTCTCTGTTGAAACGGTGGATTCACGAGTATTGAACCTCGCGAAGCAAGACATTGT
The DNA here is from genome assembly GCF_013394185.1 of Vibrio sp. Scap24. Taxonomy (NCBI): domain Bacteria; kingdom Pseudomonadati; phylum Pseudomonadota; class Gammaproteobacteria; order Vibrionales; family Vibrionaceae; genus Vibrio; species Vibrio sp. Scap24. The sequence continues at coordinate 416,204 of NZ_CP041332.1, read as the reverse complement.
TTGGCACACCGTGAGCGATTTGCTGACTGATGTTCCAAACAAAGAGATGCTTGGCATCAACATGGTTGAGTTTGCAGGCCAAGATGAAGCGGAAGTTGAACAACAAGTTCAAGCGCTGACGGCACGACTTGAAACCATGGTTGAAAGCGAAGAAGCGGGCGTGATTGGCTTCCAAGTGTGTAGCGATTTGGCGAGTATTGGCCGAATCTACAACATGCGTAAGAAAGCCGTAGGTCTATTAGGTGCGGCGAAAGGCCGAGCTAAGCCTGTCGCTTTTGCTGAGGATACCTGTGTACCACCGGAAAACTTGGCGGATTTCATCTCTGAATTTAGAGTCCTGCTTGATTCAAAAGAGCTGAACTACGGCATGTTTGGTCACGTTGATGCGGGTGTACTGCACGTTCGCCCAGCTCTAGACTTGTGTGATCCGATGCAAGAAGCCTTGATGCACGAAGTCTCTGATGAAGTGGTTAAGCTGGTGGCGAAATACGGCGGCTTAATGTGGGGTGAACACGGTAAAGGCTTCCGTTCTGAGTATGGCCCTGACTTCTTTGGTGAAGAACTATTTACCGAATTAAGACGAGTTAAAGCGGCGTTTGACCCACATAACAAGATGAACCCAGGCAAGATCTGTACGCCTTTAGAAAGCGACGCTGAATTGGTGAAAGTCACCGATACTAAGCGTGGCTTTTACGATCGTCAGATCGACGTTCAAGTTCGTGACAGCTTTAAGCAAGCGATGGAATGTAACGGTAACGGCTTGTGTTTCAACTATGATACGAGCTCGCCAATGTGTCCTTCGATGAAAGTCACTGCTGACCGTCGTCATTCTCCAAAAGGTCGCGCAGGCTTAGTAAGAGAATGGCTACGTCAGTTAACGGAGCAAGGCGTCGATATTCTCGATTTAGAGCAAGAAGCGCTAAAAGACAACACTCCGGTTAAAACCATGGTGGAACGTGTTCGTAACACGATGAACAAACGCCATGAGTACGACTTCTCACACGAAGTACACGAAGCGATGAACGGCTGTCTTGCATGTAAAGCGTGTGCGAGCCAGTGTCCGATCAAAGTTGACGTGCCGAGTTTCCGTTCACGATTCTTAAATATCTACTACTCACGTTACCAACGTCCTGCGAAAGATTATTTGGTAGCGAACATTGAAACCATGCTGCCACTGATGGCGAAAGCGCCAAAAGTCGTTAATGCTGCATTGGGTCAAAAGTGGGTTCAATCTGCAACAGCGAAAACAGTCGGTTATGTCGATGCACCATTGATGTCGGTACCTACGCTTAAGAATCGTTTGGCGAGCAAAGAGCTGCAACTGTTCGATATTCAATATCTTGAAGGGCTTTCTTCGGAAGAGAAGAAGCAGCATGTATTGATCGTTCAAGACCCGTTTACTAGCTTCTATGATGCAGAGGTGGTTGAAGACTTCGTTACTCTAGCTCAAAAGCTTGGCAAAACTCCGGTCTTACTGCCATTTAAGCCAAATGGTAAAGCACTGCACATCAAAGGCTTCTTAAGTCGTTTTGCACGTGAGGCTAAATCGACGTCTGATTTCTTGTCGATGGTCGCTGATATCGGTATTCCTTTAGTGGGTGTCGACCCAGCTCTGGTGCTTTGTTACCGCGATGAGTACGTCGAGATCTTAGCAGATAAGCGTGGCGACTTTGATGTGCTCACCGTGCATGAATGGTTAATGCCATCGCTCGGTGACTTTGAAGTGCGTTCTGCAAGTGAGGAAATGTGGTACTTGTTCGCTCACTGTACCGAGAAGACCAAGATGCCAAACGCTGAAAAAGAGTGGGGTGCTATCTTCAAACACTTTGGTGCTGCACTGACCAGCGTTCCTGTCGGCTGTTGTGGTATGGCGGGTACCTTCGGGCACGAAGTCGATAAGCTGCAAATGTCGAAAGATATATACGGTCTAAGTTGGAAGCCAAGGATGCAAGACTTACCAAAAGAGCGTTGCTTAGTGACGGGTTATTCCTGCCGAAGCCAAGTGAAGCGTTTTGAGGGTGAGAAGCTTGCCCATCCATTACAGGCGCTCGCAAAAATTCTTTATACTATTTAGCCCAGCAATTGCTGGGCTTTTTTCTAAACTAACAATGGAATTGTTAATAAGGAAAGCTATGAGATTTCTTGAGTTAAAAGTACCACCAGTTGCTCTGTTTATATTGGTAATTGTTGCGTCTTATTTTTGCGCTCAACAACTAAGTACGGCGGCAATAGCATTGCCTTATAAGCTAATCGTTTTAGGTGTTGGAATCGCATTGAGCGGCGTGGTTGGATTATCAGGTATATGGGAGTTTCGAAAACAGAAAACCACCGTTAACCCGATCAAAGTTGAAACCGCCTCGGCAGTCGTAGACAGCGGCATTTTCGGCTACACCCGAAACCCAATGTATTTAGGGCTATTCATTTTACTGTTTTGCTTCGGCTACTACTTTCAAAACATCTTCAGTATCTTACTCAGCTTTGTGTTCGTGATTTACATGAATCAATTCCAAATCAAGCCAGAAGAGCGTGTTCTAGAGCAATTGTTCGGTGCAGAATATGTTGATTACAAACAAAAGGTTAGGCGTTGGATCTGATGTGGATTCAAATACAACTTAGTAATTAGATAAGAATTGTTATCATTTAGTTGAGCTGTATCACAAAACAATATAGCCAATGTTTCATATTGTGTTTTTATAAAATAGCCTGCGCGTCATTATTAAAATGTATAAAAGGCTAGGTAATAAAAATGGTTCAGGCTAAATGGTTGTCGTTAGGTATCTATGTAGTGAGTCTGTCTTCAACGTCGGTGTTGGCAGATGTTTCAGCTCGAATTATAAACGGTAAAGAAGCGACAGACGGAAATTGGCCATTTATGGCTGCGTTGGTCTCAAGGAACGTGAATGCTTATGACGGTCAGTTTTGTGGTGCGAGCTTCATTGGTGAGCGATATGTATTAACTGCCGCTCACTGTGTGGAAGGTAATAGTAGTGAAGATCTAGATGTCGTGATTGGCGTATCCAACCTCTCTTCATCACAAGCAGCACAGCATAGGTATGCTGTTGAAAATATTTACGTACATCAATATTACAACTCTGTAGCGACAGGCAGTGACATAGCTATTATTGAGCTAGTAGAAAAGCCGTCAGAATCTGTGGTTAATCTCGTTGATGGTTATACTCGTGGCAACTTGAATGACGGCCAAATGCTAACGGTTATGGGCTGGGGTGATCAGGACGCATCTGATGGGTACTCATCGAAGAGTGAATTGTATCAAGTCAATGTTCCTTTGGTTAACCAGTACCAATGTAATAGTGTTCCCTACTATGGTTACTCCTTTATTGGCAATGACGCATTCTGTGCTGGTTACAGTGATGGTGGTTACGACTCTTGTCAGGGAGACAGTGGCGGCCCAATAGTTGTATCAACCAATGGCGTTTATGAACAACTGGGTATTGTAAGTTGGGGAGAAGGTTGTGCGCTAGCTGATGCTTACGGTGTTTATACCAATATTAGTTACTTTGATGATTGGATTGATGAGCAGAAAGTTGGGTTTAGCTACCGTCAAACGGAAATGCTAGGTGCAAGGTTATTGGCTACTATTTCTCATACCTTCGAATTCACAAATAAGTCTGATCAAAACATCGAAGTGAACAGTGTCTATCCAATTTCCGGTTATGATACTGCCATAACAGATAATGGATGTAGCACCTTAACTGCAGGGCAAAGCTGTGAAGTTGTGGTGAGTTATAACCTAAACTCAATCGGTGAGCATGAATTTGGTATTAACGTTGATACTGACTCACTATTAGGCACGGTGACTTCAACGGTTTCTGTTATCGGGACAAATGCTGCAACAAGTAACGTAAATGCTTTAGTGGGTGTACCGCACAGCGCTGTTTATAATACAGAATCTTGGAATGTGGAAGGAAGCACTATAACCTCTCCAGTTATTGGCAATAGTGAATCTACATCCATTGTTGTTGAGGGCATTCCCACTGGTACGGTTTCTTTCGATCTTACAGCTTCGTCTGAAGAAAAATATGACTTTGTTGAGGTTTACATTAATGGGCAGCAACTCGATCGAGTATCGGGCGAGTTTTCTGGCTCAGTAAATTTACCGATGGTAAGAGATGCTGACAACAGCTTCATGGTTACTTATGTGAAAGATTCGTCAGGTTCTTCAGGAAATGACAAAGCTACGATCAAAAACTTTGCGTATACCGATGAGGTAAAGATATCTAAGTCTGAAGGAACACAGAACGCAAAAAGCTCAGGTGGTGGCAGCGGTGGTTCACTTACTTGGCATTGGCTATTCGTTCTTTTAGGCGGTGTAATTGTGCGAAAGTCACCCTCACTTTTGAAGTTTGAAAAGTAACACTTACAAATATAATTTGATGGTTAAAAACTAAAAAGCCCAGCTTGAGGATATCAAGCTGGGCTTTATTGATCTTGTTCTAGCGCCATTTACATCAAGTGGTGTAAATAAGAGTGCCGATTAAGCAGCGGCTGCGAACTGAGCTAGAAACATCTCTTTGCGCTCGTTGAAGCGGTTTACTAGGTCGTCTACAGAAGCTTGGTCGTATGGCTTAAGGCCGCTTGCTACCATGCGCTTCACACCTTTACCGACAACTTCGCCATCTTCTTTGAAATCGAAGTTCAGAGTCACGATGCCGCGCTTTCCTTCAACGTCAAAAGTCGCACCAGAGAATTCAACTTCAGGGTGAGACAGATCTAGGCGAGTAAATTCAACTTCCATGCTCTCGTAAATCACAAGAGGACGTTGGCAGTTGATCATCATTTGCTGCTCTTCCATAAGAGGAACCATGATGTGTGGGAAGTTCATGCCAGAGAACTTAACGTAGTTTGTTACTACGTGTTCGATGAATGCTTGATCGTGGCTTTTCTCACCTTCACAAGACATGTGTAGGTACTCTTTGCCTTTCTCGTCAACCAGTGAGCTTTCTTTTTCACATTTGTTATCAACGCTTAGCGCAATACCGTTACCAACCATACCTGAAAAATCAAAACGCATTTTTTGGCTGATGCCTTCTTTCTGCAGAAGAACTGCAAACAAAAGATCGCCAGGCACGCAGAAGCGCTTGTTGTCTTCATCGTGAATTGGGTTGAAGTCAGCAGCTACTTTTTTAGCAAAGTGGCTAGCTTGTTCACGAGTGAATTGAAATTGATTGTCTTCAGTAGAAAAGTAAGGTGTCAGAAACATAGTATCGCTATTAGTCATCAAATCTGGGGTGGATTATAGCTAACTAACTTCGTTCTAATGGTCTATCCAGTTAACTTTGCTTATATATCAGTCGATTAGATAAATACGTTGGATGGTATGTGACGATTTTGAGGGGAATAGGGGCTTGGATTCAATGCACCAAGGGCTAATCAATAGCCCCTGTTTATATGATGAGTTATTTCGTTAAACCTTAGAAGCTACACAGTAGGCCTTCTGGCATTAGATGGTTATGCACTGATAACTTGAGCAGTAGATTTGCTTGCTCGATATCAGGTGCGAAGTAACGGTCTTTGTCGTAGAAGCTGACTTTCTCGCGCAGGATCTGTTTTGCTTCTTCTACTCGAGGAGAAGACAGATTTGGTGCTCTAAAATCTAACCCTTGTGCGGCTGCTAAGTACTCAACGGCCAAGATTCCACGAGTGTTTTCTGCCATGTCACGAAGACGACGACCCGCAAAGGTTGCCATCGACACGTGATCCTCTTGGTTAGCGGACGTTGGCAAGCTGTCTACAGAAGCTGGGTGAGCCAGTGTTTTGTTCTCGCTTGCTAACGCTGCTGAGGTGACCTGAGCAATCATAAAGCCTGAATTCACACCGCCGTTATCGACCAAGAAAGGTGGAAGTTTACTTAGCGCACTATCAATCAGCAGTGCCATTCTTCGCTCTGACAAGCTACCGATCTCGGCAATGGCTAATGCAAGGTTATCTGCGGCCATTGCAACAGGCTCTGCGTGGAAGTTACCGCCTGAAATGATGTCGCCATCGTCAGCGAACACCAACGGGTTATCGGATACCGAGTTTGCTTCAACGTTTAACGTTTCTGCTGAATTACGAATTTGTTGTAAGCAGGCACCCATCACTTGAGGCTGACAACGCAGCGAGTAAGGGTCTTGAACCTTTTCACAACAAGTGTGTGATTCACCAATTTCACTCTTTTGATCAAGCATATGTCGGTAAGCAAGAGCCGCATCCATTTGGCCACGATGACCACGAACGCGATGGATACGAGGGTCAAATGGGCGGCGACTACCGAGTGCTGCTTCAACAGACATAGCGCCACAGACAGTTGCAGACGCAAACAGATCTTCTGCTGCGAATAGACCTTCTAACGCAAATGCGGTTGATGCTTGTGTGCCGTTTAGTAGCGCTAAACCTTCTTTCGGTGCGAGCGTGATTGGCTCTAGCCCTGCGATCTTCATCGCTTCTAAACCAGTAATGATTTTGCCGTTATGTCGTGCTTGGCCTTCACCAAGTAGAACAGTACTCATGTGGGCTAGGGGAGCAAGGTCGCCAGATGCGCCAACTGATCCTTTCTGTGGTACACATGGGTAAACCTGCGCGTTCACAAGATCGATAAGAGCATTAATTACTTTGAGGCGGATACCGGAGTAGCCACGAGACAAGCTGTTAATCTTCAGCACCATCATCAAACGTACAGTCTCATCAGACATGAACTTGCCGATGCCTGCCGCGTGAGAAAGTACGATACTTTTTTGTAGAACTTCGAGATCTTCTGGCGCAATTTTGGTGTTTGCTAACAAGCCAAAACCTGTGTTGATGCCATAGACAGTGCGATCTTCAGCAATCACTTGTTCGACAACCTGCATGCTCGCTTCAATATCTGGGATTGCAGCAGGGTCGAGTGATAAGTTCACCGGGCTACGACTGATCTTGCGAAGTTCAGATAGGCCTAGAAGTCCTGGTTTAAGTAATAAATTCAACATGTTCTCTCCAGACATTAAAGGCGACGAAGTTCTTCGTTTAGCATAGGTAAATCAAGCTGTTGTTCTTTCGCACACTGCTTGGCAATATCGTAACCCGCATCCGCATGACGCATAACGCCGGTTGCTGGGTCATTGTGAAGTACGCGAGCAATACGCTGTGATGCATCTTCACTACCGTCACAACAAATCACCATACCTGAGTGTTGCGAGAAGCCCATGCCAACGCCGCCGCCGTGGTGTAGAGAAACCCAAGTTGCGCCGCCTGCTGTGTTTAGTAGTGCGTTCAATAGTGGCCAATCTGATACGGCATCTGATCCATCCATCATGCCCTCGGTTTCACGGTTCGGACTGGCAACAGAACCTGAATCTAGGTGGTCACGACCGATGACTACTGGTGCTTTCAGTTCGCCATTTTTCACCATTTCATTGAATGCTTGACCTAAGCGTTCACGGTCTTTCAAACCAACCCAACAAATACGAGCTGGTAGGCCTTGGAATTGAATGCGTTCTCGCGCCATGTCTAACCAGTTGTGTAGATGTGGGTTGTCTGGAATCAGTTCTTTTACTTTTTGGTCTGTTTTGTAGATGTCTTCTGGGTCACCAGAAAGGGCCGCCCAACGGAATGGACCGATGCCTTCACAGAACAGTGGACGAATATAAGCAGGAACGAAACCCGGGAAATCAAACGCGTTTTCTACGCCTTCTTCCAGTGCCATTTGACGAATGTTGTTGCCGTAGTCCACGGTTGCAGCGCCGCGATATTGCAGGTCTAACATCGCTTGAACTTGAATTGCCATCGATTGTTTAGCGGCTTTTACGACTTTCGCTTCATCAATGGTGCGCTCTTGTGCTGCTTTCTCCATTGTCCAACCTTGCGGTAAGTAGCCATTCAAAGGATCGTGGGCAGAGGTTTGGTCAGTCACAACATCTGGCGTGATGTTACGCTCTACTAACTCAGGGAATACATCAGCAGCATTACCTAATAGACCAACAGAAATAGGCGCGTCTGACTCTTTAATCATAGCCATTGCTTCATCTAAGCTGGTGGCTTTTTTGTCGACATAACCAGTACGTAGGCGATAGTCGATTCGTGATTCATCGCATTCAACCGCGATCATTGAGAATCCAGCCATGGTCGCTGCAAGAGGTTGAGCACCACCCATGCCGCCAAGGCCACCCGTTAGAACCCACTTGCCGTTTGCTTCGCCTTGGAAGTGCTTCTTCGCGATAGCAACAAACGTTTCATAAGTGCCTTGAACAATGCCTTGTGAGCCAATGTAAATCCAGCTGCCTGCTGTCATTTGGCCGTACATCATCAAGCCTTCTTTATCGAGCTCGTTGAAGTGTTCCCAGTTCGCCCAGTGTGGAACAAGGTTAGAATTAGCGATCAATACGCGAGGTGCATTTTTATGAGTCGGGAACACGCCCACAGGTTTACCTGATTGAACAAGTAACGTTTGGTCGTCTTCTAAACGCTCTAATACTTCAACAATCTTGTCGTAACATTTCCAATCACGTGCTGCACGACCAATACCGCCATACACAACCAGTGCATGTGGGTGTTCTGCCACATCAGGATCTAGGTTGTTCATTAACATACGAAGGGGTGCTTCTGTTAACCAAGATTTAGCGCGCAAAGTAGTGCCATGAGGTGCGCGAATTTCGCGAGTCGTGTCGAGACGAGGGTCACTGTTGTGGTGTTCCGTCATTTTGAAATTCCTTCTGTTTCACGTTATATCGTTGTAGTTGTATTTATCTATATAGCTGGCTTATTCACTGGCCATTGCACTGGTAATATCCCAACACAAACGTGCCGCCAATCGAGCCGTTTGGCCATCGACGTCGTAGTCTGGGTTGTATTCCGCAATATCCGCGATAATGAGTTTCTCGCTGTGTTTAAAAATCTGTTCTAGGAAAGGCGCGAGCGCTTCATAGCTAACGCCTCTTGCTGCTGGTGCACTGACACCCGGTGCCGTCGCCGCAGGGAAGACATCCAAATCAATAGTGAGATAAAGGTAATCACACTCAGCGATGAATTTTTGCAACTTAACCAGTTGAGCAACTTGGTTTACTTGGGTGATATCGCGATCATGTTCGTACCACACGCCAAGTTGGTCGGCTTTATTAAACAGCGCTTTGGTATTGCTGGCAGCACTCACACCTAGACACGCGTAATGGAATGGCCACTGATGTGTGTGGCAGTATTCGTTAATCTGATTAAAGGGTGTGCCTGAACTTGGCTTGACGTCAGCGATGTCGCTTTCAAATTCACGAAGGTCGAAGTGAGCATCAAAGTTAACGATGCCTATATTAGGTTTGTGCTCTGGTTGAGTTCGGTGAAGGTGCTCTGCGAGGCCTTGGAAAGAGGCCCAAGCCACTTCGTGACCACCGCCAAGGGTAATCACTTTGTTGGTTGATAGAGCATTGGCAATCACAGTAGCGCACTGTTTTTGGCTGACTTCTAATTGACCGTCGTTACATTCAACATCACCAAGATCAGCAATATGTGTATCACTGTGCCAAGCCATATTCGCCAGCGCTTGGCGAATCAAATTAGGTGCTTGCTTCGCGCCCACGCGTCCTTTATTTCTTGCAACACCGGCATCGGAAGCAAAGCCAACCAAGGCGATAGCATTCTTCATCAGTTGGTCATCCAAATCGCCATTTTTGACTTGGTTGGTGATGTGATGAACTCGGGTGCCATGTTCGCCATCTTCAAGATCATTGCGTCCCGTCCACACAAAGTTGTGGGTGGTGACTGTAGTTGCGTTAGTGCTGTTGGGTTTAGATTGCGTCATGACATACCTCGCCATTAACAATGCGTTTATGCAGGTGAGGAACACCGACTTGATAGCTTAAGTCGGCAGGGTGCTCGATATTCCAGATAGCCAAATCAGCAGCGTAACCTACTTCAATTTTTCCTCTGTTTTGCGACTCGCCAATAGCGGCAGCTGCATGACAAGTAACCCCACGTAATGCTTCTTCTGGAGTTGTGCCAAACAGGGTACAGCTCATGTTCATCATCAGTGTTAAGTCAGCAAAAGGAGAAGTGCCGGGATTTAAGTCGGTCGCTATTGCCATTGGGATATTGTGCTCGCGAAGTAGGGCAATAGGTGGCTGTTGAGTCTCTTTCAAGAAGTAAAAAGCGCCCGGTAATAAGGTGGCGACTGTACCCGATTCCGCTAGCGCTTTTATTCCGGTTTCATCTAGGTACTCAACATGATCAACAGAGAGAGCACCGTATTTAGCTGCTAGCGCACTGCCGCCCATATTAGAAAGCTGTTCTGTGTGACCTTTTATCGCTAGTCCATGTTGTTTGGCTGCCGCAAATACACGCTCGGTTTGCTCTAGGTTGAAGCCGATCGATTCACAGAATACGTCGACTGCGTCAGCTAGTCCTTGCTCTGCGGCTTTAGGGATGATCTCTTGGCAGACCAGATCAATGTAACGATCTGGCTGTTCTTTATATTCTGGTGGTACAGCATGTGCTGCAAGGAGTGTGGTGGTGATTTTAATACGACGGTGGTTTTCTAAGGCTTTGGCAGCGCGTAACATCTTGAGTTCGTCATCAAGCGTTAAACCGTAGCCAGACTTTACTTCGACGCTGGTGACGCCACTTTTTAGAAGCCCATCTAATCTAGGCAGCGCCATCTCAATCAGTTCGGCTTCTTGTGCTGAGCGTGTCGCAGTGACTGTAGCTAGAATACCGCCGCCTTGCTTGGCGATGTCGGTGTAGGAGACGCCATTCAAACGTTGTTCAAATTCATTGGCGCGATTGCCTGCAAATACAAGGTGAGTGTGGCAATCAATCAGCCCAGGGGTAACGAGCTTGTTTTTGCAGTCGTAGGTGGTGTAATCCAAAGAACCATCAACACTTGTTTGTTCCGATTTAGAAGCCAGTGCGTTTTGATTTGAACAAGAGATGGACGCGATCTTACCGTTTTCGATAACGATATCTTGCGGGGAAGAAGGTTGGTAACCGTCGCCTCCCGAGCTCATCGAGACCACTCGTGCATTTTTGAGGATCAAATTCATAATCACCAATCACCTAGATCTTTGCTAAACAATAAATGTATATACAAATAAATAGGCTAAATACTGACCCGAATCAAGTTGATGTTGCAAAAATGTGATCGGCGATCAGGATGATATTCTTTAATCCAAAACGATCTTAGAGCTTAATTTGTACTTAGAGCCGGGATGGTAGAGTAATGCAAAGCTGATAAGGCGTTCTTTACTCCATGTTCTTCTATTAAGAAGAAGGCAAGGCTCTGATTCAGATAGCTTTAGTGACGTTCTGATTTTCGAGTCTGGAATAATGGCTTCAACCGTGTGCTCTATAGCACTTAACGGGCAGTTTTTTGAAAGATATTCATTGGGTGTAGAGGCTGAAAAATCTTGTTCTAAGTATTGGGGAGCCGCTTGTGAGTTTACCCAACGAGCTTCTAGCTGTATCGGCATATTGTCGGCAAAGTGGATGATTTCACTATAGAATACCTCTGCGTTGATCATCACGCCTAACCGTGTGGCGGTGCTTTCATCGGCCTTTATACTTTCATGCTTGATCACTTGACTTGTGTAGGTTTGGCCACGGTCTTTGATCTCTTGGGCGATGTTGTTGATATCAAGTAGGGGAGATTGCGCTTTTTCCTCTGGCTCACACACAAAAGTGCCCAGTCTTGGCTTCCTGATGAGCTTGCCTTCAGACACAAGATCTCGAATTGCTTTATTCACCGTCATTCGACTCACATTGAACTGCTCTGTGAGTTCGAGTTCGGTGGTAATTTGATAACCCACCGGCCAGTGACCATTGGTAATTTTGTCGTCTATGAACTGTTTTATCTGAAGGTAGAGCGGCGCTTTCGACATAATGAAACCTTATTTGACTATACAAATAGAGTAACGGATTTTTTCACGATTTCAACATTTCCTCAGAGGATGTGAGCTTGTTCAACATTGATAGCGCAAATGTCTTGATTCTGTGGGGCAAGTGTCGCAAATTGTCACGCAATAACTATTCGTAAATCAGATAATTAGAAAGGGAAATAATATGTTTAAGAAATTAAAGGCCTCGTTGGGCATCGGTGCGGCAAAGGTCGATACCGTCTTAGATAATATTGACGTTTTCCAAGGTGGCGAGTTGTCTGGCAATGTTCACATCATTGGTGGCGACGTTGAGCAACAAATCGACCTGATCAACTTAGTTCTCAATACAGAAGTTAAAGTCGAAACGGAAGACAGCACCAGTTACGAAACCTTTTCACTTGGTCGTATTCAAGCAGTCGAGCCTTTCGTAATTCAACCGGGTGAAACCAAATTGGTGCCATTCCGTCTTAAGTTGAATGATGAAACGCCAGTCACCGCGTTGAACGCACAAATGAACCAGTGTCATGTGTGGGTAGAAACCAACCTAGATATTGGTTTTGCGATTGATCCTAAAGACCGTGATTTTATCTCCGTTCATCCACTGCCAACAGTCGCGAAAATCATCCAAGGTGTTGAAGCATCGGGCATGAAAATGGTGAAAGCAGACGTAGAGAAGGGCTTCTTAAAAGGTAATAGCTTTGCTTCACGCTCTGGCTGTTACCAAGAGATTGAATTTCGTAGCGGCGGCTTCATGAATAACAAAGAGATCGAGCTATCATTCATCGTTGAAGGCTCTATGGTTCACTGCCTAGCCGAAATTGACCGCTCAATGAGCTTCCGTGGCGACCAATACATCTCATTCAGTTTACCTGCTAATGCAGCTGACTCAGACATTCGCAATGCCGTATCAAAAATCATGAGTGCGTAGTTGTCTCTCTGCTCGTAGTCGCTCTATCTACTAGTAATTACAACACCGTTTCCAAAGCCGAACTTAATTGTTCGGCTTTTTAATTCAATTACCTCGAAGTGAATCAAATCTACCACTGATGCCGATAAGCCAATTGAAAGGCGACATCGGTGGAGTTATCCATGTTGAAGATGTTCTCGATGATGGATACCTCAATTGCCGAGCGTTGCATCACGTAACGATAGCCAAACATCATCTCATTAGCTGATTCTGAAAACTCAGTTTCGCCATCTTCTGCGCCTTCATACCAACGATATTCTAGGTGCAATTCATGGTTTTCGAATAACGTGAGTTGATAGCCGCCCATCCATGACCATGTCGTTTTCTTGTGTGAGAAACCGCTCTCTACCTCTCGATTGGACTGATTCGCCAACCCTAGGCTTGTGTAGAAGGTATTAATATAAAGTTGGTAAGCATAGTTGAATTGAGCGCTTTGCTCGGTGCTGCTTCCTTCAAATGCACCATGGCTGACATTGTTATGGTAGAGAGATATGCCAAAAGATAAGCCGTGGTTTTCAATGTCTATGATTTGGTATTGAGTGTAGAGGGTGAAAGCGCTAGTTAGCGTGTCGCCGGAGAAGTCCCGAACATTGATGTCGTGGTCTGGTGCGTAAATATCAAATTGATGTCGTTCTTTTCGATCGCGTCCTGCTTGGTCGATGTCGAATAGGTCATGAAAGTTGATGGTGATTTTGTCGAGGTGATTATTGGCGGCGTAAAGGTAACGGTAATTGAATTCTACTTGCCATGCTTTAGTTAATTGCCATCGTAAACCCGTTTGAAGTTGATTCTGATAATAGTCTAAATGGTAGTCGTGGGAATTGGCCCAGATACTCGCGGCCGTTAACGCGGAGAATACTTCAATTTTATTCTCTTCGAGTGGGAAGCCAGAGCGAAGTGTCGGAGTGAGGCGAACGGACTGCAATGGTGCTTGGGTATAACTGATTAAGGGGCCGTAATCTTTATTGGCCGATGTCGCTGGTGTGTAAATAACAGCAGTTATGATTAACGGTAAAGAGGGTATAAACGATATAAAAGTAGCCTGTTTCTCCATATGCATCTCATCCGTATTCCGTCACTTATCTATAGCTTAGTTCTAAATGACTAAATCGAAACTGCTATGTTGGATTAGAGCAGCTCAAGAGTGGGTTTGTCGGAGAGGGAAGGTGTTGGTTAGCATGACAAATTCTTATCTATCGGAGTTATAAGAAAGCCGCGAGAGACCCTCTGTCATTGTCATTTTATATTATTTCGTTACAATGCTCGGATACCTACAAATGGGGCATCTGTATTTGCTTCTATGTGGGTATCTTTATTATGCATATATCTCCGGTCAACATACTCGTTGACTGACAAACATATATTAAACATTTTCATGTGTTGCTTGGTGTGCAACACCACTGTAAAGGACAAATAATGCCAATTATTACTCTTCCTGACGGTAGTCAGCGTCAATTTGACAACCCTGTATCAACTCTAGATGTTGCCCTATCAATCGGTCCTGGTCTTGCGAAAGCAACCATTGCTGGTCGTGTAGACGGCGAGCGTGTTGATGCTTGTGATCTTATCGAAAACGATGCAAGCCTAGAAATCATCACAGCTAAAGATGAAGTTGATGGCCTTGAGATCGTTCGTCACTCTTGTGCTCACCTTTTAGGCCACGCGGTTAAGCAGCTTTTTCCAGAAGCGAAAATGGCGATCGGTCCTACCATCGATAACGGTTTCTACTACGATATCGACCTTGAGCACTCTCTAACGCAAGAAGATCTAGAAAAGATCGAAAAGCGCATGAAAGAGCTAGCGAAGACCAAGTACCAGGTTGTTAAGAAGAAAGTTAGCTGGCAGGAAGCGCGCGACGCATTCGAAGCTCGCGGCGAGACTTACAAGATTGAAATCTTGGACGAGAACGTTTCTAAAGACGATCGTCCAGGCCTGTACCACCACGAAGAATACATCGATATGTGTCGTGGCCCACACGTGCCTAACATGAGCTTCTGCCAGCACTTCACTCTACTTAACGTAGCGGGTGCTTACTGGCGTGGTAACAGTGACAACAAGATGCTTCAACGTATCTACGGCACTGCATTCCACGACAAGAAGGCGCTTAAAGCTCACCTTGTGCGCCTAGAAGAAGCGGCTAAACGTGACCACCGTAAAATCGGTAAAGCGCTTGACCTATTCCACATGCAGCAAGAAGCACCAGGCATGGTGTTCTGGCACCACAACGGTTGGACTATCTTCCGTGAGCTAGAAGTATTTATTCGTCAGAAACTGACAGAGTACGAATACCAAGAAGTTAAAGGCCCATTAATGATGGACCGTGTTCTTTGGGAACGCTCTGGTCACTGGGATAAGTACGCAGAAGCAATGTTCACTACTTCTTCAGAGAACCGTGAATACGCTATCAAGCCAATGAACTGTCCTGGTCACGTTCAAATCTTCAACCAAGGTTTGAAATCTTACCGTGATCTACCGCTACGTATGGCTGAGTTTGGCTCATGTCACCGTAACGAGCCGTCAGGCGCACTTCACGGTATCATGCGTGTTCGTGGCTTCACTCAAGATGATGCTCACGTATTCTGTACTGAAGACCAAGTTCAACAAGAAGTTAAAGCTTGTATTGATATGGTTTACGATACTTACACAACTTTCGGTTTCGAAAACATTGTTGTTAAGCTATCTACTCGTCCAGAACAGCGTGTAGGTTCAGACGAAATGTGGGACCGTGCAGAGGCTGACCTTAAGCAAGCGCTAGAAGCATTAGAGATTGCATACGAGATTCAAGAAGGCGAGGGTGCGTTCTACGGACCTAAGATTGAATTTACTTTGCATGATTGTTTGGACCGCGCATGGCAATGTGGTACAGTGCAGCTCGATTTTGCATTACCAGAACGTTTAGGTGCTACTTACGTAGGTGAAGATAACGAGCGTCACACGCCAGTTATGATCCACCGCGCGATTTTAGGTTCACTAGAACGCTTCATCGGTATTCTTATTGAAGAATACGCTGGTTTCTTCCCAACGTGGTTGGCGCCAGAACAAGCAGTTGTAATGGGCATTACAGACAAACAGTCTGAATATGTACAAGAAATTACGAAAAAACTGCAAAAAAGTGGATTTAGAGTCAAAGCAGACTTGAGAAATGAGAAGATTGGCTTTAAAATCCGCGAACATACTTTGAAACGTGTACCGTTCATGCTTGTGTGTGGTGACCAAGAAATGGAAGCCGGCGAAATTGCAGTACGTACACGTAAAGGTAAAGACCTTGGCAAGTTTAAAGTGGATGACTTTATTTCATACATCCAAGCTGAGGTTTCAAGCCGTAAGCTCAATCTGGAGGAATAGCTATTAAAGGCGGAAGACGTGGCCAACAACCGGCCAAACAAAACCAGCACCGTTTAAACGGTGACATTCGTGGCGTTCGTGAAGTGCGTCTAACTGGCGCTGACGGCGAAGCTGTTGGTGTGGTTTCAATCGCTGAAGCGATGGAAGCTGCAAATGAAGCTGGTATGGATCTTGTAGAGATCAGCCCTAACGCCGAGCCGCCAGTTTGTCGTGTGATGGACTACGGTAAGTTCCTCTTCGAGAAGAGCAAAGCTGCGAAAGAGCAGAAGAAGAAGCAAAAACAGGTTCAGATTAAGGAAGTTAAATTCCGTCCTGGAACTGATATTGGAGACTATCAGGTAAAACTACGCAACCTGACTGGTTTCCTAGAAGACGGCAACAAAGTGAAGGTAACAATTCGCTTCCGTGGCCGCGAAATGGCTCACCAAGACATCGGTGTTGACGTTCTTAATCGTTTGAAAGCGGATACTGAAGAATTTGCAGTAGTCGAATCTTTCCCAACGAGAATTGAAGGTCGCCAGATGATCATGGTATTGGCCCCTAAAAAGAAGTAATTAACGGCTTTGCAAGTAATTGAACCCTGCAGCCTCAGGTTGCGGGGTTTTATTCGCCCTAATTACTATGTTATTAACAACTCAACAATGCGGAGTTATTCATCATGCCTAAGATGAAAACCAACAAAGGTGCTGCTAAGCGTTTCCAGAAAACTGCTGGTGGTATTAAGTTTAAGCACGCTGGTAAACGTCACATCCTGACTAAGCGTACTACTAAGAACAAGCGTCAGCTACGTCCGAACTCGATCCTTCCTAAATGTGAAGTTGCTCAAGTTCTACGTATGATGCCATACGCTTAATTCTTTTTAGTTTATAAATTCGTTTAGTTTAGGAGAAGCATAATGCCTCGCGTAAAACGTGGTGTACAAGCTCGTGCACGTCATAAGAAAGTTCTAAAACAAGCTAAAGGTTACTACGGAGCACGTTCACGTGTTTACCGTGTAGCTTTCCAAGCAGTTACCAAAGCTGGTCAATACGCTTACCGTGACCGTCGCAACAAGAAACGTCAATTCCGTCAACTTTGGATTGCACGTATCAACGCGGCATCTCGTCAAAATGGTCTATCTTACAGCCGTTTCATCAACGGTCTTAAGAAAGCATCTATCGAGATCGATCGTAAGATTCTTGCTGACATCGCAGTATTCGACAAAGCAGCATTTGCTGTTCTAGTTGAAAAAGCGAAAGCATCTCTATAATTTAGAGTTAGCTTAAAGGTTTAAGAAAAGGAGAACTTCGGTTCTCCTTTTTTATTGCCTGCTCTTTGGCTCTGCCATATTCTCTCGCATCTCGCATCTCGCATCTCGCATCTCGCATCTCGCATCTCGCATCTAATTTTTATTCGCTTGAACAAGCATTCTGGTATATAAACATCTACCTAACCTTTCAATGTTAAGCGACAGAGATAAATGACCGCACCTACCACTATGACGTTCTTCGAACGTTTTGAAACCGATATCCTTTCAGGCAAAAAGACGATTACTATTCGTGATGAATCTGAGCGCGATTACCAGCCAGGTAGCGTTGTGGAAGTATCAACGCTAGAGCAAGGACGTGTGTTCTGTAATCTTAAAATCATCAGCGTAGAGCCAATCTTGTTTGATGAGCTGGGTGAGTTCCATGCTCAGCAAGAGAACATGACGTTAGAAGTTCTTAAGGGCGTAATTCAAGATATCTACCCTGGGATCTCTGAGCTTTATGTTGTCTCTTATGAGTTGGTAGCTTAAGCCTTCTTGGATTGGATTAACTAGCTAGGGATGGCGATTAATGAGTGATAACCAACAGACACTGCTTCAACTTTACTACCGCGAACAGCAAGAGCAAAAGTTACTGCATAAACACGACTTAGACAGTGACCTGAGCGAGAGCGCCGATTATTTAAAGTGGTGCGAGAGCAAAAGAAACTTTGTAGAAGAGGATGTCTTAGGGCGTACTTGGGTAAAAAGCTGCCCAGCAGGGTACATTACTGAGGTTCACTTTCATTCGGATGGTAGCCTAACGGAATACCGCTTGTTTGATCGGTTTGAAACTCAAGGTTATTGGCTGCTGAAAAGCGGGCTGTTGCATGTTGAAATCAGCAAAGGTGACAATCGTTACCAGTTTGATGCGGTTGCGTGTAAGGATTTGAATATCCACTCAGCGGTGGAATATAAAAACCAAGAGCTTCACTCTTACCTTAAGCTTGTTCAGGTTGAAGCTAGCTAACTCGGTTTGATTCATCAAGCTCCAAAAGCAAAAAAGCTAACGTCAAACGTTAGCTTTCTTCATTTCTATCGAACCTTGATTGGCTACTTAGGCTTGGTAGCGCTTATGCGTGATAGTTTTCAAGTTTCTTGTACAGTTCTGAATCTATCTCTTCAGTAGAGCAAACCGTCAATAGGTCTTGAATAAAGTACTTGAGAGCGCGAGCTTCGATGCGTCGAATACCCTGTTGCTGCTCTTCTGTTAGGTAACCGTAGATAGTCGCTGCGCCAAAATCACCAAAGATCATTTGGCCTTGCTCATTGACTAGGGTGTTGTGCGCATACAAGTCACCGTGACAAACCTTGTTGTCGTGTAGGTGATTAAATACATCAATCATTTGAGTAACGATGTTGTCGATTTGCGCGATTGGAAGTTCGAAATCTTCTGGGAAAGTATCACGTGTGCAAGTCTCGAGTGTCGGAGGCAAGCCCAGGTTGTAATAGCTGCTTGGGATAAGCTCCATCACCAATGCAAGGTAATCTTGCTCGTCCACTTGGGCGATAGACTTCACTAGGTTGCTATGGTGACCAGCTTGAAGACACGCTTCCAGTTCGTCATGTGGGTAACCGTCACTTGTCACTTCGCCTTTGAATACTTTAACCGCCACTTCCTGAGGGAAATCAAAATCACTGTTTAACCAATTCGCATGAGATATCACGCCTGATGCGCCTTGGCCAAGCACTTGATTCAATGAGTAACATTGAGAACTCACAGCGGGCACGCTATCTAAGCTGCTAGGGTGTTTGCAAAACGGATTTCCCGCAAAGGCTAACCAAGCAAGCTTTGGTAGCTTAATAAGGAACTCAGGAAATTCTGTCAGTTGGTTTGCAGACAGGCGAACCAGTTCAAGGTTTGATAAGTTTTCCATGCTTTCTGGTAAAACGCGAATCTTGTTACCTGCCAATGCGAGCTTTTGCAGTCGTGGTCTTTCACCTAGTGAGTTAGGGAGAACTTCGATGGCATTATCCGTCAGAATTAACCAGCGTAATTGAGGTGGCAGAGATACTTCGCTCACGGTTTTGATTTGGTTGGTCTTAAAGCCAACCATTTCAAGCTTAGGAAGTGAACCAAGAACATCAGGAAGGTGCGTGAACAGGTTATTCGACGCAAAGATAATGCGCAGGTTAGTCAGCTGTGTTAACTCTTGTGGAAGCTCCGATAATTGATTTCCTGAAAGATCCAGAATCTCTAGTGAATCGGCGAGTTCTAAGATCTCTAATGGAAACTCGGTGAGACCTTCTGACAGCTTTAAGCGCTTAATACCTTTTAGTTGCCCTGATTTTAATTGTTCTAGAGTATGCAAACCTTAGCCTTATGAGTAGATGTTCGAGGCGCGTAGTGTACTTGTCTCAATCGAGAAAGGCGAGCACCGGAACGACGCTCGCCTAACTAAGCTTATTGAATGAATTGAGGAAGTTTAAAGTTGTATGTGATTTTGGCTTACGCCTACCTCCTCAACAAAATCAGCATCATGACTGACTAGGATGAACGCGCCTCGGTATTCACGCAAAGCTGACGCCAATATTTGCTTTGAGTCGATGTCTAGGTGATTGTCTGGTTCATCGAGCAGCAGTAATGGCGAATCCTGTTTATGGCTGACGATCAACATCGCCAGTTTCATTTTCTCTCCACCGCTTAGGTGAGCTATTTTGCGGTAAACGGAGTCTCGCCTAAACCCAATACCTGCTAACAAGGTGCGTGCGTCACTTTCTGTTATGCCGCAGCTATGTGTCATCAGGCTATCGAACATGGTGTCGTTGGGGTCCAACAGTCCAAAGTGCTGATCCAAGTATACTGTGGTTCCTAAGCGTTTAATGAAACCTGTATAGTTCGAGTGTTGCCCATGAATGGCCTTTAACAGCGTCGATTTTCCACAGCCGTTTGCACCCGTTAGATAACACCGTTCACCTTGCGATAGAGAGAAGTTGATGGGAGCGCCAGAACCAAAATTCAGGTGGCAATCTTCAACGGTTAATAGCGAGTTCTTTTTACTGTTATTACCATGTTGTAGATATAAGGCCTGTGGTTTTAGTTGTTCCTTTTGTTCTTTTAGGGATTGAAGCTTATGTTGGTTTTGATCCTTTAAGTTCTTTTGGCTAGTGGCTGATGCTCCTTGGGTTCGTCCTGCTTTGTCTTTCATTGCATCCAATAATATCTTGGGTTGGCTGCCTGACTTTCTGAGTCGATTACCTTGAGACTCACGTTGCTGTGCTTTTTCCTTATTGGCTTGAGCTTGGCGCTCCAGACGTTTCTTTTCGGATTGGTGATGCGCAATCTGCTTGTCCAATGCTTCACTTTGGCTCGACATTTGTTTGAAATAATCATCGTAGTTTCCTTTGTAGAAACGTAATCCCAAACTATTGAGATGGTAGATTCCTTCCATGTGTCTCAATAAGTTTCGATCGTGACTGACGATTAGTATTTTGCCTTCAAACAACTGGCACTGCTCTAGTAACCAATTACGTCCGTCGTTATCTAAATGGTTGGAAGGTTCATCGAGAATTAACATGTCGTGATTCGATGTAAATAAGCGATGGAGTTGTAAGAGGGCAAGTTGACCACCGCTTAATGTGTTGCATGGTGTGGTTAACTCACTGGTTATTTTCAATGTAGCTAAAAGCTGTTGAGTGCTTTCTTGTAAATCCCAATCGTCACCAACGATATTGAAGTGCTGAATTTCGCAGCTACCATGCTCGATAGCTTGCAAGGCATTGAGCTTTTCAGTGATACCTAAAAAGTCAGCAATGTTGATTTCGCTATCCAAAAGCTCTGAAGGTAATTGTGAGTAAAAGCCGATCGAACCTTGTCTGGAAACACTGCCTGATGTTGGCTGTGTTTTTCCAGTGAGTAACGACAGTAGCAGTGACTTTCCAGCCCCATTTCTTCCAACTAGTCCTGTAAGGCGCGTGTTCAGATTAAAGCTGATGTCTTTTAATAACCACTCACCAGTATCAAGCTGAAATGAGAGATTATTGGCTAATATAGTAGGCATAAGAATACCTCCCTTTACATGTAAACGAGTAAAAGGGGTGAGGCGCTTTTCTATATAGACTCCAATGTAGGACTCTAACAATAGATCGCCAAAGACGTTACTTAGGTAGATGACCAATCAAAAATAGAAAACTTGTGGTGAGATGATTTCTGTCTTTGAGGTACAGTTCTGCAAGATTCATTTTGTCAAAAGACGGATCTTTAAGAACTTGATTTGTCGCGAAAATAGATGACGAAGTAACGCCCACTAACCCCGAGTGTCCAAATGATTTTTATAAAAATAAATCGGATGTCAGGATGTTAGTACTTCATTATGGCGTTATTCTCTTTTGAAATGATGGTGGAATGTTACTGAAAGAGGGCGCTTAAAGTCAATATGGTGACCTGATTAAAATGTATCCAAATAATTAAAGCGCCTATATAACCATGAGATAACCATGAGGCGCTTTAGAGTGTTCTTTGAAAGAATAGCTTCGAAGAGTGTGGAAATTACGAGTTTTGTCCGCCGACAGCTCGCCAGCACATATCAAAGCTATCATTGATGTACTTGGCTGATTGCTCTGGCGATAACTCGGCCTGCTCGATTAGCCAGTTGGCACAAATCAAAAAATGGCTGTGGATGAAGTGTCTAACAAGGTTGATGTCTAACACCATTAACTCTCCAGCTTCTTGTCCTTTCAGTACGATGTCATCGAGTGATGCGAACATCTGCGACACAATGACTTCACGAGTTTGAGTCGTTGGGTCAAAATGAACATTGGTGAAGAACTTCATGGCGACAGGGTTTTCTAACGCCCAATCAATCCCTGTCATCCACATGAATTTAAAGGCTTGGTAGCGGTCTTGTTCAGCGATTTCAGTGTGCTGGTCAAGAGTAGAAAATAACTCTACTTTCAGTTCACGAAACAGTTCATCAATCAGTAGAGATTTGTTCTCAAAGTGATGAAACAGCGTCGCTTTTGCTACACCTGCGCTCTTCGCTATCTGCCCAGTAGATGTGCCCTCTAACCCTTGTTGAGAGAAGAGTAGGAGCGCAGCATCTAGGATTTTTTGCCTTTTTGTAATCATCGATTCAGTACTTTGAACATCATTTTCTTGATTGGGTTGTTATATGGAGGGTGCATCAACTTAGTGAAGTTGATCTTGCCTCGAGTCAACACGGTTTTAGCATGGCTAAAGGTCTTGAAGCCTTCAATGCCGTGGTAGTGTCCCATGCCTGAAGGGCCAATACCACCAAACGGTGCGTCTTCTGCCGCCACATGCACCAAAGAGTCATTGATACAAACGCCGCCTGAATGAGTGTCCGATAGGAATCGGTCTTGGGTTTTCTTGTCGTGACTCATTAGGTACAGGGCAAGTGGACGTTCTCTGGTTGTGATGTAGGTTATCGCTTCTTCAATAGAATCATAAGGCACGATAGGCAGAACAGGACCAAACAACTCTTCTTGCATCGCGACCATGTCGTCATTCACTTCGGTGAGAAGGTGCGGCGTCATTCTGTGGTTCACGTCGTCATGTGCCTGCTCGGTGACGGTGTGTACTACAGCACCTTTTGACTTCGCGTCTTCAACTACACCTTGCAAGCGATTGTACTGACGCATGTTAACCACTGAGGTTAAGTCTTTGCTCTCAATTCCCGCTTTATAGAGCTTCTTGAAGTAGCGCTTGTAAGCCGTGATAAATGCATCGGCTTTTTCTCGGGGTAGCAAGATGTAATCAGGTGCAACACAGATTTGACCTGCGTTTAAGCTCTTAGCAAACAAGATACGTTCAACTGCGTCAGCGACATCGAAATCTGGGGCAATAATGGTTGGAGACTTTCCACCTAGCTCTAGTGTCACGGGCGTTAAGTTATCAGCGGCAGCTTTCATCACGTGCTTACCAACAGCGGTTGAGCCTGTGAAAAGGATATGGTCAAACGCTAGCTGGCTAAACTTAGCAGAAACGTCGGCTTCACCTTCGATGATCGCCACCTGATCTTCACTGAAACCTTCGGCCAACATCGCTTTCAAAACACGGTTGGTTGCAGGGGTAAACTCAGACATCTTGAGCATTGCTGTGTTACCTGCTGCCAATGCTGTGATGAGAGGGCCCAAAGCGAGCATTACTGGGAAGTTCCAAGGAACAATAATGCCGACAACACCCACTGGCTGATAGTGAACGGTTATTTTAGCTGGGGTTAGCATCAAGCCAGCTTTACGGCGTGAAGGCTTCAACCACTTCTTAAGATTCTTATCACTGTAGTTGATTTGGTGCAGAGAAGGGGTGATATCAGCAATTAAGCTGTCGTGCTTTGCTCGATGGCCATAATCTTCAGATACCGCTTCAATCAATTGCTCTTGGTAGCGCATTAATAACGATTTCAATACAGAGAGGTCTTTTCTTCTCTGCTCAAGCGTTGGGTTAACGTTGTTGCGGTAGTGATCTTGTTGTCGATTGAATATTTGATCCATGTCGTTGGTGCTCGACGTGTTTGGTTCAAGGTCTAGATTATGGCTCATAGTATCCCCTAAATTCGAAAGCTGACCGATTGGTTGGTCAGTTAAAATTACAAGAAGTTATGGTCGAATACAAGATATAGACAAGAAAAGTTTATTTTTTGTGCAATGAACTGGCGGTTTAGTTAAGTGGGCGCAACAACGGAAGGGTTGATCTTGAGGAAGAAATGACAGGTTTGCAGAGAAATGATCGTGTGCCTTTGGTGTAGTTAAAGGCACACGCGATTTGCTTGCGGGTTAGGCAGACATTTTCTCGCAACGCATAAAGATGAAGTTAACGTTTTTCGATAGGCGCTCGTACGTTTCTTCAGAGATAGCTTTGGCTTTCTCGTCGATTGTGCCTTCAGTGATTTGTGAAATCAGCAAGTCAGATTGGCTGACAGCTTGGCAAAGCTCAGTCAATGAACGGCGGTAGAAGCTTACCTGAACCGGTGTGCCGACCGTGTTCCACTCTTCTTGAATGAATTCGCGCTCAAAGTAGTTACCTGAAAGGGTGCACTCAAAATCTGCAAATGGGTGGTGAGTGGAAAACACGATGTAACCGGCCGGTTTTAGAACGCGATAAATGTCATCAAAGACAGGTTTTAGGTCTTCAATGTAATGCAGTACTAATGGGCACACGATGACATCGGCACTGTTGTCGGCTTCTTTGGGCAAGCCAAGTGCAGCATCTTGCGCGTATGCGGTCACGTTGGGGATTTGTTTTCCGTTCACTAAGTCGACCATATCTTGAGACAGATCGGTGCACGTAACTTTGTTGGCACCTTGGTCAATAAACCATTGTGCGTAAATACCTGAGCCGCAACCAAGGTCGACAATATCGAGCCCTTTAACATCGTCTAGTAAGGCTATGGTTGATGGGCGTTCTAATAGGGCGTTGTAAATATTATCGCGAGCAGCAGAGTCGTATTGCTTTGCGTAGGTGGTGTATATTTCGGACATGATTTAACACTCATCAATAGGTATGGAACAACAGGATACTGACAATTTTGGTGATAGCGAGAGTTGTGATAATGAAGTGCCGATATTTGTCACAACCCTGACTTAACATCACCAAATTAACTTGGAATTTTAGGTGTGATTACTATTTTATTCACCTGATTTTTTGTTAGAAAGTGCTTTAAATTTAATGCGCTCCCGCCTGATTTTTAGCCTAAAACCTTGTAATTCCTTACCTGTCACTTTAAGTCGATCTGTTGATAAAAAAACGTAATCGTAACCACAAATATCAATGGTTGGACTCACTCTTAATAATATCGGTTAATGCAGCCAACAAATCGTTTTCGAGCGTTTTTGTTGGGTTATACCTCGCTATTCCAAAGAGGTATCTTCTGTCGATGGCCCTATAGTGTGAGGTCTCTAGAATTGGAAAATTCGGTTAATTTGGAACGCATCCGTGCTGAGTATAATGTAAAGCACTGGAGCCAAGGTTTTTATGGAATTGATGACAACGGTGAGGTGTATGTTTCACCAAGCGAAACGGATCATCAAGTTCCCCTAAGTAAGATCGTAAAACAGTTAGAGCAAAGAAATATTGGTTTACCTGCTCTTGTGCGTTTTCCTCAAATAGTGCATCAACGTGTGCACAATATCTGTAACGCATTTAACCAAGCGATCGACGAATATCAATACGACAATCGTTACCTACTTGTTTATCCGATTAAAGTTAACCAACAAAAAGAAGTGGTTGATGAGATCTTAGCGAGCCAAGCTCAGTTAGAGCAAAAGCAGCTAGGACTAGAGGCGGGCAGCAAACCTGAGCTATTGGCAGTATTGGCGCTGGCTCAAAAAGCGAGCTCTGTGATCGTGTGTAACGGTTACAAAGACAGAGAATACATCCGTCTTGCACTGATTGGCGAAAAGCTAGGGCACAAGGTTTTTATCGTTCTAGAGAAACTGTCTGAGCTTGATCTTGTTCTTTCTGAAGCGAAGGCATTGGGTGTAAAACCTCGTTTGGGTTTACGTATCCGTCTTGCTTCTCAAGGCGCTGGTAAATGGCAAGCAAGTGGTGGTGAGAAGTCGAAGTTTGGCTTGTCTGCATCACAAGTACTTACCGTTATCGAACGCTTGAAAGCAGAAGACCAGCTGGATGTACTTGAACTCGTGCACTTCCACCTAGGTTCGCAAATGGCGAACATTCGTGACGTGCGAAATGGTGTGAGTGAAGCGGCTCGTTTCTACTGTGAACTGCGTGATATTGGCGCTCAACTGAAGTTCTTAGATGTTGGTGGTGGTTTAGCAGTCGATTACGACGGCACACGTAGCCAATCTTCAAACTCAATGAACTACGGCTTGCTTGAGTACGCTCGTAACATCGTGATGACAGTAGGGGACATTTGTAAGCTCTACAATCAGCCACAACCTGTGATTATTTCAGAGTCTGGTCGCTCACTGACAGCGCACCATGCTGTACTGATCACCAACGTTATTGGTACTGAAAGCTACTCGCCGGAAGATATGGCTGCGCCTGAAGCTGACGCTCCAATGTTGCTAAACAACATGTGGAAGAACTTCTTAGAGCTCGATGCTGGTAACGATGATCGTGCGTTGATTGAGATCTACAACGACACGCAGAGTGATATTGCAGAAGCGCACAACCAATTTGCGACTGGTATGCTGAACCTTCAGCACCGTGCTTGGGCTGAGCAGATGTCTTTGCGCATCAACTACGAGCTTAGTACTCGTATGAGCACAAAGAACCGTTACCACCGTCCAATTTTGGATGAGTTGAGCGAGCGTTTAGCGGATAAGTTCTTCGTGAACTTCTCGTTGTTCCAATCATTGCCAGACGCTTGGGGTATTGATCAGGTGTTCCCTGTATTGCCACTGAGCGGTTTAGACAATGCAGATGAGCGTCGCGCTGTGGTGTTGGACATCACTTGTGACTCTGACGGTACGATTGACCAGTATGTTGACGGTCAAGGCATTGAAACAACATTGCCAGTGCCGGCATGGAACCCAGATGAACCATATCTCATGGGCTTCTTCCTGGTAGGTGCATACCAAGAGATCTTGGGTGATATGCATAACCTATTTGGTGATACGCACAGTGTTGTGGTGAATGTTGATGAGAGCGGCGAAGCAAACATCGACTACATCAACGAAGGCGACACAGTAGAAGACATGATGCGTTACGTTCATATCGATATGGACCTAATTCGTCAGAACTACAAAGAATTGGTAACGGCTAAAGTACTAGCGCAAGAGCAGCAGAGTGTACTTGAAGAGTTAGAGCAAGGCTTGATGGGTTACACCTATCTTGAGGATTTTTAATGAACGATCTATTTACGAAACCAGATTACTCGCTGTACTCAAATGCGATGACGTTTATGCGTCGTCCATTGGTGCAAAATCCAATCGACAACGACGCTGATGTTGTGGTGTTGGGTGCGCCACTAGATATGGCGACATCTGGTCGTCCGGGTGCTCGCATGGGCCCTGATGCGATTCGTCGCGCTTCTGTGAACCTGGCGTGGGAAGGCAAAAAATTCCCGTGGGATTTCAATGTATTTGAACATACCTCGGTAATTGATGCTGGCGATCTTGTATTCGATTGTGGTGATGCAGAAGACCTAACTCAGCGTTTGGAAGCGGCGGCTGATGCGATTCTAAATAGCGGTAAAACTCTGTTAGGTTTAGGTGGTGATCACTTCATTACACTGCCTTTACTACGAGCGTATGGTAAGAAGTACGGTGAGATGGCGTTGATTCACTTCGATGCACATACCGACACTTACAACCAAGGTAGCCGTTACGACCACGGCACCATGTTCTATCATGCACCAAACGAAGGTCTTATCTCGCCAGAACATTCGGTGCAGATCGGCATTCGTACTGAGTACAAACAAGAAGGTCATGGCTTCAACGTCATAAATGCGATGCAAGCCAATGACATGAGTGTGGACGAGATCATTGCTCAAGTGAAAGATATTGTTGGTGATAAGCCAGTGTATCTGACGTTTGATATCGATTGTCTGGATCCTGCTTTTGCGCCGGGTACTGGTACGCCAGTGTGTGGTGGTTTGAACTCAGATAAAGTTCTGAAAATCATCCGTGGCCTGCAAGGCATCAATATGGTTGGTATGGACGTTGTAGAAGTTTCTCCAGCGTATGACCAAAGTGAGATTACCGCTTTGGCTGGCGCGACGATTGCGCTTGAATTACTTTATGTTTGGACGGCGAATCGCCTCGCTAAATCATAACCTTTTACAACTAAATGCATAACGCTGCATACTGATTCAAAAGCCCACCAGGTTTAACTTGGTGGGCTTAATTATATGGTCCGCCTCACTCTCAAGCCCTTAAGCTTAGAGTAGGCTCTCAGAATGAGGTGAACCATATGTCTTCTATTCATATTTTAGGTATCGACCTAGGTAAACATTGCTTCCATGCTATCGCACATAACCGTTGTGGAGTGGTGGTTCTTCGTCGTAAATTTAATCGTAACCAACTCTTAATCTTTCTTAGCAAAATAGAACCAACAACTATTGCTTTCGAAGCCTGTGGCGGTGCTCATTGGCTTGCTCGAAAGTGTAGTGAGTTTGGGCATCAACCCCGACTTATTCCTCCTCAGTATGTTAAGCCTTATGTCAAAGGCAATAAAAACGATTTCATCGATGCTTCAGCGATCGCAGAGGCTGCGGGTCGACCGACCATGAGGTTTGTAGCTGTAAAAAGTGAAGAGGCTCAAGTCATCGCAGCGATTCATCGAGTCAGAGATAGTTATATCAAGGAGAGAACTGCCACTATGTCGCGGATCGGAGCGATCTTACTTGAGTTCGGCCTTAGCTTTCCCAAAGGGCATGCAAAGATGAAGTCTTTGTTTCAATGGTTAGCAGAACAAACCGTCTCATTACCAAAAAGCTTGCTATGTGAATTGATATCTATCCACGAGCATTACAAGTACCTTAATGAACAAATCAAAACTCAAGATAACAAGCTTCAAACTATTGTTAATAACAACGAAAGTGCTCAATTATTAAAAACTATCCCTGGAATTGGTGATCTTACCTCCACATTGTGTATTGCCGATGTAAGCTCTCCGAGTAACTTTACCAATGGCCGTGAGATGGCGGCTTGGTTGGGGCTTGTGCCAAGGCAATTCTCAACGGGAGGAAAGACCAAGCTACTTGGTATGAGTAAACGAGGGAATAAACACCTCAGAACTCTGTTTGTCCATGGGGCAAGGGCTGTACTCTCTAGACTAGAGACGACAGGGAAAGTGTTTGGAGAGTGGCTTGTGAATCTACGAGCCACCAAACCATTTAATGTAGTGGTAGTCGCATTAGCCAACAAGCTAGTGAGGATAGCTTGGGCGGTGTTATACCACCGCCAAGCTTTTAAGGCTGTTTAGCTATAACCAAGTTTGCAACGTCAATGAACGTGATGACAAAAACGGTCAATCGGCCAGATTAAGAACCTGACACAAAAAATAGCAATCAATGCTTTGGGCTTTTTAAGGATAATCTGGCGCGGATATCATCGTGGAGCTGGGAAGCTAGTGCTCCCAACAAGGACTCCGAATACATTAGCGCAAACCAACTCCGTTATTACTTAATTGTAGTTGCAATAACGGGGCGGACCATACATTTTTGTTTATCACTTCCAGAAAAGAACCTGTGACCAAATTGAAGTGGTTAGCAGTTGTTTATCAGTTGATTAAAATTCCGTCAGATACGCTTTATGCAACTTATTTGATTGTTTTTGATTCGAATTTCACCACCTTTCCTCTAATTAGTGTCTCATAAATGGGAATTACTTCTGCTTTGCTACAAACGCATAGTTAGCCTCAATTAATGCCCCATGTTTGCTAATGATTTATCAACTTTATTGCTGTATATATTTATAAATAATGAGGTGCAATTACATTGTGAATTTATTTGCATATAAATCAGCACCATACTAACTTTTAACTAAGTTTTTCAAACCCCAACAAGAATACCTCGATTTGTGAAAAGACGTCCCTTAGCACAGACATGGCATTTTTTATGGGGAAGACTAGGCTTAAGAGTAAGTAAACTATAAAAAAACAGGTGAAATGCTTTTCTCTTTTTAGGCCAGTTGGACGTGACAATGGATTGCCGTTGATGAGAGTTAAGTCTGCATTCAAATGAAACCTGAAATTGCTATTACAAATAATTTTCACAGCGCTCGAGAATAGTGTTTTGTGACAACGGGGGATATATGGATATCGAAGTTTCGCGCCAGGTTGCGGTAGTTGAAGCAGCTAGTGGAGATGTCGTCGTAGTTAAGCCAGACGGCAGCGCAAGAAAAATTTCAGTTGGCGATACCATCCGTGAAAATGAGATCGTGATTACGGCCAACAAGTCAGAACTTGTATTAGGCGTTCAGAATGATTCGATTCCGGTTGCAGAGAATTGTGTCGGTTGTGTTGATGAAAATGCAGCTTGGGTAGACGCCCCAATAGCGGGTGAGGTTAATTTTGACTTACAGCAAGCAGACGCAGAAACCTTCACCGAAGACGACCTTGCTGCTATCCAAGAAGCCATTTTAGGTGGTGCCGATCCGACTCAAATCTTAGAAGCAACAGCTGCTGGTGGTGGACAAGGTTCTGCAAACGCAGGCTTTGTGACGATAGACTATAACTATACAGAAACTCATCCCTCGACATTTTTCGAGACCGCAGGTCTGGAAGAACAAACCGTTGATGAAGACAGAGAAGAGTTCAGGTCGATCACTCGTTCATCAGGCGGCCAATCAATCAGTGAAGCTCTTACTGAAGGCTCGATATCTGATAATACTTATCCTCAATCTATCACGACTATAGAAACCATCATTGCTGGTAGTTTAGCGCTCGCTCCAGATTCTTTTGCTCCAGAGGCTTTATCCCTCGCCTCATTACTCAGTGAGCTAAACAGTGACATAACCTCAAGCGGCCAGCCTGTCACCTTCACTTACGACGCGACAAACAACTCTATTATTGGTGTCCAAGGTACCGATACAGTTTTAAGCATCGACATTAATGCCGTCAGTGTTGGAAATAACATTGAGCTTTCTTTAATCACAACGATTTTTCAGCCGATTGATCATGTAGCGTCTGTCGGTGGTGGCCAAGTTTCCTATACTGGCGATCAAATAGATATTACTTTCGATATTCAAGGCGAAGACACCGCTGGAAACCCATTAGCAACACCTATCAACACGCAAGTTACCGTATTTGACGGGGTAGATCCGTCTGCTGAAAGTGTGAATATCAGTAACGTTGAAACGAGCAGTGCTGCAATCGAAGGCACGTTCTCCAATATCGGAAGTGACAACCTTCAATCAGTAGTCTTTGATGCAAGTGCATTAGAGCAGTTTGATGGCGTACTCAGTGACAATCAGAACACTCTGGCAAGACTTTCTGATGATGGCACGACGATCACTTTGGCTATCCAAGGTCGTGGTGAGGTGGTTCTCACTATCTCACTTGATACCGATGGCACTTATAAATTTGAGCAGTTTAATCCGATCGAACAGATCGGCACTGACTCACTCTCTTTTTCGCTGCCGATCACGGTTACGGACTTTGACCAAGATGTTGTAACTAATACCATTAACATTGAGATTACTGATGGCGATAGCCCGGTTGTGACCAATGTTGACAGTATTGATGTTGATGAAGCTGGTATTGTGGGTGGTTCTCAAGAGGGAACCGCGCCTGTAGCGGGTAGCGGAAGCATCACTGCCGATATTTTTGAAAGTGACATCATCGATCATTACGAGCTTGAACCTACGGAGTTTAATACTGGTGGCTCTTTAACGTCTAATGGCGAAGCCGTATTGCTTGAGCTTATTGATGAAACTAACGGTGTAAGAGCTTACGAAGGCTATGTTGAAGTCAATGGTTCTCGAATTACGGTCTTTGACGTGAAAGTTGATAGTCCATCATTGGGGAACTATGAATTCACTCTGTACGAAGAGCTTTCTCACCAAGGCGCTGAAGACGCGTTGTTGACCTTCGCTCTGCCTATTTATGCCGTTGATGCGGATGGAGACCGTTCTGCACTGTCTGGAGGCTCGAACACACCAGAAGCCGCTGAGATTCTCGTCAATGTAACAGATGATGTTGTGGAGCTAGTTGATAAGGTTGAGTCAGTCACTGAGCCCACTTTAGCGGGTGATACTATTGTTTCGTATAACCTGTTCAATTTCGAAGGCGCAGATGGCTCTACAATTCAATCGTTTAACTATGATGGTGTTGATTACTCACTAGATCAAAGCCTGCTTCCCGATGCGCCCCAGACTTTCAGTTTTACTGAGGGTGTCGTCACTATCTCATTAAACGGTGATTTCAGTTTTGAAGTCGCTCGTGATATCGACCACTCAAGCAGTGAAACGATAGTAAAACAGTTCTCATTTTTAGCTGAAGATGGTGATGGAGATACTGATACCTCAACACTTGAGCTGAGTATTACCGATGGTCAGAACCCAACTATAGATCTGATTCCACCTGTCACTTTATCTGAAACAGATCTTGCCGATGGTTCTGCACCAAGCGGAAGTGCAGTGAGCGCAACTGAGACGATTACCTTTACTGCAGGCAGTGATGCTGTGGCGAGTTTCCGTATTGAACCAACTGAGTTCAATGTAGGTGGAGCTCTGACGTCCAATGGCTTTGTGGTTGAGATAAAAGAAGACTCTGCTAACCCGGGGACTTATATCGGTTTTATTACTGATGGCTCGAACGCTGAAGTTCCTGTATTCACCATTAGCTTCTCTAAGAGTACGTTAGGCGAATACACCTTTACTTTAATTGAAGCTTTAGACCATGCGGATGGTTTAGATAACAACGACCTGAGCTTCGACCTGCCTGTTTATGCGGTTGATACAGACGGCGATGATTCTCTGGTATCACAACTTAACGTGACCATTGGTGATGATGTCCAAATTATGCAAGACGGTACGTTAGATATCATCGAGCCAAATCTGGCTGATGGTACGATAACAACCAACACCATTGATGTGATGCCAAGCCAAAGTGCCGATGGCGCGATGATCACTCAATTTACCTATGACGGTCAACTACGAACGCTTGACCAAAATGATACTGGCGAACAGCAATTCAGTTTCACAGAAGGTAAGCTTTATATCACTCTTGAAGGTGAAGTGCGTTTTGAACCGAACCGAAACTTAGACCACTCGGTGAGTGAAGACATCGTGAAGTCGATTGTGGTCACTTCAAGTGACTTCGATAATGATTCTCTGATTTCTACCGTAACGCTGACCATTACCGATGGTGATAACCCTACGATTGACGTTATTCCAAGCGTTACTCTTTCTGAAACGAATCTGAGCGATGGCTCTGCTCCAAGTGGCAGCGCAGTCAGTTCGACTCAAACTATCACGTTCACCAATCAAAGTGATGATGTTGAGGAATTCCGTATTGAGCCAACGGAGTTCAATACTAACGATGCTCTTAAATCGAACGGTTTAGCTGTTGAATTACGTGAAGATCCGGCAGGGTCGGGTGACTACATTGGTTTTACTACTAGTGCGACGAATGTCGAAACCACGGTATTTACGCTGAGTTTTTCTAGCACCACATTAGGTGAATATACCTTCACTTTACTTGAAGCCTTGGACCACCAAGACGCCCGTGGCAACAACAACCTCAGTTTTGATTTACCCGTTTACGCGGTAGATAGCGACGGCGATGATTCACTTATGTCTCCGTTAAACGTCACTATCGGCGATGATGTTCAAATCATGCAAGATAGTACGTTAGATATCATCGAGCCGAATCTTGCAGATGGCACAGTGACAACTGGTATTGTCGATGTGATGCCAAATCAAAGTGCCGATGGCGCAACGGTGACGCAATTCACTTATGATGGTCAGGTTCGAACGCTCGACCAAAATGACAATGGCGAGCAGCAGTTTAGCTTCACAGAAGGTGAGTTGTTCATCACTCTTGAAGGTGAAGTGCGCTTTGAGCCTAATCGTAACCTAGACCACACGCTGAACGAAGACATCGTGAAGTCGATTGTGGTGACGTCTAGCGATTCTGATAACGATGTGCTGACTTCAACCGTCACGTTGACCATTACCGATGGTGATATCCCAACCATTGATAATGTGCCAACAGTGAACTTGTCGGAAACCAATCTCAGTGATGGCTCTGCACCAAGTGGCAGCGCGGTTAGCTCAACTCAAACCATTACTTACACTACTCAAAGTGATGATGTGACAAGCTTCCGCATTGAACCGACTGAGTTCAACGTTGGCGGTACTCTCACATCAAACGGATTAGCGGTCGAGCTGAAAGCTGACCCAACCACACCGGGCGGCTACATCGGTTTTGTTACGGATGGTTCGAATGTTGAAACCAACGTGTTCACGATTAGTTTCTCGGATACCAATTTAGGCCAATACACCTTCACCTTACTTGAAGCACTAGACCATGTAGATGGCCTCGCAAATAATGATTTGAGTTTCGACTTACCGGTTTACGCGGTCGATAGTGATGGTGATGATTCACTGGTGTCTCAACTGAATGTGATCATCGGTGACGATGTTCAAATCATGCAAGGTGGTACGTTAGATATCACTGAGCCAAATCTTGCAGATGGTACAATCACAACCAATACCATTGATGTGATGCCAGAGCAAAGTGCTGATGGTGCAACGATTACCCAGTTCACTTATGACGGCCAAGTTCGAACACTGGATCAAACAGACACTGGTGAGCAACAATTTAGCTTCACAGAAGGTGAGTTGTTCATCACTCTTGAAGGTGAAGTTCGCTTTGAACCAAATCGTAATTTGGACCACACGCTTAGCGAAGACATCGTCAAGTCGATTGTGGTGACCTCAAGCGATTTAGACAACGATGTACTGACTTCCACAGTGACGCTGACCATTACTGACGGTGATATCCCAACCATTGATGCGGTACCAAGCGTTACTTTGTCTGAAACGAATCTCGCCGATGGTTCTGCACCAAGCGGAAGTGCAGTGAGCGCAACTGCAACGATTACCTTTACTGCAGGCAGTGATGATGTGGCGAGTTTCCGTATTGAACCAACCGAGTTCAATGTAGGTGGAGCTCTGACATCCAATGGGTTTGCGGTAGAGATTAAAGAAGACTCTGCTAATCCGGGCACTTACATAGGCTTTATTACTGATGGCTCGAACGCTGAAGTTCCAGTGTTCACCATTAGTTTTTCTGCGAGTAGTTTGGGCGAATATACTTTTACTCTAATTGAAGCGTTAGACCATGTGGATGGTTTAGATAATAACGATCTGAGTTTTGATCTGCCTGTTTATGCGGTTGATACAGACGGCGACGATTCATTGGTGTCTCAACTGAATGTGACCATTGGTGATGATGTCCAAATCATGCAGGACGGTACGTTAGATATCATCGAGCCAAATCTGGCCGACGGTACGGTGACAACCAGCACCATTGATGTGATGCCAAACCAAAGTGCTGATGGCGCGACGATCACCCAGTTCACTTATGATGGTCAGCTACGAACGCTTGACCAAAATGATACTGGCGAACAGCAATTCAGTTTCACAGAAGGTAAGCTTTATATCACTCTTGAAGGTGAAGTGCGTTTTGAACCGAACCGAAATCTCGACCACTCGTTGAGTGAAGACATCGTGAAGTCGATTGTGGTGACTTCAAGTGATTTTGATAACGATCCGGTGACTTCAACCATTACGCTGACCATTACTGATGGTGACAATCCGACTATTGATGCGGTGCCGAGTGTATCACTTAAAGAAGCGGATCTCGCTGATGGCTCATTGCCAAGTGGTAGTGCGGTAAGCTCGACTCAAACCATCACGTTCACCAACCAAAGTGATGACGTTGTTCGTTTCCGTATTGAACCAACTGAATTTAATACTAACGATGATCTTAAATCGAACGGTTTAGCCGTTGAGTTACGTGAAGATCCGGCAGGGTCGGGTACTTACATTGGTTTTACTACTAGTGCGACGAACGTAGAAACTCAAGTATTCACATTGAGTTTTAATGCTGGTTCATTGGGTGAGTACACATTCACACTCATCGAAGCTTTAGATCACCAAGATGCCCGAGGCAATAACGAGCTCAGCTTTGATCTGCCTGTTTATGCGGTAGACAGTGATGGTGATGATTCAGTGATGTCGCCGTTAAGTGTGACCATCGGTGATGATGTTCAAATCATGCAAGACGATACGTTAGATATCGTCGAGCCGAATCTTGCAGATGGTACCGTGACAACCGGTACTGTCGATGTGATGCCCAATCAAAGTGCCGATGGCGCGACGATCACTCAGTTCACTTATGACGGTCAACTTCGAACGCTTGACCAAAATGATAATGGCGAGCAGCAGTTTAGCTTCACAGAAGGTGAGCTATTCATCACGCTTCAAGGTGAAGTGCGCTTTGAGCCTAATCGTAATCTAGACCACACGCTGAACGAAGACATCGTGAAGTCGATTGTGGTGACGTCTAGCGACTCCGATAACGATGTGCTGACTTCAACCGTCACGTTGACCATTACCGATGGTGATATCCCAACCATTGATAATGTTCCAACTGTGACTTTATCGGAGACCAACTTAAGTGATGGCTCTACACCAAGTGGCAGCGCGGTTAGCTCAACTCAAACCATTACTTACACTACTCAAAGTGATGATGTGACCAGCTTCCGTATTGAACCGACTGAATTCAATGTTGGTGGTGCTTTGACATCAAATGGTTTTGCGGTCGAACTGAAGGCCGACCCAACCACACCGGGCGGCTACATCGGTTTTATTACGGATGGTTCGAACGTTGAAACCAACGTGTTCACGATTAGTTTCTCAGATACCAATTTAGGCCAATACACCTTCACCTTACTTGAAGCGTTAGACCATGTAGATGGCCTCGCAAATAATAATTTGAGTTTCGACTTACCGGTTTACGCGGTCGATAGCGATGGCGATGATTCTTTGGTTTCTCAGTTAAATGTAACCATCGGTGATGATGTCCAAATCATGCAAGGTGGTACGTTAGATATCACTGAGCCAAACCTTGCAGACGGCACAATCACAACCAATACCATCGATGTGATGCCAAATCAGAGTGCTGATGGTGCAACGATTACCCAGTTCACTTATGACGGCCAAGTTCGAACACTGGATCAAACAGACACTGGTGAGCAACAATTTAGCTTCACAGAAGGTGAGTTGTTCATCACTCTTGAAGGTGAAGTTCGCTTTGAACCAAATCGTAATTTGGACCACACGCTTAGCGAAGACATCGTCAAGTCGATTGTGGTGACCTCAAGCGATTTAGACAACGATGTACTGACTTCCACAGTGACGCTGACCATTACTGACGGTGATATCCCAACCATTGATGCGGTACCAAGCGTTACTTTGTCTGAAACGAATCTCGCCGATGGTTCTGCACCAAGCGGAAGTGCAGTGAGCGCAACTGCAACGATTACCTTTACTGCAGGCAGTGATGATGTGGCGAGTTTCCGTATTGAACCAACCGAGTTCAATGTAGGTGGAGCTCTGACATCCAATGGGTTTGCGGTAGAGATTAAAGAAGACTCTGCTAATCCGGGCACTTACATAGGCTTTATTACTGATGGCTCGAACGCTGAAGTTCCAGTGTTCACCATTAGTTTTTCTGCGAGTAGTTTGGGCGAATATACTTTTACTCTAATTGAAGCGTTAGACCATGTGGATGGTTTAGATAATAACGATCTGAGTTTTGATCTGCCTGTTTATGCGGTTGATACAGACGGCGACGATTCATTGGTGTCTCAACTGAATGTGACCATTGGTGATGATGTCCAAATCATGCAGGACGGTACGTTAGATATCATCGAGCCAAATCTGGCCGACGGTACGGTGACAACCAACACCATTGATGTGATGCCAAACCAAAGTGCCGATGGCGCGACGATCACTCAATTTACCTATGACGGTCAACTACGAACGCTTGACCAAAATGACACGGGTGAACAGCAATTCAGCTTCACAGAAGGTAAGCTTTATATCACTCTTGAAGGGGAAGTGCGCTTTGAGCCGAACCGAAACTTAGACCACTCGGTGAGTGAAGACATCGTGAAGTCGATTGTGGTCACTTCAAGCGACTTCGATAATGACTCTCTGACTTCTACCATTACGCTGACCATTACGGATGGTGACAATCCGACTATTGATGCGGTGCCAAGTGTCACGCTCTCTGAAACGAACCTGAGTGATGGTTCCACGCCAAGTGGCAGCGCGATAAGCTCGACTCAAACCATTACGTTTACCAACCAAAGTGATGACGTTGTTCGTTTCCGTATTGAGCCAACGGAATTCAATACTAACGATGACCTTAAATCGAACGGTTTAGCCGTTGAGTTACGTGAAGATCCGGCAGGGTCGGGTAATTACATTGGTTTTACGACCAGCGCGACAAACGTAGAAACTCAAGTATTCACATTGAGTTTTAATGCTGGTTCATTGGGTGAGTACACATTCACACTCATCGAAGCTTTAGATCACCAAGATGCACGAGGTAATAATGACCTCAGTTTTGATCTGCCTGTTTATGCGGTAGACAGTGACGGTGATGATTCAGTGATGTCTCCGTTAAATGTCACTATCGGTGATGATGTTCAAATCATGCAAGATGGCACGTTAGATATCGTCGAGCCAACCGTCGCAGATTTGGCTGCTGGCACAGTGACAACTAACACCATTGATGTGATGCCAAACCAGAGTGCTGATGGCGCGACGATCACTCAGTTCACTTATGACGGCCAACTTCGAACGCTTGACCAAAATGACACTGGCGAGCAACAGTTTAGCTTCACAGAAGGCGAGTTATTTATCACGCTTGAAGGTGAAGTGCGCTTTGAGCCCAATCGTAATCTAGACCACACACTGAACGAAGACATCGTGAAATCAATCGTGGTCACGTCTAGTGACTCCGATAACGATGTGCTGACCTCAACCGTCACGCTGACCATTACCGATGGTGATGTCCCAACCATTGATAGTGTGCCAACTGTGAGTTTGTCAGAAACCAATCTGAGTGATGGATCTGCACCAAGCGGCAGCGCGGTTAGTTCAACTCAAACCATTACTTACACCACTCAAAGTGATGATGTGACAAGCTTCCGAATTGAACCGACTGAGTTCAATGTTGGTGGCGCTTTGACATCCAACGGTTTGGCCGTCGAGCTGAAAGCTGACCCAACAACGCCGGGTGGTTATATCGGTTTTGTTACGGATGGTTCGAATGTTGAAACCAACGTATTCACGATTAGCTTTTCAGGTACCAATTTAGGCCAATACACCTTCACCTTACTTGAAGCGTTAGACCATGTTGATGGCCTCGCAAATAATAATTTGAGTTTCGACTTACCAGTTTACGCGGTCGATAGCGATGGTGATGATTCGTTGGTGTCTCAATTAAACGTAATCATTGGTGATGATGTCCAAATCATGCAAGGTGGCACGTTAGATATCACGGAGCCAAACCTTGCAGACGGCACAATCGCAACCAATACCATCGATGTGATGCCAAATCAGAGTGCTGATGGTGCGACGATCTCTCAGCTCACTTATGACGGTCAACTACGAACACTAGATCAAACAGACACTAGTGAGCAGCAATTTAGCTTCACAGAAGGGGAGTTATTTATCACTCTTCAAGGTGAAGTTCGCTTCGAGCCAAACCGTAATCTAGACCACACGCTTAGCGAAGACATCGTGAAGTCGATTGTGGTGACCTCAAGCGATTCAGACAATGATGTACTGACTTCTACAGTGACGCTGACGATTACTGATGGTGATATCCCAACCATTGATGCCGTGCCAAGTGTTACCTTGTATGAAACGAATCTCGCCGATGGTTCCGCACCAAGTGGCAGTGCTGTAAGTCAAACAGAGACGATTACTTTCACCAATCAAAGTGATGATGTAGCAAACTTCCGTATTGAGCCAACCGAGTTCAATGTGGGCGGTGCACTGAAATCGAATGGCTTTGTGGTTGAGATAAAAGAAGACTCAGCGAATCCAGGTACTTACATTGGTTTTATTACCGACGGTTCGAACGCTGAAGTTCCAGTGTTCACCATTAGCTTCTCTACGAGCGTACTGGGCGAATACACCTTTACTTTAATTGAAGCTTTAGACCATGCGGATGGTTTAGATAACAACGATCTGAGCTTCGATCTGCCTGTTTATGCAGTTGATACAGACGGCGACGATTCATTGGTGTCTCAACTGAATGTGACCATCGGTGATGATGTTCAAATCATGCAAGACGGTACGTTAAATATTGTGGAACCGAACCTTGCAGACGGCACGATCACGACCAACACCATTGATGTGATGCCAAATCAGAGTGCCGATGGCGCGATGATCACTCAGTTTACTTATGATGGTCAGCTACGAACGCTTGACCAAAATGATACTGGCGAACAGCAATTCAGCTTCACGGAAGGCAAGCTTTATATCACCCTTGAAGGTGAAGTGCGCTTTGAGCCGAACCGCGACCTAGACCATTCAGTTAGCGAAGACATCGTGAAGTCGATTGTGGTGACTTCAAGTGATTTTGATAACGATCCGGTGACTTCAACCATTACGCTGACCATTACTGATGGTGACAATCCGACTATTGATGCGGTGCCGAGTGTATCGCTTAAAGAAGCGGATCTCGCTGATGGCTCATTGCCAAGTGGTAGTGCGGTTAGCCAAACGGAAACCATCACTTTCACTAATCAAAGTGACGATGTTGAGAAATTCCGTTTAGAGCCAAGTGAATTTAATACCAGCAACGCGCTCAAGTCCGATGGCTTAATCATTGAGATTCGAGAAGAACCAACAGGTTCAGGCAATTACATTGGTTTCACGACTGATATTTCGAATGTCGAAACCACAGTGTTTACACTCGATTT
Organism: Vibrio sp. Scap24; assembly: GCF_013394185.1. Classification (NCBI taxonomy): domain Bacteria; kingdom Pseudomonadati; phylum Pseudomonadota; class Gammaproteobacteria; order Vibrionales; family Vibrionaceae; genus Vibrio; species Vibrio sp. Scap24. The sequence goes on along the minus strand of NZ_CP041332.1, from coordinate 375,392 downwards.
CAGCAGTACCACTTTGGGTGAGTACACCTTCACGCTTTTGGAAGCGATAGACCACACGCCGATTCAAGGCAATAACGATCTAACATTCAACTTGCCAGTTTACGCTGTCGATAGCGACGGTGATGACTCGCTAATGTCGCCACTGGCAGTAACTATCACTGATGATATTCAAGTGATGGTTAATGACTCTCTCACTATTGAAGAGCCAACGGTTGCAGATTTGGCATTAGGTACGCCGACTACGCCTATCGTTAATGTCCTTGATGAAGAAGGTGCTGATGGCACGACCATTACTCAGTTTACTTACGATGGTGGTGCTGTATTAACGCTTGACCAAAATGATACGGGCGAGCAGAAATTCGTGGTTGCAGACGGGTCATTGTATATCACTCTACAAGGCGATATTCGTTTTGAACCAAGTCGTAACCTTGACCATACTGGCGGCGATATCGTTAAGTCGATAGTCGTAACCTCCAGTGATTCCGATAGCGATCTTGTGTCTTCAACGGTAACGCTAACCATTACTGATGGTGATATCCCAACCATTGATACAGTGCCAAGCGTTACGCTGTCAGAAACGAATCTGAGTGACGGTTCTGCTCCGAATGCAAGTGCGGTAAGTTCAACTCAAACCATTACCTTTACTAATCAAAGTGATGACGTGACGAGCTTCCGCATTGAACCGACTGAGTTTAATGTTGGTGGTGCTTTGCAATCGAACGGATTGGCGGTTGAGTTGAAAGCGGATCCAACCACACCGGGTGGCTACATCGGCTTTGTGACAACGGCTCCGAATGTTGAAACTAACGTGTTTACGATTAGCTTCTCGGATACCAATTTAGGCCAATACACCTTCACCTTACTTGAAGCATTAGACCATGTAGATGGCTTAGCGAAGAATGATCTGACTTTTGATCTTCCTGTTTATGCCGTTGATAGCGATGGTGATGACTCACTAGTATCTCAACTTAACGTCACCATCGGTGATGATGTACAGGTTATGCAAAACCAAGCGCTTGATATTATTGAGCCAGCGGTTGCTGATTTGGCTGCGGGAACTCCAACCACAGCCACCGTTGACGTAATGCCTAATCAAAGTGCCGATGGCGCGACAATTACCCAGTTTACCTACGATGGCGGGACGGCAATAACACTCGACCAAAACGACACAGGTGAACAGAAATTTGTCTTTACTGAAGGTTCTCTGTTCATCACCTTGCAAGGTGAAGTTCGCTTCGAACCAAACCGCAATCTGGATCACACGCTGAGCGAAGACATCGTGAAGTCGATAGTGGTGACCTCAAGCGATTTAGATAACGATGTGGTGACGTCAACGGTCACTCTGACCATTACTGACGGTGATATCCCAACCATCGATGCGGTGCCAAGTGTTACCTTGTCTGAAATCAACCTAGCAGATGGTTCAACTCCAAGCGGTACTGCTGTCAGTCAAACAGAGACGATTACCTTTACCAATCAAAGTGATGATGTAACCAGTTTCCGTATTGAGCCAACCGAGTTCAACGTGGGTGGTGCACTTAAATCGAATGGATTTGCGGTTGAGATAAAAGAAGACTCTGCGAATCCGGGCACTTACATAGGTTTTATTACCAATGGTTCGAACGCTGAAGTTCCAGTGTTCACCATTAGTTTCTCTACGAGTAGTTTGGGCGAATACACCTTTACTCTGCTTGAAGCGTTAGACCATGCGGATGGTTTGGATAACAACGATCTGAGCTTTGATCTACCTGTTTACGCTGTCGACAGTGATGGCGATGATTCACTGGTGTCTCAACTCAATGTGACCATTGGTGATGATGTCCAAATCATGCAAGACGGTACGTTAGATATCACTGAGCCAAATCTTGCAGACGGAACCATCACAACCAACACCATTGATGTGATGCCAAATCAAAGTGCCGATGGTGCGACGATCACTGAATTCTCATTTGGCGGTATTGTCAAAACACTCGATCAAAGCATCGTAGGTGAGCAGCAATTCAGTTTCACAGAAGGGGAGTTGTTTATTACTCTGCAAGGCCAAGTGCGCTTTGAACCGAATCGCGACCTTGACCATTCAGTTAGCGAAGACATCGTGAAGTCGATAGTAGTAACCTCAAGTGATTTTGATAACGATCCTGTGACTTCAACCGTAACACTAACCATTACTGATGGTGATATTCCAACCATCGATGCGGTGCCAAGCGTTACGCTCTTAGAAACAAACCTAGCTGATGGTTCTGCGCCAAGTGGTAGTGCGGTGAGTCAAACGGAGACGATTACTTTCACCAACCAAAGTGACGATGTTGTTCGCTTCCGTCTGGAACCAACCGAGTTCAATACGAACGATGCACTTAAATCGAATGGTTTAGCGGTCGAACTGCGTGAAGATCCTCAAGGATCTGGTCAGTATGTTGGTTTTACTACCAGTTCGTCTAATGTAGAGACGACAGTATTTACGCTGGACTTTAACGCTGGAGCCTTAGGCGAATACACATTTACCTTAATCGAAGCTCTGGATCATCAAGATGCACGTGGCAACAACGATTTAAGCTTTAATCTGCCTGTGTATGCGGTTGATAGTGATGGCGATGACTCGTTAGTTTCTCAGCTTGGTGTGACCATTGGTGATGATGTGCAATTGATGCAAGACGGCACAATCACCAGTCGTGAGCCGGCATCAAGTGTTGAAACATCAAATACCTTTGATGTGATGCCAAACCAAAGCGCCGACGGAGCGAAAGTCACTTCATTTGTTTTTGACGGTAACACTGCAGAAAGCCTTGATCTAAATGTGAATGGTGAACAAGAGTTCGTCTTCGCGGAAGGCTCGGTATTTATTACGACGGAAGGTGAGATACGATTCGAGCCTGTACGTAATCAAAATCATGCAGGTGGTGATATTACCAAGTCGATTGAGGTGACGTCTGTTGATCTCGATGGCGATATTGTCACATCGACAGTGACACTTAAGATTGTTGATGGTGACCTTCCTACAATCGACCTTGTTCCTGGGATTACGTTATCTGAGGTGGATCTGGCTGATGGCTCTGCGCCAACGGGTAATCCAGTAACGATGACACAAACCATTACCTATACCGTAGGTAGTGACGACGTCAGTCATTTCAGAATTGACCCTACGCAGTTCAATACTTCGGGAGCTTTGAAATCAAACGGTTTAGATGTCGAGATAAAAGAGCAACCAGCTAATTCTGGTAATTATATTGGCTTCGTTAAAGACGGTTCTAACGCAGAAATTAACGTCTTCACGATTAGCTTCTCGACGAGCAATTTAGGGCAATATACGTTCACACTGCTTGAAGCATTAGATCATGTAGATGGATTGCAAAATAATATACTAAGCTTCGATGTCCCTGTGTTAGCGGTTGATGCGGATGGTGATGATTCTGCAATGTCGCCAATGACGGTTGCGATCACCGATGACGTACAAGGTGTTCAAGATGGTACCTTGAGTATAACTGAGCCTTCATTAGCTGATTTGGCATCGGGCACGCCACCTACGACACCAATTATTGATGTTATGCCAACGCAGAGTGCTGATGGCGCGAAAGTGACACAATTTACTTACGATGGTGGTACAGCTGTAACGTTAGACCCAAGCATCGCCACAGAACAAGTCTTTACCGTAACCGATGGCTTGCTGTACATCACTATTGAAGGGGAAGTTCGTTTTGAGCCGAGCCGAGATCTAGACCATTCATCTGGCGATATCGTAAGAACGATTGTCGTTACCACCAGTGATTTTGATAACGATACAGATACTGCAGATGTCACTTTGACGATCAAAGACGGTATCGATCCAGTAATTGACGTGGTTCCAGATGTTAACTTATCGGAAGTTAACCTAGCGGATGGCTCGACACCAACTGGTTCTCCGGTCAGTTCGACTCACACAATTACGTATACAGAAGGAAGTGATGACTTTAGTCACTTTAGAATTGCGACCAACGAATTCAACCCTGGTGATCTGTTGAAATCAAGTGGTCTTGTTGTTCAACTAAAAGAAGATCCTTCTTCTGCTGGTGACTACATTGGTTATACCGATGATGGTATGGGTAACGTTACCGATGTATTTACCATTAGCTTTGATAGTGTAAACAAAGCTCAGTTTACATTTACCTTAATCGAGGCTCTCGATCATCTTGATGGCGTGCTTTACAACGATCTCACGTTCCGTTTGCCTATCTATGCCGTTGATACAGATGATTCTGAATCAACGAAACGCGATGTGGTGGTTACGATAGAAGATGACCTCCAGCAAATGCAAGATGGCTTCTTAACCATTACTGAGCCTAATACTGGTACTCCTACAACGGCTACCGTTGATGTGATGCCAATACCAAGTGCAGACGGTGCGACCATTACGCAGTTTACGTATGACGGTGGCTCTGCAATTACTCTGAATCAAAGTATTAGCGGTGAACAAGAGTTTGTTTTCACGGAAGGTTCACTGTTTGTGACATTAGATGGTGATGTGAGGTTTGAGCCAAATCGAAACCTTGATCACTCAGCAGGCGACATTGTTAAATCGATTGTGTTCACCTCTTCAGATTTTGATAACGACATCTTCTCATCAAAAGTCACTCTCACCATTGTTGATGGTGATGGACCAACAATAGACGTTGTGCCGGGTGTGGCATTATCAGAAAGCTTACTTGCGGATGGTTCTACGCCTAGCGTAAACCCTGTGAGTATGACTCAAACCATTACTTCACTTGCAAGCAGTGATGATATTGCTGAAATAGTGGTGGAAGTAGGGCTGTTCAATACCAACGGCGTGTTGAAGTCGGATGGCCTTGAATTGAGTTTGCGCGAAGACCCTGCAAACTCTGGTGACTACATCGCATTCACGACGGATGGTTCGGGTGTTGAGAAAGTTATCTTCACTCTAGACTTTGATGACATGAATCCGAGCCAATATACGTTTACTCTGCTTGAACGTTTAGACCATGTTGATGGCTTGGGAAATAACGATCTGAGCTTTGATCTTTCTGTTTATGCAGAAGATACCGATGGTGATATTTCTGCGTCTAAACCGCTTACTGTCACTATTACTGATGATGTCCAACTGATGCAGTCAGGTGCGCTCAACATCACAGAGCCAACCACAGGAACACCGACTACAACAGTCTTTGATGTGATGCCTGCGCAAAGTGCAGATGGCGCCACAATCACTAAATTTACCTATGGCAGCCAACCTGAAGAGTCACTAGTACAAACCGACACGGGTGAACAAGAGTTTATGTTCGCTGAAGGTTCCTTGTTTATCAATCTCGAAGGTGATGTACGTTTCGAGCCTAAACGCAACCTCGATCATTCTGGTGGTGACATTGTTAAGACCATTACGGTGACATCGGAAGATAAAGATGGCGACATTGTCACTTCAACAGTGACGCTGACTATTGCAGATGGTGCTCCACCAGTAATAGACACAGTACCAACGGTTGCATTGGAAGAAGCGAATTTAGTCGACGGCTCTTCTCCGGGATTACCCGTGAGCCAAACTGAAACCATTACTTTCACAGCAGGAAGTGATGATGTGAGCTACTTCCGTATTGATACTACTCAGTTCAACACATCTGGCGATCTGAAAGCGGATGGTTTGGTGGTTCAGCTAAAAGAAGATCCTCTGAACAGCGATAATTATATTGGTTACGTTGAAAGCGGCGGTGTACAAACGGATATCTTCACCATCACGTTTAGCAACGTGGTTCTAGGAGAGTACACATTCACCTTGTTGGAAGAGTTAGATCACCTTCCAGTACAGGGTAATAACGATCAAGTTTTCACCTTGCCAGTTATCGCTGTCGACAAAGACAATACTGACTCAGCGATGAAACCGCTAACGGTGACCATTACTGATGATGTGCCAACCATTACTGATACGACTGTTGCAAGTACGTTTGTGGTTGATGAAGATGATTTAGGCACTCTGGCACAAGCAACGGGTTCGTTTGTTACCACAGAAGGCGCAGACCAAGTTGAGGTTTACGAACTGCGTAATATCTCAACGCTGGAAGCAACGCTATCGTCGGGCAGCGAAGGTATTAAGATCACTGAAATTACCGGTGCTGCTAATACGACCACCTACCAAGGGGCAACCGACCCAAGTGGAAAGCCAATTTTCACATTAGTGTTGACTGATGATGGTGCTTACACCTTTACCTTGCTTGGCCCTCTCAATCACGCTACGACACCGAGTAACCTCGATACATTAACAATACCATTTGATGTTGTTGCCGTTGACGGTGATGGCGATGATTCTAACCAATATGTATTGCCAATCGAGGTGCTAGATGATGTGCCTGTGATGACCGCTCCGACCGGTGAAACGGTTGTTGATGAAGACGATCTTACAGGTATTGGGTCGGATCAGACGGAAGACACCATTATTAATGGATTGTTCACTGTCGATGAAGGCGCCGATGGCGTTGTGAAGTATGAACTGGTTGATGAAGACTTGGTTCTGGCTGGCTTAACTTCCGATGGAGAAGGCTTAGAGTGGTTAACTGTTTCAGAGGTAGGCACAACATTTACCTATGTTGCTCAAACCGTGACGAGCAATGAGGCGGTGTTTGAGATTACTTTCGATACCTCGGATAACAGCTATCAGTTTGAATTGTTTAAACCTCTTAAACACCCTGATGGTGGCGATGAAAACAACATCGAACTTGGTTTCTCAGTTGTGGCTGAAGACTTTGACCAAGACCAATCAAACGCGATTGATCTGACAATCACAGTGACGGATGATGTTCCGTTAGTGACAACTCAGTCGATTACTCGTCTTGAAGGTCAGAATTACAATGGTTCTAAAGTCGATATGTTTGCCAATGCGACGGATGTGGGAGCTGATGGCGCAGCACTGACTCGCATAGAGGGTATTACCAGCAATGGTGCCGATATTGTGTTCCGAACAGGAAACAACGGGCCATACAGCAGCGGCTTAGATTTAAGTAGTGGCAGCCAAGTGGTTCGAGTCTACGAGCAGACGAATGGAGGAGCTGATACTCGTCAACTTGGTCGATTACGTATCGACTCAAATGGTGAAGTTGAATTCAGAGCTAATGGTTATCTAGATCATAACGGCCTTGATACCATCGACTTCTCGATTAACGTGATTGCGACGGATGGAGATTTAGACACCTCTGAAACCCCGTTAGATATTTCGATTACTGATAGGGACTCTACAAGAATTGCGCTGAAAGTGACGACCTTCGAGGATGCGGGTAGAGACTCAACCATACCTTACGCAACAGGCGAAGAGCCGACTTTTGAGAATGTTCAAGATAACCAGATTGATTTGCCTGATGCACCAGCGCAAGTTGCGCTGCAAGTGAGTCTGTATGACCAAGATAACGCTGAATCTATTGGGCAGTTGACGATTAAAAGCCCGAACGGAGGTGACAGTCACCAAGGTACTTTTTATTACTTGGATGCTGTTAGCTCTAAGTACATTGAATTAGTGCCTGAGCCAAATGGGAGCATTATATTTGGTCCTCCTCAACTCGAACAAAGCTTTGCTCCTAATCCTAATGAACCGAGACAAACTATCGCGACGATAGACAACTTGTTCTTTGTTCCGGACCAACACGCTAGTTCGGATGAAACTGGTGGGCGAGTTCGTTATGAGCTTGAAATTGAGAAAAATGGCAGTACAGATCACACCGTCAATTCAAACTTCAGAATTGAGATTGAAGCGGTAGCGGATATTGCAACGTGGGATGATTCCAACAGCACGTATCAATATCAAGTGAACGAAGATGAAGACGATGTCACGTTGCAACTGAACGCAGTGTCACAAGATAATAGCCAAACTGAAACCATTACCTATGAGCTTGAAGCTGTTCAAGGCGACGGGAAGTTTGAGCTGCTTGACCAAAATGGCACAGTGCTTACGCCAGTTAATGGTGTTTATATTATCGCATCTGCTGATATCAATAGCACCGTAGTTAATCCTATTGATAACTTCTCTGGGCAAATTGAGTTCAAAGCGACGGCAATTACGGAAGAGACGCTTAACCCATACGATGATTCAGCTAATGGTGGGGTAGACAAAACGACCGCTCGCTCTGTAGAGCAAAACATCATCATTGATGTGACTGCTGACGCGGATCCTGGCTCGTTCAGTGTTAACCGAATTCGTATTAATGAAGACAATATTGATGATCCAGACTACATAGGTCCTCTGGCGAATAAAGATGCCTTCACATTGGATGAAGTGATCACCATGAATGGCTCGGTGGACACTGATGGCTCCGAAGAGCTGTTTGTTCGCATCAGCAATATAACTGAAGGTGCGGTGCTTTATTTCCTTGGAACCACCACACCGGTTCCGACAATCACCATTAACGGTGTCGATTATCAGGAAGTGGCGTATTCAGATCTAGCCAACGTAGAGATCGTTCCGGCTAAACACAGCAATGTTGACTTCACGTTTGAGGTTACCGGTGTTGTCAAAGACACCGCGAACCTTTCTACAGGTGCGCAAGTCGATGAAGAGATCCTAGGTACTAAAACGGTTAACGTAGAAGTGAAAGGTGTTGCTGATATTCCTTACGGCGGTACCAACGGTACGGCATGGACTGCAATACCTGATACCGATCCTAACCCTGCAAGCGGTGTTCAAACTACCATTCAGGAGAGCCAAAACGGCGATAGCTTTGCTGAGTTGGACTTCACAGTGTTGTCTGGAGAAAGAAGACCTGATACTGGTACTACGCCATTAGCTGACGATGGCTCGGAGTCTATAACGGTTATTCTATCGGGCATTCCAGATGGCGTGATTCTCGAAGACGGCGACGGTACGGTGATCGACCTTAACTTTGTTGGTTACGAAACGGGACCGGGCGGTAGCCCTGATTTATCTAAACCTATCTACGAAGCGAACATTACAGAGGCGGGTAAAACCTCAGGTATTCGCATCAGACCTGTCGACTCATCGACAGAGAATATCCACATTCAAGGTCAAGTGATAGTGACCGAGAACGATGGCCATACCTTAACGTTCGACCAAGAAGTTCGAGTACTAGTTGAGCCTAGGATCGATACCTCAGCAACTTACAATACCGTGACCAACGGCGACGAAGATACGGCTATCAACATCGATTGGCACCCAGAAGGTACTGACTATATTGACGATGATGAGCATTTCACTTCTATTATCATCAGTGACATTCCAACGGATGTTGAAAGTGTTGTGGTTAATGGCGATGTAACTTGGGTTTACGATGCTGCCGCAGGGACTTTAACCATTACTCCGAAGAGTGGACAGACGGCAGAAGAGTTTACTCAAATCGCGCTGAACAATAATTTTATTCAGATAACACCCGAACAAGATTCAAGTACCGACTTTACGCTTAATACGGTTGTTATGATTGAAGAACGCGATCATGAACATGTTGATGCAACTGACCCTAGCCAGGGTATTGCTACAGCGACAATCACGGGCTCAATTGATGTTCGTGTGCGACCTGTGGTTGAGCCTGAAGATGCGAGCAACAAACTGGTGGTCGATGAGGTCGCAGGTCTTACAGACTTGGGTACAGTGGTCGCGGATGCTCTAACTGGTGTTCTCAAATTTACAACCAACAGTGACAATACATCGGTTACGGATGAGTTTGTTATTCGATACCAAGAAACAGATGCTTCATCCGCTATCGAAGAAGTGGACCAGTTAGTTATCCAATTAACAAACGTGGACGACTCGGCGCTATCAGATGATGTGCTTAATCAGTTACTTGTTATTGGTGCCGCTTATGAAGGCAATGGTCGTTGGGTGGTAACCAATGAAGATCTGTTTAGCATTAGTGCACCGAACGGTCTTGCTTTTCCACCTCTATCAGGCACCTCTGGTGTGTTCAATGACATCAAGATGACCATCTATAGTACCGTTATTGATCGAGGTGATGGCGCTGAAACTGAGTCATCAGCTGCGGTTCAGAGGGAAGGCGAGGTGAACTTGTCATTCCCAGAAGTGCTTGTTGGCGGGAACGAGGTAGCTGCAGATATTACGATGACACCAGATAGCGTTGTCGATGCTGTAGAGGATACACAGTTAGACTTAGGAACGGCACTAAATAGTCTGATCACATTCTCCGGTGAAGACGCTTCAACAGACCAAGTGACTATCATTATTGATGACTCTGTGACTATCCCGCCAGGAATAACTTTCCCAATCAGTTTAGGAGGAGGCAGTGATGTTGACTTCGTAAACGGGAAATATGTATTTGAAACAACGGTCGATCAGGGTGTTCCAACGGATTTCTCAGGTCTACTACTTAATCTGCCTGCTGACTATTCTGGCGACTTTAGGTTGCCGTTGACGATAGTAACTAAAGACGTATTGTCGGGTGATGAGAAAACTCTAGTGACAGAAGTGGTCATTAAAGTTGCACCAGATGTTGAAGGCAACCCTGATATCGATGTTACGGTTGTTGGTTCTCTTGACGATTCTCTTATCCCTGTCGATACCGATGGTCAAGCTGGACAAGATCCTGTCGGTTACGAAGATACTTACATTCAGCTTGATTTCAGCACAACCATTGCTGACCAAGTCAGTGGGGTTGAAGGGGGGGATGAAAAATTCACTTCTATTACGCTGACTTTGGATGACACGAGTGTTGGCGCTTTCTATGATGGAACGGGTACGTCTCTTGGCACAACGGTGACCTTTAATGAAGCCCAGATCAGCGCAGGTGCTCTCGATAACGTCTTGTTCCGTCCTGCACTTAATTACCCAACGGGTAACGATATTAATCAGGTACAAGTTAATGTTAGCGGTACGATTACCGATACAGCGACCTACAATGACGCCTCGTCTCCTCTTGGCAGCGCAACTGACACAGATACCTTCTCTACAAGTGTGAACTTTGAAGTGGTCCCTGTAGTGGATGATGTCCAAATCACAGGGCCGGGTAGTGACCCTGATGTTATCGAAATTACGGGTAGCGAAGATCAAGAAATCTCGTTGTCTGGAACTAGCCCGATCTCAATTGGTTTGACGGATTTAGATGGTTCAGAATCCTTTGTTTCCATTAAATTTACTGACGTGCCGGATGGTTTCCAATTCCGAGTCGATAACAATTCAGACTTTACTGTGAAGAATAATGGTGGAGGAGTCTGGAGTGTCCAATTACCGCCTAGCGTGTCAACGTCATTTGATTTAAGTGAGATCTCTGTTCTACCGCCGAAAGATTTCAGTGGTACCTTTGAATTTGGTGTCGAAGTCTTTACTCAAGAGTCTTTGTTAGGTGTTCCAACGAATGCAGGTACGTTGCCGAGCTTTGAAGTCCATGTGCTTCCTGTGGGCGATGATGTTGATACCAATCCAACTGACTCTGTGACTGGCAATGAAGGCCAAAACATTGATATCGAAATCAATGCGACGATTTTGGATAAAGAGCTATCCGCAACAGGCAGTGGCACGTATAGCGAGAATGCGCCAGAAACACTTCGAGTTGAAGTGGCAGGCGTGCCTCAAGATGCGTCTATTTTCTACCCTGATGGTACAACCTTAGCGAGCTACGATCCTGTGACACAGCTATGGACACTGGATGTCTCAGCTCAGTCACTCGATAAGATCGTATTTAATTCTGGTGAACACAATAGCGATACTGGTAATGCGTTGGGCATTACTGGCCCATTGCAGGTCACAGTTCGCTCTGTGGATACCGATGCTGACAATACTGAATACTTGGGTACACCAACCATCTTCGATGTTGATTTAGTGATTGATCCAATTAACGATCAACCGACATTTGTGAATGTGACCAACATTGAGACGCCGGAAGATATTAGCATCGCTATCGATAACTTCAGTATCTACGATGTTGACGCTAACTTTGATAACCCAGATGCGCCATATACGTTGACGTTGGAAATTGATCAAACACTGCCGGGAGCGCAAGGTGTGTTTGAGTTTACGAGCTCACCTGACGTGACGTTTGTATTGCAACCAGACGGTTCATTGGTGGTTACTGGTAAAGAAGCCGACATCAATACCGCATTGACTAATGGGGCCGTGACTTTCAAACCCGACCCAGACCAGAACTATCTCAACCAGAGTGGTTTAGTCACGATCAATGCAACACTCGATGACGGCGGTAATAACGGCTTGATTGACGCCGGTGACCCGAATACAGCACAGACCAACCAAACTACTTTCACCATTAAAGTAACAGAAGTGAATGACGCTCCTGTAGCGACTGATGTTGATTTAGGTTCGATTTCTGAAGATGGTCAAATAGTGATTGTGGAAGGAGACTTGATTGCAGCGAGTTCTGATCTAGAAAATCATAACCTCACTGTAACTGGTGTCACTATTACACAAGGGCAAGGCCAGCTAACGCGCTTTGAAAATGCTGGTGGTGCTGATGACGCTGGGATAACTGGACCATTCTGGATATTCACTGCAGCTAATGATTTTAATGGCGACGTGAAGTTCAATTACGACATTATTGATGACGGTACCACCAACGGTGTGGATGATTTCCTGACCGATAGCGCTGAAATTAGCCTCATCGTAACGGAAGTGAATGACGCTCCTGTGGCAACTGATGTTGATTTAGGTTCGATTGCGGAAGATGGTCAAATCGTCATTGTTGAAGGTGATTTGATTGCAGCAAGCTCTGATCCAGAAAACCACAACTTAACGGTAACAGGTGTAACTCTGACTCAGGGACAAGGCCAACTAACGCGCTTTGAAAATGCAGGTGGCGCAGATAACGCGGCGATTACCGGACCATTCTGGCTATTTGTAGCGGACAACGATTTTAACGGCGACGTTAAATTCAATTATTCAATTACTGATGACGGTACAACTAATGGCGTGGATGATTTCCAAACCGACAGTGCTGAAATTAGTCTTGAAGTAACCGAAGTGAATGATCAGCCGGTGGCAACGGACATCGACTTAGGCAACATCCTTGAAGAAGGGCAGTTGATCATCAAAGAGGGCGATTTAATTGCTGCGACGAGCGATCTGGAAAATGACACGATTACCGTGACTAATCTGGTGCTCGATGAAGGTCAAGGTCAGCTACAACGCTTCGAGAACGCAGGTGGCGTTGATGACGCTATGATCACTGGCCCATACTGGGTATTTACGGCAGCTGATGAATACAACGGCAACGTTAAGTTTACCTATACCGTAGAGGATGATGGTACAACCAACGGCGCTAATGATTTCCTAACGGATACAGCGGAGATCACCGCGATTGTCGATGGAGTGAACGATACGCCTGTTGTTAATGGTGACAGTGTCACCACACTTGTCGATGAGGATGCTGGTCAACTGTTGAGTGGTATCAATGTCAGTGACCCTGATTATGTTGATACATTTTCTGATGACTTAATGACAGTCACGCTGACGGTGGATTACGGTACATTGAATGTATCACTTCCGGCAATGACGACGGTTGTTGTTAACGGCAACAACACGGGTTCAGTCATCTTAGTGGGGACATTGAGTGACCTGAATGCGTTGATTGATACGCCAACCAGTCCAAATGGTGTGTTCCTTGATGCGAGCCTGTCTCCAACCAATAGCATTGGATTAGAAGTTGTCGCCAAAGACAGCGGCAACCCTTCAGGTATTGCGATAGAGACAGCACCTGTGGTTTACAACATCGCGGTAACGCCAGTGGCGAATGCACCAACCCTGTCTATCGATAGTGCGACTAACTACGTGAGAAACATTACTGCGAGTCAGTCTGTGAGTGCGAGTGGCATTCCTTTAGTTGGGATTATCGCAGCCTTAACGGACATTACAGAAGAGCTAACGCTGCATATTAGTGATGTGCCTGCTGGCGCTCAAATCACCAGTACAGCGGGTTCAGTGACGGATCTTGGCGGCGGTGTGTGGGTGGCAACGGCGGATGCAATCGAAAGCTTGCAAGCGGTTGGGCTTTCTCAAACTCCAGGTAACTACACACTGAAAGTTGAGGCAGTTTCTGAAGAGACTGACAACAACGATACAGCGACCTCTGCATCGATAGACCTGAACTTGAACATTGTGTCGAATTCGGTTGATATCAACTTGGCTTCGGAAACCGATGATGTTCAGTTACTGGCTAGTGCTAATGCGACTGACTTAACGGGTGGTTCAGGTAATGACCGACTGGAAGGTGGTGCAGGTGATGATACGCTCGTGGGCGGTGACGGTAACGACACGCTCATTGGCGGCAGCGGTTCAGATATTCTAACTGGTGGCGATGGTATGGATTCATTCGTGTGGCTGAACATCGAAGATGGTGTTGAAGATACGATTACCGATTTTGATTTGTCTGAAGGGGACAGTATTGATTTGCGCGAAGTCTTGCCAGAGCTTAAGAATTCATCTCCAGACATGACTGCATTGCTACAACAGATAGATGCGAAAGTGGAAGGGGATGATATTGAGCTTACGATCAACCCAGATGGTATAGGAACCACAGAGCAAGTGATCGTGGTTGAAGACCTTGCTCCTCAGTTAACACTAAGTGGCACTATGCCTTCGGATATTCTGGATGCATTAGTACAGCAGAATGTGATCACTCACGGTTAACGCGAACCATTAAACCAAAACGAAATAGGCCAGCAATGCTGGCCTATTTTTTTTATCTAGAACGATAGAAGATTATTTCAGAGAGTTGTGGATCAGAAACTCTTCTTCAACGCCTTTCAATTTCATCTCATCCATAATGAAGTTCACAGTGTTCAGCAAGCGCTGCTCACCTTTAGGAATCAAGTAACCGAATTGGCTGTTGGTGAACGGCGTTTCGCAGCGTGCTGCTTCAAGGCGCTCGTCCGTCACTTGATAGAACAGACCTTCCGGAGTTTCTGTCACCATGACATCAACTTTGCCTTCCGCAACGGCTTGCGGAACGTCTAGGTTGTTCTCGTAACGTGTGAAGCTTGCGTTCTGCAAGTTAGCGTCTGCAAAAACCTCGTTAGTACCGCCAATATTCACGCCCACACGAACCGAAGACAGGTTTACTTTCTCAATGCTGTCGTACTGTTCTGCTTTACCTTTCGCAACTAAGAAACACTTACCAAAGGTCATGTAACCCTGAGTTTGTTCTGCGTTTAACTGGCGTTGCATTTTGCGCGTAATACCACCCATCGCGATGTCGTACTTATCGCTGTCGAGGTCGGTCAGTAGATCTTTCCATGTGGTACGAACAATCTGTAATTCAACGCCCAACTGCTCTGCAACATGTTTGGCTACGTCAATGTCATAACCAGAGTAGGTTTTGCCGTCGAAGTAAGAAAAAGGTTTGTAATCGCCTGTGGTACCGACACGAAGTGTGCCTGATTTTTGGATATCTTCTAATTGGTCAGCTTGTGCGACACCAGAAAGAGCCAGAGTAATGGAAGCAAGTAATAGTGATGTTTTTTTCATTGTAATTATCTGTTGTGTTTGTCTAGTTGTTAAAAGTAACAGAAAGAAAAGCAGAAAGAGATCAAACCATTGGAAAGTTTAAAAGAAAGTGAGATTACAAAAAATAGAGGTAAGAAAACTCTGTCTGAAAAGAGGGGGGTAACGGGTGTATTGGATGGGTTTCGAGAAGGAGGGGAGAAACATTAAAGTGCTATTCAGAGTTGAAAGTATGCGCAGGTTTGAGTAACAAACAAAAAGCCCATGCTATCGAATAACATAGGCTTCATTATTGGTTTAACGTGTTAGATGCTTATTTAGCGTTTAGCGTTTAGCGTTTAGCGTTTAGCGTTTAGCGTTTAGCGTTTAGCTACTTAGCAACTGACTCATTGTTCATCTTAGCTGGAGCCTTAGATGCGTTAACCAGTAGGATACCAACGGTGAGTACCATCGAACCACATAGTAGGAACAACAAGCGTCCTGTCGGTTCGTTTGGAATCAGAGCCATTGCTAGGATACCGAAACCTGCTGTGCTGATAAGCTTACCAAGCATTGAACGCTGTTTAGTATCTAGGTTTTGTTGCTCTTCACCTTCCGCTACTAGCGGTGTGTTCCAGTTAGTGAATAGTTGGTCAACTTCTTTCTCACGTTCAGGCGATAGGCCTTTGTAGAAGCGAGAAGTCATGATGAAGTAACCACCAGTGAACACTACGTGAGCTGCTAAGCTTAGACCAACTTTCAAGTCGCTCCATTCACGGCCAGTCAGTGCTGTTTCTAGACCAAATAGGTTCTCGATGTCTTCTGCTTGAAGAGAGATACCGAAGATGTAAGAAACGAAACCACCAACCACTAGAGTAGACCAACCAGCCCAGTCAGGTGTCTTACGAATCCACATACCTAGTAGTACAGGGATAAGCATTGGGAAGCCAATCAACGCACCTACGTTCATCACGATATCGAACAAGCTTAAGTGACGTAGAGAGTTAATGAACAGACCAATCGCGATGATGATAACACCCATCATGATAGTCGTTAGCTTACTTACAATAACCAGCTCTTTCTGAGTTGCGTTTTGACGAAGAACTGGGCTGTAGAAGTTCATTACAAAGATACCAGCATTACGGTTCAAACCTGAATCCATAGAAGACATCGTTGCAGCGAACATTGCTGACATAAGAAGACCAACCATACCTGCTGGCATTACGTTCTGTACGAATGCTAGGTAAGCAGCATCACCGGCTTTGTCGCCCATTGATGTGTATTGCTCAGCAAACTCAGGCATGAATGCACTTACGTACCAAGGTGGTAGGAACCAAATTAGTGGACCAACAACCATAAGGATACATGCTAGGCCTGCCGCTTTACGTGCGTTTTCACTGTCTTTCGCACATAGGTAACGGTAAGCGTTGATGCTGTTGTTCATTACACCGAACTGCTTCACGAAGATGAACACAACCCAAAGGATGAAGATGCTCATGTAGTTTAGGTTGTTACCTAACATGAAGTCGCCGTCGAAGTTAGCAACGATGTTAGTTAAGCCACCACCGTGGAAGTAAGCTGCAACCGCACAAGTAATTGTCACGGCCATGATTACAAGCATTTGCATGAAATCAGAAGCAACAACCGCCCAAGAGCCGCCCGTTACTGCCATCAATACTAGAACCATACCCGTTACCACAATGGTTGCTTCCATTGGGATGTTGAATACAGCTGCTACGAAGATAGCTAGACCGTTTAGCCAGATACCTGCAGAGATAAGGCTGTCCGGCATACCTGCCCATGTGAAGAACTGTTCAGACGTTTTACCAAAGCGCTGACGAATAGCTTCGATCGCCGTTACCACACGAAGTTGGCGGAACTTTGGAGCGAAGTACATATAGTTCATGAAGTAGCCAAATGCGTTGGCTAAGAATAGGATTACAATAACGAAACCGTCATTGAACGCGCGTCCTGCGGCACCTGTAAACGTCCATGCTGAAAACTGTGTCATGAAGGCAGTTGCACCAACCATCCACCACAACATTTTGCCGCCCCCTCTGAAGTAATCACTAGTCGACGTGGTGAACTTACGGAACATCCAACCAATAGCGATTAAAAAGAAGAAGTAGGCGAGAACAACAAAAGTATCAATAGTCATCTTTTCAGCCTTTTAAATATCATAATTAACTGGGCTTAGATTAACGCGTCCCAAGGTTTATTTGTACTACAATATGTCTTTAGTATGATCCAGGTCGCATTGATTTTTATCTGCTTGCGTCGGTATTGTTTAAGTTGTTGTTTTTAAATGGCTAAATTGTTCGCCCAATTTGTTTTAGATTCAAAATAAATTGGAGTTCAAATGTTTATATGTATTACAATATAAGCAGCAAGCTTTCAGTTTGCCTTATTTATAAGATTTTAATTATAACCGTAACAAATATGCTACAAGTGGGCGTGATTTTACGATGGAATTCACGTTAAATTTCAATACTCAATCGCTAAGTCATGTTTCCGGCTTTTAAGTGTAGCTTATTGTTTTTAAGTCTTTATTTCTGTTTCGCGTTTCCCATTTCTTTTTGATTTGACCACGGCTTTAGCGTTTGGCCTCTTAGCTTGTCTAATGGGCGGAAATAAGAGTGGGAAGCCGCGCTATCTATAACAATAGCTTCAGGTTTAGGCGTTGTGTCTCTTGATGGCGGTCTCGATGATGCTGGATTCCATTGAGATGACTTCTCTGAGTATAGCTTTCCAAGCAAAGCAAGCGCTCTGTGAAGCGTTAAGATAGCATGCTACGTAATATCATCGAGTGTGAAGCTGGTGGGTAGTTTGATTAACAGGAAGGTATTGGAGAGGTCTTAATTGGGCGTAAACGTCGGGTTGAGCAGGGGATACCCTAAGTTGCTAAGTTCTCCAAACTTCCGGATACCGATAACGGCAAATACTGAACCCGCGGAACTTTAGAAAACAAAAAGCCCCACCGAGGTGAGGCTTTATCACTAAATCTGAAACAGATTAAGCGTTAACGTGATCAACTGCGTCACGAACAAGCTTGCCTAGTTCGTCCCACTTACCTTCGTCGATAAGGTTAGTTGGAACCATCCAAGTACCGCCACATGCAAGTACAGAAGGGATAGATAGGTATTCGTCTACATTCTTCAAACTCACACCACCAGTAGGCATGAATTTAACAGGGTAAACCGCTGTTAGTGCTTTAAGCATACCAGTACCGCCAGAAGGCTCAGCAGGGAAGAACTTCAGCGTGCGAAGACCCATTTCCATTGCTTGCTCAACTAGGCTTGGGTTGTTAACACCCGGTACGATTGCAACACCTTTGTCGATACAGTATTGAACAGTGCGAGGGTTGAAACCTGGGCTTACGATGAAATCAACGCCCGCTTCGATAGATGCGTCAACTTGCTCGTTAGTCAGTACTGTACCTGAACCGATTAGCATGTCTGGGAATTCTTTACGCATGATACGAATCGCTTCGATTGCACATTCTGTACGTAGTGTGATTTCTGCACATGGCATGCCGTTTTCAACCAGTGCTTTGCCTAGGGGGATGGCATCTTCAGCACGGTTGATAGCGATTACAGGGATTACTTTTAGGTTTGCTAGTTGTTCATTTAATGTAGTCATGAATTCTTTCTCACGTTAATAATGGGCCTGCTTTCAACTAAGCAAACCCTTGATTAATAGTTAAAGTGCGCAATTATAGAGACAAATCAGGCGTCGCTTCTAGAGGAATGATAGCACCTGGATGCTGAATTACAGTCCCTGCCACAATATGGCCAGCCAATGCTGCATCGCGCGCGTTGCCACCGCTCAAGCGTTTAGCTAAGAAGCCTGCACTGAACGAGTCGCCAGCGGCTGTTGTATCAACAATGTTGTCTACTGGGTTTGGTGCAACGTACTGAGCGCTTTGGCTTTCAACCACTAGGCAGTCTTTCGCGCCACGCTTAATGATGATCTCTTTCACACCAGACTCAGACGTACGTGCAATACACTGTTCAATGCTTTCGTCGCCATACAACTCTTGCTCGTCATCGAACGTAAGTAGTGCTGTGTCGGTGTACTTAAGCATTTTCAAGTACCAAGAAATCGCTTCTTGTTGGCTTTCCCACAGTTTAGGACGGTAGTTATTGTCGAAGAATACTTGGCCGCCTTGAGCTTTGAATTTGTCTAAGAAGTTGAATAGCTGCGAGCGTCCATTTTCTGTCAAGATAGCAAGCGTAATACCACTTAGGTAAACCGCGTCAAAAGAGAATAGCTTATCAAGTAGAGCAGGCGTGTCTTGCTGATCAAACATGAATTTCGCAGCAGCGTCACTACGCCAGTAGTGGAAACTACGCTCACCAGTTTCATCGGTCTCGATGTAGTAAAGCCCTGGTTGTTTGTGATCAAGCTGAGCGATTAAGCTCGTGTCGATACCCTCTGCTTGCCACTTTTCCAACATGTCGACACTGAATGGGTCAGTACCTAACGCCGTTACATAGCTTGTTTGGATATCTTGCTCTTTTGTTAAGCGTGACAGGTAAAGTGCTGTATTCAGTGTATCGCCACCAAAACTCTGCTTAAGCCCGTCTTGTTTCTTTTGTAGCTCAACCATGCACTCGCCAATGACCGCGATGTTTAATGATTTCATATGCTTACCTTAGCAACTGAGGTTGCGCTATTCATTATTTTAGGAAATCTTCACGCGCAGGGTTGAAGATATCAAGAAGGATGCTGTCTTGCTCTAGAGCAACGGCACCGTGCATCATGTGTTTACGAGCAAAGTAAGCATCGCCTTCTTTAAGCACTTTCTTCTCGCCTTCGATTTCAGCTTCGAAGCTACCACGAACTACGTAACCGATTTGGTCGTGAATCTCATGAGTATGAGGGTGGCCAATCGCGCCTTTATCGAAACATAGGTGAACAGCCATAAGATCGTCAGTGTAAGCAACGATTTTACGCTTAATGCCGCCGCCAAGTTCTTCCCATGGGTTTTCATCTAGAATAAAGAAAGAGTTCATTGTGTATCTCCTAATCTGTTTAAATCTTTTAAGTGTTACTTAACTGTGTTCATCATAAGGGAATGACTTCAATTGTAATACAATATATCTAAAATTGTGTGATACCGATCAAGCGATACTTTATATAGCCTAAATAAATCAACAACTTAACAAATGCCTGTTATTTACCATTCGCTATCTACATCAATGACTTACAGTGATTTATGTGATTCTACTCATCATTTAGCACTGAATTGCTATAATTAAAGCTCATATTGTATTACTTTATATGGAGTTTGAAAATTTAATCAAAGTTTAAGCAGATAAACTCTTTATTGAGGGTGACAAAGAATATGACGACTAAACCAGTATTGTTGACTGAAGCTGAAATAGAGCAACTTCACCTTGAAGTAGGCCGTTCTAGCTTAATGGGCAAAACCATTGCAGCGAACGCGAAAGACCTAGAAGCGTTCATGCGTTTACCTATTGATGTTCCTGGTCACGGAGAAGCGGGTGGTTACGAACATAACCGCCACAAGCAAAACTACACGTACATGAACTTAGCTGGTCGCATGTTCTTGATCACTAAAGAGCAAAAGTACGCTGACTTTGTTACAGAACTACTAGAAGAATACGCAGACAAATACCTAACGTTTGATTTCCACGTACAGAAAAACACTAACCCTACAGGTCGTTTGTTCCACCAAATCTTGAACGAACATTGCTGGTTAATGTTCTCAAGCTTGGCTTACTCTTGTGTTGCTTCGACATTGACACAAGAGCAGCGTGACAACATTGAGTCTCGCGTTTTCGAACCAATGCTAGAAATGTTCACAGTTAAATACGCACACGACTTCGACCGCATCCACAACCACGGTATTTGGGCTGTAGCCGCTGTGGGCATCTGTGGTCTTGCTCTTGGTAAGCGTGAGTACCTTGAAATGTCAGTCTACGGCATTGACCGTAACGACACTGGCGGCTTCTTAGCGCAAATCTCTCAACTGTTTGCACCTTCTGGCTACTACATGGAAGGTCCTTACTACCACCGTTACGCGATTCGCCCAACTTGTGTATTCGCTGAAGTGATTCACCGTCATATGCCTGAAGTGGATATCTACAACTACAAAGGTGGTGTGATTGGTAACACGGTACAAGCGATGCTGGCGACAGCGTACCCGAACGGTGAATTCCCAGCTCTGAACGATGCATCTCGCACAATGGGCATCACAGACATGGGTGTTCAGGTGGCAGTGAGCGTTTACAGCAAACATTACTCATCTGAAAACGGCGTTGACCAAAACATTCTTGGTATGGCGAAGATTCAAGACGCAGTTTGGATGCACCCATGTGGTCTTGAGCTATCTAAAGCTTATGAAGCGGCGTCTGCTGAGCAAGAAATCGGTATGCCTTTCTGGCCAAGTGTTGAATTGAACGAAGGCCCTGAAGGTCACAACGGCGCACAAGGCTTTATCCGCATGCAGGATAACAAAGGCGACGTTTCTCAGTTAGTGATGAACTACGGTCAACACGGCATGGGTCACGGCAACTTCGATACGCTGGGTATTTCTTTCTTCAACCGCGGTCAAGAAGTGTTACGTGAATACGGTTTCTGTCGTTGGGTTAACGTGGAGCCAAAATTCGGCGGCCGCTACCTAGACGAAAACAAATCTTACGCTCGTCAAACGATTGCTCACAACGCAGTAACGATTGATGAAACATGCCAGAATAACTTTGATGTTGAACGTGCAGACGCAGTACACGGCTTACCACACTTCTTCAAAGTAGAAGACGAGCAAATCAACGGCATGAGTGCGTTTGCTAACGATCACTACCAAGGTTTTGACATGCAACGCAGCGTGTTCATGCTAAATCTTGAAGAGTTGGAATCTCCGTTACTATTGGATCTTTACCGCTTAGATTCTGAGAAAGGTGGCAAAGGCGAACACCAATACGACTACTCACACCAATATGCTGGTCAGATTGTTCGTACTAACTTTGAATACCAAGCAAACAAAGAGTTGAACACGCTGGGTAGCGACTTTGGTTACCAACACCTATGGAACGTAGCAAGCGGTGATGTGAATGGCACGGCACTAGTGAGCTGGCTACAAAACAACACCTACTACACGTGGTTAGGTGCAACGTCTAACGACAATGCTGAAGTTATCTTTACTCGCACTGGCGCGAATGACCCAAGCTTCAACCTACGTTCAGAACCTGCTTTCATTCTACGTAGCAAGGGCGAAACAACACTGTTCGCTTCTGTTCTAGAAACGCACGGTTACTTCAACGAAGAGTTCGAGCAATCAGTCAATGCTCGCGGTGTTGTGAAAGACATCAAGGTTGTAGCGCATACAAATGTCGGTTCAGTCGTCGAAATCAGCACAGAGAAATCAAACGTGACAGTGATGATCAGCAATCAACTTGGTGCGACTGACAAGACTGAACACAAGGTAGAGCTGAACGGCAAAGTATACAGCTGGACAGGCTTCTACTCAGTAGAGACAACGTTACAAGAAACAAATTCAGAAGAACTTAACACTGCAGAGCAGGGGAAATAATAATGAGCTATCAACCACTTTTACTTAACTTTGATGAAGCAGCAGAGCTTCGTAAAGAACTTGGCAAGGATAGCCTTTTAGGTAACGCATTAACTCGTGACATTAAACAAACTGACGCTTACATGGCTGAAGTTGGCATTGAAGTACCAGGTCACGGTGAAGGCGGCGGTTACGAGCACAACCGTCACAAGCAAAACTACATCCATATGGATCTAGCAGGTCGTTTATTCCTTATTACTGAGGAAACAAAGTACCGTGATTACATCGTTGATATGCTAACAGCGTACGCGACGGTATACCCAACATTGGAAAGCAACGTAAGCCGTGACACTAACCCTCCGGGTAAGCTGTTCCACCAAACGTTGAACGAGAACATGTGGATGCTTTACGCTTCTTGTGCGTACAGCTGCATTTATCACACTATCTCTGAAGAGCAGAAGCGCCTTATCGAAGACGATCTTCTTAAGCAAATGATCGAAATGTTCGTTGTTACTTACGCACATGATTTCGATATCGTACACAACCACGGTCTATGGGCAGTGGCGGCGGTAGGTATCTGTGGTTACGCGATCAACGATCAAGAATCTGTAGATAAAGCACTTTACGGCCTGAAATTGGACAAAGTAAGCGGCGGTTTCCTAGCGCAACTTGACCAACTGTTCTCGCCAGACGGCTACTACATGGAAGGTCCTTACTACCACCGTTTCTCTCTACGTCCAATCTACCTGTTCGCGGAAGCGATTGAACGTCGTCAGCCAGAAATCGGTATTTACGAATTTAACGATTCAGTGATCAAGACAACGTCTTACTCTGTGTTCAAAACTGCATTCCCAGACGGCACATTGCCAGCTCTGAACGATTCATCGAAGACGATCTCTATCAACGATGAAGGCGTTATCATGGCGACGTCTGTGTGTTACCACCGTTACGAGCAGACTGAAACTCTGCTTGGTATGGCTGATCACCAAAAAAATGTTTGGGTTCATGCTTCTGGTAAAACACTGTCTGACGCGGTTGATGCAGCAGACGATATCAAACCATTCAACTGGGGTAGCCTGTTTGTAACAGACGGCCCTGAAGGCGAAAAAGGCGGCGTAAGCATCCTGCGTCACCGTGACGAGCAAGACGACGACACAATGGCGTTGATCTGGTTTGGTCAACACGGCAGCGACCACCAGTACCACTCTGCACTAGACCATGGTCACTACGACGGCCTGCATCTAAGCGTATTCAACCGTGGCCACGAAGTACTGCACGATTACGGCTTCGGTCGTTGGGTAAACGTTGAGCCTAAGTTTGGCGGTCGTTACATCCCAGAGAACAAGTCTTACTGTAAGCAGACGGTTGCTCACAACACAGTAACGGTTGATCAGAAAACGCAGAACAACTTCAACACAGCATTGGCTGAGTCTAAGTTTGGTCAGAAGCACTTCTTCGTAGCAGACGACCAGTCTCTACAAGGTATGAGCGGCACGATTTCTGAGTACTACACTGGCGTAGATATGCAGCGCAGCGTGATTCTTGCTGATCTTCCTGAGTTCGAAAAGCCGCTAGTAATTGATGTTTACCGCATCGAAGCTGACGCTGAGCACCAGTACGACTTACCAGTTCACCACTCGGGTCAAATTATTCGTACTGACTTTGATTACAACATGGAAAAAACGCTTAAGCCATTAGGTGAAGACAACGGTTACCAGCACCTATGGAACGTTGCTTCAGGTAAAGTGAACGAAGAAGGTTCTCTCGTAAGCTGGCTACATGACAGCAGCTACTACAGCCTAGTAACCAGCGCTAATGCGGGCAGCGAAGTTATCTTTGCTCGCACTGGTGCTAACGATCCAGACTTCAACCTTAAGAGTGAGCCTGCGTTCATTCTACGTCAGTCTGGTCAAAACCATGTGTTTGCTTCTGTATTGGAAACACACGGTTACTTTAACGAGTCTATCGAAGCCTCTGTAGGCGCTCGTGGTCTGGTTAAATCAGTGTCTGTTGTTGGCCATAACAGTGTCGGGACTGTTGTGCGCATTCAAACGACATCTGGCAACACTCACCACTACGGTATTTCAAACCAAGCTGAAGATAAGCAGCAAGCAACTCACACAGTTGAGTTTGCTGGTGAGACATACTCGTGGGAAGGGTCATTTGCTCAACTGTAAATGATCAATATACATACTGTTTAACGATGGTGTGTGCTGATGTGGTGCTTTGCGGGAACGAAGCGCCATATCAAGTTCGGTTGTAAAGGTGTTCACATCTAAGTAACTGAACGAAACTAAAGTCGATGACAAAGAATATCGGAAATAAGTCAAACCGAGTAACTCGTTGCGAGTTGCTCGGTTTTTTTATGTCTGCGATTTGAGAGTCATTCTTTCACGCGCACTGGAATTGACCGTGGGTAATTAGAGTTGCTCTAAGATAACAAGAGTGAGCCGAAGATAATCAGAGTGGACTAAAGTTTAGATTGGAGACTAATCGACAAGGGAATCAAGCATGAAGGGATTAATGGCGATTTTGATGATTTCAAGCGCTGCTTATGTCAATGCAGAAACCGTAGTTAAGAACAGCACCGAGGAATTTGTGCGCTATCAATATCAAGACAAAATCAGTTATGGGAAGTTAGTTAAAGGCGATGTGTTACCAATCAGTGGCGATATCTTCGGTGAGTATTCAGTCGCAAAAACCTCGATTCCTCTT
Source organism: Vibrio sp. Scap24 (assembly GCF_013394185.1). Taxonomy (NCBI): domain Bacteria; kingdom Pseudomonadati; phylum Pseudomonadota; class Gammaproteobacteria; order Vibrionales; family Vibrionaceae; genus Vibrio; species Vibrio sp. Scap24. Next base: position 349,788 of record NZ_CP041332.1, on the reverse strand, counting down.
GAGTCAGTCGAAGTATTGTTACCTACAACGCCTGAAAAGGTGTTTGCGGTCGGCATGAACTTCGCTAGTCACTTAGCATCACCTGCCGATGCGCCTCCCCCTATGTTTCTTAAACTTCCTTCTTCTTTAACCCTCACCGGCGAAGTGATTCAAGTGCCACCGAAAGCGAAGAACGTTCATTTTGAAGGAGAGCTGGTGATTGTGATTGGTAAGGAGTTGAGCCGTGCCGGTGAAGAAGAAGCCGATCAAGCGATCTTTGGCGTCACCGTGGGCAACGATATTACAGAAAGAAGCTGGCAAGGGACGGATTTACAATGGTTACGAGCGAAAGCATCCGACGGTTTTGGCCCAATTGGTAATACGATTGTTCGTGGTGTCGATTATAACAACGTGCGACTGACCACACGTGTCAACGGCGAAGTTGTGCAGCAAGAAAATACCTCGTTCATGATTCACAAGCCTCGAAAAGTCGTCAGCTATTTGAGTCACTATTTTACTCTCAAGCCGGGCGATCTTATTTTTATGGGCACACCGGGCAGAACGTTTGCGTTATCCGATAAAGACCAAGTGAGTGTTACCATTGAAGGGGTAGGGACTGTCGTCAATGAAGTGCGGTTCTAAGCGAGGGTTTGCCTGTAAAGTCTTAACAAACGAAAAGCCTACTCACTGAGTAGGCTTTGATCTTATTGACTAGCGAACCGTCTATTTGACGTTGTTTTATTATTTAGATAAGGGCTTTTCGAGCTTTGGCTGCCAACCATTCTGAGAAGATAACCGTTACGAGAATCGCACAGAAAATCACAGTCACTTGAGGCCATGCCAGCATCGCCATCGACTCTTGCAGTTTCAAACCGATACCGCCTGCGCCGACCAAACCTAATACTGTAGATTCACGAATATTGATGTCCCAACGGAACAGGCTCGTACCGATGAAACTTGGCATCACTTGAGGAAGAATGCCGTAGTTCAACACTTGCAGTGGAGATGCACCTGTTGATTGAATCGCTGACATTTGTGTTGCGTTCACTTCTTCAATTGCTTCGTACATCAATTTAGCCACGAAACCAATCGAGCGTAGCGCAATCGCGATAATACCCGCCAACAAACCTGGGCCGATGATCGCCACTAATAGCAAAGCCCAAATTAACGAGTTAATTGAACGGCTTGCCGCGATGATGAACAGCGCAATAGGTCTGATAAACGTCATGCTTGGTGTCGTGTTACGTGCCGCTAAGAATGCAACCGGAAACGCCAGTACGATCCCTAACAATGTGCCAAGTGTTGCGATGTTAATGGTGTCCCACAAAGGGCTCCAAAGTGATTCTAAGTAGCTCCATCTCGGCGGCCACATACGTGAAGAGATATCAGCAAGTTGATTCGGTGAGTCAGTCACAAAGTACCAAATCGTATCCTTGTTCATGACTTGCCATGCAAAAACGGTCAAAGCGACAAAGCAAAGCCAGCCGATCCAGAGCATTAGGCTCTGTTTACTGTCGTAACGCTGCCATTGGGTACGATTCATGGCGCTTGAAGGTGTGTCATTTAGCGTGCTCATTGGTCGTTCCTTACTGCACATGCTTACGGATGATGGTCGATAGGTATTCACACAGCATCACGATCACGATAATAATCAATAGAATAGCGGCTGCGGCGCTGTACTCGTAACGGTCCATTGCTGTATTCAACGTTGCGCCAATACCACCTGCGCCAACAATGCCAATCACGGCAGACTCACGGAAGTTGATGTCCAGTCGGTACATCGAAAGGCCGATAAAGCGCGGCATAACCTGCGCTTGAATCGCATAGTTCACCTGTTGTAGCCAACTTGCGCCAGTCGCACGCATTGCAGTGAGTGGTGCTGGGTCAATGGCTTCAATCTCATCAGCAAACAGTTTTGCAAGAAAGCCGATGGTCGCGAAGGTTAGCGTGACAAAACCTGCAAAGGTACCAAAGCCAAACAGTGCCACACACAAAATCGCAACGATGATCTCTTGTAAGCTACGAGCGATTGAAATAAACGCACGACAGAATAGGTAAACAGGCGTCGGAGCAAGGTTTTTGGCTGCGCCTAATCCGAATGGGATCGAAAGAATGACACCTGCCACGGTTGATGTGAGTGTCATGGTTAAGCTCTCAATCAAACCTTGTGAGATGTTGTTCCAACGACCACCAAAATCTGGGTTCATGAACGCTAAAATGAACTGCCAACCGCGCTCGCTGCCTTCGTAGATTCGAGTCCAGTTTATGTGCACCGACTGGGTTGCAAGGTATAAGTACACTGCAACAATGATGATCAAACTCCAACGCAACCATAGGTTAGAAATCAGTGGCGGCTTGGTCCATTGTGTTGAATATTGCTTTGCTAGGCGCTGAGTTTGATTTGGATATGGTTGAGTCATATTGTTGCCTCAGACAAGCGAGGGTTCGTGATGATCAGATCATCTTCCTCTTCTTCTGCTTGTTGGCTCCAATCTTCTTCACCATAGATCTGTGTCAGTACGTCTTCGGTGAGTAGATTTGGCTTGTCATCAAACACTACACAACCTGCATTCAGGCCGACAACGCGATCCACAAACTGTTTGGCTAACTGAACATCGTGAATATTGATGATCGCAGGGAGCTGTTGCTCTGAACAAATCTCGCTGATCAAGCGCATGATTTGGCGCGCAGTACGTGGATCAAGTGCTGCTGTTGGCTCATCAATCAACAGTAATTTTGGTTTCTGAGCAAGTGCTCGTGCAATACCAACGCGTTGGCGCTGACCACCCGACAGAGCATCGGCTCTCTTATTGGCGTGTTCTAACAATCCAACACGGTCGAGTAGGGCATAAGCGGCTTGGATATCCGACTCTGGGAAGCGGCGAGTGAAGCTTTGCCAGAAATTCACATACCCTAAACGGCCTGAAAGCACGTTTTCCATTACCGTTAAACGCTCAATCAGTGCGTACTCTTGGAAGATCATCCCAATCTCGCGGCGTGATTGTCTTAGTTGGCGCTTAGAAAGCGTTTCTAGGTTGGTATTGGAAAAGATAACTTCGCCGCTGGTGGGCTCGGTGAGTCGGTTAATACAACGAATAAGTGTTGATTTTCCGGCACCAGATGGGCCAATCAATCCAACTACTTCGCCGGCATTCACCGATAAGCTAACGTTGGTCAGGGCTTTATCAGAACTGGAGTAGTGCTTGGTAAGCCCTTTAAGGGTAAGAGTAGACATAGTATTCCTATAAGACCGGTGTACTAAGTGTTCGCCTAAGGCTGAAATGGGAAGTAAACCGCGGAGAGTGGTGAGTAACTGCAGGCACATGTACCTGCAGCTATCTTTATTGTGTTACGGGTTTCGCGTTTGAATCGGTTAGCTACAGGTGTAAGACACTTTGTTTGCTGTATCGATAGTACGAATTACTTCCCAGTGCTCTTGGTAAGTGATTGGAACAAATTTCGCTTCGCCGTTACGCTCAAACTCTTCTTGAAGCTTTGTGCCTTCCCAATCGAAAGTGAAGAAGGCTTTTTGAATCTTCTCTTGCAGCTCTGGCGTTAGGTTGTGTGCTGTGCCGTAAGCCGTTGTTGGGAAGGTTTGAGACTTGTAGATACTCTTGATTTGGTCTTCTTTCACAACTTCACGTGAAAGCATGCGGTTCAATACAGAGTTAGCAACCGCTGCTGCATCGTAGTCTTTGTGCGCAACACCTAAGATAGAGTTGTCGTGCGCACCAGAGAATGCAGGTTTGAAATCACGGTCAGGTTGAAGTTGGTATTCAGCATCCAAAATCGCAGAAGGTGCTTTAAAGCCAGAGTTAGAGGTTTGCGCTGTGAATGCCAGGTTCTTACCTTTTAGGTCTTCTACTTTCTCAATGCCAGAACCTGGGTGGGTGATGATTTCCATTTCGTAACCGAAAGAGCCATCTTCCGCAGCCATCATGGTGAATGGTGCGAAGCCTGCACAGTTAACTGCCAGTGGTGTAGAACCTGTGTTGAAACCCGCGATATGAAGACGACCTGAACGCATTGCTTCGATTTGAGCTGCGTTATTTTGAACAGGGAAGAAACGAACCGTCTTTTTCGTTGTTTTTTCAAGGTGGCTCAAAAACTCGCTCCACACATCAGCGTATACTGCTGGGTCTTCAACTGGCGTATAAGCAAAAATTAGCGTGTTTGGATCCACCCATTGTGATTCATCTTGAGGAACATCGGCGACCAAGTTGCCAGAGCGATCTTCGTATCGTGTATCCATTGCTAATGCAGAACCAGAAAAAATCAGCGCAGCAGTAATAGCGCTTTTAAGCGTGAGATTCGTTTTTGTCGGTTTCATTATTTCAGTCCAATTGAGTGATTTGTTGGGAGGGAGTATAGAAATCGAGGATGACAGAACCGATGCGTTTTGATGACGGATTTATGAATGGTGTAACATAATGTTTCTGGCTGGGTAAGGTTAGGCACTTTGTAAGTGTTTGATTAGTTGAGTAAATTAGTGGGTTATTATTCGTTGCCATTTTACTCAATTGGCGATAGGTTGAAATACTGTTATAGTGATCCTTAAATAATACATAAACATAACATAAGTGAACTTATGGTTAGCACTTTTAATTCAATTTCGGGCTCGAAGCGCAGCCTGCACGTGCAAGTAGCGCGTGAAATCGCTCGTGGAATCTTGTCTGGTGAACTTCCACAAGGTTCTATTATTCCTGGTGAAATGGCGTTGTGTGAACAGTTTGGCATCAGCCGAACGGCACTTCGCGAAGCTGTTAAACTACTGACTTCTAAAGGTCTGTTAGAGTCCCGCCCGAAAATCGGTACTCGTGTAGTGGATCGCGCCTACTGGAACTTTCTTGATCCTCAGCTGATTGAATGGATGGATGGTCTAACCGACATAGACCAATTCTGTTCTCAGTTCTTGGGCCTTCGCCGTGCGATTGAGCCAGAAGCGTGTGCACTAGCAGCAAGATTTGCAACGGCAGAGCAACGTATCGAGCTTTCAGAGATCTTCCAAAAGATGGTAGAAGTGGATGCTGCTGAAGTGTTTGACCAAGAAAGTTGGACAAACATAGATATCCGTTTCCATAGCTTGATCTTCAATGCGACAGGCAACGATTTCTACCTGCCGTTTGGTAACATCCTGACGACCATGTTCATGAACTTCATCGTGCACTCTTCAGAAGAGGGCAGCACATGTATCAACGAACACCGCAGAATCTATGAAGCGATTATGGCTGGCGACAGTGAAAAAGCACGTACAATGTCAGCTGCGCACCTGCAAGATGCTAACCACCGCTTAGCAACCGCAAGCTAAACACGGTTTTCAGCTTCATTTGAATTACTTACAGGTTCAAATGCTCTGCATATAGTTCTAGTTAACTCTTGATGAGCCTAGACAAAGTTTAAAAAGGTATGCCATGTGCATGCCTTTTTTTGTTTCTAGGGCTCGTGTTGCACCATGGATAGCACTGTTTTGGTTCACTTCTATTGACCGGTTTCTTGGTTGAATTCTTACCTTCTTACCTCCTTAACTAACCCCTAGCTTTTGTCTTTTTCCGCGCCTCAATTTAGAAGAAGTTACGCCGGAAATGCATTCCGCTACACGCTACAAGTTCGCCAAAATAATTATGCGCTAGCTGTGATTTTTCATCCCACTATATTTTGAAATAACTAAGGTCATAACCGGAATTTTGGCTTCTCTATTTTTATATTTAGGTTGAATTCTAATGAAATTGAGCGCTCTCGATGAGCGAAAATCAATGGTTTATTGTGTGATAAATGTCGGCGATTTGGTGGGTTGTTGGATTTTGTTATTTTTAAAGATTTTATATTTATATGTGTTTGGTTGTATTTGTTATTAAGTGTGAAAAGTCTCGTTTTATTTTAAGCTGTTGATTTAAATGGTATTTGTCGATAAGAAAGCAAAGTTGGTGCTTCGTTATCCCAAACCGCAGTTATTTCCTTGATGAATTAGCCATATTCCATCCTATGTCATATATATAATTAACTTAATCAATCAAAATAAGATCACCATCACTTATTTGGATTATTGTACTACAAATGAAGTTTCAGGTTTCCTATAGTGCTCGTAACAAATTACAACGGACAAAGGATACACGATGGAACTCAACACGATTATTGTCGGCATTTATTTCCTATTCTTGATCGCGATAGGTTGGATGTTTAGAACATTTACAAGTACCACCAGTGACTACTTCCGCGGGGGCGGTAACATGTTGTGGTGGATGGTTGGTGCAACCGCCTTTATGACCCAGTTTAGTGCATGGACATTCACCGGTGCGGCAGGTAAAGCGTATAACGATGGTTTTGCAGTCGCGGTCATCTTCGTAGCCAACGCATTTGGTTACTTCATGAACTTCGCATACTTCGCGCCTAAATTCCGCCAGCTACGTGTAGTAACGGTAATCGAAGCTATCCGTATGCGTTTCGGCGCAACGAACGAGCAAGTATTCACTTGGTCTTCAATGCCTAACAGTGTTGTTTCTGCGGGTGTTTGGTTAAACGCACTGGCAATCATCGCTTCTGGTATCTTCGGCTTCGACATGACAGCGACTATCTGGATTACTGGCTTGGTTGTATTGGCGATGTCAGTAACAGGTGGTTCATGGGCGGTAATCGCATCTGACTTCATGCAGATGGTTATCATCATGGCGGTAACCGTGACTTGTGCTGTTGTTGCGGTTGTTCAAGGCGGCGGTGTTGGTGAAATCGTAAATAACTTCCCAGTAGCAGAAGGCGGTTCTTTCCTTTCTGGTAACAACATTAACTACCTAAGCATCTTCAGTATTTGGGCATTCTTCATTTTCGTTAAGCAGTTCTCTATTACTAACAACATGCTTAACTCTTACCGTTACCTTGCGGCTAAAGATTCAAAGAACGCGAAGAAAGCAGCGCTACTAGCATGTGTGCTAATGCTTTGTGGTGTATTCATCTGGTTCATGCCTTCTTGGTACATTGCAGGTCAAGGTGTCGACCTAGCAGCAGCTTACCCAGATGCAGGTAAGAAAGCGGGTGACTTTGCATACCTATACTTCGTACAAGAGTACATGCCAGCAGGTATGGTTGGCCTTCTTGTTGCCGCTATGTTTGCAGCGACAATGTCTTCAATGGATTCTGGTCTAAACCGTAACTCAGGTATTTTCGTTAAGAACTTCTACGAACCAATCGTTCGTAAAGGCAACGCGACAGAGAAAGAGCTAGTAACGGTTTCTAAGATTACTTCTGCCGTGTTTGGTATCGCTATCATCCTTATCGCACAGTTCATCAACTCGCTTAAAGGTTTGAGCCTGTTCGATACAATGATGTATGTGGGCGCACTTATCGGCTTCCCAATGACAATTCCAGCATTCCTTGGCTTCTTCATTAAGAAGACACCAGACTGGGCAGGTTGGGGTACGCTAGTGGTCGGTGGTTTCGTTTCTTATTACGTAGGTTTCGTTGTTAATGCTGAAATGGTGTCGTCAGTCTTCGGTCTAGAAGAGCTAACAAGCCGTGAATGGTCTGATGTTAAGGTTGCTATCGGTCTAATCGGTCACATTACACTGACAGGTGGTTTCTTCATCCTATCTACTCTGTTCTACAAGCCATTAACTGAGAAGCGTCAGGCTGACGTTGATAAGTTCTTCGGCAACCTAGCAACGCCACTTGTTGCTGAGTCAGCGGAACAGAAGAAGCTAGACAACAAACAGCGTGAGATGCTTGGTAAACTTATCGCAGTTGCGGGTGTTGGTATCATGCTGATGGCAATGCTTCCAAACCCAATTTGGGGACGCCTAGTCTTCATCCTATGTGGTGTGATAGTTGGTGGTGTTGGTATGCTGCTGGTTAAAGCTGTCGATGATGGCGGCAAGCAAGCGAAAGCGGTCGCTGAAAGCTAATACATAGAAAATGTTTAATAGAATGCGATGCTCGAGAGGGCATCGCATTTTTTTTGCTTTGCAAAGCTGGAACACTGTTAGGCTAGGAAGTCTAAATCTCGCTCGCTTAGGGGAGGGCATTGGCGATTTGATGGCGAGTATTTATGTGGATTGGGTTGGAGTAGGATCACAGGGAGCGCTTGCTCTGGAGTGCAACATCAGACCTAAATCACGAAAACTGTAAAAAAGTGTTCAATCGAATCGAAACAGATTCAATTGTCCTACAATAAGACGTATATTATTGCTAATTCCTTTCAGTCAACTTGAATATAAGTGAGTTAGAATGAGCGACCAAAAATCTCTTGATGCAATCAGGAAGATGAAGCTGGAGAATGACACTTCAGCAGGTAATCTTGTAGACCTACTCCCTATCGAAGTACAAAAACGTGACTTCGACCTATCATTCCTAGACAACTTGAGCGAAGCACGTCCACGTCTTCTTGTTCAAGCTGATCAACTAGAAGAATTCAAAGCAAAAGTGAAAGCTGATGAAGCTCACTGCATGTTTGATGATTTCTACAACAACTCTACCGTTAAGTTCCTTGAGACAGCACCTTTCGAAGAGCCTCAAGCGTACCCTGCGGAAACAGTAGGCAAAGCTTCTTTGTGGCGTCCTTACTGGCGTCAAATGTACGTTGATTGCCAAATGGCACTGAACGCGACACGTAACCTAGCGATTGCTGGTGTGGTAAAAGAAGACGAAGCGCTCATTGCGAAAGCAAAAGCTTGGACTCTAAAACTGTCTACGTACGATCCAGAAGGTGTGACTTCTCGTGGCTATAACGATGAAGCGGCTTTCCGTGTTATCGCGGCTATGGCTTGGGGGTACGACTGGTTACACGGCTACTTCACAGATGAAGAACGTCAGCAAGTTCAAGATGCGTTGATTGAGCGTTTAGACGAAATCATGCACCACCTGAAAGTGACGGTTGATTTATTGAACAACCCACTAAACAGCCACGGTGTTCGTTCTATCTCTTCTGCTATCATCCCAACGTGTATCGCGCTTTACCACGATCACCCGAAAGCAGGCGAGTACATTGCTTACGCTCTAGAATACTACGCAGTACATTACCCACCATGGGGCGGTGTAGACGGCGGTTGGGCTGAAGGTCCTGACTACTGGAACACGCAAACTGCATTCCTAGGCGAAGCATTCGACCTATTGAAAGCATACTGTGGCGTAGACATGTTCAATAAAACATTCTACGAAAACACAGGTGACTTCCCGCTTTACTGCATGCCTGTTCACTCTAAGCGCGCAAGCTTCTGTGACCAGTCTTCAATCGGTGATTTCCCAGGTCTAAAACTGGCTTACAACATCAAGCACTACGCAGGTGTTAACCAGAAGCCTGAGTACGTTTGGTACTACAACCAACTTAAAGGCCGTGATACTGAAGCGCACACGAAGTTCTACAACTTCGGCTGGTGGGACTTCGGTTACGACGATCTTCGCTTCAACATCCTTTGGGATGCGCCAGAAGAGAAAGCGCCATCAAACGATCCATTGTTGAAAGTGTTCCCAATCACGGGTTGGGCGGCATTCCACAACAAGATGACTGAGCGTGATAACCATATTCACATGGTATTTAAGTGTTCTCCGTTTGGTTCAATTAGCCACTCTCACGGTGACCAAAATGCATTCACGTTGCATGCATTCGGTGAAACGCTAGCGTCAATCACTGGCTACTACGGTGGTTTCGGTGTTGATATGCACACCAAATGGCGTCGTCACACGTTCTCTAAAAACCTGCCATTATTTGGCGGAAAAGGTCAGTACGGCGAGAATAAGAACACAGGTTACGAGAACCACCAAGACCGTTTCTGTATTGAAGCGGGAGGCACAATCTCTGACTTCGACACAGAATCTGATGTGAAGATGGTTGAAGGTGATGCAACGGCATCTTACAAGTACTTCGTTCCTGAAATCGAATCTTACAAGCGTAAGATCTGGTTTGTTCAAGGTAAAGTATTCGTAATGCAAGACAAGGCGACGCTTTCTGAAGAGAAAGACATGACTTGGCTAATGCACACAACTTTCGCAAACGAAGTGGCTGATAAGTCTTTCACTATCCGTGGCGAAGTAGCGCACCTAGACGTAAACTTCATTAACGAGTCTGCTGATAACATCACTTCAGTTAAGAACGTTGAAGGCTTCGGCGAAGTTGACCCATACGAGTTTGAAGATCTTGAAATTCACCGTCACGTTGAAGTGGAATTCAAGCCTTCTAAAGAGCACAACATCCTAACGCTTCTTGTTCCTAATAAGAACGAAGGCGAGCAAGTTGAAGTATCTCACAAGCTTGAAGGCAACACGCTACTGCTTAATGTTGACGGCGAAACGGTTTCAATTGAACTGTAATTTGCTGAAATAACAGAGGCGATATATTAAAAACTCCGGGCGAAAGCTTGGAGTTTTTTAGTTTGTGGGGTGAAAAGGGGAACACTGTTAGTTTGGGCGAGATTGGCGATGCTGCATAGCAGTTTAAAGGCATCGCAGTTTAAAGGCATCGCAGTTAACAGGCAGCACAGTTTAAACACATCTTAGGTTAAACCACTGTGTCACAAGCCTCTATTAAAGTGTATTCACACACGCTCAAACAGCGCGACAACTGCATTTTCTAGGCATCTTGATGCCAAACCAATTGATACAGGAGCAATAGCAGGTACGGGGTTGTTGAATTACGCAGATTAAGGGAGAGGGATGTTCCTGACACGTTTGAGTGCTTGTTTATAGTGAATGCTCTTAGTCACTGACGGCTTTAGTACTGACTGAAAAAAGGACCAGCGAGTTAACAATAGTTAGAGGCGTGGCTTATTCTTAATAATCGTATGACATTTAACGTATGTTATTTCATCAATCGGCGAATTTTTGAGTGGGATATCGTTCCTCAAAGTACAAAGCGTGACCATATTCTCTCGTAAAGTGAATCCCCGTCACAACTTGCGTCTAAGCATCGAAGGATTACCCTAAAACTATTGCGTAACGGAAAAGACGTCGTTATTATAATGACCATATAATCATACAATACTATATTTGGAGTTTGAACATGACTAAACCTGTAATCGGTTTCATTGGCCTAGGTCTTATGGGCGGCAACATGGTTGAAAACCTACAAAAGCGCGGCTACCACGTAAACGTAATGGATCTAAGCGCTGAAGCTGTTGCTCGCGTTACAGATCGCGGCAATGCGACTGCATTCACTTCTGCTAAAGAACTAGCTGCTGCAAGTGACATCGTTCAGTTTTGTCTTACAACTTCAGCTGTTGTTGAAAAAATCGTTTACGGCGAAGACGGTGTTCTAGCGGGCATCAAAGAAGGCGCAGTACTAGTAGACTTCGGTACTTCTATCCCTGCTTCTACTAAGAAAATCGGCGCAGCTCTAGCTGAAAAAGGCGCGGGCATGATCGACGCACCTCTAGGTCGTACTCCTGCACACGCTAAAGATGGTCTTCTGAACATCATGGCTGCTGGCGACATGGAAACTTTCAACAAAGTTAAACCTGTTCTTGAAGAGCAAGGCGAAAACGTATTCCACCTAGGTGCTCTAGGTTCAGGTCACGTTACTAAGCTTGTAAACAACTTCATGGGCATGACGACTGTTGCAACTATGTCTCAAGCTTTCGCTGTTGCTCAACGCGCTGGTGTTGATGGCCAACAACTGTTTGACATCATGTCTGCAGGTCCATCTAACTCTCCGTTCATGCAATTCTGTAAGTTCTACGCAGTAGACGGCGAAGAGAAGCTAGGTTTCTCTGTTGCTAACGCTAACAAAGACCTTGGTTACTTCCTTGCTCTTTGTGAAGAGCTAGGTACTGAGTCTCTAATCGCTCAAGGCACTGCAACAAGCCTACAAGCTGCTGTTGACGCAGGCATGGGTAACAACGATGTACCAGTAATCTTCGACTACTTCGCTAAACTAGAGAAGTAATCGACGTACGACCTCGCTAGGGTATTGTTTGTCTTTTAGGCGGCGATACCTCAGCGAGGTTCGTTTTTATCTGCACAAGCCTGATCTATAAGCCTATTTTATCTCAAATCCCGCTTTATCTTCGTTCCCCGTTTTATTCTAAATACTCGCTTGCTCCCACGATTTCACTCTCCCTCGTAAAGCCCGCAGCCATCGGTATTAAATTTCTCGTTCTACTCTTTTTGCTTCTTGTTGTTCTATTTAATCAAAACTCTATTTGTTTCGACTTTCATTTATTTTCGATTTTCAATGCTGCTTGTTGACACTTGACGTCTCCAGAAATTCTTCGTTCTAGACGTGCTTTGTTATGTATCCGCTGACTCTCTATTCTCACATGATCAAATATCTAATACCGTCATTAATCCGCGATAGTTCGTACTGTTGAGCACTAACCAAAACCCGTAGCAATAATCAACAAAACAAAAAAAAGCCCACACAGCTGGTGACTATGTGGGCGTATTCGGACGAGCCGTCTGAAAAAACGAATGAACAATCTAAGTGAAGTACCGCTTAACGAGATCCCCCGACAGTTTCTACGTTAAACGTGTTCAATGACCTTAAAGCGAGACGCTTCAATTTCCACTTTGAATTGCACAAAAGCATTCAGAAAGAACTTAAGTTATGATTCAAATACACCATAACTTAAGGCTTATTGTATTACAAATAAATTTTAAGGTTAAATGCCTTTAGTGAATGGTTGGTTCGTAAAAATGTGACTTAAGGCTCACTTTCCTAGTCAGATGACCGAAAGTGATATAAATAATTTGAGTAGAGGCATTATCGGCGAAGTTGTGAGGTAATTATCTGAAAGTTGATCAGTTTTGATTGGCTAATCATTCCTTTCTAATCACGTTAAAAGTTCAAACTCATAAATGATACCTATGTCACAGGGTGGTTTTAGCCAGTTTTGATATATCAAGATCGCTCACAGAAAGTGCAGTTAATTAAACATACAATATTAATTAAATTGATGGTTGTGACGATGGAACGGCATGAATAAGTTTTGCTTCCCGTATCTTCGAATATCTAAAAAATGACCATTTCATTCGGATGAAAATAATAGACATAGGTTGATATGGATGATGAGTTTTATGAATTCAAAATTGTCTCTAGGGTTTAAAGGAAAATTGATTTTAATGGTGGCGATCGTCAGTTCTAGTGCCTTGGCATTTACTAACTGGTTCACGCTTAACTTGGCGACTGATCAGGTAAACCAAACGATTTATAACGAGATTGATCACTCGCTAACGATAGAAATTAATCAGATTGAAAGTACCGTTCAGCGCACCATAGATACGGTCAATTCCGTTGCACAAGAGTTCATGAAATCCCCATACCAAGTGCCAAATGAAGCTCTGATGCATTACGCGGCTAAGCTCGGTGGCATTGACAAAATTGTGGTGGGTTTTGACGACGGCCGTTCTTACACTTCTCGTCCTTCAGAGTCTTTCCCTAACGGTGTTGGAATCAAAGAAAAATACAACCCAACAACTCGCCCTTGGTATCAACAAGCGAAATTGAAGTCAGGTTTATCTTTTAGTGACCTGTTTTTCACTAAGAGTACTCAAGTGCCTATGATTGGTGTGACTTACTCATACCAAGATCGCGTGATCATGGCGGACATTCGATTCGATGATTTGGAAACTCAACTCAAACAGCTAGATAGCATCTACGAAGCCAAAGGTATCATCGTGGATGAGAGAGGGATGGTTGTCGCATCCACAATAGAAAACGTGCTTCCACAGAGCAATATCTCTTCTGCTGACGCCTTAATGAAACTCAACAAGGCCATCGAACGACCAGATCAATTCATTGAAGGTGTGATTGATGGTAATCAGAGAATCTTGATGGCTAAAAAGGTCGATATTGGCAGCCAGAAAGAGTGGTACATGATTTCAAGTATCGACCCTGAACTTGCGCTCAATCAGCTGAATGGTGTGATGTCAGATGCTCGAATGTTGATTATCGCCTGTGTTTTGGGGTCAGTCATATTGATGATTCTACTCCTGAATCGTTTCTACCGCCCAATTGTGTCACTGCGTAAAATTGTTCACGACCTTTCTCAAGGTAATGGCGACCTGACTCAAAGGCTTGCCGAGAAAGGTAATGACGATCTAGGACACATCGCCAAAGACATCAACTTGTTCATCATTGGCCTGCAAGAGATGGTTAAGGACGTGAAATTCAAAAACTCGGATCTTGATACCAAGGTATTAAGTATTCGAGAAGGCTGCAAAGAAACCAGCGATGTACTGAAAGTTCATACCGATGAAACGGTTCAAGTAGTCTCTGCGATTAATGGATTGTCTGAAGCTTCAAGTGAAGTCGAGAAAAACTCACAGTCAGCGGCAGAAGCAGCGCGAGATGCGGCCGTGTTTAGTGACGAGACTAAGCAAATTAACACGGTGACAGAAACGTACATCAGTGATCTTGAGAAGCAGGTTTGCACGACGTCGGATGATATTCGTTCTATGGCTAACGAAACGCAGAGCATCCAGTCGATAGTGTCTGTGATTGGTGGCATTGCTGAGCAAACTAACTTGCTAGCGTTGAATGCATCCATAGAAGCGGCGAGAGCAGGTGAGCATGGTCGAGGTTTTGCTGTGGTGGCAGACGAAGTCCGTGCGCTAGCAAACCGAACTCAAATCAGTACCTCTGAAATAGAAGAGGCGTTATCTGGGTTGCAGTCTAAATCGGATGGTTTGGTTAAATCGATTGAGTTAACGAAGAGCAATTGCGAGATGACTCGTGCTCAAGTTGTCCAAGCGGTAAACATGCTAGCGAAGCTAACGGAACAGATGGAAACCGTGAGTCGTTTCAACAACGATATTTCAGGATCTTCTGTTGAGCAAAATGCGCTGATTCAGAGTATCGCTAAGAACATGCATAAGATTGAAAGCTTCGTTGAGGAACTCAATAAGCTAAGCCAAGACCAACTAACAGGATCCGCTGAAATCAAAACACTTAATGGCAGCGTTAGCGAGCTAATGAGTAGCTTTAAAGTCTGACGTTTCTATTAATAAACAATAAAAATCAATGCGTTAATTTTGGTTTTTAGCCTGAGAGCCACTCATAACCTATCGAGTTTAGAGTGGCCTTTCTGCGTTGTTTTTGTCTATAAACCCTCGGTGAAAACTGTTCATATCGCCTCATTTGCCGCATCTCACATTCTGATAAATAGATAATTGACATAAAATAGTACAAATATACATTATCACTCTACTCTTATGGATAAGTGAGATAAATGTGAATAAGCCAATCCTCATCGTCGCGCTCGCTTCGCTCACCTATGGCTGCGGTGGAAGCAGTTCAAATAGTTCAAGTGATAGCAATGACTCTTCTGATAACACCAATCCGGGTACGTCTTTTGGCGTTGTTGCGCCTTATGATATTGCTAAGTATCAAAACATCCTCTCCAGCTCTGACCTTCAGGTATCGGATCCTAACGGCACAGAGGGTAACAAAACCTCTGAAGTGAAAGATGGTGATTTCGATGGTTACATCAGTGATTACTTTTACGCAGATGAAGAGACGGAAAACCTAATTTTTAAAATGGCGAACTATAAGATGCGTTCTGAGGTTCGTGAGGGAGAAAACTTCGATATCAATGAAACGGGTGTAAGACGAAGCCTGTATGCGGAAATAAGCTTACCTGATATCGAACATGCAATGGCGAGTTCACCTGCCGATCATGATGAAGTGACGTTGCTACAAATACACAATAAGGGCACTGATGAGAGTGGGACAGGTTACATCCCTCATCCGTTATTGCGTGTGGTGTGGGAACAAGAGAGGGACGGCCTCACAGGGCATTATTGGGCTGTTATGAAGAACAATGCAACTGACTGTAGCAGTGCGGCGGACTCTTCGGATTGTTATGCTACTTCATACAATCGTTACGATTTAGGTGAGGCGGAACTGGATAGCTTTACCGAGTTTGATCTTTCTGTTTATGAGAACACACTGTCGATCAAAGTAAATGATGAAGTAAAAGTGAATCAAGATATCGCGTATTGGCAACACCTGTTGAGCTATTTCAAAGCGGGTATCTATAACCAATTCGAGAATGGTGAAGCGAATGCTTACTATCAGGCGCTGAGATACACCACGACTCAAATCAATGGGTCAAACGATTGGGACATTAATGATTGGAAGCTGACCATTCCGGCAAGTAAAGATACTTGGTATGGAAGCGGTGGTGATAGTGCTGCTGAGTTAGAACCGGAACGTTGTGACTCGAGTAAAGATCTTCTTTCAAATGACAGCGACGTGTACCACAGCGATATTAATCTTTCTTACTTCAATGCAGATGAAGGAAGAATGCACTTTAGAGCGGATATGGGATATGGCACCTCTACGCAAAACTCTAGCTATATTCGCTCTGAGCTCAGAGAGCTATACCAAAGTAGTGCTCAACCAGATTGCAGCACCAGCGATGAAGATACGAGTTGGTATTTGGACGACACTAGAACCAACGCAACCAGTCACGAGTTAACCGCAACCCTGAGAATCGAGGACTATCCGAACATTAATAGCCAAGAGCCGAAAGTGGTGCTTGGTCAAATACACGGCTGGAAGATCAATCAAGCCCTAGTGAAGTTGCTTTGGGAAGGTGAGGGTAAGCCAGTACGCGTGATTCTGAACTCCGACTTTGAACGAAACAACCAAGACTGCGGTCATTGCGAACCGTTCAGTGTTGAGTTAGGTACTTATTCGGCCAGTGAAGAATGGCGATATACGATACGAGCCAACCAAGACGGTGTGTACTTAGCAACCCATGACTTAGATGGAACCAACACCGTTTCTCATTCAATCCCTTGGGGACAAGATTACACCGACAAAGATGGGGACACGGTGTCGTTAACATCAGATTGGACATCGGCAGATATTGCTTTCTATTTCAAAGCGGGCATCTATCCACAATTTAAACCTGATAGCGACTATGCTGGTGAGGTGTTCGATGTGAGCTTTAGTTCTCTTAGAGCGGCGCACTATTGAGTTACCAGGGACTTGAATGCGATCACAGATGCTTGAATAGTACCATTGGTCATTAAATAGCCGCACTAATCCTGAATAGCTAGAACGGTGACTTAAAAGGCCACATTGATTTCCAACAATGTGGTCTTTTTACGTTCTGGGAGGAGGGAAGCAATCGTTGGATCTTATTGTTGAAAAGAACGGATTCACTGGATTCAAAACTTGTTATTTCAGCTGGGTTATTTTGGTATTGCTAGTCTATTTCGCATTCAATTTTTTTATATATTGTTTTTATCAATAGGAAGTGTGATCCAGTTAAAGTATGGAAAAATCGGAAAGTGTTCCCAGTCTCATTTATTCAACGAAATGTTTTATTTGTATTATAAGATTACGTAATATTTTCATGTTATCGCAAATACTGAGAGGGGAATCGCCTTATAGCTCGTGTTTGCTGATTTAGCTTTCACTTACGAACGCTGTCTTTGTATTATAATAATGGATTAAATATGAAACAAATTACTCTAAAAACCTTACTCGCTTCTTCTATTCTACTTGCGGTTGGTTGTGCGAGCACGAGCACGACGACTGCTGATTTTCCAAATAACAAAGAAACGGGTGAAGCGCTTCTAACGCCAGTTTCAGTTGCCGCTAGTAGCCATGATGGTAACGGCCCAGATCGTCTAATTGACCAAGATCTAACAACACGTTGGTCTTCAGCGGGTGACGGTGAGTGGGCAATGCTAGATTATGGTTCAGTTCAAGAATTTGACGCTGTGCAAGCATCATTCAGTAAAGGTAATGAGCGCCAATCTAAGTTTGATATCCAAGTGAGCGTCGATGGTGAGACCTGGACGACGGTACTTGAGAACCAGCTGAGTTCTGGTAAAGCTATCGGCCTTGAGCGTTTCCAATTTGAGCCTGCGGTGAAAGCACGTTACGTAAGATATGTTGGTCACGGTAACACCAAAAACGGTTGGAACAGTGTGACTGGATTAGCCGCAGTTAACTGTAGCATTAACGCATGTCCTGCTAGCCATATCATCACTTCAGACGTGGTAGCTGCAGAAGCGGTAATTATCGCTGAAATGAAAGCGGCAGAAAAAGCACGTAAAGCAGCGCGTAAAGATCTACGCTCTGGTAACTTCGGCGTAGCAGCGGTTTACCCTTGTGAGACTTCGGTTGAATGTGATACGCGCAGCGCACTACCTGTTCCGACAGGCCTACCAGCAACACCCGTTGCCGGTAATGCACCGAGTGAAAACTTCGACATGACTCATTGGTACCTATCTCAACCATTCGATCATGACAAAAACGGCAAGCCTGATGATGTGTCTGAGTGGAACCTTGCAAACGGTTACCAGCACCCTGAAATCTTCTACACAGCGGATGATGGCGGCCTAGTATTCAAGGCTTACGTGAAAGGTGTACGTACCTCTAAAAACACTAAGTACGCACGTACTGAGCTTCGTGAAATGATGCGTCGTGGTGACCAGTCTATTAGCACTAAAGGTGTTAACAAGAACAACTGGGTATTCTCAAGCGCACCTGAATCTGATTTAGAAGCTGCGGCAGGTATTGATGGCGTTCTAGAAGCGACATTGAAAATCGACCACGCAACAACAACGGGTAATGCGAATGAAGTAGGTCGCTTTATCATTGGTCAGATTCACGATCAAAACGATGAGCCGATTCGTTTGTACTACCGTAAATTGCCAAACCAACCAACGGGTGCAGTTTACTTTGCACACGAAAGCCAAGACGCAACAAAAGAGGATTTCTACCCTCTAGTGGGCGATATGACGGCTGAAGTGGGTGAAGATGGTATCGCGCTTGGCGAAGTGTTCAGCTACCGCATTGACGTTAAAGGCAACACGATGACGGTTACGTTAATGCGTGAAGGCAAAGACGACGTTGTACAAGTGGTTGACATGAGCAATAGCGGCTACGACGTTGGCGGCAAGTACATGTACTTCAAAGCGGGTGTTTACAACCAAAACATCAGCGGCGACCTAGACGATTACTCACAAGCGACTTTCTACCAACTAGACGTATCGCACGATCAGTACCAAAAGTAATCGAACCGAATAACACTTAATATTTAAGTTATCGCAATAGCCTCCAGCCTCAGGGTTTGGAGGCTTTTTTGTTTCTTTTGTCTCGTCCTGAAATGTGTTTACACATTGAGGACGAATTATGACTACTTCAAATAATACCTACGTTAAGCGCACTCAGCGTGATTACACACTAGGCTTTAAATTACAGGTCGTCGCCGCTGTAGAAAGAGGCGATATGACATATAAACAAGCCCAAACCATTTATGGTATCCAAGGCCGTTCAACCGTTTTAACCTGGCTTCGAAAGCACGGTAAGATGAATTGGGCGCAAAATCCAAGGATGAATGTCATGAGCCAATCACCTAAGCCTAAAGAATCGCCTGCACAGAAAATAAAACGTCTTGAAAAAGAGTTGGAAGACGAAAAAATCAAGAACCTCTTCTTAAATAGAGTGGTTGATATCCTTGATGCTGAGCACGGAACCAGTCTCAGAAAAAAGTATCTAGCCAAGGAGCCAGAAGCCTTCAAAAGCAAGAAGGAATAAGTCTAGTTCGAGTATGTAGGCTTTGCGGCATAACAAGGCAGAGTGTTTATCAACGAGAAAAGCGAGCTCATCACCGTCGGTTAGAGCTTAAACCGATTAAAAAAATGGTGTTGGATATTAGGCGCTATATGCCTCGGGTTGGTACTAGGAAGCTCTATTTTTTAATAAAACCCAGACTACAAGAACAAGGTATCAAGTTAGGCCGAGATGCGCTTTTCAACTACTTACGCGCTGAGCGATTGTTGGTAAGACCTAAGCGTAGTTTTACAAAAACGACCAATAGTCGGCATTGGATGAAGAAACACCCGAACTTATTAAAGGACTACAAGCCATGTAGTCCAGAGAGTGTGTTGGTGAGCGATATAACCTATGTTCAATCTGATGAAGGAGTTCACTACCTATCATTGGTTACAGATGCTTTTAGCCGAAAAATAATGGGTTATGAGCTGAGTAATGAAATGAAAGCGACGGATGTCGTGAAAGCGCTAGATATGGCTATCAAAGAGCGTCGATATCATCATTCTTGTATCCATCATTCAGATCGTGGTCTACAGTATTGCTCAGGTGTATATCAAGATAAACTGAAAACTAGCGGCATAATGCCTTCGATGACAGATGGTTATGATTGCTACCAAAATGCCTTAGCAGAAAGAATAAACGGGATCCTGAAACAAGAGTTCTTACTTGATAGGTGTAAGAGTCTTGAGGAGCTTAAACGACTAGTAAAAGAGTCTATCAATATCTATAACAATATGAGGCCGCACCTCAGTCTCATGATGAAAACTCCAAATGAGGTGCATGAAAAAAGCCAACAGCTGGGGCTGTTGGCTTAGTAGAAATACTGTCAACGTATTTTAGGACGAGACATTTTGTTTCTTTTGTTTCTTTTGTTTAGGTGTAAAGAATATGATTTAATTGAGTAAAGAAGTGAGGGTCGCGGTAGTTGCACAGAATTTAGGACAGTATTATCAAGCTCATTCAGTATTAACTTCAGTCATTATCAGTTTCAGTCGCTATTAATCCCCCAAGCGCCGCTCATGATTAATCTCAGCTACTAATAGGTCAACTTGTCGCGGATTCAAACCCAAATAATGTCGTTATGTTTATCGGAATCACCATAGTTCGAAAACTTTGCCCTCGTTCTTAAGGTATTTACCTATGTGCGTTTATTTACGAACATATTATTGTGTGTGGCCTACTAATAAATGTTAGATCGGCTGATTACTCCCGTACTTTTCTTGAAACTGTCACTCTTGGGGTGTTTAGCAAGGCTCCTAGCAACAGCAATAAATAGTGCTTTAACTCTTTCATAATTAGAAGGGCAGGGCTATCACTCTATTAGCTCTTATGCTCTATGAAATACATAGGTAGGTTAAAGTCGACAATCAAACGACTCGATCAGCTCAAGGTTGTGTGATTTAGCGTTAGTTATGGAGGTCGTAAATGCCCTGATTGTAGTTGTACGGTGACGCTGAATAATAATTTTCAGGTATCAGTATAGAACTGAGAGACTTTGTCTATCTATGATAGATACAGGGCTTTGAGAGGGTTAGAACAGTAGAATGACAATTAGTGCTAGAGTTATTCTGGTTTTTAATTAGAGTTAATAAAATAGATATTTGGCTTGTTAAATTTAATCGTGTCATAAGCTCTGTGTTTTAAAAATAAAAAAGCCATAGCAGTTGCTATGGCTTTGAATAAGTCAGGATCTAAGATTAGCAAACAGCAAGTCAACTTGTCTGTTTTGATATTCCTAGTCTTAATTCAATATATTTTCTTTACCTGCCGCAGTGTTCACTGCAGATGGTTGTGCGTAAATAGCTGTATTTCTAAAATCGCTAGTGTTGTCTGCTGAAAGTAGGGTTTTATAACCATTGAACGTATTACTTTCGACAGTTACATTACAGGTGTTGTTATTATCGGTATCCTTTATTTCCGCACTGCTAGAATCACCAACTTTAATTCCGCCAACATCACTACCACCCGATTTAATAGTGAACGTATTATTAGTGATTTGTGAACCAAATCGCGCATTGTTACTGCTACAGTTAATACGAATTGCATTATTTTGGATACTGCCACTTAAACCGACAAATTCGCTACTGTCTAATGTAAAGTAACCTCGAGAGAATAACCAACTAGCTTTTTTCTCGCCCAGATCATCTCCGGTAATGCCGTTTGCATCGAACTTTAGATTTTCAAGTGCTACAGGATCTGAATCTTTACCAATTTTACCAATGATGATCGCGCCGGTTTCATTATCTGAAGTACCTGCTGACTCTCTACCAAAACATCCGTCCAACTTATCATTGGCAAAAGTCATGTTTTTGATACTAGCACCGGGTGCAGTGACATCAATACAAGCATCTCCGGTAATTGTTACCAAACTAGCACCATCAAGTATAACGGCTTTGTTTAACTCGATAACGCCAGTATCAAATGTACCTTGAGATGATAGTTCAATAGTTGCGCCTTCTTCTGCTGATGCAATCGCAGCGTTCACATCATCGACTGATTTAGGTTTTCCATCATCGGCATTTTCTAATGCAGTTATAACAGATTCATCTGTAATCTCTGTTGCTGAGTAAGCTGTTTCTACGTCATCTTTTTCACATGTCATATCTAGCTGTTGCTCAGTCACTGTGTAAGTACAGTCCTTACCTTCAAAGGAAACAACACCTTCTTCTTCAGCAGTATATATTGAACTCTCAAAAGTGAAGCCATTAGCTACGTCTCCACTGTAAATGCTTAGAGCACGAGTACCTTCTTCATCATTATCAAAGCGATATGGTGAAGTTCCGCTGAGTGACTGTGCAGCAACAGCACCACCTGTCAGATCCCAATAGACGTTTTCTATAGAGTAAACTTCAACAGGTTCAACAGGGTCAGTTCCGCCTGGGTCTGTTGGAATAGGTAAACCATCACTGTTACAACCAAATAATAAACCTGTCGAAAGAGCGACAGCAGTAGCGATTTTAGAAATCTGCATAAAATATTCTCTTTATGATATTAAATCCGTATGTAAACCACATAAGAAATAGATAATGAATAGGCGTTAAATATTTTTCAGGATTAAACAATATTTATTAGAACGTCCTATTCTTTAAAATAAAGTAATTAAATATGCCCCAAAATTTTACAAGAGGAGAGGGGTGCTTTAATAAATTGACTATTTTCAAATTAGAATGAGTAAGCAACGCCAACACGGTATTTTGCTTCGCGATCTTTAGAAGACGAACTGATATCAGATGACCAGATTTCAGCAAAAGGTTTCCAAGAACCGAATTTGTAGTTAACTTTTAAGCCTGCATCCCATTCCCAGTCATCGCTGTTGTAAAGCAGTACGTTATCCAAAGATTTCACGTAGTTTGCTTCGTAAGAAAGACCAAGTTTAGGTAGAGATTGAATTTTGTAAGAACCCGTTAGTGTGACTTTTGATTTCTGTGCTGATTCTAAACGCTCACCAGTCTCTGAATCTTTGTCACCAAATTGAGTGTGATTACGGAAATCAGCATACTCGTGACGGTAACGAATAGCCGTTGTTAGACCCATGTCTGCTTTATAGCCAACACGGAATTGAGGTTTGTAAGTGACCTTTTTCATTTTCCAGTCACCGCCGTTGTAGTTCGGCTCATCCCAGTCCCAAGCGATTGGCATACCTACTTGTAGATACCAGTTGTTATCGACCTTGTAAGTTGCTGTATTCTCGACTTCCATGCCGTAAATGTACCAGTTGCCATCATAGAAGCTTCTACTGTTCGCTGATTTAACTTCGCCAGAGTCTGCGTCGTAGTAAGAGTCGTCAGTATGGAATTTAACTTCAAGGCCAGTTGAGTGCTTCCACTTATCAGATAGCTTAAAGCTGTGGCCTAGTTTCACGCGGTGCTGGTGGCGAGCGTCAACATGAGCTTCATCTCCGTTAGTTTTTGTATAGTCAGTCGCTGCACGATACTCATAACGGTAATCAAGTGTTGTTGCTGATGCCATGCCTGCAAATAAAGTTGTTGCCACTGCGATAGCAACCGTATTCATTTTTTTCATCATTACTCTCATATTTTTAGATTTAAAATTAAGTAAAGGTAGGGTTTTTCTTCCGAGCTACTTAATAACTCATACAATAATCTTATATGTTAAGTTTATGAAAAACCGTGAGCTAGGTTGAAATTCGAATAAATTGGATATTGACTAGTTTGTTAATTCAGTTGTGAGTCACTGATTTTTGGAATGGTATATACACAAAACGGCATAATTCGTTAATTATGGTTGCTCTTGGTTAACAAATTTAACTTTTTACCGCCTGTTTATATCAAAACGTTATGAATATCCCACTTTCAGTGCTGTGTTTAATGTCAATAATGACAGCCCTCTCAATTTTTCAATGTTGCCGAGAAATGCAAAATCCATGTGATAAAATAATACAAATGTTTTATGGGTTGATGTGGCGATATGTTACTCCCAACTATCAGATAAATCGATTTTTTATCTTTTTGGTTGTTCTGTTTTTGGTCGCCATACTTTGAATGTTTATCCAATGGATGGTTAAAAGAAAAATGAAAAACCTAGTATGTTTGGCGATAACGGCGTCACTTTCCCTCGGCGCACATGCTTCTGATATGGGAGTTCCTGCTGACTACAGTCAGTTTCAAGACATTCTCAAACTCTCTAAGCTGCAAATGTCTGATCCAGAAGGGAAACCTGGGAACAAGAAAGATTATGCGAGCAAAGGCAACTTTGATGGCGTTGTGTTTGAACACTTCTATGTTGATGAACCCACTCAAGCATTGGTCTTTAAAATGGCGGGTTACAAGAATCGCAGTGAGATTCGCGTCAATGACAATTTTAAGGTCGATGAGCCTAATAAGTACCATCATCTGAGTGCTGAGTTTATGCCCATTAATCCTCGTGATTCGGTAAAAAACAGCGAAAAAAAACGTGATGAAATGACGTACCTGCAAGTGCATAACAAAGGGACGTACTACGATGGAAAACCAGGTTCTCATGGTGAAGGGTATATTCCCCATCCTTTAGTTCGTGTGGTTTATGACGCCGACCGAAGTGGTAAGACAGATTGGTATTGGGCAATCATTAAAAATAATGCCGTTAACTGTAGTTCAAAGAGTGGAAATAAAGGCTCAACGGAATGCAAAAAGGCTTATATAAAATTACCATTGGGGCCAATAGCTGAAAAAGGCGCAGATAAGTTCGATATTTATGTCGGCAACCAAAGGTTAATTATTAACCATAACGGCAGCACTGTTGTTAATCATGACATTAGTTATTGGAAAGATATGATTAGCTATTATAAAGCGGGCGTTTATAACCAATTCAAAAATGGTGAAAGCGAAGCTCACTTTTACAATTTAGTTTATTCAATTAAAGATTCACCTGTTATTACCAACTAGTTTTCTTACACCTAGTTAATATTAATGGGTTTACAAATACTCGTTTGTTATTAAGGATAATTTGGATGTTCAAAAAAAATATGCTTGCTATAGCTTTGCTATCAGCAGTTCCTATTGTGTCATTTGCGAATAACGGTGTGTCTTATCCAGTTCCCGCTGATAAGTTTGATATGCGTAATTGGAAAATAACGATCCCTTCAGATATTAACGAAGATGGACGTGTTGATGAAATCGAAGGGGTAGCAATGATGAGCTACTCACATAGCGATTTCTTCCATCTTGATAAAGACGGTAATCTCGTCTTTGAAGTACAAAACCAAGCGATTACCACGAAGAACTCGAAAAACGCACGCTCTGAATTACGCCAGATGCCACGCGGTGCTGATTTCTCAATCGATACGGCTGACAAAGGAAACCAGTGGGCATTATCAAGCCACCCAGCAGCGAGTGAATACAGTGCGGTTGGTGGGACATTAGAAGCGACACTAAAAGTGAATCACGTTGCGATTAATGCTAAGCACCCAGAAAGGTATCCAGCTCACTCGGTGGTTGTTGGTCAGATACACGCGAAGAAACACGATGCTTTGATCAAAGCAAAAACAGGTTACGGCCATGGTAACGAACCCCTGAAGATCTTCTATAAGAAGTTTCCTGATCAAGAGATGGGCTCAGTCTTTTGGAACTATGAACGTAACTTAGAGAAGAAAGATCCTAACCGCGCTGATATTGCTTACCCAGTTTGGGGCAATACTTGGGAAAACCCAACAGAACCTGGTGACGCGGGGATTGCTCTAGGTGAAGAGTTCAGCTACAAAGTGGAAGTGAAGGGTACAATGATGTACCTCACATTTGAAACGGCTCGCCACGATACGGTTAAGTATGAAATCGACTTGAGCAAGGGCATTGACGAACTTGATTCGCCAACAGGTTATGCGGAAGATGACTTTTACTATAAAGCGGGTGCGTACGGTCAATGTAGTGTAAGCGACTCTCACCCAGTTTGGGGCCCAGGTTGTGCTGGCACTGGCGATTTCGCTGTCGATAAAAAGAACGGCGATTACAACAGTGTGACTTTCTCAGCCCTTAAGCTGAACGGCAAATAGTACATGCCATCACCAGTAGGCTAGCAGGGTTAACCAGAAGCTAGCCATGGTAGATGTTTTCTTAAGACCACTTAAACGAATGTTGAGTGGTCTTTTTGTTTTATAGGAGTTTTAAACCAGCGAGAGCGTAGTGAAGCTTATCAATGAAAGGTACAGCCAAAACAATACAACCTTGCCAAAGGACAAGGTTGTATTCAGAAAGCTTAGACAGAGCTTAGATATCTTTTAGAGATAACTCTGACCCTTAGAGTCAGTTGGGTATGAACGACATACCATCACTAGTCATACATCAACTCATTGGCCTTGTTTGCATCAAACTCTTTAAGAGACTTGCGCGCCAAATGACGGAATGGGAAGGCTTTGACTATCTCTTCGAATGGTTGGATGGCAAATGCCCAAAAGATAGAGCCGTCTAAACCGAAGATGATCAACGCACACAATGGAATTGAAATTACCCATTGACCCGTAAAGTTGATTTTGAATACGTCAGTGGTTTTGCCAAGAGCTCTTAATACGTGCCCGTGAACGGTGTTGTAACCACGAACGATTGGCAAGAAGATGTAGAGTGGGGCAATAACAGCCAAAGCTTGATAAGTCGAGGCGTCAAGATCTGGGTAAATATCGCCAATCACCAAACTTAAACCTGCAAACATCACCGCACAAACCATAGAGATACCAACCGCCACATCAATACTGGTATCAACGTTTTTAGTTAGGTCATCCATTTTCTTCGAACCGATCGCTTGGCTGATCGTAATCGCGGAAGAATGGGCCCAAGCCGTAATGAATTGAGTACCGGCACGTATCCACGGCATCACCAGAGTAATCGCTACGTAAGCATTAATATTGAGCTGTGAGTACAATAGCTGATAGATCGTTGCACCAATCGAAAGCATAGTCACGTTCGCTGCGACCGGGAAAATCTCAATGAAGTGACGACGGATGTTAGTGATGAACTCTGACTTTTCAGTATCCAGTTTCAACGACACAGATGAATCGTAATGCACACATAGAATCAAATACACAAGACGAATCGTAATAGCGATAACACTACCTAACGCTGCACCTTGTACGCCAATGCCTTCAAAGTTTGAGAAGCCATGAATAAGTACATAAGAGAGCACGGCGTTGACAGGCAGTTCGATTAAGTAGCCTTTAAACGGAACCTTAGTTCTGCCCAGTCCATTAAACAAGGCAATGATCACCTGTGTTAAGGCTGTGAAGATCACCAAATATTTTGAGATGTCTAGATAATGACTGATCTCAAGGTGAAGTGTCTTATCGTCGGTTAATGCTTGGATTAGAGGTTGCTCAAAAAAGGTCAGCAGAAGCCAAAACATCGATGCGACGCCAACATTGATGAACAGACCCGCCCAAAATGCCTTGGATAGTGAAGAGCTAACACCAGAGCCCACTGCGCGGCTGAGAACCAGCTGGGTACCATTAGCCAAGGCCATTTGAATACCCAACACAAACGCGATGATGGTCGTCGCAATGCCCATGGCGGCAAGAGGTATTTCACCAAGCGGAGAAACCAATAGCGTGTCGATCATCAACATCGATTGCATCAGTAATGCGTTTAAGGCGAGGGGCCAGGCGAGAGAGAAGTTTTTCCTTACGTACGATTGCGAAGACACAAACAACACCTTATGTGTATAACCGTAAGCTTTCTCTGAGACGACCCGACTTCAAGGTTTAAAGATGAAACACTACGGTATGGATGGTAAAAAATTGGACGCTAAAATGTGACTGACTCGTGTATTGAGATACACGAGTCAGTTTGGTAAATCTTGGTTATGCGATGGCGAGTTCAACTCGAGACAGCTTTTGGTTTTCATCGTCTAGTAACACTTGTGAGGCTATTCGAGCCTGCTGAGCGTTACCTGACATAATCGCATCGTATATTGCTTTATGTTCTTCTAAACAGAAGCGACCGCCTTCGGCTGAATGGTCGATGAACTGCTTGAAGATTGTCGACAGAATGTTCGCAAACGGGATGTAGAACTGATTGCCTGTCGATAAGAAAATCGTTTGGTGAAACAGGTGATCGTTGGTTGTCCACTCTTCATAATCAAAGCTGTTTGCTGCAATAGTCATCTTTTGGAACAGAATCGAAAGCTCTTTGCGTTGTTCTACCGTTGCGTTGGTTGCTGCTAGCGCACACGCTTCTGGGTCAATCGCTTTTCTTAAGCCTAAGAACTGAGACAAGAAGGGTTTGGTGTCTTCTAAGTCTTGAATCCAGTACAGCAATTGCGGATCTAAGAAGTGCCATTGCGTTCTTGGCTTGATACGAGTGCCGACTTTCGGCTTTGACTCAATCAACCCCTTTGCAGAAAGTAGCTTGGTTGATTCTCGAAGGGCAGTTCTGCTTACTCCAAAGATATCGCACAGCTCCATTTCGCTAGGTAACTTTTGATTTTCTTGTAACTCGCCAGATAAGATCTTACGAGCAATTTGTCGCGCCACTTGAACATGAATTCGGCGGCTTGAATCTTCCACCAATGTAAATATTGACATTTAAACCACCTGAAATTGAAACTTTAAAAACAAAAAAAGCCAGACGAATCTGGCGTTTTGATGTCAGTGTATACGTCTAATATAGCGTGAGGTTTTGCCTCATCTATT
Source organism: Vibrio sp. Scap24 (assembly GCF_013394185.1). Classification (NCBI taxonomy): domain Bacteria; kingdom Pseudomonadati; phylum Pseudomonadota; class Gammaproteobacteria; order Vibrionales; family Vibrionaceae; genus Vibrio; species Vibrio sp. Scap24. Next base: position 321,202 of record NZ_CP041332.1, on the reverse strand, counting down.
AAGGTCTTGTGACCTAATGTAATGTGTAACTTAAAGTGCAGCCTTAAAGCTGAGCTACAGCCGTTAAGCTAAGGCGCTATCTGTCCGCCGTTTACATCCAAGATTTGCCCTGTGATGTAACCGCTGCAAGCATGGGATGCAAAGAAAGCAAAAGTCGGTGCCACTTCTTCGATATTGCCAAAGCGTCCCATTGGGATGTTGCTAGCAATGTTCGATTTTAGCTCGTCGCTTTTACCATCGTGAAATGCAGTATCGATAGTGCCCGGAGAAACAATGTTGAAACGGATATTGTCTTTCGCAAACTCTTTCACCCAGTTACGGTGAATGTCGTGTAACCACGCTTTTGAAGCCGCATAGATGCCAGCACCCACACCGCCACCTTCACGAGCAGCAATCGAACCCGTGCTGATAACACACGATGTTTGCCCCGACTCAGCTGCAGAAGCACGTAAGTGGGGGATAGAGAACTTGGTTGTCATTAATGCAGAGCGAACGTTGAGATCCATGACTCGTTCATAAAACTCGTCATCGATACTTTCTAGATTTGCACGACCGCCTAAGCCACCTGCGTTATTGATCAAGACATCCATTCCACCAAAATGCTCGGTGAACTCTTTTACTAATCTTTCACATTCTGATGTGTCCATCAGATTTGCTGGGAAAAACGCAACATCGCCACCCAGTGCCGTGAGTTCGGTTAGAACGTCATCCACTTTTGGGCTGAAAGCACGACTATTGATGCCAATCTTTGCACCATACTTTGCAAAAATACGTGCGGTAGCTAAGCCCATACCAGCGGTAGAGCCAGTAATTAGAATGCGTTTGCCTTTTAAATCGTTAAACATCAGAGTCGCCTATATTGTAGATTATTTGCGTTAATAAATCATACAATAACACTTGCCATATTCAAGGGTGTTCATCTCAAAACCGATCATTAACGACATAAATAGTGAGAGTAAGAGTGGTTTTGTGAGTTCGCGCATACTCAAAAAGTGTAAATAAGAACTATTTGTATGCATAAATAGATTGAAGAGGTTTAATGTGTTGAATAGGGGGGAGGTGAGTGAAATATTGCTCTAGACTATATCAGGAGTGACCTCACGTTATTCTTATACTGAGTTGGTGCAGATATAAATCAGTGCTATAGTCCGGGTTAAATAATACATATCTAATAAGTAAGTAGACACATGGCTGGCTCTTTCAATTCGATTTCAGGCTCTAAGCGAAGCCTTCATGTGCAAGTTGCACGTGAAATCGCTCGTGGTATTTTGTCGGGCAATTTGCCTCAAGGTTCTATTATCCCTGGTGAAATGGCTCTGTGTGAGCAATTTGGTATCAGTAGAACAGCATTAAGAGAAGCGGTGAAACTTCTGACTTCAAAAGGTCTACTAGAATCTCGTCCTAAGATTGGTACTCGTGTGGTTGACCGCGCATTCTGGAACTTCCTCGATCCACAATTGATCGAGTGGATGGATGGCCTAGCAGACACAGACCAATTTTGTCATCAGTTCTTGGGTTTACGCCGCGCGATTGAACCAGAAGCGTGTGCGTTGGCTGCTCAATTTGCGAGCGCTGAGCAACGTATTGAACTCTCGGGTATTTTCCAACAGATGGTAGAAATCTCGAGTGCCGAAGAATTCGACCAAGAGAGTTGGTTAGATATCGATATGAAGTTCCATAGCCTGATTTTTAATGCAACGGGCAACGACTTCTACCTACCGTTCGGTAATATCTTGACGACGATGTTTGTTAACTTTATTTCTCACTCTTCTGAAGAGGGAAGTACCTGTATTAACGAACACCGCCAAATTTATGAAGCAATCATGGCGGGTAACAGTGACAAAGCACGCCAAGCGTCTGCAAGTCACCTGTTAGAAACTAATCACAGATTACCAGTGGCTAGCTGATTGTTTTAAAAAGACTTTGGTTTATAAAAAATAGTGATTTAAAAACCTTAGCTAAACAAACTGACACCTAAAAAGCACGTTCAATACGTGCTTTTTTTGTCTTCAAATTTGATGAAAACCTGACCGGTGTCCAATATTTAATCTATTATTTACCGTTTTATTAAAATCACTAGTAACCAGTATTTTAAGTTATATAATAATACTAATTAAATTATTGTGAGTGTGATTATGCCCCAGTCTCTGCTGCCAAATATTCTTCAATTCATCGGTCAGATAGACCCTTTCGATAAGATCCCTAAAGAAGCACTTCGTGAGCTTGCCTCTAATGTTCAGATCACTTACCTCGGTAAAGGAGATGTGGTTGATCTGTGTGAGTCGGGTAAAGAGAAGTCGCTCTATATCATTCGAACAGGCTCGATGGAGCAAAGAAAATCAGACGGCGTACTTCGTGCGCGTTTAGGCAGTGAAGATTTGTTCGGCTTTACGTTCTTAGATTCTGAAGTAAACGACGAGAAAGGCTATCGCGCCGTCGCCATCGAAAATACCCTGCTTTATGTGATTCCACACTCGGCACTTCAAACGCTGTTCAAAGCATTTCCAAGTTGTGCAGAACACTTTGCATCACAGGCTCAAGTTCGCTTGAAGTCGGCGTTGGATGTGGTGTGGTCAAATAAAGAGAAGGGCTTGTTCATTCGTAAGGTTGAAGAGGTGGCAAGCGGGCAGGTGGCCATCGTTAAGTCTGAGCAAACCATCCAATCGGTCGCGGTAGAAATGCTTCATCAACGCTCTCCTTGTGCGGTGATCTATGAAGGTGAAACCATTGTGGGCTTGATCACCGACCGTGATATGACCAAACGCGTGATTGCGCACGGTGTTAGTACTGAAAATTTAATCTCTGAGGTAATGACGCATTCTCCACTCACGGTAAAACCGGATGATCTCGTGTTGCATGCCGCGTCTATCATGATGCAATTCAACATTCGTAACCTTCCTGTAGTGAAAGAGAACAAAGTCGTTGGCCTTCTGACTACCTCTCACTTGGTTCAAAACCACCGTGTTCAAGCGATCTTCTTAATCGAGAAAATCAAATACGCGGGCAGCGTGAAAACCATGTCTTCCTTCACTTCAGAGCGACAAGCAATCTTTGAAGCGCTGGTGGAAGGTAAGGTTGCACCGGAAACGGTCGGCAAAGTAATGACCATGATTATGGATGCCTACACGCGCCGATTGATTCAGATCGCGATTGATAAGTTGGGGCCACCGCCGTGTGATTTCTCATGGATTGTGGCGGGATCGCACGCTCGTAACGAAGTTCACATGTTGTCTGATCAAGACAGTGCGATCGTACTGGCTGACGATGCAACCGACAGTGACCGTATTTACTTCAAACACTTAGCGATGATGGTGACCAATGGTCTAGCGAGCTGTGACTACCCACTCTGTCCGGGTAAATTCATGGCTGCGACGCCAAAATGGTGTCAGCCGCTCAGCGTATGGAAGCATTACTATAAGAAGTGGGTGGCAAACCCTGAGTACGAACGCTTACTTAACATCAGTGTGTTCCTAGAGATTCGTACAATTTACGGCAACAGTGAGTTTGAAGGTATTCTCCGTGATGAACTGCATAACAATATTCGCAGCAATCGTGAGTTCTTAAGCACGTTAGTGAAAGATGCGGTGAACACAAACCCACCACTGGGCATCTTCAATAGTTTGGTACTTGAGAAGTCAGGTGAGAATAAAAAAACACTCAACGTGAAGAAGTACGCTATTAACTTGATCATCGATTTAGCGCGTATTTACGGTCTGGCGGTGGAGTGTGATTTGTCGGCAACGGACGAACGTTTCGCTGCTGCTAATGAAAAAGGCATGTTGAGCGATGATGCGTTCAAGAACATCCTTGGCGCGTATCAGTTCATTCTGTCTTTCCGTTTCGGCCATCAATTAGAAGCCTTGAAGAACGGGGAAGTGCCAGACAACAATATCAATCCAGACAGCTTTGGTAGCTTTGAACGTAAGCACTTGAAAGATGCCTTTAGAATCATTGCCGACCTTCAAGAAGCGGCGAAAATTCGTTTCGGAGCGCGTTAATGAAAGCCTTGTTGAACTACTTTCATCCGCTTGAGCGAATAAAACGCAAGCGTAAGCAATATCTGGGTACGGTTAAGCTGCCAGAAGCGTTGCATGATCTGGTAGAACAGCCTTGTCCTGAAATGACGGATTTGGCTAAAGACAGCGACTATATTGTGTTGGATCTTGAAACCACAGGCTTAGACAGTGAGCAAGATCTTATCTTGTCTATGGGATGGGTCGATGTGGTGAAAGGACGAATCGATTTGGCTTCGGCCAAGCATATCTACCTGAACAATGATTCTCAGATCAACGCTGAAACTGCGGTAATTAACCACATCACACCACAGATGTTAGAAGAGGGGGCATCCATTCATGATGCGATGCTCACTTTCTTCGAAGCAGCGAAAGGCAAGATTATTGTTGCACACGCTTGTGTGGTCGAAGAGAAGTTCATTAGCCAATATTTGCTGAGATGTTATGGCTTAAGGCAACTGCCTTTACTTTGGTTGGATACACTGTGTATTGAGAAGAGCATGGAGAAAGCGATCAGCAACCATGAAGAGGTAGACTTAACTCTGGCTGGGACGCGTGCAAGGTATGGGCTTCCGGAGTACAACAGCCACAATGCACTAGCCGATGCCGTCTCGACCGCAGAGTTGTTTTTAGCTCAACAGAAGAGAGTCGTGCCTAACGATGAAGTGACCGTTTCATTTCTTTATCGGATCAGTCACTAAGGGCAGAAGCCCCACGTACTCGATTCTTGTTTGAATGAGCCGAGTTTAAACGATAAAAAGCCAGCGATTAAGCTGGCTTTTGTTTAGGTCTTAGAAAATTAGGACAGTAATTATCTTAGATTTTTCATGTAATGTGCTGCTTAGAAGCTGTAAGTAATACCTACACGGCTACGCAGTTGACGGTCACGGCTGTCTTGAACGTTACCGAACTCAACGTATGGACGCCAGCTCCAGTCAGCCTCTTTGTAACCCACTTTAAGGTTGTAATCCCACTCGTTGTCAGCACCGCCGCCGCCAGTCCACTCATTATCAATGAAGTCTTCTGCGTAGTTAGCTTCGAAGCCGAACTGCCAAGCATTCCAGTTGTAATCGATGTTACCTGTTACTTTACTGCGGTTCTTGTTGTCGTTTGAAGAATCAGAGGTGTAGTCACGGAACTCGTGACGGTAGCGAAGCTTCGCTTTTACACCTGAATCGAAAGAGTATTGAACACGTACTTGTGGTTTGTAGGTTACGCTATCAGAACCAAATGTTACTGGCATACTTGGTTGGATTAACCAGTGATCGCTGATTTTGAATTTGTAGCCGTATTCAAATTCGTTGTCCGCTGCTTCCCATTCAGAGAAAGGCTTACCTTTTTGCTTCATTTCAGCGCCGAAGAAGTGGTTATCTACCGAACCGCTCATCTTGATACGGCTTGCCCAGTCTTCTGAACCGTGTTTGTACTCTTGGCGGGCATCAAGTGATGCTGCTGAAACGCTGCCTGCAAATAGAGTTGCTACGACAGCTAAAGCGATTTTATTATTTTTTAACATTGATTTGTTCCACTGTTTTTAATTAAAAATGGTTGTTCAAGGGGCGGTTACAAAGCCCCTTGTAGTTATTTGGATTAAAGCTTCGGGTAAAGCAGTTCTACATCTCGTTGAGCCCAAACTTCCGCTAGGTTCTTCTTAACCGTGAACGCACTGAAGTCAGTTTCTGTTGCCAGTTTCACCCACTCAGGGTTTTCCATAGCAACACCGGCTTTCAGGTAAAGCGGAGTCATGCGTTCAACGCGACGACGTTCATCTTTTTGTGTGTATGGCCACTCTTTCGACAGGTCGTTGTAGTCAGCCATTAGCTGAATACCTGTGTCTAAAGAGCCACCTTTTTTGTTTGTGTAGTTCCAAAGATCGATGCCGACTTTGTCACCGATCTGAGCCATGCCGACCAATGGGTCTAGGCTGAAGTAGTGGTAGTGGTAAGCACGTGTACGTTCGATTTCATGGGGCTGAGAGCCGTCTTTCTCGAATTGTGTGTCGATACGCATTTTGCCTTTCTGAACCATCTGCTTAGCCAGTGCGTCGTTACCAATAAAGTAAGAAACGCCTGCTACTTGATAGTCGTACCAAGTGCCGTGGTTGTTTTCTGCGTAAGCTTCGCCTTTAGGGCCACCAGACAGATCATCGATGATTAACCAATCTAGATATTCGCTGTACCACTGAGTGATTTGCGTTTCATCAGACTCAGTCCACGTTGGTGATTGAGACAGAATGGCGATTGAATCCAGCATGCGGTCAGTCAGTGTTCTGGTATCGATGATTCCACCGCGGCGACCTTCAGCAACGCCAGGTACACCTTGTCCGTAGTTCACGTTCGGGTTCATCTTCGTATCTTCATTGAAGAACCAAGTTCTTACATATTCGATACCTTGCTGAGCGTATTTTTCGTCTTGGCTAAAGTAGTAGGCGATCGCTAATGCGCGAACAGAACGGGTGAAGTGGCCAATACGTTTTGAGTCAGTTTCGTCAGTTTTTGATGCTGGGTTGGTTTTTCCGTCATGGCGTACCCATGGAAGCCCATCTTCTTTTGATTCATCAGGCCACCAGTAAGGGCTGATGCTCATGTAATCGTTTTTGCTGCCGCTTGGCGGAACCATGCCTTTATCAGCAACGCTGAAAGGACCATCGTTCATAGCTAGTTCTGCTTCTTCAATCAGCTTGGTGTAAGCATCTTTCATTGAATCAGTAGCTTTATCTGACTGAAGAAGAGTGCGGTTCGCTTCTAATGTTGCTTCATCGAGGAAAACGAATTCAGCAGCCATAGCTTGTGAACCGAAAGTGATAGCACCAATACAGGCAGCCAGATGTAGGAGTCGGGGGGCTTTCATATTTACGCCTTTTGTTTTGAATTAAAATAATACAAATATGGTAGCGATCCGAGGCGTGATGATCTGTGAATTAGATCGTGTTGTAGTGACAAAACCACTATTTACAAAGGGTTACAAAGTTAAGGTGTGGCATAACACTATGTTTTTATTGGTTAATTTATCTTGATAAGTCTGTTTATAAAGTTCTTGTTTATCAATAAATGTGCGCTACAGCAAAAAATTGAATCTTTAGATGTTATTTTTATTTGTAATACATTATTATTTACTAACTTTATGTAGCAACACTTATCTTTCGTATGTTGAATATATGTAGATTCAATAAAGAACCGCTAAGTAGTGAAGTAAAGTGGATAGAGGAACGGATAGTTCAAAGGACGAGGCATTTGCTTGAGGTGATAAAAGCTTCAATCAGAGCAGGTTTGAAATGTAGTAGGCAAGGCAGTGACATCGCCTGCTATATAGAATCGAATTTAGTTAAGACGGTTAACGCCTCTCTAAATCGATGAAAAAAAGAAATCGTTGAAGTGCTTGCAAGAGCATTTTGATTATTGCTCCCAACTATTCTAATTATAACTTCTGCTTTCATTTAGAAAGGTAGGAGATGGTAGTCGAAGATCTGCCCTTGCGCTCATGTTGATACAGGCAACATGAGCGTTTTTTTATCTGGAATTTCAGTAAAGAGTCGTTTGAGGCTCAATAAGCGTGTAAACCGCGGTTTAAAAGCTAGGCTCTTAGGTTGATGACAGCTCGCTCAAGTGAGTCGGTTTGTTCTACCACAGACGTTGCAGAAGCGGCGTTTTTCGACGCTCCCGTTACATTGGCCAATGTTAGCTGCTTAATGGCACCCACGTTTTCAATGATCTCTGAGGTAACAGCGCTTTGTTCTTTCATTGCATTCGCCACTTCCAAACTGTTGTTTAAAATCGTTTCCATGTCTGCAATCACCGAAGTGATTCTTGAATGCGCATTTTCACAAGAGTCGACGCTGCTGTTGCCTTTCTCACAACAACTTTGAATCGTATTTACGACCGTTTGTGTTTGGTCCTGAACGCCTTGGATTATCTTTGAGATCTCTTCAGTAGAAAGTTGTGTTCGGCCAGCCAACGTTCTTACTTCATCAGCGACCACCGCAAAGCCACGGCCTTGTTCTCCCGCGCGAGCTGCCTCGATGGCTGCATTGAGAGCAAGTAGGTTGGTTTGTTCTGCGATGTCTTTAATCACTTCTAATACAGTATTAATCTTCTCTGAGTGAACAGAAAGGCGATTCACTTCTTCACTGGCACTGACAAGATCAGTCGAAAGGGTATTGATGGTGTCTCTAGTGAATGCCACATCATTCAGACCTTCGTTTGCCGTAGCGAAACTGGTTTGCGCATTGGATGAAGCGTTTTCACTGTTGGTCGCTACGTTTTGAATATTGCTGCCCATCTGGTTTATCGCGGTCGCAATGTTCTCAGTCTGTTGCTGCTGCTTGTTTAAAGCACTCTCAACTTCCATTCCGTCGTGTTGTAGCTGGTTCGAAATATTGCCGAGTTCTTGAATAGAGCCCTGAACTTGGCCGACAAGCTGACGAATATCGGTGAGGACTGTATTAAATGCCTTTGCGATATCGGCAATCTCGTCCGATCCCTTGTCTTCAGCTCTTACGGTAAAGTCGCGTTGTTGAGCGACGAGCATCATGGTCGAGTTCAGCGAGGCTATTTTCTTTGCTACGCGAGATGAGATGCCATAAGACAGCGCCATCAATAATGCCGCGACGGTAATAATGGAGCTTACAATGAAGGTGGTAATGGTTTGCTGAATCGATTCGACTTGCTGTTCTAATCGGCCTTCAACGTTGATGAATATAGAGATGATATCTTCAAACAGCATTTTCATTTCTGATTTCAGTTCAGCGACCTTGGCGGGGTTACGGTCGATGGCATCGACCATTAACGAGAAGTCTTTGTGGTATTGCTTTACTTCAAGTGTCAACTTCTCTAACTCAGGGACTGCGATATCAGACTCTTTAAGCAAGACTGAGAAACCGCCCATAAGTTGTTGAAAGTGAGAGTACTCTTGAGCAAACACCGGCTTGAGCGTTGTATCGTGGCTTATCAGAAGCTCTAATTCTGTTCGATTGAGCTGAAGCATAGAGACTTCGAGTGACTTTACCTTGATCAGCGTTTTCTCAAGTTTGATCAGTTTTAGATTGGCCAGTTCTGTAAATGAAACCACGATCAGTAAAGACAGGATGGATAAACAAGTAAGGCTAATTAGGGAAGTTTTAATTTTCATAGACGGGTACCAAAGCAAACAATATGACTCAACAATGTATTTGGAATCGTGTTTCTCTTATTTGCGTGTTAAATAGCTTATGAGAACGAAAATGAGATCTGACTCGCAACGGAAACGTTTGCTAACAGTATTTTATAAAATGATTATTAACAAGTTAAATATTTATTATTTCAATGACTATTGGTGATTTTTTTGTCACTAAGAGGCTGTTTTGGCGCTAGAGATCGCTTTGTCACTAACAGATTGGTGGAAGTCAGCTGGAAGAGAAAGGAATACAACAAGCGGGAGAGGGAAGGCACTGTCTAGGGGCAAAAAAATACGAGCATTCACGTCGGTTTACATGAATGCTCGTTTCTAGTGTCGATTTGTTTGAGAGAAAGGCTATCTAACAACCATAGTATGAGTTTTTGTGGCTATGTTTTAGGTTACGCATTTCTCTATAAGCGACATAAAGTAGGCTTAGCTTTTATGAAGACCTAGCGACTGAGCAAATCTAGCTTTGAGTCGGCATCCACACTTGTTTTGACGTGATTTTCTGGTCTTTGAACGTCAGTTCTTCGACCTTGTCGCCGTTAGAGTTCCAGCGAGTCAGTTTCCCGTTCGCCATTTCACCGTCACTGAATTTCGCTTGGCTCGCCTTATTGCCATTCGGGTAGTAGTCAGTGACCAGACCATCTTTTTGTCCGTCACTGTATTCTGCCGTTAGGCTTTGTTCGCCATTTGGATACCATCGAGAGGCAACACCTGATAGTTCGTTGTCTTTATAGTTGAGCTCGGCTTTCTTCTGCCCGTTGGGATACCAGGTTTCTGCCTTGCCTTGTAATTCACCTTTAACGTAATTCACTTTAGAAGCGACTTGGCCATTTGGATACCAACTGGTTTCTAAACCAAGTTCTAGGCCGTCGGCAAATTGAGCTTGGGTCGCGACTTGGCCGTTATCGAACTTCTCTTCAAACTGACCAGTAAAGGGTTTTGAATGGTTTACTTGATAAGCCAAGCCTTTACGCATTTGTAAATAGTCGACAGCATCTTCGCGTGGTGTAGCTGCATAACTCATAGAAGACATCGTACTAAGAGCAATCAATATAGGGATGTATTTCTTCATAATGACACCTTTTTATTGGACAGGGGAAAGTGTAACCGGTGTGTTAAAAGCATTTCACTTCAGTGGCCGACTGTCAGTATCTATTAGTGGTTTTCAAGTTTTCATTATTAGCGGTCTAATGAAGGGAACTTTTCAAAGCGTAATTTGACTATAAACTTGTGATATTTGTAATACAAATATGTCGTGTTTATTCATTTTTATAAACTATATCTAGCGGTGTTTCCGTTGTTCACATATGAAAATTTTCCGTAACGATTAACCGTTTTTAACAACTGTTATCAGTGTTTTAGTGACTTTGTTCTAATTTTACGGGTTTTTGATGGGTTTCCGGCGCTGGAGTCTGCACTAAGTTGATGAAAAGGTGCTCCCAGGCGGTGCAAATTTGAACTCGATCACTTGTATGATTAATTGAGAGTCAGACTGTAAGATCATCGTCACGCATTTAAATTATTGTAGTACAAATATGCTTGCCATCTATCTATAGTGACCCTAACAAAAAACATAAATAAAAAGGTCTTAAAGATGGAACTCAATACCCTGATAGTTGGCATCTATTTCCTATTCTTAATTGCGATAGGGTGGATGTTTAGAACGTTTACAAGTACGACAAGTGATTACTTCCGTGGGGGAGGTAACATGCTGTGGTGGATGGTAGGTGCAACAGCATTTATGACCCAGTTCAGTGCGTGGACATTTACCGGTGCCGCGGGTAAAGCTTTTACCGATGGTTTTGCGGTAGCGATTATCTTCATTGCTAACGCGTTCGGTTACCTAATGAACTACCTTTACTTCGCTCCGAAGTTCCGCCAACTGCGTGTTGTGACGGTAATTGAAGCGATTCGTATGCGTTTTGGTAAGGTGAATGAGCAAGTATTCACTTGGTCTGGTATGCCAAACAGCGTTATCTCTGCAGGTATCTGGTTGAATGGTCTAGCGATCATCGCATCGGGTATCTTCGGCTTTGATATGACAACGACGATTATCCTAACGGGTCTGGTTGTACTGATCATGTCAGTGACGGGTGGCTCTTGGGCGGTAATCGCATCTGACTTTATGCAGATGGTTATCATCATGGCGGTAACGGTAACATGTGCTGTCGTTGCTATTTACCATGGTGGCGGTGTTACGCAAATCGTTAGCGACTTCCCAACGGATTCGTTCATCACGGGTGACAACCTGAACTACATGAGCATCTTCAGCATCTGGGCTGTGTTCATCTTCTTAAAGCAGTTCAGCATTACCAACAACATGCTTAACTCTTACCGTTACCTTGCTGCGAAAGACTCAAACAACGCACGTAAAGCCGCTCTACTTGCATGTGTACTAATGACGCTTGGTCCAATCATCTGGTTCATGCCTTCTTGGTTCATGGCTGGTCAAGGTGTTGATTTAGCAGCAGCTTACCCTGAAGCTGGCAGCAAAGCCGCTGACTTCGCTTACCTTTACTTCGTTCAAGAATACATGCCAGCAGGTATGGTTGGTCTTCTGATTGCCGCTATGTTCGCAGCAACCATGTCTTCAATGGACTCTGGTCTAAACCGTAACTCAGGTATCTTCGTTAAGAACTTCTATGAGCCGATTCTTCGCCCTAAAGCGACAGAGAAAGAGCTAATGGTTGTGTCTAAACTAACGTCTACTTTCTTCGGCATCGCTATAATCTTAGTTGCTCTGTTCATCAACTCTCTTAAAGGTCTGAGCCTTTTCGACACCATGATGTACGTGGGCGCATTGATCGGCTTCCCAATGACGATTCCAGCATTCTGTGGCTTCTTCATCCGTAAAACACCGGATTGGGCAGGTTGGGGCACACTAGTTGTAGGTGGTGTGGTTTCTTACTTCGTTGGTTTCGTTATCACAGCTGACATGATCCAAAACTGGTTCGGTCTAAACGAGCTAACAGGCCGTGAGTGGGCTGACCTGAAAGTGGCTATCGGCCTTATCGGTCACATCGTATTTACTGCTGGCTTCTTCGTACTATCAACACTGTTCTACAAGCCTCTTGCTGAGCACCGTGAGAAAGACGTAGACAAGTTCTTCAACAACCTAGCGACACCATTGGTTGCTGAAAGTAACGAGCAGAAGAAACTGGATAACAAGCAACGTCGTATGTTGGGTTCACTCATCGCAGTTGCGGGTGTGGGCGTGATGACAATGTTCGTACTGCCTAACCCAATGTGGGGACGCATGGTGTTCGTTCTTTGTGGCTTGATTGTATTCTCTGTTGGTTTGCTGCTTGTTAAAGCGGTGGATGACAAGGTTGAGAAGCAAGACGAAGTAACACCAGCTGAAAGCTAAGTCCTTATCCCTCAAGAGATACGGCTTTCAATAAGACGACAAGTCTTAAGAAATTATAAGTTCAAACAAAGAAAACTTTAATAAAACGGTCACCAGTTTGGGTGGCCGTTATTTTGGTAATCCATTATTTAATGTGAGATGTAAAATGAAGAAAAAATTAATTTCGGTAAGCATTATTAGCGCGTTTACGTTAGCTTTCGCGACAGGCTGCACGACTCAAGAAAAAGCAGCACCCGTGATCAGCGCGGCTGAGCAAGCAGTGCCTTCGATCAGCGAAATCGATCGTAGTTACTTACTAAGCAGTGACCGCTTAACTGAGGTTGATGGCAATACACTAGATGTTGCTTCAGAAGAACAAGTGGCTGCACTCAAAGCACAATTTGAAAACCTAAAAGATGGCGACGAAGTTGTTATCCCTAATGGTAAGTACGCGAACTTAGGTCAAGTGACGATTACCGCGAATGACATCACCATCAAAGCTGAGCAAGCAGGTTCTGCGTGGATCACTGGCTTGATTCAGTTCGAATTGAAAGGTGATGACATCACGCTTGATGGCCTAGTGTTTACCGAAGGCGGTCCAAACGAACGTTTTGGCGCAGTACGTATGATGGGTAATGGCAACACGCTACAAAACTCAACATTCTACTACTTCAACCACGATTACACGTACGAGCCAGATGAGCGTCGCTCTGAGTATCCAAAGTACCTTTGGGTTTCTCTATGGGGTAAAGACGGCAAAGTGATCAACAACCGTTTCGAAGGTAAGCAAAAGCGCGGTACTTTGATTGGTGTTCAAAAGGATGACACATCAGATAACCACCTTATCGCGAACAACATCTTTATGGATCAAAAGCCGAACCAGTTTAATGAATTCGATATCAAAGAAGCGATTCGATACAACGGCAACAGCTGGGAAGCGATCCGTATCGGCGATTCTAAATCTTCACAGTGGGATTCAAGCTCTAAGTTTGTAAACAACCTGATGATCGATATGGATGGTGAGCGTGAGCTTATCTCTATTAAGTCGGGCGACAACACGATTTCAGGCAACACCATCTTCCAAAGCGCAGCACTAATTTCACTGCGTCATGGTAAAGGCAACACAGTTGAGAACAACATGATCTTGGGTAACGAGAAACGTCTAACAGGCGGCATTCGTATCTACGATGAAGACCATGTGATCCGCAATAACTACATTGCTAACACTCGTGGCCGTGATGGTGTGATTGAAGGCAACGCTGACCTACGTGGCGGTATCGTGATTAACACGGGCATCATCGACGTAGCGAATGGCGAGCAGCTAGATCAATCGGTGAAAGGCAAAGAGCTTAACAAGCAATGGACACCGAAAAACATCACCATCGAAAACAACTCTCTAGTCGATACTGAGTGGGGCATTGTTTACGGCAACCAAAGCCACCGTGTAAGCCTGTTTAACAACGCAGAAGTTGAAGGCATTTACGCAGGTGTGGACGTGGCGTTCAAACACAACGTGGTTGATAACTCGCAATCACCTGAGTTTGTAAGTGTACGTGCAACTCACGACTTCCCATTAGTGGGTGCGACTTACACAGACGAAACTTACGTGGGTCAAGTGACGGATTCTGAGCTGATTGAAAGCTACTCGGTAGAACTACCAAAAGTAGCGGTAGAAAATGGCATGAACGCTTACCAAGGTGAAGGTGCAGATGTGTCTAAACTGGCAGTGGTAACGGCTGAAACAGCAGGTCCTGATTACGTGCTTGAAAACACAAAGAAGTAACGCAAAATAAAGTCAGTTTTTAACTGGCAACCATAAAAACGAGCCCCAGCGCGTGTCAGCGTTCTGGGGCTTTTATGTTTTGGAAATTGTCATTTTCCTGTGCATCCTCTGAAAATTAATAATAATGGGCGTCTTCGTACAAAAAGTGACCACGCGTGAGGTGCCCAGTTAATGTATTCGAGTTCTCCTATCCATAATGCAGTCTTAAATTTACTGAAAAGCCAAGGATTCTCGATGCAGGAAGCGTCTCTCATAACCAAAGCCGAAACGGAATATCTAACGTGCCGTGATAGACAAGTCGTCGAGCGTTGGAATATGAGTCGCTGTCATTCTGAACACGCTAAATCGGTGTCTTACGTTCAAAAATACAAGCTGATTGAGTATCTGCTCGTACTTAAATCATCGAACCCTCACTTACCAAATGTAGCTGACTGAGCGAGGCTTATATGTACTTAACGACGATAAGACAAGCGATGACACAACCAGGATTACAGCAGTTACTGATAGCCAACCGTTTTAAAATTACTCCAGACCAATCAAACCAAGAGAGCGGTTGTACTTGCTCCATTAAGCCTCTTTCTCTTGTGCGAGATTACGCCTACGGAACCCATTACTACTTGCTTTGTCCTAAATGTAAGCGCATTGAGGTGACTAGTATGAAAAAGACAGACTGAATTGAAGAAACGGAGAGTCGCTTCTGAACACTCTTTTGTTCTTAAACTCACGTTCTCTAAATACCCGCATTGGCATTGACCAGAGAAAGAAAAATACACCCGATAGCGAAGAAGCAACTAAGTTAATAAATGGCATGGTTAACCTAATTTGATGTTTGGATTTTGAATTGAGGAAAGGGAGTCAGTGTTACCCAACTCCCTAGAGTTTTGCTTAGCTGTCAGTTATAAGCCAACAGCCAAAAGCTATTTGTCATTTAACCGAGCTTGAATGCTGATATTTCCACATCGAGTTCGTTAGCAAGTTCCGATAACTTCACTGCTTGAGACGCAGCGTCCTTCGCTTCCAACGCTAATTCATCAGACACTGCACGAATCCCTTCGGTGTTGATGGTGATTTCACTGGTCACAATACTTTGTTCTTCTGCTGCCGCCGCGATTTGTGCAGCCATGTCTGAAATCAAATCAACCGCCGAGTTAATGCTGGTGATGTTGGTCGAAGCTGTCGTTGCAACCGCAACACTTTCCATCGCTTTATTTTGACTTTGATCCATCACGTTAACGGCATTGCTGGTGGTGGATTGAAGCAGTTCAATTGTTTGTTGAATCTCCTGTGTTGAGGCGTGAGTGCGCTGTGACAACACTCGAACTTCATCTGCAACAACGGCAAAGCCACGTCCTTGTTCGCCAGCTCTGGCAGCTTCAATTGCTGCATTTAGGGCAAGTAGATTAGTTTGCTCAGCGATATCTTGGATCGTCGAAAGAATCGCATTGATGCTTGTTGCGTGTGTCTCTAGTTTGAGTATCACATCGGTTGCTGTTTGGACTTCAGTCGCGAGTTCTTCAATCGAGGTTTGCGAGTTGGTCACTTGAGATGCACCTTCATGACAAGCTTCAACCGCTACTTGAGAGTTCTGAGCGGTATTTTCTGCATTTGAAGCGATCTCTGAAGTGGCTGCAGACATTTCACCAACAGCCGTCGCCACCATATTCACTTCATCTTGCTGCTTGATAATGCGAACACTGCGCGCTTCGGCTTGTTGAGACGTTATCTTGGCTTGCTGATTGAGCGAGGCCGATATTGCCTTTAAGGTGGTGACCATACCGTGCATTTTGGATACAAAGGTATTGAAGTTATTGGCCAGCTGACCCACTTCATCATCAGAACGCGGGTTGATTCGTTGCGTTAGATCTCCTTCGCCAGAAGCAATCTCTTCAAGAGAGTCTCGAACGGCGAGCAGATCTTTGAACAGGTACGAAATCAAAGACAGAACCAACGTAATGAGAACGATCGTTAAAATCACGGAGGTAATGATCAATTGATGTCGGAACGCCTTGTATCCAGCTTCTTCGGTCGCTCTGTCCATTTGTATCGCGAATAACCAATGGCTATCTGGAATCTTCTTAACGTAAAAGAGTTGTGGCTCGTTGTCTTGATTGAAAATATCAATGCGGTGTTTCTCTTCCGCGTTGAGGATGAGATCAAGGGTTAGATCTCTGTGAATATGAGTCGTAGGTTGCATGAGAAGGGGAGAAGAAGGGTGCGCAACTAAAGTACCGTCATATTCATCGATCAACATTGGCGTAGCATTCTCACCAACATCGAGGTTCACAATGTTTGAAATAAGGTTTTCAACGTCCAAGTCTGCCGCGATAACGCCTTGAAGTTTTCCATTGCGAGTCACGGGCGCAGCGATGGTGATTACCATTTTCCCGGTCACTTTATCTTTGTAAGTTTTACTGGTCACTGGCTCATTAGAACTTGCGCCTTTTTGATACCAAAGTTCGCTTCTGGCATCGGTGTTGGATTTCAGCTCGGTATTATTCGAGCTAAAAAGCGCACCATGAGTATTGCCAAAAGTGACTTCTTGAAAATGCCCGTTTTCTTTAGCTTGTATCAGAGCGCGTTCAATACTTCCGGCTTCTAACAGCGCACCTGTGCTGACAATGATGTTGGTTCTGATATCGATCCATTGTTTGATCGACTCGGTTTCGGCATGAATGATGCCACCGGCTCTAAGATACGTTGAGTTATGGTTTTGCTCGTATTGTTCAGAGGTGGATTGCCACGTGAGCAGTGTTGCCATGACGACGATGGCCGACGTGAAAGCAAAGGTTATTTTCTGTTTTAAGGACAGATTCATATAACACCTGTAAGTCTTGATATTGCACTATTGCGGCGGCGTAAGTTATTACATTCAAGCTTTTGAGATCTATGAGATTCTGCCCAAAGACGTGTTTTTCAGATTATTCCTACTACCCTGTGGGAGAATTATGAAGTCTTGGTAACCAAAATCGTGTAATAGGGCGAACGCATTGGGGAGAGTGATTTGATGGGCTATAGGGTGTTGTTTCAAGCCCAAATAGACTTGAAAAAGCCCCAACAGTGAGTGCCTGTTGGGGCTTTTTAGTGTTCTGTTTATAGCTTCTAGCTAGGATTTGTATTTATGCAGCAGATCCCAAGGGATATGGCATAAGTGATGATCTTCAGGAAAGTGGCTTAAGTGATGCTGGTGGATATCGTCACTGGCGACGTATTTGGTTAATGGCAAAACCTCTAGAGCGATTCGGTCTGCGTCTTCACGAGATGCAATGTAGCGCTCGGCTTCCGCTAAGTGTTGAGCGTCGGTGCTGTAAACACCGGTGCGATACTTCTCGCCCACATCGACACCTTGTTTATTTACGCTGTAAGGGTCGATGATCTCAAACAGATGCTCCATCAGAACCGTGACGGATGTGATGCTTGGGTCAAACTCAATCTGCACACACTCTGCATAGCCATCATAAGCGTTTTGGTCGTCATCGCTTTTTGGTGCTTCGGCTTCTGTTGGCTGGTAGCTACCATTGGCGCGGCCTGCTTCTGTGCTGATCACACCGGGTACATACTTGATGAACTCTTGCACACCCCACAAGCATCCACCTGCTAAATAAATTTGTTCCATACTTCTCTTTGGGCTCTCTGTGTTTGTTGCTAGCTTTTAACTGATGGCTGTTGATTACTAATAGACGACTTAAACTGTTACAGCGTCAAGCATTCAATAGCTTGGAGCATGCTTAAATACGTGATAGAACCGTATATAAAACAGGCTTATAAAAACAAGCGCTTAAGCATTGTAAATCAGCACGACTGAACAAACGCGTCACTGAACAAACTTAAGTTAAATGCGATAACCTGATTATATAAGTCATCGCACCTTGTCACCAACCCGAATCTCAACATCAAGTGAGCGTTAGTCTAACCATGTTTGATCAAATTAAAGACTTCATTAATCCGAGCAAGAACCCCGATCTCACGCAGGCTCATGAATATCAGCGTAAGCATCTGCCGACCTTGTGGCTGTTGGGCAAAACGGGTGCGGGCAAGTCATCGTTTATTCAAGCGGTCACGGGTAACTCCTCTGTTGAAGTGGGTAATGGTTTTGCGCCATGCACCATGACGGCAATGTCGTATGCGTTTCCACAAGACAAACCGGTTATGCGATTTCTCGATACCCGAGGGCTGGGTGAGGCCGATTACGATCCGGCAGACGATCTTCAAGAGATTGGCCAAGCGGGTAATGCGCTCGTCGTGGTGATGAAGGCCGATGAGCCTGAACAATCCGCTGTGCTTACCGCTCTGCAACAGATTAAGAAGCAAAAGAAGATTAAACACTTACTGCTTGTTCATACCGCTGTGCTGTCTTCCAATGAAGCAGATCGCGCAAGGCAAATTCAATTCAACACCAATCAAATAGAAAAGGTGTGGGGAAAGGGATTTGAATCGGTCGCAGTGGATTTCGAAACGGATGACGACAGCAACAACAGTGGCGCAATCTACAATTATGAAGCCTTGATTGAACAGCTAACTAATATACTGCCTGTTATCGGAATGATGGTGGTCGACAAAGAGCATTCCACCCAAGAAGAAGCCAACTTTGACCAAGTAGAAAACGAAGTGCTTTGGTACGCAGGAAGTGCAGCGGCCAGTGACTTGATTCCGGGTGTTGGCTTGGTGTCTGTGCCTGCAATTCAAGCGAAGATGCTCCACAGTTTGGCAAACCAATATGGGGTGGAATGGAACAAAAGAGTCTTTAGCGAGCTGATAGGCACTTTGGGAAGCAGCTTTGCAGTGCAGTACGGCATGAAGCTCGGAACTCGACAGCTGATAAAGCTGATTCCGGTTTATGGTCAAACGGTCGGTGCGGTTGCGGCCGCAGCCATGAGTTTCGGCACCAGTTATGGTTTAGGACGAGCAGCGTGTTTTTACTTCTATCATAAGAACAAAGGCGAAGACGTGTCTGAACAAGAGATGCAAAAGATCTACAAAGAATCCCTGAAAAAAGGTAAGGCGGCGTCGGGCTATGAAGAAAATTAGAAATCTGTTTCGATTACTGGCCGTTTTATCGAGCGGACGTTGGGGCATTGCGTTGATTTCGGCGATCTTCCCAAGCCTCATCATGATGGGCTTTGGTCTGTTTTTGGCGGTCAAATACGGCTATCTGTTGGAAATGTCGATTGCTATAGCGGTAAGTACCTTGCTGTTCACCATTCCTTTATACATTTCTAGCCGTTCTTCTCGCGAACCCACTTATAGCAATGCGTTTGCAAACCTAGCCTGCGAGGGTGAAACCGAATCATCACCTAAGAGTGCTGACATCAATGACGCGTTAGTAAACGATGCAATGGTCAAAGCATCCGATGAATGGTCGCAAGCTGAGTTGTTGATTTGGAACGACTCGAAACACTACGTGCGTCAGCAGTTAAGTGGCGAGATAGAGTGGGGCAACCTCGACCAAACTGGTTTAGAGGTGCTTGAATTTGTCGCCAAAAAGTTTGATAAAAAATCACTCGATTTTTCGATTCCTGAAGGGCTTAAATTATTTGAAGAGGTCAGCCGCCGCTATAAGTTGGTGGTGAAAGAACACATCCCGGGCATTGAGTATCTTAAGGTTTCTTACATCAAAGCGGGCTATGAAGCCTATGACAAATACGGTGAGCTAGGGCAGAAGATCTTCAAAGCGGCTATTTGGGGCAACCATCTTAAAAACTTGTATTTGAATCCGCTCAAAGTGATTTCGGATTTAGGTCGAGAGCAAGCCACATCTACCATGACCAAAGGCGTGGTCGATGATATGCAATACGCTGCCAAACAAGCCTTACTCGATGAAGTAGCTGCGGTAGCAATTGATCTCTATAGCGGTCGATTCAGCATTGAAGACGAAGCGTTAACAGCATCTGATGTGTCTGAAGTCGACGAAAAGCGTTTTGCCCCTGAATTAGAGCCCGTACGAATTGTGCTGGTTGGGCAAACAAGTGCGGGTAAATCCTCACTGATTAACGCCCTTAAGCAAGAGCTGGTTGCCGAGGTCGACGTTCTACCATCAACCGATACTTCAACCGTTTACAACGCGTTTGTCGATGACAATGACGTTAGAGTGGTTGATCTTCAAGGGCTTGATGGCAATGCAAAAACCGAAGCCTTGATGCTTAAAGAGATGACTCAAGCTGATGTGGTACTTTGGGTGCTTAAAGCCAATCAATCGGCTCGCGAGTTGGATAAACAGTTGAAGGGTAAGTTTGACGCTTTCTATGATGATCCGAAGAACATCTCACGCAAGAAGCCGATTGTGGTGTCGGTTGTTAATCAGGTAGATCGGTTAAAGCCTGTAGACGATTGGCAGCCACCGTATGACTTAGAGAATCCAGCATCGGCCAAAGCGAAGATCATTGCTCAAGCGCTCGAATACAATCATATATTGCTGCAAACCGATATCGTGTTACCACTGGCGATTGCTCCTGAAAAGGCGCAGTTTGGTTTAGATGTTTTAAGGCAGACGTTGCTTGAGCGTATCGCTGACGCAAATAACGTGCAGAGAAAT
Organism: Vibrio sp. Scap24; assembly: GCF_013394185.1. NCBI lineage: Bacteria > Pseudomonadati > Pseudomonadota > Gammaproteobacteria > Vibrionales > Vibrionaceae > Vibrio > Vibrio sp. Scap24. The sequence continues at coordinate 300,371 of NZ_CP041332.1, read as the reverse complement.
CGCCAACGTTTTGAAGCAATGAAAAGAGGGACGTCGGTTAAAGGACAGCTGAACAAAGCGGTAAAAGCAGGTAAGAAGGTGGCACCCAATGCACTTAAAGCCGCGACACCGAAGCTAGCTGAAATGGTGATTAAACAAGTGGTTAAGAAGAAGTAACCCGATTACATGGAAGTGGAAAGAGCAATAGCAACCAAGCTCTGATGAAGCTGAAGAAGAAGTTAACGAAACTCAGTGATTATCAGAGCTTGTTTTATCTGCCATTAGTTTTAATTAAATCTCTATTACCGAAATCCCTTATCACTACAGCTATTTGTCGGCACTAGTTAATTCCACGAACTAGTTTAATAGTATATAAACTGACAATATTCACAGTTTATATAACACGCTATCGTATTTAATTACCATTCTAAATATTGATCACATTTATACTTTCTTTCGCTGTATTTATAAAACAATTGCACTATATTTAAATTTCGGATCACCTTGATTTCAACGTAGGGATATATTGTGAACATGTATCTGAAATGGCAATCAACAACATGGCTAACCTTGTTAGCTTGGTATACTTTAGATCATCAGCTCTCGTTCCACCTTTCTTCAGAGTAGTACCCTCTAGGCGTCACGCGCCAGCAGAGCCCCTGAGCTTTGCCCAATTCTATTAATTTCGTCTTTAAGAAATTTAGTAACTCATGTGTTCGTTGTTTGTATTGCTGTGCATGTGGTTCTTTATCTCTTGGTCATTATTAATTGGATTCCAATCAATACATTATTGATTAAATAATTTATTTCTATCCATTAGTTTATATCGTAATTATCACGAGTTTGATCGTGTGTTAAATAAAACTAATGGTGATGACTCGTGACATCTAAAAATAATGAATTTGGCTTTTTCTCCTTAAGCTGAATTTGTTGAAAGGTACTATTATGGAAAATTTCAAACATCTACCAGAACCGTTTCGTATTCGCGTTGTAGAGCCAGTAAAAAGAACAACTCGTGCTTACCGTGAGCAAGCCATTGTCGAAGCGGGCATGAACCCGTTTCTACTCGACAGTGATGACGTGTTTATCGACTTGCTGACCGACAGCGGTACAGGTTCAATCACACAACGTATGCAAGCAGCGATGTTGATGGGTGATGAAGCCTACAGTGGCAGTCGCAGTTACTATGCACTGTCGAACGCGGTGAAAGATATCTTCGGCTATGAGCTGACTATTCCTACTCACCAAGGGCGTGGCGCAGAGCAGATTTACATTCCTGTTCTCATCAAGAAGCGTGAAATGGAAAAAGGACTCGATCGTAGCAAAATGGTCGCTTTGTCGAACTACTTCTTCGATACCACCCAAGGCCACACTCAAGTGAATTGCTGCGTGGCGAAGAACGTTTATACCAAAGAAGCGTTCGATACCTCAGTGAATGCCGACTTCAAAGGCAATTTTGACATCGTGAAATTGGAAGAGGCAATCTTAGAAGCGGGTGCTGCCAACGTTCCTTACATCGTGAGTACCATTACCTGTAACTCAGCTGGTGGACAGCCTGTCTCTATCGCCAACCTCAAAGCCGTGTATGAGATTGCACAGAAGTACGATATTCCAGTGATCATGGACTCTGCACGCTACGCTGAAAATGCTTACTTCATTCAGCAACGTGAAGCCGGTTATCAAGATTGGACTATCGAACAAATCACTCGTGAGTCTTACAAATACGCGGATGGTTTGGCTATGTCGGCCAAGAAAGACGCAATGGTACAAATGGGCGGCTTGTTGTGCTTTAAAGACGACTCTTTCATGGATGTGTACACAGATTGTCGAACTCTGTGTGTCGTGCAAGAAGGCTTCCCAACTTATGGTGGCTTAGAAGGTGGCGCAATGGAGCGTCTTGCGGTTGGTCTTTATGACGGTATGCGTCAAGATTGGTTGGAGTATCGCATTGGTCAGGTTCAATACCTTGTTGATGGCTTAGAAGCGATGGGTATCGTGTGTCAACAAGCGGGCGGTCATGCTGCGTTTGTCGATGCAGGTAAACTGCTTCCTCATATTCCAGCGGGTCAGTTCCCCGCGCATGCTTTGGCGTGTGAGCTGTACAAAGTGGCGGGCATTAGAGCGGTTGAGATTGGCTCGTTATTGCAAGGCCGTGACCCGGTAACGGGAGAGCAGCATCCATGTCCTGCAGAATTATTGCGCTTAACCATTCCACGCGCGACTTACACACAAACACACATGGATTTCATTATCGAAGCGTTCGAAAAAGTGAAAGAGAACGCAAGCAAAGTGAAAGGGCTCGACTTTACCTATGAACCGCCAGTGTTAAGACACTTTACGGCGCGCTTGAAAGAGGTAGAGATAAGCGAGAAACAAGCAGGAAAAAAGAATGAACAAACGCTCGAAGAAGCATTTTAAAATAAAAACATAAGCGAATAGTCACAGACCAAAGAGCCGTTTTTTAGCGGCTCTTTTTTTGTGGGTGCTCTTTTATTTTTGGAGCTCTTTTTACTTTGGGAGCTCTTTAGCTGAGAGAGTTCTTTCTATTGTTGGAAAAGCAGAAATTGAGAGAACAGCAGAAATCGAATTATGTAGGATCCGATCCTACAAGAGAGATAAACGTAAAATCGGCACGCCCCATATAATTCCATTCATCGCCTAGGTCGTTATCGATGAGCAAGGCTTTAAAAGATTGTTTACTCAAGTGGAATAGTAGAAGGGTTTGTGTATGAAGATTAAAGTTTTAATCGCGTTATTGGTGGCTCTAACTGGGTATTTGATGACGTCTAACTCCGTTCACAGTTCGAATATCCAAAAGAACAATGCTGATCTCAATTGGGATGCGTTAATCAAACCAACCAAAGAAATTCAGAACCCTTTTGAAGACCTCTCATACGAAAACATTACCTTGTTACGAGAGTACGCTGGTTTCCAGGATGCGATTAAAACAGGTGACTTAGACAGTGACCCCAAATACAGCGACTACATCAATAACCAAGTGCACAAAATCGCAGACGTTTTGCTCGATGAAGGACTAGATGCGAACAAACTCTACGACTTGCGAAACGAGATGATAACGCTCAACGAAGAACGTTTTTATACCCCGAACCCTAAAGTTTTGGATAAGAACTGGAAGCTGGGCGGTTACATGGTACCGATTGATTTTGAAGGGCTTTCTGTTACCAAGTTCTTTCTCGTACCTATCGCTGGCCAATGCATTCACACACCTGCGCCACCTGCGAATCAGATCATACTGGTCAACTACCCAGAGGGGATCGTGATGTCCTCTTTAGAGGCGCCATTGTTCATTGAAGGGACATTGCAGAGCGAGTTAAACATCGACCAAGGCAATTACTACGATGGAACGAATAGTGTGGAAAGTATTTACCACATGACGGCGACCAACGTCGCATTTCTAAACTGATTCATTTTATTCAATTGAAACTAATCCAATCAAATTTACTTAGGTTTATCGTTATGCTTTACAAAAAAACAGTGATCTCTTCTTTAATCTTGTCGGCACTTTCTTTCTCTTCACTTGCAGCAGAAAGCGTGCTGATCAAAGACGTAAAAATATTCGACGGCACCACCAATGGCCTAACATCTAACATGGATGTTCTGGTCGAAGGCAACACCATTAAATCGATTGGCGAGAACCTTGATCAACAAGGTGTAACGTCAGTGATTCAAGGCGGTGGCAAAACACTGACACCTGGCTTTATCGATGCTCACGTGCATCTATCGCTCCAGCTAGGTTTCGGCGAAATGATGGTCGCGGATGAGTACCGTTTTGCTATTGGTCAGGTCGAGGAATCTGAAGCCATGTTGATGCGTGGTTTTACTACCGCTCGTGACATGGGCGGCAACACCTTCTCTCTAAAGAAAGCGATTGATTCTGATATGGTGAATGGCCCAAGAATCTACCCGTCCGGTGGCGTTCTAACGCAAACAGGTGGTCACGCCGATTATCGCATGCCAAATAGCTTGTCTAAGCTGCACACCAATGACCCTGATCCATTTGTTCGTGGTGGTCACACCGAGATTGTTGATGGTCAGTCTCAAGTATTAACAGGCGCTCGTGAACAGCTTCGTAAAGGTGCAAGTCAGGTCAAAATCTTGGTTGGAGGCGGCGCAGCTTCACCAACCGATCCTCTTGACGTGACTCAGTTCTTGCCAGAAGAGGTGGATGTGGCAGTAAGAGCGGCAGATAACTGGAACACTTATGTCGCAGCGCACGTGTACAACAATCATGGGATTCGTATGGCACTGGATAATGGCGTGAAATCGATTGAGCACGCTAACTTCATCAGCGAAGAAAACCTCGACTTATTGATTGAGAAAGACGCGTGGTTGAGCGTTCAAACCTTGGTGTACATCAACACACCCGCAGGAGTGAACGAAAGCCAGAAGGCCAAGTTCGCACAAGCGTTTGATGGCTTAGACAATACGTTCTCGCTTATCAAGAAGAAGGGATACAAGAAGATAGCCTTCGGCACGGATGTGATTGCCGACCACTCATTAATGGCGCGTCAAAACGAAGAGTTTACCAACCGCACTAAGTGGTTCTCAAACTATGAGATCCTTCGCCAAGCGACTTCTGGTAACGCTGCGCTGCTTGAAATGTCTGGCCCTAGAAACCCATATGAAGGGAAGCTAGGTGTCGTAAAAGAGGGCGCACTGGCGGATTTGATTTTGGTCGACGGTAACCCGTTGGAAGACTTGTCGGTATTAACGAATCCAACAGACAATTTCGACATGATCATGAAAAACGGGACTATCTACAAAAACACGACTCAAGACTAAGTAACTCGATGGCTGTCGATTGATATCAAAAGCTGGATCGTGAATGAACAAAGGGCCTACTGATAATGTAGGCCCTTATTGGTTCGTGGCTATTTGTTTTGCAATACGGACTTGAGGATCTTTAAAAGCCATTGGTTCACAGGGGCGTCTTTTTGTGAACGACGACAGCTCATCACATAGCTAACACCGATAGTCAGCTTCTCGGGTAAATCAATGCTTCGACAACCTTCTGGCACACTGCCATCTAAGGTGATCCCAAAATAGTCCGACTTCAACACCACATCGTGGATCATCGCAGGGTGGTCGACCTCAACTTTTGGCGTGACGTTGAAACCGACGTTTCTGAGCCTGTCGATAATGGGGTATTTATTGTCATTCCACCCTGGGGTTTTGAACAGGATGATTGGGTAGTTAACCAATGACTCAAAGGTTTGTGCTTCGTGGTCATTTCGAACGAAAAACACCGCTTTGCCTTTACCTATTTCCTTCTGTGAAATGGATTGCGGCAAGCCTTCATCAAAGTAGTGAACCGCGACAGCATCCTCACCGTCGATGAGCCTGTTTTTAACATTGGTTCCCCATCTCACAAAGGAATAATGAGCATGTGGTGCTTCTTGGCTGAGAGCAAAGTAGAGCTTAGATCCGTAGCGTTCCCAAAACAGGGTATTGGCGTAAATTTTGATGTCGCCCTGATAAGTATCAGGAGTGAACACTTGGTGTTTGATGGCTTCGACACTCGTGAGTATCTGCTCAAAGTTTTCGATATTGGTTTCGACAAAAGTCGTTGGCTCAAACCCGTGTTTGGTTTGAATAAATAAGGGGTCATCAAGCTGTAATTTTAGCTTCGACAGGTTCTTGCTGATCGCCCCAGAGGTTTTTCCTAGCGACTCTGCAACCAAACCAACATTGCGAAGCTCATACATACGTTTGATGACCAAGATATTCTGAATATCGAGATTGATGTCCACAAGCACTCCGAATTGGTTAGGTGATAACGATGCTATTCTTTGTTGCGAATGAAGCGTTAAAGCATAAAAGCGCGACAACAGAGAAACGTAAAAGCATCTGACTCTAATATCATAGTCATGAGTTTTAAGTTTTAAGACAGCACAACGTCAAGATGTGAACTATTTCGTTGATTTATCGAGCAAGTTTCCATTTTGTAAATCTTGCTTTTCCTCGAATGGCCTGCATCCGGTTGTTAAAGTTACCTCAACAAAGAAACACAGTAACTAAACGAACATAATATTAAAAATAACGAGGGGTGATGTATGAACAAGTTAATCGCACTAGGCTTGATGGCTATTTCAATGAATACTGCTTTTGCGGCTGATGGAACCTATACAGGCACCATTGATATGACAATGAGCCAAGGCAATCAGGTAAATGTAGAGCGTGTTGAGTCTGATCTTACTCTTGAAGGAAGAAATGACGCTAGCAATGGCGGAATAAAATTCCAAAAGACCGTTGATCAAGACCAAACGATCCAACTTACAGGTCGTCGCGACTAACGCTTAATCTGTGCTTACCATGTCCATGGAAAATGCTGTGCCTTCGGGTGCAGCGTTTTTCGTTTTAGAGTCTTTTATAAAATTCAGCCATCTAGCCTTGGCAGTATCTGTAACCTGTGGCATTTTGTCTTTCTATTAACGTTAGCTTGCGACTGGTGTGGGCTCGAATGACACACCAGTAAACGAAGACTCGAAAAGGATTAAGAATGAATCGAAAAGAAACGGGAATGATTCGTCATATTTTGCTGATTAAGTTTAAACAAGATGCAGAAGTGTCTGAAATAGAGAAGCTGAAAGGACTGTTTGAAGCAATGCCAAGCAAGGTGGAAGGTGTGACTTCAGTCGAGTGGGGGCTAAATGACAGCCCAGAAAACAAGAATCAAGGTTATACCCATTCGGTGCTAATGACGTTTGCTGATGAAGAAGGCCGTCAGAATTACCTTCCACACCCAGAGCATGATGCGCTGAAAGATGTGTTTCGTCCGCTTTTAGAAGACATCATTGTGTTTGATTACTCCATGTAATTAGCTTGTCTTTGTGTCTCGATCTATCTGTGATCCTCTATAGCAAAGAGTTAGGGCTTAGTGATTAAGCCCTAACGAAATAAGAAACGATTTACTCTGTTGGTGAAATCGTGACAGGGGCGAACGAAGCAACGGCATTTCCGCCTGCGCCCGGGCGATCAACATAAGGGGTGTTTTGCATTAAGGTGTAGTACACGTCTACGAAGTCATCGTCATTCACTAGTACGCCTTCAGGAATCACATCAATGATCTTACCTGTGATCTGAGCAATGATCGCATACCCTTGAACTTCTGGGTCAGGAATCATCTTCAAGATCTCTTCTGCGGCTTCAACCAGCAACTTGGCTAACGCTTTGTAATCGGTGCCATCATCGTGCTCCATCAAAATCATATCGGCAGCGCCCCAACGGTAACGAGGCCAGAAGATAACGGTTTGATTTGGGTAATACGTCTGTTTGTCGTAGTCCAGATAAGGCATCTCAACGAGATCAATCTGTGGCTCTAAACGACTTGAATCGACACCCGTCACAATGGCATAGATTTCAGCTTTGCCAGAGATCCACGGTTCTTGGTCGACAGCCAAACGGATTTTCGTTAACTGTGTAGTATTTAATGGCTCAGGTTCCTGCATCGCCATCGAGCGTTGAGCTTTGTTCATAAACGTATGCTTCTGAACCTTACTGTTTTTACTAGCTTTACTGCCGCTGGTGGTTTTGGAGCCGGAATTGATTTGTGTTGCAGTACCCAGTTTGTTCATCTCAGCCTGCATTGCCATTAGGCCTGCTTTGAGTTCTTCTGAGCCGTTACTATCAATAATAAACACAGGAACGTCTGGCATTTGGTACACATCTAACTCATGAACTTGTCCATACACATCATAGGCTTCGATGTATTGCCAGTTTGAATCATCGCCTGATGGTTCGTAAGCAAACAGTGGGCTTTCACCACTCTTCCAAGCTTCAATCATCGCTTCATCGGCCATGCGAATCTCTAACACAGAGTCACTGAAGTCGTTGATCCCTTTCATCTTGCGGTAGCTAAGATCGGCCTTTTGCATTTTGCTTGAAAACGAGGAGTAGGGCTTGTCTGAGTTAAGCTTATCTATCGGTGTAGACAGCTGTTTTTCTGTTATCTGATCTTTTAAAGAAAGCTCAAGTTCCGAGTAGCGGGCACTGATTTGCAACGCCAAAGATTGCTTTTGTGCTGAGGAGTTCTCTGAAAGAGAGCGTGTGTCTGTCGTGTCGATATTGTTTGCATAGGACTGGAAGCCAACCACTGTTGTTGCAAGCACCATACTGATAGAGAAAGATGGTCTCATAAATAATCCTTATTTTAATTTTTATCATTAATAGAGCATTTGCCCTATAAGGATTAACCTATCAGCAAGGTGAATGTGTTTAAAAGTTAGACAGCTTATTTTTATTTCGTTGTGCAGCACAGGATCTCAATTTAAATAATTTATAAAATATTAAGTGTGTGACGACTTGATATATCCAAATTTATAAACCAATCAGTAGTTAATTAACAAAATTATTAACTGTATAGGCTGGGTATATATGTCTGTAGGTTCAAAAGAGTACGCTCAGGTATGAGGGTATCTGTTGGCTTGTATAGGGCAGATAAGAAAAAGGGCTAGCGCTTGGCTAACCCTTTTATGTTTATAAGCGAACGGCAATGCTTATAAAGACTGACTGTTTGTTGGTGTATCTATTATCTCATTACAGAGCGGCGTTATATAAGCGCTTTAGCCCTGTGATTGCTCTGCGGATGCCATGTACATTTGCATCTCTTCTAAGCTTGTTTTTGCGATAACTTGGTTATCAATAGAGTAGTGAACTTCATCGCCAAAGCGCTCGCCCGTTAATGTCGCGTGAGAACCGTCGTTGTAAGTTAACTCAATTGCGATTTGGTCTTCGTTGATCACTCTCATCTCACTGTGGTCAATCACATGCTTTGCCAGCGGGTCGATTGGCGCTTCTGTTAGGCTGTCATCCAGTTGGTCATTAATATCAATGTACGTATCTACTTTGGTGTCAAAGATGTGAGGCTTTTTGTTGATTGGGTTCTTACCCGTCCAAAACTCCAGTGAGTTAAATACGATGTAATCGGCGGCAACGGTAATACCGTAAGCAGGGGCAAGTAACATGTTTAGGCCACCACGAGCGTAACGGTTATCAACGGCTTTCACGTTAAATTCCATTAGTTTTCCGGTTACGGCATTGCTGCCCACACAACCAAATAAGGTCACAAGGCTCATTGAGATTATTATCGGTTTTGCAAATCGGTTAATCATTATCTATTTCTACACGTGTCTGTTTAGGAACGGATAATTATGTCAAAGTCATCTGCGTTCTAATATAACGCCACGCCTATACTTGATATCAGAAAAACCTATATCTCTATATAAACCAATATCTTGCTTATTCACTTTGTTTGTTTCCCTTGCTATTTCCTTCGATCCTACCGTACTAGTTCGTGTTATTTGTATTCGGTGTTTTTACAATGAACTGTCATGACCATAACTGAATGATGGAAATTGAACACGATAATAGAGGGCAAGTTAAACGATATTAATTCTCCGTTTATTCATATAAATGACCGCCTAAAGGGCTCGAATGAAACGATTTAATCTGAACCTCATCTATTACTTTATTGCGATATATGAAGAAGGAAACTTAACGTACGCAGCAGAGCGGCTCAACATCTCACAACCCAGCCTCAGTGCTCACTTGAAGCAACTTCGAGACGAGTATCGCGATCTGCTCTTCGTTAGAAAATCGTACACGCTTGAACCGACACCTGTTGCTAACGACTTGTACCCAATCTTCAAGCAAGCACACAAGCTTGTCTCTCATTCGTTACCTGAAACGCACGACTTTGAACCGAAAGAGTGCAGTTACACGTTTCGAATTGCCGCGATGAGTATTTCAAGCAGTGTGACGCTGCCGCAAGTTCTGGATAGGATTCAGAAAGAAGCACCAGACTGCGTGATTGAAATCGTGAACATCAAAGAAGACATGGCAACAGATATTCGAGAGAAAAAGATCGACCTTGTTGTCGATTTAACCAGCGCACATCCAACCTTATTAAGCCAAGAGGTATGGAGCGACGAGTTATGTATCGTGTGTAGCCAAAACCACTCGAACATTGACCAGCAAGTCAGCTTAGAGCGATACCTTTCAGAAAAGCATGTGACGCTCACACATGATAACTACCGAGTGAATCAACTTTCCGAGTTTCACAGCCCAATCTTTTCTGAGCGAAAAGTAGCAAGAAAGCTTAATTCGATCGCTGATTTCTCAGATACCATCTACAACAGTGATTGGATTGCAACCTTCCCCAAAAGTGTGGCGAAAGCGTATTTCGATGAAGAAAAAATAAAGATGTTTGAACTGCCATTCGAATACAACAAGCCATCATTGAGTGTGTATTGGCACAGCAACCGTAACGATGACATCGTAAACCGATGGTTAAGAGAACTGTTTACCAGTGAGATCTTAAAACTGTCTGCGTGATCAATTCGGCATTTTAAGAGGTCGTCTAAGTCTCTAGAACAACTCAGCCTTCTAATAAGCAATCAAGCCTACTCATGTGAGTAGGCTTAGTTATTGGTTGCTACCTTTAGCGGTACGTACTAACTCAATCTAAACGCAACGTTAGGCCAGAGTAGTTCGAGTACCCACGCAGTAACACATGATAAGTCACGCCCGGTTGCGCGCTCAAACTGCACTGCTCATTGTTGCCAGCGCGATAGGGGCGACAGTCGTAACTGGATGTGGTTGGCTTGCTGCCCGATTTCACGTAAAGATCGGCATCGCCTGAACCTCCAGACATTGAAACCGTCACGCTTGATGCAGAATCCACAGTGAAGGTGTAGAAGCTCTCTGAGGATTGGTTTCCGCTTAGGTTCGCAATCGGTGTGCCTTTCGTCAGTACATTGCCAGTTGGAGGTGTGACACCACAGCTTGCATTCACGCCTACCGTGTTAAAAGCATCTTCAACATCGGCAACCACATAACCCATGTCTGCTGCGGCTTTCGCAACGCCACACGCACCGGCATCAAAGGTGCTGTTTGCCGTCCAATACAGCTGGTTTGCGACTGTAAATATTTCAAAGCCCTTGCGTACATTCCAACCCGATTTGTTCGCTAAAAGGTAAAAGGCGCGGTTATAAACACCGCTAGATAAGTGAACGTTCAAACCATCGTAGTATTCAGAGGCATTATCAATCGAGCGGCCATCTTTTGAAGGTTGATCAAAGTAACGCAAGCCACCTTCCGATTTGAATATATCACTACCTACAATCCAATCCACATTGCCACGCAAGTAATATTCAGCCGCTTCGCCTGCAATATCGGAGAAGGCTTCGTTAATACCACCCGACATGTTTCTGTAAACAAGCCCCGAGTTCTGCTCTGTGAACCCGTGGCTGACTTCGTGAGCACTCACGTTAATATCGACCAATGGATAAAAGGTGCTGCCACCATCACCAAAGGTCATTGATGAGCCATTCCAAAACGCATTCTCGTAATTCGAGCTGTAGTGAACACGCATCGTCAGCTGGAAAGTTAACGGTGAGGTGTTCATCCACTCTTTGTACATATCAAACACGACATTACCGAAGTAGTGCGCATCGTTAAGAGGCGAGTAAGCACCGTTAATGTACTTATGATCGGTGTAGTTGGTTCCATCGGCACAGTTGTAGCTGTAGGCTGCGCTACCAGACGTTCCGTGGTTCAAGTTGACCGTCTTAACCGAATCGTTTTCTAACTTACACGTCGTGCCTGTTTTGTCGATGGGAAAACTAGGGAAGTCACTGCCATATTCATATCGAGTGGTTTTGAGGTTACCGCCGGGGCCAGTACCAGACGATTTAGCATGGTTTAATCCATTCCATTTTTGGATTACTTCGCCAGTCATGGCATCAATAAAGTAAAAAGGGCGCTCTGGATAAGAGGAAGCGATAAAGAAATCGACCAGATACACCATTTGCGCGGTTTGGTTCTCGTCCAGTCTCACCATGAGCTTTGCATTTTTGTTTTCAATCGACTTTTTGCCGACAGTAAACGAACGGTGAGAGGAAATAGCAGCTTCAATCGCCTGATCCTGATTCAGCTTTGGTGCGATGCTGGATAAGTCTCCACTGATGCCTTGTGCCATTGAACCGAATACCTGAGTGGGTTGGTTCTTGGAAAGGGTGGCGACAACGGAGGTATCAAAGACGGGTAAACCTAGGTGAGTTTGTTGATAGCGGACTTTCGTTTTTCCATTGGGCAATACCACCCGTTTAACTTCAGAAAAACCTAATTCAAGTGGAGCAACACTCTTCGACTGCGCGACGAGGCTTTGTTGTAGCAGTGTATCATTATCGATTCTGACCATTTCTGCAGCGTGTGCAGTAAAGCCGAAAGACGTACCTAGAATGGCTGCTATTTTCCAGCTTAGTTGACGTTGTTGGTTCATTTTTCGTTCCTGATTTTAATATAAACTCCTTCTTCCCAACGGCTTTATAGGAAGTCTATATGCAACACACTCATGCCATGTGTTGCGAATCAAGATTGGAAGAGCATTTCGGCTTATGACAAGTTTTAATTAGAGATTAAGTTTTAGAGTATGTAATTCAAAGTTTACAAAAGTTCTTATTGATTAGATTGTTTTTATAAAATACAAATTTATTATTTATCGTAAACGTATGAAGGGTCGGGAGTTATTAAAAGCCACTTTGTTTGAATCTAGAGAATGAAAGTATCTTAGTTAATCTCGATATTTTTCTGTTTTTATCTTAATTATAAATCAGTAAATAACCGGTTTTTGGAAGTGGGAATATTGTCTTTATTATCAATAGTAAACTTATTTTAACAATATCAATCAGAGTAGTTATCGAGTTCTCTTCATTTAGTTCTGTTAGACAGAAAATTTCTACATTTTCTTGTTCAATCGCAAATTAGTAAACATAAGTCATTGTTATTAATCAAGTAAGTCGTTTAAAATAGATACTAGACAGAAAGTTATGAATTTAAATAAATATTTTTCTGTCTAATAAGTGTTAGGTGCTTCGGGTGGGCATTTTGCGCCTGAAATATCTTATACTTCAACAGGCCATCTAGGTGTAAAGCTGTTTTGAGTTTCTTCAACAGAGATAATGTTAGAAACTGCAAAGTTTCTTATTCCACCTTTCTGGATGTCAAAGCAAAAGAACTTCTCTTCACCTTTAGTTATTCTATAGCTATATGGTTCAGCTTCTCGGGTTTCAGCTGTGCCGTCTTTTTCACGCGCAGTGATAATTATTGTGTGTAAGTTCTTACCTGCATTGCCTATGATCTGTTTCACAATTGATTCCTTAATAGTGCGGCTTTATAACCACTATAAAAATGTGGGTAAAGGGATAGGGTTTCAACTGGTCTTTGTTGGTAAATTAGTCATTTGCTATTCAAGTCACTAAATTATGTAATTATCTTATCTAGTTATTACATGATGGTGCATATAGCAAATGACTTAACAGTGATTCGGTGTACAAAATGATTTTTCTCAGCTTAAAATTGTGTTTCTTGTGCCTAGTCCGTGTATACGTTGTCAGATACATAGTTAGATTTTATGAGTTAATTAAATAAAGTGAGTTCTATGAAGATTAAAAACATTAGTATTGATGGTTTTAGAAGTTTGGTTGGGTTTAATTTAACATTTGATGATCGTTTAACGGTTATTGTTGGAGAAAACGATGCTGGTAAAACGTCATTGATTGATTGTTTAAGAGTCATTACTCAAAATCAAAAAGTTGAATTAGATGATTTCAACTTTGATATGAATGATATTACCATCAAAATTGAAATAGAAAACTTCGTTTTCACAAAAACGTTTACAAAAGATGGTTTAATTGTTGCTGAAGGTCTAATGATTTCATCTCCGTCTGAGAGTTACATTAACGAGTTGAAAGATATATTCGTAGACGAATATGATGCTGAAGATCAAGGTAATATTAAAGAGATAAAAAGAGTCGCTAAAGAACTCGGCTTGATTGTTAGAGCTAACTCTGTTCCTAGAACTCTTAAAGATAGAATTGTTGAGGTTTTGAATCAAGATGGAGTTATTGAAATAGCTGGAGCAAAATTTCCAGCATTTAACAATATTCAATTAAATGGGAACCAGTTTGAAAACGTACCTTCGTTCTTTAAAGAGGTATTCTTAAAAGAAAAGCAAACAAGCATATGGTCTGAAAAGATTGATGAAGACCTTACTATTGAAGAGTTTGTGCAAAATAAAATAGATACATATTCAGAGGAAATAACTAATAAAATAAGGGATGATGGGGTTTTAACAAAACTAAGAATGTTTCTGGGCGAGGGGGCTGATATAAAGATCACTCCACTTTACCAATCTAAAGATCTAAATATTGATGCTAAAGTCCAATTTTTAGAAAATGAAAAAGAAATTAATATTAGCAAAAAAGGTTATGGTACAAAACGTCGCATATCGATGGCATTATTGGAATATAAGAAAGAACAAAGTATTCTTGAAGGAGATGCATCAACAATATATTTGCTTGATGAACCTGATACACATTTACATGTAAAGGCACAGGTTGAGTTGTTAGATACAATTCAAGGTTTTGCTGATTCTGGTAATCAAGTGATCCTGACAACTCACTCTCCATTTGTTATCAACCAGATACAGCCAAGAAACATAAGGTTAATTGAAAATAAAAATAATATCAGTAAAGTTAAGTTTCTTAGGGATGAACCAGAAAAATCTAATCGGATATTGAGATCCCTAGGTGTTGAGAATACATATTTATTTTTCTCTAGACATTTGGTTATTTTTGAAGGTGAGACTGAAGATGGCTTCTTACCAGAGTATTTCATTAGTCAATTTGATAAGCCTATTGGTTCAAACTTGGTTAAAATAATAAATACTAAGGGGATTACAAACATTCCAGGCTTTTGTAAGGCAATTTTGGAAATACATGATCCAGAAAAAATTTATCTTTTGTTTGATAACGATGCTACAGATGAACTCAACGAGGTTATACAAGAATTAAATGTACCAAATGAAAGACGTTTTATAGTTGGCAACAAAGAATTTGAAGATGCCTTTAGTGACAATGTGCTTTTTGAATCATGGCGACAGTATTTAGAAAGCTCCAACAAAGATATACCCGAAAGCTGGACTGAAACTGCCATCGCAGATCTGAGGGCAACTTGCGAAGAAACCGGTGCTAAGTTCTCTAAAGAAATTAGAAAACTTAATTCTGGTGGTAAGAAAATGACTAAGCCAATTTTTGGAAAAGCTATCGCACAAAGAGCACTTCCAGAAGAGCTCCCGGAGCCTTTATCTCAACTAATTGACATTCTGAGGTAACACGCACAACTCTTGGCGGTTTTGGTGTGGAGTTTACCGAATTTGGCGAGTCAAATGCCGCACGCCTTATTCTAGGCGTATACGTTAAGGAGGAAAAATGGACATCGATGAATCAAATAATCCGACAGTAGATAGATTGGCTAATATGTACGATGTATTAGAACGTCTAGGGGTATTGTCGGCAGAACTTGAACGAGAAGCTAATGTATTGTCAGTGATAAAAAGTTTTAGTCCACTATTTAAAGATCACGCGTGGGTGTTAAATGACTACTTACCGTTAGCGTATTGCGAAGAAGCTGTGATGTTAGCTCAGGGTGGTAAGTTTTCCGAAGCTGAGAAAGTGCTGATACAGGGAGTCGATGCTGGACTTTCACTTTTTATGCAACACTTACTAACGGCTCAAGAGTTTGAACAACGTTCAGATATTCTGATTAACGCAAAAGAACTACAGTTGCAAAAAAACTATGGAGCAGTTGTTCCTCTTTTGTTAATGGCTATTGACGGTATTTCTAATGACATTAATAATCTTGGGCTATTCACCCAAGATTCAGATATAAGCGTGTGGGATTCTATATGTCAATATGATGATGCTTTCACTTATTTACAGAAGAACTTTCTTACAAAAAGTAGAACTAAAACAAATTTCAATGAAATCTTCGTTCCTTTCAGGAACGGTATATTACATGGCAGAGATATAAATTATGCCAATGCAAGTGTATCGGCTAAATGTTGGAATATATTGTATGTTTTACGTACGTGGTATCGTGATAAAAGAGATGAATCTTACAAAAGACGCAAGCTTGGTGCTGAGCTAAATGTTTCGAAAGAAAATGAAAAGTTGAAGCTTTACCTAGATAAGTTTGGTAAGCGTGAGGACGACTTTTTATTTTTAGACAGTTCAGGTGCTTCTGAAGTGGCGAATGCTTTTTTGGAAAGCTGGCGGAAAAAGCAATGGGGGAAAGTTGTTCCCCATATGTACCATCTAGTCGGTAAGCACCGCGGGAAGTCAGCGAGTGAAGTTAAAGAAACATACGGTAACTTTGAACTGATCGACTATAAGACTCTTGGTGGGTGTTGTGATAACCCTAGTAGCGTCGTTTTAGATGTATGTTTGACTATTTCAGTCGAAGGGAAAAGAGAGGATTATCCACTCAAACTTCGGTTAAATTATTCATCTGACGACCTCCTGCCTTTGCCAATAAATCATCCTGATGGTAGTTGGGGGATTGTACAAAATTCATTGTCTGCAATATTGTTTGGACGGGTATAACAAGAATCTATGGCGTCAATAGTTAATTTTTGACGCTATTTTTATCTCACAGGTAACTATCGCTACTTATGGGGATTCCCTGTTGCAAATATTTAAGAATAATTCTGTTTTTTGGAATAATGGACTCGTGGAAACCTCATTGTCTATTGGTTTATGTGTGTAAGGTGGACAAATTAGCCAAGGGTGTCTTGTTCACCTCAATTCCAATTCAGTTTCACGGAGGAAACATGACAAGCGACCAACTATTAGAAAAGGCACTTTATAGCAGTGCCAGCATCCATCAACCTCATTCTTTAAAAGCTTATTTGGCTGCGAATTATTTGAATGGGTATTTCGCTAAATCAGACAATGTGTGGCTTAAAACGAGTGAGCTGATAAACCAAACTGAGATTGAAGTTTTAGGCGAGTACTCAGCAACGGTGCAGGCGCCAAAGTTCTCAGAATTTCGTATTCACAGGATATTGAAAAGTGGGGTATACCCAGCTGCGTATGCCGCTTTGATGCAGTGGTATGAGAATAAGGGCTTTCAAGATATCTTCTCGTATTACGTTTCGCAGGCTTCTAAAACAAGCGAATACCTTTCCCACAATGTGACTATCTTATTGGCGCTGAATCGTGTTTACCGTGAGCTAGAGCCGTCTCAAGTTCCAGCATTCCTTAACCGCTTCACCGAATTTGTCACATCGACCCGTTCTGATGACTACCGAAGCACTGGCACAAGTGAAGTTGTAGATCTCGATAAGGTATTACAAGCATGCCTAAAACAGTTTGGTTTCTTTGGGCATAACCTAATTACACTTACGTGGATATTGCGTTGTAAGGAAGAGCTGTCGAAAGAGCAATATGACGCGATGCTCTCTAATCTCTATCGACAGGCTAATAGTCTATTGGAAGATCCAGACGATGAGATTGATCAAGCTATCTTGGCGCAGTGTCAAAGCTCAGATAATTCAGATGAGTTCTATGACAATGTCCACCGATTGGTTTTTGGGTATACGTCGAATCTGCACCAGATAACCCTAGCGGATGCATTGTGTTTTCTTCATGAACGATTTCCTGAACATACAGCAGAGCTAAAATGTGTCGCAGAGTATCAGTGTCGTTTGTTAGAACAGTAAATTTAATTGCAACAATAAATGACATACAAACGTAGAGGTAGCGCACAGAATCGAAAAAGGGGATATCGTGATCACGTAATCATTGATCTAGCCGAGGGTGAGATAGTGACAAGAGTTCGATAATTCGTTGTCGGATCTAAATTAGAACTTTAAATCTAATTTTTAAGTAGTTGTTATCTCAGGAAGAGTTTTTGTGCTATGCGCCCCTATATTAAATACATTATCCCTATTTTAATTCCTTTCATTATCCTCGTAATGCCGCTATCAGCGTTTCCATTTGAAGGCCTTACGATTATTCAACAACGCGTTATCGCGATCTTTTTATTAGCGGCATTGTGCTGGGTGTTCGAGCCTATCCCAATTTACGCGACGTCTGTTGTTATTATCGTTCTGCAATTATTGATGTTGTCGGATAAAGGGCTGATCTTTTTAAGGTTTGAGCATGGGGAGGAACATTTTGGTGAGCTGTTAAAATACAGCGATATTATGGCGACATTCGCTAGCCCAATCATCATGCTGTTTTTAGGTGGTTTCTTCTTAGCGATGGCGGCCACTAAATATCGATTAGACGTAAACTTAGCTCGCGTGTTGTTGAAGCCATTTGGACAAGACCCAAAGTTTGTGATGCTCGGCTTAATGTTGATCACTGGTATCTTTTCGATGTTTATGTCTAACACGGCAACAACGGCAATGATGCTATCTATTTTAACGCCGGTACTGGCTGTGTTTGGTCCGAAAGACCCCGGTCGTGTAGCGTTTGCGCTTTGTATTCCTGTTGCCGCTAACATTGGTGGCATTGGTACCCCGATCGGTACCCCTCCGAACGCTATCGCACTTAAATATTTAGTTGGCGATAACCTCATTACGTTCGGTGAATGGATGGCATTTGGTGTGCCGTTTGTCGTTATTATGATGGCGTTAGCGTGGTTTTTAATCGGCTTTATGTACAAAGCTGACCAAAAGAAAATCGAGCTAAGCATCAAAGGTAAATTCCTTAAAACACCCAAAGCCATTGCGGTATACGTCACTTTTGCGCTCACCATCATTCTTTGGTTAATGGGTTCAAGCCATGGCATGAACTCTTATACCGTCGCTCTGATTCCTGTTGCTGTGTTCTCTCTTACTGGGATCATCAATAAAGAAGACCTGAAGAAAATTTCTTGGGACGTATTGTGGCTTGTATCAGGTGGTATTGCGCTTGGTTTAGCGCTCGATAAAACTGGCTTAGCAAAGCTGGTGGTACACAGTATCCCGTTTGATGCTTACTCACCCTATGTGGTGTTGTTCGGAGCGGCGTTCTTGTGCTTGGTAATGGCAAACTTTATGTCTCATACCGCAACGGCTAACTTGTTAATGCCAATTATGGCTGCATTAGGTTCGTCTATGGCTTCACTCACGCCACTAGGCGGAGAGTTAACGTTAATTCTGGTTGTGACTTTTGCCGCTTCATTAGGTATGTCGTTGCCAATCAGTACGCCACCGAATGCGTTGGCTCATGCCACTGGTCATGTGCAAAGTAATCAAATGGCCAGAATCGGTATTATTTTGGGTGTGGTTGGTGTGCTACTGAGTTTTGTTATGGTGTGGCTGCTACATTCAATTGGTCACATAGGGTAACGATACGTGTATCAACAAAAGTTAGAAGCACTTATCGATCGCTATTTTAACCACACAGAACGTCGGGTGACGTGCTGTGCCGGTAACACCATTATTGAACAATCAGCGCTAAACACTCGTTTATATTATGTGTTTAGTGGAGAACTGGAAGGGTTTTATACCGATGCGAATACACCGCAAGTGCGAGTATTTAGCGCGGGTAGTGGGGCTTTTATAGGCGTTCATAGCTTCTTTTCAGGTAATTGGACAGCATCTTCAACGGTTGTTGCTAAAACCGATGTTGAGTTAGCGTGGATCGATAAAGACACGCCTGCAGAAGATGAACGTAAATTTGGTCCTCTTACCGCACAGTTTACACCTGTGATTGTCAATGAGTTGTCACGTCGTCAACGCCGCGCAACACAAGAAGCCATTGCGAAACAAAAAGCGCTAGAGAAGTTACATACTGCTGAGCAAATGACCACCTTGGGTCAATTAGCTGCGGGGATTGCTCATGAACTTAACAACGCTATTGGTGTAGTAAATAGTAAATCAGGTCGACTTGAAACGGTCATCATGGATCTGCTTGAGGAAGTGCATCCAGAAGCCAGTCAATTTTTCGATTTTGGGTTAATGCATGGTCAGAAAACGTCGTCGTTAGAAGCACGAACACGTGGGCGACAATTTGAAAGAAAATATGGTTTAGACAAAAACATTGCTCGCTCTCTTGCGAAGGCGATTCCAATTGATGCTTTATCTGCAACAGACGTTATTTCAAAGCATTGGCTGAAAAATCCAGAAGAAGCGATTCGTTTTTGGCAGATGGGCTGTGATTTACATGACTTACGTTTGGCATCTAGACACACTGTCGGCATCGTAAAATCGGTTAAACAACTTGGCAGAGTTGATATCGACACCGAAGAAGCGGTCGATATTAACGACTCCATTAACCATGCCTTATCGTTGTTACAAAGTGAGTTACGTAGAGTGTCTGTGCGATTGAGCCCTGCGGATCTACCGTCTTTTAAAGGTTCGAAAACAGAGCTCGTTCAGATTTGGGTCAACATTGTAAAGAATGCTTGTGATGCGATGTCGAATTCAGACGATGCCGCAATAGAGATTCAAACCAGATTAAGTAAGAAAAGAATATTAGTTACGATCGCGAATAACGGCCCTGAGATAGACGAGGCGACTCGTAGAAAGGTATTTCAGCCCAACTTCACCACTAAAAAAGGTGGTTTATCGTTTGGATTGGGCTTGGGCTTATCAGTAGTTAAGCGGATTGTGGCAGGTTATGGCGGAAGTATTATTGTGAAAAGTGATGCTTCTAAAACTGTATTTAGAATCAAGTTACCAATAGAGGGTGAACATGGAGAAGCTTAATTTAATCTGTGTCGATGACCAGAGAGAAGTACTGAGCGCAGTGATACAAGATTTAGAGCCGCTGGCGAGTTGGCTGAATATTGAAGATTGTGAATCAGCGCAAGAAGTGCTTGATCTCATTGATGAACTTGACGCAGAAGGCGAACACATTACCGTCATCGTGTCTGATCATGTGATGCCTGGGAAAACGGGTGTGGAGTTACTCACTGAAGTGTTCCATGACAGTCGCTTTCCGAATACAAAGAAAATTCTTCTTACGGGGCAGGCCACTCATACTGATACCATCAATGCGATTAATACAGCAGGCATCGACCGTTACTTTGAAAAGCCTTGGCAAGCAAACACATTAGTTGAATGCATTCGTACTCTTGTCACTGAGTACATATTTGATCAAGGGCTTGATTACACGGACTATCAGAATGAGCTTGACCAGCAGGTAGTGTTGAGACGCTTACGCTAGTCTTTT
The DNA here is from genome assembly GCF_013394185.1 of Vibrio sp. Scap24. Taxonomy (NCBI): domain Bacteria; kingdom Pseudomonadati; phylum Pseudomonadota; class Gammaproteobacteria; order Vibrionales; family Vibrionaceae; genus Vibrio; species Vibrio sp. Scap24. The sequence goes on along the minus strand of NZ_CP041332.1, from coordinate 279,366 downwards.
ATGTTAGCGACTTACGCTAGTCATTGATGTCAGTCGCTTGAAATTGTATGCACCGAAGGACGCTTTCTGAAGGATTTTTTCTGTGAAAGATGTAATCTTTCGGTGCATATATTTCCCATCTCTTTTAGTCGTTCAGGCTTTAGTACTCAGTTATTAACACACTGATTGTTGGCTTTAGTATAAAACTCATACGCTACGCCAACAGATGCATTGTGCTTTCTTCACGAACGATTCCCTGAACATGCAGCAGAGCTAAAATGTATCGCAGACTATCAGTGTCCTTTGTTAGAAAAGTAAGTCGAAATTATTCGAAAGTGATTCCTAATGCGTGGTATGTGGAGTTTGAAGTCAGATCGGTACTTACAACGTAAAGGACTAGGCTTTTCACTGCTTATTGCGTAATAATGCATTCGCCCACAAGTGGGGATTTATAGTCAGTAGGATTTAAAAATGAGTGAGATCGCTCGCTTTATATCTGGTGAAGTGCCAGACAAGTTTGGTCGTAATATAGAACAGTTGTTAGCTTACAATCACTTTTGGTTGGAGCATGACCATAAGTATATTCAAGTGTTTTTCCCAATCGATGAGGGGACTAAGTTTAATCAACATGCCCCGTTGGTTACCCAAGAAGATAGGGCGCTTTTTGCTAATTCAGAAGCGCTTCGCACTGCCCATCTACAAGTGCTTGACCTGATGCTTGAATTTTGGGGAATGCAGCGAGACGGAAGTGAGATATCTTCATTGTTGCCACTTAGCCCTGCGAACCATGTATGGTTGAAGAATCATGACCATAACCAGCTTCGACTAACACGAACTATTCGCAGTTTATACTTGCTAGGCAATGAAAAGGTTGCGACCAACTTATGTGACTTCTTGATCGCAGCAGCGAATGAAACCGGTTCTGTGTCTGATAAAACGGTGCAATATTGGCGTAATGCGTTAAATGGTTAGAAGCCCGCAATAGCCAGTGGGTTAACACACTGTATGAAAGGGAAGGAGACTCAGGATGAGTGCAGTTTTTAAAGGTTCGTGTTTGTGTGGCAGTGTTCATTTTTCTGTTGAAGGGTTCAGCGAAAAAGCAGCAAACTGCCATTGTTCAATGTGCCGAAAATTTCACGGCGCCGCTTTCGGGACGTTAGTTGGTGTAAAAGGCTTAAACTGGCTTTCTGGCAAAGATCGACTCAAAGAGTTTGTCGCATCAAACGGCACAACACGAACATTCTGCTCCAACTGTGGATCAAGCCTTGGCTTCAGAGTTCAAGGTGAACCTCTTGAAAATATCGAGTTGGCGATATCAACGTTCGATGTCGATATTCCTGTCAAAATTGATGCTCAGATTTATACAAACTACAAAGCGAACTGGTGTGAATTACATGCCAAGTTGAGCGCTTTTCCAGAAGGGCGCTTAACCTAAGGTGTAGAATCCGTTAGTCGGTTGAACAAAGATCCAAATGCAATCTGTGGTATACATCAAAGTTGATATTATTTTATCTAACTCATTACTTTTCATTATGTTAGGGTTCTTCTAATTTTTATAGAAGGCGACTAGATTATGAAAAAGGGATTTGTCATCGCTGTATCAATTGGCTTTGTTGTCTTCTTCCTCGTTGGCCGCGAACTTCAATGGTTCGGGTCCAGTAATTCCGAGTCATTCCCTAAACTTCCTGATCGTCCCCAATTTGTGCCATCTACTGATTTTGACGGTGAGTGGCTAGGTCGCCGTATTAACACCACTGGCAATAATATGTGTGAACGCACAACCATCACCGGAACCATTCGTGAGGGTAAAGCCACGCTTAGGCTTACCTACAACGGAACACCATTAGAAGGTTGGGTGACGGAAAGTGGCGACTTACGTTTATATGCCAAACATCGCCAGTGGGACTATCGTTTTTCAGCAACTGGCAACAGCAAGCGATTTGATGGTCGTTGGCATTTAACCAATGGTCCGTGCCAAGGAACTTGGTTTATGGAAAAGCTGGGTGACAATCTTGGCGTTGACGAATAAAGGACAATTTTCATGACATCCAACATTTGGCATTTTCGATACGCATTTGCAGAAGGTAATTACGTTAGGGAACTCTGCCTTTTTCCGTTCTCAATTAAAGTTGGTCTGCGCTGATGAATAATGAAGTAATGAAAAAGCTAGGTTGGTTCATGGTACGGTTAGTCATTGCGTACTTATCTATCGGAGTTTTACTGGGCGTTGTCATACTTAACAATACCTACGCTCCGCGCTTTTTCTTTATGGACTGGGACATTATGGTGTGGTTTGCCGTCTTGGTGACCATACTAAGTTATGTCCTATTTCGGATAAAGAGGACGACTAATATCGGCAAACTTATGTTTGCAAGTATTTTGGGAACCGTTGTTTTGTTTATGTATGCCGAAGAAAGTTATTGGATTGCCAATATTAACGTGCGCTCGTGGAGTCTGTTTCTTAGTGTATTGTATGTGTTCATGCTTTTATATTTCTTGTTTCCTCACCGATGGTTAAAGCCGTTTCTGTTTTTATCACCTGTTGCTGCTGGCTCATGGGTTTTATTCTGGATAGGTTATACGCCGATTAACGTCACCTTGAGCATCATGGAAGTGCAAGGGACAATTCCAGACGAAAAATATCACAAGGCAATCTCTATGCTCCCCGATATTTATAGTACTTGTCTGATATCGGCTTTGCTTTGGACTTCACAGGTACTAGGCGTTTACGCCTTGGCGTATTGGGGAAACAACCCACGAGTGAGTTATCAAAACGCGGTGCGATCGTTAAAATCAATGGTTAGCCCTTCAAGTTAGCCACTCTTAATTTTGCTATGTGGGTTTCAGTCTACGTTGGTTTATCTTTGTTTATGGCAATAGCAAAGACACCCTGACTAAAATGGGTAAAGTTAAGAATCCTTAATGGGTTGTATGAATTAGCCGGACAAGATGTTTATGGCTAATTCTAGTTATTAATGAAGTTGTACATGGAGGTGCAATGAACATCGGAATCTATATTTATAATCAAGCAGAAGTTCTCGACTTCTCTGGCCCGTTTGAAGTTTTCAGTACAGCAAAGCGCTTAGGTGCTGAAGATCTAAATGTATTCTTAATCTCCGAAACTGCAGAACCGGTTATAGCTCGCGGCGGTTTTAAGGTATTGCCCGACTACTCGTTAAATAACCACCCCAAAATAGATTTGTTGATGGTCGTTGGTGGTGTGCATACTGACGAAATGAACAAGCCAAATGTGCTCGACTGGATATCTTCTGTTTCAGAATCGGCCTCACAAGTCGTGTCTGTTTGTACTGGTGTATTTCTTTTAGCTAAAGCAGGGTTACTTGAGGGGTTAAAAGTAACCACTCATTGGGAAGACATCTCCGACTTAGCGCAGCAATTCCCAAGTTTAAATGTGATCAGTGATAAACGATGGGTGGCATCAGGTAAATTCACTACATCTGGCGGTATCTCGGCAGGTATAGACATGAGCTTACATTTGGTATCAGTACATAACGGCCTAAAGTTTGCCAAGAAAGTTGCGTGTCAAATGGAGTACAGTTGGCTGGAATGTACATAGCTCACCCTCGAAAGATGAATCTAAGTGTGTTGTGTATTTTATGTGTTGGTTTGGGTGTTTAAGCACAATTAAAAAGGACATTACATGGATATTAGAATAGGAACATTGTCTGACGTTGAAGGAGTTACTGATATCTTCAACTTTTATATTGAACATACCAATGCGCGCTTTGAAGAAGAGAAGTTTACGTTGGAAAATCGACAGCAATGGTTCTCTCAATTCTCGAGCAATAGTAAATATCAACTTTACGTCGCAACCGAAAACGACTCGTTACTTGGTTTCGCATGCTCTCAACAATACAGAGCTACATCGGCATTTGAAGATACAGCTGAAGTCACCATTTATTTAACTGAAGATGCAAAAGGTAAAGGGATAGGCTCTAAGTTGTATTCTCAGCTCTTCGCATCAATCATTGATTTCGGGGTTCATCGAGTTCTTTCCGGTGTGGCATTACCTAATGAGGCATCTATCGCTCTGCATAAGCATTTTGGCTTTCGAGAAGTTGGTGTGTTCAATGAATATGCAAAGAAAAATGGCCAATACATCAGTTCAATTTGGTTGGAAAAGGCTTTAGACGCAGATATGTCTCTTAAATCTTCTTAACGTTTTCGATTCAATACTTATGGCATTTTTGGATGCAGTATTAGGGAGCAACTTGAAGGTAAGGAAAACAATATGGAAGTAGATCTGGTCAAAGGTTCAGATCCTAAGTTCGCTGAATCGATCACCAAAACGAATATGGCGAGTTACTATCAGGCTCGCGGTATCGCTTGGGGCCATAGTCAGTTTTTACGAAGCTGGGATGAGCTGGATAACTATGAAGTCTATGTTGGTGGTAACCGTATTGGAGTTATTCGATTCAGCTATACCAGTGACACCACGTTTCTCAGAGACTTTCAGATATTAGCTGAACATCAAGGCCGAGGCTTTGGTGCTAAGTGTTTAGATTTAGTGATCGAACATGCGAACAATCAAGCATCGACTCAGTTAGTGTTACGTGTGTTCAGTGAGAACCCCGCTATTAGGCTTTATCAATCAAAAGGCTTCACCAAACTTTCCGAGGTTAAAGGCTTGGTTGAAATGGAGTTACGTTTGGATTCACTACAAGGAAGGCATCATGGTTAGCCGTATCCGATTAAATTTTGTTAAATATACTCTGCTTGAGTTCGCACTCGCTGCGTTCTTATTAGTGTCTATTTATTGGTTATTTGATGGTAACCCTCAATCACTACCTACTATTGGTTTGATGTTCAGTGCTGTCGCGGTATTAAAAGTCGTCACGCTATGGTGGCAGTTCCGCAATCGCTCTTTTGAAATATCGAACAACCATGTTTGTTTCGATGGTTACGCTTGCGATATCAAGTTACAGGGAAATATTCTTCCTTTTGGTATCGGGTCTGTTATTAAGCTTTCCTACACGAAAGGTGCGATGCAAAAACGCAATATTTACCTTCCGAAAGGGGCCATGAACCAAGATGAATGGCAGCGTGTATTAGCTTGCCGTGCATAGTTCCACTTCTTTAGTTTGTGTTGTGCGCCAGTTTGTATTTTAGGTTCTGGTGGTGTGCTAGTATCCATTTTTTGCACCGAGCTAGTATATGACTAACGACCATTTCCAGGGTAAATACGAAGTAGAGCTTAAGTATCGTCTCGATTCTAAATCAGAATTCTTGAAGACATTGAGTCTTATTCCCCATGAAGTGATGCTCCAAGATAATCTTGAGTGCGATTGGTATTTCGATAGCCCAGACAGAAGCTTACAAGCTCAAAACAAAAGCTTGTGCATTCGGACTATGGAGCCATCGGGCATTAAGTTATGGATTGTAAAAGGCCCAGAGTCTGACCGATGTGAAGCGACAAACATCACCGATGCTTCGAATGCCAAGAGTATGCTTGAGAACTTAGGTTACGAAGTGATTCTAAAAGCACAGAAGACACGCAGTATCTACTTCGTGGGCGAATTTCATATTACTGTCGACTCACTAAAGGGTATCGGTGATTTTGCAGAGTTCGCTATCATGACGGACGATGAGTCTAAGTTATCGGTTTACAAAGATGAATTGGAGTTATTAGCCAGTCGATTTGGGCTGACTCAATCAGCACTACAAACTCAATCTTATAAACAGATGTTTGAGGAAATGAACGCATAGCACAGCGCTTAAGCGTCAGGGAGAGTTATGGACACCATTATTAAACAAGCCATCGAGTTGCGAAAAGAAGCCAAGTATCAAGAGTCACGAGACTTGTTAGCGACACTACTCGATGATGAAAAGTATGCTGCGAAAGCGCACTTGCAGATAGCTTGGTCTTACGACAATCAAGGCAAAGAACAGCAGGCCATCGAGCATTATTTGCTGTCTCTTTTGGGCGGACTTACTTCTACAGAACGCTTTGATGCGCTTTTCGGTTTGGCGAGTACTTATCGAAGCCTAGGCCTATATGCAGAGGCTTTAAGCTATTTCGAACAGACGATGACTGAGTATCCTGATTCCCTTGAAGTTCAGCCTTTCTACGCGATGTGTTTGTACAATTTAGGCCGACATAAAGAAGCGACGTCTCTGCTACTTGAGTTGTTGGTTTCTACAACCAATAGTGATGCGATCAAAGAGTACCAAAGAGCGATCTCCTTATATGCTCAAGACTTGGATAAAACGTGGTAAACAAACTGCGAATAGCACGCCTCACTTAATACGAGAAAAGCCTAAGCATCATTCGATACTTAGGCTTCAAGATTTAGCTGTTCTATTCAGATCAGCCGTTACGCTGAAAGCTCTTTACGAACTATCTCTGCGCCAGCGCTGAGTGCATTCAGCTTAGCTGAGGCAATGTCGCGAGGTAGGGGAGCCATGCCGCAGTTAGTGCAAGGGTAGAGCTTGTCTGCATCAACATACTTAAGTGTTTCTCTTAGAGTGCTAGCCACTTCTTCCGGTGTTTCAATAGAATCTGTAGCAACATCAATTGCGCCAACCATCACTTTCTTGCCGCGAACAAGCTCAAGCAGTTCAAGTGGTACGTGAGAGTTGTGACACTCTAACGAGATGATATCGATATTGGATTGCTGTAGTTTAGGGAAGACTTCTTCATACTGGCGCCACTCCGTACCTAATGTCTTTTTCCAATCTGTGTTTGCTTTAATGCCGTAGCCATAGCAAATGTGCACTGCGGTTTCGCATTTAAGCCCTTCAATGGCTCTTTCTAAACAAGCGATTCCCCAATCATTCACTTCATCAAAGAACACGTTAAATGCAGGCTCATCGAACTGAATAATATCAACGCCTGCAGCTTCAAGTTCTTTGGCTTCTTCGTTAAGGATCTTTGCAAATTCCCACGCCAGTTTTTCACGGCTTTGGTAATGCGCATCGTAAAGTGTATCAATCATGGTCATAGGCCCTGGCAAAGCCCATTTGATTGGTTGGTCGGTTTGCTGACGTAAGAACTTCGCATCTTCTACAAACACTGATTTCTGACGAGAAACTGGGCCAACAACAGTCGGTACACTTGCATCGTAGCGGTCGCGGATTTTAACGGTCTCACGCTTCTCGAAATCGACACCATTCAGGTGTTCAATGAAGGTGGTCACAAAGTGCTGACGGGTTTGTTCGCCATCACTCACGATATCGATGCCTGCTTGTTGTTGTTCATGCAGAGACACGCGCAGTGCATCTTGCTTGCCATCCGTTAATTCGTCGCCTTCCAGTTTCCAAGGAGACCAAAGTGTTTCTGGTTGCGCTAGCCAAGATGGCTTAGGCAAGCTGCCTGCTGTTGAAGTCGGTAATAGTGTTTTCATAATAATTCTGCCTGTCCTTAGATTCCCAAAGTGGATCGTACGTTTCCTAATGCGCGTAAAGTAGAGCGATTACAGCGCGTAGTTGGCAGACCAGTTTTCTAGTACCGACTGGTATGGCTTAATGAAGTTTTCTTCTGCGAACTTACCTTGTTCAACAGCTAGCTTGCTTCGTTCTTCTCGGTCATACACGATTTGAGTCAGTGAGTGATCCAAGTTTTTCAAGTTTGGTTGGTAGCAGTTACCTGCAACAGCGTTCGCGTTGTAGATCTCAGGGCGGTAGATCTTCTGGAAAGTACCCATAGTGCTAATGGTGCTGATAAGCTCTAGGTTAGAGTAATCGTTCAGCAGATCACCAAAGAAATAGAAAGCCAAAGGAGCGACACTATTTGGCGGCATGAAATAACGAACCTGTAATCCCATCTTCTTGAAATATTGTTCAGTTAAAGAAGACTCATTCGGTTGGTATTCAAAACCTAATACTGGGTGTTGGTTTTCAGTACGGTAATAGGTTTTATTATCTGAAACACTTAAACAAATAACAGGTGTTTTTTTAAAGTTCTCTTTGTACGCTTGAGAGTTAACGAAATATTTAAACAGCTTGCCATGTAAATCACCAAAATCGGCTGGAATACTGAATTTATCTTGGCCTTTATTATGGTCTAAAAGTAATACGCTGAAATCATAATCACGAACATAAGAAGAGAAGTTATTCCCGATAATACCTTCAATGCGCTCGTTCGTTTTGTGGTCCAGAATGTTTGTTTTTAGCACTTCAATTGAAGGGAAGGCTTCGCCGTTGCTTTCAATGTCCATATCAACAGAAATGATTTCAAGTTCTACAGAGTAACGGTCACCCTTTGGGTTGTCCCAGTGTGCTAAAGCATTGAAACTGTTGTCAATCATCTGTAGTGCATTACGTAAATTCGCTTGACGGCTGTCTCCGCGAGCCAAGTTAGCAAAGTTAGTTGTGATACGCGTGCTGTCTGCAGGTTGGTAGTTTTCGTCGAGGCTAATGCTCTTAATCGTAAAGTTAAATTCATTATTCATGTTGATCTGGTATCCCAATTCGTTGTCTGATTCTCTCGGTCTTTAATAATTAAATGCTTTATTTTTGCGTGTGACCGGATTAAGAATCGAGGCTGTCTTCACTAAAAGTGTCGTATAAATTTATTTGCTTAAGGTTTTTATACGTGGATGGGAGTGGGATTAATAATGGTATTACTTCACATTCATCATGAAGAATCTTCATGATCTATATGTTTGAACATTCAAGTCGGTGTCAGTTATATTAATTAGCTTAATGGAAATATAACCACATTAATACTGTGTTCTTTAAGATAATTAATTGAATAAGAGATGGATGAAATGAGTGAATTGCTGTTGTTGATTTTCTACTGTGCGTTACTAGGCAGTGGTGTTGGTTTTCTTGCCGGGCTTTTGGGCATTGGTGGAGGGCTGATTATTGTTCCTGTGTTAAGCAGCATTTTACTTTATTTAGACGTTCTACCATCTGACCAAGTTGTTGTCGCTGCGATTGCGACTTCATTGGCTTCAATTTTATTTACTTCAACCTCATCTGCACTCGCTCATCACAAAAACGGCAACGTGCCTTGGGATTTAGCACCTTGGATCATGTTGGGTGTTGCCCTTGGTGCTTTGGTCAGTGGTTTTATGGCGGCGTTATTACCGGAAAAGGTGGTTCGTATCGTGTTTGCTGTGAGCGTTGTTCTTATCGCGATTAAGATGTTCTTAAGCAGTAAAAGCGACGCGCCTAAAGAGCGAAAGCTACCGAATAAAGGTGTATTAACAGTTCTGACAACCATTACTGGCGGATTGTCTGCAATGATAGGGATTGGTGGCGGTGCGTTGCTCGTTCCATTGCTCACGTTCTTTTCGGTCGATATGAAAAAGGCGATCGGTTGTGCGTCTGCGTGTGGCATTGTCATCGCGCTATTTGGCTCTATCGGCTACATCACGTCGGGCAGTAGCCACTTTGCTCTAACTGATGGCTTTGCAGGTTTTGTTTATTTACCAGCGTTATTGGGTATCGTGTGTACGTCTTGGTTCACCGCACCTTTAGGCGCAAAAGCGACAAACCATTTACCCGTTCCAACCATCAAGAAGATCTTCTCAGTATTGTTGGTTGTTATCGCGGCAAGCATGGTGGCTCGTTAATTTTAGGCAGTTCACGACCTATCCGGCTGATGACTTAATTAGATATTTATGTGTGAAACACCACGTAAATGTCTAATTGCGATCTGATCACTTCAATAGTGTAATTCAGCCCTTTAAATGCATCACCACTCATAATAACTTGTCCCGTTTTATAAATATCTCAAATATGCTCAAGCACTTACTCGAAGGAATCTATGATGGCACGGGAAATCTCATTCAAAGGTAATGGGCCGCAATGGAACGTTGTTTTATCAATGACGATAACCTATACGATCGTATCTCTGATGATCAGTTTCTTTTATCAAACTGAATTGCAGCTTTTTCCTTTCATCATCTCAATTACCCTCATGACTTTGGTTTACATGTTTGCCTCAAGGCTCACGAAAAGCCATTTGTCTTTAGATGATGGGAACGTGTATTTGCATGGTATTAAGGCGAACCTAGTGGTTAAAAAGTCTGTGTTGGGTCATGTTTTTATTGAAGTGAAATCCTTAACCGAAAAAGGTTACCACAAGGTGAATATACGCAAAGGGCAGGTTGAGCTATCCGATTGGGAGCTATTGCTGAGTAAGACGACACCATCACGTGATTAAATACGAGTAATGAGAACCTAATAAGAGCAGTCATCAGTCTGCTCTTTTTTGTTTGCCCGTCTACATTTATACGATTATGTCTATGAGTATGTTGACAAAATCTTGTTGTTTAACCGGATTCACTGCTATAGCTAAATGTACTTGTTCAATTCAAGGGAATGCTAAAAGTGAGTGATTTATGGATCCGTTAACGCAGGGCGTGCTAGGTGCTTCTTTGTCACAATCGGCGAGTAAAAAACAATATTTGGTGGTCGCTGGGGTTCTAGGTTTGCTCTCTGGAATGGCGCCAGATTTAGATGCGTTTATTCGATCTGAGAGTGATCCTTTACTCGCATTGGAGTTCCATCGGCAGTTTACCCATTCACTCTTGTTTATCCCTATTGGCAGCCTGATTTGCGCTCTGATTTTGTATCCTTTGATTGCGAAAAGGCGTGGCCTCTCGTTTAAACAGAGTTGGCTGTATTGCGCGTTAGGTTATGGCACACATGCTTTACTCGATTCTTGTACTACGTATGGCACTCAACTGTTCTGGCCGCTCACCAATGAACGTTATGCTTGGAATACCATTTCGATTATCGACCCTGTATATACACTCCCTATCTTGATATTACTTGTGTTTGCGACATGGAAGCGAGCCCCTTGGTTGGCTCGTATTGCGTTTCTGTGGGCTTTGATTTATCCGACGTTAGGCATGATTCAAAGGGATAGAACAGAAGCGATAGGATGGCAATTAGCACAAGAACGCCAACATACGCCTATTCGGTTAGAAGCCAAGCCGAGTTTTGCAAATATCTTAGTGTGGAAAGTAGTGTACGAAACAGAATCTCGATACTACATAGATGCTGTTCGAGTTGGTACTTCTGTTAAAACCTACCCTGGAGACTCTATTGCTAAACTTAATGTGAGTCAGGATTTCCCGTGGCTTGACCCTAACTCACAGCAAGCAAAAGACATTGAGCGTTTTCGCTGGTTCTCAAATGGTTACGTGGCACAAGACCCAATGGATGATCTGCGTGTTATCGATGTTCGATATTCAATTGTACCGAACCAACTGCAAGCACTTTGGAGCATCAAGTTGTCTCAATTTGCCGATGCAGAGACACATATAAAGTACGAAACCCATAGAGATAACACACTCGAGTCCAGACAGATCTTCTTAGATATGTTGACAGGCGATTGATGGTTAGAGGTCTTGAGAGTAAAAAGGCTGAGTCAGTAATCTGCTCAGCCTTTTTTTTCGTTTTGTCTCGTCCTGAAATGTGTTTACACATTGAGGACGAATTATGACTACTTCAAATAATACCTACGTTAAGCGCACTCAGCGTGATTACACACTAGGCTTTAAATTACAGGTCGTCGCCGCTGTAGAAAGAGGCGATATGACATATAAACAAGCCCAAACCATTTATGGTATCCAAGGCCGTTCAACCGTTTTAACCTGGCTTCGAAAGCACGGTAAGATGAATTGGGCGCAAAATCCAAGGATGAATGTCATGAGCCAATCACCTAAGCCTAAAGAATCGCCTGCACAGAAAATAAAACGTCTTGAAAAAGAGTTGGAAGACGAAAAAATCAAGAACCTCTTCTTAAATAGAGTGGTTGATATCCTTGATGCTGAGCACGGAACCAGTCTCAGAAAAAAGTATCTAGCCAAGGAGCCAGAAGCCTTCAAAAGCAAGAAGGAATAAGTCTAGTTCGAGTATGTAGGCTTTGCGGCATAACAAGGCAGAGTGTTTATCAACGAGAAAAGCGAGCTCATCACCGTCGGTTAGAGCTTAAACCGATTAAAAAAATGGTGTTGGATATTAGGCGCTATATGCCTCGGGTTGGTACTAGGAAGCTCTATTTTTTAATAAAACCCAGACTACAAGAACAAGGTATCAAGTTAGGCCGAGATGCGCTTTTCAACTACTTACGCGCTGAGCGATTGTTGGTAAGACCTAAGCGTAGTTTTACAAAAACGACCAATAGTCGGCATTGGATGAAGAAACACCCGAACTTATTAAAGGACTACAAGCCATGTAGTCCAGAGAGTGTGTTGGTGAGCGATATAACCTATGTTCAATCTGATGAAGGAGTTCACTACCTATCATTGGTTACAGATGCTTTTAGCCGAAAAATAATGGGTTATGAGCTGAGTAATGAAATGAAAGCGACGGATGTCGTGAAAGCGCTAGATATGGCTATCAAAGAGCGTCGATATCATCATTCTTGTATCCATCATTCAGATCGTGGTCTACAGTATTGCTCAGGTGTATATCAAGATAAACTGAAAACTAGCGGCATAATGCCTTCGATGACAGATGGTTATGATTGCTACCAAAATGCCTTAGCAGAAAGAATAAACGGGATCCTGAAACAAGAGTTCTTACTTGATAGGTGTAAGAGTCTTGAGGAGCTTAAACGACTAGTAAAAGAGTCTATCAATATCTATAACAATATGAGGCCGCACCTCAGTCTCATGATGAAAACTCCAAATGAGGTGCATGAAAAAAGCCAACAGCTGGCGCTGTTGGCTTAGTAGAAATACTGTCAACGTATTTTAGGACGAGACATTTATTTAACTGGTCGATATTATATTGCTTTACATCACATATATTGATAAATCCCATAATGCTTACATTTATAAATGTGATGTATATCTCCATTCATTTTTTGATTACTTTCTAAGCTTAGTTGGTTTTTATCCAATTAAACAGAAGGTTACATGATAAATAGAATAATAACACTAAGTGGCGTTGCATTACTTTGTTCAACGAGTGCGCATGCGCAAATGCAAAATGGAAGTTTCGAAAGCTGGGAAGGAAACGTACCATCTGGTTGGAGTGTGATTGACTCCGGCATTGCACTTTCGCTCTCTACCGATCCTGTAAATAACGGCAGTCTCTCAGCACAAGTAACAGTGAATACAAGTACTCAAAGTAATACCGATTTTCTTCAAACGATACGTGTTGAACAAGGGAAAACTTATGATTTCTCTGTCGATGTTTACCACACGGAAGGCAACGTGAAAGCTCGCCTTTTTGTTGATGGCTATTTAGGTTACTCGAATAATGGTTTAACGAATCAGTGGCAAGCATTGACTCACTCGTACAACGCTACGAGCACTAAAGATATCGTTGTGGGCGTACGATTTTATGATGATGCAGGTTTTGATGGTTCGGAAGTGGTGTATTTAGATAACTTTCAGCCTACGGAGACTCCACCAACACAAAGCTGCAATGACACAAGTGCCGCACTCACGCTAGCGACGGATAACTATGGTTCTGAAACCAGTTGGTCTCTCAAAAACTCAGTTTCTCAAACTCTTTTTTCTGGTTCAGATTATCAAAGTAACACCATCAATGAAGTGGAAATGTGTTTAGCGAATGGTAGCTACACCCTAGAAGTCTCAGACTCTTATGGGGATGGAATGTGCTGCAGTGTGGGGAATGGTTCATACAGTTTGTCGGTAAACGGAACCGTTGTGGCATCTGGTGGTGATTTCCAAGCAAGTCAGAGTACAGAATTTACGATTGGTAGCTCAACTACACCACCAACTGAACCACCAGTGTTAGGTGAGTATTACAAAGATGCTGAAGGCAAAATGGGCTTTGCGTTAAAAACGGCCTTATATCAAATTATTGATAATCATAGTAGTCAGGGTTACACCGCTATTTGGACGTTGGTGTCTGAGGCTGACCTAGACGCATACTATGACACTGATGGGTCAATTCTCGATATGTATTCGGAGAAACCTTCAGGCTTAGATTCAATCCAATTTACTAAGGTGGTCGATCAATGTGGTCAATACAGCAAAGAAGGTGATTGCTACAACCGTGAGCACTCATTCCCGAAAAGCTGGTTTGGTGGGAAAGTCGAACCAATGAACTCTGACGGTCACCATTTATTTGCCACTGACGGCTACGTTAACTCGAAACGTAGTAATTGGCCATTTGGTGAGGTGAGTAGCGCGACATACACATCAAGCAACGGTTCTAAGTTAGGCAATGCAGCGAACTCTCTTGGTTATGTGGGTACGGTGTTTGAGCCAATTGATGAGTTTAAAGGTGATTTCGCAAGAGCATATTTCTACATGGCAACACGTTATGAAAATGAAATCGCTAATTGGGATGGGAACTCTACAAGCTCTGATGCCGTTCTAGATGGAACCAATACAACTGTTTTTGAACCTTGGCTACTTACTATGCTAAAGCGTTGGCATTCTGATGATCCAGTAAGTCAAAAAGAAATGGATCGGAATAAGGCGGTGCATGATTTTCAAGGGAATCGTAATCCGTTTATTGACCATCCAGAGTTTGTAAGCCAAATCTGGGGAAATTAATCGGAATATAACCACCGTGACAATGGTTTCATGATTATTGAATTGAGCCCAACCCTTTGTTTGGGCTTTTTTATTGAGAGGCAGTAGAGAACATGATTTTAAATATTTGAAAAAAGCATATTGTCTGAAGACCCGCATACTTGTCAGTGATCTGCACCATCAATACTGGACGCTACGTTAAGCGACTTTCCATACCTTTAGTTATCTCTGAATTGTTAATTTAGGGGAAGCTGTAGCTCATTTATGCCCCATTGTGCGCCAGAGCAAGATTGAACCTGGCTTTAAGTTGTACAATTTGACTCACTTATTCTTATGACAAAACTCTCACTATGTGGCCAGACTTTCTTATCCGCTACGTATCTCATAACTAAAACTTATGGGTTAAGGAACGACCTCTGTGAGTACGCTGCCTGTCGAACCTGATGGAAAGTTGATTTCCATAAATTGAGAGATAGTTGGCGCTATATCATAAGGGGTGACTTCCCGGTGAACTTTAGCACCCTTGATATCCATTCCTGCAAAAAAGATAGGAACGAAAGTATCGTAGCGCCATGGAGACCCGTGAACTGAGGCTACTTTCAAACCATCAAAGTTGTTGATGTACACATTTGGGTTGTAAACCACATAGATATCTCCAGAGCGAGTGGGGTGATGGTTGTTAGCCACTAGTCGATTAATACGCGTATCTGAAAGTTGACCTTTCATTATGTCTGTCGCTGTAATTGTTTGACTAATACCATCGATGTTTTCTAATGCGCGGGCGATAACAGTCTGAACCTCTGACACTTTATAGCCTTTTGATTCAATCAGTTCATGGTTCAGGTATAGGTAGGGATCGGCATATTGGCGAACAACATCCTCACCTAATCCAAAACGCTTCTTTACCACTTCAAAAACGCCTGACTGTTTCATTTTTTCAATGCCAAAATAGTCAGCTTTATTCCCACCTAACGCATTCACGTAGCCCGGGACGTCAGGGGCTCCGTGATCTGCTGACAACACTATAAGTGTGTTATCAAGCCCAACCGTTTTGTCCACATGAGCGAATAGATCCTCTAATGTGCGGTCAAGACGTATTAGGTTGTCTTCTGCCTCGATACTAGAAGGGCCATACATATGGATGACATAATCAGTCGCTGAGAAACTAACCGAAAGGTAATCGGGGTATTCACCTTGACCTAAACTTTCTGAGTCAATGACAGATTTTGCAAAATCTGCAACGATCTCATCGCTTGCTGGGCTTAAGCTCAATAGTGTAGTGAAGTATGGGTAGTTAGCAGGGCCATAAGGGTGAGGGAAACTACGACTAAAATTGGCTAAGTCAATTTTATATTCGACATCACCATCATCAGAAAATAGATACTTTTCTTGGGGTAGAGTGAGTTCCCATCGCTTACCGCTGTACTGTTGAGTAAAATCCTTGGCATTCCATTCGTCAACCCAAGCTGGGTTCTTGTCGTAGTAATAATCACTCGTTACAAATGCGCCGGCAGATTTAGAGAACCAAAAAGCTTTGCCTAATTCACCGCCTAAAGACACAGCCCCTCTGTCTTTAAAAGAGACAGAAAAGGCGCGAGACTTACCATGATAGGCTTTAACAATTTCGTCTCCAATTGTAGAAGTGTGGATATTTAACGGTGACCGACCATCGCCTTGTGCTGCGCGTTGGGTAGAATCGATCTCTGTTGATTGATCGATGTCAGCATCGATTGCCAATAAGTTGTAGTTAGTATCCTCGATATTGTACACCACACGTTCTTGAGTTCGGTCGTACCATACATTACCAATCATGCCGTTTACTGCGGGAGGTGCGCCTGTAGCAAGGGCTGCGTGTCCTACAATCGTTTCTGTGTTCGCATGTTGGTAGTGTGCATTCGTATAGTGAACGCCCTCATCTAAGAGCAGCCTAAAACCACCTTCACCAAAATTGTGTTTAAATCGATTGGGTAAGTCACCACGCAGCGCGTCAACGGTAAGCTGCAGAATGAGTTTTGGCTGGGTTTCGTTTGCGATGACAGCACCTGAAGAAAATAACATGCTGAGTGCAAGGGTACTAACGACAAGGTTCTTCATATTGTTAATCCAGTTTTCGATATGGTTACGCTCCAAAACGAGCTTTTCTCTCTACGTTCAGATTCATCACTGCATGCTGTAATCGTGTCCAATCACTAACTGCTTTGGTGCATTCTAAGTATCATGACGAATGTAGTCTTTGGCTAGATCTTCCGAGCGGGTACTGGTGATCCAACATTTTACTTCCTCGATCTTGCCATCGTCTTCTCGTGTATACATATCAGACACAGAAAAAGGCGGAATCACAGCGATAGAATCGATTGCAACGGCTTGTTCTTTTTCATCAAACGCGATGCAACGAACTTTGACGGCTTCAGCGTAGGAGACTTTAATTCGCCAGTGAGTATCTGAGAGTGGTTGAATTTCATCCCCAGTAATAACGAATGGTTTGTTTGGCCGCTTTTCTTCTGCTTCAGGCGTAGCGGTATCTTTTGCAAGTGCATTCGTGCAGGTTAATGCGGCAAAAAAAAATAGGATTTTGTTAAATTTCATATTAACAACTCTTTGTGGTTGACCGTGTAAGTAACTCAAACATTACATTGATTACTAAAAGAGATTAACTAGGACTTTCCCTAGTCCTAGCTTTACGAATTTACGCAGGATTGATCTGCTTTAATCGGTACTTTACTCGCCATTGTTGTCTGACTTCATTCGTTAACACCCAAACAACTATGCAGCGTTTTAAATGCCACTGACCTTGTTTGTTAGTACGGATGCCATTTTTCAGTGTTGGGTAATGGTTTAGGTCATAAATTCCATGATATGAAAACCATTGATAAAGTGCTTGGCTGGCACATTTTTTTGTCCCTACAGCAACCCAAAAAATGGTTATTAAGCGTTTTACAAAAGAAGAGTGAAGGGCAGTTTGATTCTGCACTTTTAACACTTTCCATAAGTGAGAAAACTTAAAACGTAAACGCCATAAGCCAAGCACAACTAACAACCCTAAAATGAGTGTTTTACGTTGTTCTTCCAACCACAGCTTTATATTTGAACTCCATAGCTCAATACGCTGATCTAAAGGCAAAGGTGGTGCAGAGTTGACCTCCACCGTTATGGCTGGCAGCGAAATTTTCTCTACTTTACGTTTTGTTGTGTTCCACCACTGGAATGACAGTTCAGGTAGGATGTATTGCCCTTTGTGAACAAATCGATAGTGAATATCTGTAATGCGTGTGCCAGTCATATCTGCGCGGAATGTTTGGGTTGTCGTTTGGCTATTGCCAGTACGAATTTCAACGTCTTCAATCTGGTTAATCAATGGCAGTTCTGAAATATAGTGCCCCGGCAAATCAGCAACATTGAGAGAGACTGAACGGGTTACCGCGCCGCCTTCAGTGATCTCTACGTCACTGACAGTTTGCTCTACTGTGACGTTAGGAGAGGCAATCTTACCTTTCGCAGCCTCAGGAAGTGCTTTTACCGTGATCTTCAATGGCTGTGTTGGAATAGTAACCACGTTGTCACTACGGCCAAGGGTGATGTTGATACCTGGTAAAGTGAACTCTCCAGGTTTAGCTGGAAATAGTTCTAACTTTAATGCTGCTTTTTCAACACGTTTGCCGTTTTCTGTTGGCCTAGTGTATTGCCAAAATGTGGTGGTTTGCTCAAAAAAGAGATCTTTGGCTGAAATCGTTTCAACGTTGATGACATCAGTAATGGCTGCGTCACTGAGAAGTTCTAGGAAAACGGTATGGCGTTGCCTCTCTGTAAAGGTTTCACTACTTAGAGCCCAGCGGGCATGGTACTGCGTATTCACTGTGTTTGGCGGTTGAGAAGATGCAAGCGACAGTGGATCATTTGTAGAGATGGATGCTTGAGCACTTAAACTTGCCATGAGTATCATGCCAAAAGCGATGGCGGTCCCTATATCATCGATGAAACGTTTGAACGTGCTCATTACTTCACCTCCTGTTGGGTGTGCTCGCCGACCAAAACGGGTTTGTCTATTTGCTGCAGTTGAATAGAGAACTTATTGCGAAGGAACACTTCAGGGTTGGATTTAACTTGCTCCAGCCAAATTTTAGTCAAATGCTCTTCTGCCATTAAATCTGCACTGTTGATGACTTCAATTTTGTCTTCAGGTTCTTCAATTCCTATATCTTCTTCTAGTGTGGAAATGACATCGGCAGTCATGTCCTCTCCGGCGGTGCCTTGGCCTTGCGCACGATCAGCCATGAGGTCGAAAATCTCTTCAAGTAAATCAAGGTTGTGAAGTGCTTGTGGGTGCTGTGGGTCTAATTCTAATACTTGTTCAAACCAACGCTCTGATGAACGAAAACGGTCAATATGCAAATAAGCAAGAGCCACTTTGTAGCGTTTTTCGAGAGAGTCCGGCTGATTGTTGAGCATGGTCAGCGCCCATTCCCACTGCTGATTGCGCATGAGGGATTCAATTTTCCAATCAGGATCGATGAAGGCTTGTGCAGCACATGCATAATTGCCTTGATTATAAAACCATTGTCCTTGCTGATCTGGCGTGAGGAAGAGCCTCATTGACAGTGAATCACACGTGGTGAGATCAGTCGACGACTTTGCTAAAGCCGGGCTTGGTTGAAAGGCACTGAGAGCAACAATACTGATCAATAAGCTAGGAACCCAACGGATACTCCAGCCTCGGCGAAACCAAAGTAAACTAAACAGCAGAGCAGGGAAGACGAGATAAAATCCGGCTTCTTGCCATTGTATATCTTCATCCATTGGATCAAAGTAACTGAAGCTGTCTATCCATCGGCTAATACTTTGAACGTCGCTATGGTCAGGAGTACTTTGAATTAGACGGACATCCGAGGGAGAACCGACAGTTTCGTTGTAACCAAATTTCCAAACGATCATTTGATCACTGTAGGTACGTTCATAATTCTCTATGGCTTGAGCAGCACTGTTATCGAGGCTGTCTGTTACAACGACAATGCTTGCTGGGATGCTACTCTCTGTCTGTTGCTGGGCAATCTGATCCAAGACAGCTGGCAGGTTTTTCCCTTGTCTAGGGACGAGGTTTGTTGATAAAGAAGAAAGATACAGTTCAAGCACTTCCCGATCCTCTGTCGGTGGAATGAGCATATGAGCGCTGCCAGCATAGACATACGCACCAATAATCCCATCAGATTTGTATTCTAATAGGTCGGATAACTTCAATTTGGCATTTTCAAGGCGACTTGGTGCAATATCGGACTCACCCATTGAACGTGATAAATCAACCACAAATAGAATCGGCGATTGGTTTTTTGCGTGGGTATCAGGTTCTGGCTGCCATGTTGGACCTGCCACAATGATAGTCAGCAGACCTAGGAAAAGTGGTAGCAAGTTCTGAGGAGAAAACCAACGCGTTTGGCTTTCTCCTGCATTGAGAAATGGCAACAGGTGAGCGGCGATAGGAAGCCGTTCACTGTTGTCTACTTTTCTCTTGAGGACATAGACCAAAATGCCTAAAGGAATGGCTAACAAAAGTAACCATGGTCGAATGAAATGAAATTCAGCCATTTTTGTCTCCTTTATTCGTATTACTTTGCCCGCGAAGTGCAGCAACAACTAATGTCAGTAGGTTGAGGAATAAACTGACAATAAGTGGCCAGTAATAGAGTTCGACTTTTGGCCGTATGGTGTAACTATCAAAAAGCGTTGCTTCGAGCTCGTTTAGTGCGCTATATACTTCAACTAAATCTTGCCCATTGAGCGCTTCAAATACCTGGCCGCCAGTGTAATTGGCAATACGCTCTAACATTTCTAAGTCGATGCTATCCTCACCAACGTTGGTTGCGTCGCCAATGGCAATGGGGTAGATAGTAATGTCGTTTTCACCCGCAAAATGGGCTGCGTCAATGGGAGGGTAGTTGCTGGTGGTATCACGGCCATCCGTCATGAGGATCAATACTTTGTTGGCACTGTTTGAATGTTCGAAGTGATTGACGGCCACACCAATCGCATCACCGAGGGCGGTTCCCGCTCCTGCCATTCGTACGTCCATTTCATTGAGTAGCTGAGCAATAATAGCGAAGTCATCAGTAAATGGGGCTTGTAGGTAGGCGTCATCGCCAAATGCAATCAAGCCGATTCGATCACCTTCGCGTTGTGATAAAAATTCGTCCAACAGTAACTTAACGCCATCGACGCGGCGAACGTTGATACCGTCTGCATCGACAAAATCGCGAGCCTCCATAGATCCGGAAAGATCGACGGCCACCATCATTTCACGACCACTTTTTTCTATTGAAACGGACTCACCTAACCAAACTGGTTTTGTCACAGCGACCACTAGGCTTAGGTAGGTCACTGTAATAAGAATCCGTTGCCACCAAATCGGCGGAATGACGACTGCCCCAGTGGTTGGCTTAGAATCGGTGACTTCAATTAAACGCTCAAAGTGACTAAAGCGCAGCGCACTATGACGAGTGAAGTACTTTGGGCTGAAAAACATCACAATTGGAAGTAATGCCAAAAGCCCTAGCCAAGGATAAGTAAAGGTTAACATGTTAACTCCTTAAACCACTGGTATATGGCCTTCTGCGTGGCAGGATCGAGTGAAGGAGCAGGCTGATAACTGGTGTTCATTAGGTCCTTTACTTGATCTGCGGTGAGGCGACCATGGCTGTTGTTCGCAATGAAGTGAGCAAAGCGTTGGTTATCCATTAAACCTACAGATTCATTTGGCCAATGCTGATTCGCTAGACGCTTTATTAAACCAGCCATCGAAGCGAGTTGATTGTTGGCGTGATACTGTTGAAACAGCGCCCACGCTTGGCGCAAATAAGAGCGCTTGAGGTACTGGTGGTAGCGATGCACCCAGAAAAGAATGAACGCAGAGACAAGGGTTAACCCAATCAACTGCCACGTGAGTGTTGATGGGAGCCAAGATATTGCGGCAGGTGGATCAATCCATTCAGCTCGTTTTACTAGATGACTACCAAATTCGACAATTTGGCCTTGAGTAGAATTGCCCATAAAAAGCCTATCGTTTGGTCAGTGAAAGTAATTGTGTCCAAGCATCGTGTTTCGTGGACATATCAAGTAATGCCAAGCGATGACGCATAAAGTGCTCAGAAAGCGATTGTTTTTGCTCTTGGACGTAATGTTCATAACGAGCTCTGGTGGATTGATCACTCTTCTTCAGTTCGACTTGATAGCTTTCATTACCTATGACTAGATTCTGCTTAGGAAATTGTTCTTCCAGCGGATCGGTAATTCGGATACCCACTAGATTATTTTGACGAGCTAAGTTGTCGATCATCGCGCTAGAATTTCGTTGGTCGTAGTCGCTGAAGTCACTAAAAATAAAACACTGGCTCTCTTTTAATCCAAGATTGACTAAGTGCTTTAATGCTTGCTCTAAATTGGGTGCTTTTTTAGACACTATCCAATTTGGGAGTTTGTTTGATTGCTCAATGATTGCATATAAAAGAGCCATGAGCGCTTTTTCGCCACGTCGAAATGGTAACGTGACTATTTCACTGTCGGTGAGAATGACAGCGCCTACGCGATCGCCATGATGACAGGCTGCGCCTGCGGCAATTGCGGCAGCTTCACAAGCAATGGCAGACTTCATATGGCCATCGGACGCAAAAAACATACGAGTTCTAAGATCGATGAGCAGAGCGATATTCTTATCGTTTTCTTCTGCGTAAACTCGCAAATAAGGTTGACCTGTTCGTTGCGTTACTTTCCAGTCAATACAACGAACATCATCACCTGCGTAGTAGTGACGGAGTTCGACAAAATCCAACCCTCTGCCGCGTTGTTGACTGCGATGCTTACCAGTGAGAGGAGTCAACTTTTGATAAGGTGGTTGCCACGAGATCTTACGACCTAGTAACGTTAGCTCTGCAAGCCTTTCTGAAGTCGGATAGATACGAAGATCGACGGTCATAAAGCCTCCCCGCAATTAAGAAAATGCAACGCTGTTTAGCAGTTTATCGATGACTTGCTCAGCATCCACCCCTTGATTTTGAGACGTAAAAGTCAAAACTAGACGGTGGCGAAATACTGAATGAGCCACTGCTCTTACGTTGTCTGGTGTCACGTAATCTTGGCCATTTAACCATGCGTGAGCACGTGAACACTTGTCTAATGCGATGGTTGCACGAGGGCTAGCCCCTAACTCAATCCACTGGCTAAGCTGTTCGTCATATTTGTCTGGGTAGCGAGTTGCATCGATAAGATCGACAATGTACTGATCTACCTGTTCTGCGACATGAATCTTATCAATATGGCGACGTGCCTCTAGCACTTGTTCGATGGTCATGAGCGGTTTGCTGCTAGTGGAGCCTTGGTTCTCAATGCGCAAGAGTTTGAGCATGTTTTTCTCAGCGTCTTTACTTGGATAATCAATCAAAATCTGCATTAAGAAACGATCCATCTGTGCTTCAGGCAGTGGGTAGGTACCTTCTTGTTCAACTGGGTTTTGTGTGGCGAGAACCATGAACAGTTCTGGTAATTTGTGTGTTTCTCCTGCTATCGAAACTTGTTTTTCTGCCATCGCTTCAAGCAGTGCTGATTGCACCTTAGCTGGAGCTCGGTTGATTTCATCGGCCAGCAAAAGGTGAGTAAATACAGGGCCTTTTTTGAATGTCAGCGATTGAGTATTACTTTCGTAAACTTCGCTACCCGTGATGTCAGCAGGAAGCATATCCGGTGTGAACTGAATGCGGTTTAGATCGGAATCTAATTGGCTAGCCATTACGCTTACACTGCGGGTTTTAGCGAGACCAGGTAAACCTTGGAGAAGAACATGACCGTTGGCAAGCAGAGCGATCACTAACTGTTCAACAGATTTTTCCTGCCCAAGCACGCGCAAATTAATTTTCTCTTGTAACGTAATAAAG
Source organism: Vibrio sp. Scap24 (assembly GCF_013394185.1). Taxonomy (NCBI): domain Bacteria; kingdom Pseudomonadati; phylum Pseudomonadota; class Gammaproteobacteria; order Vibrionales; family Vibrionaceae; genus Vibrio; species Vibrio sp. Scap24. Next base: position 256,040 of record NZ_CP041332.1, on the reverse strand, counting down.
TGGTTTTTTTGTACGCTCACGTTATCTCCTTAGGGACGTCGTTTAGCCCGAAGGCTGAGTAGAACTATTCGATGGTGTTAGAGTAATAACTGTGAAGGTGGTGGTGAACTAGGAGTATTACTAAATGGACCTCAAAATGAACACAGGTGCGCATAAAGCGCACCTGTGTTGATGTACTCGCTGATTGAGGGGGGTTATTCCTCGCGGTAAGGTAGTGAAGACAGCACTCGGTCTAAGTTGAATGCAGTTGGCTCCTGACGCAGTGGGAATTCGTTAAACGTCTGTAGTAGACCTGCCACTTCAACTTGGATTGGAACGAAGTGGAACATACGTTCTGCGTACCAACGTAGGTACATCCCTGAGTGTTCTGGCGCTTCCTCATATGGGTCTGCACGTAGGTCAACCAGTTCTGGCCAAGTAGAGGCTAGACGTGGAGCGAACCAGCTCTCTTCTGTTGGGTGGATAAATGTTGCTTTGATCTTACCAACACGTACCGCTTCTAGATTACCTGTTTCAGCAAAGTAGAAAATCTCGTTACGTTCAGTGTCTTCGTTGTTGAACCACGCGTTAGTATGGTCGTAACCATCAATGTAAACGTCATGTTTTGTTTTGAACGACTCTTGAACATCTTTAACACCGGCAATTGTTGCTAGAGTGGTGAACAAGTCTTCGTGAGACTGGATACCGTTGTTGCGAGCTCCTTCTGGGATGTAACCAGGCCAGCTAACCATGAATGGCACACGCACACCACCTTCAGACGTTAAACCTTTCTCCCCTTTAAATGGTGTATTACCGCCATCTGGCCAAGACATTTTCTCGGCACCATTGTCGGTAGTGAAAATAACGACAGTGTTGTCACGTTGGCCTGTTTCTTCTAGCTTTTCTAGAAGCTCACCTACGTAGTGATCCAACTCAGCCATACCATCCGCATATAGACCGTAGCCAGTTTTGCCTTGCCACTCTTCGCTTAGGTGAGTCCAAACGTGCATTCGAGATGGGTTATACCACATGAAGAATGGGTCATCGGTCTTGGCAAAGTCGTCTAGGTAATCCAGAGCCATGTCCGTTAGTTCACGGTCGATGGTCTCCATGCGCTTCTTAGTGAGAGGTCCTGCCGACTCAGTTGGGCCATCGGCTGTGCCCGTGACAATACCACGAGGGCCGAAGCGTTCGAAAAACTCTGGATCTTGTGGGTAATCTGGGTGTTCTGGCTCTTCTTCAGCGTTTAGGTGGTAGAGGTTGCCATAGAAGAAATCAAAACCGCGGCGGTGAGGCATCATGTGCTCACGGTCACCAAGGTGATTTTTACCAAGTTGTACATTGAAGTAACCTTGCTCTTTAAGCACTTCAGCCAGCGTTGGATCATCTTGGTGAATACCGACCGGAGAGCCTGGCAGGCCCACATTTAGAAGACCTGTACGAACAGGAAGTTGGCCAGTTAGGAATGCTGCACGACCAGCAGTTGAGCTTGGTTGACCATAGTGGTCAGTGAAAAGCATGCCTTCATTTGCGATACGGTCGATGTTTGGCGTTTTGTAGCCCATCATGCCCAGGTTGTAGGCAGAGGTGTTTGACCAACCTATGTCATCGGCCATGATGACGAGTATATTTGGTTTCTCTGAAGTGTTTTTTGCTATTGCTGGTGCTGCAGCAACGGTAGCTAATGCAGCAGTGCTGAGCACGGTTTTCTTTAGTAAGCGTTTAGAAAGGGTTTTCATAAGATGCTCCTGAAATAAGATGAGCACAGTATGTTTTTTTTCCAAAATGAACTGAACTAGGACAATTCCTAAACGAATTGAAGTTGAGCTACTTACTTAAAATACTACTAGGTATTTTGGGTGTTGCTGTTTATGGTAATGAAGTTCATTAATGAAAAGAGGTTTACAAATGCTATCTGATTCAATCACTTCAGCATTAATATCCATGTCTAGTCGGTTATTAAATTCTCCAACAGCACAAATGGAAGAAACCATCATAGAGACGCTACATGAATGTCGAATTGCTTTAAAAGTCGACCGTATATCATGCTTGCCTATTGAACAAACCAGAATACGTGACTGGCGATTTTATGAGGCTGCGGGAGAAGGCGTTCCCAGAGTCAAATCTCAACTTCCGGAATCCTTGGTTTTAGAATATCGTCGGCATATCCAAGCGGGAGTTGTTGTATCAAGTGAGGAATCACCAGAACTGCTTGAGCTCGCTAGTCACTTACAGGATGAAAATCCGCTGCGTCATATATTGGTTCCAATAACTGCTATGGGGAAACCATGGGGCTTATTGGCCTGTGCAAATTTTAGTGAGGTAGACGGCTATTCAGAAGAGTTTATAAACGCGGCGACAGTGCTGGGTAATATGATTGCATCCAGTATTGAGCGTGTACGTCATTATGAGCAGCTAATAAAAAGCCGCCAAGATGTAGTTGAGAGAAACAAACGCATCATTGGAGAACGAGAAAGAGAACGACAGAATATTGCGCGCGATTTACATGATGATTTCAGCCAACGCCTTGCTTCTTTAGGGATCGAGCTCAGTCTTGTCTCTAGTATTTGTGATGAAACCACAAGACCTGCGCTAATGAAGTGCGCCAATGAACTCGCATCAATCACCAAAGATGTTCAGCATCTGTCTCGTCATTTGCACCCAGTGGTCATAGAAAGAGTAGGGCTTAATGCCGCTATCCAATCTCATGCTGAACAAGTAGCCGAACGCTCAGGGTTGTACTTATCGATTGAGCTTGATGACGATACTTCTTTTAACAATGATGTTTCATTGCATGTCTATCGCATTATCCAAGAAGCGTTATCCAACATTGTGAAACACGCAAATGCTTCTGCAGTAACAATCACGTTAAAGCCATATAGCTGCGGGCGCGTAGAATTGTCGATTCGAGACGACGGTATCGGAATCGATCAAGAGCAAACATATACTCAATCTCCTTCGCTAGGTCTTCAATCTATGATTGAACGCGGAGAATTGATTGGTGGAGAATTGGTTATTAAACGTAATGATCCAAAAGCAGGAACTACAGTTAAATTATCCATAAAAACAAGTGAGGTATAAATGGCAACCGTTGTAATTGCAGATGACCACCAGATAGTCAGTGAAGGTATTGCCCGCTTAGTGGACTTAACCCACCAAGTTGTCGGGATTAGCGTTGACGCAACAGAGCTACTTCAGCTTGTTAAGCAACATCAGCCCGACTTAATTATTACCGATATTTCTATGCCTGGTATGCAGCTAAACACTACGCTTTCACTGCTTAAGCGAACTTCGCCAAACAGTAAACTTGTTTGCTTATCTATGCATGATGAACCAGAGATCGTTAAGGCTGCATATCAATATGGTGCTGACGGGTATGTACTGAAACATCAAGCCGGTTTTGAGCTAGCAGCGACGATGAAAAATGTACTCGCCGGAGAACGCTACATACCAGATGAGTTGAAAAGCATTATTGAGCAAAAGACGGATTTGACCGCCAGACAAGTTGATATCCTTAAACTATTAGCTCAAGGTTTTTCTGCGAAGAAAGTGGCTTTGGAGCTTAATATTTCTTCTAAAACGGTCGAATACCACAAATACAAGATGATCGAACAACTTGAACTTGCTAGTGCATCTGAGCTTATTGCTTGGGCTCACAGTCGAAAGTTCATCTAACTTACCCGCCACCTCTCTAATCCATATCTCCTCCCGTTAGGAAATGTCCTAGTGGTCTAATTTAGGCCGCCTAAGGATAATTATCCTAAATCCAACAGGAGCGCAGATATGACGATGACATCACCACACCCATTCCACCTTTTGGTTAAGCCTGTTGGCTCAAAATGTAACTTAGATTGTCACTATTGTTACTACTTGAGAAAAGAAGAGCGTTATCAGCCAGGTGCGACAATGCAGATGTCAGACGCTCTCTTGGAAACATATGTCCAGCAATACATCGCTGCTCAGCCAAAACACATCAAATTTGTTGATTTCAGTTGGCAAGGTGGGGAGCCTGCACTGCGCGGTCTTGAATTTTACGAAAGAGCTGTAGAACTGCAGAAAAAATATGCTCGTTCAGGTATGACGATCTCAAACACATTCCAAAGTAATGGAACTCTGATCAACGAGAAATGGGCGAAATTCTTCAAAAAGAATAATTTCTTGATCGGACTTAGTATTGATGGTGACAAGCTAAATCATGACTTAGGCCGACCTGACGTAAAAGGGAATGGCAGCTACTCACGAGTATTACGTGGCCTCTCCAAGCTGCAAAAACATAAAGTACAGTTCAATACCTTGACCGTTGTGCATAACGACAACGCGCATCTAGGTAAGCAAACCTATCAGACACTCAAAAAATTAGGTTCTAACGTCATTCAGTTTCAGCCTTGCGTTGAGCACTCCCTTGATCGTCGTGGGGAAAAAGACTGGTCTTTGACCCCACATCAGTGGGGGTACTTTTTGTGTGATGTATTCGATGAGTGGCGCAAAGAAGACGTGGGGAAAGTACACATTCAGTTTTTTGAGAACACGCTCGGTATTCTTGCGGGTCAACCAAGTCAAATGTGTTTCCATTCGGAAACTTGTGGCCAACAAATGATGCTAGAACATGATGGCAGTATTTACTCTTGTGACCACTATAGCTATGAAAATCATAAAGTTGGCGATATAGAATCGGTAGATTTAGGCGCTCTAGCATCCTCCTCGAAGCAAGTTGAATTTGGTTTAAACAAGTGGAAGTCACTGCCTAAGCAGTGCCGAGAGTGCGATTTCAGACCAATGTGCAATGGCGGCTGCCCAAAAGAGCGTACTTCTCTTACCGCAGACCTTGAGCCGGGTTTAAATCATTTATGTTTTGGATATAAAAAATTCTTTGTGCACGCAATGCCTTATTTTGCCGCAATGCTAGAGGCAATCAAGCTAGGACACCCGGCTGCAGTTTATCCCATGTTCGTAAAGCGTATTACGGCGTAGTTTTGAGTAAGTGTTAATTTTCAATCATTAAGGAACGAAGTCAATGAAAAATAAACTCACCACAGCAGCAGGTTGTCCTGTTGCACATAACCAAAATGTAATGACTGCGGGTAAACGTGGTCCGATGCTTTTGCAAGATGTCTGGTTTTTGGAAAAGCTTGCACATTTTGACCGTGAAGTGATTCCTGAGCGTCGAATGCATGCGAAAGGTTCTGGGGCTTATGGCAAATTCACAGTGACTAACGATATTACCAAGTATTCGAAGGCGTCAATTTTCTCTGAAATTGGCAAAACAACCGAACTGTTTGCTCGCTTTACAACGGTTGCAGGCGAGAGAGGAGCTGCAGACGCTGAGCGTGATATTCGTGGTTTCGCACTTAAGTTCTATACAGAAGAGGGAAACTGGGACTTAGTGGGTAACAACGCTCCGGTATTCTTTTTACGAGATCCACTCAAGTTTCCGGACTTGAATCACGCGGTAAAGCGCGATCCGCGCACTAATATGCGCAGCGCCGAAAATAATTGGGACTTTTGGACGTCACTTCCTGAAGCATTCCATCAAGTGACGATTGTGATGAGTGATCGAGGTCTTCCAGCAACGTACCGTCATATGAATGGTTACGGTAGCCATACCTTCAGTATGATCAATTCAGACAACGAACGTGTTTGGGTGAAGTTCCACTTCAAAACACAGCAGGGAATCAAGAACCTGACGGATCAAGAAGCAGAGACACTGATTGGTCAAGACCGAGAAAGCCATCATCGTGATCTCTACGATAGCATCGAAAATGGAGAGTTCCCGAAATGGACGATGCAAATCCAAGTGATGACAGAGAAAGAAGCGAACGACGTTGAGTTCAACCCATTTGATCTAACAAAAGTATGGCCTCATGCGCGTTTTCCGTTGATTGAAGTCGGGGAGCTTGAGCTCAACCGCAATCCAGAAAACTTCTTTGCAGAAGTTGAGCAATCAGCATTTAACCCTGCCGCTATCGTACCCGGAATTGGATTCTCTCCAGACCGAATGTTGCAAGGTCGTTTATTTGCTTACGGTGATGCGCAGCGTTACCGTTTGGGCGTTAATCATCATCAAATTCCAGTGAATGCGCCACGTTGCCCTGTGCATAGCTACCATCGTGATGGTGCGATGCGTGTTGACGGCAACTTTGGTTCAACCAAAGGCTATGAGCCGAACCAGTATGGAGAATGGGCACAGCAATCAGAGCATGCTGAACCTGCGCTAGAACTAGAGGGCGAAGTGAACCATTGGGATCATCGTGAAGACACGGATTACTTCACTCAAGCAGGCAATTTGTTCCGAATTATGACATCGAGTGAACAGAAGAGTCTATTTGAAAATACAGCACGTTCAATTAGCTCTGCCTCTAGGAAAGTGCAACTGAAACATGTTCAACATGCACTTCTCGCCGATCGTAATTACGCGCAAGGCTTAGCGAAATTATTGGGTTTTGAACTCTCCGAGATGGAGGGGGAGCATGTTATTGCTCAAAGTGACGTGGAAGTATGATGGATGGTTTTTTAGTTTCCCGGAATCGTTGGGGTTTACACTTGTTCAGCCGCAATATTTGTGAAGTAATGGTCTAAGGTAAGTCTACAGCGCCTCAAATATGGGGCGCTTACGAAGGTAAAATGTATGTCTCGTAGCAAAGTGAAAAACGATACTAGGGATGGGGTCGAGGAAGCAAACAAAGGCAATAAAATCATCGGGTTCGCAATGTGGTTGATAAAAGCTATTGTGATATTGGCGGTATTAATTGGAAGTTCAATTGGTTTGTCTAAGCTTGGTACTATCCATGGAAAAACTCTTCCTGAGAACTACTTTATTGATGGTTATCCCACTATTTTGAAGCTGCTTGATTCTGAAGTATTTATGGGATTTGTATTTTTTGTAACCGTCGCCATTATTGTGTATGTCCTTTATCTGCTTTGGGAATTGCATGAAATTGCAGTGCATAAGTCCGCGAAAATGTCGAGTGCTCACACACAAATTGTATTCGCTCTTTCACTGTGTGGTCTGTTTATAGATAAAACGTGGTGGGTTTTAGCCATCATCATTGCTTTTGCGCGTTGGGACGTATTAGCCGAAGCGATTTCGTCCATAATTCGAAATGGTCGTACTGTGATCTCTACGAATAAGGAGCAGTAAGATGAAAGAAATAATGCTTCCATATATTCTAGTTTGTTGGATCTTAGTTAAAATAGGTGTCGTTAAATGGACGCTACGTAACGCTACAATCATTGTTGCGATAGGTTTGACGCTCGCGTTTGCTTTGTTTACGGCACACCGATTTTGGTCTCCTTCAGATCTAACCGATAGTACGACAGTGAAAGCGCCACATGCCGTTTTAAGTCCATTAATTGGACAAGAAGTTGAACAAGTTTTCGTGGATCATAATCAGGTAGTCAAAAAAGGCGATTTAATATACACCCTGCGTTCGGTTGACACTGAATCTCAAATGATAGGATTAGACGCAGAGAAGAAGGCGGCAAAAGCTGAAATACTCGCACTCACTCATCAGATTGCTAACGATGAAAAGAACCTTGATCGTTTAACCCAACTTGGTGACTTTTCACAAGAATCAGAACGAGATAACCTACGGACACGTATCGACACTACTAACGCTCAAATTGCGTCAGCCAATGCAAAAATTTTGAGTATTGAGGCTCAGATTGCAACAGCAGAATGGCAAAATGAGCGAAGAGAAGTTCGTGCTCCTTTTGATGGGCAGCTTTCAATCTCGAACATTGTTGATGGTACGCGTGTAGGTAACATGCACTTATACAACACGAATAAGAAATTTGTAGAAATGCGTATTGCTGACCAAACCTATCGCGGACTCAAAGTCGGTCAATTTGCAGAGTTTTATGTGAATGCATACCCAGGTGAGATATTCCGTGGCCGTGTACATAGTTTAACCACTGGTACGGGTGAAGCACGTGTTTCTGTCATGAATGGTTCGCAACATGTACGCCAACACGTTGGGAACAATATGAACGATCATGGCCGAACAATTGTGATTGAATTTGATGAACCAGAGGGATACAACATTCCAATTGGGGCTACTGGTTCCGGATGGGTTTCTGCAACAAAACCTCATCCAATGCTTGGTTTCATAGATATTATCGGTGCAGCAACGGTTAGGCTTAAATCTTACAAAGCTTACTTATCAGCAATTTAACATTACAAATCGACTATAGATGTAGTAGATAAAGGAGTTTAGCCAATCTGTTGTAGATTGGTTAAACTTAGCAGCTTGAATAGCCATCTAACATTCTCTAGTCATCTTTCACGTTGTTTTGGATACTTAACATACACCGATAAATGTTTAGTGGATAAGAAAGTTTGGCCACTAGATTAAAGGTCTTGCTATAGTTTAAGTCATTCGTTAAATGCTAATTTAGCAACCCGTATAACTTAGTTTTGTCCAATTCCGTTCTAGTAGGTATCAGAATATTCTGTGATTGTTAAGTTCGATGAAGGGATAAATCCTTCAAATCAACCTAAGTATGTTTTGAAAATGTGATTAAAAAGGCTGAATCAATAAACTGATCAGCCTCTATCGATTTATTCCATTAAAGGTAACGGCTTCTCAAGTGATCTTTAAAGTACTGTGCATTCAAGGTTTCACCTGTTGCGCCTTTCACCAAATCATCAGTGGTGAGTAGGCTGCCTTTGCTCCAAATGTTCGATTCTAACCAAGTGAAGATAGGTGATAAATCACCGCTTTCAATCACTGAATTCACATCGACCGTTTTCTTCATTGAAGCCATGAACTGAGCCGCGTACATCGCACCTAGTGTGTAAGACGGGAAGTAACCGAATGCGCCGTCGGTCCAGTGGATGTCTTGCATACAGCCATTAGTGAAGTTGCCTTGAGTGCTTAAACCAAGGTAAGACTGCATTTTAGTATTCCAAAGTTCAGGAACATCAGTGTGCTTGATTTTGCCGTTGATCAGGTCACGCTCAATCTCGTAACGTAAAATCACGTGCGCTGGGTAGGTCAACTCATCGGCATCAACACGGATGAAGTCTTTCTTCACGCGAGTATAGATCTTCTGGAAGTTATCTTTCTCAAATTCTGAGCCTGAGAACTGTTGTCCTGCTAGGTTAGCTAAGTGTCCGATGAATGGGTCACTGCGGCCAACTTGCATCTCGAAGAACAAAGACTGAGATTCATGGATACCCATAGAGCGAGCTTCACCTGCTGGTTGTCCTGCTAGGTGTTTAGGTAAGCCTTGCTCGTAACGTGCGTGTCCTGTTTCATGGACGATGCCCATTAAGCTTTGAACGAATTCAGCTTCATCGTAGCGAGTCGTGATACGCACGTCTGAAGGAACACCACCACAGAAAGGGTGAACACTTTCATCTAATCGGCCGTGTTCGAAATCGAATTGAAGTAGCTTCATCACTTCTAGGCCAAGTGCTTTCTGTTTCTCTGTCGAGTAGATACCCGATGGCGCGTTAAATTGCTCGCTCGATTGCTTTTCGATCACTTCGTCAATCAAACTTGGTAGCCATGTTTTAACGTCTGCAAATAAGACATCCAATGAAGCAGAGCTGGTGCCTGGTTCATAGATGTCCAGCATCGCATCATAAGGCGTTAAGTTAGCGGCATCTGCGCGAATTTGTGCTTCTTCACGTGATAGCTCAACCACTTCACGCCAGTTCTTTTCAAAACCAACCCAGTCATTTTCTCCACGTTGGCTACGCCATGCATGTTCACATTTTGAACCCGCTAGAGACTTCGCTTCAACCAGTTTTTCTGGAAGTAGGTTAGCTTGTTGCCATTGGCGTTTTATTTCACGAAGTGACGATTGTTGCTCGTTGTTCAGCGCTTCGTTTTCAGCGTCTGCAATCCAATCGCCAAGCTGTGACTGAGTCATTAAGCCGTGAATATGAACAGAAAGCTCGGCCATCGCTTCACTGCGTGCTTGGTTACCGCCAGTTGGCATCATGGAAGCTTGGTCCCAACCACAGATAGAGGCTAGGTGTTGAAAGCGTGAACATTTTTGAGAGTGTTCGACTAGTTTTTTGAATGCGCTCATTTGACTACTCTTAATTTGGTTTCTTTAAATGACCCATAAGGCTGCATCAGTTTAAGGGGCATCTCGATGTTTAGTACTTTGAAGTTGGTCACTTCACTTTGTTTCTGAGGCAGTTCTTCCAGTAGAAGATATAGCCTAAACAAGGTAGGGCAGTGATATGCCAGTAATTTACTATTTGTTAACAAATTAAACTGTACCATTGTGCACAAAATCAGTGAGTTGTATAGCTGATGACAATTGTTGCTTGCGAATTGTTCAGATACACGGTATTGATGATAGATCGCTGAACAAGAATGATAATGATATGGATATTTTGAACTTTGAGGCATTTCTGATTGCCATCACTATTTTAACGTTAACGCCGGGTTTAGATACGGCTTTGGTAATTCGCAATACGAGCCGTTCTGGCTTATCTGACGGTGTGATGACCAGCTTTGGTATCTGTAGCGGTCTTTATGTGCACGCCTTTTTCTCTGCTGTGGGTATCTCTGCGATTCTTGCTCAATCAGCTGAACTCTTTCAAGCCGTTAAAATGGTGGGTGCGGTTTACCTTATTTGGCTTGGTTTAAGCAGTTTACGTGCTTTGATGAAAAATGGCGGCGGGTTGAAGGTGGGTGAGCAAGCTCATCAAGCCTACAGTGCAAAACGTTCTTTGCGTGAAGGTTTCTTATCTAATGTGCTTAACCCGAAAACGGCGGTTTTCTATTTGGCTTTTCTGCCTCAATTCGTAAACCCTGAGGGCTCGCCATTATTACAATCTATGTTGATGGCTTCGGTCCACTTTATGATTGCGATGGTGTGGCAATGTGGCTTAGCTGGCGCGCTTAACTCGGCTAAAAACTTGCTAAAGAATGCGAGCTTTATGAAGTGGATGGAAGGTGTGACTGGCATGGTGCTGGTGGGACTGGGCGTTAAGCTTCTGATGGAAGAACCTGTGTAGTTCACCTTTTTTAATAGAACATATGAAAGCCCACGACACGTCGTGGGCTTTTGCGTTTTATTGCTTGTAGAACTTTGTACCATTCTTATTCAGCAATACTGTTGTTCACAGTGTCGCTATTTACCGTCTAGCTATTCGACGACACTGATGTTCATCTCAGCACCTTCGAAACCTAAGGCACTCAACTCATCAGCATTGAAGTTGGTGGTAACTTCAATATCGCCAATACGTTCAGTCGTTTCGTTTACAGAATCTGTACTTCTTTTGCTGCGTAGATTGTTAGCAATCGGTGTTGCTTGGCCAATCTCAATGGTGCCTGCAAATTGAGAGTCCGCGTAGAAATCACCCGATACGTAAGAGTGGAATGGACGCAAGCTTCCGCCTGTTGCGTATTGCATGCTAGATAAGCCCGCTTCTTTGATTGCCCAACCCCAATCCCACCATTTGGTTTCACCTGGAATGTATCGGTGATCCCATTGGTAGCGAATGTCTGCAGATTTCTCACCGCCGCGACCCATAGTGAAGGTGTGGGCTTTGTAAGGGCGGTTGTCTGGGTGTGTATGCCATGCGTTGCCACCCCAACGAAGGAAGCCGTTAAACTCAACATCGTAGCTAATATCAGCGTTGAATCGGTACGGATAGGAGATACTTGAACGATACAACTCGACTCGAATCGGAAGCTCTGAGTTGGCTGGAACCATTGGGCGCGCTTGAAGTGTCACTTGTTCGCTAGTAGAGCCACCATTGGATTTAGAGAAGCTTTGGTTGGCTTCAAATTTAACGGTGAGCTTAGTTTCGCCAACAAGAGGCCACTTAAACGTATTCTCTGTTTGAACGCTTTGCGAGAACCCGTAGCTGTTCGTTTTTGACCAGTTTGTTGATTCATCCACTTTCAGATCGACAACCACTTGTTGCGCGATATTACTGTTGTTTCTTGCCGTCGCGTAAACTGTCTTCACTAGCTCACGGTCTGATTCGATAACATCACCATGCCAAAAGTTGTCGTCGTTAACGGTGTAGGCGAAGTTGTCGACGGTGATTTTAGTTTTTTCCCCACAGCGATAACCACTACAAGAACCACCATTGTTTCCTTGTATCACCCAGCTGTCGCCAGAGCGGTTGATCGTCATGTCTTCACCCACGTACTGACTATTATTGCCGCCAACCCATGCGTAACCTAGGTTATGAGCCAAATAGCTTAACGGACGAACAAAATCATTACGGTTATTGACCAGCTCATATTGAACATCCAACTCGCTGCCTTCTGGAACCGATTTAGCAGAGTAGTTTGGAATTTCAGACTGGTCATTGTTCGGATAACAGAACGTTTTGCCGTTGGTTGTGTCTTGTTTAATAAGGCCATTGTATCCCGGGCCCATGATCACCCAGTTTCCTTTTAAGCCTGTGATCTGCCAAGTGCCCATTCTAGCCAGCAAAGCGCTCTTTTGCTCTTCGGCTTCAAAACGGTCTAACGGGCGATAGCCAGAGCGACATACATCGTCACCAAGTTGGTCATGGACTATTTGGTCTGGGTAAATCTTTGCGTTTACGCCCGTAGATAGAACAGACAACACTGCGGTTGCTAAGAGACTTCTGTTTATTCGGATCATTAACAATTCCCTCATTTGTAATTTTTCTATTTTGATAATGTTTTTTGTGCCGTGCAGTTAACAAGACAAGTTCACTTTTTCATGTTGATAAATAGATAGATACTGAAAAGGGTTGAATTAAATTTCCTTTTTAATTCAATGGTTTGTATTGTTTTATTTGTTTGTTCGGTGAAAGAGGCTGTAACTGAAAAGAAAATCTTTGATAGGGCTCAAACCGTTTTTAGAAAAATGAGGCGTGATGATTGATACATTCACGTCAAATAGTTTTTAACGTGGTCTATCGCGGGTGAAATGAATGGTTAAGTACGAGAGAAGACATATTATTCACATCGTTTTTATTTGATGTAAATATCAACAGGAAAGCGATAAATGAGACTTGGGTTTTAAAATTTAATCCAGTGTTTTAAACATCCGATTAATTGAATACTCAAAATACAAGAGATGTTTATTGATGCAGTAATAAATATAACCATCCGTTTTTTATGTGTAATATTCAGAACGGTGTTAATTAAAATGAAGTGGATTCAGCTGGTGGCCAAACGAAGATAAATTATCGCTTAGCCAAAAGTTGTGTTCTTCCTGTATTACATGTTCGAATGATGGCAAATAAATCATTTGAACTTAATATATCAACCTTCAATGTTAAAGGGTCATTGTTGATAAGTAGGTAGGGTGACAATAAGCTGTCATTCATGGTTTTATTTATTTTTTGCACGGAGACTAAGTCGATAGTGCCAGCTATTGAAAAGAATAGGGATTGAGAAGGACCAGCTTCTCCTCTAAATCGTAGAACAATCGGGTCGGGCATATTGTCATCTTGGACGGACATAAGATGCAGAACTTTGTTATCACTTATTTTGGTGAGCCCATCGGTTCGCAATACATTTCCATCTAACACAAGATCTACCACGCTATGTTGATAACGGTGCTCTTCTTGGGGAGGAGAAGAAGGAATACTCCAGATACCAATCAATAAGGCTAGCGAGGAAAGCAGAGCTACAAATGGCATCATAATTGGCCTCTCTTTAGGAATAATGCTATCTCTTCACTCGCTCGATCTAATTGCGTGGCTGTGTAAAAGATATTGATGGACTGACGTGTTGTCTTGTTGAGCATGGAGAGTTCTGAATAGCCTGGCTCATTGCTGATGTAGGCTACGCAATCGCATTGGTGCTTGTAGAGAATGGCCTCGAGTTCTGGGCTCAAGGACATCTCTGTTTCTTGAAAAACTTGCACTTGCCCAACCCATTGTTCATTAAGTCGGTTAAAGGGAGTGATATCACCAAGGCTTTTATCGTGAACCTTAGCAAAAGCCAACAGCGCCGAGGACAACAACAAACAGCCTGTTATGAAGTAACACAGCCTGTTTTTGTATAAGCTGACTTGAGAATAGCTAAGTGGAGAATAGGTAAGTGAATTCGATTTGGATTCAGGTGTATCGTTGCTCGAAACAGAGGCAGCAATATTACTTTGACCTAGCGAACCTTGCTCGCTCACAGGTGTGAGGGGAATCGTGACTTCGCTTTGTGGTTGCGAGTCAATAAAGACGTATTCATCAATAAGGCGGTAACCGACTTTCGGCACCGTGACAATGGGCGTTTCCTTGATGCCAAGCTTAACGAACCCTTGGCGAAGTAAGCTGATACACTTCGCCAGTGACGTATCCCCAATGAACTCGCTTCCCCATGCGAAACTAATAATATCTTGTTTGTTCACAATCTCGGGTGAGTTTTTAAGTAATAACTCTAAAACGCGAGTCTCACGATATCCTATTTTAATAGAACGTTCGTCGTTATAAATACGGTTTTTAATCGGGTCGAATCTGATCATATAGCCAACGTTTTATTTTTATTATAATTCTCTCAACAATTTAGATGACTATAAACTGACTATTATATGAATTAAAGTCACATGTTTTATTCTGGTGTGTTTTTGAGTGGTCAAAACAAAAGCGTTCATTATTTGTTTATGAAAGAAACTCTGCCATTTAGTCATAATCTGTTAAATATAAGTAACATCTAATTAAGTGTTGGTTTTATTAGTGAGCTTTTAATTAGAGATTTTTGGATTAATCTTTGTCTATAAATTAATTAGAACAGTGCTCTAATTAAAATCTTATTTTATTTGTGGGTATACGGTAGTAATAATTTAGTCAGTTTAAGTATTGAATAGATATAAAAAAGCCCGCATTTGAGTGCGGGCTTTGGTTCAATCAATTCTGATTATGCTTTTACAGCTTCACAATCGTTTGAAGACGTTAAAGGTTTGAAGAACAGCTTAGTTTCTTCGATAACCACGTGGCGTAGCAAGATAAGCCCGATTAGGTTTGGAATTGCCATTAGGCCGTTCACGATATCTGCCATTATCCAGATCATGTCGAGCTTCAAGAATGCACCAGAAGCCACCAACGCAATGAAGATGATCTTGTAAGGTAAGACTGCTTTTGTACCTAGCAAGAAAACAACACAACGCTCGCCGTAGTAGTTCCAACCTAAAATCGTAGTAAACGCAAAGAAGATTAGGCCAACAGAAACCAACATAGGGCCAAGCGTGTCTGCGTTCAGACCAACAGCAAATGCATGAGTGGTCATCGCAGCACCAGAAAGGTCAGTCTGCCAAGCGCCAGTTAAGATAAGCGCCAAACCTGTCATCGTACAAATGATGATGGTGTCGAAGAACGTACCTGTCATAGAGACAAGACCTTGCTTCACACATGAATCTGTTTTTGCAGCCGCCGCAGCCATTGGTGCACTACCTAGACCAGATTCGTTAGAGAATACGCCACGAGCAATACCCGATTGGATAGCAAGCATGATGCTGGCACCAAAGAAACCGCCTGTTGCCGCTGTATTAGTAAACGCAGAGGTAACAACAAGGGTAATGGCATTCAGTAGTTGGTCTGCATTTGAAACCAGAACGCTCAAGCACGCGACGATGTACATAACTGCCATGGTTGGAACCACTTTTCCTGCAACCTTAGCGATAGATTGAATACCACCAAGCGTTACCACTGCCACCAATATCGTTAGAACAACAGCAGACATCTCACGCGAAGCGCCAAATGATATTTCAGTAGCGTCTAAGATCGCGTTAACTTGTGGGAAGGTACCAATACCGAAGCAGGCAACACCCAAAGCGAACACAGCGAACATTACCGCCAAGATTCTTGAGCCAACACCGTATTGAAGGTAGTACATAGGGCCGCCAACCATTTCGCCATTGCTATCGGTTCTGCGGTACTTAACGGCAAGTAGACATTCTGCGTATTTTGTCGCCATGCCAAATACAGCGGCAAGCCACATCCAAAATAGGGCACCAGGGCCACCAATCTTGATTGCGGTCGCTACACCAACGATGTTACCAGTACCAATGGTCGCTGAAAGTGCGGTACACAAAGCGGCAAAACTTGATACGTCACCCGTGCCTGATTTGTCTTTGCTGAATACCATTTTTAGCGCGGTTGGAAGGTGTCTAAACTGGAGTAAGCCTAAGCGAAAAGTAAAGTAGATACCTGTACCCACTAGCAGAATAAGCAGTGGTGGTCCCCAAACGAATTGGTTGATGGTTTGTAGTGTAGCTTGTAGGTGGTTCATAGATTCCCCTTAATAAATTAAAAAATTTAAGGAGAAGAGGGAAGGCAGTGCAGATCACAGGGATCGGTAGCACTACTTAATACATACGGATTTCTAGATAGAATTCTTTTGTTAATTAAGGCTTGTTGCTTTCCACTCCTCTGTCCTTTTGCCTGAGAGTTTCACTTAGCGAATCACTTATAGATAAGTAACGGGCACTAAGCTTGCTCCTTCGGCGACCGATCTAACGGTTCTCTCCAGAGGTTCCTCCAACGACAGTCCTCACTTTTCTGGATTTCTCCAGCATAAAGCACCTGAAAGATTTACTTCTTCGGCGGGTCAATCTAACTAAATGTTAATATTTAGTTAAAAACCACTCTCCTGCAGTCTTCATCGGAACAATTACCTAAATAATTAGGTAATCTGTAGGCGTATCCTAGATCATATAAAATGTGATGTCAGCTACAAAATATCTGTTTGCACAAATGTTGTTCAACTAAATGATCAAACAACGCGACTCTGACGTAACTTGCTTATTTAAATGGTATAAAATAGGGAAACAAGGAGGAGTTATGACTCGATTAATAGCGATTGTTTTTTTATTGGCTTTGGCATTTGTATTGTTTCGTTACCGGACCAACGAAAAACTGCAAAAATGGGTAGTGATAGTTATCGTTAGCAGCTTCCTTTTGTATACTGCCAGCTTGATGATTTCGGAGTTAACGCGTTAAACCGTCTGTGAGCAGGTGGGATGAACGTGTTAGGAAAGCTCAAGTGCTTCTGACTTGAGAGACAGGTTTAACTGAACCTACAAATCAGTATTGGTATTAGTACCAGTGACCGCGTAACGTTAAACATATTTTTGGGAGTACCCGCTAGTGAACCAGCAATCTGGACAAAGCGAACAAGATGAAGTGGTTGTTATTGAAGAACGCGATAAGCGCAGTCAGCTCTATATCGGCATTGCTGCGGTTATAGGTTTAGCACTGGGTGGCTTAATCGGTTCGACAGTGACGGCTTCGAAGTGGGGGTCCACTTATCAGGTACTTGAAACCCGTTATCAAGAAGTGCGCGACAGTAAAATAGAATTGATGACGTCGGTTGAAGCTAAGGTGGCAAAAGTCGATACCGAGATCGACGCAAAAGTAGAAGTCGCGTTAGCTAAACAGGCTGAAGAGCATCAAAAAGAGATCCAAGATTTAGCGAAGCAATCTGCAGTTTTAGAGAAGGCGAACTACTCACTAGAACAGCAGTTAAACGAACAAAAGCAAACGCTAGACAAAACCGAGCAAGATAACCAGAAGCTAAACCGTCAGGCGGATATGCAGTCGACCTTGTTTGAACGCTCTCGTGAGCTGTTCCGTAAAGAATTACAAATATCTCAAGAGCTTGAAAAGCTTGAGAAGGAAAGAGACGAGCTTGAACAGAACCTTGGATCACTTAAGAAAGCGTGTGATGTGTTCTTAGATGGCACTTCATGGGATGCGAAATCTGACGCGTGTGAGAAGCAAGACAACGCGAACTCTCGTCTAAGTGACATCAGACAAATGATTGAAGTCCACACCATGGATCTCAAGCAAATCAAAACGCTAACCGAAGAGATGGGTTTATAAGCTCAAACCTTTAATTCATTCGTCTTTAGCTATAACTATTCAAACGCCCACATCATGAAAATGGTGTGGGCGTTTTTCGTTCCATATTATTTCTGTAGGAAAGTCGTACAGTTAAGAACCGTTTTCACGCTATTACCAAGCTATTCGTGATTAGAGCCGTAAAATGGTTTTAATATGTGATTAATTGAATACTTGGTGACTTTGCACGCATATTTATAAGGTTGAGAAACAGCATAATAGCGGTGTTCTAGGATGAACATGCGGTCTGTTGTCATTCTGTGATTAGACCATCTCAATGGACAGGGATTAAACCATGAATGAATATCAGTGTGAGAACTGCACCGTAGCCTATTGCTTCGATGATTGTAATTCGCCATTAGCGCAACGAGAAATGATTGAAGTAGAAGAAGTGTTGGAGCGTAAAAGAGTAAGCCAAGATCCTGAACTGCTTGAACAAGACAATCCAGATACAAAAATCCCTACGAGCTAAACCATAGCCAGTAGGGATTTTAGATTAATTGCAGTACTGTTCTCGCTTTCTCAAGCAAAGGGTATTACAAAAATTTTTAGAACAGTGTTATTTGACGATAAGCACTGAAGAGAAGTTATTTCTCATACGTTTTAATTTCGCCAGATTTTACGCGAGCAACAAATGATTGCAGTTCTTTCTTAACAACAGGCATCAAGAAGTATAGACCTAAGATGTTAAAGATAGACATTGCAAAGATAGCTGCATCAGAGAAGTCGATTACCGCGCCAAATTGAATGGTCGCACCAATTACAACGAACACACAGAACATCACTTTGAATACGAGTTCCGTTGCCTTTCCTTCACCAAATAGGTAAGTCCATGCTTTAAGACCGTAGTACGACCAAGAAATCATGGTAGAGAACGCAAACATGATAACGGCAAGGGCTAGTGTGTATTTGAAGAAGCCTGCAGTTTCAGTGAATGATGCCGCAGTTAAGGTTACACCCGTTAGGCCTGTACCATCGAATGGACCTGTGTTTAGGCCTGCGATAGTGATAACCAATGCTGTCATTGTACAAATGATTACCGTATCAACGAACGGTTCTAATAGTGATACTAGACCTTCAGTGATTGGCTCTTTTGTTTTAACCGCTGAGTGAGCAATAGCTGCTGAACCAACACCTGCTTCATTCGAGAACGTTGCACGTTTCAAGCCTTGAATTAACGCACCGATGAATCCACCAACGACACCTTCGCCAGTAAATGCACCTGTAAAGATTGCACTGAACGCAGGACCAACTTGATCAAGGTTAGAACCGATAACAATCACAGCCATACCGATATATAGCGCAGCCATCCAAGGAACAACTTTTTCTGTTACCGATGCAATAGAAGGCATACCACCAACAATTACAGAGAAAACTAGAGCAGCGAGCACAAGGCCAGTGATAACACCGTATTCGCTAGGAATATCAAATGCATATGTTAACATTGCATGAGCTTGGTTGGCTTGGAACATGTTACCGCCACCCAAAGAACCCAAGATACACATCAGTGCAAAGCCGATAGCCAGCACTTTACCGAGTCCACCTAGACCTCTTTCACCAAGACCTTGGCTTAGGTAGTACATAGGACCACCTGAAACAACGCCTGACGGTAAGATAGTTCGATATTTCACACCTAAGGTACACTCACAGAACTTAGAAGCCATCCCGAGGATGCCACACAAGATCATCCAGAATGTTGCCCCAGGACCACCAATCGCAAGCGCGGCACCCACACCAGCAATGTTACCAAGACCTACCGTTCCTGAAAGAGCGGTTGTTAGAGCTTGAAAGTGAGAAACCTCGCCATCTTCTTTCGATTTAGGGTCGGTGTACTTACCTTTAATGATGTCGATAGCCATGCCGACACGTTTAAATTGAACGAAGCCAAAGTAAACAGTAAAGATGAGTGCAGCCAGTAATAGCCACCCAACAATAATCGGGAAGTTTGCTTCACCTACTGGCACGCTTTTAAATATTAATCCAACGAACCATCCTGTGTACTCGTTGAAAAATCCATCAACACTTTGGCTTAAGTTGCTAATGGCTTGATTAAATGACCCTTCTTCTGCAAATGCACTGGAACTAAACAATAATATAAACCCAAAAAATAATTCTCTTATGTTTTTCATGGTTTTCCCTGCTTTTTATTAAATTATGTTTGTTGCTGTTGTGTTTGTTTTGTATTTCAATAGCTTATATATTTCTTTGGTAGCGACAAAAGCTCTGTTGCTAAGTCAAAATTCGAAATAAATATAACTACTAATCACGTTTTATATGGAGATCCTTTCGGTACGTCCATCAATCAGACTATGATATTCGGCCTATCAAGTCTTATTGATAACCCTATACATAAAAATAATGCCATCAAAGAGATTTTTACAATAAATTTACAATTATTCGGGTTTTGTCATCATTTTGGAATAAGTCGATGGTTTTCGAGTTTGAAAAGGCATATGCAGTGATGGCAATAGCGGCAGGTGCATTTTGTTATGTAGGCGGTTTATCCTTGTTTAAAACGATTCCTTAGATCTTGAGGGGGGGGGATTTACGATCAAATTGCTTTAAACCTGATAGAAGAGAGTGAATGAAGTTTGAATACTTGATATGTTTTTGGCGGCTTCTAACCATTCGATGGTAAATAGGCATCAAGTTTGAAGGCATTAAAAAAGCCCTTAATCAGAGCTTTTTTAATGGTTTTTGATGAGTCAAACAGCTTAATGAATGTTGCTGTTGCTGGTACTACTGATAACGACGCTTTTACTCGATTTGTGGTAGAGCTTAAGTGCTAACAACGAACCCCATAGAGCAACTTGTCCCCATAACAGCGTCCATTGAGGTGCTACTTCTTGCCATGAAGCGCCCATCTGATTCAGCGCCAAGAAACCTTGAATCGCAGGGGTACTTGGGAACAGTTCTGATAGCAGTACCAACCACTGTGGCATCATTTCAACAGGCCAGATAAATCCAGACGAGAAGATAAGTGGCATTGAACTGATTAACACCACAACCGTGACTAGCTCTCTTCTTGGTACTAGCTCACCGATAAAAATTCCGATCAAACAACTGGCCAATAAGAATGGCAGCAGCAGAGTTAGAATTTGAGTCATAGAGGCGAGCAAGTTAATCCCATACATCGAGAAACTGGCACCGAAGTAGTACATGGACAGTAAATAGTAAATGCCGACTAAGGTACAACAACGAGCAAGGATCAACTTGGCTGGTGGTGTTCTACTCCAATATCCAAAGGTCGATTGAGCATTTTGCGTTGCGCCAACTAAACCAGAAGCCATGGCTAAGGTTTGTTGCAGAATCAACACAAATACAGCAGGAACAACATAATCGATGTATCCCGTGCGGCTATTGAAGGTTGGCTTTAGGTTCAAGCTAAACGCGCTGTAGCCTTTGGCTGCGGATTCCAACGGCACACCTTCTACTAGCAAGTGGCTGACTTTAACTTGTGCGGCTAGTGTCCCTCCAGCTTTGGCCAGCCCTTCAACAATGGTTCCGTACACCAAGAAATAGGACGCATCGCCGGCATAAGAGAGCGTAGGGCTCTTTCCAAGAAGTAGATCTTTATAGAAATCTTCTGGGATGACGATGAACCCGCCAATCTCTTGGTTCAGCACAGCTTGTTTCGCATCTTCGATGGTTGAATCTCGACGAACCAGATCGATTTGAGAGGTCGCATCGACCATTCTTTCTAACTTGTAGCTGCTTTGGCTCTTATCCAAGTTCACCACCGAGGCTTTCAATTGTTGAGGTACTTGATTTGCGTAAGGTAGCGGATACAAGAATGAATAAAAGACCACACCACCAAATACGGTGAGCAAGACAACCGGGTTGCGAAGTACCGCTAACAGTTCTTGTTTTAGCAGTTGAGTCAAGCTCATTGTTTTACTCCTTGTTCTGCTTCTTTTTTAGTTTTAGTTGAGAGTGATGCTTGCGCTAGATGTTTCTTAATTAACAACATAACCACCAATGCAGGAACTGCATACCACAACATAGAAGTGAGGCTGATTAACGATTGTGCTGCGCTCACGCCATAACTGGACTGAGCCGTTTGTACTTCGATGTAGTGACTCACTGGCAGTAAGCTTCTCCAAACTTGAGCTGCCGTGTTCATGTCGGTTACTGGGAAAGTAATCCCCATGAAAGCGAAGCTTGGTGCTGTAAAGGCACCGGCGAAACTCATCGCTCTTGCTGGATCGAGCGTCAAGAAGAAGAACAAGCAACCCATAATGATACAGCTGACAACCGTTAGTAGTTGAGCAACCGTTAAAGCCATGAAGCTGCCGTTAAATGGCCAGTCGAGCAGACGATAGAACCAAAAGCTAAACGCAATACCAAACGCTAAAAACAGAGCGACGTAAGGGGTTAACGTTGAAACTAACGACTTCGCAGGAGAGTGTGACAACCAAGCTTTTAGCCCACGAGCTCGAACGTTTGCGGTTAACACCAGTATCGTGCCGACCACAATCATGATTTGCCATAAAGCCGGAATAACGGCAGATACCAAGAACTGTGCATAGCTGGTGTTCTTGTTAAACAACGGCGTGATCTGACTTTGCACCGTGACCGCTTGGCCTAATGCTGATTGGACCGTCGTATCGCCGTGTGAAAGCTGTTTAACGACTTCAAGCTGCGCGTTAAAAGTACCTTGAGCCTGCAACAGTGCTGAGTTGACCAGTTTACCTATCAAGATGAATTGACTGTTGTAGAACACAGACACTTGCGGGTTTAAGCCTAGGTAGAGATCACGGTCGAAGTGTTTTGGTATCACAACGTAACCGTAGATATCGCGCTCAATCATCGCCTTAGCTGCTTCGCTCACTGAGCTGTATTTCTGAGTCACTTGTAGGGTAGGTGACGCATCAACAAGACGAGTGAATTGTTGCGAGATTTGGCTATGTTCAAGATCAACCACTGCAACGGGTAAATCACGAGCGATGCCTTGCGAGAAAATCAGCCAAATACTTGCTGCAAGCAGCAAGGGTATCCAAGTCAGACACGACAACAACCACTTGTCTTTGCGGACTATCGCCCACTGCCTCAGCAAGGTACTCGTCACTTTGTGATGATCAGGTGAATAAGAGCCTGTAGATTGTGCTCCTGTAGATCGAAAGTTAGCAGACATAAGTCACCTAAAGCTCAACCACAAGGCTCATACCCATGCGCAATGTTTCGTCAGTGTCGACAGGGCGTGCTTCTACTTCGAATGTACGTAAGTCAAAGCCTTGTGCTGCATCGGTTGAACGCCAAGTCGCGAAATCACCCATTACGGCAATATGAGTCACTTTAAAGGTCAGTGATTTGTCTAGCGCAGGAAGGTAAGCGTCAAACTGTGCGCCTTTTTCAAAGTGCTTCAACATGTCTTCACGGACGTTAAGCACCGCCCATGCGTCTTGTGTATCGATAACGGTGACAACAGGGAAACCTTGCGGCGCTAATTCACCACTGCTTAGCAATACTTGAGACACTTCACCACTGAACCAGCTGTGGATCTGTGTGTCTTTTGCGTAGGCTTCAACTTCTGCCACGGCACCTGCAGCCATTAAGGCTTTTTGAGCTGCGGCTACTTTGGTTTCATCACGAGCACCTTCTTGTGCCAGTTGGTACATTTGGAAGGCAGCACTTTCTGTGTATTTCGCGGCTTGCCACTGTGTTTTGGCTTCATCACGTTTTTGTTCAGCGACGACACCATCGTTGTAAAGGTTATTTACACGTTGGTAGGTTTTGTTCATCAGATCGGCGGCAGCTTTCGCTTTTAACCATTGGTCTTTAGCGGCTTGGATTTGCTGGGTGCGCGCACCATTCTCGGCTTCTTGAGCTAATGCGCCAGCGGCTTTCTGGCCAGCTTTCGCTTGTTCTAATTTAGCGTCGATCTCAGGGCTAAGTAGAGAGAAGACCAATTCACCTTTCTCAACAGAATCGCCTTTGCGCACGAATACTTGGTCAATTCGGCCAGGTACTTTAGAAGAGATGCTGTATTGCTGCGCATCGATTTGGCCTTGAAGCTTAACCGGTTGAGGCTGATACGCTTGGTAAAAACTGTATCCGACCCAGCCAATAATGCCGATACCAACTATAGATAGAAGAAGGGGCTTAATAGGTTTCATGAGTTATCCTTTTGACTGGCTAGCGGTGTCTGTTTTTGAGTCGAAATCAGACGTAACAGAAGAAGTTAAGTAACTTGAGTAAGCATTCATTTCGCTGGTAAGCGCCAAAAGCTTGTTGAGAGAGATTAGATATTTGAATCGCGCAGCAGATTGCTGTGTCTTAATGCTCGCAAGGTATAGCTCTGCATCAACCACTTCTAACGAGTTAGATAGCCCTTGAGTGAACGCTTTTTTGCGAAGGGATAGATTCTCTTGAGCTAACGACAAGCTAGAGTTGAGTCCTTGAACCTCTTCAATCGCTTGCTTTGCTTCAAGGTAGGTCTTTTGTACCAACACGGTTAAGTCTTGTTTGGCTTGTGACTTAAGGAATTGCACCTGTGAAACCGCACTGTGCGCAGCGGCTACCTTATCAGAGCGACCAGAGGTATCGATCAGCGGTACGTTCACACCAATGCCGACTAACCAATCCGGTTTCATTTCACTTGCTAGCGAGTCGTCTTCATAAAGGCTGTAATCACCGTAAAGGTACACTTCTGGGTAGTATTTGCCTTTTTCAGCTTTGATTAAGCTGCTCGCTTGTTTCTCTTTCGCATCAAGGATCTTAAGGCCGGGGTAGGTCATCAGTGTTTGGTCAATGAACACATCCATATGAGGCAGGTTCTTGTTGATAAACAGTTGCTCTGAAGGTTCAACACTCTGGCTTTGCCCAAGAATTTGAGTCAGTGCTAACTGAGCAATTTTGAGGTCATTCTCAGCCTTAGTACGTTCAACGACTGCTTTATCTAAAGAAGCATCCGCTTGTAGGCGTTCGACGCGTGCGATTTGCCCTTGTTGTTCCATCTTGATGGCGAAATCTCGGTGCTGAGTTAAGCCTGCTTCTACGGCTTGACGCGTTTTCACAACGTCTTCCGCTAAGATCACTGAGAAGTAGTATTTGCTTAAGTCTTCGTAGCGAGCCTGCTTTTCCATCAAGAGTTGGCTCTGCGCTTCTTCACTTTTACCTTCGGCTGCGGTTTGTGCTGCGTTAATTCGTCCGCCAGTAAAGATAGGCCAAACTGCGCGAATGGAAGAGCTGAAGATGTCTTGTTCGGTGATGGTGGAGGTGATACCTCCGAGAGATGAAACTAGCCCGGGAGCAATGGCTCCAATACCAGATAAGCCAGCTGGGACGCCACTTAGACTATCTGCAAACTGTTCGCCATTGATGGTAACGTCACTATCAAGGTGAGTGTAGTTAGCGCCAAGCGTCACAGAAGGTAAGTTAAGGCTTCCAGTTGCATTTTGAAGGTGTTGATAACGCTCAACGTTAGCTTGTTGAGCCGCAAGAGAGTTGTTGTTCTCTTGGAGTATTTGCCACGCCTCAGAAAAAGTGAGCGGGGCAGCATAGCTTGGCGAACTGATAGCACCGATAAGAATACTGGCAATCGCAAGGCGTCGGAATGTCGGTTTGGTCATCTGCATTAAATACCAAATTAGAGTATTAGCTCTAATGTTAACAGGGGGATAATCATTTGTCTTGAACAGATTACCTCATATGAACAATTAGCATAGCCGCTCGTTAATATAATGTGAATGCTATTAAGGGTTTAATGGCTGGCACGAAGAAACAAAAAGAGCACGACGAATCGTGCTCTTTAAGTTCAGTATAGAAGAGGTTACTACAAATTGATTGGCGCTATTTAAAGCTTGGACAATGGTGATCGGCGCGCCACACCAATTGTCTTGAACCTTGCATCGTTTGTAATAAATCTCTACCTGACATTTGCGGGAAAGCTAACAATACTTTTAGATCGAGCGGGGATGTCTCGTTCTTCTCATATGCTCTGACATGAGTGAAAGTAGATTGTAAGTTTTTGAACAACATAGCCTTTGTTAGGCAGATTCCAAAATTATCGCGTTTCATTGCCTGGTTTCCTTTTCAACAATGTTTATACGTTATGTTTTTTATCCTGTTTCTATTGGACGTTGCCACTGATCGATACTTCCTGCTCATCAATGCTTTATTATTGGATGCTGCTTTTATCAGTCACCTCTTCGTTGTCTAACTAGCCTGTTGTCTAACTATCCGAGTGTGAAATAGCGATGGATGAATAGGGGAGAATACTTAATCCGTTTGTTCATCATTCGTAACGGCGAGCGCGCAACTTTTACTTATCGATACGTCCAGTGAGTGAAGAGTTGTTGCTTTTGTGTTAACCGAAATTCCGGTTTAAAACGCTGTCTTAAAATTGCAACGTATAGCTTGGCAACAATAAACTCCTTCATATGCAACCATTATAATTGTATTTATTTTAAACAACCTAAAAAACACCTAAAAGCTTAGTGATCTAGCTCAATATTTATTCGTTTATTTGTCTTTTTAAGCTAATCCGTTCTAAAAGCGAGCGATTGTTTGGGCCGTATAACGTAAAGGAATATCAATTAATAATCTGGTCAATTATTTAGTTGAGTAACAGTCACAAATTCGTATCAGCGCAAAGGTCATAAGATTAACTTGGTGTTAACATTAATCGTTAAGCACTAGGGACGGTTTTATATGAAATGGAGTAGCATCAGTTTCCGTAAAAGGTTGCTGATTATCATGACGGTCACTGGCCTCGTTGAGCTGTTGATACTCTCAGCGGCAGGTTTTTCTTATATCAAACAATCTCAAGAGCAAGAGATGGGTTTGAAAGCGCTCGGCGTGGCTGAATTTCTCTCCGAATCACCGCTAGTCACCCGCATTATTCAAGATAATGGAACCTTGGATGCTGATGGCATTCCTCACGTTTTATCTGAAGAGACCCAAGTAAAGTTTCGAAACCTCACGCAGTTAATTGGTGCGGCGTTTATTGTTGTCGGTGATGAGAAAGGCATTCGCTTAATTCACCCATACGACGACAGGTTGGGAAAACCCATGCGTGGTGGTGATAACCAGAAAGCATTGGTGTTGGGCGAGTCTTACGTGTCGACGGCAAAAGGTTCACTCGGGTTTTCAGTACGTGGTAAATCGGCCGTCAAAGACTCGAATGATGCTGTCATCGGCGTGGTATCGGTTGGTTATCTCTTAGATTCGCTGCAAGACAGAATTGAACCTTATTTAGCCTTTTTGATCGTGATGGCCTTGCTGGTGGTTGCGGTTAACGCATTGATTTCAAGCTATGTGTCTCGTCGCTTTCAGCGTGCTATTTTGGGCTTTGAGCCAGAAGAGATAGGCCGTTTATACGTTGAGCTCGATGTGACCATGAGTACCGTGAAAGAGGGTATTTTAAGTATCGATAAGAACGGTATTTTGCGTTCGATAAACAAGAGTGCCTGCGATATTTTATCTATTGATAGAGATAAAGCGCTCAACCAGCAACGCCTTTCTGATGTATTAGCTGGCAGTGATTTAGAGCAGCTGCTATCAACGGGTGATACCGACCATGATGTTGAGCTTTACCTGAATAACAAACGAATCATTGCTAACCGTAGTCCGATTATTGTGGCTGGTGAAGTGGTTGGTGCGGTGTCCAGTTTCCGTTTACGAGATGAGATTAACGACTTAACGGATCAGCTATCTCAAACTAAAGAGTATGCGGATCTGCTGCGTTCACAAACCCATGAACACCAGAACAAGTTGAATACCATTAGCGGTTTGATTCAAATGGGTGAATTGGAATCTGTTCAGCAGTTGATCGGACAAGAAACGGCTCACTATCAAAGCCTGATCGAGTTCTTGAGAGAGACGGTCAAAGACCCACTGATCGCGGGCATGTTACTAGGCAAAACAGAACGCGCACGTGAGATTGGTTTAGAGCTCAAAGTCGAAGAGGGTTCGAGGCTTGAGGCGCTGCCAAGCCGTTTAAATGCGGATGACGTTGTCACTATTCTCGGTAACCTGATTGATAACGCGTTTGATGCCACCATGATGGCGATTAAACAAGAAGGGCAAATTGCCCCGGCGCGCCGCGTGATTGATGTGTCTATCAGTGATTTTGGTAATGAAATCATCGTTGAAGTAGAAGATAAAGGCTGTGGTTTACCAAAACACTTGGCAACCAATGACCTCACTGAAAAAGGCGTATCGAGTAAAGCGAAACAGAACCGTGGTGTCGGTTTATATTTGATTAAGCAGTTAGCCGACCGTTATCAAGGGCAATTAGAAATGGTTGATAACCCTGACTTTGGTTCACGCATGACGGTGTATCTACCAAAAGAAGAACAATAATAATTAAGCACGAAACGATTGAGTGACGCTCATCGTGACAGGAATACAATGGTTAAAGGAAGAACATAAATGAACGCAATCACGAGAGTCATGGTCATTGAAGATGATATTGCGATTGCAGAGCTTCACCATCG
This sequence comes from Vibrio sp. Scap24, assembly GCF_013394185.1. Lineage (NCBI taxonomy): Bacteria > Pseudomonadati > Pseudomonadota > Gammaproteobacteria > Vibrionales > Vibrionaceae > Vibrio > Vibrio sp. Scap24. Next base: position 227,831 of record NZ_CP041332.1, on the reverse strand, counting down.
TTATTTAGAACAGATGGGAGGCTTTGATGTGGTTGGTATCGCGACCACACAGTCTGAAGCCTTAATGCAGCTCGATATCTTGAAGCCTGATTTGGTGCTTTTGGATGTTTATCTGCCGGATGGTTGTGGGCTCGACATTCTCAACCACGTTCGTGGAAGCAATCAAGGCTGTGATGTTATCTTGATTACCGCAGCACGCGACGTCGACACTTTGCAGCAAGCAATGCGTGGCGGAGTGGTCGACTATCTACTCAAACCCGTGATGTTTCCTCGCTTGGAAGCGGCGCTGAAAAAGTACCAATCGCAACAGCAAGAGTTTGAAAGCGTGTCTGACTTGAACCAAGGCTTGGTCGACAAGATGTTGCAAGCCAATGCGAAAGCAGACTCAGCGAAAGTATCGACGTTACCTAAAGGGATCGACGGTGTAACACTCGATAAGATTCGTGCGGTCTTTCAACAAGCCGACGCGACGAATATTACGGCTGATGAAGCAGGTGAACGCATTGGTGCAAGCCGAACCACAGCCAGACGCTACCTAGAATTCTTGATCACAACCGGTGAATTGGCTGCCGATTTAAACTACGGCACCGTTGGTCGTCCTGAACGTTGTTATAACAAAGCGAAAAGATAAAGGTGCGCAAGAAGCTCTCTTCATCCGAAGATGCCTTTACATTCCAAATAAAGTGTAAAACCAGTTGAATAAGCTGGTTTTAGTTTCCTTTTTAATATCCACAAGTCACTCCACAGACCAGATGCCATTCTTTCTTGACTACAATGTTTGAGAATGCCAATTTGCTGCTATTTCTACCTTTGCGAACTCAGCTATCGATTAGAATTTGTTCGAAATGAGTCAATATTTAATCGATTGCTTTCACAGTGGTTGATGTAAATCAAATACTCATAGACAATACTGTCCCGAATAGAGGTGATAGCATTCACCCTCGTTTACCAAACGCATTCTCAAGTGTAATAGGCACTCGCTATTGATGTAATAGCTAAGACCTATTATCTATTTTCGTATGTCGCTGATACCGTTGGCGAATACTAAAAACCTTGTTTTTATAGGAAAGATGATGGTAATACCTGAAAACAGCAGCATCGTTATTTTTGGTGCGTCGGGAGATCTAACTTACCGCAAGTTAATTCCTGCTTTGTACCACCTGTATGCTAGCAATCAACTACCAGAATCCTTTGCGATTCTTGGAGTGAGCCGTACTGAGTACAGCGATGAGTCTTACCGTGAGAAGCTGAAGAAGTCTCTTCAGGAAATGGAACAAACTGAGCCTGAGACGCTGAATGCATTTATTGAACATTTGCATTACCAAGCGATCAACACTTCAGATGTCGAAGATTACGCTCGTTTAGCACAACGTCTAGACAAGCTTGAGCAAGACTACCAATTCGAAAACCATAACACACTGTTCTACTTGGCAACGCCGCCAAGCTTATACGGTGTGATCCCAGCAAACCTTGCTGCGCATGGCCTGAACGATGAAACGAACGGCTGGCGTCGTCTGATCATCGAGAAGCCATTTGGTTACGACCTAGCTTCTGCTCAAGCGTTAGATGAAGAGATCCATCATCACTTCCAAGAACACCAGATCTACCGTATCGACCACTACCTTGGTAAAGAAACGGTACAAAACCTTCTAGTGCTTCGTTTCTCAAACGCGATGTTTGAACCACTGTGGAACCGTAACTTTATTGAATACGTTGAAATCACAGGTGCTGAGTTCCTTGGCGTTGAAGAACGTGGCGGATACTACGACGGTTCTGGTGCAGTTCGTGACATGTTCCAAAACCACCTGCTGCAAGTGCTAGCGATGGTTGGTATGGAGCCACCTGCTCAAATCAATGCTGATTCTATTCGTGACGAAGTGGTTAAAGTACTTCAGTGTCTGAAACCTCTTGAGGAAGATGACCTACGTAAAGATCTCGTTCTTGGTCAATACACAGCTTCAGACGTTCGCGGCCAGCACTTGCTTGGTTACCGTGAAGAGCCGGGTGTAGCAGACGATTCTCGTACTGAAACGTACATTGGTCTTAAAGCGCACATCAATAACTGGCGCTGGAATGGTGTTCCTTTCTACGTTCGTACAGGTAAACGCTTACCAACGCGCGTAACGGAAATCGTGATTCACTTTAAGAACACGCCACACCCAGTATTTGGTCAAGATGCACCAGAGAACAAACTGATTATCCGTATCCAACCGGACGAAGGTATTCAGATGAGCTTTGGCTTGAAAGAGCCGGGCGCAGGCTTCAAAGCAAAAGAAGTGAAAATGAACTTCTCTTACTCTGACTTGCCTGAAACTCAAATGCTAACGGCTTACGAGCGTCTTCTTCTTGATGCACTTAACGGTGATGCAACTCTGTTTGCACGTACCGATGCAGTAGAAGCATGTTGGAAGTACGTTCAACCAATCTTAGACTTCAAGCAAGATCCTCAAGCGCTGTTTGGCTATGCTTGTGGTACTTGGGGCCCACAGGAAGCGGATGAACTTCTGCAACGTGATGGCCGCGCATGGCGTTTCCCATGCAAAAACTTAACAGACACGGATTACTGCGAACTATGATCAATCACAAGATCTTTGCAACGCCAGAATTGGTTGTTGAAACTCTAGCAAACGAAATGAAAGCGTACAGCGAGCAGGGTAAACCTGTTCACATTTCATTGTCGGGTGGCAGCACGCCAAAAATGCTTTTCAAGCTTTTAGCTCAAGCACCATACGCAGAAGGCATCCAATGGAATAACCTTCACTTTTGGTGGGGCGACGAACGTTGCGTGGCACCAGACGACGCTGAAAGCAACTTCGGTGAAGCTAACGCGCTCTTATTTTCGAAACTAAAAGAGTTTACTCAAGTGAACCTTCCTGCTGAAAACATCCACCGCATTCGTGGTGAAGATGAACCGAAAGCAGAAGCAGAGCGTTTCGCAAAAGAGATGGCAGACGTAATCCCAACAGAAAACGGCACGCCAGTTTTCGATTGGATTCTGCTAGGTGTTGGCGCAGACGGTCACACAGCTTCACTATTCCCGGGTGCAACCAACTACCAAGATGAGAACCTGTCTGTACTGGCTTCTCACCCTGAGTCGGGTCAAACCCGTGTTTCTAAAACTGCAAAAGTTTTAGAAGCAGCAAAACGAATCAGCTACCTAGTACTGGGTGCAGGTAAAGTTGAGATCGTTAAAGAAATTCATACTACTCCTGCTTCAGAGTTGCCTTACCCTGCAGCGAAAATCCAGTCTAAAACTGGCGAAACAGAGTGGTTCCTAGATTCAAATGCAGCAAGTGCTATCGCATAAGTGCGAATAGCCGCAAGGAGATATAAATAATGAAAGGTGATATCGGTGTAATTGGCCTAGCAGTAATGGGTCAGAACCTTATCCTAAACATGAACGACCACGGCTTCAAAGTTGTGGCTCACAACCGTACTGCTGCGAAAGTAGACGAGTTCCTAGAAGGCCCAGCTAAAGGTACTAACATTGTTGGTGCATACTCTCTAGAAGAGCTAGTTGAGAAGCTAGAAGCGCCACGTAAAGTGATGCTTATGGTTCGTGCTGGTGACGTTGTAGACACGTTCATCGAAAACCTAATCCCACTTCTAGATGAAGGCGACATCATCATTGATGGTGGTAACACTAACTACCCAGACACTAACCGTCGTGTAGCGCATTGTCGTGAGAAAGGCATCCACTTCATCGGTACTGGTGTATCTGGTGGTGAAGAAGGTGCTCGTTTCGGTCCTTCAATTATGCCAGGCGGCGCGGCTGAAGCTTGGGAAGCGGTTAAGCCAATCTTCCAAGGTATCTCTGCAAAAACTGACGCTGGTGAGCCTTGTTGTGACTGGGTTGGTAACGACGGTGCTGGTCACTTCGTTAAGATGGTACACAACGGCATCGAATACGGTGACATGCAGCTTATCACTGAAGCATACCAGTTCATGAAAGATGGTCTAGGTATGTCTGCGGACGAGATGCAAGCAGTATTTGCTGACTGGAACAAGACTGAGCTAGACAGCTACCTAGTTGAAATCACTGCTGACATCCTTGGCTACAAAGATGAAGACGGTGAAGCGCTAGTTGAGAAGATCCTAGACACTGCAGGCCAAAAAGGTACGGGTAAGTGGACTGGTATCAACGCTCTAGACCTAGGTATCCCACTAACTCTAATCTCTGAGTCTGTATTCTCTCGTTGCCTGTCTGCTCTTAAAGACCAACGTGTTGAAGCTGAAGCTTTGTTTGAGAAAACAATCACTCCAGTTGAAGGCGACAAGCAAGAGTGGGTTGATGCACTACGTCAAGCTCTACTGGCTTCTAAGATCATTTCTTACGCTCAAGGTTTCATGCTAATGCGTGAAGCGTCGAACGAAAATGGCTGGGACCTAAACTACGGTAACGTAGCTCTTATGTGGCGTGGTGGTTGTATCATCCGTTCTGCATTCCTAGGCAACATCCGTGATGCGTACGAAGCAAATCCAGACATCGCGTTCCTAGGTTCTGACGAGTACTTCAAAAACATCCTACAAGGCAGCCTAGTAGCATGGCGCAAAGTAGCAGCGAAATCTCTAGAGTCTGGTATCCCAATGCCATGTACGATTTCTGCGCTATCTTTCCTAGACGGTTACACAACAGCACGTCTACCAGCGAACCTGCTTCAAGCTCAACGTGACTACTTCGGTGCTCACACTTACGAGCGTACTGACCGTCCACGTGGTGAATTCTTCCACACAAACTGGACTGGTACAGGCGGCGACACTGCTTCTACAACTTACGACGTATAATCGTTAGTTAGAATCAGTTAAGAACGTGTTTGTTCTTTCAGCTGAAAACTAGAAAATAAAAGGATGCCAATTGGCATCCTTTTTTGTTGGCTCGCGTTTTCTTTGGTCTACACAACCAAAGCGTTACAGTTCAAGGCGTCACAGTTCAAGCCATCATGGCTTGGGGTTTTACATCGTCGTTGTATTGCTCCCGAATTGCCATAAAGCCGTCTAGGTTCTGTTTAAGCGCCTCAACACATTCAGGGTCGAACATTGAACCGTTGTGCGCTTCAATGTATTCCATGACTTCATCGAGTGACCATGCGTGCTTGTAGGCTCTTTTACTCATGAGCGCATCAAATACATCCGCGAGCGTTACAATTCGTGCTTCAAGTGGAATCGCAGTATGACTTAACCCATCGGGTAATCCGGAACCATCAAACCGTTCGTGGTGATGACGCACAATATTCTTAATGAACTGAATTTCATCAGAACACATAGAGCAGTGGTGGGAGAGGGACACGACATCGTTAATCATCTCTTCACCATACAAAGTGTGATTGTTCATGATGGCTCTTTCTTCTGCTGAAAAACGGCACGTGCTGAACAACACGTTATCAGGGATTCGATATTTTCCTATGTCGTGGAAGGGGGCGTATAAACGAATACGATGAATGAACTGGTGTGTGATTTCATTATTACTCTGGGACATCGTTCTAGCGATCTGTTCACTGTATTTCCCCATGCGAATCAGATGCTCTTTGGTTTCAGGGTCGCGAGCGTGTCCCATGTTTAAGGCGATCGCTAATGACGACTGAAAGTGACGTTGCCTTTCAAACAACTGAACAAACAAACTCGAGATGAGCTGAGAGATATAGGCAATATCACACTGGATATATTCCTTAGCAAAAAAGCCCGTTGACGATGCATTGATAAACACAAATCCAAGATTACTTTCTTGATAGTGAATGGGCGTTGTATAGCTGCTTTGGTGCCCGAGTTGGAGTAAGTGTGAAATTTGTTTGGTCGGTTTGATCGAGGTGAGATCGTGGATGATTCGAGTATCGAGAGATTCAGCCATTCGCGATAAAGCTGATTCTGGTTTAAGTTCTTGTTCTACGTAGCGATGTTCTGCTTCTTGGCACAGCGTGTCTGAAACAAAGTAATTCGATGCTCTGTTTTCGCTGCATAGTACAACGGAAAGCCGAGATAATATGGGGTAATGTTCACGAGCTAGCCGAAAAAGGTCATCAACAATGGCGATAATGTCCTTATCTTGAGCGGCTACTCTGTTGAGCTGGGAGTAGTCAAACATGTTACAAGCCAACCTTTATTTATAGTTATATCATTGTTTATTCGAGTTATTTGTTATTTTTAGTATCGATTAAAAAATAGCATTGCGTTCTGATAAAATACAATATCATTACGATATAAATGGTTATTTCATTGTATTACCCTCATTTTTGTTAACTGGTACTTTTATCGGTTCTTGGATCTGAAAAAAGGGAAAGAGGTTGATGGTAATTCAGGCGTTAAGTGACCATTTTGAAATTAAATGAAAAGATAAATAGGATAACGTGCATGCTTTATGCCATCATAAAGGCATAAATAAGGGCAATGGATGTAATGCCTAAGTGATTGAGCTAGAAGCGGTCAGTGATGACGGTGTTCTAGAGTATATTCAAGGCCGTGAGCTGCCTTGAAAAAGGTAATGTTATGACTGAAGAAGAAAGAATCGAACTGCAACAAAATAACCCTCTACACGGCTTAAAGCTTGAGACCATGATCACTGAGTTAGTGGATCACTATGGTTGGGAAATTTTGGATGCGGCAATGCGCATGAACTGCTTTAACACTAAGCCGACTGTAGCAAGCGCTGTTAAATATCTGAAGAAGACGGAATGGGCTCGTGAGAAGGTTGAAAACTTCTACCTTTACCGTTTTAAGCGTATGCCTAAAGCATCAGACATCGAATACCAGATGCCTCCGCGTTCACGTACATTCCGTCACGGGTTAGAACCTCGTGAGCCAATGGAATTAACGGTTGAGTCTATCCAGGCTTCTCAAGCTAAAGCGGCATCGGCATTTAAAGCTCGCCGTGGCGGTAACGGTCGTAACTTTCGTCGTTAAGAACAGGCGTCGCTAATAAAGACGCGTCATTAATAACGCCGTCTAATCAGCCAAAAGCGATAAGCAAAAAATACAAAAGGAGCCTAAGTGCTCCTTTTTTAACGTGTGTACTTAGTTCAAGCGTGTAAAGCTTGTTGTACTTGAGTCTTAAGCTTCGCGGTTCTTTCTTTGATTCTTCCAAAGATCGGTGACATAAACGATAGCACTGATAAGCAAGAAGAGCGCTGACACAGAAAACAGAGCGGGCATTTTTAGAATCCACGCGAATGTGGCAGCGAGAAAAGCGACAAAGCAAATGAGTCGACTTGATGACATGACATGACCGAGTTTAATGTTCATAACGCCTCCTAATGAAGTCTCACTTTCGACAGGAGAATTATCCCACTTTCCGTAAAAGAAAGGCTAAAAAACAGTCTAAATTGTTATCAAATTTACTAATTAAAGGACTCGTCTCACATATATCGATACGGTTATTTTATAAGCAATAAAATAGCGACATAGGTAATGTGAGAGTCAGCTTTCCCGCTGTGTTTTCCAGTTAGAATTAGATTCAGTCTCGGGTTTAATTAGTGTCAAACCGACTTAGTATAAAGCCTAGTTAGTATAGAAAAAGTAAGCGGTGATTAAGAAACTCGCGATGATCACTGTGTTACGAACATACTGTTGTGGGATTCGGCGAGAGATTTTTGCCGAGTAATACCCACCAACTAAGGTCCCCATCAAAACAGCCATGCCTGATGGCCAATCAATCGAGCCATTTATGATAAATAACACGATCGCCGCAAGTGATGCACAAGCTGACACGAGCAGCTTTATACCATTCATTACGTTGATATTGGTGTAACCCGCCAGAGCCAAGTAGCTCAATGTGACGATTCCCAACCCTGCATTAAAGTAGCCGCCATAGATACACACGATCAAAAGCAATAAAGCGGAAAAGAAGGCGCCAGCGCTGGTGGCGTGTTTATGTTTTGCTGTTGCTTGTTTCAGCCATTTATTCAACGTTCCACCAAAGGTGAAAAGAAGGGCGGCAAACAGTAACAACCAAGGCACAGATTGAGTAAACAAAGCCTCTGGTGTGTGCAGCAATAAGAAAGCCCCAATACCACCGCCAACCACACATAAAGCAATGGTCAGTTTAAGTTGTTTGGTGCCCGATTGGATCTCATGACGTAGTGCATAAGCGCCACTGATGTAGCCTGCGCAGGATGCAAAGGTATTGGTCGCGTTGGCTGCAATAGGCGGCACGCCAGCAAACAATAGAGCGGGGAAGGTGATGAAGCTGCCTCCTCCTGCAATAGAGTTAAGCACGCCACCAACCACGCCTGATAAGAATAGAATCAACCAATCCATAGTTTTAGAATCCAATGCGTTAAATGACTGGTTACCTTACTTGATTTTGATATGAATATCAGAGCTGCAGGGCTTGAAAGTGCGAGTTTGTGAGTGTGCTACCATCTTAGAGTTGTGTTTGCTCTTAACGGCAGGCACGAAAAAAGGAGCCTGAGGCTCCTTTTAGATTTCGAATTGTGTTCAATGTGTTCGAGGTGTTGATTACACTTCGACAGGTTTCGCTTTAAAGCTCTTGAATAGCTTAACCAGAATCGGGCTAGAAAGAACCAATACCGCCAAGATAGTGAACGTCATAGTGATAGGGCGTTCCCACAAGAAGCTAAGCTCTCCATCGCTGATCATCAGTGCTCGTCTTAAGTTTTCTTCCATCAAGCCACCTAAGATAAAGCCAAGCAATAACGGGGCGAGTGGGAAGTTGGCAAGCCTTAATGCTATTGCTGCCATCGCGACTAGTAGCATCACAAATACGTCCATCGTGTTGAAAGACACCAAGTAAACGCCAGTGATTGAGAAGAAGATGATCATTGGTAGTAGCACTGTTCTTGGTACTGCCAGTAGCTTAGAGATATAAGGGATCAAAGGCAGATTCAAGATAACCAGTACGATGTTGCCAAAGTACATAGAGATAATCACCGACCAGAATACATCTGGGTGTTCAACGAACAGGCGAGGCCCCGGTTGGATGCCGTAAGCGATCAATGCACCTAGCATGATAGCCGTTGTACCAGAGCCCGGAATACCCAGCGTCAGTAGCGGAACGAATGAACCACTTGATGCGGCGTTGTTTGCCGACTCTGGAGCAACAAGACCACGAATACTGCCTTTACCAAACTCTTTCTGTTTGTCTTTCGGTGCAAGGCTACGCTCCATGCCGTAACTTAAGAAAGCAGCGATGGTTGCGCCAGCACCCGGAAGTACGCCAGTAAAGAAGCCAAGGATTGAAGAGCGAATTGATACCGGTGCGACTTCTTTGATCTCTTCTTTAGTTACTTTCATGCTGCCAATATCAGACATCTTTTTGCTTTCTTCAGCGCTGTTGTCTTGCTCAGGCTTAAGAATACCCATTAAGGTTTCACCAAGCGCGAACGTCGCCATCGCCAGCAATAGGAAGCTGAAGCCATCCATTAGATCCGTGAGGCCAAATGTGAAACGTTCAACACCAACGCCTTTGTCGATACCTACCGTTGAAAGCATCAAGCCTAAGATAGTCATCATCCATGCCTTGATAACCTGTCCTGGGCCTGCAAACGCTGCTACAGCTGATAAACCTAATAGCATTAGTGCGAAGTAGTCCGAAGACTGGAAGCTCAATGACACGCTTGCTAGAGCAGGCGCAGCGATTAAAAGCATGATTGCTGAAAGTGTGCCGCCAGTAAAAGAAGAGTAAGCAGCAAGGGCCAGTGCTTTACCTGCTTGGCCTTTTTGGGCCATTGGGTAGCCGTCGAACGCTGTTACCACAGTAGAAGAACAGCCCGGAGCGTTGATTAGGATTGATGATGTTGAACCACCAAACACCGCACCGTAGTAAACACCTGCCATCAAAATAAGACCAGACGATGGATCTAGGCCATAAGTGATAGGGATCATCAGAGCAATGGCTGAGATTGGACCTAGTCCCGGCAGCATCCCGATGAAGGTACCTACGAAACAGCCTACGATTACCATCATGATGTTCATTGGCATCACAGCGGTAGAAAGTCCTTGTAAAATTCCGTCTAACATAATGTTATCCCTACCAAAGAGTGAAGATTAAACCAGGCTCTAGGTAGATATCTAAGCCTTGAGTTAAAAGAAGAAAGAACGCGATAACGAAAGGAAACGACGCGCCAAACAAGATAGATTTACGGCGCTCACCCAATAGGTAGAAGCCCGCTAATAGGAAGAAGCTTGTTGCTAGAACGAAGCCAAGATATGTCAATCCAACGCCATAAAATGCCATCAGTACTAAGAAACCAATCAGTAGCTTCCAGTTTAAAGGTGCGGTTTCACACTTGAGCTTTTTGTCTGGCTGACCAGTCACAAGCAGGATCAGCGACAGCCCGATACCGATGAAAGTCAGCAGGGTAGGCAGTGTTCTCGCGGTAAAGGGTTCATATTCATCACCGGGAAACAGCGGAATCAGGGTGGTTTGGTAGCCGTAGCACAAGCACGCCAGCATAAAGATCAAAGCTCCGAGGCGATCGCCTGAAAGCAAAGATTCCTTACTGAAAAATTTGGTTGGTAAGTCCGACATATCCAACTCCATTTGGGTGGTGTAGAAAAGTAAAAAACCGTACATGAGCGAGTCAATGAAATGTCTGGGATCACTAACCGAAGGTAAGCGAATTACGATGCTTGAACTTAGCAAGCCACTTGCATTTACAACGAATCAGCAAGCGCGAGTAATACGTCTACGAATAAACAAAGGAGTTTGAAGTTAACTCATGTACGGCGAAACAAGGAAAGAGTAAGAGGGCACAAAGTCCCTCTATCGTTGTTGGTTATTTCAAGAAACCAAGCTCACGCATTAGGTCGCCCATCTGTTTTTCTTGATCTTCTAGGAAGGCGTAGAAATCTTTGTCCGCTTTGTAGTTATCGATCCAACCGTTACGGTCACGAACCACTTGCCACTCATCGGTTTTGTACATTTTGCCTAGGGCTTCATTCCACTCATCGATCTTCGCTTGGCTAGTGTTTGGAGCCGCGAAGAAGCCACGCCAGTTAGCGAATACAGTTTCGTTGCCGTATTCGGTTAGTGTTGGAATGTCTGGTGCTGCATCAAGACGTTTTGGTGCCGTTACAGCCAGTACTTTCACCTGTCCAGACTTAGACATCTCTAGTACTTCACCAAGGCCAGTTGAAAGCAGTTGGGTTTCGCCAGAAAGCAGTGCAGCCATTGCTTTACCGCCCGCATCGTAAGCAATGTAGCGAACCTTTTTCGCATCAAAACCTTCGCCCTTGAACGCCGCAGCAACTACAAGGTGGTCCATGCTGCCACGAGCTGAACCGCCAGCAATTTTTACTTTGCGAGGGTTGGTTTCGAATTCTTTTACTACGTCTTCCCATGTGTTGTATTTAGAATCAGCAGACGCAACGATTGCGCCGTAATCGGCAATGGTTGCAGCAACAGGTGTTAGGTCACGGAAAGACTGTGGGAAAATACCCGTCAGAGAGCGCACAACGATAGGTGTTGAGTTCACCATCAGCGTGTCTTCTTGGCGTTGAGCCGTTTCAATTAGGTGTGCAATGGCTTTACCGCCGCCGCCACCAGATAGGTTTTGGAAAGAGACATTTTCTACGATGTCTGATTTCACCAGTACATCACCAGTACCACGAGCTGTCATATCCCAACCGCCGCCCGCGCCACCAGGGATTAGGAAGTGGATTTTCTCTACGTCAGCAGCAAAAGTGTTGAAAGAAAAGGTTGCTGCGATGATAGAAGCCGCAAGAGTAGGTTTCAGTGCCTTGAACATGGTTCACGTTCCTTATGTAGGGGATCTCTTCAATGGAGAGAAACTTATGTTTATATCCAGCTACTAAACACACGAGTAGGGTATCGCTTAGTAGATGAAGCTAAAGTTAACGGTGTGTTAACGAATTGTCTGCAATGCGGCGATATTGAGAATAAAGAACATTGGGTGAATAAAGTTCATAAAGTTCACGGCAAGGTGAAGGTGGCGTTGCTATTAGATACAGATAAAAAAGAGAGCCACTTGGGCTCTCTTTAACGGTTTGTAGCTTAAGACATATTTAGTATTTTGGGCTCATGATGAGTTGGCTAGTGTTGAGCCTTTGAGCAGTTCAGTCGCTGTATCGAAGTCAAACTCTTCTAGCGAATTTTCCAACCTCTTGAACTCAGAAGGTGTTAATCCAACCACCGTACCGTCCTCAATGTTAAGAATGATGTTGAGTGCTTCAGTGTCATCATTGGCAACGGCTTCTAACAACTGATGGTACAACTCAGTATCTGGCTGATTCGTTGCTGAGTCAGCACCTGCATCTTGTTCATTGGAGTTGTCGGTTGTGGTTGCTGTTTGGAATACTGCGTTGGAGATCCCCTGACTGATCTCAATCGTAGTTTTAATAACGTTCTGTTTTAGTTCGTCATCGGTAAGTTCGGACTCCAGCTTATCACACAAGCTATGTAAATCGCTCGCACCTAGGTTACCAGCCACACCTTTAAGGGTGTGCAAGTAACGCTGCTGAGCAGTACTTGATAGCTCAGCAGTTAAGGTATCTTCGTCAGAATATGCTTCAACAAATCGCTTCAATAACTTCATGTAGAGCTTGTGATTGTTACTCGCCCGCATCAATCCCATGTTGGTATCGAGACCATTAATGGCAGGCAATGCCTCTGGTTCACTCTCTGAACGGTTGTCATCTTGTGGAGTTACACTCGACTCTTGCAACAAAACATTGAATTGCACGGGGTTAGATGGTGAAACCCAGTTGGCTAAGGTAGCGAACATAGAGCCGACATCAATCGGTTTTGCGATGATGTCACTCATCCCACAGTTGAGTGCTTTCTCTTTATCTCGTTCCATCACGTTTGCGGTCATTGCGATGATAGGAGTTTGAGTGTCTTTTATCTCGTTACGAATATGCTCTGTCGCCTCGTATCCATCCATGATCGGCATTTGACAGTCCATCAAAATGCCATCGAAAGGGGTCTCGTCAGCGTTGGCTTGTTGATAAAGATCGATGGCTTGTTGCCCGTTCTCTGCAATGGTGACTTTAATCTGCTGGCCCTCTAGCAGCTCAGTGGCTAGCTCTTGGTTTATCTCGTTGTCTTCAACCAACAAGATGTTAGCGCCAGCCAGTTGTTGAACATTGGCAAGTTGGTACTGTTGTTCCAGTTCGCTGCGAGATACGCGGTCTGAGTCGAGCCCATAGAGGGATACGATAGAGTCATAAAGGTGAGATGAAGTAATCGGCTTGTCCAAAATACTTGGAACGTCGAATCCTCTTTGGGTAATGGCCTCGGCAAGCTCTTCACGACCGTAAGCGGTGAGCATCATTATTTTCGGCTCTTTACTCAATGATAATCCGTGATTGAGTGCTTCTAGCAGGTCAACACCATCGCGTTTAGGCATTTTCCAATCGGAGATAATCAGATCAAAGGGCTTGTTGTTAGCATCTGCGGTGTGGAGTTCAACTAAAGCTTCATCGACAGAGGCACTTAACGTCGGAGTCAGTTTGAGAGACTCTAGAATATCGCCAACGATTAAACGCGCACTGGAGTTGTCATCAACAACCAGCACTTTCAAATGATTAATCGAAGCAGGAACCACCACTCGGTTTTGGGTTATTGAGTGACTAACGCGAGTCGCGATCGTAAATGAGAAGGTTGAGCCTTTGCCTAGTTCCGTTGAAACGTGGATGTCTCCCCCCATCAACTGGCTGAGCTCTTTACTAATCGCCAGCCCCAAACCCGTACCACCATATTTTCGAGTGGTAGAGCTGTCGGCTTGCGTGAATTTGTTGAACAATTTAGCGGCTTGTTCTTGTGTCATACCAATGCCACTGTCTGAAACAGCAAAGTTGAGCTTGATGTCATCGCCATTTCTTTCTTCGACAGAGATTGAAATCTTCACTTCGCCTTTCTCTGTGAACTTAACTGCGTTGTTACTCAGGTTAATCAGGACCTGACCAAGCCTTAATGGGTCACCAATCAGATTGGTTGGCACATCACGGTCTACTTGGATAAGGAGCTCTAGCCCACGCTCAGAAGCACGTAACCCAACTAGGTTGGTAATGTTGTCGAGTACGTTCTCAAGGTGGAAATCAACGTTCTCTATGTCTAATTTACCCGCTTCGATTTTGGAGAAATCGAGAATGTCGTTGATAAGGCCGAGTAGGGTGTCTGAAGAGAGTTTTACTTTGTGGATGTAGTTACGCTGTGCCTTAGTTAAGTTGGTCTTCAGTGCCAAGTAGCTCATACCAATGATGGCATTCATTGGCGTGCGAATCTCATGGCTCATGTTCGCTAAGAAATCAGATTTAGCATGGTTGGCCGCATCGGCTTCGTCACGTGCTACGGCTAAGTTTGTGGCAAAGTGCTCAAGGGCTGAGTGAGCTTTATTGGCGAGTAAGCCCATCAACATAATGATAAAGAAGAAGATCAAGCCACCAATTGCCAGGTGGGAAGACACACTTGAAGAGTCTTTTACGCTGTCACTTTCTGCCATGTAAGCTTCGACGACTAAATCGTGCAGTTGAGTGAAATTAGCGCTCATTTCCTTCAGCACTTGATGGCTGAGTAGCTGAGCTCTAGCTAGGTTGGTAAATTCTTCTTCGTAGAATGTTACGTGTTGATCAAATGCGGTAATTTTCATTTCTGGGGCGTATCGCGTTAACAATTCGCGCGCTTCAAGCGACACCGATTGCATCTCACCAATTAATGTAAAAACTTGCTCGGATATAATGGATTGGTCGTCCGATTTAGCTAAAGAAAAATCACGATTCAGCTGCTCGGATTGGCTTAATAGAGTTTGAATCACCAACAGGTTTTCACCAATTGACAGCTGAGATGAAAGGCGAGCTTGAGCATGCCCAATCTGTTCGTTGAGGTCAGTTAACAACCCTTGTTGCTGCTCATTAAGAGCCGTTGAAGCGCGCGATAGTTCTATGCCACTGCGAGACACTTGTTTGGTGATGGATGTTTTGAGTTGTACTGCCGAGCTCGACAAGCCTTGCAGTTGAACCAAGTTGGTGTAGTAACGGTTTTGAGCTTGTTGGACGGTTTGCAGTAATTCAGCGCCTTTAGGATCTTTGACTTCATTTGAAAGTTGCGAGATTAACGAAGCGATCTTCTGAATCTCAATCTTAGTTAACGTGTATATTTTTGGCGATCCGGTTAGAAGAAACTCTTTTTCTAAGTTTTGTACAGTGGCACTGAGTGTTGTCAGTCCGCCGATTTTCATCACTCGGTTAGCTTGACCCTCACTTAATACTCTAAGCTGCTTCACGTCTTGGCTAACGGTATCAATCGTGTCTTTGTGGGAGCTTTGCATCTCAGTGAGAAGATCGGTCGCTGCCAGCGACTTTCGATTCATGCGGTCGCGAGCAGTGTCACTTAATTCAATTAATTCAGTGTATTGACTGAATTGGTCCAGATATTTATTGAGTGACAGTTGTGCATGCTGATCGTCGTTATGCGCTGCAAAGGTTTCAACTAGCTGTTTCGTCAGCTCGGCTTCTTTGTTAAAGAGCTGCGCCGATTGAGGCTTTCGCTCGTTACTAAAAGATAGTTCGTGGACGCGAAGCTTATCAAGAGAGGTAAGCAGCTGAGTACTTACGGCGTAGTCCTCGATACCAACAAAGCGATTGTTTAGGTTAAACCATGCAGCAACAGCCACCGAAAACAGCACTATGGTGGCGACGATAAAAGAAATTAGGATCTTTTTAGAATCAGAGGCGAATCTAGAAACAGTATTCATAAAGTACCTGTGTGTATATAGTACCAGCGTACTTAGTGTTCTTGTTCATCAGTAAAAGAGTCTTTGATGGTGAGCATCTCGTCGAGCTTACTAATGAAGATAGGGACTAGGTTAGGGTCGAAGTGTTGGCCAGCTTGTTCTTGTATCAGTCCAATCGCTCTTTCAATCGGCCAAGCTTCTTTGTATGGACGCTCACTGGTTAGGGCATCGAACACGTCAGCTATGGCAACAATACGTGCACTTAGAGGGATATCTTCGCCTGACAGCTTATGAGGGTAGCCACTGCCATCCCACTTTTCATGGTGGTAAAGGGCGATCTCTTGGGCGAGTTTCAGCAATTTAGAGTCGTTGTCTCCAATAATATCGCCGCCAATGGTGACGTGTGTTTGCATGATTGCCCACTCATCCTCATCAAGCTTACCGGGTTTACCCAATATGCGGTCAGGAATGCCGATTTTACCAATATCGTGCATTGGTGCTGCTTGGAATAATAATTCCACCCACTCTTCACTGACGTCTAACTGCTGGGCAAGAATCTTGGAGTAGTAACTCATTCTTACAACGTGCATACCGGTTTCGTTGTCCTTATATTCAGCAGCGCGGCCAAGCTTGCGGATAATCTCAAGGCGGCTCATCGCTAATGCTTCCGTTCTCTGCCTAACCTTACGAGAGAGCGCTAGGTTTTGGTCGTACAGCGAAATGTGTGTCACTACACGAGCTTTCACAATAGGTGGGCTGACGGGTTTGGTGATGTAATCCACGGCTCCGAGTTCGAAGCCTTTTTGTTCGTCGACCACATCGGTTTTAGCGGTAACGAAGATAACGGGGATGTCAGATGTGACTGGGTCACTTTTAAGCCTGCCGCAAACTTCATAGCCATCCATTTCTGGCATCATGATGTCGAGAAGAATGAGATGGGGCTTTGGCGATGAGGCGGCGATTTTCAATGCCTTTTCACCGGATGTCGCCGCTTTGATTTTAAAGTCGTCGTTCAGGATCCCTGAGAGGGTATGGATGTTATCCGGGATGTCATCAACGACCAAAATAATCGGTTTTTCTGTCGTAATTTGATTCATTTTTCGTCCCTAAAAAATTTAATCAGATTGCTATGTTCTATGCTAATAAAGCGTAGTGGAATTTGGTGGAAATGCATGATTTCTGGAGGGTTAATTGTTGGTTTTGGAATCTAAAAGGAAATAATGGTGAACCTTTCTATGAATAGATATTTTATATGTTAACCTTTATTTAACAAAGAATAACTACATGGATTGTGTAGTAGTGCGATCAAGGTTGAATAGTTCAGGTTTTAGTTCGCTAAGACCGAATGATTCAGGGGTACTTAGTCGTTCAAGTAACTTTTCAAATCTATCGTGGACTTGTTACAGGGAGAACGTACGATGCCGAATACAGGGCTGACCCTCATTCAGAAAGACATGCTATCGCTGTTTGCGAATGCTGATTTGGTGGGTGTCACTAAAGTAGATAAAGTTAAGATTGCAGTTGCCGCTGCAACAGAAGTAGACAGCTTAACAGGTACCATTACTGAGGGCGTCACAGGAAGTGGAACAAGTCTCGCGGGTATGATTGAAAACATAACCGAGCAGATTAAAGAGAAATTCCTCGATTACGCTAAGAGCATAACCAGCATCGCGATGGATGACATTAAGGCGCAGATACTGAGTATGATTCCAAGCTTAGTTAAGCGAATCTTTGCAGATTTAGCACCTGCTATCGATGACATAAAAGAAGCTGCAACTCGTATCTACACAGCGTTGGGCAAGGCCGTAAACAACCACAAAACCCGTCATTTGAGCTCTATGAGCACAACGCGTGTTGGTGCTGATGTGATTGATAAAATCCGTGGTGAGATTCGTGCGGTTGCTATCCAAGATTCTATGATCGCATTGGCTCATGGTGGTGTGATTGCGATTAACCTGGCGAGCTCAGGTATCGGCGCAACGGTGACCAGTATTGTTAAAGCCGTACTTTCTATCTTCAATTTTTTCCGCGGTTTATACGACAAGTGGGTAATGGAACGTAAGTTTCGCAAGTTTAAGCAAGAGTGTGTGATGCTTAATCAAAAGCGAGACGTTATTGGTGCGAACTTCTTTCGTGACTGGTTCAAAATGAAGATGGAAGAGATCCCTGTGATTGCGTCCTACATGGTTTGTATGCCTTGTTACAGTTCGCCATATAACTTTTTATCTATCACAGACATTACGCCACCACCTCCGAACATGAAGACGCGATTAACTCGAAGAATTAAGCGCAAGTTTGGCTTTAAGGTGAACACAGATCCTTCTGTTATTAAGTTATCTTTCCAGAAGTCGACATTGAGTGCTTACGCCACGCTACAAGAAGAAGCTAAGGCGTTTATTGCAAATAGTGAAATCGCGCTAGAGAGTAATAAGCCCGGAGTGAAGCAGGTGTTGAACGCAGCGCGTGGTGAGCCTAACTTTATACCGGGAACGGATGAAAAAGCGTTCACCAAGGCAGTAAGAAAGCAGCAGGTCAAGAATTTCTTCAATGGCACAACGATCAAAGAGAGCGTAAAAGAAAGCCTAGCGCCTAAGGCACTCGCAGCGACGGTTGCTGGTGGATTGGAATCGCTTTTAGTGCCCGAATAACTCTTTGTGTCTGAATAACTCCTAGCGCCCTAAAAACTCCTAGTGCACTTGAAACTTAGCCACTAAGGTTAAAAGTAAGGCTTAATGTGTTTAAGCGAATGCAAAAAGCGGATGATTGATCATCCGCTTTTTGTTGTCTGTAGAACTGTAGATATGGCCGGTTTATCTATGCTGCTTTAATAGAACCTGATACCGACTTGGCAGTACACCAGCATCTAACAGCTCTTCTAATATGACGGCGAGCGCGAACCAATCATCCAGAGTGTTTGTGACTGACTGGTGCCTAGAGTATCGAGGAGTGTAGCTGTCAAAGCGAAGTACAGAGCGTTCAGTTCCTATTTTAGTGACAGAGCCATAGTCGATAAGTCGAGCTTGCCCTTGTGGGCTACAAATAATGTTGGAAGGTTTGATATCACCATGAACGAAACCTAACGTGTGTACTTGATTTATGACCTTTTCTAGCGCGGTCAGCCAGCGATAAAGCAAAGGCTGTGTGGTCTTTGAGTTGGTTTGAATGTCCAATAGTGTCTGACCATCAATGTAAGAAAGTACTAAGCAATCGCTCTGATGGCTAGAAAAGTAATCACAATAGTTCGGCCAGATATCTTTTCGATTGTAGTCGGTCTTGAATTTAGTATTGGAATAAAGAAATTCCGCCTCTTGTTTTAGAAAGTGACGATGCTTTAGCTGTTGAGCGTACTTGATGGTCACTAGTCCCCAGCTAGAGTGCTGGGCACTGAACACTCTTGAACTTAAACGAGTTAGGTCAGTATAACCATGATGCTGGAGCACTTTCTGAAGCTGTCCATCGTTTAAATTCCTCTGATTAGAAGAGGCAAGGTCTTCGGAGAATTGAGCTCGCCTCGATAGGGAAGGCAAGCTATTTGAAGGAGCGTTATTAGATCCCACTTGGCAGAGAGAATCCAGAGAAGAAGCCAGGAACAAACGGATTCGATTGACCTTGAGTTTTAATGGTCAGTTTCACCTTACTGTCACCATAAACAAACTCAACCTGAGTGTCTTGTGCCGAGGTAAAGTTCACGTTTGGTTCGAACAAGCGGAACCAACTCCATGTGCCTTTCACAGTGTTCTGCCCAATTGTAGAGTCCTGCGCATTGAGTTGAACGCCTAGCTTCTCGATAAACTTCGCGTCACCTTGCCACGATTGTTGGCTCCATAGCGTTGGACCATGACGATAGGTAAAGATCGGCTTATCTGAAATGATCGAAAACTCTGTGATGTTGGGCGTCATATCGACGGCTTTCAACTGGAAGTTAATCAGGATATTGGATGGATCGGCTAAGAATAGGGCGCTCTTTATATCAGCAGCTTTATCCATCATCGTCCAAACGTCAGGTGTGATCGACAAGCCCGTACCTGGAAGTAGCCCCGGCAAGTAAGGCGCTTCGTCGCTGTCTTTTACGAATCCGTTCAGGCGAGTTTGAGAGAACTTGTCGACAATCCCGTTGGTCACGAAGAAGGCTTTGACATCTGCCACACTGACATCCGATTTAGATTTTCGGTTGAATGGATAGAATGAAGCTAAACGCTGTTGATAAGGCTGATAAATTTCATTCGACCAAGCTGTATTCAGATAGTCGTGAGCCAGCGACATTACCGTTTCATTGCTCTGGTATACCACGTTATTAATCAGCTCTTCAGCGACCTCTAAATGACTGTTGGTTAGGCTGGATAGTGAAGCAATAGGGTTACCAGCTTGCAATGTAACGGACAGCGTATCAAAGGCTACCTTTTGTGGCTCCTTAGTTTCGTAAAACTTGTCTCCCCACTTTTTAGCATTGATAAACGCCGTAAGAAGGTTATCTATTGGCTTTTTACCTTGGTCATTGGCCGAAACCTGCTTCTTGTACGCTTGGAAGCTAAGAGATATTTGGCGAGCAGATTCTTTCTTGTCAGCATCTTGAATCGGCATGCTTGCAGGATCTTGCTCTTTGTCATCCTTCGCAGGGATTTCGAGCTCCACATAGGTGTATTTGGCGATGGTCGAATACAAGCTGACGATCGGGTTATTGCTCGCTTCTGACAGGCTCGTTAGGGCATTTTTCAGTTGCGTTGGATCGGCTACTTCTTTGACTTCGACATTACGAACTAAATCGCGCCAATAGTTGATGTAGTCGTTTTGGTAAGTCTGCTTTAATTCTCGACTGATGCGGTGAAGTTCTAATGCACTAGGATAAGCGCCAGCTACGCCTTCATAGGACTGCAAAGCGGACTTAAGAGTAGGAGAGTTCACTGATAAATCGAGTTCGTTAAAACCGGTTGGTGTGTAGATATACGGAACCAAGTAGCCAGCGTAACTTGGCGAAAACTGAAGTACTGAGCCGAAGTTGTCACCTAATTCACCGCGAATATCGACGCGTTTGGCATAGGCTGTCGAACTTTGGATATGTTCGTACAGTAGGGTTTCAATGCCCGTTTGGGTGATGACTTTCTTGGCAAGACTTTCTAAATCATGATTCGATTTTATCGGCGTCAGGTTACGCGCAAAGATGTCATTAAGCAGCACGTCTAATTGAGCGATGTTGACGCTATCAGCTTCACCTTGATCTTGCAGAGTACGAACGTAGTAGTTCTTAAGCTCTTGGACGTTGGTTCTGTCTTTGCTAAACAGTAAACGATAGTTATTAAGTAAAGAGAGAGTCTGTGATTGATCTTCTAAGTTCACATAGACGAACAAGTCTTTCTCGAGTGTGTTCTCCATAGAAGGAATCAGGACTTGTTGTAGCTCTGTGAAGTATGCTTCTTCGACTTCTTCCTTGATACTTGGGTTTGGCATAAACGGCAAGCTATACCAAGGTTCAGGTTGATTATAAAGGTTGTAGATTCGCTGCAGTGAGAACAGATTTGGAATATTGTCCGCCATGTTTTCGATGTCGTAAGGCGATGCCGAGATGGCTTCCTTATAACGTTCTAACATCACATCGGCTCTGGTCTCGCGTTGGTTCTGGAAGTCAAAGTCGAACTTAATCACCAGCAATACCGCGGCAAGTAAGCCAATCCAAGAGAGTGTAAACAGCACTTGATTGACGAGCAGGGTGTTCTCTTTGCGCCTGTTTACGCCGACCAGTTCGTGCTCCGATAGAATCACGTGAGTCATCAGGTATTGGGCAAACAAAGTCTGATTAACCGGGATTTGCTCATTCTGCTGATAATACTCGTGACCGACAGAGTAAGAGACAGCACTCGCTAGTAAGTCTGATTGTGCTGAGCTTTGACCATCATGAGTGAAGTAAAAGCCTCTGAATTGCAATGCATCACTAAGTTGCTCTCCACGATACAAGCGATTTAGGAATAACCAAAGGTTCTGTTTCAACAAGCCAAACTGGAAAGGGGCGCTAGCAATAGAGTTTCGGTAATCTTGATTCAATTGACCCGCAAGTGCATTACTCATGTTCGCTATCAGTTCACTGATTAAGTGATCATATTCATCATTAAACCAGTTGGCATCGATGCCACCGTGTATCGAATAAGGAGCGGTAGCACCGAATACTTCATCGCGTTTCGACTCATCAAAAGCGGAGAAGAACTGACAAAAATCGCTGATGCTGCCCATATTGGAGATAACGTTATATATCGGAAGGCTGACCCCAAATGCTTGATTAAATGTCTTTATCGTTGATTTGAGTTCGTCAGCTTGCTGCGTAATCTGTTCATTGTTTTCCAATAGTGAGGAAACGTCAGTGGTAAGTAATAAGCCATTGGCCGCTTGTCTTGGTCGCCACGCGGTTAGGGACTGGCACAGTGTTTTCAGGTACTCAGGATGTTGGTCTTCACCCATACTGATTGATACCAAAATTGAATGCTCACTGACCCAAAACAGGATAGGGAATTCGATGTCATTGCCGAAATCATCAAGTTTATAAGCCTCATAACCCATCTGAGTGATGATGCTTTTGTCTTTGTTCGGGTTTTGACTTAACAGCAAATAGATAGGCTGGTCGTAACGACTGGTTAAGCGAGTTTTGCGCTTTTGCCCGCTGATCATACGCTTGAAATGGTTTGCTAGTTGCTTTTGTCTTTTCTGAATCAGTTCTTTGTCTAGTGACTCTTCTTGTGATTTTGCGCTGCGCTTAATGAGCACCCAGTAGCAAATAAAGCCGATAAGCGTGGATATAATGGCGACAGTCGTCAGCGCCCACACCAAATAAGCATTGAGTGGTGTTAATAGAATGACGCTAGAGGCGACGGTAAAAAAGGCGACAGAGGCTAGGGCAGAAATGCCTACTGTTTTTTTTACATTGCCTGACTTGTTTGATTTGGCATCCGGCATAATCAGTTAGACTCTTCCTTGTTTAAGTCATGCGCAGAAGTGCGAACAATAATGGCGTTTATTTGATCGTTTTCTACGTACCATGCTTTGGTCGTTCTCGCTTCTTCTGAGGTGTTTGCTCTCAATATCACTCGGTAGTATTTTTTGTAAGGCGAGATAATTGGCTCATAAGCGGACGGAGATAGGTTATTAATGAACGCCTGAGCATTTTTCTTACTTGAGAATGTCGCGAGCTGTACCAACCAATTGGCTGTGCTTGGTATGAAGTTGGTGGCTTGTGATGCTTCTACCGCGTCTGCTTTACTCGCGTGACGAGGTGGGCTCTCCAAGTCGTTATCTTGGCTGATGAAGACGATGTCTTTGATTTCACCAGACAAAACGTAACGCTGGCTAAAGTTCGGTAAGAAGGTGAAATCTCGAGCTCGTTGCTCATGGGTCTTGGTGTACCAAAATTCCGTTAAGCCAATGCTGGTTGCTATTAGACAAAAGAAAAATAAACTGGTGATGAAGTAACGCTTGCGTCTGGTTGGTTTCCTTACTTCAGGTAGCTTTACTTTAGTGCGGCAGTGAACGCCACTGGCAGTACGATATTGGCTAATGGTTTGTTCTAACTGATGAACGAACGCTTTTAGCTGTTCAGCGCCGCCTTCACGATATTGGCCTTTGAACCCAATATTGATGAAAAGGTAGATGATCTCCAGAAGATCGATCAGCTTGTGTGGTTGTCTTGCGGCTTTTTCTGCGACAGAGAAGAACAGTTCGCCACCGTTACGCATACCAAACAGTTCACTCAGCAGGGTTTTGTTTTCCCAGCCTCGTTTCTCTCCCCATTCGGTGTAGATGATGAACTCATCAATAACCACGGCATACAAAAAGCAGAGCTTGTCGATAACGGCAATAGGGTAGGTAAGCTCGGTCGCTTGAGCCTTTATGTCGTTAATGCCTTGAATAAACTGCTCTCGGAAAACGGTTAAATCTTCCGGTTCAGACAGTGTCGATATCTTGAGTGTCTTAGTCAGCAAATCACTACTGATGTTGATCAGTTGATTTTCTGCCTTATCAAAGTGACGCAGAAACTCTTCTTGGGTGCTGGTGGAATGTACC
Organism: Vibrio sp. Scap24; assembly: GCF_013394185.1. Lineage (NCBI taxonomy): Bacteria > Pseudomonadati > Pseudomonadota > Gammaproteobacteria > Vibrionales > Vibrionaceae > Vibrio > Vibrio sp. Scap24. The sequence continues at coordinate 204,144 of NZ_CP041332.1, read as the reverse complement.
GCCACCAATTTAGAAAAAGCCTGGTCAGACTCTGTATTCGTAGAGCCTTTTGACGCTTTATCGATGACCAGTGTTTCTTCGTCTAAATAATCCATAGCCATTATCTCAACGCGTACAGAACGACTTCGAGAGCAGGTATACGAGCATCGACGTGCAGCGCAATCGCGTCACGAGTATCAAGCATATCTAGCCAGTTTCTGTCTTTGGTATCGACCTCAAAATACGCGACGCCTTGCATCGGCTTCAGCTCACTTGGCGCGATAGGCAGTGGCGTTAACGAGATACCAGACAGCGAGCTGCGAACGAGTTCCACAATCTTGTTGTTACTGCTGAGCTTAGCGGAAATAGGGAACAGCTCATTAAGCTCTGTGCTGCTGATGTCAGACTTAACACTCAGAACGAAACGACGGTTATAAACGCTGCTTGGATCTTTGATTAGCGTGCGAAGTAGGCGGCGTTTTTCAAACAGCGAAATATCCCACTTGAACTCAATAACCGAGTCTTGTTGAACGAGTGTCAGTAAGTTTCTTAGGCTTGAAAACAGCGGGTTAAAGTTGTCGTAAAGCTTGTCATATTTTAACGGTTGGCACTCATCAGGAATCGCCGGTGTTAACGCCATGACTTGCGCTTCAAACTGCTTCAACTTTGAATACAGTTCGTGCGTCGGGTATTTAGTGTTGCTGATGGTTAATTCAAACCACGGCAGCCAAGTGTTGAGCGTTTGAAGCCACAAAAAGTCTTGCATCATCGACTGGGGACTTTTTTGCCCTTGGCCAGCCTCGATGCGTTTCAGAAGGTTTTGAGCTCGGTTACTGACCAACGCATGAATTTCTTTGACTCGTTCGCTAAGTAGCGTTGAGGCACCGTAATGTAAGCATGCTGGTATGAAGGCTCTATCGAGCATCACTTCATCAGAATCACTAATTTCTAAAATCTTAGCGACGGGAATTAGGGTAAAACCAGACGTGTCTTCTCCAGCGAATTTGAGACCGATATTAAGCTGGGCGACATCAACTTCAACACTGGCGTTTTCAGAGGTTGAGGTATCGAATACGTTGATGGAACGGGTGATGTAGCGGCTCTGTTCTTGACCGTCTTCACTGTAGTCATTGTTGCCTTGTAAAGAGATTGGCAGAGCAAGATAAACAATAGTTTCAATGGTACCTTGCGAAATGTCGACGACGATTTCTTGCTTGAGATTAAACTGGGTTCCATCAGGGAACACACCAGAACAACTTGGGATAGACAGCTTACCGATCTTCAATAGATCGTGGTTCAGCACTAATTCAGTGATGCCAAAGAAAGGGGCAAAACCAGCCAGTGTTTCGATGTTCTGACGAATGTAGTTTTGCACATAGCGATCTTGCTGCTGAAAGTGCTGAGGCGCAATAAACATTCCTTCTTGCCACACTACTTTTTTGAAAGCGTCCACGTAAAATCCTTTTCTATTATTTTTATATATTGGCTTTTTTATTAAAAGATTTGCCACCAGCTCGAGTCAGGCTGTATCACGGCCAACTCTGCTTTCTTCCCTGTAATTGTTAACTCTAATGTTTGCTCTGGGTCGGAAGGCATCATCAAAACGGTTTTGGTTGTGCTGTTCTGGTAATCTGCGAATTCGACCAGTGCTGCAATGTATTGAGTGTTCTTATTGATATCTAACGTCAGCTTTTGTTCTGAGCTCGGCAGTACAATGGGTAATACCTGTTTTGAAACTAGGTTTGCTGCCAGTAACTGCAAGTCATTGTTGTATAAATCAATAAACGGAAGTTGCTTAAACAGTTGTTGATCCGTTAATTGGTAAAGCCTAACCACTACAGGATTGGCTTGGTCGTCATTGTATTGGTTGACTGTCGCATCCGCTTTAACGGTCAACGAGTATTGAGTGACAACGGGAGCTGGATCCGATGAAGAGCATGCTGCGATCAGTAAACAAAGCGATAAGAGTATGAGACGTTTCATTCTCTCTCCTCACTTTGCTTTTGCATGTTCTCCATAAACAGCGCTTTGAACTGACGTCTGAAATCTCCGTTGTCTTGGCGGTGTTGGAAGTGCTTTCTGTAGATCTTCCAATACTTCTTATCTTTGTTGGTAAAAATGCCGCTACTTACGTACTCACTAAACTGGTTCTCAAGTTGCTTTGGTGCAAATTCATTGAGGAACTGATCAACCGTCTGTTCTAACGCGTCGAATAGTGCTTTTTGTTGTAGCTGTGGATTCTGTAAGTACTGTTGGTTTTTCTCGGTTAAGGTAATGAGCTTGTCGATCGACTCTTCTATACGCGTATTGTTATCAACATTAACTGGTAAGTACTCTAGTTCAGCAGAAGAGAGGGCGTTGCTATCGCCATGAGCAATTTCGTCTACTTCAATGTTGGGTATCACTTTGTCTTCGTCTAAATCTTCAAAAGGGTCAGACGAGAAGGGGTCGTCACTCAATACATTCTTCGAAGAGAAATTTGAGGCTTTCTTAACGGTTGCGACTTCTGGTGTGTCATCTAAAAAGTCTGTGTCGCTGTCGTCCAGTTTTAAGTTGAAAGGTTCTATAAAAGTTTCATCCTGTGTGGTGTTATTGGCCGCGCTCACTTTTGGGTCACTTAATAGGCTCACTAACAGTGTGTAACCGCCCAGTTTGATGATGTCACCATCGGTAATGACGTACTCTTTCTCTTTTGCCAGTGATTTGTCGTTCAACGAAACGCCGTTGTTACTGATGTCTTTAATCACGTAACCACGGTCAGTGGGGTAGAGTTGGCAGTGAGTTCGAGAGATCCATTTCGTTTGATCGGGTAGCGCAATATCACATGATGGGGAACGACCTAAGCTTCCGCCACTTTCTGGCAGATACGACACTCTGGAGGAAACAACCTCTTCAGCAGGTACAGAAATCATGTGGACACTGATGGACAATGGCTACTCCTTGCACTTGGATATGGCTGAGTTAAAACTATCTAGGAAACCTGAGTAGGTTTTAAGAAATCGATTCGAAAAATAGACCCCCATATCCTTGGTATCTAAATTCGTCGAATTGAAGTAATCGAGTGGTAAAGAGGCTTTATCCAATTCTCTTTTAAAGACCAACTCATCCTCTAAAACAACATCAATTTCCCTTTGTTTTAAAAGTCTTAGTAATACTTTAGCATCTCGTGGCTGCTTAACGACGTTAAATCCATTACGTTTTAGCCAAAACCATTTGTTTGAGCCAAATTTGGCAGAAAAGTTAAGGTTTAACTTTGACAATTCATCAACCTTCGGTTCCACTCCTGGGCCAAAATACCAATTCAACGTTTGCTTCGCGATAGGCGCAGAGAGCGTTGCGTATTCATCTCGTTCTGAGGTTTTGGTTGCCACGAAGAAACCGTGTTGACTGCCACTATGAACACGCAATTGCGCATCAGACCAAGTAGTCATAGTTAGCTGATAAGGTTGTCCCATCATACCTAAGGCGCATTTAACCTTGTCTAAGGCGATTCCTTGCATTGAGGCATTTTCATAGGTTTGGTACGGCGGCCAATCTTGCGTAGTCAGCATTAGGCGAGATGGCCCAATTTTGACTTGAGCGAAGGCACTCACCGACCAAAACGTCGAGATGAGTAGGGTGACTAACGATAATCTGATGGTAGAGGCTCTAGTTAACATCATTAGAGTGTCCTATCACTTCAGAAATCTTCAATATTGACACTGGCGGGTAATAGTCGAGCTTATGTGCGGCCTCGATATTAACAATATAGGAATATTGGCTAAGTGACTCTATCGGAATGTCTGAAGCTTTTTGAGTTCCTTTCAATATGTTCTTCGCTTTGTATCCAGCAAATTGACCAACATTGTAGTAACGACTGACAATACCAAATAAGGCCTTATGGTTTCTTATTGGGCTTTCGGTGGCCGAGAATGTGGGGATACCTTTCGAATGTAGCCCTGATACGACTTCCCCTCCTTGGGTGATGATGTATGAATCAGGTGGTAAATAAGCCATATCGACACCATCACGTTTCATATTGTTTATCGTGAGGTTAATTAAGTCGCTGTTTGACTTACTTTTATCAATGTTTAATGGGTACAACATAACACGCTTGTTATAAATTTCCGATAACTCCATCATTTTATTTGCGGTGATAATCGAATTATTTTCGTCAGCGTTATATATAACCCCAAGGCTTGAAATGTTATTGAGCTTTTCTATCGCTTTAAACTGTATTTCATGGGGTACGATATGCGATACACCAGTAAAGTTTCTCTCTTTTGATGATAAATCAGCGATCAACTTTGAACCCACAGGGTCGGTAACAATACTGAACACAACAGGCGTGGAGTTATTCAGTCTAAATTCGCTAGGGTCAGTGTAATTCCCTAATAAATTCAAGGTTATAGTGGTGCCGAATGAATAAATGAGATCAGCATCTTTATATTCTAAATCCCTAATATGTTGTTTGAGCTGTGCTTTATCTCTATTTGCATCAAGAATCGTAAATCTTACATCGACGTGTTGGGATAAATAATCCATGAAGCCTTGTTCTGCATCGGTTACCCCTCTCCATAATAAAAGAATGACGTGTTTTTCGTCACTTTTAGCGAACGAGAGTGGGGCCATTAAAATAAAGCTAAGAACGAACACTATAAATTTCATGATTGTACCCCTAGCTTTTGTTTATCCGACTTTAGAAATATTGAGAAAAAGACAATTAAGCTAAAGGAACTTGCGAGTAGTGATGCGCCGAATATAAGAATGGTTTGGTCGTAACCGAAGATACTCAAACACACCCCGGCTAGCATTGGTCCTGCGATATTACCGATACGTTCAGTCAGTCTGAAAATACCGATGATTTTTCCTTTCTCGATTCCTTGACCGGAAAGCAGGTCGATAACCAAAGGTATTTGTGGAGAAACACAGATGCCGTGAGCAATACCAATAATTATCACGATCAGCAGTAACCCCAATGTGCCTTGGAAGAAATAGAAATTAAGTAAGGCGAGGGATGAAAGTAGTCCACCAATAAAGATAAAGGCCATTTTGTTTTTGAGTTTATCGACCAGAATGGCACTCAATGGCGAAATTAATATGATAGCGAGACCGTAAGCCATAATCACACGCCCAGAAACAGAGCTGCTTTCGCCAAGGAATTGCAGGTAAACAGGGCAGATGTAGTAAAGGAACCCTGTGAGGACGATCTTCGCTGGTATCGCACTGAATATCGTGATTAAGGCGAAATACTTATTGCTCAACAGCAGCTTAAAGTCTTTTAACTTAACGGGCTTGCTTGAATTACTGGTGTTCGATTTTTCAAAAAACACATACACGAGTAACACACTGAGCGTTGCCAATAATCCCGCAAGCATAAACGTTTCTGAATAGCCCAACTTCTCCGCAAGAATCCCACCAATCGCAGCACCACATAACGAACCAGAGAAGAAGGCTGACAAGAACGTTGCCATGCCCTTGGTGCGGTTAGTGTCGTTTGTGGTATCGGACACATAACCTTGTGCTGAAATGAAAACGATGCCGTAGCCAACGGCAGTAAAAGCGCGAGCGACGAGTAACAGTTCAAGGGACTGAATGAAAGCCGTCGCGACTAAGCCAATACAGGTGATGAGCCCACCTGTCATTAGCGAGTGTCTTCTGCCTACTTTGTCTGACCAGTAACCTGCAAACGGCAGCGAGATAGCCCAACAGAGCATGAACAGGGATATGGGTAAACTAGTGACAAGGTTTTCAGGAATCCAGCCGGTGGTGTTTTCCAGCGAAGAGACGAACCTAGGGAAAAAGGCCAATGAAGATGCTTCAGAGAACACCAATAAAAAAAGCGGTAGTCGAATGAATCGAAAGTCTTGTTTGTCGATATCTTGCGACGGCTGACTTGGGTTGAGCTTAGTGATGGCTTGATTGGTGAGGCTAAGCAGTTTGCCAATTTCATCGCGGGTCGAGATCTTCGCCAAATGATTCACGATGTCTCTATTCACTAACATGAACACTTTCTTTACTTGGTTCCATGGCGAAATAATCATGAAGTTACACATAAACAGAATGATTTCAGCCACTACAAGGCAAGAGGCAACCAACACGGTAATCATATCCATAACGCTCTCTTTGAGCAGGTTGATGATCAGGTTGTTGTCGGTAGTGACGTTCAGTTGAATCGTATGGCTGTTGTTGAGTGAAAATGTCGATTCTCGAATTGAAGGATGTTCAACTTGCTCTGCTGGGTAACGATAAGAAGTGCCAGACTGTCCTTCGAAGTTAATCGAGAGAATTTCGCTATGATGATCAACGAAGAAAGCAAACTCCTCTTCTAAGCCATGCAGTTTGTCGTCAGGAACTCCCTTATCAAGTAACCCTTTGATCATTTGATTTAATGAGTCACCAATTAGGTTTGATTTCTGCTCGAGTTTTACTTCGTAGAGTTGGGAAAATTTGTCTAGAGATTGATACGAAACCCCTAGGTTGGCGACGATCGTTAGAAGGATAGCAAGTGAGATGATAAACACCGGAAAGTGTTTTGTTTTTAGCTTTTCAAACTTAGACAGTGAGTTTGGAGATTGCAGTGCTTTGTGAGCTTGGGTAATGGTTGGAAGCAACTCATCCGAATCAGCGGCGGATTCAAATATCGCGGTTGCGCCTTTTACTCGGCCAACAATACCTTCTAATAGGTATTTCAAAGCGACAAATGCGAATAAGCAAGAGAGCAGTATCCAAATCGCCGAGTAGAGAAACTGAAGCTTGAGCAAGAAGGTTTTTTGTTGCTCTAACAGGGTCGTGGAGTAGTAGAGCTTAACTTGGCCTTCTACTAATCCAAAGGAATTGGTGATGTCTAGAGACAGCTGACGGTCACTTTCTTGATTTCCCTCTCCGGTACCAAACAGTCGTTCACCTGACGTTGAGACGACCACCAAAGCGGTAATGCCATCGACAATTTTTAAACGGCGGTCCAACATGCTTTGGATGTTTGAAATTGCAGAGAGTGGTAAGCCTAAACTGATGGCTTGGTTGATGTCGTTATGTGTTTCTTCCAACACAATCTCATAGATGGAATCGGAGGTTTCAGTCAGCCTTTTTTCGAAATTGAAATAGTTTAGTGTTGCATTTAAGGTGATGGAAAACAGCAAAACCGCCATGATGGCCAGCATCAACTTAACCCGAAGAGACAGGTTAAGTAATGAAGGTTTGGTCAAGGTTTGGCTGGCTTTGCTGTTCATTGATTAAGACCTACTTAATAGATAAATCGAAGTCGGCACTGTTGTTCGTCGCGCTAACAGTCACTTGAGTAATCGGTTCGCTGCGGCTGAGTCGACCAATACATTCTTCAGCCAATCTCGGCATCAATGAACGATTAATGATTTGCTCAACAGCACGGCCACCGGTCGTAGGATCGGTATTACGGTCGACAACAAACTGAATGAAATCCGCGTCCCAAGTGAATGAAGCCTGATATTGCTCCGCAAGCTTCTTCTTGATTCGGTTTAGAGAGATCTCAGTAATCTTCGCGAGTTCTTCATCATTAAGCGGGTAGTAAGGAACAATGGTGGTTCGACCTAAGAAAGCAGGTTTAAAGTATTGCTGCAGGTCTGGACGAATGGATTCAAGTAGCTCGTCGTTGTCGATACGGTCTGTAGACTTAGCACACACGTCACAGATAGCTTGATCGGCGGCATTCGACGTCATAATGATGATGGTATTTTTGAAGTCGACGGTTCGACCTTCACTGTCTTTGATATGGCCTTTATCAAAAATTTGATAGAACAAGTCATGCACGCCAGGGTGTGCTTTCTCCATCTCATCCAATAGAAGCACTGAGTAAGGGTTACGTCGGATAGCTTCTGTTAACACACCACCTTCACCAAAGCCGACATAACCCGCAGGTGAGCCGAGTAACATAGAGATCTTATGTTCTTCTTTAAACTCGGTCATGTTGATCACGGTAAGGTCGTTGCTACCTCCGTACAGTTGCTCCGCAAGTGCCATGGCGGTTTCGGTTTTACCCACACCGCTTGGTCCACACATTAAGAACACACCAATAGGTTTACGATTATCGGTTAAACCTGCTCTAGAGATACGAATCGCTTTTGCGAGCTCGTTCTTAGCAACATCTTGACCAATGACTCGGGTATTGAGCTCGTCTTCTAAGGTAAGTAGCTTAGCAATCTCATCACTCATCATGTTGCCGACAGGAATGCCCGTCCAGTTGGCAATCACTTGAGCGATGGTGTTGTCGTCAACCATGGCATAAACCAAAGGCTCTTCACCTTGTAAGTCTGCTAGTTCGGTTCGCAAAGCATCAAGTTGCTTCTGTTTGGTGGCGTCGACCGCATCTTGCTCTTGTTCTTCAGTGATCTCTTGTTGAACTGTTTTGATTTGATCGACTAATTCAATCTCTTTTTCCCAACGGGTGTAATACGCAGCTAATGCTTGTTGGTTTTCTTCGATAGATTGTGCCAGTTCTTTGATGACTTCTGCGCTGTTTGAGAATAGGGCATCTTCTTTTTCTAGCGCTGACTTTTCATTTTCTTGGTAACGAATAGTTTGCTCTAGCGTTTCCAGTACCTCAGGCTTAGCACCTTGAGTCAGTGCGATTCGAGCACTGGCGGTATCAAGCAGGCTGATCGCTTTGTCTGGTAGCTGGCGACTTGGCAGGTAACGAATAGATAGATTAACCGCAGCTTCAATTGCGGATTCAGCGATAAATGCACCATGGTGAGCTTGCAGTGAAGCGGCTACGCCACGTAGCATCTGCATTGCATCTTCGGCGTTAGGTTCTTCAATGGTAACAACTTGGAAGCGGCGTGTTAGTGCTGGGTCTTTTTCAAAATACTTCTTATATTCTGCCCACGTTGTTGCTGCAATGGTTTTGAATTCACCACGTGCTAGCGCTGGTTTTAGAAGGTTGGCTGCATCGTTTTGTCCGGCAGCACCACCAGCACCAATAAGTGTATGGGCTTCATCGATGAACACAATGATTGGCACTTCAGAGCTTTTCACTTCGTTGATGACATCTTTCAGGCGGTTCTCAAACTCACCTTTGACGCTTGCACCCGCTTGCAGTAACCCAAGATCGAGAGAGTGGATTTGTACGCCTTGCAGTGCGCTTGGTACTTCATCTGCTGCAATCCTTAGTGCTAATCCTTCAACGACCGCTGTTTTACCTACACCGGGCTCACCTACCATGATTGGGTTGTTTTGGCGCTTACGGCATAAGATATCAATCGCTTTTCTGACTTCAGCATTACGGCCTGAAATCGGGTCGATGTTGCCGTCAATCGCTTGCTGAGTCAGGTTAACGGTGTATTTGCTTAAGGCATCGTTACCCGCAGGAGTGGTATCAACTGAACCGTTAGCAGAAGGCGCGGCTGTATTACGTGCGATTGGGGTTTTCTTGATCAAGCCTTGCAGTGACTCTAGTGACACGCTGCTTAATGCTTCAAGTTGTAGGGTACTTACACCGAGCACATTCTGTTGCATCAAAGCTTGAATAAGGTGCAAGCTGACTATCTCACCATGGCCGTAGTTTACGGACGCGATCATCCAAGCATCTTTAATTAACTCAGTTAAGCTGTGGCTCAATGTTGGCTGACCTTCATTGCCCTTCGGCAATATGGATATTTTCTTTGTCAGTTCATTTACTAGCGCGTCTAATGAGAGCTTTTGAGACTCGCACAATGCCATGATCTTAGGATCTTTCTGGGAGATGAGTTGCAGAATCCAGTGTTCTGTTTCTATCGCTCCAACACCTTGGTTCATCGCCGCGCCCGCAGACGCTTCCAGTGCTTGCTTAAGCTCGGGAGATAGCTTTCCTACTAAGTTAGTGAGAGTTACTTGTGTCATAGTCAATTCCTTGTATCTCTATAATCTATACATTCCGTATTACGAACTACAAAAGTAAAATCTTTACAGTTTCATTGGGGTTACGCTCAGGGGCTAGGTAGTCAATCTCACCCAAACGAGCAGCCATAGAAACGTTGCTTGATAAACGGGGTCTGGTTAAATATGAACGCTTAACGTTCAGGTAAATGGCAACGGGCGTGCTGTCTTTTAAATAATGCTGCGTCAAAGACAACACCGCTTTAGCAAACTGGTCATCTTGCTGAATCTCGAGAAACTCATTTCTGTTTTTTGGGGTAACAAAAATACTCAAATTGTTGAAATGGGCGAGGCAGGTTTTTCCAACTAAAAAACCTTGGCCTAGACGACTGTTGAAATCGCGATTAGTACCGATTCGAGTCAATGAATCTGAAGGTAGAAGGCGTCGTTCGAAAGCTTTACATTCCACCTCAATCGAGTAGGGGAAAAAGTCATTTAAGATCTTTTTCAATATGGTTAGGCTACGACTTTGTTGGCTCAGAAGAAGCGAGTATTGCAGATACTCTTTATGTTCTTTCCCTAGCGCTGCAAAGTGATTCAATAATGCTGTTTTCTTTGGGTTTTGTTCGCTTTCAACCAGCAACCAACGTCGTGCATTGGTTCGATAGGTAATTTCGAAATGTCTTTGGTTGAACACGTCCAGAAAATCTTGCAGAGAATGATCTTCGTTGTGTATCGCCGCTAATAGCTCTTCGTAAATATAATTCGGTATCACGCCTTTAACGCCAGAAAGCGCTTGTTTCGCTAGTCTGAGCTTGGCTTTATTTCCCTTCAACGAAAAATATTGAATCTCCTGAGGGTTGCCCGTTGGCATTGCTTCAGACTTCAATTGAATCTGTAACGGCGTAGTACTTTGGGACTGAAGTTGCTCCAACAACCGCATCGCCTGTGAAAAGTCGTATTTTTCAGGCTGAGTCGCTAAATCCTCGATGAAGTGCTTCATATCATCTCCCTATGACCATCGCTTTGGCTATCTATAGCTGACGGTGTTGCCGATATTCGTTGCGTTATAGACACAATTGACTACCGTGAATTTTCGGGTACTTTTTGACGATACCATCTCGTCCGTAAATACGGATCTTTAGCTGGATGTATCGGTCAAAACTACAAAATTGTTGGAAGAAGCGGTTCAACACATCGGCAAATGCCAAGTAGGGTGATGTGGCATCAAGCGTCAATTCAATCTCAGTACCGGGAGAGAACACGTTTTTTCCCAACACACGAATAGCCGATACTTGGGAGTTAAATGTGATCGAGTGAATCATCTGAATTTCAGCACTTGATACCTGTTCTCGGCTGCACAAACTCAACATGTGTTTGAGGTCCGCGACTGGGTTGCTCGATTGCACCAAAGACGAAAAGTTGGTGTTCAACAAACTAATAAATTCCCAATGGATGTTTTGGTCAACTTCCTTGGTGATGGGCGCTGAAGGTGGGTAAATAGGTGAAAACTCACCAGGTAAGTCGATGCTTTCTAGGCATTCTAACGTACCGCTTACGCCACACGCCTGCTTACCATTCGTGCACAGTAAGTTGGTGCCGAGCAGTTTACTAAATTCAGTATTGGGCGTTTCCGATAACGAGATTGCGATGCTCATTTCACCGAAGTGATTATGTTTACTTTGCCAGTAGTCGTATTGTTGATTGTGAGAATATTTCTCTTTAAAAAGCGGGACTAAAGGTATCTCGCCATTGGGCGTAATCTCATAAACATTCTGAATTTCAATGATTTCGATATTGTTGTCGCTGTGTGCGTCTGCATTGACCGGAACTGAAAGGGTTCGGTGATCGTAAGGGATCGGTTCGCCTGTTTGTTCGAACAAGTTAATTGCGGGCATCACGTTCAGTTTGAAAACATCTTTGTTGAACAGGCGGATAAACTCAGACGGTAATGAGGACATGAACAAATTGATTACGATTTCAGACTCGTCAAATTGGCTCGCGTATTCGGCAAAGTTCTTAAGTCTGAAGAACTGTCGTTTCTCTTTGAAAAAGAAGAACTCGTTGATCAGTTGGTAGCCCGTAAATTGATTTCCGTGTTCTGGCAGAAATTTGAACTCTAGGTCACTGATTCGATTCTTAAGCTGGTGGCTATCGACAGTGACGTGTCGAGCGCACTCACTGTCTGAAATTGAAATCGATAAGGTATTGTTGAGAAGGAGTTCGACTAACGAATCTGCATTGTTCTCAAAGCCTTTGACGAAGAAGTCGAGATCGTTCAACTCCAAATGGCTGAAATGAACTTCAGGATCGCCTGTACTCAAAGAGATTTGAACAACGGCAGAGCTTTGATTAGCCGATTTCGGTCTGTTAAAGCTAAACGGAGCGCTTAAAGCCTTGATGTTACCTAAATTAAACGGGGCTATTTTGAGTTCATCAACGGTTCTAAATAGGCATTCGTTTTTGGTGTTAGTGCTCGAAAACAGTGAACCTTTTGGTAACGTGCTCGATTCAATCGGACCATCTTCCGCAAGCAACTCCAAATAGGCAACGCTTGGAACGGTTTGAATGTAAGAAGGGTAGAGGACGCTTAAAATGCCTTCAATCACCTCAGGTAGTTGCTCAGAGAGTTTCTTTTCTACTTTCGCATTCAAAAGTGCTACGCCATCTAATAGACGAGCCATACTTGGGTCTTCAATCTTACCCTGATGAATATTGAGTTTTTCAGCGTGCGTTGGATATTCTTGACCAAACTGCCCCAATGAACGGCGCACAAAAGCCAGTTCTTGCTCGAAGTAACGCATAATAGGTTCAGTCATAGTTATCTTCTTCTAAAGAGGTCGTTAAGTCGCTCAATGCGATTTTTGAATCGAAGATCAGGTCTTGTTCGCCATGGCTGGTTTTTACCTTGGCAATGATGTTGAACGAAAGCGAGTTGTCGCCTTCTTTACGCTCCCCGAGTTCAACAGAAATATCATGTAATCGAGGTTCAAAGCTTTTGATCCAGTTTTCTATGCGTAAAGTAAGCTGTGTTTTTTCTAAGGTTGCACTCAATAACTGAATATCTTCGATACCAAATTTCAAGTTAGAACGATTTACTTCGATCAATCTGTTATCGATATCTGTCAGTGACGCCTCGGCTTCTAACAGCTTAGTGAGATGGAACTTGATGTCTTCAATCTCAGCATCCTGATAAGGCTTTGAATCGCTGATAAAGGTTGTCCAAAAGCTCATTACGCCACCTCGTTTAGATCGGTAGTTAGAACTACTTCGCCACTGAAGTAATCAAACTGGTATTGAGGAACGATGCGTAGAGTGCAAGCAAAGCTGCCAGCTTGAGCGCTAGACTCTGTGACACTCACTTTAGCGAAGCTTAATGGGTATTTAGATAAGGTTTCTTCATTGGCAAATGACACGTTGCTTGAGAATTTTTCAATCCAGTGTGTCAAAAACAACTCACATTCAGTGGCATTATTGAAGCTGCCGATCATCTCTCTGACCTGAACTTTTAAGTAGTGAGCAATTCGGCAAGACATAAGTGTGGTTTGAATCTGAGTAAGTACCTTGTCATTGTCGCTTTGCCCACACTGCCAAATCGAGTTATTGCCATTAAAGTAGAACTTGTCGGTTAAAGGGCTTTTCGCTAATGGGATAAAGCCGCTCTGCGCGTAGAAATTCGACAGTTGTCCGAACAAGCTAATGTCCGTTACTGGCTTTTGCAGATGACTATCGAAATAGTGATTCGCAGGGAGGTTGATGACGGCGCCTTGAAGCTTATCGTTCCAACGGGATTTCAAAAAACCAAACCAGTTAACGCGGTGAAACTCGCGCATGATAGTGGTGGCCAGTACCATGTTGGCTAAACCCCAAGCTCCTTTACCTTGTTCGTTATAAATAAAGCCCGCTCGTCGGTTTTTGTATGCATCACGAAGGCGCACTTGAGGAAGTGCCATGCCGATAAAGCGAGAGCTCGGTTTGCTGCGTAAATCCTGCCACGCTTTAAAATCGGGGCCGGAAAGTATTTTATTGATACGTTCAATGTCTGATAGCCAATCAGCGCCACTTTCACCAAAGAAGGTCGAAACTGGGGAAAAGAGCATAGGGCAGAGTGTTACTTCGCCTAATTTCCCTAACAGTTCTACGGTAAATAGATCGTCGTAATCGGCGTCAAAATCAATGTCCATCGAGATAGGGTGGCTAAAGGTGATGCAACCAAACGGGTGACCACCTAAGGTATTGAGTTCGTTATTACCAATCTTGTTATACAAGTCACTGGATTTGGTCGAATAAGCTTGGTTGACGTCACTGGATATCTCCGCCCAATTCATATCGAGTAACTTTACATGAGCTCTTTGATAGCTGACGGGTAGGGATACGAGTTGTTGAAGGCTTAACCAGTTGCGCTCTAGCTTTTGAAATTCAGGTTCATGCAAGATTTCATCAAGCTGCAAACTGAGTTCAGTATCGATTGTTGATATAAGTGTTGATATCAATGAAATTAGTGAGGATTTAGAGCTTAAGGAGTGTTTGTCTAACTCAGATAACAGAGATAAAGCCTCTTTCATAAAGGTATTATCTGTGTCATCTAATTGATTGAATTTGTTTTGCCATTCTGTATTTAACTTCATACAAAATTTTTGGCCGGATTGCTCCGGCCAAATCCCTATTAGCCTGGAATCTTCGCAACCATTCGAACTGAAGTCGTCAGTTCTTCAAGTTGTAACCAAGGTCTTAAATGAGCGACAGCTGAGTATGCGCCTGGCTTACCAGGTTGCTCAACCACCTCGATGCGAGATTCACAAAGTGGGGTTTTTGCACGTTGCTCATTACCAATTGCACCAGCGTTGGTGTATTGGTCGATCCAAAGTTGTAGCTCGCGTTTGATGTCCGGAGCTTCAAGGTTCGAGCCTAATTTGTCTCGACCCATTACTTTCAAGTAGTGGGCGATACGGCTACTCGCCATGATGTAAGGCAGGCGGGCAGAGATTGCAGCGTTCGCCGTTGCATCTGGGTCAGTGAAGGTTTTAGGTTTCTGTGTAGTTTGACCGCCGATGAATACAGCGTAGTTAGAGCTTTTGTAGTGAACCAAAGGAAGGAAGCCAAGGTCAGAAAGCTCTTTTTCACGCTCATCTGTTAGGTTAACTTCTGTTGGACATTGCTGAAGTAGATCGCCAGCTTCAGACTTGTACGTTAGGTTTGGAAGATTCTCGACCTTACCACCGTTATCAAGACCACGGATAGAAGTACACCAGCCAGAAGCGGTATAAGCTTGAGTCATTTTAAGACCCAGATCATACGCTGCATTTGACCAAACTAACTGATCATTGCTTGTCGGCTTAGGGTTGCCATCCATATCAGTGCCTAGCTCTTCATAAGCAAAGACATCCGTGCTTAGGCCTTTGTCACCATAAGGTAGACGAGCCAGAGTACGAGGCAGAGTTAGTGTTACGTAACGTGCGTCATCACTCTCACGGAAAGAGTTCCATGCTGCGTATGCAGGAGAGTCAAAACCAGCGGCTACCGGTTTGCCTTCAGAGAAGGTTTGGAAGTCGTTAAACTCAAACATCTCAGCGTTTGCAGCGGCAATGAATGGTGCGTGACACGCTGCAGCAACTTCACCCATGTAGCGAAGTAGGGCAACATCTTCATCTTTAGCGCTAAACTCGTAGTCACCAATGAATGTACCGTAGGGTTCACCACCAGCAGTACCGAATTCGCCTTGGTAAACGGCATTGAACAGCGGGCTACGGTCAATCGCAGGCGCATCTTCAAATTGGTCTAGCAGTTCTTCTTGCGTGTAATCGACCATTTTGATCTTCAGATCTCGGCCAAGCTCGCTCTCTTTAACCAGTTTTTGCAGACCACGCCAAGAGCCTTCCAGCTTTTGTAGGTCTTTCTGTTGCATGACTTCAGATAGCTGTTGAGACAGTTTCTTATCAATCTCAGAGATTGCGTTTTCAATGGTTTTTGTAACGTTCTTATCCCACGTCACCGTGCCAGAAAGTGCTTGCTCTGTAAGTACAGAAAACAGCTCTTTCGTGGTGTCTGCGGGAGTTTGAGTGGTTGCTTCAATCGCACGGTCTAGGAAGCTCAGTGAGCCTTCCGCCGCCTCCGGTTGCGCTTGATTCTCAGTTTCAGTACTCATTACTCAGCTCCTTCTTCTTTAATACCAAGCTCATCAGAAAGAGCATTAATCGTATCTGCACTTTGTAGAACTTCTTTAAGTAGCTTCTCTAGGTCGCGAGAACGATCGGCTTTAGAAAGAAGTACCTTCAGTTGATTACGGGTTTCGACTAGCTTCTTGAGTGGTTCAACTTGCTCGATGATCGCTTCAGGTTCGAAGTCTTTCATTGAGTCAAACTTAAGGCTTGCTTCAAATTGACTGTCATCGCCTGCAAGTACGTTATCTACTTTTAGGGATAGTTCAGGGCCAACGCGCTTCATTACAGTGTCGAAGTTGTCTTTATCAACGTTATAGAAGGTACGATCTTCCACTTCTTCTTTGTCTTGCTTATGGCCTGAGTAGTCACCAATAACCCCAACAACAAAAGGGAGCTCTTTGGTTTCTACAGCGCCATTAGTCTCAACGTCATAGGTAATACTTACGCGGTTCTTACTTACGCGTTTATGTTGGGAATTTAGTGCCACGGTAACTCTCCTTGTTTAATTACTTAGCAGTTGAAGTAACTTTAGCTGTAGTAGCATCGAAGCCAACCTCAGGGCCTTTCTCGATCTTACCGCCGTCTGCTTCAATGTAGTAAGCCTTCGAAATTTCTGTGTAAGTTAGGCTGAAAGATTCGCTTGGCAGTGAACCATCCGTACCAGACATGTTGTAGCTAGACATACGAGCCATTTTTAGCGTTAGAATCAGGTATGGATCAGCACCAGAACCTTCACGGTTTGGTTTTGTCATAACGATTTCAACAGTGCGACCTTCAGGGCCCGGCGCATATAAGAATGTGGTTAGATGCGGTGTTGCACCATCACAGCCACGAGTCATGTTGACTTCACCAAGAGCAACCATGCCTTGGTCCGCATTGTTTGCATTACCTACATCGATACCAACACCACGAACAGCGCTCCAAGAAATACTATCAAGAGCAAAGAAACCATCTTTGCCTCCGATTTTTTCTACAGTTGCCGCACCTTTTGGTGTCGTACCATCAATTCTCATAAAAATAGAAGCCATTACTTTCTCCTTGCTTGACGCATTAATGTGCTTTACCACTCAAAATCTTGCAGGCTGCTCGATGATGAGTCGGAAGTAGATTCAGATGTTTGGTTTGTATCTGTCGTGCTATTTGAACTATCGGGAACTGACGTTGCTGTCGCGGGCTCTTCAATAGTCGGTTTCGCTACCGGCGTTATCTCCGGAGCGGAAGTCATTACAGGAACCGACTTTCCAGACAAGTCCATCTTGTCTAGGTTGTCCATTCCCGTCATTTGATTAATTTGAGCAATCACATTCTGTTCATTGCCAATCATTTCTTGCAGCAGCTCTGGGAAGCTCATGTAACCCCAACGAATTGAACGCTCAAGTAAGAAGGCGATAGGGCTGTGAGGTTCTGTTTCTTTAAAGTATTCGGCGATTTTTCGAATCTCTTGAAATGCATGGTCGCGATTCACAATGCCGTTAATGCTCGATACATTCTGTACAACCGTTTGAACTTGACTCGAAGTCGGCTGAATACTTGGCGCATGAGATTGCGCTGGGTTTGCTAGGGGTTCTTGCCCTAGATCTTGGTTGGTTGGCGTCGCAGGATTAGCGTTACTGGAAGCAATATTCGCTTGCTCTGATGCCGCAGGTGTTGAATCGCTTTGTACTGAGGCGTCTGCAGTGTGCTGAATAACATGGAACTCATCATCTAAAGGCCAAGGAGTGAACTTTTCACCCACTAAGAAATGTATCGCCTTGATAAGATCACGTACATTAGTTTTGATGAAATTAAAACTGATTACGGTTGCACCAACGGTTTGGCATTTTGCCGCTAAGTTTTTTTCTACGAACTCCAATTCGCTGTAAATGCTAGCCAATTGAAAAAGTGTTTCTGAAACGCTCTGGTCAAATGCACCTAAAGCTGATTCTTTTAATTCTGCGATATTGCCTTTGCGCTCTGCAGTGAGGTAGTCACCAAAAGTGACACCCGCACAAAAATCAATCATTTGAAAAGGAATGTAGACAGAGCTTGAGTCAACAGACTCACCAACCAATTGAAGTAGGGGTTTAGTTCTAAACTCAGTAATTTCCTTTGCTTTACCTGCATCGTCAGAAGCTTTGAGTTTTGCTTCTGGTGGCATTGGGTTCAACGTGTCCCAAAATTGGTCGATGAAAAGGTTTAACGCTGGGACAGCACTGGCAAGGTTATGAAATGGTTGCGAAGTAAAGAGTTGGCTAGTGATGTACCAACCCAATATCTCTAAGTCTTTAGATTGGGAAGTCAGGGTTTCTTCTGAAACTTTTCTTAGCTCAGCCCAATTGTCTGTATTGGCATCTACAATTGCGGGATCAGACGAAGCGTCAGGCGTTTCAACTAACTGTCTAAATGAAGATTGAGCACTGTTATAAACATTTCTCAAACTGCGATAGGCACTTCGATCTAACTTCAAATAAGTGCCCGACGGCGCATCATCTGAGATAGGAACAAGTAAGTGGTCGATTTCTGTCATATACATCCTGTAAAAATCTATTTGTTATCCTGATCGCACAAAGTGTCACTTTTGATACATATTCCTTATGTTTCGTAAACACTTGTTAACATTTATTAATTCTAGAGCTTTTTCTTGAAAAGTCTCATGCAAAATAGATATTTACTTAAAACTTTGAACTTCATCTAAGAAAGTGGACCGATGTCACGGTTTTTTGAAACCCTATGAAATGTAAGGTATTTAACCCCCAATCATCACGGTTGGCATACCAAGAACAATCGTGCCGCCATGACTCGTTGTATCCCCCATACGCGCGGCGGGTTTACTCATTATGAGTACGGTAGCACTGCCCTTAATGATGCTGTCTGGAGGTCCGACACATACGCACATGTCACCAAGGGTTGCTGCTGGCATATTACCAATAAGTACCGTTGGAACGCCGGGACCACTAATCGGGCCGCCAACGTGGGGGATCGGTGGGACTGCAGGTGTCTGCATTGGGCAAACGTGCATGTCAGTTAATCGTGCAGCTAACGTCATTAGTCACTCCTGTCATCTATATCTTTATGCTTTGCTGCCTTTGGCAAGCTCAAGTGCAATTCCAATGGATTTCTTATAATACTCGTTGGTTTTATCCCAGTAAGGCAGTGCCGCGGAGTGGTTAATCGCGCCTGCTACCGCCTTAGAGTATAAGAAAGGATCGGGCAGAACGTTGGGTAAATCTGGCGCTACAATGCTGCCAGAACCATTCCAGAATACGGCTTGAGCTAACCAAGACGGGCCGCAATTCAGTTTGAGCTTGTTGGAAAAGAGTTCGCTCTTTCGTCTCTGTTCCTCTGAAGGAGACTTCACCCAAGCCTTGGCCGTTGAAATACACTGCTTTTGCATTGTAGACCACACATCATTTCTTGCATCGAGCGTATGTGCGCCCCACCAAATGGCTTCGCGAACAGGTAACCCGTGAGCAAGAAACTGAACCAAGTCGAAATAGAGTTCGTCTTTCAGCAAAGCTTCTATAGAATCAGCGACGTTGAGTTCTTCATCTATCAGAGCTTGGGCTTCGTCTGAGCTTGAAAACCTGTCGAGCAGTTGCCTGCCCGTTTGATATGGAATCTTTTTATACATCTTTTCGTTCTACCTAAATTTTGTTCGTGGTGGCTCATGAGCTTGATGAGTGAATTTACTTGAACGTATTAATTCACCTTCACGATCGCGCCTTTGAGTTCGCCCATCACACCGCCATCAAACGTACCTTTTAGTCCAGATTTAAACTCGGCACTCAATGAGCCTTCCGCTGAGAGAGTAGTATCTGCTTTGATAGCGACGCTGAGCCCTTTGATACTGTTGGAACTTGTTGCTTCGAGAGCTGTTGTGACACCTGAGATTTTGTTGGCCGATGTTGCTTTGCTTGTCACGTTCATCCCTTCGAGATTGAGAGCGCTACTCGCTTTAATATCAATGTTGCTGGCTTCAATACTGATGGAAGATGAAGACATGGTGATCTTACTGGAACCTACCGTTAGCTCTATTTTGTCGTCGGCTTCTAACGAGATGGATTTGCCTTTCTCACTGATCGCTTTGTCTGAGGTAAGTGTGTAGTTATCTTCTGTGGAAACCGTTACTTGCTTAGTCGTCTTCTGAAGCAGTTCACCTTTGATCGTTTCAGTCAGGTTGTTTTCTACTTCTTTAGTGAAGTCTTTCGTCGCGTGCATATACATAAGCTCATTGTCTTTCTTATCGTCGAAATAGAGCTCATTCGCTAATCCACTTAGCTTAGTGCTGATCCCTGTTTTAGTTGAGTTGGCTTCTTTGTAAGGGGGCGCGTTTTTACTGTTATAGACACTGCCTGTGATAATCGGTTGGTCTGGGTCGCCATCAATAAAGCTAACCAGTACTTCTTGTCCCACTCTCGGAATGAATTGAGCACCATAGCCACTGCCTGCCATCATCTGAGCGACTCGCACATAGCAACTCGTCTTGTCTCCGGATGCTTCGGTATCCCAATGGAACTGAATACGAACTCGACCTTGGTCATCTTGATTGATTTCACTTGCAGTACTGCCTGCGACAATTGCGCTTTGTAGACCGTGTATTCTGGCTTTGTCTCGCGGTGTTGGATAATTAG
Organism: Vibrio sp. Scap24; assembly: GCF_013394185.1. Lineage (NCBI taxonomy): Bacteria > Pseudomonadati > Pseudomonadota > Gammaproteobacteria > Vibrionales > Vibrionaceae > Vibrio > Vibrio sp. Scap24. Next base: position 183,584 of record NZ_CP041332.1, on the reverse strand, counting down.
GGATGGAGGTATCAAGAAGGGTTAGGCGAGTGTCACAATGGTTCTCAGCGCTGTATCGAATATGAAGTTCAGTGACGAGGTAGTCGCCCAGTTGAGCTTTGTCTAAATGGGAGGCTAATGAAAACCACGTGCCCAATTCGAATGAGTCGTGCTGTGCTTCTGCGTCGACGGTTTGATAGTTTTGTTCGAGTTGCTCGATACGTCGCTTAACTAGATTGCTGGCAAGATCTTCCATCCCACCTGTGATACCAAGGTTCGGGTAAAACTGTTTGGTTAACTTGGTATTGTTAGCAATCGTATGGCTGGATTTCTTCTCTTTACTGCTCACTAATTTGGTCTGTGAGTAGTCATAACTGGTTAGCTCGATACTGGCGCCATGAAACTGACCTTGGGGCATCCATTTATCGATCAATGGATTACTGCCGGAGGGGACTTCAATCATGTCGAATTTGCTGGCATCTGATTTTTGGAAAGGGCTCTGTGCATCTTGAAGCATCATCAGATGGTCTGAATCGCTGTGTTGGAAAAAGTAATGCACGCCTTCTTCAGCAAGCAAGCGTGTTACAAAGTCAAAGTCGCTTTCATTGTATTGAACGCAATATTCGCGTTTCGATGAAGGCATGGTTCCTGCTTTATATGAACCACTGAAACCAGCTTGAGTTAGTACGTCTGAAACAATGTCTTTGGTCGACTGGCTTTGATAAACACGAAACGAGTGTGTGTGTTTCAATAACCAAAACCAGGGTCTTAGAGTGACGCGGTAACTAGAGTATTGCAGATTGCTGTCCATACCCAGTAATTGAACTTGTGTGACTATACCGTTGAATACTCGTGTCGCGGTCAAATTGTCGGTGTCGTTAACAAAGCGGGTAATAGAGAGTTTTTGACCTAGTTGGTCGTCAATAACAAAGTTCTTAGAGATAAGAGTGAGTTCGATTTTAAAAGGCTTCGATAAGTACTCAGAAATAGCAAAATCGCTGACTGCATGCTCGTTGCTTTTAGAATCTTTTGCCACAATCGTGCTGGCAGAAGGGGAGAAATTATCCGTCATAGGCTCGCCTGATAATGCTCGAAGATGTTCAGACATACGATTATGTCGATACTAATGAACTGACTTGATGTTAAAATTTTATATCTAAATTTATAGCATAAAGTAAATAATATAATAAGCCTCATAACAAAGGCGTGAGGTGTTTCCATTTTATGAAAACAAATACCATTAATTTAATTAAGGAAATTAGCGGTCAATTTATATTGTTAAATATCATTAAAATATAAGGTTATTGCCTGTCTCTTATACACATCTCCGAGCCCACGAGACTACGCTGCATCTATATAAGGTTATTGCGACGTAGAAGGGAGATATAGGGATAACTTAAATAATATATAGAATAATGTGTTGCTAGAGACAGTATGCCGTAGTAATAATAGAAATATTGCTAGCATGTTACATTTCTTCGCTAGTGGTTATTCAAGGACAGAATAATGAAAAACACAAAAATCTCATTACGGGTGACCGTTGGAGGGATGTTTTTGCTTGCGACGGTACTGACGGCGATCGTTGCGGTTTCACTTCAATACTATTTCAGCAAAAAAATGGCGACTGAGCACACCTTGTCGAAACTGACGATGGTATCTCAAGATCTCAGTGACTATATCGGTAACATCGATTCTGATGCGATAAACACTGCACGATTGCTCTCCTCTGTGCATCGTTCTATCAGCCATCAAATCTCTCGTGAAGAGTCGCGTGGGATCCTTTCTGAAGCAATAAAAGACAACCCTCTGTTTTACAGTATCTACATTGGCTCATCTAACGAACGCTTCTTCCAAATTATCAATCTAGAATCTTCTCCTTTCGTTCGCGATAAAATCGGTGCTGATAGTACAGACCGGTGGGTTGTAATAGAGATAAGTGATAGAGAAGCGGGCCGTATCCGAACGACCAAATACTATGACCTTGAATTTAATCTTCGAGATTCAAAAACAGAACCGAGTAATTACTTTCCCACGACAAGGCCTTGGTACGTAACAGCGAATACAGAGACTGTTGAAAAGACGCAGCCTTATCTTTTTCAACATCTCCAAATTACCGGGCAAACCTATTCTTTAGCCTTTGAATCAAAGGCTATAAGCGACACACAACACGTGATAGGCATTGATATCGTCCTCTCTTCGTTAGCGAGCAAGTTATCTGCCAGTGCATTGGACTTGGATGAAGAAAGCCAGGTCGAGTCTTTCTTGTATTCCAAATCAGGAAACATTATTGCTTCAAACCGCGACGTCGATACGACACATGAATTTCCACAATCCGATCAAATCAATTGGTCGCCTAAGCAGCAAGCCATAATCGAAGCTACGCCGCCTTTGTTGTTTTCGAATCAAACGGATTGGGGGCCAATGGATTTCTCTGTTTCGGGACAACCTAATGGCTACGCGATTGATCTTCTAAAGATGGTCGGGGAGACAAGTGGAATACAGTTTGAATTTGTAAACGGATTTTCTTGGAAAGAACTGACAGACAAGTTTCATGAAGGAAGCATCGATGGTCTTCATTCCATCCAGAACTATGAGAGTAATGGTGTAAAAGGATTATATACCGATGCGATTTACGATTTACCGTTTTCGGTGGTGACTCGCAGTGATGTTCAAACCGTATCAAGCTATGGCGAGCTGAGTGGTAAAAAGGTCGCGATTCTATCTGGATGGTCTATTACACCTCAGTTAATACAGGATTTTCCAAGCATTGATCTTGTTGAAGTTCCTAATATTGAGGCTGCACTTGATGCCGTAGACAATGGTGAATACTTTGCGGTACTGGATGCCAAGTCAGTGCTCGCTTTTTCTCTGGATAAGTTCTTCCATGCCAACTTGAAGGTGAATGACGCGTTATCTGACCTAAAAGCAAACTATCCAAATCAGTTCCATATTGTGTTGCAGAATAAGCATCAGCAGCTTTTGCCGATCATCAACCAGGCGATTGGCGCACTGACTGTTGCACAGAAAGAAGCGCTAGCGCAAAAGTGGTTTAATCATCAGGCATTAAATACTGGAACCACCATTCCTTACACTGAACTCTACGAGAAAACCGCGACAGCGACGACTGAAGGCGAAATGGTCGAGATGGTGCTCAATGGAGAGACTAAACACCTTTATCTGAAAAAGATTGAGACGGGTGAGCATTATTCAGAATACTTTGCTGTGGCGATACCTGAGGCGGAAATTTACAGCGCGGTAAACAAGCGTGTGGCGACTTCGATTGGCGTGACTGTGCTGCTTATGAGCCTCACATTGCCCGTGGCTTGGATCTTTGGTGCGCCGATTGTTCGGCCGATACGTCAACTCAAAGCTGAAACAAATAAGATAAAACAACGTGATTACGACAGTGTGAATGTGCTTGATACTCGTATTAAAGAAGTATGGGAGTTGTCTGTCGCCGTTAAAGATATGTCTGCTGAGATTAAGCAACATGAGCAAACTCAAGAGGCGTTTGTTGAGTCGTTTATTAAGCTTATTGCTCAAGCGATCGATGATAAGTCTGCCTATACAGCAGGGCACTGTAATCGTGTTCCGGAACTTGGCTTGATGCTGGCAGAGGCGGCGGAAAAATCACAATCTGACCATTTCAAAGACTTTAAATTTGAGAACGACGATGAGCGTCGTGAATTTAGAATTGCAGCTTGGCTTCATGATTGTGGCAAGATCACCACGCCTGAGCACATCGTTGATAAAGGTTCGAAGCTAGAAGCCAACTACAACCGAATTCACGAAGTCAGAACACGATTTGAGGTGCTTTGGCGTGATGCAGAGATCGCCGCTTTGAGAAAACAACTGGAAGGCACATTACCAGCGCAACAAATCGTCGATGAACTAGCAGCGACCAAGCAGCAGCTACAAGATGACTTTGCGTTCATCGCTAATTCAAACGTTGGTGGTGAGTTCATGAGCGGTGAAAAAGTCGCACGTATTCGTTCTATCGCTGAAACGACCTGGACGCGAAATTTTGATGATCAACTTGGCCTATCACCAATTGAAGCGTTGAATAGGACGCCAAGTTCTACCTTACCTGCGACAGAACCACTTTTGAGTGATAAGCCAGAGCACATAGTGAAAAGAGACCGACCGTTAGAGTTTGACCCAAAACACAAGATCAAAATGGACGTTCCTGAGCACTTATATAACTTAGGTGAGGTTTATAACTTGAGTATCGCTCGCGGCACCTTGACCGAAGAAGATCGATTCAAGATAAATGAGCATATGCTTGGCACCATTAAGATGCTGGAGAACTTACCATTCCCTAAAGAGTTAAGTCGTGTACCTCGTTATGCCTCGACCCACCATGAAACGCTCAAAGGTACCGGTTATCCAAGGAAGCTGACTGCTGAAGAACTTTCTATTCCAGAGCGTATTCTGGTGATATCCGATATTTTTGAGGCGTTAACCGCTGCCGATAGACCGTACAAGAAAGCGAAGCCAATCAGTGTGGCTATCGACATCATGCACAAGATGGCGTTGGACGAACATATCGATATCGAGCTGTTCAGGCTGTTCTTAACCAGCGGGACGCATGTTCGTTATGCAGAAGAGTATTTGAAACCAGAACAAATCGACTTTGTAGATATCAATAAATACCTCGAAGTCACTCGCCAGATTGCTTAACCAACGGATGTTTCGTTAAAGCGAGCACGGTCCCGTTTTCAAATCGGATGAATCAAAGGCGCACATGAGTGCGCCTTTTTTGTGTCCGTTTATCGTTGAACTCACTGACAGATATAGGTAAAGCGGTGTTTGGTGACTTAACTTGGTTAGTTGTCGACACATTATTTTGACCAGCTTTAAGGTAAGTAAAGGTTTAGTGGGGTGTTGGTTTATTGAAGTGGTTAAATAACAATGACTTACTTTGATTTTATGCTTGATTTTGCCATATTCAAACTGGCTAAGGAAAATACTACCTTAGTCTAAATTGTCGACAATTGACTTGATTGTCGACAATTTAATCGTGTATTTTGTATTCATGTTATGGAATTGTTGACAATTAACGTTCAGCAATCAGAAGTGAGCAGCGTGAATATGAATACTGCGATAAAAGATCTCACCTTAAGTACAAATACGAAAACTCGTGTGAGCGATAAAGAAAACACCAAGTCAGAAAACTTAACGGAATACCTCGTTGAGGCGATTGTTAATGGTGAATTACCTCCGGGCAGTAAGATCTCGGAGCCTGAGTTGGCTAAGCGCTTTGAGGTCAGTCGTGGTCCTTTGCGTGAAGCGATAATGCGGGTTGAAGGGCTAGGGCTTATTGAGCGCATTCCTCATGTCGGAGCGCGAGTGATTACCTTTTCTGCTGACAAGCTACTTGAGCTTTACGCGGTGCGAGAAGCATTAGAAGGTATGGCTGCGCGACTCGCAGCAAGACACATCACACAAGAAGAGCTTATCGGGCTAGAAGCACTATTGTCGACACACTCTCAGCATATCGACGAAGTAGAGGGTTCTTCCTATTTCCACCAACACGGCGATTTTGATTTCCATTATCGAATCATTAAAGCCAGCCGCAATAGCAAGCTCATTTCTCTACTGTGTGATGAGCTTTATCACTTATTACGCATGTATCGCTACCAATCGCCTAGAGCCCAGTCTCGACCAAAAGAGGCGCTTGATGAACATAAATATATCTTACAAGCAATCCGAAACCGTGATGAAGAGCTAGCAGAGATGCTGATGCGACGACATATCTCCGGTAGTCGACTGCTTATCGAACAACAAATTCAATCCAAAGATATGGATTAATAGGTTTATAAATAAACAATTAACAGGGAGCGTCATTATGAAGTTATCAGCGGGAGCAAAGTTCCGACAAGCTGTGCAAGACAACGATCCACTGCAGATCGTCGGTACGGTGAATCCGTACTGCGCGATGATGGCAAAGAACTTGGGTCACCAAGCTATCTACTTGTCTGGTGGAGGTATCGCCAATGCGTCTTATGGTTTACCTGATTTAGGTATCACCACATTGAACGATGTGTTGGTGGATGTGGAGCGTATTACCAACGCGTGTGATTTACCTTTGTTGGTGGATATCGATACGGGATTTGGTGGTGCTTTCAATATTGCACGAACCATTCGAGCGATGGAAAAAGCGGGCGCTGCTGCAATTCATATGGAAGATCAAGTTGCACAGAAACGCTGTGGTCATCGACCAAACAAAGCGATTGTTAGTCAACAGGAAATGGTCGATCGAGTAAAAGCGGCAACCGATGCAAGAATCGATGAGAGCTTTGTGATTATGGCTCGTACCGATGCTCTGGCCGTAGAAGGCATAGATAGTGCGATTGAACGCGCGATTGCGTGTGTTGAAGCGGGTGCGGACATGATTTTCCCAGAGGCGATGAATCAACTCGACCAATACGTGAAGTTCTCGGCGGCGTTGAAATCAGCAACAGGTAAGCATGTGCCTATCTTGGCTAACATCACCGAGTTTGGACAAACACCACTCTACAACTGCAAAGAGCTGGCGCAATCTCATGTCGACATGGTGCTTTATCCACTTAGTGCATTCCGCGCAATGAACAAAGCGGCAGAGAACGTTTATAAGCACTTGCTAGTTGAAGGTAATCAGGAAGCACTGTTGGATTCAATGCAAACTCGTAAAGAGCTCTATGAACACCTGAATTACCACGACTACGAGAACAAGCTGGATCAGTTGTTTTCGAGTGAAGAATAGAACCAGTTTCAAATATTAAAACATCAACTTAATCCAATAACGTGAATGGTTAGTCAGCCACATCGGGGCCGTGAAATCGAGTTAGATATTCGTGGTCATCGAATACAAACAGTCAGCACCAAAGAGTGCAGGGCGACTAACCCAGAGAAGGAGTTCATCATGTCTGTATCTTTGAGTGATAAAGCAACTGTCGATAATGCTTCAACAGTAAGCCAACAAGAAAGTGTCAAACCGACTAGCGCACCAGCGATTGGCGGTGCTGGTTTGCGTGGCCAGAGTGCTGGAACCACGGCGCTGTGTACGGTAGGAAAATCAGGAACAGGTTTAACTTACCGTGGCTATGATATTACCGACCTTGCGAATCATGCTCAGTTCGAAGAAGTGGCGCACCTGCTACTAAGAGGCCATTTACCCAGTGAAAAAGAGCTAGACGATTACAAAACCTTGCTGGTTGGTTTACGTGGCTTGCCTCAACCGTTGAAAGCCGCTTTAGAGCTTATCCCTGCTGACGCTCACCCTATGGATGTGATGAGAACAGGCTGCTCAATGTTGGGCAACTTAGAGCAAGAATCAGACTTCTCTGAGCAACTATCAGCAACAGAACGTATGCTTGCGCTTTTCCCTGCCATTATCTGCTATTGGTATCGCTTCAGTCACGATGGTGTGCGAATTGATACACAAGATGAAAGCGAAGCATGTCTGGGTGGTTACTTCTTGAAGATGCTAACGGATAAAGCGCCAAGTGAACTGCATAAGAAGGTGATGCACTGTTCGCTAACGCTTTACGCAGAGCATGAGTTTAATGCCTCTACCTTTGCGGCTCGTGTTTGTGCATCAACGCTGTCGGATATTCATTCGTGTGTGACAGCAGCAATTGGCACACTAAGAGGCCCTCTACATGGCGGCGCGAATGAAGCGGCAATGGAAATGATCCAAGACTGGAAAACCGCCGATGAAGCTGAAGCGAACATCATGAAGATGCTTGCTAATAAAGACAAAATCATGGGCTTCGGTCACGCCATTTATCGTGAGAGCGACCCACGCAACGCGCTGATTAAACGTTGGTCAAAAGAGCTATCACAAGAAGTTGGCGATGAGCAGCTTTACGCGGTATCTGAACGTGTTGAAGCGGTCATGAAGCGTGAGAAAGGCTTGTTCTGTAATGCGGATTTCTTCCATGCCTCTGCCTATCACTTCATGGACATCCCAACCAAACTGTTCACGCCTATCTTTGTGATGAGCCGTCTTACAGGCTGGACAGCGCATGTGTTCGAGCAAAGAGAAAACAATCGCATCATTCGTCCAAGTGCAGACTACACCGGACCAGAGTATCAAGACTGGCTACCTATTCATTTACGTTAATCCTTCTGTCTCAAGGCGACTCATATATCGAGTTGTCCTTGAGAGCCAATGAATAGAATTTTAGATAATGGTGGATGTATGTCTGATGTGAAAATTGAGAAAACCCCGAACCTTGATAAAAATATAGGCATTGAGAATAGCCAATACAGAAAGGCTTTACCGGGAACTGGCTTGGAGTATTTCGATGCCCGTGAAGCGGTAGATGCGATATCTCCGGGCAGCTATAAAACCTTGCCCTATACGTCGAGAGTATTGGCGGAACAATTGGTAAGACGCTGTGACCCAGCGGCTCTTGAAAATAGTTTGAAACAGATCATTGAGCGTAAGAGCGACTTAGATTTTCCTTGGTATCCAGCACGTGTCGTGTGTCATGACATTCTAGGTCAAACTGCTTTAGTTGATTTAGCGGGCTTACGAGACGCGATTGCTGACCAAGGTGGCGACCCTGCCAAAGTAAACCCAGTAGTCGAAACTCAACTGATTGTTGATCACTCTTTAGCTGTGGAACATGCCGGGTTTGATAGCGAAGCGTTTGATAAAAACCGCGCAATTGAAGAGCGTCGAAACGAAGACCGTTTTCACTTTATTGAATGGTGTAAAACGGCGTTTAAAAACGTTAGTGTGATTCCTGCGGGTAACGGAATTATGCACCAGATTAACTTGGAGAAAATGTCTCCAGTTATTCAATCTAAACAAGGCATCGCGTTCCCAGATACCTGTGTTGGTACCGACAGTCACACTCCTCACGTTGATGCGCTGGGTGTTATTGCTATTGGTGTCGGTGGCTTGGAGGCGGAGACGGTAATGCTAGGTCGCCCGTCGATGATGCGCTTGCCAGATATAGTGGGCGTTAAACTAACGGGTCAACGACAGGAAGGGATAACCGCAACGGATATCGTGCTTGCGATTACTGAGTTTCTTCGCAGTGAAAGGGTGGTTTCAAGCTATTTGGAGTTCTTTGGCGAAGGGGCTCGTGCACTGACTATTGGTGACCGTGCGACTATCTCAAACATGACGCCTGAATACGGTGCCACGGCAGGCATGTTCTACATTGATGAGCAGACCATTCAATACCTTAAATTGACAGGTCGTGATCCGGAGCAGGTTGAGTTAGTCGAACTTTACGCTAAGCAAACAGGACTATGGGCGGATGATCTCGATTCGGCTCAATATGAGCGTGTACTCGAGTTTGATTTGTCGAAAGTTGAGCGAAATCTCGCAGGACCTTCGAACCCTCATCGCCGCTTACCAACCAGCGAACTTGCCGAGCAAGGCATCAGCCAATCTTCTTGGAAAGCGCAACACGCGGAACAATATAGTGAAGAGCAAATGCCAGATGGCGCGGTAATTATCGCCGCGATTACCTCTTGCACCAATACCAGTAACCCAAGAAACGTAGTTGCAGCCGGACTAGTGGCGAAAAAAGCCAATCAACTTGGTTTGGTTCGTAAGCCATGGGTGAAAACGTCATTTGCTCCGGGGTCTAAGGTTGCCAAGCTCTATCTAGAGTCTGCGGGTTTGCTTCCAGAACTTGAACAGTTGGGTTTCGGCATTGTCGGCTATGCATGCACGACTTGTAACGGTATGAGCGGGGCATTGGATCCTCAAATTCAACAAGAGATCATTGACCGCGACCTCTATTCCACTGCGGTTTTATCAGGTAATCGAAACTTTGATGGTCGAATCCATCCCTATGCCAAGCAAGCCTTTCTAGCGTCACCGCCATTAGTAGTTGCTTATGCCTTGGCTGGCACGATTCGTTTTGATATCGAGAAAGACAGCCTAGGCAAGGACAACAACGGTAAACCGATTTATTTAAGTGATTTGTGGCCAAGTGATGCAGAGATCGATGCGGTTGTTGGCGAGCATGTTAAACCACAACAGTTCCAACAAATTTACGTGAAAATGTTCCAGCCAGATGATGAGCAGCTAAGCAGCGAGCCGCTTTACGATTGGCGACCTAAGAGTACCTATATTCGTAGGCCTCCTTATTGGGAAGGTGCACTCGCAGGTGAACGAAGCCTTTCTGGTATGAGGCCTCTAGCAATCTTAGGTGACAACATCACCACCGATCACTTATCGCCATCAAATGCGATTCTAGCCTCAAGTGCGGCAGGTGAATATCTTGCCAAAATGGAAGTACCAGAGGAGGACTTTAACTCGTACGCGACTCATAGAGGTGATCATTTAACGGCACAAAGAGCGACCTTTGCTAATCCGAAACTGTTCAATGAAATGGTCAAAGAGTCTGGGGCCGTGGTCCAAGGTTCATTGGCACGAGTTGAGCCTGAGGGACAAGTTACCCGAATGTGGGAAGCTATAGAAACCTACATGAACCGTAAACAGCCTTTGATTGTTGTTGCAGGTGCAGACTATGGGCAAGGTTCATCACGTGACTGGGCGGCTAAAGGGGTTCGCTTAGCGGGTGTTGAAGTGATTGTTGCTGAAGGCTTTGAGCGAATCCACAGAACTAATTTAGTGGGTATGGGCGTCTTGCCTTTGCAATTTAAAGCAGGGACGGATCGCAACACCTTACAACTCGATGGTACTGAACTTTACGATGTGTATGGCGACATCCAAGCAGGTTCAGATCTGGCGTTGGTCATCACTCGTAAAGATGGTCAAAAGCTTGATGTCCTAGTGACCTGCCGGCTAGACACGGCAGACGAAGTGAGTGTGTATAGCGCTGGTGGCGTATTACAACGCTTTGCCAAAGATTTTCTCGCGCATTAGGAGCCAGCGATGAACGTTAAACAGATAAAAGTCCCGGCAACTTATATGCGTGGAGGCACCAGCAAAGGTGTGTTCTTCTGCTTGAATGACTTACCAGAAGCGGTGCAAGTTGCGGGGCCTGCGAGAGACGAGTTTCTTCTGCGTGTGATTGGCAGCCCAGATCCTTATGGTAAGCAAACCGATGGTATGGGCGGCGCAACATCCAGTACCAGTAAAACCGTCATCGTGTCGAAGAGTGGTAAAGTTGATCACGATGTTGATTATCTCTTTGGACAGGTAGCTATTGATAAGCCATTTGTCGATTGGAGCGGTAACTGCGGCAACTTGTCTGCGGCAATTGGTCCGTTCGCTATTCACAGTGGTTTGGTCGATTCAAGTCGTATTCCGGAAAACGGAGTGGTCGAAGTGCGAGTATGGCAAGTGAACATAGAGAAAACCATTATTGTTCATGTGCCTATCGTGGATGGTGAAGTCCAAGAGTTGGGCGATTTCGAACTCGATGGCGTCACTTTCCCTGCAGCTGAAATCCAAGTTGATTTTCTGGACCCTGCAGACGTGAGTGGGTCGATGTTTCCAACGGGAAATGTGGTCGATTTTTTAGATGTTCTGGAGCTAGGTTGCATCAAAGCGACTTACATCAATGCTGGAATACCGACTATTTTTGTTGATGCTGAATCGGTCGGCTATCTAGGCACAGAGCTTCAATCAGATATTAATAGCGATCCAAACGCCTTGGCATTGTTTGAGTCTATCCGAGCGCATGGCGCAGTTGCGATGGGGCTTATTGATTCGCTAGAACAAGCGGAATCACGCCAGCACACCCCAAAGGTCGCCTTTGTTGCCAAGCCTCAAGCGTATCAAGCTTCAAGTGGCAAGTCAGTTGCTACGGATGATACTGACTTGTTGGTCCGTGCTTTGTCTATGGGACAACTGCATCACGCCATGATGGGCACAGCTGCGGTTGCGATTGCTTCAGCAGCGAGTGTTCCGGGCACGCTAGTGAATTTAGCGGCGGGGGGAGGCTCTCGTGACTTTGTGACCTTTGGGCACCCATCAGGAACGCTAAAGGTCGGAGCTAAAGCGCTAGAGACAGAAAGTGGATGGAAAATCGAGAGGGCGATCATGAGTCGTAGTGCCCGAGTGATCATGGAAGGTGCCGTTCGTGTGCCTTTTCCCAAGTAAAGCGATTGTCGTGAACGGTTAAAGGTTCCGAAAACAACGCTGAGAAAAGAGTGCAACCAAGCGCTACTGCTAAAGGCTAGCCGCTTGGAAAATGGATAAATCATGGAGGAGGCACTATGTCTGCTACAAATCGAATGACTAGAAAAACGGATTACATCACCGAGTATCAATGGGCGAGGGAAGACCCAAATTCGTTCTGGGAAACACAATCACAAGCCATTGATTGGTTTGAGTCTCCAAAAACGATATTACAAACGGACGATAACGGTATTGAACGCTGGTTTCCTGATGGGGTAATGAACACTTGCTGGTTGGCGTTGGATTATCATTGTGAAAATGGCCGCGGTGATAAGGTCGCACTGATTTACGATTCGCCAGTCACGGGTATCAAGTCGTCTTACACCTACAATGAGCTTCGCGAGCAAGTGGAGAAGACCGCTGGTATGTTGGCAGAACAGGGCGTCACCAAAGGCGATCGTGTAGTCATCTACATGCCCATGATTCCTGAAGCAGCTATGGCAATGTTAGCCTGTGCTCGGTTAGGAGCAGTGCACTCTGTGGTGTTCGGTGGATTTGCTCCGCATGAGCTTGCGGTTCGAATTGAAGATGCTGAACCTAAAGTATTGATCACCGCCTCATGTGGCATCGAAATCAACAAGGTTCTGCCGTATAAACCAATGGTTGACCGTGCGATCATGGATAGCCGCTGGAAGCCAGAGAAAGTTGTCGTCTTCCAGAGAGAGCAATGCCTTGCAGAGTTAAACAACGAGCGTGATTTGCATTGGCAACAAGCTGTTGCTGGCGCTGAGCCTCATGAGTGTGTACCTGTTTTGGCAACAGATCCGTTATATATTTTGTATACCTCTGGTACGACAGGCAAACCCAAAGGCGTTGTCCGTGATAATGGTGGTCATGCGGTCGCGATGAAATACTCGATGAGTACCATCTACGATATGCCACAAGACGGTGTATTTTGGGCGGCTTCCGATGTGGGCTGGGTCGTTGGGCATTCCTACATAGTCTATGCACCACTGATTCATGGCTGCACGACGATTCTGTTTGAAGGTAAGCCAGTGCGAACGCCTGACCCCGGTGCATTCTGGCGGGTGTGTGAAGAATATAAAGTCGATGTTCTATTCTCGGCGCCAACGGCATTCAGAGCGATAAAGAAGGAAGACCCAGAAGGTGAGTTACTGACCAAATATGATATATCATCCCTCAAGTCGATCTTCATGGCTGGTGAGCGTTTAGACCCGCCAACATTGGATTGGGTTGAGTCGCATACGAGCAAACCAGTAATTGACCATTGGTGGCAGACCGAGACGGGTTGGGCTATCTCAGCAAATCCAACGGGGCTTGAGTCTTTACCGGTGAAGGCGGGTTCTTCAACTAAACCTGTGCCGGGTTATCAAGTGGAGATCCTCAATGAATTGGGTGAGCCTGCACACGCTAATCAACAAGGTTTTGTCGCACTTAAACGACCGCTTCCGCCCGGATGTTTACCGACGGTATGGCGCAACCATGATAGGTTTGAATCGGGTTATTTGAGTCAATTCCCAGGTTATTACGTCTCGGGCGATGGTGGTTATCTCGATGAAGACGGCTACTTGTTTATCATGGGACGAATTGATGATGTGATAAATGTCGCGGGGCATCGTTTGTCTACTGGTGAAATGGAAGAAATCGTTGGTGGTCATCCTGCGATCGCTGAATGTGCCGTGGTCGGTATTAACGATGATCTAAAAGGTCAGCTTCCTCTCGGGTTAGTGGTTCTGAAAGATGGCGTGAAAGTGGATGGCGAAGACCTTCAAGCTGAGCTTGTTGGTAAGGTTCGAAATGAGATTGGCGCTGTCGCATGTTTCAAACAAGCCTTAGTCGTCGAAAGGCTACCAAAAACGCGTTCTGGCAAGATCTTACGAAGAACTATCCGACAAATAGCAGAAGGTGAACAATACGTGGTGCCTTCAACCATTGATGACCCAACAAGCCTAACGGAAATTGCCGAAAAGCTCGGTAAATAAAGGTCTAGGCTGAATCTGAGAGTGAGTTGGCTTTTTAATTAGCCCTTGGTTTGGTGAAGTATAACTAGACGTGATGCTTCATCTAAACTCTGCTTTATTCATCTCCCAGTGCATCGCATTTACTATGACCTCATTATGAAATACAAATAATGAGGTCTTTTTATGCGAGCTTACTTTTTGTTGATTACTTTACTTGTTAGTGGTGCTGCGAGCGCCGGTATTTCAAAGGATGAAGCGAGTAGAGCGTTGCTGGAGCCTTTAAGCCATCCAAAGATATTTAAGTGTGTCTCTAAGACGGGTGTCGATTTGTATCAAGCCGTGTTTGATATTGGTGTTGGTTACGAGGCAGATCCCATTAACTCCAAGATGATTGTGAATTCAAGAAAAGGACGCTTTGAATATCAAATTTTAGGCGCAGTGAAATCACAAAGAGCAGGTGAAACCGTTGTGCTGACTCGTCATGTCGGTGATGGTGTTCAAGTTGCAGCCATGATTGATGAGGAAAATGGCAAGATACTCGGGATAGGTGATAAACATCATTATCGAGATTGTGGTGTACGCCCGCCTGCGAGTGTAGCGGCTATGCAAAACTTTTGGTCGCAAGGTTAAAAGCTAAATCTTAATGTTATAAAGAAGAATTATCGAGGCGACCTTAATGGTCGCTTTTTTGTTTTTGATGGAGCAATTCGTATCAAAGGCATATGTCACGCTTCAACTATGCGTTGGTTGAATGATACATAGCTGAACACTATGTATCGTCTAAACTTGGCTTTATTTATCTCGATAGCGCTTCTATTTAAGATGGCTTCATTCCAAACGAAGAACTAAGCGAGACTCCTATGAAATTCACTAAACCTTTTCTTTTAGCGACAATGATTGTGACTCTTTCTGGTTGTGCATCACCAGCAATGGATAACGAAAATGAAAACGCAGCACGTAACCGTGGCGCTGTTGGTGGTGCTTTACTAGGAGCGACAGCTGGCGCGTTGACTGGAGACGCGAGCCTAGCCGTTAAAGGCGCTGCGTTAGGTGGAGTGACTGGCGGTGTTGCGGGTTCTATGAAAGATACTGACGACGCGCGAAATGCTCAACGAACTCAAGTGACGGCAGACGGCCTAGCACAAGACAATCGTACTGACGCTGAAAAGCGAGTTGCAGAAGTCGAAGCAGAAATTAAGCTTATTGAACTGGAGCAGCAGCTTGCTGACCTCAAAGAAGAGAAAGACGACAACGGTGCATAAAGTCAGCTTTCTGATTCACGCTTAATTAATTAAATCAAAAATGGTCACTTTATGTGGCCATTTTTGTATTTAAAACACCCAGTTCAAACAACGAATTAATTCAATAGCTTGTATAGATACTCACTGCAAGTAAACTAGACTCTGTTTAGATATTAATTGGGTTTAAGAAGCGTACTTGTCATGAACGTCACTTTAAGGGCTGCAAAGCATACCGATCTCGAGCAACTTAACGAGTTAATGTTCGATCTTCACCACCATCATCACATTGCCTGTCCCGAGCACTTTAAAACAGCAGAAGAGATAGAACAGGAAAAGAGCATTGCAAGGTACTTAGATGACCCTGAATGTTTGGTGTATGTAGCATTAAGAGGTGAGCTGATTGTGGGTTTCATTTCGGGGCATTTTTGTGAGCTTATTTCTACCGTGAGCAAACCGGTTCAAATGGGCAGTGTCGATGAACTTTTTGTTTTGCCTGAATACCGACAAGCAGAAGTCGCCCAGATGCTGTTTAATCGTGTCGAGTCTACTTTTGAAGACTACGGAGTGACTCAGGTTTTTGTTGAGGTTTGGGACTTTAATTCACCTGCCAAGGACTTCTATCAAAAAATGGGGTTCACACCTCACATTCAATGGATGAGGAAGGCTTTGAATAAAACATAGACAGCGATTTTATGTGGATTTAATTACAATAGGCTCGATGCATTAGCAGTCTTTTTTCTTTCTATTATTTTTAGGTAAATTCGTTGGTTACTCGATATTTATTAGTTCTTATTCTGTCTCTTCTGAGTACTACTTCCGCTTGGGCGAGCAACACCTTGCCTGACCATATTGCGGGCGCCTTATGTGTAGTGCGTGCAGATAACCAAATTGTGTTGGTTGATGAACTGATCACAGGTCAATTATCTCTGCCGGGTGGCACGGTTGTTTCTGGGGAGCCGCCAGCTATCGCAGCGCAACGTGAAACTTGGGAAGAAGCCGGTTTGTCCGTCACCGTTGGTGATGTGTTGGGTTACACCGACAGCGCAGTTGTGTTTGATTGTGTCTCTGATTCTGAAGTGATCAGTTATCAAGCTCGAAATGAGCTAGGTGGTTTTGAACTTCCTATCTGGTTTGCTCCTCACTATGGAGTCGAGGTCAGCAGAGCGATGTTACTTCCTCCTACTGAGTTGGAAGCAAACCAATACCGTTACCCAGAACAGTGGTCTGAGATTAACGAACTGTTTCTTTCTGCGACTGATCAGCCAGTGACTTATGTGACTGAGCTGGTGGGCGCTGCGCCGAAAGTTCACCAAGTCGAATTGAGCTGGATTGTTTCACTTCAAAACACGTTCGATAATTTACCGAGTGTGTTTTCTAATACGGTACTTTTGACTGACTTGCTCGCTAAGCCTTGGGTTTTCATCATCATATTGCCGTTAATTGCTTGGTATTTTGGCCGTAACTTTGCGTTGAAGTTTGGTTTCACGTTGATATCAGTAACGCTGCTTACTTTAATTGCGCACCAAGGCTTTGGCTTCCCACGTCCGCATGCTTATCTTCCAACACTCAAATTGGTGATGAGCAGTGGCTATAGTTTTCCAAGCCAACTAGCGGCTCTATGGGTTAGTTTAACTTTGCTGGTGCTTTGGAAGCTTAAACGCCTGTTTGAGCAAAAATCGTTGTTGATTGTGCTCGTAGGCCTGCTTTGGATAATGTTGTTTAAGTCTTACTCAGGCAGTGCTTTCTTTAGCGATGTCTTGATGGGAGGCATATTAGGTGCGTTAACAACGTGGCATATCGTGAGGTTAGACACCAAGCCTGAGGTTGATATTAGTGTACTACTCAGTTCTAAAGGCGTTTGGTGGGGGCTGTGCCTACTTTCAATCGTTCTAACCGTTATCTGGCCACTGCCAACTTTCTCATTCTGGGTGGCTATTTTGATGACGATTGCTTGTTTAGTGACGTTAACGGATTCAAAACCTTTGGTCGGTCAGTTCTCATTCAAGGTCGTAGTTGGGGTTATTGCGATGTTACTTGCCGGTAACCTGTTGATCAGTTGGGCAGGGAGTTTTGTCTCTTTTAGTGGCATTGCTTCATTTATTGTCGAAACGTTACGTTTCCCAATCTTGATTCTATTTGGTGTTGTCGCATTCCGCCTACCTTGGGCTAGGAAATAGTTAATCCACTCGTGTTAAATAAAAGAAGGCTGTGCACTGCACAGCCTTCTTTTATTTAACGATACGATTCGAATGCTTACGAGTTGAAGATAAACTTTTCAATCGCAACAGCAACACCGTGGTCGTCATTGCTTGCTGTAATGTAGTCAGCTAGCTTCTTGGTTTCTTCCATTGCATTATCCATTGCAATACCAAGGCCCGCGTATTCGAGCATATGGTGGTCGTTTTCAGCATCTCCCATACAGATCACTTCTTCGGCTTTAATACCTAAGTGTTTAGCAATCGCTTCAATACCCACACCTTTGTTCGAATTTGGGTTTAAGAACTCTAAGAAGAAGGGTGCACTTTGCACGATGGTAAACTGAGTCTTAAGTTCTTGTGGCAACTTGCTGATGATTTCGGTCAACTTGCTTGGCTCAGCAACAATCATGGTTTTGATGATTTCGTGATCGTCTTCTAGTTGAGAAAAGTCGAACTCGGTAATGTCTAAACCATTAATGCGTGCTTCAATGCCAGTGTATTCGTTGTTCTCTGGCGTAATTAAACCATGAACCTTGCTGAATGCATGAACGTAACCACCTAGCTGTGTAGCAAGTGCTGCGATTTCTTTCGCGGCTTTACCATTGCTGATCTCGCTGTGAATGATCTCTTTTGTCGACACATTCTGAACCATAGAGCCGTTGTAGAAGAGCACAAAGTCATCTTCGCCGTTGATTGATAGCTCATCTAGCTTACTCTGCATGCCTTCTAAAGGGCGACCAGAAGCCAGAACCACTTTCACACCTGCAGCACGAGCTTTAGCAATCGCATCTTTGTTCTCTTGAGAAATCACTTTTTCACTGTTAAGCAGTGTGCCATCCATATCAAGAGCAATCAGTTTGTACATGTTGTTCCTTACTAAAAATTAAAAGCTAACGAAATCTAATGGGCGAAAGGATAAGGGAACTTGAAACTTCAGGCTAGGGCTTTGATCAACTGATTTATCAGTACTCATTTGTTTGACCAAAAGAGGTAAGTGCTTTAAGGTCTGCGGTTGATTAATTTCATCAAATGATTGAGCTGAGGGAAAGTTGTACAAGATTAATGAAATGTTTGAAACCATCCAAGGCGAGGGCGTGTTTACTGGCGTTCCTGCTGTTTTTGTTCGTCTGCAAATTTGCCCAGTTGGCTGTTCTTGGTGTGATACCAAACAGACTTGGGAAGCATTGCCAGAAGATGAAACTAGCCTTGGCGATATCATGGTTAAGACAGAGGATTCACCCACTTGGTCAGCCATTGATGCCCAAGGAATCGTCAATGAATACATCAAGCAAGGTTACACGGCTAAGCACATTGTAATTACTGGTGGTGAGCCGTGCATTTATGATCTTGTCCCTCTTACTGAAGCGTTTGAGCAACACGGTTGTCGTTGTCAGATTGAGACTAGCGGTACATCAGAAGTTAAAGCAACAAGCAATACGTGGGTTACGGTGTCACCAAAAGTAGCAATGAAAGCGAAACTGGAAATCTTAGACAGTGCCTTACGACGCGCTAACGAGATTAAACATCCAGTAGGAACCGGAAAAGACATCGAACAGCTAGATGGTTTACTAGAGCGAGCGGATGTTTCGAGCGACACTGTGATCGCATTGCAACCGATTAGCCAAAAAGACCGCGCGACACAGCTTTGTATTGATACCTGCATTGAGCGCAATTGGCGCTTATCAATCCAAACTCACAAGTATTTGAGCATCGCATAGTAGGTTAGATCGCATAGTTGGTTAGATTGTAGATAGCTCATCAGTTTTAGGTAGGAATGAAAATGAAAAAAGCAGTGGTAGTATTCAGTGGTGGTCAAGACTCAACAACATGTCTTGTTCAAGCATTAAAAGAGTATGACGAGATTCAGGCGATTACATTTGATTATGGTCAGCGCCACCGACTAGAGATTGAAGTGGCTGAGTCATTGTCAAAAGAACTGGGTGTGAAAGCACACAAAGTGATGGATGTGACGCTGTTGAATGAGCTAGCGATTAGCTCTCTAACGCGTGACGATATTCCTGTATCACACGAGCTTCAAGAGAATGGTTTACCGAACTCATTCGTTCCTGGTCGTAATATTCTTTTCTTAACGCTGGCTGGCATTTACGCGTACCAAATTGGCGCTGAAACTGTGATTACCGGTGTGTGTGAAACAGACTTCTCGGGCTACCCAGATTGCCGCAATGACTTCGTAAAAGCGATGAACTCTGCGCTAGTACAAGGTATGGACAAGCAGCTTGATATCAAAACACCACTGATGTGGTTGAACAAGGCTGAAACATGGGCGTTGGCCGACCAGTACTCAGCACTTGAGCTTGTTCGCAACAAAACCCTGACTTGCTATAACGGCATTATCGGTGATGGTTGTGGCGATTGTCCTGCGTGTGAATTGCGTAAAGTAGGCCTTAATGACTACCTAGGTGACCGTGAAAGCATCATGGCTGAGTTGGTTCGCAAACAGGCTGAGAATAAATAACATCAGGTAAGTCTATTGGGTCGTTATAGGCATCGATGATGCAGTTCCGGCCATTACTCTTCGCTTGATAAAGTGCTTGGTCAAGAACTGAGTACAAGTCATCAAAGTCACTTAATGCGTTTGAGGTTGCTAGGTAAGCAAAGCTCGCGGTTACATTAAGTGGCATTTTGCTTTCTGATAAGAAGACAGTGCTTGATATAGCGTAGTGCAACTCCTCAACGCGCTCCCGTACTTCAGAAGGTTTTGTGTCGGTCAGCATGATGACAAACTCTTCGCCGCCTAAACGGCCAAACAATTCACCATTCATTAAGTGTTTTCTTATTTGCTGACTAACATGAACCAGTGCTTTGTCGCCAGTAGGGTGGCCATGTTGGTCATTTATCTTTTTAAACTTATCTAGGTCGAGCAAAACAAGCACGTGTTGATTTTCCTTTCCTGGACAGCGTTTTACTCGCTTAATTCTCCGTATTATTTCGGTGCGACCGTACGCTTTTGTCATAGCGTCAATGGCTGCCTTTGCTCGAACGGTTCTGTTTACCCATATCGTAAAGCTCGCAGCACATAACAACAGAATCACAATGATGTTGTACATCCACCTTTGATGCTCCATCTTTTCAATTTGAAGGCGGTCGAGTTTCGTCTGATGTGTCAGAAAGGAGCTTTCTAACTCTTGCTCATACTTTGCGTGCGTCAGATCCAGTGCTTCAAAGGCTAATCGGTTATCAATGTCTCGTGCTTCCATCTGTATGGACGAGTAGCGTTGGTAGAAGTAAAACGCTTGCTGGTAATCGCCCAGTGATTGATGAAGATCAGAAAGCTGAAGAAGAGCCCCTGCGATGTATTTATGTCTAGTAACTTGTTCAGCTAACTCTAACGCTTGTTGTGCATAATTGAGCGCTTCTTCCATTAGTTTTTGCTCTTCGAACATATCGCTGATTGCCAAATAAGCGTTGATTCGAATGACGTCGTTGTTGAGCTCGCTGGAAGCAGAAAGAGAGTCGACTAAATAGTTTCTTGCTAGATCATAGTCATTGGTTTGTGTGTAAGCCTTACCCAAACCAAGGTTGGTTAGAGCGATGCCGTAGCTATGAGATGATGCACTCAGTAACACTTTAGCTTGCTTAAAATGGGTAATCGCTAGATTACTTTGACCTTGATTTAGATACAGGTCAGCTAAGCTATGATGTACTTGAGCTTGCATCAAATCTGAAGCGTCGGCTCTGAGCTCGAGCGCTTCCTCTAGGTACTGCGCTGATTTATTGTATTGCTTTAGCTCTTTGAGCAAATTACCCACATCATTGTATATTCCTGAAATATCATGCCCTTGTGGGAATACATTAATCAATGCGAGGTAGGTGCTTAGCGCTGCTTGATAGTCACTTCGGAAATGGTGATTGTTGGCGATGACTCGATAAGTCCCAAATTTTGGTAATACTGGGTCAGCGATGTTATGCAGATCGGATTGAAGAGCGGAGCAGTAATAGTTCGCTTGATGATATTTTGCTTGTTCATTTAGGGATCGGCATAGTTGGTATTTCAGTAGCGCTCTTCCCGTTAAATCGCTGCGCGATTGCATCTTCGCTAACAGGGTCAAAAAGCCTTGTTGTGCCTCTTCATATTGACCTTTGCCGTCTTTCATCAGAGCAGAAATAAACGCTTCTTCAATTGCTTGATATTCGCTGTCATTTGAAGCTATACCATAGAATGGTTGGTCGCGATGAGTCATGTATTGATACAAAAGAGACGATAGGTAAAGTTTATCTCCGTAAACCGTTGAGCTCGTATAACGTGTTTGCAGCATGTTTAACGCACGCTCAGGAGAGTGGTTCAAAGTCGAGAGGTAAAGCGCATTCCAATCAGCGTTGGGAGTGGTGTTAGCGTCTAAATTGGAAGAATAAATGGATGACTTGTGGTCACGATCTGAAGTCGATACTTGGCTATAAGAATTAAAACTAATGAGAAGAAGAAAGGTAACGAAAGCAGAGTGAATCACAAGAAAGTATCAGTCAGATAAAGAACGATATTCTATGATTAATTTGATGTTGCTTCAATTTTTGGGCGACGTATATAGGAGGTTGTGCGAGGTGGATCTCTAATTTAACGAGTATTATCAGAGGTATATCGGCCGTACGTATTCGCACGACCGATATTTGAAATTAGATGTATAATTTCGCTAGATCAGAAGGCTCAAGCTCTTTGCCTTCTAGTGTTGCATTCCAGTTAATACCAACAAGAACGCCATCTTCAGCAAGAGTCAGTAACCAATCTTCTACAAAGATATCTAGTGGAATTTCTAATACTTCAAAGTCAGCCCACTCTTCAACGTTGTGAGTTTGAGCGTCTTCTTTTGAAGACCAGAAAGGCATCACTTCGCTGTTTTCGAATTCACTTGAGTCACATGCTAGCCAACCTTCTTCATTGCGAAGGCCCCATACCAGTTTAGTTTCTTGTGTTTCAGAAACGAAAAGTTCTAGATTTGCTTGAGTATCAGCTGTTAGTTTGCTCATGGATTAATTCTCTATGTTGATAACGAGGCAAGATTAACATTATAGACGGCTTAGGTATATGCTATTCAAGGAATTATCACCATACTGAAACGTTAACTTAAGAGAACGTTTCAGTATGGTAAAAGTAGTACTGAAGCTACTTTTTAATTTTAGTGAAGATATGCCACTCTTCTTTGATGTTACCTTTGAATCCAGCCACAGAGGCGACCACTTTTCGGTGAAGTGCATGGTTGATTTCTGTGTCATCACTACTGAACTCAACATCACCATGACCAACGATGTTGACTCTCGAAGGTTGAATGCCGTTGCTGATCAGTGCTCGCCTTACATTCGATGCTCGTTGTTTAGATAGCTTCAAGTTGTGTGCGGCATTACCCACCTTGCTGGCATAACCTTGTAACTCGATGGTTGTGCTTTCGTAACGCTTCAAAAATGCTGCCATCTGGCGTATCTGGGTAAGGAAAGCCGGGTTAATTTCCGTAGAGTTATTGGCGAAGAGTATGTGGAGTTCTTTCTCCTCCGATGATTCGAAATATGAACCACAACCGTCGTTATCTATTTCGGCGCCAATTTGTGTATCGGGGCATAAATCACGTGCATTGATTACACCATCGTTGTCATCATCTTGAAGATCGTAAATTTGAGTGACGGGCGGAAGAGCGCGATATTCAAATTCGTCCTCATTGTTTTCAGCTAAAGCAGTGGTAGATACAACCATGAAGCAAAGCGATAATACTGTGTTTGTAAGCTTCATTAATATTCCACCTTCTCATTCCATTCTTCAGGGATTTCAACTCGCAAACCTATCAATAGGTTGCCCGTTGCGTTCATTACGCGATATTTTGCGTATTGCTCGTCATACTTAGCATCCAAATAGCCTTTACGAGCTTCAAACAACTCATTCTCAGTGTTAAGTAAATCGAGAAGGGTTCGCTTACCAATTCGGTATTGTTTTTCATACGAGATAACCGTATCTGATGCTGAGTCTACGTGGTCAGAGAGGAACTCTTTCTGCTGAACGGTCAAATCTAATGCGCTCCATGAAAGACGCAAGCTCTCTTCTACATTGCGGTATGTACTCTCGCGAAGGTCTTTGGCTTTGTTAAGTTGATATGCGGCACTTTCCGCGCGGTCTTGATCAGACCCGCCATTGTAAAGGTTGTATCTTAAACGAACCATGGCAGAAAACTCGTCGCTACTTCCTTCTGTGCCGCCAGCGTCATCGCGCCAGGTTTGAGCAGCTTCAAAAGAGACAGTCGGGTAGTTGGTGCTTTTCGACTGTTTGTATTGAAATTTCGCAGAATCCACATCTGCTTGTGCAATTTTAATCACAGGGTGTTGGTTAAAGGCTTTGGCAAGGGCTCCATCGACTGTGTATGGAATAGCTCCCGCATCAGCGCGAGGGAAGGTTAGCCCTAGCGGAGATTGACCAACAAGTCTTTTGAATTGAGTGTGGGTATCAAACAGGTTATTTTGAGCCGCGAGTAGGTTGCCGTGTGCTTTTGCAATACGAGCCTCTACTTGAGACATATCTGCTGTTGAGCCAATACCTGATTCAACGCGTTTACGAATATCGCTGTATATCTCTTTGTGTGTCGCTAGGTTGTTCTCAGAAAGCGAAAGCACTTCGTATGCTTTGACTGCATCGAGGTAAACTTTAGTCACTTCTAATGCGATATCTTGCGCATTAGACAGTAATTGATAGCGCACAGATTCTGCATCGGCTGCGGTACGATCTATATCATTTGACGTATTAGCACCATCCCAAATGAGTTGAGTGAGCGTGATTGTTGCTTCTTTCCTAGTCAGATCGGTAGTGTCTTGGTTGGTTGCAAGATCAGTATGTTCATAACCAATCCCACCATCTAAGTCTATACTTGGTCGATAAGCACCACCAGAAGCGTCGTTAAGATAACGCTTGCTGATATATTCGTTATAAGCACTTTTGATTTCAGGATTGCTTTCTAAAGTAAACGCAACGGCTTGCTCTAGGGTTTGTGCTGCTGTTGGCAAACTTAGCGCTATAGCTAACCCTAATGTTGTCGTTTGAATGTAGTTCAATTTCCATTTCTCCAAATTGGACAGCACCTAAACCTACGCTTTTTGATGTGCGAGATACGAAATTCAGATGGACCGCCAAAAAAATAACGTTCGCTAGAAAAGCGTCCGTAAATGGTTGTAAAATTGTTAACCGATCGTCGTGCGTTTTATGTTGTTTTTGAGCACTTAAATCATTCATTAATGTTCGTATTATTTTCTGCATGCACAATAACTTATATCGATGTTTTAAGCACCTAATTTGTTACTTAGTGTGATGACAGTCATTAAGCTAAACTAGAGGTTGTTAAATTATGTATCTATAACTATGAATTATGTGACTTTAGATGTTATATTCTAACTAATATTATAAAAATGATGTCACTATTTTGACGTTAATGACAAGAGATGGGTTTTAGGGGTTTATATGGACATGACGACATTGAATTTGGGCGGAGCTTTAGCACTTGGCCAGCGCATTGTTATCTCGGTAGATGGTACGATTAAAATCCTAGATGAAGGGCAACCACTCCAAGCTGGGGATGTTGTTCTTGAATCCTCAAATGAATCCGATAACCCTCAGGTATCAGTGAAACGCTTTTCACCAGAAGAAGGTGGGGAGGTTGAGCTTGACCAAGATATAGCAAATATTTTTGCTTCATTAGAAGAAGGTGAAGACCCAACAGAACTCGGTGAAGAGTTCGCGACTGCTGCTGGTCAGAATGGTTCTAGCTTAGGTACTAGTGGAACTATCGAGCGTGATGGTGAAGAAACTATTCCAGGTACCGAATTCGTAACCACAGGTTTTGAAGCGCTAGGTATGTCTCGTACTCAAAGCCTCAGTCTCCTCGACGCCTTCCGCACGTTTGAACAACCTAATAATGAACCTACTTTTGTTGATAACAATAATTCTCCAGTCGGTGACACTGTCTCTTTTACAACAAATGAAGACACGCCAGTAAACGGAACCCTTTCAGCCTCAGACGAAGATGGTGACTCTTTATCTTTTACCAAAGCGACAGATCCATCAAACGGAACTGTCGTCGTCGATGACAATGGCGACTGGACTTACACACCAAATGAAAATTACAACGGCGATGACAGCTTCACGGTTGTTGTATCCGACGGCCAAGGTGGCACCGATACAATCACAGTTAATATTGGTGTTGCTCCTGTCAATGATGCCCCTGTTGGTAATGACGTTTCAGTAACCACCAACGAAGATACCCCTGTAAGCGGAACGCTAAACGCAACTGATGCCGACGGTGACTCGTTAACATTCACTAAAAGCACAGATCCGTCAAACGGCTCTGTAGTCGTTGATGAAAATGGTAATTGGACTTACACGCCAGACGAAAACTACAACGGGTCTGACAGCTTTACAGTCGTTATTAGTGATGGTGAAGGCGGTACGGATATTATTACTGTTGATGTTGGGGTTACGCCTGTAAATGATGATGCTTTATTCGCAGACCAGGAAGTAAGCTACGCGGAAAACCAAGTGGCGGACGCGGTGGTTGGCACCTTGGCAGGCAGCGATCTGGATGGCGTGACCAAATACGAGTTCAAACACAGTGACGGCACCTTAAGCACCACCAGTGAAGACGGCTTCTACAGTGTGGATACGGCTGGCAATATCAGCATCACGGCAGCGGGCGTGGCGGCGGAGGTGAACGACTTTGAGAAAGGCACTAACAGTGGCGATTACCAAATAGTATTATTAGATGACTTAGGTAATTTATCAGAAGCTACTGTGACGCTGAACGAAACGAACGTGAATGACAGCGCGACCGAGTTCACTGAAGAGAGTGATACGTTCGACTACGCGGAAGGCACGGCAGCGGGCGTGACGCTGGGCACGGTCACGGCGACCGACGCGGATGGCTCAAACATCAGTTACAGCATCGCGGCGGACGACAACGTGTACGCGGCGGATGATGCAGCGAAAGCGAACCCGTTCTACACGGTGGATGCGAATGGTAATGTGAGTCTGACGGCCGCAGGCGCGGCAGCGTTCACCAACGACTACGAGTTAGATAGCAACAGCCACCAAATCACAGTGACGGCGACGGGCACGGACGGTTCGGGCGATGACACGGTTGATACGATCGTGGTGACGCTGAACGAAACGAACGTGAATGACAGCGCGACCGAGTTCACTGAAGAGAGTGATACGTTCGACTACGCGGAAGGCACGGCAGCGGGCGTGACGCTGGGCACGGTCACGGCGACCGACGCGGATGGCTCAAACATCAGTTACAGCATCGCGGCGGACGACAACGTGTACGCGGCGGATGATGCAGCGAAAGCGAACCCGTTCTACACGGTGGATGCGAATGGTAATGTGAGTCTGACGGCCGCAGGCGCGGCAGCGTTCACCAACGACTACGAGTTAGATAGCAACAGCCACCAAATCACAGTGACGGCGACGGGCACGGACGGTTCGGGCGATGACACGGTTGATACGATCGTGGTGACGCTGAACGAAACGAACGTGAATGACAGCGCGACCGAGTTCACTGAAGAGAGTGATACGTTCGACTACGCGGAAGGCACGGCAGCGGGCGTGACGCTGGGCACGGTCACGGCGACCGACGCGGATGGCTCAAACATCAGTTACAGCATCGCGGCGGACGACAACGTGTACGCGGCGGATGATGCAGCGAAAGCGAACCCGTTCTACACGGTGGATGCGAATGGTAATGTGAGTCTGACGGCCGCAGGCGCGGCAGCGTTCACCAACGACTACGAGTTAGATAGCAACAGCCACCAAATCACAGTGACGGCGACGGGCACGGACGGTTCGGGCGATGACACGGTTGATACGATCGTGGTGACGCTGAACGAAACGAACGTGAATGACAGCGCGACCGAGTTCACTGAAGAGAGTGATACGTTCGACTACGCGGAAGGCACGGCAGCGGGCGTGACGCTGGGCACGGTCACGGCGACCGACGCGGATGGCTCAAACATCAGTTACAGCATCGCGGCGGACGACAACGTGTACGCGGCGGATGATGCAGCGAAAGCGAACCCGTTCTACACGGTGGATGCGAATGGTAATGTGAGTCTGACGGCCGCAGGCGCGGCAGCGTTCACCAACGACTACGAGTTAGATAGCAACAGCCACCAAATCACAGTGACGGCGACGGGCACGGACGGTTCGGGCGATGACACGGTTGATACGATCGTGGTGACGCTGAACGAAACGAACGTGAATGACAGCGCGACCGAGTTCACTGAAGAGAGTGATACGTTCGACTACGCGGAAGGCACGGCAGCGGGCGTGACGCTGGGCACGGTCACGGCGACCGACGCGGATGGCTCAAACATCAGTTACAGCATCGCGGCGGACGACAACGTGTACGCGGCGGATGATGCAGCGAAAGCGAACCCGTTCTACACGGTGGATGCGAATGGTAATGTGAGTCTGACGGCCGCAGGCGCGGCAGCGTTCACCAACGACTACGAGTTAGATAGCAACAGCCACCAAATCACAGTGACGGCGACGGGCACGGACGGTTCGGGCGATGACACGGTTGATACGATCGTGGTGACGCTGAACGAAACGAACGTGAATGACAGCGCGACCGAGTTCACTGAAGAGAGTGATACGTTCGACTACGCGGAAGGCACGGCAGCGGGCGTGACGCTGGGCACGGTCACGGCGACCGACGCGGATGGCTCAAACATCAGTTACAGCATCGCGGCGGACGACAACGTGTACGCGGCGGATGATGCAGCGAAAGCGAACCCGTTCTACACGGTGGATGCGAATGGTAATGTGAGTCTGACGGCCGCAGGCGCGGCAGCGTTCACCAACGACTACGAGTTAGATAGCAACAGCCACCAAATCACAGTGACGGCGACGGGCACGGACGGTTCGGGCGATGACACGGTTGATACGATCGTGGTGACGCTGAACGAAACGAACGTGAATGACAGCGCGACCGAGTTCACTGAAGAGAGTGATACGTTCGACTACGCGGAAGGCACGGCAGCGGGCGTGACGCTGGGCACGGTCACGGCGACCGACGCGGATGGCTCAAACATCAGTTACAGCATCGCGGCGGACGACAACGTGTACGCGGCGGATGATGCAGCGAAAGCGAACCCGTTCTACACGGTGGATGCGAATGGTAATGTGAGTCTGACGGCCGCAGGCGCGGCAGCGTTCACCAACGACTACGAGTTAGATAGCAACAGCCACCAAATCACAGTGACGGCGACGGGCACGGACGGTTCGGGCGATGACACGGTTGATACGATCGTGGTGACGCTGAACGAAACGAACGTGAATGACAGCGCGACCGAGTTCACTGAAGAGAGTGATACGTTCGACTACGCGGAAGGCACGGCAGCGGGCGTGACGCTGGGCACGGTCACGGCGACCGACGCGGATGGCTCAAACATCAGTTACAGCATCGCGGCGGACGACAACGTGTACGCGGCGGATGATGCAGCGAAAGCGAACCCGTTCTACACGGTGGATGCGAATGGTAATGTGAGTCTGACGGCCGCAGGCGCGGCAGCGTTCACCAACGACTACGAGTTAGATAGCAACAGCCACCAAATCACAGTGACGGCGACGGGCACGGACGGTTCGGGCGATGACACGGTTGATACGATCGTGGTGACGCTGAACGAAACGAACGTGAATGACAGCGCGACCGAGTTCACTGAAGAGAGTGATACGTTCGACTACGCGGAAGGCACGGCAGCGGGCGTGACGCTGGGCACGGTCACGGCGACCGACGCGGATGGCTCAAACATCAGTTACAGCATCGCGGCGGACGACAACGTGTACGCGGCGGATGATGCAGCGAAAGCGAACCCGTTCTACACGGTGGATGCGAATGGTAATGTGAGTCTGACGGCCGCAGGCGCGGCAGCGTTCACCAACGACTACGAGTTAGATAGCAACAGCCACCAAATCACAGTGACGGCGACGGGCACGGACGGTTCGGGCGATGACACGGTTGATACGATCGTGGTGACGCTGAACGAAACGAACGTGAATGACAGCGCGACCGAGTTCACTGAAGAGAGTGATACGTTCGACTACGCGGAAGGCACGGCAGCGGGCGTGACGCTGGGCACGGTCACGGCGACCGACGCGGATGGCTCAAACATCAGTTACAGCATCGCGGCGGACGACAACGTGTACGCGGCGGATGATGCAGCGAAAGCGAACCCGTTCTACACGGTGGATGCGAATGGTAATGTGAGTCTGACGGCCGCAGGCGCGGCAGCGTTCACCAACGACTACGAGTTAGATAGCAACAGCCACCAAATCACAGTGACGGCGACGGGCACGGACGGTTCGGGCGATGACACGGTTGATACGATCGTGGTGACGCTGAACGAAACGAACGTGAATGACAGCGCGACCGAGTTCACTGAAGAGAGTGATACGTTCGACTACGCGGAAGGCACGGCAGCGGGCGTGACGCTGGGCACGGTCACGGCGACCGACGCGGATGGCTCAAACATCAGTTACAGCATCGCGGCGGACGACAACGTGTACGCGGCGGATGATGCAGCGAAAGCGAACCCGTTCTACACGGTGGATGCGAATGGTAATGTGAGTCTGACGGCCGCAGGCGCGGCAGCGTTCACCAACGACTACGAGTTAGATAGCAACAGCCACCAAATCACAGTGACGGCGACGGGCACGGACGGTTCGGGCGATGACACGGTTGATACGATCGTGGTGACGCTGAACGAAACGAACGTGAATGACAGCGCGACCGAGTTCACTGAAGAGAGTGATACGTTCGACTACGCGGAAGGCACGGCAGCGGGCGTGACGCTGGGCACGGTCACGGCGACCGACGCGGATGGCTCAAACATCAGTTACAGCATCGCGGCGGACGACAACGTGTACGCGGCGGATGATGCAGCGAAAGCGAACCCGTTCTACACGGTGGATGCGAATGGTAATGTGAGTCTGACGGCCGCAGGCGCGGCAGCGTTCACCAACGACTACGAGTTAGATAGCAACAGCCACCAAATCACAGTGACGGCGACGGGCACGGACGGTTCGGGCGATGACACGGTTGATACGATCGTGGTGACGCTGAACGAAACGAACGTGAATGACAGCGCGACCGAGTTCACTGAAGAGAGTGATACGTTCGACTACGCGGAAGGCACGGCAGCGGGCGTGACGCTGGGCACGGTCACGGCGACCGACGCGGATGGCTCAAACATCAGTTACAGCATCGCGGCGGACGACAACGTGTACGCGGCGGATGATGCAGCGAAAGCGAACCCGTTCTACACGGTGGATGCGAATGGTAATGTGAGTCTGACGGCCGCAGGCGCGGCAGCGTTCACCAACGACTACGAGTTAGATAGCAACAGCCACCAAATCACAGTGACGGCGACGGGCACGGACGGTTCGGGCGATGACACGGTTGATACGATCGTGGTGACGCTGAACGAAACGAACGTGAATGACAGCGCGACCGAGTTCACTGAAGAGAGTGATACGTTCGACTACGCGGAAGGCACGGCAGCGGGCGTGACGCTGGGCACGGTCACGGCGACCGACGCGGATGGCTCAAACATCAGTTACAGCATCGCGGCGGACGACAACGTGTACGCGGCGGATGATGCAGCGAAAGCGAACCCGTTCTACACGGTGGATGCGAATGGTAATGTGAGTCTGACGGCCGCAGGCGCGGCAGCGTTCACCAACGACTACGAGTTAGATAGCAACAGCCACCAAATCACAGTGACGGCGACGGGCACGGACGGTTCGGGCGATGACACGGTTGATACGATCGTGGTGACGCTGAACGAAACGAACGTGAATGACAGCGCGACCGAGTTCACTGAAGAGAGTGATACGTTCGACTACGCGGAAGGCACGGCAGCGGGCGTGACGCTGGGCACGGTCACGGCGACCGACGCGGATGGCTCAAACATCAGTTACAGCATCGCGGCGGACGACAACGTGTACGCGGCGGATGATGCAGCGAAAGCGAACCCGTTCTACACGGTGGATGCGAATGGTAATGTGAGTCTGACGGCCGCAGGCGCGGCAGCGTTCACCAACGACTACGAGTTAGATAGCAACAGCCACCAAATCACAGTGACGGCGACGGGCACGGACGGTTCGGGCGATGACACGGTTGATACGATCGTGGTGACGCTGAACGAAACGAACGTGAATGACAGCGCGACCGAGTTCACTGAAGAGAGTGATACGTTCGACTACGCGGAAGGCACGGCAGCGGGCGTGACGCTGGGCACGGTCACGGCGACCGACGCGGATGGCTCAAACATCAGTTACAGCATCGCGGCGGACGACAACGTGTACGCGGCGGATGATGCAGCGAAAGCGAACCCGTTCTACACGGTGGATGCGAATGGTAATGTGAGTCTGACGGCCGCAGGCGCGGCAGCGTTCACCAACGACTACGAGTTAGATAGCAACAGCCACCAAATCACAGTGACGGCGACGGGCACGGACGGTTCGGGCGATGACACGGTTGATACGATCGTGGTGACGCTGAACGAAACGAACGTGAATGACAGCGCGACCGAGTTCACTGAAGAGAGTGATACGTTCGACTACGCGGAAGGCACGGCAGCGGGCGTGACGCTGGGCACGGTCACGGCGACCGACGCGGATGGCTCAAACATCAGTTACAGCATCGCGGCGGACGACAACGTGTACGCGGCGGATGATGCAGCGAAAGCGAACCCGTTCTACACGGTGGATGCGAATGGTAATGTGAGTCTGACGGCCGCAGGCGCGGCAGCGTTCACCAACGACTACGAGTTAGATAGCAACAGCCACCAAATCACAGTGACGGCGACGGGCACGGACGGTTCGGGCGATGACACGGTTGATACGATCGTGGTGACGCTGAACGAAACGAACGTGAATGACAGCGCGACCGAGTTCACTGAAGAGAGTGATACGTTCGACTACGCGGAAGGCACGGCAGCGGGCGTGACGCTGGGCACGGTCACGGCGACCGACGCGGATGGCTCAAACATCAGTTACAGCATCGCGGCGGACGACAACGTGTACGCGGCGGATGATGCAGCGAAAGCGAACCCGTTCTACACGGTGGATGCGAATGGTAATGTGAGTCTGACGGCCGCAGGCGCGGCAGCGTTCACCAACGACTACGAGTTAGATAGCAACAGCCACCAAATCACAGTGACGGCGACGGGCACGGACGGTTCGGGCGATGACACGGTTGATACGATCGTGGTGACGCTGAACGAAACGAACGTGAATGACAGCGCGACCGAGTTCACTGAAGAGAGTGATACGTTCGACTACGCGGAAGGCACGGCAGCGGGCGTGACGCTGGGCACGGTCACGGCGACCGACGCGGATGGCTCAAACATCAGTTACAGCATCGCGGCGGACGACAACGTGTACGCGGCGGATGATGCAGCGAAAGCGAACCCGTTCTACACGGTGGATGCGAATGGTAATGTGAGTCTGACGGCCGCAGGCGCGGCAGCGTTCACCAACGACTACGAGTTAGATAGCAACAGCCACCAAATCACAGTGACGGCGACGGGCACGGACGGTTCGGGCGATGACACGGTTGATACGATCGTGGTGACGCTGAACGAAACGAACGTGAATGACAGCGCGACCGAGTTCACTGAAGAGAGTGATACGTTCGACTACGCGGAAGGCACGGCAGCGGGCGTGACGCTGGGCACGGTCACGGCGACCGACGCGGATGGCTCAAACATCAGTTACAGCATCGCGGCGGACGACAACGTGTACGCGGCGGATGATGCAGCGAAAGCGAACCCGTTCTACACGGTGGATGCGAATGGTAATGTGAGTCTGACGGCCGCAGGCGCGGCAGCGTTCACCAACGACTACGAGTTAGATAGCAACAGCCACCAAATCACAGTGACGGCGACGGGCACGGACGGTTCGGGCGATGACACGGTTGATACGATCGTGGTGACGCTGAACGAAACGAACGTGAATGACAGCGCGACCGAGTTCACTGAAGAGAGTGATACGTTCGACTACGCGGAAGGCACGGCAGCGGGCGTGACGCTGGGCACGGTCACGGCGACCGACGCGGATGGCTCAAACATCAGTTACAGCATCGCGGCGGACGACAACGTGTACGCGGCGGATGATGCAGCGAAAGCGAACCCGTTCTACACGGTGGATGCGAATGGTAATGTGAGTCTGACGGCCGCAGGCGCGGCAGCGTTCACCAACGACTACGAGTTAGATAGCAACAGCCACCAAATCACAGTGACGGCGACGGGCACGGACGGTTCGGGCGATGACACGGTTGATACGATCGTGGTGACGCTGAACGAAACGAACGTGAATGACAGCGCGACCGAGTTCACTGAAGAGAGTGATACGTTCGACTACGCGGAAGGCACGGCAGCGGGCGTGACGCTGGGCACGGTCACGGCGACCGACGCGGATGGCTCAAACATCAGTTACAGCATCGCGGCGGACGACAACGTGTACGCGGCGGATGATGCAGCGAAAGCGAACCCGTTCTACACGGTGGATGCGAATGGTAATGTGAGTCTGACGGCCGCAGGCGCGGCAGCGTTCACCAACGACTACGAGTTAGATAGCAACAGCCACCAAATCACAGTGACGGCGACGGGCACGGACGGTTCGGGCGATGACACGGTTGATACGATCGTGGTGACGCTGAACGAAACGAACGTGAATGACAGCGCGACCGAGTTCACTGAAGAGAGTGATACGTTCGACTACGCGGAAGGCACGGCAGCGGGCGTGACGCTGGGCACGGTCACGGCGACCGACGCGGATGGCTCAAACATCAGTTACAGCATCGCGGCGGACGACAACGTGTACGCGGCGGATGATGCAGCGAAAGCGAACCCGTTCTACACGGTGGATGCGAATGGTAATGTGAGTCTGACGGCCGCAGGCGCGGCAGCGTTCACCAACGACTACGAGTTAGATAGCAACAGCCACCA
The DNA here is from genome assembly GCF_013394185.1 of Vibrio sp. Scap24. Lineage (NCBI taxonomy): Bacteria > Pseudomonadati > Pseudomonadota > Gammaproteobacteria > Vibrionales > Vibrionaceae > Vibrio > Vibrio sp. Scap24. Next base: position 149,152 of record NZ_CP041332.1, on the reverse strand, counting down.
AATCACAGTGACGGCGACGGGCACGGACGGTTCGGGCGATGACACGGTTGATACGATCGTGGTGACGCTGAACGAAACGAACGTGAATGACAGCGCGACCGAGTTCACTGAAGAGAGTGATACGTTCGACTACGCGGAAGGCACGGCAGCGGGCGTGACGCTGGGCACGGTCACGGCGACCGACGCGGATGGCTCAAACATCAGTTACAGCATCGCGGCGGACGACAACGTGTACGCGGCGGATGATGCAGCGAAAGCGAACCCGTTCTACACGGTGGATGCGAATGGTAATGTGAGTCTGACGGCCGCAGGCGCGGCAGCGTTCACCAACGACTACGAGTTAGATAGCAACAGCCACCAAATCACAGTGACGGCGACGGGCACGGACGGTTCGGGCGATGACACGGTTGATACGATCGTGGTGACGCTGAACGAAACGAACGTGAATGACAGCGCGACCGAGTTCACTGAAGAGAGTGATACGTTCGACTACGCGGAAGGCACGGCAGCGGGCGTGACGCTGGGCACGGTCACGGCGACCGACGCGGATGGCTCAAACATCAGTTACAGCATCGCGGCGGACGACAACGTGTACGCGGCGGATGATGCAGCGAAAGCGAACCCGTTCTACACGGTGGATGCGAATGGTAATGTGAGTCTGACGGCCGCAGGCGCGGCAGCGTTCACCAACGACTACGAGTTAGATAGCAACAGCCACCAAATCACAGTGACGGCGACGGGCACGGACGGTTCGGGCGATGACACGGTTGATACGATCGTGGTGACGCTGAACGAAACGAACGTGAATGACAGCGCGACCGAGTTCACTGAAGAGAGTGATACGTTCGACTACGCGGAAGGCACGGCAGCGGGCGTGACGCTGGGCACGGTCACGGCGACCGACGCGGATGGCTCAAACATCAGTTACAGCATCGCGGCGGACGACAACGTGTACGCGGCGGATGATGCAGCGAAAGCGAACCCGTTCTACACGGTGGATGCGAATGGTAATGTGAGTCTGACGGCCGCAGGCGCGGCAGCGTTCACCAACGACTACGAGTTAGATAGCAACAGCCACCAAATCACAGTGACGGCGACGGGCACGGACGGTTCGGGCGATGACACGGTTGATACGATCGTGGTGACGCTGAACGAAACGAACGTGAATGACAGCGCGACCGAGTTCACTGAAGAGAGTGATACGTTCGACTACGCGGAAGGCACGGCAGCGGGCGTGACGCTGGGCACGGTCACGGCGACCGACGCGGATGGCTCAAACATCAGTTACAGCATCGCGGCGGACGACAACGTGTACGCGGCGGATGATGCAGCGAAAGCGAACCCGTTCTACACGGTGGATGCGAATGGTAATGTGAGTCTGACGGCCGCAGGCGCGGCAGCGTTCACCAACGACTACGAGTTAGATAGCAACAGCCACCAAATCACAGTGACGGCGACGGGCACGGACGGTTCGGGCGATGACACGGTTGATACGATCGTGGTGACGCTGAACGAAACGAACGTGAATGACAGCGCGACCGAGTTCACTGAAGAGAGTGATACGTTCGACTACGCGGAAGGCACGGCAGCGGGCGTGACGCTGGGCACGGTCACGGCGACCGACGCGGATGGCTCAAACATCAGTTACAGCATCGCGGCGGACGACAACGTGTACGCGGCGGATGATGCAGCGAAAGCGAACCCGTTCTACACGGTGGATGCGAATGGTAATGTGAGTCTGACGGCCGCAGGCGCGGCAGCGTTCACCAACGACTACGAGTTAGATAGCAACAGCCACCAAATCACAGTGACGGCGACGGGCACGGACGGTTCGGGCGATGACACGGTTGATACGATCGTGGTGACGCTGAACGAAACGAACGTGAATGACAGCGCGACCGAGTTCACTGAAGAGAGTGATACGTTCGACTACGCGGAAGGCACGGCAGCGGGCGTGACGCTGGGCACGGTCACGGCGACCGACGCGGATGGCTCAAACATCAGTTACAGCATCGCGGCGGACGACAACGTGTACGCGGCGGATGATGCAGCGAAAGCGAACCCGTTCTACACGGTGGATGCGAATGGTAATGTGAGTCTGACGGCCGCAGGCGCGGCAGCGTTCACCAACGACTACGAGTTAGATAGCAACAGCCACCAAATCACAGTGACGGCGACGGGCACGGACGGTTCGGGCGATGACACGGTTGATACGATCGTGGTGACGCTGAACGAAACGAACGTGAATGACAGCGCGACCGAGTTCACTGAAGAGAGTGATACGTTCGACTACGCGGAAGGCACGGCAGCGGGCGTGACGCTGGGCACGGTCACGGCGACCGACGCGGATGGCTCAAACATCAGTTACAGCATCGCGGCGGACGACAACGTGTACGCGGCGGATGATGCAGCGAAAGCGAACCCGTTCTACACGGTGGATGCGAATGGTAATGTGAGTCTGACGGCCGCAGGCGCGGCAGCGTTCACCAACGACTACGAGTTAGATAGCAACAGCCACCAAATCACAGTGACGGCGACGGGCACGGACGGTTCGGGCGATGACACGGTTGATACGATCGTGGTGACGCTGAACGAAACGAACGTGAATGACAGCGCGACCGAGTTCACTGAAGAGAGTGATACGTTCGACTACGCGGAAGGCACGGCAGCGGGCGTGACGCTGGGCACGGTCACGGCGACCGACGCGGATGGCTCAAACATCAGTTACAGCATCGCGGCGGACGACAACGTGTACGCGGCGGATGATGCAGCGAAAGCGAACCCGTTCTACACGGTGGATGCGAATGGTAATGTGAGTCTGACGGCCGCAGGCGCGGCAGCGTTCACCAACGACTACGAGTTAGATAGCAACAGCCACCAAATCACAGTGACGGCGACGGGCACGGACGGTTCGGGCGATGACACGGTTGATACGATCGTGGTGACGCTGAACGAAACGAACGTGAATGACAGCGCGACCGAGTTCACTGAAGAGAGTGATACGTTCGACTACGCGGAAGGCACGGCAGCGGGCGTGACGCTGGGCACGGTCACGGCGACCGACGCGGATGGCTCAAACATCAGTTACAGCATCGCGGCGGACGACAACGTGTACGCGGCGGATGATGCAGCGAAAGCGAACCCGTTCTACACGGTGGATGCGAATGGTAATGTGAGTCTGACGGCCGCAGGCGCGGCAGCGTTCACCAACGACTACGAGTTAGATAGCAACAGCCACCAAATCACAGTGACGGCGACGGGCACGGACGGTTCGGGCGATGACACGGTTGATACGATCGTGGTGACGCTGAACGAAACGAACGTGAATGACAGCGCGACCGAGTTCACTGAAGAGAGTGATACGTTCGACTACGCGGAAGGCACGGCAGCGGGCGTGACGCTGGGCACGGTCACGGCGACCGACGCGGATGGCTCAAACATCAGTTACAGCATCGCGGCGGACGACAACGTGTACGCGGCGGATGATGCAGCGAAAGCGAACCCGTTCTACACGGTGGATGCGAATGGTAATGTGAGTCTGACGGCCGCAGGCGCGGCAGCGTTCACCAACGACTACGAGTTAGATAGCAACAGCCACCAAATCACAGTGACGGCGACGGGCACGGACGGTTCGGGCGATGACACGGTTGATACGATCGTGGTGACGCTGAACGAAACGAACGTGAATGACAGCGCGACCGAGTTCACTGAAGAGAGTGATACGTTCGACTACGCGGAAGGCACGGCAGCGGGCGTGACGCTGGGCACGGTCACGGCGACCGACGCGGATGGCTCAAACATCAGTTACAGCATCGCGGCGGACGACAACGTGTACGCGGCGGATGATGCAGCGAAAGCGAACCCGTTCTACACGGTGGATGCGAATGGTAATGTGAGTCTGACGGCCGCAGGCGCGGCAGCGTTCACCAACGACTACGAGTTAGATAGCAACAGCCACCAAATCACAGTGACGGCGACGGGCACGGACGGTTCGGGCGATGACACGGTTGATACGATCGTGGTGACGCTGAACGAAACGAACGTGAATGACAGCGCGACCGAGTTCACTGAAGAGAGTGATACGTTCGACTACGCGGAAGGCACGGCAGCGGGCGTGACGCTGGGCACGGTCACGGCGACCGACGCGGATGGCTCAAACATCAGTTACAGCATCGCGGCGGACGACAACGTGTACGCGGCGGATGATGCAGCGAAAGCGAACCCGTTCTACACGGTGGATGCGAATGGTAATGTGAGTCTGACGGCCGCAGGCGCGGCAGCGTTCACCAACGACTACGAGTTAGATAGCAACAGCCACCAAATCACAGTGACGGCGACGGGCACGGACGGTTCGGGCGATGACACGGTTGATACGATCGTGGTGACGCTGAACGAAACGAACGTGAATGACAGCGCGACCGAGTTCACTGAAGAGAGTGATACGTTCGACTACGCGGAAGGCACGGCAGCGGGCGTGACGCTGGGCACGGTCACGGCGACCGACGCGGATGGCTCAAACATCAGTTACAGCATCGCGGCGGACGACAACGTGTACGCGGCGGATGATGCAGCGAAAGCGAACCCGTTCTACACGGTGGATGCGAATGGTAATGTGAGTCTGACGGCCGCAGGCGCGGCAGCGTTCACCAACGACTACGAGTTAGATAGCAACAGCCACCAAATCACAGTGACGGCGACGGGCACGGACGGTTCGGGCGATGACACGGTTGATACGATCGTGGTGACGCTGAACGAAACGAACGTGAATGACAGCGCGACCGAGTTCACTGAAGAGAGTGATACGTTCGACTACGCGGAAGGCACGGCAGCGGGCGTGACGCTGGGCACGGTCACGGCGACCGACGCGGATGGCTCAAACATCAGTTACAGCATCGCGGCGGACGACAACGTGTACGCGGCGGATGATGCAGCGAAAGCGAACCCGTTCTACACGGTGGATGCGAATGGTAATGTGAGTCTGACGGCCGCAGGCGCGGCAGCGTTCACCAACGACTACGAGTTAGATAGCAACAGCCACCAAATCACAGTGACGGCGACGGGCACGGACGGTTCGGGCGATGACACGGTTGATACGATCGTGGTGACGCTGAACGAAACGAACGTGAATGACAGCGCGACCGAGTTCACTGAAGAGAGTGATACGTTCGACTACGCGGAAGGCACGGCAGCGGGCGTGACGCTGGGCACGGTCACGGCGACCGACGCGGATGGCTCAAACATCAGTTACAGCATCGCGGCGGACGACAACGTGTACGCGGCGGATGATGCAGCGAAAGCGAACCCGTTCTACACGGTGGATGCGAATGGTAATGTGAGTCTGACGGCCGCAGGCGCGGCAGCGTTCACCAACGACTACGAGTTAGATAGCAACAGCCACCAAATCACAGTGACGGCGACGGGCACGGACGGTTCGGGCGATGACACGGTTGATACGATCGTGGTGACGCTGAACGAAACGAACGTGAATGACAGCGCGACCGAGTTCACTGAAGAGAGTGATACGTTCGACTACGCGGAAGGCACGGCAGCGGGCGTGACGCTGGGCACGGTCACGGCGACCGACGCGGATGGCTCAAACATCAGTTACAGCATCGCGGCGGACGACAACGTGTACGCGGCGGATGATGCAGCGAAAGCGAACCCGTTCTACACGGTGGATGCGAATGGTAATGTGAGTCTGACGGCCGCAGGCGCGGCAGCGTTCACCAACGACTACGAGTTAGATAGCAACAGCCACCAAATCACAGTGACGGCGACGGGCACGGACGGTTCGGGCGATGACACGGTTGATACGATCGTGGTGACGCTGAACGAAACGAACGTGAATGACAGCGCGACCGAGTTCACTGAAGAGAGTGATACGTTCGACTACGCGGAAGGCACGGCAGCGGGCGTGACGCTGGGCACGGTCACGGCGACCGACGCGGATGGCTCAAACATCAGTTACAGCATCGCGGCGGACGACAACGTGTACGCGGCGGATGATGCAGCGAAAGCGAACCCGTTCTACACGGTGGATGCGAATGGTAATGTGAGTCTGACGGCCGCAGGCGCGGCAGCGTTCACCAACGACTACGAGTTAGATAGCAACAGCCACCAAATCACAGTGACGGCGACGGGCACGGACGGTTCGGGCGATGACACGGTTGATACGATCGTGGTGACGCTGAACGAAACGAACGTGAATGACAGCGCGACCGAGTTCACTGAAGAGAGTGATACGTTCGACTACGCGGAAGGCACGGCAGCGGGCGTGACGCTGGGCACGGTCACGGCGACCGACGCGGATGGCTCAAACATCAGTTACAGCATCGCGGCGGACGACAACGTGTACGCGGCGGATGATGCAGCGAAAGCGAACCCGTTCTACACGGTGGATGCGAATGGTAATGTGAGTCTGACGGCCGCAGGCGCGGCAGCGTTCACCAACGACTACGAGTTAGATAGCAACAGCCACCAAATCACAGTGACGGCGACGGGCACGGACGGTTCGGGCGATGACACGGTTGATACGATCGTGGTGACGCTGAACGAAACGAACGTGAATGACAGCGCGACCGAGTTCACTGAAGAGAGTGATACGTTCGACTACGCGGAAGGCACGGCAGCGGGCGTGACGCTGGGCACGGTCACGGCGACCGACGCGGATGGCTCAAACATCAGTTACAGCATCGCGGCGGACGACAACGTGTACGCGGCGGATGATGCAGCGAAAGCGAACCCGTTCTACACGGTGGATGCGAATGGTAATGTGAGTCTGACGGCCGCAGGCGCGGCAGCGTTCACCAACGACTACGAGTTAGATAGCAACAGCCACCAAATCACAGTGACGGCGACGGGCACGGACGGTTCGGGCGATGACACGGTTGATACGATCGTGGTGACGCTGAACGAAACGAACGTGAATGACAGCGCGACCGAGTTCACTGAAGAGAGTGATACGTTCGACTACGCGGAAGGCACGGCAGCGGGCGTGACGCTGGGCACGGTCACGGCGACCGACGCGGATGGCTCAAACATCAGTTACAGCATCGCGGCGGACGACAACGTGTACGCGGCGGATGATGCAGCGAAAGCGAACCCGTTCTACACGGTGGATGCGAATGGTAATGTGAGTCTGACGGCCGCAGGCGCGGCAGCGTTCACCAACGACTACGAGTTAGATAGCAACAGCCACCAAATCACAGTGACGGCGACGGGCACGGACGGTTCGGGCGATGACACGGTTGATACGATCGTGGTGACGCTGAACGAAACGAACGTGAATGACAGCGCGACCGAGTTCACTGAAGAGAGTGATACGTTCGACTACGCGGAAGGCACGGCAGCGGGCGTGACGCTGGGCACGGTCACGGCGACCGACGCGGATGGCTCAAACATCAGTTACAGCATCGCGGCGGACGACAACGTGTACGCGGCGGATGATGCAGCGAAAGCGAACCCGTTCTACACGGTGGATGCGAATGGTAATGTGAGTCTGACGGCCGCAGGCGCGGCAGCGTTCACCAACGACTACGAGTTAGATAGCAACAGCCACCAAATCACAGTGACGGCGACGGGCACGGACGGTTCGGGCGATGACACGGTTGATACGATCGTGGTGACGCTGAACGAAACGAACGTGAATGACAGCGCGACCGAGTTCACTGAAGAGAGTGATACGTTCGACTACGCGGAAGGCACGGCAGCGGGCGTGACGCTGGGCACGGTCACGGCGACCGACGCGGATGGCTCAAACATCAGTTACAGCATCGCGGCGGACGACAACGTGTACGCGGCGGATGATGCAGCGAAAGCGAACCCGTTCTACACGGTGGATGCGAATGGTAATGTGAGTCTGACGGCCGCAGGCGCGGCAGCGTTCACCAACGACTACGAGTTAGATAGCAACAGCCACCAAATCACAGTGACGGCGACGGGCACGGACGGTTCGGGCGATGACACGGTTGATACGATCGTGGTGACGCTGAACGAAACGAACGTGAATGACAGCGCGACCGAGTTCACTGAAGAGAGTGATACGTTCGACTACGCGGAAGGCACGGCAGCGGGCGTGACGCTGGGCACGGTCACGGCGACCGACGCGGATGGCTCAAACATCAGTTACAGCATCGCGGCGGACGACAACGTGTACGCGGCGGATGATGCAGCGAAAGCGAACCCGTTCTACACGGTGGATGCGAATGGTAATGTGAGTCTGACGGCCGCAGGCGCGGCAGCGTTCACCAACGACTACGAGTTAGATAGCAACAGCCACCAAATCACAGTGACGGCGACGGGCACGGACGGTTCGGGCGATGACACGGTTGATACGATCGTGGTGACGCTGAACGAAACGAACGTGAATGACAGCGCGACCGAGTTCACTGAAGAGAGTGATACGTTCGACTACGCGGAAGGCACGGCAGCGGGCGTGACGCTGGGCACGGTCACGGCGACCGACGCGGATGGCTCAAACATCAGTTACAGCATCGCGGCGGACGACAACGTGTACGCGGCGGATGATGCAGCGAAAGCGAACCCGTTCTACACGGTGGATGCGAATGGTAATGTGAGTCTGACGGCCGCAGGCGCGGCAGCGTTCACCAACGACTACGAGTTAGATAGCAACAGCCACCAAATCACAGTGACGGCGACGGGCACGGACGGTTCGGGCGATGACACGGTTGATACGATCGTGGTGACGCTGAACGAAACGAACGTGAATGACAGCGCGACCGAGTTCACTGAAGAGAGTGATACGTTCGACTACGCGGAAGGCACGGCAGCGGGCGTGACGCTGGGCACGGTCACGGCGACCGACGCGGATGGCTCAAACATCAGTTACAGCATCGCGGCGGACGACAACGTGTACGCGGCGGATGATGCAGCGAAAGCGAACCCGTTCTACACGGTGGATGCGAATGGTAATGTGAGTCTGACGGCCGCAGGCGCGGCAGCGTTCACCAACGACTACGAGTTAGATAGCAACAGCCACCAAATCACAGTGACGGCGACGGGCACGGACGGTTCGGGCGATGACACGGTTGATACGATCGTGGTGACGCTGAACGAAACGAACGTGAATGACAGCGCGACCGAGTTCACTGAAGAGAGTGATACGTTCGACTACGCGGAAGGCACGGCAGCGGGCGTGACGCTGGGCACGGTCACGGCGACCGACGCGGATGGCTCAAACATCAGTTACAGCATCGCGGCGGACGACAACGTGTACGCGGCGGATGATGCAGCGAAAGCGAACCCGTTCTACACGGTGGATGCGAATGGTAATGTGAGTCTGACGGCCGCAGGCGCGGCAGCGTTCACCAACGACTACGAGTTAGATAGCAACAGCCACCAAATCACAGTGACGGCGACGGGCACGGACGGTTCGGGCGATGACACGGTTGATACGATCGTGGTGACGCTGAACGAAACGAACGTGAATGACAGCGCGACCGAGTTCACTGAAGAGAGTGATACGTTCGACTACGCGGAAGGCACGGCAGCGGGCGTGACGCTGGGCACGGTCACGGCGACCGACGCGGATGGCTCAAACATCAGTTACAGCATCGCGGCGGACGACAACGTGTACGCGGCGGATGATGCAGCGAAAGCGAACCCGTTCTACACGGTGGATGCGAATGGTAATGTGAGTCTGACGGCCGCAGGCGCGGCAGCGTTCACCAACGACTACGAGTTAGATAGCAACAGCCACCAAATCACAGTGACGGCGACGGGCACGGACGGTTCGGGCGATGACACGGTTGATACGATCGTGGTGACGCTGAACGAAACGAACGTGAATGACAGCGCGACCGAGTTCACTGAAGAGAGTGATACGTTCGACTACGCGGAAGGCACGGCAGCGGGCGTGACGCTGGGCACGGTCACGGCGACCGACGCGGATGGCTCAAACATCAGTTACAGCATCGCGGCGGACGACAACGTGTACGCGGCGGATGATGCAGCGAAAGCGAACCCGTTCTACACGGTGGATGCGAATGGTAATGTGAGTCTGACGGCCGCAGGCGCGGCAGCGTTCACCAACGACTACGAGTTAGATAGCAACAGCCACCAAATCACAGTGACGGCGACGGGCACGGACGGTTCGGGCGATGACACGGTTGATACGATCGTGGTGACGCTGAACGAAACGAACGTGAATGACAGCGCGACCGAGTTCACTGAAGAGAGTGATACGTTCGACTACGCGGAAGGCACGGCAGCGGGCGTGACGCTGGGCACGGTCACGGCGACCGACGCGGATGGCTCAAACATCAGTTACAGCATCGCGGCGGACGACAACGTGTACGCGGCGGATGATGCAGCGAAAGCGAACCCGTTCTACACGGTGGATGCGAATGGTAATGTGAGTCTGACGGCCGCAGGCGCGGCAGCGTTCACCAACGACTACGAGTTAGATAGCAACAGCCACCAAATCACAGTGACGGCGACGGGCACGGACGGTTCGGGCGATGACACGGTTGATACGATCGTGGTGACGCTGAACGAAACGAACGTGAATGACAGCGCGACCGAGTTCACTGAAGAGAGTGATACGTTCGACTACGCGGAAGGCACGGCAGCGGGCGTGACGCTGGGCACGGTCACGGCGACCGACGCGGATGGCTCAAACATCAGTTACAGCATCGCGGCGGACGACAACGTGTACGCGGCGGATGATGCAGCGAAAGCGAACCCGTTCTACACGGTGGATGCGAATGGTAATGTGAGTCTGACGGCCGCAGGCGCGGCAGCGTTCACCAACGACTACGAGTTAGATAGCAACAGCCACCAAATCACAGTGACGGCGACGGGCACGGACGGTTCGGGCGATGACACGGTTGATACGATCGTGGTGACGCTGAACGAAACGAACGTGAATGACAGCGCGACCGAGTTCACTGAAGAGAGTGATACGTTCGACTACGCGGAAGGCACGGCAGCGGGCGTGACGCTGGGCACGGTCACGGCGACCGACGCGGATGGCTCAAACATCAGTTACAGCATCGCGGCGGACGACAACGTGTACGCGGCGGATGATGCAGCGAAAGCGAACCCGTTCTACACGGTGGATGCGAATGGTAATGTGAGTCTGACGGCCGCAGGCGCGGCAGCGTTCACCAACGACTACGAGTTAGATAGCAACAGCCACCAAATCACAGTGACGGCGACGGGCACGGACGGTTCGGGCGATGACACGGTTGATACGATCGTGGTGACGCTGAACGAAACGAACGTGAATGACAGCGCGACCGAGTTCACTGAAGAGAGTGATACGTTCGACTACGCGGAAGGCACGGCAGCGGGCGTGACGCTGGGCACGGTCACGGCGACCGACGCGGATGGCTCAAACATCAGTTACAGCATCGCGGCGGACGACAACGTGTACGCGGCGGATGATGCAGCGAAAGCGAACCCGTTCTACACGGTGGATGCGAATGGTAATGTGAGTCTGACGGCCGCAGGCGCGGCAGCGTTCACCAACGACTACGAGTTAGATAGCAACAGCCACCAAATCACAGTGACGGCGACGGGCACGGACGGTTCGGGCGATGACACGGTTGATACGATCGTGGTGACGCTGAACGAAACGAACGTGAATGACAGCGCGACCGAGTTCACTGAAGAGAGTGATACGTTCGACTACGCGGAAGGCACGGCAGCGGGCGTGACGCTGGGCACGGTCACGGCGACCGACGCGGATGGCTCAAACATCAGTTACAGCATCGCGGCGGACGACAACGTGTACGCGGCGGATGATGCAGCGAAAGCGAACCCGTTCTACACGGTGGATGCGAATGGTAATGTGAGTCTGACGGCCGCAGGCGCGGCAGCGTTCACCAACGACTACGAGTTAGATAGCAACAGCCACCAAATCACAGTGACGGCGACGGGCACGGACGGTTCGGGCGATGACACGGTTGATACGATCGTGGTGACGCTGAACGAAACGAACGTGAATGACAGCGCGACCGAGTTCACTGAAGAGAGTGATACGTTCGACTACGCGGAAGGCACGGCAGCGGGCGTGACGCTGGGCACGGTCACGGCGACCGACGCGGATGGCTCAAACATCAGTTACAGCATCGCGGCGGACGACAACGTGTACGCGGCGGATGATGCAGCGAAAGCGAACCCGTTCTACACGGTGGATGCGAATGGTAATGTGAGTCTGACGGCCGCAGGCGCGGCAGCGTTCACCAACGACTACGAGTTAGATAGCAACAGCCACCAAATCACAGTGACGGCGACGGGCACGGACGGTTCGGGCGATGACACGGTTGATACGATCGTGGTGACGCTGAACGAAACGAACGTGAATGACAGCGCGACCGAGTTCACTGAAGAGAGTGATACGTTCGACTACGCGGAAGGCACGGCAGCGGGCGTGACGCTGGGCACGGTCACGGCGACCGACGCGGATGGCTCAAACATCAGTTACAGCATCGCGGCGGACGACAACGTGTACGCGGCGGATGATGCAGCGAAAGCGAACCCGTTCTACACGGTGGATGCGAATGGTAATGTGAGTCTGACGGCCGCAGGCGCGGCAGCGTTCACCAACGACTACGAGTTAGATAGCAACAGCCACCAAATCACAGTGACGGCGACGGGCACGGACGGTTCGGGCGATGACACGGTTGATACGATCGTGGTGACGCTGAACGAAACGAACGTGAATGACAGCGCGACCGAGTTCACTGAAGAGAGTGATACGTTCGACTACGCGGAAGGCACGGCAGCGGGCGTGACGCTGGGCACGGTCACGGCGACCGACGCGGATGGCTCAAACATCAGTTACAGCATCGCGGCGGACGACAACGTGTACGCGGCGGATGATGCAGCGAAAGCGAACCCGTTCTACACGGTGGATGCGAATGGTAATGTGAGTCTGACGGCCGCAGGCGCGGCAGCGTTCACCAACGACTACGAGTTAGATAGCAACAGCCACCAAATCACAGTGACGGCGACGGGCACGGACGGTTCGGGCGATGACACGGTTGATACGATCGTGGTGACGCTGAACGAAACGAACGTGAATGACAGCGCGACCGAGTTCACTGAAGAGAGTGATACGTTCGACTACGCGGAAGGCACGGCAGCGGGCGTGACGCTGGGCACGGTCACGGCGACCGACGCGGATGGCTCAAACATCAGTTACAGCATCGCGGCGGACGACAACGTGTACGCGGCGGATGATGCAGCGAAAGCGAACCCGTTCTACACGGTGGATGCGAATGGTAATGTGAGTCTGACGGCCGCAGGCGCGGCAGCGTTCACCAACGACTACGAGTTAGATAGCAACAGCCACCAAATCACAGTGACGGCGACGGGCACGGACGGTTCGGGCGATGACACGGTTGATACGATCGTGGTGACGCTGAACGAAACGAACGTGAATGACAGCGCGACCGAGTTCACTGAAGAGAGTGATACGTTCGACTACGCGGAAGGCACGGCAGCGGGCGTGACGCTGGGCACGGTCACGGCGACCGACGCGGATGGCTCAAACATCAGTTACAGCATCGCGGCGGACGACAACGTGTACGCGGCGGATGATGCAGCGAAAGCGAACCCGTTCTACACGGTGGATGCGAATGGTAATGTGAGTCTGACGGCCGCAGGCGCGGCAGCGTTCACCAACGACTACGAGTTAGATAGCAACAGCCACCAAATCACAGTGACGGCGACGGGCACGGACGGTTCGGGCGATGACACGGTTGATACGATCGTGGTGACGCTGAACGAAACGAACGTGAATGAGGTACCAATTGCCTCAAATGGCATTATCAATACCAACGAAGATACTCCAACCTTCATTGAGTGGGATTCGCTTGGAATCACAGATGTCGATTCACCTGATTCATCTTTAGGTATTGAGATTACTGATTTACCAGATAACGGTCAGTTTGAGTATTTTGGTGACGATGGTCAGTGGCATGATGTTTCAGTCGGTCAAGTCATTGATAAGGGTGCGTTTGATGCAGATAAAGTTCGTTTTACTCCTGATGAAGATGAGTCAGGGTACGATAATCACTCAACTCCAGGGATAGGTGATCAACAGCAAGATTATGCTCAAATAGGCTTTAAACCAACTGATGGTATTAATACAGGTCTTGAATCGACTATTGCTATAAACGTTACGCCAATTGCTGATGCACCTAATTTGATTACTAACATAGATGGAATTGAATTGCCGGACCAACAATTCAACGTGAATATGTGGAATGGTGTCTCTGTTGGTTCCCAATATGGGGTTGGTAATGGTGTTGATCCTGATATCTTGATTAATGTCATAGATGATTTGGATAGTAATGATAGTTCTTCAAGTAATACCAATGATGTTAGAGATCCTAGCCAAGGCGCTGGTCAAGCGACCCTTATAACTGGCCTTATCTATCTTGAAGCTGGTACATCTTATGACTTTGTTGGTAGAGCTGATGATAGTTTGGCGATCAAAGTAGGTGGTGAGCTTACAGACGACGCTCGTTGGGGTGACGGTCGCGGGACCATTCAAGGAGGAGCATTTACACCAACTGTTTCCGGTTTTTACCCGATAGAAATTTATCATCATAATCAGAGTGGTCCTGGTAACTTCGATGTTAATGTTTCAGTTGATGGTGGAAGCGCTGTTAATTTAAATAACACCAACTTTGGTATTGTGAGTGATGTATCTCAATTAGACAGTATTGATATACGTACATCAGAGCTGATCAATGAAAATGGTGTTGAGTTTTATCAGGTTTATACAACGAATGAAGGCCCACAAGACACGCGGATTCCATTGACAGAGCTGCAAGCAGCGTTAAATGATACCGATGGTTCAGAGACCTTGGCTGTTAACGTAAGTGGGTTCCCTGCGGGGGCGGAGTTAAGTGATGGAGTCAACTCTCACACATTTACTAACACGAGTGAAGAATTTGATATTAGCAGTTGGGATATGACAAATTTGACTGTCTTACCTCCTGCAGGAAGTCACGTCGATTTCACTATCGATGTGGAAGCAGTTGCTAGCGAGAAGGATTCAACAAGTACAGCAACAACTTCGACTAGTATCGATGTGGTCGTTTACGAATACAATGCTACTCATACTCAAGCTGATACTAGAACTGTAGACGAAGATAACAATGTTTCCGGCAACGTTTTATCCAATGATACTGACGCAGACAACACTTTATCATTGCAGTCGGTTGAAATAGGGGGGACGCTCTATGAGCTTGGTCAAACTATTACGTTGACTAGTGGTCAGTTAACGGTTGACCAAGATGGTAGTTACTTGTTTGTTCCTTCTGACAATTGGTCAGGCGACGTTCCAACTGTAACTTATACGACAAACACAGGCGTAAGCGATACTCTTGATATTACAGTAACCGCGGTTGCAGACGCTCCTCGTATAACTATTACGGTCGGAGAATTACAACAAACACAAGCGGTACCTGATTTCGGAACGTCACCTAGCGATATTCGCAACCTTGTGAGTAATGGCGAAACCTCTATCGGAGATATTAGTTTCGACCATGTTGATCAGTCTCCAGCGTTCAATAATGGTAATCAAGGTGACGACTTGATGATTGCGCCAGACAATGCAGCGGCACAGCAGTTTGTGGGCGATCAGCAAGCAGTTAACTTAAGTCAACACGGCAGCGACACGTTTGTCGGTACCAGTGGTAATGATTCCTTTTATGGTGGGAATGGCTCGCAGGATAACGAAGCGGAAACCGACACTGTTATCTACCAAGGTAAGTTGTCCGAGTACGATCTCGATTTTCGTGGTTTAGAGCACAGCCAAGTGCCGTATTGGCTAGTGAAAGACTCACTAGAAAGGGACACATCTAGCGATAATTCACCAACAACAGAAGACGGGGACCACTTATACGGTATCGAACGACTTATATTCTCAGATGCTATTGTTCAAATCGATAATGAAACTGGTGAATATACGGTTCTTAAAGATCGTGCCATACCATTAGATATTACAACCGAACTTGTCGATATAGATGGTAGCGAGACGTTAAGTAGTGACGTAACAATACAAGGGATTCCTCAGGGAGTTGGGTTGTACGTGGGGGGGCAATTGATTTCCCCAAATAACGACGGTAGTTACTCTGTTACTATCCCTGCATCTGGTGAGATTAACGCTGAATTACGTATTCCGTACTCCCATGAGGGAGAAGTTGACTTTGAGCTTTCTGTAACGGCAAGTTCAACTGAGTCAGGGAACTCCGATCAAGCAGTTACCGTAGAAACGGCTGATGTTAGCTTTAGAAGCTATGTTCTCAACACTGGCTCACATGGTGATGACAACATAGTCGGCTCTTTAGACAATGACTTAATCGTTGGCGACGTACAGGGGTTGCAGATCGTAGCAGGTGAGGATTACAACATCGCCTTTATACTCGATACTTCTGGCAGCATGGGCAGCGACGTCGATACTGCGAAGGATGAGTTGTTAGTTGTTTTTGATGCTATTTTAGCGAGCTCTCAAGGGCAACACTCAGGTGATGTGAATATCCTAATTACCGATTTTTCTAATGGTAGTAATACGTCTGTTTCTGTGGATTTAAGTAGTCAAAACCCTAGAGCTCAGTTTGTTTCTGCTCTCGATAGTATTGTAGACAATGGAAGTGGCGGAACTAACTATGAGGCAGGTTTCGAGTCAGCTGTTGATTGGTTTGCGACGCAAAGTAGTGGGAACAATATTTCTTACTTTATTTCAGATGGCGAGCCAACCTCTTATACAGAAAGTAAGTTGATGAGAGGCGATTTTGACGACATATTGCTAGATTACGATGAAGCTACTAATACTGTTATTACCTTAGACGATTTAATCCCTGATGGATATACAAATGGAGTGATCAATTATCAGGGTAAAGTTTTGGTTGATGGTGATTCTAAGCTTTATTCTCCGTTAACCGGTGAACAAATTGGAGAACTGAGCATCAACGCATATTCTTTTGACTACTACGATAGAGGTGGAGTTAACAGACAAGGTCAACATATGTTTCAACTGTTAGCTTTAATGTCTGCTGTTGAAGCTATCGGGTTAGGTAGTTCATTAGATCAAGATGTCCTTGACGATTATGATTCTGACGGCGTAGTTGCGACATCTATTGATGTAACTAAACTTGCTGAGGTTATTTTAGGAAAAGAAATCGACCTGTTACAAGGTTCTGATGGAATTGATGGCCTAGCGGGTAATGACATCATATTTGGTGACCTCATGCAGTTTGATAATATTTCCGGTCAAGGTGTACCAGCGATTCAGAAATATGTGGCTCAGCAAACAGGTGAAGAGTTATCACTTGTGTCTGCTCGCGATATTCACACTTACATAACGGATAACGTCGACGAGTTCAATCAATCTAATGTTAATGACAAGGATGACGTTTTATCAGGTGGTGACGGTGACGACCTTTTATTTGGCCAAGGCGGTGACGATACGCTGATCGGTGGACTTGGTGATGATATTTTAACGGGTGGTGACGGTGACGATCTATTCAAGTGGGTTGATCAACCGTTCCAAGATGATGTCGATACGATAACCGATTTTGCTCTAGGGGAAGACCATCTTGATATCTCTGAGTTGTTACCAAACGAAAGTTCAATGTTTGATCTTCTTGAACATATTACAATTGAAAAGGTAGATAATGGCAGTGGTGATAAAGACCTTGTCATTACCATCTCAGAAAACACAGATAACACAGGTCAAACTCAAAAGATTGTTCTTGATAATGTAGGCGACCAGTTCGATTCGGTTAATAGTGCAGTAGATGGTTCTGTTACTAATAGTGATTTGACCAATTTGGTGAGTCAGTTGTTCGTTAACTTACCGGATCAACTTTAATAAAAAAGGGCCGAAAGGCCCTTTTTTATTATCTAGTGATTTAAAGCTTTATCGTCTACAGTACCTTACAAGCAAAACCTTTTAGGTAGAAACCTTCTGGGTAGGCTGTGTCTGTTAGGTGGTCGGCAGCTTGTTCGAATCGTTCTACGAATTTAACAGTTCGGCCTGCGTCTAATGCTGCATCGGCGATGATCTTTTGGAACAAATCTGTGCCCATTAAGCCAGAGCAAGAGTAGGTGAGTAGGGTGCCGCCTGGTTTCAGGATTTGCATTGCAAGCATGTTAACGTCTTTATAGCCGTTTGCGCCTGAAGTTAGGTTGTTCTTGCTTGAAACAAACTTCGGTGGGTCCATGATCACAACGTCAAACTTAGTGCCTTGGTCGCGGTATTCACGAAGCAGTTTGAAAACGTCAGCATTTAAGAATACAGCGCGTTTTTTAGAGATATCAAACTCGTTAAGCTCAGCGTTCAACTTCGCTGTATCAAGAGCAAGTTGAGATACATCAGCGTTAATCACACGCTTAGCATCGCCTTTCAGCGCGTAAAGGCCAAAACCACCTGTATATGAGAAACAGTTAAGAACATCTTTGTTTTTAACGTATTTCATCGATTCTTTACGGCTATCACGTTGATCCATGTAGAAGCCCGTTTTGTGGCCTTCCATAATGTTCACGCTGATTTTTACACCATTCTCTTCAATCACGATTGACTTAGGTGGCTCTTCACCATGAAGTACACCGACAACTTGTTCTAGGCCTTCTTTTTTACGAACTGCTACGTCTGAACGTTCATAAATGTTGCAGTCTGGGAAGCACTCGATTAGAGCTTCAACCAATACGCTTTTGTTATATTCAGCGCCTGCACTTAGCAGTTGGCAAACTAGAAAGTCTTGATACTTATCGATAGTGATGCCAGGCAAGCCATCAGATTCTGCAGCGGTTAGACGGTAACCAGTTAGGCCGTCACGTTCGATGATGTCTTCACGTAAAGACTGTGCATCTTGAATTCGTTTTACGAAGAACGCCTTGTTGATTTCTTCTTTTTCAAATGTCCAAACACGAGCTCGAATTTGAGAAGCTGGAGAGTAAGCTGCTTTTGCAAGCCACTGACCATTTTGAGCATATACGTCTACAGTTTCACCTTGTTGTGGCTCGCCTTCGACCCTATCGATACCGCGTGAAAATACCCAAGGGTGTTTGCGGCGTAGTGATTTATCTCGGCCTTTAGCTAGATGAATTGAAGGAGTCATAATTTACTCTGTTTGTTGAATTTGAAGGAGGGGTATTGTCGGGGAAGTACAGGTGAAAAGCAAATAAGAAAGGGCTGCAGAAGCAGCCCTAGTAACGATATTTCAAGGATTAAGCCTTTAGGCCGGTTAATAAGCCTTCCATTGTGTCGCTTTGCTTACGAAGCTGATCAACGTTGGCATTACTCTTACTGATCATTTCACAGATGCTGTCTGATTGATGACGAATCTCTTCGACACTCTGTGCGATGTTGTCAGCAACAACACCTTGTTCTTCAGCTGCGGTTGCTATCTGAGTACTACTGTCTGAAATCGATTGATTCTTTTCAGCCAGAGAGCCGATTTCAACGTTAACTTCAGACATTAATGTTTGTCCTTCGTTTGCGTTGTTAACCGTCACTTCCATCAGTTTTGTTAGCGATTGGCTGTTACGTTGTAATGATTCAATCATGCTTTGGATTTCAACCGTTGCTTGCTGTGTTCTTCCTGCAAGAGCACGAACCTCATCTGCAACGACAGCAAAACCGCGTCCTTGTTCACCAGCACGAGCTGCTTCAATAGCGGCGTTGAGAGCAAGCAGGTTAGTCTGTTCTGAAATACCATTGATGGTTGTGACTACTTCATCGATCTGTGCCGCATTCGCATCAAGCTCTTCTACCGCCTGTGAGGCTGATTGAATCTCTTGAGATAGGCTCGAGATAGATTGCAGAGTATTCGAAACCTTCACTTGGCCACTTTGAGCAACACCACGAGCATCCATCGTTTGAGAGCTAGAATCGTGTGCAAGGGTGGCCACTTCACGAATGGTTGCTGCCATCTGTTCGGTAGCACTTGCTAGGCTATTTAGGTGCTCTTGTTGATTACCTGAAATGTCTGAACTTTGCTGTGTTGATTGGTTCAAGTCCGAACTGATTTGCTGCATAAGTGCCACAGATTCTTGTATAGAAAGAACCATGTTTTGTTCACGCTCGGCTACCTTATCGATAGTGATGGCAATTTCACTGAATTCATCACGAACTAAGAAGTAGTTCATACGACAAGTTAAGTCACCATTCGCAAGCGTGTTCAGTGCTTTGTTCATTGAGAACATGGCACCGCCAATGAAGGTCATGATGTAGTAAACCCCCAATGCGATCAGAGTTAGTGTTACTGCGATGATAGAAACTTGAGTTGTAGATAGTGCAGACCAAAGGTTTTGATCGTGGTTTGCCACTAAACTAAACGCGCCATTCATGACTGAAACAGAACCCGCGCCATAGCCTAAAGAGATGCTATCAGAATTACTAACGAGTTGAGCAACTTGTTCTTTCGTAAGTTGACCCGCCTCAATAAGCCCTTTCATCAGAAGCATTTCTTCTTGATAAAGGTGAGCCAGTAATGAATCCGCTGCACTATCTAAAACGAGCGTTAATATAACCAGAGCGAGAAGAGGTAATAAGAAGAGTAGATAGAACTTTTCTTGGATTTTTAGGTGAATGAGATATTTATCAATCCAACGAAATGGGATTTCTTTCATAATCGTTATACTCGAAGTAAGTCCACCAATAAGCGGTGAATGAATAGAAGCATAACTATATCATTCATATAATTTATGAGGCAACGTTATGGAAAGTTCCCAATTTATTTTTGTCGTGTCAGGCGTAGTTCAGTGTGTTGGTTTTCGTTATCACACCAGCAGACAAGCGCAAGCTTTGAGTATTTCAGGGTACGCTAAGAACCTAAATGATGGCCGAGTTGAAGTATTAGCGGTCGGAGAAGCTGGGCAAATCGATAAGCTATACGAATGGCTAAAAATCGGCCCTAAGAGTGCGGTAGTTGATGGTGTAGTCAAACATCAAGTCGGAGAGAAAGAACGACAAAAGGTGCGTGTTGGGGAGTTTAAAATACTGTAGCTCACTTACTACAGTATTTATATTCAGGAATGATCTAAAGCCGGTTAGTCTTTACAAGCATTTCGCTGGTTTAGGTAGGCCTGCAAGTTTGGTCGCTTGTTTTGCAGGGCCTTTCTTGAATAGCTTGAATAGGTATTTACTGTTGCCTTTTTCTGGGCCGTGAGCCTTTTCCATCGCTTTAACTAGCATACGAACTGCTGGAGAGGTGTTGAACTCTTCGTAAAAGCTCCTTACAAAATGTACGACTTCTAAGTGCGCATCTGTAAGTTCAATAGCTTCATCTTGAGCAAGAATTTCAATCATACCTTCTTCCCATTGTGTGTAGTCCAATAGGTAGCCTTGAGCATCGGTTTCGATTTGCTTGCCGTTATATTCAAACATGTTTAATCCAGAATCCAGTTAACTATCCAGATAGGGTACATGACCAAGTTTACTTTTCTCAACAGATTTATAGCTTTCTCAAGAAATATTGCAGCTATCTAAAGAATTCTGATGCTGATAGATATAAAAAAGCCCAAGAGCTAGGCTCTTGGGCTAGATATTCTTCAGTTATGGGAGTGATTAGTCGTCGCTACCCATGATGCCTAGAATGCTTAGTAGGCTGATGAAGATGTTGTAGATTGATACGTACAAGCTGATCGTTGCTGAGATGTAGTTAGTTTCACCGCCACGAATGATGTTTTGCGTTGTAAGCAAGATAACACCAGTCGAGAACAGGATGAACATACCGCTCATTGCCAATGATAGTAGAGGCATTTGTAAGAAGATATTTGCAACCATACCTACAAGCAGTACAACAAAACCAGCTAATAGCATGCCGTTAAGGAATGACAGGTCACGCTTAGTAGTAAGAGCGTAAGCTGAAGCCCCCATAAATGCCAATGCAGTACCGCCAAGTGCAGTTAGGATGACATCACCCATGCCTGCGCCAACGTACATATTTAGGATTGGACCAATGGTGTAGCCTAAGAAACCTGTAAATAGGAATGTGAAGACTAAACCCATGCTGTTGTCACGGTTCTTCTCAGTTAAGAAAAGTAGGCCGTAAAAGCCAACTAGCATGATGATAAGACCAGGGCGTGGAAGGTTCATCGCCATAGATACGCCTGCTACAACAGCAGACCAAAGTAGTGTCATAGACAGTAGAGCGTAGGTATTACGCAACACTTTATTGGTTTGCAGAGCACTTTCTTGAGATGCTGTGCGTGAAAACATAGGGCTGTTCATAATCTTCCTCGTAAGGTGACTTCAATAGTTATTAGTACATTTATGGGGGTGAAAGTTCGAAAAATCAAGTCTTTCATTCCTCTTGTATACGTAAAATAATAATCAAAATAGTCGGTTAAGTGTTTCTGAAGGTGTAACAAAGTATTTCTTTAGGCTGTAATTAAGTATAGCTAAGATACGATGGTCAACCTTTGGTCGATCTATTCAGTTACTTAAAACTTTAAAAACTATCTATAACTTTGAAAAATAAAGAGGCGACCTAAGCCGCCTCTGTAGTTTATGCATCATAACACATTAATGGTGTAAGATTTGGCTTAAGAAGTTCTGCGTTCTGTCCGACTGTGGATTTTCAAAGAAGTCGACAGGGTTGTTCTCTTCGATGATTTCGCCAGCGTCCATGAAGATAACGCGATCCGCGACCTCTTTAGCAAAGCCCATTTCGTGCGTCACACACAACATGGTCATGCCTTCTTCTGCAAGCTCTACCATTACATCTAACACCTCACGAACCATTTCTGGATCGAGTGCCGATGTTGGCTCATCAAACAGCATCACTTGAGGGTTCATACATAAAGAACGGGCGATAGCTACACGTTGTTGCTGACCACCTGAAAGCTGACCTGGGAATTTATCCGCTTGCTCAGGGATTTTTACACGCTCTAAGTATTTCATCGCAATCGCTTCAGCTTCTTCCTTCGGCATCTTTTTGACCCAAATAGGGGCCAGAGTACAGTTTTCTAATACCGTAAGATGTGGGAACAGGTTGAAGTGCTGGAAACACATACCTACATCTCTGCGCACCGCTTCAATGTTCTTTAGGTCTTCTGTCAGTTCATTACCCGAAACGAAGATATGACCTTTCTGGTGCTCTTCTAATCGGTTGATACAACGGATCATCGTTGACTTTCCTGAGCCAGAAGGGCCACAGATAACGATTTTCTCGCCTTTCTTAACTTCTAGGTTGATGTTCTTAAGCACGTGGAACTCACCGTACCACTTGTTCATGTCTTTAAGTTCAATCATCAACTCTTGCGATTCTGGGTTTAGTTGTTGCGTCATAATACGTCCTTGATCTTATTAACTATCGTTTGTGACCGGTGTGAAGTCTATTTTCTAGCCATATCGAGTACCTCGACATGCCAAAACAGAACACCCAGAACACTAACGCGACAAATACATAACTTTCTGTAGCGAAGCCTAACCACTCAGGGTCGGTATTCGCTGCTTGGCCAATACCCAACACATCAAACATACCGATGATAAGTACCAGACTGGTGTCTTTAAATAGGCCAATGAATGTGTTCACGATTGATGGAATAGTGATTTTCAATGCTTGAGGAAGAATAATCAGTCCCATCTTTTTCCAATAGGTTAGACCCAGTGCATCTGCTGCTTCGTATTGACCTTTAGGGATCGCTTGTAGACCGCCACGAATAACCTCTGCCATATAAGCTGCACTAAACAACACCACACCAACAAGAGCACGGATCAGCTTATCGGTCTCAGAACCTGCGGCTAAGAATAGAGGCAACATTACCGAAGCCATGAACAGCACGGTAATAAGAGGTACGCCACGCCAGATCTCGATGTACACAGTACAGATACTGCGAATGATAGGCATCTCCGAACGACGTCCAAGGGCAAGTGCAACACCGATAGGAAGCGAAACCACAATACCAACTAATGCGATGATCAGTGTAACCAGTAGGCCGCCCCATTTGTGGGTATCGACAACTTCTAGTCCAAATACACCACCGTATAACAAACCAGCGATTAGAAATGGGTAGATGTTTACGAAGAACAACCAAATCCACGTACGCTTAGGTGTTTTTTCATAAGCCAATAAAGCGACAAAAAAGGCTAACGTTGCGTAGAAAAGGCGAGGGCGCCACAGTTCAGCTTCAGGATAGAAACCGTACATGAATTGGTCCCAACGAACACTGATGAATACCCAGCACGCGCCGTCACTCGTACATGCATCACGAGTTGTGCCGACCCAGTCTGCATTTAAGAATGCCCAGTCAAAGGTTGCCCAAAGTAATGAGAATGCGATGTAACCTAAAACCAGTGTCACTACACTGTTAATAGGGCCGTTAAAGAGATTTTTCCTTAACCAGCCAACCATACCAACCGTGTTAGCGGGAGGCGGAAGATCAGGTTGAAATTGATGTGTGCTCATATTATCTCTCCACCAATGCGACTTTACGGTTATAGATATTCATTAACGCGGAGGTCAATAAGCTTAGTGTTAGGTATACGCCCATGGTCATCGCAATGATTTCTATCGCTTGACCGGTTTGGTTAAGCGTTGTACCTGCGAATACAGAAACTAGGTCAGGGTAACCAATCGCCATTGCTAGCGAAGAGTTCTTGGTTAAGTTTAAGTATTGACTGGTAAGCGGTGGAATGATGATACGTAAAGCTTGTGGGATGATAACCAGTTTCAATGTGCGAGAACGTGGTAGCCCCAAAGACATAGCAGCTTCTGTTTGACCATGGTTCACCGCATTAATACCCGAACGAACGATCTCTGCAATGAAAGATGCCGTATAGATACTGAGAGCTAACACAAGGGCTGCAAGCTCAGGGATGATGCTGATGCCGCCTTTAAAGTTAAATCCTTTCAGTGCAGGGTATTCAGCCGAAATAGGCATTCCCATCACAAAATAAACAACCAGAGGTAAACCAACGATTAGGCTAGCTGCGATGCGAAACATCGGGGTCTGTTGCCCAGTCAGTTTCTGTTTGTTGTTAGCCCAAATATTGATGATCACAGTAGCGATAATACCGATGATCAGTGCTGCAATAACAAAGCTGCTTCCTTGTTCTAAAACAGGTGCAGGGAAATATAAGCCACGAACATTTAGAAAGATGGCTTCACCCAGGCTTAGACTTTGTCGAGCTGATGGTAGAGCTTGAAGAACGGCAAAATACCAAAAGAAAATTTGAAGTAGTAGAGGGATATTTCGGAAGATTTCAATGTAAACCGCTGCACATCGGCTAACTAACCAGTTAGAAGATAAACGAGCGATACCCATACTGAAGCCAAGAACGGTGGCTAAAATAATACCTAGCACTGAAACTAGGGCAGTGTTTAATAAGCCGACAACGAACGTTCGACCATAAGAGAAGGTTTCGTCATATTCGACGAGAGTTAATCCGATACCAAAACCGGCTTCTTGACTTAGAAAATCAAAACCAGTGGCGATACCTCGGGCATCAAGGTTGGTAAGGGCATTATTTACGATGGTGTAGAAGAAAGCGCCGAGTGCTCCGATGGCGATGATCTGAAAAACAACAGATCGGAAAGTCGGGTTGTATAATAGGTTGGCACTTTTTGCTTCAGGCTTTTCCTGGGAAGGAGTAAGAGTGTTGTTAGGTTTCATACTGCAATAACCTCAAATCCATTTAACAGTTAGGGCGGAAAAACCGCCCTAAATCGTGTTACTCAAATATTCATTTTCAGTTTGTTGCTACCACACGAGATGTGCGTGATAGCAACGGTTACGAACAAGTAATCACGTAGGTGCTATTAACGGATTGGTGGAGCGTACATAAAGCCCCCCGCATTCCATAATGCATTTACGCCACGAGAGATTTGAAGTGGAGAACCTGTACCAACGGTACGCTCAAAACTCTCACCGTAGTTACCAACTTGCTTAATTACTTGGTAACCCCAGTCGTCACGAATGCCAAGGCCTTTACCTTTAGGACCGTCTACACCAAGGATACGCTTGATGTTTGGATCTTTTGACTTAAGCATTTCGTCTGCATTTTTAGAAGAGATGCCGTATTCTTCCGCGTTAATCATTGCAGAAAGTGTCCACTTAGCAACGTTAAACCATTTGTCATCATCTTGACGAACAACAGGGCCTAGTGGCTCTTTAGAGATGATTTCAGGAAGTACTTGTGCAGATTTCGGGTCAGCTAGGTTTAGGCGAAGTGCGTATAGACCAGATTGGTCTGTTGTTAGCACGTCACAACGACCTGCGTCGAAACCTTTAGAAGTTTGTGCTGCCGTATCAAATACCACTGGCTTGTAAGACATGCCGTTGTTACGGAAGTAATCGGCTAGGTTAAGCTCAGTCGTTGTACCTGATTGAACACATACAGAAGCGCCATCAAGTTCTAGAGCACTTGTAAGACCTAGATCTTTCTTAACCATGAAGCCTTGACCATCGTAGTAGTTAACGCCTACGAAGTTCAGACCTAAAGCGGTGTCACGATGTAATGTCCATGTTGTGTTACGAGATAGTACGTCGATTTCACCAGATTGAAGCGCAGTAAAACGCTCTTTTGCTGTTAGAGGTACATACTTAACTTTGGTCTTGTCACCGAGTACAGCCGCTGCAAGAGCTTGACAATACTCAACATCAATTCCTTCCCATTCACCTTTTGAGTTAGGGTTAGAGAACCCTGGAAGACCTGTACTTACACCACAAGTTAAGAAGCCTTGAGATGTGACTTTGTCCAGAGTGCTTTCTGCCGCTGATGCCGATGTTGCCATCATCGCAGTTGATGCAGCTACTACTGAAGCAAGAAGTGTTAGTTTATTTGTCATTTGTATCCTTCCTTGTTAACCAGGTGACACCTGATACTCGTGCTCGTTTGAGTTTTTCTATATGTGTTGCGTTTTCTATGACCTTGTTGCCCAAATCAAACGAGTTGCATTTTGCAAATGAAACTGTGTGCGATTTAAACAACTGTTTATAAGGTTAGGAAAGGATCCGTAGTTTCACAAATGTATAATTTAAAAAGAATTTTGAATGAAATCACAAATCCGAACACATTTAGAATGACCAAATGTTAACTGAATGTAAATAGTGCAAGGGTTCACACTGTTGGTGCAACAAGATTTAGATTTTTATATTGATAATCGGCTAGATAAATATTCTGAATGAATCTCACACTGGTGAAACATTCGCCTTAAAAAAGATTGAAATTTGGTCAATAAATATTTTTATTACACTTGGATAGTTATGAATATGCTCCAAATTTGGTAGCATGGCTGAATAGTTATTGAAGTCGTCTCAAGGAAGAACATGCGTTATTTCCCAATGTTTTTGGATGTAGAGAATAAGCCAATTCTGGTGGTTGGTGGGGGCGAGGTTGCTTGCCGTAAAGTCGACAGCTTGTTACGAGCTGGAGCGAATGTGACTTTGGTTTCTCCCAAGGTAGCGCCTTACCTAAAGCAGCTTGTTGATGAGAATAAACTTCACTGGGTTCAGAACTTTTATTCGTCGCAGATCATATCGAAAGATTACTTGCAGGTTTGGGCTACAACAGACAATCCTAGCCTGAACCATCAAGTGTATAATGATGCGAAAAAACTGGGTATTTTAGTCAATGTAGTTGATGATTTACCTTACTGCGATTTCATCACGCCTTCGATGATAAATCGCGGAAGAATTCAAATTGCGATCTCTAGCGGCGGTGCTTCACCTGTTTTAGTACGAAATATTAGAGAAAAACTCGAAACAGTACTGCCACAAAATATAGGTTTGATTGCAGACTTCGGTGCATCAAAACGCAATTCAATCAAAGAGTCATTCCCAACCGTCGACGAGCGTCGTAAGTTCTGGGAGCGTTTCTTGTCATCTAGTTTTATTGAGCAGATAACAGACCGAGAGCAGTTAGAGTCTTACTATCAACAAGCGCTGACGCAAGGCATTGATAGTGAAGGGCAGGTGACTTGGATTGAGTTCGAGCAAGATATAGAGCTCTTACCAATGAAAGCTTTACGTCTAATGCAGGAAGCGGAACTGGTTCTCGCGCCGAGTGATTGCCCGTTTGAGTTTGTAGACTTGTGTCGCCGTGATGCGGAAAGAGAAAACTATGCGAATAGTGGAGAGCTGTCTACTAAGCTCGAACAAGCAAGAGCTGAAAGCTTACGTGTCTGTGTGTTTATTCCACCAGCGAGTGTCGAATTCAACTTATTGGTAGGCAAAGACCTGAAGCTGTCTTCTGCCAAGGTGTTGAGTTAAAAGGTAGGTCAGTTAGCTGTCTTCATACTGGCGTCTAACACGCAATAACAACGCCTAGATAAATAAAAAGCCACTTCCGATAAAGAAGTGGCTTTTTGCTATTCTAAATGCCGCATTAAACTGATTAGTGAGCAGCGAACAAGAGCCGCTGCGCATAGCCAGATTAATTAGTCGCGGAAGTTATCAAACTGGAAAGGTTGACCAAGTTCACCGTTACGAACCAGTGCCATAACCGCTTGTAGGTCATCACGCTTCTTACCTGTAACTCGAACTTTTTCGCCTTGGATAGCCGCTTGAACCTTAACTTTGTTGTCTTTGATTAGCTTAACGATTTTCTTAGCAACATCGGTTTCGATGCCTTGCTTGAAGATAACCGTTTGGTGCCAAGTGCGACCTGTTTGGTCTGCAGCCTTCGCTTCCATTGCGTTAGGATCAACATTACGCTTTGTTAGGTTGCTACGAAGGATATCGCGCATTTGCTTCAGTTGGAAATCGTCTTGAGCAGTCAGTTTTACCGACTCATCTTTGTAGTCGAAGCTTGCATCAACGCCGCGGAAATCGAAACGAGTCGATAGTTCACGGTTAGCATTGTCTACAGCGTTGCGTAGTTCTACTGATTCTACTTCAGAGATAATGTCAAATGATGGCATTGTGTTATGTCCTTAAGCTAAGTTTCTATCTTTAATTGCAGTTGCAAGCATGTCTAGCATAGTTGCAGTATCTTCCCAGCTTAGGCATGGATCAGTAATTGACTTGCCGTATTCTAGGTTGTTGATGTCAGTCATTGGCTGGTTGCCTTCTTTAATGAAGCTTTCTGCCATGATGCCTGCAATTTGATTCTTGTTAGATTTGATTTGGTCACAAATGTCTTGTGCAACTTCTAACTGCTTACGGTGTTGTTTCTGACAGTTAGCGTGGCTAAAGTCTACAACCAAACGTTGAGGCAGGTCGAATTCAGCCAATTGCTTACATGCGATATCTACTGATTCAGCGTCGAAGTTAGGACCCTTATCACCACCACGTAGAATAACGTGACCGTATGGGTTACCAGAAGTACGGTAAACCGTCATGCGGCCGTTCTTGTCTGGAGAGTAGAAGTAGTGTGAAGCATGCGCAGCACGAATCGCATCGATAGCGATCTTGATGTTGCCGTTAGTCGCGTTTTTGAAGCCGACTGGGCAAGAAAGAGCAGAAGCCATTTCACGGTGAATCTGAGATTCTGTGGTACGAGCACCAATTGCGCCCCAAGTGATAAGGTCTGCAATGTACTGACCTGTGATCATATCAAGGAATTCAGTCGCTGTTGCTAGGCCAAGCTTGTTGATGTCTAGCAGAAGCTTACGCGCTTTGTTCAAGCCCGTTTCAAGTGCGTATGAACCATCAAGGTTTGGATCGGTAATCAGACCTTTCCAACCTACAACCGTACGAGGTTTCTCGAAGTAGGTTCTCATTACCACGAACAATTCGTCTTTGTATTGCTCTTGAATCTGGCTTAAGCGCTCAGCGTAATCAAGTGCCGCTTCTGTGTCATGAACAGAGCAAGGGCCAACGATAACTAATAGGCGGTTATCACGACCAGTTAGGATATCTTCGATTTGGCGGCGAGAATTTGCAATACGCTCAGCAACGTCGTCAGTAATAGGGTGTGCATTGCCTAATTCGGCAGGAGTTGGCATAGGACCCAGTGCTTGGGTTCTCAACTCATCAGTTTTTAATGGCATGTGATAGCTTTTTTATTCTATTGCGAAGTGGTTAAGATAACGGAATTGAACAGAGGAATAAACTCTCTTGAGTCAAAGTTATCTCAGTTATTGCTAATATTCTTATTTTTATCAGCAGGCCAGCGTCAAATAAGGGATTTTCACTTGTATTAACAGGCAGCTATCGGTATTTTCGTTTGAACACAACATAAAAATGCTGGAGCAGCAATGACTCAAGAAAATCAAAGCACTTTGCACCCAGAACTTGTCTTAGGTGATGTGCTGCCTTCTTATAACGATAATAATAATTCTACCCACTTGTACGTATCTCTGTCTGAATTGGTTATGGACCGCGTATTCTACCATCCATCGATTGAAGACCATTTAGATACACTTTCTGATATTGAGAAAACCTCTTTAGATGCCATCCTTGGTGGTAAGAGTGTCGAAGAACATTTTGTATCAACCTTGGTTGTAGCGATTCAAGCTGCAGTCCTACCGAATCATACCTCAGTACGCATCGCGTTGAGCAGTGCTGATAGCTACAGCTTCCGTTCGCTGTTAGGCGGCAACTGCGAAGTTGAGGAAGTGAACCCGGCACTGGGCGTTCGTGGCGTTGCTCGCTATGCGACACCAGAATACAGCAAGGCCTTCGCTTTAGAGTGCCAGGTGATTAAGGCATTACGCGAGCAAGGCATCAACGTTGAAGTGGTTGTGCCTTACGTTCGTGCGTTAAGCGACGCTGCGAAGATCATCGACTTGCTAGCAGAGCAAGGTTTACCACGCGGTCTTAATGGCCTGAAAGTGTTGTTCTCGTGTGATGTGCCGTCTGCAGTGTTACTGAGTGAACGTCTACTGCATTACTTTGATGGTGTCGTTGTGAATGTCGACAGCCTAGCGTCTTTCACTCTTGGCGTAGACAAACAAAATGACGCGCAGCAACATGCTTTCGACCCGCAAAACGAAGCGGTAATTACTTTACTTGATATGGTTGTTAAAGCGACCCTGCATGCGAAGAAGCCAGTATTGTTAGTAACGCAAGGTTTAGTCGATTACCCACGTCTACAAGGTTACATTGCTGACCTTGAAGGCGTTGAAACGGTCGTGACTGCTTAAATCGATTAGCTTGCCTGATAAGCTGACTTAAAGCGCTAATGCTTTGAGAATGAAAGAGATATCATTGTGCGATGATATCTCTTTTTTGTAACATTTTTTTGACATTCTTATCGCTAGTCGATTAACTGGTCTGATGACTAACTTGGCTAGGTAATTCGAATGTTGACCCCTCTACAAAAAGCAAATTTCTACTTAAGCATGTTTGGCTTTTTCAAAGTCCCACTCATCTGGTTGTGTCGACCAAAACTGCTCGCGTTGGACAACCAACATGTTGAAGTCAAAATTCCGCTTAAAAGGCGTACCAAGAATCACCTTAACAGTATGTACTTTGGCGTTTTGGCTGTGGGTGCGGATGTCGCCGGTGGCTTTCTTGCGATGAGTAAGTCACAACAGCAAGGTGAAAAGATCTCGTTGGCTTTTAAAGAGGTGACGGGTAACTTTTTGAAGCGCCCTGAAGGTGATGTGCATTTCACTTGTAACGACGGTGAGCTGATCAACACAATGCTGGCAGAAACCATGTCGACCGGAGAACGAGTCAATCAACCTGTCACCATTATCGCGACATGCCCATCTTTACATGGTAACGAGCCGATGGCCGAGTTCACGCTAACGCTTTCAATTAAGAAAGTGCCATCTAGAAAATAGCGATTAAACAATAGATTTTGGTTTCGAAGTCATGGGTAACGTTGAAGAGTCGAAACAACGGTATGTGAATGGTTGCCACATACCGTCATAGAGAACTTATATAATAGTTTTATGACTCTTGAGTGATTTGCTCAATATCAACGATTTTTGAACGGTTCATAACGATCTTCCAACGGTAGTAGGTTGGTTCGTTATCATGGTTATTCTCTTTAATGATTAAGTTGAGAAGATGACGCTTTTCTACTGATTCGCGGCTAACTTGCCCTTCATTCAAACGGTAGATCTTGTTCGAGCCCTTATCCATCAATCGTGTCAGCGCTCTCAGGCTGATCGATAACGTTTCACGAGTCTCTTCATAACCACTCATAAAAGTCGATGTCGACATCTCAGTATGAGAGCGGTAATGCAAGATTTGCTCTTCACGTTGTACTACACGCTTCTTACGGATCGACTGAATGCGATCTGCAAGCTTTGAAAAGTTTGCGTAGTCTAACCATTCCAGTTTATGGCCAACTGACTTATTGGTCGTTGGGTCATAGTAACGACGCTTCCATTTTGGCTTGCCTTTACGCAGCCAGCGCCAAAGGATGTCTCTCAAGTCATCTTTAAAGATCTCACGCAACGCATAGATGAAAGACATCGCCACGATGAAAGAGGCGGTAATCTCACCAAGAAAGTCACGAGCTAAGATCACGGTAGTGGTCACGACAACCATCACCAAACCGGTCGCAATGCCTTTCACGGCACGCTTAACGTTCTTACCCATCGATGTTGTCTTTTCTTTAAGCACGATAGGGTGTTCAATTAAACGACGTAGCAAGCGCATCTTGTTACTCAGGCGGGTAACGTCTTCTCGAACTCTCGCTGAGTTGTAGCGGTTCAGTTTACGGTGCGCGGTCTCTTTATCACAAAGCGTTAAGAGCCGTTCTTTAATCGTTGAATACTCACTGCCACGTGGCATGTGTGAAACCAGCGATAAGAACTTTTGCTCGGTGTACCAAGATAGGTAGTTATCGATATTAGCGTAGTAGCGCTTGAGGTTTTCTTCGTAAGGGATGCTTCGGCGTAGCTTCTTCAAGATATCTAAAGCCAGTTCGATGACTTCATCTACTTCATCAGCCGTTACGTCGTCACTATCGTTCTTATTCAAGCTGCTTACGGCTTTGTCCAATGCGATAACATATTGATAAGCGAACAAACTCAAACTTACACGGTATTGTGTAATGGACAGTCGGCCACGTTTAGCTAAACGGCTGTGCACCAAAGGCAGCAGTGTTTTATCACTATAATAAGCACGTTTTTGAGTGATCGAGCTGTAGAAAAATGCGCTTTCAGAAAGGACTTCAGGAGTCAATCCAAGTTCACCGGGAATGAATAGATAAACGTCCATGTCGAGCTTTTTTGTTTTAGCCATGGCATGGTTAATTTTAAGTGTTATCGCATCTTGTTTATCAACGGTGATCAACGATGGCTCCTAGAATGTAAAAATATGAATGAAACTAGCGAAAGCATATCAGAGATCACGTATAATCTCCGCCAAATTTAAAGTAGAGACAATCTTGATGATTAATATTGGTCAAATAAACAACTTAGAAGTAGTAAAACAAGCAGACTTCGGTGTATTCCTTGACGCTAGCGACTATGGAACCGTGTTGCTGCCGAAACGATTTACTCCTGAAGGTGTTGAAATTGGTCAAAAGTTAGATGTTTTCTTATACATTGATTCTGACAACCAGATCGCTGCAACGACTGAAAAACCGATTGCTCAAGTAGGGCAGTTTGGTTTGATGACCGTTGAAGGTGTAAACAGCACTGGTGCATTCATGAGTTGGGGCGTGAAAGGCAAAGACCTACTGGTTCCTTTCAGCGAGCAACGTGGCCGCTTAAACGAAGGTCAGTCAATCTTAGTATATGTATATATTGATAAAGCATCTAGCCGCATTGTAGGTACAACAAAGTTCAACAAGTGGTTAGACAACACGCCTGCGACTTATAAGCAAAACGAGCAAGTGGATCTTATCATCGCTGAACGTAGCCAATTGGGTTACAAAGCAATCGTGAATGGTGAGCACTGGGGTATGATTTTCCCATCTGACATCATCGGTAAGCTGTTCATCGGTAAAACACTGAAAGGCTACATTAAAAATGTTCGTGAAGAAGACGGTAAGATTGACCTGTCTCTTCAGAAGATTGGTGTGGCTAAGATGGATGATCTAAGCACTAAGATTCTAGATTTGCTTGAAAAGAAAGGTGGCTTCTTGCCATTGAACGACAAGTCTTCACCGGATGCGATTTTCTCTGCATTCAGAACCAGTAAAGGTACGTTCAAAAAGACCATTGGTGGTTTGTACAAGTCTGGCAAAATCTCGATCGACAAAGAAGGCATTCGCTTAACTAAATAAGCGAGTCTGTCGGTCAAAAAGAAGCCCAAACCTTCCTGTTTGGGCTTAGGGGAAAGGGCTCCGAAGAGCCTACGCTAATCGTTTTAATTGTTTATCTAATAGACTGAAGTCTAGTTTAATTTATCTGATATGCGATTTTTGATAACACAAATAGTGACTTGAATTGATGTTTTTATAATTAAGCGTTGATTCATCAACCTTTTTATTTGCGTTGACTGAGTTAGTCTCCCCAAAAAACAGATTGAATAGAAAAAGCCCCAACAACCTGCGTTGTTTGGGCTTTTTGTTTATTCGTCTGTATAGCTCTGTTCAGGGATAGAGTATGTGCTAGAAGCTAGAAGCTAGAAGCTAGAACAGGTTCTTATCGCGCACTAGCTCACGTGGTAAACCGTTCTTAACTCGGTTGCCAACCCATTTACCAAGGCCAATGATCGCATCGTTGTATTTAACCAGTACTTCGCCTTTACCTGATAGACCTTCAGGGCGAACATCTCGTCCCATGAACCATTCACGCGCATCTTCGATAGTCAGTTCAACAACGTTGTTTTCGTTGCCTGTCGCGAGTGTAGTCGCCACTTGGTGTTGCCAGCGGTAGCCCTTTTTATGGGTTTCTGCGATCTTGATGCCCATACGAGAGAAACGGAACTCACCAATCATCGGCTCTAACGCTTCAGGGAATAGCCATACATCTTTGTCGCGAGTCCATACTTGAGTATCGCTTGGTAATTCGATATCTAACGCACTTGAAAGTTGTTCAGCCACTTCTTGTTGCGCTTTCTTTGAAGCTTTCTCGAATGGGAATTTACCTAAGCGCTTTTTCACTTCTGGCGGAGTCACCGATGCTAGCTTACGAATACGCGCAACGAAGAAGCCTTCAGAGTCATAAACCTGAGGGAATATGTGTAGAAAGCCTTCTTCTGTTGTTGTCGCTTTTGCGTCTTCAAACAGTGATTCAAGAGATTCGAATTCAACCGCGTCACCAAAGGTTTCTTTTAGGTGATGACACACTTGTTGGTTCTCTTCCGTGCTTAACGTACACGTTGAGTAAACCAGAACTCCGTTAGGCTTAAGAGCGTGGAATGCACTCTCGATTAGATCTTTTTGGGTGTCTGCAATGTCGACTACTGACTGATAAGTCCAGTTCTTCATTGCGTCGGCGTCTTTACGAATTGTGCCTTCGCCAGAGCAGGGTGCGTCTAACAACACAGCATCGAATTGTTCTGGTAGCCATCCACCGAATACACGACCATCAAAGTTACTCAGTGCAGCATTACGCACACCACAACGTTCGATGTTGGCGTGAAGTACTTTTACTCGGCTCGCTGCGTATTCATTTGCAACCAACACGCCACGGTTATTCATGAGTGCTGCGATCTGTGTGGTTTTAGAACCCGGAGCGGCAGCCGTATCTAGCACTGCTTGGTAATTTTCTTCACCTTGGAATAGTGCAGAAGGTGGCATCATTGAACTGGCTTCTTGGATGTAGAATAGGCCAGACATGTGCTCTGCAGTGTTTCCTAAAGGCGCTTCACTTTCGTCTGCTGTAATCCAAAAGCCTGTTTCACACCAAGGCACAGGCTCCAGTTCCCAGCCTTTATCGTTTGCACGCACGAGGAAGTCTTCAACACTGATCTTCAGTGTGTTTACTCGAATACTTTTACGAAGTGGCTTTTGACAAGAAGCGACAAACGAAGCCATGTCTAGATGGCTTGGCATGATGCCTTCAATGTGAGTTAGGAATTCTTCTGGGATATATACGTTAGCGTGCAAAAGGGTATCTCGATTTATAGCATTAATGCGCGCAGTTTAAAGCAAAATGAGATTGTCCTAAACCAAATTTGCTTGAAACAATAAAAATGCAGCCTTAATGGCTGCATTTTAGAAGTGAATCTTTGGTTATCTGCTCAGAAAACAGAAGCCAATGGCTAGTTGCTTTAAGTGCTTTAAGTGCCTAAGTATTTAAGTACCTGGGCGTCTAAGGGCGAGGGATTGCGGTTCTCCACGATTTCCACTCGTCTTCAGCTTTAGGATATAAGTAGAAAGACTGATCTTCTTTTGCCAACGGTTGCAGTTCATCGGTTGGTGGTGTTGAGAAGGTAATGCCACCACGAATTAGGCTATCGACAGTACCTGCTTTAATGTTCGCGCCAGACAAGCCTATAGACACATCAACACCAGACACATTCCAGAACACGCTGTTTGAGCGAATCAGGTAAGCGAACTCTGGCTTTATCTGAATGGTAGAGATAATACGGTCTGCAAACTCGCCAAGCTGTACATCAATCACAGAGCCAATCTCTAACTCTCGGAACAGCACTGGTGTGCCTTCTGACACTGAACCGCGACTTTCACTTTGTAGGGTGAATATCTTGCCTTCAGGTTGTACCGGACCGCTGCTCAACTTGAATGCCGTGGTTTTACTTCCGTCCCCCGGTTCAACTTTAATGTGCTTAGAAATTAGCGATGAAACATTCTTAATCCCGTTCAAACCAATTTCTGGTTCGGCTACCCAGAAGTGGCTATCCGCGACGGCAATTTTCTCAACATATTCCGGCAGGATACGAGCCGTGATTTCGATACCACCCTTGGTAAAGATCGGAATAACCAAAGTGACTTCACCCACTGTCACACCTTGGTATTTGATCGGCATGCCTTTGCTGACTTCTTGGTCGCCAGAAGAGGTGATAGTGATCGCACGACCGAATTTACGAGCTGATTTCGAATCGTTATAAAGCTTCCACACATCGCCCAGTTTGTTGTCGATACCCGGCAGTGAATCAAACGCGATACCACCTTGAATCAGTGTTTTGACAGGTGCCGCTTTGATGCTGATTCCCGATAACGACGCATCCACTTCAACACCTGAACGGTTCCAGAAAACTGTGTGCTTATTGATTAAGTGCGTGTAGCGGTTTTCAATCGTAACTTTAATTCTCACGCCACCATCAGCCAGTTGGAAATCTGAAATGCTACCCACTTGAAGGTTACGGTAGAGTAGTGGACTGCCTTTAGAGATCGAAGGTAATTCACTTGCAAACAACGACAGCGTTTTAGAACCTGATTGGTTGAACTTCGCTATCTCAGCCAGTGATTTACTTTGGAACAGTTGGTAATTACCTCTTGCTTGATCTTTGCCTTCACTTACAAAGCTAATCGAGCCTGTTAGAAGCTGTTTAGCCGGTGGAACGGTCACACTCAAACCTGACTCGGTTAACTCAGCGGTTGCGCTGCCAGTAACGAAGAAACGGTTGTTACTTTTGATAAGGTGCGCGTATTCGTTGTCGATCAACGCATCCATGAAGACTTCGTGTTTGTCGCTGCCCGTACCTACACCGTCTACCAAGCCCACTTTGATGATAGAGCCGACCGCAATACCTTTGTAAAGCAGTTGGGTACCGACATCCAAGCCGAATGAATTGTTTGAAGTTAGACGAATTGCTACAGACTTTTCTTGCTCTTGGCTGTATTCGGTTTGACGAATCGCAGTAAAGCGGCGTGCTTTTTCACCTTCACCAGGTACTAATGTTAAGAAGTTACCTGTGACCAAGTTGGCGATGTTCTTCATGCCCGTCAGCGATAGCTCTGCTTCTTCAAGAACGAATTTACTGCCACTGTTTAAGAAGTCACTGAATGCAGGTTGAATTGCCGCTGAAGCAACCACGTGCTCACGACCTTCGCTTAACGATAAATCGGTAATTTGACCGATTTCGATACCGCGATACATGATTGGAGCGCCCGTCGCACTGATCTTATTGTCATCAGGAACCGCAATCTTAATTGAAATACCACGACCTGCGGTTTTCAGATCAGGGTAGAGCTTGAATTTGGTGTTCATTTCTACCGGCTGACCGTCTCCTGGCGAGTCTACAGCGATAGAACCACCTAATAGGGCGCTGAGACTTTCTAAGCGAACATCAACACCTGAAAACCCAATACTTGCCCCTAAGCCACTCACATTCCAAAAACGGCTTTGGTCGGTGATGATGTGGCTGTATTCGTCTTTAATTGCTGCTTGGATCGTCACTGACTTACCGTTTTCGTTAAGCTGGTAGTTATAGACTTCACCAATTGGGATTTTGCGATAAACGATTTGAGAGCCAACCGACACGCCACCTAGGTCTTTGGTCGTCAGTGAGATATTCAGACCTTCAGAAGCGAGTAAGTCAGAAGGGGATGATTCCAAGGCTTGGAAAACCGTTTCTGGTTCTTGTTTCGTTTCACTAGGGTGAATGGCAATGTAGTTACCCGAAACCAACGCGTCTAAACCAGAGATGCCCGACAAGCTTGCTGTCGGTTTAACCAACCAGAAGCGTGTACCTTTCGAAAGCAGCTTTTTAGCTTCAGGGTAGATATCAGCATCAACGTAAATATTGGACAGGTCTTTGGACAGCGTGATGTCACGAACCATACCTACCTCTAAACCTTGGTAGCGAATGGTGGTGCGTCCTGCGATTAACCCTGCCGCATCCGAGAAGTAAATCTGCACACGTTGCCCAGCATCGTGAACCGACTTCATTACCAACCAACCGGCGAGAGCGACGGTAAGTATTGGCAGAATCCACAAAGGTGAGATGCCTTTGTTTTTCCTAACTTCTGGTGAATATGACGTTTGTGATTGGTTATTGTTGTTCATTCACTGACTCATCTTTAGAGGTATAGTTATCCCAAATTAGCCTAGGATCTAAGCTTTCCGCGGCCAGCATCGTCAGAACAACAACAACGCCAAAAGCGACTGCACCATAACCTGGTGTGAAGTTTAAAATTTGTCCACGGTCGACCAATGTCATCATGATCGAAATAACGAACAGATCCATCACAGACCATTTTCCTACCCATTTCACGATGAAATAGACGGTCATTCGTTGTCTGTGGTAGAGCGCTCGCTTCATCTGGATACAAATCAAGATGTAAGCAAGCCCAAGGATTTTGGCTACTGGGACGACAATACTCGCCACGAAGATGATTATCGCAATACCATACATATCGCTGTTAATCAGAGACGCAACACCGGAGATAATTGTATCTTCGAGCCTTTGTCCGTTAGTAATAAGAATAGAAATAGGAATAACGTTGGCTGGCACAATGGCTACTGACGCGGCAAACAACAATGCCCATGTCTTTTGAATCGAGTATGGCTTGCGGTGATAGAGGTCGTGATGACAACGAACGCAACTATCGCCTTCTGGTTGAGATAGGTGACAGTTATGACAATGAACGTTCTTGGTTTCGGCAAACACGTAATCAGATTCTTTAGCCCACGCTTCCCAATAACGCCTTACACTAATGCGGCTAACTAATAGCACGCTAAATAGTTGTAGCAGAATGAGTCCAATCAAACCGGGACCAACAAAGATGTCTGAATAGTCTTGTAGCTTAAAGCACGAGATAGCAACGCTCACTAAGAATACATCCAACATCATCCAATGCTTCAGAGTTTGAATAATGGCTAACGAATAGCGAAACGGCGTAAAGAGTCCGAAGCGAAGTGATAGGTGGCTTATAAGTACAGAACTACAAACCAGCAAAGGTGCGATGGAACTACAGAATAAGATCAACAAGCCAAGTAGCGGGAAGCCTTCACCCATTAAGGTAAAGACACCAGATGGCAGTGTTGCAGGTATCATCACCCCAATTAGGCGGATGCTAATGAAATCGAAAAAGTGAGAAGGGATAAAGAGCAACAAACAAGTGACGGCGATTGCGAGGTTCCCAGACAGGCTAGGGGTGCCGCCTCTGTAAAGCTGAGTGCCACATCTTGGGCAATAAGCGGATTTCCCTAAGGGGATGTCCATTTTATCAACGGCGAGTTCGCAGCCCTGACAAAGGCGTACTGAGCTGCTATCGCATTGATGCTTAGTTGATAAAGGGTTGGTAACAGATGGGGAGGTCACGCGACCTCCCAAGTTGAAATGTTAGTCAGGCTTGATGCCCGACTTAAAGACTCAGAACCACAAACATCAGGCGTGCGATTGCACACTGCCGTAGAGTGTTTGATAAAGTCCTTGTTGTTCAACCAATTCACCATGTGTTCCCGTCTGTGTGACTTGCCCATCTTCTAAAACATAGATTAGATCGGCTTGTTTCACCGCTGATAATCGATGAGCCACTATCAAAGTTGTGCGATCTTTCAAAAACTCGCTTAGAGCTTTATGCAGTGCCGACTCTGTGGCTGTATCCAGTGCGGAGGTCGCTTCGTCAAGAATAACAAACTTAGGATTGCTCAGCACCATGCGGGCTATTGCTAGACGTTGTCGTTGACCGCCAGACAGCCGAACCCCGTTCCTACCAATTTGTGTATCCAAGCCATTACTCAGTTGCTTAATAACATCTTGCATTTGAGAGACTTCAAGCGCACGCCATAGCGACATTTCATCGTATTCAGCGCCAAGGGTCAGATTATGCCTCAATGTGTCGTTAAAGAGTATAGGTTGTTGTAAAACAACGGCAATTTCATTACGGATAATATCAAAGCTGATGTCATCAGTTTTTTCGCCGTTATAGCGTATACAACCTGAATCGGCTTGATAAACCCCAATCAGCAATTGGATTAATGTCGATTTACCGCCACCACTTGCACCCACCAGAGCGACCTTTTTCCCAGCAGGGATGTGCAGCGATAGGCTATTTAAAACAGTGTTTTCTAATGTGTAAGAGAATGTAACGTTTTCGATGTCTACCGTCACTTCTTGGTTTTCATTGAAAGGGTTCACCTTACTTACTGGGCGATGCTCTTCTTCTAACTTCAGAAGATCATTGATTCGTTGTAGTGCCGCCTTCGCGCTATACCAAGAGAATTGAATCCCTAGCAGCTCTTGAACCGGGCCCAACATAAACCATAAGTAACCGAATACCGCAAAGATCTGACCGATGGTTAAGTCACTGAATAGCACCATTAACATCGCGACTGCGCGGAAAAGTTCAAAGCCTAATAGAAAGAGCAGAAACGAAACACGTCCAGCAGCTTCAGACTGCCATGCGTATTTGTCGGCATCGATTCTTACTTGGTTCGCTTGAACCTTCAATTCATCTAGGAAGATACGCTCTTTGTTGGCCGCACGTAGCTGATAAATACCATCTAAGGTTTCAACTAAGCGATTCTGAAAACGTTCGAAAGATTGGTTCTCGTACTTTTTAAGGTGCTTAACCTTGCTGCCTAGTTTACGAGAGAAATAAATAACAACAGGATTGACCAGTAGAATGAACAGTCCTAAACGCCACTCTAACCATAACAACACGATCGCAGTGCCGAACACAGTTAAGAAGCTGATGAGGAACTTAGAGAGCGTTGAGCCAATGAACTTATCGATTGTCTCTATGTCTGTTATTAGGTGGGCATTGATACCGCCGCTGCCTTTGGTCTCATATTGTCTAATACTAATACGGCCAAGCTTATCTATCATCTTGCTACGCATTTGATAGGTGATTGTTTTGGAGACGAGCGTAAATTGACGCCCTTGTAGAATGTTCAACGCTTGGCTAACGGTACGCATGAGAATGACTAACAGCAAAGTCAGTGCGATATAGCCAGTGGGTGTCTGCAACGATGTTGGAAGTAGGTGGTTCATCATATCTAAGCCAGAAGCCGGCTTATCAAGTAATACTTCATCAACCATTAATGGCATGAGCAACGGGATAGGGACACTGATGAGAGTTGCAAGTATGGCGATAATGTTAGCAAACAGTAATTTGGACTTGTGTTTTTTTACTTGAGTTATTAACCAAGAACGGCTAATAGTGTCTTCTGAATTGTTCATTGTAATGAGAATAAGTCCTATTTAGTTTGATGGCCGCATTCTACTGCGTTCTCTTGATAATGGAAGTCTCAATTTAATTGGAAGTTAATATGAAAATAGAACATTACCAACGCTTAACCAAACAAGCCGTTGCATTAATTGAATCAGAAACCGATCTAACTGCTAATCTTGCTAATATCAGTTCTTTATTATTCATGGAATTGGATGATCTGAATTGGGCGGGTTTCTATTTAATGAAGCAGGATCAAGCTAAGGAAAAAGACGAACTTGTACTGGGTCCTTTCCAAGGTCAACCTGCTTGTGTGCGAATTCCGGTAGGGCGTGGAGTGTGCGGAACTGCGGTTGCGACGAATACAGTTCAGCGCATTCATGATGTTCATGAGTTCGAAGGTCACATCGCTTGTGACGCTGCAAGTAACTCAGAAATCGTAATTCCGTTCTCTATTGGTGGAAAAATAGCGGGTGTTCTTGATATCGATAGCCCAAATGTTGGCCGTTTTTCTCAAATTGACGAGGACGGATTGACATTTTTCATGGCAGAAGTGGAAAAGCTGCTTAATTCGCACGCGAACAAGGCATAAATTATTCTCTTACTGTGGTTTTTCCCAAGCATCTCTCTATAATACGTAAAAATATTTTCTTAATGCTCGCGGAAAACCGCAAAAACCAGGAACCCACATGGAAAACACTGAAAAGTTAAAAAACAGCAAAGAAGTTATCGCATATATTGCTGAATGTTTCCCTAAATGCTTTACTCTAGAAGGTGAAGCGAAGCCACTTAAAATTGGTATTTTTCAAGATCTTGCTGAACGTCTAAATGAAGACGAAAAAGTAAGTAAGACTCAGCTTCGTGCAGCGTTAAGACAGTACACATCATCATGGCGTTACCTGCACGGCGTAAAAGCTGGCGCAGAACGTGTTGACCTAGACGGCAACGCGTGTGGCACACTAGAAGAAGAGCACGTTGAACACGCTAAAGCTACACTTGCTGAAAGCAAAGCGAAAGTTCAGGCTCGTCGTAAAGAACAAGCACAAAAAGCTCGTGAAGAAGGCAAAGCGAAACCTAAGGCGAAGAAAGCTCAACAGCCTCGTCGTCAAGCGCCTAAAGCACCAAAAGTAGAAAAGCCTGTAGAAACACGTGCTTTGAACGCTGACGAATTCATCGCTGGCAAAGAAGTAAATGTGAACATGGGTAAAGGAAACATGGCTGCGACCATTGTTGAAATCAATAAGGAAGATGTGCGTGTTCAGTTAGCAAACGGCCTACAAATGGTTGTTAAAGCGGAGCACTTGCGCGCTTAAAGGAGATACTCCTACGCATGAAATGCCGTTCAAAATTGACACTGATTGCTGCTAGCTTTTGGCTAGCAGCTTCAGCTCAGGCTCTCGAAGCCAAATTAGATCAGGACGATTTACCTCTACTCGCTCCTGAGGTCCAACACGAAACTGCTAGTAAACGTGTTACTTCTCGATTTACTCGTTCTCACTATAAACACTTCAATCTCAACGATGATTTCTCTCAAGCTATCTTTAATCGTTACTTAGAGATGCTGGATTATAATCGTAATATCTTCACTCAAGCTGATATTGACTCTTTCTCTGCGTCATCTAAACAAATTGATGATCAGCTGAAATCGGGCAATAACCAGATTGCATTCGATGTTTATAATTTGTCTATGCAGAAGCGTTTTGAACGTTTTCAATATGCATTGTCTTTGCTAGATACTGAGATTAAGTTTGATACCGATGAAAGTATTGAGCTCAATCGCAGTGAAGCAGAATGGCCAAAAGATATCGCTGAAGTGAATGAGCTTTGGAGAAAACGCGTTAAATACGATGCGTTGAATCTAAAACTTACTGGTAAAGAGTGGCCAGAGATTCAAGAAGTTTTGGAAAAGCGTTACAACAATGCGATGAAGCGTATTACGCAATCGCATAACGAAGATGCTTTCCAGATCTACATGAACGCATTCGCGCGTGAAGTTGATCCGCACACCAGTTACCTTTCTCCAAGAAATGCAGAACAATTCCAATCTGAGATGAATCTATCTCTAGAAGGTATTGGTGCTGTGCTGCAGATGACAGACGACTACACCGTTATTCGTTCTTTAGTTGCTGGTGGCCCTGCGTCAAACAGCAAACAATTGAGTGATGGCGATCGCATTGTCGGCGTTGGTCAAGATGGCGAAGAGATTGTTGATGTTATCGGCTGGCGTTTAGACGATGTAGTACAACTTATCAAAGGCCCGAAAGGGACCAAAGTTAAGCTACAGATCTTGCCTGATGGTAAAGATGCAAAAAGTCACGTTGTCACAATTGTTCGCGATAAGATTCGTTTAGAAGACCGCGCTGTTAAATCAGAAGTGATCGAGAAAGACGGCAAGAAGATTGGTGTACTAGAAGTACCAAGTTTCTATGTTGGACTTTCTAAAGATACCGATAAACTGATCACTGAGCTTAAAGAGCAAGGTGTTGAAGGTATTATTGTTGACCTTCGAAACAACGGTGGTGGTGCACTGACTGAAGCAACTGAACTCTCTGGTTTGTTTATCAAAGAGGGACCTGTTGTTCAGGTTCGTGATAGCTACGGTCGTGTCAAAGTGAACAGCGATACTGATGGTCAAATCAGTTACCAAGGCCCGTTAACGGTATTGGTGAATCGCTACAGTGCTTCAGCATCTGAAATCTTTGCAGCAGCGATGCAAGATTACGGTCGTGCAATCATCTTGGGTGAAAACTCTTTCGGTAAAGGTACGGTGCAACAGCATCGCTCTTTGAATCATATTTATGATTTGTTCGATAAAGAGTTGGGCTACGTTCAATACACAATCCAGAAATTCTACCGAATCAATGGTGGTAGTACGCAAAACAAGGGCGTAGTGCCTGATATTGCTTACCCAACGCCGATTGATCCTGCAGATACTGGTGAAAGTGTTGAAGATAACGCTCTTCCTTGGGATAGCATCGACAAAGCGAAGTATTCAGTGTTACAGCGTAACGATGAGCAAATCGCAGCGTTGACGACTAAACACCAAGCTCGTATCGCAACAGACATGGAATTTGGCTTTATCGCGCAAGATATTGAAAA
Source organism: Vibrio sp. Scap24 (assembly GCF_013394185.1). Taxonomy (NCBI): domain Bacteria; kingdom Pseudomonadati; phylum Pseudomonadota; class Gammaproteobacteria; order Vibrionales; family Vibrionaceae; genus Vibrio; species Vibrio sp. Scap24. Next base: position 104,247 of record NZ_CP041332.1, on the reverse strand, counting down.
ATATAAGGCAGATAAAGACGACAACGACCTTTCTTTGAATGAAAAGGTTCGTCAACAAGAGAGTGATGATGCGGATGCGCTTCGTCTAGAGCGTATTAACCAACGTCAAAAAGCCGCTAAGTTAGAGGCATTTAAAACGTTGGATGATATTCCCAAAGACTACGAAGCCCCGGATGCTTATCTTGATGAATCGGTTGCTATCATGCTGGATATGATCAAGAAATAAACAAAATACCTGTTATTAGGTGATTGTTTAAAGATGTACTATTTGAAAAGCGAGCCTAGGCTCGCTTTTTTTGTACCTGTGTTCTTGCCTAGAATGAAGTCATGTTAAAGGTATGCTTGTTTTTTAACTTGTTCCAGAACCACTGTTATTTGATTTTCGGCTGTGAAGTGCACCGTAAAAATAACTAAACTTAAGTATTATTTTTCGATTGATAATGACATTTAAGTTACTTCGCACTTAAAATTTAGTGACTTGGATCAAATTTTTTCGCTTTCTATTCATTACGTGCCTAAGCTTAAAGAAAACGAGGGGACGCTTATGAAATGGATTCTACTATTTTTATCTTGTTTAAGTTTTGTGGCTTTTGGGAGCGAGGTCGCTTCGAGTAGCCAACAATCAAAAAGTGATAGTAATCTATCCCATTTTGACCTTCCTTTACTGCTCGGCGATTGGTATTTGATGAATCCTGATCCAGAGCAAGGTACTGAAAACTTTAGAGCGATCAAGCTCACTCTTGATTCAAACTACTCATTCACTATCGATATCCAAAAGAAAGACTACAGTGTCGATCATTGGGAAGGTTTGTATAACGCCAACGAAGACACGATTATTTTGGGTTTGAACACCTCAGAGCCTCAGGTTTACGCGTACAGCAGTAATCACAACATGTTGAATCTTAACGGTGTTATGTTCACCAAGGCCCTGCCAAATGCATTGGCGGGAATTTGGTCAAGCGCCGAACTGTCTGGAAGCGATTTACGTGCAAGTAACATTCAAAAAATGGATTTAGTCCTTCAACCAGACTTCATATTCATGTTCCGAGTTTCCGATGAAGAAGGTGGTGAAGTCATTCGTCGCGGGGTGTATTACACCGAAGGCGACCAACTAGTGTTACTTTATGAAAACGGTGAACACGGCACTCGATATACACTGAACAGCGATGTGTTAACGCTGCAAGGTGAAGAGGGAGATATGTTTGCGGTGCTCAATCGCATTCGATAATGGAGAGTTTTAGCAGTAAAGTCGTACTCGTTGATAATATTGTGCACAGTTCATTTCTTAGGCGTTCCTGTCTGATTTGATTGATAAAATAGCAAAACATGGAGGCATTTTCCTACAATGCCTCCTTTTTTTAATATTCCCCTTGTTTTATTGGCGCTCAACCTTTAGATATATACAGTTAAAAAATAATTACGTATAACGATCAAAAGGAACCCGTCATGGCACATACACCTCAAGCCAAGTATCGTAAAGATTATCAATCACCATCTCACACGATTTCTGAAATCGATCTTACTTTCGATTTGTACGACTCAGCATCCATTGTTACGGCTGTTTCTAGTGTTAAGCAGGAGAAAGACAGCACGACATTAGTACTTGATGGTGAAGGCTTGAAGTTGGTTTCTGTTTTGGTTGAAGGCAACGAATGGACTCAGTACGAGCAGTCTGAAACTCAACTTACGCTAAATGACCTTCCAAAAGAATTTACGCTAACCATCGTTACTGAAGTTAACCCTGAAGGGAATAGCGCACTTGAAGGCTTGTACAAGTCGGGTGGCGCATTCTGTACTCAGTGTGAAGCCGAAGGTTTCCGTCGTATTACTTACTACATGGATCGCCCAGATGTGTTGGCGAAATTCACTACAACGGTAATCGCAGACAAAGCAGAGAACCCATTCTTATTAAGTAATGGTAACCGTGTAGATGAAGGTGAAGCTGAAAATGGTCGTCATTGGGTTAAGTGGCAAGACCCACATCCAAAACCAGCGTACTTGTTTGCTTTAGTTGCTGGTGACTTTGATGTACTTCGTGACGCATACACTACACAATCGGGTCGCAAAGTTGACCTAGAAATCTTTGTTGATAAAGGCAATCTAGACCGTGCAAACCACGCGATGGTTTCTTTGATTAATTCAATGAAGTGGGACGAAGAACGTTTCAATCTTGAATACGACTTAGACATCTACATGATCGTAGCCGTTGATTTCTTCAACATGGGTGCGATGGAAAACAAAGGTCTAAACGTATTTAACTCTAAGTTTGTTCTAGCAAACGACCAAACAGCAACGGATACAGATTACCTAGGTATTGAAGCAGTAATCGGTCATGAATATTTCCATAACTGGACAGGTAACCGAGTGACTTGTCGTGATTGGTTCCAGTTAAGTTTGAAAGAAGGCTTAACGGTATTCCGTGACCAAGAGTTCTCGTCTGATCTTGGTTCTCGCGCGGTAAACCGTATCAACAATGTACGTATCATTCGCGGTCCACAATTCGCAGAAGATGCTAGCCCAATGTCTCATCCAATTCGTCCAGAAAAAGTGATAGAAATGAATAACTTCTATACTTTGACAGTGTACGAAAAGGGCAGTGAAGTGATCCGTATGATCCACACATTGTTAGGCGAAGATGGTTTCCAAAAAGGCATGAAGCTGTACTTCGAACGTCACGATGGTACGGCAGCAACATGTGAAGATTTCGTAGCAGCAATGGAGGACGCATCGGGTGTTGATCTGTCTCAGTTCCGTTTGTGGTACAGCCAGTCTGGCACGCCAACGCTGTCTGTTGAAAGTCACTACGATGCAGATAAGAAACAATACACGTTAACAACTCGTCAAGTAACGGCACCAACGCATGAGCAAACTGAGAAGCAGGCTCTGCATATCCCTCTAGATGTCGAACTGTACACAGCATCAGGTGATGTGGTTGAGTTACAATGTAACGGAAAGCCAGTTCATAACGTATTAGATGTGAAAGAAGCGGAACAAACTTTCGTGTTTGAAAACGTTTCTGAACAACCAATCCCATCACTACTTCGTGAATTCTCTGCGCCAGTGAAATTGGAGTACGACTACTCAGATGAAGAACTTATCTTCTTGATGGTGAATGCCCGCAATGAGTTCTCTCGTTGGGATGCAGGTCAAATGCTATTGGCTAAGTACATCCGCAGCAATGTTGAAAAAGTTCAACAAGGCGAAGCGTTTGCACTTTCTGATTCTGTTGTTGATGCTTTCCGTGGCGTACTACTGAGTGATTCGCTAGAACCTGCCTTTATCGCAGAGATGCTTTCATTGCCAAGCCATAACGAAGTATCAGGTTGGTATGAGCGTGTTGATATTGATGCGGTCGCATCTGCGCTTAACTCAATGAAGGTAACACTAGCTACAGAACTTGAAGACGAACTGGCTGCGGTTTATCACAGTAATGCACTGGTGGAATACACAATCGATCACGATTCGATTGGTAAGCGCACTTTGCGTAAAGTTTGCCTAAGTTACTTAGCACATACAGAGCAGGGCAACGATTTGGTTGTTGCCATGTACCAGCAAGCAAACAACATGACAGACACAATGGCAGCGATGGGTGCGGCAAACAGCGCACAACTGGCATGTCGTGAAACTCTGATGGGAGACTACAGTGACAAGTGGAAACACGACGGTCTTGTTATGGATAAGTGGTTTGCTCTGCAAGGTACGAACCCAAGTTCAAATGCGCTTGAAGTGATCAAAGAATCTATGTCACATCAAGCGTTTAGTTTGAAGAACCCGAACCGTACACGTAACTTGGTTGGTTCATTCTTAAACATGAACCCGGTACAGTTCCATGACAAGTCTGGTCAGGGGTATGCGTTTGCAGGTGAGATCTTACGTGAGTTAAACAGCAGTAACCCGCAAGTTGCTTCACGTCTGATTGATCCACTTCTTAAATTCCGTAAGTACGATGATGAGCGCCAAGCTCTTATCAAGCAGGAACTTGAGACATTGAAGAACATGGATAATTTAGCAAAAGACTTATTTGAGAAAGTAACAAAAGCACTAGAAGCTTAAGTTAAGCGTTCTCAAGGTTAACGGTTTACTTATAACTGTTTATTTATAAAGAAAAGTCATCAGTGGCAGAGAGCATCTGCCACTGATTTTTTGTTTCTGCTTCATCGAATTTTCGATAAGCTAGAGTAGTTTCAAGCTCAGTTTCAAGCTCAGTTTCACCGTCAGACATCGTTAAGTGCCAAAAAATACCGGCACTGTATATTTATACAGGTATCGTATGAATCACTATATTTTCCAACTTAACATCTCATATCAGCAGTTTTTGGCCAGTTATTCTGGTGCGGCAAGTAAAGTTCAAGTGATAACAACAACCGGATTACGTTTACAGTTACCTGCAACTCGGTTCAGACCATTTCTTACACAAATAGGGGTTAGAGGGCAGTTTAGACTGACAACTGACCAAAAAAATAAGTTTATTAAGTTGGAAGCTCTGTAAACCTTGGCGTGCCTAGTGAGTTAAAAGGAATCTTAATCACATAATCAAACATTTCACCTCTTACCACCTCCAAAACAATTAACTATTTCTCAATAATGCTTTTACAATAAATGAATGCATTACCTTTGCTTAACTCGTTAGTAGAAAAGCGCTCAACGGCACGATTCAAACACCAGATTAAGTGATCCCCCTAATAATAAAATATAATTCTAATTGTGGAGTGTGACTATGACCGCACGTGAAACTGTGGTTCCAGTTTTACTTGAAAAAGTTTACAAGCTGATTCAAGACAAACTTGACCTTGCTCATCGACCTCTCGTAACTCAACTTGCTCAACACTTGTTTAGTAACGTTTCTCACGACGACCTAACTCAGAGAAACGAATCCGATTTATACGGTGCTGTAGTTAGCTTATGGCATCACATCAATGAAAAGAAAGCCGACGAAATTTCTGTTCGTGTTTTTAACCCGACAGTAAGTCGTCAAGGCTGGCAGTCTACTCACACTATCGTTGAGATAGTGGTACCAGATAGCCCATTCCTCGTTGATTCTGTAAAAATGGCACTGACTCGCCTCGACCTCTCTTCTCACCTTATGCTTCACAACCCAACTCAAATTTCTCGTTCTGACTCAGGAAGTGTTGTCGGTGTTAGTAACGATGAAGGTGTGTTCCAGTCGCTTTTCCATATTGAGGTTGACCGTCTTAGCAGCAAAGCAGAGATGACAGCACTTAAAACAGAACTGCTGGATATCTTTACTGATACTGGCCTTGTTGTTAACGACTGGCTAAAAATGGTTGAAAGACTGAAAGAAGTCACCAACCAAGTTGAAAAGCAAAAAGAGACAATTCCGGTAGACGCTCAACGCTTCGATGAAACGCTGGCTTTCCTTCGCTGGTTAGGCGAGCACAACTTTACGTTTATGGGTTACAAGGAATACGACCTTGTCTCTGTAAATGGTGACACTGAACTGCAACCGACTAAGGAGCAAGGCCTTGGTTTGTTCGCGAATTCAGATCGTGTACGTAACGTTAAGCTGTCTGAATTTTCTGACTCGGCACGTTTAGAAGCGAAAAAACCGTATGTACTTATCGTAACTAAGGGCAACACGGCTTCACGCATTCACCGCCCAGCATACAATGACTACATCGGTATTAAGAAATTCGATAAGAACGGCAAAGTAATTGGTGAGCACCGCTTCACTGGTCTCTACACTTCTGCCGTTTATAACCAAACCGTTGAAACGATTCCTCTAGTTCGTGAGAAAGTAGAACGCATCTTAGACGCGAGTGGTTACCGTGAGGGTTCGTACTCTTACAAAGCTCTGCACAATATTCTTGAAAACTACCCACGTGATGAACTGCTTCAAGCTCGAGAAGAAGAGTTACTTGAAGTGGGTACAGGCGTAGTTCAAATGCAAGATCGTGATCTTCTGCGTTTGTTTGTTCGCAAAGACCCGTTTGGCCGTTTCTTCAGCTGTATGGTTTACGTAACAAAAGATCGTTACAACACTGAACTTCGCCGCCAAACACAACGCATCTTGAAGCAGTACTTTGGTTGTGAAGAAGAAGTCGAATTTACAACTTACTTCTCTGAAAGCCCACTGGCGAGAACGCACTATATTGTTCGTGTTGATAACAACAACATGGATGTGGACGTGAAAACAATTGAGCAAAATTTAATGGAAGTATCGTCTACGTGGGATGACCGCCTGTCTGAATCAATCATTGCAAACTTCGGTGAGAGCAAAGGGCTTCCATTGTCGAAAGAGTACATGCGTGCATTCCCACGTTCGTACAAAGAAGACATGATGCCAGGTTCTGCCGTAGCGGACATCGAGCGTTTAGAAGCACTAAGCGAAGACAACAAACTGGGTATGCTTTTCTACCGTCCGCAAGAAGAAGCGGCAGATTCTAAAGCAGTTCGTTTGAAGTTGTTCTACCACAGTGATGAGCCAATTCACCTTTCTGATGTGATGCCAATGCTTGAAAACTTTGGCTTGCGCGTTATTGGTGAATCTCCATATGAAGTGCGTAAAACTAATGGTGTGACATATTGGATCCTTGATTTCTCTATGCTGCACAAGAGCGACAAGACAATTGATCTTCGTGAAGCTCGCGATCTTTTCCAACAAGCCTTCGCAGCAATTTGGGCGGGTGAGTTAGACAGCGATGGTTTCAACCGCTTGGTACTTGGCGCTGGTCTGTCTGGCCGTGAAATCTCAATCTTACGTGCTTATGCTCGTTACATGCGTCAAGTGGGTTTCCCATTCAGTCAACAATACATTGAAGACACATTGTCTCATTACCCAGATCTAGCAAAAGGGTTAGTGAGCTTATTCGGTAAGCGTTTTGACCCGAAACTGAAGGGCAGCGCGAAAGGCCAACAAGATCTTATTAAGAAGATCACTGAACAGTTGGATCATGTAGAAAGCTTGGATGATGATCGTATCATTCGTCGCTACATGGAAATGATCACTGCAACGCTTCGTACTAACTACTACCAAGTAGATCAGAACAAGCAGTCTAAACCTTGGTTGGCTCTGAAAATGAGACCAAGCGAGATTCCAGATATCCCAGCGCCGGTTCCTGCGTTTGAGATTTTCGTATACGCACCAGACATTGAAGGTGTGCATCTACGTGGCGGTAAAGTAGCACGTGGTGGTTTACGTTGGTCTGACCGTCAAGAGGATTTCCGTACTGAGATTCTAGGCTTAGTTAAAGCACAACAAGTTAAAAACACCGTGATTGTTCCTGTTGGTGCTAAAGGTGGTTTCGTTTGTAAGCGTCAACACATGATGTCTGGCCGTGATGAAATCTTTGCGGAAGGTCAACGCTGTTACAAGCGCTTCATTCGTGCACTACTAGATGTATCAGACAACATCATCGAAGGTGAGGTTATCCCACCTAAGAGCGTTGTTCGTCACGATGAAGATGATCCGTATTTGGTTGTTGCAGCCGATAAAGGTACAGCGACATTCTCAGATCTAGCGAACTCAGTATCTGATGAATACAACTTCTGGCTAGGTGATGCGTTTGCATCGGGTGGCTCTAACGGTTACGACCACAAAGCGATGGGTATCACCGCGAAAGGTGGCTGGGAATCGGTTAAGCGTCACTTCCGTGAAATGGGCATCAACTGCCAAACGACAGATTTCACTGCGATCGGTGTCGGTGATATGGCGGGTGACGTGTTTGGTAACGGTATGCTGCTATCTAAGCATATTCGTATGCAAGCGGCGTTTAACCACATGCACATCTTCATTGACCCGAATCCAGATTCAGCAACAAGCTGGGTAGAGCGTGATCGTCTGTTTAATCTACCTCGTTCAAGCTGGGAAGATTACAATAAAGACCTGATTTCTCAAGGTGGTGGCATCTTCTCTCGTCGAGCGAAGTCTATCTCTCTAACGCCTGAAATTCAGAAAATGCTGGGTACCAAGAAAGCATCAATGGCGCCGAATGACTTGATCAAAGCGATCTTGTCTATGCAGGTTGATCTACTTTGGAACGGCGGTATCGGTACTTACGTTAAGTCTTCAAACGAGACTCATACTGATGTAGGTGACCGTGCAAATGACGTTCTACGTATCGATGGCCGAGACCTGAAAGCTAAGGTAGTTGGTGAAGGCGGTAACTTGGGTATGACTCAACTGGGTCGTATCGAATACGCTCTTACTGGCGGCCGAGTGAATACGGACTTCGTTGATAACGTTGGTGGTGTTGACTGTTCGGATAACGAAGTAAACATTAAGATCTTCTTGAATGGCTTAGTGTCGAACGGTGATCTTACTGTTAAGCAACGTAACCAAGTGCTTGAGTCAATGGAAGACGAAGTTGGCGAAATCGTATTAGATGATGCGTACTGCCAAGCTGAGTCCATCTCTGTTACTGAGCATCAAGGTGTTGGTTTAGTGAAAGAGCAAATCCGCTTCATCCACACAATGGAGAAAGCAGGGTATTTGGATCGTGGTTTGGAATACATCCCAGATGACGAAACTCTTCTAGAACGTGAGAAGCAAGGCCAAGCACTAACAAGACCTGAGCTGTCAGTATTGATCGCTTACGGTAAAATGGTGCTGAAAGAAGATCTTGTGAGCGATGATATTGCGAATGATGAGTTCCATGCTCAACAGTTAATGCAATACTTTCCAACCGAGTTACGCCGTAACTATTCTCAACACATGGATAACCATCCACTGCGTGCTGAGATTATTGCGACAGCCCTTGCAAACCAAATGGTTAACGAGATGGGTTGTAACTTCGTGACTCGTTTGCAAGAAGAGACGGGCGCAAACATTGTTGATATTGCGAATGCTTACGCGGCATCTCGTGAGATCTACGGCTTGGGCAAAGTGCTTAAGAGCATTCGTGAACTGGACAATATCTCAAGTTCTGAAGCTCAATACGAGTTGCTTTACCACGTGCGCCGAACGCTGCGTCGTTTAGCGCGTTGGTTGCTAAGAAACCGTACTGGTAAACAGTCAGTGAACGCATTGATTGAACTGTACCAAGGTGATGTGGTTGCTATTACTGAGAAACTGGATGAAAACCTAGTAGCTTCAGAAGTAGAAGAGCATCAAGCAATGGCTCAGGTATGGATTGACCAGGGTGTAACAGCAGAACTGGCGAATTCAGTGGCTCGTTTGTCTAGCTTGTACTCAGCACTGGATATATCTACAGTGGCTCGTGAAACGGGTAAAACAGTACAGCAAGCGTCTAAGCTTTACTTCAACCTTGGCGACCGTTTGTCTCTGCACTGGTTCCTGAAACAAATCAATGGCCAAGCGGTAGATAATAACTGGCAAGCGCTGGCACGTGCAGCATTCAGAGAAGATCTGGATTGGCAGCAACGTCAGCTAACTGGTCAAGTACTTAACTGCGGTTGTGGTTCAGACTTAGATGTCATTAAAGCGCTGGATGACTGGATGGAAAGCAACTCAGTTTCTCTACATCGTTGGGAAAGCATCTTGAATGAATTCAAAGTGGGTTCTGTTCATGAGTTTGCTAAGTTCTCAGTCGCGTTACGTGAATTGATGCTACTTAATCTAAACTGCATGTCGAAAGACTAATCGTTAGATAAGAACGCAAAACCATAAGGGCAGGCCATTAGGTCTGCCTTTTTCGTCCGGCTAAACAATTTTCGATAAATTAACTATTCATACAAGTCTCACTGTATTAGTTAGCTGGTGGCAGAAGAGGTATAAGGAGCATTCCCAATAGATAATCAAAGCTTGAAACGGTAACGTTTGCTTAATAATGAACCTCATTCGTTAGCAAACTCGATTATCTTACCCTTACAGTCAGTAATAGATTGAATAGTTGGGTAAATAAGTAAATAATATCGCCCCGTTTACACGGGGCTTTTTTCTATCGGAGGCACAATGCTTTACCGTCTAGCCAGAACTGGCTTTTTCCAACTTGATGCCGAAAAGGCACATGATCTTGCAATTCAAAATTTCAAACGCTTCACAGGCACACCTATTGATCTTTTGTATCGCCAACAATTACCTCACCGACCTGTAGAGTGCATGGGTCTTACTTTTAAAAACCCAGTTGGCCTTGCTGCCGGCCTAGACAAAAACGGCGAATGTATTGATGCATTTGGCGCAATGGGTTTTGGTTTCGTAGAAGTAGGGACTGTTACTCCGCGTCCGCAAGCGGGTAACGACAAACCTCGTTTGTTCCGTCTTGTTGAAGCAGAAGGCATCATCAACCGCATGGGCTTTAATAACCTAGGCGTAGATAACCTTGTTGAGAATGTTAAGAAGTCGAACTACGACGGCATCTTAGGCATCAACATCGGTAAGAACAAAGACACACCAATTGAAAAGGGCGCTGAAGATTACTTGATCTGTATGGAGAAGGTATATCAATACGCTGGTTACATTGCTGTGAACATCTCTTCACCAAACACTCCAGGACTTCGTTCTCTTCAATACGGCGAAGCACTAGACGATCTATTGTCTGAACTGAAAACGAAACAATCTGAACTAGAAGAGAAGCATGGTAAATATGTTCCTCTTGCTCTTAAGATTGCTCCGGATCTAAGTGACGATGAAATCAGCCAAATTTGTGAATCATTGATCAAAAATAAGATCGATGGTGTGATCGCAACAAATACAACATTGGATCGTTCAATCGTTGAAGGCATGAAGCACTGCGACGAAGCGGGTGGCCTAAGCGGGCGTCCAGTTCAATCTCGCAGTACTGAAGTTGTTCGTAAACTTTATCAAGAGCTTGGTGACCAACTGCCGATCATCGGGGTAGGTGGTGTTGATTCGTATGTTGCTGCAAAAGAGAAGATGATGGCAGGCGCTAAGCTTGTACAAGTTTACTCTGGTTTCATTTACAAAGGTCCAGGCCTTGTAGGCGACATCGTTAAGAATCTTTAAACGACAAGACGCTTTTATTTCTGAAAAGCGACAATCTGGCATCGTCTTAATAAAAGAGACACTGTAACTCACTGAGTTGTAGAAAAAAGCGACAAGAAAGAGGAATTCATTTCCTCTTTTTTTTTGCCTATTGCTCAGTAAAATTACTGTAATTGAAGGTAATTTTGCGTTTTACCTAATGGAATGGTTCAACAGTGTGAGACGAAATGATGCTTAAACCTAGCGATACATGGAGTTGGTATTACGATGAGCAGCAATGTTCATTAATGCTAAACCTCGGAGAGGATATGATTTTCAAAACGAATCTGGTCCGCAATAAGCTGGTGGACTGCGCGTTTAGAGATAATGAATTCACCGTTGATGACGCATCTTCATACCAAACCTTCAAAGAGCAAATTTCTGGCTTAGAACTGTCTGAGCCTCGCCAAGCTGAACTGGCACTTTATTGTGTGGCAGCAAAGCGCTTCCATAAGCCTGTACAGCCTAAGAGTTGGTTCTTCGACTCACAAGGCACTGGTCATGAATATCCTCAAGAAGGGGATATTGTACAAATGAATAACGAGCATAGCTTAGGGTATTTCATTGTATTAGAAGTGGGAGAGTGTGCGAGCCTATGTGCATTTGTCGACCTAGAAGAGTTCCTATTAACGCCTTCAAAAGGGCTTCGATTTGGAGACTCAATTAAGGTGATGCACGATAGAATGATAGACGCGAACGCTATCCTTCATCAGACACACATAGCGATGGTGGGTTAACCTCCAATCTAGTACATCATTTCTACCACGCATCGCAGCACACAAACGTATAAATCTTCCTCAGAATCGGCTTAATAGCCGATTTTTTTGTGCCTAAAAAACCTCACCCTGATAAATACATCACTGCTTAACCATTTAAATAGTGAACTTACGACTATTTTTTCACCTTAATTCCTGCCCATTTTCATCGCCAGAAGAGTAAATTTACCATCTTTATTCCCTGTTTTTGGTCTTTTGTAGCTAAGTTTCACCCATAAATTACCTTTGGTATATACCAATTTTAGGGTGAATATAAATTCACATTGCTACTTTGGTTAATAAGTGGTCAGAAATGAAGTTGGTTTGATAGGTCTTATGTTCTAAGGGGATGCGGGTAAGCGATCGCTTCAAGACTGTGCATTTGCTAGCCAGTTAGTCGAAAGATTCAATGAAAAGACGCGTTTAGTGTGATGCTCTAGTTACAAATTCAGGTATAATCGAGCTCATTTTTATCAATAAAAGAACACTATGAATCAATATCTAGCGGTTACCTCAAACGGCCTTGAGAATTTATTAGTTGAAGAACTAACCCAACTAGGGATTACAAACGCAAAACCTGTTCAAGCAGGTGTTAAATTCAAAGCGACCAATGAGCAAATTTATCGTTGTTGTTTGTGGAGCCGTTTGGCTTCTCGATTTGTACGTGTCCTTTCTGAATTCACTTGTATGGACGACATGGATTTGTACCTTTCAACCACTGCGGTTAACTGGGTAAATCAATTCCATAGCTCTAAGCGTTTTGTTGTTGACTTCAATGGTACGAACAACGAAATCCGCAACAGCCAATACGGTGCGATGAAAGTAAAAGATGCCGTTGTTGATTGTTTCGAGAAGAAGTCCTTGCCTCGTCCTTCTATCAGCAAAGAGAACCCAGATGTTCGTATTCACGTTCGTCTACACCGTGATAAAGCGATTCTTGGTGTTGATATGGTGGGCAGCGGTCTCCACCAACGTGGTTACCGCCCAGAATCAGGTCGTGCTCCGTTGCGTGAAACACTAGCTGCTGCAATCCTTCTTCGTAGTGGTTGGGATGCAACGAAACCTTTCTTAGATCCTATGTGTGGTTCAGGTACGTTAGTGATTGAAGCTGCAATGATGGCTGCAAACCTAGCACCGGGTGTTAAACGTCAGAAGTGGTGTTTTGAATCACTAGAAGATTTCGAACCTGAGCTTTGGGCTGAAGTTAAAGCAGAAGCGAATGTTCAAGGCCGTCGTGGCGTTAAGAAAGTAGAATGTAAGTTCTATGGCTACGACAACGATGAACGCATGATCAAAACAGCGCGCGACAATGCTCGTCGTGCCGGTGTTGAAGATCTGATTGAATTCGAAGTAGGTGATGCAGCAAAACTTAAACGCCCTACAGAATTTACTGATGGCGTGATTGTTTCTAACCCACCTTATGGTGAGCGTCTAGGAACTGAGCCTGGTCTAATTGCACTTTACACCGCATTCGGTGCGCAACTTAAAGCTGAATTTGGTGGTTGCAACGCATCTATCTTCTCTAGCTCAGACGAGCTACTAAGCTGCTTACGCATGCGTGCAGACAAACAGTTCAAATTGAACAACGGTGCGTTACCGTGTCACCAAAAGAACTACTCAATTTCAGATCGTCCGATGTCAGAGCGCCCAACAGGCGAGCAAGAACAATTGATTGCACCTGATTTCGCGAACCGTCTTAAAAAGAACATCGGTAAAATTGGCAAGTGGGCTAAGAAAGAGCAATTAGATTGTTATCGTATCTACGATGCTGACTTACCAGAATACAATGTAGCGATTGATGTATACCCAGGTCACCTTGTGATTCAAGAATACGCAGCGCCGAAAGATGTACCGGAAGAGAAGGCTAAACGTCGTCTGACCGATATTATTCGTGCTTCTATTCAAGTAACGGGCGTTGAAGCAAACAACGTTGTGCTTAAAGTTCGTCAGAAGCAGAAAGGTCGCTCTCAATACCAGAAATTGGCTCAGGACTCATCGAACCTAGAAGTGAACGAATACGGCGTTAAGCTGATTGTTAACCTTCACGATTACCTAGATACCGGCTTGTTCCTAGATCATAAGATCACTCGTCGTCGTATCGGTGAGATGGCCGCAGGTAAAGATTTCCTAAACTTGTTTGCTTACACAGGTAGTGCCTCTGTTCATGCTGCTGTGGGTGGCGCGCGTTCTACGACAACAGTAGATATGTCTAATACCTATCTAGAGTGGGCTAAAGAGAACATGGAGCTTAATGGCCGTGTTGGTCGTCAACATCAGTTTGTTCAAGCTGACTGCCTACAATGGTTGGCTAAAGAGCAGGGCTCTTACGATCTGATCTTTATTGATCCACCTACGTTCTCAAACTCTAAGCGTATGGATCAATCTTTCGATGTTCAACGTGATCACATTCAGTTGATGGAAAACCTTAAGCGTCTTCTTCGTGAAGAAGGCACGATTGTGTTCTCTAACAACAAGCGTCACTTCAAAATGGACTTGGAAGCTCTCGATGAGTTAGGTCTTAAGGCTCAGAACATCTCAGCTAAGACACTTCCTTTGGACTTCTCTCGCAATAAGCACATTCATAACTGCTGGTTGATTACACATAAGTAGTTAAGAGATTGTATAAGGATATATAGTGCTGACTCTCTACAGTACAGAAGGGTGCCATCTATGTGAGATGGCATTCCAACTCACGGAACAGTTAAACATTAGCCATCACGTCAACGTTGTCGACATTGCATTTGATGATGAGCTCTTTTCCCGTTACGGGGTCACTATTCCGGTGCTCAAATTTGAAAGCTCTGACCTTTCTCAAAGCTCAGAGCTTAACTGGCCATTTGGCTTGTTAGAACTTAATGATTGGTTAAAGAAGAATGGCATTACTTACAATTCATAATGGGCAATTAGCGTTTGGCGATCACCCATTATTAGATCGTGCGGATTTCGCGCTGCAAGAAAACGAACGTGTATGTTTAGTAGGGCGCAATGGCGCTGGTAAGTCGACATTGATGAAAATCCTATCTGGAAACATCATCATGGACGACGGCAAGATGCAAATCACGCAAGATGTGGTTGTGTCTCGTCTGGAGCAAGATCCACCGCGTAATGAGCAAGGTACAGTTTATGACTACGTTGCTGGTGGCCTTGCTGAAATCGGCGAACAGCTGAAGATCTATCATGATCTTCTGGATCTCATCGCGACAGACCCAAGTGAAAAGAATCTAAACCGTCTTACTCGCGTTCAAGAACAACTCGATCATGCTAATGCATGGCGTTTTGAAGATCGTGTAAGTAACGTATTGGCAGCGCTTAAGCTGACTGCTGAGACCAAGCTGACAGATTTGTCTGGTGGTTGGCAACGTAAAGCAGCACTTGCTCGTGCGCTTGTATGTGACCCTGACGTGCTTCTACTCGACGAACCGACTAACCACTTGGATGT
Source organism: Vibrio sp. Scap24 (assembly GCF_013394185.1). Lineage (NCBI taxonomy): Bacteria > Pseudomonadati > Pseudomonadota > Gammaproteobacteria > Vibrionales > Vibrionaceae > Vibrio > Vibrio sp. Scap24. The sequence goes on along the minus strand of NZ_CP041332.1, from coordinate 89,153 downwards.
TGCAACCATTGAATGGCTAGAGGGCTTCCTGAAAGACTTCCGCGGTTCAATCATCTTTATTTCGCACGACCGTGCATTCATTAAGTCGATGGCTACGCGTATTGTCGATCTTGATCGCGGTAAATTGAGCTCATTCCCGGGTGATTACGAAAACTACCTTGTTGAGAAAGAAGAAGCGCTTCGTGTTGAAGAAATGCAAAACGCTGAATTCGATAAGAAGCTTGCTCAAGAGGAAGTTTGGATTCGTCAGGGCATCAAGGCTCGTCGTACTCGTAACGAAGGCCGTGTGCGTGCGCTTAAGAAGCTGCGTGAAGAACGTTTGAACCGTCGTGAAGTGCAGGGCAAAGCTGTTATCCAAATCGATGATGGTCAGCGTTCTGGCAAGATTGTATTCGAAGCCGAAAATCTTAACTTTGGTTTTGAAGGCAAAGAGATTGTTAAAGACTTTAGTTTCAATATCATGCGTGGCGATCGTATCGCTCTAATTGGCCCCAATGGCTGTGGTAAGAGTACGGTACTTAAACTGCTGCTTGATCAACTTAAGCCAGACTCAGGTCGTCTACATTGCGGTACTAAGCTTGAAGTGGCTTACTTCGACCAATACCGTGAAATCCTAGACCCAGAGAAGTCGGTGATTGATAACCTTGCTGATGGTAAGCAAGAAGTGACTGTTGGTGGCCGCGAGCGTCATGCACTAAGCTATCTTCAAGATTTCTTATTCTCTCCTAAACGTGCTCGCACTCCGGTAAAAGCGCTATCTGGTGGTGAGAAAAACCGTCTGTTATTGGCTCGTATTTTCCTAAAATCGAACAACTTGTTGATTCTCGATGAGCCAACTAACGATCTAGATATAGAAACTTTGGAACTTTTGGAAGATTTGCTTGCCAACTATCAGGGCACGCTTCTTTTAGTGAGCCACGATCGTCAGTTTGTTGATAACACAGTGATGACAAGTTGGATCTTCGAAGGTAATGGCGTTATTGAAGAATTTGTTGGTGGTTACCACGATGCTCAGCAGCAAAGAAAGCAGGCATTAGAGTACCGACAGGTTGAAAAGCCATCAAAGCCTGAGAAAGTAGTTGAGGAAACTCCCAAAACTGCGCCAGTTAAGGCTAAACCTAAGAAGTTATCGTATAAGCTACAACGAGAACTAGAAGCGCTACCAATGCGTTTAGAAGAATTGGAAACTCAAATTGAAACTCTTCAGGAAGAAGTCAACGATCCAAGCTTCTTTTCAAAATCTGTAGAGCAGACACAACCAGTATTAGATAAGCTATCTGCAGCAGAGCAGGAGCTTGAAGTTGCTTTTGAGCGCTGGGAAGAGCTCGAGGCACTACAACAGGAAAGTTAAGAAGTAATAATGACTTGTACTAAATTTAAATTAACAACAGTTGCAGCATTAGTTTTTGCTGCAACTAACGCCAACGCTGCGCTTTACAAGGTAGTTGAAGTCACGCCTTCGATTACAGGTGCGTCTGAGATCTTTGGTGTAGCGATTCAACCTGGATCTGCTACCGATGGAACGAATGACCTTGCATTAGGGTGTTTTGATTCTGCAGCGACTAACTGTGCGGACAGTACATTTAAACTTGCTGGTGAAACTCGCAATGCCGTTGATGGTATCGGTTATCGCGAAGAAGTTCCGTTTGCTATGGATGCTCCGTTCCAATACATTCAAGAGCGTGATGATTTCGAAAACTATTGTTATCGTGAGTTGAGATACTCTACTTGTGAAAGTTGGGCAGACAATCGATGGGCTACTTGGAGCAAAGAAAGTGACCTAAGCTATGTGAATGCGAAAGCGTTCATTGAAAATGGTAGTTCTATTAGCTCTTTTAATGTATCGATTACTGCACTTGATGATTCTGGTGCACCACTTGGTATTGAGTCAAACGGTAACGACATTCGTTATAACGCAGTTACAACTGTTTCTCTTACGGCATCGTCAGAGTCTCGTGCTTGGAAAGCAATAACGGCTAGCAATAACAAGGTTTATAATGTCGGTAGTGTGTCGGTAGACCAAGGGACAACGGACACATCTAAGCCATACAAGGCGTTCAGCTCCAAAGCAGCAATCTGGGACGGCACTACAACAAAAGAAATTGATTGGATTAGAAGTGGGAATGCTCAACAAGATGAGTACTTTGCCCAAGGCAGTATGCGTTCAATTGTCGAGTCAGGTTCTCTTTTCTATGGTGTAGGTTATAACACTGCTGATGGTAATGGTGATCTGCAAGACATGAATGCAAGTGTTTTTGTGAGTGACTCACTAGACCTTACTAGTGCAACATGGACTACTACACAGATTAGCGGTGCAGAGGTTAAGTCTGGTTCATCGAATGATGATGCTAGATACAGTAACTCTGTAGCAACTGACATCAACGATAACTTGTTTGCTGTAGGCTATTCTAAACGTAATGGTTATGTGCCAGAGAGCGGTAGTGCAGGCAACAAGATTTTTGTTGTGACTGACGCATCTGCAGCAACTCCAACTGCAACGTACTTATCTGGTGGTATCTTCTTTGGTGGTTCGAGTGGTGAAGCAAAAGCCGTGAACAACTTCAATGAGTTTGTTGGTCAGATTGACGCTGAGACAACTCGTGAAGTGGATGGCAGTGAGCGTAGACATCGTGGCTTTATCTATCCTTACAATGTTTCAACATCGACTGACGAACGTCGTGTTGACATCTTTAACGGCCAGGCATGGTGGTTAGATGATCTAACAAATGACGGTAACGTTTCTGGAGATAACAACAAGTTCCGAATTATTGATGCTTCTGACATCAATGATGCGGGTGTGATTTCTGCTACTGCTATCAAATGTACAGTAGGCGGAACAACTCAAGCGTATGATACAACGGCACATAACTCTTACTGTGGTGGTGCTGCATCTAACGCAGTAGAAGAAGTTGTTGCAGTTAAGCTAATCCCAATTGCTGGTGCTAGCAAAGCTGATATCCAGACGCGTAGCACTGATACAGAGAAAGTTGATCGCCAAGGCGGTAGCCTAGGTTGGTTAACTTTGACTGTACTTGGTCTATTAGGGTTCCGCAGAAAATTCAAATAATTTTATCTCTTGAGCCCGAGTTCACAATTCTGAACTCGGGCTTTTTTTCACCTTGAGAAAAGTGAAAAATTGATCGATTCTTAAAGTTGGAGTCACAAAAACTCCGCAAAGTTGTAATCATTGTATGTTAGTAAATGGAACACCCGTATGAGGACTGCACTATGAAGAGACAAAAGCGTGATCGACTAGAACGAGCACAATCTCAAGGTTACAAAGCTGGTTTAAATGGTAGGTCGCAAGAAGCTTGCCCATATAGCCAAATGGATTCTCGGTCTTATTGGTTAGGTGGTTGGCGAGACGCCAAAGATGATAGAAATGCAGGTCTCTATAAATAGATAGGGCACAACGAATTCAAGGTCAGGGCTCCATTGTTGATTGCAACAATTGGAGCCTTGTTAGTTTCTGAGAGACAAAAAGAGTGTTAGAGCCGATATGTGTTGGATACGGTCTGGTCACTCTTAGAGAGCTCTCTAGATAAGTATAGCTGGTGGACTGATATTAATTCTATTCCTTAAGTAGCAACACACCTTAACGCACTATAACTAAATGTATTGAGGTAAAAATAAAGCAGTCATGGGCTGCTTTATTAAAAATCTAATATTTAATTAGAATGCTGACGTATCTTGGAAAAGGCCAACTTTCAAATCTTTAGCAACATAGATCTCTTTACCATCAACCAGTACGCGACCATCTGCAAGGCCCATAACTAGGCGACGGTTAACAACACGCTTCATGTGGATCTCGTAAGTTACTTTTTTTGCAGTAGGCAGAATTTGACCTGTGAATTTCACTTCACCAACACCTAGAGCACGACCTTTACCTTCGCCACCAACCCAACCAAGATAGAAGCCAACAAGCTGCCACATTGCATCAAGGCCTAGACAGCCAGGCATTACAGGGTCACCTGGGAAGTGACAGTCGAAGAACCAAAGGTCAGGAGTAATATCCAGCTCAGCAAGAACTAAACCTTTACCGTAGTCACCTTCAGTTTCAGACATTTTAGTGATGCGGTCCATCATCAACATGTTCGGTGCTGGTAGTTGAGGGCCTTGTGGCCATAGTTCGCCTTGGCTTGATGCTAGAAGCTCTTCGCGAGTGTAAGAATCACGTTTGTTTTGCATTATCAATTACTCCGATTTTTGATAGGTGCATATTAGTGAACAGGTGTACGCTAAACAAGTCCGATCAGTACTAGACAAACCAGTTTTTAATGCGTCCAACAATTCCAATAGGGTGCTCATGTCTTTCAAAGTTTTCAATACGTTCCGCGATTTTGCTCAGAACGCTTTCTTGTTCGTCGTCTCTAAATGGCTTGTTCATAATGAGAGGAATAGCTTCATCTACATTAGATACAGACCAAATATGGAATTCTTCATTTTTGATGCTTTCAATCAGGTCAGGTTTTAGCGCAAGATGCTTAAGGTTCGATCTTGGAAGGATCACGCCTTGTTCGCCTGTTAAGCCTTGATGCTTACATACATGATAGAAGCCTTCGATTTTCTCGTTAAGTCCGCCAACAGCTTGTACACGACCAAATTGGTCTACTGCGCCTGTTACTGCAATCTGTTGATTGATTGGGTATTCAGACAAAGCACTCACCAGAGAACATAGCTCCGCAAGAGAAGCACTATCGCCATCCACTTCGCAGTAGGATTGTTCAAACACCACTGAAGCAGCATACGGCAGGGGATCTTCAAGGTTCAGCGCACTACTTACGAACGCTTGCATGATCATCATACCTTTCGCATGAAGGTTACCACCAAGTTCGGCTTTTCGTTCCACATCGGCAATATCACCGTCACCAAAGTGAATAACACATGAAATTCGTGCAGGTTCACCATACGATATCGGGTGTCCCGGTACATCGATGACAGTCAGACCATTAACTTGACCAACTTGTTCACCTTCAGTTTCGATAATGACTTGGCCATCTCTAATATCATCAAGGGCGCGCTCTGGTAGGTACGATTCGCGGTTGTATTTGTGCTGCTGAGCTTGTTGGATATGGTGAATATCAATCTCACCATTGTTGGCTTCAATAAGAGCTTCGTTCAATAACGCATTGTGCCAAATGGGACAAAGCGGGATATAGCTTTGATCTTCAGTTTCTCTTGCACCAGCAGTGAGAATTCCAGTCAGCGCTTGTTGCGTAATATTTGGAAGATCATAACGCTGTTGAAGCCACTTAAGATACCCAAGGTATTGAACTAAAGTCTCTTCTGAAATTTTAACGTCTTGTTCTATTTCACTGAATAGACAAAAGCCCGTTTGAATATCGCTGTCTAGATAATCAAGGTCACCTAATTGCGCTCGGTCTCCAACCACAACCAATTTAATGTTGTAGGTAAGAGGTAAAGTCGGGGATTGATTCAGGTGTTCAGGGTTGCTGTTGATTGGCTCTACGGCTTCACCAAGAAGTGCAGATTTCAGCAGTAACCAGCTTCCTGGGTTCGCCAAGATCAAGTTTGCTGAAACGATCAGATAACCATTGTTTGCTCTAGCCAGTAAGCCAGGTTTTGTCGCAATGACTTTGCCGTCTTTTGATTGAACTTGGTCAAACAGAGAAGCAGCATTTAAAGACTCAGTTTTTATAACCGGTAGAGTGTGGTCATCTAAAGCCGTAACCAAAGATTCAACAATCATTTGACGGTAGATCGAGTTGTCCGGAGCGTTTACGAGTAAAACACGCGAAAGGTTAGATAAGCGGACAAAGCGCGTTAGCGCGTCATTGAATCTATGTTGAATGTCTGAAAACGGGAAAGGCGAGATGTCAGGGAATTGCTCTAATTGAGCGCTATATTCGTCGTACTGAGGCGTAACATGTCGCCAATCTACTTGAGTCATTTAAGTTTCTGATTATGATAATGAGGTAGGGAGTATATAGAAAAACCGATCTCGCTTGTAGCTCTATGTTGTAGTTACTAATCACTAAGCTAATATAAGTATGATCTTGGTCTATTCTTTCAAGACAATAATTGTTAAATAGCCCATTATGGGTTACGCTGTCACTAGGATTAACTCTCGAGATTAGACATGAAATATCAGCAACTTGAAAACTTGGAATGTGGTTGGAAATGGAACTATCTGGTCAAAAAATGGAAAGAAGGTGAATCGATCACCTGCCATATCGATTCAAGTGAAGCTGATGTTGCTATCCAAGCGTTATTGAAGCTCGAACACCAGCCGACAGGCGTTCTTGAGTGGATATCTAATAACATGTCTCCAGAGCTCGATAACAAGCTTAAACAAGCCATCAGAGCCAAGCGCAAGCGTCACTTCAATGCTGAACAAGTTCACACTAAGAAGAAATCAATCGATCTTGATTATCGTGTATGGGAAAAACTTTCCCAAAGAGCGAACGAGTTGGGTTGTACGCTATCTGATGCCATCGAATACTTAGTTAGCGAAGCATCTCGTAGTGAACAAGCTAGCAAGACAGTGACCAGTCTCAAAGAAGACCTGAGTAAACTCCTTTCTGACGATAAATAAAATCATAAACTTTAATGGTGACACTATGATGTACGTAATCTTAATTGGTGCAGCGTTGGTTTTTTGGTTGGTCGCAATTGATAGACCAGTACTAAAAATTAAATTCAACGATGGGGCGATCGAGCAAGTTAAAGGTCATCTACCACCGAATTTTAAGCATAACCTTCAAGAGATTGGTCACAACAATGCTTTTAAAGGTGAGTTAAAAGTGTATGCGAAGCGCTCAGGTTACAATCTAAAATTCACTAAAGACGTACCAAAAAGCGTTCAACAGCGCATTCGCAATGTGTTTCCGCATAATGGCTTTAAATCTAAAGGCTCAAAGAAGGCGTAATTGTCGATCACTACGTCTTACGTAGTAAATCTTCATACAAAGTTCATTCCCAGCCTGCCTTAAACTCCAGCATACTGTTCTTAACTTCTACTAAGAGAGAACAGTATGAAATATCTTGTATTCTTGTTGTGTTTTTTATCCCCAACCGCCGCATTGTCCGACGATTCATTGATTAATCCTGTTGCAAAGAAGATCAAAACCACCATCATCAAAGGGCTTAATAAGAGTCATGTTGATATGAATGGTTATTGTGACCTTATGATTGAGATGAAGCACTCTAAGGGTTCTACAAGAATCAAAAACGTGAGGACATCGGGAGATAGCAAAGTTTGTAAACAGGCAAAGAAGCACTTACCAAGGAACAAAAAGTTCAAATACAGCTTTCCAGAGAAGTACATTCGAATTCAAGTTACAGGTTAGCCAGATATAATGCACTATAACTAAATATCCTTAATTTTCTTCAAACAATTTCGTGAACCAATCTCTAATTTCTATTAATATTAGTTTTATTATCAAGGCAGGATATGCCGACAAAAGAAAGCTTAGGGCAAAGGAAAGTCACGGTTGTTGTTAGCAAATAAAAGTTATTCCCCTGAAGTCATAGAAATCTCTAGGAAAGTTTCGATCAACGTCGAGGCTCGTTTTACAAAGTGGTTAATATCATCCCAATATAAGCTTGAGCAATCTACGGTTGATACGTTGTTAAGTTTAGAAAATAGATATTGTGATAGTGTTATTTTCGATGAAGCCGACCGTATTTCTCATAATCAACGTATTTTATTACGTTGCGAACAAGACAGGGTGAATGCACGTCGCGAGAAGGTGGCTGCTAAACAACAGACATTGCGGTATGTGATTGACGATGTCAGCGATGCGGCGTCGGCACTGATGTTAGAAAAGTTGCAAGGAACCTTAATCAGTTCATTGTTTTCAGAATTACCAGACTACAATCAGTTCGCTAGTGTAGCTTATTCACCATCTTTAAACTTTTCTAAGCTCCATGAAATATCGGCGAAAAGTAGGCCGTTAAGCTCAAGTTTAGTCGAATTTGTTTCTAACCGTGAGTTCACTGAAAAGTACGGTAAAAAATCTAAAGTTATTCTCGATCCTAAAGTGGCAGCACGCCAAATTGGCATTGAGAATTGTCGCTTATTATTCCCTCTGTTAATGAGCCAGCAATTGATTAAGTGGAACGATGGCAACATCAAACACATCACGCCAAAGGTGTGGCAACACTTAGTCGTTACCTCCAATGCAACACGAATTCGTCTTCAAGAAACATCGGTTAAAGAACCCAATGTAGGGATTCTACTTGGTGTTCTGAGAGTTCTACCTTTATTTTTGATTTGCAACCATTTTTCTTCGACTTTTGAAGATGCATTGGTGAAAACCATGATCGGGTACCGAGATGCAAGTGACAAGCATGATGAATATTATGCTTGTACTGAAATTCTCCCCAACACTCAGTTTCTTGAGTCCATGGTAGAGCAGTTAGAACTTAAACTGCTTAAGAAGCTCGTTGAATTCATAGATTGGAGCCCTAGTAATCAATTTATTAAGAGGGCACTTCTTGAGGAAGTGAATGACATTCCTGTACTTGAGAGAACAATCTATGGCGCGGCTCTGGCCCAGGGAAGAAAGTTCTCTATTTTCGAAGCTTTAGATAACAGCGAGTTATTTAACGTCAAGCACCTGCCTTACTGGTTTTCTACCGTTCAAATGTCTTTGGCAACGATCGAAAAAATGCAAGATCGAGTGTTGGGCAAGTTGACGAATACTATGTAGTTAAGAGAAGAGAGCCGCATTGAAAGTGTGGCTCTCTTTTTGTTGCACTGGCACTTTTGCGTACTCTGATTTACATAGTTTAAGTCTAACTGACGACTTCGAATGTACATGAATCTCGCTTGGCTACAGCCTGTTTAACGGGGATTCCAAGGCTTTGACATGTCATCAGGACCTTGAGCTTCCTGTCTGCAGGGGCATGCTCTGAAAGGATAACCGCGCTTAAACACTCTTTATTTAGATACAACTTATTTCCGATGATCTCTTCATCGGACAACACCCAACGAAATTCTTTTTCGTAACACCAGTTCGAATGTTTAACTTTGAATATGTCCGTTCCCAGTTTTGCAGTTCTTGACTCACCTAATGATTCTAAGCTGAATATGCTCGGATCATCTTCATATTGGACCTTAAAGCAGTTGAGGTTCAGATCTCCGTTATAGTGATTGAGGTCATACTCGATACACATACCTTTAAAATTGTCGCCGTATTGAGACCAAAGTATTGGGTGGTTATTCGATTGAGAGAAGCACATAACCTTGAAATTATTCTGAAGTCTTGTGTCGCGTAGTAGATTGAATTCAAAAGGGTTATTAAAGGTTTTAGCGTAATCAAACCATAACGAGCACTCAGATATAGACTGTATGTTTCTATCGTGGAGCGATCTGAACTTATAAAGTTTAGGCAACATATCAAACACCTAGTTTACAAAATTGCCTGATGTTAACACTTTAACCCACAATAGAAGCCTGAATGCATAGCATTTGATTGCTCAATCACTTAATTTATTCATATAACTGTTTGATAGGTCAAAATTTAAACACTAAATGGTGGTCTGTTTAAGTCTTTGTTTTACTGTGTGGAACTAGGCTATAAATCTCTCAGACTTTTCGAATAAGATACAACGTAACTTTATTCATAGCGAAAGTTACTCTATAAAGTCGAACTCGAGTGGGGGAAAGTGAACGTTTAAAAGCCGAACTCAAAAGAACGGCTTGATTTGAAATAAAGCTTACGATTGAATCTAGATTAGAAATGGTACCTTGCACCGATGTAAGCCGTTTGAGATGAAACATCGACGGAGTCTATTTCAACACGTGCATTTCGGTAACCAAGATGAATATCGATATGGTCTGTAATGATCGCACCAAGCTCACCGCCAACCTGATAAGCCGCTTCAGATTCCGAACCTGACATTCCGAACGCTTTTGCTTCCATATCCATAGAACCAACGCCAGCTAATAGAGACACATACAGATCTAATACGTCACCTTTAACAATAAACTTAGGCTTAATATTTACAAAGAAAGCTTGTCCTTCAACATCCATTACATCGCTATAGTTAACTTTTCCGATTTTGCGGTACTCGGCCTCTAATCCCAGTTTAACAACATCGTGGGTATTGAATTCGTAGCCACCAACTAAGTTGTAGCTGAAGTCTGATAGATCAGATGAATCTTCAATTGCGCTATCACGGTATTCTAATTCCGTTTCATTATAAAAGCCGACGTCAACACCTGCATAAAAATGACCATTTTTCCTAGGAGAGTTCTCGTTGTCACTTGCAAACGCGTGTGAGCTGATACTAAGAGCGGTGAAAAAGGATAGGGCGATCATACTGATTTTCATATTAAGCCTTTTAGATAATGAGTTATTTTTAATTCCAGAAGATGTTAACAAACAAAAGACATACTAGTTAATGTGAAATATGTCTAAACATCTGATTTTAAAGACTTGCTGGTAATAGATATGTCAGCATCTCAGTTGTAAGACAAGCTATGTTCGTCTAGAAAGTGCGAATAGGATTCGTGTTGCGTTGTAACTTCTTTAACTTAGACCGCAAGCTTAGGTCGAAATGGAGTTACTTAACTAGGCTTGTTATTAACAAAAAGGCTTAGCAAAACTAGGAAGCTATTGATCACAAATGATGCTGGTTGATAGAGCTTGGTAGTTAACACAGTCTTCATATAAGTTTGCTAAAGAATACGTTGGTTTTTCTCGAGTACTTATTAGTTCTTTGAGAAGAAGTAGCCAGCTTTCTTAGTTCGTTTGTAATGAGGGTTTAGTAAGCAATTTTTGATCTGAGTAATTAGTTTTAGAAATAGAGTTTCTTTTTTTGTTGTTGGCGTTCAACGTATCGATCGAGGTTCAGGATTAATTTGAACCGGCTTTGGTGGTTGGACGCTGCAGAACGATAGTTCGTGAGAAAATTTAACTGGATTAAGAGTAGAACTTTGCGTGTGGAGTTATTAAGAAACACGGTCGCGTGTGCGAAATCTGGAACAAAACCAAGAGCGATGTACACAAGATTCGCGTACAGTACCGCGAGTTATAGGTGTAAACAGAAGCTGCCATAAGTTAGAACATTCAGAACAGATGTCCTCGATGATAAAGTTTGTGTTCAGAATGAGATAGACGTTGGTCAGACATATAATTATTAGCTTCAACGCCTCATAGAGAATACTGGCGAATTTAAGAAGCTGACATTACCAAATGTAACGGTTTAAGGAGAAACGATGATAACAATGGCCTTAGAATTAACCATACGCCACTGCGTATTATGGGGCTGAATTATGTTGAGAGGTTTGCTGAAAGCCTGAATGAAATCAAACGTGGGCGAGGGATATGCTCAATTAGAAAGGTCAGCTTGCTGGCCTTTTTTAATGCTCATCGTGAGAATCGTTTTACGATTGAAGCCCGTAATATAATTTGCATAATACGTATATAATTTATGTCTATCTACACACTTGTTTTTTTGTACAGTATCCCAATGTTAGTACTGGAGACTAACAAAGGAGCAGGTTATGAATAACTCGAAGCATCAATTATTTAATATGACAACCTTAGTCATTTTCGATCATATTAAACACGAAGATCCATTTGATACTAGTTTAGATGTTCGATCTATCAATGAAACGGTTAGCTCTTTTTTTGATAGCAGTAAGAAACCTGAAAATCATTTTTATGTAGTTGATGTTGTACTTAGGTTAACGGAACTTAACTTTATTCAATATAAACACATTAATGATGATGGTGTGATTGGTGCCTGCTTTACTGCTTATGGACGTGAACAATTATCGATTGAGATTGCGAGCCTACAATGCGATCAGAATATCGAAGAACCGCGTTTTTTTGGATTTGGTATAGATATAGCTAAATTAGTTGTTGCAGGTTTAATTGAAAAGTCGCTTTGAGTAAGCTCGATTTGTTCTGCTATAAGCTTGCTTGTAGAGATCAAATGAGTGGACAAGCGAAGCGCGTCAGTCGGTGGTTCACTAGCATCAAGGTACACTATCTTTAATAGTGTACTCTTGGAAAAATATTTTCCGTTTCTCCCCAAAATTGAAACCTGTGACGAATTTCGATGAGCGATACTGAGCGAGGAGAAATGAGAAGCAGGTTGAACGAAAAGAGGTTGGGGTTCCTGTTACACCCCAACTAACTCCGGAATTCCGGAATTTATCGCAATAACTTCTCGGTTTCGCTGACTGTAACGACGCTTGCGTCGTAGTCATCTCGGCTTAAATTTTTCATATCTTCAAAAAACGCTTCATGATCAGGAATCGTTTTCCACGTATACATTGTCACGACTTCATTTGGCACTCTAGAAAGAGCCATTTGGATGATGAACTCTTCCAAGTCCATTTTCTTATTGAGAGCTCCAGAGCAAATTTCGTTAGGCGTGATCTTCAGGTGCTCAGCGAGTAATTTGATCTGAGTTGCTTTAGGTTCAGTCTCTCCATTTTCCCATTTCAAGTAGGTTTGCTTTGCTACTTTTACGCGCTTTGCGATTTCTTCCTGCGTATAGCCACAGTCTATGCGAGCCGACTTAATTACATCTTTCAACATCAAAATATCCTTATGAGTACGCTTTGTTATAAGTATACCACCCGTATTTCGTACCACCGTGTTGAAATACGCTTTATTGTCCTGTAGGTTATAAGAAAACGTACTTGACAGGGTTTTCCATTGTTCTTTATCGACCAACTTTTCATGCAACAAGACCATCACGAAGGGAATTTACCTTTCGTGGGACGTCATGTGATTGAAAGAGTCGAATTAGAAACAGGTGAAAGGCTGCCACCGTCCGTAAATCAAAAAATACTAGAGGGATCTTTTAGTACGAAATTGACGATCCGCTGTGATGGAACACGGGTTCATGTTGAGGGAAATCCATCGCGTTGGCAACGCATTGATAATCTTTTTGGTCTTCAAACATTGGATGAATGTGTTGCAGTTTATAACCATGTTTTAGCTACTTATGATCTTCCACCATTTACCAAAAACACTCGCTTTTCTCATCGCCAATCAGCCGATGGAAACACAGTTCTACCAACACAAAGCGCGCTTAAAAATGATTGGTATCGATATCGGTCAGAAGTTCGATGTGAGCCGTATGTGTCCGACATTAAAACGCTCTGAAGTGATAGAAGTAAAACCGCTTGAAGTTCCGTCTTGGTACAAAATGCCAGTTGTTGCAGAAACCAATATTTTACCGTTCAGAGCTTACGCTTAGGAGTCTGTATGTTGAAAATCGAAGTGTTCAAAGAAGATGTGAAAACCACATCTAGAGTTATGCCAGGTAGAGACGGAAAACCATCTAGAACTATTTATGAGCAGGACGCCTATGTGTTTTTGGAAGGTCGATTCCCAACGTTAACCAAAGTTCAGTTAGACGAAGGCCAAGAGCCTTACGAAGCTGGGCTTTATACATTCCACAGCTCATCTTACGTAGTGAATAACTTTAATAGCGTTGAGCTTAAAAAGTATGGAAAAATCATCGTACCGCTAGAAGTCGAATTATAGAGTACACAAAACTAACGCTCAGAAGCTCTGTATGAGCCCAGAAAGCACCTCAAAATCAAACTAGCCTAAGTGCGTATTATGGCTTCTTATGTAAAATTTGTTGCACTAATGTTTAAATAATCAGTACAGCTCAAATATCGCGGTGATAGGTCTCTCACAAATGTAAATATTTATATATATGAAGCTCTTATGTTGATTGAGACTGAACTACTAGAAAAATATGATTTTCGTCCATTTATAAAAAATGAGACTTAGATCACATGAAAAATAAGATAAAAGAAGAGCTATTCAATAACGGCCTGTACATCAATCAAGTTAATGATCTGCTGCTATGGCATTTTGACGGGCGTGATGAAGCGGCCGCTTTTTTTGGCGTAACGCCTCAAACCGTCAAGAACTGGCAAACTAAAGGGAACTGGCCTTTGTCAGTGATTCGATTGCTTCTAGTTATGCACCGTGGCTATCTACCGACTTCAAGGTCATGGAGAGGCTTTAAGATTCGTGGGGATGTTCTCTACACACCTGGGGGGCGTGAGCTGTCAGCTTATGACCTAATGGAGTTAGATATTAAAATGAGCCTTGAAACCGCCTCTAATGTGGTTCAGTTCAGACGAAAAAAAAAGAGACGTTTTAAGCTTAAGCAGCAAGAGATTAAGCGAACCCTAAAAAATAAAGCTCGTAGAAACGAGCTTTATAGTTGATCGAGTAGGTTCTGTAAGTTCGGGATCTTTTTCGTTTTGTGTTCGGGTAATTTACTCGGGTCAAAGTCTTTTAGTTCAGCTTTACGCCTAGTACTGGCATAGACGCAAAGTGAACTGAACAAGAGGACAGGAACCATAACGATATAAGAACGCCTCATGATTTGTTCTCTAACCTTGTGACACGCTCATCCATTTTTTCAAGCATGACTCTTAGCCACTTCACATCTGTTTTTAATGTCATACCTACACCGATTCCAGAAAAAAGCGAACTAAGCGCAAACACTAAAATAGTCTGATATTCCATTAATCCCACTCTTTGCGAAAGGCTTCCCATAGTCCCACGGCGAACGGCACAACCGTACCAATAAGACCGCCATATTGAACCCCAGTATCTGTCACCGTAGCGGTCAGAAATTCAGGGTGACCAGAGGCTAGGGCAATACCCGCACCAACTAAAGCAATGCCTTTCTTCGTTGAAGGTTGGTCAAGGTCAATGCAAAGGTTATCTTTCAAAAACTTCTTCATAGTAGTTTGTTTCCTTTTAAAAACTTGATGGTGTAGGCGGCGAGAACGCCACCTACCACGGTTAATGCTATGTTCTTGAAATCTGCTTTCGTCATGCCATGGCAACCCCTTCACGCGCCATGCTCAAGCCGTAATAATTGCCGACTTCTTTACGACTCATCGCATGTAAGAGCTTGGCTAGTTGCTCATTGTTGTTTACATCGACTACTTGATTAGGACTGATCCCCGTCCACTTGCTAACGTGTTCAATATAAAGCTCGGTATCGTTTTCAATCGATGGTGCGAAGCGGTTAATCATCTCGCTTAAGGTTCGAAAACCTTGTCTTGAATAGCTGCGAAGGATCCGCGCACCTGCGCGAAAACCATAGGTCGGGTGCTTAAACTCTTCGAAGCTTTTATCGAGGTCGAGAAGGTGTTCACCGTCCCACTGAGTGCGATCACCTTTAGACTCACGAATGTTTAGCGGGTTGTTGTTGCGTACCCCGCGCGGTAGTGTCTTTCTATATGTCATGTAGGCAAGCCCCCCAATTATGCAGACGCTTGCGGTAATGATGGTTTTTGAGGCCATACCACATCTTCCGGATTAGTGAACGTTTGAGGAATATCGCGTAGTGCTTGGCGATATTGGCGGAACGTTGTGGCATCGATACTCAAATCTAATACCTTGTTAATAAGATCGTCAGCTTCTTTCATTAGTGGTTCTCGAGCTTTACGAACTTCATTAAAGTCAGAAAAGCGTAAAGTGACTTGTGATATATCAATCTCATCAAGGAGCATTTGAACAGCTTGAGCTTTGGTAATTAGACCACCTACAACAGCCGTTTGTTTTCCATCTACTAATACAATCACAGTTACACTCTCCAACTTTTATCTAGTTCAGGCCAAAGCCCCCAACGGTCAAAATCAATCACACCATTTGCGACACCAAACAAACAAATCAGGATTTCCCCTTCATCACCACCAACTGTTCTATCTCCAAGAACAATACCGTCATGACTAATACCCGACGCTAGATTTAAAGCCTGTGATGTTGCCGAAGTTTGTAGGCCACGGGTTTCCCAACCATTGCCATGGCTAATTTGCGTAGGCCAACCACTCAATGAACCATCAATTACTTTAACGATGGCTGCGCCTGTCATAGCTCCCTGATGATTTCCGTTTGCCCAAAAATCATTGAGGCGTGAAGGGTGAGTACTGTCACTACGCTTAAACTTGATACGTAGGATGTCGAAATAACCGTTAATATACGTATTAGATCCAATTACGTTTTTGCGAAAATCTTCAGCAACACCATTTCCTGTGTAGTCTTTGTGGGAACGACCATGCAAAGTCGCTTCTCGCGTAATTTCGAACTCTTGGCAATAGATAGTTTTAAAACCGCGAATAGATTTAGTGTTGACTGTTTCCATTCGTTGGTTGCGTGTTAACAAAACATGCGGAAGCTCTCCATGCACATCATTAAGCACTGAACTAACACGTCCGTATTGGTCACTAACAAACTTATCCAAAGTCACTTTTTTGGCTTTAATCAGTGCATCAAACTGAGTTTGCATCGTTCGAATAGCACCGCCCTTGATGCTATCGAGTAGGTTTCGGGCTTCGGTCACCAGTTGGCCGATTGCCGCAAAATTAGTGTTCATAGAGTTTGTTTCTCCATTTCTTGTGCAACGTTCTGTAGGCGAGGGAGCGTATTTGCTGCCACACTATCCGCCAGTTCGTGAACGTCATTATCTGATTCGAAAATATGGCGTTGTATCGATACAACGGCCGCACTTAATGACACCTGATTGCTGTAAATGCCTTGCATCATGAGTAGGGCGTCTACTTGTTCAGGCTGTAAGTTTTTAAGATGTTCCGTGAGTGGGTCGCATTTCACGACCACTCGACGGGGCATAAGGTGGCTCATCGATGAACCTCCATCATTGCCAGTTTTAAAGGTGTGTTGCTGTTGTTATACGCCCAAAGTTCACCACCACCTGTAACGGTCATTCCTGCGGGAGCTTTTCTGTCTCCTATAATCGGTAAACCCACGACAGCGGAAACGTGGCTATCACCAAGCATGGCTTCCACTTCCAAATCGCTAATGTTTTGGATAATCGCCTCTAGCCGTGTCACTGAGGCGTTAAATAGGCGTTTCTTTTGGTTCGGTTGAATCACCAAGTGGTCGCGACTAATGAATCGTTGCGCCGTTTCGGTTCGAGTCGTGACGACTGAACGTATTTCACTGACGGCCATGGATTCGCTGAACTTAACAAGGGCGGGTGGTGTGGTTTTCAGATCGCGTTTAGTGAGCTGATACACCACGCGAATCGATGAAGCGTGAGGGTTGATAATCTCAAGCTCTTTGAAGCTTTCGATATCTAATGTATCTCCCGCATCGACTCGGATGTTTTCACCGTTGTCACTTCGAACGTAAAGGTACTCTTGGGACTCACGAACGATGAGCCACTTATCAGAGCCGACACCAAAACGTTTTTCTTCATTAGCCTTAAGGGTTAGCTGTTTCATTGCGCCCCCTTAAAGGCCATAGCGACCATTCCGATACCACACGCCACCGCGACTGCAATCGCAACTTTAGACATTTCGCCCGCACTGCCTGTTTGAGAGCGTGAAGCGGTATTTTCTGCCATGGCTAGAGCGGCGCGGGCGTTCTCTCCCGATTGCGTCGCCATCGCTTTAATTGCGGCCGTGGTATCTGCGCTGTTCTGTCGCATGTTATCCATGGCCTTTTTGCTGATATCGCCGTTTTCTTTGACGGAATCACGGCCAAAATCTAACGCCTTGGCTAAAGACTCTTTACCAAAACCCAGAGCCTGCTTGAGCGACTCTTGATTCGATTTTAGAGCCTCTTTGCTGACGTTCTCATTAGAGCGAAGCGCTTCTTTACTCACGCTTTCATTCGTCTTGAGGGCATCGCGGCCAAAGTCTAGAGACTTATCAACGGCTCGCTCATTGGCTTTTAGCGCGTCAGAGCCAAGCCGTGACGCTTCTCTCATCGCCGCACTGTTGCTATTCATGGCGTTTTTCGCAATTTCTGACGCGGCTTTTACTGAGCCGTGGTCAGTCATCGAGATATTGCCAATATTGCCGTTCACACCAGATATAACGACCCCAAGGTTGTCGCCACTGATTGCACTTGTGCCGCTTGTATTGGTCGTGTTGGTTGTGTTCGCGCTTGAACTTTTACCGCCTTTACCCATGACAGCCCCCAAGATGCAGAATGTAGCTACTTTCTACCTGAGAGACGCGTTCATCGAGTTCAAAACCGAATGACGCTAAAACTCGTCCCATGCCTTTGCGATAGGTGTTATAGCTAATTGAGGCGTAGCCCATGGCTTCGCATCGCTCGATGATAAGCGGCGCCGCTTCTTGCATGCCTTTTCCGACCATCGCATTAATGTGGTAACTCCCATCAATGACACGTCCGACAAAGCGAAGTAACACGCCACGCGCTTTTATCAGGTACAACCCAGATTCACCCGCCTTGATACGTTCCACCATTTCAAGCCATTCGGCTTTGGCCTGTGGGGAACCCACAAACGCTTGCTTTAGCTCTCGAAGGTGATAGTCAATATCTCTTCGGGTGTAGGGGATGAATTGAATGCTTAAGATTTTTTTAGCCACATCATCACCCCAACGATTACTGCTACCCAAGGCAGCCAAGAAGATGGACCGCCCCCAAAGTTGATCGAGCCGTTTCGAATACCCCCGATAGAGTTAGTTCCCGTGGCTTCACTTGGCCCCGCTGAACCGCCTCCGGCATCAATTGGCATTGAGCCGGAGTTCGTCAGACCTCCACTAATACCCGGTATCATTTGCCCCCCTTAATGACTCGATAAGCCACATAACAGCCGCCACTGATAGCGGCGACTTTTAATAATTTGGTTGCACCGGAGCCAGACCAAAAGCCCGCTCCGAATCCAACACCACCCGCAACCAGAGGAAGAAGCACAATTAAAGGCATACTTCCTCCTTACTTATTCACAGCAACAACGAGCACCGTAAGTAATAGGGCCACACCCAAACCGCCACCGACATACAAGAGCGTTTTGTCCGTTTGTCCGGCTTGGCTTCGTGACCCTGTCACTGCATTGCCGTGGTTATCTTTTACGGTCTGCTGTGGTTGCTGTGTTGTCCCTGCATTTTTCGATGCGTCGCTTGTGGTCGCGGCCTTAATCAAGTTCCCCGTACCTTCTCCGACATCATCCAAAAGCCCAGAGCCAAAATCGGTTAAATCTTCCCAAAATGACAAGAGTCACCCCCTTACACTAAATCAGGGCGAACAACTTCCACTGACTCAACAATGATTGGAATCGAGCCAACAGGCTTATTCGTTTTTACCGTGAATTTCAGCTCTGAGTTGTGCGCGGTTGTGAACAGCTCATCGATGTAAAAACCACGCATGATTGGATCGAAGTGGAAGCAACCCGCTTGCCAGAAACGGCGGTTGCGCTTGGCTCGCATATCTTCCAGTGCGCGCGTTGCATCGTAGACTTTCACAAAATCACGGTAGATTTGCAGCGTATGGATTTCGTCACTTAAGAAGTGCATGCGGCGCACGAGTTGAAGAGGGCCCGAAACCAGATCGAGAAATTCATTCTCGGTTGAACTGGCTTGCATGGTTTGCTTTTTGATTTTTGGCACAACGACACGGGCAGGCTGACGAGCTGACACGGTCGCCCATGCTTGCAGCTGTACCTTTGGCGCGTTCGCTTGAGTCGTTGAAGCGATTTCGACTTCTAGCGTGATGTTGTCGCCGCCTTCTGTCACAAGACCTGTGTAACGCACACCGTTTTTAGTTTTCGCAGTGATGTCAGACAGTGGAATGGTAAAGAATCCGTCTACTTGAGCCAGTCCCTTATACGCTTCTAGCTTTTTGATGAGTTCACCGTCTAACACGATGATTTCATCTGCATTCAGCGAAAGCGTCACACGGCGAAGCTGCGCTGCAGATAGGTTGGTTTGAAGAAAGAACTCTTCATATGTGGGACCAATTGGAATGGTCAGTGTGGCTTTTTCGCCGTAATCCGCACCAGTAAACGAATTAAGTTTCGTTGGAGTCGACATAGTAATTAACTCCCTTAACCGATGGTGTCTTCAACAGCGTCAACGTTGTTTGACGCCCAAACCACACCCGCCGCAGCAACAGCCGCAACGAAAGCAATAACCGCGAGTTTCTTTGGTGTAAAACCTGCCATTTGTAAATACCTATAAAAAACCGCCCAACATTAGGCGGTCTTATTGGTACTGCTTTATATGCCTTCGATACCTAATGGTTATGTGCCTTAGATATGCCTTAAGTGTGATTTATTTCACGTTTACCAACGGATTCGGCCTTTTTCAACGACCACGCCGTATTGCTTGAAGTAGTCGAACTTGACTAATTTTGACTGTTCAATGGCACATATTCCGGTCAAGTCTTCAAGGTATCGGCGGCTCTTGGGTGTCTTGGTTAGCATGATGTAGCCATATTCACAGTTATCGATGATGGTCTTAGGTACTTCTTGGCCACGTTGGAATAGGTTAATGGTGTGAATGTTGTAAGAGCGTCCAAGGCGCAGCAACTTGCCATGGTAGCCCGTGGCTTTACCTGAGCTTGTCGAGTTCTCCGCGACTTCTTCACAGATAACCTTGAGTGCCTTTTTGTGCTTTCCATCGCCGCAGCTCCACACCACACGACAAAACAGGTCGAAGTCTTTCGCAGAAGGCTCTGAGGGGCGATAAACTATCTTGAAACCTTGCTTGGTTTCTCGTCCGGCCATCAGCGCACTGGCGAACGTGCGTAAGTTGCCATAGACACGGATTTTACGACCCACGATTTGGCCGTCATATTCACGCTTTGGATCATAAATGGCGACTTGGTCAGTCGAAGATATGAGTAATTTCTTAGCCAAGGACGATTTACCCGAACCCGACATACCGACAATGTAGGCGTGGTGGTTATCAAGTGTGTTGTTATTGTTGATTGGTTCCATATCTAACCCTAATAAAAAGACCGCCCGAAAGTGGGCGGCCTTAGTGTTACTGCTTTATGTGCCTTCTATGCCTAATATCAAGCGGCTTAGATATGCAATAAGTGTGATTTATATCACTTAACGGCTTAATGCGCGGTGTGCTGCTCTTTTTCTTTCTGCGCTTCGTTGATTGCATCTATGGCCGCTTGTTGGTCGGCTTTCTTGAGGCCGCGATACTGCATGAACAGGGAAGCGGTAATACCTAGTGCGACCATTCCCAAGGAAATCTCTTCCTTGTATTTCACTGCCCAGGGAGGGGGCGCAACGTTGTATTTTAAAATCACCGGTGCTGCGGCTTTTGCTAATGCGTGGGCGTTCTCTTCACCAATCTCTAGACGTTCATCAAGCATTTCTTTGACGGCAAAGTCGGCCATACCCATTCCAACCAGAACGGTTTGCTCTGTGGCTTCGAGTGCCAGTTTCTGAGCGTTCACGGCTTCGGCTTTCTCGTCTGCTTTGTCTAACGCGGCTTGCGGGTCAAACTCGGTTTCCAGTTCTTCTAGGAAGTCGTTTTTATCTTGCTCGGTGTGCGTTTCAATTTCTTCTGCATCGATGACAGGTTGATCGAGTTCTACAGTGTTTGGTTTGTCCATGGGATAGGGTGTCCTTATACAGCTCTTAAAATCGTGACGGCTTTACCAAGGGTTAGGCCAATAAATGCACCGATGCCAGCGCAAAATAAACTGGATACGCCTTTCGGTTCTGTTTCGGGTTGTGGGGTTTCGGTTGGGGCTTCCTGCAGAACTTCGACTTCTTCGGTTTGCTCAACAGGGGCAGGAGGGTTCAGCTCTTCTAAAGGCTTGTACTGCTTTAGATAGTCTTGAGTATTGGCATTGCTGCGCTGCTCCGTACACTTACAAACGTTACAACGTCCCTTTAGGTAGGCCGAACGTTTACCGCTGCACTGGCTAACTTCCATCGCTTCATCGCAATTCGGGGCGGTGCATTTCACATAACCTAGAATCATTGTTCTTCTCCTTGAATCTGCTTGAGCTGTTCGCGTAGTTCATCGATTTGTTGCTGTAGGTTTTCGAGCGCGGCCACTTTGCTGTCGAAGATTTCACGGGCGGCTTCGAAGTTGGCGATGGCATAGTCCTTGACGGTACCGACCAATTTAAGAGGGGATATTTTCGACCAATCGGGGGACGCATCCTCGAGAACGCGGCGCGATTCCTTAATACCGGTGATTATTTGATTGAACTGTTTTTTGAGGCTCATAAGACCATGGCCTCGCTAACTAACCCAAGTTTGAGTAGGACATCAACGGGCACTTGTGCCTGTCCCGTCTCCCAACGCGAAAAGGTAGCTTGAGTGATTTCAAGGTTGTTTTGAGAAATGAAGTCTTTCTGTTGTAGGCCAGAACGTAAACGTGCATCACGTATCAGTTTAGCCGTAATAGGGTACTTATATTTGGATGGTTCCATAGCTCGTTGCCTTAACTGACGTTAAAAGAAACAAGCCGGAGGTTTTACGAACGATTGATATTATACATGCTTAGTAGAGGTAAGGTACTTGTTTTATATGAATGTGCAGTTGTAATTCACATTTAAGCGGTGAATGTCGCTCAATACTCATATAAGTCATTGTTCTTTTTACGATAAAACCATTAAAATTGTATTGTTTAATTTTACGATTCTGGAGAAAGAGTAATGGATGAGGTCTTTGTACATACTGAAGGCACAGTTTTAAAAATAATGGACAAGGTTCGAATTTTATTGAGTAATATTGATAATGACGAGCAACCAAAGAATGTTAAAAGCGCCGCCCAAACGTATCAAAAGGTCTTAACAGAGTACTCTAACGCATCACAATTTAATAAAGCAAATAGCAGTGTAGAACTAACTTTGAAGTTAATTCACTCAGCACAAACGCTTGCGATCGGCGTAACGTACTTAAGCGATTTACCTATAGAACTGATAGAAAATGCCAATGAAATCATTAGTTTATGTATCTACGTGCGTGAAGTTATGCAACCAAAAAATGTTCATGATGCTGAAGATTTGTTGGCCAAATTTGAGGATAGACTTTTAAAGGTTCAGGAAGATAACAGTAGGTATGATAGACACATTAAAGCTTCGTTCGCTCAAAATGAAGCTAGAATGGACGACCTAAAAGAAAAGTCAGATAAACTAGCAACTTCGATATACGAGCAAACTGAGAAAATCAATGAATTTTATGCTGATGCAATTACAGAGATTGACTCTAAGAAAGAACAAATTGATGGGATATTAGGTCATGTATCTGGGCGAGCTATATCTGGGGATTATGAATCTAACTCATCAGAAGAAAAGAAAATTGCCAATAGACTGAGGTATGGTTCCCTTCTATGCATGCTTTTTATTGTTCTAATTGTCGCTTATTCTTTTTGGGAAACGACTCAAGCTTCATTTCAGTGGGAGCAAAGCATATTTCGTGTTGCTCTAGCTGCCATTCTATCCGTTCCGGCCGCTTATTTAGCTAGAGAATCAGCTAAACATAGAGAACAACAGTACAGTCACTTACAAACATCTCTGAATTTAAAAACTCTATCGCCTTACATTGCGAGCTTGCCAGAACCGGAACAACACAGAATTAAGGCTGAAGTCGCACAACGTTTGTTTTCAAGTAAAGATTTTTCAAGAGTTACTGATGATTCATATCCACTAAATACACATGAGTTGATTATGGAGCTATTGAAAAAAATTGACCCTAAAAAATAGTAACAACTTCAACAAACGAGGTTTTCGACCTAATAGTTTTTTGTGTTTGTTGTGAAAGTTATCGTTGTTTAACTTACTAATAATTAGTTCATCGGAGAATTAAATGAAAGCAGTAGTAGCAGGTATTAACTCTTCAATTGGAATGTATGCAGCTGAAATTGATGGTACAGGTGAGTACGTGATTTTTGAGTTACTAGATACAGATGAGCCTGAGATCGGAGATGTAATAGTTCATCCGGACTTTTACTCGATGGGCGGTGAAACGTATAGAAATCAAACTCAAGGCTATTCAATTGAAGTTTATGTTCAAAATGTAGGTAATAAAAACATCGCAAGGGAAATGCTTTCCTAGAGGTGTTGTTGTTTTGTTGAAAAATTGATTTTGATAAGGGAATTTAATGAAAAAGAGATTACAGGTTTTTGTTTCTTCAACGTATGTAGATTTAAAGGATGAAAGACAGGCTGCTGTTTCTGCAATCTTAAAGTCAGGGCATATTCCAGCTGGTATGGAGTTGTTTACTGCAGGAGACCAAAGCCAGTGGGATATTATTAAGCGGTGGATAGATGAGTCTGACGTTTATATGTTAATTCTAGGAGGTCGCTATGGCAGTGTAGAGCCTCAAAGTGGTCTTAGTTACACGGAGCTTGAATATAATTACGCCCTAGAAAGTGGAAAACCGCTGTTTGCTGTCGTAATTAATGAATCAGCCCTAGATCAGAAGTTACAAAACAAAGGGGCTTCAGTAATTGAAAAGGATTACCCCGTTGAATTAAAAGAGTTCAAACAGAAAGTCCTATCAAACATGTCTTCATTCTATGATGATGAGAAAGATATTCGTCTTTGTGTATTAGAGAGCTTGCCTGATATTGCCGCATCTAGAAACTTGAATGGATGGATTTCAGGTGCCGAAGTGCCCGACACAAAGGGATTGGTAGACGAGATTAATCGACTCACCCAAGAGAACAACGAATTGAACAATGAAATGGTTAGACTTCAAGATAAGCTCAAGAATCAACCTAAACATAACGCAAATCAGTCATTCGATGAAACAATAGAATTATTGAAGTCTATAAACGTAAAGCTATCAGACAAACTAGCAGACTCATACGGCCGAGAAGAGTTGAACTTGTTTGATGCACTTTTGTGGTTAAAAGAAGCGTTAATTACCGGAATCACCAATTCACCGTCTTCTGATAGCGTAACTTTGTATGTATATAAAAACATTTGCCCGAGGCTACAAATACATGACTTAGTCGTAAATGAAAAAGTGGCATCGGTAAAATATCGCCGCTTCTCTTTAACGAAACTAGGTCAACAAGTATTAGCGCATCATGAAAAGCAGAAACTATTGAATAAATAGACCTTGAAACATAGCCCCTCCAGAGGCCACGACACGGGCGTGGCCTTTTTAATATCCAAGTTTCCTTCTGCTAGAATCATCGCGCAGCGATAGGCTCTTAGAATCACGTCCATCTCCCCCCAATCTGTATAGTCACCATTCTTTTGTTGTGTTTCGTCCACAGACATACAAGGCCGCAAGTCGCTTGCGACTAAGAAAGGCCGCTTCATTAACTTATCCCCGAGTTTCGAGGGGGTAAAAGCATTAATACCATTACTATCCTTAATATCATGGTTCTAGTCGAAGACTATGCGGGCTAAGTAAATAGAGTAGGGAATGGTAGTAAGAACTAGGAGTAGTTTAGATCTATATATACGCGACTTTTGCACAGCCGAAATAAGATCGTGAGAATGCCAACCTCAAGCGATTAAAAAAACAACCTACTTGTGGATATGTTAGAGTGAAATAAATGGTGAGAACGGCCATAATGAGCCAATTCAAAGTATGAATTGCGTTGATAGATCGCAAATAACGCCAGTTAAGGCGCATTGAAAAGAGTTTAGGCTATTGTGGTATTGGGACTAGGTTCTTAGCTTCTGCCGCTTCTTTGCGGCGTCTGCATAGCAGTGTAATTGGGGTTTGAATGTATTTCACTGGACGGCCAATGCGGTTAGCAAAGGTTTTAAGCCAACGTTTAGACGCGGTCTTAGCTTCTTTGTACTGTTCAAAGATACCGATATCGTGAAAATATGCGTCTGTTACTCTTTTGATAGACGCTAGGCCGCGCCATTTTTGCAGGTTGTCTTTCCCTGTGTAGGTTTCTCTAGGCTGTTTGGATGTGATCCAACCTTTGTTAAATGCGAACTTAACGCACTGTTTAACACGCCAGATAGGGAAATCGCAGATATCAGCAATGTAGCCCCAAGACCGTAGAGCAAAGCCGTCCTTTGTAGCTACACCAATCTTATTCGAGCTTAGACACATTTCGTTTACTAGGGCTTTCATTACTATCGCAATATCACGAGCAAAGCTCTTACGAACGCCACGGCCATTAGATGTGAGAAACGCAGTTGAACTTGATGGACACTGTACGATTTTATCCAACACAGCACGATTCAGACACGCCAAGGGGCGGTCTTTGCGCTGTTTATTGGTTAAGTCGTACATGCTCATGTGGGATTATCTCGCCTTTAGCGTTTCTTTAAGGCGGTAAAGCTCAATCAACGCTCCACGGTAGTAATGAGCAGCAGCTTCTTTACCTTGGTCCGTGAGTGATGGATTAGCTTGGTATTCGTCACTGTGTTTTTGTAATACATCCATACGATCTTGGATGATTTCAGCAGGGGTTTTACGTTGATTTGACATGGTGTTGATCCTTCTTTAATAAGTCTGGTCAATACTTAAAAGCCTTGGAACATCACTTGTTTACAGACAGCCCCCGTAAAAGCTTCGAATCAATTAAGGGGGCTTTAAAGGATGTTCGCAAAGTCTCCCGACTTGACGAAGAGTATTAAAGAACAATCTAACGTTGGTGTATAGAGGGCTTATACACGTTGGTTTTGTCATATACTGCGTTTAGGAGGTGAATAAATGATAACAACCTTAGAATTATTGAATCGTTTATGTGAATTAAAACAAGTACATAGCACTAGAGAAGTCGCTAAATTACTTGGTATAGGACACGCGACTGTTCAAAACTGGCGAAATGGTAAGACAATGAGTGATGATCTTGCTTGTGAAGTAGCTGAAATCTTAGGATTAGACGTAGACCTTACTTTGTTAGCCATATTAGCCGAAAGGTCTAAAAATCAACGTACAATCGAAGTTATTGAGCGTGTGATTGAAGATAAAAAAAGAGCGTGATTTTATAGGCAAAAAGTAAGGGTATCTAATTGATTTAATTGAGAAAGATGCCTTTATTTTTTGCCTATCCCACTGCGTATTATGTATATTATGTTAAATTGACTTTGGTGTTTATAAGGCAGGTATCTTTATGTGATGCCCTGCCTCTTATTTCTGGTCTGATTTAGCGTTCTATTTAACAGTAAAGCTATTTACCATAAAATACCTAATAAACATATTTCCTAATCTTCGATTAAGAATACGTTTATTAGATCTCAAGCATTAATCGATCAATAGCTTCTGTGATCTCTTTGGTTCTAACTGGCTTGGTAACGAAATCATTCATACCAACATCCAAACATGAAAACCTGTCTTCTACTGATGTGTGTGCTGTTAGCGCAACGATTGGTGTTTGGATGTTTGCTTCTCTCATGTATTTGGTTGTGGTTAATCCATCCATGACAGGCATCGACACGTCCATTAGGATAATGTCTATTGAATCGTTGCCTTTTTCAATAAAGCCAATCGCTTCTTCACCATTACTTGCGATGAAAACTTCATGGCCTTGTCTTGTTAGGATTAACTTAATCACCATTTGGTTCGTCGGGTTGTCTTCCACAACTAAAACTGAGTATCTGCTTCTTAGATCTCGCGTACAGTCATCTTGTACACCTTCAGTGAGATTGTTCGTTACTCTGGTGAGCACTGGTAACTGTACTTCGAACTTAGAGCCTTTTCCTGGCTCACTCTCTACAGATATACGTCCGCGCATCAGTTCAACAAGTCGTTTGGTGATAGCCAAGCCTAAGCCAGTGCCACCAAATCGTCGTGTGATTGTGCTGTCGGCTTGAACAAATGGACTGAACAATGAAGCAAGTTGCTGTGAGCTAATGCCAATCCCGGTGTCTTCTACCGTTATATAGAATGAGCTTTGCTGGTATTTGATAGACACATGAACGTGTCCTTGCTCAGTGAACTTAATCGCGTTGCCAATCAGATTAAATAAGATCTGCGCCAAACGACTTGGGTCAAGATAATGAAGTTCACCTTCAGGGATGTCGCTGGTTACGGTTAGCGCTAGTCCTTTATCGTCTGCCATCTTCTTTTGTTCAGATAAAACAAACGTTACAGTGTCTCTTACGTTACTCCATTGAGGTGACAACGAGAAACATCCAGACTCGATTTTTGAAAAGTCCAATACGTCACTGATGATCGCTAACAGCAACTCAGACGATGTACTCATATTAAGCAGTATAGACTGTTGTTCTTCGTTGAGTGATGTCGATTTCAACGTATCGATTAGGCCGATAATCGCGTTCAACGGAGTTCTTAATTCATGGCTCATCATGGCTAGGAATTCAGACTTAGCCTTGTTGGCTCTTTCTGCATCTTTCCTTGCTGTGACTAACTCGGCGGTACGTTCTCGAACTGTGGCTTCAAGCTTTTCTTTGTTTTCAATATCAAAAACTGCACGCTCAATCAGAGGTCTAAAACGGTTAAGCGTCGCTTTGGTTTCAATGCTGAAATGTTTGGTATTGGAGTGGATAAAGATGATCACGGACTGTGTGAGCCCGCTATCAATGCCGGTAATCAGAACGGAGTTAATCTGGTCGAGAACAATGGGATGCAAAGAGTTGAATTCACCCAATGATTTGGGTTCAAAAAGGATGGCGCATTCTCCATTGATGACTCGAGATAGCTTACCGCAATCTGTCCAGTTCATCTGTTCGAAGACTTTGTTATTGGTTAACAGGGTCTTGAAACTACCTTCGTTCCCTACCCTTGATACCACGATAAAGTCATCAAACTTAATGTATTTTTTGAGCACGAACTCAAGACTAGAGAAGATCTCGGAGATGTTACTCGCCTTACTGATTGCAGAGATGGTTGATAGGATTACCCTATTCTCTTCAGCCAGCTTTCGCTCGCGGGCTTTCAGTTTTTGCAGTTCAATACGTGCTTCTTGCAGCGCTTCTTGACCTTCCGATCCCATTACTTCTTTAACCTATAAAACGTTGCTGACGACACCATTAAGTTTCCGTGTGCGTTCTCACCACCAGAGAGTCTGCCTTGTTCACCAAAAGTGAATGGGCATATGTATGGAAGCCCATTAAGTGCTTGATTTATTTGGTCACAAACCTCGTCCATGTCTTGCTTTAGGTTGAGCATTGGGCCTGCGCAAAATATGTTGATTGCTCCGAGCTTCTCTTCAAGATCCATGTCGTTGTAGTAAGAAGAATGAATGATATTAGCGGCACGGCTTATTAACTGTTGCTTGGAGCCCTGCATTAAGTAGATGGTGTCGCCTTCACTGATGTCGGTGAAGAGCTCGATCCCATTGCACTCTGTTTCTCTAATCGAGTGAGATAGTTTGAAATATGGGTAGTCATAAGACGAACCGACCTTTCTGCCCAATGGATAAACAGACGACTTTTCAAAGATATAGCCATCATCGCTGCCACCTATATGGAAGTTTGTCCATTCGTTATAAACGGTGACTGCGGGCCTATGGTCTATCTCTAATAATATTCTGTTTCGTACTTTGGTCACGGTACCTGAATAACGCGTTGGTGTGTGACCAGCACTGAATGAGGAATAGATAGACTGGGATGCAAATACGACGGTTAAAGACACACCATTGATAGAGAGTGATTCTTCGGTAAAGATGCTCCAATTTCCAGAAACCTGATTGTCCGCCGCGCTGCCTCCGATAATGGGTACCTCGGTACCGAACTTGTTATCGATGGCTGCCATCACCTTCTCTTCGTTCCCTGGTGTGGAATGCAACAAGATAAGATCGGGGATTTCACCTTCACGATTGGCGTTTTTAAGTGCTCTATCTATCGCGCTAAAGGTGCTTTGTTCTATAGAGTCGCCAAAGTGTTCTATACCCGTACCATAGGCGTTGATGCCTGAATCGTAAATGATAAGGACGCCAATTACTGGGCCTGAATGGAACCCAGTTTCGGTCATGATACCGTGACAAGTGGTACAGCCATGAATAGGAGTGTTTGGGAGAGCATCTACGAAATATCTCTGCACTGCGAGCGTGGAGTACTCTTCTGTGCAGTAACAAATAAGACAGGCAATATTGTCAGGGTTTTCGACCCCATTGAGCAACTCATCTACCGCGATTTTATCGTCTAGCGAATAAGAGACTTTTGATAGAAATTTCATAGATTTCTGGAAACTTTATTAATGTTGTCTTTATAACACTTTAATGCATTGTGTTTCACTGATTTGGTACATATTTCTATCAAAAGCGCCGAGGTGTGTCCAAGTTTTCGCTCTCTTACTCTTTAGAGAGGTTTACAGAAAACGTGCTTATCTGTTGTGGAAATGTAACTGTTATTGAGGAGCTATTATCATCGGTTTGTAACAGCCAATTTGAAGGCCCTTTCTCTTCCAAAATTCCGCTTTCATTGTAGCTAATGATAAACTTGCCAGTTTTAGATGTTTCGATCGAATAGCCTAGGTTATCGTCTGAAATTAAAACATTATGATTATCAATACTAAATTCACAAGGTTTTGAAACTATACAGTTTACTGTTTCGTTATTATCGTATGTTACTGTTCTCCAAGTAAATGCAGCTATTAAAATAACCAACATGACGATAATTTGAACAAGCCTGCCTTTTGTTAGCTTTTGTGCCGCCATTATAATCTTTACTCCTTGTTACAAAGTTCAAAGTTTTTAAATAAAAATCCAATTCCAGACCAAGCGTAAGGTTACTACTCTGTCATTGATTTGTTAATTCAAGTATAGTGTCGCGTTGAAAATGCCACTTTTTTTTAAAATCAGCAAGTGGAAATAAAGCCCTGAATAGGCTGCATTTCCTTTTCTAATTTGGGTGGCATTACGACGTGAGTCGTGTTGGAAGTAAAGTGTAGTAAATAAGAAATTGGAAGCATGCAAATGAGCCAAGAAAAGCAGCTTGAACAAAACTACAACTATACGGTCGTCCGTCAATTTACCCTCGTTACAATTTTGTGGGGTATTGTCGGTATGGGCGTTGGTGTTTTGATTGCCGCTCAATTAGTTTGGCCACAGCTAAACTTTGATACGCCGTGGTTGACGTACAGTCGTTTACGTCCCCTGCATACTAATGCGGTTATTTTTGCGTTCGGTACAAGTGCGCTGTTTGCAACATCATATTATGTTGTGCAACGTAC
The DNA here is from genome assembly GCF_013394185.1 of Vibrio sp. Scap24. NCBI lineage: Bacteria > Pseudomonadati > Pseudomonadota > Gammaproteobacteria > Vibrionales > Vibrionaceae > Vibrio > Vibrio sp. Scap24. The sequence goes on along the minus strand of NZ_CP041332.1, from coordinate 58,381 downwards.
CTGTCAAACGCGTCTCTTTGGTGGCCCTCTCGTAGCCTTTACCTTTTGGGGTTGGCAAGCGATTATCCTGTCCGCTGCAATTACTTTACCGTTAGGTTTGACCTCTGGTAAAGAATACGCAGAACTAGAATGGCCAATCGATATTGCTATTACTCTTGTGTGGGTAGCTTATGCGGTCGTGTTCTTCGGAACTATGATTAAGCGTAAAACATCGCACATTTACGTAGCAAACTGGTTCTTCGGAGCCTTCATCATCACGGTTGCCGTGTTGCACATCGTTAACAGCTTAGCTGTTCCTGTATCTGCGTTTAAATCGTACTCGATTTACTCAGGTGCAATTGATGCAATGGTGCAATGGTGGTACGGACACAATGCGGTAGGCTTCCTATTGACAGCTGGTTTCCTAGGTATGATGTACTACTTCGTTCCTAAACAAGCTGGTCGCCCTGTTTATTCTTACCGTTTGTCGATCGTTCACTTCTGGGCTCTTGTGTCTCTGTATATTTGGGCTGGTCCTCACCACCTACACTACACTGCACTTCCTGACTGGACTCAGTCTCTAGGTATGGTTATGTCTTTGGTTCTGTTTGCTCCTTCTTGGGGTGGCATGATCAACGGTATTATGACTCTATCTGGTGCGTGGCATAAGCTTCGCTATGACCCAATCCTACGTTTCCTAATCGTTTCTCTATCATTCTACGGCATGTCGACTTTCGAAGGCCCAATGATGGCAATCAAAACGGTTAACGCACTATCTCACTACACGGACTGGACTATCGGTCACGTTCACTCTGGTGCGTTAGGTTGGGTTGCAATGGTTTCTATCGGTTCGGTTTACCACTTAGTTCCTAAACTATTTGGTCAAGAGCGTATGTACTCTGTATCTCTAATCAATGTTCACTTCTGGTTAGCAACGATTGGTACGGTTTTCTACATTGTTGCAATGTGGATCTCTGGTGTGATGCAAGGTCTGATGTGGCGTGCAGTTAACTCTGACGGTACATTAACTTACAGCTTCGTTGAATCTGTAGAAGCGTCTTACCCGTTCTACTTTGTACGTTTCCTAGGTGGTTTCATCTTCCTATCTGGTATGTTCTTAATGGCATACAACACGTACAAAACTGTTTCTGCACCTAAAGATAGCCTTAAAGCTATCGCTCAACCGGCTTAAGGAGATTTAGAATGAGCTCAAATTCAAATAATCGCCATGAGTTGGTAGAGAAGAACGTTGGCCTACTAGCGATCTTGATCGTTATTGCTATCAGTTTTGGTGCTTTAGTAGAAATTACCCCTCTTATCTTCCAAAAGCAGACAACTGAACCTGTAGAAAACCTACGCGTTTACTCTGCTCTGGAAATGGAAGGTCGTGATATCTACATTCGTGAAGGTTGTAACGTATGTCACAGCCAAATGATTCGTCCTTTCCGCTCTGAGACTGAACGTTACGGCCACTACTCTGTAGCTGGCGAAAGCGTTTGGGAACACCCATTCCTATGGGGCTCTAAGCGTACTGGTCCTGATCTAGCACGTGTTGGTGACCGTTACTCTGATGAGTGGCACCGTGTTCACCTTATCGACCCTCGTGAACTTGTTCCTGAATCAAACATGCCTGGTTTCCCATGGCTTGCTGAGAATGTACTTGATGGCAAATTGACTCAACAGAAGCTTGAACTCTTCCGTAATCAATTTGGTGTTCCTTACACAGACGAACAAATTGCTAACGCTAAACAAGATGTTGAAGGAAAAACAGAGATGGATGCAATCATCGCTTACCTTCAATCGCTTGGCCACGCAATGAAATAAGGAATAATTATGGACATTATTACATTTCAAAGTGTTTGGACCGTGACTGTTTTTGCTTGCTTCATCGGCATCGTTTGGTGGGCATACGGCAAAAACCGTAAATCACGTTTCGACGAAGACGCGAACCTAGTGTTTGCTGACGACGAGCCAGCAACAAGTTCTAAAAATGAAGGAGTGACAAAGTAATGAGTACATTCTGGAGTATCTGGGTTAGTGCGATTACGATTGGTACCCTAATTGGTTGTGCTGTCTTACTTCGTTGGTGTTTTAAAGATAAAACAGGCGTTGAAGAAGGTCATGATATGGGCCATGAATACGATGGTATTCGTGAGCTTAACAACCCACTACCAAAATGGTGGACATACCTTTTCATCAGTACGATTGTTTTTGCTGCGGTTTACCTTGCTCTATACCCAGGCCTTGGCAACTTTAAAGGTCTACTAGGTTGGACAAGTTCAAACCAAGAAGTTCGTAGCATTGAAGAGTCTCGCTCTGCAATTGCTGCTGCGCAAGCAAACAAACAGTTAGATGCGTACGCGAAAGAGCTTGATGATGCAGACACCTACTTCGGTGAAGCATTCAGAAAGCTTGCTCACGACGAAAATGGTTTACGTTCAATCCCTGACATTGCATCAGATGCTGACGCAATCAAAGTGGGTCAACGTTTATTCTTGCAAAACTGTTCTCAGTGTCACGGCTCTGATGCACGTGGTCAGAAAGGTTTCCCTAACCTAACTGACGACGCATGGCTATATGGCGGCGAACCTGAGGCTATCGTAACAACAGTTATGCACGGTCGTGTTGGTCAAATGCCAGGTTGGAAAGACGCGCTTGGCGAAGAAGGCGTAAAAGAAGTAGTTAGCTACACTCTTAGCCTTTCTGGTCGTAGCGTAAACGCACGTGAAGCAGAAGCTGGTAAAGCTCGCTTTGTAGTGTGTGCTGCGTGTCACGGTACTGATGGTAAGGGTAACCCTGCTGTTGGCGCTCCTGACCTGACTGACCGCGATTGGTTGTTTGGCGATTCACGCGCAGATGTAACTGAAACAGTTATGTACGGACGTTCTGGCGTAATGCCTGCTTGGAAAGACATTCTAGGCGAAGACAAAGTACAACTGGTTTCATCTTACGTGTGGAGCTTAAGCAACTCGGATAATAAGTAACATTTCAATAACAGCCTCTTTCTAAGAGGCTGTCTTTCCTTTATTTTATAACCCCTTCTTTTTATTCTTTTTTGAGATATTTTTTATGGTAAAGCCTTGGTATAAACAGTTTTGGCCGTGGTTCTTAATCGCGTTGCCAGCAACAGTAGTTATTTGGACCATCATGACGGTTATTGTGTTTACACAGAACTCTGTAGACCTAGTGACTGAGGATTACTATAAAAAAGGAAAAGGCATTAATGTCGATATTTCGAAAGTAAACATCGCTAAAGAATTAGGCCTGTCAGCTTTAGTTAACGAGAAAGGTAACTCGGTTATCATTACTCTAGACAAAGGCAAGCTTGAACACTTCCCTGCTATTAGCGCGATGTTCGTTCACAGAACGTTGCCTGACCGCGATTTCACTCAACTGCTGACTGCAGACGCGAGAGGCAACTACACCTTGACTCTAGACCACGAAATGCAAGGTCCATGGTTTATCGAGCTTTCTCCGCACGATTCTGAATGGTTAGTGCAAGGTCGTATGAACTTCCCTATTGAAACTCCTACTCAACTAACGAACTAAAGCTTATGTGTGAATCCTGTTATCACTGCGGTGAAGATGTACCAGCGGAAACGGATTTTAAAGTAGAGATCTTAGGATCGACTCGTAAGATGTGTTGTCCGGGTTGCGAAACCGTAGCCCAGACAATCGTTGATAGCGGTTTGGTTTCTTACTACCAATATCGCACCGCTCCTGCTGAAAAAGCTGATCTAGTGCCAGAGCAACTGCTGGCACTCAGTCATTACGACAACGAAGATGTTCAATTAGAGTTTGTTCGTAACTCCGAAAATACCTCTGAAGTGACATTGTCACTAGAAGGTGTCTCTTGTGCCGCCTGTGCATGGCTTATCGAGAAGCAAGTCTCTTCAAAACAAGGTGTTGGTAGCATCCGTGTGAATACCACCACTAACCGTGCGCTACTTAGCTGGGACAACACGCAAGTTAAACTGAGTGAGTTGTTATCGGCAATCCATACCCTAGGCTACAAAGCTGCGCCTTTCGAGGCAGACCAACAAGAAGCGGCCTACCACCGCTCAATGAAGAACTACTTGTATCGCCTTGGTGTCGCTGGTCTAGCAACCATGCAGGTGATGATGCTGGCGGTAGCGCTATACCTTGAAGTGTTTGGAAATCTTGAACCTGAGTTTAAAAACTACTTCCGCTGGGTCAGCTTGATCTTCGCGACACCGGTTCTGCTCTATTCTGCGTTGCCTTTCTATATCAATGCATGGCGAAGCGTCAAAGGCAGAACGTTAGGTATGGATGTGCCTGTGTCGATTGCTCTTTTGTTTGCCTACGTGGCGAGCTTGGTTGCAACCGTGACAGAACAAGGAGAAGTCTTCTTCGAATCGATTTCGATGTTCACCTTCTTCCTGTTGCTTGGTCGCTTCCTTGAAATGCGCGCTCGTCGTAAAGCGGCTGCAGCAAGTGGTAACCTGCTTAAGTTGGTGCCTGCAATGGCAACAACGCTCGATGGCGAACAAGTTCCAGTTAAAACCTTAAAAGTAGGCGATCAGATCCGCGTACTTCCGGGTGAACACATTCCTGCTGATGGCAAAGTGCTGTCTGGCCGAGTCCACATCGATGAATCCATGCTGACTGGCGAATCTATCCATGTGGTGAAAAACGAAGGCGATACCGTCTTTGCAGGCACATTGAATGGTGATGAATCGTTTGAATTGGAAGTGATGACGTCTAAAGCAGATTCAGTGATTTCCAATATTGTTCGCCTACAAGACGAAGCGCAACTGTCTAAGCCTCGCATCGCAGAGATTGCGGATGTGGTTGCTCGATACTTTGTCGCTGTGATTCTGATTATTTCGTTCGGTACTTGGTTTTACTGGCACCAAACACGCCCTGAAGACGCATTCTGGATCATGCTTTCGGTACTTGTTGCGACTTGTCCATGTGCTCTTTCACTGGCTACACCCACTGCGATTACTTGTTCAACCTCTCGTATGGGTAACTTCGGTATTTTGCTACGTAAAGGCCATGTGTTTGAAACCTTGTGTAAAGTGAACCACTTGATCATCGATAAGACGGGTACGTTGACTGAGGGTGATATTCGTATCAGCCAAGTAGACACCTACTCAGATCTTGATAAAGAGACATGTTTACAAGTTGCAGCTAGCCTGGAACAACACGCGAACCACCCTATTGCTAAAGCATTCAAGAGCTATGTTTCTGATGCTCTCGAAGTAGAATCTGTTAACAATGTGATTGGCTCGGGTATTACTGGTGAGTGGAATGGTCAAGAAGTAGCAATCGGTAGTAGTGAGTTTATTCTTGGTGAATCTCAACCTTCCGAAAGTAATGGTATCTACCTGTCTTTAGCTGGCCGTCATATCGCTACATTTACTTATGAAGACCCGATTCGTAAAGAAAGTATCGAGTTCATTAAGCAATTCAAAGAAGCGGGTATCAAAACCACCTTGCTGACTGGTGACTCGTTGATTAACGCAAAACCTGTTGCTGAAGAGATTGGCATTACCGATATCGTTGCGAACGCGAAACCTGAAGATAAGCTGGCTTACCTTAACTCTAGAGACGCAAGTGACATCACAATGATGGTTGGCGATGGAATTAACGATGCCCCTATTCTTGCGGGTGCTCACCTTTCTGTCGCAATGGGCGGTGGTACAGACGTGGCTAAAGCTTCTGCAGACATGGTTTTATTGGGCGACAAACTCGATAGATTACTGAAGTCGCGTACTTTGGCGCTAAAAACGCGTAAGATAATCCGTGAGAACCTTGCATGGTCGTTGGGATATAACCTGCTTATTCTTCCATTGGCTGTCGCTGGTTTGGTTGCTCCTTACATTGCCGTTGTTGGCATGTCTGCTAGCTCTATTATTGTTGTGTCTAACTCGTTAAGGCTTTTAAAAGAGCAAGGTAAATAATGGAAAGTTTATACATACTCATTCCAATCGCGATCGTACTTGTATGTATCGCTGTCGGCATCTTTCTATGGGCTGTTAAGAGTGAACAGTTTGAAGACCTTGAGCGCCAAGGCCACAACATTCTGTTTGATGAAGACGAAAAGGCTCACAACCATTCTGACAGCAAACCTGCTAAGAATGAAAAAGCCAATACAGAAAGCCAACCTAACTTAGATAAAAAGAATGATGACGCCTGATTGGATCGGAGCGTTTGTTGTTGGATTGATCGGCGCAGGACACTGCATGGGAATGTGTGGTGGTATCGCGTCGCTTCTTTCGATCGGTAATGCCAAACCTTCCCCTGTTATCCCTCTCCTATATAACTTTGGACGTCTATTAAGCTATGCCGTGATTGGTGGCGTGATAGGCGGAGCAATCTCTTCGATTGGCCAGCTCAGCGATTTTAATGCTTTGCTCGGCTGGCTACGTCTATTCGCTGCTGTCTTTATGATCATCTTAGGCTTATACATTGGCAAATGGTGGTTCGGCTTGTTGTTCTTTGAAAAAGTCGGCCAGAAGCTTTGGCGTTATATCTCTCCAATCGGTAAGTCTTTTCTTCCGCTCAAACACCCAAGCCACGCCCTGCCTTTTGGTTTTATCTGGGGTTGGCTTCCATGTGGCCTTGTTTACTCAATGCTAACGTGGGCTGCGGTATCGGGAAGTTGGTACAACGGAGCGGGCATCATGCTTGCCTTCGGTTTAGGGACGCTTCCAGCGATGCTGACGGTTGGTATGGGCGCTAATTTCCTCAAAAAACTGCAACAAGCTGACTTATTTCGCCAACTAGGCGCAATTTTAATCCTCATTTACGGTTTCTATACCGGTTATATGGCATTGCAGCTCATTATTTATACCGTATAGCCATTCTTTAAATCCGGTTTTTTTACTACCCAACTGGATAAAGGAATGCTAAAATATTGACGTATATCAAATAGTGAAAGATTGTTATGATTTCTGAAAAGCCTGTGACGAAACGTGTTCAGTCTGGCGGCTGTGCAATCCATTGCCAGGATTGTAGTATTAGCCAGCTCTGTATTCCGTTTACTTTGAATGAATCTGAACTCGATCAACTTGATCAGATCATTGAGAGAAAAAAGCCTATTCAAAAGGGCCAAGAGTTATTTAAAGCCGGTGACGAGCTTAAATCTCTATATGCTATTCGCTCTGGAACGATCAAGAGCTACACGATTACCGAGCAAGGTGATGAGCAGATTACTGCATTCCACCTAGCGGGCGATCTTGTTGGCTTCGATGCGATTACTGGTGACCTACACCCTAGTTTCGCACAAGCACTAGAAACTTCTATGGTATGTGAAATCCCATATGAGATTCTCGATGACCTATCAGGAAAAATGCCTAAATTGCGTCAGCAAATTATGCGTCTGATGAGTAACGAGATTAAAGGTGACCAAGAAATGATTCTGCTTCTTTCTAAGAAGAACGCGGAAGAGCGTCTTGCTGCATTCCTTTACAACCTTTCTACTCGTTTCTCTCAACGTGGCTTCAGCCCACGCGAGTTCCGCCTAACGATGACTCGTGGCGATATTGGTAACTACCTTGGTTTGACTGTTGAAACAATCAGCCGTCTTTTAGGTCGTTTCCAAAAAGCAGACATCTTGAGCGTTAAAGGCAAATATATCACTATCGAAGATCACGATGCGTTGATGGAACTTGCTGGCGTTTCAAAAGAATAGTCTAGATATCAATGATGTAGTTCAATAATGAGCTACATCATGTTTCTCTCTTAAAACCTCTTTTATTTCTCTTAATCTCCCCATAACTACGCTACATTATTTATATGTTCGGTCTGAAAAGTAGGCTTAGTTATGAGTATCTATAACAAAATTTTAGTTGTCGCAGACATTAATCACGATGAGCAACCTGCTCTAGTTCGTGCTATCCAACTTGCCAAGAAAAGCACCTCAACAAGCCACATCACTTTCTTTTTGTCGATATACGACTTCTCGTATGAAATGACATCTATGCTCTCTGTCGATGAGAGAGACGCAATGCGTAAAGGCGTGATTCACCAGCGTGAAATCTGGATGAATAAAGTCGCAGAACCTTACCTTGATGATTCCATCGAATTTAATGTTCAAGTGGTTTGGCATAATCGCCCATATGAAGCGATCATTGCTGAGGTCTACAGTGGTGGACACGACATCTTGATTAAAGGGACGCGCAAGCACGACACATTAGAATCAGTTATCTTCACACCAACCGACTGGCACCTATTGAGAAAGTGCCCTAGCCCTGTGCTACTGGTTAAAAATGATTTCTGGCCTGATAACGCGAAGATCTTTGCTTCAGTTCACGTAGGCTCAGAGACAGAAGCTCACCTAGAACTTAACGATACGATGGTTGATAGATTACTTGAGATCACTGGTCGCTTGGATGCTGAACCACTCTTGGTTAATGCTTACCCTGTGACACCGGCGAATATCACTATCGAACTGCCTGAGTTTGACCCAACGTCTTACACTGACGCCGTTCGCGGTCATCACTTAACCGCAATGAAGGCACTACGCCAGAAACACGGTATGTGTGAAGAGCAAACTGTTGTTGAGCAAGGCTTACCAGAAGATGTGATTCCACGCGTCGCGTCTGAAAATAACGCCGCTATGGTAATTCTAGGGACAACAGGTCGTACTGGCTTGTCTGCCGTGTTTATTGGTAATACCGCAGAACATGTGATCGATAAGATTAACTGTGACGTGTTGGCTCTTAAGCCGTCTGGTTATGTTAGCCCGTTAGACCCTAACCTTTCGAAAGGTTAAGTCGTTTAAGCATTGAACTTCACGACAAGTTCAACTCATAAAAAAACGCCTCAAGTACTGCTTGAGGCGTTTTTGTTTGTCTATCGCTACTTATACAAAATAGCTCAAGCGTGATTCATCTCGTTATACGTTAGTCACGTCGATGAACATTGACTCATCGATGTTAGAAGATGAAATCTCAGCTTCTTGGAATTCGTATTCTTCACGTTCGCCGCTACGGTCTAGTGGAAGGTTCACGAAATCAAACAGTTCGCGGTCAGCCAGTTGGCTTGGGCTAACGTTTTGAATTGATTTGAAGATCTTCTCAACACGACCCGGTGTTTTCTTGTCCCAATCAATCAGCATCGCTTTGATGTTCTGACGTTGTAGGTTCTCTTGTGAGCCACATAGGTTACAAGGAATGATTGGGAACTCTTTGTGTTCAGCGTATTTGATTAGGTCCGTTTCACGACAGTAAGTCAGTGGACGAATAACAACGTTACGACCATCATCAGAACGAAGCTTCGGTGGCATTGCCTTTAGACGTGCACCGTGGAACATGTTCAGGAACATAGTTTCAACGATGTCATCAAGGTGGTGGCCAAGTGCGATCTTAGTTGCACCAATCTTCTCAGCGAACGAGTACAAAGTACCACGACGCAGACGAGAACATAGGCCACATGTTGTTTTGCCTTCTGGCACCTTCTCTTTAACCACTGAGTATGTGTCCTTATCTACGATGTAGTAAGGAATGTTCAGCGTTTCAAAGTATTCAGGAAGAATGTGCTCAGGGAACCCAGGTTGTTTTTGATCTAGGTTTACCGCTACAACATCAAACTTGATAGGTGCTGCTTCACGTAAACGTAGCAAAATGTCTAGCATCGCAAATGAATCTTTACCGCCACTAATACATGCCATTACTACGTCATTCTCTTCGATCATGTTGTAGTCGATGATGGCATTTCCAACATTTCTTCTCAGACGTTTCTGAAGTTTGTTGAATTCAAGTGTTTCTTTTCTATTATCGTTTTGGTTCATTGCGACTCTCACACCGTCGTATTACCGACTGTAGATTGCTAGTGGGACTGTTTTAGGGCGTGGATTATACGGATTTTTATTTCAGGTTGAAATAGTAACGGCAGGATAAACAAGGCGAGTAATAGAAAGATTCGGTTTTATCTTGCGATAAAGACTAGAAATTTTCGACAAGCTGTAGGATTTTGAGATAAATAGGCATTCACAAATGCGAATCACCCTGTTGATAGAAAAAGAAAAGCAGCCTATTCCTATAAGGTTCAGCTGCTTTCCATTGTGCTGTTTAAGCTCTAGTAAGGTTGATTCGGCAAACTCTAGTTAGGCAAACTCTATTGCGCAGGAATGTAAGGTAATACGCGAATAGTGGGTTCCGGTAACGTGATACTGTCACTTCCATTCAGTTCTTCTAGAGTGAATTTCGCACGCCCTTGTGTGATTGGGATTTGCTTACCGTTAGACAGCGTGATGTTGCCTTCAAGCTTGTTATCAAATTCTAAGGTTAACCCTTCAACATCCGGCGTGAACCAACTGGAGAACATGCCGCTGACGTCTTCTAACATCGCTTGCATCTGTGGTAACAGGCTTTCCAACTGTGCAACCTCAACCGTTCCTGCTAAAGGCTCTTGAGTCATTACAACCAAAGAATACGCACACTCTTGTTCTTGAGTTTGAACAAAGATAAGTGGGTTCGCTGAACGAAGGTTTTGATCGACAGGTAAAAGTAGCTCATGCGTTGGAGATACTTTTAGCTCTTCGTAATGCTCTTCTTTTTCCATCCATGCTTTGCTGATGTGACAGATGGTTTGAGCTTGTTGATCCACAAAGAAGACCGCAACTTTGACGTCATCGTGCCCTTCTTTGGTGTTGTTTTTAAGTTGTGTATAGAGCTTAGAATACGTGAACATGTATTCTTGCGCTGCAGCGGGTAAAGAGACCCCAAGGCTTAGTGAGGCTAATAAAGCGAGTGCTGTCTTTTTCATTATTATAATCTTGTCGAAGTTGAGCGTTTATAAATAGAAAGAGCAGCCATGAGCTGCTCTTTGTGTAATGCCGATTGGTTTAGCCTACTATGAAAGGCAACCAACTGATATCAAATCGAGTTACTTTTTCCAGTATACCTCGTTGTGACGGATCATAGCTTGTAAATCAGTCACATAGTCAGAACCTCGCTCAGAATATTTTAGCAACCCATTAGTAAGCTCTGTAGCCGTGCTTGTCGTGAGCAAATCATCGCCTTGTGCTGCAAGTTTGGCGCGGATTGCTCTTAAATCGGCATAAGCACGATTTCGGTTCAGGTTCATGAAGTAACGATGTACCGACTCTTGGCTTGAAGAGAATGTTGCCACTTCATGAGAGCTACCTTCGTTACGTTGTAGCGGAACAAGGCCACAACCTTTGGTGTAACACCAGTGCCCGAAATAGTTGTTCGCTTGGGTTGCGAAGCGCGATGTGCCCCAAGCTGACTCATTGGCCGCCTGAGTTAAGACAAGCGCTTCTGGTAGCACATTTACACGGTTCAGCATCTCTGTAAGCCAAGCTTGATCTAAGCCTGACGAAGGCACTGGCAAGCTGTACAACTTCCCTAGCCTTTTTGCGTATGACACATCTTCCGAGTCAATGTTCGAAATGCCTGCGTCAGAAACCTTAGTCAAAAACGCACGCTCTTTAGTGATGCGTTTGTTTTCGATATTGATACTTGGACGTAAATACGAAAAGAAGGAGTCTTTTTTCTCGTTTACATCTTCAATGGCAGCAAAGTTCGGTGTATTTGAAGCCACGGTTAAGTTGCCGAACTGCTGTTCAGAGTCTTGGCTTGTCTTGCTTGCCCGACGTCGCTCTTCTTCTTGTTGGTAAAGAAGTGGCCCAACTAATGAGATCGAGCCAACAAGGGCAAGTGCCGTCACTTTTAATGCAAGAGATTTACTTGAGCTTGCTTGAACGTTATTACGCATCGAATACCTGCGGGTTTTTGTTGTTATCGTCGTTATTATCGTCATCACTCTTCGGGTGCTCAGAAGCAATCACCTTCAGTTTGATGCCAAACATTTCGCGGTAAAGAATCCCTTTCACATGGAAGAAGAAAGGCAAAACGAAGATCAGGCCAATGCCGTACATCATTGCAGCGACGATGAACATCAACATAACGAGCAAGTAGATAGATGCAACGGTGAAGATCTTCTTATTCACAGCACGTAATGAAAGCAGCAGCGATTGCATTGGCGGCACTTTCTTATCACAAATCAGCAGGATTGAATGGCTGAACGCAAGCGAGAAGTAAATCGACAAGAACGGCAGAATCATACCCGCGATGCCTTGCAGCATTAGGCTAAACAAAGTCACCAGAATAACAGGAACCGTGAACTGCAAACCTTTACCAATATGACGCACTTTAGTTTGTAGACCAGCTGCGTGGCTCATCGCCATCAAACAGATACCTGCATAGATAGGCGCGCTGATCACTTCATAGCTGAAGTTGGCAATAAAAATGGATTCAACAATTTGTGGCGTAAACGCCTCAGGATCGATAACGGCATCTAAGATAACCGCAGGGTCACCCAGTTGCAGTTTTAGTGCGATATAAAAGATAGCCAGTTGCACGAACATCAGAGCAACAATCGCAGGGGAAAACGAAAGAAAGTGACTTATCGTATGTTTCCAAGCTTCTTGAAATACAGCCGTTGCTTTGAGCTCATAATCGCCGGAAAGTGCACGGTTGATACTACCGCCCAAATTAAAATCTTTTTCGATGTCGTTGTTCATATTGATACCTAGGTGCGCCAATTAAACTAAGCGACCTAACTTATTGATAAAAAATTACCTTCATTATACTCATATGTCGGATACAAACTAAAATATGAATCTGTAACAAGGCTTGCTTTTGCGTCTTAATGGTTAATAATTAGACACTTGTCGGGGTGTAAACCCAGTAAATTACAGTATGGTAAAGGATGTTTACTTTTACCTGCGAAATTTTTTATCTTCGAAAGGTAAAAAATGCTTTGAATTCACGTTTTTGGTGATTATGATGCGCGCCTTAAAGGTGTATAGCAACAGGTCTCAAATAGAACCAAGGTGGAGAAAAACAGACGTTGAACGCTAAAAAATCAGTAGGAAAGCCAGTAGTACAGCTAACTGGCATTAGTAAAAGTTTCGATGGTAAGGAAGTCATCGGCAATCTTGATTTAAACGTAAATCATGGTGAGTTTCTCACGATTTTAGGCCCATCAGGTTGTGGTAAAACAACCGTACTAAGAATGATTGCGGGTTTTGAAACAGCAGATAGTGGTCAAATACTATTAGCTGAACAGAACGTAACCCAAGTTCCTGCTGAACAAAGGCATGTCAACACTGTATTCCAAAGCTATGCCCTATTCCCGCATATGACCGTTTTCGACAATGTGGCATTTGGCTTACGCATGCAGAAAGTACCAAGCAGCGAGATTGAACCTCGTGTAATGGACGCTTTAAAAATGGTGCGCCTAGAACAAATGGCACAGCGAAAACCACACCAGCTATCTGGTGGCCAACAGCAACGTATCGCAATCGCTCGTGCTGTCGTTAATAAGCCAAAAGTTCTACTATTGGATGAATCTCTATCTGCTCTTGATTACAAATTACGTAAACAGATGCAAATCGAGCTTAAACAATTACAACGCCAACTTGGTATCACGTTCATTTTTGTAACGCATGACCAAGAAGAAGCGCTGTCTATGTCTGACCGTATTATTGTTATGCGTGATGGCGTGATTGAACAAGATGGTACGCCAAGAGAGATCTACGAAGAGCCTAAGAACCTGTTTGTAGCCCGCTTCATTGGTGAAATTAACGTATTCGAAGCGACAGCGAAATCTCGTCTAGATGAAAAACGCATTGTTGCGACAATCGAAGGTGAAGAGTCTGTTATCTATCACGATAAAGACGTAACTCCGGGTCAAAAACTGCAAGTATTGCTTCGCCCTGAAGATCTTCGTATCGAAGAAATCAAAGAGTCTGAGCAACGCGGTATTGTTGGCCACATTGTCGAGCGAACCTATAAAGGCATGACATTAGATTCAGTGGTAGAACTTGAATCTGGTATGCGTGTCATGGTTAGCGAATTCTTCAACGAAGATGACCCTGATGTTGATCACTCACTGGGCCAAAAAGTTGCAGTAACTTGGGTTGAGAGCTGGGAAGTGGTATTAGAAGATGAGCAAGAAGTTTAATTTACAAAACGCGATTGTTGCTTTAATCACAGGTTGGTTAGTGCTGTTCGTGATGATTCCAAATATCATGATCATCGGTACTAGCTTCTTAACTCGTGACGAAGCGAACTTGATCGAGATGACCTTCACTCTCGATAACTACGTGCGTTTGGCTGACCCGCTGTATTTTAAAGTGCTGATGCACTCTTTCTATATGGCGATTGTCGCGACCCTACTTTGTTTAATCATTGGTTACCCGTTCGCTTACATCGTGGCAAAAATGCCGGCGAAATGGCGTCCAATCATGTTGTTCCTAGTGATTGTGCCATTCTGGACGAACTCTTTGATCCGTACTTACGGACTAAAAGTGGTGCTGGGTACTCAAGGTGTGTTGAACAAAGGCTTGTTAGCATTAGACATTATCGATAAGCCGCTACGTATCATGTACTCAGAAACAGCAGTAATGATCGGTTTGGTGTATATCCTACTTCCGTTCATGATTCTGCCGTTGTATTCAGCGATTGAAAAACTGGATGATACGTATTTAGAAGCCGCGAAAGATTTAGGTGCGAACAAACTGCAAACGCTATTGAAAGTGGTACTTCCTTTGACAATGCCAGGCATTATCGGCGGTTGTTTATTAGTACTTCTTCCTGCGTTAGGCATGTTCTACATCTCTGATCTATTGGGCGGCGCTAAGAACCTACTAATCGGTAATGTGATTAAGAGCCAAGTGCTCAACGCTCGAGACTGGCCGTTTGGTGCAGCAACGAGCATCGCCTTGACCATGGCAATGGCTGTGATGCTATATGCCTACTACCGAGCAGGTAAGCTATTGAACAAGAAAGTGGAGCTAGACTAATGGGTCGCACAGTTAAGTTCAGCTTTATGGCGCTGGTATACGCTTTTCTATACCTACCTATTATCGTATTGATTGCGAACTCATTTAATGCCAACAAGTTTGGTATGAAATGGGGGGGCTTCACCACTAAGTGGTATGACGCGCTGATTAACAACGACAGCCTAATGCAGGCTGCGTGGCACTCGATTAACGTAGCAGTGTTCTCAGCAACAGCTGCAACGATTGTCGGAAGCTTGACAGCAGTAGCCCTATTCCGTTACCAGTTCAAAGGTAAAGGCGTAGTCAATGGCATGCTGTTCATCGTAATGATGTCACCAGATATCGTAATGGCGATTTCGCTTCTTGCGCTATTCTTGGTAATGGGTGTGCAACTTGGGTTCTTTACCTTACTTGCCGCACACATTACTTTCTGTCTGCCGTTTGTTGTTGTAACGGTCTACAGTCGCTTGAATGGCTTTGATGTGAAAATGCTAGAAGCAGCAAAAGATTTAGGTGCAAGCGAGTGGACGATTCTAAAGCAGATCATCCTTCCTCTTGCTAAGCCAGCGGTGGCTGCGGGTTGGTTATTGAGCTTCACCCTGTCTTTGGACGACGTGATCATCAGCTCTTTCGTAACGGGCCCAACGTATGAAATCTTGCCACTGAAGATTTACTCAATGGTTAAAGTGGGTATCTCTCCTGAGGTAAACGCCCTAGCAACAGTGATGTTAGTGGTGTCGTTAGTACTGGTGATTATTTCTCAGTTACTAGCGAGAGAGAAGATCAAGTAAGTCTCCTACTCTATACAGAGGTGAACTTGATAAGAAGTTAACAAACTTCATGTTCTACAAAGTGTTAATCATAAACAGAATGGTAAATTGCCATTCTGTTTTTCTATCTACTGCCTTCGGGCAACGTTTAGTTTGGAGCTAACGTCAATGAAAAAATGGGCTACTCTATTAGCTGGTAGTGCATGTGCGCTTTCAATGTTATCTGCACCATCTTTTGCAAAAGATAACAAAGAATTGGTATTCATGAACTGGGGACCTTACATCAACAGTGAGATTCTAGAACAGTTCACTGATGAAACTGGTATCAAGGTTATTTACTCGACTTACGAGTCGAACGAAACCTTGTACGCAAAGCTAAAAACACACAACAAAGGCTACGACCTTGTTGTGCCGTCGACTTACTTCGTATCTAAGATGCGTGATGAAGGTATGCTTCAAAAGATCGACAAAACCAAGCTGAACAACTTTAAGAATCTAGATACAAACTACCTAGATAAGCCGTACGATCCAAATAACGACTACTCTATTCCACACGTAGTTGCTATTACTGGTCTGGCTGTTAACACAGACATGTACGATCCAGAAGATTTCCAAAGCTGGGCTGACCTATGGAAGCCTGAGCTTGAAGGTCAACTGATGATGATGGATGACACTCGTGAAGTGTTCCACATCGCACTGCGTAAGTTAGGTTACTCAGGTAACACAACCAACGAGAAAGAGATCGACGAAGCTTACGCTGAACTGCAAAAGCTAATGCCGAACGTTCTTGTATTCAACTCAGACAACCCAGGCGCGCCTTACATGTCTGGTGAAGTTGGCCTTGGTATGCTTTGGAACGGTTCTGCTGCTGCAGCGCAAAACGAAGGTTTACCAATTAAACTGGTTTTCCCTAAAGAAGGCGGCATCGGTTGGGTTGATAACTTTGCAATCAGCTCTGGCGCGGTAAACGTAGAAGCGGCTCATAAGATGATTGACTTCCTACTTCGCCCTGAAATCGCTGAACAAATCTCTCGTGACACAGGCTACCTAACGGCAGTTAAAGCGTCTAACGAGAAGTTTAAAGACAGCCCTGCTCTGTTCCCGTCTCAAGAAGATCTTGACCGTGTTGAATGGCAAGCTGCGGTTGGCGATAAGACAGTGAAGTACGAAGATTACTTCATGAAGCTTAAAGCCGGTCAGTAAGCGAGTTCGTTATCTAGTAGCTCTGGTCACCAGATGCTAATAAGTCATTGGTTTACTTAACAAGGCTATCTAGATAATCAACAAGTTAAAAATAAGAATATCAATGAATAGGCAGCTTAGGCTGCCTATTTTGTTATATCGCTGCTATAATCTAGCGCGATTTTTAGAAATCCTTTTACTTTGGGTTCACTACCCAGCTCCAAATCAAACAAATGAACGGAACAGTAATGAAAAAAACACTGTATACCGGCGCATTGTGTGCTGCTACTTTACTTTCTACACCCTCTTTCGCAGCTGACCAAGAACTGTATTTTTACAACTGGTCTGAATATATCCCGAATGAAGTACTAGAAGACTTCACAGAAGAGACTGGCATTAAAGTCTACTACTCAACTTATGAGTCTAACGAAAGCATGTACGCTAAGTTAAAAACTCAAGGTACGGGTTACGACTTAGTGGTTCCTTCTACTTACTTCGTTTCTAAGATGCGTAAAGAAGGCATGCTTCAAGAGCTTGATAAAACTAAGCTAAGCCACTTTGCTGATTTGGATCCAAATTACTTAGATAAGCCATTTGACCCAAGCAACAACTACTCGATCCCTTACATCTGGGGCGCAACGGGTATTGGTATCAACTCAGATATGCTAGACAAGTCTTCAGTTAAAAACTGGGGCGATCTGTGGGATACACAGTGGGAAGGTCAACTGATGATGATGGATGACTCTCGTGAGGTTTTCCACATTGCACTTTCTAAACTGGGTTACTCTCCAAACACAACCAACCCAGAAGAAATCAAAGAAGCGTACGAAGAACTTCGTAAGCTAATGCCAAACGTATTGGTATTTAACTCAGATTTCCCAGCGAACCCTTACCTAGCGGGTGAAGTGTCTCTTGGTATGCTTTGGAATGGTTCTGCTTACATGGCACGCCAAGAAGGCGCAACAATTGATATTATCTGGCCTGAACAAGGCGCTATCTTCTGGATGGACAGCCTAGCAATTCCTTCAGGTGCTAAGAACATCGAAGCGGCTCATAAAATGATCGACTTCCTTCTTCGCCCAGAGAACGCAGCTAAGATTGCTCTAGAGATCGGTTACCCGACGCCAGTTAAAACGGCTTACCCTCTTCTTCCAAAAGAATTTGCTGAAGATAAGAACGTTTTCCCACCACAATCAGTGATGGATAACGGCGTTTGGCAAGATGAAGTTGGTGAAGCGAGCGTTATTTATGACGAGTACTTCCAAAAACTTAAAGTAAACAACTAGATTGTTACTGACAGGTTAATAAAGCGGCGTAAGCCGCTTTATTTTTATCTATACTTTATATACGATGGCATTAAACGATATGGAGTGCGTTATAATATGCCAGCGAACCCTATACTATTGGTTGTGACTCTAATGCTGCTTGCGTCATTATTGATGCTTGGCCTGAGTTCATTCATCCACATAGACTCTAATTACGACCTGTTTTTCGAAACGAACACGCTCGTGATCACCATGTATATCTACTACGTTGCTCGTCACGCTATTCGCCCTCATAGAATCCTTCGCTGCGGCGCGCTGCTTCTTATATTCAATCTACTCTATGATGTGACCACAGAGCTGAAACATCTCGATGAATGGGCAGACAGAAATGAATTGCTCGACACTTTCCTCGAAGATGGCTTATTGCAGATCGCTTTTCTACTTATCGCTTACGGTATTACCGAACTTACGACTCAATTAAAAGATCAAAGCAAGCAAGACGAACTAACAGGCTTGTACAATCGCAAGAAGTTCGATGCCATCAAACTAAAAGAATTCGAGCTTATCTATTTCGACTTAGATGGCTTAAAAACGGTGAATGATCGCAAAGGTCATAAAGTCGGTGATCTGATGATCGTTCGCTTCTCTCAAGCATTAAGTCAATCGGTATTGGAAGATGAAATGGTGTTTCGTGTCGGTGGTGACGAGTTTGTTGCGACGGCACAACTGGGTCGTGGTGGTGAGTTCGTCAGCCAAGTGAGCAACCTGCTCCATGGTGAAAACATTTCTTTCTCTTACGGAATAGAAGTAACTTGTCAGGAGAACTTTCAACAGGCGCTGGATAAGTCAGATAAGGCGATGTATGAAATGAAAAAAGCGCAGCGTTCTATTCCAACAAGTTCTTAAATCTATCAAAGAGCATTTAAGTGTCTCAAAGAGTTCTTAAATCTATTAAATAAAAAATGCTTCAGGAACAAAAAAGCAAACACCTATTTTAATTGCTGAGTAGCAATTAGATACGTATTTGCTTTTGTTGCTGTGACTCTTGAAGACTTATATCTTTAATTAAGCCGTTAACGAGCTTGTCTCAGTACACAGAAGCTCTCTCAGTACAAAGAAGCTCGCCGACTAGTTTGGGTACTTCGATGCTCGCTTTACCGTAACGCTTCTCTTCAAACTCGCTCTCTACTGCACTGGGTTCAAGGTTGATTTCTATCGTATGTGCACCATGCATTTTCGCGTCATGTACAAATCCGGCAGCTGGATAAACCACCCCCGATGTACCTATTGAGATAAATAGATCCGCCTCTTCTAGTGCGGAATAGATGTCGCCCATTCTCAATGGCATCTCACCAAACCAAACAATGTGTGGACGCATTTGCGCGGGAATCTGACAGCAGTGACAAAGCTCGCCTGTCTCGATGTTCTCTTTATGGTCGATAACCTGATTCGACTCGCTGCAGCGTGCTTTAAGCAGTTCACCATGCATGTGGATGATATTGTTGCTACCGCCTCTCTCATGCAGGTTGTCGATGTTTTGAGTAATGATGGTAACTTTGCCATCAAGCTTGTCTTCAAGCTCTCCTAGCGCCTTGTGGGCTGAATTTGGCTGAATGCTTTCGCTTTGCAGACCGTGACGACGTTTGTTGTAAAACGCTTGTACTAAGTCAGGATCTTTTGCAAAGCCTTCAGGAGTCGCGACATCTTCGATTTTATGGTTTTCCCATAATCCGTCTTGTGCTCGGAATGTTTGAATCCCCGACTCTGCAGAAATGCCAGCGCCAGTAAGAATTACGATATTTCGATATGGGAAATGCATATAACGTCCTTTTAGATATGTCACTTTGTAACAGCTTAGCACTGTTCAAATTCCAACAATAGTTTTAGGGATTAGACCATAGTCTTAGGCAACTGAATTCATTGGCTATTTGTGACATAACTCGCTTGATAGTTGTGCTTTTTCTTATTCAAATTCTCTGTTTTACTTTTCAAAGAAACAAAAAAAGCGACCGAAGCCGCTTAGTTTTTTAACTGTTATGTACTTGATGAGTTTAAAACTCATCGCAGCAACTAGAGTTAGTCTTCGTTGATAGAAGAGATTTTATGGATTGAAAGATCCGCACCGTTGAACTCGTCTTCTTCACTTAAACGAAGGCCTGTTAGTTTGCTCAGCACGCCATAGACAATCAAAGCACCAATTAGAGCAACAGCAATACCCGCCAGTGTACCAACCACTTGAGAAGCAAAGCTTACACCACCTAAGCCCCAGAATGTTTGCGAACCAAAGATACCCGCTGCAATGCCACCCCAAGCGCCACATACGCCATGCAGAGGCCACACACCCAATACATCATCAATCTGTGTTTTGTTTTGCATGTAAGTGAACAGGTAAACAAACAAGGCGCCTGCCACACCGCCAGTCACTAACGCGCCTAATGGGTGCATTAAGTCTGAACCTGCACAAATCGCTACTAGACCAGCCAAAGGACCATTATGGATAAAGCCTGGGTCATTCTTCCCTGCAACAAGCGCCGCAAGAATACCGCCAACCATTGCCATCAGTGAGTTCATCGCCACTAGGCCGCTGATGCCGTTGATTGCTTGTGCAGACATCACGTTGAAGCCAAACCAACCCACACATAAGATCCAAGAACCTAGTGCAAGGAAAGGAATGTTCGATGGTGCAAAGTTAGTGTGTTTACCCGCGCGGATGCGACCTTTACGCATACCAAGGAAGTAAACCGCAACCAATGCAATCCAACCGCCAACACCGTGCACCACAACAGAGCCTGCGAAGTCATGGAACCCATAGCCAAACTGACCTTCTAACCAATCTTGGAAGCCAAAATTACCGTTCCAAATGATGCCTTCGAAAAATGGGTAGATGAAACCAACCGTAAACAGTGTCGCAATCAAAATTGGATAGAAACGAGCACGTTCTGCGATACCACCAGAAACAATCGCAGGAATTGCGGCTGCGAAGGTCATCAGGAAGAAGAACTTAACCAGTTCGTATCCATTACCTTTCGAGAGCGTTTCAGCGTCGGCAAAAAAGTGAGCGCCGTAAGCAACCCAATAACCGATAAAGAAATAAGCGATGGCGGAGACACCGAAGTCGGAAAGGATCTTAACCAACGCGTTGACTTGGTTTTTCTTTCGGACGGTACCGACTTCGAGAAACGCAAAGCCAGCATGCATCAGGAAAACCATGATTGCGCCGAGTAGTAGGAATAAAGTGTCTGAACTTTGGGTAAGGGTTTGTACTGCACTATGAACTTGAGTCACCGTTTCACTCATTAAAGCATTCTCCTTCGCTTTATCTGATTTGCACTGATATCGTGCGATTCAATGTTGTAATTAATTAAAGACTCAACAGTGAACGCAAGATGTGTTCCAAGTGTGAGGGGTAATTTTCGTGCAACAGATTTCTTTTTTAACTTATTGATTATTAGAGTCTAAATATTTATGTGCACTTTTATGGTTCTTAAAAACCAAAAAAATCACAACGACAATTGCACCAAATAAGGGAGTTGCACCATATTGAAGCGGTCAATAAGTAGGTTCTGATGCAGATAGCGGCTGACAATTATTTGCTGTTATAGAGGCTTAAAAACAAAAAGCCCAGTGAAATGAATCACTGGGCTTTCTTTAGATATGTCGTTAACGTATTAGCGTTACAGGTTTGGCCCTGTCGACGGGTTTTGCGGTAGGTTTTGACTTAAACGTTGCATGCCTTGATACATGCGTATAAACCAAACCACAATCGCAACACCACCGAACAGCATGCCTACATACGGGATGTAGTAAGCGATGTCATCGATAATATGGTTTTGATACCAGTAATCGTTCACACCGATTAACACGCCATTAGAGGTCGCTACCGTTACGATAAGCACCACAAAGAACGTCAGGTTTAAGAAGAACGAGCGAATCAAGCCGTAGTAATGGGTATCCACTACTTCGCCGTCTTCGCCTTTATCTAAACGATAGCCCGCGTAGATGATGGCAACCACACCAGAGAGAAGGCAAGTAAATGGCGTAAAGCAACTTAGTATGTAAGCGACCCAAATACCTTTATGAGGTTTGTTCATTCTTATTCACCCCTTCCGTTTTCTCTGTTGTTGCGTTAGCGCTTTGTTCAACGCCGTTTTTCTCTTGTTCCATCACTTCTTTGTACCAAAGGTCATGGTGCTCTTTAGCCCAAGTCTCATCAACTTCGCCTGTTACCATGCCTTCTAGTGCCCCTTCCATACCGAACAAGCCGATGTAGATGTGGAACACGAAACCACAGATAAGGATCAAAGCAGCCAACATGTGGACTAGGTTTGAAAGCTCCATATCTCGACGCGTTTGACCGAAGATTGGGAAGTCTAAAACCAAGCCACTGATCGCAGCCACACTACCCATAACAATCAATAGCCAGAACAGTGCTTTTTCACCCGCGTTCGAAAACTCTGCAGATGGATGAGAACCTTTATGTTTCCCGACCATACCACCCAGTTTCATGAACCACTGGATATCGACCATCTTGAAGATAGACTTGCGCCACCACTTGATAAGAACAGCCATCAACAGCACGTAGAAAATCGGGCCAATGTAGTTATGGTATTGCTTAGCCAGTAGAACGATGAAGCCCCATAGATCCGTTGGGATATAAGGTTTCAAGAAGTGTTTACCGTAAACCAACATCAAACCACTGAACGCCAGTGTTAAGAAGGTAAACGCCATGCTCCAGTGCAATGCACGATCAAGTCGAGACCAACGTTTGATCTTACGGCCTGTTCTTGGTGCACTTAGCATTAGCGGGCCAATCACAACGTACATCAAAGTCACAAAAGCAATACTGCCAAAGATAGCGACAGCACCGGCTGGTGACATCCACTTCTCTTTCAATATGTACCACGTTTGACCTGGAGTACTGATTAACACACCGTGCTCAGCTGATTGAGATGTGGTGTAACCTTCCTCACCATTTCTTACTTGTCGCCAAAAATCGGCACCAGCAAGTTGTGTGATTTCTCGTTGAGCAGAGCTTGATTGAGTTTGTGATGAGTTCGTCTCAGATGCATGACTCATAGGAGAAAGCATTGTTAGTGCTGCCAACATCGGCAGCACAACAAGGAAGAGACGCTTAAACATTGTAAGCATATGTCTCTCCTACTTAGCTCTTAGTCGCATCGTAAGAAAGGTCGTTGCCGTCTGTCCAACCTGCACCTTTCGCACCACGTTCAACTACACGCTGACGGAAAACATCAGAAACTTTCTCTGCGTCACCCGCTAGCAGTGCTTTGGTTGAACAAAGCGAAGCACACATTGGCAGTTTGCCTTCAGCAATACGGTTCGCACCGTACTTTTGACGCTCTTCAACAGAACCTGGCTCTGTTTCTGGGCCGCCAGCACAGAAGGTACATTTGTCCATCTTACCGCGCTCACCAAACGCTTCCTGTTTAGGGAATTGAGGTGCGCCAAATGGACAAGCAAACAAGCAGTAACCACAACCGATACAAAGATCTTTATTGTGAAGTACGATGCCGTCTTCTGTATGTTCAAAACAGTCTGCAGGACAAACTGCCATACATGGCGCATCAGTACAGTGCATACACGCTACTGAGATTGAGTTTTCACCCGGTTCGCCATCGTTCAGTGTGACAACGCGACGACGTTGAATACCCCATTCCAGAGCATCATCATTTTCATTCTTACATGCAGTGACACAACCGTTACATTCGATACAACGCTTGGTGTCACAAAGAAATTTCATTCTAGCCATTTTAAGACTCCTTACGCTTTACGAATATTACAAAGGGTTACTTTCGTTTCCTGCATCAACGTGACAGGGTCGTAACCATAAGTGGTTGCTGTGTTAGCAGCTTCACCAATAACGTAAGGATCAGTGCCTTCTGGGTATTTAGAACGCAAATCTTCGCCTTGGAACTTACCACCGAAGTGGAATGGAATGAACGCCAGACCCGGTTTCACACGACGTGTTACCATCGCTTTCACCTTAATACGGCCCTTCTCTGCACCTTCAACCCAAACATCGTCACCGTCTTTGAAGCCGATGTCGTTTGCGTCTTTCGGGTTCACTTCAACAAACATCTCTTGTTGAAGTTCAGCTAGCCATGGGTTTGAACGTGTCTCTTCACCACCACCTTCGTACTCAACCAGACGACCAGAAGTCAGGATAATCGGGTATTCACCAGATTTGTCTTGCTCTTGAATCGACTTGTAAAGCGTAGGTACACGGAAAATCGCTTCTTTGTCATCCCACGTTGGGTAATCAGCAACTAGGTCGCGACGTGGTGTGTAAAGCGGCTCACGGTGCAGTGGCACGCGGTCTGGGAATGTCCAAACGATCGCACGCGCTTTTGCATTACCAAACGGGATACAACCGTGTTTGATAGCCACGCGTTGAATACCACCTGAAACGTCGGTCTTCCAGTTTTTACCTTCAGCAGAGGCTTTCTCTTCTGCTGTTAGGTCATCCCACCAACCCAGTTGTTTCAGTAGTTTGTCACTGAACTCTGGGTAACCGTCTTTGATTTCGCTGCCTTTCGAGTAGCTGTCTTCAGCCAGTAGGCTTTGACCTTCAAACTCCACACCGAAACGAGTACGGAAGTTACCGCCACCCTCTGCAACAGGCTTAGACGTATCGTAAAGGATATGTGTACCTGGGTGTTTCATCTCTGGGTTGCCCCAACATGGCCAAGGAAGACCGTAAGTCTCGCCGTTCGCTGGGCCGCCTTCTGCAGCAAGCGTAGTTTTGTGGAATGTGTGCCAGTTTTGTTGGTGCTCTTTCAAGCGCTCTGGGCTTTGACCTGTGTAACCGATCGTCCACATACCTTTGTTGAATTCACGAGTGATGTCTTCAATCAATGGTTGGTTATTCTCAACACGGATGTTTTTGAACAGCTGATCAGAGAAACCAAGTTTCTTAGAAAGAAGGTACATGATTTCGTGGTCAGGCTTAGATTCGAACAGAGGATCTACCACTTTGTCACGCCACTGTAGAGAACGGTTTGATGCCGTTACACTGCCGTAGGTTTCAAACTGAGTCGTCGCTGGAAGCAGGTAAACGCCGTCAGTACGATCGTTCATTACCGCTGCAACGGTTGGGTATGGGTCAACAATAACCATCATATCCAGCTTCTGCATCGCCTTCTTCATCTCTGGACCACGTGTCTGAGAGTTGACTGCGTGACCCCAGTAGAACATCGCACGGATGTTTTCGCGTTGGCGAATCTTTTCTTTGTCTTCAAGTACACCATCAACCCAACGAGATACAGGAATACCTGCACTGTTCATTGGTTTTTGACCGCCGTATGCGTTGTCATCGAAACGGCCTTTGATCCAATCAAAGTCTACGTCCCAAACTTTAGACCAGTGACGCCATGAACCTTCAGACAAGCCGTAGTAGCCTGGAAGTGTGTCAGACAGTACGCCAAGGTCAGTTGCGCCTTGTACGTTATCGTGACCACGGAAGATGTTTGCACCGCCGCCTGATTTACCGATGTTACCTAGCGCAAGCTCAAGTACACAATAAGCACGTGTGTTGTTGTTACCCGTCGTGTGCTGAGTACCACCCATACACCAAACGATACAACCCGGACGGTTTTCAGAAAGCAGTTTCGCTGTGTGGTAAACGTCTTCTTCGCTTACGCCTGTTACACGCTCAACTTCTGCTGGGCTCCATTTCGCGACTTCTTCGCGGATCTCATCCATGCCGAATACACGTTGGCGGATGAATTCTTGGTCTTCCCATTTGTTAGCAAAGACATGCCATAACACACCCCAGATAAACGCAACGTCAGAACCTGGGCGAAGTGATACATAGTGATCAGATTTCGCAGCAGTACGCGTACGACGAGGATCCGCAACAACGATCTTACAGTTGTTCTTCTCTTTCGCGATAAGGATGTGTTGCATCGCTACTGGGTGAGCTTCTGCAGGGTTTGAACCAATGAACAGCATCGACTTACAGTTGTGCATGTCATTGAACGAGTTTGTCATCGCACCGTAACCCCAAGTGTTTGCAACACCGGCTACTGTGGTTGAGTGACAAATACGCGCTTGGTGGTCAACGTTGTTGGTGCCCCAAAGCGACGCCATCTTACGGAATGCGTAAGCTTGCTCGTTGCTGTGTTTCGCACTACCTAGGAAGTAAACCGAATCAGGACCAGACTCTTTACGAAGTTCTAGTGCTTTGTTACCGATTTCTTCAATCGCTTGTTCCCAAGAAAGCTTCTTCCACTTGCCGCCTTCCAGTTTCATTGGGTACTTAAGACGACGTTCACCGTGGCCGTGCTCGCGAAGTGCAGCACCTTTTGCACAGTGTCCACCAGCGTTAAATGGGTGATCGAATGCAGGCTCTTGTCCTGTCCATACGCCATTTTGAACTTCAGCGTAGATACCACAACCCACAGAACAGTGAGAACAGATAGTACGTTTCACTTCTGTTTTCGCTTCTGGATCGACTGATTTCGCCTGTGCTTTCTTCATCATGCCCGGCGCGAATAGACTTGCGCCTACCACTGCGCCACCAGCAGCTAATGAAGTGTTTTTCATGAAGGCACGTCGAGACACGCCTAACTGATTGGTTTCTTTGCTCACACTATCGGAGCGTTTGACAAGTTTCATCCGTTATCTCCTAAAGTGTGTCGTAGTAATCGCGAATATGTTGCGTTTCACGATACCCAGTCTTCTTCACGTCTTCTTTCGAAATTTCAACAGTTTCTGAAGCGGTTGCCACTTTAGTTGTACCAGCGACAACGGCACCAGCTACGGCTGCAGTCGTCAAGCCTTTGAGTAAGTCCCTACGGCTTGTATTTATATCTTTATTATCTTTCATCATTGCTTCCTTACCTTACGGTAGATCTTTTTTTGGAGGCTTAATGCCCCTCTATCGATATAATCGCGTACTGCTCGATTACTCGTAATCAGTGACGTTTTTCACATCAATCTTTAATTTGTGCTTACTGCTTTTTGTATTCACGCTAAAACGCACTTGTTCTAACGTTAGGAATGCTTCACACAGCTGAGCGGCCGATTTGTAGAAGTTCGCGCTTTCTGCCCCTTCAAGCTGACGCGTGAAAGAGTTAAACCAAGGGCCAAGGTGTTTATTGAACATTGCTTGTTGCAGGGCTTCTTCTTCAGCCGTTAGCATAGCCATCACTTCACACAATGCTGCGATATGATCTTCTGGCTCTTTCACTTGATCGTCACGCTCAATGCCTAAAAGCTCTAAGTCATGACGAATCTCTGCCAATGGTTTTTCCATCATGGCGCCAGTGCGATGCCAAGAACCAAATGGAACGACCTCTCCACGACCAATACCAATGAACAAATCTTGATATTCGTCTTCTAGTGCTTCACGGTTTGATTCTGTTGCCGCTTGTTGAATGGCAATCCAAGCCTTTTGCATAGCGCTTTCAGACGCTTCAATATCTAGCGTTTTTAGAAAATCAATTACCTCTTCAGAAGGTGCTCTACGAAACAGTGCAGAGAGAACCAAATAGATCTCTGTTCTTAGTGTCTGTTCTTGATCCAAATTCGTTTCCAAGGCCAACTCCTAGTATTTCAATTGTTTCAATGGGTCTTGAGCCATTGAATCGAACATATCCACCACACGACAGTCTTCACACATTGCAATACGATTAATCGCTGCTTCATCTGAAAAGTGAGAGTGACCGCGTAACTTGTTCTGTAACATGTCAATCATAGACTGAGGAGCGAATGGTTTATGGCAACGTACACATTCCGCTGCTTTCTCTTCATGAATCACAACCGCTTTCTGACGCTCTTCTTTCACCCAGTTCATACGAGGCGTTAGAGTCAGAACATTCTCTGGACATGCTTTTTCACACAGACCACATTGAATACAGTCTTGTTCTACAAACTTAAGTGATGGAGATGCGCCGTCGGTATGAAGTGCACGTGTCGGACATACAGCCACACAACTCATACATAACGTACAATCTTTGCTATCACACGAAACGTTGCCGTAAGGTGCGTTTGACGGAAGCTCAACAATATTTTCAACAGGTATACGAGCTGAAGACATCGCATCAAGAGCCGTGAATAGACGTTGACGCTTGTTACCTTGAAGATCGCCAAGTGCAAGGTCGAACGAATCCACACACAGTGTCGGAGGTCCTTCACGTAGCGATTCCAAATACAGGATATCGATGGTTTCTTTTGGAATACCGATTTGGTCTAGCAGTTCTTGAGCAATCCCTACTTCGTTATTCAGAACTCGAATGATCGTTTCTGGCATAAAGCGAGATGCGGCAAACAGAACTTGAGTAGCGCCATTTACTAGAGCTGCAAACCAAGTATCGATCCCAATAGAAGGCAGTTCTTCGACAACAATCGGAATCACGTTATCTGGGAGCGCTTTAAGAGCCATCACGTTGTAAGTTTCATGACGTGAGCTACAGATGAGCACGATAGGATCCAGACCGCCCGCCTGCTCGTAGTTAGCTAGCGTACGTTCAATGAATTTTTGAGTATCGTCAGGATTAGGCAATGCGTAAGAGATAGCTTCTGTCGGACAGCTCGTTGCACAAGTACCCACGCCTTGACATAGGTAAGGGTTAATCTCGATCTTGTGACCCGTCTTATCTGAGCCTTCACTTGAAAGCGCGCCAGCAGGACAGGCATCAACACAACGCTCACAACCTTTCACGCCACGAGAACTGTGCGCACATAGGTCTGTGTCTAAACGGAAGAACTTAGGCTTATCAAACGTGCCCATTAACGTAGGAATCTCTTCCAACGCTTCAGCCAATTTAGGGTAGCCGCGCCCTACTGGGTAATAACCCGGTACAGGCACTTCTTCTGTCATACAGCTGCTTAGGCATAAATCCAAAACTACATCGAAGCAGTCATGATTAATTGCCACTTTCGCTAGGTTATTGGTTAGGCCTTTGCTTTCGATAAGAACTTCGAACGTACCAAGGAAACCAGAAACTTGAACCGCGTTCGCGTAGTAAAGCTCTGACTCGGTATTCGTCGCTTTCACACCATCAGTTGAAAGCAGTGTCAGGCTTGTTAACTGAGGTAATTGCGCCGCAGCACTTTCGATGATCGCCGTTGGACCAATAATTAGCGTATTACCACCGCTTTCATAACTGACTGTCGGTGGAATCAGGTTTGTTAACTCAACTGTATTTTCAAATGCATACAGCCTTGCTTTCGCGTTATTTGAAGTTGCTTGTTCTAATAATTGTTTAAGCATTGCTCAGTTCCATCTTTGGATATGGATAATCTGTACAACCTTCATTGTAGTTAGCGTTAGAGAACTTGCTGAGTAATCAGTTAACAACTAACTGTTTCGCTAGCTATTCATTATCCAGTCAACCTTACTCAGGCTATCTACAAAAAAGTTGATAATGAACGATATTTAGCAAATGCCATGCCAATTTAATAATTTATTATTTTCAATGAATTAGCGTCAATTTAAGTCTATTTGGACAATAAAAAAACCGCTTGGGACATTTTGTCGCAAGCGGCTCATTGAGTGTTTAGTCAAAATGTACCTATTCTTTGTGTGGTATATTTTGTCCCACCTCTTTTAAGTCATCTTCTATAGATTCGGTGTCGTTATTATTTGGCACTGTGTTTTTATACAGCTCTTTTTCTTGCTCGGTAATTTCGTCACTTTCAACAAGCTCTGATTCCGTTTCTTCAGCGTTACTAGCTTGGTCTTCTTCTTTATTTTCAATATCTTGAGACGATTCCTCAGCGGGTTCTTCTTCAGTTTTATCTTTGACCCAATCACGTAATGTTTCAGCGACATCTTCGGAAAGTGACTTAAGATTGCTGTAATCGTCATCATAATCATCTAAGCCATCACGCACATTAAACTCCTCTGAGAGAAATAATTTACGCAATGCGGCTTTTTTTACGCTTTCTGAGGCTTCTGATACCAATAGTTGAGCAACAGACAAATCTTCACTTGCTTCTGTTACTCCACCTTGTGTGGCTTCAGCCTCAGTATCTGGAGCGTTTTCTAATGACTCAGATGTTTCTACGTCAGCAGAAGAAAGTGCATCAGACGAAGTTTCAGAAGTTGGAGCCTCTGAAGACTCCACTTGAGCTTCTTCAAGCGTTTGCTCGGTTTCTAATGCTTGTTCTGCTTGATCAGCAGAGTCGTCGAGTTTTCGTTGAGACCAACGGCTAAAGAAATTAGTTGCCATTTGATCTGCCCGCCCCTTTGCGCTTCTTACGTCTTGCTTCTAATAACTCGCCATGACGGCCGATAAAGGCTTCCATCCAGGCTTGTACAGGCAAAGGCATGTCGTAAGACAGTACTTGGTTATCTCCGTCCATGTATTGCCCTGCAACGGTTTGTGAGGCTGTCAGCAATTGAATGATTGGCTTAACGCCTGAATCGACATTATCCATCACTAAGAAAAGCTTCGGCTGTTGAGAGCTTAAATTGAATCGGTAGTCAGTACGTTCGTCTTTGTGTAACTGAAGCAAACACACGTCTTGCGTGTCGTCTTCTGGTGACAGTTCAAATCCGGTCAATTCCCATTGAGTGGTTACCCAGATACCCGTTTTGATCTCTTTCTCTATTCTTTGGACGCCGATAGGCCAAGCTGCTTCTGTTTTCTCATATTGTTCTTTGAATTCTTTTATCTCAGACATACTTCACCCAATTAATTTTCTTTGGTCTGAACGCACTTAGGACATTTTGTACTGAGCGCAATCATATAGGCCCTATAAAGCAATAAACACGCCAATAACCGCTAACCTTCATCAACAAACATCGCTGCTTTTGTTAGTCAGTCACCCTTATAACGGTAGTCGATACGCGTAAATTCAGACAGCTCTACCCGTGAACTCTCATATTTTGCTCTATTTTAATCGAATGCTTCATGTTTTCTCGAATAGCCGCTATTTTGGAATGAGAATTGCTAAATGTTTGAGTTAAAGCTAAGACTGACTAAGTGACAGAGAACGCATGTATTCTAAAGAGTGGTATCATGATGACTCTTACCTAACTTCTTATCTCTTAAAATCGCTATCTCATTAAGTAGGACGTGACTGTGGTAAAACCAAACATAATAAAAACCAGTGAAAACCCACTTCAGACCATTGAAGTTGAAGTGTTTGATGAATATGGCGAAAAGCTAACGAAACAAATTGCGTGCGAGCGCCCTCTTACCGTTATGTTGAACTGGAAAGAGATCGTAACGCTGATGACATTAGGCTCACGCCCAGAAGCGTTAGTCTTAGGTTATTTGAAAAACCAAAGCTTCTTGTTTGACCCAGAAGCCGTTGAATCTATCATTATCGATTGGGAAACCAGCTCTGCAGCGGTTATCACCAAAGAAGATACGAGCCAACTTGAACAAGCATTGAAGAAGAAGACCGTAACGTCTGGTTGTGGTCAAGGCACCATGTATGGCAACGTAATGAAGCAGTTGGAAGATTACCAAGTGCCTCAAACCAAGATTAAGCAATCTGAAATCTATACCGCTCTAGAAGCGCTGACTCATTACAACGATACCTACAAAAAAGCGGGTGCCGTTCATGGTTGTGCTGTTTGCAAAGACGATCAAGTGTTGTCGTTTGTGGAAGATGTAGGCCGTCACAATGCGGTTGATACCCTAGCGGGTGAGATGTGGCTTAACAAAGAAGATGGCGCAGATAAGATCTTCTACACCACTGGCCGCCTAACCTCTGAAATGGTGATTAAGGTAGCGCAGATGGGAATCCCTGTTCTACTGTCACGCTCTGGCGTTACACAAATGGGCTTAGACTTAGCGCAGAAGTTCGGCATCACTACGATCGCTCGTGCTAAAGGCTTACGCTTCCAAGTGTTTACTGGTGCAGACAAGATTAGCTTTGATGTCAAAGGCGATCAGTAAACCACCAGTAAGCTTTAAATAGTACTTACCTAATGATTAATGGTGCAGTATCCGCTGCACCTTTTTTATATTCTTAAGTTTCCATCCCAATTCGTTCCCGATACAGGTTTCACGCTTCAGACCATCTAAACCTACACGTATCATGTCTTAAATTAGCTTTTCCTAAAACAAATCTTGATTTAACACCTCAATAAGCCATTAGTTACATATTCATCAATTTAATGAATCTATTAATAAAAATTAAAGATGAATATCAACGTCACCGGCTTAAAGGGAATTAACCATGAGTAATCCATCGGAACCTCAGCATCCTCTGCTGTCTATTTCTGTTTATTTTAATCAACCTCACCCTGTTTATTTCTGTTTTTATCTATGCCGTCTACGAGCAGCTCAGCTTAGACAAATTGGAATCGTTGGAGATCGCTGCGACTGAAAACCTCAGAAGCTCAGTCGATTTATTAACGCTTAGGCGACATGAGAAAGACTTCTTGTCTCGCCACGATCAAAAATACGCAGAGCGTTTCGATAAAACCGCCGACATATTGAATCAAAGATTGGTGACGTTGAACCAAACCCTCACATCGCACGAGCTTCATCTGACCGAGCAAATGACCAAGATCTCCGATACCCTTCACCAGTACCAGTACCAGAAACAGTTCCACCAGATCGTCAATCAAGTGAACGACATTGAACGTACAACCCCGCCTTTGGGTTTTGTCGCAGCTCTTGATGGAAAAAGAACAGCGCTAAAATCAGCAATCGAATCAGAATCAAGCTTGGCGCTGGAACTTGCGTTGTTAGAGTTGATCGAAAAAGACTTCCATTACCTCGCACATATTAATAGCCAAACGAATGCGGCGTTAACCAACGCTCTTGTTGAGTTTGAACCTTACTCCCAAACCTCAATTGCCACTGAACGAGCCTATTCCGAGTATAAGGATGCAGTTGAAACTCTGTTGGTTGCTAACAGCAATCTAGGTTTGTCTGCAGAGTTGGGGCTTAGAGGCGCCTTACGTAGCAATGTCCATCAAACGGAACAAGCTATTGAAGAAGCGCAGAATGAGATAAGCTAAGCGATTACAGCGGCAGTTAGGCACACACAAAATATGTTGCATCTGTTTGGCGCCGCTATTGTTGCTCTGCTTTCGTTGTTGTTGGTTTTCATCGGTCGCAACATCTTGGATCGTATCAAAGCGATAAACGTGATGATGGAATCTATTGCCAATGGAGATGGAGACTTAACCGCAAGAATGAACGCTAAAGGTAACGACGAGCTAGCGCAACTAGCGCATTCGTTCGATACCTTCATCAATAAGCTGCACGGTAATATCAAAGAGTTGTCGAGCGTGATGAAAGTGCTGACCGATAGTTCGTGTAGCTCTGAGGAAGCTGCCATCAAAAGCATGAGCAACGCAGAAAAACAGAAGCAGCAATCTGAATCAGTAGCGACGGCAGTTAATGAGTTGGTGATGACCAGTAATGAGGTCACTGCGAACATAGAAAATGCAGCAACCAATGCCGAGAAGATCAAAGACAACGCACATCAAGCGCTGCAAGAAACACAATCAACCAACGACAGCATTAATGTTTTGGTAGAGAACATTGCAGAGTCACAAAACTTGATTGTTCAGCTTGAAGAACAGAGTCGTGAAATCAATCAGGTCGTCACCACCATTCAGGGGATTGCGGAGCAAACCAACCTACTCGCACTTAACGCTCCGATAGAAGCTGCACGCGCTGGCGATCATGGACGCGGCTTTGCAGTCGTTGCTTCTGAAGTGAGAGAGCTCTCGTTGATGACCAACGATTCAACCCATCAAATAGAATCGACCATTCATGGTTTAACCTCTGGCATCACCAAGACTGTCGCTAAAATGTCGGCAAGCTTAGAACAAACCGAGTTGGTGAAACACCAAACTAAAGATGTGGTTAACGCGATTGAAGGAATACACTTTCAGGTCGGGGAGATGTTCGACTTGAACAGCCAGATAGCGACTGCTTCTGAAGAGCAATCCATGGTATCTATTGAGATTGATCGTAACATCACCGACATCGCTCACCTCGCGAGTGATACACATACTGTGGTGTCAGGGTCAGTGCGTTGCAGTGAACAGGTGTCAAACGTGAGTGTGAAATTAGAAAAGATTGTGGCTCAGTTTAAGTACTGATGTGTTCTCTTCTTTCTTTTGAGGCATAACCGATTCTAGGTAATAAACCGCAGGCAAATAAAAACGCCCTTATAGCTTTCACTATAAGGGCGTTTTAATAATCGTAACTGCGGTTGTCTATAAACGAGCAGCTTTAGTCTAAAAAGACGTGCCTACAAGTTATTAGCCACGAGCTTTTAGGAATTCAGCGTAAGTACCGCGGAAGTCGTTGATCTTGCCGTCACGGATCTCAAGGATACGAGTTGCTAGAGAGTCTACGAATACACGGTCGTGAGATACGAAGAACAATGTGCCTTTGTAGTTCTCAAGAGCCAAGTTAAGCGCTTCGATAGATTCCATATCCATGTGGTTCGTTGGTTCATCCATAAGAAGGATGTTTGGCTTGTGCATCATGATCTTACCAAGAAGCATACGGCCTTGCTCACCACCAGAGATAACCTTTACAGATTTCTTGATGTCGTCTTGGCCAAACAGCATGCGACCTAGGAAGCCACGAACAACTTGCTCGTCTTCGCCTTCTTGGCGCCATTGGCTCATCCAATCAAACAAGTTCATGTCAGTCTCGAAATCGTGTGCGTGATCTTGAGCGTAGTAACCGATGTTTGAGTTTTCAGACCACTTGTACTCACCAGTGCGTGGCTCTAGAGCGCCAGCTAGCGTGTTAAGTAGCGTTGTTTTACCTACACCGTTCTCACCGATGATAGCAACACGCTCACCTACTTCGAAGATACCGTCGAACTTGTTGTATAGGTCTTCTTCAAAACCTTGAGATAGGTTTTCAACCACAAGTGCGTTACGGAATAGCTCTTTGGACTGTTCGAAACGGATGAATGGGTTTTGACGGCTAGACGCTTTAACTTCGTCTAGTTGGATCTTGTCGATCTGTTTAGCACGAGACGTTGCTTGTTTCGCTTTAGATGCGTTAGCAGAGAAACGAGATACGAACGTTTGAAGTTCAGCAATTTGTGCTTTCTTCTTAGCGTTGTCAGACAGTAGACGTTCACGCGCTTGAGTTGCAGCCGTCATGTACTCATCGTAGTTACCTGGGAATAGACGAAGTTCGCCGTAATCAAGGTCAGCCATATGTGTACAAACAGAGTTTAGGAAGTGACGGTCGTGCGAAATGATGATCATTGTGCAGTTACGTTGGTTTAGCGTATCTTCCAACCACTTGATCGTGTCCATATCCAGGTTGTTCGTTGGTTCGTCAAGAAGCATGATATGCGGGTCTGCAAACAGTACTTGAGACAATAGAACACGAAGTTTCCAACCTGGTGCTACTTCGCTCATTAGACCGAAGTGCATAGATTCTTCAATACCTACAGCAAGAAGAAGCTCACCCGCTTTCGCTTCTGCCATGTAACCGTCCATTTCAGCGAACTGAACTTCAAGGTCGGCTACTTTCATGCCGTCTTCTTCGCTCATTTCTGGCAAAGAGTAAATGCGGTCACGCTCTTGCTTAATAGCCCAGAGCTCTTTGTGGCCCATGATAACCGTGTCGATTACCGTGAATTCTTCGTAAGCAAATTGGTCTTGGTTTAGCTTAGCAACGCGCTCGTTTGGATCGTAGCTTACGTTGCCAGAAGTCGGCTCTAGTTCACCAGATAGGATCTTCATGAACGTCGATTTACCACAGCCATTCGCGCCGATTAAACCGTAGCGGTTGCCTTCGCCGAACTTAACTGAAATATTTTCGAAAAGTGGCTTAGCGCCGAATTGTTGGGTGATATTTGCTGTGGAGATCAATGCCATTACCTTCTTAATGTGAAAAACGTCGCAACGTTACTTGTTCAGGGCTTTAACTGCAAGTATTGATTGCATTTACCCGCTATTAAGTGAGTGATAACCCAGCCAAATCATAGTTTGAGCTGACTCACATTTTTTATTTCTATTTTAAGCGCAATAAAACGCCAATATTCAATAGATCGAAAGTCGCGAATGGCTGAGTAAAATCCGGTTTATATAAAGACATATACTGTGTAAATAATAAAATATATCGCACAATAAACTGTTACAACCAAACCTACTTAATACAAAGCTATTTACAACATCATCTGATGCTCCAATATTAGCCTAACCTCTGACAATTTCATGACAAAGACCCAAGAATCAGGGATAAAGTACTCGCCCCTAAAAATGGGTTCGATTTCACAAAGCGAAATTAACTAACTATAGTAATCCTAACCTCATAATTTTAAGAGACTTTTATGCGTTCATTCATGCGCTTCTTATTATTCACTTTAGCCATCGTTTCTTGGCCGAGTCTTGCTAACTTAGACTACGACTTACAATCCCAACCTCAGGTGTCTGAAGCGGCCCAAGATCTGGCTAACCGGATTGATGAACTCCCCGACCCTTTGTTTATGAATACGGCAGACAAACGCAAGGTCAACATCTTGTTGTCTCAAGTGCTCCGTATCCAAAAGCAACAGATTGCGACGTTCGACCAGCAGCTAAAAACGTATCGAGAGAAGAGCGATGCCGAGCAATGGTTTGAGGTTGAGTCGAGTTACATCACGCTAAACAGCCTGAACGTCAGCAAGCAATATCTGCTTGAGCAAACCACAACTGCCAATAAAGAGCGCCTTACTGGTTTTGGCCCTTATGGTGTGACTCAATTTAAGCAAGAGTGGCAATTGACTCAGCTAAACGTGGAGTACCTTGTCTATTTCCAGACTCGTAGCTTCAAGGCGTTGATCAAGGACATATTCATTTCACCGGTTCCGGTGATTTGGGCATCTCTGAAAGTCTTGTTTATCTACTTTGGTTTGGTGTGGTGGCTTTCAAACGGCACTCGTTTAATCGAACTGTTTAGAATCAACTTCCTAGAAACCAAACAGAGCCCACCGTTTTGGGTTCGTTTAATTTGGTATGTGAGCCGCGCGCACAGAGCGATCGCTTGGTTAATCGCGATTACGATCTCTTTGCGTATTCTGTCGAGCTTGCCAAGCCTACAGCACTTAATTTTCCTAGAGATTTTCACGTGGTGGATTCTTGGTGGCTCAATTGCGATCAGCTTTATTCTTGAGTTTGCGTATCGCATTAGTCGTACCTCAAACAACGAAGTAAGAGCACTTCGACTCTCGAGCATCCGACGCTATGTGTGGAGCTTCATTGTTGCTGGTGTGATCATGCAGGTCTCTATCAGAACCTTAGGTAAAGGCACGATTTACAGCTGGATCTACAGTGCCCTGTTCTTCTGGTTTGTTTTGGTGACCATTTCTGTTTTAAGACTGTGGCGTGCAAAAGTCTTTGAAGCACTAGAGCACATCACTGACAGACCAGTATGGGTGAACTGGGCGGTTAACCGTCAGAATACCTTTGTTCTTAATATTGTGGCGACAGCGATTGGCGCGGTGTGGTTGATGGTCTACAGCTTCCAACATCGCATTATGGCGCTGCTGTCTGGCTTTACTCTGTTTAGTCAGGCATTGGCTTACTTGTTTAGAATTGAAGTGGCTAAACAGTCGGACTTGGATAAGAACCAACAGAATCTAGTCAGAATCAAGGGCGACCAAACCTTTGAATACATTCTACCGGGTTCAATAGACAGTGAACTGATTGACTACGCGGGCGATGAGGTGAAACAGCTGTCTCGCTATCTGATGTCTGACAGCCCTGCGATTTGTATTCTGTCTGGCGAGCGTGGCGTTGGTTCAACGACTTTGCTTTACACCCTATTGCACAAGGTATCGAACGCTGAGCCTATCTACGTAAGTTGCCCTTATGCGGGTTATCAAGAACTGCTTTGTCACCTAGCAGTAAGTATTGGTTTAGAAGAGGAAGCAACTGAGATCCAAATCTTGGCGCACCTACGTAAGAGTGAAACAACTTACTTAATCGCAATTGATAATGCGCAGCGCCTTGTTAAACCTATGGTTGGCGGCCTATCCGATCTGATTCGCTTAACCAACTTGTTGCGACGTTCTAAAAAGAACCACCGCATTGTGATGTCGATTGCGAAATCGAGCTGGCGCTTTGTCGACAGAGCGCGTGGTGAGCGTCTGTTGTTTGATTTGGTGTGCTTCCTTCCTCGTTGGACAGAAAAGCAAGTGGGTGAACTGCTAACAAGCCGTATCAACACCCAACTAGAAAAGCCTCTGTCATTCGATGGTTTGGTCGTTCCGAAACAGTGGGACCAAGATGAGATGTCAGAGGAAGAGCGCGCACGCCAAGGCTTCTATCGTATCTTGTGGCACTACTCAGATGGTAACCCGACTGTTGCCTTGCGCTTCTTCCGTTTGTCTCTGAATCGAAACAAAGAGACGGATCAAGCAGTCGTGAGATTGTTCCACGTACCTGAAGCACAAGAGTTAGAAAACATGCCGAAACCTATGTTGGCTGTGTTGCGCTCTATCGTGCAACTGGAGATTGCGTCTCCTGAGGTACTGTCTGAATGTACTCAGCTAAGCATTGCGGAAATAACCGGGATTCTGCGCTACTTCGAGAGCCGTGGTTACATTGGTTGGAATGAAGACAAGGCCAAGATTTCCGATCACTGGTTCCGTCACATTACTAACGTTCTCGACCGTCAACATTTATTGGTGAAGTAAAATGAAGAAGTTATTTGTCCTATTACTTGTTGGCTTAGCGACGGCGATGAGTTTCCCGACTTACGCAACGGAAGAGTTAGCCAATGTAGAAAATATCTCGAAGATTGCGAGCCTAGTACGATGGAGCGGCGTGTTCTTCTCGCTCATCGTGATTGGTGCGATGTGGTTATTGCTTAAGTTCATCAACTCGATGGTGACGAGCTTTGGTAGCCAATTCGTGCAATATCGAATGCTGCTGCAAAAGCTTCAGTCGTTTATGCAGTTCTTCATCTATGTGAGTACGGGTCTTATCGTGTTCATGATGAGCTTTAGAATCAATGACCAAATACTGGCTCTGATTGGTGGTACCCTCGCCGTGTCAGTCGGCTTTGCGCTTAAAGACTTGGCAGCATCATTCATCGCCGGTATCACCGTGATGATTGATAGACCGTTCCAAGTTGGTGACCGCGTCACGTTCGAAGGTAACTACGGTGACATTATCACTATTGGTTTACGTTCTGTGCGTATGAGGACTTTGAATGACGACATCATTACGATTCCGAACAACAAGTTCTTAAACGAAGTGACCACCAGTGGTAACTATGGCGCGTTGGATATGCAGGTGGTGATTCCGTTTTATGTCGGAATGAATGAAGACATCACCCTAGCCCGTGACTTGATTCAAGAAGCGGCGTCTTCAAGTCGTTACATCCACTTACCAAAGCCCGTGACTGTTCTGGTTAAACAGACGATCACCGACAACTACCTCGCGATACAGTTGACGTGTAAGGCTTATGTGGTGGATACCGCGTATGAGAAGTTGTTTGAAACCGATATTACCCTGCGTGTGATGAAAGAGTTTAAGAAGCACAACATCAACCCACCGAAGATTTCAGTGGCAGCGCATTAGTCGCAGTTGGTTTAACGCTCGGAGAGTGAATTAATCTCCTAGTCAGTGATAAACGAAAACACCTCCGAACTTATCTCAAGTACGGAGGTGTTTTTTTATGAGGTTTTGTCTTTGTTAACGCTAAGTGCTTTTGGGTTTACACTTTAAAGTATTTCAACTGTTCTGTTAGGTGCTCTGTGGTGTTGGCCATTTTTTGGCTGTCTTCTGCCAAAGATTGTGAGGCTTGTAGAACCTCATTAGCCGCTAAGTGAATGCCAGTGACACTTTCACTCATTTCAGTGGCTACTGTGCTTTGTTGTTCCGACGCCGCGGCAATCTGAGCCACCATGTCATTCGCGTTGTGCAGTTCATTCACAATCACATCCAATTGCTGACGTGTTTCATTAGAAGCAACGACACTGTGGTCGACTTTCTCATTACTGTTTTGCATCGCTTTAAAGGTTCGCTCAGCTTGCTGAGTCAATTTTTCAATCGTACCTTGAACTTCGTTGGTCGAGTTCTGAGTTCTGCTCGCTAGGTTACGCACTTCATCAGCCACAACCGCGAAGCCCCTACCTTGTTCACCGGCACGTGCCGCTTCTATCGCTGCGTTCAGTGCTAACAAGTTTGTTTGCTCTGATACATCACGAATCACACCAACAACTTGGCTAATTTCAGTCACACCAGATTGAAGATCTTTGACTAAGTTATTCGCTGTCGAGATGTTCTCTGAAACCTGTGAGATGGTTGTCGAGGTTACCTGCATGTTCTCGTCGTTCTGATTTGCATGATCGACCACCTTATTGGTGCTCGCGGCTGTGTTCTCAGCATTCACCGCGACATCTGAAATGGTCGCGCTCATTTCTGTCATCGCAGTAGACAGTAATTCTAACTGCGCATGTTGAGAGCTAACACTGTTTGCTGCCTCTTCACTGGCTTGCGCGATGTGACTCGCCATGTTGCTAGACAAATCTGCAGATTCATTGGCAGTGCGAAGTGTGCTTTGAAGTTTATCGAGCATGGTATCGATCTGAT
This sequence comes from Vibrio sp. Scap24, assembly GCF_013394185.1. NCBI lineage: Bacteria > Pseudomonadati > Pseudomonadota > Gammaproteobacteria > Vibrionales > Vibrionaceae > Vibrio > Vibrio sp. Scap24. Next base: position 17,902 of record NZ_CP041332.1, on the reverse strand, counting down.
GGCTCATATCACCTAGCTCATCTTTGCGTGTCATGTTCATGCGCACACGAAGGTCGCCATCGGCAATCTTATGGGTGTTATCGATAAGCTTATTCAGTGGAACAAGGATATTGTTGGAAATCGCGTAGCCCATAGCGAATAGTAAGCCTGATAAAACAACCGCTACCATTCCTTCTTTAATAGCTAAGGTATAGAACGCCTCTTGGATATCCGCGACTAAGATTCCAGAGCCGATCACCCAGTTCCATTCTGGAAATAACTGAACGTATGAGATCTTGTCTTTGAGTTCGCCTTGAGGACTCATCCATTGGTAATCAAGAAAGCCTTTCTCTTCCGGTGTACGAGAGATGGTGACCATCTCACGCCAGTGATGTTTACCTGCGCCATCTCGTAGGTTGCCGGCATTGGTGCCGTTAAGCTCTGGCTTTAGCGGATGGCTGATGATGTTGAGCTGCTGGTTAAGAATCCAGAAGTAATTAGTGTTGTCATAGCGAAGCGTCTTGATGGCTTGTAGCGCACGATCCTTTGCGAGCTCTTCACCTAGCACACTGCGTTGGCTGTAATAGTAGCTTGCCAAACTTACCGCGGTTTCGACTTGCGCACTGAGCTTATCTTGTCGCTCTTCCATAGAGCTCGCACGTTGTTGCATTAAATTAAAGGTGGATGCCATTACCAGTAAAACGACCGATAAAATGACGATGGAGGCGAGTTTTGACTTGATGGATAGGTTACTTAATTTCATAGCTGACTGACTTTATTATTTGTTTTGATTATGGATTTTCGACCAAGTTATCAAAAATTCGTACAGTTCAGATGATATGCATCAAGATCGAAAGATATACACTGTGTTACATAGCCAAAAAGAGGTATCCGTCAAACCGGCAGAGGTTGAGATTTGGCTGGGGATAGATTAGTGGTGCGGGATTTTCGTGCTTGGGCTAAAACGTTCGTGTAATAGCCCAAGTGCGTTAGAAATATTATCGGGTGATAATATCGGTGAATTGGTTGTTAGAACTTATAGATTTGATACCAGCAATTGAGGCGTGGCTTTTTGTTGAAGATAGATACTAAATCGACTTCCTTTACCGACTTCGGATTCAACACGTATCTCACCGCCCGTTTGACTCAAGATACTTTGAGAAACCGATAAGCCTAAGCCTGTGCCATCTCGCTTGGTCGTGTAGAAAGGCGAGAAAATGCGTTTCAGCTGCTCTTCCTTGATGCCACAACCTTCATCTTCCACATGAACAATAGCACCATGAGACGCGCCATTTTCTACCCAGTCTTCACTTGAGATCGTCAATGTGCCCTGTCCGTCCATCGCGTGAATCGCGTTCATCTGGAGGTTAACCAGAATTTGGAGTAATTGGTTTCGGTTAACTTCGACCGATGTTTTCGCGTGTAACTGTGATACGTACACAATACCTTTCTTCTTGGCGCCCGTTTTCACAAGCGTAATGCTCTCATCAACGATTGGGTTGATGTGTTGCCAAGTGATCTCATCTTGTACACCGCCGTGTCGGCTGTATTGAAGTAAGCTTCGTGTGATATTTCGGATACGGTCAATCTGCTCCATGATGGCGTGGACTTCTTCTTCTACACGGCTCACTTCATCACCCAACTCAAACTTCATCAGCTCAACGTTGCCAAGAATCACAGCGGTTGGGTTGTTGATCTCGTGGGCAATGCCCGCGGTTAACTCCCCTAACGCAGCTAACTTTTCATTCACCACCAGCTTATCTCTGGCTTGATTGAGTAGCTTAATGTGCAGTTCGAGCTCTTCAGTTTTCTCTTTCAAGCTCGCCGTACGTGAGTGAACTTTGCATTCCAGTTCGGAGGCGGCTTGTTGAATCTCCTGATTACGCTCGTGAAGCAAATCCAACATCTTGTCGAACTGCTTAGCAAGCAAAGTGAGTTCGTGTTGATCATCTAAGCCGAGCGTGCCAATTCGCTTGTCCTGCCCCATCTGGACTAGCTTGACTACTTTATGGATGCGTTCGATTGGGTTGAAAAGATCACGCGCGCCGCGGTGAACGATCAAACCAGACGCCAACAATAAAAGTACGATGGTAATGCTGATTTCGCCAAGGTTAGTCAGATACGTTTCGATAAGCGGCCAAATCAGATAACCGGTATAAAGCATGCCAATCACATTATCGAACTGGTCATGAATGGGTTGATAAGCCGTGATGTACCAAGCGTCATAAACATACGCACGGTCTAGCCACTCTTTGCCTTCGTTTAAAACTTTGGAGTGAACTTCGTGTGAAACACGCGTACCAATCGCACGCCCTGCGCTGTCTTCGCTGCTTAAAGGCACATTGGTGCTGACACGCAGATCATCAAGGAACACGGTAACGGTACCAATACGGCGGTTGAACCCATCGCGTTGCGGATAGATCAGGTTGCTGATTTGATCGACAAGCTGTGTGCTGTTATTGAGCAGAATACCGCCATCAAGAAAACCAATAACATGTTCGTTCTTATCTCGAATGGAAACCACGGTGCGACTGACCAAGCCTCGTGTTTCAACGCTCTTCCCTTTGAGCATCGGCACTTCGGCTTTCTTTGCGAGATCACGATCTAAGGTATTGAGTTCATCTTGACTCAATACGCTGAAAAACGATTCTTTGTGGGTCAGGTTTAAGTATTCGAGTTTCTTTTCCATACTTTCAACACTTCGCCAGCGAAGAAAGTCGAGTTCATAGCGAGATTTGTTTTCAGAAACCCAACGAATAAGATCCTCTTGCGAAAGATCACTCGCGAGTTTGACTCGGAAGTTGTACGACTCAGCAAACGCACGAACGTTATAAGCCTGTTGGCTTTGAATCAGATGAATACTGTTATCCGCTACGTCTAGGCGCTCATCAACATCGATCAACGCACCCTGCCACGTGTAATGAACCGACCAATACAACGTGATAGCAACAAGTGCACACAACGTAAGAATGATCGGCGCAGATGTCAGAAACAATAAGCGGTAACGCACCATGGTCTTGAAGCGGAACGCCCACTTTGACCACCACTGACGTCTAATCGGCATATTCAGAGCCTTCTGTATTCCAATCTTTGTATTTACGCTCTAGCGTTTTACGTGCAACGCCAAGATCTCTTGCTGCAGCAGACTTATTGCCATCATGGAAACTAACCAATTGTTCTATGTGGGATTTTTCCACTTCTTTGAGCGTCCAAGTGTTTGGGTAGCCCTCTGCGGCGTCTGTGTTATTTAAGTTTGGCACTTCCGCGCCGTGTGACACCGTCACTGAAATGCTGGTTGGTGCCGGGTCGCCATTCACTTCACGCCAATAATGAGCTGGTGGCTTGTCTAATAGAATGCAACGCTCTACTAAATTCTTAAGTTCACGGATATTGCCCGGCCATTCGTATTCGTTCATCGCCAAGATGTCTTCATGTGCCCAGTTTGGAACGGGCATGCCTAGCTCACTCGATAATAGACGGGTGAAGTATGGAACCAGCTCAATCAGATCCGATGGACGCTCTCTTAGTGGCACCACATCAATCTTCAATACATTGAGTCGGTAGAAGAGATCGCGACGGAAGTGTCCTTTATCTACCTCTTCCTGAAGGTTTCGGTTGGTCGCTGCAACGACACGTACGTCAACTGCGATCTCTTTTTCACTGCCGACAGGTCGGATTGTGCGTTGTTCTAACACACGTAAAAGCGCAGCTTGCATTGGTAGTGGCATTTCACCAATCTCATCAAGAAAAAGTGTGCCGCCGCTCGCTACTCTGAATAAACCTTCACGATTTTTCTTGGCACCAGTAAACGCGCCAGAGGTGTGACCAAACAATTCGCTTTCGAGAAGTTCTGGGGCAATCGCGCCACAGTTAATTGGTACAAACGGGCCTGTTCGCTTGCTGGCTTCATGTACGCCACGTGCAACCAACTCTTTACCTGTGCCCGACTCGCCTTCAATAAGAACCGATGCTCGTGATGGCGCGAATTGGCTGATGAGGAGCTTAAGTTGTTTGGTTTTGTCTGAACTGCCGATTAGCTCGGTTTTAATGTGACGGCTAACATCACGCTTCAACGCGTATTGCATTCTTTGGTCTAGGCGTTTATCCATGCAGCGCAGCACAGCTTGTATCATCTGCTCTAGGTTGAACGGTTTGAGGATAAAGTCAGAAGCGCCAAGCTTGAGTGCCGAAATGGTCATCTCTAGATCGGCATAGCCGGTCATGAAGATCACATCAGCTTTTCGGTCACTGTCGTTAAAGGCCTCTTCCCATTCAATACCAGAACGGCCTGGAAGGTTGATATCGAGAACAATGAGATCGAAGTGTTCGTTGCAACGTAGAACCTCAGCTTCTTCTACTGAACCTGCGCTCGACACCTTGCCAAAGTACTTACCTAGTGCTTTCTTAAGAATTGCCTGCATCCCAATTTCATCATCAACAACCAAGACAGAAAATGCCTGATATTGAGTCAATGTGCTTGAATTAAGATGAGACGTACTTGAACTAGGTAAAGACATAATGATCAGCCGATAGGGAAAGTTGGGACAGAGTGTACCAATTAACCTTTTGATCAACAGGGTCAAAGTGCGACATTTTGTCCTAGCTCATGTTTTGATTCATTTTATAGGGTCAAATGGCGCAGTTTTGTCCGAAATAACAGCAATTTAATGAAATCTGATGCATCATTTATTGGCATTAAGCTTGCTTATAAGGTGATGATTTCTAATTACAAGAATTAGCATCTTATGTACATGCCCTTCTTTGAGCCCTTTAAAACGAAGGCATGTCATTCATTTATAACAGAATGGACATAATAATAATGAAAGCAATTCCCCTAACTATTGCAGCTCTATCTATCGTCAGTTACTCGGCTAGCAGCGCAGAAGACACCACGCATATCAAGCTTGCGACAACGACAAGTACTTATCACTCTGGTCTACTGGATTACCTACTGCCTGAATTTGAAAAAGATTCTGGTATTAAAGTAGATGTTCTAGCTGCAGGTACAGGTAAATCTCTTCGCATGGGTGAAAATGGCGATGTGGATTTGGTGATGACTCACGCACCAAAGGCTGAAGCGAACTTTGTTGAAAAAGGCTACGGCGTTTTACCTCGTAAACTGATGTACAACGACTTTGTGATTGTTGGCCCTCAAAGCGATCCAGCAAAAATTGAATCTCAAAAAGCGGTAGCCGATGTGTTCAAAGCAATCGCAACCAACAACGTGACGTTCGTGTCTCGTGGTGACGATTCAGGTACGCACAAGAAAGAGATGGGCATTTGGGCACAGACTAAAATGGAACCAAACTTTGGTGGCTACCGCAGTGTTGGTCAAGGCATGGGCCCTACTCTGAACATGGCGTCTGAAATGCAAGGCTACACCATGACAGACCGTGGCACGTGGTTGGCTTACCAAAACAAATTGGATCTTAAAATCCTTTTCCAAGGCGACAAGAACCTATTCAACCCTTACCAAGTAATTCTTGTTAACCCAGAGCGTTACCCAAGCATTAACTACCAAGCAGCGAAAGTATTCAGTGATTGGTTGGTGAACCCTAAAGGTCAGAAACTGATTAACGACTTTAAACTGCATGGCAAACAGCTGTTTGTAGCGAGCGCAGAGTAGTTTTTCGTCAGCGTAGATTCGTTTACAGCAAGCTGACAAATGGTTTGTTGTAAGTGCTATTTCCAATTAGCACTACGCTTAACTAATCAGTTAACTGAAGCGATTAAAGAAACAATAGCTGGCCAATATAGGCTCAATAATATTGTGTCAGCTATGATTAACATCAGTCATTACCGATAAAGACCCATTATCGATTCACACGAGATACTTCATGACCCTATGGCAAACAACGCTTGATGCATTGAATTTACTAGTCAGTTTTGACCAAGAACTGTGGCAAATTGTAGCGGTATCCTTCAGTGTATCTTTGTCCGCCATTTCATTGGTGATTATTCCTGCAATCATCATGGCTTTCATATTGGCTTATACCGAGTTTCCCGGTAAATGGGCGCTGCTGTCGGTTATAAACACCTTACAAGCTATCCCTACCGTGGTAATTGGCTTGCTGATGTACATGATGCTCTCTCGTTCCGGCCCATTAGGTGACTGGCAATTGCTGTTCACTCAAAAGGCGATGATTCTGGGTCAGATGCTGATCTGCTTCCCTATTCTGGTTGCCATGATGCACGGCGCGCTGCAAGCCAGTGACCGTCGAGCGGTAGAAACGGCACGTACTCTTGGAGTTTCGACCACTCGAGTCGCGTGTACCTTGATCTGGGAAACTCGTTTTCCTCTACTTGCGGCTGCCATTGCTGCCTTCTCTCGCATCGTAACTGAGGTGGGTTGTTCAATGATGGTAGGTGGCAACATTATGGGAATGACTCGAAATATCCCAACGGCTATTGCTATGGAAAGCCACAAAGGCGCATTCGCTCAAGGTGTCGCGCTAGGCATGGTTTTATTGGCATTGGCATTAGCCCTTAACTTTTTCCTTTCCAGTGTGAGAGGAAAAGGCTATCTAAGAACTTAGGAACGCTGTCATGAGTATAAAAATAACAACGCAGCAAATTTCAATGCGCTACAAAGAGCGTGTTTTGTTCCATATCCCTGAACTGTCGATCGGCCCTAACGATGCTATTTATCTGAAGGGTGACAACGGTGTTGGCAAAACAACCCTACTTAAAATATTGTCAGGTTTGATCAAACCAAGTTCTGGCCGTATTCAATGCCCAACACAAAGCTGGCAACATAACCTGTTTCCTAGACTAAAATTCAAAGACATCATCTATCTCCATCAAACCCCTTACCTATTTGATGGCTCTGTGTACCAAAATGTCGCTTATGGCATTCGCTTTAACAAAGAGAGCCAAAAAGATAAGCGAGCTCAAATAATTAATGCTTTGAGGATGGTAGGTTTAGAAACCCTGGCAGACGAGCACATTTCTGTGTTGTCTGGTGGTGAGCGTCAACGCGTAGCAATGGCAAGAGCTTGGATTCTCAAGCCTTCAATCTTGCTGATGGACGAACCAAGTGCTTCTTTAGACAAAGAATCTATTGAAAGATTGGTGATTATGGCCGAAGATCTTCTTCAGAGAGGCGCGAGTTTAGTCATTACAAGTCACCAAACCAACGCGTTAACCGATTTGTGCAAGAAGCAGTGGTGGATCAAAGACAATACCTTGACCGAATCACCGCTTCTGCAAGTAATTAAAAAGAACAAAGCACAAGAGAATATTTATGCTGCTTCCAACGCAAACTAGTTGGGTTATTTTGGCTGGCGGACAAGCCAGCCGTATGGGCGGAAAAGATAAAGGACTTGTTGAGCTCAACGGTTCCCCGCTTATTCAATACGTTATAGACAAGCTGTCACAACAAGATGTCAGCATCACCATCAATGCCAACCGTAACCTCGACAGTTACCAAGCATTCGCTCCGGTTGTTTCCGATTCGTTCCCTGATTACCCAGGCCCTTTGGGTGGCATTCACGCTGGCCTTAAAAACGCGGCTACAGATTGGGTTGGCTTTGTTCCTTGTGACAGCCCGCAAATCAGTGACGACCTTGTTGAGCGTTTTTGCGCGGCGGTAAAAGAAGACAGCGACATTCTTGTGGCTCACGATGGTGAATATAAACAGCCTGTGTTTACCCTATTTCACAAGCGCGTACTTCCAAAGTTAGAAGCCTTTTTAGAACGTGGCGACCGCAAGATCATCTTGCTGTACAAAGAGTGTGTGACTGAGTACGTCGATTTTAGCGACGCGCCAAACTGCTTTGTAAATCTCAATACGCCAGAAGAACTCACCCAATTCGGAACGCTTCAATAATGAAAGATTCAAAACAACGCCCTAACCTTCCCTTATTGGGTTTTGCTGCCTACAGCGGTACAGGCAAAACTACCGTACTTGAAGCGTTGCTGCCTTTGCTGACCAACGCAGGTTTGAAAGTGGGTGTTCTTAAACACGCTCACCACGATTTCGATGTCGATAAGCCAGGTAAAGACAGCTACCGCCTACGTAAAGCGGGCGCGAATCAAATGCTGATCGCTTCGCGTAACCGTCATGTAATGATGACAGAAACGCCAGAAGCCGAAGCGGACTTTGATTACCTGCTGACACGCTTTGATATCAATACGTTAGATTTGATTCTGGTTGAAGGCTGCAAGAACATCGCCTTCCCTAAGATTGAGCTGCACCGCGATGAAGTGGGCAAACCTTGGCTTTATCCAAACGATGACAACATCATTGCTATCGCTGCAGACAGCAAAGTTGAATCTGACCTGCCACAAATGGCGATCAGCGACTTAGAAGCGATTCGTGATTTCATCATCGACTATGCTCAATCGTTCGACCCTGCTTCGAAAACAAGTAAAGTCGCTTCGTGTGCATCATCAAAAGACAACACGCCAGTTGTGTGTTGTGACTCTTTCTCTCCAGCCGGCCTCACGGTGACTCAAGGCCAGCAAAAGATTGTTGGTAGCATTGATGCACTAGATCTGATTGAATCTGTTGCGTTAGAGCAAGGCTATGGTCGTGTATTGGCTGAAGATGTTATCTCGCCAATCAACGTGCCTCAGAACACTAACTCTGCGATGGACGGCTATGCCATTCGTGGTGAAGATTTAGAGCTAGATAGCTACCGAGTTGTAGCTGAAGTGATGGCTGGACACAGCTACGACAAAGCCGTTCAACAAGGTGAAGCTGTTAAGATCATGACTGGCGCGCCAATGCCTGAAGGTGTTGATGTGGTTGTGATGCGTGAGCAAGCCGTTCAAGAAGGCGACACAGTTAGCTTCCCAGATGCGAAAATCTCATTAGGACAAAATGTCCGTATGGCGGGTGAAGACCTAGAAATCGGTCAACCTGTCTTTACGCGTGGCACACGAATCGAAGCACCAGAAATGGGTATGATGGCGTCGCTTGGTTTCGGTATCTGCCCTGTTCTGCGAAAAGTTAAAGTGGGCGTGTTCTCTACAGGTGATGAAGTTCAAGCGCCTGGTAGCGAGCAGAAGCCGAACTCTATCTACGATTCAAACCGTTTTACTATTATCGGTATGCTTCAGAAGCTAGGTTGTGACATCGTCGATTACGGCATCATTGAAGATGACGAACAGAAGATGATGGATGTACTTCACGCGGCTTCTTTAGAAACTGATATGGTACTGACGTCTGGCGGTGTGTCTGTTGGTGATGCTGACTACATTAAACTCGCGCTAGATAAACTGGGTGAGATTAACTTCTGGCGTATCAACATGCGTCCAGGCCGCCCTCTTGCTTACGGTAAAATTGAAGACAAACCTTTCTTCGGCTTACCGGGTAACCCAGTTGCGGTAATGGTGTCGTTCATTAACTTTGTTGAGCCTGCAATTCGTAAGCTGCAAGGTCAAACTAATTGGACACCAGTGAAAGCGAACGCGGTTGCGACGGAACAATTACGTTCTCGCCAAGGTCGTACTGAGTTCAGCCGTGGTGTGTTCTCTATGAACGAATCTGGTGTGCTCGAAGTGAAGACGACGGGTAAACAAGGTTCAGGTATTCTGCGTTCAATGAGCGAAGCAAACTGCTTAATCGAAATCTCACCAGCGGTTGATACGGTGAAAGTCGGTGAAACAGTGACGATTATTCCACTGCAAGGTCGTGTTTGATTTAGCACACCCTGGATTTAACATCGCTTCCCAAGAAAAAGACGAAGCCCGCTTATATTCGATATAATCGGGCTTCTTTTTTGTTCGTACAGAGACAACTAGAGTGATATACCGAGTAGTTTAAACGACCGTGGGTTTATCTAACGGACAATTGGCTAAGTCGCAGTTATTCAGATAACAGTCGATCAGGTTGTAATTGTTACGGCCACTCTCTTTCACTCGATACAATTGCTTGTCTGCAATGTCACAAATCATTTTGAAGTTGCTATCCACGTTGTCGCTAACAAGCTCAACGTTTACCCCACCGATTGATAAGGTAAGCTGCTTGGCTCTGATCGCCTTCGGGCTGACTAACGCCAACTCAGACAATGTATTTCTAAGCGTAACGACTTTCTCTTCGATATCTTCGCTGCTTTGACCAAAACAGATGGCCATAAACTCATCCCCGCCATATCGGAACAAGTAATCGTTCTTGGTCGAGAATGTACTTCTCAGCAAACGACTAAGAATACGCAGCGCTTCATCACCTTGTAAGTGACCATGAAAATCGTTGTAGGCTTTGTACTCATCAATATCAATCATCAATACTGCAAGTGACCGTTTCTGTGTATAAGCATTACGAATCAACACAGGTGTTATTTTGTCGAGTTGATATCGATTCGATAAACCCGTTAATGGGTCTGTCGTGCTCAATACCTCAAGCGTTTGATTGGCACTCTCTAAGCGCTGTCTTTGCTTTTGATTCTCAAGCGACACGGCAATGAAACTCGCCAAATGTTCGATTAACTGACAATGGTGTTGTTGATATTGGTTGGGTAAATGATGCTGTACGGATAACAGTCCTATCACTCTTTCATTGAGAATGATCGGCGTCAGAATGATGGAGTTGGTATCCGGCTTGTCTTTAACCACCACCAAGTCATCATCTTTACGTGAGGCTTTATCAACATAAGGCTCTAGCGCATCATCGGTGACACTGTTCAAATGCACGGTCGCGCGCTTGCGAATCACATAAGTACCGACGGTTTGGTTATCTTGGCAAGTGACCTTGAGGTTTTGTACCAAGCCATGAGTGTCAACAAAGTATTGGTAGTCAAGTATGTCGGACTCGTCGTCATACAGCGCAATACCAAACTCGAATGTCGGTAGAATCGTGTTTATCTTGCTTAAGATCTCAGGAAGCACGCTATAAAGGTCGGGGGCGGTAGCAATGAACTGACCGATATCAGTAATCGCGCCCATGTACTTTTGCATTTGGGTAAACACTTCGTGCTGTTGTTTGTCTCTAAGAGTATCCACGCTTTGCAAAATACGATCGCTTTGTTTGCGTTCGTAAGCCTTGAGGTATTTTTCTGAAAGTTCAATATGTTCCGTTTGCAGTGATGCGAGACCATTACAATCTTGTTGATGGTGAAAGGTTTTCGCCTTGGCCTTCGCGTAAATACTGTAGAAGTGGTAACTGTTTTTTAGTTCAAAGTTTTGCTCAAGGAAAAGACATCGTTCATGGGCTTGTTCAAGCTCCCCTATTTCCACCAAATATTGAAACCAACACACCAAGTTTTCCATTCGATTATGGTCGTCGTTGATTTTCAGGAAATACTGTTCCGCTTGATAAAACGCATCGAGCACATCACTTGGAGCAAAACCGCCCTGTTGAACTTCATCTTGCTGAACCCTACCTTGCTGAACCATGGCTTGAGCTAGGTATCCGTGACACAGTGCGAACGTTCTATTGCTTGAGAGTGACTCGGCTATCTTTTTCGCTTCAGCGATTGCTCGAATCGCTTGGTCAAACTCTCCGGTATACGCACAACCATAAGCGAGGTTAAGGTGGCTCACTGCACAATCTAGCTGGCGGTTAGCATTCTGAGATGCTGTTACTGCTTTACGTGCATATTGTTTTGCTTCTTCGAACTTCCCTAAGCTCAAATGCATGTCGCTTAGGTTGCAGTAGATGAGCGCTCGAATGTTGTCATCAACGAGATGTAAGCTCTCTAACGTCTTGGCATAACACGCATAAGCCGATTGGTAGTCGCCACAGTCGTTATAAACCGATGCTAATAGACCGTTGACGAAAACAGTGAGTTGAACTTCTTCTGGTTGGGTTGCATTTAGGCAGGTTTTATAATGTTCGACAGCATCAAGTAGATTGTCTTGGCGATCACTCTTGTACGCCTTCAGAAAAAGCGCAATAGACTCTGGGAACGGTTGATTATGGTCACGGCATATCTTTCTTACTCGCGCATCAACTTCTTCTAATCCTTTGATTCCAGGATAGTTTTGAATTCGAGTGATGATTCCCATAATCTGAGGGTAAAGCGTATTGATCATAAATTAGATTTAAGCCGATCAAACATATAAATTGTACATAGTGTACCATAAAATATTTTTGCGACTTACTGCACGCTTTATTGATATCGCTAATATTTCAAGATTTTTTATCATAACCTTGAGCCACGTACTGTTTTTATGTAGAGTGCGCGAAAGTAATAATCCTATTGGAGAGCATCATGGCTCGTACCATTCTGTATACCTATAAAGACGAAGACAAAGAGTTACTGTTTTCTAAACAAGAACACCGCACGATCCAAGAAGCTGTAGCTGCAGCTGAAGGCATCGATATCTCTGAGTATCTTAAAACTGAGCAACAGCTTGAGTTGATTTCTGATACGAAAGCGGTTCGTAACTACCAAGACAACTACTTCCGCAAGCTTGGCTTTACTAAGCTTACGTTGAAGCAAAAAGACAACCTTGGTGTTGGTAAAAAGAAGAAGTAAGCCCTCTGGCTCTTTTTCTTGATATTTAGCTTCTAGGCTCTAGCTTCAAGCTTTTCGTTTTGGAGTTCTTAGTGAAGAGTTAAAGAAACCAAAACACCAAACAATCAAAAATGCCGCAACCTCTTTCGAGATTGCGGCATTTTTATTTATTCTTTTTGACTAGTTCAACGTTAAGTCGCGATTACTTAATGTTAAGGAATGCAGCACCACGAACGCCGCCTGAATCACCGTGTTTCGCTTTGATGATCTTAGGACACTTCGCTACAGACAGTAGGTACTTAGGCACACGCTTAGGCATCTCTTCGTAGATAAGCTCGAAGTTTGAAAGACCGCCACCCAATGCAACAACATGTGGGTCAAGACCAGTAAACAGGTTCGCGAAACAGATAGCCAATAGTTCCATGAAGCGATCAACGTGCTCAGCCGCTTTTGCTTCGCCTTCGTTGTATGCTTGAATGATCTCAATCGCTTTCTTCTTCTCGCCGTAGTAGTGCTCGTAGATCAACTCAAAGCCACGACCAGATAGGTAGCTGTCTAGACAACCTTTCTTGCCACAACCACAGCCTAGTAGCGGTGCGTTATCGCCAAGGTGGAACCATGCATCGATAGGAAGGCGCATATGGCCTAGCTCACCTGCAACGTGGTTACGACCAGAGAACACTTTACCTTCGTAAACTAAACCACCACCGAAGCCAGTACCCAGAATTAGGCCAGCAACTGATGGTTCATCTTTAAGCTCATCATCCCACGCTTCTGAAAGCGCGAAACAGTTTGCGTCGTTCTCAATTTTTACACTACGACCAATAAGCGCTTCTAAATCTTTACGTAGTGGCTTACCTGTTGAAGCTGGTACGTTAACAACCAGCATTGTGCCGTCGTCTGCGTTTTCCATGCCAGGAAGACCAAGGCCAATTTTGCCTTCGCAAGAGAATTCGCTATCGTACTTTTTTACCAAACCAGCAATTGTATCAAGCAGTAACTGATAATCGTCTGTTGGTGTTGGAACACGCTCTGTTGCTACTCGCTCAAGTTTCTCATTGAATGCACCAAACTCAATTTTTGTGCCGCCAACATCGAAGCCGTAATACATGAAATCTCTCCAATTTTTCCCTAAATTCGGGCAAATAAATTCTTTAAATAAAACAACTGAGGAACATTATCCATAACACTCCCCCTACAAACCGTGATAGATAACAAACTTATCTCGTGTTCGAGTCTGTTTGAACAACAAGTCAGCACAAAGCGGTTAAAGGTTAGAGTGAAGTCTCACTTTTACTGTGTTCTATGAAAGCGTTCAGGCTAGGTTTGGTCAGATCCGACTTATAACGCGTCTTACTTAGCATGTAGCTTTCGCGAAATGCTTCGAACCAAAGTTGTAAAGTCTTCGCGCCCTGCTCTTCACCTGCTTGTTTTAATACCAAGCTCGCCACTTCCGCCGTTGAAAGGTGTTGGTCGTTGTCTGACTTACGCATCATGTATTGAGAAACCGATTCTGGTTCAATCGATAATACAGGTAAATCTTGTAGGTACTCAGAACGTCTAAAGATGCGTCTTGCTTCGCGCCAGCTTCCATCGATGAAAATCAGCAAAAGCTTTTTATTTGAGTCACGCATTTGTGGCAAGTCTTGAACTACTCGCGTTTTGTCATCGGTGTAATCTTCAGGGAACACAATGACAGGTTGATACTTTTCGTCTTTCAGTACATCCAACATTTCTGCGTTGGGTTCAGTTCTGTGCCAAAGGTAAACATGGCTGTCTTTTACGGTATCCACAATCAAACGGCCGGTGTTACTCGGCTTTAAGATTTCGTTGTCTGACAAGATCAACATGGTCGCGACGTTCGTATCTATGTCTGGTTGATGTTCACAGATACAACTGTCTTGTTTGATTTTGCAGTACTCACAGCGCACCACTTTACACCCGCGCGCATTAAACGGTTTGGTAGAAAGAGATAAACGGTGTTGGTATAAACGGTGGAAAGCGTGGATTCTCATGGACAATAACGACAGATAGAACTAGAAAAGTGGCACGATTGTACTTACAGTGGCTTGATAATGATAGAAGGAATTCTTATGCAGGACCCATCGCTACTTCGCCTTGTCTGTTTTATCACCGCTTTCATCTTGTGTGCGTTGTGGGAGTACCGTGCTCCTAGAAAAACGCTGACTCAAAACAAGTGGTTTCGTTGGGGAAATAACTTCTCGTTGATGGCGGTTAACAGCGTATTGTTGGCAACATTAATTCCCGTAGCAGCGTTTCAAGCGGCTTTGATTGCTGAGCAAAACCAATGGGGTCTGTTTAATAACATTACGCTTCCTTTTGAAATAACCGTGTTTCTTTGTGTGGTGCTGTTAGACCTTGCCATTTACACTCAACATCTCGTCTTCCACCGTATTCCTCTGCTTTGGAAACTTCATCGTGTTCATCACGCAGACTTGGATATTGATGTAACGACAGGCACACGCTTCCACCCGATAGAGATGATCTTATCGATGTTGATTAAAGTGGCATTGATTTTTGTACTCGGTGTTCCGGCATTAGCGGTGGTGATCTTCGAAGTGGTGTTGAATGTGAGTGCGATGTTCAACCATAGCAATGGTCGTTTGCCATTATGGTTCGATAAGCAATTACGCAAGGTGATTGTGACACCTGACATGCATCGAGTGCATCACTCTGTGATCGTCAAAGAAACGCATTCTAATTTTGGTTTCTTTTTGTCGGTGTGGGACATTTGGTTCAAAACCTATCGCGCTCAACCTAAGCTTGGCCACGACAAGGTAAGCATTGGCGTTCCTGAGATACGCGATGGAAAAGAACAAAGGCTAGATAAGTTGATGACCCAGCCATTTAGATATAACCAGAAACCGAATAATTAAACTGAAACCAAAATATTACGCTAAACCAATGTATCACGCTAAACTAATGGATTACGCTTTGAGTTCGCGCAGGTAGCGGTAGATGGTATGGATAGAAATATCGAGCCCTTTTGCCGCGATTTGCGCACTGTCTTTCAAATCAAAAATACCCATTTCATGCAATCGAGTCACAATCTCACGGCTCTTCTTCGACGGTGCGATATCTGCGTCTCCAGTCACCTGCTCTCGCACAGTTTCAATTGAGCTGTGCATCATCTCTTCGTTACTGCGAGCAAAAGTCTCAGGCGTAGTTTGAGGTCTTTCTAAGTGTGGAAGCAAACAAGGAACCAGTGAATGCATCACCTCTTGGAACGGTGCATCAAGGTTGGTGTTAATGCATAGCAAGCCGATGGCTTTTTGCTGCGGGTTGCGAATTATAGTGGTCATCGAACGCAAGGTTTTACCATCAGGACATTTTGTCATGTAAGCGCCCGACACATCTTTACCCTGAGTCAGCTTCATCAGTGCTAAGTTAGTAATAGGTGCGCCAACGTCTCGTCCTGTGACATGACTGTTCGCGATTTTGATAATCGAAGGATTACGGACATCTAAACTGTGCAATAGCACTTCCGTATGCTCGCCATACATTGCAGCAATCCCGTCAACGATGTTTTCGATTGAGTGCAAAATATCATAATCACTTTGAGCTAATTCGAACACTGAGTCCTTCCTCTTCTGGCGAAAAAACCGCTAAGTAAAACTACCAAGCGGTTTGATTTATTAAAATCATCTGATTCTAAAACATTTGATTACGCAGACATTATATCAATAATCGTTGAGTCTGTAACACTCATACCAGCGGTAACCAATTTTCCAATATTGCGAATACTGGTCTCAACATCATCAGCAACAATGCCTTGGTTGTGCGCTTCATTACAACGCATAGCCATTAAGAACCCGTTTACCGCTGCACTGGTTGAGGTTTTAACCTTCATCGCACATGTCGATTTAGCACCATCACAAACCATTCCAGAACAATCACTTAGAACGTTCTGAATTGCGTAGCAACTCTGTTCAAATGACCCTTTAGCCAGATACACCATTGCCATCGCAGCGGCGGCACTGGTTACCGTGTTACCACAAAAAGCAGAAAGCGGTGGATAGTACGATTTAATGTAGATCGCACCAAGGTGACTCATGATAAGTGCACGCGCAAGTTGCTCTTGAGACGATTTAAAGTGCTCAGCGATAACCGCGACAGGAATCGTTGCAGCAATGCCTTGGTTACCACTACCAAAGTTACTCATCGCTGGTAGAGTTGCACCACCCATTCGAGCATCAGACGCGGCTGCAGTTTGCATGATGATCTTGTTCATCAAGTCTTCACTCATCAAGCCGAGTTGAATACCCTGTTCCATGGTGCGACCAACCTCAAGCCCATAAGCGTGTGCTAGGCCTTCTTGCGATAGCTTGCCGTTGAGGTCAGAAGCTTCGAGAATAAACTCAATGTCTTTGAATTCAGCACTGGTGGCATAGTTATAGATGTTACCGATATCAATATCGATTCCTTCACAAATCGAACCTGTTGAAACGGTTTGGTCGCAATCTTGACTGAAAAGAACCGTGCCATTTAAGGTTTTTTTGATGATTTGTGTATGGCCGCCGCTGATTTCAACTGTCGCGACTTGCCCTTCTAATTCCACTTCAGCGTAACAATAGATGAATTCGTCTACATCTTTACGATGCGCACTCACCTGTCCGGCATCGATAAGAGCTTGCGCTTTCTCAACATCTTTTGTGCTGATCTTCGCTAACACCTCTAAACCAGCGTGTGGGTCCCCACCAATCGCACCAACAGCAGCAGCAATGGGTAAGCCTATCTTTCCTGTCCCCGGAACGAACACGCCCATAGAGTTTTTGTATAAATTGTCCGACACATACACTCGAACTTTATCCGGTGTACCCACAAGCATCTTGGCAGCGACTGAACAAGCGTAAGCTGCGGAGATGGGTTCTGTGCAGCCAAGAGCGGGTTTAACGACGGTATTTAAAATCTCTTTATACTGTTGCCATTGTTGTTTCATAGTAAGGACCTCACACTATTCTTAGTTTACTTACGACCAGCTATTTACGAGCAGCTATTTACGACCAGCAATCGCTTCAATTTCGATTTTCACACCTAGAGGAAGATCCTTCACTGCAAAGCAGCTACGAGCCGGACAATCCTTTTCAAAAAACTCTTTGTAGACTTCATTGAAAGCCGCAAAATCGCTAATGTCTGATAAGTAACACGTTGTTTTTAGTACCGCGTCTAGGTCACTGCCCGCCGCTTGTAAAACATATTGAAGGTTTAGTAACGACTGACGAGATTGTTCACTAACGCCACCTTCTACAACACCGCCTTTTTCTCTACACACGGGTAATTGACCTGATGTGAAAACGAGGTTTCCGAATGCGTTGCCGTGCGAGTATGGGCCGATGGCTTCTGGTGCTTTGTCTGCTGTAATGACTTCTTTCATGTTTATTCCTGTTCAGAGTTGCTAAATATTTCAACTACAGTTTAAACATTGAAATCGTTAAAATGCAAAAATAGTTGCAATAATTATCATAAAATACTTTCAATCAAAGATCTCAAAAATGAAATCC